>NZ_JQIU01000014.1 GCF_002379365.1 Brachyspira sp. G79 | reverse complement strand
CTTGCAAATATTAAAATATATTTAAATTGATATAATCTATAGTTAAATTATCTGAATTATCTAAATAAGTCTTTGTTATAATTATTTTATATGTATCTGACTTATGTGTATAAACTTCAGATAATATATTTCCGTCAGTATCATCTAATAAATATTTATCAAGCTGTATATTATTAGAAGACAAACTGCTTAAAACATTTTCAAGAAAAACATCGGTATTATTAGAACTATTAATTGTTATTTGACCTATAGAATTATCATCTGTAAAAACTACAAGTTCTGCTTCATTTTCCCTTATCTTAATAGTCTTTCTTAAAATATTATTAGCTACAAAAGCTCTATCAATATCAAACATCTCAGATAAACTATCAAGTGAATCCTTAAAAGAAAGCGATGCTAAAGCCTTAATATCATTATTCCCATAAGTTATTATATTATAATATGTAAAAGGGCTTGTTATAGTTACAACTTCATAAGAGTTTATATTTTTATGAATTAAATTTGCTATTACTATAAAAATAACTAAAAAACAGGCAAATACAATAAATCTAATTACTTTCATCAACTTCTCTTAAATAAAAAAGATTATATTAAAAATAATAACCAATTATTATTTAAAATAGATATATTTAACTAGGTATATTATGATTTTCTATTAAAAGAATGTCATTAACCTCTTCTATAGAAAATAGCGGCATATCGCCTGCATTATAATACGATGGTTTTAATCTAAATGATAAAACACTTTCATACTGCATAAACTTTTCAGACTCTATAACAATATCTAAATTGACTTCTACTTCTTCATTAGAATCAACTTTTTTAGGCATAAAACAAAACATAAACTTTCCAGGTACATTACTTGATACTATAGCAGGATTAGGAAAATTAACCCCATACCCCTGAAGTATCTTTCCTTCGCAAAATATATAAACTAAAGCATTTTCTATTTTTTCAAAATTACTGGAAGCTGTAATATTACCCATTATACTAGGATAAGTTAAATAATATCCGCTTTCATCAATAGAAGGAACTGACTCAAGTAATGTATTTTCTTTTCTTCTGCTTACTATATCACAGGCATCTGCTATAATACTTAGTATTTCTGTGTTACTTTGAATAGGGTCTCTATTGTAGCTGTGAAGCACCCCCCTAGCACTTGTAACATACTGAGGCTGAACTCTATTTAAAGTATATGCTATAATATCCATACGCATATTTGTATTAACAGGAATATTTTTTTCTTTCAAATATGAATCCGCTAATTTTGACACTTTTTGTTCCATAAGATTTACTAAATACATAAAAACCGCCCTCCAAAGCTAATGATATTATACAAAACAAACTGTTATTTGTCAAAACAAATTTATAATTACAATTAATTTTTTATTGTTAAATTAACAACAAATAAAAATATAAAGTATAAAATTAGGTTTATAGTATTAGTTTATGAAATAAGAATAATTATATATTATTATTTTAAAATATAAACTTACAAACAAATATATTATTACATTTTGTTATTTTAGATATATATTTTTATCATAATTTTTCTATTTTCTCTATACTCAAACCTGTTACTTTACTTATAATATTAATATCTATATTTTCTTTTTTCATATTTTTAGCTAATGAATATTTTTCTCGTTCTATACCCTCTTTTATACCTTCTTTTATACCCTCTTTTATACCCTCTTTTATACCTTCTTCTTTTCCTAATCTCCTCTCTTCATCAAGCATTATTTGATTTCCATATAAATAAGCCTCTTTTTTCTCATATTCCATCATCATTAATCTACTTTTTACAAAATTATTATATTTTATCTGTACTTCTTCCATTATAGGTTTTTCTTTTACTATTTCAGACATAGATACCTCCAAATTTTTACTTGTAAATATTTTGAGCCAATAATTTAAATCTTTAGATAATACATTTTTCTTGAACTTTTTTAACTCTATTATATGTATCTGCAAATGGTCAGTTAGAAGTTTTTTATTATTCATCTCATAAAGCATATAGCATGAATGTATATTTTTAGTTTTATCCAAATTGAAATTAAGAAGATTAATACTTATTACAGGAGTAAGTTCATCGTATCTTTCACCATGCTTTAATAATTTGCTGTAATTAACTGCCCAGTAATATAATATACGTTCTGGAAATCTTGAATTACCTTGTAATTGTATTTCTATTATAACTACTGAGCCATTTTGAGTAATACACTTAACATCTACAATTGTTTCCTTTAAATTTTTATTCTTTTTTAAATTAAATGGTGTAAGTATTTCTACAGAGCGGAAA
>NZ_JQIU01000013.1 GCF_002379365.1 Brachyspira sp. G79 | reverse complement strand
TCATCAGTAACAGATGAAAGCTCTTTGCTATACTCTGTTTCTAATTTCTTTTTTAATGCCATAACTTTTTTATTTGTGTCTTTTGATATTGCATTATATACTTCTTTAACATTCTCTTTTGTGATAGTTATATAATCTCTTGATACTAAATCATATTCTTCTGATATAAAATCATATTCATCATCATCATATTCTTCATTATTTTCGATAGGTACATAAACTTTGTGAGAACCATAAAATGCCTGCATATATACTCTAAGCCTTAAAGGCAATTTTTCATAGAATCTTTCATAGTTAGTGCATAAATCACTCATATCTGATACTTTACTTAAATCCCAATTTGCTAATGAATCATAACAATCATAGCTGTCAGTATATTTAAACATTGAGTACATTTTACTTAATTTTTTTGTATTCCATTTATCTAAAGGCTGATTAAAAGAATCGGCAGAATAAAACATAGATTCCATAGTTTTTACATTGGATACATTCCAGCTATTTAAAGGCTGATTAAATTGTTTACATCGGCAAAACATATCATGCATGTTTTCAACTTTTGAAGTATTCCATTTATCTAAAGGCTGATTAAAAGAAATGGAAGAATGAAACATAGCCTCCATAGTTTTTACATTAGATACGTCCCAATCATTAAGAGGTTGATTAAAAGAATCACATGCATTAAACATATAACTCATATCTTCAACTTTACTAACATTCCAATTATTTATATTCTGATTAAAAGTTTTAGCAAGACTAAACATACCGCTCATATTTGTAACATTAGATACGTCCCATTTATCTAAAGGCTCATTAAAACTAAAACATTCTCTAAACATCCATGACATATTCTCAACATTAGAAGTATCCCAATCTTCTATGCCTTCAAAATCTTTTCTTTGGCTTTTCTGAAAAAGCTCGCTCATATCTGTAATAAGGCTTGTATCTACATCACTAAGTTTTATACCGTCTGTAAATACTAAATTTTTTAATTCTTCTTTTGTTGCTGGTTTATGTTTCTTCATAAATTACTCAATTCCTCCTAATTTCAATATGTATATATATTTTTTATAGAAGACACAAAACTATGATGCCTAGCTATTATATAAAAATCATTTATTATAATCAAAATAAATCTGTAAGTCTAAAATCCAAAATTATAAATACCAAAAAAGTATAGATAAATCTACTGCTAATTTCTTTTTTATTTTCAGCCTTTTTAAAATCGATAGTGATATCTACTGGCTCATCATATTCTATATCCGCCTCGACTTTTGCAGACATTGTAAAAATATCTCCATCATTTGCAGGAAATGTATATGTTATAGTATCATTATATCCTAATACATCATTGGTATACATATCATACCTTTTAGCAAATGCCTTAAAAGATCCGTAACTTGCCTCTATGCTTTTTATCTTTTTTATTTCTTTTTTCAAATTCTTTTTATCCAATTTTATAAGTGTTAATTGATTTATCGGCTGTACTAATTCATAATCCTCAAGCTGTTTTCTCCATTTATCTATAGTTTTCTTATCCATTTCTACAGGAGTTGCCAAAGCTATAAAATTGTCAGAACTAATCTTTACCTCTTCATCATCACAATTTGAATAACTTCCATCATTTGAATATCTAAAAGTTGTTATAATTTTTTTATCTTTATCATATAGATTCCATATCAAAGAAGATGCAAATTTATTCATTAAATAATTATCAATAAAAACTTCTTTAAACAAATCATAGCTGTATATATCACCATCTATTAATGTAATACTTAAAATACTAGCAGTATGATTAATAAACTTATCGTACTTCTTTTCTTAATTCTTTTATTTCTTCTTTTAATTTTTCATCAAAGTTTTGAGGAATCTTTTTTAATTCTTTATTATCTTTTATATCAAACAAGCTCAAAGTATAATCATTATTAACTATTAATTTATAATCATCATTTAATTCTTTTTCACCTTTAGAATTAAATCCCAAATTAGGCATACATCTCAATCTAAATTCAGTATAACCTATATTAATTTTTTCAAGTAACTCATTAATCATTTCTACTGCTTCTTTACGAATTGCACTTTTAGTTGAATTTATATATATTTTATATAATAAACTCTGAGCATATCTGCTTTCTATATTAAAGCTTATCATTGTAAGTAGATTTTTTGATTCAATAGTATAAATTAATTCTTCTATTTTCTTTAAAGCTTCATCTCCTCCGTACATAGCATAAACAAAAGCAGTGATAACTTCATCTCGATTTTTAAAT
>NZ_JQIU01000012.1 GCF_002379365.1 Brachyspira sp. G79 | reverse complement strand
GGTTAAAAATATTTTTTAATTGCAATTTCAATCATTTTAATTTATGATACATAAAAATACTTATGGACGGTTTAATATGAAAAAACTTCTTTCTATCATTACAATGCTTACTTTAATAATGACAGTTATTTCCTGCGGAGGCGGTAATAAAGAAGCAAATCAAACATCACAAAACACAAATGCTCAATCTCAAAATATTCAAACTAATACTTCAGCTAATCAAAGTAAACAAACAGATAATCAAAAAGAATTCTTTGATATGAAATATGTTTATAAAGGTGTTAGAGTAGATAAAGCTAAATTTGATGAAGAGCTTAAAAATACAAGAGAAAATAATGAATATGCAAAAAGGAATTTTTATTTTCTTAATAGGAAATTTGCAAATGATGATGAAAGAAAAAAATATTCTATAGAGTTTATATCAAATGTTAATTATGATCCATTTAGTGAAACATTCTCAAGTTGGGATAGATATAATGAAGATCTTACAGATTATTATGCTGATGAATATTTATATGTAGAACAGAATTTAGCATTAAAAAAAGCAAGAGAAGAATTATTAAAATTAAATAAAAAAGATGCTGAGGTTTATTTAGCCTTATTCTTATCGCATTTTGCTTGCGATTCG
The DNA here is from genome assembly GCF_002379365.1 of Brachyspira sp. G79. Taxonomy (GTDB): domain Bacteria; phylum Spirochaetota; class Brachyspiria; order Brachyspirales; family Brachyspiraceae; genus Brachyspira. Next base: position 1,621 of record NZ_JQIU01000012.1, on the reverse strand, counting down.
CTTTATTATTTTGAAGAAGAAAAAAAGTATTTAACAGAATGGAAAAAAGCAGGCGGCACTAATATATCTATGATGATATCAAAGTATGATGATGATGACGCTTACAGTGGTAAAATGAAATTAGTTGATTATATAATAGAAGCCCCTGATTCTTTAAGGGCAGAAAAATTAGTTGCTGATGCTTATAACAATGGTTTCGTTAGATATATTACAAAAAATACTGGATATATAGATTTATTTAATGAAAATAATTATTCTTTAAGTTCAATTGAATTGGAAGGTACAGCTCATGTAGCTTCAGTAAATATAGTACCAGAAATAGTCAATACAAATATAATAAATAAATATTTAAAAACTTATGTTACAAACAGACTTAGCGATGATAAATTATATTTTGATGATACGGAGTATTTTAGAAATTATTACGGAATTGATTTTATGGAGTATTATGATGGATGGAACGGACTTAGTTTTCTTGAGTTTAAGAAAAATACATTTTTGATTGAATCAAGAGCAAATATGCATTATTATAATCCTGAGTTTATGAACGAGCATATATATGCTTCATTTGAAGAGATAAAAACTTACAATTTCAGACTTGGAGATATAGACAAAGTAGAATCCGCTGAAATTAATTCAATTTCTACAAATGATTTGAAAGATTATACTAAAGGCTCTAAATTTATAAGTTTCGGTAAATTTGATGAAGAAAAATATTTGGAGTATATAGATGAAACAATGGGTTGGCGTATATATTTTCCATCTTTCTTTTTATGCGATATCAATAATGACGGCAAAGAAGAATTAATGCTTTCAGGAGATTATGATTATGGCGGAGGAAGAGGCGGTACAGTGAATTTTACTTTGCTTTTGAAAGAGAATTTGGAAGTAGATTTTGATTCAGAAATAGGACAGCTTATTAATAATAAAGATTTTCAAGATTTAAACTGTATTCAAAAAATATATACCGAAGATGGTAAGAATAAAATATTTTTATTAGATACAAATTATAATAAAGCATTTGATATATTCATTGATAATAATGAAATAAAGAATGCAGATTATTTTGATTATATTACATATACTTATCAGCCTAAATTGGAATGGAAAGGAAGTATACTTTACGGAGTACCTGAAGGGGCTTTAAAAACTGATGCCAGCTTCGATATGTCTAAGGCAGAAAATGCATCCGACAAAGCAATAGTATCCGACAGAACTTTGAGAATGGCTGACAAACTTATAAGTGATGCATATTTTGCTAAAAAGTCTACTTTGGATAAACAAGGTCAGGAAGAATTACTAGAACAAAGAAGGGCAGAAATAAAAACTATTCAGGAAGCAAAAGGAGATATTAAAGCAATAGAAGCTGAGATGATTAAGATTTTAAATCTACAATAAAACATATTGGTTTATTTATTATTCCTAATAGTAAACATCACTTCGTCATAATGTTTCCTCCTATTAATATTTTAATATTTTGTAGGAGGATTTTTATGTATAGTACATTTTAGATTTATTCACTATAAATAATACAAAATTATTAAACTTTACTTTTATAATTATTTTTGTATAATAATATTATGAGAGATTTAGATAGATTAAAACATATATTAAATGAACC
>NZ_JQIU01000011.1 GCF_002379365.1 Brachyspira sp. G79 | reverse complement strand
CTCTTCAACAATATCTGTTAATGGAAGTTTTTCTTCAGTAAAAGTATTATTTTTATTTAAATTCATCACATTGTAAGTAATTGTTAATCCTTTAACAAATTTAATATAATCAGATTGAATAAAGTCTGATATTGATAAAGATGAATATTTATTGTGGTAAGTATAAAAAGGATTAAAAAATTCATTCCATCTATTTTTAGGAATTTGTAATTTTATTAAATTAACTTTATTTAATGAAAAATGCATAGAAAATATACCAGACATAAAGATATGAGGCATATCATATGATGTATAATCATATGCAGAAAGTATATAGCCTTCTAATATAATTAATTTGGTTTTTTGTGTTTTTAAAGCTTCTTTTAAACGAAAATATGAATTCAATAGTGTTTGAGATGATGAAGAAAAATTATATGATGATATACCATATTCTTTATACAAAATTGCTGGGTCTATGTCAAAATGTACATGACTGCTTCCCAAAAATAATACATCTATTGAGTTTTTTGGCTGTTTATAGAATGTATGAGTTGCATCAAAACTATCATTACCTTTAAATCTAAATACCCTGCTTACAGAATAAAGCAGCACACAAAATATTAATAAAAAAGAAATTATCTTTATAGCTTTTATTTTCATAATTCTCTCACATTATTAAAATTGGAAATATATAAACTGTTTAGGATCAAAGCCTGCTCCGTATTTACCGTAAACAATTATGTAAAAAATTAAAAATAACATCACAAACCATCTGAAATATAAGTTCTGTTTATTTAGAAATTCAAATATACTCTCTTTTCTTATATACTTTACTAAATCAAAAGATATAAGTATAAATAATGCTATGATTAAAATATTCATCTCAAAAATATCTAATCCTAAATTATATAAAGTGCCGTCAAATAATGTCCATAAATCTATTCTAGTAAATATTCTTTTTATATAATGAATGGCATCATGTATAGTCTCTGCCCTAAAAAATATCCAAGCTAAATCTACTATAATAAAAGTTATTACTATTTCTATGAGAGCAAAACTAAAAGCATTTGTTTTTATTTTGAATCTATTTAAAAATTTTTCTTTGATAGGTTTTAATTGTTCTTCTATTATATGAAATATTCCATGAATAGCACCCCAAGCTATGAAGGTAAAATTAGCTCCATGCCATAAACCGCTTACTAAAAATGTTACAAGTATATTAAAACTCTTTCTTATATTTGAACATCTGTTTCCGCCTAATGGAATATAAAGATAATCTCTAAACCAAGTGGATAATGATATATGCCATCTGCCCCAAAACTCTTTTACACTTCTAGCAAAATATGGGGTGTTGAAATTCTCCATTAAATTAATACCCATAACTTTAGCCGTGCTTATTGCTATGAGTGAGTAGCTTCCAAAATCGCAATATATCTGTATGGCAAAAAATACCGCTGCCAAAATCAAAGCCATACTGTTGTATTCATAGTATCCATTAAAAACAGTATCTACTAATATAGCTACCCTGTCTGCTATGACCATCTTCTGAAAATAACCAAAAAGCATTAATGTAAAGCCTTCAGTTATTCTATCATAATCAAATCGCTTTACTTTTTCTAAATTATCTATTTGAATAAGTAAGTTCTTAGAACGCTCTATAGGTCCAGCCACTAACTGCGGAAAGAATGATACAAACAAAGCATACTTAATAATATTTTTCTCAGATTTTATCTCACCTCTGTAAACATCTATAGTATAACTTAAAGCCTGAAATGTATAAAAAGATATTCCAACTGGAAGTATTACATCAAAAGGCTTATTTATCAATTGTATATTTAGTGCTGACAAAACTATATTAATATTCTGAATCAGAAAATCGAAATATTTGAAAAATACTAATATTGCAAGATTTATTATAAAACTAAATGCTACAACAGTCCTTTTGTATTTCAGTTTTTCTATTAATACACCGCTTAAAAAAGTTACTACAGTAGAAGTACCCATAAGTAATGCGTACTTAGGATTCCAAAACATATAAAATGTATAGCTTGCTATGAATAAACAAATATATCTGTATTTTTTTGGGAATATCCAATACAAGATTAATGTTATTGGAAAAAATATCATAAATTCTGTGGAATTAAATAACATTATTTAACTCCCAGAAAAAAAATGCAAAGGTATTCTATTGGTTTGGTTTGGTTTGGTTTGGTTTGGTTTGGTTTGGTTTGGTTTGGTTTGGTTTGGTTTGGTTTGGTTTGGTTTGGTTTGATAAACAAATACTCATCATGGAAAAGCATTATATAGCATAACAAATAAAAATCAATAATAGATAATATAAAAATAAAAAAATCAATTAAAAATACTTGATTTTTTTTATTTATCATGTACATTGTGATTTAATATCTATAAGGATCTATTTATGAAAAATAAAAAAACTTTCTTTATCTACATATTTCCTTTAATTTTTATAGCAATCTTATTAATTATTTTTTCAGCTTTAGGCAGTATTAATAGAAT
>NZ_JQIU01000010.1 GCF_002379365.1 Brachyspira sp. G79 | reverse complement strand
CATTCTTTCTTCTGTAGTAAAAGTAGGAGATTTCTCTAAATTAACAGCTACAGATATATAAACTTTTTCAAAATGTAAAAGGGTCAAAAGTACCCGGAAATATTACTTTTCCATTTTTTATAATAATAAATTATATACAAAATTAATATAATATTAATAGAAGTGGTGCAATTTTGTGTTTTTATACAGTTGATATTAAAATACATATTACAAGTTTTATATATACTGAAAATTTCAGCTAATGTACTTTATATATAATTATCAACTTTTTTGCCAAAGGCACTCTTTGAGAAAAACGCAATTACTGGAACTTTGTACTTTAAATTATGTATTATATGTATTAAATGTGGAATCTGATCTAAATTTATACTAAAATGCATTCTTTTTAGTTCTTTTTCCACACCGAAGTTGGACAGAGTCACAAAAGAATTGTGGTGCTGCGTAGCACACATTATGGTGGACAAAGCCATACAAATATTTTTAATTAAAAAAATTAATTTTTTACAAATTATAGTTGTTTAGGTATATACTGATTTTTTGTTTTAAATGTAAGATAATATTATATAGATAATATATGAATATGCTTTCTTTTTTTGTTATTTGTGTAAATATCATAGGCACTTACTGCAATCGTAAAGAATTTTTCTAAGTACTCAGAGTTGTGGACAAAGCTGCAATTATTATAAAGTTATAAATATTATTTTAAATCATTATGTAATTATACATCTATATATTGTATAAAATTACTACAGTTCTATTTTTTAATTAAAGAATGGTCATATTTTATTTTTTATATATAAAACTAATATTTTTAATTTATAAAATATATACAAATAGTTAAATTTATGATATTATAATTGATAGTATATTTAATTTGTAAAGGAGATAAAATGGATATTTATAATGAAGAGTTTATTAACTTAAATAAAAAACTTGATCATATTAAATATGGTGTAGATAATTCTTTTATATATACTATTGAAAATACTCATAGATTTATTGTTAATATGTACCAATATATGATAGATCATCCTGAAGAATTTTCAAAAGATATAGAAGAATTTAAAAAAGATTTGGATAAAGATAGTTTAGAAGCATTAGAAGCGTGGAAATTGCAAAGAAAACTTGGAGCAAAGTACAGTTCTGAATTTTGGAGAGTACCTGCAAGTACTACTTTTCTTACTAATGAACAAAAAATTATACATTCTACAAAATTCCAAATATATGATTCAATTATAAATAATTATAAAAATAAATATGATATAAAGGATATAGGTTTAACAATTCATACACATTATTATGATTGTGGACTTATTTATGTACCATCATATATAAAAAATACTTTTAAATATGGTATTGCTATTGATGGAGGGGCATATATTGGAGATACTGCCATTATGTTGTATGAGCAGTATGATTTTAAAAGTATATATTCTTTTGAACCTACAAATAAAAGTTATAGTATATTAAGTGAATCTGTAAATAGATATAAACTTGATGATAGAATAAAATTATATAAATATGCATTATCAGATAAAAAATGAAAAAAATTAATATAGTTGGTGAAAATTCAGATGCTTCGATTTTAATGAAAAATGAAAATTTAAAATCAGAAGAAATAGAAACAGTGTTATTAGATGATTTTCTAAAAAATAATAATGAGCATGTTTCATTAATTAAACTTGATGTTGAAGGTTATGAAGAACAAGCTTTAAAAGGTGCAGAAAAAACAATTATAAAAGATAAACCTGTATTATTAATAAGTTGTTACCATGATCATACAGCTTTAGGGCAAATGTTTAGAATAAAAAAGTATATAGAAAATTTGAATTTAGGTTATAAGATATTATTTAGAGGATTGGAAATAGAAAGTATATTAGAATATAATTTAATATGCTATATCCCAGAACAGAACAGAACAGAACAGAACAGAACAGAACAGAACAGAACAGAACAGAACTTAATATATAATAATTTATTATATATTAAAATAATTGAAAGTCAACCTATGCTAGTTGCTTAGCATGGG
>NZ_JQIU01000009.1:283396-287630 GCF_002379365.1 Brachyspira sp. G79 | reverse complement strand
TTTGCAAAAACATAACATTACAGACATAAAAGAAGCTGCTATGTTCTTGGCACAAACTTCACATGAAAGCAATAATTATAAAAGACTTGAAGAGAGCTTCAGATACACTCCGCAAAGGCTTTTTGAAGTTTTCAAAAAAAGAGTTGGAAGTTTGGAAAATGCTAAACAGCTTTGTCTTCAAGGAGCTGAAGCTATAGGCAACTTTGTTTATGGCGGTCGTTTAGGTAATACAGAAGACGAAGGCTATAAATATAGAGGCAGAGGCATTATTCAGCTTACTGGAAAAAATAATTATAAAAAATATGGTAAAAAAATAAATGCTGACTTAGTTAATAATCCAGACCTTGCCAAAGAGCCTAATAATGCTATAGAGATTGCATTATTATTTTGGAAGGAGAAAGGCTGCGGTTTACTTGCCCATCAAGGTGATGTGAAAGGCGTTACTAAACTTATTAACGGCGGATACAATGGACTTGAAGACAGAGAAAAAAGATATAAAAATATATTAAAAATACTAGAGGATAAAAATGTCTGATGCATTAACGGCTTTATCTATAATAGGTATTTGTATAACTATACTCATAATTGGAAAATGGGTTAAGGACCTTATTCTGCATAATAAGCAAGCTAAATTAAAAGCAAATATTAAAGACGGTACTATAGAGTTTGGAAATGATAAGGTTAATACAGAAAAAACTATAGAAAATCAAAATAAGATTGTATCTAATGCATTTGAATCTCCAAAAGAGCTAGCTGTATTAGAATCTAAAAATAACAGTGAAATATTAGCTTATTATCATGGCGATAATAAAAAAGATGAAAATAATTTTAAATATGATGAGAAAATTACATCTCTTACTGTATATAAAGAGTATAGCAGTATAATAAGTCAAAGTACATTAAAAGTGCAAAGTCAAATCATAAGCTATATAGTACATAATCATATACTTGATAAAGATAAAGCAGAGCTTAGAGAATATATAAAAGCAAAAAGAATAGAAATTATTAATATATATAATGATGCTTTATCTAAAAGCAGCATTATGAGTATAAATAAGCTAGGTTTAGAAAATATATGTAATTTTTATTATATGATTATTTTAGATAAAATAGAGGATATTTATAAATCAATTTATAATAATCATCAAGCACAATATGATAAACGTAAAGCATTTATGAAAAATCTTAAAAATATTCCCTCTGCTGACAGATTAAAAAGCTATGATGTATTTATTAATAATAATTTTACTGAAACAACTATCAAAGACAGTGAGATAGTTTTAGAAAATCTTGAATATCTGCAGAAGTTCCTTTTAGGTATATTTCATGACAATTTAAAATACAATGGAGTTAGATAGATGAGTTTTATAGAAAAGCATAATGCTAATAAAAAATTAAGTATCTATACAAGCATAGTTACTTTTATTTTAGGGGTTGTTTGGGTTAGTGTTAATCTTATCTGGAGAGGTAGAACAGTTGCTAAAGAAGAAGCTATTGCTGTTGTAATAATTTTCCTTGGTCTTAATGCAGTTAGTTTTGGAAGCGATTTAAGAGGCTTTTTGAAGATATTAAGAAATAACAATACTAATGATGATAAAAAAAATAATAATGAAAAGGAGTAAGCAGTGATTCCAATAATAACGGGCTTTTTGTCCAAAATAAACAAAAAAATCATTATAGCAGTCATAATGGTTTTTATAGTTTCTATTTTTATAGTATTAATAGCTGCTAAAGACAGTGAAATACATAAAAAAGAAAAAGAGATAGCTCAGTATCAGGAAGATATTAAGGGCTTGGAGCTTAATAATCAAACGCTTCAAAATGAAATACTATTTATTAAAGAAAATGAGAAGTTTCAAAATAGTTTTAGTAATTCTAGTTTAATGATTAAAAATATAGATGAAGAATTGCTGACAAGGACAGAGAATGAAACATTTAATAGTATATCTAATAATTTTTATAAGTATTTTTTTTATAATAAACGCTTCAAAAACTCGCCAAAATTACAGACAGTTCCTGATGAAACTGTCTGTGCTCGTTTTTTCCGCTCTTATATTAACTTCATGCAGTACAAAAATAAAATATGTCAAAGTACCGCTTTCTACGCCTCCAGAAATATTTATTATAAAAGCTGTTACAAACAGACAAGATTTAATGAGAAGATACCAAGAAAGTATTATAAAGATAGGAGAATGGCAATTATGGTATAACATACAGACAGAAAATAATTATTATAGATATAATAAATAAAATGAGAAACCGCCGTGTATATAATTTATTATATACACTCTATAAGGCGGTTTCGAATATAACAATAATAAAAGAATGGCAGCTTTGGTATAATGTGCAAGTTTCTAGTAATTACTATTTTTATAAATAAAATCTAAAAGCAGGAGCTTTATTATGGTTTTAGAAAAACCTGAAAACTATAGAGAAGTGCCAGCCCTGCAGGATGGCGAAACTATATTTGCTGAAGATCATAATCAGATAATGGCGAATATAGAAAAGTTAAAAGGAGGCAAACCTAATGAAGCTCCTGTATCTAATATTAAGGAATTAAAAGGTATATTAGATAAAATAATAACAAATAATTCTTTTAATGCATCTAGTATATACTTTGATAATCAAAATGCTCAGCTTAAATATATAAAATATAACTTTCCAAAGTTCAAATTAGATATATCAGAAAAATATTATATTGTATTTACTGATGAGAAAAACAGTAAAGAATATCAGGCAGTTATAGAAAAACAAACAGATGGAACATATAGATTTAAATCTAAACTATCAAATTATTATTGTAACAATGCTTTTACAGGTATAATAAAATATATTAATGGATTTCATACTGCATATTCAATGTATGCTATTCTTTCTCAATTTTTTGATGTAAATATACTTAGAAGTTATGATTTAGATACAGACGAGGCTATAATATCAACAGTTACTAAAAGAGGTACTTTTTTTAATACATCAGTAAATGATAATAAACTATGTTTCTTTATCTTAGTAAAAGATGGGTCTATACAAACAGAAGAAGTATTTACAGAAAATTATTACAATGTTTTTTTTAATATAAAAAATAGAGTATTAAATAAAATAGATAGAAATATATTTTTTAGTAATAATTTAGAAGCTCCTTTTTTTAGACTAGAACTAATAAGAAATGATAATAAAATAAAAGTTATAGGGGCTTATCAACATATTAATGGTATTTCATCACTGATATGCTACAGTCCTATATTAGAAAACTATTTTAACATAATAAGTAATGATAATGAGCTAATCAATACAGACGGTATCACCTCCAGTTCTGGAAAGCCTAAGAAGTTCGGATTTATGAAATATAGTGATGAACCTAGTACATATTGTTTAAAAATAGCTAATCAAGACGGTTCTGAAATAGGAGAAAATGAAATAATAACTTTTGATTTGACTCCTGATAAAAATGCAGAAGTAGAAGTAAAAGAAAAAGTAATAGAAACTGTACAGGATGCTATAGAAGCGTTAAGCGATACATATAGCAATGATTTTGATTCAGAACCTGCAGAACCAACTCCTGATAATCCTGAAGCTCCTGATAATCCTGAAGAGGAAATATATTCTTTTGAAAAGACTACTTTTACTTTAGAAGCTGAAGGCGAAAGTATTATTCTAAATAGTGGCATTATAAAAGATATAAGTAGTTTATCACTAGTAAAAAATACTGATGGAAGCTTCAATTTGAAAGGAAGTTTTGAAATTAATAATGAAGGTCAGGCAGTTATAAGAACTAATAAACAAATTGATTTAGATAGAAGAAAATTATTAGGTATGTACTATGGAGGAATGCAGGTAATATACAAATATGAAAATAAATATTTATATATTATTATAATTGCTGATAAAATACAATCTCCTATATTAAAAATAGGAGATATAAAAATATATGATAATAATATAATCTGTCCTCCAGATTTTAGTTATATTAAAGTTCTAGGATATGAAGTATCAGAAGATTTTGGTATATATTTAGTAAATGGAGTCTATAGGTTAAAAGGTTCTTTCAAATCTAATAGTAATAATATGTCTTTCTTTCTGAACCTTAGTATGAAAGAGTTTTTTGAAGATAAACAGCAATATAGCTATTCTTCATATAAAATAGGAATAATATCAGGAGAACCATTGTATACTATGTTATCTATTAGTTCCATAACACCTAATCAAAAATATACTATAGATATGGAATGTCCGC
>NZ_JQIU01000009.1:274454-281966 GCF_002379365.1 Brachyspira sp. G79 | reverse complement strand
CTATACTTTATAAAAAATATATAAGGAAATATGAAAGGAATAAAAAAGGTGTAACTAACTGTTACACCAAAGATAATAAAATTATAATAGTAGATTATATAAAATAAAGATAAAAGTTATTTACTATTAGTTTATAATAAAAAATATTATTTTCAATAAAAATTAATATTATAATTTTTTATTAAACATATCAATGATATAATAATACTCTTTGCTATTTTAAAAACAGTAATATAATATTGATATCAATATTGAACATAGTTTTAACTCCTGTTAAGATTATGTGCGGCTGTAGGCTTTGCAGAGCTTACAGCTGATTTTTTTTAATTATAATCATCAGATTTCTTTTTAATAAAAACTTTATACTATAAATAAAAAACTATAACCCTTATTAACCTTTTTTATTGTTGATTTTTTATTTCATTTTTTATAGAATGATTAAATAAAAATAATAGGATGTATATTATGAAAAAAATATTATTAATATTATTTATTTTAAGTTTTAATATATTTGCCCAAAACAATGATATTATTAAAGCAATAATGGATGAAAATTCAATTATAATAGAAAAAGTAATGAAAGATAATATAGATGCTAATGCATTAATTACAAATAGGGTTGTGAATAAAGCATATACGCCATTAATATATGCTATTATTTTAGGAAAAACTGATACAGTAAGAGAATTAATAAAAAGAGGTGCTGATGTTAATAAAACTGTTACAAATCAAAATTCAGTTACAGTACCAATAATTACCGCTAGTTCATCTGGAAATATTGACGTATTAAGAGAACTTATAAAAAATGATGCTTATATAAATAAGAGAGATGACTATAGAAATAATGCATTATTCTATGCTAAAAATGCAGATATAGTTAAAGAGCTTATAAAAAATAAAATTGATTTCAATATAATAAATAAAAAAGGAGAAACACCATTATTTTATTCAAAAAATAAAGAAATAGCAGCTGAATTAATAAAACTAGGAATTGATGTAAATGCAAAAGATAATGATGGAAATACAGCATTATTTACTGTAGGATATAATGTTGTAGAACAATTGGTAGCCTCTGGAGCTGAATTAGAAATAAGGAATAATAAAGGAAATACGGCATTATTAGATATTCCTTTTTCAACTGATTTATATCTTAAAAAACTTGAAGCATTAGTAAAAATGGGAGCAAATATAGATGCCAAAGATAAAAATGATGATACCTTATTAATAAAGTCCATATGTGATAATGATATCAAACTCACCAAAAAACTATTAGAACTAGGGGCAGATATAGAGATTAGAGATAAAAATGGAAATACTCCTCTAATGGTAGCGATATTGCAGTACGAATTAAGATATGACATTTTTAATGAAAAAGATTTAAATATAATAATTGAATTAGTTAATTATGGTGCAGATATTTATTCAAAACATCAATATGGTATAACTCCTTATAGCACAGCAGAAGACATAGGAAATAAAGAAATATTAGATATTTTTAATAATAGATAAATTATTATTTTGTTAAACCGATAATAGATTATATCTAAGAAAACAACTCTATTCTTTTCAAAAGTCAAGCAAATTTTTTAGAATAAAAATGGAGTTGTTTTTTTATGCTTAATGCTGAAAAATATAATCTTTATGATTATTCCAAAGATGTCAATTTTATCCTTCAATTTGCTGATTATCTTTCTATAGATAAAAGCCAATCAACCGTAAAAACATATAAAAATAATATTATATATTTTTTTAAGTTCATAATAAAACAAGATAATGATTATTCTATCGCCACAGGCGGCACCACAGGTGGGCAGTCGCCACAGTCGTCTTTCTCTGAAAAAGACTATCACTATATTTGCAATACTGAAGTCTTATACAAAAATATAAATAAAGAATTATTAGAAAAATATATATCATATCAAACAGAAATTAAATTATCATCTGATATTATCAACTGCAGAATAAATGTTGTTAAAAGTTATTTAAAGTTTTTGCATAAGAAAAAAATAATAGAAGCTAAAATATTGATAGATACTTTTGATGATATAAAAAGACCAAAGCCAATAATAAAAGAGCAGTTAGTAGTAAAAGCAAATCAAACTTTAGATATTATAAAAAAAATAGAAAGAACTTCAAAAGAAAGTTTCACAAATCAAAGAAATATTTTAATGATGCTTTTAATGTCAAACACAGGTATTCGCAGAAAGGAAACTGCAGGAATAGATATTAGAAATATTAATCTTGAAAACAAAACTATAACTATTTATAAAACCAAAGGAAGCAAGCCTCGTATAGTTGTTTTTTCTGATATGATTAAAGATGTATTAATTGATTATATAGCAGAGCGTGATGAGATATTAAAAAAAAATAAAATTAAAGAACAGAATAATCTTTTTATAAAAAATAATGGTCAGGATTTAGCAATAGAAACTATGACTATGATTATGAGAATAATATCAAAAAGAAATAAGGTAAAAATAACCTGCCATTCTTTTAGACGTGGGTTTGCAACTGATATGGCAGAGAGCGGAACAGAAACTTATTTAATAAGCAAGATGATGGGACATTCAAATATTAACACAACAACGAGCAGATATATTTATGTGCTTATGAATATGATAAAAAATGCAATGAGTAATCACCCATTCAATAAAGCAAATACAGAAAAAATAAATAGAGATAATGAAATCAAAAATATAAAAAATGACTTTCAGGAAAATATAACAAATACACTTAATACAATAGTCATCAAAATGAATGAGCTTAATAATAGGATTGATAAACTGAGTATAAAAAATAGATAGCTAGGCTATATATTAATACTATACCGTAATACTGTATAATAAAATATAAATAAATTTATATTTGCGGACGCTTTTTTAAAAAAAATGATGTCGGTATGAATTTTTTTAAAAAATAAATAAAAAGTAATCAGCCTAAATAAAAAAAGAGGGTAAGGTTCTAGGAAAACCTTACCCTTGAAAAAACATAACTTTCACTTACGAGGATACAATTATGTCTAACATCAAAATTATATTACTATTTTTAAAAATAGTAAATATCGTTTTATTAATTTTATTTGAAATTATTAATCAAAATAAATATCAAAAATTATATTCAATATTAAAAATCATTAGAGAATATAAGCTCATTAAAAATTAACTCAAAACTTTTTGATTTAACTTTTTATCATTGATTTGGTGATTTTTCGCAAACTGTCATTCTGCTAATTTTAAAGAACAGTAGTTTACGGTCGTAAACTGTCATTCTGCTAATTTCAAAGAATAGCAGTTTACAGTCGCAAACTGTCATTTTGTTAATTTCAAAGAATAGCAGTTTACAGTCGCAAACTGTCATTTTGTTAATTTCAGAGAATAGCAGTTTACGGTCGCAAACTGTCATTTTGTTAATTTCAAAGAATAGCAGTTTACGGTCGCAAACTGTCATTTTGTTAATTTCAAAGAATAGCAGTTTACGGTATAATTTTTTTATAATATTTTTTAATATTTTTTCTATAAAAGGCGTTTTGTAATGCTGATTTATGCTATTGCGATAACATCATCAAAAATTGAGTTTTGATTTTTTATTTGAAGGGCTTTATTTGAAGCGTAGAGGCTTGTTTTTAGGGCTTTTTTAGGTTTAATATAGATTTATGTATGCCCAATTAAAAAACTTCAAAAACAGGGCTTTTTTTATAAATACCAGATAACTATGTTTTTTAGTTTTTTATTTTTAAAATCTTTAAATCAAAAAGAAAGTTTTTAAAGTAGGTAGTAGTAGTTAACTACTACTGCAAGAAATGTGCCAATTAATTTTACTACTACCACTACTACTGCTTTTACTCAAATTTATTTTATTGAATAATTAGTTTTAAAAATTTTTTGTATTTTGTTGACTTTAAAATTATTTTGTGTATATTAGTAATTGCTGATAAAAATAAAAAATGCTATCAAAAAAAGGCGTGAGAAACCTTTAGCATTGAAGGATAAAACATGTATAATATAGTTGTATTATGCTCTGGTATATTGTATACTTTGAGTAAGGTTAATAATAGTTCTTTTAATTTAATAGCTAGAAATGCAGTACAAGTAATGATTATATTATACTCTCAAAATTATAATCCTTCTTGTATTTTTATCAGCAATAAAAATAAATACTTGTACTGCTTTTTCATAGATTTTAAAAAATTCGTTAAACTTTTAAGTTTTCAGTATATTGTAATGTTTTATTAAATTTGTTATTATTATGTTAATAAAATATATGGGAATAAATATGATGAATAAATCTATAAAAGGTGTTTTAATAAGAAAAAATGTATCGCTTAAAAAATTTAATACTTTCAGGATTAATGCTAAAGCCTCAGAGTTTTATATTCCAGAAACTATTAACGGATTTATAGATTTAATAAAACTTCTTAATGAAAAAAATAAAAGATATTTAATATTAGGAGGAGGAAGTAATATATTATTTTTGGATAAGATAATAGAGTTTCCAATAATATATACAGGTTTTTTCAGCCGTATAGAACATACTTCACATAATATATTATCCTATTCTGGGGCAAGAGTTATTGACACTGTAAAATACGCTTATAAAAATGCATTTACAGGTTTGGAATTTTTATATGGTTTACCCGGAAGCATAGGAGGAGCTGCTTATATGAATGCAAGATGTTATGAACATTCTGTATCTGAGTTTATAGACAGTGTGGGAATAATAGATGACAATATTGAGTATATGCATATAGGAAATAATGAATGCCAATATGATTATAAAAAAAGTATTTTTCAGGATAAAAAATATATTATTTTAGATGTGAGATTTAAATTAAATAAATCATCGAAAAAATTAATAAAACCAGAAATGAATAAATATCTTAAAGACAGAAAAACAAAACATCAATTTAAATACCCTTCTGCAGGAAGTACATTTTTAAATGATTATAATACAAATATGATAGCAGGAAAAGTTATAGACTCTATCAATATGCGGGGTGTAAGACTCGGAGGAGCTATGGTTTCTCCTTATCATGCAAATTTTATAGTTAATTATAATAATGCCTCTGGTTATGATATACTTAATCTTATGAGAAAGGTAAAAGAAGAAGTATATAATCAAAAGGGAATTACTCTTAATGCCGAAGTGAGAATAATATCCAATGATGAAGAGGCAAAATTATAATAAAATTATAGTATTATAAACTATAAGAAAACTCTATTATGGCATATGTTTTATTATCTTCATTATCAAACTTGAGTAAAACTTTATCATCAATTAAAGCTTTTTTCACTACTATAGTATCATATAAAGCAGCAGGAACTCTATACTCTATTCTTATTCTCTTAAAATTATCATCGGCATAATCTATAGCCATATCAATATACCTTGCATTATTAACATGATTATTATCATCTATGCAGTATTTTTTTACTTTAAATCTCTCAATTTCTTTTAACAAATTATTATCAGTTTTTATTTTTCTAGGAAGATAATTCATATCCTGTTTTTTATCAAATTTATAATTTTCTATAAATGAGGAAGGGACCCTAATCAAAGCACCGCTTGATAAATCTACAAATCCTCCTATAGCATAGCAAATAGCAAGTTCATTATCATTTTCATCATATATTACAGTATTTCTATATCCATACGCCTCATTGCATTCATATACATAAGTGCGTACTGTTATTTTATCGCTATATTTTGGGAGTTTATATATATCAACCTGTCTTGATACTAAAAACATACTTATATTATTTTCATTAAAATATTTTGTAAGCTCTATATCAGAATCCAATTGAAAAAAAGAACAATCCTGCATAAGATCAAATATAGATGACACTTTTAAAAGTCCGTCTTTATCTATTTGGCTTGTTCCTACTACTGTTTTCATTTCGTACATAATACAATAACCTTTTATTATAACTTATTTTTAGAAAATATTATAATACTAAAAATATAATTGTCAAAGATAATTAATTTCTTAGTTTTTCAAGTGCCTCTTCTCTGTTTTGTTTAGCCCTTTCATAATCAGGATTTATTTCTATAGCTTTATCATAATCTTTTACAGCCTCTTCATAAAAACCAAGACAATATTTTGCAAAGCCTCTGTTGTTATAAGCGTCAGCAGATTTATGATTTAATTCTATAACCTTATTATAATTTTTTATAGCTTCTTTATAATCTGATAAATTATAATATGAAAGTGCTTTATTATAATATGCATCTATATTATTATTAAACTCTGTTACAATATCATAATCTTTTATAGCTTCTTCATGAAGACCAAGATTATTTTTTGCAAGTGCTCTATTATAATATGCATCAATATATGAAGGCTCTATATTTAATGATGTATCAAAATCGCTTATAGCTTCTTCATAAAAACCTAATGCACTTTTAGAGTTGCCTCTGTTATTGTATGCATAATAATACTGGGCATTTAATTCTATAGCTTTATCAAAATCTTTTATAGCCTCTTCATAAAGTCCGAGATTATACTTTGCTATTCCTCTGTTATTATACGCATCAGTATATTCATCATATATCTCTAAAGATTTATTTATATCTAGTATAGCCTCATTATATAGCTTTAATCCTATTTTGCAAACTCCTCTATTATTATATGCATATGCACTGCTTGAAGGAGAAATCTCTATTGCCTTATTATAATAAAAAATAGCCTCTTCATAAAGTCCAAGGCTTCTTTTAGCATCGCCTATACCATTATATGCATATATATCTTTATCATCTAATTCTAAAACTTTTTTATAATCTTCTATAGCTTCTATGTATTGTTTTGAAATTAATTTTATAAATGCTCTGTCGCTGTATGCATCTATATTAGTGCTGTCTAAAATAATAGCTTTATCAATATCTTTTAAAGCTTCTTCATAATGTCCTAAATTACCTTTAGCAAAACCTCTGTCATCATATGCTTTTGAATGTGTAGGAAGTAATTCTATCACTTTATCATAGTCTTTTACAGCTTCTTCATAAAGACCCAAATTGCATTTTGTATTTGCTCTGTTATAGTAAAGTTCGGCATAATTTTCATCTGTTTCTATTGCCTTATCATAGTAATTAATAGCTTCTTCAAAATTACCTAAAGCATTTTCTGAAAGTGCTAAATAGTTATATATTCCTGATTTAGTATTTTCTTCTTTATTCAAGGCTTTGTTAAATAGTTCTACAGCTTTTTTATATTCGCCTTCTTTAAATAGTTTTAAACCTTCTTCAAAGTATGACATTTTATTTCCTTATTTTTTTTATAATAATATAGTAATGAAAAATATAAAATAAAGCTTTGTTTTGTCAAGTGAAATGTTTATAAAAATAATACAATATATTTATGCTTGATTTTTATATTTATTATATTATAATGGTTACCGATTTTTAATTTACTATTATTGGGTTTATGAGGATATAATTTATGGAAGAAAACAGCATTCAAAATAATACTGCAAATGAAAAAACAAATGCAATAAATGATATAAATGGTAAAATAGGCAA
>NZ_JQIU01000009.1:268818-273039 GCF_002379365.1 Brachyspira sp. G79 | reverse complement strand
AATAGAATATGGTATAAGTCCAAATAAAATAACATTGATAGGTACAAATTTAGTTATGCTAGGCAATTTGATTTTTATAACATTTTTTAATATCAAGTCTATACTTATAATATTCAAAAAAACTGATAGTATTACAAATATAAAAGAAATTACTATCGGTAATACCAAATCAGTATTTTATATATATATTTACGGAGCTTGGGCTTTTATAGTATGTTTTATAATACCTGTATTATATAGTATATTTGGATAATAAAAAATAATTTTCAAATTATTATATAACCAACCATAATTTGTCAAAAATTAAAAAATGTAAATAAAAAAGTGCATACGTATAAAAAATAAGCATGCACTTTTATTGAAACTATTAAAATTATTGTATATTCAAAATCTTAAGCATTTCAGCTTCTATTGCTTTAATATCTCCTTTTGCTTCCTGAATAGCTTTTATTTCTGCTCTTCTTTGCTCTAATAATTCTTCCTGACCTTGTTTATCCAAAGTAGCTTTTTTAGTAAAATATGCGTCGCTTATAAGTTTGTCAGCTACTCTCAAAGTTCTGTCGGATACTATTGCTTTGTCTGATGCATTCTCTGCTTTAAACATATCAAAACTTGCATCTGTTTTTAAAACTCCTTCAGGCATTCCATCGAGTATGCTTCCTTTCCATTCCAATTTTGGCTGATAACTATATGTAATATAATTAAAAACTTCTGCATTTTTTATTTCATTATTATCAACGAATATATCATATGCTTTATTATTAAGAGTATCTAATAAAAGCATTTTATTTTTGCCGTTTTCTGTGTATATTTTTTGACTACATTCCAAAGATTGAAAATCAGGATTATTAATAAGCAGTCCTGTTTCTGAATCAAAATCTACTTCCAAATTATCTTTTAAAAGTAAAGTATAATGTGCGATACCGCCTCTTCCTGCAGAACTTATATATTCGCCTGAAAGCATTAATTCTTCTTTGCCGTCATTATTGATATCACATAAGAAGAAAGATACGCTATGCAAAGGATAATACATTTTGCTGGCTATATAAGATGAATATTGTTCTCTATCAAAGTTTCCTGAATCTATAAATTTAGAGTCTTTAGTATAATCTTTCAAATCATTTGTAGAAATTGAATTAATTTTGGCAGATTCTATATTATCTATATCTCCAAGTTTAAAATTATAATTTTTTATTTCTTTAAATGAAGCATATAAATTATCTTTTATGAACTCAGGATTATAATAATGCATATTTACTAATCCGTTCATAGTGCTTTCAATTAAAAATGTATTCTTTTTAAACTCAAGTAAATTAAGGTTGTTCCAACCGTCATAACAATAAACGGTATTAATATTGTAATAATTTTGATAATATTCTAAATAGTCTTCTATATCATCATTAGCTAATCTATTATTTATATAAGTTTTTATATATTTGTTCATTATATTTGTATTGCCTATTTCTTCTGCTATTTCTACTGAAGATAAACGGGCTGTACCTTCCAATTCAATTGAAGTTAAAGAATAATTATTTTCATTGAATAAATCTATATATCCATTATCTTTTACAATGTATTTATAAAAATCATCTTTATAAGCATCAGCAACTAATTTTTCTGCTCTTAAAGAATCAGGAGCTTCTATTATATAATCAACTAATTTAATTTTATTGCTGTAATCATTATCATCATCATACTTTGCTATCATCATAGATATATTAGTACCGCCTGCTTTTTTCCATTCTGTTAAATATTTTTTCTCTTCTTCAAAATAATAAAGCGAATCGCAGGCAAAATGAGATAAGAATAATGCTAAATAAACATCAGCATCTTTTTTATTTAATTTTAATAATTCTTCTCTTGCTTTTTTTAATGCTAAATTTTGATCAACATATAAATATCCAACAGCATAATAATCTGTAACTTCACTATATATCCCCCAATTACCCCAGCTTATTAAGAATTCTAAATCTAATGCAGCATAATTAACATTTGATATAAACTCTATAGAATATTTTTTTCTTTCATCATCATTTGCAAATTTCCTATTAAGAAAATCAAAATTCCTTTTTGCATATTCATTATTTTCTCTTAATTTTTTAAGCTTCTCATCAAATTTAGTTTTATCTGCTCTAATGCCTTTATATACATATTTCATATCAAAGAATTCTTTTTGATTATTTGTCTGTTTGCTTTGATTAACTAAAGTATTAGTTTGAATATTTTGAGATTGTGATGTTTGATTAGTTTGAGTATTTTGTTCTGACTGATTTGTTTCTTTGTTTCCGCCGCATGAAATTACAGCAATAACTAAAATAAATGCTGCAATTATAGAAATAATATTTTTCATATAGTACCCCATGTATATATTGTAGTTTTCGCATTATAAATTAAAATGAGTGAAATTTCAATTATAGAATATTAATAAAAAAGTGCATACATATATAATGCATGCACTTTTATTTTATTATTTTTTATATAGTAAGATAGTATTCTAAACTGTCTGGATTATTTAAATGATGAAGTGCTGCTTTGTCATCTTCTTCTATAACAATATCCATAGCTGTTTTTCCTTCTCTATTTTTAATGTTATAATCGGCTCCCATATTTATAATAACTCCTAACATACCATAACTTCCAATAACATTTTCTACGGCAACTATTAATGGAGTATCTCCATTATCATTTTTTTTATTTACATCAGCACCATTTTTTATCATATAGTAACAAGCATCTGTACCAAACCAAACTTCACGTACTAAATATGTTAAAGGGGTATCTCCTGTTGCTGAACATATAGCATTTAAATCAGGCTTCAAATCAATAATATCTTTAACTAAACCAATATTACGATACTTCATTGCTATTATTAAGGGAGTATATCCGTATCCGTCTTCTAAATTTATATCAGCACCTTTCTCTACTAAAAATTTAACCATTTCTTTATCATTTCTAGCAGCAGCTAAGCCAAGAGGTGTAATATTATCATATTGTTTATTTAAATCAGTATCATCTTTTATAAGTTTTTCTAATTCTTTCATATCGCCTTTAGATATAGCATTCATCAATTCATCATATCCGTCTATATTATTGGAATCCTCGCTTGATAATAATTTTTCTATTTCATGATATTTGCTATTTTTTGCTAATGTTATAGCTTCTTCTCTAGTAGTATTAGTATTAAGATTAAAAATATCATTATCTACTAATAATTTAGTTATATCATAATTATTATATGCATAAAGCATATAATCATCAGCTGAGTTTAAATTAGCTCCTTCATCAATTAAAAATTTAGCCATTTCTATATATCCGTTTTCAGCAGCTACTTTCAAAGGAGAATCAACCCAAAATCCGTCATAAAATCTCTGAGCATCTATATCTTGTCCTATAGATAATAAATATTTAACCATTTCTATGTTATTTTCTCGTACTGCTTCTGGAATTAAAGTTTCTTTTGAATCTCCTCTTTTTACAAGAAGTTTAAGTATATCAAGATTGTTGTTGCCAATAGCAATATCTGTCAAATAAGTAGAATATTCATAACCATAATCTCTATTTTTATCAAGTCCTTTATCAATTAAGATTTTAGTCATTTCAGGATTATTATTTCTAACAGCATAGTAAAGCATATCCATACCGCCTTCTGTTTCCATATCATCTACTCTGGCATTAACATCAGCCCCTTCTTTTATAAACTCTTTTGCTAAATCATTGTATCCGAATTGTACTGCCAAAAATAAAGGAGTAGAATCTTTAAATATATATTTATCACCAAAATTTGTCATTTCAGTAATTTTTCCTTCTAATCCTTCCTCTGCTATTAGTTTTGATATTTCGTATATTGGTGCTTTATATTTATGTTCATTAAGTATTTCATCTATTTTTTTATATCCTGTAGGCATAGGTTCTAATTCTGTACCTTGAATATATTCATTAGTATATTTAGTTGTATCAATGTTAATATCAATATCTGTATTATTATTTTCATTTGTAGTTGTAGGATTAATATATACTTTATTAGTTTCTGTTTGATTAGTTTGAGTATTTTCTACTGCTTCTTTATTACTGCCGTTACCGCCTCCGCATGAAATTATAGAAATCGTTAAAATAAATATTACAATTATAGAAATAATATTTTTCATAGTAAACCGTCCGTATGTATTTTTATTTTCGCATTATAAATTATAATAACTAAAATTTCAATTACAAAATATTAAT
>NZ_JQIU01000009.1:263205-266212 GCF_002379365.1 Brachyspira sp. G79 | reverse complement strand
AAAAAAGTGCATACATATAATGCATACACTTTTTTATTGTAACTTTTATATTTCTTATAGATTTTCTATTTCTTGTATACTTAATCCTGTTATTTTACTTATAATATTAACATCTATATTTTCTTCTTTCATATTTTTTAGCCGTTAATATTTGATTTTCTTTAATACCTTCTTTAATACCTTCTTCTTTAGCCTTCTTTATATCTAACTCCATACTCTTATTAAAGAAATATGTATCTACTTCTCGTTTTTTATATTTATCCATTACTGGACTATCATTAACAAAAGTGAGGCATTTTTTTTCTACCTCTTCAAATATAGTATTTTCTTTCATTAAAATAGACATGTCTTCCCCCTTAAAAAATTTTATCCAAGAAATGAATTCTTTATGTATATTATCTAAACTTTCTATTGCAGAAATATCTTTTAAATTGAATTTAGGAAGTTCAAGGAAATGCAATTGACAATGATCTGTTAGAATTTTATTATTGTTTAATTCTTTTAAAACATAACAGCTATGCACTTTATCTTCATCTGTAAGTATAAAGTTTGTAATATTAATACTTACAGTAGGTTTTAATCCATCATAAAAAGAACCTCTATTTAAACTAGAACTATAATTATAAGCCCAATAGTATAAAGCTCTTTTTATAAAATCTTCATTTCCTCTTGATTGTATCTCTATTAAAACAGTGATACCTGTTTCTGTAGTAGCTTTTATATCGACTATTGATTCTTTTTCATCATAGTTTTCTGATATATTAAAAGGATTAAGTATTTCTATTTTATTAAAAGTTTCAAAGTTTAAATCTTTAAATACGGCATTAATGAAATTTAAAGCTATATTTTCATTGCCATCATGCGAAAATAAATAGCGTACAAAATAATCATTAATTCTATTTAAATTATTTATTGTAATAGGTTCATTTAATATTTGCTTTAACTTATTAAAATCTTTCATAATATTATTATACAAAAAATAATTATAAAAGTAAAGTTTATTAAAATTATTATATATAATAAAAAGTGCATACATATATAATGCATACACTTTTTTATTATTTATTAATAACTAAGATAACTTTCTAAATCTCTTGGATTAGTCATGTGATGAAGCGCTGAGCTATCATCTCTAGCTGAAGCAATATCAATGGCTGTTTTTCCTTCTTTGTTCTTAATATTATAATCAGCACCCATATTTACAAGAACTCCAACAATACCATAATTATAACTTGCAGCTGCAATCATTAATGGAGTATTTCCTTCTTTATTCTTTTTATTTATATCAGCACCATTTTTTATCATATAATAACAAAGATCCGCTCCGCCGCCGTACTTCTTGGCATTTACTAAATATGTTAAAGGAGTATCGCCTGTTGCTGAACATATAGCATTTAAATCAGGCTTCAAATCAATAATATTTTTAGCTAAACCAATATTATAATAATCTATTGCTTTCATTAAAGGAGTATATCCGTATCCATCTTCTAAATTTATATCAGCACCTTTTTCTACTAAAAATTTTACCATTTCTTTATCATTTCTAGCAGCAGCTAAATTAAGAGGTGTAATATTATCATATTGTTTATTTAAATCAGTATCATCTTTTATAAGTTTTTCTAATGCTTTCATATCGCCTTTAGATACAGCATTCATTAATTCATCATATCCGTCTATATTGTTAGAATCTTCGCTCGATAATAATTTTTCCATTTCATAATATTTTTGCTTCTTTGCTAATTCTATAGCTTGTTCTATAGTTGTATTAGTATTAAGATTAAAAACATCATTATCTATTAATAATTTAGCTATATCATAATTACCATAATCAATAGCTGAACCTATATAATCATCGCTTGAGTTTAAATTTACTCCTTCATCAATTAAAAGTTTAGCTATTTCTATATTGCCATTTTGAGCTGCTACTTTCATAGGAGAGTTAATCCAAAATCCATCTGCAAATATTTGAGCGTTTACATCTTGTCCTATAGATATTAAATATTTAACCATTTCTATATTATTTTCTTCTATGGCATCAGGAATTAAGCTTGATTCTAAATCAATATCCCCGCTTTCTACAAGTATTTTAAGCATATCAAGATTATTATTGTTTATTGCTGCATCTGTTAAATAATAAGGATATTCATAACCATAACCTCTGCCTGCATCAAGTCCTTCATCAATTAAGATTTTACTCATTTCAACATTATTATTTTCAACAGCATAATAAAGCATATCAAGACCGTCTTCTGTTTCCATATCATTTGCCCTAGCATTAACATCAGCACCTTCTTTTATTAGCTCTTTTGCCAAATCATTGTATCCGAATTGTACTGCCAAAAACAAAGGAGTAGAATCTTTATATATGTATTTATCACCAAAATTTGTCATTTCAGTAATTTTTCCTTCTAGTCCTTCCTCTGCTAATAATTTTGATATTTCGTATATTGGTGCTTTATATTTATATTCATTAAGTATTTCATCTATTTTACTATATCCTGTAGGTATAGGATCTAACTCTGTGCCTTGAATATATTCATTAGTATATTTAGTTTTATTAATATCAATATCTATATTATTATTTGTAGTTGTTGGATTGATATATACTTGTTCATTTGTTTGAGTTTGATTAGTTTGGGTATTTTGTTTTGATTGATTTGTTTCTTTGTTTCTACCACCGCAGGAAATTATAGCAGTAATTAAAATAATGCTTGCAATTATAGAAATAAAATTTTTCATAGTAAACCATCCGTATGTATTTTTATTTTCGCATTATAAATTAAAATAAGTAAAATTTCAATTACAAAATACTTTGGGGTTTAATATCTATATTTTATTAAAAGTTTCAAAGTTTAAATCTCTAAATACAGCATTAATGAAATTTAAAACTATATGTTGACAATATAAAAAACAAATAGCATATAAAATAATCATTAATTCTATTTAAATTTTTAATAGTCTCCAATTTAGATTTTCTTTAATTTCCATAAATATTTCATAGTTTTAT
>NZ_JQIU01000009.1:247926-262814 GCF_002379365.1 Brachyspira sp. G79 | reverse complement strand
CTGCAATTTTATAGAAGCCCTATAAAAATATTTAGAATCATTAAAAATTAACAAATATTGCCTTATTTATTTTCAAGCATTTTAATAACTAGGTATAACTATAAAAAATACAAAATTATTATGATTCTTTAATATAAAAAACATAACATCCTATAATAAAAATAAAATGTATTTTTTACTAAAATTACTTAAACATATATATTTTAGTTATTTTCTTTATCATCTTTTACCTCGATATTTCTGCTTTGCTCACTAATTATATCATTTAAATGATCGAGCATATTTCCTATGAAATCTAATTTATTTTCCTCAAACTTTTTTAGTTTTTCAGAAATAGCAAATATTTTCTCTTCTGAATTTTTCAAATTATAATATCTCATATTGAGCAATCTATCAGGAGATGTTTCTAATGCTTTGCATATTTTATTTAAATTTTTTATAGATATGTTTCTATTGCCTACTTCTACACCTTGTAAATATTTTCCAGAAAGTGAAGATTTTTCAGCAAGTTCATCTATAGTCATCTTTTTATTTTTTCTTAGTTCTCTTATATTTTGCCCTAAATTTTTTAATACAGTTTGGGTATCTATCATAAAAAACTCCAGTATCTATAGTAATTACTAATTCTAATTATGATATATAATAATTTTAATTAAAAAACAATTTATAAAATGACTATTTGGGAAAAAAGTAATTTTTATCTTCTTATAGCTGGATATAATATATTTATTTAAATACAAAAAGAGACTGCCTTTTTATAAAAGCAGCCCCTTAAACAAAATCAGTTTTTTATGCGTAAACATTTAAATTCTGACCAATACCAGGTCTTACTGGAGCAGAAACGGCCTGAGGCTGAACACTGCTCATTATTTTGTCAACTGCCTGAGCTTGCATGTCAGAAGTTTTTCTTATCATGCTTAAAGATATATCTTGTTTAAGCATAGCTGTTGAATAAGAATTATAAGCTGAAATATCCATAATGTCCTCCATTTCTAATATAGTGTATAAAACTTATTTATATAACAATTGTAAACCAATAAAAAATTTAATCAAGAAAATTTTATAAAAAATAGAAAAAATAAAAATTAACGGAATGTATTATGATAATAAGTCATTTACATAATTAATTGTATGACCAATTGCATATTTTGTAATGCAATTGGTCATGAACAATAATTAAGCATATACATCTAAACTCTTTCCAATGTTGTTATTAATAGCAGCAGATGCTCCTTGCGGAATTACCATACTTGCAACTTTTTCAGCAGATTGAGCAGAACCATAGGCTGAAGAGTTGTAAACATTTAATCCTGCAGAAGTCATATGTCTAGTCAATGGAAACATGTCAGATGAATAAATAGAATAAACTCCCATTTATAACCTCCATAGACTTATTATTTATACATCATTAAGTATCGGAATATATAGATTATTTATTAAAATTAATACAATTTTTACAATAAAAAAACATAAAAAATTATTTTGTGATTTAAAGTATTTTATTAAAGCTGCTTATTTCTATTAACAATATTATTAAATATTATAAGAAGAATTTGATTTATTTTTGTGTTTTTTTGTATAAAAATATTGACTTCTTTTTATATTATACATATACTAGGTATATAAACATAAATAATAACGGAGTTTTTAATATGAAAAAAATATTAATAGTAGGCGGTGTAGCAGGCGGTGCTTCTGCTGCTGCAAGACTTAGAAGACTAAATGAAGAAGATAAAATTATAATGTTTGAAAAAGGTCCTCACGTATCTTTTTCTAACTGCTCTCTTCCTTATCATATAGGAGGATTAATTCCAAATGAAGAAACTTTGCTTTTAATGAATCCTGAAAAATTTTTAAAGCAGTTCAATGTAGATGCCAGAGTAAACAGCGAAGTTGTAGAAATAGACAGAGAAAAAAAAGAAGTTACTGTTGTATCTGAAGGAAGAGAATATAAAGAAAGTTATGATAAACTTATACTTTCTATGGGAGCAAAACCAATAGTACCTCCTTTTAAAGGAATGGATAAAGTTAATGTATTTACTGTAAGAAATGTTGTTGATATAAGCAAAATACATAATTTTCTTAATGGAAAACCCAATGCTAAAGTTACTGTTATAGGCGGCGGATTTATTGGTATAGAAATGGCTGAAAACTTGAAAAAAGTAGGATATAATGTAACAATAGTAGAAGCATTGCCTCAAATAATGAAACCTTTTGACTATGATATGGTTCAAATTCTTCATAGAGAATTAATTGATAATGGTGTTGATTTGATTGTTAATGATAAAGTAGACAGTTTTGATACTAATACAGTTATTTTAGGTTCTGGTAAAAAAATAGAGGCTGATGCTGTTATTCTTGCCATAGGAGTTGCTCCAGAAACTGATATAGCAGTTAAAGCTGGAATAGAATTAGGAAAAACAAAAGCAATTAAAGTTGATGCTAATTATCGCACAAACGATAAAGATATTTATGCTGTAGGCGATGCCATAGAAGTTTACAGTCCTTTATTTAATGATTATTTCAAATTGGCTTTAGCAGGACCCGCTCAAAAACAGGCAAGGGCAGTTGCTGACCATATTAATGGAAGAACTGTTGATAATAGAGGATTTATAGGCTCATCTGTTATAAAAGTATTTGGATATAATGGAGCTTCTACTGGACTTTCTGAAGGTTTAATAAAAGCTATGAATTTAAATATAGATTATGATACAGTTGAAATTATACCTTTTGACGGTGTATCAATAATGCCTTCTGCAAGACTTCTTCATTTCAAACTCATATACGAAGTTCCTACTGGAAAAGTTTTAGGTGCTCAGGCTATAGGGAAAGGAAATGTTGATAAAAGAATAGATGTTATAGCTACTTTAATAAAATTTGGCGGTACTATAGATGATTTAAAAGATTTAGAATTATGCTATGCTCCTTCATTCGGTACTGCTAAAGATGCCGTAAACTTTGCAGGATATGTAGCTTCAAATTTAAGAAATGGTGATTTCAAACAAGTTCATTTCAGCCAAGTAAGAGAATTAGTAGAAAAAGATGCTTATTTCCTAGATGTAAGACCTCCTGAAGATTTTGCTGCAGGACACTTAGAAAAAGCAGTTAACATACCTCTTGGAGCTTTAAGAAGCAGATACAATGAAGTTCCTAAAGACAGAACAGTATACATTACATGCAAAACTGGATTAACCAGCTATACTGCATGCAAAATACTTCAAAATATAGGATTTAATAATGTTGTTAATGTTTCAGGCGGATTTGTAGGTTTATCTCAATATGAATATTATAATGATAAAGTTACTGGAAGAAAACCTATATTAACAGGTTATTTTAAATAATTATCAAATATGTGATAAAAATAGCTATTTTATAAAAAAATGGCTATTTTTATTCATAATAAATAACATTTTACATTTTTATTTCAAAAAATATTTTGTAAAAATCTATTTTTTTTATATAATATAAATTATAATAGAAATATAATAATAAGAAGATTTTTATAAGGATGTAAATTATGGTAATAGAAAATGGATTAAATATAGTATCGCCTTCCGAGGCTGGTGAAATTATTAAAAATACTGAAAATGTAGTTATACTTGATGTAAGAACAGAAATGGAGCATAACTATGAGGGTATGATTGAAGATTCCGTTTCTATGGATTTCCTTAAGCCTAGAGTATTTAAAAGAGAAATATCAAAACTAGATAAGAATACCCCTTATTTGCTTTATTGCTCTGTAGGAAAATTAAGCATTAAAGCAGCTGAATATATGAAAGAAGAGGGATTTAATAATCTTTATGTTTTAGAAGGCGGATTAAAAGCTTGGAATAAACATTTTGGAGATAGTAATAAGGTATCTAAATTTGATAGAGAAGAAGCTGTTGAAAGAAGAAAAAGACTTATAATAAGACTAAATAGAATTGAAGGACAAATTAAGGGAATGAAAAAAATGCTTGCTAAAGGCGAATACTGCGGTGATATACTTAATCAGTCTCTTGCTGTTAAAGCTGCTATGGGAAGTGTTAATCAGGAAATTATGGAAGTATTTTTAAACACATGTATGATTTCACCTAAAGAAAAGGAAGATTTCTTCAGATATATGAGAAAACTTATAAAGTAATTATTATTGTTGTATTTTATAATGGCTTTTAATATTATTTACTAAAAGCCATTTCATTATAAAAAATCTATTTTCCCCATTCATCGGGATTTTTATTCCATTCTAATGCTTTATCTAGTTCATCTTCTGTTATGTAATTTTCATCTTTAGCTATTTCCATAAGAGATGTAAAATTAGATAGTGATGAGAATTTTATACCTGCCTCTTCAAAGTTTTTATACGCTTTTTCAAATTCGTAAGAAAATATTGATATAATCTCAAGACCAATAGCACCTTCATTTTTAGCAGCTTCAAATGCTTTTATAGAACTTCCGCCTGTTGAAATCAAATCTTCTATTAATATCAATTTTTTTCCATCGCATTCAGCACCTTCTATCTGTTTGCCTCTTCCATGTTCTTTTTTCTCTGCTCTTATATAGCATAACGGTTTATTAAGTTCATAAGCTATAAAAGAAGCCCAAGGTATTCCTGCCGTAGCAGTACCAGCTATAACATCAAAATCCTTATCTTTTAATAAGCTCACAAAAGCATCAACTATAACCTGTCTGTGTTTTGGAAAACCTATAACATATCTATTATCGCAGTATATAGGACTTTTTATTCCAGATACAAAAGTAAATGGTTCTTTAACATTAAGTTTAACAGCTTTAGTTTCAAGTAAAGCACTAGCTATTAATCTTGCCTTTAATTTTTTATTATGCTCTATACCTTCTGCAATTTCTTCTACGACCATTTTGCATGCTTTTACTCTGTCCTCACTTCTTGTAATAGGTCTTCCTACAACCAAATAATCGCATCCATTTTCTATAGCTTCTTTCGGAGTCATTATTCTCTCCTGATCATCAACACTAGCCCATTTAGGTCTAACTCCAGGACATACTGTTCTAAAGTTTTCTCCGCATTCTTTTTTTATTATACTAGCTTCTTTCGGAGAACATACCACTCCGTCAAGTCCAGCTTCTTTTCCTAATTTTGCCCAATTAACTGCTAAATCTGTTAATGCTAAATTAGAACTAAACATATTTTTTACATCATTTTCAGAAAGACTTGTTAGTATTGTTACACCTATTATAAGATTATCTTTATTTAATTTTTTTATCTCCTCAACAGTTCTTTCCATCATCTTTTTTCCGCCGCTTGTATGAACATTAAACATAAATATATTTTGTTTAGCTGCAAAAAGAGAAGCCATAGCTGTAGTATTAGGTATATCATGAAATTTTAAATCAAGAAATACTTTTTTATTTTTACTTGCCAAATACTCTATTATTTCTCCTTTAGTGTATAAGAAAAGTTCAAGCCCAACTTTATAGAATACCGCCTCATCTCCAAGCTCATCTATAAGTTTAGCTGCCTCTCCCATAGAGTTAAAGTCTAATGCTATAATCAATCTCTCTTTTGGATCGTCAGTTAATTTTATCATAAAATTTATCCTTTATAATTTATCTATCTTATATATATCAAAATATTATTATATTTAATTTTATAAATGTGCTGACCCTATTAGGTATTTTATATTATCTATATTATTTTCTTTAAGGTAATTATCTATTCCATTAATAACCTCTATAGGAAGAGTAGGATTTGAAAATATACCAGCCCCTATAGAAACTAAAGAAGCACCAGCCATTATAAACTCCAAAGCATCATTATAATTAGTAATTCCTCCCATACCAACAATAGGAATTTTAACAGATTTATATACCTGATAAACCATTCTTACAGCTATAGGACGTATACATGAACCTGATAAACCTCCGAATATATTTCCTAAAAGAGGTTTTCTTGTTTTAGTATCTATCTTCATAGCTAAAAATGTATTAACTAAAGATACACTATCAGCACCTGCATACTCAACACTTTTTGCTATACTTGCTATATCAGTTACATTCGGAGAAAGTTTTACTATCAAAGGCTTTTTATTAAGCACTTTTTTAACAGCTTTTGTAACAGACTCAGCACTCTCGCAGCTTGCCCCAAAAGCCATACCTCCGTTTTTTACATTCGGGCATGATATATTAAGCTCTACAAAATCAACTCTTTCTATTTCATTTACTATTTCAGCTACTTTTACATACTCATCAGTATCTGCACCATTTATATTTAGTATTATAGGAGAAGTATATTTTATATTTTTAACTATATTATTTTTAAAATATTCTATACCCGGATTTTCAAGTCCTATACAATTTATCATTCCAGACGGAGTTTCTGCTATACGTGTACCTTTATTGCCTTCTTTTTTATTTAAAGTTATACCTTTTAAGTTAACAGCCCCAAGCTCATTAATATCAAAATAATTACTGTACTCTTCTCCAAAACCAAAACAGCCTGAAGATGTTATAACATTATTTTTCAATTCTTTACCCAAAAAATTTATATTCAATCTGCTCATAATAATATCCGTTATTTAATATTTAATAATTTAGAATCAAATACTGGTCCGTCATGACAAACTTTTTTTAATGTATATCCGCTTTCTGAATTATTATCTTTTATCTCTATATTGCATCCTAAACATGCATTAACACCGCATGCCATTCTCTCTTCAAGTGAAGCATAACAAAGTATATTATTCTCATTAGCTATATTTACTATCCCTTTCATCATAACTGTAGGTCCGCATGTATATATAATATCAAAACTTTTTTGTTTTAATAGTTCCTTTGTTTTATCTACTGTATTGCATTTATCCCCCACAGAGCCGTCATCTGTTGTGATGTATAAGTCAATAGTGCTTGTATCAAATCTTGTTATTATTTTTATAGCAGTTTCATTAGCTCCGCCCATTATTAAAGTTATAGAGTTATTATTTTCTAATAATTTTTCTATCAAAAGTTTGAAAGGTGCTATTCCCATTCCTCCAGCTACAAGAAGTATATTTTTATCTTTAAAAGATATATCAAATCCATTACCTAAAGGACCTTGAATATTAAGAATATCATCTTTTTCTAATTGTGATAAATATTTTGTGCCTTCACCCTTTACTTGATAATAAAACTCTAATATATCATTATCAATATAGTGAATACTTATAGGACGTCTTAAAAATGTATTACTTTTAAGCATAAAAAACTGCCCTGCTTTTGAATATTTGTAACTTTCTTTTGACTTTACTTTAATAATATATTTATCATCTGATATTGGTATATTATCTATTACAACTGAATCTTCTAAAAACATTTTGTATAAGCCTTTGATTATTAATATTAAATTATAAAAAAAGAATACTTATTCTCTATATTAGAGAATATAGTATTCCTAAAAAACATATGTGTAAAATTTGATATAAAAATATAATACGTTCCATAAAGATTTAATATATCATATATCAGTAAAAATTCAAGCACAGCATAAAAATAATTTTTTATCAAAAATATAATAAAATTGTTATATTTTAATAAAAGTAAAACAAAAGGATAAAAAATGAAAAAATATGTTTTTATTATGCTTATAACAGCATTTTTATTTAGTTCCTGCAAAAATGATACTACAAAACCTTACAACACTACTTCAGGAAACAATAATTCCGTAAGTTCTGATGCCCAAACTGTATTTGAGTTGGTAAACCAAGAAAGGGCAAAGGCTGGACTTGAAGCATATAAATTGGATACAAAATTATGCGAAGCTGCCGACAAAAGAGCTCAAGAAATAGTAGAGAAATATGACCATATAAGACCAGATAGAACTGATTTTGATACTGTACTTGATGAATACGGATTTAATTCAAAAGCATATATTAAAGGTGAAAATATAGTTGCTATGCGTGAAAGTGCATCTTCAGCTATGAACGCTTGGATGAACTCTCAAGGACATAAAGATAATATTTTAGCTGATTATTATACTACAATAGGTATTGGTGTTTATGAGTATAATGGAAGCAAATATTGGGTGCAGCTTTTTTTGAGTGACTCTTTTATCTAAATTATCCTATATGTAATCATGGCATTCATGTCGAAGTATAATGTCGCTGGGAATTGAGGATGTGCTATATACTGCCCTATTTTCAAATTAACTTCTGTATATATTCTGTTTAAGAACTCATACTGAAAATGTGCATAAGCTCCTATTGAATGCCATAACTGTTTAGTATTATTCATATAAGCAAGCATATAATTAATACCTACAGTAAGAGGCATTAAATCAAAAAGCAGCATAGCATCAAGTTTATATGATATATCATTCTGGTCTCTAATTAATAACAAGTCATAATCTAAATAATATTTCCCATATCTGTTGTATGCGTATTTAAAAGTAAGTCCTGCTTGAAGAGTTAATCCTCTGCCTTCAAATAATGATCTTAAAAAACTCACTTTAAATGTAGGAGTAGCCTCAGCTTCAAATGATATATTAGAAGTTTTAGGTGCATTTGCTATTGAATTAGTACCGAAATCATCGCTTGGACTATTAAAATTCACAAAACCTCTTTTGGCATATGAAAGATAATAATTAAGCATTGACACTTTTACATCTATATTAAAATATTCTGATATTGAACTGTTTACAAATAATGTAAGTCTGTTCATTTCAGCACTAATATGATCACTTATTCCAACATCAGTTTTTATACCCTCCCAAATATAACCAGGAAATACATCGGATATAAACCTATAAAAAAGCATAATCTTTCCGCCACCGTCCAAATATGGGCTGAATCTTCCATTTAAATCAGCACCTATATAAAGACCCGCCTGCATATTGGTTTGAGCATTAAGAGGTTTTAGTATTACTAATGCATATAATATAAAAATAATTAAAAATTTTAATAACTTCATCTAAATAAAAAAATAATCAATATTATAATAATTCATTATATTATAACATTTTATAAAAATATGTATATGGTTTTAGCGTATTACATAATTATAAAGAATAATTGTTAAAGCATAAAAAAGGAGACATTATTAAAAAGTCCCCTTAATAAATTTATATCATCAAAAAATTATTGATTTTTTAAAGGTGTTACAATAGTATCTTCAAAATCATTGTCGCTGTAAGTTTCATCATCAGAATAAGCCTCTTCAGCACTCATCAAAAGATTAGCTTCTTCTTCCTCTTCTGCTTTTTTACTTTTCTTTTTTGAAGAAGAACTTTCAGGGTTTTCTTCATCATCACTGTTTTCTTTTGCTAATTCTTTAGCCCCACCATTTTTCTGCTCTTCTAAATACTCAGCAAGTTTTTCTTTTACTTTGTCGGCTCCTCCCATATTTAATGTCTCTCTAATTTGTATCTCAAGCTCCATACGCATTTTGGGGTCTGACGCTAAAAGTTCTCTCACCTTCTCTTTACCCTGAGCAATCTGTTCTCCATTATAGTAAAACCAAGCACCGCTTCTAGTGATAATTTTTGCTTCCATAGCCAAATCTATTAAAAGACCTTCAGATGATATACCTTTACCGAATATTATCTCTAAATTAACAACTTTAAATGGAGATGATAATTTATTTTTAACAACCTTTATTTTTACTTTATGACCTATAGTATCATCGCCTTTTTTAATCCATTCTGTTCTTCTAATATCAAGTCTTACAGATGAATAGAATTTCAAAGCCTTACCGCCTGTAGTAGTTTCGGTAGGACCAGCTCCATAACCAGTAGTAGCGATATTTTGTCTTAATTGGTTAATAAATATTACCGCAGTATTTGTATTGCTTATTATAGCTGTTAATTTTCTTAAAGCATGGCTCATAAGTCTAGCCTGTAAAGCTATATGGGCGTCCCCTATATCACCAGCAAGCTCTGCCTTAGAAACAAGTGCCGCAACAGAGTCCACAACAACTATATCAAAAGCAGTAGAAGAAACAACCTTTTCTAATATTTCAAGTGCCTCTTCTCCACTGTTTGGCTGAGATATATATAAATTATCAATATCTACCCCCAAAGCACTGGCATATACTGGGTCAAGAGCATGTTCTGCATCTATAAAAGCAGCATATCCTCCAGCCTTCTGAGCCTCTGCTATGATATGGAGAGTAAGTGTAGTTTTACCTGATGCCTCATGACCATAAATCTCTATAATTCTTCCGCGAGGAACTCCTCCTACACCTAAAGCATGATCAAGAGTTAATGCTCCAGTAGATATAACATCAACATTAACAGTTTTATTACTTCCAAGTCTCATAAAAGAACCAGGACCGTATTTTTTATTTATCTGATCGGTAATAGCTTCTATAGCCTCATTTTTACCGTCTTTTTTTACTTCAGCAGTTTCTTTCTTTTTAGTAGCCATATTTAAAGATTCTCCTAAAAAACAATATAATAATACATTGTATAAAGATACATTGTTTTTGTCAAGTTATTTGCAGATAAAAAATGAAAAAATTAAAAATATTTTGGTTTATAAAAAAAGCCCCTTATAACAGGAGGACTAGCACCCAGTTGGGTTGACTTACCGTTGCTTCCTTCCGAACCTGGCGGATTCATCATCAACTGCCGTAGAACCCCGTTATAAGAGATGTATTAAAAAAATAAAAACATATATACGGAGAGAGTGGGATTCGAACCCACGGTGCTGTTACGCACACACGACTTCCAATCGTGCTCCTTCAACCAGCTCGGACATCTCTCCTAATTATTTAATTTAAGCGTGCCTGAGAAGATTTGAACTTCCAACCTTCAGAACCGCAATCTGATGCTCTATCCAATTGAGCTACAGGCACTTAAATATTTTAGTTTCAAAATTATAACATATTTAATATTTTTTTGCAAATATTAATTTTAGTTTTATATATCAATTTATTATATTATTAACTATTAATCAAATAATCCATCTCCGAATTTTAATCCCAACTGAACTCCAAAATCAAATGAAGCTAAATTTCTGCTGTCTACCATAACTAACTCAGCTCCGCGTAAATCTATACCGAAATCTGTACCTATATAAGCTCCAAGTAAAATAGCAACATCTTCATGAACATAAAAAGAATAATCAAAAGTAAGTTTAACATAAGTCATAACAGCGTTTTTCATAACTGTATTCATTTTTGAAGCATTATAATATCCGTAAGTTCTTGTAGCTGTATTATCTTTAGATATTTCTGTAGAGTGAGTAAGATATAATGGAAGTTTTACTCCTACTCCCAAACCAAATGCAAACTTATCATAATGAAATTTAGGAAGTATTCCTATAGATAGATTTTCAAAAGTATAATATTCTTTTACCTTTACATTTACATTATTTTCATCATAAGAACTAGACAGTCCAAAAGAATCATGAGCATATCCCAAATCAAGAAGTAAACTTATGCCTTTATCTCCATCTGTTATCAAATATCCAGCCTGCAAATTTACACCTGCATCAAACCCTACTATTCCGCTACTTTTTCTATAATTGTTAATATAATCAGCTGTAGCTTGAGAAGTATTAAAACTAACATTATAAAAACTAAAACTAGCTCCTATAGGCACCATAATATTAAACTGCCATCCGCTGTCAGCAAATGATAATTTAGCAGATACCAACATAATAGATAAAATAATAACTGTAATCTTTCTCATAAAGATACTCCTTAAAAATAATTATACTAAATCTATCTTTTTAGCTTCATGCCACAATTTATCCAAATTATAATATTCTCTGCCCTCTTCAGTAAAAATATGCACTACTAAAAAACCATAATCACTTAAATACCAAACAGACTCTGGATCATTATCATTTTCAGCATAAGGTAAAACACCTTCTTCTTTTAATTCCTTGTAAACAGCATCAGAACCAGCTCTCATTTGCGGAGATGAAGAGGCAGTTGCCAATATAAAATAATCTGAAAGAGTTGTTACTCCGTCTAAGTCAAGAATTGTAATATTTTCTAGTTTTTTATCATCTAAAGCCTTAGCTGCCTTCAAAGTTAATTCTTTAGCTTTTTCTCTGTCTATAAATTTCTTTTTTTAGGTTTTGATTTGTTTTCGTTAGAACTTAATTCATTATTATTTTCGTTGTTAATATTGTTATTGTGTAATTTCATAGTAATCATTCCCCAAAATTAATACTGCATTATTTAATACTCTTCTGTCAGTTTTGGCATATACTCGGCTTACCCTACCCTCATTTGCTACCATAAATGCCTTTTCTATCTGACCATCTCTTATAAGTACAACACTTTCATTTAAGTTGGTAGTAAAATTGCCGTACTCCCCTGCTGCAAATCCCCTATAACGCATTCTTATATTTATTCTGTCGGCAAGACCTGCAACTGTAGTAGCATTAAGCACTGTTAAACTCACATCTTCATTAGTTAGCTCACTTTTCTGAGTTTTTAGCTCTACATATAATGTTAAATCGTCCATCTGTTTAATAAAAGCACTTCCTTCAAATATAGGAGTTAATACCCCGTTATCATCTAGCCTTGCATCTATATTTTCTATAACCAATGTTCTTTCATTGCTGTTTGCAAGTATATCTAAAAATGCCTTCATATCAGGAGGTCTTAAATTACTTTTTACCTTTGAAGCTATAGCTTTACGCATATCCTTAGAATGAAGAATATTTCTAAGCTGAGGACTTTGTATAAATCCTATCATAGAATTAATTATTACATCTTCTAATCTATAAAGCGTTTCTATATCGCTGTATCCGTTCATTTGCAGATAATGCAGATATGATATTACTTTGCTGCTTGTAAAAAGCCATTCTCCTATACCAAATGAAAGTTCGTATCCTTTCTCCTCGTCTATAAACTCAATAGGCTCTTCAACATACATTTTCACTCCACCTATCAAGTCTATAATATCAGAAATTTGATTATTATCAATAGCAATTCTGTAACTTATTTTTTTATCAACGGATGTTTCTATAGCTCTAAAAACAGCACTTTCTCCTCCGTTTTTATATAAAGTTTCTAATGGTACAGGAGGTAAATCCTTGCTGTTTTCCCATAAAGCTATATTACGCGGAAGCCCTATCATGCCTATTCTGTTATGAAGACTTGATATAATACCTACATAAGCTCCGTAAATTTCTCTATCATCATCTATAAATAATACTGCAAAATACAAAGGCTCATCATTCTTTTTTGCTGTATTTAATTTACTAAAGAAAAAGTAATAAAATATAAAACCAAATACAAATACGATAATAATAGCCGAAAAAAGTACAAGCATAGCAGCCTTCTTATTTGCCTGACTTATAGTTCTAAGTGCTTTATCATCATTATTATTTTTTTTATGTTCAGTCATCAATATATAATATATTATGTTAATTAAGTTGTCAAATATATTTGAATACTAATAATATAAAAAAGAATTACAAAAATATTTTTTATGTTAACTCTATTGAAATTGTTATACTTTATACTATAATAATACTAAAAATACTAGAGAGGAAATCTGAGTATTATGAAAATTTTTAGAAAAATTGTTTTTTTATTTTTGGAATAATTTTGTCATTAATATCTATAAATGCATTAATGTCATACCGTGAACCAAAAAAAGAGAAAGAAATAACAAAAGATTATTAAATATGTTTTTTTTAAGAAGTAAAATCGTATTAGCTATAATACTAATCTATAGTATTAATATATATTCTATTACACTTACAATACTGCCTTTTACCTCAGAAAACGAAGAGTGGATAAATGAGTATAAAGTAGATGATGGTATACCTAGAGTTTTGCAGGACTCTCTTATAAATACAAAAATGTTTAATGTTACAGATTACGATCTATTAGTATCATATTTTAGTTCATATGATATAGTGCTTTCCTATAAATCATTGGTAACTAATCTTCAAATAGCTTCAGATTTTATTAAAGAAACCTTTAATTCAGATTATATCATAACTGGCGAGGTATTAGACTTTAATTTGAAAAAAGGCGGAAAAGATGCAGCAAATGTTAAGTTTAGAGTGAATTTACTAGATATAAACTCATTAAAAACTATAAAATCATTCACTGATACAGGAACATATACTCTTCCAAACAATAGTCAGGTATATTCTGCCGAAGATGCCTTATTTAGTGAGACAGCTTTAGGAAGAGCTTCAGCTATTGCTCTTAATAAAACAGCATTAAGTATATCCGATTTTTTGGGAAATCCTCCGTTAACAGGTATTATAACTAGAGTAGAAAATAATCAAATATACATAAATTTAGGAACAAAAAATAATATAGAAAAAGGCGATGAATTTAATATATACAAAATAGAAAAAATACTTGAAATGCCAAATTCAAATCAAATAAATATTATAACTAATATAAGCAACAGTCCTAAAATTTTTACACAAACAAATCAAATAAATAGAAGCTATATGTCAGTAAGAACAAATGAAAAAGGTGATGTTTGGTATACTAGTGAAATGCTCTATAAATATAGATATTATAAAAATGTTGAAAACTTTATAGCATCTGCAAAAGTTGTAGAAACTTATAATAATTTTGCTATATTAGAAAGTGAATATTATGATAAAATAGAACCCATGATGATAGTGAAAGTTAAGGATGAGGAGTAAAAATAGTATGATAACTAAACAAAATGTAGTTTACAATGAAATTGATAAAGAAGATTATTACATTTATATAGATCAAAAAACCAATAAAGGTATATTTACTCCATACTATAAAGGAAGTTGGAATAGTTTTTTATATGATTTTAAATTAGATATTTGCAGAATATTTCATAAAAATGCAAGGTCGTACTCTATTATAGATTTGTCATTAGACGGTACAAAAATAATGACAATATCTGTTACAAGCAATGATTCTAAAAATAATGTATTTAAAATAATAGAAATAGGTACAAATAAAGTATTATTAGAAATAACTGAATGGTATGT
>NZ_JQIU01000009.1:226850-247442 GCF_002379365.1 Brachyspira sp. G79 | reverse complement strand
AAATAAAAAATTATGTATTTATTAAAGGAACATATTTTTATAAAAACGGATGCTTTGATGAAAAAGAATTATATTTTCATATCCTTCAATATCAGAAAACAGAGTAATATATCATTTGAACTTTAATTCTCTAACTGAAACAAAAGAATCTATTGGATATGCAGAAATGAAAGTATCTAAAATTTTTAATGCCGAAGGAAAAGATTTACTTCTAATGGATCATGATGAATCTATTTCACTTTACAGCAATAAAAAGATCATATGGAAAATACAATTTTTATCATTTCTTAATCACTACAGCGGCGGATTTTTTTACCTTAAAGAAGATAATAAAGTATATTTAGATACACCTGCAATAATACAGGAAAAATTATCAAATACTCAAATTGAAAGTATGGTACTTTACAGAATAGATGCATATTCAGGTAATATAGAAACTATTCAATTGCCTGCTAAAATTAAATACAAAAAATTTACTCATATGTTTGATTATAAAATAATAGATACTACTGGAAATATTTTTGATATAAGAGACAGAACTGCTTATAGTTTTCCTATAAGAGCTCATAGATAAAATAGATAAATATAAAACTATTTAAAGGAGATAATTAAGATCAATAACTGCTATGAAAAAAAATATTTTTTTAATTATTATAATATTTATAAGTATCATTTCATGTGATGATAATAATGATACTAATTATATTAATGGCACAAATGATAATAAATACAGTGTATATGATGGAACTAAAACTCTATCTGCAAAAGAATATAATGTACTAATAAATAAAGGTACAGAGATTCCATTTACTGGAGAGTTTTTAAATAATAAAGAAGACGGAATATATACATGCAAAATATGTGATACTCCTTTATTTCGTTCTGAAGCAAAATTCAATTCTGGTACTGGCTGGCCTAGTTTTGATGATGCTATAAAAGAAAATATAAAATTAGAAAAAGACGGAAACAGAGTTGAAGTGGTATGTGCAAATTGCGGAGGACATTTAGGACATGTATTTTATAATGAAGGATTTACTGAAAAAGAAACAAGGTATTGCATAAATTCCGTTTCTCTTAATTTTATAAACAAATTCACAAATGAAAATTCTACAAATAAATAAATCAAATAAAATTATAGGAGAATACGATGATAAAAAAAATTATAATAGCAATCTTATCTTTATTATCAGTAATATCCTGTTCTCAAAAATTAAACAGCCAAAATATTAATAATAAGGACGATGATATGAATAAAACAGAAATACCAAACAATGTTAAATATGCATATTTTTCTTCAGGCTGCTTTTGGGGAACAGAATATTGGTTTGAAAAATCTAAAGGAGTTATTTCTGTTGTAAGCGGATATGCTGGGGGACATAAGGCTAATCCTACTTACAGAGAAGTATGCACTGGACTTACTGGGCATTTAGAAACTGTAAGAGTATGCTATGATCCAGAAAAAACAACTTATGAAGAGCTTGTAAAACTTTTCTTTGAAACTCATGACTTTACTCAAAAAAATGGTCAGGGTCCTGATATAGGTTCACAGTATTTATCTGCTATATTCTATCAAAATGAAGAAGAAAAAGAAATCGCAGAGAAATATATAAAAATGCTTAGAGACAGAAATTATGATGTGGCAACTACATTAAGAGAATATAAAAATTTTTATGAAGCAGAAGACTATCATCAGGATTATTATGCTAAAAAAGGTTCTATGCCTTATTGCCATTTCTATACAAAATTATTTTAATTAAAAA
The DNA here is from genome assembly GCF_002379365.1 of Brachyspira sp. G79. GTDB lineage: Bacteria > Spirochaetota > Brachyspiria > Brachyspirales > Brachyspiraceae > Brachyspira. Next base: position 245,682 of record NZ_JQIU01000009.1, on the reverse strand, counting down.
CTAAAAAATAAAAGGAAATAAAAACATGAAAATAGCTATAGGCGGAGATCATTCTTCTATAGAATTAAAAAAAGAGATAATAAAATATTTAGAAGAATTAGGACATAAGGTAAAAGACTTTGGTACTTATACTTCTGAAAGTGTTGACTATCCAATATATGGAAAAAAAGTTGCTGATGAGGTGGCAAGCGGAAGATATGAAGGCGGCGTTTTAATATGCGGTACAGGTATTGGCATATCATTAGCAGCAAATAAAGTCAAAGGAATAAGAGCAGCAGTATGCAGTGAGCCTTATTCTGCTAAACTTTCCAAACAGCATAACAATTCTAATATAATAGCTTTTGGTGCTAGAGTAGTAGGTGTTGATTTAGCTAAAATGATAGTAAAAGAATGGCTTGATGCTGAATATGAAGGCGGACGTCATGCTAGAAGAGTTGATCTTCTCACAAAAATAGAAAACGGAGAAGAAATTTAATTTTTTATAAAATATATGTGTTAAGTCTAATTTGAATATGTTTTTTATATAACCAATTTTTTGATTTAGTAAATATAATAAAGTGTATACGTAACAAGTATACACTTTTTAAATTTTGACAATTTATAATTATTTTAGTATAATATTTTTATGAAAAAAAATATAAATACTAAACAAATAAAATACTTTAATCCTTTGAATGATTATTTTATAAGATATCTATTTACTGATAAAGGAAGCAGCGAAACTATACTTTTAGATTTTATTAATTCTATAATGATTAATGCTAATATGAAAACTTTCCGTTCTTTAGAGATACTCACACCATTCAACTTGAAAAAAAATAAAAATCTGAAAGAAACTATTGTTGATGTCAAGTGCATAACTCAAAATGGATCTGTTGTTATTATAGAAATACAATTACAAGGTAACTCAAGATTTCCAGAAAGAATACTTTATTATTGGGCAGCTAATTACAGTAAGTTATTAAAACATGGCGAAAGATATGATGAACTTACTCCAGTAATAAGTATCAATCTTCTTAATTTTAATTTAGATAAAACAAAGAATATACATTCCTGTTATATGCTTTATGAGATGAATAATAAAAAACTTCTAACTGATCATTTACAAATACATATAATAGAGTTAAAAAAATTTAGGAAAAATGTATTATCTAAAGATTTAAATTACTGGCTCAAAATATTTACAAGTAAAAATTTGGAGGCATCTATGTCTGAAATAGTAAAAGAAAAACCTATAATGGAAGAAGTACAAAAAAAATATAATAATTTTTTAAAAAGCAGATTAATGATGATGGAATATGAAAAAAAAGAGGCCTATTTATATGGCAATCAAATAATGCTTGATGAGGAGAGAAGATTAGGAATAGAAGAAGGTATTAAGAAAGGTAAAGAAGAAGGCATAAGAGAGGGTAAAGAAGAAGGCATAAGAGAAGGCATAGAACAAGGTATAGAAAAAGGCATAGAAAAAGAAAAATATTCTCTAGCTAGAAATATGAAAAATAAAAATATGGATTTAAATCTTATAAGTGAATTAACAGGTTTGAGTATAGAAGAAATAAAAAAATTATAATCAATAAAAACGAAGGGCTTTTAGTTAATATAAAAACTAAAGCCCTTTATTATTTTTTATTTATTGTATTCTTCTATTAACTTACTAAAGAAACCTCTTTCTAAATCAATAGCTTTTATTCTGCTGGTATGATTAAATTTACTAGCATCTATCTTATAATTATAATAATGCTCTTCTTCTTTTTTGTTATTGTCTGATCTATTATACTTTTCCATAGAAAATTTATCTAAATAAAAATCATTATTTTCTATTATAAATGTATAATAATATACTCCATCATCTATTGATTCTATTGTAATATAATTTCCTGATGAGGCAATATCATAAATTTGTGAGTAGTCATCATTTTGTATTGGATAAAAGCCTGTTACAAACTCTGCTTTATTTTCATCGTTTTTATCTCTTTTCCATATAGTTACATAATTAAAATATTTATCGTTTACTTCAAAATCATATACATATTTTTCCATTAATATAAGATTTTCTACATATTCTTCATTTAATATATGGCTTTGTATTAAAATATATTTTTCATTATTGTTTGTAAATTCAGTTTGTGAGGCAGGAGAATAAATATAGCTAGTATCTGCAAATTTAAAAGTTTGAGATATTTTATTTAATATTCTTATCATTAAATCTTCATTATTATTTCCAGTGATAACAGTATTAATTAAATTTGTAGGACTTAAAACAGGAAAATTTTCCATCAATACAAAAGATATATGAGGACCATCGGTATGAATACTTTCTAATTCTTCTGTATCTTGAAAGCAGTGAATAGTAATATCCGCATTTTTCTCTTTTAAATAATCCATAATATCATACTTTTCATAATAGGCACTATACATTAAAGGAGTTCCCACATAACCATCGCTCATTCTGTTTATTGAGTTAATGTCAGCACCAAGTTTTAAAAATAATATTACTAAATCCAAATTATCAGCTAAAATGGATTGAAATAATAAATCGCTTTGTAATTGATAATCTATATCAGAAAAATAATAACCTGCAGATTCTAACTTTTTAATCAATTTTGATATTAAATTATAATTATTATTCTTTAAGTCAATTTTATTATATACTGTTTGATAATCAAAATTAACTCCGCTATCTAATAAATAATCTATCATATTATCAGTATAATCATAATCTAATATTCTAGTATCATCTAAACTAATTCCATGTTCAACAAGCCATTTCACTAAATCATTATAAGCATAATTTCTATAGTCAAGTTTCTGCATTAGAGTCAATACACCGTTTCCATCTTCATCTTTACTGTTTATCCCTTCCAAAAGTAAATCTTTAATATTCTGCATTTTTTGTTTTTCTTCTTCTCTTCTTTCTTTTTTGGAATTATCAGATATTCCATAATTTGCTAATTCTGTGTCAATGGTTTTGTATAATATCTCATCAATTTCTTCTTCTGTATATGGCTTGATAGGATATATATTTTTAAATTTTTTCTTTATTACGGCATTTGTTTGCTTACTTGTAATTTGATTTGTATTTTGTGTAGTATTATTTACTGTTATGTTTGTATTGTTATTAAGTGTAATATTATTTTGTGTGTTATTAGATTTGTTACTACAGCTTATTAGAATACTTAAAGCTACCATTAATATAAATTTCTTCATAAACTTTCCTTTAACTTTTTACAGATTGTATTTAAAAATATTTTTGCATTATACTAATATTTTTTTAATTGTCAATTATAAATTAGATTATAAAACTATGATAAAAATATTTATAAAATTTATTTATTAATTATTTTATCTAAATCTTCTTTTATACTCAGAGCCATTTCATCATCAAAACTTGAAAATGAATTCTTTGTGTATAATATATTTTTATTGCTGTCAATAACTATTATCCAAGGAAGCCATTTAACATTATACTCATCAGAAATATTTTTGTATTTATCAACATCAACCTCAGTGAAAATCAAATTATTATTTATAAACTTTTTAAGCTCTTCATTTACAAATACTTTCTCTTTAAGTTCATAACAATTCGCACACCAAACAGCAGAGAAATCTATCAGTATTGGTTTATTATTTTGTTTTGAAAGCTCTAATGCTTCATTGTATGATATAGTATTTGAAACTTCGCTTTTTGACTTTATAAATCCGTAAGTATTTCCTAATGCTATTGATATAATGACTACAAAAACAAATATTTTTAATTCTAATATGCTTAACATAGCCGATTTATTTTTTATTATGTAAACTAATAAAGCAAATACCAATATTGTAATAGATGCTAATATATAACTGATCTTATCAAAACCTAAAACCCCAAAAAGTATATTAGCATAATAGAAACTTATTATCATCATTAGAAAAGTGAAAATATATTTAACATATACCATCCAAGTTCCAGCTTTAGGCATTTTGGTAAGTATTGAAGCAAATGTACCAAGAATGAATAATACAGAAGCAAAACCCAAAGCATAAACAGCCATGTAAAGAGTAGCAAATACAGGATTAAGAAAACCAATTTCTAATATTACCGCTATTATAGGAGCAGCACAAGGAGTAGCAACTATTCCAGCAAGAAGCCCCATTATGTATTTATGAAATAATGACTGATTTTTTTTGCTGTAGGCATTTGTCTTCGCTGACTGTAAGAATGAAGGAGCTTTAATCTCGTAAAAACCAGCCATTGAAAAAGTAAAATATAAAAATAATAATACTAATATAGTTAAAATAATAGGATTATACCCAATACTTCCAAATAGAATAGTTTTATGAAAAGCAAATCCAGCAACAGAAACTACAGCACCCAAAAGAGTGTATGTTGTTATTACTCCTAATGCAAATAATAGCGAAGCTAATACACTCGATTTTTTATTGTTTTTGTCATCAGTTGTTGTTCCTAAAATTGATACAGTTATTGATAGTAATGGATAAGTACAAGGTAAAAGTACAGATGCAAGTCCTGCTGCAAATATTAAAATTAATGTTATAAATATATTATTGCTTCCTTTTATATAATTTTCTATAGAGCTTGCATTTTCTGGCTTTTCATCTGCTATATTATTTTTTGGTATATCAATTTCTTCTCCATATATTACTTTACTTTGAGGCTGCAAACATACATTATCTTTTGCTGAGCATAATTGATAAGATACTTTTATAAAATTAATATTATTTATATCAACATCTTCTAAAACAAACTCAGTCTCACCTTTTATTATAATGTCATCATGATATTTTTCGCCTTTTGGGTATATTGTATTAACTTGTTTATTATCTGCAAAAAATAGTATTTTATTTGCTATGCTTGATTCTAAATATGCATAATAATTATTTGGGATATTTGCCTTTACTGCTAATTGATTATTATTTGTAATTAATGTAAAAGAGATTTCAGCATTTTTATCTAATCTATCAAATGCATTTAAATTCATTAAATTATTATTCTGAGCAAAAGAAGTATATGCAGTAATAAAAATTAAAATTATTATGTACTTTAAAATTTTAAATTGATTTTTATTCATTATTATTGCTCCGTTTTCTATCATATATTTTGTTTGTGTAATATAACATTTATAGCAATAAGTTTGTTAAAAGTCAATAGTTTAATCAAAACTAAAATATAAACTATAAAATTATATTATTCTAAAAAATATACAGTAAAAATTATGGAGCAATAAATAAAAATAAGAAAATATTTTTTGTATAAAAAATTAATATTATTGTACTTTTTTATATTCTAAAGCCTTCATTAAATAAGCTATATTTATACCAAGATTTTTTATAGTTTTTATACCCTCATCATCATTTTTAACATCTTCAATATCCTTACCAAAAGCAAAAGCCCAATAGCTTGATCCTGCTAAAAACATATCCTGAATAATTAAAAAATGATTCATAGTATCAATAGCATTCAAAGCCCCACCTCTCCTTGAAGCACAAACAGAAGCACCAGCTTTATATTTAAATAAATTTTTATCTCTATGCATATCAGAAATAACAGATGCCCTCTCTAAAAATGCCTGAAGATTAGAAGAAATATTTGCACTGTAAACAGGAGATGCTAGTATAATACCATCAGCATTTTTCATCTTATCAAAATATTCCTGAAAATTATCATTTTTATGCACACAATTAGTTTTTTTAGCACAGCCCCAGCATGCTTTACAAGGCTCTATCACTTGTCTTGCTAATTGTATCATTTCAGTTTCAATTCCTTCTCTGTTAAGTTCTTCAAATATTATATTTACAAGAATAGCAGTATTCCCATCTTTTCTAGCACTTCCATTAATAGCTAATACTTTCATTTTATAAAACCTCTTTTAATATATAAAAATTAATATTTAAACATTATTTTTAGTTTTATTTATTATAAAACTATTTCATATTCTCTTCCCAATCTCTTACCGTTTGTATATTAGTATCATCTGCCAATTTTTCTAAATATTTAATTTCATCTTCTTTTAAGATAATATTTAGAGCCTCTTTTGCTTCTTCAACTTGATGTACTTTTGTAACCCCGATAATTGGCAATGTTCCTTTAGATATAGCCCAAGCAATGCTAACTTGTGCGGGGCTTGCATTATATTTTTTTCCAATAGTTTTTAAGCCTTCAATCAATGCTTCTAATTCTTTTAAGTGAGAATTATAAGCCTTATCTCTTGCAGTATCTTTTTTGAATGGATTTGAGGTATTATATTTTCCTGTTAATGCTCCTTGTTCTAAAACCATATAAGAGAAAAACGTAATGCCTTTATCTTTAGAATATTTTAATATACCAGAGTTTTCAGAAAATCTATCTAATAGACTAAAATGATTTTGAATAGCTGATATTTTTAATCCTTCTTTTTCAAGTATATCTTCAGCTTCTTTTATTTGTTCTACATTGAAGTTTGAAAGCCCAATACTTTTAACTTGTTTAGTTTTAGCTATTGGTATTATATAATTTATCCATTTTCTAAAATCTAAAGGATTATGAATCCAATAAATATCTATTTTATCAGTATGAAGACGTTTTTTACTTTCATCTAGCATTTCTTGAATAGGATTATCCGATTTTCCAGCTATTTGAGGAGTAAATTTTGTTGATATTATGATATCATCTATATTTGTCAAAGTTTTAATAAAATTACCTAATATACGTTCCGATGTACCCTCTCCATAAACAGCAGCAGTATCCCATAAATTTAGACCTAATCCAATCGCTTTATCAAATACAGGTTTCAATTCATCTTCAAATAAACTATTTCCAAAAACTTGATCTCCTCCTACCAAACCTGCTCCCCAAGACCAAGCTCCTAATGCTATTTTAGGCATTTTTATTTCCATAAAATGAACTCCTTTATAGTTATTAAATTATTTTGGATTATAAATATTTTTTTCATAATATCAAATATTTAATTGTTATAGCTAATTATGCTTAATAGGTATGAAAGTTCATTATTATATTTATTAATTATTGATATTTTTATTACAAAAGAAAAGAGTTAAAATAAAAAAAGCCACTGTAAATAACAGCAGCTTTCGTAATTTTTTATATTTTAGTAAAAATTAATATCTAGTTTCATAAGGTAAAAGTGCTATATTTCTAGCTCTTTTAATAGCTTTAGTAACTAATCTTTGATGTTTAGAACAAGTACCATTTAAGCGTTTAGGTATAATTTTACCGCTATCTTTAACATATCTTTTTAATAATTTGATATCTTTATAATCTAATACATCGATATTATTTTTGCAGAAATAACAAACTTTTTTCTTAAAGAATTTTTTTCTTCCGTCTTTTTCATTAGGCTCTTTGCTGAAATGAGGTTTTCTCTCACCCTTAGCTTTAACTTCTTCTTCATTATTATTTTCAAGATTTTCAGTATTTTCTAAATCCATTGTTTTATCTCCTAAAAAATTGAATTAATTATTAAAATGGCACTTCATCATCATCATCTGAGAAACTTCCCAAATCTACACCTGAAGATGAAGGAGAGTATGTAGTATCCATAGTGTTTCCTGCTGCCGCTGCATTTGCAGAGCCAAGCATCTGCATATTCTGCATAATAATTCTCACTTTGGATCTTGCGGCATTAGTATCCTTATCCTGCCATCTTTCCTGCCTTAAAGTACCCATTATAGCAACTTGTTTTCCTTTTGTAAGGTATTTGCTTACAGTTTCAGCCATTTTTCCGAAAGCAACTACATCAAAGTAATTAACTTCTGTAGCATTTTTAGTACTTACATAATAATTATTTGCTATAGAAAACTCTGCAACAGCACTTCCGCTAGGCAGATATTTTGATACTGGATCTGCTGTGAGTCTTCCTATTAAAGTTACACTATTAAAATCTGTTGCCATAAAAATAAACCTTTATTTAAGCCTCTTTAGAAGCTTCTTCATTATTATTTTCTTTATTAAGCTCTTTTTTATTTTTTTGTATTATTTCATCTAAGCGAACTATTATAAATCTTAATATGCTAAGTTCATAGCGAAGTTCCTTTTCAATATTAGCTAAATTATTACCATCACATTTGAAATGATAGTAATAAAATTTACCCTGATTAACTTTACGTATTGGATAGCTTAGATTATGAATACCGTAATCAGCTTCATTAAAAATTTCTGAATGATAGTTTTGAAGAATAGTTTTGACATGATCTTTAGCACTTTGATGCACAGCGTCATTGATTTCTGTTACGAATAGTATTTCGTATTCTCTCATTTTTATTAACTCCTTGGACAAAGCTTCTTTAAAACTAAGAACTTTTAAAGAAGCGAAGTATATAATTATTTATTGTGCTATAATAAATGATTTTTATCAAAAAGTCAAGAATATTTATCTTTATAAAATATTATATATTATCTATTTTATATTATTATGTTAATTGAAAGCGGGTAAAAGTTGAAAAAAATGACTATAAGTAAACATAATGCATTTGATTTTATTATTCAATATAGTATAATATAAATAATAAAAATCTTGGAGAACAAAATGAAAAAATTACTAGTTATGTTTTTGTTGGTAGCTATATCAATATCAGTTCATGCATACCAAACGGTTCCTTTCATGTTTAATGACTTAGTACCTTATGGAATCACTCCTGATGAAGTTAATGAGATATTAATGGCTTCTAATTTTTCTTCAGCTGCTGCTGAGCCTATAAGTGGTACATTCTATGTAAGCAGATATCCAGATCCTGATTTAGTATGGTATAACCCTCATACTATGAAATGGATAAATGTTAAATTTACTACTAATGATGTTTCAGAACTTTTCACAAGAGATGAAAATATTTTATATTTTAATTTCATTGTTACTAATGAGTTTAAATGTATGACAGTTAGAGCTGATGCTATAAATGAAGAAGCTACTTTAGCTGGAAAAGAAACTAAATGGGCTTATAAATTCTTCTTTCATGAAGATAAATTATTTGCTGTAAGTGCTGTTTATGAAGGCGATTATACTTTACAGCAATATAAAGATAGAAATGAAGGTAATGAATATGCACACCCAGGTTATGTAATGTCAAGAGGCTTATTCAGCAGAACTTTGGGAGGCTTCCATATGAAATACGGCGGTTTCCACAACAGCGGATATACTACTTTTGATGACTTTACTTCTATGAGATACGGAAATTACGCTAATAAAGCTGCTAATACTTCTTTAGCTGTTTATTATGCTACTTATGGTGGTAAAAATATTAACTTTGTTGCTTCTTATGTAGATAATTTTAGAATGCAGCCTATAGCAAACAGATTCCAAAACTTATATTATGAAAACTATTTTGATTTCGCTGATGTTCCTGTAGGAATACCTCCAGAAATCAAGCCTCCAAAAGATGATGAAAATACTGAGGATAACAATAATAACACTCAAGCTACTGAAAACGCTCAGTAATTAATAATTAGTTTAATAAATAGAGAGTCTATAATCTATAGGCTCTCTATTTTTTATAATTACTTTTTAATATTTAAAACTCATTATTTATTTTGCAAAAAACATACATATATGATATAATCTTTACGATTAAATAACTTTTGTTATATTTTTGTTTAAGAGGTTTTTTACTATGGAGTTACAGCAATTAAGCATAATTCAAATTAGAGAGAAATTAAAAAATAAGGAAATAGATGCCCCTACATTAGTTGAATCTATTATAAAAAAAATAGAAGAAGATGATAAAAGAGAAGATAAAATACATGCATATCTTGAAGTTTTTAAAGATGAAGCACTAGAACAAGCTAAAAAAGCTCAGGAGAGAATAAATAACGGAGAAGACTTGCCATTACTTGGTGTTCCTTTGGCTATTAAAGATAATTTATGTTATAAAGATCATTTAATGACAGCTTCTTCAAAAATGCTTGAAGGATATAAAGCTCCATATACAGCTCCTACAGTTCAAAGATTAATAGACAACGGTGCTATTATTATAGGAAGAACTAATATGGACGAATTTGCTATGGGAGGAACTACAGAAACTTCCAATTACGGCATAACTAGAAATCCTAGAAACAGAGCTTATGTACCAGGAGGTTCTTCTGGCGGTTCTGCTGCTGCTGTTGCTGCTGATTTTGCATTTGGTGCTTTAGGAAGTGATACTGGAGGCTCTATAAGACAGCCTGCTTCTTTCTGCGGTATAGTTGGAGTTAAACCTACATATGGAAGAGTACCTAGACTTGGATGTATTGCTATGGCAAGCAGTTTGGATCAAGTAGGACCTTTAACTAAAGATGTTAAAGATGCTGCTTTGATGACAAAAATTATTGCAGGATTTGACCCTAAAGAATCTACTACTTTAAATATTCCCGTTCCAGACTATCTTTCTGCTTTAGACGGAAATATTAAAGGGATGAAAATAGGACTTGCAAAAGAGTATTATGATACTGATTTAATAGCTTCAGATGTAAAAGAAAATATTATGAATGCTATAGGAAAATTAAAAGATCAAGGTGCTGAAATTGTTGATATAAGTCTTCCTAATGCTAAGTATGGATCAAGAGTATATACTGCTGTTATGACTGTAGAAGTTGCCTCCAATATGGGAAGATATGATGGTATAAGATACGGATATCACCCTAAAGGCGATTTTAATTTAGATGAATATTACTATACTTCAAGAAGTGTCGGACTTGCTTTTGAAACTAGAGCTAGAATATTATTCGGTACTTTAATGACTGGTAAAAGATTTTTCTATAGCCATTATCAGCATGCTCTCAAAGTAAGGAAATTAATGCAGATGGATTTTGACAATGCATTCAAAAATGTGGATGTTATAATATCACCATCATCTCCAGTAACTGCAGGACTTCTAGGTACTAGAGACCAAACAGACAGTGCTTTGAGCTTTTTGGCAGACAGCTACACATCTAATATTAACTTAGTAGGGCTTCCAGCTATGAGTGTACCTTGCGGTTATGATAAAAACAATATGCCTATAGGTATACAATTTATAACTAAACAGTTTAATGAAACTGATATGTTTAGAATGGCATATGCTCATGAATTAGCTAACAAATAATTTTTTAATAATTTTAATAATAAAAAAAATAATAAGGAGGTATAAAAGCCTCCTTTTTTATTTGCCATATCATAAAATATTATACTTGCCGTAAAATATTAAGAAAAATTAAAGATAAAAATTATATACATAATATTTTATAGCTAGACAATTATATTTTGTCATTAAATACTCTAAAATATTATTAATTATGTTTTTAATTTAGTATAAAAATAAAATTAGCACTACAAACAAATATATTAATTTTTTTATCAAAAAACTGATAGCTCTACTTTACAAATTTTATTTATCATTATTTACAATTAATTTAATTCTTATATAATATATAAAAAATAGTTTTAATTTAGGATTAATTATTATGAGCAAAGTTGCTGTTATAAAATGCGAAAATTATAATTTAGAAGAAGTAAAAAATGCCATTAAAAAAGCTTTAAACTTAATTGGCGGAATAGATTTATTCGTTAAAGAAAATGATAAAGTATTATTAAAACCCAATTTGCTCGCAGCAGAAACAGCAGAAAGATCTGTTACCACCCACCCTATTATATTTGAAGCTGTAGTATCTATACTTCAGGAAAAAACTAAAAATATTTCTTACGGAGATTCTCCAGGTATTGGAAGAGGAAGCAGTGTGGCATCAAAGGCTGGTATAGATGAAGCTGCTAATAGATTAAATGTTCTGTATGCTGATTTTGAAGAACCTGTTGGAGTTACATATGAAGACGGGGTGCAGGAGAAAAGTTTTACAATAGCAAAACCTATTCAAGAAACTGATGTTATAATAAGTCTGCCTAAATTAAAATCACATGCACTTACAACTATGACTGGAGCTGTAAAAAATCAGTTCGGATGTATACCTGGTTTTAGGAAAGCTGAATATCATTTAAAACTTCCAGATTTTGAAGATTTTTCAACTATGCTCCTTGACTTGAATAAACTTGTAAATCCTAAACTTTATATAATGGACGGTATTTTAGCTATGGAGGGAAATGGACCTAGAAACGGAAGCCCTAGAAAAATAAATGCTATATTAGTATCAGATAATGCGGTGGCGTTAGATTATATAGCATCTCAGATAATATCATTCGATTATAATACCATACCTACTTTAAAAATGGGATTTAAGCATGGTTTCTGCAATAAAGACGATATAGAAGTATTAGGAGACGGAATAGAAAGTGTAAAAGTTACAGATTTTAAAAAGCCTCATAAAGGAGTGGGCATAGGAAGAAGTTTGATGAAATTAAGCAAATTCCCTATAATAAAAAGGCTTTTTGCTTCTATTATTCCAAAACCTGTAATAGATAAAAGTAAATGCGTAAAATGCGGGGTATGTGTTAAAGTATGTCCTGTAACACCATTAGCACTTAATTTTGATAAAAAAGGTAAAAACTATCCTCCTGAATATTATTATAAAAACTGCATATCATGCTATTGCTGTCAGGAGCTGTGTCCACATAAAGCTATATTTTTAAAAAGAAAGTTTTAATTAATTTTTTAGTGTATACCTAAATAACTATAATTTGTCAAAAATTAGTTTTTATATTTTTATTATTTTCGGAACTAGCCTATCGCCCCCACTTCTTTTGTGACGCTGTCCAACTTCGATGTTCCACAAAAAAGCAGGTCGCAAAAGACTATACTAAATTTAATAATTTATTCTACATATAAAATATAATTAGTACTATTTAGTATTATTTTTACACTTGCACTTTCGATTCAACTTTTTCAATGCTAACCTTCCTACAAAATGCAGGACGGATGGCAAAATAAGTGGAGTGTGTCAAGACTGTATAGTCCACGTAATCATAAAAATTAGTTTTGAAACAAATCTATTATTTAATGCGAAAGTCTGCTTAATATAGTTGTAGCAAGTACCAAATATATAGCTGTACCGCTTATATCACATATAGATGTTACCAGAGGTACGCTGCTTGTAGTTGGGTCTTTTTTAAGCTTTACAAATAAAAAAGGAAGGCATAGACCTATTAAACTTCCTATTACTACAACCAGAACCATAGAAAGCGACACCACCAATGCTATCATTAAACCTCCTCTAAAAACTGCTATTAATGATACGGCAATACTCATAGTAATGCCAAGCGTGAGAGAAACAAGTATTTCCTTACAAAGCATAAAAAGCCAATCACTTTTTTTTACGTCTCCTACAGATAAACTTCTTATTATAAGAGTAGAAGACTGAGCCCCAGCATTTCCTGCACTGTCTATCAAAAGAGGAAGAAAGAATATTAAAGAAACATATTGGCTTATTGTCTCTTCAAACATACCTATAACATAACCAGATATAATATTAACAAATACCAAAATAAAAAGCCAAGATATACGCCTTTTATATAAAGTTAAAGGATTTGTATGTTTTATATTCCCGTCGAAATCATCATCAATACTTATAGCACCCAATTTATGAAAATCTTCTGTATCTTCCTCTTCAGCAATATCAAATATATCATCTATAGTAACTATTCCAATCAAAGCATTTTTGGAGTCTACTACAGGTATATAAAGCAAATTATATTTTCTTCCTATGCGTACAGCTTCCTCTTGATCTGAATATACTGATAAATATATAATATCTGTATGCATAAGCTCTTCTATTTTCTCATCATGAGATGCAAATAACAGATCTTTTAACAAAATATAACCTAATAATGTTTCTTTTTTATCTACAACATATATAACTTCAAAAGTCTCTGAATCTTTGCCGTATTTTCTAATATAGTCTAAAGTCTGTTTTACAGTATATTCTGGAAATACATCAATATATTCAGGCGTCATTATACGTCCTATACTGTCTTCGGGATATCCCAGTAGCTGTCTTGTAATATTAAGATCTTTTTCTCCCATTAAAGAAAAAATCTTTTTTGTAATGTCCGCTGGAAGCTCCTCAAAGAGTGAAGTTCTATCATCAGGACTCATGTTATGCATAAGTTCTTTTAGTTCATTATCGCTCATAGAAACTATGATTTTTTCCTGTTCTTCTGGATCAAGTTCTGAAAATACATATGCGGCATTTTCTCGAGATAAAAGTCTGAAAACTATACTTCTATTCTTATCATTATCAAGTATACGTATAATATCAACTACTTCAGCAGCATGCATATTAGAAAGCAAATATTTAAGTTTATCCCATCTCTGATTTTCTATAATATTAATAATTTCTGTATATTCTTTGTTTTCTGTCATAATTTTTTTTATATTTTGTATATCAATTCTTTTATTATTATTATATAATATATAACATTATATAATATAATAAAAAAAATCCAATAATATACTTGAATATTATGAAAAAATAAAGGAGTTATTGTAATATGTCTGATATAAAAAAAATTGGTGTATTAACAAGCGGAGGAGATGCCTCTGGAATGAATCCTGCTATAAGAAGTGTTGTGAGAACTGCAATAGCCAATGGTTTAGAAGTAATGGGAATTAAAGAAGGCTATCAAGGACTTATGTATAATGATGTATACCCAATGACAGCTGGAAGTGTTGGCGGCATTATTAATCATGGCGGTACTATACTATTTTCTGCAAGATCACCTGAATTTCAAACAGAAGATGGCATGAAAAAAGCTGCTGATAATATGAGATATCATGGTATGGACGCTTTAATAGTTATAGGCGGAGACGGAACTTATAAAGGTGCTTTGGATTTTTATAATCATCACCCTGATTTTCCTATAGTAGCAATACCTGGAACTATTGATAATGATATTTTTGGTACTGATTATACTATAGGTTATGATACGGCTGTTAATGTAGCAATGGATGCTATAGATAAATTAAGAGATACCGCTACGAGCCATGGAAGATGCTTTGTTGTTGAAGTTATGGGAAGACATGCAGGATACATAGCATTAGAAGTAGGAATAGCTTCAGGTGCTGAAGATATACTTATACCTGAAACTACTACTGATATGGATAAAATAGTAGAAGAACTACAAATCGCTAAAAAAAGAGGAAAAAAATCTTCTATTATAGTTGTTGCTGAAGGTGATGAATCAGGCGGAGCTATGGAAGTGGCTAAACAAATAGAAGGAAAAACTGGTTTTGATACACGTGTTACTATACTCGGACACATGCAAAGAGGAGGTTCTCCTACTTCAAGAGAACGTTTAATGGCTGCAAGATTTGGATATATTGCTGTTAAGGCTTTACTAGAAGGTAAAAAAAATGTGGCTGTTGGTATTTGGAAAGGCGAATATACTTATACTCCTTTAACAGATGCTGTAAAAAAAGTGCCTAAAGTTGACCCAATAGACCTAGCACTATGCAGAACACTTGCTATATAATTTTTTAAGAAATAATAAATAGAGGGTTAAGATACTATGATAGAAAACAAATCCATATTAGGCGTTAGAATAGATAATTTCAAGGCAACTCTTGAAGAAATATTAGATTACCTTAAATATGGAAAAAATATACTCATAATATCTTTAGACGTGCATCAATTACTAAAAGTTCATTATAATAAAAAATTAAAAGAGATTGTTAATAATGCCTCTTTTGTAATTGCTGCACACCCATCTATAGCTAAGGCATATAAATTTATACATAAAGAAGAATTAAATTATATAAATAATTTTATTTTATTTTCAAAAATTCTAGACTACATAGAAGGAAAAAAAATGTCTATGTTTCTCTTTGGAGATGAAGAAAAATATTTCTTTACTATATCTGAAAAAATAAAAAAAATATACCCAGGCATATATATGATGGGAAATTATCAAAATACAAAAGACAAAAAAGAATTAGATAAGGCATTCATAGGATTTAAAAAAATAGAACCTGATGTATTTTTAATATATATGAACTTCAAAAAATCTTTATACTGGTTTAATAATAATAAAGAAAACCTAGATATGAAATTCTGCATCCCTTTCAAAAGACCTCTTGACAGTTTTGCAGGTAAAATAAAGCCTCCAAGTATGGAAATACTAAATAAAGACAAGAACGAAAGATTTTATCTTAAAAAAAATATATTTAGAATATTTCTATATTTTAATTATATGAGATTCTGGATATTGGTATTTTTTGAAAAAATAACAACAAAAAAGCCTAAAGAAAGCATCAATCCTAACTAAATACAAACTTCTGATAAATAAAGCAAATATACAATTAATATTACTTATTATTTTAAATTTACAAAAATATATACTTGAACAATTTTATTTTGTCGACAGATGCACATATACAGAATTATAAACTTTTTGAGGAGGTATTCTCAAAAAGTTTTTACCAAAGGCACGTATAGCGAGGCGGACTTTGTCAAATGCAGTTCTTTCGCCTTTACAAGGCATACAGAGTCACAAAAGAAGTGTGGCAAGAATGTGAAGACTGTAAATATTTTTTAATTAAAAAAATTATTTTTGAGAAATTATAGTTGTTTAGATATATTATAATAGTTAAAATTTAATTAAAAATGCAGTTTTCCAAAAATAGTATCCAAGTTCATTTTGTACAAATCTCTGGGGCTTCTTACACTTGCAAGAAATTAGTATGTATAAAATACACAGAGCGGAAAGACCGATCTCAACAAATAACTACAATTTTAGAATATATTTTGACAAACTTTTAAAATTTTCAGTATAAAACTATTTTATTTATAGAGTAAAATCTTTAGGATTTTCAAAGTATTTAATTAAACTAAATATCATCAGGCTTTTAAGAGTTGGCGATATAGCTTCATCTACATTAGTCATAAATAGCTTAACTTTTAGAGACTGAAGACTTTTGTATAATTTAAGCATTTTAGCTATTCCAGCACTGTTTATTTCTTTAACATTTTTCATATCAAGAACAACTAAAGGCATTCTGATATTGCATGCTTCCTCTGAATCTTCTATAAATTGTTTAATTTCTTCAGGAGCAGAGAGATTAGCTTCCATAACTATAGATATATATTCGTTATTAAATTCTATAGCCAAAATTAAGACCTCTTTAATTTAAGAAAAGTATTCGTAAAAAAGAATGTGGGCAGGGAGGGATTCGCACCCCCGTAGACTCACGTCGGCAGATTTACAGTCTGCTGCCATTGACTGCTCGGCCACCTACCCATATTAATTTGAAAACGTAAAAGAATAATAGCATGCATACAGAAAAATGTCAATAGCAAATATGATTTTTTTAATATATTTTTATTTATATTAGTATCTTTTTATTAGATAATGATGTATAATGATTCTATAGTTCATTAATAATGAGGTATGGTATAATGAGAAATGTTACGGCTGTTATGGTATTATTATTTATTCTTTTTTCGTGCAATGCTCAGAAATATAAACTTGAAAAAAAGTCTTATAATAATAAATCTTTTGACAGTGCTCAAAAAATAAATAAAGACGGGATTATAGGACAGTTTGAAGGACTTAATACTGATTACTATTATTTTACAGTCAATGATAATACAAAAACGGCAAATTTTTATATATCAAATTCTACATACTCTCCAGTTATTATGACTTTGTATGATTATAATACAAATATTATAAAAGTAATAAATGAACCAGAGATTCATTATACTAATGAAAATACTTATACAAATGCCTCTTCTGACACAAATGAAAATATATGTTCCTATCAAGTTATGAGAGATATATATCTGCCGTACTCTCAAAACAATGAAGAAAATAAATATTATATATCTATATCTCCTAAAGAAACAGTAAAAGAAAATATTGATTATACCTTGATAGTAGAAAAAAGAGATTATAAAGAATCCGATGAAAAAGAGCCTAATGATAAAATTTCTGCAGCACAGATTATAGATGTTAATAGCGATAACAGACTTTATACTATAGACGGATATTACAGTCAAACTTTTAACCCTACTCTGAAAACAGGCGATCTAAAAAATATGGAGATAGACGCCTATAAAATAACAAATAGTTCATTTAATACATATTCTATTTCTATAGAGCTTTCAGGTGTTCCAGCTATTGATGCTAGTATAAGGCTTTATGATCAAAAAGGAAACTGGATAACAATGAAAGATATTAATAATACTGGAGACGGGGAAACTGTTGATAAGTTAATACTATATCCTTATATGTCATATTATTTTATATTGGCAGCTACAAATGCCGTTATAAATATACCATACAGAGTAAGCATTATAGCAAAACCATTCGATAAATATACAGAGCATGAACCTAATAATAAACCTTCAGAAGCACAGACTATAGAGTTTAATCAAACTTATAAAGGGGCTATTGACTATTCATATGACAGAGATTATTATAATTTCAGCGTACCTATCAAATCAAGCGTAAAACTTTCATATTTCCTTATAGATTCTCAGGCTATTAATATAAGTATTTCAAATGATACTTTAGGTAAAATAGCTTCTATGCCTCAAACAGATGATGAACAGATTATAAGTCTGCCTCAAGGAAGATATTATCTTATATTCGAAAGAGATTTAACTAAAGAAAAATGGATTAAAGGCTCTTCAAAGGCTAGAAATTATGAGTTTAATATGAGCATTTCAAATGAGATAAGCGGAGATTATAATTACGGATATTATAATGACTTATATAATAATACAAATGCTTATGAAACTGATTATTATAATTACAGTAATAATTACTATGAAAATAATGTTCCAGAAGAACAATTTGAAGAGAATCTCGAAAGTAATTTTAATAATACCAACAATATTATAATAATACGACCTGAAGATTATAATTCTGATTATTACTATTACAGCAACGAAGAAGAAACAGAAGAACTAATGATTATATTGAGCATAATGAATACA
>NZ_JQIU01000009.1:212697-226444 GCF_002379365.1 Brachyspira sp. G79 | reverse complement strand
AATAGCGAATATTATTATTATGATGAAAATTAATTTAGGTATTGATAAAGAATATATTATATAATATACTACTTTATAAGTGTAAATTTGTTTTATATACATGTAAAATTTTATTTAAAAGATGGTTTTTATATGATAAAAAATTTTTTTAAGAAGAAAGAAAAGTCTGAAGTTTTACCTGAAAATGATTCTGATAATAAGAAGAAAAAAAGGAAGTTCAAAAAAAGATATATACCTTTAATAATTCTTATTATACTTATTGTTGGTGTTATAGGAGCTAGAATATATTTTAATAATGAGAGAGTAAAGAATCTTATTCAGGATATAGTTTATTCTTCTACAGATAGAAAATTAGAAATAGGAGATTTTAGTTATGCTCTGCTTTTTCCTAAAATAGAGCTTAGCGATGTTATATTTTATAATTCATCTAATTTTGGTAATGAAGAAAATATAAAAATAGATAATTTAAGATTAAAATTTTCATTGTTTTCTTTGTTCTTATTAAAACTTCATATAAAAGAGTTTAGTATTGATAATTTGTATGTATATATGTTTACAGATGAAAGCGGTAATTGGAATCTTCCAGACCTGCCGCCTTCAGAACCAAAAATAGAAGATACTAATAAAGAACCTTTTGATATAAGTAAATTAGATTTTCTTAAATTAAAAGCTAATATAGAAAATATTAGAATAAATAACCTTGCTTTTAAAGCCGACAGCAAATCATTTTTAACTAACAAGCCTAATAACGGATTAATAGCAAGTTTAAGTAATTATAATCTTCATTTGGATTTACACAGTAAAAGATTTTCATTGTCTCAGGTTATGGGAGTTAATGCCCCTGAGGTTTTGAAAGATATTTATTTAAAAAGTTTTATAAGCAATAGTTTGGCGTATAATGACAGCAGCATTTTCTTTAATGATAATCCCTTATTTAATTTAGATGTATCATACCCTAAAAAAGAAGAAGGCTACGATGAAGATGAAATAATAATAACATTTGATTTTGAAATAGATGAGCCTAATTTTACTTATAACGGCAAAAAAAGAGATGATATTCAGGCAGCTGCTCATCTTCTAGCCAGATATAATGTAAAAACTCAAAGTGTGTATTTAGAAAATCTTTCATCAGAACTTTTAAATGATGAGATATTAAAGGTTGTAGCATCAGCCAATCAAATATTTTCAAGCAATATAGGTGTTAATTTAGACACATTATATGCAAGGCTAAATTTAGATAAAGTTAATACTTTAGTTCCTATGGTTGTTCCTAATTTGGGCATAAATGTAGGAGGAATGGTTAATGTTGATGCGGATAAAACTATAGGTACTGTTAATAATTTAACTAACACTATAAATATATCTTTGGATAAAATAAAGCTATCTATGGGGGATACTATTTCCATAGATAATCTTAATTCAAAAACAAAATTGGGTTTCAGATTTAATCCAGATAATATATCAAGAGAAGATATAAAACTTGAGCATAATACAACTATAGAGAAAGTAACGGCATTAAAAAGGTATAGAGTAAATAATACAGATATATCGTTTAGGGTTTTATCATCTTTAGATGGTGCTTTAGGAGTTGCTTCTGCCATAAGCGATTCTAACAAAAAAAGTGATACAGTGCTTTATATAGATAATATATCAACCAAATACATTAATTCGGACATTATAGTAAACGGAGCTGTAAAATTTGACGATCCTACTGATGTTAACATAATAGTAAAATCTCTTCCTATAGCTAATTTTTCAGGAGGACTTGCTAGAGGCTCTTTAAATTTAGATGTTAATGTTTTTGGAAAGATGATAAATGATATAAATGCTTCAGTTAATGGAATTATAAATAACTTCTCTTATAACTTAGCTGGAGAAGTATCATCTACAGCCACTGCTAAAGTTAATGTACTAGCAAATGCAGATTTACTTACGCAGAAAATAAATGTTTCTGCTCTTAATTTAGATTTGGATAATTTTCTTAATTTCAGATCTAATCTTGATTTAGAAGGCATGGGACTAGAGGGAGGTTTTATTAATATATCTACATTTAGAATAGCCCCTTATGCTATGAAAAACTGGCTTTCTACAAAGTTTGCAGAAGCATTGGATAGTCTTCCTTTTGAAGATGATTTGAAAATGACCAGTGCTTTGGGTTATGATTTATCATTAGAAGATACTTTTGTTACAGTTACAAATTTCAGCACATTTTATGCCACAGAAAAACAGTATAAACTTCAGGACGTTACCATGAAAATAGATGCTGATGCCAATTTCGGTGAGAATTTGTATGTTAATATAAGAGAGTTTAATTTACAAAGCCCTACTAACAAATTAAAAGTTTATGCAGACGGATATTTTACTCCAGTAATAAAAAATTCTGATTTGAATTATGAAGTAGGACTTGATACAGACAGTTTATATCTTCCTTTCGGTATAGAGATAGGAGGGTTATTCAATGTCAAAGGTAATTTAAAAAGAAATATTGCTGACGGTATTTTTAGAACTGATAAATTCTTTGCCAATATGGATTCTCCAGATAAGATGTCAATAGTATTAAAAGGATTAACTTCTAATATAGACTATCATTTTGATTTGACTCCTACAGAAAATGAACCTGAGGCAACAGCGGCAAGATATACTCCTCTTATTACTCAGGTACCTAATTTATTTTTTGAACAGTTGAGAGTATATTTAAAAATTCCTCCTTTTGTAGATGACAGTATAAGAATAAGAGATTTTTCTTCATTTGTTAAAATACAAGGACATGGACTTACTATTCAGGATTTAAAATCTTCTCTTTATATAGGCGGAGAAAAATTTGATGATAATTTATTTTTGGCTTCTATATCAAATAATACAGCACCTAGAAGAGGTGCTATACATTTGCCTTGGCTTAATGTAGATTTGGGAAGTTTTAATACAAGCAGTATTAAATATGATATGCGTGTTTTGGCTAGCGATATAAACTTCAAATATTTACTCGCTCCTGAAAACAGAGAAAAAATTAATGATGAAAAGTTACTTGTTAATCTTACAGCAGATATTGCAGGTGTAGGAGTAAGTCCTTTAAATAATATAAGACCTACTACATTTTTTGTTGGCATAAGCAAGATGTCTACAGAGTTTTCTAAATTCTTAATAGAGATGATACGTCCTATGAACCCTGGTATATCTACTGTAGAAAATATAGTTCAGTTTGGATATGATCCTAATTCGGTAGAGTTTAGTATATCTGCTAACAAAGTATTTACTACGTTCTATTTCAGAGATCAAAATTTAGATAAAGAGAGTCAGCAGAAGCAGCAGTTAATAGCATTTGAAGGTGACAAATTTGGTCTTGAACCTATGCCGTTTTCTGATGTAATATCATATTTAGAAGGTAATTAATTTATAGGGAGTAGAGAAGATGAAAGTTTATAGTATAATATTTATTTCTTTTATTGTGATTGTTTTTACAAGCTGTTCTAAACTTATATTAGTTCAGGAGCCTGAGATGCGTGTACTTGGAGGTAAAACTTTGATAGAGGCTCAGGTTTTGGGAAGATACAGACAGATAGATGAGAGTGCTTATCAAATATCTACTCTCTCAAGCGATGAGGATTTGAATCTTATTATGGTAAGTACAAATGTTTCTGATGAACTTGCAATTGAATATAAAGAAGCTCTTATAAGAAGTATGTTTAATCAAGATGAAATAAATCTATATAAAACTAATTATTATATAGGAGAAAATAACGGAGGATATTTATCTTATATAGCCTTTGATATTTCTAAACCAAAAACCGTATACAGTGAAGAGAGAATCAAATATATAAAAGAAATAATGGAAAAAGAAAATACTGACAGAAGAACTATAGCAGAATATTTAATACTTTCAGACCCAAAACTCACTATGGCAAATATTAAAGAAGTAGAAACTGCTCTATATAGAAGAAATGTACAAAAACTTATAGAAAATAGTTATTATCAGCTTCCTGATAATACTTGGAGCATTTATACTAATGAAGACAGTACAACATAAGCCTAAAAATATTTACTTTAATAATAATTATGTAGAATTAATTGAAATGAATAAAAGCTCTATAGAAAAGTGTATTGATAATTTATCAGATTATAAAATAGTACAGACTATTAAACAGATTGCATATTATTTATAACTTGGAATATGAATTTAATAAGTATAATAATGTATCCACTACAGTATTTAAAATAAAAAATTTTGTTAATAAATTTGCATTTAAAGATATTTCAGAGAATTATATGTTTATAAAAGGATATGAGTATAAAGATAATATAAGCAGACTTTCATTGTATATAGATTCTCATTACCATAGAGATGCAAATTATAATGATAATATTAATGCATCATTTTAGGAAAAATAATAAAGTTATGATACACATTGCTATACTTTAAATAATTAATGTATAGCTAAATAAATATGCATGTCTAGCAGAAATTTTATTTTTGACCTCTGTTTATATCATAATCTCCTCTCATTCCTGTGAGAATATATCCGATATTTTTCATATTATTTTTTAAACTTTCAACCCCTTCGGCAGATTCAGTTCCAGTAGCTATTTTATCATTATACAATAAATATTTTTTTCTAACGTCCATAGGAGACAAATTCGGCATAACAACATTAGAACCATGAAGTATTCCAAGCTCTCTGCCGCCTTCTTTTATAGTACCTAGTGCTGTAGTAGCAGGTATCAATGCCAAAGGAAAAATTAAGCGAAGTATACTTATTAAGATTAAAGTAAGTTCTAATTCTCCTTTTTTTTCATTAGCAAAAGGAGTATCTTTATGAGGCAAAAATGGTCCTATACCTATCATCTCAGGTTTAATTTCCTGCATAAATACAAAATCATCAGCAATATTTTCTAAAGTTTGATAAGGGCTTCCAACCATTATACCTGTTCCTGTCTGAAAACCTAATTTTTTTAAATTCCTTAAACATTCTTTTCTATTTTCTAAACTCATATCAGATGGATGAAGTTTTGAATAGTGAATATTATCAGATGTTTCATGCCTTAATAAAAATCTATCAGCACCTTTTTCTTTTAATATTTTATAATACTCTTCTTCTTTCTCTCCTATTGATAATGTTAAAGCACAGTCTGGAAATTTATTCTTAATAGCTTCTACTATATCAGACATTATATTTATATTATAATAAGGATCTTCTCCGCCCTGCAAAACAAAGGTTCTAAATCCTATATCATAGCCAAGTTCGCAGCAGTATAAAATATCTTCTTTGTTCAATCTGTAGCGTTCAGCATTTCTATTGCTTTTTCTTATACCGCAGTATATGCAGTCATTTTTGCAGTAATTAGTAAACTCTATGAGACCTCGCATAAAAACGTATTTTCCAAATATTTTATCCGCCTTTTCCCTAGCTTTTACTCTAAGATATTCTTTTAGATCTTTTATATTATCTTCCTCCTCTTGAGTTAATTGTTTTTTATTAATATTATTATCATACTCAAAAGACGATAATAACACTAAAGCATCATCATAATATATGCTCTCTTCTTTATCTATTTTGTTAATAATTTCTTTAGCTTTATTTATATCAATCAATTTTGTATTCCTTTATATAATCTATATATATTTAACACCATTAATTTTAGCTATAGTCATACCATAATTAGTTATAGGAACATTCTGCTCTTCGCATATTCTTATTCTATTTAAAATATGCTTTCTAGTACCCATACACCCTCCGCAATGTATTACTAAATCATATTTAGATAAATCATCTGGAAAATCATTCCCTACTGCATAGTCAATATCAAAGTCAAAACCGAATTTATTTTTTAAAAGATTAGGTATTTTTACCCTTCCTATATCCCCCTCTAAAGGAACATGGGCACAGCTTTCTGCAATTAATAATTTGCTGTCTTTTGTAAGTTTATCTATAAAATCAGCACCTCTTTTATATACTTCTTCATTTCCTTTGTATCTTGCAAAAAGTACAGAAAATGAAGTTAAAAGACTTTCTTCTGGTTTTAATTTTTCCACTTCTTTAAATACTTGAGAATCTGTTATTATCACTTTTGGAGGCTTGCTTAATGCATTAAGAGCTTTTTCAAACTTATCAAAAGTAGAAGCCATAATCACAGCCTTATTGTCTAAAATATCTCTTATAGTCTGAACCTGAGGAAGTATAAGACGTCCCTTTGGTGCCTGAATATCCTGAGGCATAACGAGCATCACAATGTCATCTTCTTTAATTATATGTCCTGTTATACTAATTTCTTCTATTTTTGGAATGGCTGATTTTATAGCTTCTATTAACTTATCAATATTAACTCCATTTTTTGCACTAATCGAAATAACATCTAAATCGAACATTTCTCTTATATTCTGCTCCATATTTTTATACTTATCATTTAAATCTATTTTATTTAATACAGCTATAACAGGTATCTCTAAACCAACAAGCTCATTTTTCCATTTTAATTCAAGCAAATAATCATTATTAACAAAAGAAGCATCAAATGCAAGCAAAGCAATATCAGCAGATTCCATAATTTTTCTAGTTTTATGTATTCTTAAAGCTCCAAGCTCCCCTTCATCATCAAATCCAGCCGTATCAACTATGGCACATGCTCCTATTCCATTTATCTCTATAGCTTTTTTAACAGGGTCTGTAGTAGTTCCAGCAGTATCCGAAACTATTGCCACATCCTGATTTGCAATTGCATTTATAATACTAGATTTTCCTGCATTTCTTTTTCCAAATATTGCAATATGTGTTCTGTTTGAATTTGGTGTAGTATTCATTTTTTATTCCATAACTTAATTTTATTAATTATAAACAATAAATATATCTTCTAAAAAGAAAATTATATTTTTAAATATATGAACGCTATTTATACTTTGATTAATTAAATATTATAAATAAATAATAATTGCATTAACAAATAACTAAAATTTGACAAACTATATTTATTTAGATATATACTCTATAATATGTCGTAAAAATTTTTAAGAGAGAATACTCAAAAAATATAAATGCTTATTATTTAATATTATGCCAAAGATAATGCAACTTCCATCATATTTGTAAAAGTTTTCTCTCTCTGCTCAGCAGTTGTTGCCTCGCCTGTAACAAGAGAATCAGAAATAGTAACCATACAAAGAGCATTAACTCCAGCATAAGCAGCATTCATATATAAAGCAGCGGCCTCCATTTCAACAGCCAATACTCCCATTTTAGCCCATTTTGGAGTTGCATTATTAGCTCCATAAAATACATCAGATGAAACTATATTTCCTACATGATAATTTATTTTCATATCATCAGCTTTTTTTACAGCATTCTTTAAAAGCTCATAACTGGCTATAGGAGCAAAAGTTCCTGGAAGTTCATACTGAGATGCATAATTAGAATCAGTACATGCCCCCATTCCTATAACCAAATCTCCTATATGAAGTTTATCAGATAAAGCACCTGCTGTACCAATACGTATTAAGTTCTTACAGCCGTAAAAATGAATAAGCTCATAAGAATATATACTGCAGGAAGGCATTCCCATGCCTGTACCTTGAACGGAAACTTTTTTTCCTTTATAAGTTCCAGTAAACCCAAACATATTTCTTATAGAATTATACTGAACAACATTTTCCAAAAAATTTTCAGCTATAAATTTTGCTCTTAAAGGATCTCCTGGTAAAAGTATAGTTTCTGCAATATCGCCTTTATTTGCTCCTATATGAGGTGTAGCCATAGTATTTTACTCCTTTTATTTTTATATTTATTTGTTTTATTATAAATATTAATCTTTTTTATATCAAGTAAAAATAATACTCAATTTTTTATTATAAATTATAGAAATATAAATAAAAATAATGTAATATAATTACTATGAGTAAAGTATTAAAACAATCAAAAGCGGTTCTTATTACAGCATTAATGTATAATAATATCGATATATATAATTCAGCATTAGAAAAACTTATAAATAATTTTGGAGAGATTGAAGTTATAAGTGATGAATATTTATTTTCTCATTCTATTTATTATAAAGAAGAAATGGGAGATTCTTTGAGTAAAAGATTTATAGTATTTAAGAATATGATAGAAAGAGATTATATAAGCGATGTAAAGAGAATTACTGACAATATAGAAAAAGAATATTTAGATGATAAAAATAACCGTAAAATAAATATAGACCCTGCCATATTAACATTAGAAAACTTTATTTTAGTTACAAATAAAAACTTCACACATAGAATATATTTAAAAGACGGGGTATTCGCAGATTTGACACTTATCTATAAAAAGAAAAAAGGATATACATCACTTCCTTGGACTTATGCTGATTATTCAAGCAATGAAACAAAAAAGTTTTTAAATAAAATAAGAGAGCTGTTCTATAACAGACTTATAGAAAGCTCCCCTTTTGGTTCTAATTGGAAATAATTTTTAAGAATCTTTTATTCCAGCAATTCTTACAAACTCTTTATCCCATACACCTATATGTTCTATTAAGAGTTTTGCTAAAAGCTCTGAAAAATCAGTTGCAACCTTCTTCCAATCGCTGCTTGATTTGAATGCTTTATACTGATCATCAATAGCCTTTTCAAATCTTCTATGCTCTTCAAAATGCTCTTTAATTTTATGGTATTTATCTTTATTTGCAACCTGTATTTTCTGTTCTTCTGAAAAATGGTATTTAGTATAATTAATAGCACCTTTAAATGCCTCATCAACATCTGCTTTTACACCGTTATATAAAGCCGAATGAACTTTGTTAGCATATTCTATAATCTGAACATGCTGGCTGTCTATAGTTTTATTATGAGTATAATACTGATCCAGCCATTCTAACTGTCTTGCACCTACTTTAAAGAAACTCATAGCATCTGCTAACTCTTCCATTTGTTGCTCAAGCTCTTTAGAGGATTCATTCATAGATGATACTAATGAGCTATTTCCCTGAGTTTGAGCATCCATATTTGACATAGCATTATTAATACTATCTATACCTATTAACTGCTCTTTAGTAGTATTAGCCATATCAGCAATAACTTTAGTAGTTTCTTCTATTTTGCTTTCAATATCTTCAAATAAAGTTCTTGACATATTAGCAGAATCTGTTGCCTTTTTAACTTTTTCATTACTTTCGCCAATGAAAGAAGTAATATTATTAACCGAACTTTGAGTAGTTTGAGCTAGGTTTCTAACTTCAGAAGCAACAACAGCAAAACCTCGTCCCTGATCTCCAGCTCTTGCAGCCTCTACTGAAGCATTAAGGGCTAATATATTAGTTTGAAAAGCAATATCTTCAATAAATTTAACCAAACCGCTAATTTTCTGACTATATTCAAAAGCCTGACTAGTATTTTGAGCTGTTTCAGCAATAATACTTCCAGCTTCTTCAACAGCTTTTCTAGCATTTATCATCATATCATTAATTATAGCAGCATTTTCAGCAGTTTTCTTTATTGTACTTGAAATCTCTTCTGTAGCTTCAGCAGTTTTTTCCAAATCGGCTGCCTGACTTAATGTTCTTGAAGCCAAGTCTTTATTTGAATAAGAAAGTGAATATGCTGTTCTTTTTGTTAAGGCGACATTAGAATTAGCAATATTAATAATATTTTTTATAGATGTTTTCATATGGTCAAAACTCATTATAAGTTCGCCTATTTCATCTTTTCTAGCTAAATATTTTTCTCTGATATCAAAAGTTAAATCCCCTGTAGAAATTAAATTAGCAAGTCTTAATGCTTCTTTTAGAGGAGAAATTAACCTTCTTGTAAATCCTGTTATCATAGCCGCTACAATAACAATTATAATAAATGAGAATAATACCGCGAATAATACTGTTTTACCTAATGAAGCATATAATTCGCTTTCTAATATACTTATAATAATATACCAATTAGTATTATCTATATTATAATAAGACATTAAATATCCCTGTTTATTAGCATCCTTATAATGAAGCATTCCATTACCATTTTTAATAACTTCATCATAATGAGAGGCATTATTTTCAACAGTTAATATTCTATTTTTATCCTGATGAGCTAATATCATCTTATTGCTATCTATAATAGATATTCTTCCGCTTTCACCTATTTTGGCATTCAAAATATACCTGTTTATCAAATCACCCCAATCAACATTTCCTGCTAATACCCCAATTACATTTCCGTTATTATCCTTAATACCTCTCCATATCCTATAAGTAGGATTACCAGTGGCTACTGATTTAGTAATAGTAGTTTCTCCACCTGAATTATATCCTCCAGATACAAATTTTTTCCAGCCTTCATCATTTACATTCATAGAAACATTATTTAATATTCCATTTTCAGAGTCTATTATAGCTCTTCCATTTAAGTCTAATAAAATAAAGTTAATAAATGAATTTCTTGAACTTTTAAAATATTTTAAAGCTTCTTCTGCTCTAAGCCTTAAATCCTGATTTTCCTGATTCTGAAGAAAGTTTACTAAAGCATCAGTAGTAACAAAATTTGCCATAGAACTGTTATTATCATCTAACCATAAATTTATAAGATTTTTATAAGAAATAGATGTTGATTCAAAACCGCTTTCAATAGTATTATCTATAACTTTAGTACTTAAAAATAATACAGTGCCTATACTCAAAAACATTGACAGAACTATAGCTGTTATAAATAGTACGGGTATTTTAAATCTTAAACTATATATTTTCATAATTTTTCCCCATTCATATCATTTTTATTTAATAATAACACTTATAAGAAATAATTTCAATACAGAATAAAATCTTATAAGTAATAATTATCAATAATATATTATTAATTTATCTATTAAAATATAAGAATTTTTTACAACATATCATAATATTTTTTCAATATTTATAAGTTTTTAAAGAAAAAATGTTTTAACGGTCAGATATTCCAGCAATTTTTACAAATTCCTTGTCCCATACCCCAATATGCTGAATAAGCCATTTACTTAAAATATCAGCCATATCAGATGCTGTCTTTTTCCAATCATTAGAAGCATTTAATTCTTCAATTTTTCTGCCAACCAAAGCCTCAAAATTTCTATGCTGTTCAAAATGTTCTTTTATTTTTTTATATTTATCGGCATTTTCTTTCTGAAATTTCTCTTCATCAGAAAAATGATACTTAGTATAATCCAAAGTCATATTAAAAATATTTTTTACCCTATCCAAATCATCTTCATATATAGCTGAATATATATCATTGATAAAATTAATAAGATTTATATGCTGCTCATCTATATGAGAATTATTAGTATTATAATTATCCATCCATTCCAAACGATGAACGCCTGTTTTAAAGAAACTCATAGCACTAAAGAAATCATTAGTCTGTTTTTCTAATTCAGAAGAAGAAGTTTTCATAATATCCACAAGATGAGAATTTTCTTTGGTTTTAGAATCTATATTAAGCATAGAAGCATTGATTTTATGTACATCTTCTTCCTGCTTATGCATAGTATCAACCATATTCTCCATAATTGTAGTAGTATTATCAATTTTTTTCTCTATATTAGAAAATAGCTTTTGAGACATATTAGCTGATTCTGTAGCTTTTTTTATTTTATCATTGCTATCTTCTATTAAAACAGTAATATTTTTAGCAGATTCTGAAGTACTTTGTGCCAAATTTCTAACTTCACTAGCTACAACAGCAAAGCCCCTGCCCTGTTCTCCAGCACGTGCAGCCTCTACCGAAGCATTTAAAGCAAGTATATTAGTTTGAAAAGCTATGTCTTCTATTATTTTTATAATATCTCCAATTTTCTTACTGGATTCAAAAACTAAAGATGTATTTCTTGCTGTATCATTTATTATAGAGCCTGCATCCGATATATCATTTCTAGCATCAACCATACTATCGCTTATAGATCTTATATTGCTAGTAGATTCTTCTATAGCTGAAGATATATTTTTCATAAAGATACTTGTCTGGTTTATGTCTGCTGCCTGTGATACTGTTCTATCTGATAAATCCTTATTAGAATAATACAAACTATAGGCTGTTCTTTTGGTTTGAGAAATATTTGAGTTTACAACTTTAATAATATCTTTTATTACTCTTTTCATCTTATTAAAACTGTTTAATATCTCTCCTATTTCATCTTTTCTATTTAAATACTTTTCTGATATAACAGCTGTTAAATCTCCGTTTGCAATATTTTCTGCTTCTTTAACTGCTTCATTTATAGGAGATATTACATGCTTAGAAAAACACCAAATTATTATAATAGATAATATAGTTAAAATCGCTCCTACTATTATAGGTAATATAAGCATAAATTTTATAGGATTATAAAGCTCACTTTCTGCTATAGTTACAATTATATACCAATGAGGATAAATTATAGTATTGAAATAAAGCATATAAAGTTTGCCATCATCGTTTTTAAAATGCTTAATTCCAGTCTTTAATTCTGTGATATCTTTTAAAACTTCAGAATCTTTCATATTTGTAAATACCTTACTCTCATCTTTATGGGCAACTATATTTTTATCTTCATCAATTATCATAATACTGCCTGTATCACCAAATTTGTAATTAGATATAGAATGACGCATAAAATCTTCCCAGTCAATATGATATGATAATACCCCTATTTTACTTCCATCAGGAGCATTTATATCTGAATACATTTTAAATACAGGTTTTCCTGTCATAACTGACTTTGAAATCCACATCTTTTCATCTTTTACATTATTTTGATATAGATGAAAATCTGGATCTACACCTTGATTAATACGTATCAAATTCCCGCCTTCAGAATCAAGTAAAATATTACCTTCAGTATCTAAAATTACAAAATGAATAGAAGATTTTCTATAATTTTTGAAAGCAGTCAAACTATTCTCTGCAGCTGAAGTATTTTCTTCAGTTTTATTTAATAAATAATTGACTATATTCTCATTTGTAGAAAAAGCATCTACTATTGATTGTTGTTGTTCTATCCATAGATTAGCCGTACTTTCATAAGCAATGGCTGTAGTTTCAAATCCATTTTGAGCCGCTATATCAACAGACTTCAATGATATTAAAAACATTATAACAGTTATTACAAATATTGATAATGTAATAGAAAGTCCCATAATAAGCGGTATTTTAAATGTTAAACTATGAAGTTTCATTCTAAACCCTTATTATAAAATTTTCTTACATTATAACATATATAAATAATTAAATCAAATATGAAATTATAATACATTATTTAGTACTTAATTATCAATAAAATTAATATATTGTTCATATACTTTACAATTTATAATTATTAAGTTATAATCTATCTTCAAAATACCTATAAGGGGTTATAAAAATGTCTGAAAATAAGTTAATGAATTCAAGCAGTAAAAAAATATTATATTTTGTATTAGTGTTTGTATTAATGATAATTTCTTCTATTCCTGCGAATGTATATATTTTATTCGCTGATACTACATACGATGCTGAAAAATTAATTTACAATATGATTTTTAATGGTTTTTATTTTCAAGTGTTTTATTTTTTCTGCTATTCATTTTTATTTAGTATAAACAATAATTTTGAAAACGTTAATAAAAAGACAATACTAATTACATTTTTATCATTTTTACTTGTATTTTTGCTTAGCATATTTACTTCAGCACCATTAAAAGATTCAATACCTGATATGCTTGAATTTTTTAAATCTAATATAATGATTAATAAAAGTATATTATCTTCTATAATCTTTTTTATTATAATACTTTTAGCTGATAA
>NZ_JQIU01000009.1:205284-210288 GCF_002379365.1 Brachyspira sp. G79 | reverse complement strand
TAATTCTTATGTAATAATCGTAATTATGAGGGTTTTACATTACTATCACTTGCAGTTATGGATAATAATATAGAAATGGCTGAGCTTCTTTTGAAATATAAAGCAGATGTTAATGCTGCGGTATATCTTACAGATAGTGTATTAATACTTGCAGTTGATAATAACAATATTGAAATGGTTAAACTACTTTTAAGTTATGGTGCTGATATTGATTATCAAGGCTTTAGAGGAAGAACTGCATTATTTTCTGCTTTAGAACATGATAGAAAAGAAAATACTGAAATGGTAAAACTCTTAATAAAAAATAAAGCAGATATTAATATATCTTATGATGGAGATAATGAAAATGAAGAAACACCTTTAATGTATGCCGCTATGAAAGGCTATAAAGAAACAGTAAAAATATTAATCGAAAATAAAGCTGACATAAATAAAAGAAACAGAAATAATTCAAATGCTTTGATTTATGCTTATATGTTTGGGCATGATGATATAGCAGATATTTTACTTCAAAATGGTTCTGATTCTTTGGATAAAAGTTTGAAAGTTTGTAATCTTAATAAAGAAACTTTGCTTAGTTATGATGTTCCATTAATAACTGCTGCAGTGTATTCTACTAATGAAGTTTTTTTACAAAAGCTTATTGATAATGGTGCAAATGTAAATTATAAAAATTATGATGAAAAAACCGCATTGATAGAAGCAGCTGATTATAATAATATTAATGCTGTAAAAGTGCTTCTTAAAAATAATGCTGATGTTAATGTTCAAAATAAGTATGGTATGACAGCATTGATGTGGGCTTGCCGTAGCGGAAATTTAGAAATGACAAAAATGCTTTTAGATGCTGGTGCTGATAAAAATATAAAAGATGGTAATTATGATGCATTGTATTATGCAAGAGAATACGGAAAAAATGAAGAAATAATAAAACTTCTTACACAATAAAAAATATTTACTTTTGTTTTATTTTTTGTTATAATTTGCCTATGAGAAATATAAATAGAATGAATGACTACTTTGTGCGTTATCTTTTAGGCTCTGTAGGCAATGAAGACATACTTGAGAATATAGTTAATTGTGTACTTAGAGATTCAGGGTTTGAAGAAGTTTATAATTTAGAAATAATAAATCCTCATAATCTGCCTGAAAATATTAATCTCAAAGAGTCTGTTTTAGATGTTAAAGCAATCACTAAAGACAATAAAAAAATTATTATAGAAATACAGCTTTCTGGAAATATTGATTTTGTAAAGAGAATATACTATTACATATCAAAAAATATAGTAAGCGAACTTAATGAAAATGAATCTTATGATATTATTAGTCAGGTTATAAGTATTAATTTTGTGAATTTTAATATGGATTTTTATGATGAAGGTAAAGCTCATAGATGTTTTAAGCTCATAGATACTCAAAATCATAATGTGTCATTGGATATTATTCAAATGCATATTATAGAAATACCAAGATTTATAAAAATATTATATAATTCAAATGAAGATGATATTAAGAAAAATAAAATATTATCTTGGATAGAGTTTTTTACTGTAAAAGATTTGGAAGAAGTAAAAGATAAATTAAAGGAGGTTAATGGTATTATGCCTAAAGTAATAGATAAATATGAGAGATTTATATCAAGTAAAGAAGAAATGGAAGTTTATAATGCCAGAGATGCTTTTTTATACGGACAGACTTTAATGCTTAAAAGAGAAAGAGAAGAAGGTATAAAAGAAGGTATAAAAGAAGGTATGGAGAAAGGTATAGAACAAGGTATAGAAAAAGGTATAAGAGAAAATCAAATATTAACGGCTAAAAATATGAAAAATAAAAATATGGATATAAATCTTATTAGCGAATTAACAGGCTTGAGTATAGAAGAAGTAGAAAAACTATAATTAATATAAGTTATATATCTTTATAATTTATGAATTTATTAAAATCTATCAAATCATAATTTTTATATACTCTTTTTATTTCATCTCTTACTTGCATTAAAGCAAAACCCAATAAATTTTCTCCTTTCCAACAAAAAGGATTTTTTATATTTTCATCATCGTATTTCATCTTTATTCCCCATACTTTGTCATAAGGGCTTGCCTCAGCTAATACTTTGTTTTTTGTGCTTAATAAAAAATTTCTTAATTCAGTGTTTTGTGAGAATTTATAATAATTTCCTGTAAATACTATTTGGTATTTTATTTTATCCCAAACTTCATCATCAAAATTTTTAACTTTTCTTCCAAGTTCTTTTATAGCTTTAGGCTGATTAGTATTCAAAATTTCATCAGCTATATTTTTATCATCAAATAATAATGCCTTATTATACATCATATATTTTTCCATGCAGTTAAATGTCAAATCATTCTCTCTAAAATCTTTAATATACCACTGACTTAATGACGATTTATTAATTTCTTTTTTATCATTAGAATGTCCGTAAAAGAATAAAAAGTCAATCTTCTTACCAGCATTAAAATCTTTTTGAAGTTTTAACAAAGAATATTTTTGATTTAGTTTTACATTACAATATACTGTTCTATAATCATTAATTAGATAGCTGTCATAAAAGCCTTTAAATACTACAGGCTCTTCAAAAAGTTTTTTATATTCTTCTTTATCATCATTTGAAAGTTTATTAAAATAATTATGAAATATTTTATTATAGGAACTATTATTAACAAACCATATTGGAGGCATTATATTTTTCATAAATAACTCTCATTTAATATAAAATCACTCAGCAAATATACATGCCGCACTATGATTTTCTGAAATATTTTTTAATGCTGGAATATTATTTTTACATTCATCTTTTGCATATATGCATCTTGTATGGAATCTGCATCCTGAAGGTATATCGGAAGCATTAGGTATTTCTCCTTTAATAGGAAGCTCTTTTATTATGTTAACTCTTCCTGAAGAGGCATCTGGAACAGCAGCTATCAAAGCCTTAGTATAAGGGTGTTTAGGATTATCTATTATTTCATCGGCACTTCCTATCTCAACAATACTGCCCAAATACATTACAGCTACCATATCAGCAAAATATCTTGCTGTTGATAAATCATGAGTCACATATATGTAGCTTAAATTTTTTTCTATCTGAAGCTCCTTCATCATATAAAGAATCTCAGCCCTTGTTGATAAATCTATCATAGATACAGGCTCATCCGCAACAACTAATTGAGGATTAAGTATTAAAGCTCTTGCCGTAGCTATTCTCTGACGCTGACCTCCAGAAAGCATATGAGGATATCTTTCCATAAACTCCTCTGGAGGATTAATCTTTACATCCATTAAAGCCTTAATAACCATCTCATCATAAACTTTTTCATCACCATCAATATTATGAATATATAAAGGTTCTTTCAATACATCTTTTATTTTAAATCTAGGATTCATAGAAGCATATGGGTCTTGAAATATCATCTGAACATTTCTTCTATACTTATGAGTTTCTTCTTTATTGAAGTTATTAATGTTTTCGTTATCAAATATAATATTTCCAGAAGTAGGATTAATCAATTTCATTATAAGTTTACCTATAGTAGTTTTGCCACTTCCAGATTCCCCTATTATTCCAAGTATCTTTCCTCTTTTAAGTTCAAAGCTAACATCATCAACTGCTTTAATCTCTTTAGACTTTTTCATTAAACTTTCTATAATATTGGCATGAGGATTAAAGTATTTTTTTACATTTTCAAGTTTTAATATTATATCATTATCCATCTATAACTCTTAATCATTTTATTTTTTATAATAGTAATATATTATAATTCATAAATCAAGTATTTTAATTTAATAATATTAATTGACTATTAATTTATATATAGTATAATATATAAATTGTTAGGACTTTTTATGAAACAAACAAACAAACAAACAAACAAACAAACAAACAAACAAACAAACAAACAAACAAACAAACAAACAAACAAACAAACAAACAAACAAACAAACAAACAAACAAACAAACAAACAAACAAACAAACAAACAAACAAACAAACAAACAAAATATTTTATTCTATTAAAGAAATCTATTGTCATTGCAAAAATTCTTATAATAAATCGGTATACTGTTTTTATATATTATGGAGCAGTATATGAAAAATAAATCCTTAATATATATATTTATTATTATTATATCAATATTTATTGGAATAATAACAAGAATTCAATTATATGGTAAATATAATGTAGCAAGCGGAGATACTTTAGAGCATTATTATAATATGAGGAAATATTATGATAATAAAATTTTTCCTGTTACAGGGGCACATTTAGTATCCCCGCCTCTATTAATAGGATCTGAAGAAATATACGATACAAATATTCCGAAAATTCCGGGCGGAGCATTTTACTGGCAGTATGTATTATTATATTTTTTATCAGGAGAAAATATTGAAACAGCAAGATTTTTAAACTATATACTAATTACAATATCACCTATTATATTTTTATTTTTTATATTAAAAAAATTTGGTTTAAAAATAATGTCAATAATAACATCAATATTATTTGTAAATATAAATTTTCTAAATTTACAAAATGAAATATATAATCCAGACACAGTTTTTATTTTATCATTTCTTTCAATAACATTAATACTAATATATATATCATCTGATAATAAAATGTCATATATAGCAAGTATTTTTATATTTCCTGTTCTAGCATTAGAAGCAATGTGTCATATTGCCGTATTTTTTAGTATAATACCTGCATTTGTTATATATTTAATAATAAGAATAAAAAGAACAAAACATTATATTATACCTTTATCTGCGGGTATATTGATATCATTTTTATTATACACTCCATATATAATATTTGAAATTTCAAATGGGTTTCCAAATTTCATGAATGTTATTAACTTAAAAAATTCAGTAAAACCTATAATACAGCCGCCGCAAATATGGTCTGTTTTGTTTTTTCCAACTAATGAACCAAATTACAATTATGGAAATAAAATAGCTATAATATTTACACGTTGGTTTAAT
>NZ_JQIU01000009.1:196179-201700 GCF_002379365.1 Brachyspira sp. G79 | reverse complement strand
CTCTAAAGTTATATGCCATTGATATAAATATATATAATATAATAGAACTTTTATTTTTGCATCATTATTAATTCTTACTTTAATGATATTAATTCCAACAATACTATCAAAAATAACAACAGAACTTGAAAGAGGGATTTATATATTTATTTTACTTTCTTTACTATCATCTAATATAAATTATCTTATAATATCAGCAAATAAAGTCATAGATACTGACAGCTTTCATTATATTTCAACGTATATTTCTAATTATATGTCAAAATTATCATCATTTTCTTTTTTAGTATTAATGATATCTTATATATTAATATTTATAAAAGAAATTATTATGAAAAATATAAATAGATCATTTATGTTTGCTGTAATTGCTATTATACTATCAATAGCAGCTATATTTTATCTTGGAAACAGCTTTTTTCTAATCATAATATCATTTTTCAGTGCTTTGGGAATAATAATGTATATGCCTTTTGTAGTTTATATGGTAATTATGATTATGTTTTTTATAACTTTATTCACATCATTTATGACTTCAATAGTATCAAAAGAATATTACCCTAAATTTATAATATTTACACTTTTTATACTTTCAGGACTTGATATGAGTAATTTTTCTTTAAGATTGATAGCAGTATTTGCAATTATGGAAATATTAGGCATTCAAAACAGTCAAAAATACGAAACTTCATATTTGACAAATAATGACCTATGATATATTATCTTCTATTATTAAATAACAATAAAAAACAAATAAATTAAATATGAAAAAAGAAACCCTATTAGAAGAAGAAAAAAATATTAATAATATAGATGATATTGCTCAGTATTTAAAAAGCATATTAAAAGACGGTGATATTATGATAATGCAAGGCAATTTAGGATTTGGAAAAACTACATTTGTGCGTATATTATCCAAGCTCCTTGAAAGCGATAATATAGTAAGCAGCCCGTCTTTTACATTAATAAATGAATATGACATAATACTTAATGGCAAAGAAAGCATATTAAGGCATGTTGATTTATACCGTCTTGACAGCAGAGAAGAGCTTGACGATATAGGATTTAAAGATAAAATCAAAGAAAATGGAATTACTATTATAGAATGGGGTAATAAATTCATAGACTATTTTGAAGTTCCGTACTATTTGTTTGAAATAGAAATGAAAGAAGAAAACAGCAGATTATATAGGATAAGTTTGATTTCATGAAAAATTATTTTTTATTATTTATTATATTATTTTTGGCACTACTTACTTTATCATGCAGTAATAGAGTAATAGATAATAATACTGTAGTATATTCAAAAACAACTGTATCTTCAGTAAATATTATTATAGGAAATGCAATAGAATATGAAGTGCATATAATATCAAAAAATGGTATAGACTATAATTATGAAGATATTTCCTTTGATGACAGAAATAATAAAACAAGAATAATATCAGTAGAAAATGAAACTAAAGACAGAGGAAAATATAAAGAAAGAATTATAAAATACCAAATAGGGTTTTATGATATAGGTCAGTTTGTAATATATCCTTTTAAAATTTCTTATAACTATAATAATGAATACAGAGAACTTTTAGGAGAAGATGTTAATATATTAGTCAATTCTTTTTCTGACGGAGAGACACTTCCGCCTATGAAAAGAACTATGAGCATACCTATGCCTAAATATGTATGGATATTTGCTGTATTAATTGTTATTGCTGTTATAGCTGTAATAATGTTAATATTTGCTATTGTAAAATATATAGAAAAGAAATTTAATGAAAAAATTAATATTAAAGAAGATACAGAAGCATTAAATGCATTAAAAACATTAGACTGCAATACATACTACAATGAAAATAAATATGCAGAATATTATTTTGAATTAACATTTATATTCAAAAGATATCTTACAAAAAGATTTATGTTTAATATAGAAGACATGACAACAAGCGAAATTAATGAGCTTTTTCAAAATCATCATTTTAATGAAAGCGAATATATAATGAATATGCTTGAAGAGTCAGACTATATAAAGTTTGCAAAACAGATCCCAGAACTTAATATAATGCAGAAAGATTATGATTTCTGCGTGAATTACATAATAAATAACGGAAACTTACAAACTGCCATAAAACTTCAGGAAAAAGAAAATAAAAGAATAGAAAAAGAAGAAAGGAAAAAATTAAAACAAGCAAAAAAAGATGAATAAAAAAATAAATAATCTTGAAGAAAACAATAGTTAAGAGTTTATAAAAATTATGAATGAATACGATATAAAAGACACAATAGCAGCATTATCAACACCCTATTCAAAAAGTGCATTAGCTTTAATAAGAATGTCTGGAAGCAAAGCATTGGAGATAGCATCAAAAATATGTTTTTATGCAGGAGATGAAAATAAAAATATAACAAAATTTGAACATAGAAAAAGCTATTATGCATTAGTAAAAGATGAAAATAATACCCCTATAGATGAACTTATAGTGCTTTCAACACTTGCTCCAAATACATTTACCTCGGAAAATACTATAGAGTTTATTTCACATGGAAGTATTGTTGTAATAGACTCTATTTTAAATCTATTAATAAAAAACGGAGCAAGAGCTGCAAATAGAGGTGAATTTACATACAGAGCATATATTAATGGACGTATTGGTATAAGCGAGGCTGAGGCTATACATGATTTGATAGATTCTAATAACAGACTTATGGCAGAAGCAAGCATATATAAGATGCGTGGAAGACTTACAAGAGAAATTGATAAACTCAGAGATAATATTAAAAACTCTTTAATGCTTGTTTATGGAGAATTAGATTTTCCAGAAGATGATACAGAAACATTTTCTTATGATAAATTAATAGAAAATTTTATAAATATAAAAAAGGATATAGAAAATATTTTATACAATTCAAGCAGAGTAGAAAATCTTATTAATGGTATAAAGGTTGCTATACTGGGTAGAGTTAATGCTGGAAAAAGCAGTATATTTAATATGATACTTGATAAAAACAGGGCAATAGTTTCTAATATAGCTGGAACTACGAGAGATTTTTTAAGTGAGAATATATATATTGATAATATACCATTTTATTTGATGGATACGGCAGGTTTTCATAAAGAGGCTGATAATGATATAGAGCTTGAAGGTATAGAAAGGGCAAAAAAATGTGCTTATGAAGCAAATATTATACTTGCTGTGTTTGATTCCTCAAGCAATGCTGATGAAAATGATATTAATTTAATAGATTTTTTAAAAACCTTAAAAGATAAAAATATAATATACATTCTAAATAAAAGTGATGAAGAGAAAAAATTTGATTATAACATTAACTCAAAAAATATTATAAACATAAGCACAAAAACAAAAGAAGGTAAAGATAAATTAATACAAGCCTTAAAAAATTATGTAAATGATTCAGATATTGATATCTTCAATAAAGAAAGCTATGTTAATAACAGAGAAAGAGGATATTTAGAAAAAGGACTTAAACAAATTGATATATGTATAGAAAAATCAAAAATGTCATTTTCATTAGATGAAGTTGCTGAAGAGATGAACATATTAAACAATATACTAGGAAATGTTAGCGGTAAAATAGATGCTGAAGAAGTAATTAATGAGATATTTGCTAATTTCTGTATAGGAAAATAATTATAAATTTCATTTGATAAACCATAAAAAAATAGTATATTTATTATATTACTGAATTAAAAAAGACGATAAATATTAGGATATATAATATTATTATATAAGAATGAGAAAGGGAGTTTAATATATATTTATGAGAAAGTTATTTTCAATGGCTGCTGTTTTTATATTAATAAATTTATCTCTTTTTGCTGAAAGCGGATTTGAAGGAATATTTAATATACCATTAGGACTTTCTGTAGGAATGCCTATGGGACCTAAAGATGATACTACAAAAAAATTCGGACTTGGTTTTGATATAGGAATTACTGCTCAATTCGGATACATAGTAGATTTTAAAAATGGTGTAGGTTTAAGTATATTGGGAGAAGCAGGATACAGTCATGATACCTATGCCTATACTATACCTTCATCAGATAAAAGTATAGAAAATTTAAGTTCTATATCTTTTCACAGTCTTCAGGTAGGACTTCTTCCAAAAATCAATATAAAAGATTTTGCTATAGGTATAGGAGGAGGATTAAAAATACCCATATCAGGAACTATTGAAAATAAAACTACAACCTACGGAACTAATTACACTGCAGAAGGATATAATGTAAATATAATTGATATAGTTAATGAATATGACAAAATGAATGTAATACCTTATGTTAAATTAACATTTGATTATTCTGTATTCAATGACTATAATGTAGCAGCAAACTTCGGATTATATTTTGATTATGAGTTTGGTACTAGAAAAAAAATCGATGAAAAAACATATACCTCTGTAGACAGTTTTGGAGCAGGACTTCAAATTGGTTTAAGATTCAGTCCTTTTAAGACCCCTTATAAAAAATTGCCTCCTTCTAATAATACTAATAATAATAAATCAAATGCAGTTGTATCACCAGAATCTTATAAAAATAATTGAAATTATTTATTATGATTTTTTTAGAGAAAGTCTTTTTTTATATATCTCATACTC
The DNA here is from genome assembly GCF_002379365.1 of Brachyspira sp. G79. Taxonomy (GTDB): domain Bacteria; phylum Spirochaetota; class Brachyspiria; order Brachyspirales; family Brachyspiraceae; genus Brachyspira. Next base: position 197,083 of record NZ_JQIU01000009.1, on the reverse strand, counting down.
TTTTATAAAATTATTTATATCAAGTATATGTATATAATTTTCAGCATCTATACTGATAAATCGTACTTTTTTTAATTCATTTTTTATCATATTAATATCATTATTATATCCTATTACAGCTGCAATATCATGTAATTTATATAAAAGCTTTGCTGTATTTACATCTTTATTAAGAAATAAACTCTCAGTTCTAACTATATAGTATATAGTAATAATAAGTTTCATAAATATATCTTTAATATTGAGTGCCATAACTTTAAGTACACTATTTCTTATTTTTGTGCAAATTATTTGCAGATAATATGGTCTTAAAGAGTTTACATTAGCAACTATTGATATGAACTCTTCTTTTTTTAATAATTTTATTTTAGAATCCTCAAGAACTATTGTTGTAGTTGAAAGAGGCTGATAAGTAATATCTGGCATATATCCGTCTATAAGATTATTGCTGGAATAAATAGCTCTTGTAACCAATTTTGAATTTATAACATTGTACACACCTACTTTGCCAGAATTGATAAGATAAAGATAATTACTAGCCATAAGCTCCGTATATAAACAATATCCTTTTTTATAATAAAATATATTATCTTCCATTGCTTCTGGTTCAGGCAAATTATATTCTTTCATAGAATCTATCATATCTTTAATATCTTTAATACTGCGGCTACTTGGAAAAAGTTTTAAATATTGATTATATATTTCATAAGCAGCTGTAGGAAAGCTATTATCATTATATACTTGAGCCAAATTTAAAACATATCCCTCATTGATATCATATTTGGTCATAGAATGATTATGCGAAAGATTAATATAATATTTGCTTAGCCATATCTCCAAAGAATTTTCTAAATAATTATGCATTTTTTTTATTAAGTCTTTATTATATATATTAATAATATCA
>NZ_JQIU01000009.1:180741-195536 GCF_002379365.1 Brachyspira sp. G79 | reverse complement strand
ACTGAATTTACAAGTCCTAATATATCACCATTTGTATATTCCATATTGCTGTCAAAATATTTTCCGTATGATACAGCTTTGCCGCTTCTAATTAAATAAAAAGATTTTTTAGGATAATTATCCTCTATGAAAATGATAGAGGATTTTTTAAATGATACAATATTATTATAATTAATCATCATATACCCCCATATACATATGATAATACCATATTAACTTATAAAAAATATAAGTCAATACGATATAATTACTTTTCATACAAATAAAACACCAAATAAAAAGAGACCTTATAAAATTATAAAGCCCCTTTTATTTTATTTATATATATTTATATTATATGCCAAATCTTTTCATTATAACGTCAATATTTCTCAAATAATAAGCATAATCAAAACAGTCGTCTATTTCTTTATCACTTAAATATTTTGTTATATCTTCATCTTTATGAACATTCTCTCTGAAGTCTTCATTATTGAGCCATCTTTTCATTGCATTTCTCTGCACCCATCTGTAAGCATTGTCTCTGTCTATACCTTTATTAACTAAACTTATCAATATTCTTTGGCTGAATATTAAACCGCCTGTCTTTTCAATATTAGCTTTCATAGCATCTGGATATATTAAAAGTTTATCTACTATATCAATAAATTTATTAAGTGCATAATCAACAGCAATAGTAGAATCTGGAAGTATAACACGCTCTACTGATGAATGGCTTATATCTCTTTCATGCCAAAGTGTAATATCCTCAAGAGAAGCTAATGCATTACCTCTTACAATCCTTGCTAAACCAGATATTCTCTCACAAGTGATTGGATTTCTTTTATGAGGCATAGCAGATGAACCTTTTTGTTTTTCACTGAAATATTCCTCTGCTTCTCTTATATCTGTTCTTTGGAGGTTTCTAATTTCTGTAGCGAACTTCTCTAATGAGCTTGCCACTATTGCCAATGTAGTAAGATACTGTGCATGTCTGTCTCTTTGTATTATTTGAGTAGAAACTTTATCAGCTTCTATTCCTAGCTTTTTACAAACAATTTCTTCTATTCTAGGATCAATATTGCTGTACGTACCTACTGCCCCTGAAATTTTACCTACAGAAACTTGTTTTTTAGCCTCTTCTACCCTTTTTATATTTCTTTCGTTTTCATCATACCATAATATAAATTTTAACCCCAATGTCATAGGCTCAGCATGTATACCATGAGTACGTCCTATACAAGGTGTATATTTATGTTCTTTAGCTCTTCTTAATAATACTTCTGATAATCTTTTTAAATCATCAAGTATTATTTCAGCAGACCTTTTCATCATCACAGCCAAAGCAGTATCTTTAACATCGCTTGAAGTTAAACCTTTATGTATATACTGTCCACCCTCGCCTACATTTTCCTGAACAGCTGTTACAAATGATATTATATCATGATTAGTTTCTTTTTCTATTTCTGCAATTCTTTCTACTGTAAAAGTAGCTTTTTCTTTAATATTTTTTACTGCTTCTGAAGGTATCTCTCCAATTTCTGCCATAGCCTCGCATGCAGCAATCTCAACATCAAGCATAACCTGAAACTCATTTTGCAAGCTCCAAAGCTCACCCATTTCTTTTCTTGTATATCTTTTTATCATAGATTATTTATCCTTAATATAAAAAATTATAAAATACTAAATCATTATAGATAAAATCATAAATTATTTCAATTATTTTTTAATATTAGTTGTAATTTATAAAAAAAGAAATAGAATTATTTAGAAGTAAAAAATAAAAAACTAAAAAATGTTTTTATATAAAATTGGAGTAAAAAATGAAAATCTATGATTTAAGAAGTGATACTATTACAAAACCAAGCGAAGAAATGCGTAAGGCAATATACAATGCAGAATGCGGCGATGATGTTTATATGGAAGACCCGACAGTGAATAAACTTCAAAAAATGGCTGCTGAAATTACTGGAAAAGAAAAAGCAATATTTGTTTCAAGCGGTACTATGGGTAATTTAATACCTATGATGATATTAGGAAGAAAAAATAAACAAGTTTTACTAGAAGAAGAATCTCATATAGTTCATTATGAACTTGGAGGAGCTTCATCTTTAGCAGGAATTATGCCTCTTGCTGTTAAAGCTGATAGAGGAATACTAACAAAAGATATTGTAAAAAACTATGTTAAAGAACAGCCTTATTATATGTCATCTGTGAATATAGTTGAAGTAGAAAACAGTCATAACAGACATGGAGGAAGTGTTTATCCTATAGAAGTATTAAAAGAACTTTATGGTTTCACTAAATCAAAAAATATTCATCTTCATATGGATGGTGCAAGAGTTTTTAATGCCTCTATAGCGAGTAAAATCTCTGTAAAAGAAATAGCTTCAAATACTGATTCTATAACATTCTGCTTATCAAAAGGACTTGGTGCCCCTATGGGAGCTATGATATGCGGAAATAAAGATTTTATTGATGAGGCGTTCAGCATAAGAAAATTAATAGGCGGAGGAATGAGACAGATAGGACTTATGGCAGCAGCTGGTATATACGCATTAGAACATAATATAGAAAGTCTTGAAGAAGACCATATAAAGGCTAAAAAAATAGCAAAAGCAATAATTGAAAGTAAAATAGGTACTATTGATTTGGAGAATGTTGAAACTAATATAGTGATAGCAGACACTAAAGAGCCTTCATCAAATATATTATCCAAATTATCAGAACAAGGAATAAAAGCAAGTTCTTTTGGTGACTATAAAATAAGATTTGTTACACATAGAGATATAAGTATGGAAGAAATAGAAGATGTTTGTTCTATAATAAAAAATTTATAAAATATTTTAATATATACATAAACAATTACAATTTGTCAAAAATTAATTTTTTAATTTTAAATATTTGAAGTACTTTGCTGCAAAGCAAACAGTCTTGACACACACCAGTTCTTTTATTTGTATAAAAAAACAAAAGAGCTGTATTTTTAGCCTATCTTCAGATATTACAATACATTTAATACATATATCTGAAATATAAAGTTATGGTAATTGTGTTTTTCGCGAAGCGTTCATTTGGCAAAAACTTTTTTGTGTGTCAAAAAACTCGATAATTCTATATAAAGTGCATAGGTTGACAAAATAAAATTGTTCCATTATATAGCTCTATATACCTCAATGATTTTATTTTAGCAAAAATAAAAAATTATAATTGACTTTTTATTTTATATTTATAGAATTTATCTGTTAAATATTATTAAAAAATTTTAAAAAGAATAAAAATTGTTAGCATTTAAATATCAGCATGACAATAAAAATAAATAAGACGGAGAGTAATCTATGATTAGTATAATATCAGATATGGACGGAGTTATATACAGAGGAAATAATTTAATAGAAGGTGCAGAAGATTTCATAAGAATGCTATTATATAAAAATGTACCTTTTTTATTTTTAACAAATAATGCAGAACAAACTCCAAGAGATTTAAAAAGAAAATTAGAATCATTAGGTGTAAACGGACTTGAAGAAAAACATTTCTTTACAGCAGCACAGGCAACAGCGATATTTTTACAAAGACAGCTTGCAAACGGTACTGCATATGTTATAGGTACAGGCGGACTTGTAAGTGAGCTTTATAATGTGGGATACAGTATTAATGATGTTAATCCAGACTATGTAGTTGTAGGTAAAACAAGTGCTTTTAATTTTGATATGCTTCAGAAGGCTGTTCACCTTATAAATAAAGGTGCAAGATTTATAGGATGCAATCCAGATATAGTAGACCCAGCCCCAAACGGTGAATTAATACCTGCAGTAGGACCTATACTTGCCGCTATAGAAACAGCTACAGGTAAAAAACCTTATATTGTAGGAAAACCCAACCCTATTATGATGTCTATTGCCAAAAATCAGATTAATGCCCATAGTGAAAATACACTTATGGTAGGAGACAGAATGGATACTGATATACTAGGAGGACTTGGAGCTGGAATGAAAACTGCTCTTGTACTTTCTGGAGTTACCAACAGAGAAATGATAGAAGGATTTCCTTACAGACCAAATTATATATTTAATTCTGTGGCTGAAATAAATATAGAAAAATTTTAATTTACAAATAATATTTTAAATATATAATAATTTCCATTAAAGCTGTTTAATTTTATTAAGCAGCTTATTCTTTATTAATAAACTTATTCTTAAAAATCAGGAATTTTTATATGCCTAATTTATTATTTATTATAATGACTCTTTTATGGCTATCATTATATGTTTATATACCATATCAGGTTACCTATTTATCTTCTATTAATGTAAATACATCTATGATAGGCGTTATTATAGGAGTTTACGGTGCTGCACAAATGTTTTTAAAATTTCCTTTTGGGCTTCTTAATGATTATATAGGAAAATGCCGCTCTCTCATAATATTAGCAGGATTTCTAACTTCGCTTGGAGGACTAATAAGATTATTAAATACAAATCAATACGGCTTTTTTATAGGAGGAATATTATGCGGAATATCCGCATCTATTTGGACTGTATTTATGGTTTTATACGCTTCTTATTTTAATAAAAATGAAGAATACAAGGCTACAAGCAAGGCATTAGTTGCAAGCGTACTTGGTATGTTTATTGCTTTCCTAATAGCGGCTATTTCTTATAATAAACTTGGAATGAAATTTATTCTTCTTGTCAGCACTGTATCTGGAGCATTGGTATCAGTATTAGGACTATTCTTGAAAGACACCAAGCATAGTAAAAAAATGTCTTTTAATAATTTATTTTCAGTTATAAAAAATAAAAGATTAATAGTATTTTCTCTGCTTGCTGTAGTAATGCAAGGAGTACAAATGTCTGCTGTAATTTCTTTTACTTTAAATAGAATAAAAGAATTAGGCGGAACGGACAATAATGTTGGAATGGCATCAATAATAAGTATGTTTTTTGCTATAGTGGGAGCTTTTGTACCAAGCAAAATAAAAAATGAAAATAATATAAAGAAATATATACCTATATCATTTATAATTATGGCTTTGTACTGCATTATAGTTATATCAGTAAATAATGTATTTATTGTAATGGCTTCTCAGGTTCTGGGAGGTTTTTCTTCTGGAATACTAGCATCGCTTCTTACAAGCGAATCTGTAAAAGAAATAGATATAGATAAAAAATCATCTGCTATGGGATTTTTTCAGTCAACTTATTCATTAGGAATTTTTATCTTTCCTATAATAACTGGTAAATTAATAGATTTATATTCTATAAGCTTTGCCTATATTGTACTTGCAGTAATTGCTTTTTTATCATCTGCAATATCAATTTCTTATTATATTACAAATAAATGATAAAAAACAATTGCAAAAAAATAGTTTTATAATAATATATTACGCTTATTAATATATTTCTAGTTATATATTATTTCATAATACGCAAAATAAAATTTAGGAAAAATTTATGTCTGAAAATAATACATTAAATAACAATAATCTTGGATATATACTCGCAATACTCGCAGTTATAATATGGAGCGGAAACTTTGTAGCTGCTAGATTTCTTATACATTTTACTCCAATAGAAATTTCTTTTTACAGATGGCTAGTAACCTTTATAGTTCTTACTCCATTTTGTATAAAAAAATTAATAAAAAATATAAAATATATAAAAGGAATATGGTTTAAAGTTATAATAATATCTATACTTGGTGTAACAGTATTTAATACATTTGTATATTTAGCAGCACATACAAGTAATGCTACAAATATGTCTTTACTTGCTACATTATCACCTATTGTAATGGCAATAATAAGCAGAATAGTATGGAAAACTAAATTAACTATTCATCAAAAACTAGGACTTCTTATAGTTATAATCGGTGTTGTTATTCTAATAACAAAAGGAAGTATAGATGTACTTATGAGTTTAAAATTTGCCATAGGAGATTTATACATGCTGTTTGCTGTTATATTATTTGCTGTATATACTTTAACTTTAAAAGTAAAACCTAAAGAGATTTCTCAGTCAGCATTTTTTTATCTTATGGTTATAATAGGACTTATACCTTTAGCAGCAGCAATGATTTTTAAATATGCTTCAAACAATGTACATACTCTGGATACAAAATCAGCATTAATATTAATATATGTAGGAGTATTTCCTTCTGCCTTAGGTTTTATACTATGGAATATGGCTATTGCAAAAATAGGTGCTATAAAGGGAGGTATAATATATGATTCTATACCGTTCTTTTCATCTTTGGAAGCTGTTATACTTTTGCATGAAAATGTATTAGTATCTCAGATTGTAGGAGGTTTATTAATACTTGCAGGAATAATATACAGTACAGTAGGAGATAAAATAAAAAATAAGCAGTAATAATTCAAGTTTTTATTTTTATATTGAGATTAAAAAAGCCGCAGTGCAAAAAATATAATAAAATACTTATTAATTATGTTCGCATACTGCATAGTTATAAGTACAATCAGTAATTTATATATATTACAAGTTAAAATATTTATAAAAATAAAAAAGAGGCTAAAAAGCCTCTTTATAAAAAATAGTTTATATATTTTATGAAATATTAATTAAATTTTCTTAAGTCAGATCTATTTAAAGGCTTATATTGTGATTTTTCAGAATCAGGAACTTTAGTCCATTTCATAGATTTACCAAATACACCTGCTTTATCTAATGAACCTCTTACAGTGAGAGTTTTTTTATCTTCTGATAAAGACATCTTACCATTATATGTTTTACCGTCATAAGGATTATATATTTTTCCGCCTTTCCATTCTCCGTTTTCAAAAGAAAGCCCCATTAAATAAACCAAACCTTTTAGAGGAAGTTCTCTTAATTCTTTATTAGGATTTTTTACATCCTTTTTTTCAGGTCCGTTATATCCGCCTTTATAATCAAAAAAATAACCATAATATTTACCATTTTCATTATAAATCTCTACAACAGGTATTAATCCTTGTGAATCTTTCTCCGAATACCAAAGACCAACAACATCATTAGCACTTTGGGCTAAAAGCAGTAAATTTGAAAAAACTGCAAGTACCAATGAAATAAAAATTTTTTTCTTCATAATTTAACTTAATTCTCCAAATAATTTTACAAAAATATCATCACCTTTACAAATTATAAAACACAATTTTTTATTCTTTGGTAAAATTATTTTTTGGTTTTTTATTGTTTTGAGCCTGCAAATACATAGATATATCTGCAGGCCAAGACAATTTAATTTAATTTATCAACAAGGGATCATAAAACCTGAATTGCTATTTAATAAAAATTAATAATCACCGTATACTTATTTAACATGTAAATCTTTTATATAAAAATCAAAAATTAATTAATTTAACTTTCTTAATTCACTTTTGTTTAATGATTTATATTTAGGAACTTCACTACTTGGTAATTTTTGCCATATTATATTTTTTCCAAATATTCCTGCTCCGTCAACACTAGCTCTTATTTTTATCTCCCTACCATTATCTGATAAAGTTACTTTTGCATTATAGGTTTTACCATCATCTGGATTGTATATTTTTCCGTTTTTCCATTCACCATTAGAAAACTCTAAATCATATAAATAAACAAGCCCTTTTAAAGGTAAGTTTCTTAATTCTTTTTTTGGATTATTAACATCGTTTACTATATCATTTGAATTTTTATAAGCAAATGAATAGGCGTAATATTTGTTGTTTTCTTTATATATTTCAACTACAGATATTCTATTCTTAGAATCTGCCTGACTGTACCATAAACCTGTTATATCATCAGCATTCTGAGCAAAAGCTAATACATTAAACAAAAATGTAAAAATTAATATTGCAATTATTTTATTTTTCATTAAATTCTCCTTTTTAGTGATTTTAGTATAAGTGATAAACTAATAATTAGTCTATCACTTTACGCAAACATATTTTACTTAAACAAATTAATTAAAGCAGGTATCCATTGATAAGCTGTACCTATAGCAGTACCTACAACACCGCATAATAAAAATCTAAGCACTATATAAGGTTTTAATGGGAATAATATATTGCGTGCTGCTAAATATCCGCTTAATAAAGCACCTGTAAATCCTCCTCCGGGGAAGTTCCAAGCACTTGCAAAATGTAAGTTTTTAACAGTAGGCGATACCCTTACACATCTGCTTTTTTTCAAGTAAGTATCCTGTACAAATCCGTAAGGAGTACCGTCTGGTGTTTTAATGTATCTCTTAATTGTTTTTGGAGTGGCTACCTCATAATACTCTATATTATCTCTAAATCCTGGGTAATGCTGCTCTGCTCTGTCAATTAATTTTTCTGCCATTTCTTTTTTTCTTGCTTTATATTCTTCATCGCTCAAATCTTTCCACTCATCTAAAAATGAAGGTCCTGTAAGAACAGCAAATGAGCGGTTATCTCCATCTTCTACAAGTCCGCTGTCAATAGCAGAATAATCTACAAATACAAAGTTTCTGTCTTCTACTGGTATATGTCTCTGTCCTTTGCCATCTTCTTTGAAGTTTGTATTTAAAGTTTTTTCTGTAGTTATAAATGTGGAGTATGCATTATTAGGATAAAGCTCTGAGAATTTTTTCTTAAATATTATGTAAACTGTATAAAGTGATACTGAGTTTTTAAGTTTCTTTATTCTCTTATCTTCATATCCTTTAGGTAATAATTCATCATAAACTATTTGAGGAGCTGCATTTGCTATTACATAATCAGCATTAACTGTAATTTCCTGTTTTGCTCTTTTATCATAATAAGTTACTCCCTCAGCAATGTTTCCTTTTACATTTATTTTCTTAACCTCTGAAGAAACTTTTATCTCTCCTCCGTTTTCTTTTATTATATCAGCCAAAGCGTTTGATAAGTTCTGACTGCCTCCTTTAATAAAATAAGCAGAGTTATAATAAGCCCCCTGAGCACAAGCATGGTAATACCAAGTAAACTCATATGGGTTTTGGTGATAGTAAGTAATATTTATATTCAATATTCTTTTTAACTTATCACTTTTTATTATAGAATCCAAAACATCTCCAGTGTTTTTCTGCTTAAACAACTGATATAAAATCATAGGAAGTGTTGTTACTGGAAAGAAAAAATAATCCCAAAACTTCAAGTCATAAGGTACTCTTCTTATCATATACATCATTCTTGAAAGTCCTGCAAAGTATTTTTTTATACCTTCTTTCTCCTCTGGAAACTCTTTCTCTAAAGTATTTATAGCATTCTCATAACCTTCAGGTATAACCAAGTCTGTAGATTCTGTTTTTATTCTCCAAGTTTGAGGAAGCTGTACTAAATTGACTCTGTCATAAAGACCTAATTTGCTGAATATTACATGCTTCATCTCTCTATTTTTTTTAGCCATATCCAATTCATGAAGACCTACCTCAAATTTTACATTTTTTCTTTTGTATGCTGTAGCACATCCTCCCACTATATTATGGCTTTCTAATACTAATACTTTTTTTCCTTGTTTTGCCAAATAGGCTCCTGAAGTTAATCCTCCTAAACCAGAACCTATTATCACTATATCATATTTATTGTTAGTCATATTCATAATCTCCTTTAATCAATTTAAATTGTCTTTATCAGTTATAAGCGTTTTTATTATTTTTTGCTTATATATTAATAATAATATAAAAAATAAAAAATACAAGCAATTTTTATAAAAAATGCGTATATATAGTTCCTTTTTTTAAGGAATTTAATATTTTTTTATAATTTTGTATTATATGTATGATGAATTCAAAATATTTATTTGTTATTTTATAATAAATTATGATGAGGCACTCTATATTAGACTTGTTTCAAAACTAAATTTGTTAATATTTATAAATTTTTAATTTAATATTTTTTTATTATAGTTGAGTGTTCACAGCACAGTTCTTTTATTACGTCTTTCCGCCTGCTATGGTATGCCACACTAGTATGGACAGTCGAAATAACAGAAGTTACATAGCTTGATTATATAAGCTATATTATGTAACCAAGCATAATATAATAAACTCAAAAAAATAGTTTGTCAAGTACTTTTGAAACAAGTATAATTATAATCGGTAATATAAATAAAATTGTAATTGACTATAATTATTTGTATGATATTATATAAAAAATTTTATATAAACTTAAGGAGAATCACATGAAAAAAAATCTCATTATCACTTTCACCCTATTATCTATTATATTATTAATGGCAGGCTGTCAGAAAAAAGAAGCTGCTGAAACTCCTGAAGCTGTAAACTACAAAAATTTGACCGTAGATGAAGCTGCAGCACTAATAGTATCTAATCCTGATATTATAGTAATAGATGTTAGAACTCCAGATGAAATTAAAGAAACAGGTACTATAGAAAATGCTTCAAATATAGATTTCAAAGCAGCTGATTTCAAAGAAAAAGTATCTGCATTGGATAAAAGCAAAGAGTATTTATTATTCTGCAGAACAGGAAACCGCTCTGGTCAGGCATCTCAAATAATGGCTGATTTAGGATTTACTAACGTTAATAATTTAAAAGATGCAGGATACGATGAGTTTTCTAAAGCATTGATTAAATAATTTTATCATTATTTTATTATTATGAAATATAATTTTTATAAACAAAAAACCCTACATTATAAAAATAAAATCCCTCTTATTTTTCAATATTAATTAGATCGTGAATCTATAAAAAACATTCAAAATTATTATCATTATTATATAACAATTAATTATAAAAAATAGTATTTGTTACTATAGAACAATTAACAAGTATGGTAATATTATTTATTACACTTGTTAATTAACATTAATAAAATATTTATGGAGAAATTACAATGCATTTTTCAGAAATGTTAAAAAAATACGGTATTAATCTAAATAAAAAAGAAATTAAAACAATACAAATTAATACAGGATATGCCTGCAACCTCAATTGTTCTCATTGCCATGTGGATGCTAATAAAAACAGAACAGAAACTATAAAAAAAGAAGTAATAGATGACTGTTTAAAATTTATAAAAAACTGCGGTAGAGAAATTGATATTGATATTACTGGAGGAGCTCCTGAAAAATCAGAGTTTATAGAATATTTTATAAAAGAGCTTAGAAAATTAAAGAATGTAAAAAGAATAATATTAAGAACAAATTTAACTATTTTAGAAGATAAAAAAGAAATTATAGAAGTTTTTAAAGATAATAATGTGGAATTAACAGCCTCTCTTCCATGCTACACAAAAGAAAATGTAGATGAACAAAGAGGAAATGGCACTTACGAAAAATGTATAAATATACTTAAATATCTGAACTCTATAGGGTATGGTATAGATAAAAACTTAATAATAAATTTAGTTTATAATCCTTTAGATGATTATCTGCCTTCATCTCAAAAAGAACTTGAAAAAGATTATAAGACTAATTTAAAAAATGATCATAATATAGTATTTAATAATCTATACACTATAGCAAATATACCTATAGGAAGATTTGAAGAAAAGTTAAAGAAAAATAATAGATATGAAGCATATATGAAACTTCTTGAAGATAATTTTAATGCCTCAAATGCGTTTAAAGTAATGTGTCTTGATACTATTAATATAGGATATGACGGAAAGGTTTATGACTGTGATTTTAATCAAATGAAAAATCTTTTATCGCAGAATGCCAAATCTTATTATATAGGCGACTTAACTATTGATGATTTTAAAGATAATAATATACCAGTTGAAGACTACTGTTATGGATGTACTGCTGGAGAAGGAAGCAGTTGTCAGGGAAATTTATCTTAAATAAATTATTGAATTTAAAAAATCATTTTACTATACTTTATTATAATACATAAACTATTCGGAGATTTTTTATGCAAAGTAAAAATATACCTACTGTAAGATGGACTGGAGAAGAATTATACATACTTGACCAAACACTAATACCTATAATAGTAAAAGAAATAAAATTATCAAATGAAGAAGAGGCCTATAATGCCATAAAAGAATTAAAGGTGAGAGGTGCTCCCGCCATAGGTGTTGCCGCTGCATATTCTTTGCTTATAAACTTAAAAAATAAAACTAATTTAAATGCTCATGAGTTTATAAACTTTGTAGCAGAGAGAGCAAAATATTTGAACTCTTCAAGACCTACCGCTGTTAATTTGAGCTATGCCTTAAACAGAATGATAAATACTATAAAAAACAAAAAAGATAAATCATCTTTAGAATTATATAATATCTTAGAAGAAGAGGCTAAAAAAATACATTCTGAAGATATTGATATATGCCAGAAAATAGGAGAATACGGTTCAGAGCTTTTAAAAGATAATTGCGGAATATTAACCCACTGCAATGCTGGAAGACTAGCTGTAAGCGGAATAGGAACAGCACTTGCTCCTATGTATATAGCTCATCAAAAAGGAATAAAAATAAGAGTATATGCTGATGAAACAAGACCCCTTCTTCAAGGTGCTAGATTAACAAGTTTTGAACTTCAGGAGGCTGGTATAGATGTTACTTTAATATGCGATAATATGGCTGCTTTTATAATGTCAAAAGGACTCATTGATTTGGTAATAGTAGGCTGCGATAGGGTTGCTGAAAACGGAGATGCCGCAAATAAAATAGGCACTATGGGTGTTGCCATTTTAGCTAAATATTTCAATATACCTTTTTATATAGCATGTCCTTCTACAACATTTGATTTAAATACTGAAACTGGAAATGATATAGTAATAGAAGAAAGAGACTCTAAAGAAGTTATTAATTTTGCAGGAGTACAAACAGCCCCTTTAGATATGAAGGTAAGAAATCCAGCCTTTGATGTTACACCTAATGAACTTATAACAGGATTTATCACTGAAAAAGGAATAATAAAACCGCCTTACATAGAAAATTTAAAAACACTTCTAACTAAGTAGATAAAATATATAAAAAGGAGATATTAATATGGCTTATAAACAATTAAATATTAATACTATATCAGATTATTTAAAAACTATAGATGAAATGAAAAATATATTCTCAAGTTTTGATGATTTAATTATAACAGAAATTGGAGACGGAAATTTAAATTATGTATACAGCATTACAAATAAAAAAAATGATAATGAAACTGTAATATTAAAACAGTCTGTTCCTTTTTTAAGATGTGTTGGAGAAAATTATCCTTTAGAAAAAGACAGAATGAAAATAGAAATAAAAACACTTAAAGAACAATACAAATTATGTCCGAATTTAGTGCCTAAAATATATTATGATTCTGATGATATGTGTGTTGTTATAATGCAAAACCTAAATAAACATAAAGTACTTAGAGGAGAAATAATAAACGGAAGAAAATTTCCAAAAGCTGCAGAAGATTTAACAGATTTTCTTTCAAAAACATTATTTTTCACATCCGATTATTATTTGGACAGCAAAACCAAAAAAGCACTTACCGCTGAATATATGAATGCTGAATTATGCAGTTTAACTGAAGATTTTATTTTTACTCACCCATTTGAAGATAATGAAACTAATGTATTTTACGATGAACTAAATATAGAAAAAATAAAACAATTTCAAAGAGATGCTTCACTAAAAATAGCAGCAGCTGAAATGAAATATGCCTTTATGACAAAAGCAGAAGCGTTACTTCATGGTGATTTTCATTTAGGAAGTTTTATGGGCAATGAAGAAGAAACTTATATAATAGATCCAGAATTTGCATTTTATGGTCCTATAGGTTTTGATATAGGAAAGGCAAGTGCTAACTTTTTTATAGCTTATATATCTCAGGAATATCATCAAAAAAGACTTGGTACTAATTCTACAGAGTTTAGGAAATGGCTTTTTAATACTGCTAAATATATGATAACAGGTACTTTACAAAAATTTGAAAAATTATGGAAAAAACACTTAAAAGATACTAAGCCTCTATATTGGAATTATGATGAAGGGGAAAAACATTCTGAAGAATATATAAAAACTGTATTAAAAAGAATATTTAAAGATGCAGTTGGTTTTGCAGGCTGCGTACTTATAAGAAGAACTTTAGGACTTGCTAAAAATAAAGATATTGCTTCAATAGAAGATTTAAAAGAGAGAGCAAGGCTTGATTGGATATGCTTAGAAATTGGAAGAGAGTTTTTAGTAAATAGAGATAGTATTGATACTATAGAAAAAGTTTCTGATATTGTAAATAACTATTCAAGCATTGATAAAATCTAATTAGTTTTAATAATTTTAGGCTGTATGTTTTTAATTATATTTCTTATTAACTATAGCTTAAAATTATTTTTTATTATTTCAAAATATCAATCTGATTTTTCTGTATGATATAATTATACTTGTTTAAAAAAAATTTTTAAATACAAAATTATTTAATTTTTTAATCCTAATATTATATTTTATATTCATTTAATAATATAAATAATTTCATATAGTAAGATTATTTTCAATAGCTATTGTAATCAAAAAATATAAGTAATATTATTGAAATAAGAACATTATAAAATAAAACTATTGCAACATAAGAATATATAAGGTAAAATACAGCACATTAAAATTTTTAACAAAATAAAAATTGAGGATAAAATTATGAAAAGGTATTTAACAATAAAAAACTTTAGGAACATTAACCCAATATTAGAAAATGAATATGAGGGAATAAAAGAAAATGAATTAAAATACGGAAGATTATATCTTAACGGAGATATGAAACAAGGAGCTTTAATAAGTATAATAGGAGCTAACGGCATTGGAAAAAGTAATATACTTTCTGCAGTAGAAAAAGCTTTTACAGGCTGTATAGACGATAAAAGAGATAATCCCAAAATAGAAGGCTTTATAAACTGTAAACCAG
>NZ_JQIU01000009.1:166709-180312 GCF_002379365.1 Brachyspira sp. G79 | reverse complement strand
AAACAGAATATTATGAACTTTGATAAATGGAATAATTATTATAATATATTATTTAGTATGAAGAGAAAATAAATAAAAGTGATTTGCAATATTTAACAGATATATTAATAAAAATTGACGGTATAGAAAACTCTCAAGTATATGTTCATAAAAATAATATAAAAAGTGATGAACTTATAGTACCATGCTACAAAAAAAATGAAAGCTCAATTTCAAAACATAATAGAAAAAATAACAATAAAAACTTTATTAAAGAATCTAATTTTCTATATTCTTTATTTAAATCAGCCAATAACATGGAAATGTATGAATATATATCAGATAATTATAGTAATATACTATCTGATGTAGCATTTGCAAAACAAACGGAGAATGAAATAAATAAAATATTAGAAAATACCATATCTAAAAGGTTTAACGATTTATATATATCAAACAATGAATTATATAAATCAAATAGCGATTATAGTTTTAAGATATCATTAGAAAAAGAATTTATAAAAATATATTTTGAAAGTAAAAACGGACTTACAAATTTGGAAAATGAATCTGAAGGATTTAATTGGTTTTTTAGTTTGTTTTTCAATACATTAAATTATAATGAGTTTAAAAAAGGAGATATTATTATAATAGATGAACCAGAGCAGCATTTATCAGTACCTGTAATAAAAGAACTTAGAGAATTTTTAAAACAGTTTGCAAAAGATAATGGGGTTACAATTATAACATCTGTTCAAATTCCATATTTTGCTGATATAAATTATTTGGACGAATTAAAAATAGCCGAAATAAAACAGGACGGTATAGGAATAAAAATAGAAAATGATTTCTCTGCAACTTATGGTAAATCGGATACTCTTGAAAAAATTATAAATGCATTCGGTATAAAACATATAGATATTACCAGAGATACAACACTAATATATGTAGAAGGCATTATAGATTATAATTATTTCACAGCTTTTAAAATACTTATGGAATATATAGAAAATAAAGAAATAGATATAGCATTCATGCCTATTAATGGTATAGGAAGAGAAAATGATGAAAAGCAAAAAATTATTATAATAGAAGCACTATGTAACATATCAAAAAATCCTTCTATATTAATTGATGGTGATAACTCTGCAAATCAATTTAAAGAACTCGCTAAAAATACAAATCTTAAAGTAACACAGCTTACAGATATAAATAGTAATTTTGTCACAATAGAAGATTTATTTAGTAATGAAGACAAACAAATTTACAAAATAGATAAAAAAAATAAAGATGCCCTTTATTCGAGTTTATTTAAAAATAATATAATAGACTATTATAATAAAGATTTAATATCTAAGGAAACAATAAATAATTTCTTTAAGGTGATAAGAGAAATTGATTAATAGAAATAATTTATAATAAATAAAATGGACTATTTTTTAATAGCCCATTTTAAATTTCAATATAAAAATTATTTTTCTACTTCTTTTTTATATTTTATTAAACCCTGCTTTAATATTTCCATAGACCTTTTCAAGTCCTTAGCTTCCAAAGCATAACACATTCTCACTTCATCTTTACCCAAACCTTCAGTAGCATAAAAACCCTCACCAGGAGCAAACATTACAGTTTCATTATCGATATTAAAATCTTTTAAAAGCCATATAGCAAAATCCTCAGCATTTTTTACTGGAAGTTTTGCAAGTACATAAAATGCACCTTCAGGTTCTTTCATTACTACGCCGTCCATCTTTGTAAGCTCTTCAAATAATATTTTTCTTCTATTGTCATATTCTTTTCTAGCAGCTTCAAAATAGTTATCTGGTAAATCATACAAAGCAGCAGCACCAACCATTTCAAGTGTAGGAGCAGATAATCTAGCCTGACATTCTCTAAATACTGCATTGCTGAAATCTTTATTTTTACTTATTATACAGCCTATTCTAGCACCGCATGCAGAAAATCTTTTTGATATAGAATCAATTATTACAACATTATCTGCCAAATCTTTATAAGTACCAAAACTTATTGCTTTTCTGTCTCCATAAACAAATTCTCTGTAAACCTCATCGCTTATAATAAACATATTATGTTTCTTAGCAAGATAAGCTATATCATCAAGCTCTTCTTTAGTAGATACAACACCAGTAGGGTTTGAAGGGTTAGAGAACATATATGCTTTTGTCTTTGGAGTAATATGTTTTTCTATCTCGTCGCGGTTAGGAAGATGAAATCCTTTTTCTGCATAAGTTCTAACAGCATTACGTCTGATATCAAGCACATCATAAAAACTGTTGTAATTAGCATAGTAAGGCTCAGCAACTAAAATCTCATCACCCTCATCAAAAATAGCAAGCAAACTAAATAATATTGCCTCACTTCCGCCATTAGTAATAGTTATTTCATTTTCTTCATAATGAACACCCAATTTATCATAATACTCTTGAATTTTATTAATAAGCGGCTTCATACCTCTTGAATGTTCATATTTAAGAGTTTTTCCTTTGTATTTAGAAATAGCTTCTAAAAATACACTTGGTGTTTCAATATCAGGCTGTCCTATATTAAGATGGTATATTTTTATTCCTCTTTTTACAGCTTCTTCAGCATATGGATTTAACTTTCTTACAGGCGAAGTTTTAAGCCTTTGAATTCTTTTAGATATATACATATTTCTCTCCAAATTTTTATATATAGTATAATCTAAAAAAAGATATATCAAAGTGTTAAAATTGTCAATAAGATTATTTGTAATATTAATTTTTTTTGTAATTGATTACATAAAAATATAAAACATAAAAAAACCATACTCTCTCAAGTATGGTAAAAGAATGAACCGGTGACGGGTTTCGAACCCGCGCATGCAGGAATGAAAATCCTGTGTGTTAAGCCTCTTCACCACACCGGCATATTAAATAGAATATAAAATCTATATGAGCCAAGAAAGGTTCGAACTTTCGACAACCGCCTTAAAAGGGCGATGCTCTACCGACTGAGCTATTGGCCCGTTTGTTTCACTCATTTGAATGTTTGTATATAATAGCATATTATTATTTTTTGTCAAGTGCTAAAAATAATTTTTTTCATAATTATTATAGAAATATATTCCAAGGATTATAATTAGGTAAGTCTGCCTCGGCATAAATATATTCATCTTTTGTGGGATGAGGAAATCTCAAACTTTTGGCAAATAAAGCTAAAGGAACATCATCTCTATCATATTTTATATAGTTGCCGTATTTTCTGTCTCCATATATAGTGTGTCCTATATTTGAAAGCTGAACTCTTATTTGATGAAATCTTCCTGTTTCTAATTCTATTTTTAATAAACTCAAATTTTTTATCAAATCTTCTTTTACAACTTCGTATTTTAATTTTGCTATTTTGGCATTTTTAGTATTTTCAAAAACCACCTGAGCAATATTACCAAGTTTATTTGTCTTTTTTATGAGATAGTTTTCAAGCCTGCCCTCTTTATCTAAAAGTATGCCATTAACAACAGCATAATAAGTCTTTTCAAATTTTCTATCTCTTATAGCCTCGCTTAATCTTGAAGCAGCCTTAGAAGTTTTGGCAAAAACCATTATTCCAGATACTGGTCTGTCTAATCTATGAACAAGACCTAAAAATACATTTCCTTTTTTATTGTACTTTATTTTTATATAATCTTTTATGTTATCAAAAAAAGATAAATCCCCAGTTATATCACCTTGCACAGGTATATTAGGAGGCTTAACTGCTACTATTATATGATTATCCTCATAGATTGGATTAATGTAATTTGTCATTTCTTTTTCTATATTCATATTTTTACCGCTATGTATTTAATAAAAATATTTTAAAACATTAAAAGTTATTGTCAAGTGAATAAAGCCAATTATTAAAGCACTGAATAGTTTATTTTGATTAAGAAATAAAAGAAATGTGCCTAGTCAGGGAATCGAACCCTAGACACAAGGATTTTCAGTCCTTTGCTCTACCTACTGAGCTAACTAGGCAAGTGATAGTTATTATAGCATACAGATAAAAAATGTCAAGTATTTATATAAAAATTATTACAAAAAATATATTTTTAGGTTTATACTTTTATATATTTTGACAAATAATAATGTTAATATATAATATATTCTTTAATTTAAAATATATAATTTAATATAAAAAATAAATATTTGATGAGCAGGTAATTCATGACAAAGAAAAAAGACAGAATAATAACATTTTCATTAATAGTTGTAATTATAATACTTATAAACGCTATCATTAATCAATTCAACCCAATGATAGATTTAACAAAAGATAAAGTATACTCTCTAAGCAAAGAAAGTAAAAACTTAGTTAAAAATTTAAAAGAACCTATGAGTATAAAGTTTTTTGTTACACCAAATCTTCCGCCTCCTTTTTCAACTTATGAGAAATACGTAAAAGATTTGTTTGAAGGATATAAAACAGCAGGCGGAAAAAATATCAGTTTTGAAGTAGTAGACGCATCAAAACATTCTGAATTAGCTTCTCAGTATAGAATAAATCCAACTCAAATAAGTGTTTTAGAAAAAGATCAAACTCAAACTAAAGTAGCGTATATGGGACTTTCTTTTATATACGGTGACTCTATAGAAACTATACCTTTTATTCAATCAACTGAAGGATTAGAATATAATATAGATACTATCATAAGAAAAATGATGGATAAAAACGACAGATTAAAAAGACTTGAAAACAATTTAAATGTTTATTATATATCATCGCCTGAAATATATGATCTTCTTCAAATAGGAGCAATGGAAATTATACCAGACTCTATTATGCAGGCAGTTGCTGAAGCAAATAAAGACTTAATGAACAAAGTAAAGTTTATTAATGTAGATATGACAAACCCTACTAAAGAAAATGAAGAATTGATAAAAAAATTAAATGTTGAAAAGATAGAATGGGAGGATATAAAAGACCCAGATGGAAATATAGTAGCAAATAAAGGAAGTGCTTATTTTTCATTAGTTTTAGAAAATGGAGATGATATAAGACATCTCTCTACATCGTACATATTATACGGAGCTTTTGACCAAATAAAAGATGAAATAGCAAAAAATATAGACAGTATGCTAGGACTTAAAGCTACTATAGGATATATACAGGGTCATCAGGAGGCAAACTATATAACTATACCTCCTCAATTTGGAGGAAACCCTAATGATGCATACGACAGTGTAAGTGAGTATGTATCAGAGATAGAAGGAAATTATAATTTTGAAGCAGTTGATATTTCTTTAAATGATATACCTTCTAATATAGACGCTTTAATAGTTTTAGGAAGTAAAACTGCATTCAGCGACTATGAATTATATAAACTAGATCAATTTATTATGAGCGGAAAGCCCGTACTATTTATGCTTAACGGCGTACAAATAAATCAAGATGATCCAGCTGCTCAAATGTACGGACCTAAACTTATACCTGTTACAAATAGACTTAATGAAATACTTCCTAATTACGGATTTACTGTAGCAGAAAATATGATATTTGATGATAATTCATACAAAGCACAATTACAGCAAGGTATGCCAGAACAGAAAATGTATTATATACCTTTAATAGCTGCAGAAAATATTAATTCAAAAAGCGATATAACTAAAAGTATTAATTTAATGCTTACTCCTATATCATCAGAAATTATTACAAACACAAACAATACAGATATAAAAATAACCCCTCTTATTTATACAAGTGATAAAAGCTGGGTTGAAAAAGAGAATTTCACTGCATCTATGACTGGAATGCCTCAAGATTCAAGCAGATTATCAAAAAGACTTTTAGCTGCTTCATTTGAAGGAAAGATGAACAGTGCATTTACTGGAAAAGATATACCTTTATCAACAAATGCTCAGAATAATATTAATAATGATATAAACAGAATTAACTCCACTACAAGCGGAAAAGTTATAGCTGTAGGCTCTTATGAAATGGCTAAAAATAGTGCTTATACTGCAAACAAAATTTTCTTAATGAATTTAGTTGATTATATGGTAGGAGATAACGGACTTATGAGCATAAGAAGAAAAGGAGCAATATATAATCCTCCTTATCAAGTGCCTGAAACCGTAAAGCTATTTGTAAGAGTGATAAATATAGTTATGCTTCCTGCTGCTGTTATAGTATTTGGGCTTATGCTATGGAGTTCGGATAAGAAAAGAAGAGATAAAATTTTTGAAAAGTTTAACTGTAAATGATAATAAATTTATTGTTTTAAACTGTTTTACATAGCATAATAGACTTGTTTCAAAATTACTTGACAAGATTAATTATAAAAAATTATTTAATTTTAAGAATATAAATATAATGTTTTATATGTTTTATAACTTATATTTTAGTATGTAAATATGCGGTTTTTCGCGTCTGCGGGCTGTGCCTGCTTCTCGCCTGCCTACGGCACACAGAGTGAGGCGTACTTCGTATGGGGCACCACTTTTAAAATAAAAAATACTAAAAATTAAAATAGTATAATTATCTATTAATCTAGTTTTGCAACAAGTTTAATGAAAAATAACTTCCTTTACAAATTATTTTGTTTTGTTATAATAAAACTATGAATAAAAAAATGGCATTAATGTATTAAATGATTATTTTATAAGATATTTGTTTTCGCATACAGGTAATGAGCATATAGTCTTAAATTTTATTAATGCTGTATTTAAAGATTTAAACTTTGAAACTTTAAGAAAATAGAAATACTTAATCCGTCGACAAAGGCGGCACGCAAGGTGAACAGATGTCGCAGTCGCATTAACATAGCAGAAAATTATGATGAAAAAGAAAGTATTGCACCGAAGGTGGGCAGATGCCTATATATAAAAGCAACAACAGAAACAGCTATAACTGTTTTAATAGAAATACGGTACAGAGGAAAGGAAGATTTTATAAAAAGAGCTTTATACTATTTGTCTTATAATTATAGCTCTAGTTTAAATAGATGTTCTTTTTATGATGAATTAAAACCTACTGTAAATATTACAAATTTCATATTAACTGATGAAGATAAAGTTCATAGCTGTTACATATTAAAAGAGTTAAACAATAATAAAATTCTAACATATCATTGTCAGCTTCACTTTCTTGAACTTCCTAAATTTAATTTAAAAGATATTGATGAAATAGAAGACTTTCATAAAGAGTTTATTTCTTGGATAAAATTCTTTTATATAAATGAGGAAGATATGTCTATCTCAATGAAAGAAAATACTATATTTGAAGAAATAGAAAAAAATGCCGTACATTTGTTAATGACAGACCAGTAATGGATAAATATAAAAAATGTGAAGTAGACACATATTTTTTTAATAAGAGTATAGAATTAGATATAAAGAAGCTATTAAACAAGGCATAGAACAAGGTAAAAACAGCAGCAAATATCTATAGCTAAAAGTTTTAAAAATGCATGTATAGATATAAAAATTATAAGCGAGAATACAGGTTTAAGTATAGAAGAAATAGAAATTTATAATATACTTGTTTAAAAACTATTTTTGTAATGATTTATAATAATTTGACATCTGCTAATTTATAACTGAGATTTAATATGCAGCTCTTTTGTCATACTTAAAAGCCTTATAAAACTATAATGCAAAAGACCTGCATCTTGAAACAAAATTATTTAATCAAATTAGAATACTCATATGCAATATTAGCTGCTGTTCTGCAGTTATTATAAACCAACTCTTTATTAGCTTTCAAACTCTTATTTTCAGTTACACTATGAAGTTTAGCAAGTATAAAAGGAGTAACATCTTTTCCTGATATTTTTTTATCTTTAGCCTCTTTTACAGTATCATCTATTATTTTATTAATATAATCTTTGTCCATTTCATATTTTTCAGGTATAGGATTACATACCAATACCCCTCCTTCTAAACCTAAAGACCATTTTGTATTAAGAATATTAGCTATATCTTTAGCAGTATCTACTTTATAATCAACCTTATAACCGCTGTCTCTAGTATAAAATGCAGGAAATTTATCTGTTTTATATCCAAGCACTGGAACTCCGAAAGTTTCAAGATATTCTATAGTAAGAGCCAAATCCAATATAGATTTTGCCCCAGCACATACAACAGCAACATTTGTCTTGCTTAATTCCTGTAAGTCTGCTGATATATCAAAAGTATCCTGAGCATATCTGTGAACACCGCCTATACCTCCAGTAGCAAAAACCTTTATGCCGGCAAGAGAAGCTCCTATCATAGTAGTTGTTACAGTAGTAGCACCGTCTTTTTTCAAAGCTAACATAGCTGCTAAATCTCTTCTGCTTGATTTTGCTATACTGCTATTAGAGCCCATATACTCAAGTTCTTCTTTATTTAATCCTACTTTTATTTTACCTTTTATAATTGCTATAGTAGCAGGAACTGCATTATTATCACGTATATTTTTTTCAGAGTTTAAAGCACTTTCAACATTTTCTGGATAAGGCATACCATGTGATATTATAGTACTTTCTAATGCCACAACTGCCCTCTTTTCATATAATGCCTCTTTTACCTCTTCGCTAATATCTAAAAATTCATTTAAATTATTCATTAAATACCTCTTTTAATAATTAATTTTTTAAACTTCTACAAAATATATCTTTTATTCTTTTTTCTACTATATCTAAACTTATATTATCATTAACAGTATATTCGCTCTCTAATGCAAACATTGACATAACAGCAGCAAATTTTACCTTATAATCTAAACTGTAATTATTAAATATAGAATAAACAATACCAGCCACAAAAGCATCTCCAGCTCCAGAAGTATTAACAATATTTATTTTAGGAACTTCTAAATGGTATGCTTTATACTCTTCGTTTGTTCCGTAACATATTCCTAAAGATCCGAATGTTATGTATATTTCATTAACTCCCTTATCCAAAAATATTTTTACAGCTTCTTTTCCTTCATCTATAGTGTTTATATCTCTGTCAAGCAGAAATGATGCTTCATTTGAATTAATTTTTAAAGCATAAATATAATTTTCAATCCCCTTTATATGTTCAGACTTTTTTATTGATACTGCATCGCTTATCAATTTTTTATTAGGAAAATTATTTATTAAATACTCAAATATATCTCTTCCCATAACAGCATCTATAGTGATTAATTTTGCATTTTCTATTGTTTCATAAATACTTTCTAAATATTTAATATTAATATTCTCATCAAGAGAATCCATATCAGACACTGCTATCTCCATATCTTTATGATTATTCATAATAGCTACATATGAAGTAGAGCTTCCTTTTCTTACAATATATGAAGTATCTATACCAAATGATTTTATATTATCAAAAAGAATATCTCCAAAAATATCATTCCCAATAGAAGTAACAAATTTTATATTTTTAAATCCAATATTTGATAAGTTATTAACAATATTTCTTTCAACGCCGCCTGCACATACATTTATTTTACCTGGATTTGATTCTTTTAGAACTATTCTTCCTTTAGAAAATCCCTGTATATCAATATTTGACCCGCCAATAGACAATATATAATCTTCCATTTAATGCCCTTATATTAATATATTTTAATTATTATTAACTCATTTCAACTCTATCCAAAATACTTCTAGCCAAAGACCTAGAATCGGCATTTTCTATATCACTTGATAAAGATATTCCGTAAGTAATTCTTGTTACTCTGCCTGTATAATTATTATCTTTTAATAATTTGAATATATATCCTGCTGTAGTATCTGCTTCTAATGAGGCACTGAAAGCTATCATTATTTCATCAATATTTCCAGTATTAACTCTATCAATAAGTTCTTTTATTCTTATATCACTTATACCTATACCTTTAAGAGGTGCTATAAGACCGCCCAATACATGATACAATCCGTTATACTCTTCTGTTTTTTCTATGGCAAGCATATCAGGATAAGTTTCTACAATACATATTTTATTATGCTCTCTTTTATCATTAGAACATATATGACAAATATCATTATCACTCAAACTATAGCATTTACTGCATAATTTTATATTGTCATGAAGAGTATATAATGTATCTGCAAACTCTTTCAAATACTCTTCATCGCAGTCAAATAAATACAAAGCAAGACGCATAGCAGTTCTGCCTCCTATTCCCGGAAGCCTAGATATAATCTGAGTAAGTTTATCCAATGATTGTATATTATTCAAATTAATTATTCCTTATTATTATTTTCATCATCTTTATCATTCATCTTATTCATCATGTCATTCATTTTTGAAATCATATCAGGTGTTATTGAATCTAAAGATATATTTAATTTACCATCTTTATATTCTACAGATGTCATTTTACTGATATCATTAAACATTTGACTCATATCTCCCCAATTCATATTAAAAGGAGTTACTTGTTTAGGTTTTTCTTCTGTATTATTATCTTCTTCTAATTTTTTATTTAATTCTTTTACTTTATGAGAAGCCTCATTAATACTTGAAACTATCATCTCTTCCAATAATTCTTTTTGATCTTTTGAAAGAAGGCTCTCATCTATATTAAAATTAGATATCTTGTATAACTTATCCATATTAAAAGAAACTAAATTTCCAGCTGAACTATATTTTATAGTATTTTCATTCATAATTTATACTCCATAAAAATAAAATCATTAGTATAATATATATTCTTTTTAATAATTTATCAATAAAAATTAAATATAATGATTACTTCTAAGTCAATTATTATTTTTATATAATAATTGACTTATTTCATAATTACATATCAAACTTTGCTGCGACGTACTAAGTTCTTTTATAACATCTATACGTACTGTTAGATGGCCTAGAAACCACACACTTTACATAGCTAGTGCCGTAGTCAGTCTAAATAACCTCATATAGTTTTTTAAACAAGTCTAATAAGCAGTTATTTTACAATTCAATGTTTTAATAAATTTATAGGTATTAATATAGCAAATATTATTATTTGATCATTATAAATAACTATATTACATAAATTTGACTTTTTTAGTTTATAATATATTATTTTAAAAGAGGTTTAAAAAAAATGTATTAAAGGTAGTACATATATTAATGAAAAAGATTATATTTACAATAATTTTTCTTATATGTTCATCATTTACATCATTCTCCCAGAAAATGAATAGAGAAATAGGTGAAACTTATACTAAAGAAAATATCGCTGTTTTTGAAATAGAAGATAGTTCAAGCGGATATTCTCAAGGCTTAGGTAAACAACTAACAGCATTAATAGAAGATTCATTAACCAAAATGAACAGATTTAATATTGTAGACAGGAAAAATTTAGATAAATACCTAAAAGAAATGGAGCTTCAATTAACTGGTATAACAGAAAGTCAGGTTATTGAAGTAGGAAAAATATACGGATATTCAAAAGCCATAAAAGGAAATATAGTATCTGCTGATGTAAATTATAATTATGACAGTGATACTGGAAGTGGAAGTATTTACGGACAAGTAGAAATGGTACTTCAGATAGTGGATGTAGAAACTACTAAGATTATGTATTCTTCAAAACTGCAGGGGATAAGCTACTACTCTACTACTTCATATCCTTCATATTCTTTAAGACAAACAGCTATTAATGATGCCTGCAATGATTTGGCAGCTAAAGTAGAAGATAAAATGAGAGAGATATTTAAGATAACATTGACAATATCTGATATTATTGGAAATGATGTTATCATACTTGCTGGAAGAAATCAGGGAATAGATTCAAAGACTAGATTTAAAGTGTATTCTAAAAAAGATAATATAACTTTACCTTCTGGAAATGTCATAAACGGAGGATATGATTATAAAGGAACTTTAAGGGTAAAAGAGTTAGGAAATGATTATTCAGTATTAAAAATATCAAGAGGAAGAAATATACAAGCAGGCGATATTGCAAGAGAAACTATTATAGGAGATTTTATAGCAGGCATATCATTAAATTATGCTTCATATAATATTAAAGCTTTTAATGCTACATATCAAAGTACAGTAAGACCGAATGACGGAAAATTAAAAATATCATTAAACGAAAATAAATATGCTTTAGGGATTCATTTAAAAATAGGATATAATGGTATTAGATTTTCTCCAAATATTAGTATTGGATTATTATTTGGTGATTTTTTTAAGTCTAGTTATGCTGTAGATACTAGATTTAATTTTGATATTAATATAAATTTATATCAGGAAGTTTTGAGATTGGTTATTACACCATATGTTGGTATGGGTGTATCTTTTACAACTATAGGAGAAGTATATGGAGGAAATTATTTTATAGATAACTATACTTATCTTAGAAATGGTGCTAAAATAGATTCAAGAGATATTATGTTTGGTATAGGAGCTATAGCTTCAATTCAGTATAATATTACCGATACTATAGGTGTTAATTTAGGCATAGGATACAGATTTTATACCAATCCTATAAACTTGGGAGTATTCAGCGATAAGACAGAAGTTACTTTGCCTGAAAAAATAAAAACAGTTAATCTTACAGGATTAGAATTTACACTAGGAGCATATTTGTTACTATAATGGAAATAAAAATTATCACTATACTACTTATAATTTCAAACACATTCTTTGGAGCTTTTTATTTTTCTGATGTTTCAAAGGAATATAATACAAATGATAACATAGCAAAAAAAGAAATAACTGAAACTAATGAACAATTAAAGTCTGAGTATAAAATTGATACTAACAGTGTTAATTCTATATTCACAATGGAAGGAGATAAAATTATAAATCAAAAAGGAGTAAGCAGTTCTCCTGTTATGATGGAAGAACCTTATAAAAGCAATCCTTTCAGATATACAGAAGTTACATTTTTACTCACAGCATTTTTCTCGTATACATATGCAACATATTTGGTATTTGGATTAGATTCTTTAGAAACTGCTAATGTTGCCCCATCTACTACAGGAAGAAATAGATACAAAAGTCTATGGATATCCGCTACAATATTTGAAATAACAGCTGCAGTATTCTGTGGGGCAGCAGTCGCTTATGACAGTTATCAAAGAGTTTATGGTAAAAAGAAAAATGATGGATTTAGTTTTAATTTTATGCCTTATTATGAACCTTTTTATAAAGATGCGGGATTTATATTTTCTTTAAGTCACCCTTTATAAAAAGCAGTTTTTTTTCTTTTTAGTTTTGGAAGTATATTTTTATTGAGAAGTATTAAATAAAATATAAAACATAATATGATCATTAATGCAAGTATTAAAGCACCTTTTATATTAATATAATTGTCATTATCATATGATTTTTTATTGTCTGAAACAGAGGAAGTTGATGTATCCTCTTCATCTTTTATTATTTTAATAATTTTTTCATTTTTAGTGCCGTCTAAATAACCAAAAGTTTTGGCATATGATAAAATATATTCTCTGTCAGTTTTTAATCTAACTATATTATTAGAAATTTGACTTTTTCTTCTATTAAGTTCTTCTACTTTCTCTTTCTTATTCTCTATAAGAGTTTTTTGATTATCTAATGTAAGAAAACCTTTAGAACTAAAAACAAATACATATACCGTAAAAGCAATTCCTGCTAATATGATACAATAAAATATTTTAGAGCTTATTCTTACATTAAAATACATAGACTATAACCTTATTAAG
>NZ_JQIU01000009.1:143747-165937 GCF_002379365.1 Brachyspira sp. G79 | reverse complement strand
TTACCCCGTATATACTTTTAGTACCCTATCAGCTGCATAGATTTATAGAATTATTAAAGAAATAATATTAATGTAAAAATAAATTTGCAACGCAGTTTTCTACTTCAAAGCATTTTTATGATATTACAGCACATAAGTTTATAGAAGAGAATTGTTTAGACTTAGGATTAAAATATATAAGAGGGCTTTCTGCTGATATGGAAGACCTTATAAAAAAAGAAGGTCAGGAAGATGCAGTAAACTTTTTTAATTATCTAACTTTTTGTATAAATAATAATCTAAATTATATAAATACATCAACCCAAACATATACAAAAGAAAATATTATATATAAAAGAAAATACACTAACGATTCAAATGAAAAAGATACTTCAAAAGATGTTTTAATACTCACTAACTGTGCCAAAAATGACGAGAGTTTAAGAAATATGATAGAAGACTTTAAATCAGTATTTAATTATAAAACAAGAGAAATTAATATAAGAGAATATAATTTTCATGGAGGCTGTCTCGGCTGTTTTGGATGTGCTATTACTGGAAAATGTGTTTATAAAGACGGATTTGATGATTTTTTAAGAAATGAAATACAAAAAGCTGATTCAATTATATATGCCTTTACAATAGAAAATCATTATACACATTCAAGTTTTAAAATTTACGATGACAGACAATTCTGTAATGGGCATAGAACTGTTACAGAAGGCATGCCTATAGGATATATAATAAGCGGAGATTATGAAAGAGAATATAATTTGCAAACACTTATAGAATCACGTTCTGAAGTGGGGGGTAATTTTCTCACTCATATTGCATATGATTATAATGATGATCCTTACAATGAACTTTCAAAATTATCATTTATAATGAAATATGCTATGGATAATAAATGTACTCGTCCTAAAAACTTTTATGGTGTAGGAGGAATGAAGATATTTAGAGACTTGATATACATAATGCAGGGACTTATGAAAGAAGATCATAAATACTATAAAAAACATCATATTTATGATTTCCCTCAAAAACAAAAAATGAAAATGCTTCAAATGAAATTAGTAGGTGCTTTAATATCAATTCCTTCAATGCAAAAGAAAATGAAAAATAAAATGAATGAGTATATTTTAGTGCCTTATAAAAAAGTGATAGATAATGCCAAATTATACAAGAAAAGTTAATAACTACAGAAAATTGATAAACTTATAATTTGTTTAGATATATACTTATATTTTAAATTATTCTATATTAGGTTTTTTTTTCGATAATAACAACAATAAATAAAAAATTATTTATCTAGTTTTGGTGATACATATATATTGTTTTGTTTCAATTTAAAAGCAAATGTAATTATGACTATTGCTAAAACTATAAATATAAATGCTAAAATTAATGTGTATTTATTAGGTTCATTTATAATAGTTCCAGATTCGGTATCATAAAATATTTCTGTTTTTGAATTAACCGATAAATTATTATTTTCTCCTTCTAAATATGAATTGGTAAGTATAATATTTTCTCCTTCATATACAAAACTGTAAACTACATTGGCGAATTTCCTTTTTTTAATAGTACCGTATTCATAGTGATTTATGCTTTCTATATTGGCATCAATTTTTATTATACTGCTGTTATTATGACTGAATCTTATATTAAGAAAAATAATCATCAATGCTGAAAATATAAATATTAATCCTATAAAAAAAAGAGTGATTTTATATTTTATTATTTTGTATTTATTATTCATAATTATATATAATAATATATTTTAGTTTTTAAATAAACTATCATTGAAGTAAAAAATGATAATTAATTAATTGATTTTTTATATTCTATAGTATAGTATTTTATATATTGTAAAATAATTAAATAAAAGGATTAATTTCATGAAAAAGATTTTTTGCTTATCTTTATTATTAATTGGATTTGTATTTATTTCCTGTTCTTCTTCCAATAATAATAATGACAATGAAGGCTTATTTATAAATGTGGGGCCTGAGCCAAAAACAATAGACCCAATTTTAAATATAGCAGCAGATGCTTCAGTTTATATAGTTCATGCTTTTGAAGGGCTTGCTTCTAAAGATAAAAATGGTTTAATAACTGCAGGTGCAGCGGAGAGCTGGGATATAAGCGAGGACGGACTTACATATATATTTCATTTAAGAACAAATGGGAAATGGTCTGACGGTAGTCCGTTAACTGCAAATGACTTTGTATATTCTTGGCAAAGGGCAGTTGACCCTAAAACAGCAAGCGAATACAGTTATCAATTTGAACCTGTAAAAAATGCTATGGCTATTAATTCAGGAAAAATGGAATTGAATACTTTAGGAATAAAAGCTATTGATGATTATACTTTAGAAGTAACATTAGAAAAACCTACTGCTTATTTCTTGGAATTAACTGCTTTTCCTACATTCTATCCAGTAAAAAAAGATATAATAGAACAATACGGTGAAACTTGGACTATGAAGCCTGAAACCTATATAGGAAACGGTCCTTATGTAATGATAGAACGAAACATTGATAATAATATAGTAATGACAAAAAATACTAATTATTGGAATTATTCTTCTTTAGTTCCTGAAAAAATTACTTTTGTACTTATGGATAATGCCACAGCTTCTGTTGCAGGTATTAAAGAAGGTTCTTTGCATTTTTCTGACAGAGTGCCTGCTCAGGATATTGATACTTTAAGAGCTGAAGGACTCTTGAAATTAGTAAACCGTTTGGGAACATACTATTATGCAGTTAATCTTACAAATGAAGCTTTAAAAGATGACAGGGTGAGAAAGGCATTATCACTTGCTATAGACAGAAACTATATAGTTGACAATATAGTTAAAGCTGGTACTCCTGCAGGAGCTTTTGTACCTTATGGGGCCCCTGATGTTAATGGCGATTTTAGAGAGGTAGGCGGTGATTATATAAGTGTGAAAGCTGAAGATTATCAAAAAAATATAGAAGAGGCTAAAAGATTAATGGCAGAGGCAGGATATGCTAATGGAGAAGGTTTTCCAGTACTTCAGTTTTTAGTAGATTCTAACAGAGAGATTCCGACCTTTGAAGCAGTACAGCAAATGTGGAAAGAGCATTTAGGTGTTGACAGTACCATAAGTCAGCAGGAATGGGCCGTATTTTTGCAGACTTTATATACAGATAAAAATTATCAAATAGGAAGAAGTGGCTGGACAGCAGATTATAATGATCCTATGACATTTTTAGGAATGTTTTTAAGCTACAGTCCCCAAAACCATGCATTATTTACAAATAAGGAATATGACAGTCTTCTTCAAACTGCCATGAATACAATAGATCAAACTGTCAGAATGGATGCTATGCATAAGGCTGAAAAAATATTTATGGATAATGATGTTATAATACCTTTATATTTTTATGCTACTCCTACATTGATAAGCCCTAAATTAAAGGATATTGTTTTTGACAGCTTAGCTATGCATAAGTTTTTCTATGCTTATATAGAAAAATAATTTTTATTTTATAAAAATTTATAAAAATAACTGCAGGAGTAAAAAATTACAACTGCAGTTATTTAATAAAATTTACTTGATTTAATAATAATTTATGATAATGTTATAGCGATTTTATTATATTTAATAAAAAATAAAAAGCAGAGGATTATATGAACACTAAATACATATTTGTAACAGGTGGTGTTGTATCTGGTTTAGGCAAGGGTATAACAGCAGCTTCACTAGGAAGACTTTTAAAAGCTAGAGGATTAAGCGTAACCATACAGAAATTTGACCCGTATATAAATGTTGATCCCGGTACTATGAGTCCTTTTCAGCATGGTGAGGTTTTTGTTACTGATGACGGTGCGGAAACTGATTTGGATATTGGGCATTATGAGAGATTTATAGACGAAAATTTAAATAAATACAGTAATGTTACTACTGGTAAAATATATCAGCATGTTATAAATATGGAAAGAGAAGGTAAATACCTAGGAGAGACTGTTCAGGTTATACCTCATATTACTAATGAAATAAAAAGAAGAATATACAGAGAAAATGATACTAAAAAAACAGATATAGTAATTACAGAAATAGGCGGAACTATTGGGGATATAGAGTCTCTTCCTTATATAGAAGCTATAAGACAGGTAAAAACACAGTTAGGTCAGGATAATGTACTTTATATACATGTAACTTTAATACCTTTTATAAAATCTTCAGAAGAAATAAAAACAAAGCCTACTCAGCATAGTGTTAAAGAGCTTATGCAAAGCGGTATTATACCAGATATTATAGTTTGCAGAACTAGTCAGCATTTGCAGGAATCGCATAAAAAAAAGATAGCATTATTCTGTAATGTACCTAAAGATAATGTGTTTGAAAACTTTGATGAGCCTAATATATACGGGGTGCCTTTAATGCTTGAAGCTCAGGGGCTTTCTGATGTGGTATGCAGGCATTTCAAATTAGAAACTGCTAAAATAGATTTAACTAATTGGACTGATTTGGTATGTAAGCAGAAAAATATAGCTATACAGAACGATAAAGTAAAGATTGCTATAGTGGGAAAATATGTTTCTATGAAAGATGCTTATATTTCTTTAACAGAGGCTTTAAATCATGGTGGAATATATAATGATGTTAATGTTGATATAGATTGGATATCTGCTGAAGATTTGGAGGATATAGAAGATATATCGAAATATTTTGATGGTGTTCATGGACTTATTATACCGGGAGGCTTTGGTGAGAGAGGACTTGAAGGTAAAATAGAAGCTATTAAATATGCTAGAGAAAATAAAATACCTTATTTTGGAATATGTTTGGGTATGCAGCTTATGAGTGTAGAGTTTGCAAGAAATGTATTAAAACTTGAAGATGCCAATACTATAGAAGTTAATGAAAATGTAAAAAATCCTATTATTACACTTATGGAAGAGCAGAAAAGAAATATTTTAAAAGGCGGTACAATGCGTCTTGGAGCTTTTGAGTGTGATATAAAAGAAGGAAGTTTGGCCCATAAGTTATATGGTAAAACTACTATAAGCGAAAGACACAGACATAGATATGAGTTTAATAATTCCTATACTGACAAAATGGAGAAAGCAGGGTTTATTATTACAGGAAAATTAAAAAATGGAAATTTAGCCGAGATAGCAGAAGTGAAAGATCATCCTTATATGATAGGTGTTCAGTTCCACCCAGAACTAAAATCGAGAATTACCAATCCGCATCCTTTGTTTGTGGGATTTATAGATGCTGCTAAAAAGTTTAGAAAGTAAAAATTAATATCTTTATAAATTGGCATGCTTAAAAATCAGCATGTCATTTTTTATGCGTAAAATCAGTTTTAATCATTAATATTACAATTAAATTATATTATTATAGTTGTAATAATAGCTATTATAATAATCTTTAATTAAAGATAATAAAATTAATGAGCATAAAGATGAGAATTGCAATAATATGTATTAATGAAAAGCGGGCAGATTAATAATGAATGAAGTCTTAAAAAAATGATATGATGTTACATCAATAATAAGAAATGAATCTAAATTAGATAATGCAAAAGTAAATATTATAGAAAAAGATTTATTTTCTTTAAACAAAAGATAATATAAAAGATTTTGATACTATTGTAAGTGCTCTTATAGTTTTGGAAGAAAAAACTTTATAAGTATTCATTAGCGATGCCAAATATTGTCAACTTTAATACAAAACTTATAGTAGTTGGCAGTGCGGGAAGTTTATATACTGATATAAAAAATAAACTTATGTATAGTGAAAGTTTTTAAATCAAAAAACAACCGTAGTACCAAAATGATATATTGATATTGCAAAATAAAAAACCATAGTAAATTAATGATAATAATACTATGGCTTTAATTTTTTTAATTAATAATAAATATTTCTTTTTATAACTAATATTAGTTAATATAAAACTAGTATTAGATTTTTATTATAATAATTAATATATTATATAAGCACCTTGAAATATTTCATTAAATTTGTTTTTATATTCTTCTGTTTGAGTAACTTTAATGATATCCTGAGCCCATTTAGAATTCTCATTTCCTTCATTTACAACTAATCCTGTAGGAAAATTATTGTATTCTCCGTCCTCTACTATATATGAATGAGCATCAAAACCTGCATTTTTCATAACGCTTGAAAATGTTATAGTAGCATCAGCATCTGCATAAGAACCAGCTGTTGATGTAGTTTCTACTTCTAAGAATTTTATATTTTTTGGATTTTCTTTTATATCAAGCATAGTATAAAATTCTCCTGTTTTTTCTCCCAATTTCAAAAGACCTAATTTTTCAAGGAATCTAAGTCCTCTATCCATATTGCTTGGATCATTAGATATAGTAATTGTAGCCCCATCAGGTATTTCTTCCAATGTTTTATGTTTTGATGAATATAGAGCATTTAGAGATGCATATTTAAATCCATCAACTAAAACTAAATGTGAGTTATTAGCCTTGTTAAAAGTATCTATCCAAGGTTTATGATTTAGTATTAGACCATCAATCTCATTAGCACTTAAAGCCAAAGCAGGCAAATTATTTCCATCAAATACTTTAACTTCCATTTTATAGCCTTCTTTTTCCATTAGTCTTTTAATTTCTTCCACTGCTTCAGCATTTAAAGCCATACATCCTATTACTATAGTATCATTTGATGAAGATGATGCTTTGTTAGAGCAAGATACCATTAATAAAATGAGTATCATTGACAAAATTGATATTATTTTTCCTTTCATTTTTTCTCCTTTTTTTATTATTATCTTTCGGCGATTCCGCCTATATATCCATTATCATCGTAGTTTTGATTCATTTTTATTTCCAATAAATCGGATAAATTATTTTTTTCAAGTTTTTCTTTAATGATTTTTTTATGTTTATTTCTTTCAAGAGGATTTATAGTTTTAATTAATCCGTCAAATACATTCAAAAATATTCTATAAGGCATTCCAACTCCCATTTCATCATCTTTCCAACCAGCCATCATTCTTGTACCAGAACACATCATAGACATATTAAAGCATCCATTTTCATAAGGATAAGAAGTACATTCCTCACAAAGTGCCTGCATACCAGATAATTTTATATCATTAGCATGTCCATAATGATAGGCATATCCATGAGCTAAACGCATAGCCTGATATGGTTTGCATACGAATATAACAACATCAGGTTCTTCTTTATAATTTTTTAAGGGCATAATTGCTGCTCCAAAAATTTTATGCTCACAATAAACCATATTTCTTGATATCTTTCTGCTTACACCTAAATCTCTGTATGTTCCAACCTTTACTCTCCTTACTCCAGATACAGTTTCAGGAAGTACACTTTGAAATCCAAGAGCAACAGCACCTCCTGAACATGCATTATGTCCTTTATGTATTTTTAATTTTCTTCCTTCGCTTGCACGGCTTACAAATCTGCAATAAGATGTTTTATTTTTTGTTTCTTCAGCATCTAGTTTATTATATTCATCTTCTGTAAATATAAATTTTATTCCTACTGGACATCTTTCTAATTCTAATATGCTGTTAAGTATTTTATCCATTTCTTCTAAATTCATAAATATATCCTTTAAATTAATTTTTTATATATAAAATCGCCTATATATTGAGCTATATTTACAAATAAAAACATAATAAATACAGAAAAATATAGTATTGTATTATTAAAACTTTGATATCCGTAAGTCAATGCTACAGCACCGAGTCCGCCCCCTCCTACTGCACCTGCTATAGTAGTTGCTGCAATATAATTAACTGCCGCCATAGTAATAACTGATACTATAGAAGGTATTGATTCTCTGATAATTACCCCAAACATTATTTGAATATTTGTAGCTCCAAATGA
Source organism: Brachyspira sp. G79 (assembly GCF_002379365.1). GTDB lineage: Bacteria > Spirochaetota > Brachyspiria > Brachyspirales > Brachyspiraceae > Brachyspira. The sequence continues at coordinate 158,088 of NZ_JQIU01000009.1, read as the reverse complement.
TTTTGCCGCCTCTATTAACTGCTTATCAACTTTAATAAAACTACTTTCAAGTAATCTTGCTATAAATGCTGTAGATGTAATTGATAATGGAAGTATTACAGCCTTTTCTCCTATAGTTGTTCCTATTATAAGACGGGTAAAAGGAGATATGGCAACTATTAGTATTAATATTGGAAATGATCTTATAGTATTAACTATAAAACTTAATACATTATAGAATTTCTTTTTATAATTAAGTCCGTTGGGTCCATACATTGTTAATAAAACCGCTATTATAAATCCTAATATAAAGCCTATTAATATAGTAAAAAACACTATTCTAATTGTAACTATTGTAGAAGGCAGTATTAGTTTTACGAAATAATTTATATATTTATCCAATTTATTCTCCTAACACTTTATAATTTTCTATATTGATAGATTTTAAATATTCTTCAACTTTTTTTAAATCATTACTATTGATAATATTTATTGTAACTTTTCCTATTATGCAGTTCTTATAATCTTCCATAATAAAGTCTATTATATTTACATTAAATTTTCTTATTAATTTTTCTATAATATTATTTGAATCATCTTTTTTATACATAATCTCAATATTTTTTCCAGAATTAGGAAGTAAAATTTTATTATCTCCTAGTATATTGATAAGAGATGCAGGCTGATTAATAAATATTTCTTCAACAATACCTTTGTCTTTTACAACACCATCTTCTATTATAGCCATATCATCACATATAGATTTTACTACATTCATCTGATGTGTAACCAATACTATTGTAATACCCATAGATTTGTTTATATTATTTAAAAGGTCCATAATTGCTTCGGAATTTTTAGGATCCAATGCTGAAGTGGCTTCATCAGATAATAATATTTTAGGATTCATAGACAATGCTCTTGCAATGGCAACTCTTTGTTTTTGTCCTCCAGATAAATCTCTTGCAAGATTATTTATTTTTTCATACATTCCTACAACATCTAGCAAATATCTAACACGCTCATCTATTTCTTTTTTATTAAAGTGCCAGCATTGCATAGGAAATGCTATATTGTCATATACACTTGCTCTTGTGATTAATGAAAAATGCTGAAATATCATTCCCACATCTCTTCTAAACATTCTCAATTCTTTTTCATTAAGTTTTTTTATATCAATTCCATTTACTTCTAAATATCCAGAATCATATTTTTCTAATCCGTTTATACATCTTAGTAGAGTAGATTTTCCTGCACCGCTTCTTCCTATTATACCGAAAATTTTTCCTTTATCTATATCAAGATCTATTCCTTTTAGTATTTCTATATTGTTATATTGTTTTTTTAATGCTGCTATTTTGATCATAATACTAGTTTTATTTATTGAATTAATTATAAGATTTTATTGGATTTATTTAAATAAACACACGGTTTAATGAATTAATTATTCTGAGGAAAATAATAATCTTTGAAAAAGAAGAAAAAAATATTAAAAAACATATACTCTATTATATCATAGTAAAATAAAAAATCAATTGATTTTACTATGATATACTATTTAAAATCTTTATAGAGCATACTTGGCTGAACATCAGTGTTATTTTGATATTTACTGCTGGTATATTCTTCATATTCTCCGTCTATAGTGTGATAATAAAGCTGAGCTATCTCTACGTTTGGGTATATTATAATAGGCTTTATACAAAATATTTCCAAAGTCCAATATCCTGCAAAACCTACATCTCCAAATCCTGCTGTAATATGAATAAATATTCCAAGCCTTCCTATAGATGAACGCCCTTCTATCATAGGTACATAGTTTTTTGTATTTGTATATTCGAGAGTACGTCCAAGATATAATTCACTAGGTTTTAATTCATATCCGCTTTCTGGTATTATTATTTCTTCTGCCTCATTTGCTTTTTTCATATCAAGAACTTTGTCTTTATATACTAAAAGTTTATTATGAAGTCTTACATTATAGCTGTTTGAATTTAATTGTTTTCTATTGAATGGTTCTATTATTATATCTTTACCTATATTTTTTTCTATTTGAAGCCCAGACAAAATCATTTATCTTTATCCTATATACAGTATTTTATTTTAGAAATTATAAATTATTTTCTTTATTTTTCGGTATTATTATAGTATAATTTACAAACTAAAATAAAACGAGGGAGTTATTAATGATATCTATAAATTATAAAAATGTGTTATCTTTTTTAAGAGAACATGAATTGGAATATTTGTCTGACTTTGCAAAATATGCTAATGAACTTTTAGAAAATAAAAAAGGTGCTGGTAATGATTTTTTAGGCTGGGTTAACTTACCTTCAGAAGCTTTGAAAATGGTTAGTGAAATCGATAACTTAGCTAAAGAAATAAGAGAGAATGCTGAAGTATTGGTATCAGTTGGTATAGGCGGTTCTTATTTGGGAGGTAAAGCTGTAATTGAATCATTTTTAAATCCTTTTGCTCAGGCTAAAAAAGGAAATACTCAGGTAGTATATGCTGGTCATAATATGAACGGTGAATATTTTAAACATTTGCTTGATTATTTGGAAGGTAAAGATTTTTATATTAATGTAATATCAAAAAGCGGTACTACAACTGAACCTGCTATAGCTTTTAGAATGCTTAAAGAATATGCTGAAAAAAAATACGGAAAAGAAGGAGCAGCTAAAAGAATAATAGCTACTACAGATAAGGCAAAAGGAGCTTTAAAAACATTATCTAATGAAAATAAATACAGAACTTTTGTTATACCTGATGATGTAGGAGGAAGATATTCTGTACTTACTCCTGTAGGGCTTATACCTATTGCAGTTGCTGGCATAAATATAGAAGAGTTTGTTAAAGGCTTTAATGCTATGGCTAAATTAACTAAAGAAATGGATTATAAGAAAAATCCTTCTATGTTATATGCTATGCTTAGAAATGCACTTTATACTAAAGGATACAGCACAGAAATAATGGTTAATTATATACCTAGAATGCACTATATATCAGAATGGTGGAAACAATTATACGGAGAAAGTGAAGGTAAAGATAAAAAGGGAATATTTCCTGCTTCTGTTGATTTTTCTACTGATTTACATTCTTTGGGTCAGTTTATACAAGATGGTAAAAGAGGATTATTTGAAACTGTTATAAGAGTTGATAAAGAAGATATTGATTTGAAAATACAAAAAGAAGCATCAGATTTGGACGGACTTAATTATTTGGATGGAAAATCTTTGCATGAAATAAATAAATCAGCATTGGAAGCTACAGTATTAGCCCATGTTGACGGAGGCGTACCAAATATAATAGTAGATATTGATAAAATTACTCCTTTCACTATTGGAGAGCTTTTGTATTTCTTTGAAAAAGCATGCGGTATATCAGGTTATATGCTCGGTGTTAATCCATTTGACCAGCCAGGTGTAGAAGAGTATAAGAAAAATATGTTTGCTATGCTTGGTAAAAAAGGATATGAAGAGATGGGTAAAACTCTAAGAGCAAGATTAGAAAAATAATAATATTTAGTTTTATAAAAAAGAAAAGAGGCTCTAATATACCAAAGCCTCTTTTTTATTTGTTAAAATAACTCTTTGATAATATCAGGATATTTTACTATTTCTATTTTTTTATTTTCTGGAATATTATCAAATTCTGTTGTATGCACTTTTATAGGATTTATCTGCCTTCTTATATATTCTATAACACTCTCTGAAACGAATACATCTTTTTTTATATTGATGACTATAAAAGGAACTTTGAATCCTCTTGTGTGGAATAATTCCACTTGTTCTAAAGATGTATGTATAACATTAGAATCATACTCTATAACAGGTATTATATGTACTTCATTTTCTTTTTCTATATCAAGTATCAAGTCCATAAAGTTATAATTTTCTTTTATAGGGCAGTAGAGAGATAGTGATTCAAATACCATATAATCATAAATATTTTTATTTTCATCTATCAAATCTGTAATATCTCTTTCATCAATTTTTGTATTAATGCTATGCATGGGAGATATATTTCCGTTTGTAGCATAAGAAACAAATATTTCTGAAGCTTTTAAATTAGTAGTATTTTTTATATATTCGCAGTCAAATAATTTATTATCTCTTATCTCCATAACAAAAGGTTTGTAATAGCATACTTTCTTATCAAACATTTTTAATGATGATACTATATGAGAGGAAAGATAAGTTTTTCCTACATGACTTTTATCAGATATAATGCAAAATATTTTCATCAAACACCCTTAAAATTAAATATATTTTAAATATCTTTAACAGAAGCTTTAATTTTATATTTAATTTTCTCTCCCGATTTTAATGATATTTTTTTACAGCAAACTATTGTAGAGTTTTGATAATTCATTTCAAGTTTATCAACAGCATCAGATATGGTGTAGTTAGGCATATATAAGAATGCGGTTTCTTCATTACTTTCTATCATCACATTTATTTTTATGTATCCTTCATCAGCCATAGCAAAAGAGCTACCTATATACTCACCAATATCAGAAAGATTATTTGATATTCTTTTTTCCCCGCCTATATAATATCTGTCTTTTTCCTGTCCTGCAAGAAGAGTTATATTATTTTCTAATGCATATATAAACTCTGTATCTTCATTAGATTTATTTTCCATAATAACATCAAGAGAGAAAGTACCGTCATTATTTATTACGTATCTTTTTATCAAATGAATATCTTTACCATTAACTTTTGAAGTTTTTTCAAAAGAAACAGTAGCATAGTCTTTATTAATAAGATTTTCTAGTATATTATAATACTCTTCATAAAATGAAGCATTCTCTTCATATTTTAATAATTGGAATTCTTCTGCAGTAGGCATTTTATTTAAGAAGTGATCTACTCCGAAAACTTTTTCATTTTTATCAAATACCAAATATTTAGCTATTTTTTCATCAACTTTTTTTGCTATTTCATGTATAGATACATGTTCATTGCCATTATTATTAGTATCAGCATTCTTCATGGCAGCTATGTGATAAGCCTCTTTTCTTCTTTTTAAACAGTCTATTAAATTGATAGGATTTTCCTTTTTTATATCCCATTCTATTATAGAGCCGCTTAAAGAATGCAAAATGAAATCGGCACTTTCTGATGATATCATAATTTCATCTCTTCCGTCCATATCAAAATCCATATTATGACTTAGGAAATGTTTTCTTCCATATACTTTTTCTAATGATATTGTTGTTGCTTTTATTAGATTTGCATATGTTTCATGTCTTAAATTATTTAAATAAAGTCCTCCGAATGTACCATGCCAATAAGGGCAGTTGCATTGTCCTTTTAATAGATAGTTTAAAGCGATTTCTTTTTCTTTATAGTTGGATTCTGTAATTTCGCCTATAAGATTGGAAGTAAATATCATTCTCTTATTCATTCTGTTGCTTTCAGAATATTTATAAAAATAATTTCTCCAAAATCCACCTCTCATAAATCTAGTTATTATTTCATTATTCTCATCTTTTTTAAGCTCTTCTTGTTTTTTATGGAATTCATACTGAGTTTCAGCAGGAAGTACCCAAGTAAGCATCTCTTCATAAGAACCTGTAGGTATATATATTTTTGAAACAGGTGCATGACGCTCCATATATTCGCTGTATGTTGTTGTTATGATAGTATCTTTTTCTTTTGTGAGGGCCTCAAAGAATTTTTCAAGCCATTTATCTTCATATACCCATTTTTGAGTACCAGGCCAATCCCCGTATTTTTCTCCATCATCGTGCAAAACTACAACTCTGTTTCCATCTTCTGTTGCTATTGATTTTAAATACTCAATAGATTTTTCTACGTCTCTAAAAGGTATAAGGTAGCGAAGTTCTTGTGATATAGGAAATATATTAAGTTTATAACTTTCATTATCAGTAATAAAATAGCCGAACATATTTTTTGTATCTATTCCTGTAGTCAAAAACTGAGAATCATCAAGCATTATGTATTTAATGCCGTTTTTTGCTAAATTTTTAACTAATGTAGGCTCCCATACTCTTTCAGCAAGCCAAGCTCCTTTAGGTGTTAAATTAAATTTATCTTCTATATATTCATTTAATCTTTTTATCTGTATGTCTTTATCTTTATCAGGTATTGAAGGCATTATAGGCTCATAAAAACCGCCACTTTGAAGTTCTATTCTATTATCATCTGCCAATTTTTTTAATGCTTCTATATGTTCTGGGTGATGTTTTTCTATCCATTCTAATAGACAGCCTGTATAGTGAAAATTAAATTTTATATCTTTATATTTTGTGAGTATATCTAAAAAAGGTTTATATGCTTTTTGATATGTACTTTCAAATACAAAGTCAAAATTACCTACTGGCTGATGATTATGATTGCCTAGTATTAAATTAATAGTTTTCATTATTATGCCCTGCCTGATTAAAAATTTATTACTTATAATTTCGTAATAATAGAAATTTTAATTAACATAATTCTATACTAAATAATGCTTTTTGTAAAGGCACTGCTATATTTATAGTATTACTCTAAACAGTATTGACTTTATTTTTTTATGCTTTAAAATATACGATTATCAAAAATAGGCTATTTTTAAAAAATAATGTTTTTGATAAAATTTATTATTTAGGGAATTTTTTATGTGCGGAATAGTTGGATATATAGGACATAATGATAACGCTATTGATATATTAATGGAAGGACTTTCATCTTTGGAGTATAGGGGATATGATTCTGCTGGTATATCTATAGTTGATTCAAAAAATGATATTATCACTTTTAAGGCGGAAGGAAGACTAGAGAATTTGAGACATATTGTTAAAGAGAATATATCATCAAATATAGGAATAGGACATACTAGATGGGCAACGCATGGTGCTCCTTCTGATATTAATGCACACCCTCATTTTACAGAAAGACTTTCTCTTGTTCATAACGGTATTATAGAAAATTATAAAGATATAAAAAAAGATTTAATAGCCAAAGGATATAAATTTCTTTCTGAAACCGATACTGAAGCTGCTGCAAATTTAATAGATTCATTATATGAAGGAGATCCTTTAAAAGCTATAAAAAAAGCAGTTAACATAATAGAAGGCTCTTATGCTTTTGCTATAATATTTAAAGATGATATTAATAAAGTATATGCTGTAAGAAAGTCAGCACCTTTAATAGCAGCATTGGGAGACAATGAAAACTTTTTAGCTTCTGATATACCAGCAATATTGAAATACACTAATAAATATACATTAATAGAAGAAAATAATATCGCTGTTTTGGAAAAAAATAAAATAACTATATACGATGAAAACTTGAAAGAAACTGACTATAAAATACTTGAAGCTAATTGGACTGTAGAGCAGGCAGAAAAATGCGGATATGATCATTTTATGCTTAAAGAAATTAATGAGCAGCCTAAAGCACTTCTTGATACTATAGAGCCTAGAATAGTTCAGGGTGTTCCAGATTTTGAAAGAGATGGTATCACTGATAAGGATTTTTGGAAGTTTTTTGACAGAGTTTATATAGTGGGCTGCGGTACTTCTATGCATGCTGCTATGATAGGAAAAAGGCTTATAGAAGATAATTGCAGAATACCCGTAGAATGCGAAATAGCGTCTGAGTTCAGATATAAAAATCCTATACTCACAGAAAAAACTTTATCAATATTTATATCACAGTCCGGAGAAACTGCTGATACTTTAGCGGCTTTGAATTTAGTTAAAGAGAAAGGATACAAAACTTTAGCTATAGTAAATGTTAATGGATCTTCTATTGCTAGGAATGCTGATTATGTGATATATACTTATGCAGGACCTGAAATATCTGTAGCTTCAACAAAGGCTTATTCTGTACAGATGGCTATAATGTACTTGATAACTTTTAAGATAATATTAGATAGAAAAATAAAAGATAATGATTATATAAAACTTCTTATAAGAAATTTGCTTAATACTATAGACTCTATAAAAGATGTGCTTAATATGAGCGATACTATAAAAGATTTATGTATTGACTATAAAGAAGCAAGCAGTATATTTTTTATAGGGCGGGATTTGGACTATTATCAGGTTATGGAAGGAGCTTTGAAAATGAAAGAGATTAGCTATATTCACTGCGAGGCATATGCAGGAGGTGAGCTTAAACATGGTGCTATATCTCTTATAACTGATAATACCCCAGTTGTAGCATTAGCTATACAGGAGAAAATATTAAGTAAAATGATAAGCAATACAAAAGAGGTAATATCTAGGGGAGCTAATGTGCTTTTATTTGCAAAAGAAGGTATTGATATAGATAAAGATGCCTACAGAAAAATAGTATATCTTCCTAAAGTAGAGGATATGTTTATGCCTATAGTGTCTATAGTAGCATTACAATTATTAGCTTATCACACTGCTGTTATAAGGGGATGTGATGTAGACAAGCCTAGAAATTTGGCTAAGAGTGTAACTGTTGAATAGTTTTTGTGTGTTTTAGTATATACCTAAACAACTATAATTTGTCAAAAATTAATTTTTTAATTTTAAATATTTGCAAGGCTTTGCCTACCGCTATGCGTGATTCGCAGCTCCAAAGTTCTTTTGCCGCCTATGCACATATAGTGAACTGTCCATATCCTAGGTAGCATGGCACAAATAACCATACAAAGTACGCTGTGGTGAAAGACTGAATTTGATGAAGCCGCCTGTAGCATATGCGTCAAAAAAATTAATAATTCTATATAAAGTGCATCAGTTGATAAGTTGTTTAGGTATATACTGAACATTTTTGAGTTTGTCAAATATTTATTCAACTTTTGGCAAAAGTGCAAATATAAAAATAATACTAAATAGTACTAATTATGTTTTACATGTAGAATAAATTATTAAATTTAGCTTGAAATATAGCCGACGGGAGGTGCCTGTGGTGAGAAGCAGGCACTTCCTACAGCAGCAAAAGAAATCGGGTGTGGCACAACTGTGTGAATCCTAAACTATAATTAAAAGAGATATTAAATAAGAAACTATAAATATTGAAAATAATATATTTTATGATATCATCATTTATAAATTTATAATTGTGAGGCAATTAAATTGATTAGACATTCAAGACCTACTATAAGAAAAAAAGACTTAGAATCCGCTTTAAGAGTAATGATTAGCGATAATCTTGCAACAGGAGATATAATATATGAATTTGAAAGAACCTTTGCCAATTATTTCGGCAAAGGTTTTACTGCTATATTTGTCAACAGCGGAACATCTGCATTAGAACTCATATTAAGACATCTTAATATAGGAGAAGGCGATGAAGTTATAATGTCTTCTTTTCTCAATGCCTCTCCTCTTCAAGTGGTTACAAATCTAAAAGCAACACCCGTACTTATAGATATAGATGAAGATAGCTTTCAAATATCTATGGATAATGTAATAGAAGCCATTAATGAAAAAACAAAAGCCATTATAGTTTCTCATATGTTTGGCAACTGTGCTTTGATTGATGAGCTTACTGATATAAAAGTTCCTATTATAGAAGACGCTTCTCATAGTCTTGGAGGAAAATACAGAGATACTTTACTTGGAAGTTTTGGGGATTTTGCATACTTCTCACTTTCTGCTACTAGAATGATTACTTCAGGTGGTGCTGGAGGTATGATACTTACAAAGAAAAAAGGAATGGACGCTATAAGAGATATAATACATTATGATAAAAAAGATAATTTTATTAAAAGATTCAATTATTGTGCAACAGACCTTCAAGCTTCTATTGGTATAGAGGAACTTAAACATCTTGAAAGAATGGTTGAAGTAAGGGCAGATATTGCTTCATTTTATGATAATGCAATACTTGAAAGTAATTTGATGAAATTATCTACTCATGATAGTGAAAGCCCTTCATATTACAGATATGTATGCATGTTAAATGGAAGTATGAATATATACGATGTTATAAAAATGTTTGAGCGTCATAATGTAGAGGCAGCAAGACCTATATTTAAGCCTTTGCATCAGTATCTTAATTTACCTAATGAAAATTATCCTAATACTGAAAATGCATATTTAAAAAGCATATCACTGCCAATATACCCTACTCTACAAAAAAGTGAGGCAGAGCTTATATGCAAATTAATAAAACAGATAAGATAATATTATTTTACAATACAGTAATGCAGATATTCAAAAGTTGATGACGCTGAATTATTTCTTTTACTGTCAGCCTTAAATCTGTTATATTCTTTGACAAATAAACCATATTCTCCCTTATTTGACATTATGGTTTTTATATCCTCTAATGATAATAAGCCCTCGTTATTATAGCTTACAAATATATATTTGGATTTTGCCTTATTTATTAAATCACTAAATATATTATAAACATCATTTTTACTGCAGTATAAAGATTTTATTCTGTCATTTCTAAGACCTGTTTTGCCTTTTATCTCTGGATTATCATATTTTGCTATTGTTTCAAGCATATGGTAGTTATCAGAATACTGTCTTCTATTATAAGGCGGGTCAATATATAAAATATCTGTATCAATAGTTTCAATTAATTCATTAGCATCATTATTATATACTTTATGCTTTTTATCACTCAATACAAAATCGGACGGATAATAATTAAAAGTTTTTAAAGCAGTATTTTTTATATTTTTTAAAAATGCTCCGTATACAGATGCTGTATTGGCACATTTATCTATATTTTCAAGAAGACTTGTAAGAAGAAAATAATACTCATTTTCATTAATCTTATTATTTTTAAACCACTCTTCTATTTTCATTCTAATAGCGTCGCATTTTGAAGCATTTTCATCTGAGAAATATATTCTTTGATACTCATTATTTTTAGTGCCTCCTAAAGAATAATTATTATAAATAAAACCCTCTTTATAAGGTATATTATTTAAATATTCGCATACGATTAAATGTCTTTCTTTAACTTTGCTTCCTTTTAAATCTTCTATCTCATCATTAAGATTTTTAAAATATAAATATTTATTATTTTCTATATAATGCTTATTCATAACATAACTATAATACTGAATATCATTAGATATAATAGAAAAGTTTTTAGATTTAAAATATCTTCCCACAATACCAGTACCTGCAAACAAATCACAAAATGTAGTGCAGTTTTTATCTATTATAGAATTAATAGATTTATATAAAAAATCTAATAATGATAATTTACTTCCTATATAATTCACAAATATTCCTGAAATAAATATACAATAATTAAGTACAAAATAATTTTAGAATACTATTTATATAATAATATGGATAATTTTACAATAATAAACACTTGACAATATTATTATAAATTTTATAATTCAACTATAATAAAAAATACTGTATAAATTATACTTGTTTCATAAACTAAATAAGGAGCAGAATATGCTTGAACATAGATGTCATAAATGCGGTATAGACATAGGTTATGAAGGATTATGTTTTAGATGCAAAGAAGAAGAAATAAGAGATAAAATACTCGCATTAACTGATGATGAGATAAAAGAAATAATAAATCAATATGTAAAAAATCTAAAAGAAAATAATGCTGATGAAGAGTTAATAAACGGCATTTATATTTATGATTTAATTGCATATAGAGATATTGACTTAAAAGATATAGCAAAAAAAGCATTAGAAAAGAAAATTTATTATCCTGAAGTATTTTATTATAAAGCGGATAAAAATATAAGAGATGAACTCATAAAAAGAATAAATGAAACTGAAGATCCTAGTCAAGGGGCTTCTTTATTGTCATGTTTAGCTATGCAGGGAGATGATAAAGCTCTTGAATGCTTATACAATTTGGAGATACACCCAAAAGAGTGGAGAAAAAAACTTTATGTTGATCCTTCTATATATGCAGAGTGTGCTGGCTGGACTTTTGATAAAGATAAAAAAAGACAGATACTTAATTTTGATAAATGCTATTATTTAGAAAAGGCTAAAAGCAAAGAGGAAAAAGATAAAAGCCCTGTTATTATAGCTTCATTAAGAGATGATAATTGTCCTGAATGCGGATGCAGAAATATTGATATTGCTATTATTGATGGCAGAGATGAAAGACTTAAATTTATAGCTGTTGATGGCATAATAAAGGCTTCATGCTGTCCTAACTGTGTAACTTATAATACTACTTATTCAAAGTATGATTTAAAAGGAGTAAGCGAAATACTTCCTTTCGATAAAGAGTCTGAAAATTATTATCCTGCTGAAGAAAACTATATAAAAGAAGAAGAGCTTATTAATATGCAAAACAATAATTATATACTTTCAAAACATGATGTTCCTTTATTTTTTGGGGCGTTTAGTGAAAGTATTAATACAATAGGCGGATTTGCCAATTGGGTTCAGGATTGGGAATATATAAGATGTCCAAGCTGCGGCCAAAAGATGAGATATTTAATGCAGATTCATTGGGATAGTATTGATAATTGCTCAGAAGGAACTTTATTTATAGAGATATGTACCAACTGCTCTATTACAGCAATGTTTCACCAGCAAACTTGATTTTTGAGTTTGAAGAATTGTTTTTAGTATATACTAAAAATTTTTTAGTTTGTCAATTTTTATCTTGTTATTTTTCCTGTCTCAAAAAGTACAAGTATTAGAACTTTATATTTTAGATATATGTATTAAATGTATGGTATAATCCAAATTTAGACTAAAAATGCAGTTCTTTCGCCACAGGCGGACAGGCGTCATAAAAGAACTGGGATGTTGCATAGCGCACAGCGTGGTGGGCAAAGCCCCTCAAATATTTTAAATTTAAAAAATTTATTTTTTGACAAATTATATTTATTTAGATATATTTAAAATAAAAAAGGAAATAAAAATGAAAAATAAAGTCTGCGTTATAACAGGTGCTTCAAACGGCATAGGAAAAGAAATCGCATTGCTATTTGCGGAAAAAGGATGCGATATAGCTTTCATTGATAAAGATAATGAAAACGGAAATAAACTATGCATACAAATAAAATCATTAGGAAGAGAATGCCTATTTATAAATGATAATATAGACAATGAAAAATCTATAAAATCATTCACTGACAAAGTAATAGAAAAGTTCAGAAATATAGATTATTTAATAAATAATGCCTGCTATTCCAATAAAGGACTTTTAAGTAATTGCAGTTATGATGATTTTTTAGAAATACTAAAAATAGGAGCAGCTGCCCCTTATGAGATTACAAAAAACTTTATTGATTATTTTAATGAAAAATCCTGCATTATAAATATCGCTTCAACAAGAGCTTTTATGTCGCAGAAAGACAGCGAAAGCTACAGTGCAGCAAAAGGTGCAATTATAGCTTTAACTCATGCTATGGCAGTAAGCTTATCCCATAAAGTGCGTGTAAACTCAATTAGCCCTGGCTGGATAAATACAGATGAAAATGCAATGTTCAGTAGAGAAGATATACTTCAGCATCCAAGTGCAAAAGTAGGAAATACTTATGATATTGCAAGTACCGCTTGGTTTATTTGTAATAATGATTTTATAAATGCAGAAAATATTACAGTAGACGGCGGTATGACAAAACTTATGATATATCATAATGATGAAGGCTGGAAATTAAATATGTAAAATTAATTAATATAAATAATAGGTATTACAAAACATACAAATAAAGAAAATACAAAATAAACATAAACAAATATAATAGGTTTACTGCTTATAATAATGTTTAATGTATTATTATCTTCTCTGTTTTGAAATGAGTTTATAAAAGATTTAATTGTATTTATAGAAATAAATATTAAATGTATGAAAAATATTATATTCAAAATTATTAAAGTTAATTTATTTGGAGTAAGTCCGTAATTAACTATCCTATATATAGAAGCTGTCATACTTAATATATCAAAAACTAATGCAAATATTGGAAGTATTACATACATTGCCTTTGTAAATATATTTGTTTTTTTATCCATTCTTGTAAACATTAAATTTATTACAGTGAATGCCAAAAGAAGATTATATATTATATAAATTACTCTATTATTATATGGTCTTAATTCATAAGGAAACATAAAAAACATCATTATAAATAAAGCAAATAAATCAATAACTAAAAATGCCCTTGAAACATATATGGATATAACAGACTTAGTTTTTACATATATTAAATACGCTATAAATGGAACAAAACCATATAAAAATACAAATGAGCATATCACTAATTTAGCTATTGTAAATCCAATATCTGAAGAAGATGCAAATAATGATACAACAGAAAAACCTACTATAAGGAGAACATTAAATAATATAAATAAAACTGTGTTGCTCGCTGCATTAATTATTACAAACCATAAAAATATATCACCAAATACAGTAAAAAAATCTGCAATTTTATCAGTGTTTAAAGCATCAAATGAATTATA
>NZ_JQIU01000009.1:132490-142992 GCF_002379365.1 Brachyspira sp. G79 | reverse complement strand
CATAAATAAAAAAAATCAATTATTATAAATAGGATATATTTTATTGATAAAAACTCTATTTTATATTAAACTATATTTTATTGCTGATTTTGGATTTGTATACACTATGAATAATAATAATAATAATAATAATATAGAAAATTTCTTTATAAACTTCTCTAATACTTTAGCAAAAGACTCTCTCTTGATAGCATTAGACTTTAATACAGATAATAAAATAAATTATACACAATAGATAAAAACTATAAAATAATAAGAAATAATATAACTAATCCTTTGTCTGGATATTCATTCAATAACTTTGCAGTTTATAATAATAAAATGTACAAATTAAATGATAATGATTTTGATTCAGACATCAAAATAAAAATAGAAAATGCATTCAATGAAAATAAATTATACGGTATTCCAGCATATTTTACAGACAATACCAAAAAATTAACAAAGCATTATTTTTAGACAGAGACGGAGTATTAATGTATGATGTAGGATATATAGGAACTACTGACAGAGTAAAAATAAAAAAGAGTTTATAGATATAGTAAAACATGCAAACGATAAAGGCTATATAACAATAGTAACAACTAATCAAGCAGGTGTATCATACAATTATTATACAAATGAAGATGTTAATAAAGTACATAATTATATTTATGAAGAATATAAAAAATGCGGGGCTTTAATAGATGATTTTTATTATTGTCCGTATCATATTAAAGGACATGTTGAACCTTACAATATATTATCAGTACTTAGAAAACCAGAGGCTGGAATGCATATTCTTGCCTCAAAAAAATATAATATAGATTTAACTTCATCTTTTATGATAGGCGACAGAGACAGTGACATTATAAAAATACCATATCTTAGAACTTTATTAATAGAAACAGATGTTTATGAAATAGAAAATAAAAGTAATATAGTAGAAATAGAAGATATATATGATATACTTATTTAATAATTGATTATTTTTTATATGTATTTTGTATTTATTATATACTAGACTTGATGCAATTTTGTACTTGTATATAATGATATTATTATATATACACACTGTATAAAAATACAAAATTGCAACATGTCTTTTATAAAAAATTACTTAGTATAAATCTTTCCTCCATGACGTTCTTTTATTTTATTTACAGTTTCACTCATCATATTAACAGATTCCATAATATCTTCAAAAACATCAGGTTTTATTGACTGAGCTCCATCACATAAAGCATGTTCAGGATCATTATGTACTTCTATTATCATACCGTCAGCACCTGCAGCAAGGGCAGCAAGAGTGAGAGGAAGTGCCATCCAAGCCTTACCGCTGGCATGAGAAGGATCTCCTATTACTGGTAAATGGCTCATTCTCTTTATAACAGGTATAGCAGAAACATCAAAAGTATTTCTAGTATAAGTTTCAAATGTTCTTATACCTCTTTCACATAATACTACATTGCTGTTGCCTTTATCAAGTATATATTCTGCACTCATAAGCCATTCTTCCATAGTGTTGGCAAGTCCTCTTTTTAAAAGAATGGGTTTATTTAATTTACCTACTTCTTTTAAAAGCTCAAAGTTCTGCATATTTCTTGCCCCAATCTGAATCATATCCACTGTATTTTCAAACTCTTCTAAATGTCTTACTGATACTATCTCACTTACAATAGGTATGCCCACCTCTTCTTTAGCAAGTTTTAATATTTTAAGTCCATCTAAAGCAAGCCCTTGGAAAGCATAAGGTGAAGTTCTAGGTTTGAAAGCCCCTCCTCTAAGTATTGAAGCCCCTGCAGCTTTTACGCTTTTTGCAATATTAATAACCTGTTCCTCACTTTCAACCGAACAAGGACCTGCTATTATAACAGGTTTAGTTCCCCCTATTTTTACTCCACTTACATCAACAATAGTATCTTCTTTTTTGAAAGCTCTGTTTGCTCTTTTAAAAGGCTCCTGAACTTTTAAAACTCTAGCAACACCAGGTAAAGTAGCCATTAATTCTCTGTCAACCTTTGAAGTATCGCCTACTATACCTATAACAGTGCAGTCTACACCTACTATTTTATTAGTACCTAGTCCTGCACTTATAAGTCTTTCTGTTATATTGTTTATATATTCTTCTTTAGCATTTGGTTTCATTACTATTATCATATTAGTCAATCTCCTAAATTTAAAATATTATGTCAGATGTTTTTAGTTTATTATCATATTGGTATTAAAAAATTTAATTTTATATGTGTTTGTTTGTGAAAAAAAATAGAATATACTGGCGTCTTAAACGCCAAAAAAACTAAAGAAAAATGCAAAACAAAAAGAATTACTTATGATATTTGAAATAAATTTAGCTTTCATAATAAAATATTATATATAAAAATTAATAAAAGTCAAGTAATAGCTACACAATTAATACATTAAAATAAATAATTATAAATTAAATAAATTCATTGATTTTATTGTAAAATATTATAGAATAGGTAGAAATATATCTAAAATAATTTTTTAAGGCGGTATGTTATGAAATTAAATAAATATATGGTTTCACCATCAGTACCAAAAGAATTGGAGCCACTTATAGAAATTACTAAAAACTTTTGGTGGTGCTGGAATCAAAAAGCAGTAACTTTATTAAGAACAATAGATATTGATAATTGGGATAAAAGAGATCATAATCCAATAAGAGTACTTGGAGAATCTTTACAGGAACGCTTTGACGCTATGCTTCAGGACGATGCTGCTATGATGAGTTTAGCAGAAGTTTATGATGAGTTTAAAACTTACATGAAGCAGGAAACTTGGTATGACAGTTTAGGCGAAGATCAAAAAGCCCCTAATGAAAAAATAGCTTATTTTTCTTTTGAATACGGTTTACATGAATCTTTACCGAACTATTCAGGAGGTCTTGGTATATTATCAGGCGATCACTTAAAATCTGCAAGTGATTTGGGATTACCTTTAGTGGCTATGGGACTATTATATAGAAAAGGTTATTTCAGACAATATTTAAATGCTGACGGCTGGCAGCAGGAATATGATATAGAAAATGATTTCTTTAACTTAGCTTTAGAAAAAGTTTTAGATAAAAACGGCGAAACTATGAAGGTAGATGTAGATTTACCTGGAAGAAAAGTTTATGCTCAAATATGGAAAGCAAATGTAGGAAGAATAGAACTTTACTATTTGGATGCCAATATAGAAGAAAACAGTATTGAAGACAGAGACATTACAGCCCAACTTTATGGTGGAAACTTAGAAACTAGAATACAGCAGGAAATACTTCTTGGTATAGGCGGAGTAAAAGCATTAGAAAAATTGGGCATTAAACCTACAATATATCATATGAATGAAGGACACAGTGCTTTTCTTTCTTTAGAGAGAATAAGACAATTAATGGAAAATAAAAATTTAGATAAAAATACAGCAAGAGAAGTTGTATACAGTTCAAATATATTTACAACTCATACCCCAGTGCCTGCAGGTAATGATATATTCCCTATAGATATGGTTCAAAAATATTTCTCTGAATATGTTAAGCATATAGATATGAATATGGACGAGTTTATAAGACTTGGAAGAATCAATCCTGACGATCAAAAAGAAAGTTTCTGTATGACTGTTCTTGCTCTTAATTTATCAGCTGAAAACAACGGAGTAAGTGAACTTCATGGACATGTATCAAGAGCTATGTGGAAAGATATATGGAGAGGTGTTCCAGTTAATGAACTTCCTATAGACTCTATTACTAATGGAATTCACACTTTAAGCTGGATATCTTTCGATATGCAAAACTTACTTGACAGATATTTAGGTCCTCGTTGGAGAACTAAACCTTTAGAATATGAAATCTGGGAAAGAGTACAAAAAATACCTGATGCCGAACTTTGGAGAACTCATGAAAGAAGAAAAGAGAGACTTATTGACTTCTGCCGTGAAAGATTAAAAGCTCAGATTACAAACAGAGGATTTACAAAAAAAGAAATAGAACATGCTGAGCAGATACTTTCTCCTGAAGCTTTGACAATAGGATTTGCTAGAAGATTTGCTACATATAAAAGAGGTACTTTGCTTTTTAAAGATTTGGAAAGATTAAAAAATATTATCAATAATTCTGAAAGACCAGTACAGATAATATTTGCTGGTAAAGCTCACCCTCATGATAACGGCGGTAAGGAGTTAATAAGAAATATTGCTGAAATTTGCAGAAGAGAAGATTTTAGAGATCATATAGTATTCATAGAAGACTATGATATTAATGTAGCTAGATACATGGTTCAAGGCGTAGATGTATGGCTCAACAATCCTAGAAGACCTTTAGAGGCAAGCGGTACAAGCGGTATGAAAGTTCCGCCAAACGGAGGATTAAACTTCAGCGTATTAGACGGCTGGTGGGACGAGGCTTATGACGGACAAAACGGCTGGTCTATTGGTAACAGAGAAGAATATACTGACTTAGAGTATCAAGATGAAGTTGAAAGCAAGGCTCTTTATAACGTATTAGAAAATGAAATTATACCTCTATTCTATGAAAGAGGAAGAGATGATATACCTAGACAATGGGTTGCTGCTATGAAATGGAGTATGCAGACTGTTTGTCCAGTATTTTCTACTAACAGAATGGTTGCAGATTACTTTAATAAATTCTACAATAATGCAAGCAAAAGATATTTTAATATGACAGAAAATGAATTTGCAAAAGCCAAAAATTTGAAAACTTGGAAACAAGATATATTCTCTAAATGGTCTAAAGTATCATTTGAAAATACTATATCTGAGATGCCTTCAAGAAACTTAAAAGTAGGAAGTAAGTTTGAAGTAAAAACTATAGTTAATTTAGGAGATATAGCTCCTGATTCTGTAAGAGTAGAACTTTACTATGGTAAATTAAGTATGAAAGAAGATATATTAGATCCTGTTACAGTTGAGATGAAACATTCTGCCGATTTAGGAAATGGCAGACATTCATTCTCTGGAACTTTGGAATGCATAAACAGTGGTCAAAGTGGTTATGCTATAAGAATGTATCCATATCATAAAGATTTGAGTTATAAATTTGATATGAAGTTAATCATATGGGGTTAATACTTAAAGGGTAACTTATATAAAAAAGGGCTTAGACTTGAGAGTTTAAGCCTTTCTTATTATCAATAATTAATAATACAATAAATAAAAAAGTTTGGGAATATGTTATGATAGCTGTTTTTGTAAATATGATGGCCGTGTTAATAGGCTCTCTTGTAGGACTTATATTTAAAAATAAACTCTCAAAAAAATATGAATCCCCTGTATTTATAGCCGCAGGTATAATATCGCTTACTATAGGCATAAGTATGGCAATAACTACAAAGCATATATTAATATTTGCCATATCAATAATGCTTGGAGGAATTATGGGGACATTTTTAAAAGTAGAAGAAAAGATTGAACATTTCGGAGAGTTTTTAAAAAATAAATTTACACTTAAAGAAAATTCAGGTAATTTCGCTTTGGGCTTTTTAACTTCATCAATACTTTTCTGCTCTGGTTCTATGTCTATATTGGGATCATTTCAAGCAGGAACACAGGGAATATATGACTTGATATTTACCAAAAGTGTTATAGACGGATTTGTTGCTATATTCATGTCTACTGTTTATGGAGTAGGAGTAACATTTTCTGTCATAAGTATTTTAATTTATCAAGGTATTTTAACTATACTTTCATCATTTTTAGAGCCTTATGTATCTGAAACTATGCTTATAGAAGTTTCTGCAGTAGGAGGAGCTACAGTTATGATGATTGGAATAAATTTATTAAAAATGGCGAAAATAAAAACTGGTGATTTTCTACCAGCTTTAATTTTTGCTGTGTTACTAGTATTACTTATACCATATATAAATTTTTTATGAAATCATTAAATCTATAAAAATCAATGATTTATATTTTTACTATTAATTAAATTTTGACAGAATAAAAATTTTTAAGTATAATAAATGTAATTATATGTTAGGAGATTATATTTATGGAAAGTATAGTTAAAGAATATATAGAGTATGCAAAGAAAAAAGCTAATATTGATGAAGTTATAAATAAAAAGCTCATATCTCAAAATGATAGTTTCTTAAAATTAAAAGAATATATAAAAGATAATGAAGAAAAAGAATTAGAGATATGCAGAGAAATATCTAAAGAGTTTAACAATATGGATATATTAAAATCATATTATGCTGCAAACTTTGTAGGACATGCCATATTCCACACAGAAATTGCTGATGAAGAAATGGGTAAAAATATTATTAGTTTATTCTCTAAAAATATGGAACAGGCATGCCAATTTATTTATAATGTATCTCAGCTTTATAATGTAGATGAAGATGAGCTTACTGAAGAAGATATTGCAAATGTTAATATTGAAGTTATGTACAAAACTGATTATAAATCATTAGAGGCATTTATTGGAATAGATATGATGATTGCTCCTCTTATGACTGTACTTTGTTCAAATCAGAGTTTAAGAAAATATTTTATATCTTTAGATTTAATGGATCATATAGAATATTTAGAAACTTATATTCAATCATTATCATATATTCATGTTGCAGCGGAAGCATGCAATAAAACAAAAATATTAGTATTAGCTCCAAAAACTCAAAGAGGTTTTTTTATAGAAGCCTCCGATATGAGTAATGCATACTATCTTATAACATTATTAGAAAGTGAATTATACAAAAAAGAACTATTAAAAAGATACGGAATTGATAATTATGAATTTGATGAAAATGTCTATAATATAGCTTCTGGTACTTCTTATGCTAAAGAATTGACAGAATCTCAGGCACATATGCAATACTATACTATATACGCAATGCGGAAAGATGGCAGCTATAAAATAGAAGATGAAAACGGAGAGCTTGATTTAAATACTATGCTCTATGGGGATATGTCGCCTGAAGAGATACCTGATATAGATGGAATGCATATAATTATTATGGATAGTGACGGAATGTGGAAAAAACCAATAAAATGGAATATGAGTTATTTTTCAAAACCGCATCAGAAATTAACACCTTATGTTAAAATATTAGATGAAATATCTGATGAAGAATATAATAACTGGATAGAAAAAATAAAAAATTACAATATATAAAAATAATACTAAAAAATAATAGCTATATAAAAAATTATATAGCTATTATTTTTTGAACAAATATTTTCTATTTTATAAATATCAAACTTTAAAGAAATGCATCAAATCAACAAGTTCTTTAGCCTGTCCCATTAAAGCCTCAGAAGAAGCTGTAGCCTGTTCTACCAAAGTAGCATTCTGCTGAGTAGACTGATCCATTTGTGAGACAGCCATATTTACCTGATCTACACCAGCCTGCTGTTCTACTGCCATAGCACTGATGTCCTGCATAATTTTAGAAGTATCTTCAATTTTCTGTTCTATATCCATAAATATTTCTTTAGATTTTCTAGCCGTTTCAGTAGCTATTCTAATTTTATCATTAGAATCAGCAATTAAAGAAGTAATATCTTTAACAGAAGACTGACTTGTTTGAGCTAAGTTTCTTACTTCACTTGCTACTACAGCAAAACCCTTACCCTGTTCACCAGCACGTGCAGCTTCTACAGCAGCATTAAGGGCTAATATATTAGTTTGAAAAGCTATATTTTCTATTATTTTAGTTATATCCGTAATTTTATTACTTGCCTCAAAAACA
The DNA here is from genome assembly GCF_002379365.1 of Brachyspira sp. G79. Classification (GTDB taxonomy): domain Bacteria; phylum Spirochaetota; class Brachyspiria; order Brachyspirales; family Brachyspiraceae; genus Brachyspira. The sequence continues at coordinate 135,307 of NZ_JQIU01000009.1, read as the reverse complement.
AGTTCTATATTATTAGTAGTAGCTTCAATTATTTCTCCAGCCTCCTGAACTGATTTTTCAGAATCCTGCATCATCTGATTACCTCTTAAAGAATTATCAGCAGATGATTTTATTGTAGAAGCAATTTGTTCCATAGATGAAGCTGTCTCTTCCAAATGTGAAGCCTGAGTTTCTGTTCTGCTTGATAAGTCAGTATTACCCTGAGCTATTTCTGTAGCTGCCTCTGAAATCTCCCTTGAGCTTTCTAAAACTCTTGTAATAATTTCTCTTAAATGTGATACCATATCATCAAAACTTCTAAGTAATGAATCAAATTCACTATTGCCTTTATATTTGCTTGAATCTATTTTTACAGTTAAATTACCCTGAGATATTTCTGAAGCCAAGCTAACACATAATCTCAAATTCTTTCCTACTTTCCTTCCTAAAGAAGCTAGAAATGCCACTACAGAAAATCCTACTATAAATAAAAATACGAAAAATAATATAGTATCTCTTTTAACTTCTCTTGCAGCATTTTGAAGATTCAAATTGTTATCAGAATCAAGTTTATCAAAAAACTGATTGATAGGTGTCATTATTTGAGAAACACTTTCTTCATATACTTTACCATTAACAAGCTCGATAGCTTCTAATTGTCTTGCTTTATATTCATCAGGTATACTTCCATCTGGATTTCTAGGGATATTTTTTATTATTTCCATAGCCTGAACTTCTAATTTTACTAATTCTTCTGAACGGCTTTTTGACAAAGTTAAATAATCAAACATTTCTTTAGAAAAATTCAAATCTTTCATCACATTTGAATATGATTTAGTTTCTCCGTCATAAGAAGGCTTTTGACCGCTTCCCAAATAAATAGACCAATATATACCTCTGTCATAATTTATTGGAGTTGGTTTTGTACCGCCTGATATAGCTATACAGTCATTATATGCCTGTTCATATTTTGCATCTCCTGTAGCCACATAACTTCTTACAAATTGGGTTAAAAATGCTGAATTTTGCTGATACTGCCTTGCTATGGCTGATGATTTTATAGTGTGCTGATAAATACGGCTGTATTCTGTTACACTTCTAACTATCCTAATCTGAAGATATATCAACAATAGAGTCATAACAAAAGTATATACACCAAATATAATAAATCGAGTCCTTATCTTCATAATAAAATATCTCCAGTAAAGTTTTTATTTTTATAATGATTTCGGAATTACATAACTATTTATTTAAAATAAATTAAGTATTTTCCTATATAAATTATACATTATATATTAAATATAACAAAAAATTACATTTTATACATGAAATTAAAAAAAATTACATAAAAAGTGCTTGAATATTATTTATAATAAACTTAAAATGTATTACTATAAAAAATAATTACGGAATGATGATAAATGAATAATAAAATAACACAAATTAAAATTGGTTTCTCTAATATAGTAATATTTAGAAATATTATCAAAACAAAAGTTATAAAAAAATTATTAAAATTTTTAGAAATTTACAATGATAATGACAAAATAAAAGTAACAGACTATTATTCAGACTTTTTGTATGAACTTTTCAAATATAATGATACAATAGGCGATTATATATTAGAACAAATATTTCAGGACGATAATATTTATATAAATAAATACATAAGAAATGAAAATATAAATGAGTCCTTAAAAAATACGCTAAAAAATGAACTTAATTTTTTTGAATTATTATCATCATTTGATTTTAATATCTTATTCTCAAAAGAATACTCAGTATCAAAGCTAGAAAATAAGAAAATTGATTTCTGTAATATATATACAAATCATATAAATGATATAAATAAAAAAGGATATGGAATATTTTATAATAATAACATGTTCACGCTTGACAGTAAAAAAAATATAATACCTGCAAAGCATCAGGATATGCAGAATATTAAACAGCTATATGGATATGAAAGAGAAAGAAGTAAAGTTATAGCAAATACAAAAAGTTTATTAGAAGGAAAAAGAGCTAATAATATACTTCTTTATGGAGATGCGGGAACTGGTAAAAGCAGTACTATAAAGGCAATAGCTAATATGTTCAAAGATGATGGCTTAAGACTTATAGAAGTTAAAAAAAGTCAGTTATCATTTATAACAGATATAATAGAAATGCTAAGTGTAAGTCCTCTTAAATTTATAATATTTATAGATGATTTAACTTTTTCTTCTAATGATGATACTTTTTCATATTTAAAAGCTGTACTTGAAGGAGGCGTAAACTCCTTTCCAAATAATGTAGTAGTTTATGTTACTTCCAATTATAGACATTTAATAAAAGAGAATTTTAATGACAGACAAGGCGATGATATACATATAGAAGATACTATTCAGCAGATAATGAGTTTAACTAACCGTTTTGGTATAATTATCACCTTCCAAAGACCAGACAAAGATTTATTTGTAGATATAGTTATCTCTTATGCAAAAGAAAATAATATAAATATGGATAAAGAAGAACTTATAAAACAAGCGGAAAGCTATGCTATAAGAAGTGCTGGAAGAAGCCCAAGAGCAGCAAGACAATTTATAGAAACTTTATTGTAATTTATTATTTTATATATTTTCTATACAAACTAAACAATTCATTTGTATAAATTAATACAGAATTACTATCAAATAAAAATTGTTCGCTATTATCGTCAAAATTCGGCTTATTTGGAGTACTATACCAATAATACAATGATAAATTATGATGCGGTATTATTTTTATATTACTATCATCTTTGGCATACAATGATGAATTTGTATTTTCTGTTATTAAATATTCTATATTATAATTTTG
>NZ_JQIU01000009.1:122269-128549 GCF_002379365.1 Brachyspira sp. G79 | reverse complement strand
TATTCAAATAATAATATAAATAATATAAAACTAAATATTAATGTTATGTGCTGATTTAAAAAATCAGTAATTGCCAATACAATATATACATTACATAAAATTAAAGATGCGATAAATGAAGTGATCATAAGTCCAAAACGTCTATAAAACCAAAATAAAAATAAACATATTATTATTAAATTAAATATTAAATTAATAATCCTAGATATAAAATAATTTTCACCAGATAATTTATAAAATAAAGTATAAAATATATAATATGCCCCGCCAGGTACTCTTGGGATATTATCTGAATTATTAACTATTTCACTTGGTACAAATCTAGCACCTGTAGTAGGTAATTTTCCGCTTTCATACCATTTCTTCATATCATAAAAATGCTGTGCTTGATCTGTTCTTAAAAATCTTCTAGGCATAATATAGCAATCTATGAATGCATTAGTAATTAAAGCTGATATTAATAAAACGATTGGAATTATGACATATTTGTTATCACTCATAAATAAACTCTAAATAAAATTATACTAAATGACATGCACAATAATGCCCGCTTTCTATTTCTCTAAACTCTGGCACTTTCTCAGCACAAACAGCCTCCGCTTTAGGACATCTTGTTCTAAACTTACAGCCTGAAGGAGGATTAATTGGAGAAGGTATTTCCCCAGAAAGTATTATACGTTTTTTTGTCTTTGCTATAGAAGGTTCTGATATAGGTATTGCAGAAATTAAAGACTGAGTATAAGGGTGTAAAGATTTCGTATATAATGATTCACTGTCTGTAAGCTCCACAATATTGCCTAAATACATAACACCTATTCTCTTTGATATCTGACGAACTACTGCCAAATCATGTGCTATAAAAAGATAAGTAAGCCCCATATCCTGCTGCATATCATAAAGCATATTTATAATCTGTGCCTGTATTGATACATCCAATGCTGATACTGGCTCATCACATACTATAAACTCTGGATTAACCGCCAAAGCTCTAGCTATACCTATACGCTGTCTTTGTCCGCCTGAAAACTCATGAGGATATCTCTGTGCCTGCTCAGCATTAAGACCTACTAATTTAAGAAGTTTTATTATTTTTTCTCTTCTTTCGTCTTTAGTAGAATAAAGTTTATGTACATCAAGAGCCTCCCCTATTATATCTTCAACAGTCATACGAGGATTTAAAGAAGCATAAGGGTCTTGGAAAATTATCTGCATCTTTTTGGCATACTGTCTGTAATTAGTATTATTAACCTCTTCGCCGTCAAAAAATATCTTTCCGCTTGTAGGTTTATATAGATGAAGTAAAGTTCTTCCCAAAGTAGTTTTACCGCTTCCAGACTCTCCAACAAGCCCGAAGGTTTCTCCTTTATTTATAGTAAAAGATACTCCGTCAACGGCCTTTACTGTTTGTATGCTTCTTCCGAAAAATCCGCCTTTTATCTTAAAATGTTGTTTCAAATCTTGTATTTCTATTAAAGGTTTCATAAAAACTCTCTTTATTTACTATATTAATTAAAAATTATTTAGGCATTTGATGAAGCCAGCAGGCTGAAAAATGTCCTTTCTCAAACTCTGTTATAGGAGGCTTATTATCAATACATAGTTTCATACATTCTTCACATCTTGTACTGAATGGACAGCCTGCTTTCATATTTAAAAGGTCAATAGGCGTTCCTTCTATAGGAATAAGCCTATCCTGCTTTATATCAATACGAGGAAGAGATTTCAAAAGCCCCAATGTGTAAGGGTGTTTAGGACGCTCAAATATATCAAAAACAGTTCCCCTCTCTACTATACCGCCTCCGTACATTACTATAATATCATCTGCCATATCAGCCACAATACCAAAGTCATGCGTAATAAGTATAACAGCCATTTGTATTTTTTTCTGTATATCCTTTATAAGCTCTAATATCTGTGCCTGTATAGTAACATCAAGTGCAGTTGTAGGCTCATCAGCTATAAGTATTTTAGGACTTCCTGCTAAAGCCATAGCTATCATTATACGCTGACGCATACCGCCTGAAAGCTCATGAGGATACTGCTTCATTCTTCTTCTAGGCTCATTAATACCAACCAATGTAAGAAGTTCAACTATTCTCTCTATCGCATCGGTTTTGCTTATTTTCTGATGTGTAGTTAATGCTTCCATTAATTGATTACCTATAGTATATACTGGATTAAGACAAGTCATAGGGTCTTGAAATATCATAGATATTGAGTCGCCTCTGATTTTTTTCTTTTCATGCTCTGAAAGTTTTATTAAATCCGTACCTTCAAAAAGTATCTCCCCATTCATAATTCTACCGGGTTCATCAATAAGTCCCATAATAGAATAAGCTGAAACACTCTTACCGCTTCCAGACTCTCCTACTATTCCCAAAACTTTAGATTTATCCAAATTATAAGAAATATTATTAACAGCCTTAACCTCTCCAAGAGGTGTAAAGAAAGATACGCTTAAATTTTTAATTTCTAGTAAATGATTATTCGCCATTGTATACCGCCTTTATAAACTTCCTCATCTGTTTTTCATTCTAGGGTCTAATGCATCTCTTAGTCCATCACCTACCAAATTAAAGCAAAGTATAATAATACTTATCAAAGCAGCAGGAAAAAGAAGCTGATAAGGATAAGAATAAACACCGCTAACAGCATTAGAAGTAAGAGAGCCTAAAGAAACCATAGGAGCACTAACTCCCAAACCTAAGAAACTTAAAAAAGCTTCAACAAATATAGCATTAGGTATTTGAACCATAGCAGATACTATTATAGCTCCCATAGCATTAGGTATTAAATGCTTAAAAATTATTCTGCTATGAGGAGTGCCCAAAGCTCTGGCTGCTGTTACAAACTCCTGACCCTTTAATGCCAAAATCTGACCTCTTGTCATTCTTGCCATATTAGTCCAATAAAGCAGAGATATAACTATAAATATACTAAAAAGGCCTGGTCCTAAAAGCCCTATTCCTCTTAATGATTCATTTTGTAAAAATAATTTATCCATAGGAGCTTTAAGTACCACTGATAATAATACAACTACCAAAAGTGTAGGAACAGCACTTATTATATCTACTATACGCATCATAATGCTGTCAGTAATACCGCCAAAATAACCTGATATAGAACCATAAACTATACCTATTATTACAACCAAAGTAGCAGATACTATACCTATTAAAAGCGAAATTCTAGCACCTATCATACATCTTACAAGCAAATCTCTTCCCAAAGTATCCGTACCAAATGGGTGCTCAAAAGTAGGAAGGCTGTTTTCTACTCCTCTGTTTATCTGGGCATATCCGTACTCTGAAACTATAGGTATAATAATAGAAAGAACCGCTATAATGCCAATAACTATAATAGATACTAAAGCAACTCTATTTTTCTTAAATCTTCTGTACGCGTCCTGCCAATATGTTACACTCTCTCTTTTTACCTCAGCTGAAGCCTTTTCTTCATTGGTGGCTTTAACAAATAATGATTTATCCAAACTTTCTTCCATTGTACTCCCCTTAATATTTTAATCCTGTATTTTTATTCTAGGGTCTATAATTCCATATGATAGGTCTACCAAGAAATTCATAGCTATTAAAAAAGCTCCATAGAATATTGTAACGCCTAATATTGTAGGATAATCTCTTTGAGTTATACTTTCAACAAAATATCTTCCAAGTCCAGGTATATTAAATATTTTCTCCACTACAAATGAACCAGTTAAAATTGCTGCAGCTAGAGGTCCTATATAAGTTACTATTGGTATAATAGCGTTTCTTAAAGCATGCTTAAATATTATTATGCTTCTTGATATACCTTTAGCCCTTGCTGTTTTTATATAGTCCTGATGTATAACATCAAGCATAGAACTTCTCATAAGTCTAGCCATAAAACTAAGAGAGCTAAAAGACAAAGCAAATCCAGGCATTATATACTGAGCAAAAGAATCAAATCCGTATGCTGGAAGAAGTTTCAGCTTTACAGAAAATACAATAATAGAAACTGTAGCAACTACAAAACTAGGCACTGCTATACCCAAGGTAGCTGCAACCATTACAGCTCTGTCTACAAATTTACCATGCCTCAATGCTGCAACTATTCCAAACAATACTCCTATAGTAGTTGAAATAAACATACTGAATATTCCAAGCCTAAATGACACTGGAAAAGCTCTTATAATAGTTCCAGAAACAGACTGTCCTATTTTTGTAAGTGAAGTACCTAAATCACCTCTTAAAGCATTTTTAAGATAATTTCCATACTGTACTATTTTAGGTTTATCTAGTCCGTATTTCTTATTTAAGTTTTCAAGAGCAACCTTGCTTAGAGGCTTTTCTCCTACAAAAGGACCGCCCGGCACTGTGTGCATCAAAAAGAATGTTATAGTTACTATAACAAAAAGAGTTAAAAGTGATACTAATAATCTTCTAACAACATAAGAAAACATAAAAATACCTTCTTAATTGGGATAATGAAAATAATTAAATTATTATTGACAGTATATTATCTATTAAAATTAAAGTTTTGTCAAACTTTAAACAAAGTCAATTTAAACATAAATTTATATAATAGTATTTTTTTAATCCCCCACCCTATATACTTTTTTGTATATTCTTAAAAATTTAATTTTTTATTAGTTTATTGTCTAATCTAAAAAAAGTACACCCACCCAAGCGTTTATTAAATTTAGAATCTTATTTAACGCACGTTTAAGCAAATTTTTTTTATATTATAAAAATTAGAATTACAAATCAATCTATATTTAATAATTTCGTTTAACGTGCGTTGTGAGTATTATAAATTTAAATAAAGTTAGGGCGGGCGTTATTAGAAACAGTTAAAGCTAAAAGGCTAAATAAGATAAAATAACAGATTGAATCTATAAAGATAAAGGGCGGGGTTAGATAAAGTTTATTAATAAAAAACTTTTTACCGCTTATAGTTTTCATAATACTACATTAATAATTTTTGAGATATTCTTCAATCTCATATAAAAAACAAACTAATGCAGCTTACTTAACATTTAATTATTAAATGAGTGAGTATCATCCTGAGTAAAACATCACTTTATAATATCAATAAAGTCATTACATTTTAATAAAAAAATAATATATTATAGCTTCATTTCAAACCATATTCTTCTTTAAGATATTTTATATTTTCCTTAGCATATTCATTATTAGGATCTAATTTTAAAGCCTTTTTATAATCTTTTAATGCCTCTTCATAATAACCCAAATTTTCCTTAGAATAGCCCCTATTATTATAGGCATCTGCATAATCGGGTTTTAATTTTATAGCCTTATCAAAATCTTCTATTGCTTCTTCATAAAGCTCTAAACTATCTTTAGCATCTCCCCTATTATTATAGGCTGCTGCATAATTAGGATTTAATTTTATAGCCTTGTCAAAATCTTTAATAGCCTCTTCATAAAGCTCTAAATTATATTTTGAATTACCTCTGTTTTTGTAAATAACCGCATCATCATCTGCTATTTTTATAGCTTTGTTAAAATCTTTTATTGCTTCTTTAAAAAGTCCTAACTCATTTTCTAATACTCCTTTATTATTATAAGCATCAAATAAATTAGGATCTATTGATAAAGCTTTATCAAAATCTTTTATTGCTTCTTTTAAGAGTCCTAAATCGCTTTTAAGAAGTCCTCTGTTATAATAAGCAGCTGTATAATCAGCTCTTAACTCTATAGCCTTATCATATTCTTCTATAGCTTCTTTTAAAAGTCCAAGTTTAGTTTTAGCAATACCTTTATTATAATAAGCATCTGCAATATTAGGGTTTAACTTTATAGCTTCATCATAATATTTTATAGCTTCTGCATATTCCCCATTAGCACTTTTATAAATACCTTTAGAATTATAATCATGATAATCAGTAAGATTGTTTAAATGATCAATATCAACTTCTTTCTTATTGTCAACTATATTTGTAAAACTGACTATAAAATGTTGTTTATCTGACATTATTTTATTTAATTCTTCATTAAAAACTTTTGCTCTGTCATTAAAATCATCAAAATCAGAATAGTTTTCTGCATCAATATTATTTAAAAAATCATTAAATTCATCTACACATTTATTTAATTCTTTTTGAAAATTGTCTAATTTGTTTTTAGATTCTTTTACATGTTGGCTAAATAAAAAATTAGTCATTGTTGCCATTTTTAACTCCTATAACTATTTATTAATATATAAGTTATAATTTTGTATATCTATACAATTATATCATACTATATACTGAAAATTTTTAACTTTGTCAATCTTTTGT
>NZ_JQIU01000009.1:114722-120297 GCF_002379365.1 Brachyspira sp. G79 | reverse complement strand
CTATGTAATCCTAAATCAGATTTTATAAAATATATTTTTTAAATATGTTTCAATATTATCGGGCTCTGCTTCCAAAGCTTTATTTAAATAAGACAAAGCCTCATCATCTAAACCAATAGAATGTTTTAACAAAGAAATGTTATGATAGGCGATAATGAGATTAGGATTTATTTCTATAGCTTTATCATAATATTTTAAAGCTTCATCAAATTCACCTAGATTGTATTTACATAAACCAATAGTGTTATATGCAAAACTTGCTGTAGAATTTTTATCTAATTCTATAAATTTATTAAAATCTTCTATTGCCTCTTTATAAAAAGCCATATAAAATTTAGCCAATCCCCTGTCATAATAAGAATTATAATCTCCAAGCTCAATAGCTCTATCAAAATCTTTTACAGCTTCTTCATATAAACACAAATTTAATTTTGCTAATCCTCTGTTATGATAAAGATCATAAGAATCACCATTATAAAATATAACTTCGTCAATATATTCAATAGATTTTTCATAGTCTTTACTTTCAAATGCTTCCTTTGCTTTATTTAATAATTCTTCAATAATATTATTACTATTATTCATAATACAATTTCCTATAAAGCTAATTTTATTTAAGTCCATATTCTTTTTCAAGACTTTTCATATTTTCAATTGCATATTCATTATTTGGCTCTAATTCTAAAGCCTTTTTATAATCTTCAAATGCTTCTTTATATAGTCCTGCATTTTTCTTAACCCAGCCCCTATCATTATATAAATAAGCCATATTTGGTTTTAATTCTATAGCTTTATCATAATCTTTTAAAGCTTCTTTATATTGTCCCAATTCATCTTTAGCACTTCCTCTGTTGCTATAAGCATATACATAATTAGGGCTTAACTCTATAGCCTTACTATAGTCTTTTATAGCTTCTTTATACAAACCTAAATTGCTTTTAGAAAGCCCTCTGTTATTATAAGTATTGCTGTCATTGGGGTTTAACTCTATAGATTTATCATAATCTTTTATAGCTTCTTTATATAAGCATAACTCTTTTTTTGAATTTGCTCTGTTATAATAAGCATCTGCAAAATTAGGATTAATCTTTATAGCTTTGTTATAATCTTCAATAGCTTCTTTATAAAGTCCCAAATCATGTTTAGAATTACCCCTATTACCATAAGCATAATAGTTATTAGGATCTAACTCTATAATCTTATTAAAATCTTTTATAGCCTCATAAAAAAGATGTAAATAATTTTTGGAAACTCCTCTATTATTGTATGCATCTATATTTTCACTATCTAACTCTATAACTTTAGAGTAATCTTCAATAGCTTCCTTGTGTAAATTAGCATTATTTTTAGCAAGCCCTCTATTATAATAAGCATCTTTATAATTTTTACTTAATTCTATAGCTTTATCATAATCTCTTATGGCTTTTTTAAAAAAATCCTAAATTATTTCTAGAAAGTCCTCTATTATAATAAGCTAACGCATAATAATCAATCAATTCTATAGCTTTATTATAATACTCTATAGCTTTCTCATATGATCCCGAATTGTTATCAACAACTCCATTAGTATTATAATCAAAATATTCATCTAAAGTATGTAAATCATTAGCATCTATTTCAGCATCTTCATCATTAAACATAGTCTTATCATAATGAAAATACTCAATAAACTTGTTATAAGTATAAATTTCATCAGGCTCTTTTATATAAAATGTTTCAAGTATTGTATTTAATCCGTCATTAAAAGTTTCCGCCTTGCTGTTAAAATCATCAAAATCAGAATAATTTAATGCATCAATGCTATTTAAAAAATTATTGGCATCAGATAGAATTTTTTCTGCTTCTTTTTTGAAATCATCTTTTAAATATTTAACTTCACTTTTTTCAAAGCCTTTTAATGATATTTTGCACTTTTCTATATGTTTGTTAAAAAGATAATTAGATATTATTGTCATTTTTAATTCCTATTTTAATTTACTAGCTCTATGCAATATTATAGTATTATATTATAAAAATAATTTAATACTATAAAAAATTGTTATTAATAAATTTGCTTGTTTTATTTTTTATATTTAGTATTATTACTATGAATTATTATAAGTTTAATTATTATTGGAGGAAATGTTATGACATATAAAGAAATTATAGAAAATGCTAAAGACTGTATGGGTTTTTGTAAAGCATGCATTATATGTAATGGTAAAGTATGTAAAAATAGTATGCCCGGACCTGGTGCCAAAGGAATAGGAGATGTAGCTATTAGAAATTATGACAAATGGAGAGAGATAAGGCTTAATATGGATACAATATGTTCTAATGAAGATATTGATACTTCTTTTGAACTGTTTGGTAGAAAATTTAAATACCCAATATTTGCTGGTCCTGTAGGTGCAGTTCAGCTTCACTATGGTGATAAATATACAGAAGAAGAATACAATGATATATTAGTAAAATCATGTTATGAAGCAGGAATTGCAGCTTTCACTGGAGACGGAACCAATCCTAATGTAATGATAGCAGCAACTACTATGATAAAAAAACAAAATGGTATAGGAATACCTACTGTTAAGCCTTGGAATATGGATGTTATAAAAGAAAAAATGAAATTAGTTGCCGATTCAAATGCTTTTGCTGTTGCTATGGACGTTGATGCTGCAGGACTTCCTTTCTTAAAGAATCTTACTCCAAAGGCTGGAAGCAAAACAGTTGATGAATTAAGACAAATAAAAGAGATTGCTAAAAGACCATTTATAATAAAAGGAATAATGACTGTAAAAGGAGCTAAAAAAGCATTAGAGGCTGGGGCTGATGCTATAATAGTATCAAATCATGGAGGACGCGTACTTGATCAATGTCCTTCTACTGCTGAAGTATTACCTGAAATTGCTGATGCGGTTAAGGGAAAAATAAAAATATTAGTAGACGGCGGAATAAGAAGCGGTGCTGATATATTAAAAGCTCTTGCTATCGGAGCTGACGGAGTTGTTATTGCCAGAACTTTTGTAATAGCAGCATACGGCGGAGGTGAAGAAGGAGTTAAATCTTATGCTTCACAATTAGGTGCTGAACTTGAAGACGCTATGACTATGTGCGGAGTTCACAGCTTAAAAGAAATAACTAGAGAAATTGTAAGACTTTAATTTGTTTAATTTTTGTTAATTGATTTTTAAAACTCAATATAAAAAGCTATCAAAAAACTCTTTATATTGAGTTTATTTTTTAATAAATAGTTTTATATATTAAAATAGGATTTTTTCAAAAGTACTTGACAAGATTATATATGAAATTTATACAACATATAAAAATAATCTTTTATATGTTGTATAACTTATTATTTTAGTATATAAATATGCAATCTTTATCTTACATACGGTACATAAGCGGAACTCTGTTGTGCTTCAAAATGTCTAGTCACTACAATTAATAAATAAGATTGTTTTGAAATAAGTATATTATAAAAATATTATTTTTTATTACACTTATCTATTATCAGGATCGAATCTCTGTAAAAGTCTTATAAGAAAATAAGCAGCTAAAAACATTATAGGACATAATGCCCACTCTATACCTTTTGGAAGACCAGGGAAAACCTGTATAATAGAACCTAATACAAAACCTGATATTATTAAATAAGAAGCCTTTACATAATGCTCCATCCAATATTCCAAAATTTTAGTAGTAAGAACAACTCCCAAAATAGAACCTACAGCTAAAGGAATTAAATAAGGAAAATAAAGATTATGTACCGCATCAATAGTTTCCTGATATATACCCAAAAGTAAAAACATATATGACACACTTATACCTGGAAGTATCATAGCAATGGCTACTATTAAACCAGCTATTATAAGTATAAAATACATAAATACTTCGCTTCTATCTGATGAACTGCTGAAAAAACCTTCTGGTATAATTGATATTAAATATACTATTGCTGCTCCTAATAGTATGTATATAATGCTCACAAAATTAAATTTGTATTCTTTAGTTTTATTATAGACTGTATTAAAACCTCCAAGTGCTGCTCCCATAAAAAAGAAAGAAGAAACAGTATAATACTTCTCTATTAAGTTTGATAAAGGTTTTGATATTATGACCATTCCTAAAAGAGAGCCAATAGAGAAAAATATTAAAAATAAAAAGTTAAACTTATTTTTAATAAAATAATTTTCATTCTTTGAAAAAGTTAAAACACTACTTAAAGAAGATATTAATTTATCGTATATACCAAGTATCATAGCCATAGTGCCCCCACTGAAACCAGGTACAAGCATAGAAGCTCCTATAATAAAACCTTTTATAACTGTGTATATATAATTCATAAATCCTAAAAATTTCATATTTTTCATAATCCTCTAAAATATAATTTTTTACTTGATATTAGAGAAAGGATAATACAATGTAAAACAATTTTAATCAAGTGTGTTTTTACAATTATTTTACAATATTTACATTAAAGTACGATTTTAACATATTTTTTAAGAACATATATAATAATTTTTTACTTTAATTAATGATAGGAGTATATCCAGTCTCTTCAACTAAATACTGACCTTGTTCTGAAAGTATGAAATCTATTAATTTTTGAACATTTGGATTTTCTTCTAAAGCTCTTTTAGTTGTTGCAGCATAAAATGTAGTTGACAGAGTGTAAGTACCATTTTGTATATTTTCTTTATTTGGTTTTATATTATCTATAGAAAGAGTTTTTATTTCATTGTTGTTTATCATTTCATGAACATTAAATAAAAATGAATATCCTATAGCATTTTTTCTATTGCGGTATTCTTTTACATTTTCAGTAAATCCAGAATTCAAATCAAATCCTATTTTGGTATCAGGCTTCATTATATTATTTTCAGCATTCATTGAAGCCATAAAGTTTGTAAATGTAATTTGCCATTTTCCAATATTATCCATTTGATAGGCTCTTATTTTCATGTTATCTCCTCCAACTTCTTTCCAATTATTGATTTTTCCTGTGTATATGTCCTTTATATTCTCTTTTGAAAGATTATCTATTTTGTTTTGAGAGTTTACAAAAAATACAAATGCCTCTTTTCCTATAGGTATTAATATAAAATCTATATTATTAGTTTTAGCCATTTCTATATCTTTATTAGAAGGTGCATTTCCAAAAACTATATCAACTTTAGCATTTATAAGATTTTTATAAGCATTATCATATAAAAAGCTTTTATAAGTGTTGTAATAAATTGTTGAGCATAAAACATAAGCTGTATCATAGTTGCTGTTTGTTGCTCTGTCATAATTAGTTTCTATTGTTCCGTTATCATTAATTATTACATACTCCTCAAATGGAACTTGTTTTAAAAACATATTAGTATATTTATTATTTGTAACTGTGATTTTATAAACAGCATCTGCAAATGCTGAATAAATCGGAAAAAATTCAATTTCACCATCAAGTCTTGGAAAATTATTTGTTATTATTAATCTCGATTCATTTGTGAGTTTTACTGCTTTTGAATTAGTGTTTCTTATATCAGCAAAAGGATAATATAAATCAGGTATTACATAATTATTAACTTCTTTAAAATTTACATCTCTATTA
>NZ_JQIU01000009.1:106581-112219 GCF_002379365.1 Brachyspira sp. G79 | reverse complement strand
AAATGTATTATACGTATGATAAAAATACCAAAATAGCTAAATATTGTAAAAATAATGTAAAATATTTGTAAAATTATATTGCCTAAAATTTACAATTTATTATAATATACATGTAAAGAAATTTTACAACATACATAAGGAGAATAACTATGACTAATACATTAAACCTTTTTAATAAAAATAACACCAAGTAAATTACCTGAAAATGCTAAAAGATTTATAAGTACTAATTTTAGTAAGGCAAAAATGTATATATTGATAAAATAAAAGATGAATATGAAATAAAATTATCAAACGGAACTTATATCAATTTTGATAAAACGGAGAATGGAATTACATAAGCAGTGATGATAATGTAATAAGAGAGAATATACTGCCTAAAAATATATCAGGTAGAGTAAAAAGTGTTATGAAAAAATATAAAAATGCTTATATATTTGAAATAAACAAAAGAATAAATTTTTACAGAGTAAAATTAAGCAACTCATTAGATTTATGCATAAGCCATAAAGGAAACATATTGGCATAAATAAAGGAGATTTGCTTTATGAAAATTAAGTTATTATTAAGGGACTTAAAATCTATCTTTAGTCCCTTAATTGAATGGTTTAAAATATATGTTATTTATTTTACTTCTAATATACTTATAATCTCTTTTATGAGATTTTTCTCGCTCATAGCGGTCATCAAATGATCCTGAGCATGAACAAAAAGCATAGTAATTTCTATTTTTTCACCGTCTGCTTCTCTAGTTATTAAATTAGTCTGAAACTCATGAGATTTTAATATTATTTCATCAGCCTCTTTCATTTTTTGAGCTGCCTCATCAAATTTTTTTTCTTTAGCAAGTCTTAAAGCCTCGTAAGCTAAACTCTTACTCTCACCAGCCAAACTAATAATAGGAAATACATTCTCCTCCATAAATTTTTCTTGTTCTTCAGTCATAATTATAGCCTCCTAAATATAAATTATTTTTATTTTTTATATTACCAAGCAAACATCAAATGTATAAATATTTTCTATAATTTTACTTGATATAAATATTTTATCCCTCAAAACCTTTATTTTTCACAAGCTCTTTAAACCAATATCCAGATTTTTTTACTGTCTTTTTACCGCTTTCTAAATCAAACCTTATAAATCCATATCTGTTTTTATAAGCATTAAGCCAAGACCAGCAGTCTATAGGTGTCCACATCAAATAGCCTATACAATTAGAACCTTCTTCTATACCCTTGTGAAGCCATTTCAAATGCTCACTTACAAACTCTATTCTGTAATCATCTTCAACAATACCGTTTTTTATAAATCTTTCTTCGTTTTCCACACCCATACCGTTTTCTGTGATAAGCCATTTTTTATTGGAATAGTTTTCCTGTATATTTTTAGCTATATCATAAATACCTTTATAATATATTTCCCAGCCTCTGTAAGGATTCATAAGTCTGTTAGGCATCTCATAAGGCTCAAAGAAATTTTCAGGCATTAAAGTATCCGATTCAAACTTACTCTCTCTTGCTTTTACTCTTCTAGGCTGATAATAATTTATTCCTAAAATCGATATAGTATTTTCTCTTAATATATCCTTGTCACCTTCTTCATATATAGGAGTAAGATTATTTTCATTTACAAAGTCTATCAAATCAGATGGAAACTCTCCCTTAACAGCAGGATCTAAAAAACTTCTATTAAAAATCAAATCGCATATATGAGAAGCATTTAAATCTTCTTTATTATTTTCATCTCTAGGATATGAAGGAGTAAGATTAAGTATTATACCTATATCACCTTTTTTTCCAGATTCTTTAAAAGCTTTTACAGCCTTTGCACTTGCCAAGTTCATATTATAAACAACCTGAACCGCTCTTTTAAATGATACAACTTCTGGATAATGAAATTTATACAAATATCCGCCCTCAGCAACTACTATAGGCTCATTAAAAGTAAACCATTTATGAACTTTATCTCCATAAAGATCAAACATTTTAGAAGCATATTTTGCATAAAGTTCAACTACTTCTCTATTTTCAAATCCTCCTATCTCCTGAAGTTTTAAAGGCATATCAAAATGATACAAACATATTATAGGCTCTATATCGTTTTTTATAAGCTCATCTATAACATTGCTGTAAAACTCAGCAGCTTTTTCATCTAATTCTAAAGTATTAAAATCTTTTAGTATTCTACTCCATTGTATTGAAGTTCTAAAAACATTATGACCTGTTTCTTTTATTAATCTTATATCGTCTTTATAATCTCTAAAAAAATTAGATGTATATTCAGGTCCAACTTGATTATGGAATTTTTCTTTTGATATTTCAAACCAATAATCCCATATATTTTTATTAGCCTTATTATAAAAACCTTCGCTTTGAGGTCCTGAAGTAGAACTCCCAAATAAAAAATTATCACTAAATTTATATTGTTTCATATTATAAAAAACCTCATTAATTTTATTTATTATTTGCTTCTTCTCTTTCTAATGACATCTCATAAGCTCTAAGGAAAGGTATATAAGCAAGATATGATGTGAATATTAATACCAAACTCAATATCATAGAAGCAAAATTCAAATTAGTAGCAAGCAATGCAGCCAATGGCCCCGGAGTTGTCCAAGGTACTAATGATACAATATGACCTATAATATTTAATTTTGTAAATACCCAAGCTATAGTAGCATTTATTATAGGAAGACATATAAAAGGTATAACAAGAATAGGATTCATCACTACAGGTGCCCCAAACATAATAGGTTCATTAATATTAAATACTGCTGGAACTATTGATAATTTTCCTATAGATTTTATATGTTCATTTTTGCTTCTTACCATAGCTATTGCCAAACCTAAAGTAGTACCTACACCTCCTATAAATACATATGAATCAAAAAATCCGCCTGCAAATATCTTTGTTACTGGTTCTCCAGCCTGAAGTGCTGCCTGATTTACTGCCAAATTTGATAATGTAATTGCTTTTACTATAGCATCTACTATATTAGTACCATGAAGTCCTGCAAACCATAATATATGTATCACAAGAAGAATAATTATTATAGAAGGAAGAGAATCTGATACTTTAAGTAAAGGCTCAAATATTTTCATTACTAATTCTGGTATCATCATCATTAAACTCTTTTGTATAATAATATTGAAAGCCTGAAATATTACTATAACTACAACTATAGGTATTAAAAGTTCAAAAGACTTTGCTATAGCAGGAGGTACTGATTCTGGAAGTCTTATAATAAGTTTTTTATTTACCAAAAATCTGAATATTTCTATAGATATAATACCAAAAATTATAGCTACAAATAAACCTTTAGCATCCATAAATCTAACGTCCATAACAGGTATTGAACTGTCGGCATTAACTAAAAATGATTTTGATACAGACTCTGCTATAGGAGCATATTCTACTTTGGCAGATACCAATAAAAAACTAAATAATGATAAAAATCCTCCTGTAATAGAATTAAGCTGATAATGCCCTGATAAAGAATAGCCTATACCATAAGCTACAAATAATGACATTATGCCCATACTTACATAAAAAGGCTGAACTAAATCGCCTTTGAAAGAATTCATCAAATTAGTATACCATTCCATATACAAAAAATTACTCTTATCTGTGAAAGGTAAATTTAATATCAAAAGTATAAAAGATCCCACTATTAAAAAAGGCATAGCAAATACAAATCCGTCTCTTATTGCATTTAAATATCTATTGCCTGCTATTTTTGACGCTATAGGAAGAAGTTTACTTTCTATAAATGCCATTAATTTATCATTCATGATCTACTCTCCATTCTATTATTTTTATATTATTTTAATAAATATTATTTAAACTACACCTGCATATACACATATGATAATTAATATAATCACCTAGCTGTAATTTAGTATTTGTATAACAAAAACTATTGAGTTATTTTAAATCTCTGAGCCATGTTTATATAGTCTAATAAAAATAAATAATCTTCATCTATTTTACCGACAACATTAGTTCTTGAAGTATTTTTCATATCTTTTAATGCTATCTGAAGTTCTCCTGCATAAGTTCCATATTCAGAAGAATCAATAAGTATATCTCCGCGTTTAATGTCTGTAATAGGATTAAATATTTTAAAATTATTTCCCTTGTATTTCACTCTAGGATTTGATGACCTAATAAAATAACTGCTTGCATCTACTCTGTTTTGATGCATCTCTTCAAGAATTATTTTTCTCTCTATTTCTGGAATATTATCTAATAATTTTGCTTTTAAAGTTATAAGTCTTTTATCCAAACAAGCAAGTTTTTTAAAAGTCTCTTCATTAGCATAACAATTAGCAACAAACACAGCATCAACACCTAAAAAGAATAATTCCATAGCCTGTATTTCTATAGGAAGATTTCTATGTTCTTCTAAAGTACATATACCGTCATCTACAGGCCAAGGTCCGAAACTAGCTTCTTTAGCATTAACAAATGCTGATAATTTTATAGAATGCTTTTTAAAACGATTCATACTTTCAATAAACAATTTTTTATCAAGTCCGCTATAGGCATGAGGATAGAAATTATAGCAGCCTATAAGATTTTCTCTGTTCGGATAATAATTCATTATAGTATCTAAATATGATGTAGAATTACTCATATTAATCTCTATTTTTAAATTATAATCATTATAAGTCATTAAACTCTCTTCGTTTCCGCTATATCCTAAATCAAGCCTTATAGCCCAAGCCCCTAGTTTATGAAAAAAATCAAGCTCCTCATATGAAATACCTAAATGCTTAAATACAGCAGGAGATATATCTAAAGTAGTATTTATACCTCTATCTTTAGCATAATTTATGATCTCTGAAAACTCTTTCATAATCTCATCTTTAGAATACTCTACTGATAACAAACACATAAAACATCTTGTAAAACCATATTTTGAAGCCAAATCTATATAAGCTTTATTATCCTCCATCTTAGAATGGAAAGGATAAACAGAAATACCTAATTCTCTCATAAAAACAATCCTATAATAAATAATCCTATTACAAATTTATAAATTAACCCTATAAATATTATTGAACTTTTAAGTTTAAAGCAAAATCTAATATTTTTTCCCCGTTCATAGTACCGTAATCTTTGAAATCTATAACATCTAATGGTTTATTTTTTTCTTTAGCTTTTGCTTGAAACTCTGCTTTTTGAAATTTTACCTGCGGTCCTAGTAAAAATACATCATAACTGTCTAATAATTCATAAAATCTTGCTGTAGCTACTGCTTCTATCTCTACATCTATATTTTTTTTAGTAGCTGCCTCTTTCATTTTTTTTACAACCATACTTGTTGACATTCCTGCTGAACATAATAATAAAATTTTTGTCATAATTTTAAACCTCTCTTTTTTATTTTTTATTAGCTTATCACTTTTTTATAATAACTCAAACAATAAAACTACTATATTAATCTGGTATTTTTTTGTTTTTTATTCTGTTATGATATATAATATTTACATGAAAAATAAATATATTAAAGAAATATTATATATTTTATCTGCTGAATCTTATATAACAGCTGAGAAATTAGCTAAAGAATTAAATGTAAGCGAAAAAACTATACGTATAAAAATACAGGAATTAAATAATGATCTTGAAAAAA
>NZ_JQIU01000009.1:93127-105481 GCF_002379365.1 Brachyspira sp. G79 | reverse complement strand
AAATAGATTTAAGAAACAATCTTAATTTAAGGCTTTTATTAAATCATCACATGATACCACTTGATATAAGAATAAGATATAATGTATTACAAAAAAACCCCATGCTTTGTGATATAAAAAGTAATTACGGTCTTGCATATTTAATAGCTTCTGAGGCAAATGCAGTTTTGAAAAATTATTATAAAAAAGAAATTTCTGATGATGAAATAGGATATTTAGCTTTACTGTTTCAAATAGCCTTGGAAGAAAACAGCAATGAAGAAAAAAATAAAATAAATATATTAATAGTTTGTGGGAGCGGAAAAACAACTTCAAAACTTCTAATGTACAAATATAAAAAAGAGTTTGCTGATTATATAGATAATATTTATACCACCGATTTAATAATGCTTAAAGATTTTGATTTTTCAAAGGTTAATTATATATTTTCAACAGTACCTATTAATTTTAGAGTTCCGCTTCCTATTGTACAAATAGGATTGTTTTTAGAAAATAGTGATATCATAAATGTAAAAAACGCTTTAGAATTATCAAAAAATGATTTTCTAAATGATTATTATAATAAAGACCTATTTTCATTAAATATTAAAGGAAATAGCAGAGATGAAATAATCAAAAACATATGCATTAATATAAAAAAATATATAGATATACCTGATAATTTTTATGAATCTGTTATGAAAAGAGAAGATTTATCAGAAACAGATTTTGGCAATTTGGTGGCTATACCTCATCCTTTTGATATTCTAACAGAAAAAACTTTCGTATATGTAGCCGTACTTGAAAAACCTATTACATGGTACAAAAATAATGTTCAGGTTATATTTTTAGTGTCAATATCAAACAAAAAAGATGACAATTTACAAAAATTTTATCAGTATACTGTAGATTTTCTGCTTAATGAAAAAAGTATTATAAAACTGATAGAAAATAAAACATTTGACAATTTAATGTATTTACTAAGAAATAATGAATGGAAATAATAAAATGACTAGTTTTAATTATACTATCAAAAATATTAATAATATACATGCAAGACCTTTAAGTGATCTTGCTAAAATAGCAAAAGACAGTAAATGTTGTGTTATTATAATCGACAGTAAACAAAATAAAAAAGATGTAAAAAAGATAATAGGAATAATGCAGCTCAATTTAAAAATAGGTGATGAAGTTACGGTATCAATAGAAGGCAATGATAAAATTTTAGAAGATAAAGCCAAAGAAAATATATTTAATTTTTTTAAAACAAATTTTTGATTTTTATAATATATTTATTATTTAATATGTACATAAACAATTATAATTTGTAAATTTCTATATTATACTTGTTTCAAAACTAAATTTATTAATACATAGTTTTTTAATTTAATATTTTTTAATTAGAAAATGATAAAGCCTATTATAATAACTATAATAGGCTTATATTTAATTTAAATATAAAATCTTAATCTTTATAAGGTGATATATCTCTAAGTCTAGCAACTATTTTTTCTATAGCATCAGCAGTATACATCATCTCTTCCATAGTATTATCCAAAGACATAGAAAATCTCGTAGAACTATGGGCATACTCAAAAGGCACTCCCATAGCCTGAAGTACTGGAGAAGGCTCTAATGTACCAGATGAACATGCACTTCCGCTTGAAGTACAAATACCATATCCGTCTAATAAAAGAAGTACAGCCTCCCCTTCTATATTTTTAAAACTTATATTTGCAGTATTACTTACTCTATTAGCACCTTTTCCATTAATTTTTATATCGGTTATTCTTTTAGTAACTTCTGCCTCTAAAGCGTCTCTAAGTTTTGAAGTATGTTCAATAAATCTTGGAAGCTCGGCTTTAACCATAGAAGCAGCTTTACCTAAACCAATAATATAAGGCACATTTTCAGTACCAGCACGGCGACCTCTCTCCTGATGACCGCCTGTTTGAACAGTTCTTAATTTAGTACCATTTTTTATATATAAAGCACCTATACCTTTAGGAGCATGTATTTTATGTCCTGCTATAGTAAGCATATCAATATAAGGCTCATTTTTCATATTAAGAGGAAGTTTTCCTGCGGCCTGAACAGCATCTACATGAAATACTGCTCCTGCATTTTTTACTATCTCTCCAATCTCTTTTATAGGAAAAATCACACCTGTTTCATTATTAGCATACATTATAGATACTATTGCAGTATTTTCGTTAATGGCACTTTTTAATTCATTAATATCTATATTTCCGTCATTATCTACAGAAAGATATGTAACTCTGTATCCATGTCTTTCCAAATCTTTGCATGTTTCTATAACGGCAGGGTGCTCTACTTTTGTAGTGATAATATGATTTTTAGTAGGATATGCTTCTATAGTTCCTCTAATAGCCATATTGTCGCCTTCACTTCCGCATGATACAAAACATACTTCAATAGGTTCGCAGCCCAAAAAATCAGCTACCTCTCCTCTTGCTTTCTCCATTTCTTTATGAACAGCACCAGCAGGAGTGTACATACTAGAAGGATTAAAATACTGATCCTTAAAATAAGGAAGCATAACCTCTAATACTTCTTCATATACTCTAGTTGTAGCATTGTTATCTAAATATATTATTTTTTTATCTGACATAAATATACCCTCCAATCAAACGCCTACAACTTCCAAATCTTTAGAAACTAGTTCATGCAATTTAGGCTCAACAAAACCTTTCAAAGTATTTTTAGAAGAAGCACAGGAAGAACAAGCTCCTTTAAACTCTATCATTACTTTATTGCCTTCAACATCCACAAGTCTGCAGCTTCCTCCATCCATTTTAAGCATAGGATTAATAACTCTCTCCAAAGCCTCTTCTATTTTTTTTACTTTTTGAACTGTAGTAAGAGGGGCATTTTTAGCTTCTCTTTCCATCTCAGCAAGTTCTTCGTTCAAGATATCTTCAAGTTTAACCTTACAGGCTCCGCATCCGCCGCCTGCTTTAGTATAGAAAGTAATCTCCTCTACAGTTTTTAATTTATTTTCTCTTATAGCTCTTTTTATTTTTGTATCTGTTATACCAAAACATTTACAAACAATAGCACCTTCATCATGCTCATCTTCTTCTGTTGCAATTCCTCTATAGTTATTAATAGCTTTTTCCAAAGTTTCCATTCCCATAACAGAACAGTGCATTTTCTCTTCGGGAAGACCTCCAAGCTCCATAGCTATATCTTTATTTGTAATCTTAGCAGCTTCATCAAGAGTTTTTCCTTTAATCATCTCAGTTAGAATACTGCTGCTTGCTATAGCCGAAGCACATCCGAAAGTTTTGAATTTAGCATCCAATATTTTATCGGTGTCTTTATCTATTTTTAATGTTAATTTCAATGCATCGCCGCAAACTATACTTCCAGTCATAGCCTCTGCATCTGGATTTTCTATTTCTCCTACATTTCTAGGATTAATAAAATGATCTCTTACTTTATCTGTATATTCCCACATGTTCCTACCTCCATCTAAGTTAATTATTAATATACATAAAATATATTAATTTATAATTGGGATATAAAATAAATATAATTTTTTGTTTTTAATAAAATTATTTATTCATTTCATTTAAGATTTGTTTGATAGCTTCCTGACAGCCGCCGCAGCCTGTACCTGCTTTAGTAGCTTCAGAAACTTGTTCTACTGTTTTTAATTTTTTTGATTTGATAGCATCCCTAATCTGACTCTCAGTTACTGCCATACAGAAACATATTGTCTTATCTGCCATTTTGATTCTCCTATTATCTAATTTGCAATTTATTATAGAAAATAGAAAAAATATGAACATTCACATTAATCTATTTTACAACCTTCAATGTTAGATGATTATAACATTTTACTAAATAAATATCAAGTGCATTTATTAATTTTTCAATATATAGAACTATATAGTATTTTAATAATGTTTATAAAAATGATTTGGACAAAAAATTATAGTAATTATTTATTTTGATAAGCAATATATTTAATTATTATTAACAGTCTCTATTAAAACAGCATCTGATTTATAATTTTCTATATTTTCAATATCAATTATTCTAAAACCATCTCTAACAGCATAAAACCTTATATCAGCACTTGGAGGAGTATTGTCTTTACTGTATGATAGAGATAATACTAAATCAAATATCTGATAAGGATAATTCTCTTCAAGAAGCTTTTTTAAAGACATAAACATTTTTAAAGATAAATTTAGAATCTGTTTTATATCTATGCTGTTTGCTATATATATTTCATTATTATGCCATTCAAAATTTGTTAAGTTTATTTCTTTGGAAACAACAGCAGAACACATACTGCAGTCTGTTTCATTGCTTATAATCCAATATTTTTCATTATTAGATCTTACTCTTTCAAATACAGAATAATAATTTTTTAATTCTATATTAGATAAATCTATATCTGAGAGCAATTCTTTCATCTTTTTATTACTAATCAATTTTTTTCCTTTTTATTTATATTAAACTATAATTTAATATAATATTATTTTTCATCTTTAAGAAGTTCATCAGCAATAAAATGAACTGTTTTCTCTCTTGCATCTCTTCCATAGTAATTAAACTGAGCTTCTCTAGTTTTTAGAAGATACTCTCTGCCGTTTTCAATAAGATAATCTATTTTATTAAAAATATCATCAGTAGAAACAGTATTGTACCCCAAACCATTTTCTTCCAAATATATAGGAGTACCTTCCTCCTGACCTTTCAATGCCCCCATAGATACTATAGGTATCAAACAATTTATGCCTTCAACCACAGATAAAGATCCGCATCTCGTAATTAAAATATCATTCTCATGGAACAATTTAAATAATTCTTTGGAGTATCCTATTAAGTTTACCTCTTTTTTATAATTTCTTAATCTATGTTTAATTCTTCTATAATTATTTTTATTTCTTCCGCATACCACTGTAACATCGCAGTCATATTTTTCATGCAGCTTTCTTATTATATAATATATTCTCTTAGATCTTTCTGAATTATTTAACAAAAGTACTCTTAACTTTCTATTCAAATTTGTTGTTGCTCTGACTTCTTCTATAGTTTTACAAGGCGAATCAAAATTAACTCTTGTAGGTATACCAAATGTCATAACTTTATCTTTATCTATACCATTTTCTACAATAAAATTTGTAGCTTCTATAGAAGGACTTATTACTTTGCTTACTCTATTATCAAGCCATATATGTGTAACACTTACTATATCTGTTATTAAAGTATATAACTTTAACTCTGGTTTATATTTTTGCAAAAGATTAAGAACACTTCCATTAAATAATGGATGCACACTTAAAATTAAATCTGGATTGTATTGTTCTATTTTTTTTAACAATCTTCGTCTTATTTTCCTAGATATCTTTTTATTTACAAAAGTACTGTCATTATTAGAAAGATTAAAAAACTTGCCCCACATATTGGGAAAATATTTTATGCATACATTATAAAGTCTTTCTGTAGCCATAAGCTCCAAATCACCTAATTTAAACCCATTAATGACTTTGCATTCTATTTTATCTTTATATAATTGTTCAAAACCCTGCACTATGGCAGTATGAACACTTTTATGTCCATGACCTGTATATTCTGATGATATAATAAGAAGTCTTTTCATAATTTAACCCTTTATAAAAAATTATGCAAAATGAAATTAAGCATTTTTATGATAAGATAATTATATATAAAAAAATATTGATGTCAATATTGCATCAAGTTAGATAATAAAAAAACATAAAAAAACAAAAAACGTAATAAAAAATCCTAATATCATAATAAAACTATTATAATATTAGGATTTTATAATTTATTTTTTATTTATCTTCTGTTTTTAATTATTTATATTATCAAAAGGATTATAAGTCAAAGAAGTAGGTTCTGCTTTAGAAATATAATTTTGAGTTTCTTTTTTGTTTTGAGCTTCCATATACTCTCTTCTTGAAAGCGATATTCTTCTTTTACTTTGATTAACTTCTCTTACAACAAAAGGATAAGTTTCACCAACTTTAACAACTTCTTCTAAAGTACTTCCTTTAGGGATTTCAACTTGTGAAACATGCATATATCCTTCCAAGTCATCTTCCAAGGAAACAATAGCACCAGAATCAACTATAGCTTTAACAGTACCATCAACTATAGAACCTTGAGGATGAGCTTTTTCAAATAATCTCCAAGGACTTTCTTTAGTATGTTTATAGCTTAGCTTGATTCTTTGTTTATCTCTGTCTATGGACATGATAACCATATTAACATCTTCACCCTCTTTAATATAGTCTTTCATGTTAACAATATTATTTCTCCAATCAAAATCGCTTATGTCACATATTCCTTCCAAGCCGTTAGGAAGTTCAAATACAGCAAAGTTTTTTATTATTCTTTTTACTTTACATTTTACAGCAGATTTTACAGGGAAATCTTTTTCAACAGTATCCCAAGGATTTTCTTTTACTTGTTTTAATCCTAAAGTAAGTTTTCTTTCAGCTGCATTCATATCGAGTATTTTACATTCTAAGAAAGCACCTTTTTTAACGAAATCATTAGGATTATTAACATGTGAGTTCCAGCTTAAATCAGAAACATGAACCAATCCCTCTATTCCGTCAGCAACTTTTACAAAAGCACCGAATTTCTTAACATTAGTAACTTCACCTTGAATAACATCGCCTATATGATACTGCTCAACGAATTTACCCCAAGGATCTTCATCAAGCTGCTTAATACCCAAATCAACTTTTTTGTTTTCTTTATCGACATGGAGAACTTTAAACATTCTCTCTTCGCCTTTTGATATTATAGATTTAGGATTAATAACCTTATCCCAAGACATATTAGGTATGGCAAGGAAACCATCAAAACCCGGAGTAATTTCTATAAAAGCACCGAATTTTTCTATATTTTTTACTTTACCATTAATAATATCATTTTCTTTAAGATTGTTTAAGAAACTTTCTATACTTGCATTTTGAGTTTCTTCTAATAAAGCTCTTCTTGATACTACAACATCCCTGCCATTTTTCTTAATTACTCTAAACTCATACTCATTGCCTATATAATCAGTTTCTTTGATTCCTCTAGCTATATCTATTTGAGAAAACGGACAAAAAGCTTGATGTCCCATTATAGATACTTTAAATCCGCCTTTAATAACCTCTTTAACAACACCTGTAACTGTACTATTATTTTTAACAGCATTATCTATTAATTCTTGAGATCTTCTCTTATCTATTTCGCTTTTAGATAAAATAACATAACCTTTATCATCTTCCCCTGAAACAATAGCTTCTATTTCTTCACCAATAATAGGTTCTTTATCAAATTCATTTCTTTTAATTTTACCTTCAGATTTAGATTCAAAATCTATAAAAACGTCTGTATCGTCAAATTGAACTACTTTACCTTTAATGATTTTTCCTCGGCTCAAAGAAGTATTATCACTTTCCTCTAAAGCCTTACGAAATTCAATTTCATCATTTGATAGATTTTTATTATCTTCCATTGTTCCTTCTCCCTCCTGCACTTTCACAGGTTAAAAATATATCCAACTGTTAATTAGATTGTTTATTTAAAATCACATTTGTGATTTTTTCTGTAACTTCATCTATAGTCATACTTGTAGTATCAATAATATATGCATTATTTGGAACCACTAGCGGACTATCTTTTCTATTTGAGTCAAACTCATCTCTCTTTCTTATGCTTTCCCTAACCTCTTCATAAGTAAGTGTTTTTCCTTTGGATAATTCTTCATTATATCTGCGTTTAGCTCTTTCATCTAAAGAAGCGTCCATATAAAACTTATATTTAGCATTAGGAAAAACTACACTGCCTATGTCTCTGCCATCTACTACATAATTACCACCTTCAGCTATTTTTCTCTGTAGAGATACCATATTTTGTCTTACAACACTGATAGATGATACTTTGGATACTAGATTAACCACTTCAGAACTTCTTATCTCTTCAGTTACGTCTTCATTATCTAAATATATTCTTCCAGCATTATCAAAACTGATATTTAAATTATTAAGAGCGGATATGACTTCATTGTTATTATCTATATTAATATTATGTTTAATCATATATAAGGTTACTGCTCTGTACATAGCACCTGTGTCTAAATATTTAAAAGACAATTTATTTGCTGTTAATTTTGCTATTGTACTTTTACCTGCCCCAGAAGGACCATCAAGAGTAATTATTTCATGTATATCTGACACATATAACCTTTTTTAATTAAAATAATTTTCTATACAATATATCATAAATAATTATAATTTGCAAATATTTATTTTAATAAAAAGCAAACTTTATTATAATTTTTAAACATTTTCTAACAAATAATATATCCTATTAATATCATATATAAAAATTAAAAGCAAATAACATACTTGTGCCTGAAGTTATGTCTGAATATGAAGCAGATAAATCTCTTATCATAGAATTATAATTAACATTCATTGTAGATGAGTATGAGAATGAAACAGACACATCTTTGCTGCCCTGCACAAAGAAATACTCTATAGTCTTTAATGTGCTAAAAAAACCTAAATGACTGACATGAGAAGCTACTTCCTTAGTATACCCCATAAACTGATAAAGTTCTAAGAAAATACTTAATATAGGCAGTTTCTTTTCAGCTATTAAAAAGCTACTAAGCATAGGAAAACCTAAAATACTTAAATTAGGGGAATAATCTTCAAAGGATATATTATTAATATCGGTAACATAATTATTTACTCTTATCATTTTTAATGGAATAAGACTTCCATTTTCATTAAAATTATAAATACAAAACAAATTGCTTGTACATACACCTAAAATTAATAGTATATATTTAAAATATTCATTCTTTTTGTAAACCTAAAAAATTAATTAATTAAAGACTATACATTTTTACAATTTTTACAATATGTAATTATCTTTATATATTATAAATTTACAAAATTTATCCAAAAGATTTATATTTTTTTACAGAAAATTTAGCAATTCTTCTAAATTTCGTTACAATTCTTAAAATACCGTAAAAAAATCCAAATCCATAAAAAAAGTGTGTTACAAAAAACATAAAAGGATATATAAAAATACCCATTATTTTATAAATAAATCCCTTATCATTTACAGCATATATAAAACCTGCAAATACAGTTAATATTATGTAAACATATAATGGAAAAAAATAAAATTTAATTATGTTTACTTCAAAAATATTATATAATGTAAATATTATTGGACATAAAACTATATAAAGCGAAAATAATGCTGGTAAAGTAAATATTAAATTTTTACTGTTAAAATCTCTAAAAAGTTGTTCCAGTCTTCCTCTGCCGTAATTAAGAAGCATTTTTATATACAATTTTAAATTCGATCTTGGAGGTCTTTCTACTACTATCTTCGGATTATATATTAATTTATATCCAAGAGAAAGAATCTTGTCTATCAAAGCATTTTCTTCATTAGGATATAGGCTCTCATCAAAAAGTCCAGCCTCAAATAATACATCACGCCTTACAAATAAATTGCAAAGGATAACATCTCTATCTGTACCCTCTTTTATATCACTATTATTAACCCTATACCTGTTGGCTATAGGTCCGACTGCATAATAAGAACGCATACATCTGTCAATATACATTTCAACTAAAGAGTTTACCTTATGAACTGCTGGTCCTCCTACTATGGCCACTTTTTTATCACTTTCAAATATAATACTCGCTTCTTTAATATTATCAGCACTGACAATAGAATCATTATCTATGAAGTATATTATATCGCCTAAAGACTGCTTAATACATTCATTTCTCTGAACAGTAGGATGTGTACCCTCTGCCTGAAAAATCTCAATATTTTCCTTAGGGTAATTAGAAAGATATACCCCTGCTAACGTTTTTTCTATATTTTCACCAATCCTATGAGGAATAATAACTGTAATTTTTAAATACACCTACATTCCCATATATCTAATGTATGCTGTTCTTAATTGAGCGGCCATCTCTTCTGGGCTTGTAGGATTGCAGGGAGCCCAAGCACCTGTTTCTGAAGAAGCATTAAATTTCTGTTTTTCTTTACTTCTCATAGGAGGAAAAAACTCTATATGATAATTCCATATATCATTATAATTAAATCCATCATTTACTGGTGCACTGTACATACACATCATATAAGGAAACTTTATATCAAATAATAAATCTAATGTAGAAGTGGCCTTTTTTAAAGCATCAGCAAGTGATAAACTCTCTTCTTTATTAAAGTTAGTTATTGAAAGCGTTTTCTTTTTAGGCATTATCATTATACCATAAGGATATTCTGTAGCAAAAGGCAAAAAACATATAAAATGATCATTTTCAAAAACTACTCTTCTGCTATCTTCTAATTCTTGTTCCAACATATCCATAAAAAGGTTGCGGCAGTTAGTATTATAATAGCTAGAAGCCATTTCTATTTTTCTTTTGATTCTTAAAGGTATCCAGCTATAACCGTATATCTGACCATGAGGATGCGGCATAGTAACACCTACAACTTCACCTTTATTTTCAAAAGGCATAATGTATTTTATTTTTTTATTCTCAGCTATAGCTTTCATTCTCTCTTGCCATAAAGCTACTAATTTAGCAATATGGCCAACAGGAAGTTCTGGTAAAGTAGTATTATGATCTGAAGAATATAAAATAACTTCGCATTTACCTATAGAAGGTGCTGTTTTAAACATTTTACCATTATCTACTTCATCTGGATAAGGAGGTTCAAATGATAAGGCAGGAAAGTCATTATCATATTTATAAACATCATAACTATCAGGAACTTTTCCGCTTCCAGGACAAAACGGACAATAATCTTTAGGCATCTGCGGACGTGCCTGTCTATGACTAGCTATCATAACATAATCTCCAAGTAATGGGTTGTAACGCAATTCTGCCATATTTATTTCTCCTATTTTTTATTAGTTATATTCATTGATATCTTTTAATATCATTATTTCATTTTTTAATATAAATCTATTATATACCTTTTTTCATAATAAACAATATATAAAACATTTATAATTAAAAAATATAAAACTATTAGCTAAATATTAAAAGGATATCCATACTTAGACATATCTTTAATTAAGTA
This sequence comes from Brachyspira sp. G79, assembly GCF_002379365.1. Taxonomy (GTDB): domain Bacteria; phylum Spirochaetota; class Brachyspiria; order Brachyspirales; family Brachyspiraceae; genus Brachyspira. Next base: position 94,372 of record NZ_JQIU01000009.1, on the reverse strand, counting down.
TTCAATAGAACTAATGTTATTTTCTATCCCTATTAATAGTTCCTTTTTTAACATATTAAAAATCATTCTTATTATTATATCTAAAAATAAATTACCGCTTTTAATATATTTGAACTTTGACAAATTCTTATTTTCTTTAAAATAGAGAACTATAAACTCTTTTAAATTTAATTTTATATACTTTCTTAACATTTCTCTATATTTGCTAGATGAAATAAACCATGATACATTTTTTATTATATTAGGACAATTAGAACAATTTATAATAAAATCATATATATCTTTTTTATCTCTTTTAAATAAAATAGGATATTTATAATTATTAGAATCAAATTCATATGTATCTATAGTTTTTATCTTGAAAATCTTTGAAAGTACAGAAAAAAATACTCTGATCATGCCTATTTTCAATAAAACCATCAAAATTTTTTATCTTTGAAGGGCTATCATCTACTAAAGAGAAATCATCATAAAATACATTGAGCCATTTTCTAACAAATTCTATATTACTAGAAGTTTTCTCTAAAATAAAAAAAGTAGCAGGTCTTTGAAACGTATCTGTAATATTTGTATCATTTAAAACATTAAAATAATTGAATATATCTGATTTTGTGAATTGTTTTTCTTTAAAACCAAGAGTAGAACAAATACTTTCATATTCAATAACCATATCTAAATACTCATAAAAACGATTTATACCATCTTTGCTTAAATGACATCCAATATCAGCATATACTAATATATCATTATTTTCCATATCTTCTAAAGTTTTCAATACAATAAAAGGTTTCCAGCACCAATACCCAAAGCCTCTTATATCTGACTTTAATTTATCTTTTAAGATTTTATCAAACTTTTCATCTTTTGGTAAATTGTATTCATTATACAAAAGTATATTATCAAAAATATTAAACTCACATGCCTGACTAAAAAATCTGCATGAAGAAGGATATAAACTTAGACTATAAAAAGAAAGTAAATATATTTTTCTATTTTTATACATATAAATCCATTAAATACATATAATTTTTTATATAATAGCATATATTTTTTACAGGTATCATAGAAGATAAACTATATAGCAATCCATAATAATTCATAAAAAACTCCAAACCAAAATTCATAAAATAAGTAATATAAATATTAAAATATAATACTATTTTTTCTCAGAAGTTTAAGCATAAATCTTGGCAATATTTTAGTAATAAATTTATATTTAAAAAATATACTATCAAATTGCTTTAT
>NZ_JQIU01000009.1:87489-92664 GCF_002379365.1 Brachyspira sp. G79 | reverse complement strand
GTACAATCCATTACATAATCATCTTTTGTATCATTATCAATTATAATATCATACTCTTCTTTGCCTCTAAATATAGTATTTGTATAACATATATCAGAATCATATTTTTTAGCTGTATAAAATAAATCATATAAAAATTTTCTGAATAAAATCATCATTATCTATAAATGCCAAATACTCACCTCTAGCATTTATTATGCCAATATTCCTATTATTGCCTATTCCCTGATTGGTTTCATTTTTATAACTACTATTCTATTATCTTTCTCTCTATATTTTTCTAGTATTGAATAACTATTATCTGTAGAACAATCATCTATACATATAATTTCTATTTCTTTTAAAGTTTGATTAATTACACTATTTAAACATTTTTCTAAATACTTTTCAGCATTATAAACTGGTATTATTACACTTACTTTAATCATAATTTTTACCAATTTATAATAGATTTAAAGCAAGATATATTGAGACTATTATGATTAATAGGTATATGTATAAAATATTTTTTAAGATTATTGCTTGCTTTTAAAGATAAAAAGCTATCGATAGGATAAAATAAATAACAAATCATAGTAAAATTATATATTATATTATTAAATAAAACAAGTAAATTAGACTATATCCAAAGGAATTTTTTTATTTGGTTTTGGAAATTCTTTATTTATAAGTGCTATATCATCATCATCAAGTTTAATTTTTTGTGATTCTATATTTTCTATTATATGTTTTTTATTAGAGCTTTTTGGAATTGCTATTTTATTATTAAAACTCATAATAAATGCCAAAGCTATCTGAGAAGGTGCAGCATTATGTTTTTTTGCGACACTTAAAAGAGTATTATTTTTTAATATATCCATACCCAAACAGCCAGCCTGTGCCAAAGGACAGTAAGCCATCAAAGCAATATTTCTCTCTTCCATATAAGGATATAAAGAATAATCTACACCCCTAGAGCCTAAATGATATAATACCTGATTAACCGTACATTTATCGCCTTCTTTTATAGTTTCAAGTTCTTTCATGTCATCAATATCAAAATTAGAAACACCCCAGTCCTTTATAAGTCCTTCTCTCTTTGCTTCTTCCATACATTCTACAGTTTCTCTTAAAGGTACTCTTCCTTTCCAATGAAGAAGATACATATCAAGATATTCTAATCCCATACGATTTAATGAGTTTTCCAAACTTTTAAATAATTTATCTCTTCCAGCATTATGAGGATAAACTTTAGAAACTATAAAAATATCTTCTCTTTTTATATCTGATATTTTTAAAGCATCTCCTATTATAGATTCAGCTTTTCCTTCTCCGTACATCTCAGCCGTATCAATAAGACGCACACCATTTTCTAAAGCAAAAGCTATAGCCTCTGCCTCTTTTTGTGCTTCTTTGTCTCTCTCTCCCATGCCCCAAGTTCCTATACCAAATTTAGGCATTATATTTGAAGATTTTAAAGTATAATCCATAAATAACTCCTTAAAATACTTTTTTAATTATTCCTTGCTTATATATAAAGTCCTTGAAGGGAATGCAAATCCTACGCCAAGTTTATTAAACTCATCTATTATTTTATAATTTATATCTTCAACTACTCTTACAAATTCATTATAATCTGCTGTATTTACATAGTATATTACTTCAAAATTAAGAGAAGAATCAGCAAACTCTATAAATCTAGCACTTACAAATTCAGTATTATTAGTTTCTATAATCGTCTTTAAAATATCAGGTATCACTTTTAATTTCTCCAAAGGCGTAGAATACTCAACACCTAACATCATATACTGTCTTCTCTTTTCTAATATTCTATAATTTTGTATTCTTGAAGCAAGTAAATTAGTATTTGATATTAAAAGCTGCTCACCGCTGTTTCTTCTTATACGTGTGGATTTAATACCAATATATTCAACTACACCTTTATCAGCATCTATTTGTATATAATCACCTTTCAAAAATGGTTTGTCAAATACTATTACAAAATAATTAAATAAATCCGCTATTATACTTTGTGCCGCAAAAGCAACAGCAACACCGCCTATCCCAAGTCCAGCTATAAAAGTATTAACATTAACACCTAAATTTGAAAGTATTGTCAAAAATCCAATAACCCATATTAAAGCTTTTAATATGGTGATAATACCATCAGATATTACAACACCTTTTTTATTAGATAAATAATTGTTGCTGAAATTACTAATTATATCGCATATAAACATTACAACAAATATAATAAAAAATACTACAACTATTTTAGCCCAATAACCGCTTACTTCTTTTGGAAGTACTAACCCAACTCTTCCGAAAGAAAGAGCAATAATAAAGATAAGAGGTCTAAGTCTTTTTTTTATACTTTTTACCAAATTTACTATAAACTCATTTTGTAGTTTAGTATTTAGTTTTAACAATACCTTAAGAAATAATATTAAAACAATATTCATTGCTATTAAACTAACAGCAAATACTATTATAGATATCAAATACTTTAATAAACTATTATTCCAAATAATCGTTTCTTTTAAATACTCCATACATTCTCCTAAAAGTTAAATTATAAAGCAATTCTATTATAAAATAATATTTTTTTAAAGAAAAAATTATAATAAAATATAAATATTTTTTGACATAACATAAACAATATATTAAAATAGCACTCAATAATTCTAATAAAAAATGAGGGTAAAAATGAAAAAGATTCTATTTATTTTTGTCATCTCTGTTTTAGCCATCGCATGCGGCGGTCAAAAAACAGATACAGCTAATGATACTGCTTCTACTAATGATACTGCAGCAGCAACATTGACAATTGATTTCCAAGCTATGGTTGGAGATACTAATAATGCTTCAATAAGCAGCAATGCTTATTTAAAAATTACAGGCTCTTATGGAGACATAGATGGTAAAATAGATGCTGCTACAGGAGCTTCTATGCCTTCAAGAACACCAGACTTACTTAACAAATACAGATCCGCTGATAACAATGTACTAAACAATAGAATGGAAGTTAGTATGGGTCAGTTCTTACTATTTGGTACAGCTAATGCCTCAAGATACATTGATGACGGTATGTCTGGTTCTGGTATAGCTCAAAGAACAGTTGATGGTACTACTGGTCCTAAAGTTACAGGTACTGGCATTACAAAAGGAGATGATGGAGTTATAACTATCAGATTCGTACATGCTGGCGGTAAAACAGTTGATCCTTATGTATTTGAAATGAAATCTGATGCTAACGGAATATTCCAAATTGGTGCAGGTACTGAAAACTTCAAAAGAAGTGAAACTGCTCTTACAAACGATTTTGATTTTAATACAGATTCTGCCATTTTGATAGTTGATAAAGCTAAAGAAGGAAATCCTTATTGGAAAGGTGATCTTCAAGCTACTTTTGAAAATAATATAATAAAAATTAATGGTACTTTAACAGAAGTTAAATAATAATCATTAATATTTATAATAAAAGCATAGGTTATATTTTTTAATATTTCCTATGCTTATTTTTTGTAATATATTTTAGCATGTATAGTAAATTAAAAAATTAATTATGGAATAATTATTTTATATAGAATTATGTATTTTGTTTGAATGAGGATTTCTTATAATCATAGCTAATTGATATATAGATATTTATAATGTATAATTATTTTACAAATTTAGAAAAATATTTATGAGGTTTATGAAAAATATGAAAAAAACTATTAGCAGAATAATTATCTCTTTTATTTTATTAATAATATCGTCTTTATTTTTATACTCAGAGGAATATGATACTAATTTCTATAAAAAACTTTTTGATGCAATGTTTGTAAATGAAGATGAATTAAAAGAAATGGCAAAAGACCCTAAAGAATATATGGAAAACTTGCTAAAAAAGGAAGAAGAAAAAGCATTAAAAGAGAAAATGGAACTTTATAAAAAATATAATGTTATAGAAATAGATAGTTTAGAAGATGAATATCAAAGTACTGCAGAAGGTTATGGAGATTTAGAAGATGTTAAGAAGTTTATACAAAAATATGATATAAACGGAGTATATGACGGCTATACTTTGATTTATACTTATTCAGGATATAGGGGTGAAACTAATATAATAGAGTTTTTAATTGAAAATAATGCTGATATTTATAAAAAATCTATTAATGGTAAAACGCCTCTTTACAGTGCTGTAGACGATTATTTTTATGATGCTGCTGAAGTTATTTTGAAACATTATAAAGACAATGATGATATAAATGATGAGTTTTTACTGGCAGTTAATCAAGAAAATAAGCCTATGTTAAGAATTTTATTAAAAAAGAAATTTTTATTCTTTGGAAATAAATTCAAAATGAATTTAGACAAAGGGCTTGAAATAGCACTTGATAAAGGCAATAAAGATATAGCGGCTGAATTAGTTTTAAGCGGGGCCAAAACTGATAATTTTTTATTTTATTTTAAATTGGTATTTGGTAAATATTTAATTCTTATAGCTATTATGATTGCTTTATTTGCTTCTTTTATTTATGTATATAGAAGAAGATATATTCCTGATATTTATGAAGAGAGTACAATGTTTATAACTTTTAAAGATAAAGTAAACAATATGTATATTTACTGTTATACTTATTATTCTTTCGGACTATTATCTACAATGCTGGGTTTTTTTGGAAATATATTTATAAATAATAATAAGATAAAAGGATATTATAATATAAATAGTAATTTAACGGGGAATTATATTGCTGTTTATGATTTGTATGATAATAAAAAAAGTGATAAGGAATATTTTAGCTGGTATGATGTTGACATGGAAGCAAATGAAAAAGCTATAATAAAATTCGATTGTTCTCTTTATGATTTTATAAAGAGTGATAAAAATGAAATTGACTATATTGCGGAAATAGCTGACTCTAAAATTATGAATGGAGTTTTTGAAGTAAATAGAAATACTGATATTAAAGTAGAATATTCTAGATTAATATTTAAAAAGGCTTCAAAAGGTAATCGTTTTATAGGGATGCTTTCCTATTTCTTTAATCTATATCATTTCAATATAAAGAATAAAGATAAAATTAATTCATATATAAACGGAGATAATAAATCGTATTCTAGAGAAAAAAAATGAAATTGAAGATAAATGTTAGAACAGTATTTAAAGAACATGAGAGTATGTCATTTAATGAATATAAAAATTAA
>NZ_JQIU01000009.1:68620-86988 GCF_002379365.1 Brachyspira sp. G79 | reverse complement strand
TATGACAAACTTAAAGATTTTTATAATGCTGATAATATAGTGTATTTAGATGATAAAACAATATGTGTGTATAAAAGATTTGCTAAAATAGAAGCTAATAATAATCTTACAGTAAATAATATATCGCTTATAATTGATTTAGATAATGAAAAATTAATAAGTCCTTATTTTAAAGATTTTGTTAATAATGCTGATGAGATATTAAAAAGATATAATAGTAATTTTTATAAGAATATAGATAATTTAATTTTTCTTATAACAGAAGCGGGTATTATATTGATGAAAGATAAAGGGCATAAAAAAATATTTATTTCTTTAGATGATATAAAAGAACATGTCAATAAAGATCATTATTTGGCTTATTTGTTTGATTAATTTTTGTATATACACGAACAATTATATTTTGTCAATTTTTATATTTTTATAAATGTATTATCAACTTTTTTACCGCAACCTCATCAAAGTTTTATCCTTATGGTACTTCGTATGGGGCACAACCTAGTATGTATCTTATCTATACGAAAAGGAACTGAGGTACGACTGTGATAGTCACTACAATTAATAAATAAAATTAGTTTTGAAACAAGTCTATTAATTTGATTATATAAATCGTATAAAATTCAAATTTGATTAAAGAACAAAAATATATTATACTAATCAAAAATTATAAACGGATAAATATAATGCAAGTAACATTTTTTGGAAGCGAAAAAGAAGAAAATCAAAAACTCACACCTATGATGAGACAATACAAAGAAATTAAAGATAAATATAATGATAGTATACTTCTTTTTAGAATGGGTGATTTTTATGAGGTATTTTTTGATGATGCAAAAGTAGTATCGGATATATTAGGTCTTACTCTCACTAAAAGAGCAAATGTACCTATGGCTGGAGTGCCTTATCATGCAATAGACAATTATTTGTCAAAATTAGTTAAATCTGGAATGAAAATTGCTATATGCGATCAAATAGAAGATCCAAAAACAGCAAAAGGAATTGTAAAAAGAGAAGTTACTCAGGTTATAACACCTGGTACTATTTCAGAAAATAAATATTTAGAATCAAAAAGCAACAATTATCTGGCTTCTATAATAGTTTCAAAAAGCGAGAAAAATGCAGCTTTATCTATATGCGATATTTCTACAGGTGAACTTTATGCCGCAGAAATTAATTCTAACTTAGAAAATCAAAATGAAGCTGTAAAAGAAATTATTAATGAACTTACAGAGGAGATTATAAGATTTTCTCCAAAAGAGATTATGACTATAGAATCAGTTTCAGAAAGTATAATTATAAAAGAAATAAAAAATAAGTTTTCAAATATATTTTATAGTACAACTGCAAATTATACCGCGGAATATTCTTATGCCTACAAGACTTTAACTAATCATTTTAAAACAGTATCATTAAAAAGTTTCGGCATAGAAGAAAAACCTCTTTTAATATCATTATTAGGTTCAACTATATTTTATATTCAGGAGCTTTCAAAAACTTCTCTTGAACATATATCTAATATTACACTATATAATAGAAGAGATTCAATGACTTTAGACTATGCCACAATAGCAAGTTTGGAAATATTAGAAACAATAAGAAATGATAATAATAAAATGACATTGTTTGACACTATAGATAGAACAAAAACTTCTATGGGAGCAAGATATTTAAAAAGAATAATAGTAGAGCCTTTACTAAATATTGATGATATAAATAAAAGACTTGATAATGTAGAGTTTTTTTATAAAAATCAAAAGTTCATGTATAAAATAAGAGATTTACTTCAGGATATTGGAGATATAGAAAGGCTTGCATCAAAACTAGCACTTTCAAGGATTAACCCAAAAGAGCTTGTATCATTAAAAAGGTTTTTAATAATTTCTCTTGAGATTATAACAGAACTTGCTATGAATAATTTTGAAGATGTAAACTTTGAAGAGGTTAATGATATAAAAATAATTACTGATTTGATAGAACGTGCCATACTAGAAGAGCCTAAAATAGTTATAAATGAAGGCGATATTATAAAAGATGATTATGATGAAACATTAAAAAAATATAATGAAGCTAGAAGAGAGGGACGATCTTGGATCTCAGAACTTGAACATAATTATAAATTAGATACTGGAATTAATAATTTAAAAATACGCTACAATAATGTTATAGGCTATTATATAGAAGTAACCAAAGCAAATGCCTCATCAGTACCAAGCGATTTTATAAAAAGACAAACACTAATAGGAAGTGAAAGATACACCACAAGCAAATTAATGGAGTATGAAACTATTATTAATGAAGCTAATGAAAAAAGTTATGCTTTGGAGTATGATATATTTATTGATATAAGAAATAAAACAAATGAGTATTTGAACTCAATATTAAAAATGGCAAGAGTAATTTCTATAATAGATGTATATTCTTCTCTTGCCTGTCTCGCTAAAGAAGATAATTACGTTAAGCCAATAATAACAGATGACGGAATAATAGATATAAAAGAAGGAAGACACCCAGTTGTAGAAGTTAATCTAAAAACAGAAAGTTTCATTCCAAATGATACATATTTAGACAGCAAAAAAGAACATATGCTTATAATTACAGGACCTAATATGAGCGGTAAAAGTACATATTTAAGACAAACTGCTTTGATAGTGCTTATGGCTCAGATTGGATCATTTGTACCTGCCGCAAGTGCTAAAATATCTATAGTTGATAGAATATTTACTCGTGTTGGTGCAAGCGACAATATAGCAAGAGGTGAGAGTACATTTTTAGTAGAGATGAATGAAACAGCATATATACTTAATCATTGTACTGACAAAAGCCTTGTTATAATGGATGAGATAGGAAGGGGTACTTCCACATATGACGGGCTTTCTATTGCTTGGGCCATAGTGGAATATTTGGTTCATGAAGAAAATAAAAAAGCTAAAACTTTATTTGCTACGCATTACCATGAACTTACTATGCTTGAAGATTTAGAAGGTGTTAAAAACTATAAAGTATTAGTAGAAGAATATAAAGATGAAATAATATTTATGAAAAAAGTTACAGAAGGAGCGGCAGAGTCAAGCTACGGAATATATGCCGCAAAAATAGCAGGTGCCCCTAATAAGGTTATAAAAAGAGCAAGTGAAATATTAAAAAAACTTGAAGCAGAGGCTGGCATACAGGTTGAAAATATAGAATTAAATACTCAGAAATCAAAAGATATTCTTCCATTTTATGATAATACAGATAATGATAGCATAATAGAAGAAAAAATAAAAGAAAGCGAAATAGAAAAAGAAATAAAAGATTTAAACATAAATAATATTACCCCTATTGATGCGATAAATTTGATTAATAAATGGAAAAATATGATATAGAAATACAAATTTTATAAAAATGTGTTTCTTATATAAATTCAATTTTATGATTTATAAGCCGAAATTATATTATAATAATGAGGTGTACAATGACTGAACAATACTATTACAAATCAACAACTGAAAGAGAATTTGACTGTGTAAAGGATGATGAAAGATTAATAGAGACTTTATCGGATAAAGGATACACAGTTTATGCAATAGCCCAAAAATCTAATCAGCTTATACCCTATCATGAACACCCTTCTGAAGAAATGGTAATAGTATTAAAAGGTAAAGTAAGATATGTGGTAGAAGAAGAAATTGTAGATTTAGAAGAAGGCGATATTATAAGAGTAAGACCGCATTCTGTGCATTCTATGATAGGCATTGCAGAAAATGGTATTTCAAATTTACTTTTAGTTTTTATTTAATTTGCTATAAATATTTTTAATAATTATTGACTATAAGTTTAAATAAATTCATAACGATTGTTTAATATTCTCTGACAAATTATTTATATATTGGAACAACTTTATTTTGTCAACCTCAGGATATACTTCATATTTGTTCGGGACGCTTCATGAGCACAGGGAACATTCTCGCACTGTATTGTTTATTCTCATCAAATATCAACAATACATGCGGCTGATTACCTATTATTATACAAAACAAGTAATTTATTATACATATAAAACATAATTAGTACTATTTAGTATTATTTTTTTACTTGCACTTTCGCGAAGCGTATCCGAGCTTGTCGAGGATATAAGTTTCTTTGACTAAGTCCGCCTGTGACCGAAGGAAGTACTATTAAGTATGGTGTGCGGCGGGATTCAAAAAAATTAAATAAAAAATTTAGTATATACTGAATGTCAAAAATAATTCTTATGTCTTTGTTATTTTTTTGGAATAGCACAATCAATTATAAATAAAATTAATTTTGAAACAAAGTTTATTGTATAAAGATATAAGCATATATAATTTTTTCAAATAAAAAGAGCCATGACAAATCATAGCTCTTAAAATAATTTATGTTTTAAAGTGGTATATAGTTTTTAGTGCTATTTAATTTACAGCGTCCGTATTATTTTCTGCTGTATCATTAGACGTTGTATATTCTGAAACAGTATCAGATGTAGTTTCATTTGCTGCCGTGTCTTCTGCTGTTGTAGCATCAGTAGCAGTTGTTTCTTCTTCTGTTATTGTTTCATCTGCGGCAGTATCACCTGCATCTGTTTCATCTATTGTAATATCAGTTGTATTATCATCTGTAGGACTTGTAACTGTTTCATCTGCTGATTGCTCTTCTTCTTTAGGAGGCAATTTAAGATTATTAATATCTTCTGCCTTAATACTTAAATCCATTCTTCTTATAACTATTTTGGCAGTTTCAATATCAACAGTCTCTCCCAAAGCATCAAACAATGTTATTTCAGGGTCTTCATTTCTATACTGCTTCATTTCAAGAACATAACCTTCAGAATCTCTTGCTATAGTTGTTTTATTTCTTCCGTCATTTTCCATATCTATAGTAACGCCATTAGCTCTTACTTCATTTAGTGAACTTCTTCCATCAATATAAGTTTTTGATGTAGAAGTACTTCCATCAGCTAAAGTTTCTATAGTTTCTGTATTGCCTGCAGTATCTCTAGTAACTATTATTGTATCTCCATTAGGTTTTACAGTTGTTGTAATGCTGCTTGAATCTGCTGATACAACTTCAGTTACAGTGCTTGAATCTCTATTAATAGTTGTAGTCTCTCTTGAACCATCTTCTCTTATTATTCTTTTTATAACAGTACCGTCAGGCATTTTTATTTCACTTATAGTATCATTAGCTACTGTGTCAGTAATAACAGTACCATCAACTTTTTTAGTTACAACAGTAAAAGATCCGTCATCATTATATGTTTTTGTGATAATGCTTCCGTCATCAGCTTTTACATTATATGAGAATGTACCAGATCCTGTTCCAGATGAGTTTCTCTCTTCTACTCTTCCGTCTGGATAAACTACTTTTAAATTACTTGTGCCATTAGTATCTACAGTTGTAGTTCCTATACTGCCGTCTATATAATTGGCAACTACAACATAACTTCCATCTGGATTTTCAGTTTTTACTATTAAAGCTCCGTCAATACGTTTTGTCTCTGTTACTATATTTCCATAATTATCTTCAGTTCTTTTTACTTCCGTTCCGTCCAAACTTCTGGTATAGAAAAATGCTCCGTTATCATCTTTATAGTTTGTAGTAATAGATCCGTCAGATCTCTCTACAACAAATGCTTTATTGCTGTCTAAAGTTTTTCTATTTATAAAAGAACCGTCTTGGTATAAAGTATATTCATAAGTATCGCCTGATGAAGTTTTTGTATTAATAGATTTAGAATTATCTATCATATAAGTTTCTATCCTTTTATCACCGTTTTCAAAGACAGTTTCTATCTCTCTTTTTCCGTATGGATAAATTGTATCAGAAACTTCATAATTATTTGAATACATTTTTGTTCTTTCTATTTTTCCGTTTTCATAAATTATTCTAACACCATTAGGATATATAGTCTCTCTTTCATAATCAAAATTTGGATATATACTTTCTGTAGTTATACTTCCGTCATTATTAGTATTTACTCTATAATTATTTGTAAAAGGTATAAATTTTATAGATGTATCATTGCTTCTTATAAGAGATATAACTCTTTCTAATGATTCTTTTTGATAATAGTCATTTCCTACATTAGTTAAAAATATCTCATATGAAATAGCAGCATTAGTTATCTCTCCAAGTGCTAGGAAAGTATGCCCCATATTAAGATATGCACTGTAATATAAAGCCCAGCTGTTATATTCATCAACAGAGGCTACATTAGTTTTTATCTCTATCATATTACCATTTGTATCCATAACATTAGTCATTACAACTATATTTGTTACAGTATATGGATTTTCTTCTGTTATAACATATGTAGAGCCTGTAACAGTAGAGTTTGTATTTAAAGTAACAGCATTTGAATCACCTGCCTCATTAGTAACACTGTCTGGAGGAAGAGAAGTTGAAGATGATAAAGGGTCTACAACTTCAATGCTAAAATTAGTATTTGCTTCAAATATTACTGTTGTATTAGTAAACTCATAATTATTTGTGTATGTATTTGTAATAACAACATTTGTAAAAAGAGGCAATTTTGTAAATGTATTATCTATAGTATTTTTTATATTTTCATTTGCCTGATTAAGATTATTTATTGCATCTGATATATAGTTGGTAGACATTGTGTTAGTTGATGCAGTATTAGTAGATATAATGCTTTCAGCTGATGAATTAGTTGATACTGAAGTCATATTATTAGTAGTAGATTCTGCAGTCAAATAAGTATCAGTTGATAATTCATTAGTTAATGATAAATTTGTTATTGAATTATTTGAAGATACTTCATCAACGTTAAAAATAAATACCGTATTAGTTACAACATTTTGAGAAACTGTATAATTTGTTAAAACTTCATAATTTAATTTAGTAGTATATGGAGAATAAAGACGTTCAATAGATCTGTTATACCAAAGAAGAGCATCCTCGTAATTTTTTAATTGATAGTATGAGTTTGCTATATTGTTGCAGTATGAATAAGAATCATTTATATCAAAAGCCAATTTATAATAATCTATTGCATTTTGATATTGTTTATCTTGAAAATAACATGCTCCTATATAGTAGTATAGCATGTCATTTGTAGATAATGGTCTTCTTTTCAGATATAAAAGAAAAGCCTCTCTTGCAAAATTATATTTTTTTTTGGAAGAGAAGTTTTTTCAGCATTATAAAATTCTCTATCTATATTTCTTTCATCATTAGGAGCAGCATTTTGTGCGAATAATGATGATAATGATATAAAAATACTAAATATTATAAGAAGTTTTTTCATAATAATATAATCCTCTTTATTTATTTTAAAGGATAATATTTAAAACTATCAATTTTTTATATAGTCAAAATAATGATTAAATAGAGAGTAAAGTATATACTCACTATATCCCCTAACCTTTTTATTTTTATCCAAAACATCATTTAAAAACTCAAAAGTCTTTTCATCGGGATTTTCTATATAGTACAGTCTTTCCTTTGATAATGATAAAGTGTCATTTTTTATCATTTTTATAAGTGAAAGTTCTTTTAATTTATCCTTTTTATCTTCTCTGCTTGCCTGATATGAAAATAAGCGTTTCACTAAATTTTCAAATACTATTTTATTATACATAACAGCACGTCTTACATCAGTATCAACACTGCCGTCATAATTACTAATTTCACTGTCAAATATTGCTATTGATATAGCAGACCTAATATCAGCAAATATTGCTTTTTCTTCTTTGAGTTTAAATTTTTTACTAGACATAATATTAGAAAATATTTCACCTTTATTTAGAATATAATACATATATTATATCGACAAAGATAAAATTTTAATTAGACTAAAAAAATCCCCTTCCATAAATATATTTATGAAAGGGGCTAGATATTATTTAATATTATTAAAAATTATTTGTTTTTAATAGGATCATTAGGGTTTGAAGCAGCTTCTTTTTTAGATAATCCGCGAGCCCATTGACCTGTGATGAATAGCTCAACAACAGCCAATATTATCATAATAGCAGCTATAGCAGCTAATACATATCCATCGAAACTAGCTTTCATAACGTTAGTATATACTACCAAACATAAAGCTGAAAGAGTAACAGCAAACATGAATGTTAGAGGGATAATGTTTTCCCAAGAATTTCTTTTTTGTCTGTTTTTTATCCAAGCAGCAACAGCAAGCAAAGATAATCCAGCTAATAATTGGTTAGCACTTCCGAATATAGGCCAAATTCTAGCATAACCATAAAGAGTAAATCCTAAAGAAACTAATACAGTAATACCAGTAGCTACATAAGGATTTGTAAGTATAGTTTTATGTACTCTTCCGTCAGCAGAAGTGTATTCGCCTAATTCCTGTATTAAGTATCTTCCTATACGAGTAGCACTGTCTAATGAAGTTAAAGCAAAAGAAGCAAATGCCAAAGTAACGAAAGTTTTACCCATACTCAATGGAACTCCGAAAGAAGTCATGAAAGTAGCAACACCTGTAGCAAATCTAGCAGCTGGAGTACCTTCTCCGTTTCCAGCAACAGCAGAAACACTCATTAAAGCAACTATAGCAACTATACCTTCAATAAGCATAGCACCGTATCCTACTAATTTTGCATCTTTTTCACTATTAAGCTGTTTAGCACTAGTACCAGAACTTACAAGAGCATGGAAGCCTGATATAGCACCGCAGGCAACAGTAATGAATAATATAGGGAACAAGTAGTTACCTTCGCTAGGCATAAAGCTAGTAAAAGCAGGAGTTTGTATAGCAGGTCTCATTATTACCAAACCAACAACACCACCTATTACCATAGCATAAAGTAAGAATGATGATAAATAGTCTCTAGGCTGTAATAATATCCATACAGGCATTAAAGAAGCTAATATTATGTAAATAACTAATATTATTTGCCAATGTATTTTTTCTAAAGCTAAGAATGGGAATTTATCAGAAATGAAAATAATAGCAGCTAATAATACAACCCCGATGATTGTAGAAACAGCAACACCAGCACCTCTTCTGTAAACTAAAAATCCAAATAATAAAGCCAAAACAATGAAAAGCATACTAGCAGTACCAGCAGCAGCAGATTCTCTAGCATTATCAACATTGACAGCAAAAGTACCAGCAGTAATGTCTAAGAAAGCAGCTACTACCAAACAAATAGTAATAAATGCATAAAGAGTAAACATTATTTTACCCTTTTGGCTTACATTGTGTCTTATAACTTCTCCAATAGATTTACCTTCATGTCTTAAAGAAGCAACCAATGAACCATAATCATGTACGCCGCCAAAAAATACACATCCGAATATAATCCACAAATATACAGGAAGCCAGCCGAACATAGTGGCGATAATAGGACCTGTAATAGGACCAGCTCCAGCTATTGATGAAAAGTGGTGTCCCAACAATACTTTAGCGTCTGTTGGTACATAGTCTTTACCGTCATTAAGAGTATGAGCAGGTGTTTTTTTACCAGGGTCTATTCCCCATTTTTTTGCTAAGTATGATCCGTAAGTTATGTAGGCTATGAAAAATATGACCATACCTAACAATAGAAGAATGAAAGCATTCATTTTTATCTCCTTTTTTATTTGTTTTATAACCTCCTAAAAATCCGAAAGAAGAAGTTTTAACTCTTTCTTACGCATTTTAGGTAAGTATACATTTTTATCTGTCATAGAAACTATAGCATATTGTGTCTCTGACCAGCCATGAAATAATAATTTGTAATTAACCTTATAAAAAAACTTTTTAACCATTTTCTCCCATTCTTTTTCTAATGGGCTTTCTGTTACTAATATTCCTGTAATTACACTTCTTTTATGAAATTTATTAGGGTTAGAAAGTATGGGAGTTAGTCTAATTAACATCTCCTGAAATTTTTCTATGTCTTCATTCTTTAACTCTTTTATAAATCTTAAAAGCATATGCTCAAATACTGAGTAACCTTCATATACTGTAGATTTTGTTATAAATGATTTAAAAAAGTCATTCCTATGAAAAGCATAAAGATCAAAATACTCATCTTCTTTATCAATTTCATATTCTAAATCAAAATGTCTCATCAATTTTTCTGAAACATTGAATATGTATTTTTTTACATTTTCATTATCGATGTGAAGTTTAGCCATGTTAATTTCTCCATGCTATATATTATATAAAGATTTTTTCCATTGTCAAGTTTTTATACATACCAATTAGAATTTATTATTACTTAGTATATAATATTAAATAGCATAATATTGTAAAATAACATCGTAAATTAATATTATAGTATTTATACATGATAAATATTGTATGTAGTAATTGTCTATTGTCAAGAGCTTATTAATATTTTTTGTCTATTAGTATATAAAAATATCATTATTTATAGATTTTTTTATATTTATTATCAGAACTGATTTAAAATTTATTTATATAATAGACATGTTAAAATTATTATACATTTAGTATTAAATATATAATAAATTTTATTTATAGCGATTTTTTAGATATTTTTGTTTTAAATATAATATAATATAATATAATATAATATTAATAATATATAATTATACATTCTTTCAATAAACAGACACAAAGGGAATCAAAGCCTTAATCATAAAAATAAAAAAAATAATATAAATATTTATTATTGAAACAATCCTATTCTAACTATGATAAATACTTGATAAAATATTTTTCATTTTATTCATAGCTAATGATCTATGGCTCATAGAATTTTTCTCTTCTAAATTCATTTCAGCATATGTAACATTATATCCATCAGGCTGAAATATAGGGTCATATCCAAATCCATCAAAACCTCTTGGATTTTCTATTATTATGCCATCAACTCTGCCTTCAACTGCTATATAATAATTATCATCTAATACACATATAGCTGAAGTTATGAAATATGCACTTCTATCATCTTTATTTTTTAGTTCCTCTAAAAGCATCTGCATTTTTTCCATATAGCCTAAATTTTCTCCGCCGTATCTAGCTGAAAATATACCTGGACGCCCGTCTAAAGCATTAACACAAAGTCCTGAATCATCTGCTAGAGATGGAAATTTTGTGAAATTATATACAGCTTTAGCCTTTATAATAGAGTTTTCCATAAATGTATTTCCATCTTCTATTATCTCTCCAATACCTGAAGGCATGGGCAGTATTTCTTTTATAACACTACCTTTGAATATAGATTCTATTTCTTTTAATTTATGTTTGTTTGCTGTTGCTATTACCAATTTATTCAACATATTAATATCCCTATAAAATACTTTAATTATTAATCTTTAATATTAAAAAACAAATAAAAATCTTTACTATTTGGAATATAATATTCCATAACATTGCCTATTATAATATATCCGTTTTTAGGGGCATAATTCTCAACTATACTATTAAATATTTCACTATAATTTGCTATATTGCATTTTACTCTAATAAACTTACCGCCTTTAATACTCCACTTTACCCAGCCTTTAGGAGGAACCGAGTTTTCTTTAACCTCAACTCCAGCCATATATTTACCCATTTCTCCCCAAGGAGCAAAACTATCCTCCATATCATTCATTATTCCCCATATACCAGCCAAATTATTATTTTCATCAACTTTAACCAAATTAATTATTTCTTTTATGTTCTTATTAAAATTCTGCCAAAGAGGAAGAACCCACTGAGAATGTTTTTCACTTTCTCCAGAAGCTACTTTTCCCACCACTTCAAAATCTTCTTTTTTTACTATCTCTATATCCATAAAGTTTATCTCCTAAATTATATAAAAATATAATAACATATATTCTAAAAATTTATTAGTTTATATAATGTTAATTTTTTAATATTTTGAAAAAACAAATTAAATCTATAATATACGCTATAATTTTATATATACATAAACAACTACAATTTGTAAAAAATATATTTTTTAAATTTGTATATTTGCAGAGCTTTGCTGGGAAGTGCACATAATGCCTACATGAATACCTACGCAAAACCACAACTTATTTTGTGATGCTATTCGTATTTGGTGTGCCGCACAGACAGCCTGCTCTGTGTGCCTTCGGCAGCGAAAGGCTATATTTTATACTAAATTTAATAATGTATCCTACATATAAAACATAATTAGTACTATTTGGTATTATTTTTACATTTATACTTTTCTAGAAGCGTATCCGAATGATAAAAACTTTGACTTTTAAATTATAATTTAGTATAATTTAGATTATGAAAGAAAATGAAATTATTACTATTGATACTCTTAATAAGAAAAATGATTGTTTTGTAAGGTATTTATTTTCAAATTTAGGTAATGAGAATATAGTTTTAAATTTTATTAATTCTGCTATGAATAATTTAAATTTCAGTACATTTATTAAATTAGAAATACTTAATCCATTCAATTTGCAAAAATATTTAAATAGCAAAGAATCCATTGTAGATATAAAATGTGAAACTGATACTGGTGAAATAGTGATGATAGAAATACAACTTCAAGGAAATGAATCTTTTGCCAATAGAGTTCTTTTTTATTGGGCAAACGGTTATAGTCTTACTTTAAATAAAGGTGAAGATTATAAAAAATTATGCCCTGTCATAAGCATTAATATTTTAAATTTTATATTATCATATGATATAGAAGATTGTCATACTTGTTATGTAATAAAAGAATTAAAACATAATAAAATATTAACAGATCATTGTCAGCTTCACTTTTTAGAATTACCCAAATTTAATAATAATAATTCTTTAAAAACAGATTTAAATAGTTGGTTTAAATTTTTTAATGGGGGTGAAAGTATGGAAAATTTGATAAAAGAGAATACCATTTTTAATGAAGTAGAAAGAAGATGTAAATCTTTTATATCAGATAATCCTTTATTAGATGCCTACAGAAAAAAAGAAATAGATGAATACTTTTATAAAGATACTATGAAGAGAGAAAGAGAAAAAGGTTTTAATGAAGGTATAGAAAAAGGAAAGTTTGAACAGCAGAAAATAATAGCAAAAAGTTTAAAAACATCTGGTATGAATTTAGAGTTTATAAGTAGAAATACAGGTTTGAGTATAGAAGAAATAGAGAAATTATAATAAAATTAACGCTAAAATTAGTATATTATTGTAAATTATCAAATTTGGTCTAAAATTTATTGGACAAATAAAAACGGGCTTTGTTTACCATTATTATAAAAATACTAAATTAAAAACTTATAAGTATCAAAAATTTAGTTTTCAAACAAATCTATTAAAAAATGTACTCATTAAGAATTTTACATTATTTCAATATGGTATATAATAACTCTTCAAAATGAGAGGTAATAAAAAACTATGGCATTAATGTTAAATGAAGAACAAAAACAGGCAGTAGAACATATAAACGGACCATTACTTGCATTAGCAGGTGCTGGAAGCGGAAAAACTAGAGTTATTACAGAGAGAATAGCATATTTAATAAAACATGGAGTTCTTCCTAGTCAGATACTTGCTGTTACATTCACAAATAAAGCAGCTTCAGAAATGCGTGAGCGTATAACAAAACTATTAAAGGAAAAACCGAAACAATTAGTAGTAAGCACCTTTCACTCATTCTGCGTAAGAGTATTAAAAGGCGATATTGAAAAATTAGGATATAAAAATAATTTTAGTATATATTCTTCATCTGACAGCAGAACTCTTATACGTAATATTTTAAGAGAAATAAAGATTAATACTCTAAATTATGATGAAAATTTATTCGCTTGGTATATTGACAGATTTAAAAATAATCTAATGAAGCCTTATGAGGTAGAGCCTCATGATGATCTCGAAAAACAAGCAAAAAGAGTATATGAAGTTTATCAGAACTATTTAAAAGGATATAATGCTGTTGATTTTAATGATCTTATTAATTTAACAATAGATTTATATATAGAGTTTCCAGAAGTTCTTAATAAATATCAAGAAAGATTCAGATATATTATGGTTGATGAATATCAGGATACTAATTTTGCCCAGTATAAACTTACAAGCCTTTTAGCATCAAAATACAGAAATATTGCTGTTGTTGGTGATGATGATCAGAGTATATATGCATTTAGAGGAGCTGATGTATCAAATATACTTTCTTTTGAAAATGAGTATCCTGATGCTAAAATAGTAACTCTTACAAAAAATTATAGAAGTACAAAGGCTATACTTGAAGCAGCACATTCTGTAATAAGTAATAATACTCAAAGAAAAAATAAAGAAGTTGTAGCAGAAGGTGATGAAGGAATACCTCCTACAATAATGCCATGCGAAGATGAAAGAGAAGAGGCTCAGTTTGTAGCAGATTCTATTATTAATTATTCTATAAGTAAAAGATTAAATTATGAAGACTTTGCTGTTCTTTTTAGAATGAATGCCCAGTCAAGACTTTTTGAAGAGGCTTTCAGACTTAGGGGACTTCCTTATACGGTGGTAGGTGCTTTTCAATTTTATGAACGTAAAGAGATTAAGGATATATTAGCATATCTTAATTTGTTTGTTAATCCTGAAGACGAGGTTTCTCTTCTTAGAGTTATAAATATACCTAAAAGAGGAATAGGAGCTGTTGCAATAAACAATCTTAATGAAACAAGTATAAAAAATGGAGTATCCTTATATCAAACTTTGCTTAATTATGAAAGTATTGAGGAAATATCACCTAAAGCTAAATCTGGCATAAAAGATTTTCTTGAGATTATAGAACATTATCATAATTTATTTACAGTTGATAAAAATGATATTGAACGACCTAAACTTTATGAAAATATAAATAAGTTTTTAGATGTTATAGCATATCATAATGAAGTATTAAACTCTAGCGATACAAAAGAGCAGGGAGCTAAGAAAATGGAAAACGTTGAATCTCTTATGAACGGTATACTTGAATATGAAAAGTCTAATAAAAATGCTACTTTAAAAAATTATTTAGACAGAATACTTCTTATGAGTATAGAAGAGCAAAATGATGATGAAGAAAAAAAGAAAGGCATTATGCTAATGAGTATACATGCCGCTAAAGGATTAGAGTTTCCTTATGTTTATATATGCGGTATGGAAGATGGTATTATGCCTCATCATAAAAGCTCATCTGATGAAATGGGAATAGAAGAAGAAAGGCGTCTTTGTTATGTTGCTATGACAAGGGCTAAAAAACATTTAACTCTAACATACTGCAGAAGCAGAACTAAAATGGGAAAAAAAGTAGAATGCACTCCTTCTATATTTTTAGAAGAAATGAGTAAAAATCTGCCTGAAGAAATGGCTATGAATGAAGAGGAGTTTTTCTCAAATTTAAAAGCATCTTTAAGATCAGAAAATAAATAATAACTGATACGCATTAAAATAAAAACCTTTTTAATTATTGAATCAAATACACTCCGTTTGCAGATATACATATCTTTTTATAACTGTAAAAGAAGCGTAGTTTTACAAAGTACACTTAAAGCGAATTTTAAATAAAATATACTGAAAATTTTTAAGTTTGTCAACTTTTTTATTCAATTTTTTCCCGCCGCATACGCTCTACAGAATCGTCAAATGCAGTCTTTTCGACACAGTTGTACCACCGCTTCTTTTGCTGCCGAAGGAAGTACCGTTATGTATGGAGTGCTGATGTAATACTTGAATAAAAAACTAAAAAAATTCATTATATATTTTAGGATTTTTTCTATAGAATTTTTTTTATTTTTAATATATAGTTATAGAACATTTTTAATGTTATTTTCATTACAAATAACAAATAATTTGAGAGGGATAATTTAATGTCAGAAAATCAAAATAATTCTGAAAATACGCAAAATGAAAAAAATACTAGTGCAGAAAAAGAAAACAGAAAAGAGAAATTAAACACATTAAGGAATATGGGTATTAATCCTTTTCCAAATAGCTATGATGTAACTTATAAGTCTCATGATATAGCAGAAAAATTTGATGAATTAGAAAAGAATCAGACAGAGGTATCCATTGCTGGAAGAATTATGCTTTACAGAGTAATGGGTAAATCTTCATTTTTAACTATAAAAGATTCTCAGGGTACTATTCAGGCTTATATACAAAGAGATAAGGTAGGCGATGAGTTTTATAATACAGTATTTAAAAAGTTAATCGATATAGGCGATATAGTAGGCATTAAAGGTACAGTTTTTAAAACTAAAACTGGAGAGATAACAATATATGCAAGCGAATTAAAACTTCTTACTAAATCTCTTAATCCTCTTCCAGAAAAATTTCATGGGCTTACAGATACAGAACTTCGCTACAGACAAAGATATGTTGATTTGATAATGAATGATGATGTAAAAGAGGCATTTATCAAACGTTCAAAAATGATATCAGCTATAAGAGAAGTAATGATAGAGCATAATTTTTTAGAAGTAGAAACTCCTATGATGCATCCTCTTATAGGCGGAGCTAAGGCAAAACCTTTTGTTACGCATCATAATACTTTGGATATGACTCTTTATCTTAGAATAGCACCAGAGCTTTATTTAAAAAGATTAGTAGTGGGCGGTTTTGACAGAGTATTTGAACTTAATAGAAATTTCCGCAATGAGGGAATATCTACAAGGCATAATCCAGAGTTTACTATGATGGAAGCGTATATGGCATATGCCAACTTTTATAAGGTTATGGAATTGGTAGAAGATGTTTTTTCTAAAGTATGCTATAAACTAAATGGAAAATATACTTCAGTGTATAAAGATTATGAGATTAATTTTAAGCCTCCATTTGCAAGGGTTCCTATGGCAGATTTGGTTAAAGAACATTCAGGACTTGATTTTAATGCAATAGAATCAGATGATGAAGCAATAGAAAAAGCAAAATCAATAGGTGTAGAAATAGATACTTCAAAAACTAAACCTACAAAATGGGAAGTTATGGTCTCTGTATTTGAAGATAGAGTAGAAGAAAAATTAATACAGCCTACATTTGTTATTAATTATCCTAAGGCAGTTTCTCCTCTTTCAAAATCATATCCTGATAATCCTGATATTACAGAAAGATACGAACTATTTATAGGTGGAATGGAGCTGTCTAATGGTTTTAGCGAACTTAATGATCCAATAGACCAAAAAGAACGTTTTGAAGAACAGTTAAAGGCAAAAGCAAGAGGCGAAGATGAAACTATGGATATGGATTTAGACTATATCAATGCTTTGGAATACGGACTTCCTCCTACAGGCGGGCTTGGAATAGGTATTGACAGAATGGCTATATTATTCTTGAATGCTGCTAGTATTAGAGATACTATTCTTTTCCCTCAGATGAGAAAATCAGATCAGTAATAACAAATTGTTATTGAAAATAATTAAAAGGAATATCATTTTTGGTATTCCTTTTTTATTATTTAATATGTTATTATATATAATAAAGTGAATATTAAAATATGAAAAGGATAAAAAATGAAAATAGTTTATTTTGTTTTTATTGTTACTCTTTTATTTTCTTTTAGTAATTGTAGTAATAAAAATAATTCAAAATTAAATAATAAACCAAGAGAATATAAAGTATTTGAGGGAGATTTTATATGTCTCACAGGCTCATCATATTTTATTGATTATGCTTCTTCAAGCAATTATCAGATTCCAACTGAAGGAGAATATTATAATCTTGAAAGAGAGTTTTTAAGTTTTAATTTTGAAGGTCCTACAAAAGTTTATCTGAAAGCTGAAGGATATTTAGAAGAGAGAGAAGGCAGAGAAAAAAATACTACAGAAACATTTTTTATAGTTACAAAAATTATCTTGTTTGACACTAACAGGGCTTCTTCATTATTATAATTTATTTTTTAATAAAAAATGTACCATTATCAAAAAATAATATTTACTATTTACAAAAATGCTTATTAAGATATAATCATAAAAATTAAATAATTTTTGTATTGGATAATAGGTAAATTATGATAAAGAGTAATATATTAACATTAATAGTATCTATAATAATAACTTTAACAGCATTTTTAACTATAAATTATTATTTTAATAAAGATACTGATACATCTTTAAGCTATATTAATATAATGAATACAAATTATAAAAACTTAAGAGATTATGCTTTAGATGAATACTATATATATGATTATAAAGATAAGGTTAATAAATTAAAAGAAATATTTAAATCAAGTCCAATAACTGCGAGACTTAAATATCGTGCTAGTCTTATATCGTATATAGGAGAAGAAGAGATTGTTATAAACGGTATCGATGTAAAAAATGATAATGAAGTTTTTGATATATTAAAGAATGAAACAGTAGAAAATTTTGATTCAAGTAATTCTATAATAATAAGTAAATCAATAGCTTCTGTTTTAGATGTTAATACTAATGATACTGTTATACTAAAACTCATCACAAAAACAGGTCATTATAATGCTGAAGAATATACTATTATAGAAATATCA
>NZ_JQIU01000009.1:63776-67837 GCF_002379365.1 Brachyspira sp. G79 | reverse complement strand
CTTGCTTTAAATATAGTATCAGTTTTATCGGCTAATTTAAAATTTAATATTTTGGAGAATCTATTTATAATAAAAGAAGAAAATTATAATAAAAACAAGAATTTACTTATTGTAATAGGTTTATCATTTACTTATGCATTAGTTTTTATATTGTTATATTTGTCATTTCTCTCATTTACAAATAATATCTCTAATAATGAAAAATTAGAAAGTATAGTGAGGATAGTAAAAAATAATACTTCAGAAAATACATTTTTATTTAAAGGTTCTATAGATGATAATATATATAATATGCTCTATAGAGAAATAGAATCATATGATAGGTATGCAGAAATTGAAAGGGTATTTAATTTTCCAGTTGGAGTAGTTATAAGAACTGGAAGTATAGCTTCAAGAGTATATACTTATGAAAAAAATATATTAGAAAGCGGATTAAGCATATCTAATATCATAATAGAAGGAGAAGTATTTGAAAGTCCTAAGAGAGAAATTGTTATAGGAAAAGATTTAGCTGACTATCTTAACTTAAAAGTTGGAGATGCTTTATCATTAATAGCTAAAGCATCAAGAGGATGGCTTGAAACAGGATATTTTTATGTAAGCGGCATATATGATTTGAAAGACAGAAATTATGATATTATAGGAGATATTACCGCTATGAATAGTTTTATATATTTAAAAGAAGGAGATAAATCCCCATATAATGAAAGTATAATAGTTTTTTCTGATAATGATAATATATATTCTCTTTTAGCTAAAAGTGATTTTGTAAATAGTAATAATTTGATGGCTGTATCTGCTGATGAGGAATATTATACTCAATATAATAGTTCAATGAAAAATGTTATTATTGTATTTATTATATTTTTAGCATTTACTTTGTCTTTACTATCTTCATCGATACTATCTATTTTTTACAGACGCTTGTCAAAATTTATAATAGGATGGTATAAGAAGATATTATTAAATGTATTATATTTAGTCTCTTTACTAACTTCTATTATAATATCAATATTGATTATATTTATATTTTTTCCTTTTAGTTTGAAGTTTTTATTATTTAGTATATCTATAATTGTACTTTCTTTTGTATTGTCTCTTTTAATATCTAACTATAATAATATATAATGAATTTAAGGATTAAAAATGAATTTTTTACAAAAAATATTAAAGATAAATAAAATAATATTTTTAATTACTATATTATTTTTTATTTGTGTAACTTTGTACATGTATAAAACGGCACATTCTTTGAGAGTAAGATATATTACATTAGAGTTTGAAGATTTGCCTGAAAGTTTTGACAATACAAAGATTGCTTTGGCAGCTGATATGCATGCGGGGCTTTATATACCAGAAAGCCATATAAAGAATATGTCTGCTTTGATAACTAATGAAAACCCTGATATAATACTATTTGCAGGTGATTATATTTATAGTGCACCTCATAAGTTTAGTCATTATAATGAAGAAAATACAAAGAAATTTGCTAATGGCATAAAGGGCTTGGAAGCAAAATATGGAAATTATGCTGTATTAGGTAATCATGATAATTGGGAAAGTACTTCTGATGTTTCAAATGCTTTATATTCAAATGGATTTAAAGTTATAGATAATAATATTTTATTTATAACAAACGAAATGGGAGAATATATATCCATAGGAGGTGTAGGAGATTTTTTAACTGATAATGTTGATTTTGAAGCGGCAACTAAAAATGTTAAGTCAAATGATTTTCATATATTATTATCTCATGAACCAAATATCCCTTTAAAAAGAGCTAAAGATAAAGGATATACAGAAGTTATAGATTTATTTTTATCAGGGCATACTCATGGTCTTCAAATAAGTTTTCTTCCTATGTGGGTTTGGGAGGGACTAAACAAAAATAAGGAATATCCTCATTTTCCAGTAATTTACGGCATTATGAATTATGGAAAGATGAAAGTATATGTAACCTCTGGAATAGGGGCCGTACTTATGCCTTTTAGATTATTAGCATATCCTGAAGTTGTTATAATAAATTTAAATAGAAAGTGATTTAATATATACTTGAACAATTTTATTTTGTCAACAGATGCACATTATACAGAATTATCAACTTTTCTGTTGCACAAAAAAATTGCCACATGCACGCTTAGCGAAAGTGTAAGTCTAAAAATCACACTAAATAGTACTAATTATGTTTTATATGTATAGTAAGATTATTAAATTAAATAATTTTATAGTTAATCTTGTCAAGTAGTTTTTGAAGCAAGTTTAATATTATGTAATCAGAAGCATAATCATTGATATCCAATAAAAATAAGTAATACTGTGTGATAAGATACTAACAAATTGTCTAAAACAAATATCTGTAAACTATAGTTATTAACTGACCATACTTTTATAGCAAATATATGTTAAATATTTTATTTGTGAAATTTATTAAAATAATTATTTCAAAATTATTTATTATTT
The DNA here is from genome assembly GCF_002379365.1 of Brachyspira sp. G79. Taxonomy (GTDB): domain Bacteria; phylum Spirochaetota; class Brachyspiria; order Brachyspirales; family Brachyspiraceae; genus Brachyspira. The sequence goes on along the minus strand of NZ_JQIU01000009.1, from coordinate 65,377 downwards.
TTTACCTAAAGAAAGAGGCATATCTATATGCTATTTGTACGCCTAAATCTAAATTGCCGTACGATTCCCCTTTTGTGATTTCAGGCAAATCAATATTGCTAAGATCAAATCCCCAATCATAGCCTATATATAGACCTATAGCTATAGCCATATCCTCTCTGAAAAATATATTATAATCAGCTATAAACTTTAAATATGTTCTAGGAGTACTTTTACCATTTGAAGAATAATCTTTCCCTTTATATTGTATTGTCAGACCTGGACCTAAGGATAGTCTTATTCCTATGTCCAAACCTAAAGAAAAATCTCCTATATAAACTTTAGGCATACCTCCAAAACTAAGAGAATGAGCTTCATAAATATAATTAATATTTATATTATTTTTATGAATACTTGTTTTATTATATGAATATCCAAAAGTTCCTAAAAAACTCATACTTACTAAATCAGTTATTCCCAAATAATATCCAAGTCCTATACCAACACCGCCCTGAAAATTTACCTCATGACCTGCAGGCTCATATTTAGGAATATTTCCATGCGGTATCATTATACCAATTCCTATAGGGGCATTAATATTAAAATCAAGACCATGTCTTATTATAGGATAAATATTATTTGGAATAGCTAATACTATAAATAATACAAATACAATAATATAATGTTTTTTTATCATGTTTTCTCCAACTTTGCATTTTTTATTAATCATCAAATTTCTGTCCTAGAAGCTGTCCATTATTTGCATCTATATAAAGCTCCATCATATTATTAAGTTTTACTTCGTATATGTTCCATTTCTTTTTAATCTTAGTTATTACATTATTCGGATAAGTTTTAACTACAGTATTTGCCACAGATTGAGGTAGTATATTTAAAGGCAATGCCGTATAATTTCCTTCTATTTCCTTTAAATCCCCATTTCTAAAGAACTCTATTTCTACCCCGTTATCTAAGGCTATTTCATAAGTCTTTCTATCCATTTCAGCATAAATAATGGCAGTATTTTGAAAATATGTTTTTATAAATTGAAGTATATTACTTGGCAATTGATTTGGGGCAATATACATTCCATCAGCATAGGCAAAAATAGATGCTGTTAAAAATAATAATATTATTTTTTTATTCATGTTTCCTCTTGTTTTTATTTTTTAATTGTCTATATATTTTCTATTTGATTAGCATTTCTACAAAATCTATAATTATCTAAACTAATAACACACATATTCTATTCTTTAGTTATTTTTATAATGGCATAATTCAGATTTGTTTTTTAATGTAATAATAACTTTATTTATCTATAAAATTTATAGGTATTAGTGAATAATTTATGTCTATTTCATTCCATATATCGATTGAATTAGAACATAATACCATCATCAAAAACAACTTCATATAACTACTATATATTATTATATCATCACAATTAAAATAATCTTTAATAAAATTTATCAAATAATATACTACTATAGAAAAGTTTACATAAGAATACAAACAATAATATTATTATGATAAATCTTTTAATCATTACTACATATTGTAATTTTTTTATACATTATGATGATTACATATATAATATAACAAAACTTCTTATAAATATCAAT
>NZ_JQIU01000009.1:47631-63093 GCF_002379365.1 Brachyspira sp. G79 | reverse complement strand
GAGTTAATATCTATAAGGCATGTAAAAAGAATAGAATATTTAAAAAACTCATTTAACAAATTAAAAATGTTTATCTCTCAAAGTAAATTAGATGCAGAGCTTGCTAAATTAATAGGGAATATTTTAACAGATATAGGTATTATAGAGCGTTTAAATCTTATATATCATTTGAACTATATAAAACAAAACAGTATATCAAGCTTAAAAGATTATCAGAATGTTAAGAAGGATGATCTTATATTTGCAGACATTATAGGTACTATAGTTAATATCCTTGAAAAAGAATATGAATCTCCTGATATATTTATCAAACTATCTTCTTTTAATAATGATAATGTTATATCGCACAGCAACAGAGTTTTTATTATGATGGTTGAGTTTCTACATTATTACAATGAAGAGATATCAAGAGGTATAGCTTCAAAACTAAGGGTTGATTATAGAAAAAAATATTATTCTTTTTTTAATGATATAGGAAGGAAATTTAATCTGCTTACTAAGGCTGATAGAATAGAAGATATATCAAGAGTAGGATTTAGAAAAATAGAGCAAAATGAAATAAAATATTATGCAAGAGCAGCATTTTGGCATGATATAGCCCTTGTTGATGTTTTAGCTAATATTCCTATTATTGAGAATAATGAAGGAGATAATCATTCTATACTTGGCTTTAATCTTTTGAAATACTGTATGGCACAAAATGAGTATACATACACTACGGTGGGACTTCATCATGAATATTATGGATTTGGATACGGAATATTTATGAATATGTATAATAAGCAGTTTGCAAATAAACAATACAATAATATAGAACATATATTAACTTATGATCCTAGTGATATTAATAGTTTATTAGCTCTATCATATTTTCCAGCTAAGGTATTAGAAATAGTTGATTCTTATGATAGTTTGTATATTAAATTTTCTAAAAATAAAGAGATTGGAAATATAGCAAATGAAGTTATTTATTTTATGTATGATAACTTTTTGGAAAATAATATAAAAATAGATCCTATAATTTTTCATATATTTATAAAATATTTGAAAAATATTAGGAATGCTTCTATATATGATTGTCCTTTATAATTATTAAAAATTAATTATACTGCTTGACAATTTGTGAAAATCTTATATTCTTATATAAAGATTTTCGTTCTTATTGTTATAAGATGTTTGTATTTTAGGGAAAGTAATTGTTAAAAAGAGATGTTAATCAAGAGTATAAGGGACCTGTTAGCGTATATTTAAAGCAAATAGGTGAAATAAGAAGACTCACTAAAGAAGAAGAATTAGATTTATGGCAGCGTCTTGAAGTTTGCCGAGATAAAAAGGCTTTGCTTTTAGAAAAAGAAGATGAAGAGTCTAAAAAAGAACTTGAAGCTTTAGAAAAAGAAATTGATTCTATACAGCATAAACTTGTCAAATCAAATTTAAGATTGGTAATAAGTATAGCTAAAAGATACTATAATAGCGGTGTGCCTTTTATAGATATTATAGATGAAGGTAATATTGGTCTTATAGAAGCTGTAAAAAGATTTGAATATAAAAAGGGATTTAAATTTTCTACTTACGGAGTTTGGTGGATAAAGCAAAGCATAGTAAAAGAAATATCAAGTAAAAGACATATCATACGCTTTCCTATGCATATAGCAAGATTGATAAAGAAAAGTATACAAACTTCAAAGGTTTTAACTCAGCAGCTTGGACGTGAACCTACTACTGATGAAATAGCCAAAGAAATGAAAATAGACAGAAAAACTCTTTCATATATAATGATCTTTACTCAGGATACAGCAAGTGTTGATTCATTTTTTAAAAACTCTGATAATAATGATATGACTTCTATAATAGAAGATAAAAACTTCCCTTCGCCTCATCAAAAGGCATTTATGGACAGTCTTAGAGATACATTGACTGAAGCTTTGAAATGTTTAGATGAAAAAGAGAGAACAGTCATTATTTCAAGATTTGGTTTGTATGGAAAAGAAGCAAAAACTCTTGAAGATACAGGTAAAGAATTAAATATCACCCGTGAGAGGGTAAGGCAGATTCAGATAAAAGCTATTAAGAAACTTGCAGGTCTTAATTTATCCAAAGAATTAAAAAGCTTCTTGTGGGATTAATTTTGTTTATCAATTAATATAATAAATTCTTTTTTTTATTAAACAATTTCTAATTTTACCGAAAAATTAATATATAAATAAAATCATGGATGGAATTTTATGTCTAACGAAATGAAAGCAAAGTTAAAACCAATTATCATTATAGTAATAGTTCTTGTAGTACTAGTTGCAGGATTTTTTATTGCCAAAAGTATACTAAGCAGTAAAAATATACCTATTTTTGATTTCACTCAAAATGAAACAAACAATATGCCTGAAGACACAATTACTACAGATGATATATTCGGCGAAGATATAACACCTGAAGAAAAAGACTTTTTAGCAACTAATAATACAATAACACCATATAATACTAATAATAATGTTCAGACAAATAAAGATTCTTCTATAAATCTTTCTGGAAATGGTTTGTATGAGGTAAACACAAATAATATACCGGATATACCTCCTTCTTCAAAACCAAATAATAATAGAGGAAGTTCCGCTTATACTTATAATACAGAAAACACAGTATTAGTTACTACTTCTAATACTCTTAGACCTAATAATAACAATATGATGAGCATGCAATTATCTACGAATAATGATGTTAGAATAAGCTCATTTATAATAAACTATAATGACAGATTTGTAGCAAGCAGAAGCAATCCTCTTTTAATAACTTTAGCTGTAAAAACACCTCCAGAAGCAAGATATGCTAAAATAAGAGTGTATGCTAGAAAAATAGATAACAATTATAATATATTAAGCAGAGATTTAGTATTCTATTTACCTAAAATATATGTACTTGACGGTCAGGCTCAGACACAGTTCTATTTTGCTGGAAGAATGTCATCTGGAAATCGTTATCTTCCTAGAGGCAGATATTTACTATATGCTGAAGCTGAAATCACTGATGCTAATGGAATGTCTGTTGGAAAAACTGGCAGATATCCGCTTCCTAAATGGAATTATGTTATAACTTTAGAGTAGTTTTGATTTTTAATTGATTATTAAAGCTCTGATATCGTAATGGTATCAGGGCTTTTTTATGTCTTTTGTATTATTTATACTAAGAGTTTTAAAGCTTGTCAAATGATGAACATTATACAGAATTATCAGCTTTTTGCCAAAGTTTTTATCCTTTGATACACTTCATAAAAAACGCAATTGCTAGAACTTTATATTTTAGATATATATATTAAATGTAGTGGGCAACCCAAATTTAGACTACACTTGATAACACTAAAAGGCGTACTTAATTGACACGCAGAGTAAGACAGACAGGCTAATAAAATAACTGGGGTCTTATGTGTAAAAAGAAAATAAAACTTTATTTTTAACAAATTATATTTGTTTAGGTATATATAAAAATAATTTGAATAAAAAATGTAAATATATGTTTATTTATTTTTGATAATATAGTATAATCTCTATTAAGAACAAAGCTATATTTAAAAAGGAGTTTACAAATATGGTTACAGCTATCACAACGACTGACACAACTAATACTTATGTTACGTCAATAGGCGGGGTAAATATCACTGTTAGAAATAATTTTTCTGACAATACAGCAACAGTAGAGGTAGAACCAAAGATTACAGGCGGTGCTTTAAACGTGCAAGGATAATATTATACCCTTATCGCATGTAATTATCGGTTCTTATTTTTTTTACTTTAATGAAAAAAATAGTTATTGTTCATTAAAAAGTAATGGGGCTATTGGTGGGATAATAGCTCCATTTTATTTTTTATAGTAAAAACTTAATAATTTTCAACTTTATATCACCATTGCAAAAATATTTTAAAATGATAGTATTATATATTATTAATTAATCTAAGGAAATTTTGATGAATATTATGGATATAAAAAACATTGATGATATAAGAAAAAAAGTAAAAACTGTAAAAATAGGAAATGTTCTAATAGGTGCTGATAATCCTATAAGTGTTCAGTCTATGACCAATACAGATACAAGAGATATAAAATCTACAGTAGAACAAATAAAATCACTTGAAAATGCAGGTGTTGATATAGTAAGACTTGCTGTACTGGATATGGATGCTGCAAAGGCAATAAAATACATAAAAAAACAGACTAAAATACCATTGATAGCAGATATACATTTTGACCATAATTTAGCATTGGAGAGTATGAAAAGCGGTATTGATGCTTTAAGATTAAATCCAGGTAATATAAAAAATAAGGAAAAAGTAAAAGAGGTTATAAAAGAGGCTAAAGATAGAAACCTTACTATACGTGTAGGCGTTAATGGCGGAAGTTTAGACAGAAGTATATACAAGGAAGTAACAGCTGAAAATATGGTAAAAAGTGCTGCTGAACATATAAAATTAATGGAAGATTTGAATTTTACCAATATTAAAGTATCTTTAAAATCTTCTGACATAGAAACTACAATAGAAGCAAATATCTTATTTAGAGAAAAATTTAATTATCCAATACATCTTGGAGTAACAGAGGCAGGAACATTAAGAAGTTCTCTCATAAAAAGTACAAGTGCTTTATCATTTTTAATAATGCAGGGTATAGGAGATACTATAAGATATTCTATAACTGGAGATCCTGTAGAAGAGGTAATGGCTGGAAAAATGCTTCTTAAATTTTTAGGACTTAGAAAAGAGCCTTCTATAGAAATAATATCATGTCCTACTTGCGGAAGATGTCAGGTTAATGTTGAAGAAGTTGCTAGTTTTATAGAAAAACATGTTCAGAATATAAAGAAAAATATCACTATAGCTATTATGGGCTGTGTTGTTAATGGTCCTGGAGAAGCTAGGCATGCTGATTTTGGTGTTGCTGGAACAGCAGATGGTAATTTTATTTTCTTTGAAAAAAATAATGAACCTATCAAGGTTTCAAGAGATAATATCATAGATTTCCTTACAAAAAAGATAGAAGTGTTTTAAGTTTTACAAGATAGTTTTGAAATAAGTTTATCGAAATATCAATTTTTTAATTTAAAATATTTGTAGGGATTCACAGTAGTACCGTACACAAGTTCTTTTGTGACACTGTACGCCTTCTGTGTAGCACGAAGAACCAAAAAGACTGCATTTGACGAAGTCCACCTTTATGTGTAACCCAAATTTTAGGTATTACCATATATTTAATACATATCTTTAAAATATAAAGTTCCAGCAATTACATTTTTCACTAAGCGTGACTTTGGTGAAAGAACTGAATTTTTAGTATAAATTTCACTGTACTTCAAGTACTATCAGGTTTAGCCATGACTGCTCTATTTCTTTTTATGCTTAAATATTATAATATTATTTCTTAAGAGGCATTTATAGATATATTATTTGCTTATCATATATTAATATAAAAATACTGATATAAAGAAACTTAGGAAGATATTATTATATTAAGGAGAATTATATCAAATATAGATTCTTATTTTGGAGCTGTGATAGCAGAATCATCAATACTTAAAAATTATAGAAAGCAAAACAATTCAGTCTACATCGGATACATATCAAAAATTATCAGAGTTTATTAATATAGAAATAAGCAAATTAGTTTTAGGTAAGACAATAACTACAGAAGGCAGTTCAAGTTATTCTCAGGCAAATAGATATAAAATAAGAAACATTAAATCATAAGTTAATAATACCATACTGCAGATTTAATTTAGTAGAGTTAGAAGATTATCCTAAATTAGAATTATTCCAACCATATATAAGAAATATAGAACTTATTATTAATGCTGTAAATAATTTATCATATAAAGTCTTGAAAGTAAAAGAAAAAGAAATACAGGATAAAATTGATAAAGTTTATAGTTCCGATTTATCAAAAGCATGTATTTTACCAGAACTAACTACTTTTATTCAAAAAAAATATTGCTTTACTAATAAACAAATTAGCTTAAAAGAGAATATTATAATTAAAAATAATAATAGACATAATGAAATAACAGAAGAATTAGCAAAAGATATTTTATCAAATTCTCTGTATAAACCTGAATCTATTTTGAAAGGGAACCCTGAAAAAGAAAATTACCATAATTTTATTACAAGAATAGGAGAAGATAAAAACACTATTGTTCTTTTAGATGTAGATGAAACAAAAGATTATTATGAGATAGTAAATTATCATATAATAGATGATGATGGATTTTTTTGGAAAAAGAAAAAAGATAAAAAAATAAGAAATAAAAAAAGCTAGCGGAGAGGACTCACATTCCCTCTATCGTATCAATTTAGTAAATACTAAATATCACGGCAGTCGAGTGAGATTTTCTGCAGTTCGCACTAGCTCTATATATTTAGTTTAACAAAGTTTTATGATAAGTCAATACGAAAATAAAAAAATATTAAACAGCGATAAACTAACTATAGTATAAATCTTTTTTCATTGTTTGATTTTATACTGTAGTTATGCTTAGCTTATTTGATACAGCAAAAAGAATATTAAAATCTTTCTTTGCCGAAAGGCACCTACTCGGTGAAGATAATTTATTCAGCATTGATAATATTTTGTCAAATAGAAAAATTGAGGCACTTGTCAGAGCAATAGACAAAGGCATAAAAAAAGATTATGACAAAGTATTAAAAAGTGTGAATAAAGAAGTGCGTTCTAAATTAAAAAATGAATATAATCAATTTATAAAAAAAGGCGTATTCAGAATTGCCCCAAGTTTACAGAAATATAAAATTGAAGATTTAAAGCCTGATTTCAGAAAGGAATTAGAAAGCAGAATAAATGTTTCATTATCGTATATAACAACTCAAGACAAAAACACAATAGAAGAGATAAAAAATAGATTAATGAACTTTGCCTCAATTCCGCACCCTACGCCACAGGCGGACTTTCGTCATAAAAATTTAAAAGAATTAGAGTATGATTTTTGGAATGATGTATTGCCTGCACCAAAGGTGGGCAGTCGCCAAAAAGCTAAAAAGAATTATAAAACTAATAACGCTAAAGGCGGACGTTCGTCGGCACACTGTGCCTGCTTCTCACCAAAAGTAGTATGATTTATGGCACAATACAAAAGGAACTTTCTACGGTCGCAAAAGAACTGAGGTTGCGGCACGACGTGAAGTACAGAAAATATCAAAATTTAAAAAATTAATTTTTTGACTAGCTATATTTATTTAGGTATGCACTAAACATTCTTAAGTTTGTCAATTTTTTTGGTTCTTTTTACCGCCGAAAAAAGATCCAAAAAGTGCAAGTGTAAAATTAGTCCTAAATAATACTAAAATTGTTTTTATATGTAATAAAAATTATCAATTTAAGCTAAAATATAGCTTTTCTCGACTGTGGTCTGTAGCTGCTTCTTTGTGGGAACAAAAGAAGTGAGGTGCTGCGTAGTACACAGCGTGGCGGGGAAATTCCTGCAAATATTGTTAATTAAAAAAATTAATTTTTGACAAGTTATAGTTGTTTAGATATATACTAAAAATATATTTATGATAAAAATAATATTCGATGATATTGATTTTTTTATATCATAATTTTTCTATTTTTTCTATACTAAGCCCTGTTAATTCGCTTATAAGATTTAAATCCATATTTTTATTTTTCATATTTCTAGCTAGAGAATATTTTTCTTGTTCTATACCTTGTTCTATACCTTGTTCTATACCTTGTTCTATACCTTGTTCTATACCTTGTTCTATACCTTGTTCTATACCTTGTTCTATACCTTTTTTCATTCCTTCCTCTATACCCTTTATACGCTCTTCATTAAGCATTAGAACATTAAAATAATCTCTTTCATAATTACTATAGCCATTATATAAATCATTGCTATTAACAAATTTATTATATTCATCATATACTTCTTTCATTATAGGGTTTTTCTTTACTAATATTTCCATAGTATCCTCCAATTTATTCTTAGAATTTAAAAACTCAAACCAATCTGATAAACCTTCATATAAATTATTATTAGCAGCAAATTTTTTCAATTCCAAAAAGTGAATCTCCAAATGATTAGTTAATATATGATTGGTTTCTAACTCTTTAATAAAATAACAGCTATGAGGTTTATCTATACCTTTTATCAAATTAAAATCTAAAATATTAATACTTATTACAGGTGTCAAATCTGAATATATATCTTTGGATTTTAAATTTGTAAAATAATTCTTAGGCCAATAGTATAAACTTCTATATATAAATGAATGGTTACCTATTCTTTGTATTTCTATAATTATAGTTTCACCTGATTTAGTTTTAGCTTTAACATCTGCAATACTTTCCTTATCAAAAACATTTTCTTTTAAATTAAAAGTATTCAGAACTTCTATATATTCAAAAGGCTCTTGATTGGCATCTATTCTTACAGAATTAATAAGATTTTTTAATATATGCTCATGTCCCTTTTTGGCAAACATATAACGCATAAAATAATCATTAAGCACATTAAAATTTTTATTATTTGATTTCAATTCCATAAAGTTATTATAATGAAATATTTATACTTTGTCAAACAATATTGACAAAATATACCATCATAATGTATAATCAAAAAACTAATATTAAAAAGAGGTTTATGATGAAAGTATTAGGTATTATAATATTTATTATTAGTTCATACATTTCTTATGCTCAAGTAAGTGATGATTTTAAAAATTTAGCGGCAACAAATAAAGAATCCGCATTAGAACAATCAGTAATATCAGAAAATCTTGATGAGTTTAAATATGTAATTGAAAATATAGAAAACAATAAAGAATATATAAACTCTATAAGAAACATTGAAACATGGTATAACTATATACCTAATTTAAGTACTAATAATTTCTCTAATTTCGTAAAAGTTTTATTAGATAATGGAATGAATATTAACGAGAAAAATGAAGCAGGAAAAAGCCTTATACTTGATGTAAGTAAGTCCTACGATTCACATCATAAACCTAAATTCGGTACAAGTGAAATTATAGGAGTTCCAGATAGTAAATATAAAATTGAAACACTAATAAATCTTGGAGCAAATATTAATATACAAGATAATGACGGAAATGGTGTACTTCACTATATACTTTCTAGAGATAATATAGGAATAGAAGAATATGATATTTTTGAAATGCTTATAAAAAATGGAATAAATATTAATTTACAAAATAATGACGGAGATACTGCCCTTCATAAGATTTCATATAAAAAAAATAATGGGCATAGAGATATTGATATGGAAAAAAAGTTATATCTCTTTTGATAGAAAATAATGCAGATAAAAACATAAAAAATAATAATGGAAAAAAAGCGTATCCCGGAGCATTTATATATAATATAAAATTAATTTTTAGTAAAATATTTAATGATATATTATACCCTATTTTTATACTTCTACTTATAATTATAGTTGCTATACCATCTTTTATATTCTATGCAATATCAGGATTTATTGAAAATATAGCTGGTTTTTTCAGATAATTGATTTTATACAGCTTAATACTATACTTAAAATATAAAAATACTAAAACTGCAAATTTAAATATGAGATATATATTAAATATATACCTAAACAACTATATTTTGTAAAATTTTAATTATTTATAAATGTAATTATAATTTATTTGTAACATAATGTATTATTAGTAATCAACATAATATGTTTTAGATGTATAGTAAATTACTTATTTGGTATAATAAATAGGAATCAGCCGCATACCCTCACCACAGGCGGACTTCGTCTCGGGTACTTCCTCACTTCGTTCAGTCGCGTTGACATTTGATAAGAATAAACAATACCGTGCGGGAAGGTGCCGCAGTTCACGGTTGACAAACTTAAAAATTTTCAGTATATACTGAAATTAATATAAATAAAATGGAGAGGAATTACCCTCCCCATAAATACAGAAGAAAATAAAAAAGTTTTATTATTTGCTGAAAGTTACACTGCCGCTTTCGCCTTTTCCTTCTGGTACAGTAATGCTTACTTTACAATTAACAGTTTCATTATCTTTAGTAAAATTAAAACTAACATTAACTTTATAATATGTCGGCTGTCCTCCTGTAGAAGGATATTCATATTTTTCAGTTTCAAAACTGTAATCATAAGATTGTTTTTCAGATGTTAAATCCCAAGGTACTAAGCCTCCATATACATTATTTAATGAAGCCAATACTCCTGTGGCATCTGAAGCAATACTAAACCCCACAGTTCCGTCTGCAGTAACAGACATAGTTGATGAACCGCTTTTATATGTACCTATTAAATTTGTTGTTCTTACTTTTGAACAAGCTGTTGAGAATAAAGCTAAAGCTGTTAAAACTAAAGCTATTTGTAAAATTTTTTTCATTTGTTTTACTCCTATCGTTTTTTATTAATAAAAAGTTATATCTCGAGCTATAACCAATTATTTGAAAGATTAATTTTTTTGAATGCAATACAAAAAGATATACTGCTTTATATAACACTAACAATATGTAAAAATATTTATTTATGAATAATAAAAAGCTTACAGATAAATTATTATTATTTACTGTAGACTGTAGACTGTAGACTGTAGACTGTAGACTGTAGACTGTAGACTGTAGACTTGTCTTTAATATGTGAAATTGCTTTTAATATCATAGTAAATGAATTATATATTATACAACTAAAATGTCAATTAAATTTATATATAAATCATCAAAATATTGCATATTATTTACTATATACATTTTTACTCAATATAAGCATTTCTAAAATCATACACAGAAAATATATCGTATTTTACACCATGCAGTTTTTTACTTTGCATAACTGTAGCCTTATCATAGTATATTGGTATTATAGCCATATCCTCTTCTATAAGTATGCGTTCTGCATCATACGCTGCTTTTATCCTTATATCTTCATTGGCATTTGTCATGGCAATATCTACTAAATAATCATAAACTGCATTAGTGTATCCGCCGTCATTACCAAGTCCGTCAAGCTTGAAAAGTCTTAAATAACCAGCTGCCTGATTATAAGCCACACTAGTACCAGCCTTAATCATTTGAAAACTTCCGTCTTTTATTGACTGCAAATATGATGTAGGCTCTTCATATCTTAATTTTAAATCAATGCCTAAATTATTTTTATACATACTTTGAATAGCCTCTGCTACGAAAAGCGATGACGGATTAGTAGTTGTGATTAATTCTATAATAGGGAATTTTTTTATATCACTATATCCAGCATCTGTAAGAAGTTTTTTAGCCTCTTCAATATTTTTCTGATAATCACTTTCTTTTAAAGAAATATATTCTGGTGCATTCTCTCTGAAATCATTAGTACCTATTTTTACATTTATAGGCACAAATCCATCAGCAGCAACTCTGCCGCGGCCTAAAACATTATTGACTATATAGTTTCTGTCTATTCCAAGTGCCAATGCTTTTCTTACCAAAGGATTATTAAAAGGTTTTCGTTTCAAGTTTACCATATAGTAGGCAATAGATGTTATATCTGCCTCTCTTCCTATACCCTGCTCTATTAAAGAAGCTCTTTCATTTTCTGGAGCCTCTGGATAAAATAATATACTGTCTGCATAAATTGCCGCAACAGCAGTATTCACATCTTCCAAAAACTCAAAAGTAATTTTTTGAGCCTTTACATTATCTCTATCCCAATAATAAGGGTTTTTCTCCATCACTATTTTTACAGCCTCATCATATTCTGTTATTATATAAGGTCCATTTCCAATATAATGCTCTTTAGTTAAAGCCCAATCCTCTCCGTAAGTTTCTATAATATCTTCTCTCACAGGCGAAGCAATATCGCTTGCCATAGCCTCTTCAAAATAAGGAAGCGGTATATCAAGTTCTATTTTTAAAGTATAATCATCTAATGCATATACTCCGAGATCTTCTAAACTCTTTTCTCCTTTCATTATAGTCTCTGCATTCTTTATTATATCAAACCCTAAGGAAAATGGAGAAGCTACTTTTGGGTCTATTAATCTTCTTAATGTATAAACAAAATCATTTGCAGTAACTTCTTTGCCGTCTGACCATTTTGCATTATCTCTCAAATGAAATATATAAACTGTATTATTACTCATAGTCTCCCAGCTTTCAGCAAGTGCAGGAATTATAGAGCCGTCTTCATCTCTTTGAGTTAATGTCTCAAAAGCATGTGTTATGTAAACTGCTGTATTTATGCCCTTAGCAAATGCTGGGTCTAAACTGCTTGGCATTCCTCCTACAGAAACTACTATACCATCATTAGATATTTTATTATTAGCAGAACATGAAAATAAAAATATACTGGCAATAAAAATTATTATAAAAATATTATTCTTCATAAATATTTATTCTCTTCTTTTTTATTTATTAATATATTTTTAATGATAAGTCAATATATAATTATGTCAACTATATTATGTTAATAAATAAAGTAATACTATATAATTAAAAATAAAATAATAAATTTTAATAGATTAAAAATTTTACTTTAATACACCCATTTATAGTTTATAAGTCAATAAAAAAACTCAAAGTATATTTATTTTTTTATATCTATTTATAAAAAGTACACCCGCCAAAGTTTTGTTTAACTCATAAAAACATAATTAACGCACGGTTAGCGGCACTATATTTATAATAAAAAATTATGTTATTTTAATGCGTGCATAGTTTTTCAATCTATTTAACATGCGTTGTGTAAGTAAAAAATATAAATAAAGCAAATGTTTTTTGAATGCATTTTTATTAAAAACACTATTAAATAATACACAAAATATATTTTGAATCTACATAATCACAAAGCCAAACCTTATTTTCTGATAAATAGAACTTGATACCATCTTCATACATTTGTTTAACATTTATTTTTATTACAACTGGCTTTCCATGACGTTCACCAACTTTTTTAGCAATATCTTCTGTTAATGATAAATGAACATAAAGCCTTTTCATTTTTTTAATACCTTCTTTTTTTATGCTGTCTATATTATCAATGGAAGTTCCATGAAATAAAATATCTGGCGGCTCTCCTTCTTCAAACTCTAAATCTACATCTATACTATGTCCTTGATTTGCCTTTATTAAAGTATGATTTTCATTAAAACTAAATCTATTTTTATCATTATAAAGCACCACTCTCTCAAGTATATCTCTATCAATATTTTTTCCTTTTGATTTTATTTTCTCTATTAGTTCATAGACATTAGCCCAGCCGTCTTTTGATAATTTAAGCCCTATATACTCTGGTCTGTGCCTCAATACCATACTTACAAATTTACTAATTTTCACTTCTTCTTTATTTAATTTACTATCTATCATTTTTATTTCCTAACATTTAATAAATAAAAAAATAATATTAATATAAAATTATGTCAACTATACTAAAAATTTTTGAGTTTGTCAATTTTTAATTGTTCTTTTTCCCGCCTTCGCTCTACGGGCTTCGCCAAAAAAAACAAAAAGTGCAAGTGTTGAAATTATTATTAAATCATACTAATTATGTTTTATATGTAGGATAAATTACTAAATTCAGCATAAAATGTATCCTTTCGCTACTGCGGGCTGTGCCTGCTTCTTTGTGGCAACAAAAGAAGTGGGGTGCTGCGTAGCACACAGAGTGGTAGGTAAAGCCCCCACAAATATTTTAAATTTAAAAAATTAATTTTTGACAAATTATATTTGTTTAGGTATATATTAATTATACCTTGTAAAAAAATTATTTTATTTTAATATATATTTCAAATATTTTTAAGGATTGTATTATGGCTGTTATAGGTTTATCTGGAAATCTATTATATGAAAATAGTTCTATACCAAAAGCATTTGTTAATCGTTCATATGTTGATTCTGTTATAAGGTCAAAAGGAGTACCTTTTTTAATGCCTATTACAGAAGACGAAGAAATAATAAAAAAAATGGCTGAAAATGTTGACGGAATTATAATGACTGGAGGTGTTGATGTTCACCCTTTTAGATTTAATGAAGAGCCTATAGAAAAAATCGGCACTATATCTGCTGAAAGAGATGATTTTGATTTTAAATTGATGAAATATGCTGCTGAAATGAATAAACCAATATTTGGAATATGCAGAGGAATACAGGTTATAAATGTATATTTCGGAGGTACTTTAATACAGGATATACCTACTCAAAGAAATACAAATATACTTCACAGCCAAACTGCAGAATATCATGTTCCTACACATAAAATACAAATAGTAAAAAACAGTATTATTTATGATATGCTAGGTGATAGTTCAGAAGTTAATAGCTTTCATCATCAGGCTATAGATAAATTAGCTAAAGATTTTAAAGTTACAGCTGCTTCAAAGGACGGAATAGTTGAATCTATAGAATACAAGAAAAAAGATTCTTTTATTTTAGGGGTACAATGGCACCCAGAATTAATGAGTGCTAAAAGTATAAAAATGCAGAATATTTTTGACATGTTTGTAGAAGTATGCAGGTCAAGAAAATAATCATAAAAAATAATTTTTATTTTATTAAAAATATTTATATTTTTGATTTTAGTAAATACTAAAAATTTTTAAGTTTCTAAATTTTTTTGTTGTTCTTTTTCAAACTGTACAGCATACTAACAGTATTTCCTTTAGTTGCAGTAGGACAGAGTTAAAAAGAGGTGAATTATTGTTGTGGCTCATTTTTATTGTTTATTAATTCTGGAAATGATACTATATTACCTACTGAATTTAATATAGCATCTCGACACTTCTTTTTATAGTCATTTTTTATCTCTTCATTATCACATTCTTTTATACATTTTATCACAAAAAATAAATCTGATGTTTTTATTAAAATGATATCCTTTTTTATAGCCCTTTCAATACAATGTTTTGTAAAATGTTCTTCCTCTCTTTCTTCTAAAGGTTTTAATCTAAAAGCATTTCCAAACAATATGCCAATAGGGTTTGAATCTGGATATTCATCTTCATATACATTTAAGTTATCAGATAATTGTCTAAATTTAGTTACATCTATAGCTGAATTGTCTTTACCTTCTACTTCACAGCAAAAAATATCATTTTCTGGTGAAGTTGCTAGTATATCAATTTCTGTATCATTAATTATTATATTTTCTGCTTTATAATCAAGTATATTTAACGCCTCAATAATAATATTTTCTAAAGGTTTACCATTTTCAAATAATAAATCTTTTATAGCTTCTTCTTTTTCTAATTCTTCATTAAGAATAATATTATTATTTTTTAGCTCATATATTTTTTTATTATTATCATTAATTTTACTTATTATATTTTTGGATTTTTTTGTTAAATATATTTCATTATTTGCCCATTCTGGGGCTAATGTTTTTTCTTTATTATATCTCGATTTCTTATCTATTTCTAAAATGATTTTCTGTAAATCTTCTAAGTCTTTATATTCATTAAATACTATTTGAGGTAAAATAAAAACTTCTTCCAC
>NZ_JQIU01000009.1:36939-47145 GCF_002379365.1 Brachyspira sp. G79 | reverse complement strand
TTATCTTTATATTTACCACAAAAAATATTGCTTGTATTTGCATTTATATTTTTATTTTTCAATTCTACATTACTATATGTTATATCGTAAATAAAATTATCTTTAAATCTATAAAAAAGATTATCTAATATTGAAGATGATTTTTTTAAAACAATTTTTTCCTGTTTCAAAATTTATAGATTTAAAATCTAAAAGTAAGTCTATTATATTATAAGTATGAATATTTTTTATTACATTATTATTTATATAAGTAAATGTAAAAATAAATAAAGTATCACCTCTTATCACAAAATCATTTAGATTATTTTTCCATCTTTCTGAAATTAATTGAAATTTTTTTTCATTTTCAATTTCTTCATATTTCAATTGATTATTAATAGAATAATCATTAGAAATATATGTTCTATAAAATGTTAATGGATTAAATATCAATATGTCATAATCCATTATAGATCTGTCATAATTTTCAAATTTCATTTCATCTTTAGGAATGTAATCTGGATTATTATAATAAAAAAAACCTAAATAACCTATATTTTTTTTCATAAATGAAACCTCCTTTCATAAACTGCAGTCTTTCGTCGCAGACAGGCTGTACCTTCTTCTCACTGTAGGCGTACTTAATATGTATAACCAAACTTAGTGTATCTTGCCTACAGCAATCAAAGGATGACAAAACCACCAATTATAAAAATACTAAAAAATAAAACTGTGTAAACATTTATTAATTTAATTCTGGAACAAGTAAATTCTAAATTTAAAAATACATTTATAACAAACTATAATTGCTTAGGGTGGATATATTAAAAAATTATTTCTATCTTAATTTATGAGATTCTTTACTTCGTCCCAGCTTAATTTATTTATGTCACCCATAGAGTCGCCTACAACAGTATCAATTAGTACTCGCTTTTTATTTTGAAGTTCAAGTATTTTCTCTTCTATAGTGCCTCTTGTTATGAGCTTATAATTAGTTACAACGCGTTTTTGTCCTATTCTGTACGCTCTGTCAGTAGCTTGATCTTCAACAGCTGGATTCCACCATAAATCATAATGCATTACAGTATCCGCCTGAGTTAAAGTAAGTCCAGTACCTGCTGCTTTTAAGCTTAGTAAAAATACAGGTGCCTCTCCTGCATTAAATCTGTGAACTAAATCCATTCTGTCTTT
Organism: Brachyspira sp. G79; assembly: GCF_002379365.1. Taxonomy (GTDB): domain Bacteria; phylum Spirochaetota; class Brachyspiria; order Brachyspirales; family Brachyspiraceae; genus Brachyspira. The sequence goes on along the minus strand of NZ_JQIU01000009.1, from coordinate 45,975 downwards.
TGTAGCACCGTCCAAATAAAAATAATCTATTCCCAATTTCTTGAAGGCACTACGCATGAGATTAAGCATTCTAGTAAATGAGCTAAATACCAATACACTATGCCCGCCTGAAATAGCCTCTCTTATCATCTCTATGAACATATTAAACTTACCGCTTGTATGACTCTCCCCTCTCAAATCATCATGCATAAGTCTAGGGTGGCAGCAAACTTGTCTTAATCTAGTTAATGCTGAAAATATCTCTATATGAGACTGAGCAAAACCTTTACGTTTAACTGTTTCAAATATTTCTATTCTAGCAGCTTCAAGTATAGACATATAAAGTTCTTTTTGATCTTTTGTCAAATCGCAGTAGCTTACGACAGTATGTTTAGGAGGCAAATCTGTAAGTACATCAGTTTTTAATCTTCTTAATATAAAAGGAGCTATTCTTGTCTTTAAATTATCCAAAGCCTCGCTTGAACTATCTAACCCTGCAAGTATAGGAGCTTCATAATCTTCAACAAAGTCTTTATGCTTACCCAAAAATCCCGGCATAAGAAAATCAAACATCGACCACATCTCGCTTATACTGTTTTCTATAGGCGTACCGCTTAGGGCAAGTCTTTTTAATGATTTTAAACTTTTAACCATTTTAGCATTTTGAGTATTAGCATTTTTTATATGCTGTGCCTCATCTAATATGAGATAGTTAAACTCATTCTCGCTTAATGCCTTTACATCGCGTCTTAATGTAGAATATGATATTACAGCAACATCATAATTACTTACCGCTTTTATTTTTTTCATTCTTGTTTTTAAATTTCCTGATAATACTATTACTTCAAGAGAAGGAGCAAATTTTTTAATCTCGCATTCCCAGTTAGCAACACATGAAGTTGGAGCAACAACCAAAGAAGTAAGTTTATTACCGTTTTCTTTTTCTTTTAGTATTGTAGCTATAGTCTGAAAACTTTTACCAAGCCCCATGTCATCAGCAAGTATACCGTTTAATGACATATCAGCCAATTTTCTAAGCCATTTATATCCTACTAATTGATAGCTTCTGAAATCTCCTACTATAGTTTTTGGAGGAGTTTCATCATAATCTACCCTTTTTATATTTGCTATTGTGTCTATTGCATTATCGTCCAAGTCGAGTTCTATTCCGCTATGTTTCTCGAGCATATCGGCAAAATAAGGAGCACTAAACATAGGAAGCAAGTATCTGTTATCCTCTTTTTGTTCTATAGGATTTTCTTTAAACATCTTGGCAATATAATCAATTACTTCCAAATCTATAGGTACAAATGAACCATTTTGAAGTCTTATATACTCTTTATTTTCTACTTTTACAGCCCTTACAATATCCGATAAATCATGAAGCTCTTTAACTCCTTCAAAAGAAAAATTAATCTCAAAAAAGTTAATATCTTTAGTTAAAGAAACTCTCATTTTAAGAGGCTTAACATTCAATTTTAATGATTTGAAAGATTCGCTATAATAGCAAGTCCAGCCTCTATCCTGAAGTGCTGGAAGTATTTTGTAGCATAAATAAAATATTTTCTCATCATCAGAAGTGGCAAAAGTATAATCTCCAACTTTTTCCAAATATTTTGATAATGTCCTGCAAAAATATTCTTCTTTTTCAGTATCTCTGTAAATCTCTGTAACTTCATTATCAAACATATTACTGCTTGTAAACTTTCCTGAATAAGGGTCCACAGTAAAAGAACCGTATTTAAATTTAATAGTTGAAAATACATTAGTGCCGTCATAATCCAAAAATACCAATGCCTGAGCTGGAAAAGCTAATATATCATTCTCTTTTATATCTTCTGGAAGTTCTATATTATCAAAGTCTTTTTTTAAATTTGGAAGCACTCTTGAACAAAAATCTTTTATATAATCTTTTTTTACTATTATACTGTCTTTAAAAATATTCTTTTTGATTTTAGGGTATGAAGGATTAGTCTCATAAAAAATATCTTTATAAAGTATAAAATCACAGTTCTCTCCGAATGTATATACTCTATTTAAGTCAACATCTTTAATACTCAAATTAAGCACTAAATCTTTTTCTTCATTATAATAGCTTTCTAATTGTAAGTTTAAGATTTCATCGCTGAATGTTATAACTCTGCTTTCAAGCCTTATATTTGGTACATCTTTTAGTAATAGCAAGCATTGATATGCATTATAGTCCTTAAACCATAATTTACCGTTTTCCTGTACCTGTCTAGCCTCAGCATACAAGTTATTTAAAAATCTTATTAATTTTGCCTCTGATTTACTAAAATCTTCAAGCTCTATAGTTTTTTCAATATCTTCTATGCTTTGCTTATCACCTATAACGCATGAAAATAAAAAACTCTCAAGCTCCCCTACTCTGTATTCTTTTTTATTTTCTAAGTCTATTAATTTTAAAGAAAGTCCTAATGTTCTTTCATTGTTATTATCTCCCCTTACAGATAAAAGCACAGAAAGACTGTAATATTCTCTGTAAAGATTATCTCTGTAATTATCCATTAAAGGAGATCTTGTATAATAAAGCCAATTTTTACGCGAAGGATCTATTATTTGAGAGTTTTCCTCTTTTTTATTTCTGTCTATTCTTTTATTATCGCTTTCTGTAATAACAACACTGTTTGCTATAGTTTTGATAGAAGCCTTTGCAAGCTCATCATTTTCTTTTGCATTTGCATTAAGATTTAAAAAAGGATTATCATTTTCCTTAATTTTCTTTTTAGACTTACCCCTAGTGTTCATTCCCATAACCTTACTATATTTTTACACATCATTTTTAATGGCTTTTATGATAATAGAATTATTAATAAAAGTCAATATTTTTAATGTATAAAAAAACATGATTTTTGTTAATATGTAAAAAAGAATAGATTTTAATATATTATGATAACTAAATTATGTTAATTAATAATAGGTAATATACTTGTTTCAAAACTATTTTTGTTTATAATTGCGTGGACTAGCACAGTCATTCTGTCCCACTGTTATTTTATACTATGACACAAATAAGCATATATTTCAAACTAAATTTAATAATTTATCCCACATATAAAATATAATTAGTACTATTTACCATTATTTTTTGTACTTGCACTTTTTTGAAGCGTGCCAAAGAAGTAAGCCTTATACTTAAGTAAGTACCGTTAGATATAGTGTGTGGAGAGATTCTAAAAAAGTTGAATAAAAAAATTGACAAACTTAAAAATTTTTAGTATATACTATTTTTTTGATGCCATAAATGATAAATACTCTTTTGCATCATTGTACCCCTGCTCTATTCTTCTTGAAGCACCTTCAGGCGAGAAATCCAAAACACCATTAAAAAAGTTACCCAAGTTTTTTGAAGGATATATTTCATACACATTTATATTATCTTTTATCTTAACATGTTTTCTTTTATCCAAATGAACAACTATAATATCAGTACAGTCTTCATAATCATATAATGGAGATATTGGACAGTCATCTGTATAATAACCGTCAAGATAATAATGATTATCAATTTTTTCTGTAGGAAATACTGCAATTAATGCAGAAGTAGCAAGAAGTATTCTTTTTATTCTTTCATTAGAGCTACCGTTTAGTTTAAAATATTTAGGCTTTATAAAAAAAGGAGCTTTATACTCTGAGCAGGAAGCATATATATTAAAATGATAATTAGAAATAAGATTAATGTCTATATACTTATCTATAATTTCAAGTAACCCTTCTCTTGAAAATATACCAAATAGAGAAGATTTATTAATCTTAAAATACTCTTTAAGTTTCTTTGCTGTAAGTATTTTAGTTTTTATCTCTTCTTTCCATACCTTTTCAGCAATACTATAATTGTTCATAGCAAAAAGGCAGGAGTTCAAAGCACCTACAGAATCACCAGAAATAGCAGACACTTTATCATATATACCCGATTCTATTAAATATTTCCAAACGCCTATATGATAAGCACCTCTTCCTCCTCCGCCGCCAAGTACAAGCCCCAATTTTTTCATAATATTATAATTACAGATTAATTTCCACCTGCATTCTGATTGAGAGAAGATTCAAGTCTTTTTCTCTCTCTTTCAGCCTGCTGAAGTTCAGCCTGCATTTGATAATAAGAAGATAGTCTCTGTTGTCTGTATTCTTCTATTCTGTCTTTCTCATCGTCCATTCTCTTTTTATTGTCTTCCATACGATTTCTTGTCATCATAATACTGTTTTCAACAATACCCCTCGTCTGAGAATAAGGTGTTACAAAATCACTCATAGTATAGGCAACACCAGTATCTGGTATATCATCTCCAGTTATATCATTAGAGAATAATTCTTCTATACCGTCCATCTGAGTATCTATTTTATTCATAAACTTCTCTTCATCAACCTGTAGGAAACCTTTTTTTACTTTAGACCATTCCTCTCCTGCATTTCCTCTGTTTATACCTATTTGGTCAAGAAGTGCAAGCTCTTCTCCATATTCTGTTTCATAAGAATCAGCAACAATCATTCTGATACGCTGAGATATAGTGCTTACAAGAGTATTTCCGCTGAATACTCCTACATAATAAAGTTTTTTCTTCAAAGCAGAATCTGCCATCTCTGGATTATATTCTACCCCCAAAGTAGTAGCCAAATCTATAAGCTCAGTTCTGTTCATATTTTCAATACCATCTCTTATATCTCTGCTTAAAGGTCTTTGAGTGGTATCATTTAAAAGGTCAATAACATCATTGTATGCACTTATAAAGTTTACTATTCCATCAACTACCTTTTCTTTATCAACTTCAATAGTAGTAGCAAATGCTTCAGGTGTAACTTTTTTAGCTGTTATATTAAGTCCGTTTACTACATCATTAAACTCATTAGTATCACTCAGTACATCAACTCCGTCAATTGAAGCTCTGGCATCAGTTGCTTCGGATATTAGATAATTAGGAGCATCTTCCTCCCTTCCCATATCCTCTATAAGTAAATCTTTATAAAATACATTGTATCCTGCATTTTTATTTATTAATACAACTTCTGTTATAACATCGCCCTCTTCAAACTGACCTCCTATAGGAATATTAAGCCTCTGCCAAGATGAACTTATAGTAGGCAAAGCAAAGAATTTTTCTACTTCATCCCCTGCCTTATTAATATATTTTACACCTATTATTTCAGCATTAAAACCAGTAGCGTCTATTGGTTCTGGAGCTTCTGCTTCTACTCCCTCTTTGGCTTTACGTTCTGCTTCTAAGGCTTCTTTATATTTTTTTATATCTTCAAATGTTCTTGAACTGTCTGCTGGAGATAAACCTTCTCCATATAGTTCAACATCTTTATATATTACACTGTCTATTTTATTAAAAGTTACACCAGTATCTGGAATAGATAAGTCCACTGTAGGAGGCATAATAGGAGGCTCTTCTGCATCGTCTAATGTATCAGAAACTCTTGCTGTTATTGACAAAGTAATATTTTCATTAGCTTCTGCCTCTCTATGCAATGGAAGTGATAATTTATTTTCACCTTGAAGAACTATAAAGTCATTTTTTACCATATAGTTTGTAGTTAAATTATCAGATTCATCTTCCCATTTACTTAAAAGCTCTTGATTAAATATATGTCCTAAATATCTGTAAGGTCTTCTAGTAAACATATTAAGCTCTTTTAATATTCCAGCATCATCGCTTACAACTTCAACTATATTTTTAGAGCCTGTTTTTACCAAGTCCATAGTAAGAACCTGTAAAGTTCTTGATTTTTGAGTTATTGTAGTTTTTATTTTTTTACCAAAGGCTTTATCAATAGCTTTTTGCAAATTTACCAAACTTCCGCCTGCAAAATCTATAGTCGTTTCCTCATCTCCTATTTTCAATACTATTTTACCAGCAGGAAGAGTATCCGACATATTAAATGCTTTTGAAGAAAATTTCTGACTGGCTGCTATATCTCTTATAGCTATATCATATGTTGTGGTATTAGCAAGTCTGTTTGCAGTAACTGTAAAATAATCTGGTATACCGTCTCCAGTACCAACAAAATTTCTAAAAGGAGAACGAAAACCATATAGCTCTTTTGAAGCTGTAGAAAGAGTATCCAATCTAGCTTTCAAATCTTCATATGCTGAAATTTCCCTTTGATAATCTTTAGCATTGTCAGCCAAATTGGAAAGTGTGGTACTTCTCTTATTAACTTCAGCTTCTACTGCATTTTGATATACTTCATCAAGAAAAGCTCCTGTTGTTGCCATATAAACATCTCCCCTTAAAATATACTATATTAAATAAAACTAAAATTTCAATATTTACGTAAAAATAAATCTATTTTTTAATTTTCGGAATATTAAAAAAATTGATAACATTATTTCTTTTTTATAAATATTGTTTTTAACTCAGTATATACATAAACAACTATAATTTGTCAAAAATTAATTTTTTAATTTAAAATATTTGCCCCATGTCCTTTATGACGCCTGTCCGCCTGCGACCGAAGGAAGTACCGTTAGGTATGGCGTGGTATAAAAAACCATACGCTGTACACCTTGCCTAAATTTTAGGTATTATCATATATATTTAATACATATATCTAAGATATAAAGTTCTAGTAATTGCGTTTTTCGCAAAGCCCGCCTGCGGTGTGTGCGGCAAAAAAGTTGATAATTCTTTATAAAGTGCATTCAAAGATTTAATTATAAATAAAAAAGCAGGACTTTACCATACTAAGCCCTGCTTTAATTTATGCAAACTTTTACTATTATCTTAAATTATCTTATATAATACATGTCTTTAGGTATATAATCATCTATAACAGTTGTTTCTTTTAAATTTCTTCTAGCCTGCATAGACATAATATTATATGTAGCAGCCCCAATATTTTGATCATCAACCAATACAGTCCTTTTTTCAGCTCTCTCCAAATCTATATTAGAAGTTCTAATCTGGTCAAAATATTCGCTTGCCAAAACAAAATGTTTAAATGCCTCTTGTTCATTTAATACAGTATTTGTAACAGCCGCATTATAAGCATAAGAAACACCTATATTGTTATAAAGGCTAGCCAAATAACTTATAAGTATAAAATCTCTCTCTGTACGCATTTCTAATCTTCCCAAACTATTACGTTTAGCTAATACTTGACTTAAAGCATTTCTATAAAAACCATTAGCCAAATTAGCCCTATCCAAATGTAAAAGAGAATTACCTAATGCATAAGATACTACACTATTGCTAGGGTTTTTTTGGAATAATGCATTAAATCCCTCAAAAGCACTGTCATATTCTCCGTCAGCATAATATATCCAAGATAAATTATAAAGCAGCTGATCACTTCTGAGATTCGGAGCTAAATTATCATAAGCCATTTGATAATACTGTTTAGCTTTAGCATAATCTTTATCTTTATAGAAATAAACATTACCCAAATTATAATTAGCGTCAGGATATACTTCATTAATAGCAAGTGCCTCATTAAAGTTTCTTACAGCATTTCCATATTCTCCCAAATTATAATATATTTGACCCAACATATTATAAACATACTCTTTACCCTTATTAAAAGGATTAGATTCATACAAAGGCAATGCCGCTGTATTAAGTAGTTCCATAGCCCTATCATAATGTTTTAATCTAGTTTCATAATCTGCATATCCAACTATAGATTCTAAATTATTAGGATAAGCAGTTAAAAGTTTTTCAAACAATACTCTTGAGCCGTAGAAATCATCTTTATCAAGTAAATACTGAGCTAATTTAGGATAAACTTCATCATCTATATATCCTGGTTTTAATAACTCTATATGATCTTGCAAAGCTTTTACATGATCATAATTATCCTGATATATCTTTATAAGCATAGCTCTCTTTCTAGGTACAACACCGTCTCCAAAGAAAGTAACCATATCAATATAATTAGTATAAGCTATATCATAATACTGAGGCTCTAACATATTTCTAGCTCTGCTTATCATAAGAAGACCGCGTTCATCATATATAGTTTCTTTTTCTTTCTTCTTACCTGTATAAGCAAGCATATCTTCATATAATTGTTCGCCTAACACATAATCTTCTTCTGATAATTCTTTCTCGCCTTTCTTTCTATAATAGTATCCGAATGTTATTCTAGTTTCAAAATCTCTAGGCTTAATATTTAAAGCACCTTGTATTTTACTGAAAGCATTATTAAAAGTTTCTCTCTCTATATAGGCTCTGGCATATTTATTATACCATTTTATTTGTTTTGGTTTAAGTCTCTCACCTTCAGCAAAATTACGTTCTGCCTCCTCATAAGCTCCATTTGATATACTAACAAGTCCTTGTTTATAATATTTATTTGCCATTACTGGTTTATAAATAAATTGGAAAGAAAGTATTACCAAAGCAACAAAAAGTACCAAAAATACTGCTGCAACTCTTATTATTCGTCCATAATCTTTTAATGAATTTGGTATAGGTATAAGGTCTATTACATTTTTTCTGCCATCTTCTTTTATTCCCAAACCTAATTCTTTATTTAAAAGCTCTGTAATATTTTCGCTGGACTCACCTCGCTCTAAAGCATTTAGCAAGGTTTCCATTGAATCTTTATCTATTTTCTCATTAAGTATAGTATCCAAAACATGGTATTGTGTAAGAGGAGAAAGATTTTTAATAGTATTTAAAACTTTATCCTTATCTATATCCTTATCAACATCATCATATTTTGAAGCAGGCAAATTATCAGCAGTTTCAGGAGCTGGAAGAGATGTTCCTCCTTCAACTATATTAGAAACCGCATTATTTGAAGGCTCTTCTTTATCTAAATTATCTATATCCAAATCTAAATTATCATCTGCATGATATTTAGATTCCTCTTCTTTATCATCATCCTCTGATTTACTTTCTAATGGTTTTTCTTCCTCTGCATCGTCTAATGATAAATTATCTAAATTTAAATCATCATCTGCATAATCTTTAGATTCTTCTTCTTTATCATCATCTTCTGATTTACTTTCTAATGGTTTTTCTTCTTCGTCGTCATCTAATGATAAGTTATCCAAATCTAAGTCATCATCTGAAGGCCCTTTTTCTTTTT
>NZ_JQIU01000009.1:33559-35607 GCF_002379365.1 Brachyspira sp. G79 | reverse complement strand
TTTTCTGAATTACCCAAATCCTCAGGCAAACCTAGATCATCTTCTTTATTTGACGACTTATCCTCCTCTTTAGGCTTATCATACAAATCTAAATCTTCTAACCCCCCCAAATCATTCAAGGAGTCATCACCACTGTATAAATTCTCAGGCAAATCTAAATCATCAGAAGACTTATTATCCTCCTGTACAATCTCATCATCGGGCAAATCCAAACTATCTAAATCATCAATAGAAGGTAAACCATTATCTTCTGCAGGCATAGAACTTGCCATATGTTCATCTGTAAAGACTGACTTAAAACGGTCATAGTCTTCTTGTGATATTTCTTTTGGTAATGCTTTATTCCCTATTAAAAAAGCAATACTTCCTAGTCTTTCTAAATCTTCTATTTTAGGCATATTCAATCATCTAATGTAAATTTTTTTAGTTAACATATTAATTATATTAAACCTATAACAATATGTCAACTAAATTATCGGATAATAATAAAATCACAATAGCATATTATTTAGAAGAAATTTCTATCTGTTTTTTTAATTTGTCAATTTTTTCGTTATTTCTCCTAGCCTCTTCAGCATTGATAACCATTTGTTTTGATAATTTATTTATTTCTTCATTTAAAAGTACTGTATCTATATCCTTAGGATACAAAGCATGCTCTACCAATATACCAACAACATTATTAGTAACTTCAGCTATACCATCTTCTACATACATATTAATAAGTTTATTCTCTTCATTATATACTCTAAGCTCTCCATAACCTATACGTACAATATATGGACAATGATCTAAATATATAGAAACATATCCATTACTGGAAGGTATTTCTACATGATCTATACGTATGGATCTTAATATTGGAGCATTTCTAGTGATTACCGAGCAAGTTAATGCCTTTTTATTTTTTTTAGTAGTAACTGCCATATTAAAACTCGCAAAATTAAATTATATTCTTATATTTTAAAATAAAAATAATAAATATCAATGATAATATAAACAAAATAAGCAATATTATTGAAACCAAAAATAAAAAACGTACAACTATTTTTAATGAATTAATCTCTGAATAAATAGACTGAAATTCTTTTCCTACTTTAGCCTCTATTTTTTCAGTTATCTCTTTTTCGCGTTCATCTATTTTATCATACAATTTTTTAGCCTTATTCTCCATAGCTGTGTTTTTTACTATATCGCCTACCATATTAGCCGAAGAAAGAACTGTTAATACAACATTAAGCCAATTCATAATTCCCCCATATAATAAAATTACTTGCCTTTAGACATTATTTCATATAAATAATCATCTGGTTTTACTATCTCTCCTCTCCTATTTACAAATGGGTGAAGAGTATAGCCTGTACTATATAGTATATTTTCATTTTCTTTGCTTCTTATTTCATATTTTAATTTCAATGATACATTTTTTAGTTTTTCTACGCTTGTACAAACAACTATAACATCATCGTATTTTATAGAAACCTTATAATCTACAAATGCCTCTTTTACTGGAAGCATTATATTATACTTTTCTTCCATATCCTTATATGAAATACCAAGCTCGCGTAAAAGTTCTGTTCTCCCTATTTCAAAATATCTTAGATAATTGGAATGATAAACTACCCCCATTTGATCTGTATCAGCATATATTACTCTTATTTCCGTTTTATTAACATGAGCCATAAAATAACTCCTAATAATTGATAAATATTGCCTAATATTATAACATATAATAACTTATATACAAATTTATATTTCCTAAATATGCTCAAATTATTTCAATTAAAGCAAATATAAAAGCAATGTACATAATACATACATCATAATTATAATATAAAAATAATGATTTTTTGTTGATATTATATTAATTTTGTATATAATTTATTATTATGAAAAATGGAAAAGTAATATTTCCGGGTACTTTTGACCCTTTCACATTAGGACACCTTGATGTTCTTTATAGACTTGCTGATATATTTGAGAAAGTTTATATATCTGTAGCCGTTAATTTAGAGAAATCCCCTACTTTTACTACAGAAGAAAGAATA
>NZ_JQIU01000009.1:27167-28970 GCF_002379365.1 Brachyspira sp. G79 | reverse complement strand
AAAAACTAAATTCATAAAATAATAATGTATTTAGATTGTAAAAAATTAATTCTAATAACTACTTAAAATATTATTCATAGTTTTAAAAATGTATATAATTTTTAATAAATTTAAATTGTTTAATATAAATAAAAATTGTATATTTTATTAAAAAATAAAAAAGACTCAACTACATTACTGTAATCAAGCCCTCATTTAATTTATTAGATTAGAATTAATTAGGATTTTTCAAGTTACAATCCTCTGAGTAAACTCTTCCTTCATCATAATATAATGGCATTTTATCCACTCTGTATGTTTGAAATGGTAAATCTAATCTGAATAAAACATTTTTAGTATCTTTTTCTACTTCTAAAATTCTAGCAGGAGGCACAGCATAACAAAGCAATAAATTTTGATAATTTTCACCTGTAAAATCTACATCTGACATAATTTGTGAATATAAAGAAGGATCTCTATATTCATAAACTTTTTGAGCTTGATAATTACCATGAGTACCTATTATTTTATATTCTACATATCTTGACCCTAATCCAGTTGGATTATTACCTCTATAATCAGCATTATCAAACATACCTAAATTACCATTTTTATGTAAAAATAAAGCATGCTGATGTTTAGGCCCATCAGTCAATACATCTCCTTTAACTCTATATGGTTCTAAAGATTTAAGATCTTTAAGATGCTTATCATACGGAACAAGTCCATCCCCGCCTGATCCAATATTATTTATTAAATTATTATCTGCTATCCACCATTTTAATTTCCAGTCTGTATAATATATTGCCAATATTCCTCTTTGTCTTAAGGAAACATACATAATATCTTCGTTAGAATCATATACTAAAGAATTAAAATGAGCCCAATCAACTATTTTTTGTTGTCCACTGCTATCTTTATAAATATTATTTACATCCTCAGAAAATACTATCTGTTTAAATACAGACTCATCCTCAGGATATTTTTCTAAATCTAAAGCATTTTGTATTACTTTACCAAAATTTAATTCTCTTACTTTAGAACCCGTACTATTTATTTCTACTAATTTATCCTCATATCCCCAAGTAGAATATGATGTGTAAAAATAATTATTATCAACTTTTATTGCATCATGATGAGTACCTGTTGGATAATCTAATGTTACTGTTCCCAATAAATCAACATTTTTTCTAGTATAAGATGGATAGAATATCATTTTTTCATTTTCAATTACAAGTTTTACACCTTTCTCACCAGTCTGTATATATCTTACATAACCATTTTTTGATATTGCTATATTGAATATATAATCCATATCCATTGTAAAATATAACTCAGGATTATTAGGATATTTTTCTTCAGGTAAATTATTGACTATAACATCATACTGTTTCTGTATTGTAATACCATTATATGATAAAGTACCTATACTTACATTTTTTGTTATTATCCTTCCCCCATCATTGACTTCAATGGTATTTTGAGATTCTGAAAACATGCCATGTATCTCAAACTCACTACCATAACCTGCAGGATAAGTATGTATGATATCAGGCTCTCCATATAAACCTTTAACTGTTACTGTTATAGGTGCTGCATTTACACTTTCTGTTGTATAAACTGCTGATAATGGGGTAACTCCATTTGGATCTACAACTATCTCTCCTACTTTTCCAATAGGGCTAGTTGAGGAAGAGTTTGACTTATTATGATTACAGGATAAAGCAAATAAACTTGTAATCAATAAAATAATAGATAATAGTTTTTTCATAATTTATTCTCCTAAAATATTTATATTAATTATTTTTTATACAAGATATTAAC
>NZ_JQIU01000009.1:20036-26717 GCF_002379365.1 Brachyspira sp. G79 | reverse complement strand
CTTACATACTATTTTTACATAATTTTATAAGCTATATAAAATAAACTCTATTGATATTATATTAATTTTATATATAATCACTTCTAATAAAAACATTTATTTTTTACATGCTGTAGTGTTATAAGATTTTAATATAGATTTAATTGTAAAAAACATACTATTTATAGTATAAATAAACAGTATAATTAAAAAATAATAAAATACAAATTATAAAAAAATAAAGATTGGAATATGAAAAACTTTTATTTAGAAAATTACGGCTGCCAAATGAATAAGGCAGATTCAAACAGTTTAATTAATTCACTTATGCAGGAAGGTTTTATACAAACAGAAAATCATGAAAATGCTGATAATATAATAATAAATACATGCAGTGTAAGAGCACATGCTGAAGAGAGAGTATTTTCAAGAGTAAAACTATTTAATGCAAATAGAAAAAAGAATAAAAAAGACACAAAAATAATCATTATGGGCTGTATGGCTCAAACTTCAAAAGAAAAATTGGAAAGTCTTGGAGTTAATAAGATTTTTGACGTATATAATGAAGTGAACATAATAGATTATTTAAAAGATGAAGAAGTTTTTGTAAGGAAGTTTAATGATAATTATATATTTAGTAAATCATATGTAGATGAAGATAAACCACATAAAGCATTTATACCTATATCTCATGGATGCAATAATTGGTGTACATACTGCATAGTGCCTCATACACGCGGTAAAATGGTAAGCAGAAAATCTGATGATATTATAGAAGAATTAAAAAGATTAATAGATGACGGAGCAAAAGAGATAACTCTTTTAGGGCAAAATGTTAATTCTTATGGGCTTGACATTGATAATGAGATTAATTTTACAGAGTTATTATACAAAATAGATAAAGTTATTGATGAGAAAAGCAAAGATAAAGTGTGGATAAGGTTTTTAACTTCTCACCCGAAAGATTTTGATAAAGATTTGTCTGATGCTATATGGAGTCTTGATAGTTTATGCAAACATATACATCTGCCTTTTCAAAGCGGCTCAGACAGAATATTAAAACTTATGAATAGAAAATATACAAAAGAAGAATATATAAAAAAAGTATCATATTTGAGAGATTATAGTAATGATTTTCCTATATCGACTGATGTAATAGTAGGGTATGCTGATGAAACAGAAGAAGAATATCAAGAAACTTTAGATTTACTTGAAAAAATAGGTTTCGAAGAGGCTTATCTTTATAAATATTCAGAAAGAGAAGGCTCTATAGCATACAAAAAGAAAGTAGAATATGATAAAGCAGTAGGGGCAAGAAGACTCACAAAATTAGTAAATTATCAAAGAGAATTAGCCCAAAAATTATTATCAAAACAACTTGGCAAAAAAACTTCTGTTATGATAGATGATATAGCGAAAGATAATATGCATTATTTATGCAGGAGCAAAGAAAATAGAATAATTTTAATAAAAAAAGATAAAGAACTTAATATGGGCGATATTTTTGATGCTGAAGTTACAGAAATAAAAAGCCATACATTAATAGGGAGATTTATTTAAATTATAAAGGTAATTTTATGACTTACTTAGAGTACAGCTTTAATGAAAATAACAACAGAGAAAAATCAAGAAAAACATTAGAAAACATTATACTTTCTATGGCTAAAACTCATTATAATAAAAATAATTTAATCATAGAGAGAGAAGAAAATAAAAAACCTTATTTTAAAAATGAAAATATATATTTTAACGGTACGCATACCTCAGATTTATTTACTGCTGTTATGAGTAAAGACTATAATGTAGGAATAGATGCAGAAAAGATAAAAAAAAGAGATTTTTTTAATATAGCAAAAGAATATTTTTATGAGAGTGAAATAAAATATCTTGAGAATACTCACAAATTAGAAATAGATTTTTTTACTCTATGGACAATAAAAGAAGCGTATATAAAAATGCTTGGTAATACTATATTTGATATAAAAAATGCCCCAGAAGTTGATTTAATTGAAAGAGTTATAAAAAATGCTGATGATATATTTTTTGCTTCTTTTATACTTGATGACTCATATATAATAAGTATATGTCTTAATACTAAAAATGAAGTTAATCTAAGTCTTCAGGATTTTAATTTAAATATGCTCTTTGCCTACCCTACTTTGCCGAATATTGATATAAAAATATAAATTTATTAGTATTGACTTTTTTAATTCAAAAATATAAACTTATATTATACTTAGTGGGATTTGTTATGATTTTTAATAACTTTACTAAGGAGTATTTATGATAAATAGAATATTTTTAATAGTAATATTATTTGCTCTATCATTCAGCAATATTTTATTATCTCAAGGTATTTCTTTTAAAGTTACTGGAATATCTGGAATAGCTTTTATAGAAAAAACAGATATAAATAAATCATTAAGAGCTTTTAGAGGAAGTGAAGTACACAGTGAATACAGATTAAGAACAATTTCTAATACTCAGGTAGAACTTACTTTAAGCAGAAGAGGCGATAAAATAGGCGAAATTATAGTCCCTCAAAATACAATAATACTTGTAAACCCAGCTCTCACAAAAGATGACAATACAATTTCATTATCCTTATTAGAAGGATATATAAGTGTAAGTATAATAAAAAATATGAACACTTCTATTGAAATACATACAGCAAATACATCTTCTATAGTAAAAGGAACAGAATTTGAAGTAGCATTTGCTGAAAATGGCTCAAGCATTGTTATTCTTAAAGACGGAAGTGTTGATATTGTTACAGATAATGATGAAACTGTATTAAATCCAAAAGAGGCATATATTAATACAATAGATAATAATTATAAAGTGATTAATCAAAACTCTGACAGTGATCCTATAGTATTTTTAAATAAAGGCGAAGAAGATTCCAGAGAAGACTTTGTATATACTATAGAAAACTTAATGACAGCTATGGAAAATATACCAAATAATAGAGATAATTTTATTTCATTTACAGGTATGGAAATGGAAGAAAATGAAAAAAAAATCAAAGAGCTTGAATTAAAACAGCAGAGAATGACAGCTGCAAATGAAGGATATTATAATACTATAATCAAATTAATTAATTTAAACTCTGATAAAAAAAATGAAATGATATCATATGCAAGAAAATCATTAAGTATATATATGGCCAATCAGAGAGCTATAACAAAATGAATAATGCTGTTTATAAAACAAGAGAAAAATTTGACAGAATAAAAGAAAATTTGATGAAAGAATGAATGCTTCAGCATATAACAATCAATAATCAAATATATTTTTTGTTTCAGAATATTTTCTAAGTTTAGATATATAAAAATTTCTATCATATTCAGCCAACAGTATCTTAGCTCTCTTTATAAACTCATTTTCATCATAAACTATCAAATCTATATAAATATTATATATCCCAATAGCTCTACCGACAATAATACCTATTTCTTCTCCGCTGTAGCCTAAAACTTCCTTTTCTAATCTATCCTGTATTTCATATCTTTCATTAAGTATTTCTCTTCTTATTTCATCATTATCATTTTCATCATCATAAGTATAGCTTAAAAATAATGCCCTAGCACCGCATTTCGATATTTCTACTATGTCATGAACATTTTCACTATAATAATCATTAATAGTTTCATAATATGAGGTAATCCCAGCTATTATATCATACCTAAGCATATCAACATTTTTAGGTTCAAAAGTATATGAAAAATACTGCTTTATAGGATCTGTTATCAATTCTTTCCTGTAAAACTGTAATATCTTTTTTATATACTCTTCAAGTTCTGTAAGTGTAATCATATTATATAATTTGGTGCTGCTTATATCAACGTATCTTATATAAATCCTAGATAATCCCTCACCTATAGAATTTTCCATCATAATAAAAAATATATTATACGCCTCTTCTTTATCCAAATTATTTAATTCACTATTATAAAATAGCAAATCAAATTTGTCATTTTCTGTGTCAAACTCTATTTTTATAAAAACTTCCTTCATATATATTTTTTATTCTGAAGCTCTACAGAAAAATTAATACCATCAGAACTAGGAAGATAAGGTAAAAAAGTCCATTTTTCTCTTAATTTATAAGGCATAGAAGATATTATTTTAGGTATAAGATAGAAAAGATAATTTTTACCATCTACAATAAAGATAAACTTATAATTTTTAGTGATATTAAATAATATATTATCAGATATAATTTTAACTCCGCTTGAAACAAAATTAATCAAATCATCATACCTATTTTCAAGCATAGTTGAAATATATTCTTCGTTTTCTTCAAACCATTTCCAAAACATCTCTGTTCTTTGAATAAAGTTTATACCATTATCGTCATCTTCAAAACATAATGTATATAATCTTTTAGATGATTCTAGTATTTCTATATTTTTATGTCCATCCATAAGTTCTATAGTTTTATAAAAATATTGTTTTGCTGTATCTTTTTCATTTTTGTAAAAATAAGAATATCCCACTCTGAAATACCATAAAGGATCATCTATTCCGTCCTCTCTAATATACATAAGATGATCCAATGCCTCATCATAATTTTGAGTATTATTCAAAGCTCTTGCAAGTAATGCTATAACTTCATAATCTCTCTCTGCTTCATCTATAGAATATATAAGCTCTATTATTCTATTATGTTCATCATTATTATGCAAGGTTTCTATTTTTTCTAATAATTTTTTATCCATTCCTAATTACCCTATAAATATATTACAATACTTTTACAAAAAAATCTATTTAATTATAATATATTAATTTATTTGTAAGTTAGTATCAGTTTTTTGTTTTTATGCTTGACAAAATTATATTATTGTAGTATTATATGTTACTCATAGTACTGTACAAAATAAAAATATATATAAATTGGAGATAAGCTATAATGTATGCAATTGTAGAAGTAAAAGGCAAACAATATAAGGTAGAAAAAGGTCAGGATATCTTAGTAGAATATCTAGGCGACGAAGCTAAAGATGCTCCAGAAATAAAAACACTTCTTCTTAAAAAAGACGATGAAAGTGTTTTAGTAGGAACACCTTATGTTGAAGGCGTAAAAGTAAGTTCTAAAATAATAGAAATGATGAAAGGCGATAAAGTAGTTATAGGAAAACATAAAAGAAGAAAAGACTACAGAAGAAAAACAGGTCATAGACATAAATACCATAAAATCACTATTGAAGATATATCTCTTTAATGGCTTCTCTTGTTTATATAGTTTATAATAGTGATTCTATTATGAAATGTATAACAGTTGAAGGTCATGCTGGAATAAAAAAGTCTGGCGAAGGCTATGAGGTTTGTATAGCTTTAAGCATACTCGCTCAGGCTATGTATAAAGCCCTTATACACACTGTTGGAAAAAAATTCCTAAAATACAAAACAGATGATGGGCTTTTAAGTTTAGAGTTAATCAATATTGATAAACTTGACGCTGACAAAAAAAAAGAATATGAATTAGTTAGTAATGGATATTTGATAGGTATAAAATCTTTAATTAAAGAGTATCCTGATTTTATAAAATATAAAGAGGAGTATAAAAATGGCACATAAAAAAGGTGGTGGAAGTTCCAAAAATGGACGTGACAGTCAATCTAAACGCTTAGGTGTTAAAGTTTACGGCGGTCAAAAGGTTATATCAGGCAACATTATAGTTAGACAACGCGGTACTCAGTTCCATGCAGGAAACAATGTTGATATAGGCAGAGATCATACTATATTCGCTACTGCTTCTGGTTATGTTAAGTTCCATACTAACAAATTTGGAAAGAAAACTATTTCAGTTGTTGCTGAATAATTAAAATAATTTTTTATTTGATAAAATTTGATATCTCAGTTAATTCTAACTGGGATATTTTTTTAATATATTTATACAGTAAAAATATAAAAATTAATAAGTATATAAAAAATGATTAACAAAGAAGAATTAAAAGAAATACAAGAAATATAATCTAAATTTAGATGATAATAATAAGATTAAAGATAAATATGAATTAGAATACAATCCAAAAGTAAAACCTTATGTTGGATTTGTTACAGTAAATTTTTATAATGAAATAAATAATCCGCAGCAAAGAGGAATGTTTAAATTTTTTGATAAAGCTTTTATCGCAAAACAATTAGATAATTATAGCTTTATATCTCCTCTTTCAAGTATAGTCGATTTTTTAAATAAGGATTTTTAATATATGTATAATTCTTTTTATAATCAGAAGTATGACTTTAAAGAAATTACATATTCTAAATCATTCCCAAATTTACATAAATATCCAGCTGCTATGCTTCCTCAAATAGGCATAGAAATATTAAATGAGTTAAACATAAAAAATGGCAACTTATTAGATCCATATTGTGGCAGTGGTTCCTCTTTTATATCAGCATTAGAATCTAATATATACAATTTTGAAGGATATGACTATAACCCATTGGCAATACTAATATGCAAAGTAAAATTTACTAAAATAGATATAAATATGCTCATTAAAGAATATAATCTTATAAAAAACAAAATTAATAGCAAAAATTATTTTGATAGCGTAAAAGATAAATTATATGACTACATTCCAACTTTTAAAAATATGGAATACTGGTACTCAGAAAATGTAAAAATAAAACTTGCATTGCTAAAGTGTATAATTTCAGATATTAAAATAATGAATAATATTAGAGATTTTA
>NZ_JQIU01000009.1:0-19670 GCF_002379365.1 Brachyspira sp. G79 | reverse complement strand
ATATACTATCTTTTAATGAAGATGTTAATTCTTATTTTTTAACTAGATTAATGACTAATATAGAATTTTATAAAAATTATTATTATAAATATTTTAATGACAAAATCAATGCTGTATTTTATAATGAAGCTTTTTCAAATAAAGAAAAAAAATTTAATGTTGTATTAACTAGTCCTCCTTATGGAGATAGTAAAACTACTGTTGCATATGGACAATTCTCTTTCTTTGCTAATTTATGGCTTGGCAACAATGATGCTAGAAAAATAGATAATATGCTAATGGGAGGAAAAATAAAAACAATTACTAAATGATTCTATAATATCAGAACAAATCTATAATATTAATAAGATAGATAAAAAAAGAGCTTTAGAAGTATCATCATTTTATATTGACTTAAGAGATTCAATTAAAATTGTTTCAAACAGCATACTTGATGGAGGCCATGCTATATATATAGTTGGAAATAGAGTTGTAAAAAATGAATATTTAAATACTGATAAATTTATAGCTGAAAGCTTTGAAAGAGAAAATTTAAAACATTTATTTACTTATAAAAGGATAATAAGCAACAAAAGAATGCCGCTTAAAAATTCGCCAACAAATAAAAAAGGATTATTATCAAATACTATGACAGAAGAATTTATAGTTGTACTTAGAAAAAGTTAGTTTGACATTTTCTAGCATTTTAGTATAATTTTAAATAATATTTTTATAGGTGTTTATTATGTCAAATATTACAAATAATACGGAAGAAAATAAAGAACAAATTCAGCTTCTATCATGTGCTTTAGAAGGAGGCTGTTCTGCTAAAATTCCTCCAGACTTGCTTGAAAAAACTCTAGCTCCAATAATGCAGACTAAGGTTGACTCTAACCTTCTTTCTGATGTAGATATAGGAGATGATGCTGGAGTATATAAAATATCTGATGATAATGCTATAATATTTACAGTGGACTATTTTCCGCCTGTTATAGCAGACCCTTACGGATTTGGTCAAATTGCTGCATGCAATGCTATAAGTGATATATATGCCATGGGAGGAGAGCCGAAACTAGCATTAAATATCACAATGTTTCCTAAAGATGACTCATTAAATATATTAGCAAGCATATTAAAAGGCGGACAGGATAAGGCTACAGAAGCAGGAGTATTGGTTGTAGGAGGACATACTATAACAGATACAAATGTAAAATATGGAATGGCTGTTGTAGGTTTTGCTAATCCTGATAAAATTACAACAAATGCCGCTGCTAAAGAAGGAGATATAATTATACTTACTAAACCGCTTGGTACAGGTGCTTGTCTTGCTGCTATGAGACAGGGACTTATAAAAGAAGAAGATATAGAAGATGTTTTTGATTCTATGAAAACATTAAACAAAAAAGCATGTTCTGTTATGAATAAATATAATGTTAAATGTGCTACAGATATTACAGGTTTCGGACTTATAGGGCATTCTTATAAAATGGCTAAAGCAAGCGATGTTACAATAGAAATACAATCATCTGCTTTGCCTATGTTTAATAAAAGCTATGAAGTACTTGATATGGGCTGCATACCAGGTGCTGCTTTTACTAATATGCGTTATGTAGGAGAAAATATATTAGTGGATGATGATGTTGATTATAATTTAAAAATGCTCGCTTTTGACCCTCAAACAGCAGGAGGATTGTTTATATGTGCTGATAAAAATAATGCCGAAAACATTCTTGCTGATTTATGGAGAGAAGGAATTGACTGTGCATCCATAATAGGTAAAGTTTATAAAAAAGAAAAAGAATATATACATTTAGTAAAATAAATTATTAATAGATAATTTTTTATTAAAAAGCCTGCAAAGTATATAAAAATACAATGCAGGCTTATTAATTTTATTAAATTATTTAAGGAATGAAGCTTACAGTAACATTTTTTATTATATCAATAGTTTTAGCCTCTTCTTTAGAATATTTAGCCTCTGACTTTTTGGTCTCAGCAGTATTTCCTATATCAATATAAGAAGTATAAAGTACATTATTATCCTGATATATTGTAGCTTCTACAACTATTTTGTATGTTCCATTTTTAACCGCCCTACCCTTTGAATCTTTACAATCCCAAACTATATTAACTTTACCAGTTTTAGGTGTAGATTTTGATACGGCATCAACTATTTTTTTATCTAAATTAACGGCATCAGCTTTAATCTGCCAATTATTCAAAGACTGCGGTCTTCTCTTCCAGCCTTCTCTTCTTCCAGTGAAATCTGTGATATATATAGTAGTTATATAATTACCCTTATCATCTTCTGCCCAAACAGCTATTTGATTGCTTGAATATCCAGCTCTTTTAGTATAGTCAAAACTAATATTGACTTTTTTAGAAGAACTCTGAGCATAATTTTCATTTGCATAAAAAGATATAAAAATCATAAATATTATAAGTTTTTTCATAAAATAGAACTCCTTTTATTATTTATAAATTTTATAAATTTATTTTTTATCACAGCTTCTTTTATTATAATTATTAGTTAGTTATTCAATATATTTAATACTTTTCGTAGTGTATTTTATTAGGTTCAAATCTCTCAGGCATTTGCGGTTCTCCGTCAGCATACCCTACAACAACCATTCCCAAAGGCTTAATATGTTCTGGTAAATTAAATAATTTTATAACCTCATTCATTCTCTCTTCACGAGGGGCAAGACCAATCCATACAGTACCCAAATCTTTAGCCTTAGCAGCAAGCATCATATTTTCCAAAGCTGCCGAACAGTTCTGCTGCCAATAAAGTTTACCAGACTCATCAGATAAATCTCCGCATACAATTACAGCCATAGGAGCAGTTTCAAGCATTTTAGCATATGGGTGAAAATCCATTATTTTATCAAGTGTTTCTCTGTTTTTTATAACTATAAACTCCCAATTTCTCCTGTTATTAGCTGAAGGAGCATACATAGCAGCTTTAAGCATATATTCTATCTTTTCATCTTCAACTTGTTTTCCTTTGATGTATTTCCTTATGCTTCTTCGGCTAAAAAGAATATCTTCGCTCATTTTTTATCCTCCTAAAATTAATTGTTATAGTATTATAACATTAATAACAAAAAATTGTAAATTACAGGTTAAAAACTATACAGTTATTTTAAATTATGTATACAAAAAATTGAATATATAATTATTTTATAATAATTAATTAATCTCTTGCAAATATTACATTAATTATTTATAATATACTCGTTATAATAATAAAAATATCTTTTACTGTTGAAATGATTTATTTTGAAGTTTATTAATATTTAGTTTATTTAGAGGATATATATGGCAAGAGATGAAGATGATATTATTTTTCAAAAATTAAGGCAGAATGTTCAAAGAAATTTCCCAAGAGAAGACGATAAAAACAACTATAGTATAAATAATCATAAAAATGAAAATTATTCTAATAAAGATAGTTTAATAATCTTAGAAACTCAAAGAAATGTAGAAAAAATTATAGATTTGTCAAGAAAAATAAACGATGCAGAACTCACTCCAGCTTTAAAAGAAATGATATCAATACTAGAAGAAATGGTAAATTACAGCAAAGCAAATAAAGAAGGAGAGAAAAAACTTGAAAAAATTAATGAATATCATCTTCCTACTGCTATAAAAATGCTTAATTCATATATAGATTTCTGCAATTTTCCTGTAAAAAATGCTAATATGGAAAAAACAGCACAAGAAATAGAAAATGTTATAATAAAATTAAATGAAGCATTAAAAAGTATGCTTGTAGAAATGAATCAGAATAAACTAATGGATATAAACAGTGATATAGATGTATTAAAAACTATGCTTGAAAAAGATGGTTTATGATAAAAAATAATATAAAATAAAATACGGAGAAATTTTATGGAAAATAATAATAATCAATTAAACAATACAGAAGAAAACCAATCTAATAATCAAAACGGCATGACAGCTAACAATCAACAGAACACAATGCCTAATAACATGCCTATACAAAATGCAATGCCTAACAATATGCAGAACTTTCAGAATAATAATCAGCCTGTTATGAATTATCAGCCTCAGAATGCCGCAGCAGAAGTATTGAATCATATGAATAATCAGTTTTCTAATGAAGACTTGCAAAAAATAAATGAATTATCAAACAGCATAAATCTCAAAGATTCTGTATCAATAATGTCTTATGGTTCAGCTGCTCAAAACAAAATGATTCAGTTTTCTGAAAATACTTTAAGCAATGTTATGAATAAGGATTTAGGCGAAGTTGGAGAGGCTATTACAGACGTTATAACAGAACTTAAATGTTTTGATATAGAAAGTGAAACTAAAGGAAAAGGATTATTTGGATTTTTCAAAAAAGCTGGAAATAATTTAAGTAAACTAAAAACTAAATATACAAATGTTGAAACTAATATTGACAATATAGTAAAAACATTGGAAGCACATCAAAGAAACTTACTTAAAGATATAAGCATTTTGGATCAGATGTATAATTATAATTTGGAATACTTAAAAGAATTAGAAATATATATAGAAGCAGGAAAACAAAAACTCAATCAATTAATGACTAATGAAATACCTGCATTAGAAGCCAAAGCTATGACAAGTAATTCGCCTCAAGATGTTCAAATGGCAAGAGATATTAAGGATTTGGCAAACAGATTTGAAAAAAGAATACATGACCTAGAACTTACTAGAACAATATCTGTACAGACTATACCTCAAATACGTTTGGTACAGAATAATAATGTTATAATGACAGAAAAAATACAGTCTACTATATCAAACACTATACCTCTTTGGAAAAATCAAATGGTTTTAGCTATAGGACTTCATCATTCTAATGAGGCAGCAAAAGCACAGAGAGCTGTTACTGACACTACAAATGAACTATTAAGAAAAAATGCTGAAATGCTAAAAACTTCTACTATAGAAACAGCAAAAGAATCAGAAAGAGGAATAGTTGATATTGAAACGTTAAAATATACGAATGAACAGCTTATATCTACTTTAGATGAGGTAATGAAAATACAAACAGAAGGCAGAGAAAAAAGAAGAGCTGCTGAGGCAGAATTAAGAAATATAGAAAATGAACTTAAAGCAAAAATATTAAATATATCAAAAAAATAATTTAAAATTAAATACAAAAATGCTCATCTGTATATAAGAAATATAGATGAGTATTTTTTATAAGATACAAAAAATTAATCAAACAAATAAGCCAAATAATGTTCTTTATTTATATACTCTTTCATATTATTACCAGTAAATATTTTATCTAAGAATTTATATTTCATTATTATAATAGTTGTTATACTCGCACACCCTATTGGGTGCCTACTTGGTCACATAAAAATCTCTCAATACTGACTTTAAGTATTGAGGCTTATTATTGTTATGCCCATTTTATTGCTGCCAGTAATAAACTACATTAATCATATACTGAAAATTTTTAAGTTTGTCAACAGCGAGCTCCCCCTCATCTTCGTTTGGACGCTTCGCGTGCACCTTCCCGCACGGTATTGTTTATTATTATCAAATGTCAACACGACTGAACGAAGTGAGAAAGTACCCGAGACGAAGTCCGCCTGTGGTGATGGTATGCGGCTGATTACTTATTATTATAAAAAATAAATTATTTATTTTACATTTATAACTTATAAAACTTATTTTATTAACAACTAATAATACTTTATGTTATTTATGACTTATAATTACATTTATTAATAACTCAAAATTGACAAATTATAGTCGTTTAGGTATATACTACTATAAATTTTTTTTATATTCAAAATTAAGCTTCCTAATAATTATAATTAAATAAAAAATCTATTTACATAATCTATTACAAATATAGCAAGCACTATAAATGGGAGTATATAAGACACATAAAACCTAGCCCATTTAGGAAATTTAATACCTTTTCCAGTATCAGCCTCTTTTATAAAATTATCCCAGCCCCAGCCGAAATTCCTAGTACAGAATATAAGTATTATTATACCTCCTAAAGGAAGAAAATTATTACTCACCAAAAAATCAAGCCCATCAGCTATAGTGCTTCCCTCGCCTAGAGGTTTAATAAATGAAAGCACATTGAATCCCAAAGCAGTAGGAAGACTTAATATAAATATACTTATAGCTACAATTATAGTAGTTTTTTTACGAGGCATTTTAGTTTCAGACATAGTAAAAGCTATTATATTTTCAAATACAGCTATAATTGTTGTTAAAGCTGCCATAGCTAAAAACAAGAAGAATAAAGCTCCCCAAAGTCTTCCCAAAACCATAGAATTAAATATATTAGGCAAAGTAACAAATGCCAAACCAGCCCCTTCTCCCGGATTAATACCGAAAGCAAATGTGGTAGGAAATATTACAAGCCCAGAAAGAAAAGCTATTAAAGTATCAAGCCCTACAACCATAATAGATTCTCCTGTAAGAGAATAGTCTTTTTCTATATAGCTTCCAAATATAGTCATAGCACCAATACCCAAGCTCAAAGTAAAAAATGACTGTCCTATTGCAGCATATGCTACAGAAAAAAATCCTTTTATTCCTCCGCTAAACATCTTATTAAAATCTGGTAAGAGGTAGAATTTTAACCCCTCTTTAGCATTAGGCAAAGTAACAGCTCTTATTATAAGCACAAAAAGCACAAGTAAAAGCAAAGTCATCATTACCTTTGTAACTTTTTCCACTCCATTTTCAAGCCCCATCATACAAACAATAGTTGCTATTACTATAGATATAGTCATCCATAGTATCAATGTAGAAGGAGAAGCAAGTACAGCATTAAAAAACTCACCAACCTGCTGAGGATTAAGTCCCTGAAGTTTTCCAGCAGCCATAAAATAACAGTATGATAAACACCATCCTGCTATAGTAGTATAAAACATCATAAGAAGTACACAGCCAAATAACTGTATATATCCCACAATATGCCATTTATATCCTTTTTTTTGAAGTACTCTGTAAGAACCAGCCAAATCTCTTTTTCCAGCCCTTCCCACAGAAAACTCCATAACAAGTATAGGAAGCCCCAATATAACAAGAGATATGAGATAAAGTACGACAAATAAAGCCCCTCCGTACTTTCCTGTAATATAAGGAAATCTCCATACATTGCCAAGCCCTATAGCACAGCCTGCTGAAACTAATAAGAAACCTAATCTGCTTGAAAGTTTTTCTCTGTCATTATGCATAAATTATACCTAAAATTTTTTATTTTTTATATTGATTAATTATATAATAAAATTAAAGATTTGACATTATTAATTTATTTATATAGTTAGTATATATATTCATATCATTA
Organism: Brachyspira sp. G79; assembly: GCF_002379365.1. GTDB lineage: Bacteria > Spirochaetota > Brachyspiria > Brachyspirales > Brachyspiraceae > Brachyspira. The sequence goes on along the minus strand of NZ_JQIU01000009.1, from coordinate 12,367 downwards.
GTATTTTCTATCAAAATAAACTCGACTCTTCTATTTTTTTTAATATCTTTATATTCATTCAGTAAATCCTGAAGCCCATAATTGGTTAATTTGCTTGTATTTCCATTAGTTATAGATAAATACACATTATATGACCGCTGATACGATAAATCCTCAAGATTTCTTCTGTTATAAAGGAATAGTATATCTTTTTTATCATAACCATTTGTAATTCTTTTTATTTCATCGCTGCTTGAATGACCTTCAATAATAATACTCATAATATTTGTACTAGTAGTTACATCGCCTACATATTTTAATGTTTTTAAATACTTTTCTAAATCAAGGCTGCTACTGTTAAAATCAAATAATATATCTTTAGGAACTATTAATAGCTTACCTCTTTCTGTGAGTTTATATTTATATTTTATTTCTTTAGGTTTTCTGTATGTTGAAATAACTATAGCTCCATAAGAATTAACAGCTATTAAAAATGCTATAATTATTATATTTATAATATTTATTCTTTTAAACATTTATATGTTTCCTCTTTTTATTTTAATTATACAACAGATGAAAAAAATTTAAATATCTTTTTAATATTCGACTAAGGTATATTGAAATTTTAATTTAAGTATATTAATATAATAGCCATTTTTATATCACAAAAACCTAAATAATAAAAAAAATTTACATAAATATTCACAATAAAATTGACAATAAGAAAAATACTAATATACTTAATATATAGTAGTAAGTTTAAATTTATATAAATATTTTATTTTAGAGGAGAGTTTATTATGGCATCAAAAAAGTTGGTTTACTTCTTTGGCAATGGTAAATCTGAAGGAGCTAAAGAAACTAAAGCACTCCTAGGCGGAAAAGGTTTAGGACTTGCACAGATGACAGAAAGTAAAGTACCAGTACCTGCAGGCTTTACTATCACTACAGAAGTATGTGATTATTATTCAAAAAATAAGTCATATCCTAAAGGCTTAGAAAAACTAGTTGATGAAAATATTAAAAAACTAGAAAAAGCTATGAATATGCAGTTTGGAAATGCTGATAAGCCGCTTTTAGTATCTGTACGTTCAGGTGCTGCTATTTCAATGCCGGGTATGATGGATACTATACTTAATTTAGGTATTAATGAAAAAGTAGTAGAAGGTATAGTTAAGAAAACTAATAATCCTAGATTTGCTTGGGACGCTTACAGAAGATTTATACAAATGTTCGGCGATGTTGCTATGGGCGTTGATCATGATAAATTTGAGGAAATTTTAGATGAAGCAAAAAAATCTATAGCATCTAAAGTAGGAAAAGCAGAAAAAGATGTAAAAGACACTGATTTAGATGTTGAAGATTTAAAAGTAGTTGTTGAAAAATACAAAGCTATGTATAAAGAAGAAAAAGGCGAAGAGTTCCCAACTGACCCTAAAGTACAGTTATGGCATGCTATTAATGCTGTATTTAGAAGCTGGAACAACCCTAGAGCTGAAGCATACAGAAAATTAAATGACATAAGAGGTCTTTTAGGTACTGCTGTTAATGTTCAGGCTATGGTATTCGGAAATATGGGCGACACTTCTGCTACTGGTGTATGTTTCTCACGTAACCCAGCTACTGGTGAAAACAAATTCTACGGAGAGTTTTTAATCAATGCACAAGGTGAAGACGTTGTTGCAGGTATCAGAACTCCTCAGGAAATCACATTAGAAGGAAGTTTAGAATGGGCTAAAAATAACGGCATAAGCGAAGAAGAGAGAAAAAATAAATATCCTTCTCTTGAAGAAGTTATGCCTAATGTATATAAGCAATTAGTAAGCTATAAAAATCAATTAGAAAAATACTACAGCGATATGCAGGATATGGAATTTACTATTCAGGAAGGCAAACTTTATATGCTTCAAACACGTAATGGTAAAAGAACTGCTGCTGCTGCTGTAAGAATTGCTGTTGAACTTGCTGAAGCTAAAATAATATCTAAAGAAGAAGCTATAATGAGAGTTAATCCTTCAGATTTGGATCAATTACTTCACCCTATGTTTGACCCTGCTGCTAAAAAATCAGCCAAAGTTATAGCTAAAGGATTAAATGCTTCACCTGGTGCTGCTGTTGGTAAAGTAGTATTTGCTGCTGACAGGGCTGAAGAAATGAAAGAAGCAGGGGAGCAGACTATACTTGTACGTATAGAAACTAGTCCTGAAGATATTAAGGGAATGAATGCTGCTGAAGGTATCTTGACTGCAAGAGGCGGTTCTACTTCACATGCTGCTGTTGTTGCACGTGGTATGGGTAAATGCTGTGTTGCAGGATGCAGTGCTTTAGAAATCGATTATGAAGCGAAATCTATGAAAGTAGGCGATGAAACTGTAAAAGAAGGTGATTATATATCTATAGACGGTTCTACTGGCGAAGTTATGCTAGGAAAAGTAGCTACTAAAGAAGCTGAAATGTCTGAAGACTTCAAAAAACTTATGGAATGGGCTGATGCTGCTAGAAAATTAGAAGTACATACTAATGCCGACACTCCTAATGATGCACAAATTGCTAGAAGTTTCGGTGCTGAAGGTATAGGTTTATGCCGTACTGAACATATGTTCTTTAATGCTGACAGAATTAAAAGCGTAAGACAGCTTATACTTGTTGCTGAAGAAGTAAAACAACTAAAAGAAAAATTAGAAGCTGCTGAAAAAATAGGAGATAAAAAAGCTATAGAAGAGCTTGAGCCTCTATATAAAGAACCTAGAAAACTTTATGATGACGCTTTAGCAAACATTCTTCCTATGCAAAGAGAAGACTTTATAGGAATATTCACTGCTATGAGCGGATATCCTGTAACTATAAGACTTTTAGATCCACCTTTGCATGAATTCATTCCTCATGAAGATTCTCAGTTGCAAGAGCTTTCTAGTGAAATGAATGTTCCTTTTGAAAAACTTAAAGCTATAAGAGATTCTTTACATGAATTTAACCCTATGCTTGGACACAGAGGCTGCCGTCTTGGTATCACTTATCCAGAAATCTATGATATGCAGGCTAGAGCTATTATTGAAGCTGCTGTTAAAGTTAAGAAAAATGGTGTTGATGTTCACCCTGAAATAATGATTCCTCTTGTTGGTACTTTGAAAGAGCTAAAAATGATAAAAGACAGAATTATCAAAATAGCTGATGAAGTATTTGAAAAAGAAGGTTCTAAAGTTACATACAAAGTAGGTACTATGATAGAAGTTCCTAGAGCTGCTTTAGTTGCTGACAAAATTGCTACTGAAGCTGAGTTCTTCTCATTCGGTACTAATGACTTAACTCAAATGGGAGGCGGTTTCTCAAGAGATGATGCAGGTAAATTCTTAAAAGATTATGTTAATAAAGAAATATACGAAAGAGATCCTTTCCAATCATTAGACCAAGAAGGTATTGGAGAGCTTTTGAGAATTGGTGTTACTAAAGGAAGAGCTGCCAACAAAAAACTTGTTATTGGTATATGCGGTGAGCATGGAGGTGATCCTGCTACTGTTATGTTCTGTAATGATATAGGACTAGATTATGTAAGCTGTTCTCCTTACAGAGTACCTATAGCAAGACTTGCTGCTGCTCAAGGTGCTATAAAATCTAAACCAGCTAAAAAATCTGCTGCTAAGAAAGCTCCTGCTAAAAAGGCTCCAGCAAAAGCATCAGCTAGTGCTAAAAAGACAGCTGCTAAAGTAGAAGTTAAAAAATCTGCTTCTAAAAAAGCTGCTGTTGCTAAAAAAACACCTTCTAAATCCTCTGGAAAGAAGAAATAATAATAAAATATTTATATAAATAAAAGGAGGGGCTTGCAGTAATTTGTAAGCCCTGATTTTTTATAGCATTTATTAAAATTAACTTATATAATTATCTCTTACTTCCAATAACCATAGTAATAGTTGAAAGTATTATCAAAACAGAGCCTATAACTATATTAAAAGTTAAATCTTCATTATATATAAAAATAGATGCTACAACTGTAGTAGTAGGTTCAAACATATTAAGTATAGATGCTAAAGAAGAGCCTAATTTTTTAACTCCGTAAAGTAAAAGCCCTAATGAAAATATAGTGCATAAAAGTGATACCGCAATAAAATTATAAAAAACATTAATATTATTCAAAACTTGCAAAGAATCTGTAAATATTCCAGCCATAAAAAATGTTATAGAAACAATCAAAGACATATAAAAAAGAGAAACAATAGTATCTATACTAGAAAAGCTGCAATTTTTATTTGCCACTATATAACTTCCGTATGTAACTGTTGTAACGAGTGCATATATTACTCCCAAAAATGATTCTACTTTTACAACTTTTGTAAGAAGAACTATTCCAGAAATAGCACATAGCATTGAAAGTATCTTTAATATATTTATCTTCTCTTTAAACAAAAATATCATTATAAGCAAAACTATTACAGGATATCCGAAATGTATCATATTGCTTAATCCTGCCGATATATAAAGCAATGACTGCGACAGAAAGAAAAAAGTAAGTCCAAGACCTGTAATACTAAATATTAATAATTCTATAAACTGCCTTTTTGTTATCTTAAAACTTTTTCTTGTAATAATAATTATTATAAACAAAAAAATAGCAGTAAAAAAATATCTATAAAAAACTATAGAAAGCGATGAATAATTATATGCTATAATATTTTTAACAAAAATTGGTAAAAATCCATAAGCAATAGAGCCTATTATAACTAGTAAAACATTTAACATTGAAATCCTCTATAATTAAAAAATTTAGAATAAAATATTTGAATATGGTTTAATATTTATGAAATAAAGAAATTATTAATGCATTATATTAACCCTAAAATTAATGATGATTAGTAATCATATATAATATTTTTAATAAATCAATAGAGAATATAAAATTATGTACTTTACTTATTAATTATTTGCCTTTAAAAATCAATTTTTTCTACTTTATTATATTTACATTTTATGTTATTATTGAGTTTTAATAAAAAATATTATTAGTTTAGACAATTTTACCTTTAAGGAGATTTATATCTGATGGGAGCAATGGATTTAGTATTCAAATTGATATTCGGCTCTAAAGAACAAAATGACGCTAAAGTATTAAAACCTATAGCAGAAAAGACATTATCATTTGAAGAAGAGATAAAAAAATTAAGCAATGAAGAACTTACAAATAAGACTAAAGAGTTCAGAGAAAGAGTAGAAAAACATATAGGCTGCAAGACAGAGGAATTGGATTTAAGCAAAGAAGAAAACAAGAAAAAACTTCAGGATATATTGGACAGTATACTTCCAGAGGCATTTGCTGTAGTACGTGAAGCTAGTATAAGAACTACAGGTATGAGACACTTTGATGTTCAGGTAATGGGAGGAACTGTACTTCATCAGGGAAGAATTGCTGAGATGAAAACAGGTGAAGGTAAAACACTTGTTGCCACTCTTGCAGTGTATCTTAATGCTTTAACTGGACTTGGAGTGCATGTAGTTACAGTAAATGATTATCTTGCTAAGCGTGACGCTGAATGGATGACTCCTATATATTCTATGCTTGGAATAAGTGTAGGTATACTTGATAATACTAGACCTCATTCCCCAGAAAGACGTGCTGTTTATAACTGCGATGTTGTTTACGGTACTAATAATGAGTTTGGATTCGATTATTTAAGAGATAATATGGTTACAAGAAAAGAGGATAAAGTTCAAAGGAAATTCTATTTTGCCATAGTAGATGAGGTAGACAGTATCTTAATAGACGAAGCTAGAACTCCTCTTATAATATCAGGACCAGTAGAAAAAAATATAAAAATGTATTATGAAATTGACAGAATAATACCTATGCTTAAACAGGCTGAAGTAGATGAGAGAATGCGTGAGGTTGCTGGTACTGGTGATTATGTACTTGATGAAAAAGATAAAAATGTATATCTTACAGAAGAAGGCGTACATAAAGTAGAAAAACTCCTTAATGTAGAAAACTTATACGGAGCTCAAAGCAGTACGATAGTTCACCATGTTAATCAGGCTTTAAAGGCACATAAAGTATTTAAAAAAGATGTTGACTATATGGTTACAGACGGAGAAGTTTTGATTGTAGATGAGTTTACAGGACGTGTTCTCGAAGGAAGAAGATATAGTGACGGACTTCACCAAGCAATAGAAGCTAAAGAAAAAGTTGCTATACAAAATGAATCGCAAACTTATGCTACAATAACATTCCAAAACTATTTCAGAATGTATCCTAAACTTTCTGGTATGACAGGTACTGCAGAAACAGAAGCAGAAGAGTTTTATAAAATATATAAATTGGATGTTGCAGTTATACCTACTAATAAACCTATAGCAAGGCAGGATTTATCAGACAGAATATACAGAACTAAAAAGGCGAAATTTGAAGCATTAGCAAAATATATAAAAGAACTTCAGGATGCTGGAAAACCTGCACTTGTAGGTACGGTATCAGTAGAGATGAACGAAGAGCTTTCTAAAGTATTCAAAAAACATAAAATTAATCATGAAGTATTAAATGCCAAAAACCACTCAAGAGAGGCTCAGATAATAGCACAGGCTGGAGAACCTGGAGCTGTTACTCTTGCTACAAACATGGCAGGACGAGGTACGGATATTGTACTTGGAGGAAACCCTGTTGCTAAAGGTGTGGCTGAGATAGAACAGGTGCTTGTACTTATGAAAGACAAAGCATTTAAAGAAAGAGACCCTTACAAAAAAGAAGAATTAAGTAAAAAAGTTAAAGCTATAGACCTATACAAAGAGGCATTTGTAAGAAGTGTTATTGCTGGAAAAATAGATGAAGCTAAAGAATTGGCAGATAAAAATAATGCCTCTGAAATGATAGAAAAAATTGACAGAATTATTCAAATAAATGAAAAATCTAAAGTAGACAAAGAAAAAGTACTTGCTGCAGGCGGTTTGCATGTTATAGGAAGTGAAAGGCATGAGGCAAGACGTATTGATAATCAGCTTAGAGGAAGAAGCGGAAGGCAGGGAGACCCAGGTCTTAGTGTATTTTTCTTATCGCTTGAAGATGATTTGATGCGTTTATTCGGAGGTGAGAGAGTATCGAAAATGATGCTTGCTATGGGAATGGGCGAAGAAGAAGAGCTTGGCCATAAATGGCTTAACAAATCTATAGAAAATGCTCAGAGAAAAGTTGAAGGCAGAAACTTTGATATAAGAAAACATTTGCTTGAATATGATGATGTTATGAATCAGCAGCGTATGGCAGTTTATGGAGAAAGAGATTATATACTTTATTCTGATGATATATCTCCTAGAGTAGAAGAAATTATAGCTGAGGTAACTGAAGATACTATTAAAGATATAAGCGACAATAAAAAACATGTTGATCCTTTGGAAGTAACAAAATGGCTTAACAGTTATTTAATAGCAATAGATGAAGATGCAGCAAATAAAGCTGTAGAAGGCGGTGTTGATAATGCTGTGAAAAATCTTACTAATTTACTTTTAGAAGCATACAGAAAAAAATCTTTAGAAGTAAATGAAAAAATCTTTAGAGAAGTAGAAAAAAACATATTCCTATCAATAATAGATAATAGATGGAAAGATCATCTATTTGCTATGGACAGTTTAAGAGAAGGTATAGGTTTAAGGGGATATGCTGAAAAAAATCCTCTTACTGAATATAAACTTGAAGGCTATAAAATGTTTGTTGCTACTATGAATGCAATACACAATGAGCTTGTAAACTTAATTATGAGAGTACGTATTATACCTAATTCATTTGACAGTATTGAAAGAGAAAGTGCTTTTGACGGAGGGATTGAAGAGAAAGCAAATGCAAGTGCTATGAATGGAAACAATACTCAAAATATTCAAAGCAAAGTAAAAACTGCTCAGCCTAATGTAAAAATGACTCAGAAAATAGGAAGGAATGATCCTTGCCCTTGCGGAAGCGGAAAAAAATATAAACACTGTCATGGCAAAGATAATCAGCAGTAAAATAATATAAAAATAAAAACTATAATTTTTAAAAGGTATATATATTGATTTATATATGCCTTTTTTATTGGCATCAAAATTATAATTACTTATTTAATAATTAAGTCTTTCTATATATGCTTCTTTGCTATACTCCGCTGCTTCTTTTTGATGATATCCCCGCAATAATAAAAAAGCTGCATTTATATATCTTATCTTTGTAAAATTATACTGCTTTATTTAAAGTAAAAAATAATATATTAAAATAACTGTAAATAACATTCATAATATATATTATAATATTAAAACTAATTTTATTTATTACGGTTGTCCCCGCACTTCTTTTATAACGCCGTACGACTTTAGTGTGGCACAAAGAAGAAGTTAAACTGCAAAAAATAGTCAAGCGAAACAATGTATGTTTATATATCAAATAATAAGTTATACAATATGTAAAACATTACTTTTATAATTTACAAATTATAAAAATTTTATATATAATCTTGTCAAGTACTTTTTGAATAAGTATATTAACTGTGTAAAATACAAAAATTCAAGAGTTCTATTTTAACAAATTATAAATTAATAAGAAAAGGGGCTTTTATGCCCCTAATATTTTATAATTCTTAAGCAGTTGCAGCTTGATTTTTTCTCTTTGTAATTATTTGTATAATGACAAGTACAGCTATAACTCCTATTCCTATAATATCCGTATAAAATTCAGGATATATAGAAAGAAGACCTGCTACAATAAATAATATTCTCTCATAAGGTTTGCATTTTCTAAACACATAACCTTCTAATCCTGCCGATACTCCAAACATACCTATAAGTGAAGTAATAAGTATAGGTATAATATCAGCTATTGTAGTATTAATCATAAGTATATCTGGATTAAATATAAACATATAAGGAATAATAAAAGCACCTATAGAAAGTTTTGTTGCTTCTATTCCAGTTTTAAGAGGATCTGATTTAGCAATAGCAGCACCAGCCATAGCAGCTAAAGCAACAGGCGGAGTAACATCAGCTATAATACCAAAATAAAATACAAACATATGAGCAGCTAAAGGTTCATAACCTAAACCTATTATTGCACTTGCTGCTATTGTAGAAGTAATAAGGTAATTGGCCGTAGTAGGTACTCCCATACCGAGTATTATTGAGCTAATCATAGTTAAAAATAGCAATAATAAAGGTATTCCTCCAGATATTGAAATTAAGCCTGCACCTATTTTTAATCCTAAACCAGTTAAAGTAATAACCCCTATTATAATACCAGCCATAGCACAAGCAATAGCAACACTTATGATATTTCTAGCAGCATTAACAAAAACATCTATCAAATCATTAAACCCAAAACTTACTTTTCTTTTCATTATGATATCTACTATGGAGTTAACTACAGCAACTATAGCAGCAGCAATAATCCCCATTAAACCAGCATATATAGCAGTTTTACCAAGTACAAAGAAATATATTATAGTAAGAAGAGGAATAACTAAATATCCCTTTTTCATTAAAAGCTCTCCAATTTTAGGAAGAGAATCTCTTGATAAACCTTTAAGTCCTGTTTTTTTAGCCTCTAAATGCACCATTATAAATATACCAGTAAAATATAAAATAGCTGGAATAATAGCAGCTTTAGCAACTTCCATATAAGGTATACCCAAACTTTCAGCCATAAGAAAAGAAGCAGCACCCATTATAGGAGGCATTAACTGTCCTCCAGTAGAAGCAGAAGCCTCAACAGCACCAGCAAACTCAGGTCTATATCCTAAAGATTTCATCATAGGTATTGTAAAACTTCCAGTACCCACAGTATTAGAAACAGAACTTCCTGATACTGTACCAAACATAGCACTTGTAAGTACAGCTACTTTTGCAGGACCGCCGTCAAAACCTCCTGCTATGGCATTACATATATCTATAAAAAACTGCCCTATTCCAGTTTTATCAAGCAATGCTCCAAAAAATATAAATAAGAATATAAATGTAGCTGATGCTCCTATAGGTGTACCCATTATACCTTCTGTATTATAAAATAAATGTGATACCAATCTTTGAAGAGAGTATCCTCTATGATTTAAAAAACCTGGTGCATAAGCTCCAAACAAGGCATATATAATAAAAACTATTGATATTATAAGTATAGGAAGACCTACTATTCTTCTGCAAGCTTCAAATACAAGAAGTATTCCTATTATACCTATTACAATGTCTGTTGCTGTATATATGCCTGCACGTCTTACCAGAGAATCAAAATTTATAGTAATATAGCTCCAAGAAGCAGCACCTATAATAGCAAGTATTACATCATACCAAGGAAGTTTATTTTTAGGCATATCTTTTTTCATTGGAAAAAGTAAATAGGCTAAAAGCATAACAAATGCCAAGTGTGTGGCTCTTACAACTTGTGCTGTAATTCTTCCAGAAAGTATTGAATATAATTGAAACAAACAAAATATTACTGATATTACTATGATTAAATATTTTTTCCAATCATTATATCTTCTGTATCTTGATTCGCTGTCATATTTACTCATATAATCATCTATTTCTTCAGCTGTTATCATATGAATTTCATTTTTATGTTTCATACTCTCTCCTATTGATTTATTTTGTATATAAATGATATTATGTAATCGAATATAGATAATTTTTTATATTCTATCTTTATGTTGGTTTGAGGTGCAAAGAATTTGTGCAATTCAATATCTTTATCATCTATCATTATAGTATGATTAGCTACAACCCCTATAAATAAATATAAATTTTTAATAATTCTATTCATATTATTTATTTCTATATAATCATCAGTAATAACAATATTTTCATTTTTTTCGGGTTCGGCAATACCAGCACCGTATGAAACAAATCTAGTTTTATCTAATACTATATTTCCGTTTTTGTCTATAAAGTAAAAATCTCTTACCCTTCCTTTATTTACAGAATGAGTATATGAAATAATAAATTTTTTATTATCAATTTTTAATATCATATTAATTTTATTATTTTTAACACTATTTAATACAAGCCTTGGAAATAACGGTATAAATAATAAAACAATAACTATTATGATAATTGTTATAAATAAAATAATTTTTTTAAACATAATAATATTCTAATATATTCACCATCTTAAATAAAAAAGATGATGAATATATTATTTTAGATATATAGAAATTGATATTAGTTATTTCCTATATCATATCCTAGTTCTTTATAATATTTTATAGCACCAGGGTGAAATGGTATTGATATACCTTGATAAGCAGTTTCAATATTTAACTCTTCGCCTTTAGCATGAGCTACAGCTAAATCAGCTTTTTTATCAAATAATGTTTTCATTAAATTATAAACAACATCTTCAGGTATATTGTTATTAACAGCAATAGTAGCCTTTACTGCTATAGCTTTAGTATCAGTATCTACTTTATTATAAGTATTTGCAGGTATTGTTATTTCTGTATAATATTTATATTTTCTAAGCATTTCATCTAATTGAATCTGATCCAAAGAAACTAATACTATATCGCTTGATAAAGATAATTCCTGTAATGCTGCATTAGGTATTCCAGCAACTATGAAACAAGCATCCAACGTTCCATTTTGAAGTCCGTCGCTTGATTCTTTAAATGAAAGATTTGATTTATTTATATCATCAAATGTTAATCCGTATGCTTCTAATATTTGTTTAGCATTAAACTCAACACCGCTTCCTGCATCTCCTACAGATACTCTTTTGCCTTTCATATCAGCTATTGTTTTTATACCGCTTGATTTTGTAGCAGCTATTTGTACTATCTCTGGGTATAATGTAAGCATAGCAGAGAAATTAGTTAATACCTCTCCTGCGAATATGTCTGTACCGTTATAAGCATAGTCCATAACATCATTTTGTACAAATGCTAAGTCAGCTTCATGTCTGTTAAGAAGTCTTAAATTTTCAGCAGAAGCTCCTGTTGACTGAGCAGTAACATTCATTCCTTCTATATTGGCATTCCATATACTTGCTATACTTCCGCCGAAAGAATAATAAGTTCCGCTTGTTCCGCCTGTAGCGAAAACGTAATTATAATTATTGCTTTTTTGACAGCTAATAATTAAGAGAGAAACTGCAATAATAGACATTATTATCTTTCTCATAAGAATACTCCTTTTATATATATACATTATTTATTGAATAATACACTTGATATGCTTAAAAGTCAATATTACTATTAATAATATAGTGTTTAAGAGCAATAGATATCTTATTGTTTTTAGCTAAAAAACTTTGATGAAATATTTTTGTGTATAGTGTGATTTAGTTGCATTTTTTATAAAAATAATATATCATCTCTAATATGGATATTGTCTTATATAGTAATTTTATTAACTTTTTAGCTTTAAAAAGCAAGCAAGCAAGCAAGCAAGCAAGCAAGCAAGC
>NZ_JQIU01000008.1:2615217-2625243 GCF_002379365.1 Brachyspira sp. G79 | reverse complement strand
TATATACTAACATTTAAGCTGCTCATTTTTTTAATTATCCGTTATTATTGTTTCTATTTCCCAAAGCCCTTGCTTTTCTCTTCTTATAGTTTTATTTCCCTGCTTTATTTCAGTTGCATTGTTATCTGCTTTTGTTTCTTCTTCTACTTCAATTATATAAGGTAAATTTAAAGAAGCTGTATAATAAAGCAGAAGTCTTTGCAAACTCATCTCCATCATACAGTCTTCTGTCCACCCATAGCTATTAGCTAAATGTGCCAATAACTTTATTAATTCTATTTTTATTAGTTTTCTTTTTTTTTATTATTTACATCTTTATCCGATTTACTCTCTTTTGTTTCTTGTGAATCAGTGCCTGAATGAAGATAAGACTCAAATACCATATTCATTAATTTTAATAATTGATCATAATTAAAATCTTCTAATATTTTTTCTCTATCTACATTTGCATTTTGTTTTTGTATGAGAGGAATTACTATCTCATCAATCAATAACTCTATATTAATATCTTCATTGTTCTGAATGCTCTTAAAGTAATTATTTACTTTAAGAGCTATTTTAAGAGGTATATTATTAACATCTATTTTATAATCTCCAAGCGTTGCGTAAACAGCTTTCTTTTTGCTAAACTCTTCTAAATCTATAATTACTATTTCCATAATTCTTATTCAAACTTTCCCCAAAAAAAAAGATTATAGGTAAGCTTTACTTCCTCCTTATTTTTTATTAAGCTGCCACATTAATAGCAATGTCTAATTGTTTATCTTCATTGCCTGCTTTCTTAGCTGTTATCTTCAACGTTACACTGCCTGCTGCCTTACCTGTTATAGTGAATACTTTATCAACATCATTATATTCAACATCGACAAAGCCTTGTTCTGTTGGCTCTATTAAATATGTTATTTCATCAGCATTGCTTGTAAGGTTTAGAGTAGGTTTTTCTCCGACTCTTAAATCTAAACTTTGCTTGTTAGCTTCCAAAGTAAGAACTTCTGCTACATTAATAGCAATATCTAATTGTTTATCTTCATTGCCTGCCTTTTTAGCTATTATTTTTAATACAGCACTTCCTGCTTTTTTTCCTGTTATAGTAAATACTTTATCTGCATATTCAGCATCAAAAAAATCTTGTTCAGTAGGTTCTAAACTATGTTCTATACTATCAGCATTGCTTGTAAGATTTAGAGTTGGTTTATCTCCAATTTTCAAATCTAAACTTTCCTTGTTAGCTTCCAAAGTAAGAACTTCTGCCACATTAATTGGTATACTTATTATTTTATCTTCACATCCAGATTTTTTAGCTATTATTTTTAATACAGCACTTCCTGCTTTTTTTCCTGTTATGGTGAATATTTTATCTGTGTTATTATATTCTGCGTCAAAAAAATCTTGTTCAGCAGGTTCTAAACTATGCTCTATACTATCAGCATTGCTTGTAAGATTTAGAGTTGGTTTATCTCCAATTTTCAAATCTAAACTTTCCTTGTTAACTTCTAAAGTAAGTTCTGGAGACTGTACGTCTTCAGAATCTGATGTTTCCTCTTCTGTATCTTTTATTTCCTCTTCATCTTTACCTACAGATTGTTCATCTTCATACCATGCAAGCTGCTCTCCGCTTTGCTGATTGCCTGCTAAAGTTGCTGAAAAACTCAATTTTCCTACTAACACATCCTGTGCTTTATCAGAAGGAAAGCTAAACTCTAAGCCGCCTGCTATTGAAGCCTGTGGTAAATATATTCTGAATTCTTTACCCTCAGCATTAGTATTAACTATCATTATGCATTTAGGTTTTATTGTAGAACTTTTTCCTCCTGTTGCCATGCGTACCATTTTAGGCATTGTTCTTGTATATGTTATAATCAAAGTATCTGTGCTAGGAGATATTTTACTATCTGTAATTTTTATTCCATTAGTTCCTATTTTTTCGTAGCTTGATTCTTCTATGAGAATATTTCCCATAGAGTTTTTCTTTTCTACTTTAGTTATTCTTACTTCGCTTCCGTCTGCATTCCTAAATGGAACTTTTATTTCTTCACCTCTTTTATATGTATCTGATTCTACCATGTACTGTTTTGTAACTTCTGTTTTACCATCATAGCTGTCTATATTATCTATACCGCCTCTTGCCTCAGCATAGTTTTTGAAATTAACTTCTAAACTATCAAGTGTTAGTTCCATTTTATGTTCTGTCAGCAAAGTAGCTATAGTTCCTGCATTGTCGCTTTCTATATCTGATGTAGTTATAGTTTCTTTTACAGCAACACTGCGTGCCGCTCCTATATCTACAAGTTTATCAAATCTATCTCCTATCAAAACTTTCGCACTTCCGTATCTTATTGTCTTTTTTTCTTGTACACTTGTTTGACTCATAAAGTCTCCTTACATTAATATTTATATAATATATTTACTATGCTTACAGCTTGATAAAAACCTTCAGTATAGTTATGTGTTTCATTTGAAACATCACATCCGCATATTTCTGTATCTTCAATAATAGTTTTTAAATTGCTAAAATACTTTCCTATTTCTCTTTGTATATTTAATGCTTTGCTTAAATTATTAGAATATACAGCTATCTGATAAATGCTATTTCCATATTCAAAATCATAATGCGGTGTGCTGCTTGTTAAAGAATAAACTATATATGTTTTCTCTTTGTCTATTTCTGAATCATTAACAAAATCTAAATAAACTCCGTCCGCTTTATCTTTTGTTAATTCTTTAAGTATTGTGTATATAGCATTCTCAATCATTTCTTTTTGTTTGCCTTATCTATTGCTTGTTGTAATTTCTGTTTTATATATTCTTCTATAACAGGTTTTTTATTTTCAAAAATTGGAATTAAAAGAGGCTGAGGAGGCTGATAAATAGTACCGTATTCTGGAAACCGAACATAATATCTGTCTCCTTTCTCTTTATACCATTTTATTTTATTTTTTTGAGGAACTCCTCCGCCCCTAACTTCTAATGTACCTACTTTTATTGCTACCGAAGTATCACTTCCTTTTGATGATTTTCTTTCTTTTACATCATAATATTTATCTTCACTCCAGCCTCTGCTTTTCGCCTCTGCATTAGCTTCTTTTGCTATTTCATTTCCTGCTTTTCTAGCTCCTGCTTTTATAGCTTTTTTAAAATCGCCTCCTAGTTCTTCTAAAGTTTTCCTAAACTCATCAAGTCCTTTTATACTTATAGAAGTTTTTCTGCTTACACCTGACATATTATTTGCTTTTATTATTTACTAATTTCTTTATTGTAAATATACATTCTATATTTTTATATGAAACATTCTCCATATTAATGACTTCATAGATATCATTTTCACGGTTTATTTTGGCCATCATTCCTTTGGTATCAAACTCTTTGAAATAATGAGTATGTATTTTCAAAGTTCTTTCTAAATCTTTTCTTTTACCCTGCTGTATATCTTTATATGTTATATCTTCAATAGAGCATTTTACTTTTCTTAATTCTATTAATTCATTACTTCCTGTTCCGTTTCCATTATCTATATACTTTGTTCTATAAAAAGTTATAGTATGAATTAATTTTCCAACTTTCATAAAGTAAACTTTTCCCTCGCAATAGCCAACAATCTGTGAACACCTTTCAAAGCAACTTCTTCACTTTGACTAGCTTCTCCTGTTTTGCTTTCAAAATAATGAGCAGCAAGTCCAAGAATTGCATACCTAACTTCAGGAGGACAATCGGCTCTTTTGTATTCTGTTTCATTAGCTTTATTACAATAGCCGATTGCACTGTCTAAAGTAAGATGCAGTATATCATCATCATAGTCAATCCCTTCCAAGTTTAGAAACTTTTTGAACTCTGACAAAGTAACTACTTTGTCATCATCACCTTCTTCGACTACTTTTCTGACATCAATGTCTATACTATTAATATCTTCAGTATCACTGCTCATATATAAAAGCCTTATTAAAAATTATTAAGCTGCATACGCTTGATCATTTGGAAGTAATCTTACAAATGCTGATTTTTGAACAGGAGCACCGTCTCCCCAATATCCTACTTGGAAACCTACCTGATTTGTTTTGCTGTATAACTCATGCAAAACTTGAAGTTCCATAGACAAGCTGTCCATAATCCAATAATATTTTAAGTTTGCTAAGAACCCAAAATATTTTGTAGCTTCCAGCTTATCTTCGATAAAGTCATTTTGCACAACAGGGATACCAAGTAGAATACTAGGCTGTCCCGCTATTAAACTTTCCTGCCAAATAGGACGGTCCTGCTTATCTTTTAATTTTCTTAAAGCAGCAACTGCTTTTTTATTAAGCATCCATACCGCTCCGTTTTGATATCCGCCTTTCAATCCGCTTACTGCATCTACTAAACCATCATAAGTTATAGCAGCACTTGCAGTTCCTACTTTTATATCTCTGTCAGTTGGAATAGCTGCTGTATTATCTGAAGTTTGAGCAAATATACCTAGAGGTTTATCCTGTCCATTTCCATATAAATAATTATGCTCTAATGTAGAAGCCAATTTATATACTATTCTCTCCTCAACTAAACCTTGAATATCTATGTTGCTTTGCTTTATTAATCTTTTACTAAGTTTAACTAACTTAGTTAATTGATTAGCCTTCATTTCTCTTTTTCCAAAAGACATATTTGTATCTTCTGTAACTTCTGCGATTTCTGCTGTCCAATCAAGATCATTTAAATCACTGTCAAGTGTAGGTATTCCTATGCTTGCATATCCGTTCATAGCAGGAATGATATTTGCTCTTTTTCTTATCTGTACTGCATCATCTAAGTCTTTTATAATTTGCTTTACTAGATACTGAGGTGCTATAGTATATCCGCCGCCTTCGGCAACGCCTGCCTGAAGTGTTTCTCTTATTTCTTTATCATTGCCTGATCTAAACCATCTGTCAACTTTAGCTCTTAATTCAGCTTCGTTATCATCAGCAGATGAATTGTCCAAATTATCAGCTAAATTTCTTTTATTCATAGAAGATTTAGTTTGAAGTGATAGAAGTTTATCATTTCTCTCTATTTCCTTATTTCTATTTTCTATATTCTTCATTAAAGTATCTATATCATTATCTAGTTTTGATATATCTTCTTTTTTATTTTCTCTCTCTTCAATACTCATAGCAGAATATGCTTGTCTTTTTTGCATAAGTTCATCAATAGATTGTAAATCTAAAGCATTTTCATTTTTTAGTTTTTCTATTAAAGCTCTCAATTCTTCTGGTGACATAATTTGATACTCCTTATTATTATTTATTTTTTATTTTTAGATATTTTATTTTTTGTTCATATTCTTTATTTCTATAATCAAAATCATCATTCTCTATAGGTATAGATTTATCAGGCGGTTTTGGAATATATACATCTTCATTTTTATGCCTAACATTCGTTTGAGGATAAGCTGGAAATGTTACTAATGATATTTCATGCAAAGTGATTTCTTCTACTTCACGTATAGGCATTCCGTATTCTTTTAATGTTTCTTTATCATCAATCCAATTATCTCTCACTACTTTGAATCCGAAAGACATCTGCTTTATATCGCCTCTGTCCACGCTTTCTTTCAAATCTCTTGCCCAAGTAGTATTTGGCATAGAAACTTCAAAATATAACCCTTTTTCATCTTCTCTTAAAATTAATGTGCCAGAACTCTTTCTGCCTAGAACATATCTTGTATCATGTCCCCATAAACATACTTGATCATTTTCTAATAATGATTTAGTGAAAGCTCCTCTGTTTATACGCTCTCTAAATAAATCTCCATAGAGAGGCTCACTTAAAGAATTATATACAATAGCATAGCCTCTTAATTTAAGAGGCTCACCTTCTGTGTCTGTACTTTTTTGAATATTAATATCTATACTTCTAATTTCATTATTACTTGCTGGCATCTTTATATTCCTCTTCTAATTTTTTATTTTCATTATTATTTATATTAAAGTCTTGATTGCTCTCATTTTCTGAAGTTTCATAAACTGTTTTTATTGGTCTTATTTGCTGAGAAACGAAATACTCATCTCCGTATTCATCATCTACTTCGTTAAGGTTTTCCAGTATCCGCCATTCATTTCTAGTGAGAACACCATTATTTAATTTTATTTGGTTAGCCTGCTGCCTTGTAAGAGTATCGCCTCTCAAAAGTCCGTCTAAATTAAACTCTATATTATATTTTTTTCTTTCTAAATTATTTAATAAATAGCCATTCAATGCTTTTTCTATACGAACGCACCACGGTCTTATTGTGTGCGTTACAAACTCTATACTTTGATGTTCTATATTATTATTTGTACTCCTGCTTAAATCACCAATTAAATGTGGAGGTACACGGAACACTCGGCATATTTCCTCTACTGAAAATCTTCTGCTTTCTAAAAACTGTGCATCTGACAAGTTCATTGTGATAGGGTCTATTTTCATTCCTTCTTCAAGAACAACAATACCTTTTTCCCAAGCCTCTCTGAAACTTTCTTTGAGATTTTGTTTGGCTTCTTTGCTTAATTGTTGCGGATGCGAAATAATTGGAACTTTTTTAACACCATTAGAAAAGAAATCTAATGCGAAATTATCTTGATAAAGTCCTGTTGTTATTTGCTTACGCATCATAGCTATTGGACTGTATCCTATCACTCCGTTCCATCCAAGTCCTGCTATATGCATAACTTGAGACGGAGATAAAGTAATTATTTCTCCATCATCTGAATATTCAAACATTTTATTGCCGTTTGAATCTCTATATATTTTAATCTTATTTGAATCTATTAGATAAAGTTCTGTTACTCTGTTGAAATTATCCCTTACTACTTCTACAAAGCCGTTGCCTTGAAGAAGTATTTGAGTGATTAGACTTTCTATAAATGATACTGATGTACATTCTTCATTAGGAGAGTCATGCAATAAACTATATAAAGAATGATCTTTAGCTTTTATTTTATTATTTCCATTTACTTTATATACAAAAAGCGGTAAAGTAGCTATTGTTTCAGCAATAACTCTCACGCATGCAAATACTGTAGAAAAAGTTAAAGCAGTATTTGGATTGACTGCTGATAAAGTTTTATCATTTTGAATTGATAAAAAATTACTGCTGTCAATATAGCTGAAATCAGGAAACAGCCATTTTTTTATATAATTCCTTATATTTTTTATTACAGACATATATATATAAAAAAAATATAAGGAAATATAAGTTTTATATTGTTATTTTATTACAAGAACTTGAAGTCCAACTGCCATTTTTAAGTAAAAATAGCAGTTGGAGTTTGACTTTATGCTGCTTTTTCATCAATAAACTCATCTTCTTTATCTTGATATGCTTTACTTATTCTTTTTACTGCTGTATCAAAATATTCATCATCTAGCTCTATACCTATAAATTTCCTATTAGTATTAATACATGCAACTCCTGTACTGCCTCCGCCCATAAATGGATCTAATATTGTATTATTTTCATCTGAAACTAATCTTACTAAACGCTCCATTAATGCGACAGGTTTTTGTGTCGGATGCTGATATTGATACTGCTCTCTATTACAACGCATAATAGATGTTTCTATTTTACCAACTTTTACTGTTTGAAATAAATTAACTCCTCTTTTTGCCCCTTGATGTTTTCTTGCTGTTATTTCATATTTTCTTTTGCTTTCATAATTAAACTCTTTTATACCTGTCTCTATATATTTAATAACATCATCTTTATCTCTGCCATTTAATGCACTTCTTAAACTTTTCCAAATATCTATAATTCTATCCAATTTATTTTTGTTTATATTATATTCTAAATAGTCAACATATTCTTTTCTTAGATTAGCATTACCTAAAGAACGAAAAGAAATATCTTCATGTATCCTTAAAAAATTATTTAGATAATTTGATGCATTTTCTTTTTCCCATACTGCAGTTTCTTTAAACTTGAAACCTAATTTATCAAGAATTAAGTTCCATCTGAAAAAAGCATCTCCTCTGCCAAAAAATGCTATCATAGAATTATTTTTTAATAATCTTTTCCATTCTTCAAATACTTTATCTTCATTAAAAGGTATGTCTAGCTTATGTTTTAAATATAGATATGGAGGATCTGATACAACAGCATTTATAGAATCGCTTTCTAATTCTTCCATAACCTCCTCACAATTTCCTTTTATTAAAGTACAGTTTCCAATTACAACTTTTCTAATCATACAAAACTCCTGAATTATTTTTTTCTTACACAAAAGATGTGCAGTTGCTGCATTTATATATTTATAAAATATTATATTACTTATTATTAATGTAGATTTTTAACTAAAATATAGTATTAGGAGTATAAATGCCCGATAAAGCCAAAAAAGCCCCAAAAAATGCCCAAAATAAGCCAAAAAAAGCCGTTAAAATACCAAATCCGCCAGAATATTTTATTGGGTATTCTTTAAAAAAATGGGAGGAACTTGCACCTGTTTTCGCTGAAAAAAATATGCTTGGACCTGCGGATTTATCAGCTTTTGAACTTTTATGTATGCATTATGGGGATGCTATGAATCTTTATGAGGCTATGATTAATGAAGGAGGTTCTGTATCTGGTTATTTAAAAGGTAAAAACTCTCAGACTATGGGAGAATATTTAGCTTATCATAAAGCTATAACGGCATATCATAAAATGCTTACTGAGTTTGGTTTAACGCCTGCTTCAAAAAAGAAAGTTCCTGCTCCTGAAACTATAGAAGAGGATGATCCGCTTGAAAAAATGATAAATGGTTAAATATGATGTATACTTATGAAGAATATATCAATAAAGTTATAAATAAAGAATTGCCAGTGTGTCAAGCTGCTTTTTTATCTGTAAAAAGGCATTTGGACGATATAGAAAAATCAAAAAATAATGATTATCCTTTTTATTTTGATGATAATGAAGCTAAACGTCCTATCATGTTTATACAATCTTTAGTACATACGAAAGGAGAATGGGCAAATCATAATATTATACTAGAGCCTTGGGAACAGTTTATAATAGCAAGTATATTCGGATGGAGAAGAAAGGAAAATAAACTCAGACGTTACAAAAAAGCATACGTTCAAGTGAGCAGGAAAAATGGAAAAACTACTTTTGCATCTGGCATTGGTAATTATTGTTTTTTCTGCGATAGTCCTGCAGAGGCTGGAGTTGAAATATATTATATAGCTACTAAAAAAGATCAAGCAAAAATCGCATGGAGCGAAAGCGAAAGGCAAATAAGAAAAGCAAAAGCTCTTAATAAAGAAGCGATTACATATAAACAAACTTCTACAATTACAAAGAAAAAAGATACTGCATCAAAATCCAAACCGCTTGGACAGGACAGCAACACTGAAGACGGATTAAATCCTCATTTAGTGATAGTAGATGAATACCATGCACATCCTGATAATGAACTACTAAATGTTCTTGAATCTGGAATGGGAGCTAGAAGGCAGCCGCTTGTATTTATAATTACTACTGCTGGTTTTGATAAATCTTCAGTGTGTTTTTCTGAATATGAATATGCAAAGCAAATATTAAAAGGTTCATTAAATAATGATGAATATTTTACAATAATATATGAGCCTGACGACATCAATGATATTTGGGTATTTATGTCCGAATATAAAGAAAAATTAAATAAAAATGAAGATGTTTCTAATCAGGAAGAATTAATAAATAAAATTATTTTTCAAGCTAATCCTAATATAAATGTTTCTGTAAAAGATAGTTATCTAAAATCTAGGCTTTTAGAAGGGCTAGATAAACCTATACAAAGAACTGATATACTTACAAAAAACTTGAATGTTTGGACGCAGGCTAGTGAAGTTTGGATATCTTCTGACAGGTGGCTTAAATCTTATTCACATCAAAATATAAATATAAATGAATTAAAAGGCAGAAAAGCCTGCATCGGTTTGGATTTAGCAACTACAAGAGATATAGCAGCTTATGTTTTATGTTTTGATTCTATTGATAATGGTCCGTATATACTTCTGCCTCGCTTTTTTATGCCTAAAGAGAATATAAGACAGCGTTCTAAAGAAGACAGAGTA
>NZ_JQIU01000008.1:2603045-2610418 GCF_002379365.1 Brachyspira sp. G79 | reverse complement strand
TATTATAATTCATAAATTAATTATTATGCATTAAGCCCATTATAAAAGCACCCATAATATTTTGCTGTTCCTTTTTTATCATTTATAGATTTTAATTTATTAAATATATCTGGTATTGAAATACCTACAGAAGTATATAGTTCGGCAACTTCTGTTATAAAGTCATCAACGTTTGTATTAACAATTAAATCAAATAACATAGATAATTTATTATTATCTATATTTAATTTTGTTCTCAAAGAGCTTCCTATTTTATGTGCCTCTTGATGCATATCATATTTTGGATAAAAGTCTTTATAAAATAAATATTTATCTAAATTATAATTACCATAAAACAAATCATCAAATGTGTAGTTTTTATCTTTACAAATATCTAATATCCTATAAAGTTCATCAGCAGGTATTAATAGTTCTCCATTCATTTCTACTGTTTTTATTTTATCATTCTCAATAGCTTTATTTATCATTTTCAATCTGTAAGGAAGAACTTGTTTATTTAAATCTATCATAGATACTCTAAAAACATTTGCAAAACCTTCTAATGTAAAATAAAGATTTCCATTAATTTTTCTTCTTTCGCTTTGAATATTAAAACTATGAACTGTTCTAGGTCTATTTAAAAACTTTATTAAAATACTTTCACATTTTTTGCATATATGGTATGTATCATTTAATTCTCTATTAAATACACTATCACCTCTTCCTAATATCTCATCACAATAAGGACAGCGAGGCGGATTATCTCTAGTTTCAATAAGCTGTCTTTTTGCATACTCATAATAATCTTTTTCATACATTCCAGCTTGATAGTTGGCTTCTAATATTTCAAGTCGTCTTTCATATTCCATTGAATGATTTGATAGCTTTTCCATATATTTATCTCCTAAAGTAAAACTAAATGTATTAGGTATATCACTCATAATATCATTTATATCAAGCATTCTTTCATTAGCTAAATAGTCAAATAAATCCTGTCCTGAAATAATGATACTCTTTCCCTCTTTATTAGCTTTTAATTTTCCATCATTAATTAAATTATAAACACTTTGATTAGTTTTATAATCAAGCATTCTAGCTACTTCGCTTACTGTATAATAATTTTCTTTATTTATATTTCTTATATCTATCATATTAATATCTCCTTATCTCTTTCTTCTTATAGTTTTTCTATTTATATATGCTTTATTCACAAATATCCTTTAATATTCACTTACATATAAATATGTATAGCCGTTATATTCTAAAAAACCATTATTACTTTCTTTTAATTGTTTATCGTCTATTTCTTTTTGTGTAAACCAAACATATAAATCAGGTCTTTCATTATTTAATTTATACAATTCCAAGTCTTCATCATCTTGGCAATCTTCTTCATCATAAATATTTCTTTCTGATAATTCATCAGAAATGTGATCATAAAAATAATCATAAGCTCCTGTATTAAAAGCACTATCTAAATAACTTTTTATGTCTGCTTCTGTTAATTCTTCTTTATATTTTGATACAGCTTCATCAAATGCTTCATCATCAAAACATTCGCAACCGTCTTCATCTTCATAATAAAAATCTTCTGTATCAATAGAACCATCATTTCTAACTGCTTCATCAATTATATCTGCTATGCTATCAGCTTCATCTCTTTGAGCATTAACATAGCTTGCTAAACTTTTAAAAATACTATTAGTAAGTTTGAATAAATAAATAGTTTCTCTTTTAGTTGTAGTCATTTTAATATCCTCTCTTATCTTTATATTATAATTATAGTCTAATTTTATAATATTGTCAAGTACTTATTATAAAATTAGACTATTTTATTTATATTTTAGACTATTTTTTATAAAGAGATATATCAATTATACAAATCTAACATATTTAATATTGAATATATATTTTTAATAGGATTTAAACTTCCAAACTCATTAATATTTTTAGTTGTATAGTAAGCTATGCTGTCCATTGTGTCCCAGCCTTTTATTTCAAGCCAAACTTTTATATCTTCTAAGCTCCAGCCTGCTCCTAAACAATGTATATATTCTATACCTTTTTCTTTAGCATATAAAAAAACTTCTTCTATATTCTGCTGTTTATGTAATATACCATTTGCACTAAATATAGAATAACACAAAGTTTTATAACCTAAAGACGTGTAGAAATCTACTTGATATATAAGCTCGTCTTTATCTATTAATAAACTTTGAGAGTTTTGCAAAACAGGAGTAATATTTTTATATAAATTATAATGTCTCCATTTTTTTATATTATTAATACTAGCGAAAGGATTTTTAAATACATCAGGAGATATGCATAAAATATTATTATATTCTTTAGAATACTTATGATAATATTCAGAAAGTTCAAACATATATTTAGAAGTCATTTTCTTTTTTGATTGTGATAATGCAAAAGCTCCGCTATCTAATATTACAAGAGCTTCATTATCAAAAGTTGGAATATTTGGAAATGCAAAAAGTCTATTTATATTTTTTATTTGACTTATTTCTTTTTTATATTTATAACAGTTAGGAAACACATATCTGCTATTATAAATCATAACTGCATCTTCTTTCATGTTTATAACAATGATACGGCGGACGTATACGCTTTATGCAGTTGCCTTGATAATCTGGTATAGGACGAATACTTTTATCAAATTGTATTTTTTTATGAGGCTCAACTATCCATTCTTTCACTAAACCATAACCTATATTTCTCTTATAACCTATAGCATTTATATAGTTTAATAATTTTTCTATCTCAGATTTAAATCCGTGAGCATACCATGTTATTTCTTTAGTATATTTTACTATCATAGCTACTCTATGAGCCTTATATTTTCCTCTTGCATCTGCTATATCTTTTTTGCTTTTATCATCATTTAAATAATCAGCCGCTAAATCTAAATCTTGTTTTTTATTAAAAAAAGCAATATCCTCTTCTTCACTTTTAAAAAAAGCTCTGCTGCAAAGATAATACCAATCTCCGCTTGGCATTTTATGTGTTGCCAAAGGTAATGAAAAATCTGTAAACTCTTTGGTAACTGTTCCTATTAACTCAGGATGATAACATCTGATAAAAGCATTATAAAGAATACCATCAAGCATTAAATCAAAATTGTAACTTGCTATTCTTCCATCTAGCATTTTAGCTTTTATTATTAAATCTTGCATATTGCTTTCAAAAGACATATTGCTTTTTCCTTTTCTATGTTTTTATTTTGAGCTGTATATAAAGCGATTTGAAAATCTCTGCGTTTCAAAGCCTTTTCTAAATAATTATAAACACTATCGCCTAATAAATAAACAACATCATTATTGATTATGCCATTCTCTATATTCTTTTTAGATACATTTAAACTTTGAAGTAACGAAATAAAACCTAAATCATTAATTAATTGTTTTCTATTACATAATATAGTTTCATTCTCTAACTGTATATAAAAGTTATTTAAATCATAATTAATTATTGTTTTATAAAATAAATGCTTTTTAAAGCTGGTAGATATACAAGCGATAAAAGGCGTTTCATTCTGTTTTAATATCATATCAGCAAAATCTTTTTGTCTAATTAATTTAATCTTGCTATCTATAATATAATTATATCTAATTAATGATAGACCTAGAGAACAGCTTTCGCATATATAATTACTGCTAGGGCATTTTACTAATGTATAATCAGTAAACCTATCAGATATAGCTTCTTTTAATTCTATTCCCTCATTAAAATGCTGTCCGCAAAAAAAACAATCAAAATCTTTTATTATTTTTTTTAATATTTTGAAATCTAATTTTTTATCTATAACATTATTATCAGAATCAACTGTTTTATAAATAATTGGTTTTTCAGTATTATTATACGCATTTAATATCATTATTTTTATTTTTTCCTAGCACTTTTATTTTTATTTTCTAATATATCAAAATAATTTTGATTTTCTTTATTAGATAGCAAATAATTTGTATAACTATTCATTATTATTTCTAAATGTTCTGCAATTCTTGTTTCTCTATTTTCATAAATTATTTTTCCATATTCACCA
Organism: Brachyspira sp. G79; assembly: GCF_002379365.1. Classification (GTDB taxonomy): domain Bacteria; phylum Spirochaetota; class Brachyspiria; order Brachyspirales; family Brachyspiraceae; genus Brachyspira. Next base: position 2,606,382 of record NZ_JQIU01000008.1, on the reverse strand, counting down.
AAATCAAAAATAGCTTCAAAAAATCCAAAACCTGCATTAGCTTTACCGCCAAGTACAGCATTATTTTTTAACCAATTCCATATACTAGAAATGAAAGCCCCTAATTCTAACTCATTCATATCTTTTAATATTATTTCCTGCCATAAAGATGTACCAACTGTTAGATATTCAGTTTCATATATCATTTGAGTTTTTACATCTTCAGAATATTCATTATTCATATATTGTGATAATAAATCATTTTTACTATCATCCATTTTTATTGATATGTAATCTGATAATAAATGTTTATAACTTTTATTACTTTCTATTTTAGTTATATTTTTTGTTTCTTTCACAATTGGATATAAATTAGTTAACTGTATTTTTCCTGATAGCATCATATCAGATGTGCAGCCTCCAAATATAGAAACAAATGGATGTTGCTCTCTGATAGAGTTTGCTTTATCTACATCATTTACAATACTGCTAGAAATACTGCCTCCGCTAAAGAGTAAATGAAAAACAGGTTTACTAACTTTAGTATTTAACAAAGTTAATATATAGCTGGCACCAGCATTTCTTAAAGCTCCTCTAAAACTATTAGCTGATATAATAGGTATTTCTATAAGTTCATCATTATCATCAAATAATTTTATTTGATTAAAACTTGAATAATTTGATACACTTCTATCTATATGAGAAATTGGCGATATTGTTTTATATATAACTGTTATATTCATAATTACTCCTCCTTATCAATATTTTTTTTACTAAAGTCTTCGCTATCTTTTGCAAATCTTTGCTGTAATAAAGCTATTATAGCAAAAGTATTTTTGTCTAAACATTTCAATAAATTATTATTGTCAAAATCTATATCTCTTATGTATTTCTTATCTATAACTTCTACACCTATTTGTATAGAAAGTTCTTCTATAAACTCCGAAATAGTTTCACTTTTTTTAAATATTTTTTTTATGTATCTTCTAACAACTCCCCAATCTATAAACTTTTGATTAGACTGATTTACTGAACTATTTTCTGGACGTGACTTGAGAAGTGCATATATAATATATGCAGCTTCCGCTCTCTCATTATCGTTTGTCTCAAAGCCTTTAACCATATATAACTCCTACTAAAATATATTATATACTATTCATTAATAATTTATATATGTATTTGCGGACACTCATATTATTTTTTTTAGCTAATCTTTTTAATAGCTTATATTCTTTATAATTTAATCTGCAAACTACTAATCTTTTTTTCATTATTCTGCCTCCAAACTTTTTAAGTATATTCCTGTTATAGCTATACTGCTATGATTTAATGCCTGTCTAATGAGTTCTATATCTTTGGTTTGTTTGTATAAAGTAACAGCAAAATAATGCCTTATATCATGTATAGAGTAGGCAGCTTTTATTTTACCTTGTTTATATAAACGCTTTGAACTCCTATAAAAAATGTTTCTTATCACTTCAGAACTTTTATTTTTGAAAGGACAATTAAAAGAAATATTATTCTGTTTTAATAATTTAATAACTTTATCTGTAACTTTCCAGCTTATTTCCTTACCTTTTGAATAAGAATAATATTTGTTGTTTCTGATTTCTAATTTAGGTAAAGCACCAACACGTACACCGCATTCCATTATAAAAATGATGGCCACTTTTATAAGCGGATCTGATATATCTTTAATTATTAATTCAATTTCTTTTTTAGTTGGCACTTCTAAACGTTTCTTATTTTTTACTGGCGGACGAGTTTTTGTACCTCTAAAAGGATTTTTCATAAACGGATATCTTCTTTCTAAAAAAGAAAAGAAAGAGGAACAGGAAGAAACTAATGCACGTACACTTAAATTAGAAAGCTCACTAGAATTAACTTCTGTTATAAAATCATCAGCTTCTCTAGCTTTAATAAATAAAATATTTTTGTTATTCATTTTGCAGTATTCCTCTAGTTTATTAAGTCCGTTTTTATATTGTCTTTTTGTGTGATTGCTTTTTGTTTTTGAACATTGCTTAAAAAAGTTTTCTTTTTCTGTTTCATAATCTATCTGTTTAATAAGCTGCTCTTCTTTCATATAGTCAAGTATATTTAAGTAGTTAGCTTGCTTAATGAGAAGTTCCGCTTGTTTTTCTGTTATTATATTATTATTGTTTTGTGCTATTAATTTATTATTGCTTTTAGAAGCCATGTTTATACCTTTTGATTAAATTAAAGACAAAAGCCTTCATTTAATAAAAAGAATATAAACTTTTATAACTTATATAGTATATGTATGAATGATATTCTCTATTTCTTTTTCTCCTTTTATCAACTTAACAGATTCATTAAAACTCATATCTAAAATTGATAAGTAAACAGCATTAGATACGCCTTTATTTTTATGAATATCAATAATCTGCTTTGGTTCATTAAAATACTTATTATTAACAAAGACTTCTTCAACGCCTAGATTTTCTAATTCTATTAATAAATCCAATAAAACATCTATATCTGTTAAATCTCTATCAGTATTATATGAATTAATAATATTTTCTATCATAAATATTTTCCTATATTGTTATTATTTCATCATGATCTTTATATATTTTTGCTGTTTTTATAGCATCACATATAAATATTTCATCTATTATCAGATTAATTTGTTTTGAATTATTTTTATCAATTTCAATTTTTTGTACATATTTATTAAAAGTAAAATGATCATTTGATATTAATACACTATTACACCCTTTATTTTTATATGATTGTAAAGTATCAATTAACTTAGTGATATTCATTAAAACGGTACCTCCTCATCATCTTTCTGACTATTATTTTCTACTGCATTATTCACATCTTTTTTATCAGCAAGCATCTGCATTGACTGCATAATTATTCTCACTTTAGATTTAGTAGTGTTTGTATTTTTATCCTGCCATCTTTCCTGCCTTAGTGTTCCGCATATCAAAACTTGCTTTCCTTTTATAAGATATTTACTTACTGTTTCTGCTAATTTTCCAAAAGCTACTATATCAAAATAATTTACTTCTGTAGTGTTTTTTGTAATTACATAATAATTGTTTGCTATAGAAAACTCAGCAATTTCCATTCCTCCTTGTGTATATTTTCGCTGCGGGTCAGCAGTTAGCCTTCCTATTAATGTTACAATGTTATGATCTGCCATAATAACTCCTAATTTAATTTTATTACTATATCACAAAGTAAAGCAGCAATATTTGATAAAAAGAAACAAAGTAAATAGAAAGCCTTAGCTATATCATTTTTTGATGTTATACTAATAAAAATACATATAACACTAAATATTCCAAAACTTATATAACCTATTTGATAAACCATCATTTTATAA
>NZ_JQIU01000008.1:2558204-2601145 GCF_002379365.1 Brachyspira sp. G79 | reverse complement strand
AAAGTTTACTTCTCTCATTATTCATTCCTTTTTTTCTAATTCTGTTTTTAATCTTACTGCCTCTTTTATAATATCAATAAAACCATCAGCAGGTACATTTTCTTTATTGGTTACAAAGTATATAAACTCAGTCAACAAATAAATAGTATCTTCGCTGCTAATATTTTTAGCATCAATAATAATACGTTCTTCTTTATTATCTCGTTCTATATGTATATATTGTTTTTGACTATCTATTTTCATGATCATATCCGTTAATAATCTTTCTTTTTATTTCCAAAAGCTCCATCTTCTTTTGCTGTTTTTCTGCTATGACACCTTTTGCATAAAGCCTGCAGATTATTTTTATCATAAAATAGAGGATCATCTTCACTTTCTATTCTTTTTATATGGTCCACATGTTCAGCAAAGTTATGGCACTCGTCAAAGTTTTTGCAAAGAGGATTTTCTTTCAAAAAACTTTCTCTAAAAGTACGCCATTTTTTACTTTGATATCTTTTATATGCTTTTTCATCACTTCTCATTATAAACACTCTTTACTTTTGAACATCTTATTTACAAGTTATCAACATTGTTGACAACTTATAAACATAGAATTATTCATTATTGGCTATCTCATCTTCTATATCAGTTAACACTGATTCAAAATCTTCATATTTTCCTCTTTTAATAAAATCTTATAAAAATAATCAAAATAATATTTTGACTATTTATAATAAAAGCTAATTTAATTCTGATTCCTCAAGTTTATGAAACAAATCCAGAGGTTTACTTAAATCAATTTTCTGTGTTCTATAATTTTCAATATAAGACTGATGACTTACAACCTTAGCTTTTGCATTTTCCGTATCTTCTATAGCTCCATTAAAAATGTATATATCACTGAAGATAATCCAATTGAATAATTGTACATTCTGCCATTTATAACAGCCTCTTGCATAGCCAAAGTCTTTTATTTCTAATTTTTCCTGCAATTCTTTATCTATATGAACATCTTTAGCTTTATATTCTCCTACTTTTACAAATAGCTCTCTTTCATATATACCGTTTGAGTAGTTATCTATGATTTTTATTAATCCTAGACTTTTAAATAGCTCTATATCTTTTGTAATATTTCCATCCCAAAATAAAGCTATTTCTGTACTTCTCATTTTTCTGCATAACTGCATAATAACCTCCTTATCCTCTATGATGCTAATTTATCAGATTTGATTTCAAACTTCTGCATTTCTAATTCTATAATATTTAAGTTCTTTAATCTGCTTGTAAGCCTGCCTTTGATTTCATCAATATTATCTTTTCTTGTTTTAATATTTAGACTGTTCATTAAACCTATATAGCTTTTATTTGATGTTAGTATCACTGTTTTTTCTAATTCTCTGATTTTATCAAATAGTTTATAATAGCCTTCGGCTGCATAATGAAAACCTACGCTGTCAATGTCGTCTATCATAATAATATCTGCAAATTTTATATTATCTATTTTGGCATCTATACTTGATTTCAAATCTCTATCCTGTGCATTTTTATTAAATAAGTTTTTATGCATATCTTCAAAACTAGATGCTTTCATATACAATGCTTTAATATTATTAATAGCATATATCTGCCATAACATTTTTAGCATTGTAGTTTTACCAGTTCCGCTTTCTCCTTCAATATAAAGTGAGTTCATACTTCCTAATTCTAAATATTTTTTTATACTGCTTACTAACTTTTGATTATTAAACTTTTCTGCAAAAATATTTAATGTCATATCATTGTCTAATTTATTAAATACCGTATTATATCTTTTTATTATTATTTCCAAATCCTCTATTTTTTTTTCTATCTTGCTTTTTTCATCACTCACACAATAGCAAACAATAGGAACTATACTTTTAGAACCTTTTACAAATCCAAACTCATCGCATTTTGTGCAGTGAGGGTCTTTGCCTTCTCTTGCCGTTTTTTTCAATTCTTCCAAATGTTTTTTATAGCTAAGAAGGCAATAACTGCTATCCGCAATTTGCAATTTTAGCATACGCTTCATTTATGTTTCCTCCTTTTTCTAATTCATTTAATAAGAAGTCTAATTTATCAAGCCCTCGAGGGATTGCATATTTTTTATTGCTGTCGGTTTTATTTTCTTTGTTGGTATTATTTTGATGACTTTCATTTTTTTGACATAAAGCCATTCTTAATAAGTCTTGAAGTTTTAATGAGTATCTTTTGTTTAATGGTAATTTTAAGAAATTAAACTTTACTATAGACAACGCTTCATCAAAATTATCATGCACACGTTTTTTGAATATATCAATTAAAAAGCTAGTATATATTTTATGATATTTATGATTGATTTTAACGCCTATTAATTCTTTATGAAGCTCATTATATTTTTCTAAAAACTCTTCCTCTTTTTTATCCTCTTCTTTTTCCTCAGGAGTTTTTTCTTCTTCGCTTTTTTCTTTTTCCTCTTTGATTAATTTCGGAGGCTGCAGAGGTTCAGTGCTTACATCATCATTAAACAAACTAGGCTCATCGTATTTCTGCTCTACAGGTGCATCCATGTTTCGTATTGCTCTGTCTTCTTCTACTAGCATCTCTATAGCTTTTTTTAATCCAGAGAAATTATATACTGTTCCTGTTCCTGCAAATCTATCGCCTATGTAAACATTTCTGCTTGAAAAAGTTAAATAGCCTTTTGCATACAAGCTCTGTCTTTGTCTATAATAATTTTTTTCTTTTGGATTTATTTCTTTGTCCCTTATTTCTTTATCTTTCTTCCAGCTTAAACTCATTACAGCGATTATAAACTCAAACTCGCTTGCTGTAAGTCCTAGTCTTTTTCGATAATAAATTAATGTATTCGGTATTGATGTAAAGCCTCTGTCAAGCATGGCATCGCCATACGTTGCTATTAAATATTCACTTTTTATTTCTCTTTCAGTCTGCATTCTCTTCCGCCTCTGTAAATAATTTTTTTGCTAGTTTATATAAATTATCAAGATGATTTGTATTGTTATTTTTATCAAGCTCCATAGCCATTTCTATAGTTTTTATTTTTCTGTTTTTTGCCAATTTTTTAAGATTAATCTTTTTTATTCTTGCATATTCTGCATATAGAATCTCATATCTTAATCCTATTAATTTATTATTTCCAAAGCTCACTTTATAAATATACTCATAAAGTTTTCTTCTGATGTTGTTATCAGATATCTGCTCTTCATTAAAGTTTGATAAATCTTTTTTATTAAATATTTTTTTTATAATATTTTTGAAAAATGCTTTAACTCCTTTTTCATTAACTATCATTTTGAACTTCTCCCCATAACTATATTTTTTAAAAATATACCTCCTTCTGCAGTAACAAAAATTATTACATCAAAGAACGATGCTGAAGATTTTGAAAAGTATAAATTTCTACTGCATTTATTTTTGATATTTTTTAGCAGGAATGCTAATAGATAAAATAGACTCTGTTTTTTATTATAAAAGCTGTAACCAAACTTTTTATTTATGATTTTCGATATTTTGAGAAATTGATTTTGTTTTAAATCTAGTATGCGATTAACACATACTAGATTTTTTATATTGTCGATAAGAGAAATTTTTGAAACTCGTACCGCCTTCAATAATCTTTGAAAAGCAGTTAAAACGATTATTTTGTACGCTATCTTTTAGGTTCTGTAGGTAACAATGATAACAGAAAAATAATTATATAAATACAGTTATCAGGAAATATATATTTTTTTAAAGAGAATATACTATTATATATCTATAAGAACATAGTAAATGAAGTGGTATAAAAAGAGCCTTATGATATAATAAGTGAAGTTATAAGTATCAACTTTGTAAACTTCAATATGGATTTTAATGACATAGGAAAACCTCATAGATGTTTTAGGCTGATAGATACTGAAAATCCAGAAGTTGTTTTGGATATGGTTCAAATGTACATAGTAGAAGTTACAAGGTTTATGAAAATATTATATAATACAAACATAAAAGATATAAAAAGAAATAAAATACTATCTTGGATAGAGTTTTTCACGGCTAAGTATTTGGATAAAATTAAAGATAAATTAAAGAGGTTAATAATATCATGCCTAAAGTAATTAATAAATACGAACATTTTATATCTATTTAGGATGAAATGGAAGTCTATAATGCTAGATTTATATGGCAGACTTTAATGCTTAAAAGAGAACGTGAAGAAGGCTTACAGGAAGTTATAGAGAAAGGTTTACAAGAAGGCAGAGGAGAAGAACAGCTTGCTATAGCTAGGAGTTTAAAAAATTCTGGTATAGATATAAAGCTCATTAGTGAAAATACTAGTCTTAGTGTAGAGGAAGTATTAAAATTGTAATTTTATGCATTATTATTTTTATTAGTTTTGAAATAATCATTTTAATATTTTACAAATTTTTAGTAAAAATTATGAGAGTAAAATTATATATTTAATATTTATTTTGAGATTATATTAATTTTTGCTTGGTATACCAAAAGGTATTCTTAATTTTACTATAGTTCCAGCACCTTCTGAACTGTCTATAGTAATAGTACCTTGCATAGTGTCAAGCAAATCTTTTACAACAGATAATCCTATGCCCATTCCTCCATATTCTCTTTCAAATCTTGAATCAGCCTGATAGAAAGGTATAAATATCTTTTTTAATTTACTAGGTTTAATTCCCTTTCCAGTATCTTTAACAGTTATTTCTATTTCATTAGGTATTATATTTTTCATAGTGTGATAATTAAATAAGTCTGGAGAAAAATCAAGCTCTTTTTTTTCTATAGTATCTAATGTTCTTATATTTATGGATATAGTTCCAGATTTTGTGAATTTGAAAGCATTTGATATAATTCCTTCCATAATAAGTCTGAATCTTTCATGGTATCCTATTAATATACGGCAGTTTTTTTCTATATTCATTTCTATTTTTATATCTTTAGGATAAATAAATTTGTATCCGTCTATTATGATGTTAAGCTCTTCTTCTACATCAAACTCAGATACATATTTAGAAGCCTCATCATCTTTTAAAGCTATTTGTATAAGATTATTATTAGTATCATAAAGTTTTTTAATACTTCTTGAAACTATATTAAAAAACTCCTCTCTTTTTTCTTCAGGCATATTATTTTTTTTAAGTAAATTAATATACCCCATAATTTCAGTAAAAGGGTGTCTTAATTCATGCGAAACAGTAGCTTTAAACTCTCTTATAAGTCTGTTGTAGTGTTCAGCACTTTTTTTAAGCGAACTAATTTCATTTAGAAGAGTATGAAGCCTTTTTTGAAGTATTAGATTATGATTTTTTTGATGTTCATACATTATTGAAAAATAAAGTCTATGAAGTCCTATTTCTGTGCCTGCATTTTTTATAACTCCTTCCTTACACCATCTCATAGCTTTATCAAAAGGTACAAAAAAAGTTTCTATACTCTCTTCCATAACAGAACCGTCAGTTTTTATTTCTTTTTTGGGAGTAATACCTGTAATATCGCAGGTAGCAATATTTATTCTTTCAGTAATAATACCAGATGAGCTATAATATCTATGACCTAATACATTTATGCTTTTTAATTGCACATAATATCCTGTTTCTTCTTCAAGCTCTCTTTGTGCACATTTTTTTATTCCTTGATTAGGATTTTTATCATTCATTTCATCTTCTTCAAGCATTCCTGCAGGAAACTCCAAAAAGTTCATTATATGCTCATCAATATCTTCAGGATTTTTACCAGTCATAACTTTTTCTCTGTAATAGACAACAGGTCTGAAAGTATTTATCATAAGTACATGTACTTGATTATCTATATAGGAGTATGGTACTATAATAACAGCATCTCTTCCTTTTCTGTTTATTATATCGCAGTTATATTCTTTGGAAAAAGATCCGTCATTATATTCATTAATAGCAATAAATCTCTCTAAATTAACAAATCCTGTATCTAATTGAATTGGAGGAGATTTTTTAAAGAATTTTGTATCTTTAACTTTTTTAACTTTTTGTTATTATTATTACTATCCATAAGTAAAAACTCTTTTTTATTAAAATTATTAAAAATTATTTTTTTATTGTTCTTTTGAAATAAATTTTATTAGAGTGATGGAGTTACCTTTTTTATTGAATTTTACTTCATCGAAATACGATTTAATCATCATCATTCCTCTTCCGCTTTCGCGTGCAAATCCGTCATTATTGATTTTTTTTGCTTCTTGTTTAGGCTTAAATCCAAGTCCCTGATCTTTCACATTGATATAAATATTGTCATCTTCAATTTTTAATACTATTTCAACATGTGTGTTTTTTGCTTTATCTGTTTTCAAAAGTTCTTTTAATTTTTTATTGTAAATATTTTTTTTAAGCCATTCTTTTTTAGTTTCATAAAGTATATGTAGGTTTCCATGCTCAATAGCATTCATAATTACTTCGTATAATGCTGAGGCGAATAGATCCAATTCATTATTTCCTATATATTTTTTCACCTCTAAACATATTTCTTCTATTAACGGAGTAATATCTTCTAGTTTGTTTTCGAGAATATACTTTTTCATTTTATGATTATATCATCATAACAATATTATATCAAATTTTAATTTTTATGTAAAATTATGATTTTGTTATTTTTTGATTATATATTATGTACTTGACAAAATGTTTTTTATATAGTAGAATACTTCGGTACATTTGTATAATTTTTTGATAAAAATCTAATTAAGAAATATAATCTTTTTAAGGAGAAAAATAAATGAAACGAACCTACCAGCCAAGTAAACTGCGTCGTGCTAGAAAATTTGGCTTTTTTAAACGTATGGCAACAAAACATGGACGCGATGTATTAAAACGCAGAAGAAGAAAAGGCAGATACCGCTTAACTGCTGCAGACGAATAATGCTTTTATAAGCAATTATTAAAAACAGTACTTATGGAAAACTGTGATAGGGAATATTAGTTGAAGTTATATAGTAAAGAGCGGTTAAAACATAGAAATGATATATCTGCATTCTTTAATAAGAATAGTAGTGTGAAAAGAATAAGTAATTCCAACTATACTGTTCTTTTATTAAAGAATAATCGCTTATATTGCAGGTTTGCTGTGGCTATCAAAAAAAATAAAACTAATTCCGTCGGCAGAAATAGGGTAAAAAGAATTGTGAGAGAAATATTTAGAAGCCAAAAAGACCAAATCCCTGCCGGCTATGATTATTTTATTATTATTAATAAATTTGATAGTTGTTATTCCCCTTCTTTTAACGATTGCAAAAAAAATTTGATAAAGTTATTTCAGAAGGTTTTATAAATTATGAAACATATTCTTTTACTTTTAATTTTTTTCTATCAAAAGGCTGTCTCCCCTTATTTGAAGCCTTCATGCAGATATATACCTTCATGTTCAGAGTATGCTAAACAGGCTGTTATTAAATATGGGGCTATAAAAGGCAGTTTCCTCGCAATTGCCAGAGTACTAAGATGTAATCCTCTAGCAAAAAAAATATATGATCCTGTACCATAATCTTTTTTGCAAAGACCATCTTCCTTTTTTAATTGCTTAAATAAATTCTCATTTGTTGTATATAATTGATTTAAGGAGCTTTAATATTTTATGAGCAATAATAAAAGAATGGTTATAGCATTCGCCCTTACAGCTATAATATTATTCATATATATGTTCTATCAGTCTAAAGTAATGAAACCTGTTTATAGTTCAAATACTAGTACTAACTCAGCGGCTGTTTCCAACATTATAGAAAATAATAATAACACTGTAAATTATTTATTAGATACTGCCCAAATGCAAAATTTTGCAAAAATAGAAGATACTAATGCATTACCTTTAAATAATGAAAAAATATTAGAAAATGAATATGTTATAGCCTCTTTTAAAAATGGCTCTTTATTTTCTTATAAATTAAAAAATTATTATCCTCAGGATTTGGGCAGAGATGCTACTAATGAAATTATTGATATGGTAGAGCAGGTTTATGAAGGTATTTATCCTTTTACTGTAACTTTTCAGAATCTTTCTAATTCCATTGCAATGCCTGAAAATTTAAATTATCAATTAATTTCGAATGAAAATGATGGTTTGGTAAGCTACAGTGCTCTAGCTCTTATAGATAATGTTCCAGTAAGAATTACAAAGACTTTCAGTTTTGGCGAAGACCCTTATCAGTTAAAAAACTCTGTAACTATAGAAAATATAGGAGAAAAAGATTTATCGCTTTTTTATTCTTATTTTTTGGCTACTGGAATAGGACCTTACAGAACAGATAAAAATTCTGTAAGAGAAGATGCTACAAGAGCACAATATTTAATAAAGGGAAGCGGTAAATCAAAAATATTATTAACAGGTGATATAGTAAAAGATAATATATTTTCAAGATTATTCGGTTCTTCTTCAAGAGGAATAAAAACTAATCAGATGAGATATAGTGTATATGAAGGTCAGGATAAATGGGCAGCTTTAAATAACAGATATTTTGCTATAATTTCTTCATCAGCTCAGCCAGATAATACAGTTTTTGAAACTATGACTTTTTCAAAACCTTCAACTAATGAATATAGAAATGATTTCCATTTAGCAAATTTGGTTTCTAAACATAGCATTAAAAGCGGTTCTTCTATAACTGATACATATTCAGTATTTATGGGACCTAAAGTTAGAAGACTATTTTCTAAATATTATGTAGAAGAATCTTATGAATCAATATTTCAGGAATCTTTCTTGGGTATTAATTTAAGACCTTTAACATATATATTGGATATTATGCTTAATGGTTTGTATAATATAACTAAAAACTATGCTTGGGCTATACTATTATTTACACTCTTGTTTAAGATAGTTACTTTCCCATTAAATAATGCTTCTTATAAATCTATGAAAAGAATGCAGTTAGTAAATCCTAAAATAGAGCGTATAAGAGAGCAGTATAAAGATAATCCTGAAAGATTGAATGCAGAAATAATGGCGATATATAAAAAAGAGAAGATTAATCCTTTAGGCGGCTGTCTTCCTATGCTTCTTCCATTTCCGCTTTTGATAGCGTTTTTCTACCTTATGCAGTCTATGGTAGAGCTTAGAAATACACCTTTTTTATGGATAACAGACCTTTCATCGCCAGATAAATTATTTGTGTTTCCAGCAAGTTTGCCTATATTAGGAGGATTTAATTTTAATTTATTCCCTATATTGATGGCAATTACAAGTTATTTAAGTATGAAACTTCAGCCTTCTTCTTCAGCAGGCGGCTCTTCTTCTGCAGCAGCTCAAATGAAGATGATGACTACTATTTTCCCGCTTATGATGCTTCTTATGTTCTATAACTTTGCAAGCGGACTTGCTCTATATTGGACAGCACAAAACGTATTCGGGGTAGCTCAGCAGTTTATAACATCAAAATTAGATAAATCATCAAATGATATTATAGAAGAAGAGGAAACAAAAATAACTACAAAAAAGAAAAAAGAAAAAAGAAGTAATAATTATTTATCAAATTAGGAGTAATAACAAATATTACTTATCATATAGAAAGGAGGAGATACTATGTTAGTAAAAGAGTTTAGTGGTAAATCAGAAAAGGAAGCCGTTAGCAAGGCACTAGAAGAACTTAATCTTACAGAAGATCAGGTGAGAATAGAGGTAGTAGATAAAGGCAAACGTTCTTTATTAGGCTTTGGAGAAGAATCACCAACTATTATACGTGTTTATTATGAAGAAATTTCTACTAATTTAGGTGAGTTTCAATCTATAGTATCTAATATATTAAAGTATATGGGAGTTGAAGCTGAAGTTACCGCTAAAGAAGAAAGCGAAAAAAGAATTTATATTAACATTTCAACAGAGGATTCAGGAGTTTTAATAGGTAAAAAAGGAGCTACATTAGAGGCTTTACAGTTTGTTATTTCATTAATAGCTTCCAAAAAATTTAATGATGATACTGAAAGACATATTATATTAGATGTTGACGGCTATAGAGAAAGACGCGAAGAAACATTAAAACATATAGCACGTCAGGCTGCTCAGCAGGCTAAAAAAACAAGAAGAGTGGTTGCTTTGGATCCTATGTCCCCTTATGAAAGAAGAATTATACATTTGGAACTTCAAAATGATAATGATGTTGAAACAAAAAGTGATGGAGAACCGCCATACAGAAGTGTAAAAGTTTATTCAAAAAGAAAAGGCGGATACAACAATAACAAAAGATATAATGACAGAGGCGGATATAATAAATCATATTATAGAAACAGATAATAAAAAGTTCATTATAATTTTAGGGGAAGCTTTATAGCTCCCCTTTTTTGTTATACTTATTTATTGAATTTGTACATATTTGATAAAATCTACATTTTAATCTATAAAATGACTTCTTTACATAGCAAAGCGTAGTGATTATCATTCCATACCTAACAGTACTTACAAGTAGCTACCGAGTGAACTAAAAAAACTGTGCACATATGTGTGGTACGACTATGTGAGCCGAACAAATACTGAAATTTACAAATATATTTTTTGACAAACTTAAAAATTTTCAGTATATAATAATTTTTCAAAATGAAAATAAAAATTAAAAAATATTATTGATAACTTAAATAAGATAAAATAATCATAATATTAAATAAAAAAATATATTTGGTATAACAAGTAAAACTTCTTGATTTTAATATACAATTATTATATAATATTAGGAACAAAAATAAATAAAAAAATAATTAACGGTAACCATCATGAAAAAAGTAAATTTATGTTTATTAGGAGCTTCTGGTGCTGTTGGTCAGGAAATGCTCAAAGTGCTAGAAGAGAGAAAATTTCCAATTAATGAATTAAGATTGCTTGGAAACAGAGAAGCTGGAAAAAAAGTGATATTCAATAAAAAAGAATACACAATAGAAAAAGTAACTAAAGATTCATTTAACAATATGGATATTACATTAGTTGCTGTAGGTGCTGATTTGAGTAAGAAACTCAGTCCTGAAGCAGTAAAGGCTGGAAGTATCGTTGTAGATAACAGCAGTGCCTTTAGAATGGATAAGAATGTTCCTTTGGTTGTTCCAGAGGTGAATCCTGATGATGTTAAATTACACAAAGGTATAATATCTAATCCTAACTGTTCTACAATAATAGCTTTAGTGGCTTTAGCTCCTCTTCATAAGTTTGGTAAAATTAAACGTATTATAGCTTCTACTTATCAGGCAGTTTCTGGTGCTGGTAAAGAAGGTATGGAAGAGTTGGAACAGCAGATTAAGGATTATGTTGCTGGAAACAAACTTAAAAACAGCACTTTTAAATATCAAATACTTCATAACTTAATCCCTCAGATAGATTCATTTGATAAAAATGGATACACTAAAGAAGAATTAAAAATGACTAATGAAGGAAGAAAAATACTTCATGCACCTGATATGCAGATAAGCTGTACTTGTGTAAGAGTACCTGTTATAAGAAGTCATAGTGAAGCTATTACTATAGAAACAGAAAAGAAAATTACTGTAAAAAAAGCTAGAGATTTATTATCAAAAGCTAAAGGTGTTAAAGTAGTTGATGATCCAGAGAAGTTCAGATACCCTATGCCTTTAGACACATCAGATCAAGACGATATATTTGTAGGAAGAATAAGAGAAGATATCAGTGCTAAAAACTCATTGGTATTATGGTGTGCTGGAGACCAAATAAGAAAAGGGGCTGCTACAAATGCTGTTCAGATAGCAGAATTACTTTTACCAGAATTAGAAAAGAAAGGTGAAGAAGCTCCTGCTAAGAAAACTGCAGCTAAAAAAACTTGCATAAGAAAAAAAGCAGCAAAAAAATAAATCATTAATATTTTTATTATATAGAGAGGGGTTTTTATTTTTTGCAAAACTCCTCTTTTTTTATGTTTTTTAATATTAAAAAATGTTTATTATAGATTTTATATTATATATTTAAGTTTCTTTTTGGCTGTTTCATAATCTAAAACTTGAACTTCTCTAATATTCCAAAGTTTACCTAATGGACATATAAGACTTCTTTTTATGATGTTTTCTATTTCTTTTACAATGTCAGAAATCATTGTTTTATCTTTAGAATTAAATTGTTTGAAAATAATATAAACTTTTAGTTCTATATTTGTATTATAATTTTTATTTAGATTATTTAATGTTTGTATGATATCATTATTTCCATCATACAAAGCTATTTTTAATAAGGCAGAAGAATGCAAAGCTTTTAGTCTTAAATCATCTTTTAAATTTGATTTATCCATATTATTTACTTCTTTACACTCTATCAAATCAATACAATTATCATGACAGTAGCAAAAATCCATTTCTTTCATTCCGCTGTAATGTTCTTTACTATCATCTTTACAAACTTCGTAATTTTTTTGATTTTGTATATAGAATTGATTTTCAGATAATCTAAAATATGAATTATCTTTAAACTCTATAAGCCATTCAGTATTATTACTCAATTTTTACTCTCCACAAACATATCATAAGCCTCATTAGATATTGAATTATCAGGAAACTCTTTTGATAAATCATAAGCTCCGTCTATTTTTGTGTAATTATTTTCTTTTATAAAGAAATATACATTTATAGGATAATTATCTTTTATGGCAATATTGCTAAGCTGATTTAAAACAAATGAATTATGACTAGCCATAAATATTTGTACTCCTTCTTTTGAAATATCAGCCAAAAATCTCATAAGCTCACGAACCATTTTTGGGTGTAAACTATTTTCTGGCTCATCAATAAATAAAACACTTTTCTTTGTTAAATTTCCAGTATTATGAAGAATTTCAAATATTCCTAGTTTTTTTATTCCTTCAGCAGTTATATTAATGTTATAAATATTTCCATCATTTTTATAATAATTAATCATATTAGTATTTTTATCTATTTGTATATTACCGCTATAGAAATCATATTTATTTTTAAATACGCTTAATAACTCTCTTTCATCAATATTTTTTCTTGCGAGTATTTCATAAATTATATCAGTATATGAATCATCAAATCCGCTTTCTATATTTTGATTTTTTAAATAAATAATTGCATTCATAATAGATAAGATTTCTTTAGCAGGTATAAATAAAGGTTTATAGTCATAATTATAATTATTAATGTTATCATCAGAAGTTATAATTTCATTTTGACTATTTATAAAAGAAGTTTTGAAATTTATATTTTTATTATCAAACAATAAGAGCTTTATTAATTTTGTATTTAGAAATAAATTATTTTGATAATACTGATTTAAATTATTTATATGATTTATATCTCCACCTAAAGGAGTATCTACCAATATAGGTAAAGCATCTGGAACATTATAAATAAGATTATCTATTTCATGTTTGAATAAATAAATATTTGAATATAAAAATTTTAATATTGTAGTTTTTCCTGTATCATTTTCTCCTACAAATAAGTTTATATTAGCAAAATTATCAAACTTAGCATTTTTAAATTGTCTGTAATCATGAATTTCAAAATTCTTTATCATAATCAATTAACCTAAATTGTAATGTTATAATATTCTATAATATATTTTCATTATTTCAAATAATTAATTGTTTTTATTTATCATTCATAATTATATCCTAAACACTAAACAGTATATTTTATAGTAAAAATAATTTGTTTTTTTGCAACTTTTTTAACGAAAAAAGTTGATGAAAATAAAAACTATAATTAGTTTACTAATATCTTATTATATAAAAATGAAACCTTTTATAATTAGAATATTGTTATTATTAGAAATTCACTTTTTGGTTTCACCTGCAACCGAAGAAAGTACTGTTAAATATGGCGTGCGGCTGGCTTCGCCAAAAGAACAATAAAAAAATTGACAAACTTAATAATTTTTAGTATATAAAATAGTTTTCAAATATTTAATTATTAAAATTAAACTTTTATAGTTAACATATTTTTAATAAAAAAATACTACAAAAAAATAAAAATCAATAATTAATATATTGAATAAAATCAGAAATAATAATATAGTTTTTAATCATTAAAATAAATTTTTAAATGTTCGAGGAATTATATGAAAGTTTTTATTAGTGCGGATATTGAGGGAATTACTACAACTACACAATGGCCAGATACGGATGCAGGAAGTTTAACTTATAAAGAGCATACTCTGCAAATGACTAAAGAGGTTAATGCAGCTTGCGAAGGAGCAATAGATGCAGGAGCTAAAGAAATATTTGTAAAAGATGCCCATGACTCTGCT
The DNA here is from genome assembly GCF_002379365.1 of Brachyspira sp. G79. Taxonomy (GTDB): domain Bacteria; phylum Spirochaetota; class Brachyspiria; order Brachyspirales; family Brachyspiraceae; genus Brachyspira. Next base: position 2,586,937 of record NZ_JQIU01000008.1, on the reverse strand, counting down.
ATGAATATAGATCAAACGGTCTTACCAGAATGCGTAAAGATACATAGAAGATGGAGCGGAGATCCTTATTCTATGGTAGAAGGTATTGATGAGAGCTTTGATGCGGCTATGTTTATAGGGTATCATAATGCAGCTTCTATTGGAAATAATCCGCTTTCTCATACTATGAATACCAGAAATGTATATGTTAAACTTAATGAAGTTCTTGCAAGCGAGTTTATGTTTTTTAGTTATGCAGCAGCATATAGGAAAGTGCCTACAGTATTTTTGTCTGGTGATAAAGGGTTATGCGAAGAGGCTTTGAAGATGAATCCTAATCACCCTAATTTGATAACACTTCCTGTAAAAGAGGGTATAGGTTATTCTACTATTAATTATTCTCCAAATTTAATGGTTAAGATGATTAAAGAGAAGACTAAAGAGGCATTAAGTCAGGATTTTAAGGGTAAATTATTAAAACTTCCTAATCATTTTAAACTTGAAGTCTGCTACAAAGAACATGGTTATGCTCATAAAGTATCATTTTATCCTAATGCTAAAAAAATCAATGATACTACTGTAGTTTTTGAAAATAATGACTATTATGAGATATTAAGAGCCTTGAAATTTATATTATAAATTTTATAATATAATAGTCCGATAACTTATGAAAGCCTTCTTAAAAAATAAGTCTTTTTAAGGGGGCTTTTTTATTATTAAGAATTATTTAATTATTTATGGAAAATACTATGCCAGAGATTTGGGACGTTTATAATAGAAATAAGCAAAAAACAGGACGCATTCATCAAAGAGGACTGCCTCTAAGAAAAAATGAGTATCATATAGTTATACATGCTTGGGTGGTAAACAGTAATGATGAAGTTATAATGACAAAAAGACATAGCAGTAAAAAAATATGCCCTAATAAATGGGAATGTACAGAAGGCTCTATACTTGCTGGAGAAAGCAGCATCGAAGGAGCTGTAAGAGAGCTTAAAGAGGAGATTGGGTTATCATTTGAAAAAGAAGATGGCATATTTTTAACTTCTTTTATACTGGAGCGTTCAAAAACTATAATAGATGCCTTTATGTTTATAAGAGATGTAAAATTAGAAGATTTAACTTTGCAGGAAAATGAAGTTAGCGAAGCTATGATAGCTGATAGAGAAAAATATTTTGAGATGTGCCAAAATAAAAAAATTGTATCTTCTATAAGATATTTTTATGATATTTATGATAAAATCAAATAATTAAAAATTAAAGAGGTTTAAATTGAAAGTATTGATTATAACAGTAGGAGCTCAGGGAAGCGGTAAAACTTATACTATAAAAAAAGCTAAACTTGAAAATTACAGTGTAAGTTCTGATAGTTTAAGAATATTATATTCAGGTATTTTTCCAGACGGATATGACGGACTTTCTATTTCTGAAAAAGATAATTCTTATATTTGGAATAATTTAATATTAAACATATTAGAAAATAGATTTCGTTTAGGTCTATTTACTATATTAGACAGTACTGGGCTTTTTAATTTAAAGAGCATTACAGAGCTTGCCAAAAAATATGGATACAGAATAGCTGCTGTTTTATTTGATAATGTATCTCTTAAAGAATGCATTGATAATGTAAGAAATAGAGAAGTTGGAAATAATATATCAGAAGAAGTTATAAAAGACTTTTTTATACGTATGAAAGATTTTAAATTGTCTGGAGCTAATATTTATAAGGCTTCAGATTATGATAGTGCTGAAACTGCATTACTTGAGGCTTCAAAATGGGACAGTTTTTATTTAAATGAAAAAGAGTTTGAAAAATATGATAATATAAAAGTAATACCAGATTTGCATGGCGAATACCATGTATTTAAAAAATTTTTAAAAAAAGAGAATTATTTTAAAGATGAGAAAATCGCTTATATATTTGCAGGCGATTTGATAGACAGAGGAAGTAAATCAAAAGAATTGATTGATTATTTCCTTAATAATGATATAGGAAGTAATGTTTATTTTACAGAAGGTAATCATGATGTGAATTTAAATTTCTTTGCTAATGATATAAAAGTTACAAGTCAAGATTTTTATCAAACTACTTATAAAGAGATAAAAAAAGCATTTACAAATATAAAGAAAGTAAAAGATGATGATAATAATGTTACAGAAGATAAAATATTAAATGAAATAGAATTAAATAATTACAAAAAGAAAATAAGAAGTTTTTATAAGAGATTCAGACTTTATTATTTCTTCACTTTTAAAGGCAAGAAATTTTTTGTTAATCATTCAGGTATAGATAAAATGTACGAGCATATGCCAGCTTCTCTTTTAAACGGTATTGTAACTTACGGATATGATTATGATGAAGACAAGTATAAATCTTATATAGAAGTAGGAAACAGATTTAAAGAAAATCATAATGATATTATTCAGATATTTGGTCATAGAAATGTGCTTCAGGAGGAATTAGAAGATAATTTATGTAAGATAAATAATAATGCCTATTGTATAGAAAATTCTGTCGAGTATGGAGAGGATTTAATAGTTTTTAATTTGAATGATTTATCTGTAGAGCATTATAAAAATGATAAAAAGATAGATAATTTGTTTGATACAGAATTTTATATAGAAAAAGAAAATAATAATCTTGTACGATTTAAATATTTTGACACAGTTTATTCAACTAATTTTTCAGAGAGAGTATTTTATAAAAAATTATGGAATGAACAGACTATTAAAGCAAGAGGATTATACAGATATAATGAAACAAACGAAATTGCTGGAAGAAGCTATGATAAATTTTTTAATTATGATGAAGTTGATGAAACTAAATTAAAAAGTTTAGAGAAAAATATAAAATTTCCAGTAAGCGTATACAAAAAGTATAATGGATATTTATTTCTGGTATTTTTAGATAAAACGAAAGATGATTTAATATTTGCTACTAAAAGCTCTATAAATACAAAAATGACATCTTGGGCAGAAAGCTTATTAACAGAAGAAAATAAAAACTTTATAAAAGAATACTGTAAAAAAAATAATACCACATTTGTATTTGAATGCATACACTTAAAAGATTCTTCTCACCCTATTGTTTATGATAAATCTTTTTTGGTTTTGCTTGATATTATATACAATGAAGAAAATTACAGAAAATTATCCTATGAAGAGCTATCAGATAAAGAAATATCATCACTATTTAAAATAAAAGAGAGAATAGAAATATTTGAAAAACCAGATGATAATATTTCAAGAGATGAATATAATAATTATATAAAAAAAATGTTTTATAAATATATTGATGATTTTTCTATAGACTATGAGGGAGTGGTATTTGAAGACAATAATGGCTTTATGGTAAAAGTAAAATGTCCTTTTTATATTATTAAAAAAGCATTAAGATCAGAGGCTATGCGTTTGAATAGATTAAGTCATTCATTAAATATTCATTATCCTAATCAGTATGTTATTTTTACTGGAAATAAAATATTTAATAAGTATAAAAGAGAAAATAAATTAAAAGAATGGAGAAATCTTACTATAGATGAAGTATTAAAAAGTTATAATGAAGTCTTAGATGAACTTAAATAAAATATAAATTAGTTTGACTTAATGAATTAATTAATAATTTTTAGGAGAATAAAAAATGCAGTATGTGAAGTTTGGGAGCAGAAGAGGAAAAGAAGGAGAGATAAAACTCCTTGATATATTTTATAATCATAATATAGTATTTGCCGAAGTGAAAGCTGGTGCTCAAAAAGTGAAAGATAAGAGATTTTTAAAAGGCACAAAAATAATGATAGCGGACGGACTTACTACAGTTGCTGTTGCTTTGGCAGAAAGTGATTCTGATTCTTTAGATAAATTTAATATTAAGTTTAATAAAAATGAAATAGAGAGAGTAAATATTTCAGATTGGGTAATAGCATCAAGGGTAAAAATATATAAACTTAAAGAAGAAGATTATTTCCCTGCTACTATAGGCAAATTTTATCATATAAAAAATAAAGATAAAATAAAATTAATAGATGAGCTTATTGAAAAATATTCAAAAGAGTAAGTATTCTTTTTTTCCTTTATTTTCTCTATTAAACTAACTATTGCAAATATAATAAGCCATAAGATAACAATTACTTGTTAAATTATAAATAAAAAATATTTTTTAATAATACTAGCATTTTGTTATGATTAATTTTTATTAAAATATTGTCTCTTTTAATTTAAAGAATTACGTATCTAATTTTGTCAAGTAAGTTTGTAAGAAGTATATTATACCGATTTACAAAAAATGTAAAATTTTAGTAAAAAAATAGTAAATTTAATTGACATTATTTAATAAATATACTATAATTATAATGTAAAGATAATTTACTAGCAAACAATATGTCTTTACAAATGAAATAATAATAAAGGGGATAGTTTATGACTACAATAAAAAAATCATTATCAATACTTTTTGTTTTAGCAATATGTACAGGTTCATTATTTGCCCAGTATAATGGATACTATGATAATCAGCAAGGAGGTCAAGGAGGATATCAAGACCCTTATGGTCAGCAAGGGGGTCAGGGAGGATATCAAGATCCTTATGGTCAGCCTCAAGTACAGCCAGACCCTCAAAATAATTATCAGGACCCTTATACTCAGCAGCAAGGTCAAAATAATGCACAATATGGATATGGAGTACAGTTATCTTCTATACCTCAGAATGCTCAAAACTTTATAAAACAGCATTTTGCTAATGTAAAAGTAACTTTTATAGAAAGAGATTGGGACGATATTGAAGTATATTTAGAAAACGGAACACAAATAGATTTCTTCCCTAATGGTGATTGGAAAGAAGTTAAATGTTATGGAAATATGCCTACTACTATACTTCCAGCGAATGTTATGAATACAATAAAAAGAACTTATCCAAATGCTGCTATCATAAAAATAGAAAAACAATTCACTACATTTGAAATAAAATTAAATAATATGATGGAATTATACATAGATAGTAACGGACAGTTATTAGGTCAGAAATGGGACGATTAATTTAATATTTTTATAAAAATAATTTAATTAAAAAAGGAGAAAAAATATGAAAAAAATACTTTGTTTATTAGTAGCTTTAACAGTTTTAAGCACTTCAGCTTTATTTGCTGATTGGTATGTACCTCTCAATCAGGTTCCTCAAGCAGTACTTGCTACAGCTAGAAGAACATATCCTCAGGCTCAAATTTGGGCAGTAGAAATGGAACACTATAATGTGTATAAAGTAAAAATGAATAATATGATGGAATTGTACATTGATAAATCTGGACAGCTTTTAGGTCAGGAATGGGACGATTAATATAAGTATAAAACATTAAAAATAAAAGAACAGAGGATAATATATTTAATACTCTGTTCTTTTTTATTGCAGTAAATACTAGAATTTTTTTAATTTGTAAATTATTTTATTCAATTTTTTTACTAAGACCGTTATAGCTAACTGTACTTATCATGTTTATATACTGAATTAATAACTAAAAAATATATTTTTGATAAATTATAGTTGTTTAGATTATAATAAAGTTTTTTATTTGATTTTTTTATTTTTTTGTATAATCTATATATTAGATGTTATTTATCAAAAATAAAATATAGGAGTTATTTATGATTTACACTGTAACATTGAATCCTGCTGTAGATTACTATATGGATATGAATAAATTAGAAGAAGGAGAATTAAACAAAGTAAATAATTCATATACTTTGGCAGGTGGAAAAGGAATAAATGTTTCTAAAGTGTTAAAAAATTTCGGAATTGAATCTATGGCTTTAGGTTTTTGCGGCGGATTTACTGGAGAATATATAAGGGCAGATTTAAATAAATATGGAATTAAAGATAATTTTATTTTACTTGAAGAAGATACTAGAATAAATGTAAAAATAAAAACAGAAAAAAAAGAAACAGAGATAATGGGAAAATCTCCTAAAATACTTCAGCAAAATATAGATGCATTACTTTCTATTGTTGATAATATAGCCGATAATGATATATTGGTTCTCTCTGGAAGTGTACCTAGTTCTGTAAAAGAAGATATTTATAAAGATATTATAAACAAAACAAAATCAAAAAATAATGTTAGAGTAATAGTAGATTCCAGAGATAATGCTTTTAAAATAGCTGTAAAAGAAAATGTTTTTCTTACTAAACCTAATAAAAAAGAATTATCAGAGTATTTTGGAAAGGATATACGTTCTGTGTATGATATAATTGTTTATGCCCAGCAATTAGTAAAAGACGGAAGCGAAAATGTTATAGTATCCTTAGGAAAGGAAGGCTCTATTATAGTTAATAAAGATGAGGCATATATAGGAAATGCTCCTGAGGGAGAGCTTGTAAGTTCTGTAGGGGCTGGAGATGCTATGGTAGCAGGTATTGTGTATGGAATAAGTCAAAATCTAAATATAATTGATTCTTATAAATATGCTATAGCTTCAGGAACTGCAACTGCTTTTAGTGAAGGACTTACTACATTTGAAAGTATGAATAATTTGCTGGATAAAGTAGAAGTGAAAAAGATTAATTTGAAGTAAAAACTTCAATTTATTTTTATAGAGCAGAAATCTAAATGTAGGCTTTCTGCTCTTTTTATTTTAATATGTAAACTATTAATATCGTTATGTAAACTAAAAGTGTAAAAAAAAATTATATTATCTATATTTCTTATTGATTTAATAATAAAACAATCTTAATATATACTAAGATTGTAAAGGTGGAGTGATAACATGATAAAAAAAATTATAATAGCTTCTGTAATGGTTATTAACTCTTTTATACTATACGGAGAGTATTATGGTATAAATGAGTGGTATTTAATTGAAAAAACAGACCCTATAACAGATGATAAAGAAATATCTATTTTTATTAAAAAGCAGGAAGAAAACAGTTTGAATTTCAATACTTTGATGATAAAAATCGATAAAAACTCCATTAATATAAACTTATATACTCCTTCTATTATATTTAAAGAGAGATTTAATGATAAAGATAAAATAACTCTTATATACCGTTTGGATAAAAATGAACCTAGGACAAATACAGTAAATAAATATGGAGAAACAGAATTTTATTCATTATCTGCCAATCGGGAATCATCTTCTTTTAAAAGTATAATACTTTTAAAAGAGCTTTTATCACATAATGTTTTAGCTGTAAGGGCTTTTGAGAATATTGATAATGTAAGGCATACATATACTTATGTTTATGATTTAAATAGATTAAAAGAGCTTATTTTAACTGCCAATTTTGATGATACTATATTAGAAAATTCAGAAATAGAATCAATTATATTAAATCATCAGGATAATTCATCAGAAGAAAAGATTGAAGAGAATAATAATTCTGAAGCTAAAGACGAGCCTAAAAAAACAGATAAAACTAATCACAAAGAAAATATTTATTTGATAGATGATATTAGTTTTGATGTAATATAAAACTTTATTCTATTGTTTTGATAAAAGGAAAGCCCTTTAAGAATAGTTTTCCTAAAGGGCCTTAATTATTTGCTTTATTAAAAAAATATAATCATTATCTTAAATTAACAGCATTGCGGTATAAGAAATTTTTTCTGTCATTAGCATATTTAGCTTTAGAAGAAGTAGGGTATTCAGCTAAATACTGATTATAAGTTTGATATGCTTTATCAAAATTTCTTGTATTATTATCACCTTTTTCATATACTTCAGCTAAAAGAAGTATAGCATCTCCGCGTTTTGCAAACTTATTATTTCCTTCTAAAGACTTCTCTAATATAGGAGCAGCATCAGATATTCTTCCTAGTGTTTTTAAACTGTCAGCTATCTCATAAGCGGCATTTCCATACATAGAAGTAGAAGAGTATTTATTCATAACATCATTAAAATAAGCTATAGCTTCATCAAGTTTATTTTCTGACTTTTTTACAACTCCCATAGAATAAAGAGCTGCTGCTTTTTCATTATTATTTGCATTTTCCAAAGAAGATGCCTGTTTATACATATCAAAAGCATTATTATAGTCTTTATTTTGATTATAAATATCCCCTATTCTAAAATAGCTGTAAACAGAATATTTTGATTTAGGATATTGAATGATTACATTACTATAAGTATTAACAGCATTAGTATAATCTTTGATGTTTTTTAAATCTTCTGCTGATTTAAATAAAGCTATAGTTTCTGGATTAGATTCAACAGGTGCTTTAGCCTGAGTATTTTCTTTCATAACAGAGGGTTTTTTTATAACTGATGACTGCTGATTGGCTGTATTGTTTTGATTAGTAGAAATATTATTAGCTTCATTAGTCATAGTTGTATTTGCTGTTTCATTAGTCATAACTGTATTAGAAGATACTTCATTAGTCATAATTGTATTAGTAGACATTGTATTATTAGTCATAGCTGTATTAGTAGATATTTCATTAGTCATAGTATCATTATCCGCTTCTAATATAGCATTAGTTTCCATAGAGGCTATTCCCTGACTATTAGTTACATTTATAGTATAGAAATATTTTCTGATTATATTTTCTTCATTATCTACTTGGAAATCTAATTTTCCTATTCCAGCAGTTAAAGTTCTGAATGTTAAAAAAGCATTAGTTTTGTCTCTTGTAAATCTTACAAAATCCAAATTAGTAGAGTAGCTTGTTATACGTATGTATCTGTCGAAGTTAGTAGCATTTAGTTTGATAGAAAATAGTGTATTTTCTGATAAATCTACAGTTTTTACTAGGTCTTTTTCTAAAGGTCCGCCTTTAATACGGGCAGCTGTTTCATTAGTTACTACTTTATCGTCTGGCTTAACAGTGATTGTTTCCTGAGCAAATGCTGCTGAGAAAATAGTAAACATAAGTAACATACTAGAACATAAAAAAACACGCATAATCATCTCCTAAAAGTTAGTATTATTTTTTCGGCTTTCTGTGTAATTCCTTGAGTATTTAAGCTCATCGAAATCCAAGTTATTTTTTGTAGAAAGCATTTCCCCTTTTAAAATTTTTTCTTCGTCTTCTTTAATAATATTAATAGCCTTTGAATTCTCCTCTTCTGGTGTTAATGGTATAACTTTCGGTTTGGAACATGAGCCTATTAATATTCCAGATAGTATAGTTAATAATAACCAAATAAAAATAATGGCGAAAAATAAAATTTTCTTCGTCTTATAAAAATCTTTTACCTTTTCGAGCATAGGATTAATACCTCTGTCAAATTATAGAATATAGCTGAAAATTTGCAATAAATTTCATTAAATTTCAGCTTGTAAAATAGAATTTATTAAAATTTATTAAAAATTTCGTACCATTTTTATTAATTTTTAGTAAAAAAATCATTTACATGCCTTATAATAAAAATATACTGTTTTTTAGAATCATATAATCGATTAACTAAAATTTTCTTGATTTTTATTGCATATTTGTAAAAAATTTAATATCATATTTGCCATGAAACATAATTTAAAATCCGATTTGGACAAACTTAAATACAGAGGTCTTCCATTAGAAGAAGATGTTATTTTGCTTAAAGACAAATCATTAGAAGAACTTATATATTGTTTAAATGATAATGACGCATCAGTAAGAACATCCGCTGCTGTCAATTTAAAACATTATACTGATAAGGCAGCAGATTATTTACTGCTATGTTTGTCTGAAGAGGATAGTTTGTATACTAAGATAGCCATATGCGAGACTCTTGAGGCTGGAAATATCGATACAGCTAGAAAGATGGCTGAATATCTTGGAAAAATAGGAAATAATCAGTATAAAAAATTGCCAAAAAAAGTATCATTAAAAAAATCATATCCTCTACCTAGAGATATAATAGCTAGAACTTTAGCAAAGATGAAAGCAGATATTTTACATGTATTAATAGAAGTTTTACAAAGTGATGATTTGATAAAGATTTATGAGGCAGCAGATTCTTTCGGGTATATGTGTTTTTATAATGAAACTTTACAAAATGAAAAAAATCTTAAATATATAATTAATCTAATAGATAAATATAAAGATGATAAACTTCTTGTATGGAAATCTTTAACTTGTTTATCAGCATTTAATTTTTTTAAAAGCAGAGATATACTAAATAGTTTTATAAATGAATATAGTAATGAAGATATTTTATTTTTGGAAGCTAAAAGGTCTTTGGATATTTTAGGTAAAAGACAGCTTTATAATAAAACTAAATAAAAATACTTGATAGATTAATCATTTCAATGTATTATCCTATATTAAAAAATTACATTAATTATAGATTATAGGTTATTATAAAAAATAATATAATAAATAAAATAAAGGAAAACATATGACTTATCCTGAATTTTTTACTCCGTTCGTATTTCCGCCAAGCATACCTATATTAGGGGCTATAAGGTGGTATGGACTTATGTATATAGTAGGTATTATAACATCATGTATAGTTTTATATTTTGTGAAGAAAAGAGGCTGGATAAAATTTAATGCTGATGAAAAAAACGGCGGTATATATGACATGGTTTTTTATGCTGCTGTTGGTGCTATAGTAGGTGCTAGAATAGGATACTTTATTTTTTACTCGCCTCAGAGCTTTTTAACTCCTTGGGAAATATTTGGTATTAATCTTGATAATGGATTTACTTTCACTGGTTTTGCTGGAATGTCATTTCATGGCGGATTTATAGGTATGTTTATAGCATTATTTATATTCAGCAAAAAGTATAAATATGATTTTTATAATATTACAGATAACGCAACTCTGCCTGCAAGTTTATGTTTATTTTTCGGAAGGATTGGCAACTTTATGAATGCCGAACTTTACGGACGCGTTACAGATTCTTTTTTAGGGCTGAAATTTCCATTATATGATGCAGTAGGCGGTTATGAAAGATGGGCTTCTATGTTTGGGGCGATAAGACCTTATACTGAACCTAGACACCCTTCGCAGTTATATGAGGCTTTTCTTGAAGGCTTGGTTCTTGCATTTGTTTCTTTTTTAATAGGATATTTAAGTGAGAAGAATAAAAAAATAAGACCTGGTACAAGACTTTGGGTATGGATTTTGCTTTATGGGCTTTTTAGAACTTTAATAGAACAGTTCGCTCGTGATATTACAGAATGGACTGTAGGACCAATTACGGCAGGAGCTATTTATTCTGTGCCTATGGTGATAATAGGGGCTGTTATGCTTATATATATTTACACAAGAAAAGATAATACCGCACTTGAAGTGAATACAAAAGAAACCAAAAAGAATAAAAAGAAATAAATTGATTGACAATTAACTTAGTAAGTAATAGAGCCTAGTATGATATTAGGATTTTATTTTTTAATCATTATTATAAAATTTCTATAAATATATTATAATATTCTATTTTATAAAATAGAGTATTATTTTTAATTTTAATATTTTTTATAAGTAAAAGTTTCATTCATTTTTTACAATTATTATATTTGTCTTATAATTTATTCTCAAAAAAATATTGCAAAAATTATAATACTCATATATAGTATAGCTTTCACAATATTGATATTACTGTGATAAAAAATGATAAAGGATATATTTATGGAAAAGTTTTTTAAGCTGAAAGAACATGGCACAAATGTAAAAACAGAAGTGATAGCAGGCTTTACTACTTTTATGACTATGGCATATATATTGGCAGTAAACCCTGATATACTTAGTGCTACAGGTATGGATAAAGGAGCTGTTTTTACGGCTACTGTAGTATCAGCTATCATAGCAACACTAATAATGTCTTTACTTGCTAATTTGCCTTTTGCTTTAGCTCCAGGTATGGGACTTAATGCCTTTTTTGCTTTTACTGTAGTTCTTGGTATGGGATACAGCTGGCAGACAGCTTTAACAGCGGTATTTATAGAAGGTATTATATTTGTTGTTCTTACAATATTCAATGTAAGAGAGGCGATAGTTAATAGTATACCTGTTAATATGAAAAGAGCTATTTCTGTGGGAATAGGTTTATTCATTGCTTTTATAGGACTTCAGAATGCTAAGATAATAGTTAATAATGATTCTACTTTGCTTGGACTTGGAAACATTACTTCTGGAAGCGGACTTCTTGCTATATTAGGTATTATTATCACAGCTATTTTACTTGCATACAATGTTAAAGGAGCTATTTTATTAGGAATATTTATTACTACTATAATAGGCATTCCTATGGGGCTTACAAAACTTTCTCCAGATGCAAGTTTTATACCTCCTTCATTAGAACCTATAGCTTTTAAACTTGATTTCAGTAATATACTTAGTCCTAATATGTTTATAGTTCTATTTACTTTTCTTTTTGTAGATATGTTTGATACAGTAGGTACATTAGTAGGTGTTTGTACCAAAGCCAATATGCTTACAAAGGGCGGAGAAGTACCAAGATGTAAGCAGGCTTTATTTGCTGATGCAGTAGGTACAGTTGTAGGGGCATGCCTCGGAACATCTACTGTTACTACTTATGTAGAAAGTGCTTCAGGTGTTGCTGAAGGCGGTAAAACTGGTCTTACTTCTTTGGTAGTTGCTGCTTTATTCACTGTATCATTATTTTTATCACATTTATTTTTAGCTATACCTTCTGCTGCAACTGCTCCTGCTTTGATAATAGTAGGATTATTTATGATGACTCCTATATTAGAAATTAATTTTGATGATTATACGGAATCAATACCTGCATTTATATGTATAATATTTATGCCTTTTGCATATAGTATAGCTGAAGGTATTACTTTCGGGGTATTATCTTTTACTATATTAAAATTTGTTTCTGGTAAAACTAAGGATATATCTTTATTAACTTGGATATTATCAGCACTTCTTTTAATAAAAATACTTATGCCAGTTATACAGGGTTTTTTAGGTTAAATTGATTTATAGCATTTAACTAAGAGGGGATATGAATAAATATCCTCTCTTTTTTATTTAATTTTTTATTCAACTTTTGTCAAAGCCTGCTGCACTCCATCCTCACTCCCCCATTTAGCTGCTTGTAAACAGACGCAATAAAAGAACTGCGCTGCTACGCAGCACACAGCATTATTGACCGCAAATATCTAAATTTAAAAAATTAATTTTTTAGCAAACTGTATTTGTTTAGGTATATTTTTTATTCATATAAACTAATATTTTAATTTATAAAAATAAAATCATTCATCATCTATATTATTATCGTTATTATCTTTACTTTCTTTTTTGAGTTTCTCTATTCTTATTTTAGTAACAATGTTTCCACTCTTTCCAACAACTGTAAAAGAATAATCCTTATACTCTATAGCCTCATTTCTTTTAGGAAGCCTTCCCAAATATGAAAATAAAAATCCTCCTACAGTATCTGCCTCATCATCAGGTATAGGCGGAAGTATTCCGTATTTATTAAAATCTTCTATTCTTGCCCTAGCATCTACAAGATAAGTACCATCATCATTACTCTTTACCTCTTCATCTTCTTCATCATACTCATCTCTAATATCGCCTATAATCTGTTCAAGAACATCTTCCATAGATACTATGCCTGAAAAACCGCCGTATTCATCTACTACCATAGCAATATGAATCTGCTTTTCTCTAAAGTTTTTTAAAAGCTCCATTAAAGATATTGATATTGGTACAAATAAGGGCTTATGAAGAATTTTTTTTAGAGAAAAGTTTTTATCATCTGTATCTATCAAATCCTTTACATACAAAACACCTACTATATCATCTATACCGTCTTTATATATAGGTATTCTTGAGTTTCTGTCTTTATTAAAAGCCTTTATTACCTTATCATAAGAAGACTCTATTGGAAGCATAACAACATCTACTCTTGGAACCATTATCTCTCTTACACTTTTTGATTTTAATTCTATTGTATTTATTATAATTTCTCTTTCAGGCTCTGTTAATGCTGATAAATTTATATAATTATTTTTTTCAGTATCATTATCCTTTTTCTTAGTTATTTTAGATATTAATTTTTTTATTGACATTTTATATATATCCTTAAAAGTTATGTTTTTTTCTATTATCTTTTATATATTTTATTACCCTATAATATAATTCTTTCATCTTTTCATTATTTTCCATAAGTGATTTTTTGCTATAATTATGATGTATGCCTTTAAGATGAAGCACAGAATGTATAATAAGTTTTAATACTGTTTTTTTATCTTCTCTTCGCTGTATCTGTTTTTTACCCATTCATAAGAAATAACTATATCCCCTCCTTCATCAGCATCTCCCATAGGAAATGTTAATACATCAGTTGCTTTATTCTTATTTCTAAAATCATTATTAAGTTTTTTTATATATTCATCATCACAAAATAAAAGATTAACATCTCCTTTTACTTCAGAAACAATTAATAAATTATATAAAAAATATTTATAGTACTTTATATCAATATCATAATACGTTTCATTAAACACATTAACTTTCATTATTTTTTTACAGTATCCTTGTTTTCTTTATTTTCCTTATTTTCTTTGGCATTATATTTTAATTCATCTTTCTCATTTTTATGTTTTATAGGAGTTTTTTTTGATATTTTCTCTTTTATTTTTTCTTTTATCTTTTCAGTTTCTTTTTTTACTTTTTTTACAGCATCGCTGCTTTCTTTATTATCTTTATTATCTTTATTATCTTTATTATCTTTTGCGGGCTGTTTTTTGTTATCTTTATTAATATCTTTAGTATCTTTGATATCCTTGTCATTTTCTTCTGACTGATATTTTTCATTTTTCTCTTCTGGAAGTTCAGGATACTTTATTCTTTCATGCAAAGAAACTATAATTTTTTGGAATGATATTCTTTTAATAATTTCTATATCTTTTAAAGTAAGTCCGCTGTCATTAAGCTCGCCCTGAGACATTTTGCCATTAACAATATTATCTATAAGCATCTCCAAATCCTCTCTTTTAGGAGAATCCAAAGTTCTGCTTGCTGCCTCTATAGAATCAAGAATCATCAATATAGCTGTAATCTTAGACTGAGGACGAGGTCCAGGATAAGTAAATAAATTAATATCAACATCAGGATTTTCTTTTATAGCCTCTACATAAAAATATTTTATTAAACTTGTACCATGATGTTCTTTTATAGCGGCTATAACCTCTTTAGGCAGTCTATATTTTTTGGCTATCTCAACACCCAAACGTACATGAGCTTTTACTATAGAAGCAGAAAGTGTAGGTTTCAATTTGTTATGTCTGTTTTCATTAACATTAGAGTTTTCTATATAGTAAAGCGGATTTTCCATTTTACCTATATCATGATAATATGCTGATACACAGGCAAGTCTAGCATCCTCTCCTATCTCTTCTGCTATAGTTTCTACAAGATTGGCCATACTGATAGAATGGTGATAAGTACCAGGTGCATTCATCTGAAGTTTTCTAAGAAGTGGATTATTCAAGTCAGAAAGCTCCTGGAGTCTGAATATAGTAGCTGTTTCAAGCATATATTCACATATAGGAAGAAATATCATCACAAGTATAGCCTGAGTAAATCCGCTTACAAATGAGAAAATAAAAGTTAAATAAGTGATATTAATTTCATTATTAAGTAGCATTCCTACTAATGACATTAAGCTCAAATATACACCTATCATAAAACCTATCCATAAAAGAGCATATCTGCTATTAATTTTTCTAGAAAGTATAGAAGCTAATATTGATATAAGAAATAATGCTGATATTTCAAATATATTAGCCTGAGCAATATTTGCCGCAAGAAGTGTAATACCTAAAGTTACTACAGATGATATACCTCTTCTAGCTCCTAATAATGAGTTTATCATACCAAACATAGGAATAAATGTATAAATATAAAAAGGTATATATGTATCCAATAATTTATATGATATATGATTATAAAATAAATATGTAATACTTACAATAACGACATACTCTATACAAAATAGAATATAGTTTTTAAAATTTATATAAAAAGGTATTTTGTATTTAAATATAATGAAACCAATAAAAGCAAAAAGCAGAAGTATAAATAAAGCCTGCCCTATCAGAATAGAAATATTATAATTTTCAAAATTATTACCGAATAAATTTCTTATAAGCTCAGCCTTTTCTTCTGTTACTCTCTCTCCTACATTTAAAATCACAAATCCTTTTTTTATCATGTTATAAACTGGAGGTATTGAAGAGACAACATCATTCATTCTGTCTTTTGTACGCACAGAATTATATATAAGATTATCTCTTAAAAAAGCATTGACTATAGATGATATTGTATTAATATGATTTATATTAAGATTTCTATATTTTGCCCCTACTATAGAAGGAAGCTCCATTCTTAAATCTTCCAAAAAAAACACTCTGTTTCTTGGAAGCACTCTTTCTTCTACTAAATAATCATCATATCTGTATATAAATATTCCATTATCAAGTATAAGATTCAAAGTATCAGAACTCAAATTTCCCCTAGATATAACTCCTACGCTAAATAGTTCTTTAATAGTTTCTATTATTTTAGACTCATACCCTATATTAAGTTCATTAACAACAGCATTTGAAAATACTGATTTATTTATAGGTTCATTATGAAGTGCTAAAAACTGATTGTACATATCATCAATAGAAACATTATTATCATAAGATATTCTCATAAATGAAAACATATTGCTTATTTTAGATATAGTTTCATACTCTATATTTTTAGGCATGTCAAATATAGGAGCTACAGCGGCCTTAGCATAATATACAAGTTTTTGTGTTTCTTCCTTATTTTCATATTTTACATTGCGTTTAACTATTAGAGGCTCTTTTACTATATCGCCTACTGAAGGTACTGTAGCCTTTTGCATATATGTAGGAAAGACCAAAAATAAAGTAAAAAGATACAATACTATAGCTATTATTAATTGAAAAACTCTTTCTATATTTGGAGTTTTATTTATAACTGATTTCATTATTTTTTTATTTGTATTCATATTAAATTATAAACCTTCCATAAATAAAATATTTTATTTACCTGCATTATCATATGCAGCCAAAATCGCAGAAACTAGATGATGTCTTATTACATCTTTTTTATCAAAATGATGAAAACTTATACCGTTTATTCCTTTTAAAATTTTCAAAGCATTCTCAAGACCAGATTCCACATTATTTGGTAAATCGCTTTGCGATATATCTCCAGTTATCACCGCTTTGGATTTTTCGCCTATTCTGCTTAAAAACATTTTCATCTGAGAAACTGTAGTGTTTTGTGCTTCATCAAGTATTATAAAAGACTTGCTCAAAGTTCTTCCTCTCATATATGCTAATGGAGCTACTTCAATTTTTCCTTCTTCAGTATACCTTAATATAATATCACTTGATAAAAGACTATATAAAGCATCATAAACAGGACGCATATATGGAGATATTTTCTCTTTAAAATCTCCTGGCAAATATCCCAAACTCTCCCCTGCTTCAACTACAGGTCTTGTTATAATTATACGCTCTACTCTTCCCTCAGAAAGCAAATTTATAGCATAAGCAACTGATAAAAAAGTCTTACCTGTACCAGCAGCCCCAGAAGCAAATACAATATCACTTCTTTGCATTTTATATAAATATTCTCCTTGAGAAATTGTTTTCATCTGTATGCTTCGTCCTAGATACGGCAGTTTTATACGCATTGATATTAATTGATTTTCTTTATCGCTCTCAATATTATCTGCTATACTTATAACCTTCTGCATAGTTATATCATCAGATGAGTTATACATATCTTTTAATATATAAAGAACTTTAAGAGTGTCTTCTATTTTATTTGAATCGCCTTCTATTGTTAATTCATTTCCCTTTGGGTATATTGAAACATTAAATTTATTTTCTAATATTTCCAAATTCTTATCATTAATACCGCATATTGAAATAAAAGATTCATTATCCTTAAATTTAATTTTATTTCCTGATACTTTCTTGTTAATTATATAAAATCCTTATAAATATAATGTTATACTAAAATCATATATAAAATTAAATCTATTGTCAATATAATACTACAAAAAAAATATTATATCTTTTCACACCTCAAACATTTTTTATGATGTACAAAATACCATTGACAGTACTTATATATATTATATAATTATGTTATATATAAAAATGAAAATTAATGATGGAGTTATAAAAATGAATAATCGTATATTAACAGTAATATTTTTGATAATGTCATTCATTGCTGTATCCTGTAAGAGCGGAGGTATAAATAATGAAAACACAATTACTATTAATGCAGGACCTCAGCCAAAAACGATAGACCCTACTCTTAATACAGCATTAGACGGCTGTTATTATGTTATTCATGCATTTGAAGGATTAACAACTAAAGATAAAGACGGAAAAATAGTAGGCGGTGTTGCAGAAAGCTGGGAAGAACTTGATAATGGTACTAGATATATATTTCATTTAAGAACAAATGCAAAATGGTCAGATGGAAAAAATGTTGTAGCTGATGATTTTGTTTATAGCTGGAGAAGAGTAGTAGATCCTGCTGTTGGAAGTCAGTACAGTTTTCAGCATGAGCCTGTAAAAAATGCTAAAGCAATAACTGCAGGAGAGATGCCTGTTGATAGTTTAGGAGTTAAGGCTATAGATGACTATACATTAGAGGTTACTTTAGAAGCACCTACCGCTTATTTCTTGGATTTAACTGCTTTTACTACATTTTATCCTGTAAGAAAAGATATAATAGAACAATATGGAGATGCTTGGAGTCTTAAAGCTGAAACATATATAGGAAATGGTCCTTTTATGGCTAAAGAAATAAATCAAGATGAAAGCATTATAATGATAAAAAATACTAATTATTGGAATTACTCAGCTATTGTACCTGAAGAGTTAAAATTTGTACTTATGCAAAATGAAACTGCTTCTGTTGCTGGTGTAAAAGAAGGCTCTATAGATTTCTCAAGAATATTACCTACTCAAGATATACAAACATTGCAAAAAGAAGGTCTTCTTCAAATAAAACCAATGCTAGCTTCATATTTTTACTGTTTAAATACTACAAATGAAGTTTTAAGTGATATAAGAGTACGTAAGGCTTTAGCTTTAGCAATAGATAGAAACTATATAGTAGAACAAGTCACTAAAGGCGGAGAAACTCCTGCAAATGCTTTTGTTCCATATGGTATAAAAGATGTTAATAATGGAAGTTTTAGAGAAAATGGTGGCGGTTTTTTTGATATAAGCAGTGAAAATTATAAAAATAATGTAGAAGAGGCTAAAAGATTAATGGCTGAAGCTGGATATCCAGATGGAAAAGGCTTTCCTGTGTTTGAGTTTAAAGCAGACCCTGGATTTCATATAGCTATATTTGAAGCAGTACAGCAGATGTGGAAAGAAAATTTGGGAATAGATACTAAAATAGTTCAGGAAGAATGGGCAGTATTTTTACAAACTAGATATGACAAAAATCTTACTATGTGCCGCGGAGGCTGGTTTGGAGATTTTAATGATCCTATAAACTTCCTCGCTTTGTATACAAGTTATTCTCCTAACAATTATAGCTCATATAGTAATGCTCAGTATGACGCATATATACAAACAGCTTTAAGCACAGGAGATCAAAATATTAGAATGGAAGCTATGCATAAGGCTGAAGAATTATTGGTTAATAGTTTTGCTATAATTCCTATGTATTTCTATACAGAACCTTTATTAGTTTCTCCTAAATTGAAAGATGTTTATTATGATGACTTGGCTATGCATAAGTTTACTCAGGCATACAAAGAAAAATAATAAAATAATAATAAGTCTATATATTTTTTATATATTTTTTGTATAAAAAATAAAAAATATATAGACTATTTTTTTATTTATAGTAGTATATAATTAATAATATTAAAGTTTATAAGGAAATATTAAAGTTTTAAAACTTTTTAATAAACTATGAGAATTTTGCTTGCCATAACAAGTTCAATATCTGCATACAAAACCCCAATGTTAGTAAGTATGCTAAAAAAGGAAGGGCATGATGTTATTTGTGCCGTTACTAAAAATGCTCAAAATATGGTAGGATTAAAAGCACTTGAAACTATGAGCACAAATAAAGTAATAACTGATTTATGGCAGGAAGATGATGTTCTAAGACATATAAATATAAATAAAGAAACAGATATACTGCTTATAGCCCCAGCCGATGCCAATATAATATCCAAAATAGCTAATGGAATATGCGATGATGCTGTAAGCACTATAGCATGTGCATATACAAAAGATAAATATTTTGCACCAGCTATGAATCCTCATATGTGGCTCAATAAAGCAGTACAAAAAAATGCCAAATATCTAATAGAAGAGCTTAACTATAATATAATAGAGCCTGAAAGCGGAAATATGGCATGCCATGATACTGGGGTTGGAAGATTAGCCGATTTTGAAACTATAATAAAAAAAATTACAAAAGAAAATAATAAATACAAAAATATAAAGTTTACTATAACATCCGGTGCTACTAAAGAATGGATAGACCCTATAAGATATATAACAAATACTTCAAGCGGTAAGATGGGCTCTTCAATATATGAAGAAATATATAATAACGGAGGAAGTTCTGTATATATAGAGGGCGAAGTAAATACTCTTTTAAATGTAAAAGGAAATGATAAAAAGATAAAAATTGACACCACAGAACAATTAAAAGAAGCGGTGCTTAATGAACTTGATAATACTGATATACTTATAATGGCGGCTGCCCCTTTGGATTTCAGACCTGCTGTTTATTCTGACAAAAAGATAAAGAAACAAAATATAAACTCTATAGATTTAATAGAAAATTCTGATATACTAGCGTCTGCCAAAGAAAAAAAGCAAAAATCTACGCTGATAGTATCTTTTGCTGCTGAAACTGCAGAAAATGATGAGGAGCTTAAAAATTATGCTGTTGATAAGATGAATAGAAAAGGTGCTGATATGATAGTGGCAAATAAAATAAAAGACTCTATAGGTAAAGATACCAATAAAATAACTATCTTTTTTAAAGACGGAAGATTTAAATCATACCCTATATTGAGTAAAAGAGAATGTGCTGTAGAAATAGTAAATATAGCCGTTTATGAATGGAAAAAAAAGAATGGTTATAATTAGAAAATAATATTATTACGGGATTTTGTATAATGAGTTATCTTTATGAAATAAAAGAAATTAGTAAGGTATACGGTCATGGAGGCGGAGCTACTCAGGCTTTAAAATCTGTTAATCTTACAATAGAAGAAGGAAAACTTACTGCTATACTAGGACCTAGCGGTTCTGGAAAAAGCACTTTGCTTAATATACTAGGGGCTTTGGATAAACCTACAAGCGGACAGGTATTATTTCTGGGCGAAGACATTTCTCATTACAGCAATAAAAAGTTAGCTAAATTCAGAAGAGAAAATATCGGTTTTGTATTTCAAAGCTATAATCTGCTTCCTAATTTAACTGCTATAGAGAATGTAGAGTTTTCTACTGAAATAACTGGGCTTTCAAGAACAAATGCAGAAGAGGCTTTAAAATTACTTGGTCTTGAAAACAGAATAAAACATTATCCTACAGAATTATCAGGCGGAGAGCAGCAGCGTGTAAGTATAGCACGTGCTATAGCTAAAAAACCTAAAGTAGTATTATGTGATGAGCCTACTGGAGCATTAGACAATAAAACTGGTATTATGGCTTTAAAAATACTTAGAGATTTAAATAGAAATCTAGGAACAAGCATAGTATTAATTACTCATAGTAAAGAAATAGCCAAGATGGCTGATACTGTAGTAAAGATTCTTAGCGGTGAAGTATTAGATAAATATGATGTAGAGAAACCTCTAAATCCAGAAGAGATAGAGTGGTAAAAATAAAAACGGTAAACAAATAATGATTAATATAAAAACCAAACTACTATTTAGAAAAATATATAAACAGCTTGCGATATTTATGTCAGCAGTATTTATAGTAACATTGGCTGTACTTTTCTTTGTTGCTGTAAAAACTGTATATAGAGACTTCAAACTATCTGCTGAAAATTACTTTGAAGAAAATGCATTAGATGATTTAGTATTATTTGGAATGTTCGACGATAATGATATAGACATCTTAAAAGATATGAAAGGTATTGATAAAGCAGAAGCTAAACATAGATTTCAGGGCAAAATAAATAATATTGATGCTATTATTTACGGAACTGACAGTTCAAAAAATAGAATAAATAAGCCTTATATCTATGAAGGAAAATATGAATTAGAAACTAATGAAATAGCTATTAACAAAAATTTTGCTGATGCTAATTCTCTTAAACTAGGAGATACTGTAGAATTAACTTTTAATGATAAAACCAACTCTTTTACTATAGCAGCTTTGGTATCTTATCCTAATTATGTATTTCTTTTTAAAGACGGTGCAAGTACAGCCTCTGAAGCCAAAGATTTCGCTGTTATAGAAATAAGCGAAGATAATTTTAATTATGTGCCTTACAATTCAATTTATATAAAATATAAAGAAGATGCTGATAAAAATAATACTGAAAACTTAATAAGAACTAAATTAAAACAAAAAATATTCTTCTTTACAGACAGAGAACAGTCAGTAAATTATGTAAACTATGAACAGACTTTACTTCAAATAGATTCTTTTTCATATATTTGTCCTTCTATACTTCTTTTGATGGCTATACTTCTTTTATATATTATACAAAGAAGAAATGTTGCTGTCGAAAGAAAACAGATAGGCATTATGAAAGCTATAGGGCTTACTGATTTTTCTATTATGTTTATGTATATCAAATATTCTTTTTTGGTATCATTCTTCGGTATACTTTTAGCCTTTATAGCAAGTAAATTCCTTCTTCCTCCTATATTCAATGCACTTGGAAATATATTTGATATGCCTAATTTTACATACAATATTTATATAGATTTATGGATAATATCTGCTTTAATTATATTATTTGTATGTATATTTTCTAATCTTTTAGCTGCTGTTTCAATATTAAAGCTCAACCCTGCTCAGTCAATGAGAGGTGAGCCTCCTAAAGGTGCAGGAAAAACTTTTATAGAAAGATTCAAAATATGGAATAAACTTTCTTTTAATACAAGATATGCCATAAAAAATGCTTCAAGAAGCAAAACTAGATATTTAGCCTCTCTTTGGGGAATGTTTGCAGCAATTAGTATGACTATATTTGCTCAAGGGTTTAATAACTCTTTTGACTACTTTTTATATACATTATATGAAAAGTTTGCATTGTATGATGTTACTGCTACTATAAGTCCTACTAAATGGGAAGATAATTCTGATATACTTACAAACAAAAATATAAAATATTTTGATAAAGCTGCTATTTATCAGTCAAGACTTTATCCAGCTTTCAGAGAAGACTCAGAAAGTTTATACATACCTACTTTGATATACAAAGACAGTTTTTCTTCTCTTGATATACCAAATAATGAAAATAAAGAAGATTCTGTAATGATTCCTAAATATTTAGCAGACAAATTAAAAGTAAAAGAAAATGACTATATAGGAATAGAACTATACACACTTGGAAACAGTATTTCAAGAAGAGTAAAGGTTAGTAAATTTGTAGAACAGCAGGGTATGTTTTATATTTATATGGATAAAGATTTTGCTGAAGAAACATTTGAAGTTCAGGACGTTTATAATACTTTATTTTTAACTACTGAAACTAACACCTCTAAAGAAGAAATAAAAGATATATTAGATAACAGTAAAGAAGTGTCATATTATAGTTTTAGAAATGATGAATATGAAGCATATAAAAATCAAATAGCAACAATATATTTGCTTGTACAGATACTTATATTTATAGCATTCCTACTTGGTGCTACTTCTCTTTATGGTGTAGGTGTTATTACTCTTGCTACAAGAAGATACGAGTTTACACTTCTTAAAGTTATGGGATATACTACCAAAGAAATTATGATAGCTTCATTAAAAGAAACTATCACACAAGTAATAGTTGCCATACCTTTGGGAATAGCCGCAGGATATGGAATACTTTATCTTGTTAAAAAGCCATTCTCAAGCAAGTTATTCTCTTTTGTACCTCATGTATACAGTTCAAGCTACGGACTTGCTGTAATACTGCTTATAGCCGTAATATTTTTGGTAGCTCTTATGAGTACACATTATATTAATAAACTGGATATGGTAGAAGGCTTAAAAGACAGAGAAGAATAAAAAAATAATAATAAAAAATTATGTTTTATGCTTGACTTTTTTTATAGTTATAGTATAATAATAATCACTTCGCTGGTGTAGCTCAATTGGCAGAGCAGCTGATTTGTAATCAGCCGGTTGCGGGTTCAAGTCCCATCACCAGCTCATTTTTTTTTAACACTCTTATATCTACTTTAATAAATCAAAATATAATTTACAATTATTAAAAACATTCCTAATATCTTCATAAAATATTAATAAATAATTATATATCTATTTCGATAATATATTAGTAATAGTATCTTACTAGGAAGAGGTATATATAATTATGATTAAATTAAAAGACTTAATAAACAAAAAAGGATATTTTCTAATAGCTGAAGCAGGATGCAATCATGAAGGAGATTTGAACTCTGCTATAAAATTAGTTCAGGAAGCGGCCAAATCAGGAGCCGATGCTGTAAAGTTTCAGAGTTTCACTCAAAAAACATTATTTGCCACTAAAGAATATACCAAAGCATTAAAACTTAATGACAATGCACTTGACGGTGTTGATAATATAGTATTAAAAAAAGAATGGTATGAACCTCTCATAAAAGAAGCTAAAAAAAATAAAATAATGTTTATAACAACTCCTTTTTCTGTGGAATCTATTAATGATATAAATTATTATGATATACCTGTAATCAAAATAGCCTCATGTGATATAGACAATATTCCTCTTCTTGAAGCAGCAGCTAAAACAAAAAAACCTGTTATACTTTCAACTGGACTTGCTCTTAATAAAGATATAAAAGAAGCTTTAAAAATATTAAAAAATAATGAAATAGCATTACTTCATTGTTCTGTAGAATACCCTACCCCTATGGAAAATGCCAGATTAAATAGAATATCAATAATGAATAAAATATTTAAAAACTCAATAATAGGATACTCGGATCATACAATAGGAATAGAAGCCCCTATTATTGCACTAACTCTTGGAGCTAAAATAATAGAAAAACACTTTACTATAACACCAGAAAAAAAAGAAGGAGATCATATTATAAGTTTGGATACTGATAATATGAAAAAACTTATAAAATATATGGACAACACTTTAACTATGCTTGGAGGATCATCTGCTATTAAAAAAGAACATGTACTAAGTAAACAGGAGAAAAAAGAACTAGTATATGCTAAAAGAGGTGTTTATTTAAATCATGCTATGCTTAAAGGTGAAACAATAACAGAAAAAGATATTATCACTCTGAGACCTTGTGTTGGAATACCAGCAAAAGACTATAAAAAAGTTATAGGCAAAACTCTGAAAGTTGATAAAAAATCATGTACTGCATTAAGCTTTAAAGATTTAAAAAAATAATATTATCAGTGTATACCCAAACAAATATAGTTTGTCAACTTTAGCTAGATTTCCCTCATCTTCGTTCGGGACGCTTCGTAGGCACCTTCAGCACGGTATTATCTAACCATTATCGAATGTCAACGCAAACGAAGTAAGGAAGTACCCGAAGTGGTATGCAGCTGATTTACCTATTATTTTACAAAACAAATTAACTATTATACATATAAAACATATTTTATTGATTAACAAAAATATATTATGTTATAAATAAATTATAATTACATTCATAAATAACTAAAGTTTGTCAAAAAATAAATTTTTAAATTTTAGTATTTGTGGAGACTAGCCATACTTAATAACACTACAGCTCTTCGCAGACATAGTAAATTATATAAATTGCTATAAAAATCAAAACTCTGCCAAATCCGTTTTACTTCATTAAAAAATTGCATTTGATAAAATACAAATCTTTAAACATTCCTTTTGCAATGTGGATACAAATTTCAAGTATTATCATAAATTTGTTTTACTACATATAAGAAATCAGTACTTACGTTTTTATATAAATATACATTCTACTAAAGGAAATATATTTAGGTATGTATAAAACTTTGGCAAAGTCTTGTAAAAAAGTTGACAATAAAAAATATAATTGTTTAACTATATACCAAACATAAAAATTATTACAAAAAAAATTAGATTTTTTAAAAAAATCAAAAAAAAATTTGAATTCCAAAAATAATTTTCCTAGACTAAAACTATAAAATATAAAAACCTTAGGAGTGAGCAAAATGAGAAAATTTTTATTAATGGTAACTGCTATTTTTGTATTAGCAGGCAGTTCAGTATTTGGTATGTATGGTGCTGATAATACTTGGGTATTCTTTCTTATTCATGGAAATCAGCTAAGAGCTAGAATGAATCAGTTGGGCTTTACACTAGGAAATGGAACTATTAAAGGTACTTTCGGTTTTAAGGCTAATACAGGATTAACTGGTCAGATTTTCACATCAAGAGCAAATACAAATTTAGAAGCTACTATATCTGGAGGTATAGGATATACTGGTGATGGTTTTGGTGTTGGTGTGGGATACAATTATACTATGAATAATGTTTCAGGGGATAATAGCAAAATGGTTGATGCTCATACACCTGTAGTAGTATTTAATGCTGTTAATAATAATTTAAGAGCAGCAATACCTGTAAGTATCAGTAAAAAAGATGATGTAGGAAATGGAAGAACTGACTATTTTGGTTTGAGCATACCTGCACAAGTAAGATACTATACTGGAATAGATGCTTTCAACTATATAAGATTTGAATTTAACTATGGTCAAAACTCCTATAAACAAGCAGCAGAAGAATATTCAGCTAAAAATTTAAGTTTCCAATTAAGACTTCACTTCTTAAACACTATAATAGATAATGTAGTGGTTAATCCTTTCTTAAGAATAGATTTCGCTTCTGCTTTAGATGCTAAAGGAAAAGCTGTTATGACAAGCAGTTATACATCTGATATTAAAGCATGGTCTGTTATTGCAACTCGTAAAGCAAGTGCAGGAGAAGAAGCATATGACAGAAACCCTTATGATTTGAGAATACTTCCTAGTATATCTTTAAGCGTTAATACTGATATTGTAAATTTTATATTTGAACCCGGTTTAGGATATAGAGTTGAAGATGATGGAAAAAAAGGAAGCAAACTTGTACATAGTGTATACTGGTCAGCATATGGAGAAGTTTATGTAAGACCTATAGAAGCTTTAGAATGGTACTTTGAAATGGACGTAAATAACGGAGTACCTAAAATACAGTCTCCAGTAAACGGTTTGCCTATAGCATTCGGTGCCAACACTGGTATCACTTGGTATTTACCTTCTTTAAATCCTAATGCTCAGTAAAACATCGTTGTCATAAAATATAAAGGCAGGGCTTAATTTTAATCCCTGCCATATTTTGTTAAACTTATTCTAATCCCGCCCTTTTAGATTTAAAAGCTTTATTTTTATATAAACTTTGATTAAATCTTCTAAGTCTTCACTTCAAAAATTGCACCCGCCCAAGCGTTATTTAAATTTAAAATGCTATACACAAACAATAAAAACCTAATAATAATTGCTGTAAAATATTGACAAATGTTAATTATATTATATACTTAATTAATGAAAATACTAATATAAGGTTTATTTAATTATGTTGTTTAATCGCATCGTATTATAATATCTTACTAAACTTTATAAACTCATTCTATCAAATAACTAGCAAAAATTTATTTCAATCTTTGGAAATACTTAAATATATTAATGCCATCTCTTTCGGCATTGCAAAGAATTATTTAAAACAGCAAGTATTAAATTGTAATTTATTGCAATTTTTTATTTATATTAAATTTAATTTAAGGAGGCTATTATTATGCCAGATTACACAAAAATGCCAAAATCTACATTAGAAGCTACACTAAGAGGAACTTATTCTAGAAAAGCAAATGCTGAAGCAAGAGTGCAGAAAAATCCTAATGATATTAATGCTAAAAGAGATCTTAATGAGTTTGAAAATAAGATAGCTATTATCACTAATATACTTAGCGGATTTGGTAAAAAGTAATAAAAGTTAATTTCTTAAATTAGTGGATAATATTAGATGAATATTATCCACTACATATTTTTTATATTTATTAAGGAGAGTAAATAATGAATAAATTATTGGTATTTTTTATTTTTATTATAAATTCAATGTTATTTTCTTTTGAAATACCTGATAATGTTACGGTTATAGATTTAAGTAAAGATGAATCTTCATATTCAGATGAGAGGAAAGATAAGGAAATATATTATGTATTAGTTACAGATGATTATTATTTTACTATAATGGATACTGAAAGAGGTATTAGATTTTCTTATTCTATTAAAACCCCAAAAATAGACCTAAATTTAAATTATACAAAACTTTTTGGTCATAATATTGTTTACTTAGAAAATAAAACAGGTACTGATAAAATAAATCTTTCTTCTAATATAGGCGGTTTTTATCTTTCAGAATTTGATATTACAGATAATTCATATAGATGTCAAGCATTTTCGCCATCAGGTTATGATGAATATTCAAAGCTATCAGATTTGCATAAAAAATTAAAAAAAATGATAAATGATTATGGAAATGATTTAGATGTGGTATTTTATAAGTTATTATATTATTCTGAAGGAAATTCTGTTCTTGATAATTCAAAAACGGTAAGAGCCAATTATAAATCATTTTATAAAGATTTTTTAACAATGTTAGATTTA
>NZ_JQIU01000008.1:2554371-2557741 GCF_002379365.1 Brachyspira sp. G79 | reverse complement strand
AAAATTATTATGTATTTGGATTTTTTTATCTTATAGATATATTTTTCTTGTTAATAGGAAAATTTAAAGGGAGCTAATATTAATATAAAAAATGATAATGGTGATAATGCTCTATATCTTGCGATAGCATTTAAAAGAACTGAAATTATAGATATTTTAAAAAGTAAAGGAGCTAAACTATGAAAAAAATAATTTTATTAGGTTTAATTTTTGTAAATATCTTATATGCAGAGCCTGACGGTTATTATCAAAAAATTCCATTCTATGAAATGGATCGTATAAAACCGCTTATTGACAATATTTATGATATAAGAGGCGGCATAAAAAATGCAAGAGAAAATAATTTTTCTGAATTTTTCTTTAAAATAATTCATGATTATGAAGAAGATTTAACAATTGAAAAATTAAATGAATGCAATAAATATCTTATATCTATAACAGAAGAGGCTTTTGAATATGATTATATAATTGAAAATATTTATATAGATCATGATCTTATGATGGTTAAATTAATAAATAGTCATTAAATAAAAAGGAGCTCAAATATAAAATATTTAAATGAACATAATATCATAATCAAAGAAATGGGGCTTACACTACAAATAACTTAGTCGTATGAAAGCCCCATATATCAAGATATAAATTTATTCTACTTCAATCAAATAAAATCAATCTACAAAAACACTTTTTACTATACTGTAAATTGAAGAAGCAAATCTTTTTTCTACTTTTAGAGGATTAATTAGAGTTTCAATACCGTCATTTATCTCGCAAAAC
This sequence comes from Brachyspira sp. G79, assembly GCF_002379365.1. Taxonomy (GTDB): domain Bacteria; phylum Spirochaetota; class Brachyspiria; order Brachyspirales; family Brachyspiraceae; genus Brachyspira. The sequence goes on along the minus strand of NZ_JQIU01000008.1, from coordinate 2,556,964 downwards.
TCTATATCGCCAAACTCAACATCTTCATTAGCATCCATTCCAAAATACATATAATCAAATGAGATGTGAACAGCAATATTGAGATAAGTATCTTTTAATATGTACTCGCAGAAACTTCCGCCGTCCATAGTCTCGCCTCTAGCCATGTCGTATTTATTTGCTAATGACATCAATACTCCTGCTTTTATTTTTTTGGAATTAAGAGAAGTAATTTTATCTTCGCTTATATCTTTTTCTGTAATCTCTTCATATTTAAAATCAAGCTGTTCTATAGGCTGTGATATCTCATAATCGGATAATTGAGTTTTCCATTTTGATATAGTGTCAGAGTTTAATTCTGAAGGGTGTACTAAAGTTATTAAAGCATTTTCTTTGAGAGTGTATTCTTCTTCATCAACAGTATTAAAAGTGCCGTCTTCCATATATCTGAAACTTTCTATTAAATTGTTATTCTCATCATAAACGCCCCATATTAGTTTTAATGCAAATAGATTCATTATAGGGTTTTCAACAAATACTGTTTTGAAATTATCATAAGTCCATTTTCTGCCGTTTAATAATACTTTCTGAAGTCTTATTTTCTGACTCTGTATTAAAGTTTTTATTTCTTTTTTGAGAGCAGTACATTCTTTTTTGGCATTATCTGCTTCTGTTTTATCATCTTTGCTATTTGGTGCTGGGAGTGATTTTATTATTTTTTGTTTGTCATTATCTGTTATTGTGAGTTCAAGATCATTGTTTATAGATAATGTAAATGTTCTTTTTGCCTCTCCTCCATAGCTTAAAACTTTTTCACCTTTTCTGTCAAATCCGAAATTAGGTATTATTCTGTCTGAAAGCTCATCTGTTGTCATATCAAGCAGGTATGCTACATTTTCCATAGTATCTATTGCTACTTCTTTTATTTTTGCAGTAGGAGCTTTTCTTGTGAGGCTGTCTACTAATATTAATGCATAGCTTTTTCCATTTAATGCAATACATTTTACAATAAATGCTCCCATAACAGTTCGGGAACCTTTAGCAAACTCTTTTATAAGCGGGTAAACTTTATCTATCTTTGAATTATCAGAATATAAAAGATAAGGTATTAAAATATTTTTTTTATTAGCTTCATAATTAGAATCTTTCCAATAAATATATAACATTTCCAAAGCGTTTGTAAATGAGGAAGTATCAAGAATCTCAGTAAGCATGTCACAGTCTTTTAATCTGGCAGGCTCAACTAAGTTCATATATTCCATAATAATATATTTAAATATTCTCTCATCAGCCAATTTTCCATTATTGTATAGAACTTTTGTCAAATGAACATCATCTAAAAACTTAATATTTTTTTCATAGTTTTTATTGTAGTAAGTATCTATAAACTCCAAAGCCTCATCAATACTTTTGAAATTATCGCCGTATTTTTTAAGATTCCAATTCTTAATAATATTTTTTAATGCCCCTTTAAGTTCTGATGATCTTACCTTCTCTGACATTTTCTCAACATATTCTCTTGTAATCTTTTCATTATCAGAAATAGCTTTAATACAATATCTTTTTACCTCTGCCCTCTTTGTATTTTCAAGAACTGTATAAATCAAATGATAATTTTCATAATTATATTTATTATACAAAGTCTTTAATATATCTAATGCTGTATTTTTGCTGCCTGCTATATTATCTTTTATAAACTTATCATCATTTAATATATTTACTACTTCATCAAAATAGCTTTTAAATAATTCATCTTTTACGCTGTTTATGACTACATTATTATTTTCATCTACGCATCTAAGCTCTTTATATAATGTAGGAAGACATTTTCCGCCATAGTCGTAATAATAATTTGAAAAATCTCCTGCATAATCAAAATAGTATGAAAGCAGAATTTCTTTTAATGTAATATTCAATTCTTTATTATTTAATAAACTATCAATAACTTCTTTTAGAGTTTTATTTCCTATAGATGCCTGCACTTCTATATATTTTCTTATTCCAATCTGAATTGGTAAATATTTAAAAATATCGATAGCAAACTTTTTATAGCTTTTCATTTCAGGACTATCATAATTAAATAGAGAGTATAAATAATAAAGTTCTGTATTGAGACAATATTCAGGTAGAGTATTTCCCCATCTGTATGTACTGTATAGATTGTATGTATTTTTTTTGTCTGTATAATATTCAATAAGCGTATCAAAGAGTTTATTTTTATCTTTATCAAATATTTCTTCTATTTTTACTGTAGTGGTGAATGCTGGTCTTTTATTATATCTATCCGAATTATCTTCTGTAAATTTATTAACTATAGTTTGTAATACAGGTATAGACTTTTTTAAATTATTTGTGTCTATTTTATTATCATTATGTTCTAATAAAACACCGCTAAGCACTATAAATATTCTTTTGTTTCTATCATTTTTTAAATCATTTCCTACTAAATTATAAATTTTATAAAAATCTTCTTTATAGTTTAAATATAAATCTCTTGACCCATAAATGAATGCATAATGAAAATAGTTTTGAAAATGCTGTGCTATAAATGCGAAATCATTAGGATAATTTATTGCATTGAAAAATTTCTCTCTAGCTTTATAGGGATTGTTGT
>NZ_JQIU01000008.1:2529294-2554041 GCF_002379365.1 Brachyspira sp. G79 | reverse complement strand
ATTCATATCAATAATATATTCTTCATTATTATTTAATACTTCTATAAATTTATTTTTTATAGCTTCGTTTTTATCTAAAAGAGCAGCAATAACATTTAAAGTGTCATAAAGATTTGGAAAAACATCAAATGATTTTATAGCTGCATTTATATACTTTTCATCGCATTCTTTATTATTTTTTATAACAGAACATATTGCAATCAATGGTATTACAGCATCTCTGTCCATTTTTTTTAATATTTTTTTATTATCATTGTTATTAATAATATCAATATATTTATCTGTATATTCTTCAAACTCTTTACTGAAGTATTTATTAAAATCTTCAAAAACTGTATATATTAATTTTTCACCATTTAAAGTTCTTGCCTGCTCTTTATATCTTTTCTCATATCCATAAACAAGATATCTGAGTGACTTTTCAAAATCTCTATTGACTATATAATCAAGAATAACATATCTAGTTCCGCCTTCTCCTTCCTTGTCATTTCCGTAGAGAAGTATCTTAACGAAATGTTCATATCTTTTCTTTAATGCTTCATCTTCTATAGAAAAATAATCTTGCAAAAAAGCATCTTTATAATGAAAATAATCATAAGGATGCCTTCTTATTTTGCTGAAATCATTTGTAGATTCGCATTTTTTCATATCATCTTCTATAGAAGAGCTTCTATAGTATATTTCAAGTTTTTTTTCTAAGTCCATAATTTTACCTCCGAAATCTATATTAATATATAGTATATACATTTTTATTTATTTGTCAATATATAAGGTACAAAATGAAATATTGATAAAAGATTATTATAATAAAAAAGCCCATACATTAAGCACAGGCTAATAAAAAAGGAAAAAAATTTAAACTATTTATTCTTCTATTATATTATCAATTAGTATATCATTATATTCATTGATTAATAAATTATACTCTTCATCATCTATAACTGTGCAGTCATTATTTATGCTGTTTAATAATTTTGTCATATAAAATCCTCCGTATCTAATTAATATATTCTAATCATTTTATGTGATAAAATTGTTACATATTGTAATAAATAATTACTTTCTTATGTTAATAAGATAAGAAATAAGCAGACAAATGCAATAACTTTTTACATAAAATTTAAAAAAATATTAACATGTTAAAATAAAAAAGACCTATACACCATCAAGGTATATAGGTCTTATTGAGTTCAAAATCAAAAATTAATTCATAGCATTAATTTTTTTCATCATATCAGATTTTTTTGCTGCAGCTCTATTGGAGTGTATAACAGATTTTCTAGCAGCTTTATCTAAAGCACTTGCATATTTTTTGAATTCTGTAACAGCTGAAGACTTATCGTTACTTTCTATAGATTTAATAACTTTCTTTTTTTGAGTATTTAAAAAACTTTTAATTTTTCTATTATAAAGGTTTCTAACTTCGTTTTGTCTCAATCTCTTAGATGCTGAAGCTATATTAGGCATTATATTTCTCCGTGGTTTAAATAAACAAAGCGGAGTTGACGGGGCTCGAACCCGCGGCCTCCTGCGTGACAGGCAGGCGCTCTAACCAAACTGAGCTACAACTCCAAACTAGTTAAGGAATGCTTGCATTATACTACAAAGTTATTTTTTGTCAAGTGGTATTTTTAAAAAAATTAATATTATTTTCTTAAACTGTATAAAAAAACCGCATATAAAATGTTTATCAAATTATAAAACTAATGTATGATTAATTATTATATCATTTTATAAAAAAGAAGAATAAAAACATGAAAAAAATAATAACATTTATAATCATACTCACAATTATAATATCCTCTAATGTAATAGCTGAAAATATAGTATATATAACTAAAACAGGTAAAAAATACCATCTTAGAAACTGCCGAACTATAAAAGGAGAGGCATATGAAATATCATTATCAGAGGCAGAATATAAGGGATACACTCCATGCAAGGTATGCAAACCATACTAAACTGTTTGAAAATAAAAATTATACTTTGACATTTATATATTATTTAATTATAATAATATTATGATAAATATTAATGTTTTAAATGACTACTTTATGCGTTATCTGTTTGCTAAAGAAGGACATGAAAATATTTTAAAAAATTTGATTAATTCAGTAAGAGCTGACTATAATCAGGAAACTTTTGAAGATATTAAAGTACTTAATACTTTTAATCTCAAAGAAAATATTAATGATAAGCAATCTATTGTTGATGTTAGAGCAGTTACCAAAAGCGGAGAAACTGTATTAATAGAGATACAAAGAGTAGGAAATCAGTCATTTGTATATAGAAGTTTATACTACTGGGCTAAAGGCTACGTTGCTAATTTGAGAAATAATGAAAAATACAATGATTTAAAACAAGTTATAGTAATTAATATATTAGATTTTAATTTATTAAAAGGCATTGATAAAGAGCATAGCTGTTATGTTATAAAAGAATTGGAAACTAATCATATATTAACTAATCATTTTGAGATGCATTTTCTTGAGCTGCCTAAATACTTAGCAAATAGTTCTAGTCTTAAAGATGAGTTAGATGCTTGGTTTTATTTCTTAACACTAAAAGAAAAGCAGGCAAAAATGGAGGAAATTATGGATATATTAGTGAAAAAAAATCCTATAATGAAAGAAGTTTATGATGAATATAACAAATTTGTAAACACTAAAGATTTATTTGAAAATTATTCAGAATATGAAAAGAATTATTTTAATATATTAGCTTTAAGCGAAGAGAGAAGACTAGGAATAGAAGAAGGAATTAAAAAGGGCAGAGAGGAGGGCATTAAAGAAGGTATCAAAGAAGGTATTAAAGAAACACAAATATCTATGGCTAAAAACATGAAAAATGATAGAGTAGATTTAAATACTATTTCTAAATATACAGGACTAAGTATAGAAGAGATAAAAAACTTGTGAGTTCCTGACATTCGTTAGAATGATAGGAGCTTATTAACGAACAAGTTTTTTATAAATAATATAGAAAATCGAAAAACTATAATAAAAAAATTCTGAGCATTTTAACTTTATTTAAATACTGAAGTAAATATACTGTGAGTAATAATAATCAAATACAACTCCGCAATTAAATATCAAACTAATAAAACAATCAAATATAAAAAATACATAACAATAAATAAAAAAGCGAAGCTCAAATATAAATATTCAAACTTCGCCAGTAATCTAATTTATTTAAAATTTATTATAATATCATATCTTAACGTCCAGACTATAATCAATACCCTCTTCATCAAAACCATGCATATTCATATAGTCTTTTCTAAATAATGCTAAATCTGCTATTTCTTTTACATTATCTTTTGTAAGTTTATTCCACTCATCTAAAACTTCTTTCTGAACATCTTCTCTTAATTCCCAGTCATCTAGTCTTATCCTGTTATCACTGTCAACTGGTACTTCTCCGCCATTAAAAAGTTTTTCACTTATAAGTCTGTACATCTGCTCTATACAGCCCTCATGAATACCTTTCTTTTGCATAACTTTAAATAATATACCTATATAAAGAGGAACTGTAGGTATAACAGCAGAAGACCTAGTTACAACAGCCTTATTTACTGATACATAAGCATGACCTTTTACTTTCTCCTGCATCTCTTTGTCCAATTCATGAGCAGTTGCCTCAAGATGATCTTTAGCCTTTCCTATAGTGCCGTCTCTGTATACAGCTTTAGTCATTTCTGGACCTATATAAGAATATGCTATATTTACGGCATTTTCAGAAAGCATATCGGCATTAAGTAAAGCATCAGTCCATAATTTCCAGTCTTCACCTCCCATAACTTTAACAGTAGATTTTATATCATCTTCATTTGCAGGCTCTATTGATACCTCAAGAAGTTCTTCAGTCATAAAATCAACACCTATACCGTTATATTTTTTTCCTATAGGTTTTAATGATGAACGATAAACTGTTCCAGTAGATTCATCAGTTCTTACTGGGGCTGCCAAACTGTATATCACTAAATCTATTTTCTCTCCGTTAAAAAATGATTTAGCCTCTTTAATTACTTCCTCTTTTGAAGCATTTAAAAAAGCGTCAAGTATCAAGTTTTTATCTTTAACCCCATCTTTTTCAGCGAATGAAGAAAAAGCCTCGTTATTGTACCAACCAGGTGTAGCAGTTCTTCTTTCTGTAGCAGCCTTCTCAAAAGATACACTCAAAGTTTTTGCCCCAAGTCCGTAGCTTATAGCTATTCTGCTTGCAAGTCCATATCCGCCTGAAGCTCCTAATATAAGAGCATTTTTAACATTTGATTTTACTTTTGGTTGTGATTTCACATAATTTATCTGCTTTTCTACTTCTTTTGCACAGCCTAGAGGGTGGGCAGTAATACATATATTATTTAAAATTTTTGGCTCTACTACCATATATTTATTCTCCTATCATTTTATTATATTCAACTTAACTTCAATACTTTATAATGAAATTGTTTTTTTTTCAATTATCAAAAGATTAATAATTATATCATTTCCAATTTTTCTCTGCAAGTTTATCCAAATTAACTTTTTTATACTTCTCTCTCAAAGTAATAGAAGGTATCCACCAAGCAATATCAAAAACTTTCTTTTTAATTGATTCTATTTTGTCTAAATATACATTATAGTCATCATAAGTTTTCATTATATACATACTATAAGCATAAAAAGCATGTTTTTTTCTGTCTATTTCTACATTAAGATTTTTCATAAGTTCATGACATTTTTTATAAAATTCATTTTTATTATCAGCCTTATAATTATTAAACACAAATAAAAAAGAAGTAAAATTATAAAAATTACATTCTTCAAGCAAACTTATATCTTTTTCTTTGTAAAAATTAAATATATTTTTAAATACTTCCAAAGAATCACAAGCCATTTTATTATCTTTTTCTATAGAATGTGTTATAGATGACTTTCTCTGTACATAATAATATTCAGCATTATTATTATAATACATTTTTGGCATATAAAGCAGATATTTATAAAAAAATTCTGTGTCTTCAGATACTATAAAATTCTGAAATTGCATGTTATTTTTTATAATAAAGTCTCTCTTAAATATTTTATTTACACTTGAAACTAAAGGATATTCTGGAGTATTTTCTTTTTCTGTAGTACTCACATTAAAATTGCTTCTTCCTTCCTGCCAAATATTCTTAAACTTCTTCTTCCATATATGTATTCTGTTATGATAGTAAGGCTTTATTATATTATCTCTAACAATATTAAGGTTATTTGTAAAAACTATATCAGCATCATATTTTAAAGCTGTTTTATAAAGCTCTTCTAAATAATTGCAAGAAATATAATCATCAGAGTCTATAAAAGAAATATACTCTCCAATAGCAGCATTAATTCCTTCATTTCTTGTAAGTCCTATACCAGAGTTTTTTTCATTATTTATAAGTTTTATTCTTTTGTCTTTTTGAATATACTCAAGAACAATATTCTTAGAACCATCTGTTGAACAGTCATTTACACATATTATCTCTATATCTTTTAATGTCTGATTTATTACACTATCCAAACATTTTTTTAAATAATTCTCCACATTGTATATTGGAACAATCACAGAAACTTTTATCATAATAAAAACCTTATAAAAATATAATTATATAATTTATTGCCAAGATATTCTATACTCTTCGTCTTGTTTATTATACTGAGAATATGAAGAATCTGTGATATTAAAAGTAAGTTTAAGAGCATTATCAGTAAAAACGACTTTAAGTGTAAAATTATAAACTGTTCCGCTTTCATTGGTAAAATTCTCTATCTTTGTAAAAACTGTATCTTCAGTGTACGGATTAGTTATATCAATATAGGCATCTGGAAAATAGCTCCAAGATATTCTATCAGAAGTTACGGTTATATTATACAATTTATCCTTACTATAATAAACGCCAATTCTTTCGCTTATTTTTATATTTGTACTGTCTGATTTTTTTTGAAAATACACTTCATTTCCTGAATATCTCAATGTTGAATAAAAAAAGTCTATAAAATATGTGTTTGGCTCTACCCCGTTTATAGTTTCTTTTATATCAAATGAAAAAGTCTTATTTGTACTTTCAGGGTTTCCTAAAAAATATGTTCCTAAATTATTGGCAATATTATTTCTGCTTCCTATAAAATTAATATTACCGCTATCAAATACTATAAAATCAAGTTTGATATCTTCTTCAAAGTTTACATTAAGAGAATATCTGCCTGATCTGTCTTTAAGTTTTTGTATGCTTTTAATATCTGTAGGTAAATTACTACATGATAAACATGATAAGAAAAAGATGAAAACTATAAAAAATACTATAGAATGTTTAATGTATTTCATAAATATTATCCGAATATTATTATAATAATATTATATCAAAAATATGATAAATGTAAATTAATAAACCTTAATATTGTTTTCAAATCTTTTATCTGATATTAGATTATTTAAATAATTTATATCATCATATGTAATAAATATATTTCTTTTTCTATTTATAGTTTCTAAAAACAAATCAATTAAGTCATTATTATTTTCTTCTTTTTTTATTTCTTCTTCTAATAATGAAAAATTTTCTATGAATATATTAAATGAATTATAATGTTTAAAAAACATTTTTATAAGTTCATATCTGTTTTTTATATTACTATTTTCTTTATTATTATTTTTATTATTTTCTTTTAAGTTCATCTCATGAACTTTGTAAATAAAATCTCTAACAGCCATATTCTTTTTAACAGCATAATCAAAATTAAAATCATTATAATCAGCAATATACGCATTTCTATATATATTGCCAGTAAGAAGTATTTTTATAATATGCTCAATAACAAAAATAAAAATATCTATTTTTCTGCTAAAGAAAGCTCTCGAAGAAAAAGAAAAACTATTATTATAAATAAAAACTATATCTATAATATTGCTTTCATCATTAAAAGTTGAGTTAATATTTATATTATTATCTGAAGTGCATGATATTAATAATTTTTCTATACTTTTATTTTTATTTTCTGGAAATAATTTATTTAAAATATTATCCTTATTTTTTTCAAGTATATCATTAACAAAATCTATGCATTCTATAATCATATTATTATCAATTACAGTAGAATACTGATAATGTTCTATTATTCCGCTTATAGTTTTACTTATAGACATTATCTCATAATCATTAACTTTATAAAACTCAAAGAAATGCAAATCGCTTATGTACCAAATTAAATTAGCCAAATAATTATATTTATTTGAAATAAAAATAAGAGGATAAAGAGATATTTCTTTTTCTTCTTCTATAACATTATTATCAATAATAAAATTTTTTATATATATTTTTTCCATAGATTAAACTTTTGATTATATTTTTTTGATTTTTTCTAATTTATAGAATGCAAATCAACTTTATCTCTCATACGTTTTAATATTTTTATAGGTCTTATAGCCAAACTTTTTAATATATTTTCTATATTAGCATAATCAAGACTAGGTACAAATATACGAACTTTACTTATTATGTTTGGAGATAATACAACATTTTTATCATTGTTTATCACTTCTTTCCAGCCCAATATCTCTAAATTAATAAGTTTTATACCAAACCTGTCAAGTTCTGTTTCTATGTCTATTTTGGAAGAGCATTCTATTAAATAAATTATTGACTTTTTCTTATTTGCTATAAAATACGGAATAAAAAATCTGTAAATAGAAGTGCTTAAAAATATACAAATACAGCCTATAGTAGATAATACCCACTGACCAGAGCCTATAACTATTCCAAGACATGCAGTAACCCATACTATAGCAGCAGTAGTTATGCCATGAAGTTTGCCCCTATTTTGTATAATCATACCTGCACCAAGAAACCCTATACCAGATACTATCTGAGCAGATATCCTGTTGTAATCTGGCGTAGTATATAAAAGCTCGCTTCCAATCCTTATAAGTTCTTCATTTTTTAGCATAATAGCATGGGCAAAAACATCTTCATAACATGATAAAATAGCAGCCCCCATACATACTATACTTGTAGTTCTGCTTCCTATAGGCTTTTTATGCTGAGCTCTCTCCCAGCCTATAAATATGCCCATAATATATGCTAATAATATTCTTCCAGTAATCTCTAATATACTGTAGTCAGCTAATACAAGTTTGATAGATTCTTTTATCATAAAGTTTATTATACATCAAAAAAATTAAAAATCTATATCCTTGTATATTTCATTTTCATTTTTAGAATATAATGTTATAGAATCTTTAGAAACACTTATAAGCTCATCAATAAGTTTTTTTGTATTATCATGCATATCTGAAGAAAAATATTCTATGACCATATCAAGATTGACACCGCTTATAAGACAAATATTATCATTTTTTCTGTAGAATTTGCTTGCTATATTAAAAGGTGTTCCGCCGTAGATATCAGTCATTATCAAAATATTTTTATCTTTATGTTTATCTAATACAGATATTAATTTTTCCTCCACATCATTAAATGTATCATCAACATGCATAGAAACTATATCATAATCTGATAAATCCCCAAGTATCATTTTTGCTGACTCTATAAGTGCAGATGCCAAATTACCATGGCTCATTAATATTAAATTGGGCTTCATAATAAGAAATCCTCCTGTACTTAAAAATCATTTACATTTATATACAACATATATTATAAATATAATAATTGTTCGCAATTATTCAATTTAAAATGAACAAAAATTGTATTTTGTCTTAATATTTTTTTACAATGTATACAATACATATATTTAATTACATTACAATATCAAATTTTAGTGTATAAAATCATATTGAGTAGTAATAAAAACTAATATATTTGCATCAACAAAGAAAAGTAATTGACAAAATAAAACCTTTGATTATATTATAAAAGGAGTGTATAAATATGCAGAAATTATATAATAATCTTTATGTAGGAGGCGATAGCGACTGCAGAAAATTTAAAGGTGCTATAGTGCATGCCTGTCAAAGCTGTTTTGTCAATGGTGTTCATGGTAACATAGGAGATAAAAAGGTTTTTGAAAGTAATAATAATCTTTATCTAAATCTACTAGATATATCAAGCCTTTCATTTGATTATGCTTTTCCTATGATAAAAAGATCCATTGAGTTTATAGACGAACATATAAAAGATATGCCAGTACTTGTTCACTGCAATTTTGGAATGTCAAGGTCTCCTTCTATAACATTATTATATATGGCCAGAAAAGGCTATATAAAAAATACTTCTTTTAAAGATGCATTAAATGATTTCCATAAAATATACAATTACTATTCACCAGGTATGGGAATGTATAATTATTTTGACAGATACTGGAAAGATATTATGACATTTTAAAAAACTATATAATAATTTTAAATACTCTCAAACGTATGTTTAGCTTAATTCTTATAAGTAATAAAATTGGGGTTATAAATTAAGATATATTTTAACGTGCGTGAATGAAAATCTTAAATTTAAATCACGCTTTGGGTGGGTGTGCTTAAAAGATAAGGAATTATAAATTTAATTAAAGCCAATATAAAAAATAAATCTTTTAAATCTAAAAGTGTGAATTAAAATAAAGTTTTTTATCATAATTTTTCTATTTCTTCTATACTTAATCCTGTAACTTTGCTTATAACACTAATATCTATATTTTCTTTTTTCATATTCTTTGCTAATGAATATTTTTCTTGTTCTATGCCCTTTTCAATTCCTTGCTCTATACCCTTTTCAATTCCTTGCTCTATACCCTTTTCAATTCCTTGTTCTATTCCTTCTTTAATACCTTCTTCTTTTCCTAATCTTCGCTCCTCATCAAGCATTATTTGATTTCCATATAAATAAGCTTCTTTTTTCTCATACTCCATCATCATTAATCTGCTTTTTACAAAATTATTATATTTTTTTTGTACTTCTTCCATTATAGGTTTTTCTTTTACTATTTCAGACATAGACACCTCCAAATTTTTGCTTGTAAATATTTTGAGCCAGTAATTTAAATCTTTAGATAATACATTTTTCCTGAACTTTTTTAACTCTATTATATGTATTTGTAAATGATCAGTAAGAAGTTTTTTATTGTTCATCTCATAGAGCATATAGCAGGAATGTATATTTTTCGTTTTATCTAAATTGAAGTTAAGAAGATTAATACTTATTACTGGAGTAAGTTCATCATATCTTTCGCCATGCTTTAATAATTTACTGTAATTAGCTGCCCAGTAATAAAGTATTCGTTCTGGAAATCTAGAATTGCCTTGTAATTGTATTTCTATAATAACAACAGAACCATTCTGGGTTATACATTTAACATCAACTATAGTCTCTTTTAAATTTCTATTCTTTTTTAAGTTAAAAGGAGTTAGTATTTCTACAGAGCGAAAAGTTTTCATATTAGCATTAATCATTATAGAATTGATAAAATCTAAAAGTATAGTTTCGCTGCTGCCCTTATCAGTAAATAGGTATCTTATAAAATAGTCATTCAAAGGATTAAAATATTTTATTTGTTTAGTATTAAATCTCTTTTCCATAGTTATATTATAATTAAATACTTTATAAAAGTCAAAGTATAAAATTTATTTTAGCTCCCACCCTTTAAATTTTTTAATTCTATTTGTTATTTATAGCTTATTTTTCTATATTTACTTTTACTGTTATTCTGGCTGCCCACCCAAGCGGCTTTTAAATTAGAATACTCTTCAACGCACGTTAAACTTAATTCTTATAAGTAATAAAATTGGGGTTATAAATTAAGATATATTTTAACGTGCGTGAATGAAAATCTTAAATTTAAATCACGCTTTGGGTGGGTGTGCTTAAAAGATAAGGAATTATAAATTTAATTAAAGCCAATATAAAAAATAAATCTTTTAAATCTAAAAGGGCGGGGATTAAATTAAAATTTTAAAATTTATTCTAACTCCCACCCTTTAAATTTTTTAATGCTATCTGTTATTTATAAATAATTTTCATTTTTTAGCTTTTACTATTATTATAGCTGCCCACCCAATATTTTTTTTAAATTTAAAATATTCTTCAACACACGATTTAAGTATAGACTTATTTCAAAACTGCTTGACAAGATTATGTATACAAATTTAAGAATTTATCAATTATAAGAATAATGTTTTACATGTTTTATAAATATTATTTTAGTATATAAGTATTCAGTCTTTTTGCTTCTTGGGTATCAAAAAAGCGGGGGTAATAGCTAATACACACAATTATAAATAAAATTATCTTTGAAACAAGTCTTATGTTATTATTAAATGTCAAATTAGAATTATTGACAAATTTCTATTCAAACAATCAGCACTACAGCGTATAAAGTTTATATATTTGTTTTTAATTATTAATTGCTCTCTTTAGCAGATTCTTTACCAGATAAAGCTTCTTCTATTGTAGCACTAGCCTGACCACTATCATCACCTACTATAGATTTAGCTAAGTTCTTTATTTTATCACTTGCCGAAGATGTTGCTAATGTTTTTATAGCCTCATACATATTTCCAGTAGGAGTTGAATCTTTATACAAATTAAGTATTTCTGTAGTAATAGCTTCAGAATTATCATTTTTAAGTCTGTAAAGCAAAAGCTCCTCTATTTCAGGTTCGGATTTATAATTATTCAAAGCCTTAATAGCATATATTCTAACAGAATCACTGTCATTTTTGGCAGCTTCAATTATATTCTCTTTTACATCTCCATAAGCACTATACTCTGGAAGTATATATATAACCCTTGCAGTAATCTCTGGTAAATCCTCTGCTAATAATTTTTGAAGTATTTCATAATTTTCAGCACTAGGATAAGCTCCTAAGGCTACAACTCCCATATAACGTACCAAAGCAGGCTCACCTGCATTCTGAGAAGCATTACGGCATATCTCTTCGCCTTTAGGATTTTTAGTTTCACTGAAATATCTTAATATTTCAACTTTTGTGGAAGATGCTACAGTATTATTAGTGTATTTTTCAAGCAGATAATCGGCAGCAGCTTCTGATTTCATAGCTCCTAATGCATTTATCATACTGTCTAATACCAACCCTGAAGCATTTGTAATTTCTGTCATTATACCGCCTTCAAATTGGATATCTGGATAAATAGAACATAAATAATATGCCTCTTTTCTTACATTATCATTTTCATCTTTTATAGCATATTCTATTATACTTTTAGCATTATCATTTTTTATTTGTTTAAAGAAATTGATAATCTCAGTTTTTACTCTATTATTCATTTCACTTGGATAATAACTTGCAAGCATAGCGATATCAGCTTCATTTTTTGTTCTTCTTATTTTTCCAATTGTGGATATTTTTTGTGAAGGAGTTCCGTATTTAAAAGCATTTTCATATTCTACATTGGGCAAATATGATGAGGTTTCGTCAGGAGACTGTATGTTTTCTGTTTCATTAGTTTGTGAAAAAGCTGAAAATGATACAGTTATTAAAAATAAAAAACTAAAAATAATATTTTTCATAAATAAAAATTTCCTTAAAAGTTTAAAACCCCCTTTTATTTCTAAAAGGAGGTTTATTTTGATATTTTAGAAATAAAAATTAATTTCCTTGATATGTGCTTTCCTGTCTAACATCAAGCTGAGATATATATGTATTATACTTAATTATATCATCATCATTTTCTATTATGACAAACTCATATCTTCTTAAAGCATCTTGAGTAGGATATTCTGGAAGTGCCTCACCCAAAGGACTTTCTATCACTCTGTCAGAAGCAACCCCTTTATCTATCAAGTATGTTTTTCCATTTTTAGCTCTTACAATAGATAAATTATAGTTGTAAGGATAAGCTATTCCCCTATTACTTGTATGTGCTTCCAAAATTATATTTGCATTAGTATTTTTATCCAAGAACTCTATTACTTGAGCAAATGCTGCTTCAGCAGATATAGGCATATCAGTCTCTACTAATTTGAATATAATTTTCGGATTAGTTTCAAGTATTCTTCCTCTGTCAGTTTCTCTTATAGAAGTGTTCTCAGGCAAATAAAGCTCTACAGTTTTTTCTTCTTCTTCAACTACAACAACTGGAGCAGGCTCTTCTGCTATAATAACATCTTCAGGGGTACTGTTTTTAGGAGTGCTCTTACATGCTATGACAAAGATCAATAAAGTAAAAAATATAAATATGATTTTTTTCATTATATTGTTAAAACCTCGACATTAATTTGTTTCTTTGTTAATGTCGACAGTTTTAGCAAAATCGTTATATTTTTTCAAATCATCTTCATTCATTATAATGATAAATTCACATCTTCTATTTTCTTTAAGTGTAGGATATTCAGGTAAAGCCTCTCCAAAAGCATTTTTCAATAATTTGCTGTTTTCAGCTCCTAATTTTATTATATAATTAAAACTGGTATCTGCTCTTCTTTGAGAAAGCTGATAATTATATGGAGCAGGACCCTCTTTGCTTGAATTACCTTCTACCATTATTCGTATATCAGGATTATTTTTTATTATTTGATAAACTAAATTATAAGCCTCTTTGTAGCTTCCTATTTCTACAGTATTATCAAATCCGAATTTCACTTCATAAGAAGCATTTCCGCTTTTTCCGATATCTGTTTTAGATTTAGGGTCATGAAGTACTAATACCTTACCTCTTGGAGTTTCTCTAACTGCAGCACCATCAGGCAAGTTATAACCTTTTGCATTTTGATTAGTGGCTTCTGTTGTCTTAAATCCGCTTCCCTCTTCAGGTCCAGTAGCTACAGGTGCACTTTTACATGCTACTATAGATATAAAACTTAAAGACATAATTAAAATTATTTTTTTCATGATCACTTTTTCCTTGTATCATATTTTTATATTGTTAAATAACAGTTCAAAAACAATTAACATAACACATAATTATAACAAATTCATAATTATAATCGTAAAATATAAGTTATATATGTCATAAACCTTTATAATTACAAACTATTTTATATCCTAAAAAAGCTGATAGTATTTTCCAAAACCCTTATCTTATCAAGAACTTCATTTGATGCCCTGTTGGAATCCTCCACTAAAAGTGCATTCTTATTGGTAGCATCATCTATTTTTGCTATGGCAATATTTACCTGATCAACTCCAGACTGCTGTTCTACTGCTGTTTCTCTTATCTCAAGAATTATTTTCGAGGTTTCATCTATTTTTTCTTTAATTTCATTAAATATATTCTGGGATTCTGAGGCACTGCTTGAAGCTTTTAAAATACTTTCATATGTATTATTAACAAGTTCGGTTATATCTTTTATTGAAGACTGTGTATTTTGTGCTAAATTTCTTACTTCGCTTGCAACTACAGCAAAACCTTTGCCCTGATCTCCCGCACGTGCCGCCTCTACCGAAGCATTTAAAGCTAATATATTTGTCTGAAAGGCTATATCTTCTATAATTTTGGTAATATTTTTTATTTTTTCGCTTGCTTCATTAACTTCGCTTATATTATTTGTAGTTTCTAGTATTATATCCCCTGCTTTTTCTATTGATTTTTTAGACTCTATCATCATATTATTACAAATAATAGCATTATCTGTAGAAGACTTTATTGTAGAAGCCATCTCTTCCATAGAGCTGGCAGTTTCCTGCAAACTTGCTGCCTGATCCTCTGTACGCTTTGATAAATTATTATTGCCTTTCACCAAATTTTCTGTGATATTTTTTATATCATCAAGCTCTTCCTTTACTTTCATAATAATATCTGTAAGTTTATCTCTCATGGCATCAAATGAATTTGAAAGTACTCCTAGCTCATCATTAGATTTTTTTATATTATTATCCGCTTTATGTGTTAAAATGCCTTTTTCTATATCTTTTGCCTCATCAGATATATATGTTAATCTTCTCATTACACTTCGTACAAATAAAAATACAAAAATGGAAATTAGTATTATAGAAACTCCCCCTATTAAAAATATAACTATACCTAAAAGTCTGCTTTTAGCATATACTTCGTTTTCTACTATACTTACTATCAAAAGCCAAGGAGAAGATGATAATTTACTAAAAATAGATATTCTTTTCTGTGAACCTGTATCTGCCCCTGAAATATAGCTGTCAATACCGCTTCCCTGTTCAAAATCAGCTTTATAATTATCGCTAGTCTTCATGCCTAATCTTTCTGGGTTTGTATGTATAATAATATTTAAATCCTTATCTATAGCAAATATATTTATGTTTTCTGATAATTCTATATTGCTAAAGTATAATCTATTAACCTCTGTCCAGTCATACATAACATATAAATAGCCTTTTAAATTACCGTTTTCATCTTTTATTCCAGTACATGCAAATATAGCCCATACTCCTTCAGCTATTGATTTTGTTATTTTTTTAGAAAATGTTACAGTATTGCCTGCATTTTTCATATCGGAAGCTGCTTCTGGGTGAATAGATAATATATCTTTACCCAATAAATTGCTGCTCATACTTGAATCTATTATACATATGCCATTAGAATCGCATATACCCATATTGATTATATATTTATTATAATTAACATATTCGCTTATTGAATTATAAGCAGAATTCATATTATCTTCTGTTCGATTTTCTATCAAATTATAGAGATCTGGGTGAAAGCTATAAGTATCAATTAACATCTTTTGATCATTAATCCAGCTGTCAAATAAAGAACTATAGCCTGAAAGTATATTAGAAAAACCTTCTAATCTGGTATCAATTAATGCTTTGCTTGCCATTTTTATGGAAATGATTAAAAGTAAGGCTACCATTATAACTATAGATAAATTAATCATGGCTGTGATTTTGAAGCTTAAACTATTGTGCATTTTCATAATATTATTTCCTAATTATTGTAAAATAAGTTCTTATAATTGCATTATATGTAAAAAACAAAATATTGTAAACATTTTTTTATAAAATTATTTTACATTTTTATTAGTTTTATGTATAAAAATAGTACTTATTTGTTAATATTTCTGATATATACACTCAAATGTATCGCCTAGATTTTTCTTTTTGGCTGAAACATTGTATATTTTTGACAGTAATTTATTTTTACTAATAAAATTCAAATTAAATATATCACAAAACCTATTATAATAAACACTTTGATTTTCTAGGTTTATACATTTTAAGGAATATTTTGATAAAAGTATATCTAAAGATTTGGGATTAGCCTCAAAAGCATGATCGCTTGGCACAATAGAAAAATAATTTTTATTAAATCTTCCGCTAAGACCATACCCATTAGGTGTAGCAAAAGCTAATATACCATCATCTTTTAGAGAATACATTATACGCTCTAAAATATTTTCAAAATTATAAATATGCTCTATAACATACCAAGCTGTTATTATATCATATTCTTTTTCTTTATATTCAAAATCAAGAAGTGAACAGTTATGAACATTAAGTTTAAGAGTGTCTCTGCAATATGATGAAGCATATTCGCTTATCTCTATTCCTTCCGTTTCATAGCCGCATTCTCTTGCCTCATTAAGAAAAAAGCCCATAGCACTTCCAATATCAAGAACTTTACCTATAGGCTTTAATTTTTTATTTTTTCTAAACGCCTTCTTGCCAAAGCTGTTAGATTTTTGCTGTCTTCTTCATAGGTTTTACCATATTGGTTCTTATAATCTTCTACAAAGTATTTTGAAGAATAATCTGTAAATGGAGGAAGAAAATATTTCCTAAACAGTGTATGACATTTTAAGCAACTGTAAAGATTAGACTCTATATTTCTGTTTTTCATCTCTATATGAGAACTTCCGCAAAAAGGACATCTTATATCTTTGAAATCTTTTATATTATCTATTATTGTTTTTATACGCTCAAGTGATTTTTCTGTGTTTATAGACTTACTATTTTCTAAATATTTACTTTGAGTATCTTTATTAAATAAAAAATCTTTTAATTTCAAAACTGCTTCATCTGTATTAACATTTTCAAAAAATCCCAAATTAAAAAATAATTCATCTTTGCTTCTTGCCAAATCATCATGATATTTTGTAGGAGAAAAAAGCACTGTAGGTATTGAGGCTTCTATACATTCAAATGCTGTAAGACCAAAATATGTTATAACAGCACTGTATGGACTTACAAATATATCTGGACTGAAATCTTTATACTTTATATTACTATATCCGCTTTCTTCTTCCTTTTCTATAAGAACAAAGTTTTTATTTTCTATTTTACTTATAATATCTATTGCCTTTTTTTTCAAATCATTATTAAATCCCAAATAAAGAAGAACTGGAGCATTCTCATCATATTTTGGTTTTATATTAGAATTAAGTATGGTAGCTATAAAAGGTTTAATATTAACTTCTTTAGAATTATCTATATTTGGGAGCATCTCTATTACTATATCAGCAAAAGCTCTTTCACTTCCTACACTGTCTATTATTATAACATTGCTTATAGTTTTTAATTCTTTTATAAACTTAGATTCTACTTCTCTGCTATCTACTATTATTAAATAAGGATTTAATGATTTTATTTCACTATATTTACAGCTTTGTATAGTTTTATCTTTAAATAAATCACTATTATCATTAATAGAAGAAAATATAAAATTATAATATTCTTTAAGTCTATTTGCTATGAACTTCATACGGGTAATATGTCCAAACCCATATATTGTACCTATATCTGTTATTATACATATGTTGTGCATGAAAACTAACTATTTCTAAAAAATTTTTATAAAATGATGTTAGGTATTATATAATAAAAAAATATAATTACAAACAAATATTTCATTTACTTTAAATAAATATGTTATTTGCATTTTTAGCATATTTATTTAAAGTAAAGTTTTAAAATTTATTCTAACTCCCACCCTCTAAATTCTTTAGTTTTATACTGTCATTCTTAGCTTATTTTATTTCTTTAGCTTTAACTGTTATTCTGGCTGCCCACCCAAGCGGTTTTTAAATTTTATAATACTCTTTAACGCATGTTAGACTTAATTTTTTTATTTTGATAAAAATTAGAATTATTAAAATTAATCTATATTTGGAAAAACGCTTTGCGTAGAATGAAATGCAAATTTAAATAATACTTGGAGGGCACTTTTTGAAGTGAAGACTTAAAAGATTTAATCAAAGTTTATATAAAAAATAAAGCCTTAAATCTAAAAGGTATGGATTAAAATAAAATTTTGAAATTTATTATCAGTCCAAAACTTAGTTATTTTATACTAATCATAACTAACCGTACTTACATAAGTTTGCACAGATACAATAAAATAACTGGTATACTTCTAATAGAAACCAATTTTCAGTATATACATAAACAATTATAATTTGTCAAAAAATAAATATTTAAATTTTAGTATTTGTGTGGACTAGCCATATGAAATGAAATAAATTGAAATAAATATAAACAGTCGTGCCCAAGTTCTTTTGTAACGCCTGTACGCCCAAAGTACGCCTCAAAGGAAATCCAAAAATACTGCATTTGACGAAGTCCACATTTATGTGTAGCCTAAATTTTATGTATTAACATACATTTAATACATATCTTTAAAAATAAAGTTCTAGCAATTGCGTTTTTTGTGAAACATATCCGAAGGATAAAAAATTTGGCGAAGTCTACCTGTGGTGTGCGTTGGGAAAAAACAATAAAAAATTTGACAAACTTAAAGAGTTTCAGTATATATTATTCTTACTGCAGAAATTTTTAGCAGCTTCCATATTGAGGTCTGCTAATTTTTTTATGCCGTCTTTTATTATTTCTTTTATATTATCATTAGCTAAACTATATGCTTTTTCAAAATCACTTTCGGCTTCCTGTATTAATTTATTATATTCATCACTGCTTACTTTATCTTTTCTAATATATGCCATTTTTGATTTTGATATAGCTCTGTTGCAGTAACTTTCTGCATAATTAGGATTAAGCTCAATAGCCTTATCATAAAACTCAACAGCCTCATCATATATACCCAAGTGATTAATTGCAACTGCTTTATTATAGTATGCATCAGGAAATTGAGGCTCAAGTTCTATAACTTTGTCAAAATCTTCAATAGCTTCTTTATATTCTTCCATAGAAGTTTTTACTATTCCTCTGTTATAATATGCTTTAGAATATGTAGGATCAATTTTTATTATTTCATCAAAATCTTCTATAGAACCTTTATAATTTTTTATATTAAATTTGGCATTAGCTCTATTAAAATATGCTTCTATAAAATTCCTATTAAGATGCAAAGCATTTGTATAATCATCTATAGCCTCATTATAGTATCCCAACTTTTCTTTAACATTTCCTCTGTTATTGTAGGCATCAGCAAAATGAGAATTATACTCTATAGCTTTATCATATGCTTTTATAGCTTCTTTATAGCTGCCTACAGCATTATATGATAAAGCCATATTATAATATGCATCAGAAAAATGAGGATAAACTTCTACAGCTTTATTATAATCCTCTATAGAGCCTCTATAGTCTTTTAGGCTTGCTTTTGTGTTTCCTCTTACATAATATGCCTCTTCAAGGTTATAGTTAAGTTCTATAGCCTTATCAAAGTCTTCAATAGCTTCTTTATTGTTTCCGAAACTTCTATTTAATATACCTCTGTTGTAGTATGCGGCTGCAAATTTATCATTAAGATTTATAGCCCAAGAATAATCTTCTATTGCACTTTTATACAAACTTTTATCATCTAAATTTGCTTTGGCATTTCCTCTATTATAATATGTTTCTGCCGAACTTGGGTCAAGTTTAATAGCTTCAGAAAAATAGTCTATAGCAGCTTTATAATCTTTATCATTAAAAGCATTATATGCATTTTTTAAGAATGCACTTACGTCCTTATCGCTCATAAATAAAAATCCTATTAATAGTATCGTATATTTTTATTATATCTTGATAATCAAACCTTGTAAATAGTACTTGAAAGATTATTATAAATAAAATATACTATCAGACAATATTTATTAATTTAAGCGAAAAATAATATATATGATAAAGATAGATAATTTGCATCCTATAATGAAAGAACTATTAAATTTAAGAGGTATAGCTTCAAAAGAGGATATATTTGATTTTTTCTTTCAGGATATATATTCACTTTCAAATCCTTTTAATATAAAAGATGTTAATGTATTTGTAGAAAGATTAAAAGAGGCTATAGAGAGTAATGAAAAGATATTAGTATACGGCGATAAAGATGCTGACGGTGTAACTGCTGCATCCATAATATATAATACGTTAAAGATGGTTACAAAAAATGTTGAGGCTTTTGTTCCTAATCATGAAACAGGATATGGGCTTTCAAAAACTGTTATAGAAGAGTATGCCAATTCTGGAGTAAGTCTTATTATTACGGTTGACTGCGGTATATCTAATGTAGAAGAAGTAGAGTTTGCTCGTGATCTTTCTATTGATATTATAGTAACAGATCATCATGATATACCAGAGATAATGCCTAATGCATATGCTTTATTTAATCCTAAAATATCAAATACTGGTTTTATTTCCAAAAATTTTTCAGGATGTGCTGTAGCTTTTAAGCTCATGCAAGCCTTTGTTTTTTCATACACCAAACTATATAATAAAGATATAATTGTACTTGATTATGAAATAAATAAACAATCAAATACATTAAAAAGAATAAGGGCATTAAAGTCAGTAAACTTTGTTCCAAGTGATGAGATATTTGGTTTTGAGCTTGCAGGAGAAAACAGCTATAAATCTATGTACATAGATTATTATGATGAGCTTCTTACAGAAGATGAAGTGCTTGAAGAGCTTGCAAGTTACATGTTTGAAGGTGATGGTACAGTATTGGTGCTTACTGGAGGAGAAGACAGATTAAAAAGGCTTATAGCTTTATATGAAAAATATGAAATATATCTTCCAGAATATGACAGTGTTTATGATCTGCTTCAGCTTGGTGCTAAATATGGAAATGTTAATATAAAAACCACAAAAACTTTAGATGATTTTGCTTTGGCACTTAATATTAATATTTACAGATATGATGAAATAGAGTACAGAGATTTAATTATTAAAACAGAAATATTCAGGCGTATGTTTTATATAAGCCAGAAAAATCTTCAAAACTACATACGAAAAAAATCCATACTTGTATTATTCGGAACTGTTGCTGATGTAGTGCCTCTTATAGAAGAAAACAGAGTGTATGTGAAATGTGCTTTAAAAGAATTAGAAAATCCAAGCCATATAAGATATAATGTTATGCTTGAGAAAATTAATTTATTAAATACAAAAGTAGATACTCAAGTTATAAGCTGGAGAATAGCACCTTTTATTAATGCTGCTGGAAGAATGGGAAGTGCTGAGACTGCATTAAAACTTCTTACCTGTGAACTAAAAGAAGATGCTGTAAGTTTGGCTGAAACAGTATACAGTATGAATGAAACTAGAAAATCTCTTACAGAATCGAACTTCAATATAGTTAATGAATATATAAAAAATAATAGCTGCTTAAAACTTCCTCTAATAATAGTAAGAAGCAAAAAAATAGAACAGGGCTTAACAGGACTTATTGCGGGAAAGGTTTTAAGCGAATATGGAAAAACTGCTGTAATAATGCATGAAAGCGACGACGGTATTTGTGTAGGAAGCATAAGAAGCAGAGGCGATGATAATGCTAGGGATTTACTTGAGGCAGCAAGTGTTTATTTAAGTAAATTTGGCGGGCATAAAAATGCGGCAGGATTTACTTTAGAATCTGCAAATTTTGATAAGTTTCAAAGCAAGATTATTAAATATGCTGCTAATCAAAACTTTAATACTGAAAAAGAGACTAATGTATTTGATTTGGAACTTAATTTTAGGAATATAGACTTGAAATTAGCTAAAGATTTAGAGCTTTTCGAGCCTTATGGTGCTGGAAATGAAGAGCCTGTTTTTATGTCTAGAAATGTAAAAGTAAATGATATAAAGAAAATGCAGAAAAATAATAAACTGCATTTAAGATTAGAATTATTACAGTCTGATAAAAGAATAAATGCTATTATTTGGAACAGCAGCGAAGAAGAAGTTTTAAAATTATTAAACTCTAATTATATAGATATTATTTATAAACTTAAAGTTAATAGATATGCAAACAGTGAAGATGCTAGAATATATATAGAAAACTATAAAGTTTTTTGATTGTAGTACATAAAATCTTCACTTTTATAAACGCACACAGAGCGTTTTTTACAAATATAGTCTAATTTTAATAATTCTAATTTTTATCAAAATAAAAAATTAAGTCTAACATGTTTTAAAGAGTATTATAAAATTTAAAAAACGCTTGGATAGTAGTACTTTTGATAATTAAAACTTCAAATATTAATAAAGTTATAATAAAGAAAAAATGAAAACATTTTTTTAATGGTTGGGGTTGTAATTAAAACTTTCAAAATAAAAAATAGCCAGTCCCATTAAAATTAAATGAGACCAGCTATTTTTATAAAATGTACTTTAATTAATTATTGAATCAAACGTAAAGCACCTTGGTTCATAGTATTAGCTTGAGCCAACATAGCTAAATTAGCTTGACTTAAGATTTGGTCTTTAGCAAATTTAACAGAAGTTTCAGCCATATCAGTATCTCTGATTCTGCTTTCAGAAGCTGCAGTGTTTTCATAAGCTATCATTAAGCCTTGAGCAGTAAGCTCTAATCTGTTTTGATAAGCACCTAAGTTAGATCTTTGTTTAGAAACTTTCATTAAAGCTTCATCAACTAAACCTATAGCACTGTTAGCTTTGTCTATAGAAGAAATAGAAATACTAACACCTTCAGGAGTTTGTAATCCCAAAGCAGCAGCAGTCATAGTTCCTATATAAACTCTTCTTCTTTCATCCATGTTTGCACCCATATGAAACCACATAGAAGCAACAGGAGCTCCGCCTTCGTTAGGATTAGCAAATCTTCCAGTTAACATGTTAAGAGTATTGAATTGAGCTTGGCTAGCAATACGGTTAACTTCATCAACTAATTGAGAAACTTCAACTTGAATAAGCATTCTGTCAGCATCAGTATAAATACCGTTAGCAGATTGTACAGACAATTCACGTATTCTTTGTAATATGTCTTGGCTCTCTTGAAGATATCCTTCAGTAGTTTGAATGAAAGATATACCGTCCTGAGTGTTTCTTTCAGCCTGACGTAAACCGCGGATTTGAGTACGCATTTTTTCAGATACAGCAAGTCCTGAAGCATCATCTCCAGCTCTGTTAATTCTTAATCCAGAAGAAAGAGCAGCCATATCTTTAGATAGTTCTACATTTCTGAATTTTAAAGTACGCTGTGCATTTATAGCACTAATGTTGTTATTGATGATCATCGTCATCCTCCATGATATTTATTCAAAAAGGCATCCGTGCCTAATTGGCAAAAAATATTAAAGAGAATTTAAGGTATTCCGACAATCTTTAATGACTATATAAAGTTGCCAAAAATACCATTAAATCCTATATAAGAATATAACTACGCCAATAATTATATTCTTATCAAATTATATGGTATCAACTAAGCAAATAGGGAGTTCGAGACCGCCAAATACTTGAACTCTCGTTTTTGCTACATAATAATTTTCGGTCCTCTCGGAATAAAGTTTAATTTTGTTTAGCATTTTTTTCTTTTTTTTCTTAAAAAAAATTAAAATTAAGCTTATACACTACATCTTATACATTTTTATGCACAAAACTTATTAAAATCTATATTTTTAATAAATTTTATTTTTCATTATATCAAAAATCATTAGAAATATTAAAAATAATAGTTAATTTACTAATAAATATTATTTTAGTATAAAAACTTTAGACAAAAATATGATTTTAATAAAAAATTAAATGAAAAAATTTAGTTTTATAATAAAAAGCAGACCCAATTTAAGAGCCTGCATAATATTATATACATTTTATAATTATTCTTTAACGTACTGAACATCACCTGAAGATATTACAGTGTCTTTTTTAATGTATTTTGCTGATATAGGAACTCCGTCAGCTCTTAAATTTATATCAAGTTTATAATTATAATCAATATACTGAAAATAAACATTAGGTAATATACTGGAATTTTCTTTGTTATAGACATTTATATCAATACCCTCATATAAAAGACCTTGCATTATAGTATATCCATAAAATCCGTCTCCTTTAGATAAATCAAAAAATTTGGAAGGAATTTTTAATTTAACTTTTCCGTTTTCAGAGTATGTAACAAAATTTTCTTGTATATCTACTGTTTTTTTTACTCCATTATCATTATAACTTCTAGTTCCAAAATATTCCTTATCTATACCTTCTTTAATACCAGGTGCCTTATCAAGTATTCCTACAATAATATCTGAAGTATTTTTATTTTTTATATATACATATCCAACAGTTTCATCATCATATGTAGGAAATTGAAGTTCCCCTATCCAATCTCCTCTACTAACTATATATCCAAAATATCTGTTATAATATATATTTTCATCTTCTTTTTCTGTGCTGAAAATATAATCTTTAGAAAAATCTGCTTTTTCATTTTTATTTGAAACTATTAAACCGCTTATTCCTCCATCGCTTATAATAACATCAACAGAACTGTTTCCTGTTTCATCAGCATTAAAAAATTTCCAAACAGCATTATATTTACTATCAATACCTTTAACAGTGTATTTGCTTTCTTCAAGAATTGGATTAGTAATACTATTATTACTATTTTTACTGCAGCTTATTGTTATTAATAAAAATATAAATGCCGAAATATAGATTGTTTTTTTTATCATAATATTTTATTCCTCTTACAATTTTAAT
>NZ_JQIU01000008.1:2495681-2528432 GCF_002379365.1 Brachyspira sp. G79 | reverse complement strand
AAATCTATTAAAAACAGTAGTTTGTTGATATCTACATGATTAAAACAACATAAATAGAGCATGTTTTTAATATTTACAAAATATACTATCATATTTTTTTACAAAACTTTTTTATTTAAAGCATTTTTTTATTAATTCGATAATTGAAGCGATACTTTAAATATAACGGCTTTTACTATGAAAATTATTAAATACATACTAATATACTCTTTTATGATAACATTAAGCAATTTACTATTTGCTAATAGTTTCAAAGTAATATCAAGACAGGGAGAAGCATCTGTAATAGTTAATGAAGAGCATGCTGATATAGATGTTAAAAAAAGTTTTCCAGATGACTATTTTTCAATATCTACAAAAGAGGAATCATATTTAGTAATAGATAATGGAGAGAAATCTATTATACTTATGCCAAGTTCAAAACTGACATACGAAAGTAATAATTTTACTTTGCATTCTGGATATATGTATATAAAAAGCAAACATAATGATGATATTCAGATGACTATAACAAAAGATGAAAGAGGATATGATTTTAAAGGAAAATCATTTGCCGTTGTAGCATATGATGATGATATATCAATAATAACATATAATAATGCCGTAAAAATAACTCCCTCATCATCTTTAGGAGTAAGTTATTTTTTAGAACCCAATCATAAAACTTCTATAATACCTATTCTTGACGGACCGTACAGAACAACAGAAAATGAGAAATCGTTAATAGAAAGTGTATCAAGACAATTAGAAATAGAAGTAGCAGGGCATCTTAATGAAGATATAGATAGATACAATTTCAAAATAATGGAAGGAACAAAAAACGAAAACACCATATATAGAGTAGTTCACCCTGAAAAAGGACCTAATATATTTTTGATAGTTCCTCATGGTAGCGAAAGAGTAGGAACTGATGTTGCTATGGAAAGAATTAATATGCCTATAAAAAAAGGAAGCCTTACTATAGTGCCTATTGCTGTACCTGAAGCATACAGAAAAAATACTAGGGCAATAGAAGGGCAGGATATTAATAACAGATTTTTTGATAAAAAAGTAAGCAGAACAGACACTGATAAATTAGCCAAAGAATACATGAAAATGCTTGATGAATATGATATAGATGTGGTGCTTACTCTTCATGAAGGAAACGGATTTAAAGAGTTTTTCGGAGATTCTATTATATATGATACTAGAAAATTAGACGATAAAGTTGTGAGTGTGCTTAATAATATTAATTCAAGAATAGAGCCTATGAAATTTAAATTCAGACAAATGTACTATCCTATGCCTACTACTATAACATATTATGCTGCTAAAAAAAATATAGAATCTTTCGGAATAGAATTAACTAGAAATTTGGATTATGATAAAAAAAGAATAATTATGCATACTATATTAAGTGAATTCCTAAAAATATACGGTATGGAATGATATTTAATTCAAAAATATAAATTGGAGAAAAATAATGAAATCTTACAGAAAAGTATTAGAAATAAATTACCCTAAAAGAAGAGGCTATCTTAATATAACTCCAGAAGTACAAAAATGTTTAGATGAAAGCGGCATAAAAGAAGGGCTAGTTTTATGTAATGCTATGAATATAACAGCAAGCGTATTTATCAATGATGATGAAAGAGGACTTCATAATGATTTTGAAGTTTGGCTTGAAAAATTAGCTCCAGAAAAACCTCATAGTCAATATAAACATAATGGATACGAAGATAATGCTGATGCTCATATGAAAAGACAATTAATGGGAAGAGAGGTTGTTGTAGCAATTACAGACGGAAAACTAGATTTTGGAACTTGGGAGCAAATTTTTTACGGAGAATATGACGGTAAAAGATTAAAAAGGGTATTAATAAAAATAATAGGTGAATAATTATATTATATAGATGAACAACTATAGTTTTTCAAAAAATAAATTTTAGTTGTTTCGAAATACTATACCACATGATTTTTCAACTTAAATAAATACTGCAGATTACCGCATAAAGATTGCTCTTATAGTAAGAAACAGACAAAAATTGATAAAATAAAATCATTTTGGTATATACCTAAACAATTACAATTTGTCAAAAATTAATTTTTTTAATTTTAAATATTTGTGGGTCTTCACAGTCGTGCTGCATTTATGACGCTGTCACCACTATACGAAGTACGCCTCGCTCTGTGTAGAAGCAAGCACAGCAGGCTATATTTCAGGCTAAATTTAATAATTTAAAACATAATTAGTACTATTTAGTATTATTTTAGACTTGTACTTTCGCGAAGTGTACATTTGGTAGCAACTTTGACGAAATCCTCATGTAGTGTGCAGGGTGAAAAAGTTGAATAAAAAAATTTACAAACTATAGTCGTTTAGGTATAATCTATGTTATAAAGTTATAAAAATAGTAATTAACATAATATTTTTTTAATTGACAAAACAATTTATATATAATAGTATAGAGTAAATGTTTAACTTTATTTATTATGTAAAGGTTGTTAATAGTCATGTTATATGAAATTTTTTATCCATTAAGAGAATCATTTTTTGGTTTTAATCTATTTAGATATATTACTTTTAGAACAGCAGGAGCAGTTGCAACGGCATTAATATTAGTTCTTTTTTTTGCTCCAAATATAATAGAAAAATTAAGAAAACTTCATTTCGGACAGGTAGTAAGAGATGACGGTCCTGAAACACATCTGGTAAAAACAGGCACTCCTACTATGGGTGGAATATTTATAGTGGGAAGTATTTTAATTAGCATACTATTATGGGGAAAGCTTGACAATTTAAAAATAATTCTTCTTTCATTTTCACTCCTTATACTTGCTGTTGCAGGTTTTTTAGATGATTTTTTAAAGATTAAATATAAAAACTCAAAAGGTCTCCCTGGTAAATATAAAATATTTTTTCAAACCTTTGTAGGTATTATAATAGGAGTTTATTTATATTATTTTGATAAATCAACATTCTTAATGACATTTGAGCTTAATCAGGGTATAGGTGTATTAGAAGCGGTAAAGGTAGCACAAGTACCTTCTTCTACGATATTTATTCCCTTTGCTAGTACTCTTTATATAGATTTGAAACTTTTATATATACCATTTGCAACATTTGTAGTTGTTAGTATGAGTAATGCTGTAAATTTAACAGATGGTCTTGACGGGCTTGCTATAGGGCTTTTAATTATAATGTCTATGGCATTAGCGGTACTTTCCTATGTTTCTGGAAACTCTCTTGTAGCAACATATTTAAAAATACCTTTTATAGCAGATGCAGGAGAGGTTACTGTTTTTGTAGGTGCTTTAATCGGTGCTGGTTTAGGATTTTTATGGTTTAATGCTCACCCTGCTCAGTTTTTTATGGGAGATGTAGGAAGTTTATCTTTAGGCGGGGTTTTGGGAATCATTGCTTTATTCATAAAACATGAATTACTTCTTCTTATTATAGGGGCAGTTTATGTAGCAGAAGCATTAAGTGTTGTTTTACAGGTGTTTTCATATAAATTGTTCAAAAAGAGAATATTTAAAATGGCCCCTTTGCATCACCATTTTGAAAAATCAGGCTGGAAAGAAACTCAGGTAGTATTTAGATTCTACATTATAGGTATAATAGCAGCAATTATAGGCATAGCAACTTTGAAAATAAGATAATTTTTTTTATTAATTGTCCAAATAATTGTTATATTTAATATGTGGTAATATTTCAAATATTATGAGGAAAAATATGAATGGAAAATTGATAGTATTAGAAGGGATAGATGGTTCGGGGAAATCTACTCATGGAATGCTTCTTACAAATGAGTTAAACAGTATAGGCATAAAATCTATATATACTTTTGAACCTACTCATGCATATTTTGGCTCTAAACTTAGAGAGAGTATGCTTTCTAAAGACTTAAAACCAGAAGAAGAATTATCGCTATTTATAGCTGATAGAAAAGAACATATTCAGCATATGATAAAGCCTGCAATTAATGATGGTTATGCAGTAATCTTGGATAGATATATGTATTCTTCTATAGCGTATCAAGGTGCAAAAGGTATTGACAGAGAATATATTTATAATCTGCATAAGGACTTTATAATAGAGCCTGATTTGGTATTTATATTTCATTTACCTATAGAAACAGCTTTAAATAGGATTATGGAAAAAAGGGGCTTTGTTGATAGATTTGAAAATAAAAACTATCTTCAGCATGTTGATGAAATATTTTCTTCTTTTAATGCCGCAAATATATACCATATCAACGCTGATAAAGATGAGGAATCTTTAAAAAATGAACTTATGCGAATTATAAGAGACTCTAAAATACTTCCTCAAGATTCTCTTCAATAAAGTCGGATACTCTTTGATTGTTTGCCGTTTTTGTATACTCAGTATTTCCTACTACTTTTTTATCGAGATTATTTATTTCTGAAACTAATATATAAAAGCTGTTTCTTTTGCTTCCATCTTTAGCTGTGTATATATTTTGTCTTAATTCTCCATTAATTAATACATGCTTTCCTTTAAACAAATTTACAGCCGCTTTATCAGCATTATATCCCCAAGCAATCAAGTCAAAATAATATACTTCTTTTTGAAAACTTCCATTACTGTAATAACATTTATTATTTGCTATACTAAATTTGCATAAAGATTTTCCTGTTTTTGTTTTCATATATGTTGGATCTTTAGTTAATCTTCCTTCTACTATTACTATATTGGTGTTTCCAGCCATAATTAAGCTCCTTACAATTATTAATTATTTGCTATTAGTTAAACAAATTTTTTTTATAAAATAAGCCTGATATTTATAATTTTTTGTTGTTATTGAAAGAATATGCGACTATTATATGGTTTGTTTATATTTATTTTACCAAATTGTAAATTTATTTTAATTTTAGTATAATTTGTACAATATATTCGTTTTATTGATGATTGAAGATCATTATAAAAAATAAATAGTTTATCTTTAATAATACCTGCTATCATATCTTGATATCGGGCACTTATAGTGATATGCTTTTAATAGCAATAAATTGCCAATATCGGAATAAGCGAAAGCAAATTCTAAGGTTTTGACAACACTATACAAGCATATGCTAAATTATTTGATTCTATAATGAAAACTATGAATTGGTTTATTGCTATGAGTATGTTTGGAAGTGAAATATATGCTGTAAATATACAATTATACTAATTAGTTCTATAGGCGGCATTAGTTGCCATTATGTTATTGACAATATTTGTATATCTATTTATAAAGAGACTTATAAGAAATTTAGGAAGTATTATTAAAAGACTAAAAAATAGAAAAATGAAGTTTAACTTATGCAGCTAATGAACATAAAAAAAGGAAAGAAAGGATAAGCTTGGTATATTATTTGAATAATTATTAAATGAGCTAGAGAGCTTGAAGATGCTATGAGCTTCTTTAAATTAAAATAATAATTAATTTAATTATAAAAAATAAAACGTCTGGTAATTTTTGTTATCAGACATTTTATTTTTAGATTAAACACTAAAGGGTAATATCATCAATAATTCTTATCTCTTCATCAGTTAAATTCATTTTATTAATTATTTTTAAATTTTCTATTATTTGGCTTGGTTTTGATGATCCTATTAATACACTTGTAATTTCTTCATCTTTTAAAACCCATCTTAAAGCCATTTGTGCTAATGACTCCCCTCTTTTTAATGCCAAGTCGTTAAGAGCCTTTATTTGTTCTAATTTTTTTCTTGTTATAGCATCATGTTTTAAATATCTTCCATCTGCTGCCATTCTGCTGTCATCAGGTATACCATTTAAATATTTATCGGTTAATAGCCCTTGTGCTAGTGGACTGTATGCTATTATACCTTTACCTAATTTTTTGGATTTTAATTTAAGACCATTATTTTCTATAGTTCTATCAAATATAGAGTATCTATTTTGATTGATAATAAAAGGCACATTTGCTAAATATAATAGTTTTGAAGCCTTTTCTAAATTAGCTCCATCATAATTAGAAAGCCCCGCATACAATGCCTTTCCGCTTTTTACTATTCTTGTTAATGCCTCTATAGTTTCTTCCAAAGGAGTTTCAGGATCCATTCTATGATGATAAAATATATCAACATATTCTAAATTGAGTCTTTTTAAACTTTGATTGATACTTGCTATGAGATATTTTTTACTTCCCCAGTTGCCATATGGTCCTTCCCACATGTCATATCCTGCTTTTGTACTTATAATAAGTTCATCTCTGTATTTGGATAATCCGTCATTTAATATTTTACCCATACTAATTTCAGCAGAACCATAAGGAGGTCCGTAATTATTTGCCAAATCAAAATGAGTGATACCGTTATCAAATGCTGTTTTAATCATTTCTTTCATGTTACTGTAATCACATTCTGCACCGAAGTTATGCCATAATCCTAATGATATTATAGGAAGTTTTAATCCGCTTTTTCCGCATCTGTTGTATATCATATTATCATATCTGCTTTCAGAAATTTGCATTTTGAATCCTTTACAAAAAATATTTTATGATTTTGAATAATATTTGTTTATACATATTAAGTATAGATTTATTATGATATTATTCAAGTATAAAATGTAAAAATTATTTTAATTTTACTAAAATAATTTCCGATATTAGAATAGTTCATAACTTTATATAAAGTGGTAAGCGGAGGCGTCATGTTTAAGAGAGTTTTAATTGCTATTGGTTTGATGATTATAATTATTGGATGTGAAACTATTAAGCCAAAAAATGATAATAATACGGTAAAGGAAGAGAATAAAAAAGAAGAAACGGTCACTAGAGAAGAAACTCCAAAAATGAAAGTTACTGTTTATGGAGCTGATAGAGAAATACAGGCTGTAGAGCTTAATGATAAAGTTTATTATGTTTTAGGCGGAAAAGATGTTGAAAATATGACAGAGCAGGAAATAAAAAGTTCATCTATAGTAGCACCTCTAAAAGTAACGGAGGAAAATGTAAATGGTACTAAAGGTATAATTGTAACATATTATGATGTTAAAGTATTTTTGGGTAAAAGAACAGGCACAGGTACTACAGTAGGAATATTTGAACCGCAAAAAAATGCTTGGACTACAGGCGATGACATAGACAGAAGTCAGGCTATACAGATAAAATTATCAAGAGGAATAGCAGGTCCTATAGATATAAAAAGAGGAAGCATATCTTTAGCATTTAATTAATTTTTTAAAAATAAATTTTTGAGTTTAAACACTGTTTTTATTTGTTTATAAAAAGCAGTGTTTTTTATATATCAATAATAAAATTATTTATTTGTGTATAATTCGTATAGTTTGCTTGCTACTAGATCTATTGAGTATGGTGTGCTATTTATTTCAAATGCATATAAGTCCCATCTATATGGATCTATTATTTGAAATTGTACTATATATTCATTTGTATTATATCTGCCTATTATATCTATATAACGCATATAATCATCTTCGGCTATAAAGTCATGCCATTCTACTGTATCAAATGGTGATATAAGGTCTTCTATTTTTATGTTAGGATATGATGTAAATGAGCTCGATTTTATTAAATCAATAGCATTAAACTCTCTGCTTTTAATATCTATTATATTATTAGCATCTTCTTTAATGTTTAATCTATACTGCTTACTTTCCTTTTTCGTATTGCATGAAAGAACAAATAATAAGGTTATTATTGATATAATATAAACTTTATTCATTTTCAAAATCCGACACTTATAATTGAATATATTATCGGACTTAATAATATTTTTTTTATACATTATAAAAGTCATTTAATTGTGAGTATTATTCAAATCTATTATTATATTTATAAGATTTATAAAACTTTTTATACTTTTTATACCATAAGCATATTATAAATCGATTTATTTAACATTTCCTTCAAAATCTATAGTGATTTTTTTTCTGCTTTTAAATTGAATCTTATAGTCTTTACTTCTTTTTTGAATTTGTATAACTTTTTCTTCTGGGAATTGTTTTTTTATAGTATTTTTTACTTTATCTTCAACATATTCTATAGATATTTCATCTCCTCCTCCGCTTATAGTTTTCCATTCGCCCTTTCCATTAACATATATTCTAAGTCCTCCTTTAAATATAAGGGCATAGCTTCCTCCAGTTTCAGTTGCTCTAAATAAGTAGTAATCAGCAAAATAAGTATCTGCAAATGTTATAGCAGCTCTTGGAACTTCACTCATAGCCACTGATGCAGCAAAAATATAAGATGATATTACAAACAATATTAATACAGTATAAACAATTTTTTTCATTTAATATCCCCCTTAATCATATAAAGATTATTATACACTATAAAAAATATAGTTACAAGTTTTTATAATTTTGCACTTCCTGCTATATAGTATCTCCCATCTGTAGAGCCTTGAAAACCTATATTAAATTCAGCAGGACCCGCTTTAAACTTACCAAATATAGCATATTCTAAATAAGCTTTAGCTTCTCTGTCTTTTATATGCACCATCTCTCTTAAAGCGATGTTTAACATATACCATTCAAAACCTTGTTCCAAACGTATATAATGAGCATCATTTTCTCTCCAAGTGTATTCAGCAATAGCATTAAGCCAAATAGTTTCACTCATAAGCGGGAATCTGAATGTAGCAGAAGCCTGAACAAGAGAGTCAAATAAAGATATATGATAATTTTCAGGTTCTCTTCTATTCTCATGTTCATAAATAAATCTGAATTCGATATTTGGTATATTAAATCTGAAAAGAAGAGATTTAGGAATACTATGTCTAAAATCACCCTGAGAATATGCTAGTTCATAATGATTACCAATAAATCCAACTCTTATACCAGGACCATTTAATACTTGAGGTATATAATAGTCTGGTGTATCAATATTAGCAGGGTTTAAAGTAGGGTCATAATAGTGAGGCATTAACATAAAAGTAGTGGTATTTATATCAAAAGTGGCTCTTCCTCTAGCAGAAACTAATATTCTATCAATAAATATAGCCTGTACTCCTCCGTCATAAAGTCCAGCATTTCCTTTTATATATGGATAATTTATATCAGGGTTATGAGTATCAAAATATCCGAATGCTGTTATAAATCCTGTAAATTGTATATAATCATTATGAAATGTTTGACCAATAGTAGCAAATGTATCTCTCATATTAAAAGTATTTGTAAGTATAGCATATGAAAAAGTTGTGGTTAAATGAAATTCTATTGGATATTTTTGAAAGAAACTTAAATTAGTATCATTAGGATTGGGCAAAGTCCTTTTATAATCATCTCTGAAATAATCTGGTTTTATATATTGGGGCAGTTCATTGTTTCCTTCTCTTCCTATAAACATATCAAATGCATTTGGAAGTTTCGGCATTATTGCATTTGTGTATTTTGACTGAGCATTTAAAATATAAGAAGATAATAAAAATATAATAGACGCTGCTATTATTGTAATATTGTTTTTCATAAATAATCCTAAAAGTAAAATATCAAATATAATAATTTAAAACCTGCAAAAAGTAAAGATTTTATCAGCTATAAAATTATTATAGTTAATAAAATCTTTATATAAAAAAATAAAAAATGATTAAAATTTAATACATTTTAAAGAAAGTCATAATCTGTTTTAGATTCTGAGCCTGCTCTAATAGTTCTTTAGCAGATGTACTGGTTTCATCAACTAAAGAAGCATTTTGCTGAGTGATACTGTCTATTTTAGATACAGCGATATTTACCTGATCTACCCCAGTCTGCTGTTCAACTGCGGTAGTACTTATTTCCTGCATTATTTTAGCAGTGTTTTCTATTTTTGATTGTATATCATCAAATATCTTTTGTGATTCTCTTGCTGTTTCTGCCGATTTGTTAATCTTGTCATATATATTTTCTATAAGCAAAGTTATATCTTTAGCAGAAGCCTGAGAGTTTTGAGCTAAATTTCTTACTTCAGAAGCTACTACAGCAAAACCTCTGCCCTGATCACCCGCACGTGCTGCCTCTACTGAAGCATTAAGAGCAAGTATGTTTGTTTGAAATGCAATGTCTTCTATAGTCTTTGTAATATTTTTTATTTTCTCACTTGCCTCATAAACTTCTTCTATATTTTTTGTAGTTTCAGCGATTACATTAGCACCATTTTCAACTGCATCTCTGGAAGCTATCATCATATCATTACCTTCAACAGAATGCGAAGCAGATGATTTTATAGTAGAAGCCATCTCTTCTATGGCAGATGAAGTCTCTTCAAGACTAGCAGCTTGGGCTTCTGTTCTTGCTGATAAGTCATCACTTCCGTTAGTAAGACTTGCAGCTGCATTATTTATTTTTTCTGAAGTATCATTAACTTCATTAATTATTTTTGACAATGCATCTCTCATATGTTTGAATGAGTATGCTATATCACCTATTTCATTTTTTCTGAATTTAAATTTTCTAAGTATAAATTGACCTTTAGACATCTCTTCAGCCTCTTCAACAAGTATCTTCAAAGGTCTCATCAAGCTGCTTATATATAAGAATCCTATTATAGAACTTAATATAAGTCCTATAACTCCTATTAAAATACCTACTTTTAATATTCTTGAGCTTTCCTGTTCTATAAAGCTAAGAGGCATAGAGAATGCTACTTTCCAAGGTTGATTTTCAATAGTAGTATATAAACAAACTTTAGTCATACCATCATTTTGAAATTCCAATTTTCCTTCTGTATTATTAACAATTGTTTTTACTTCAACAGGAGCAAGTTTTCCAACTTCGCTAGGTACATTATGCATTACAAGCAAAGTATCTTTATTAAATACCCATAATCTTATCCAATGAGTAAGAACCTCTCCTGCAGTTTTAGATACTTCATCTATAACCTTCTGCCAGTCTAATACTACTAACAATGCTCCTAAATATGTATTATCAGTTCTCGAATTTATTGGAGCAATAATTGCCGTAATCCACTTTCCATCTGGAGATTTGTATATAGAATCTGATAATGTAGGCTTTTTTACAGCATCATATTTTCTCCAAAGGTCTGGATATAGCTGTCCTGCATTTTTTCCTACATCGGTATTATTACCTTCAGAGTTATTCATTATTGTTCCGTCTTTTTCTACTAGTGCTAAACTATTTACATACGGATTTTTAGCAGACATTAATCTTAATACAGTAAGCATATTAGCTTCATCTTCTGCGTTTCTATTTTGCATATAGTTTATAACAAATGTAAAAGATGAATATGTATCTGATAATATTAATTGATTTTCGACTAAAGAGTCGAAAAAAGTTGCATACCCCTTTATTGTAGTTGCAAATCCATTATATGAAGCATCGTCTATTGCTTTACTTGACATCTTTAATAATGTGAAAATGGATACAAAAAGAAGAAATGCTATAAAAATATTAACTACAATAGGAATTTGTAAAGATAAGCTATTAAATTTCTTTTTCATAAGATGATCCTTATTCATATATAAGTTTATTACTCTGAATAGTATATTTATTAGTATATTATTTTAAATATGTAAAGTCAAATTATTTTCATATTTTTATACGTATATATAGTATTTTTTGTATTAAATAATATTTTTTTTGGAAAAATATACATTATATAGTAAAATAACTATAATGAATTTGACTTTTATCTTTTTTGTAGTACAATATATAAACATTGACAGTATATTAATTTTTAGAATAAATATACTTTTAATGTTTATTCCCAAAATCTCATTTTAATTTAAATAAAGGAGAAAAAAATCGTGAAACTCCCAAAAGTCAATGATTTAGGCTTTTTCGAGATACGTCTCGAAAGTATCGGTGGAATGGGTGCTAATAGTGCAGGTAAAATGCTTGCAGAAGTAGGTGTTTTATCACAAGGCTACTATGGAGCAGCATTCTCTAGTTATGGTTCAGAAAAAAAAGGTTCACCTGTTAAATCTTTTGTAAGATTCTCAGAAGATGAAGTTAGAGTGAACTCTACTGTAGAAGAACCGCATGTTGTGGCAGTATTCCACATGAATCTTCTTAAAAACCCTATGACATTAGCTGGTGTTAAAGAAGACGCTATTGTTATCTTCAACACTAATAAAACTCCTGATGAAGCAAGAGACTTTGCTAAACTTCATGGCGGTAAAGTAGTTTGTGTTGATGCTATAAAAATTGCTAATGATTTAAAACTTCCATCTCAAGCAGCTAATACTATCATAATGGGTGCTATGGTTAATCAGCTTGATTTTATAGATTCTGCTAAATTTGAAGAACAAATCAGAAAACAATTCGGCGGAAGAAAAGCTGAATTAGTAGAACCTAATATTGAAGCTTTCAGAAAAGGCGGAAGCGAATCTGTAGTTAAAGATTTCCCTGCAGACGGAAAATATCCTTATATACCTTATAAAAAACCAGAACCTGTTTATGGTAAAAACAACCAATTAACAGGCGGTTATATAAGTGCTGCTGGTAACTCCACTTTAAAAGATTTACAAGTAACTCGTACAGGTCATATTCCAGTATTCAATCCTAAAAACTGTATTGACTGTGCTAACTGCGAAGTTGTTTGTCCAGACCTTTGTATAGTTTGGGAAAAAGGACCAGACAGAAAAGATGCTAGCAAAACAGCTATGAATATGATGGGTATTGATTATCAATATTGTAAAGGCTGTTTAAAATGTGTAAGAGCCTGCCCTAAAGGACCTTATGCTGCTAAGCAATATCCTAAAGAAGAACAAGCTTTAAGAATTGAAATAGAAGCAGAATGTAATGTTCCAGAACTTACATACAGTCGTTACAAAAAATAATAAGGAGCGAATAAATGGCTAACAAATATAATCTTGCAGAACAAGAAAACATACTTGAAAGTGGTAATGAATTAGCAGCCATTGCAGCCGCTCAAATCAATTATCACGTTATGGGTTACTACCCAATTACGCCTTCTACTCAGATTGCTGAGTACTTAGACGAAATGAAAGCTAATGGAAGACACACAGTATGCATGATACCAGGTGACGGTGAACATGGTGCTGCTGGTATATGTTACGGTGCTACTACTGCAGGCGGTAGAGTATTCAATGCTACTTCTGCTAATGGTCTTCTTTTTGCTATGGAACAATTACCTGTACAATCAGGTACTAGATTCCCTATGGTATTAAATGTTGTAAACAGAACAGTTTCTGGTCCGCTAGACATTAAATGTGACCAATCTGACATAATGATGGCTCTTAACACTGGTTGGATTATCATTATGGCTCATACTACTCAAATGGTTTATGACTTCAATATCTTTGCTTTAAAAATCGCTGAAAGAGCTAAATTACCTATTATAGTTTCTTCTGACGGTTTCTTTACTTCTCACCAAAAGAAAAAAATTCACCTATTCAAAAATGACAAAGATGTTCAGGATTTCTTAGGTAAATATACTCCAGAAGTTACTTCTGTTGAACCAGGAAAAAATCCTGTTACAATCGGACCTTACATGAATGAAGATGAATTAACTGGAAGTAAATTACAGCTTTCTCAAGCATTAGAAGATGCTCGTGCTATAATTTTAGATGTATTTGAAGAATTTGCTTCTCTTTCTGGAAGAAAATATCATCCTATAGAAACTTATAAAATGGAAGATGCTGAAGTAGCTTTAATGCTTTGCGGTTCTGCTTATGAAACTGGTACTTTGGCTGTTGATGAAATGAGAAAAGCTAATCCTAACCTTAAAATTGGTGCTTTCGCTATTACTCAAATTCGTCCTTTCCCAGAAAAAGAATTACAAAAATTACTTGCTAATGTTAAAGTAGTTGTTGTAGGTGACAGACAAGATTCATACTCTGGTATGGGCGGTAACATGTCTACTGAAATCAGAGCTGCTCTTAAAAATGATCCTAATAACAAATCTTCTATTGTTAGCAGAGTTTATGGTCTTGGCGGTACTGAGTTTACTTTGGAAAAAGCTAAAGAATTATTCGATTTAGGTTTGAAAGAATTGGCTAATCCTGGTTCTGTAGAAAAACACTCTTACTTAGAACAATATATGGGTGATCCTAATGTTAAAATGAAACCTATACATGAACCTCTTACTTTGGAAAGCCAAAAATCAGGTATCACTGTTACTATGAATGAACAAACTCATAAACTTGAAGTTAAAACTCCTCCTCTTAGAGAATTAACTGGTAAAGCTTATCGTTATGCTCAAGGTCATGGTGCTTGTAATGGCTGCGGTATCTTCTCTGGTATCAATACTTTCATGAAAGGTATAGAAGGTGAAGTTGTTCTTTTAGTACATACTGGTTGTTCTATGGTTGTTACTACAGGTTATCCTTACAGCTCTTACAGAACTACTTATGTTCACAACTTGTTCCAAAACGGTGCTGCTACTCTTTCTGGTATAGTAGAAATGTATCATGAAAGAAAAAGAAGAGGTGAAATCGAAGGACCAGAAGATCCTACTTTCATAATGGTTACTGGAGACGGCGGTCATGACATAGGTATGGGACCTTCTATTGGTGCTGCTATCAGAAATCACAAAATGATTATATTAGAATATGATAATGAAGGATACATGAACACTGGTAACCAATTATCATTCTCTACTCCATTAGGACACAGAACTTCTACTTCTAACGTTGGTAAAGCTGAAGTTGGTAAACAATTCAATCACAAAGACGTAGCTCAAATATTTGCTGGATGTCATATCCCTTATGTTGCTACTGGCTGTGAAGCTTATCCATTAGATTTAGTTAAAAAAGCTGCTAAAGCTCAATGGTATGCTAATCATCATGGTACTGCTTTTGTTAAACTTCTTATCGCTTGTCCTTTAAACTGGAAATCTCCAGATGACATGGGTAAAGATGTTATCAAAGCTGCTGTTGACTGCTGTTTCTTCCCATTGTATGAAATAGAACATGGTATCACTACTATCACTAACATGGTAGCTGATGATAAAAAACAGCCTGTTACTGAATGGCTTAAAATGATGGGTAAAACTAAACACCTTCTTAAACATCAGGATATACTTGATGCATTCCAAAAAGAAGTTGATAGAAGATGGTATCGCTTAAAAGCTATGCATGAAAGTCCTCTTCTATAATTAGTTAAAGCTAAGAATTAGAATAAAATACGGCTGCTTGCTCTTAGAGTAGGCGGCCGTTATCTTTTGCATTTATTATATATTATAATGATTGACAAAGTATTATTATATGATAAAATTTTTTAGAAAATATTAACAAAATGTATTAAAAGTAATTATGTCTGAAAATATTAAATATCCAACTCTATATGTAAAAAATTTTGCGAAAATAAAAGAAGCTAAAATTGAATTATCTCCATTTACTTTATTTATAGGTGATAACAATAGCGGAAAAAGTTATTTAATGACTTTAGTTTATGGATTAATGAGATATATAGAAAAAATAATTAATATAATATTTGAAGATGAAAAAAATATTGAAGAATTAGATGAATATAAAAAATTAAAATCTATTATAGAAAATTATATAAATAACTTGGATTTTGATAAGGAAGTTGAATTATCATTTGAAGAAATAGATATTTTTATAGAATTATTTAACTTACTTTTGAATAAACATTCCAATGAAGTGATAAATTACATATTTAATTCTGATAATGAAATAAAATTAGAAAATATAAAATTAGAATTTTATGATAGAGAGATAAAATTTAGAGTAAAAAAGAAAATGAATGTAAAGATGATGAAGAATATAATATATTTACTATAGCTAATTATTATGGTGATAGAACAAGTATTATATATAACTACTCTAACTATGTTATATTTGTTTCTAAAAGAGTTGTTTATTTTATTGTTAATAATTATTTGAATAATCGTTATATTATTGGTAATGAATTAAAGACTTTTTTACCTGTATCAAGGACTGGTTTTTTATTATCAAGAAATGATATATCTGCTTCTGCAAGAGCTTCAAAGTATGACCGATATGCTGAAAAAAATAATCAATATTTATCAAGACCTATTATGGACTTTTTAGATAATTTTGATGAGTTATCCAAACAAAAAAATGATATTGAACATATGACAAAAAAGTTATATTTAATGTTAGATTTCATTGAGAAGAATATGCTCTTTGGTAAGATAATGATAAATGAAGAAACTAAGAATATATATTATAAACCAGAAAATACAGAATTAGAGTTTCAAATGTATCTATCATCGGCTGTTGTAACAGAACTAGCACCTTTATATTTATTTTTGAAATATGGATTTATAAAAAGAAAATTACTTATGGAAGAGCCCGAAATATCTTTGCATCCAAAGCTGCAGCAGCAATTAACTAGGCTTTTTATAAAGTTAATTAATTCTGGCATTAATGTAATGATAACTACTCATAGCGATACTATTGTTCAGCATATAAATAATATGATTAAATTAAATAACAATAAAGAAGATGTAAAAAAAGAATTGATTAAAAAATATAATTATGATGAAGATGATTTAATTTCAGAAGATAAAGTGAGAATGTATCAATTCGATATAAAAGAAGACGGATTTACTGAAATAACAGAAATAAAAGGAAGTAAATACGGATTTCAAGCTCCTACATTCCATAATTACTTAATGCAGTCATCAGAAGAATTTGAAGCTTTTATTGAAGATTTGGATAATTAAAAATATGAGAGAGCTATACGAAAAAATAGAAAAGCTAAATAAATATTATAATAATTTTTTTGATTTTGATATTGTAGATAGTAGTCAGTTTATTTATAATGAGAATATAGATAATATTGATGTAAGATATAATATTAATATTCCTTATAATGAATGTATTTTAATAAAAAATATTGAAGGCAATAAT
The DNA here is from genome assembly GCF_002379365.1 of Brachyspira sp. G79. Taxonomy (GTDB): domain Bacteria; phylum Spirochaetota; class Brachyspiria; order Brachyspirales; family Brachyspiraceae; genus Brachyspira. The sequence goes on along the minus strand of NZ_JQIU01000008.1, from coordinate 2,511,652 downwards.
AAATTTAATCATTTATCATTTAGAAACTCATCGGATATTATTTTGATTTCAAAAAATATCAATGGATATAAATTAGATATTATTGAAATGAAATCGGCTATTACAGATAGTAATATTAACAAATTATCATATCAATTAATAAATGGCTATTTAAGAGTAATGACAGTATTATCTCCATTGCATTTGGATATTAATAAAATAGATTTATATGTTTCTTTTCATGATGACAGTAGTTTAACTAAAAATCTTTCAACTCTTATTCCTTCTAAGCAACAACTAATGAAGTATGATATTGATAATTGGAAACAAAGTCAAATATATTTAAAAAATGTTATACCAAATAAATTTTTTAATAGCAATAAACTTAATATAATTAAATTAAAATATGATGATTATAGAAAGAATGACAATGAAGCAATTATAAATATTTCTTAAAATTATTACGTTTATATAATTAGAGAATGAATTATATACAAATAAGCGGAGACTTTTTAATAATCCCCGCTTAATTTAATAAAATAATAATGAAAAAATAAATTATTTAGTTATGAACTCTTTTATTTTCTTAGCAGCTTCTTTTAATAAAGGTATATCCTGAGTTAATGCTATTCTAAAATAGTTCTCACTTCCGAAAGCAATACCTGGTACTACAGCAACTCCTGTACTATCCAATAATCTCATAGAAAAATCTAGTGAAGGCTCATTTGAAAATTTAGAATAGCCTACAAATAAATAAAATGCACCTCTCGGCTCTATTACATCAAATCCTAAATCATTTAATTCTTTAGCCAAGAAGAATGCTCGTTCTTTATAAATATCTCTGAAACTCTCTATTATAGGATAGTTTTCTAAAGCATATTCTGCTATAGCACATGAAAGAGAAACCATACTTCCTACATTGTTAAAGCTTGCATTAACTATATATTTTCTTACTTCTTCAGGTGCTATGCTGTATCCTATTCTCCAGCCAGTCATAGAATGCGATTTTGAAAAACCGTTTAATACTATAACTTTGTCTTTTATAGAAGGATAAGAAGCAAATGATGTAAAAGGATAAAATGATATAGCAGAATATATTTCATCAGCTATAATAAAAATATCTTTTTTCTCAAAATATTTTACAAGCTCGTCCATTTCCTCTTTTTTGAGCATATATCCAGAGGGATTACCAGGATTACTAAATAATATAGCTTTAGTTTTATTTGTAATAACTTTTTCTATATTTTCTGGCTTTAATACCAAATGATCATCTCTAGTATCTAAAAATACTGGTTTTCCATAAGAAAGTTTTACAGCCTGCTCATAAGGAGAGAAAAACGGAGTAGGTATTATAACTTCATCATCTATATTAAGTATAGTTCTAAATACGGATGATATACCTTCCATAGAGCCTATATGCATAGTAACATTATTAGCATTAATATCAGATCCGTAATATTTATTATAATGCTTTGCAACTAAACTTCTTAAATACTCGCTTCCGCCAGACTGAGTATAAGGTAAGGCATGAGTTTGAGCATACTGACAGGCATAATCAATAAGTTCTTTAGGAGGCTGCAAATCTGGCTCACCTATTGTAAGCATTATAGCGTTTTCTTTTTTTTGAGCTTTTTCTGTAAGTTCCCTTATAAGAGAATAAGGTACTTGAAGTATATTTTTATTAAGTTCCATGATAATCTCCATTATTGTATAGGATATTATTATATATAATAATGTTTAATTTGTCAATTTTATATTTATGAAAAGTTTTTATAAATATTAATTTGAGAAATATATGATTTGAAAATATTATAAAGCCCCTATATAAGAAATAGAGGCTTTAATTATAATTAAGAAATTATTTTCTTAAATCATCTACCAATTTAGTTTTATCAGCAGTTTTTTCATCTTTAGTTTTTATAACTTTTGCAGGATTTCCAGCAATAACCTGATTTTCTTCTACATCTTCTATAACAACTGCCCCAGCACCAATAACAGCATTTTTACCCACATGTACGCCTTCAATAATGACTGCATTAGCACCAATAACAACATTATCTTCTATAATAACAGGTTTAGCAGAAGGCGGTTCAATAACACCAGCAATTACAGCTCCTGCACCTACATGGCAGTTCTTACCTACAATAGCTCGTCCTCCTAATACAGCTCCCATATCTATCATAGTACCTTCTCCCACTTCAGCACCTATATTGATAATAGCTCCCATCATTATAACAGCATTATCTCCGATTTTTACTTTATCTCTGATTACAGCACCAGGTTCAATTCTGGCATTAACAGTAGAATAATCCAAAGTAGGAACGCCAGAATTTCTTCTGTCATTTTCCAAATAGCAGTCTTCTATAAATTTTTTATATTCTGTTAGTATATTCTGTATCTCTTCATATTCTCCAACCATAAAGTGGAAATTACCAGATGAAAATATTTTTACACTTGTATTTGTAACTATATTATTAGGCAAATTTCCTCTTATATATACTTTTGCTGGTGTTCTTTTCTTAGAATTTTTAATATATGCAATAATATCTTCTGACTTTTCTAACATATCCATTTTTCTCTATTCTCCTCAAATAAATTTTCTGCTTAGTAATGGGGGTATTATTAAATAAATTATTATCTATTATTTTATGATAAAACTTCTTTCATTCTATAAAGACCTGGTTTTTTGCCCATAAGGAATTTTGCAGCTTTAACAGCACCATTAGCAAATATTCTTCTTGAAGTAGAAGTATGTTTTATTTCGATAATCTCATCATCACCAAAGAAAATCACTTTATGTTCTCCTACAACAGATCCGCCTCTTATAGAATGTATTCCTATTTCTTTTTTATCTCTTACATGCAGCCCATTTCTTCCATTAACTAATGACATTTGATTATCCAAAGCATCATTAATAACATTATAAAGGCTTTTAGCAGTACCGCTTGGGGAGTCTACTTTTCTATTATGGTGAGTTTCTATAATTTCAATATCAAAACCAGTTAATAGAGGTGCAATTTTAGCAACAATTTCATTCATCAAATTCATACCTATACAAGTATTTGAAGATAATACTATAGGTACATGAGTAGAAGCTTCAACTATTTTAGCAAGTACAGTTTCATCATAACCAGTAGTACAGATAACCATAGGTATATTATTTTTTACACCATAGTCTATCATAGCTGGAAGTCTTGAAAAATGAGAGAAGTCTATTATCATATCTCCTTTTTCATCAGTAAAATCATCAACAAAAGCAGATATTTCAAATTCTCCATCTTTTTCAATAACTTCTTTTAACATAGAGCTCATCACTCCTGTTCCATGTATCATTACTTTCATATTTTTACTCCGTTTTTTATATTTTTTATTAATTATTTTATTAATCCATATTTACTAAGTGTTTGTCTTACTTGCTCTCTGTTTTTTTCACTTAAAGGACCTAATGGAGAGCGGCATTCTCCTACATCAAAACCCATCATATTCATAGCTTCTTTTATAGGCACTGGATTAACCTCTATAAACATAGCCCTTATCAAATCTATATATTTAATCTGTGCATTTACTGCTTCTTTAATATTACCGTTAATATAATTCATAACCATATCATGATTTTCTTTAGGTATAATATTGCTTGTAACGGATATTACACCTTTAGCACCTAAAGCCATCATCGGAGTTACCATATCATCATTTCCAGAGTAAATATCCAATTTAGGGGCAATATTAGCAATATCAGCTACATAACTAATATCTCCGCTTGCCTCTTTTATACCTTGAATATTAGAAACCTCGGATAAAGTTTTGATAACGTTAAGTGATAATTTAACTCCAGTTCTTGAAGGAACATTATACATTATAACTGGACATTTTACACTGTTTGCTATCTGCGTAAAGTAATCAATAAGTCCGCTTTCATTACCTTTATTATAGTACGGAGTTACTGCCATCACTATATCAGCACCATATTCGTAAGATTTTTTACTAAACTCTACTGCAACTGATGTAGAGTTAGTTCCAGTTCCTGCTATTACTAAAGTTCTTTTTTTAGTACGCTCTATGCAGAATTTTATCACTTCCATTCGCTCTTCAAAATTTAAAGCTGCACTTTCTGCTGTAGTACCTGCTGCAACAATAGCATCTGTTTTGTTTGCTATTTGAAACTCAATAAGCTCTTCTAATTTCTCATAATTAATTTTGTTATCTCTTGTAAATGGTGTTATTAAAGCTACACCTGCTCCTTCAAATAATGACATATTTAATCTCCTTTAATTATATATTGCATTTTATTTTTTTACCATAGTAAAATATTAAAAAATAATTATGTTAAGATATAAAAAAATCTTTATTTTTATATGTATTATAAACATTAAGCACTTGTATTTTTACCCCTATATTTATAGCATTTTCGTCTATATCAAAAAGACCATTATGAATTGGAACATTTATTTTATCATTAGATACTCCCAAACTAAAAAAAGCCCCTTTTACTTTTTGAAGATAATAACTAAAATCTTCAGTTGTCATATTAGCATTTTCTTCAAGGCAATTTTCATTTCCTAAAATATTTGAAGCAGATTCTCTAACAATATTAACAGCCTCATCATGATTAATCAAAGCAGGATAAGACGGTATATTAATAAACTCTCCCAAAGCCCCAAAACTTTCTGATGTATTTACAACAATATTTTCTATCATTTTTAATCTTTTATTTCTAGTTTCATCATCACATAGCATTCTTATAATACCTTTCATTTTTACATTATCAGCTACTATATTGCCTGCAGATCCTGCGTTTATGCTTCCTATATGAAGTCTTATAGTATGATCTGTAAATGCAGAAATAAAACTATGAAGCTGTGTTATAATATGAGAAGATACTATAATAGGATCAATACCGTTATATGATTTAGCCCCATGTGCTGATTTTCCTTTTATATTTATTTCAAACATATTAGAACTAGCATACATTGCTCCATATGTAGTGCTAACTTGTCCTACTCTTATCTCTGGGCGTACATGAAGTCCGTAAATAGCATTAACATTTTCTAAAGCTCCTTCATTAATCATAGGTAAAGCTCCGCCTGTAGTCTCTTCGGCAGGCTGATATATTAACCTAATATTGCATGGAGGTTTTATCTCTGAAAAATATTTGGCTACTCCTGTTAATACCGTCATATGCACATCATGTCCGCATGAATGACATACACCTTTATTTTTTGAAGAGTATGAACAGTTTTGTTTACTATCTTCCATAGGCAAAGCGTCCATATCAGCTCTGAATGCTATAGTAAAGTTTTTATCCTCGCCTTCAATATCTGCTATTATACCTGTTTTTGCTACTTTTGTTTTATGATTAATATTTAATGATCCTAATATAGAAGATATTTTTTCTGATGTTCTAAACTCTTCAAAGCCTAGTTCAGGGTGAGAATGCAAATCTCTTCTTAAATCTATTAAAAACTCTTTCATAGACAAAAGAATATTTTCTGATATTATAGAATTATTCATTATTATATACGCCTTAATATTTTTTAAACAATTATATCATACTGATATAAAATATTACTTTTAAAATTAAAAAATATATTAAAATTAGTTTTTTAGAATTATTAAAAAAAGATTACTTCTTAGATTTTGATAGATTACGTTTGAAAGATTTATAGAATTTAGAAAGCTGAAAAAAGATATTAGCATTATCAGTGGTGTTTGAGGTGGTAAAAATACGGCACTGGGCTGTATTGGTTATGAACGAAATATACATTCCAAACTCCTTATAAATTATTGATAGTATTATTATATGTAATAATATCGTAAAAGTCAAGAATGAGAATATTATTTTTTAATAAAAAGTATTAGTCATTGAAAAATAAATGTATTAATTAAAATAATCAAGTATAATAAGTTTATTCCATAAAAATAATTGACAAATTTTAATACTTTAGTTATATTTTAAATAAGAAGTTACAAAATATTTTTGGATTATGAAAAAAAATAAAGTATTGCCTTATATATTAATACTGCCTGCTGTTGTAATTATGACAGTATTTGTCTTGTATCCTATAATAGTTACATTCTTTTATAGCCTTAGAAAAATGAAATTAACAGCTCCGAAAGATACGGCATTTATAGGTTTTGATAATTATATATATACTTTAAAATCATTTGATTTTTGGTATTCGCTTCAAAACAGTATAATAATAATGATTATAGTAGTTATAATATGTATATTATTAGGGCTTTTATTTGCAAGTATCCTTAATTTTGAAAGCAGATTAAAAAATATACTTATGGCTATAGCTGTCATACCTTGGGCTTTGCCTCCAGTAGTTAATGGGATACTTTGGAAATGGATATTCTATCCTGGATACGGATTTCTTAATAAGATTTTATACAATTTAAATATTATAGAAGAACCTATACAATATTTGTCTAATAGATATTCATTAATGCTCATTATAGCGATAGTCGTTGCTTGGAGAAATATACCATTTTGTTCTATTGTTCTTCTTTCATCTATGCGTGCTATACCTGATGTACTTTATGATGCAGCTAGTATTGACGGGGCAAATAAATTCCAAATGTTTACAAGAGTAACTTTACCGCTTTTAGTACCTGCTTTGGGTATTATTATAACTTTTACATCAATATCAGCAATAAATGTTTTTGATGAAGTTATAACTATTTCAGGTTACAGCAATTTAGGAAAAACTATACTTCTTGAGGACTATATGACAACATTTTCTTTTCTTGACTTTGGAAGAGGAAGTGCATTAACATATTTAGTTATGATAGTATCTGGTATTTTAGGAATATTATATATAAAATCTATGTCTAGGAAAATTGACTATTTATAAAACATTTTAATAATTAATATTAAGGAAAAATAATACATAAATATTTATGAACAATAAAAAAAATAAAAGCAAAAGAATAAATTTTTTATATTATATATCTGTAATATTCTTTGTATTAATAATTTTAGGACCTATAACTTGGGCTTTAATTGTGAGCTTTACACCAGAATATGAGATGTTTAAAAATACTTCTAATTTTTTGCCTAAAGAACCTACAATGGATAATTATATAAAAATTTTCACAGCCTCTTCAAGACAATCTAAAATGTTTTTTATAGGAGTATTTAATTCTATAAGGACAGCCTTTATAACAATATTTTTATGCCTTCCTTTTTCAATTATGTGTGCATATGCGGTATCGAAGATGAAGTTCAAAGGCAGAAACATAGTAAAAACTTTAATACTTATATCTATGGCAATACCAGCATTTACAACTATAATACCACTTTATAGAATGTTCTCATTGATGTCATTACTTGACAATTTATTTGCATTATCTTTAGTATATGTAACTTCATTTCTTCCAATTAATACTTGGTTAATATCAAATTATTTTGAAACCATACCATTAGAAATAGAAGAGGCATCTTACATAGACGGATGCAATGAAATAGATGTTCTTTTTAGAGTAATGATTCCAATATCAGCACCTATCATATTATCAGCATTTCTTCTTGTATTTCTTATGTCTTGGGGACAGTTTCAAATACCTCTTATTTTGGCAAGCTCCGCTGCTACAAAGCCAATATCAATAGTTGCTTCAGAATTTGTATCCAAAGACACTATAGAGTACGGCATAACAACAGCAGCTGGACTTTTAGCCATATTCCCTCCAGCATTGCTAGCTGTAATATTCAGGAAATTTCTAGTAAAAGGTATGACAGGCGGTAGCGGAAAATAGTAAAATATTATACATAAATTATTAAGTTTGTATTTTTAATTATTTAAAATACTATCTATATGGCACATAGTGACTTTTTGCAGGCTAAATACTATATTTTTTAACAAAAATTTAAAAGTATAATCTCCAATATATAAAATTTACAAAATAAAATAATTTCAGTATATATTATTTTTTGTTAAAGCAGTCTAAATCTTGACTTTTAAAAAATATTATGTATAATATAGTATTGGAAGTAATATGTTTATTTAAGGTTAATTTTAGTGTTTGATAATTTAACAAAATCTATATCTAATGTATTCTCTAAAATACATGGCAAAAAAGTACTAACCGATAAAGATATAACTGACAGCCTTCTTACTATAAAAGAAGCTCTGCTATCAGCTGATGTATCTTTAGAAGCAGCTAACAAATTCCTAGAAGAAGCTACAAATAGAGCCATAGGAAAAGAAAAAATAGAAGGTGTAGAACCTGCCAATCAATTTATAGCTGATGTTCATGATACTTTGGTAAATATGATAGGCGAAGGTGAAAGCGGTCTTAAATTAGAACCTGTAGAAAAAACTACTATCACATTATTATTCGGTCTGCAGGGCTCTGGTAAAACTACTACAACAGCTAAATTAGCAAAATATTATAAAGATAAAAGACGTGTTATGATGGTTGGTCTTGATGTACATAGACCTGCCGCTATGGAACAGCTTGCCGTACTTGCTAGAGAAGTAGGAGTTCCTTATCATATAGACACTAAAGAAAAAAAAGCATATAAAATACTCAAAAAAGCTCTTGCTATAGCCAAAAAAGAACAGTACAACATGATATTAGTTGATACTGCAGGACGTTTGGAAATAGATGAAGATATGATGATGGAGCTTAGACGTGTTGTAAACTCTGCTGATGTTACTGAAAAATTATTGGTTGTAGACTCTACTGCAGGTCAGAGTGTTTATGATGTGGCTAAAAGTTTCCAAAGTAATATAGGCATAAACGGAGTAATACTTACAAAATTTGACTCTGGTGTAAGAGGCGGTGCTGCATTATCATTAAAATATGCTACAGGCTCCCCAGTTAAATTTGTAGGTGTGGGCGAACATATAGATGATATAGATGTATTTGATGCAAAAAGAGTTGCAGGTCAGATACTAGGTATGGGTGATATTGTAAAACTTGTAGAAAAAGCCCGTGCTGCTATAAGCGAAAAAGAAGCTAAAGAAATGCTTCAGAAAGTTATAGAAAATAACTTCGATTATAATGATTTCTTAAAACAAATAGAAGCTACCGCTAAAATGGGCGGTATCACTAAAATGACTTCTATGATTCCTGGTATGGCTAATATTGATACAGAGCTTTTAAGCCGTGAAGAAGAGAAGTTCAAAAAATACAAAGCTATTATACAATCAATGACTAAAAAAGAAAGATTAGCCCTATTTCCTTTGAATAATTCAAGAAAAATGAGAATATCCAAAGGAAGCGGTCAAAGTGTTTATGATGTAAATCAGTTAATAAAACAATTTACTATGATGAAAAATATGATGGGCAGTACTAAAAAGATGGATAAGCTCGCAAAGTCCCTAGAGGGTATGGGTATGTCTATAGATGATTTAAACAAATTAATGTAATAAACTTGGAGGAAAATAAAGGTGGTAAAATTAAGATTAAAACGTATAGGTCGCAAACATGAGCCTCATTATCGTATTGTAGCAGCAGATGCTCGTTTCCCACGCGATGGTCGTTTTATTGAAGAGCTAGGTTGGTTTAACCCTAAAGCTAAAGATGTATTGTATAAGTTAAATGTAGAAGGCTTAAAAAAATGGCTTTCTAACGGTGCACAGCCAACTTATGTAGTAAAAAGTATTCTTGTTAAAGAAGGTTTGATGGAAAAAGATAAAGGTGCTCCGCTTGAACGCAAGAAAAAAAGAGCATTGAAAAATCCTGAAAAAAGACGCAAACATCGTAAACAAGCTAAGCCTGAATCTGCTGAGGAGAAAAGCGAAGCCTAATTTACGTCTTATAATATATAAAGGAGTGTGCTATGACGGAAGAAAAAGAGCTTATTGAGTATTTGGCTAAAAAATTAGTGGATGAGCCTGAGGGTGTGAGTGTTAAGGTTATTGAGGGTGAGAAGAGTACGATTCTGGAATTGAAAGTGAACCAAAGCGACATAGGTAAAATTATAGGTAAAAGAGGTCGTATTGCTCATGCATTACGTACTATTCTTTTTGCAGCTTCCATGAAAAGTGGTAAACGTGTAATGCTTGAGATTATTGACAATTGATTATTTTTTACGCAAAAATTACAGGCATACATGGTTTAAAAGGAGAGGTTGAAATGGCTTTTTCCGATAAAAGTTATTTCACCTCTCTTCCTGTTTTAAATAAAAACACATCTATCATTATTAACGGGCAAACTTTTACCGTTACAAATGTCAAGAAAAAAAATAAATCTTTTGTACTCGCCCTAAAAGATATTGATACTCTTGAAAAAGCTAAAGAGTTAATAGGTTTTGATATATTTATTGATTCTTCAAATCTTCCCGAGCTTGATAATGATACATTTTATGAAGCAGAGTTAATAGGCTATAAAATAATAGATAATGATAACAACATATACGGTGAAATAACAGATGTATACTCTATTCCTTCTAATTATGTATTTGAGATAAAACTAGCTGAAAACGGAAATATAGTTTCTATCCCTTTTGTTCATGCATATTTCGGAAAAGCTGATAAAACTAATAAATCAATACAAATCATTCAAAAGCCTATATTTGATGATGATTAATATAAAAAATAATTTTTACCTTTGATTATATTATAAAGTTATTAACCTTGAATAAAATTAAAGGATATAAAATGAAACAAATTATAACAATATTTATAGTTTTAATGTCTGCTTTTATAATATCATGCGGACAAAAAACTTCTGATAATAATACAGTTAATCATTCATCACATTCTATGAATAATATGCATAATAATAAAGGCTCTGAAATTATATACTTGATGCATGCTCCTATGATGGAACAGCCTTTTGAAAAAACTCAGAATATTGATGCTGACTTTTTGGTAAATATGATACCCCATCATCAAGGTGCAATTATTTCTTCAAAAAAATTATTAGAAACAACTACTAATGAGGCTTTAATAACTTTGGCTAATAATATAATAGCAGAACAGGAAAAAGAAGTAAATGAGTTTACATCTTTAGTTACTGAACTAAAAAATAAAAATACAAGCTATGAAGATATAGATACTCAAAATTTAGGAAATGAAATGGAAGAGATTATGAATAATATGATGAAAGATATGTCTTCCATTGAAGTTACTGGAAACAATGATATTGATTTTTTAAGAGGTATGATACCTCATCATCAGGCTGCTGTTGATGTTTCTAAAAAGATTTTAGAGTTTACTAAAGATGATAAAATAAAAGAGATTGCTAATAATATTATTGCTTCTCAAGAAAAAGAAATAACAGATATGAATAATATGCTTAAGTAATATTAAATATTTTTATCATTTTCAAAAATAGGCTTATAAAAATAAGTCTCTTTTTGAATGCATCATATATAATTATATATAATTATAAAAAATAAGGCAGCAATATAAAAATACTGCTGCCTAAAAACATATTTATGAACAAAAATTTTATAGTGTTTTCATATCTATTACATATCTGAATTTTGCCTGTCCACTAGTAAGTTTATTGTATGCTTCATCTATTTGGTTTGCAGATATTATTTCTGTTTCTGGATATATTTTATGTTTAAGAGAAAAATCAAGCATTTCCTGAGTTTCTTTAATTCCTCCTATCATAGATCCGTAAACTTTTTTACCGCCAGAAAATACTAATCTTGCCAAATCTATACTTTGTTTGATTTCTGAAGGAGGAAGCCCTACAATAGCCATCTCTCCACCGTATTTAAGTAAATCAACATAGTTATTAACATCATATCCAGTAGGTATTGTAGATACTATCAAATCAAAACGTACTGGAACATCTTTTGTAGAAGTAAATAAATCTTTAGCCCCCATTTCTAATGCTTCTTTTTTCTTTTTATCATTGCGTGCAAATACATAAACTTCGGCCCCCATATTAACAGCATATTTAACTGCCATAGAGCCAAGTCCGCCAAAACCAGCAACTCCTACTATATCACCTTTTTTAACACCAGAAAATTTTAGAGGTGAATAAGTTGTAATACCAGCACATAGTAATGGAGCTACTTTTTCCATTGGAGCATCTTTTGCTACAGTAATAGCAAATTTTTCACTTACTACTATATTGTTTGAATATCCGCCGTAAGTAGGCTCATCATTATGAAAATGATCTTTACAATCATAAGTAAATACAGTCTGTCCTCTTTCACAAAATTGTTCATGACTTTTTTTACAAGCCTCGCATTCTCCGCATGAGTTTACCATACAGCCTACTCCTGCATAATCACCTATTTTAAACTTGGTAACATTCTTACCTACAGCAACAACTTTACCAGCAATCTCATGACCTGGTACCATAGGATATATACCTTCATGCCATTCACTTCTAGCTGAGTGTATATCACTATGACATATACCAGCATACATTATCTCTATAAGTATATCATTATCACCCATAGAATGTCTTGAAAACTCAAATGGTTTGAATGTATCTGTTTTGCTGTGAACTGCGTATCCTTTTGCATTGATTCTTTTTCCAGAATTAGCTTCTTCCAAATTATTATCTAGTAACATATTACTAATCACTCCTTAAAAATATATGCGTATTATAACATTGAAGTACACTCCAATGTCAATATGTATTTTAATTTTTTATATTTTTATTTAATTATTATACTTATAAAATATTAGTTTATATAACTACATAAAAGTATATACTGGAATAATTCTATTTTGTCAACTGATGCACTTTATATCTAATTATCAACTTTTTTCCAAAAGTTTTTATCCTTCGTATATGATTCACGAAAAAAGCAATTGCTAGAACTTTATATTTTAAATATACATATTAAATGTATGGTAAATACCTAAAATGGGGGGTAAAAATGCAGTCTTTCGCGAAGTGTATCCGAGTTTATCAAGGATATAATGTTATTTTATACAACAGGAGGACAGACGTCATAAAAGAACTTGGGTGGGGCACGACTATGTGCTTCGCAAATATCAAAAATTACAAAGTTAATTTTTTGACAAACTATGTTTGTTTAGGTATATACTGAGAATTTTCAAGTTTGTAAATTGATAATTTAATACATTAAATAAAAATTTATATATCATTTATTTTTTAATAATACATCTATTATAGAAACCGACTTTTTAAATCTTGACTGATAATCACCATTTATAGAATAATATTTAATATTTAAACTATCAAGTATATCTTTTATTTGACTGCTGTATTTTTCTCTGTTGTTTTTTATTACTTCGCTTCTGTCTCCGTCCTGAACAAAATCAACATCTGGTTCTAAAAATAATACAGCATCATATTTATTTATATTAATAATTGCCTTTGCTAATATTTCATTATTAATTATATTTTCATCTTTCAAAAAATGCATATAAAAATTTGTAATTACAGCATCAGTATCTATAAATAATATTTTATTACTATGTTCTAATGCCTTTATTTCATTTAGTTTATGAGTTAAAAGTATCTCTGTAAAATCTTCTGAAAGCATAAGCAAGTCCGTTCCAGATTTTTCAGATAGTTCTCTGCCTGCTTCTTCTATATAGTTGGTATTATAATAATTAGCCAAATTAATTGTAAGCGTCGACTTTCCTGTGCTTTCGCTTCCCAAAAGTAAAACCTTTTTTGTATAATAAGGCTTTACTATATTAGGTAAATAATCCCAATATTTATAAACATTTTCTCTAATTTTTGTAGAACTTATTTCATCTCTCTCTATAAATACTAACTTTGATTCTTTATAGTATCTTGTATAAAAAGAATCTTTATTTTTATAATCATCTCCCAAAAACACTGCATCAATCTTTTCACCTATAGCATTTTTAATTTTTATAGAATCCTCTTCCCATAAATCTTCTGTATAATCTTCTTTTGTTTTTGCATTATCTTCTATAAATACAATTTTTACATTTCCTATATGCTTTGTTAATTGATAAATCCATCTGTATCTTATTTTTTTATCAATTTCATTTCTATTATTGCCAATACATAAAATTATATAAAGAGTTTTGCATTGATTAGCTGCTTCTATTATGCATCTTACATGCCCAAGATGAATTGGATTAAATGATCCTGCGTACATTCCTACATTATACATTAAAAACTCCGAATAATATATTTCATTATTTTTATTAAATATTAATTTATTTTTAAAGCGTTTGCTTCTTTGTACCATTTTATGAGCATAAATAAAGCATTAACTAAATAAACACTCCACATAAGCAAAGTTGCTATATTATCTCCGCCGCTTGAGAAATTAATATACCATATAGATATATTTAAAATATTTACTAATATCCACATTATCCACTGTTCAGAGCATCTTTTTATGCAGAGTATCTGTGCTGTTATAGCAAATACTGTACTTGCACTGTCTACAAAAGGAAGAGAGCCTCCCAATTTTTTTAATATAAGCCCATAAATAAATATAGATATAAAAGACAAAGCAAATATTATAATCTTATACTTATTATTTAATTTTGTTTTTATAACTTCTTTACTTTCATTATTTAAATTTCTGCTCCAAAGTATAAATCCAGCTATATTCATAGGTATATAATAAAAAACATTGAGCATAAACTCACCATAGTATTTGGCATTAAAGGCAATGTATGAATAGAGAATAGTATTAATCATTCCAAATATATATGAAGATAATTTTCCTTTACCAGTTAGAATTACACATAATATACCGCTTATTGATGACAATATACCTATAATATTTTCTTTCCAATATAGAGAAAGAGATAATATTATAGCACTTGCTGTTAAAATCCATAATACTTCTACAGTTTTCCAATTTTTAAGTTCATTTTTTATAAAATTTTTCATTATAAACCTTTTTAATTATATTATAGCCAAACAACTATAATTTGTCAAAATTAATTTTTTAAATTTAAATATTTGAAACATATATAGTTATTATAATTGCCCAATAGTTATTTTTCCATTGCTCTACGTATATTCTCTGACATTTAAACTTTTTTGTACATAATTATTAAAACACCTAAAAAAAATATATAAAATTAAATTAATAACTTGACAATTATAATTATTATTAATTTCATAAATATGTGAAACTTGTTATTGAATTAAGCTCCAACAATATCTAAAAAAGTTTATTGTTTGAGGCATACTAAAAAACTTTATACTTCTCTTAAGCAGATTTTGTAATATTTTTAGTATATTTGTATTTTATATTCAAGAAAAATTTCATGTATTTAATTAAATTTCATTTATATTATTTATTTCAAATATACTTCAATATTTATACAGCATTGCAGATATAATATTTATCTCTCATTTTGAAAGTGATAATGCAGTTGCCATATTAGGAAACTGTGCTTTTTTAATCTTAGAAAAACATATAGGCTTTTTTGGTATATATTTATCTATGGCACTTTCTCCTATAGTACCAGCCTTTATAGGCATTATCTATTTTTTAATCTTTATAAAAAAACATAGATTATACTTGTTTAAAGACTAAACTAATAGATAATTTATATAAATAAAAAAGGCGTAGACAGTTTTATTTTCCTGTATACGCCTCATTATTATTATGGATTATATCTTATGAATTAAAGTAAGTTGATCTATTATTTACCTTTTTTACTCTCCTTTTACTTCTATTTTTTTCTCATATTTAAGTTCTTCTTTCTTTGGAAGAATCACTATCAATACTCCGTTATTCAAATTAGCCTGAATATTTTCTACATCAATACCTTTTGTACTGATATTAAAACTTTGTTCATAGCTTGAAACAACTTCTTCTTTTGATTCGCCGTTTTCTGCTTTAACCATTTTTTTACGTTTAGCTGATATAGAAAGTATATTTTCTTTTATTCCTATTTCTAAATCTTCTTTTTTAACGCCCGGCATATCCATTTCTATGCAGTAGCTTTTTTCATCTTCTTCTATTCTATAATCAGGCAATCTGTTTTCATAATCTCTATAGCGGTTTAATGCATTATTATATCTATTATTAGCATTTGAAAAAATTGAATGTAAAGTTGGTACAAATATTCTTCTTGACATATTAAACTCTCCTA
>NZ_JQIU01000008.1:2487279-2495212 GCF_002379365.1 Brachyspira sp. G79 | reverse complement strand
ACTTAATGCCTCTGTTTGCTTCGCCAACAGACGCTCGTAATTTTTATTTGGCTTCTTTATATATAAAAATTATTTCATATAACTATATATTCACTTTTATAAATATACATCATCAATTTTATTTAGTTTTATTACAAAATTATTCACTTATAAACTTATTTACTTTCTTAAACTGTCAGTGATAATTCTTAGTTTATCACTGAACAATTTATACTTTTTTAATTAGTCTATATTTATTTTTTTCTCAAATTTAAGTTCTTCTTTTTTTGGAAGAATTACTTTAAGAACTCCGTTATTCAAGTTAGCTTCAATATTTTCTACATCAATACCTTTTGTACTGATATTAAAACTTTGTTCATAGCTTGAAACAACTTCTTCTTTTGATTCGCCGTTTTCTGTTTTTCTTACTTTTTTACGTTTAGCTGATATAGAAAGTATATTCTCTTTTATACCTATATCTAAATCTTCTTTTTTTACACCCGGCATATCCATTTCTATGCAGTAACTTTTTTCATCTTCTTCTATATTGTAGTGAGGCATTTTTTTTATTTCATCATTAGCATATAAGCTATTAAACGCATTATCAAAACCTCTGAAATCATCTAAAACAGAATGTAAAGCAGGTAAAAATATTCTTTTATCCATAATTAAAACTCCTTTTATATTAATTTATATATTTCTTAAATCTTATTAAAGCCTTTATATTAGCTTTAAGCAGCTTTCATATTTGCTACACTATTATATATGCAAGAATTGTACCAATTATTTTTTAAATACTGTATATTATTTATACATTTATTTGTAATTATTATTCTGTATCATTATATATAAATAAATATATGTTTAATTTTTATACCTAATTTGTTATAGTTTTGTATATGAATTATACTAATTTATTAAAGTAATATTAACAATGTATAGAGTTTATACTGGATTTGTTTTATAATTATTTTTATATAGTAATAAAAACAAGCATCTGCTGTATATATCTAAGAAGAAGTATTATATATGAAATGCAAGGTTTCTATAATAAAGAGTTAATAATACATTCATAAAAATATAGAAATCGAGCAAATAAGATCATATCGATATAGTTAAACTAGTGTAGAATTATTTTTTACTGAATTTAAAATTTATTTTTGAAATCATAGCATACCAAAAATCTATCTTTACCGCTTAAATCTTTTTTTATTTCGGTATTATATATATTCAAATTACGGCATATATTAATTAAAGAATCTCCCTGATTATATCCTATCTCAAAAAAGAATGCACCATTATATTTTAAATATATATCTATAATATTTAAAAAATCCCTATAAAAATCAAGCCCATCATCTCCAGAATATAAAGCATTGAAAGGCTCAAACTCCAAATCCTTTTGAAGAGAATCTTTATCTTTTAAAGGAACATAGGGAGCATTTGACACTATTATATCAAATTTTTTATCTGGTATATATTTTAGGGCATCATCATTTATTATATCTTTTATTTTTCCACCGCCCAATATATTAAATGCATTTTTATTTATAATTTCTGCTGCCTCATTACTTATTTCAACTGCCGTAATATCAATATTTTTATTCTGCTCTATAAATAATTTTTGCAATACAATAGCTATATTGCCGCTTCCAGAACATACATCACATATAGAAATATTATCTTTATATTTTGTATAATCAAGTATTAAATCAATAATCTCTTCAGTTTCTGGTCTTGGTATAAGAACATTACTATCAACATAAAAATCAAAACCATAAAACTCTTTTTTATTTATTATATACGCTAAAGGCTCATAATTAAGGCGTCTTTTTACAAAGCTCTCTATTTTCATTATCTCTTCTTCTTTTAGTGCCTTTAAGCCTTCAGATATTAATTTTACCTTATTTATATTTAAAGAATGCATTATAATAGTCTGAACCTCAATATAAGATACCTTATAATCATTATTAATTTTTTCTAATTGTTTAGAATAATATATTAAAGCCTCATTTATATTCATAATTAATTATTCAGCAAATCTTCTCTTTCTGGAGTAAAAGTATCTAATAAGCTGCCTTTTTAATACATTTACAGCCATGCGTCATATTTTTAGCAAAATGAAGACTATCTCCAGCCTTACATAAATACTCTTGCCCATTTACATTAAACTCAAACTCTCCGTTTATAATATAAGTAATTTGTTCATGATTATCATGAGAATGAACATCAGCTACAGCTCCTTCTTCAAACTCCATATAAACAGTCATAAGATTTTCAGAATGAGCCAATATTTTTCTTTTAAGTCCGTTTCCTAAATTTTTTAATTCAGCTTTATTAAAGTCTTGATACATAAAATATTCCTCTTATTTTTTAATAAATTAGAAATTGTTTTTGTTTTTATCATATACACTAGGTAAAATTCTCTGCTAAATTAGTAAACTCTTTAATATTATGAACAAAATATCAATAGGTATTTTTTCATTTTATGAGTCAGCTACCCTATCCTACAGTTTATAGATTTTAATTATACTATATTTAGGTCCCTTTCTTGATTAATATATAAAAACAGTAGTAATCATCATATTTTCCTTAAAGAAATATATTTTTCTTAATAAGTATATATAATATCAAAATGATAATAAAAGGCAAGAAAATAAATATAAAAAAGACACAAAAAAACCAGCCTTAAAGGCTAGTTTATTAACGAGGTATAAAAAATATAATATGGAAAAATTCTTTCAAATATGAATAGCAGTAAGATTTAAGTCGGACAATCTCCGAATAAAGGAGGTGATCCAGCCACACCTTCCGGTACGGCTGCCTTGTTACGACTTCACCCTCATCATCAGTCCCACCTTCGGCGCCGCCCCCCTTGCGGTTAGGCTAACGACTTCAGGTAAAACCAACTCCGATGGCGTGACGGGCGGTGTGTACAATCCCCGGGAACGTATTCACCGTAGCGTTCTGATCTACGATTACTAGTGATTCCAACTTCATGGAGTCGAGTTTCAGACTCCAATCCGAACTGAGGCAACTTTTTTGAGTTTCGCTCCACCTCGCGGTCTCGCATCTCTTTGTACTTGCCATTGTAGCACGTGTGTAGCCCTGGACATAAGGGCCATGAGGACTTGACATCATCCCCACCTTCCTCCTACTTGAACGTAGGCAGTCCCCTAAGAGTGCCCGACATTACTCGGTAGCAACAAAGGGTGAGGGTTGCGCTCGTTGCGGGACTTAACCCAACATCTCACGACACGAGCTGACGACAGCCATGCAGCACCTATGTAAAATCTCCTTGCGGTCTGACTTATCTCTAAATCATTGATCTTACAATTCAAACCCAGGTAAGGTTTTTCGCGTATCATCGAATTAAACCACATGCTCCACCACTTGTGCGGGGACCCGTCAATTTCTTTGAGTTTCACCCTTGCGGGCATACTCCTCAGGCGGTACACTTAAGACGTTAGCTACGGCACTCCTATTTAAATAGAAGCACCTAGTGTACAACGTTTACGGCTAGGACTACCAGGGTATCTAAGCCTGTTTGCTCCCCTAGCTTTCGTGATTCAGCGTCGATAAATGCCCAGATGACTGCCTTCGCTATAGGTGTTCCTCTCGATATCTGCGCATTCCACCGCTACACCGAGAATTCCATCATCCCCTACAATATCCAAGACTCACAGTATCCGAGGCGTTCCCGAAGTTGAGCTTCGGTCTTTCACCTTAGACTTATAAGTCCGCCTACTCACCCTTTACGCCCAGTAAATCCGAGCAACGTTTGCCTCCTACGTATTACCGCGGCTGCTGGCACGTAGTTAGCCGAGGCTTACATTATCTACTGTCACTCATTCTTCGATAATTTCCGAGGTTTACAACCCGAAGGCCTTCATCCCTCACGCGATGTCGCTCCATCAGACTTTCGTCCATTGTGGAAGATTCTCAGCTGCTGCCTCCCGTAGGAGTCTGGGCCGTATCTCAGTCCCAATGTGGCCGGTCACCCTCTCAGGTCGGCTACCTATCGTAGCTTTGGTAGGCCGTTACCCCACCAACAGGCTAATAGGCCGCAGGCTCATCGTAAAGCGGATTGCTCCTTTCCTCTACTCTACTTGTGTAGCAAGAGTATATGCGGTATTAGTCCATGTTTCCATGGGTTATCCCCCACTCTACGGCAGATTACCTACGTGTTACTCACCAGTTCGCCGCTAACTTATCCAGTTGCCCGAATAAGTCCGCTCGACTTGCATGCTTAAGACGCATCGCCAACGTTCGCTCTGAGCCAGAATCAAACTCTCCATACTCACTTTTTGTGAATCTGAAATGATTCTTTATTTTACTATTCTACTGAATAGTGATTTACTTACTTAAAGAAATGTTACAAATTGTAACCGTTGGGTCATAGAACTTAATCTAAGTTCATTTACACCAGTTGTGTTTTGTTTTTCTTAAATTGCTTCTGCTATCCATATTTCAAAGAACTTTTATTTTTGTTTGTGCCAGTCGATGTTTTGTTTTTTTGTTTCTCATCAACTGTTTTATTATTATAGCATAGGCTTCAAAAAACACAATAGCCTAAAAGCGAGTTTTTGACAAAAATTCCATGTTTTTTATTCAAAAATAGAGTTTATAATACATATAATACATTTTTAATCAAAACCAAATTAAACTAGTGCTTTTTTAGCCAATTTCAACCACAAAAAATATCAAAAAAGCCAGAAATTCAGCTTAAAAAAACCAAAAGAACGGAAATTTTTTGAACTTTTTGCTTAAAATCTTGATTTTTTTCTCTCTAATTCAATAAAAAACAAGAAAAGAAACAAAAATTTTAATAAAAAATTATGAAAATACCTAATTCAAGAAGAAAATTTTGATTAAAAAATGAGATTCAAAGCTAAAAATTACCTTAAAAAATAAAAAATTCAAAATAAAACAATAATAAATAGCTAAAAAAATAAAAAATATTTAAACACAATTACAAAACAAAACTGAAAATACCAAAATAAAAAAATCAAAGTAATACAAAAAAATACAAAAAATAATATATATAAAAAATAAAAACTTCCGTAAATAATTTCCCAGAATAATTTATAAGCAATTATTCTAAAAAATACTTAAATATAAAATTACATCTCTAAAAATCCGATAAGGATAATGTAGTAGTAAAATAATTTTTAACAGCTTGATTTTATATTAAATTAGATATATTATATAAGTCTGTAAGATTGGAGTAAGATTTTGGAAAACATATTAGATATTATTAATAAAGCTCAGCTAAAAAATATAGATAAAGAAACATTCTTATCTATAGCCTCAATGTGTTCGTTTATTCCAAAATCTATAACAGAAAACAACACTTGGAAAAAACTGCCTCTGTCTGCCAAAGAAGTGTACAGAACATTGGTAGCAAATTATGATTATGAGTTAGGAATAGCTAAAACTACTCATTCTCAGATACTTAATGAAGCTGGTATAGGAGGAAATGCCACTATAGTAAAATCTTTGGACACTTTAGAAGAAAAAGGTTTTATTACAAGAGTAGAATCCAAAATGAAAAGCCATCATTACCTTATGCCGCATCAGGAAAAGTTTTTTGCTACAGTGTGCAATTTTGAAGTAAGAGATTTTTCAATACTTTACACTGTAAACAAAAAAATAAAAAAGAAGCTCAGGTTAAGCAGGCAGTAGATAAACTTTTTTTCAAAGTTTGTTATAATTTAAGTTGTTTAGGTATAGATGACCCGCAGAAACTTATAGACAAGTATTCTTCTAACGGTAATCAATTAAGAATAATATTTTCTATGTGTAACAGCATATATATAGCAAAAAAATATAACCTAAACAAAGACATTAACTTAAATAATTATCTTATAGACTCCTTAAAAACAGGAAATATAACAGAAAACATTTTTGATGATAAAACAATGAATACTATAAGAAATATATTAATTAAGAATAAACAAAATATTACAGAGTAAAAATATGGCAACAAAAAAGACTACTACAAACAAAAAAGAAGAAAGCAAAGAAACTGTAAAAAAAACTAGAAAGACTGCTGCATCTAAAAAGACAGCCGATGATGAAGCTAAAGAAACAACAGTAAAGAAAACTACAGCTAGAAAGACTACCACAGCTAAAAAAACAGCTGATGACGAAACTAAAGATACAGCTAAAGATACAACGGTAAAGAAAACTACAGTTAGAAAGACTGCCTCAGCTAAAAAAACAGCTGATGACGAAACTAAAGATACAGCTAAAGATACAACAGTAAAGAAAACTACAGTTAGAAAGACTGCCCTAGCTAAAAAAACAGCTGATGATGAAGTTAAAAATACAACTACAGTTAAAAAAACAAATATTAAAAAAACTGCATCTGAAACACCCCTAAAAGAAGAAAGTAAAGCCATAGATTTACAAAAAAGTAAAGAAGAAATAACAAATAAAAAAATAGATAGTATTTTTGATAAAAAAGATGATAAGGTTTCTGATTTACCTGAAAATAAAATATCTTCAAGAGAACCTTTAATAAAAAAAGATGAAGAAAAAAAAGAAGAGAGAAAAGATTTAAAAGAACTCATAAAAGAAGCTAAAGCAGATAGAAAAACTGCATTTAAAACATCAAGCCCAGTAAGAAAATTAGAAACTATAAAAACTGAGAGCAGTGAAACTAAAACAGAAAGAGAATCAATAACTCTATTAAAAGAAGCTATAAAAGCAAAATCAAAAAATGTATCAAGACCTGTTACTGTAAAAAAACGTTTAGCTGTTGTTGATGATGATACTGAAATTAATGCAGAATTAAAAAATAATTCATCTTCTGAATTAAACGTTTCAAAACCTATAATCACAAGCGTATTAGCAGCTCATAGTATAAACAGTATAAAAGATGATGAATTAAAAGAAAATGATATAAACGAAAAAAATAAAGACAGTGCTGATTTTCTTGATAAAAAAGATGATGAGAAAGTAAAAAACGAAGAGGAAATAAATACTGAAAAAGCAGCCGATGATGAAATAAATAAAGAAGAGTCTGCTGTAGAAGAAGTTTCAAAAACAGATGAGATAGAAAATATAGAAGAGGTAAGAGAAGAAATAAAATTAGAGGAAAAAGAAGAAATTACAGAAACTCCTTCCTCATCTATAATGCATAATTATAGTTCTTCATACTCTTTTACTAGATTTGAGAAAAAAGAAGAAGAACCTGAAAAAATAAATGAAACTGCAGAAGAAAATAATTTATCCGAAGAAAAATCAGCAGAAGAAGAAATAAACGAAGAAAATAATACAGAAGAAAAAGAAGAGAAAGAAAATAATACAGAAGAAGTTAAAATAAATGACAAACCTACATACAGTAAAAGCGATATATTTAAAAGACCTGTAATCATACCTTCAAACAATGATGAAGATATAAAAAAATCTGTTTACAAACAGGAAGAGATGGATAATGCCATAGAAACAGCACCTACTATTGATGAAAATGATGCTGTTGAAGATTATAAAAATTATAATTCAAATGAAACTGAAAGCAATGAAGATGAATCTAAAAAATTACAAGAATTAAAAGAAAAAGATATAAAAATAATAGAAACTGAAGATGAATTAAAAACTTCAGCATTGCCTGAAATAGAGAAAAAGCCTGCAGAACCTTATGTTGCCCCAGCACATTCTATAGACGAAAATAAAAAATCAAATAAAATTGTTGCTATAGTTGGAATTATAATCATAATATTAGGATTATCTTTCTTGGGAGTACAGTTCTTCTCTGGAAAAAATAATGAGGTTGATGATGATTTCTATGAAATAGTTACTAATGAAACTATATCACCAACTAATAATATTACTCAAACTAATAATGCTGTTAATACTTTAACTAATGCAGTAAAAACTAATAATACTCAGACTAATATAGCAAGACCGCAGACTAATAATGCTGCTCAGACTAATATAGCAAGACCGC
>NZ_JQIU01000008.1:2464965-2486832 GCF_002379365.1 Brachyspira sp. G79 | reverse complement strand
ACTAACAACACAGTTACTCAAACTAATACAACAAGACCGCAGACTAATACAGCACCAACACCTCCTAAAGAGCCTGAAATAACTCCGCCTACACCACCAACTCCTCCTCCTAATCCTCCAGCAGCTAATACTAATGCAGCAGCTAATAATAATAATCAAAATACAAGATTATCATATAATACTGATTACTATAAAACTAAATGGACTGATACTCTTTCATCTATTGCCGCTTCCGAGCTTGGAGATGAAAGGAGATGGCCTTCGATATTTGTACTTAATGAAGATATAATAAATAATCCTGATGATATAGTTTTTAATAGAGATATAAAAATCCCCAAAGGGGGAAAAAAAAAGTTGAGGATATGAGTGATAATGAAAAGAAATTGCTGTATGATGATTATATAAAGGTATCTGAAATATATACAAAAATTGGCAAACAAAATCTCGCAAATTCTATAAAATCTCAAGCAAATTCTATTATCAGTAAATAATAATCAAACAGTAAATAAAATCAAATATATATAAAATTAATAATAAAGATTTAATAATAATTATGAAAAGATTCACTAAAAATAAAAATGAAATATTAGAGTTCTCATGCACAGGCTGCGGAATATGCTGCAAAGAAAAAGGATATGTATTTTTTAATGATGATGATATAAAAAGAGCTTCAGACTTCTTAAAAATGTCTCCTCCAGTATTTGTAAACAAATATTTGGAATATGAAGAATATTATGGATATTATATAAAAGTTGATGAAGGAAAATCCTGCTGTTTCTTAGATGAAAATAATAAATGCACAATAAATGATGCGAAACCCAAACAATGCAAAACTTTTCCATATTGGAATGAATATATGGATAAAAATGGTAATTTAATAGCTGGAAAATTCAATAGACCATGCAAAGGAGTTAAAATAAAAAAGTAGATTTTTATTATTTCCTTTTTTACAGAAATATTATATAATAGTATGCGTATATTTTTGTTTTAGGAAATCCAAATAATGAGTAATGACTTAACCACCAAATATGATATTTTAACCGTTAAAGAATTAAAGGATATAAAAGATCAGCTAGTATCGCACAATATTCCTCTATTTAGAGTAGATAAAGAAAAAAAAATTATCCCCTTTCCGACCGAACAGTTAAGCCTTATAATAGATAATGAAAAATATAATAACCTAAAACTATATATCCCAAAAAACTTTTCAGTATTTATAGAGGAGTTCAAATCTATAACTCAAGCTGATAGCTTATCAAATGAATCTGAAACAAATCAGCCTTATGTATTCAGAACACCTAAAGAGTCTGAAAAAGAGATGGGTAAAAGAATATCCGAAATTTCTAAAATGACTTACAAGGAAAAAGTAAGTACAATAGAAAGCTATAATACAGAACTAAAAAAAATAGTAGTAAATGAAGAACAGGGTATCAATAAAAATACAGCTCAGCAAATAGTTAATGTAGGTAATGATGTAGGATTAATAGCCAAAGTTACTATGTTTGAGAGTATTCAAAAAATTAAAGGCGAAGAAATTACTCAGGAACAGGCTAAAATAGAAAATCAGGAAATTACAGAAACTACAACTAATCTAGTTACAACTATAGTAGATATGCTTTCCAAAAATACAGAAACACAAAAAGTTTTTGATGAGCTTAGAAACTATTCTGATGGAGGTGTAATGTCGCACTCCAACAGGGTATTTATATCATATGTTAATTTTATGGCTTTTTATAACAACCTAATTAACAGAAGGCATTTAGTACATAAAATAAGAACCTCATACACCAATAAATATAAAAAATTCTATGAACAAGTTGAGGCAATGTTTAGCAAAGACACTATACGTAAAAATTTGGCTACTGTTGAAGACTGTATCGATAAAGGAATAAAAATCATAGAAGAGAGAGAAATGAATCTCTATTCTGTAGGTGCTTTACTTCATGATATAGGTAAAGTTAAAGATTTGGACTATTTTGAAGGAGCTAACGGCAGAGATTATGAGAGAATAAAAAAGCACTTATTTAATAGTTATGCTCTTGTAAGTCAGACTTCTGAATATCCTCTTGAAGTTATATTAACTGTAGCTTTACACCATGAATATTATGGATTAGGATACGGACCTTATGATCATCTATATAAATTAAAATTAGCAAAAGATCCTCATTTCCAAATACATAGAATAATGACATATGATGCTAAAGCTATAGATGAATGCGAGGCTTTTGCATATTTCCCTGCTAAAATGCTTGAAATTATAGATGTATACGATGCTCTAATAGACCCAGCACGTAAATATAGAGGCGGTAAAACTTTTACTCCAGAAGAAGCTCTTAACATTATGAGAGAGGATTTTGTAGAAAAGCATGTTAAATTAGACCCTATACTATATGATGTATTTGTAGAGTTTTTGAGTAATTCTATAGAGCAGGATTTAATGGCATGTAAATTGCTATAATTACTATAAATTATTAAACAATATACTTTTTTCAAAATTATTTTAATGATGTAATTATACTATAATTGAAACTTATATTAAAAGCAAAATTTTTTATAATATATTAGCAGTAAGTAAATTGTAATATTATTTTTGTATAAAATTTATGAGCCAACCATGGGAATCGAACCCACGACCAATGCATTACGAATGCACTGCTCTGCCAGCTGAGCTAGGTTGGCTTTTTTAATCATTAGTAACATTATTATTATTATTGTTGTTGTTATTTAACTCTTCTAATTTTGCTATACCGTCTCTGTACGCTTCAAATATAAACTGCCAATTACTTGTAGTAAGAGATGAAATACCTATATCATCATAAACTTCTTCTGAAAACTGATTGATAAAATTAAAACGTATATTTGTTATAGCAGCATTGGCAAAACTATTAAACTCATCATCATTATCAAATTTGTATCTTACTTCTACATCATAATACTGTTTATCTCCCATCAAATAAGGACTGTAAACAACTTTCTGCACATTTGTTAATTGTACGCTGCTTCCATCATTAAAAGTAAATATTATAGGAGTGCCATTATTAACAAATATCTGACTTGGATACTTATATCTAAACTCTAATGTTATAGTCCTTCCAGCTTTTTTATAAAACCTGAATCTGTTATCTCTTAAATATTTATATGTCTCTTTCCAAGATGTGTATATATTCATTTTTGATGTTAATTTATCTTTTTCTGTAAAAAAAAGTCTGCTGTTTAATATATTAGTTTCCTGAGAATACAAAATATTTAAAATAAAAAATGAAAAAAGTAATATATATTTATTCATATTATCATTCCCTATATAAAAATCATTTATACCACTAATAAGATACGGAAATATTAACCTTAAAATTAAATAATAAGAAGCATTTTTTTATAAAAACAATTGACAATAGATTTTATTTTGTTAGAATAATTTAACAATTAATAAATATAATAAAACTTTAAAGGACAATCATAATGGAAAGTATTATAATATTATCGGTAATAGCAGTTATTGCTGTAATTGCTGTAATGAACTACATAAAAAAAATGAAATCTGGAAGTTCATGCTGCAGTGAAAGCTCAGAAATTATAAGAAAAGTAAAAATAAAAGATAAGAATAAAAAAAATTACCCATACAAAAAAGTGATAAAAATAGGCGGAATGACTTGTACTAAATGTGCCCAGATAATAGAAAACAATTTTAATAAACTTGGGTATATATATGCCAAAATAGATTTTGATAATGAAGAAGGACTAATATTAAGCAAAAAAGAATTAGAAGATAAAGTATTAGAAGATGTTATAAAAGAGTCTGGCTACAGATACTATATTAAATAAGTTATAACTTTATAGGATTAAATATAAAATTATTTATTTTAATGTGTAATTAAAAAATAAAATTCTTGCAGTATATACTGAAAATTCTTAAGTTTGTCAGTTTTTAATTTGCTTAAAAAAAAGGAAGTGCTTAAAAACACTCCCTTTTATTTTTTATATTATTTATATTTTTTAATTATCTTTCACTTTTTCATCTTCATCTTTTTTATCATCATCATTGCTTTTAGCCAAAGTAGCACTTTCTTCTGTTTGTTTAGGCTTAGGTCTCAAGGAGTTAAGAAGTGTATAAGCAACCGCTACATTCTCCTCGCCTGAAGAAGAAGCAACCCTAAATGCCATAAGTGAAGAATATCTGCTTCTGCCATAGGCATATCTGAATCCTACCTCTACAGTCTCTCCAGCCTCTATATCCAAAGTTTCCCTGTCAAGTACTATAGTAGATAAAGCCTGAGCCAAATCTGTTTTTATAGTTACATCACTTTGTTTTTTGGAAGTTCTATTAACTATAGTAAGCACTCCTGTTCTGTTTCTTTCATCTAATTTTACAGTAACATTAAATGGGTTTTCAGAATATTTTTCTTCTATTCTTGACACTATAGACGCATTAATATTAGCCCATTCTCTTATACTGTTTCCAGAACCTCTAAACTTTGACCATAACATTCTGGAAACGTCATGGAAGAATATTCCTCTTATTCTGCTGCTTCTATTAAATTTAGCTTCTGATTCATATACTCTTCTCATATATTCAAGTTCTGGTCTTAAACTTCCGTCCTGAAGTCTGTTGTCTATCATATTACCAACTAATACATTATACTCGCCTGACAAATACTGCGGCCAAGCTGCAAGCATACCAACATGCTGAGGACGGCTAGCTTCATATATCATAACTGCATCATAATCTATACCAGCATCAAAGAACATATAAGGGTCTTGTCCATGCTCCTGACCATGATTCCAACCCAATGTAAATGCCCATAATTTTTTCTTTATACCTGCATCTTTTATAGCTTTTATTATCAAAGACTCTTTATGAGCTCTAAACCATCTCCATTTCATACCTATTTCTTTCCTGCCTCTATTTACAGCAAGCCAACGCATACGGGCAGCTTTGCTCATAGTAGACCAGCTTGCAGGCACATAAACTCCAGTAAGCTCAACCATTTCATCAACCATTTCATATCCGTCAACTTCGCCTGTACGTATAAAGTCAAGACCTACATACGATATATTAGGGTTAGAATCATATCTTTTTAATATATCTATAATATCTTGTACCCTTTTAGGATCATCTAATGATATATGTCTGCTTTCAACAAGGCTTTGAGTGGCAGAATTATACCCTATAGAAACTTCATATCCGCCTTTTCTAGCTCCGCCGCCTGCAGCAAAATAACTCATAACATAAGCACCAAGCTCAATATCACCTTTAGCCTTACTTGCTGCCAAATTATCTATATTCTTAATCATAGCTTTAGCCCAAGGTTCTTCTGGTGTAATTCCAGCTGTCCAACCAGTAGTCTGACCACCTATAGCCCAGAATATATCGCATTTCATATATCTAATCCAATCATATATAGCATCATATGTAGTGAGCTCGCCTGTTTCTACACTTGGTATTTTTTTAGTAGTTAAATCTATAGCATACTCTAATGTAGCTATTTTTTTAGTTTCTTTAGCAGGAGGAGATTGTCTTCCTTTTACAGTAAAGTCTTTAGTATATCCGAAAACTCCATTTTTAGTCTGCACTAATACTATAGCCTGATACTCCCCTAAAGCTCCGCCGAAAGGATGAAGATATGTTCCTTTATACTGAGAGTTCTGAACTTTAAATACATTTATAGGATATCTCTCATCTCCGTTTTTTCTTACTATTTTATCTTTTTTGTATCTTACATATATGCTTAAATTTTTTATAACATCTTCAGTATATACTGAAGCATTTATTACCACTGGTTCATATCTGAATACTGATATTTTTGATAAATCTATTGCCACTCTAGGAGCTTCACGGCTTCTTGAATTTTTTATAGCCAAATCAACTGCTTCACTTAATTTATCTGCCATTTTATCTGTAGTGTTCGCATTAAAAACCATAGCAGGAAGTACATTAGGATTAGGCATTTCGCTGCTTAATTCTTCATCGCTTAAAAGCATATTTTGATTTAAATACTCTATATCCGCATCAGCACTTATCTCTTCTTCCGTATAAATATCTTCCAAATCTACTGATAAATCATAATCATATATAGGCTTAGTAGTTACTAATGATAAGGAATCGGGATTATACATATCTATTCTATGATTTTTCGCTGTTTCATCAAACAGATAGCTTGTATCTTCAAGATTACTAACGATTGTCATTCTCTCTCCTATACCAAAAGTTAAAGCAACTAATGATATAGATATAAGCAGCAATATTGTAGTGGCTATTATACTTCTTTTCATCTTGTTTCATTCCAATTTTTTATATTTTTTATATATTAGTATTTTGTCTAGCATGTTTTGAATGCTTTGGGTGTTTGGCTATTTGTTTTTTCAAATGTGCTGAATCAACATGGGTATATATTTCTGTTGTTGTAATGTCTGAATGGCCTAGCATTCTTTGAACGGCTCTTAAATCTGCTCCATGCTGTATGAGATGTGTGGCAAAGCTATGCCTTAATGTATGGGGATAAACGTTTTTGGTAATATTACTTTTTTTCATGGTTTCTTTTACTATTTTCCAAATACCTACTCTTGAAATTTTATCTCCTCTGAAGTTCAAGAATAATTCGCTTGTCTTCTTACCTTTTACCATTATCACTCTGCTGGTTTGAATATATCTTTGAAGTATATCCAAAGCTCTGTCATTAATAGGAACTATTCTTTCCTTATTGCCCTTACCGCGTATCTTTAAATACTTGCCTTCAAAAAATATATCATCTATTCTTAAAGAACAAATTTCACTTACCCTTAATCCAGATGAATACATAAGCTCAAATATAGCTTTATCTCTTAAGCCCTTATCAGTTTTTTCATTATGCACTGACAAAAGATCATCTACCTCTGTAGTAGTAAGAGATTCTGGTAACACCCTTTTTAAACGTATTACCTCTAAATTGTCAGTAGGATTTTTAGAGATATAATTTTCCATCACTAAAAATTTATATAGATTAACTATACTTACCTTATTTCTTGCAACTGTTCTTGATTTTGATCCATGCTCTTTACGTTCGCTTAAAAATTTCTCAATATCCTTTCTTGTAGCTTTTAAAATTGTCTTTTTGTTTCTAGTTAAGAAATCAAGATATATAACAATATCTCTTTTATAAGACTCTAAAGTATTTGACGACAATCCTTTCTCAACTGCCTCATAATTTAAATACATTGATAATATTTCTTGATCGGAAACCTGTTTTACTGACATTGAAATCTGCCTCTTAATTTTAAGATATAATATACAAATAGCTGACTTGAATAAGTATAGTAAACATATTGTCAACTAAAAATAATTATCGACAAGATTTGTCAATTATTTAAACATAATAAGGTACCCAATAAAAATATTAAATTAACTAAACATAAAACTAAAAATAGTAAACTAATTTTAAAATAATAAGATAATTATAATATTATTAAATTTATTTTTTATGCTATTTATTGATTTGTTATATGGACAGAAAAATTTTTTTAGATAAAAATGAAAATCCTTACAAGCCTTCAAAAAATATTATTAAAGAGCTTGAAAAATTTGATATTAACTCTCTGCGATTCTTTCCAGAGTACAGCCCTGCAAAATTGGATTATGAAATGGCTAAATATACCAATATAGAAACAAGTTCTATAATATCTGTTAATGGTATGTACGAGGCTTTTGCATGCATAATAAACTCATTTGATAAATATAAAATATATTTAGAAGAACCATACAGAGATCTATACACAAAAATATTAGAATATTATAAAATGCATTTTGATATAATAGAAGCCAAAGATGATTATAATATAAATCTTAAAAAAAATATAAGAACTAGAAACTCAATTATAATATCAAGCAATCCTAATGCTGAAACTGGTATGTTTATAAATATAAAGGAAATTGAAGAGTTCTTAAAACATTATGAAGGAATATATGTTATAGATGAATCATACATAAACTTTGCTGGAGAAAGTGCTGTTAAACTTATTAATGAATATCAAAACTTAATCATAATAAGATCTATTGCTCATTCGCATTCTATATCTGGACTTAATATTAACTTTATAATATCTAATCCAAACAATATAGATAATATTTCAAAATTAAGACAAAAATACTCAGTGAATAAAATATCTGAAACTATAGCAGCAGCAGCTTTGAAAGATGAAAAAACTTCATATAAAAATATTTTCGATATAGTACTAGAAAGAAATAGATTAGATACTCTCTTAAGTAAAGAAGGTTTTATAGTAGTGCCTTCAAGAGCAAACTTTATTTTGATAAAACATATATATAAAAGTACTGATTATATATATAATGAACTTCTAAAAAGAAATATATTTGTAAAGAATTATAATAAAGAAAATATACTCTCTGATTTTTTAAGAGTTACAATCTCTACGCATAAAATAAACAATATATTTTTAAACCAATTAAAAGATATAGTTAATAATTAAAAAATACTAAGTAAGAATTTTTATAACTATTTTTTAAAAGTATATACCTAAACAATTATAATTTATCAAAAAATAAATTTTTTAATCTTAGTATTTGTGGATACTAGCCCAACAGCACAGTTATTTTATGATGTATTTAAGACTGCGGCGTGGTATAAAAGAACTGGCATGCGGCACGACTGTGAAGCCCTGCAAATATTTTAAATTTAAAAAAATTAATTTTGAAAAATGTATTTGTTTAGGTATATACTAAAAATTCTTAAGTTTGTCAATTTTTTGTTAAGCTTTTGACGAAGCCCGCCGCACAATACAGTACTTTATTCGTAGTTGTAAGTCCAAACAATTAATTACAAATAAAATTAGTTTTTAAACAATTTTAGTAAAAATATGACTATAACTTATAATATTGACAATTTATACATAAAAGCTATAATACGAAAAATATACTTGGAGGTTTATATGATATTAGATGAGATAAGGAAATATTATGATCTGATAAAAACAACTGAGCTTAAGCCGCTTTATGAAGATGATTTTCAATTTGAACTTTTAAGAAACGGAGAGGAATTTGAAAATCATATAAGTGATTTAGATGATTATGAAAAAACAAGAGTAAGAAATGCTGTAAAAGATGAACTAAATAATTCTAAAGGAGTTATATTTTATAGTTCTGAAAGTGCAGGAGATGTTTATTCAAGTATAGAAGATTTTTTAGTTTATCTGCTTAATGAGATACTATATCAAAAATTATTAGTAAAAAGCGAAGGTAAAAAACTATCATCATATTTTATGGAACTTGAAATAAGCATCAAAAAACTTCTTGTGATGATTTGGACTAAGTAATTTATATTGAGGAATACAATGAGAAAAAATTATATATTATATACAATTATTTTAGCAATTATGCTAACTTCATGCTACATACCAGCAAAATCATATTTCAATGTAGTATCATCAAGCAAAGAAAATGATAATATAAAAGTGGTAGTAGAAGCTAAAAAATCTGGAAGACAATCTGAAAATATATTTTTGATTTCTCAGTTTTTAAATGATAATGATGTTATAGTTAATACATCTATGTCTCAGATAGGACCTATGATGTTTGATGCTGGAAAATATGAATTTAATATTCCTTTTCCTACAAACTCATTTACTAAATATACAAACTTTATTGAAGAAATACAGCCTGAAAAAGCTCAGCGTATAGCACAGAGCGGAGGATTTGGAAGCAGTTTCTTTACATATATGATGCTTATGAATTTGATGGACAATAGAAGACCTGTATATTATGATGATTATGGAAGAAGAAACACTGTAGATAGAGATTATTATGATACTAGAAGAAATACATATAATAACAATAATAGAAGAAGTATATTTAATTCATCTTCGTCTAAAAAAACAACAGTAAATGATAATAACAGCAGTTCTACAAGACGTACACTATTCAAGCAAAACTCTGGAAGTTCTACAAGAAAGAAAAGTACATTTAGACGCTCTTCTACTAGAAGAAGAAGATAATTTTATTATATAGCTGAACACTATAATTAATAAATTATGTTTTTAATATCTGAGACTTGCATACTTAGTTATTAAATCCCACAGATTATTTTTACATGCATACATAACTAAGATAGGCACATTATAAAAAATATTAAGGAGATACATATGGATAAAAATTTTAAAGAAGAGTTTGATAAAGTTAAACATCTTTTGAAACCTAATTTTGATTTGAATACTGCTTTCAAAGATAAAAAGTTCAAAGATACGAAATTGGATATACTTGAAGTTGGGGAAGTTAATCTTACAAGCGGTAAAATAATAGCATGCGATCCTTTGGCTTATCTTTATGATGATGTAGAGCCTTTTATTCAAACTGTAAAACCTGATAAATACAAAGTTTCACTTCTTATAATCGAAGAGGAAGAGAGAATTGCTATGGTAAAAATTTCTTTTTCT
This sequence comes from Brachyspira sp. G79, assembly GCF_002379365.1. GTDB lineage: Bacteria > Spirochaetota > Brachyspiria > Brachyspirales > Brachyspiraceae > Brachyspira. The sequence continues at coordinate 2,476,413 of NZ_JQIU01000008.1, read as the reverse complement.
GATAATGAGCCAAAAACTTATGAGCTTGCTGTAACTGGAGAAGAAGATTTATCCGATATAAAAGAGGGAGAGTTCTTCGGATATCCAGTAGATGCTGGTATGGGATGTGTATGCGATTATGAAACAGCATTAAAATATTTAGAATATGAAAGAAAACTTGAAGAAAAAGGTGATTTTGATAATAGATATGATGATTTGTTTTCTGATTTACTAGAAGATAATGCTAAAAAAAATCCAAAATATCAGTCAGAATACGGTGATTGGCTTAACTGGAATATTCCAGAAAGTGATTTAAATATAGTATTATTTTCAAGTGGCTATGGTGACGGATACTATCCTTCATATTTTGCTTATGATGAAAATAACAATATATGTGCTTTTTATACTGTATTTATAGATTTGGAAGATGATGAAGAATAATTATAAAAATAATGTTTTATATTCTCGTATAAATTATTATTATTATTAAGTTTTGGAACAAGTCTAATATCTTTCAACGCACGTAGAATGAAATTCTTATATATAATAAAAATCAGAATTTTAAATTAATCGATATGAAAAAATACGTTCTGCGTGCGTTTAGTAAAGTGCAAATTTAAATGATGCTTTGGGCGGGTGTATATTGAGAAGTGATTATCTAATAGATTTAATTAAAGTATATATAAAAAATAAAGCATTTAAAATCTAAAAGGGTGGGGATTAGATTAAAGTTTTAAAATTTATTCTCACCCCCACCCTCTAAATTTTTTAATACACTCTGTTATTTATAAATGATTCTTATTTTTTAGCTTTTACTGTTATTTTGGCTGCCCACCCAGGAGTTTTTTAAAGTCTATAATACTATTTTAATTTTTATAAAGTAATAAAAATAATATTTAAATATACTTTATCTTTTTTATATTTTTAGCTAATAAAATTTTTTCTTCTTCTATGCTTTTTATAATATATTCTTTATAACAAAATTAATAATTTAAAAATATAATTTTTTTATTATATTTATAGTATAAAAAACATAAGGATAAAAAATGAAAACAGTATTAAAAACTATTATAATTACTATGATAATTTGCACTCTTGTGTCATGTTCAAAACAAAACTATGGTATTGACAGCAAATATGCAGGTACTTATAAAGGAAATGCAAAAGTTCAAACCTCTTCAGCTACTATAGAATGCGAAGGAGTATTTACAGTTAATTCTGACGGCTCTGTAAAAGGAAATATTTATAACAATATTAAAACATATGAAAAAACTTATGATGTATCTAAAAACTCTGTAACAAAAGAAAATGACAATACATATAAAGCTTCTGAAAACATGCTCGGCTACAAAGTAGATTTTATTTTTATATTTAATTCTGATACTTTAACTATAGAAATAACAGATTACAATGAAGGCAGTATTGTTAAAGGGAATTTTAGTAAATTTATTTAAAAAATATGTAAAAAAAATTGACATCTAACAATAAATATATTATAATGTAAATATAGTTAACGTCAAATTTACACTATATTTACAAAGGATATATTTATGAAAAAAACATTTATTACATCAGTATCTTTTTTGATAATATCTTCAAGTATAGTTTTTGGTCAGTATTATTATGATGAGCAATATTATTATGACAATCAAAACTATAATAACGACTATAATAATTATAATAATACCTACAATTATTATGAAGAGTTTATGAAAGTTTTAGCAAGAGAAGCCAATAATCCGAACAGCATTTATTACAGCCCTGTTTTTGCAAGCAAGTATAATAATACTCAGATGAATGCAAATACATATGATGAGGCTATGAATGCTATGAATTATGCTTCAGAAAATTATAATAATACTCAGCCTTATATAAACCCTTATGAAGAACTAATGAAAATGCTTGAGGCAGAATCAAAAAATCCAAACAGTCCTTATTACAGCCCAAATAAAAATGCTAATCAGTATAATGATAACCAATATAACGATCCTTATCAAAATCAATATAATGGCTATAGCGATACTTATCAAGATGCATATTATGGCAATCAATATTATAATGACGCTTATCAGTATAATGAATATAGCGATCCATATCAAAATGATAATCAATATGATAACAGCCAGTATAATAATAATCAATATAATGACACTTATCAAAATAATTATAACACTCAAACTAATTCATCAGAAAATCCTTATCAATTAGCAGCTGAGGAGTTAATAAAAGCAGCCGAAGAGCTAAGCAAAAAAGCAGATAATTATAATCAGGACGCTAATACTTATCAATATAATCAAAATGAAAATAACAGCACAAAAAATAATACCCAAAGCTTCTATACTCCTTTCAAAGTTCCTCAAGTAGTTTTTGATACAGTAAAAAGAATGTATCCTAATGAAAAAATATTGGATATAGCAGCAGATACTATAGGAATATATGATGTAACTTTAAGCAATATGGTAATACTATCTATAGATAAAAACGGAAATATTATGTATCAAAAATAATCATATTTTATTTTACTATAATAAATAAAAAAGAGTCTTAAATAATATTAAGGCTCTTTTTATTTTTGTAAAAAACATTTGCTTTAAAATAAAAGTTTATATATTATAATGCAAAATAAATAATAAGGATTTCTATTATGTCAGTAAAAATACCTTTTGAAAAAATAGTAAATGAAGATTATATAGGAAAAGAAATTAACCCTATAAATCATAATAATATTTACAGTGCCGCACAAAATATTGATAATAATATAAAAAAAGAGGAAGATATTAATTTACTTATAATAGACCCGCAAAGAGATTTTGTAGACCCTGATAAAGGGGCATTACCCGTAAAACATGCTATAGAAGATATAAAAAGAATAATAAGATTTATATATAATAATATAGAAAATATTTCTAATATTTATGTTACATTAGATACTCATAGATACGATTCTATATTTCACCCCATTATGTGGAAAGATAGTTCTGGAAATACAGTTTCTCCTTTTACAGAGATAACATTAGAAAAAATAGAAAATAAGGAAATAATACCAGTTTATAATAAAGATATACAAATAGATTATGTAAGAAAATTAAAAGAACAAGGATCACAAAATTTGATGATATGGCCTTATCATTGTATATATGCATCAGACGGCTGGCTTATAGAAAAACAGCTTTATAATGTGCTTATGTTCTTTGAATGTTATAAAAAAACAAATATTAATAAAATTATTAAAGGCACAGATTCTTTCAGCGAGATGTACGGAGTTATAAGACCTGAAGTATCTTCAGAGTACACAAAACAATATGATAATTCTTGGGTGAAGGACATTATAAAAGCAGATAAAATATATGTATGCGGAGAGGCCAAAGATTACTGCGTATATGAAAGTGTAAAACAATTTACAGAAATATATAAAGACAATAAAAATGCTTTAGAAAAACTTAATATAATGATGAACTGCTGCAGTGATATAGGCGATAAAAAAATATCTGATGAAAAATATAATAAACTCTCAAAAGATTATGGTATAAAACTTATTAATATATAATGACTGTATTATAATATGAATTAATAAAACTTTGTAATAAGCAATAATATAATTCTCTACATTTTTTAATTGTCTGATTTATATAGTTTTATATTTTCATTATTAATTATACGTTTTATTATTTCTATATCTTCATCATCAAAATCATTAGAAAAATAAACAGCCTTTATATGAGGATTTTTTAATAATATAGCTTTCAAAATATTATTTTCTTCTGATTGTGATGCAAACATAGAGAGAAGTGACTCATATTTTATATCATCATCTCTTGTAATAAACTTAGCATTCTTTCCATAAACTTTTACGTCATATTCACTTCTGATAATAATAGGATCATCTGCTTCATACTCTATGCATATAGTTTTGCTGTTTAAATTATTAATAGATTTTTCAAATGAGTATAATTTGATTTTTTCTATCGATGGTTTTATAGCCTTTAATTTATTATCATCTAAAATATTTTCTAAAGCCTCATAAGCATTTTTATACTCTGCCCTATTTTCAAATAAAAGTTTTAACAAATCTGTATTATACTCCATACTTTTATATAATGATAATGTGTTTTGAGTATTATGGGCTTTGTAAAACTCTATACTTTTATTAAATAATTTATCAAACAAATCTAAAAAAGAATTGTATCTTATAATATTATTTTTAAGAAGTGTATATGAAAGAAGAAATATATTATATCCTGCAAAACCAAATTTACTTTTAATATCAAAATTATCTATATATCTGAAATATGTATTTACAAGTTTATCATAATCTTTTTTTAAAATAATAAATAATAGCAAAATTATTATAAATATAAAAAGATGATTTTTCTATTTCTATTAATTTATTATAATAAGAAACTGAATTATCATAATCTTTTAAATGATAACAAGACTCTGCAAGCATATTATATATACTGCTGCTATGCTTATTTATTTTTCCAGAGTATTCTACAACTTTATCATATCTTTTATTATTAAAACATATAGTAATTAATTTATCATAATATTTAAAAGAATCAGGTTTTAATTCCAGTATTTTATCTGCAAAATACATAGCATTATCATATTCTTTAAAATCAAAATATATACTAAATAATGTTTCATAAGCATTGCTGTAAAGAGGGTTAATCTCAAGTGCCTTATTTAAATAAAATAATGCCTTTTCTTTCTCTTTTAAGTGATAATATGATAAACCTATACCGTTATATGAGTCGGCATTATTTGAGTAAATATCTATAGACTTATTAAAATTCTCTATAGCTTTATCATACTCCTTCAAATTATAATAAGCCAAAGCCAAGTTATTGTAAGCCTTATAATATCTGTCATTAATCTCTATAGACTTATTAAAATAATATATAGCCTTATCATACTCTTCGTTAGATGAATAGCATATACCTATAAAGTTGTACGCCTTATAAGCATTATTATTTTTTTCTATTACCCTTTCAAAACATTCTATAGCTTCATAATAATATTTTTTAGAATAATAGCTTATACCCAATTTATTATAATCAGTAAATGCCTTAACATCAAGTTTTTTTGCTTTATCAAAATATAAAGCCGCCTTATCAAACATTTTTCTATTAAAATAAACCAAAGCCAAATTATTATAAGCATTAGCATATTTAGGATTAATTTCTATAGACTTATTAAAATAATATATAGCATTGTCATAATCTTTTAAGAAAGAATAAACAGCCCCCAAAGTATTTGCTATTTTGTATGACTTGCTGTTGTACTGTAAAAATCTTTTAAAGCATTCTATTGCCTTTTCATAATTGCCTATCTTATAATAACTCATACCAAGCATATCATAAGCCTTAAATACCATCTCATCTAAAGATTTTGAATGCTCAAAAAACTCTATAGCTTCATTATACTTTTTATTTTTATAGTAAAACAAAGCCAAATTATTATATGCTTTATCATATTTAGGATTAATCTCTATAGACTTATTAAAATATTCTATAGCTTTAGTATAGTCTTCTTTTTCAAAATAACTTATACCTAAAAGATTATATGCTTTATAAGAATTGGGAGTAATTTTAAGAGTTTCATTAAAACATTCTATAGCTTTATCATACTGTTTTATAGCATGATAGCTTATGCCAAGTAAATTGTATGATTTAAAAGTTTTTATATCTACTTTTCTGGCCTCTTCAAAATACCTTATAGCATCTTCATACTCTTTCATCTCAACGCATACTTGACCTTTATATAGATTGGCTCTATAGTTTTTAGGTACTTTTTTTAGTATTACATCAAGAATCTCTAATGTTTGATCATAGTCTTCATTAGTCATACGGTATGAAGCTTCATTTAAAAGATAATCCATTTTCGTATTAAGCATAAAAACCCCAGTATACAATTATATACTACATTTTACAATGAATACATATGTTATGTCAACAATAAAAGTAACTTTTTTAAAAATTAATTAAATATATGACTAAACAATTACATTTTATTAACTTACATATTTATGAATGTATTATTAGCTTTTTGCATCCAATGCTTTATAAAAAACAAATACCTCAATGTATTAAAATAATTTTGAAACATATATGTTATATATTATATGAAGAATGTATTGATATATATTCCTGAGTTAAATCTGTAAAATAATAATAATCTTCATATTTGGTATTAAAACCTAAATCTATGGTTATATAATTTTCTTTTCTCTCATCGTCAATATCTTTTTTTAGCTTCGCCATATCCTCTTCATTTTTATTAATTTCTCCGTTTCTATATATATCAACATCATTAACCTGAAGAGATAAATTATTTATATTGATATTAATATTCCCTAAAACAGATAATATTTTTTCAAAGTTAGGATTTTTAGAAAGAAATAATATTTTTACCAAATTTGAAACAGCTATTTTCTGAGCTGCATTAAAAGCATCATCTTGCGTTTTAGACCTTTTTACTGATACTATTATAGTTTTTGTCATACCTTCACCATCAAGTATTATCATTTTGGCAAGATATGCACAAATTTCATCTAACTTATTTTTTAATTCTTTAAATAGCTTTTTGTTTCTTTCAGTGATAGGTTTATTATTTAAAGCCCCATTAGCCATAATGACTGCCATATCATTAGTAGAAGTTTCACCGTCTATGGATATTCTGTTTAATGTTTTATTCACAGCCTCTCTAAATGCTTTATTTAGTGCATTTTTTTCCACATTTAAGTCAGTAAATATAAAAAGTAAAACAGTAGCCATATTCGGATGAATTATAGAACTTCCTTTAGCAGCAGCATAGAATCTTGCTGTTTTACCTGATACTTCCATACTTGAAGTGTATATTTTATTAAATTTATCTCTAGTTTGAATAGCCCTTGCAATATTGTCAAAATCAAAGTGCATAGAATTACTTGCTTTTTTAATTCCATCTTTGATTTTTTTTGTGTCGAGATATTCTCCAATAATTCCAGTAGAAGCCATTAATATATTTTCTTTTTTTATACTAAACACTTCTGAAGCATATTTAGCTATGTTTAATACATCATCATAACCTTTTTTACCTGTGAGGGAATTTGCTATTTTACTATTTACTATAAGCAAATCTATATTATTTTTATCATTCTTCTTTGAAAAGAGAATCGGAGCAGCCTGAAAACTATTCTGAGTATAAAGTGCTGATACCACACTAGGAGGTTCACTTTTTATAACAGCTAAATCATAATCATTATTTTTAAGACCAGATTTTACAGAAGCAGATGAAAACCCCAAAGGTATATCATACATTAAATAATTCCTCCTCTTCTGGATCGGTATCATCTTCTACTCTTTTTACCTTTTTGTTCTCGTAATTTATTCTTTTACGAACAAAAAATCTCATATTTTTTCCACTTTGTCTTTCCTGTATAATACCGAATGTACCTGAACCAAGATAAACTATTTTATCTTCTTCTTCCATTTCAGATAAATTATTTTCTCTAATCTCATTCAATATACATTCAAAATGAGCCAATTCTCCAGTACCATTATGTCTTATCGCTTCTTCTATAATATAAATAGGTTCATTACATATAGGACAAAACGGTCTCTCAACGTCTTCTTTCATACGCCTTTTCAGATAATTTCTCTCATATTCTTCTATGCTTTTTTCATGATACTTATACTGATTATTATGATTATATTTTTTTTTATAAAAATTATTTTTATTTTTTTTATTGCCGCTATAGAACTTCTTATTATTACTGTTTTCTTTATTATTATTAAATTTTTTGAATTTTTTCTCTGACATCAATAGCCCTTTTTATAATAAAGCAATACTAAGTAAAGTATTGCTTTATAATTATAAAAATTAATTATTCATCATAGTCATCATCATCATCGTAATCGTCATAATCATCATCATCATAGTCGTCATCGTAGTCATCATCATCATCAAAATCATCATCAAAGTCGTCATCAAAATCATCTATATCATCATCGTCATAGTCATCATCATCATAGTCGTCATCATCGTCATCGTCAAAATCATCATCATCATAGTCGTCATCATAGTCGTCATCATCATCGAAATCATCATCGTCAAAATCATCATCATCATAGTCGTCATCGTCATAGTCATCATCATCGTCAAAATCGTCATCATAATCTTCATCATCGCTGTAATTATCATTATCGTAGTCATCTTCATCATCATCAAACTTCTTTGCGAAATAACCATTATTATTTAATAATTCATCTAATAAATTCATAGATTCTAACTCTTCCATTTTTATTTACTCCATAATTCGTATAATTTTTAAGTATAATAATACATAAGTTTTTTTTGTCAAGTATAAATACATTTAATTTTAAAAAAATGTATTTATATCAATTTTTTATAATTTAACATTTTTATAGTAAAAGTCAATAAAACATGTATGATTATTATATTTTATATCTTTACAATATTGATAGATACATAATTAATATGAAAAACCGTAGCAACTAAAGTTACTACGGCTCACTATTTTGATTAAAAAAACACTAATTACAATTATTTATCCTGTAGTACGGCAATACCTGGAAGTTCTATTCCTTATATCATAAAATCAAAATAGTTCGCTAAAAAACCCGTAGCAACTAAAGTTACTACGGGCTCACTATTTTGATTAAAAAAACACTAATTACAATTATTTATCCTGTAATACGGCAATACCTGGAAGTTCTATTCCTTCAAGGAACTCTAAAGAAGCTCCGCCACCTGTAGATACATGTGTCATTTTGTCAGCAACACCTGATTTATTAACAGCAGATACACTATCTCCTCCGCCGATAATGCTTACACAATCAGAATTAGCTATAAATTTAGCTACTTCAAATGTACCTTTAGCAAAATTAGACATTTCAAATACACCTAATGGTCCATTCCAAACGACTGTTTTAGCATTTTTAAGTATGTCTTCAAGTTCTTTCAAAGTTTTAGGTCCAACATCCATACCCATCCAGCCTGCAGGTATAGCATTAGAATCTACTGTTTTTATATTAGCGTCATTATCAAATTTATCAGCTATAACATTATCAACAGGCAAATATAAAGTTTTATTCAATTCTTTAGCTTTGTCCATAATTTCTTTAGCAGTAGCAATATAATCATCTTCACATAAAGAAGAACCTATTTCTAAACCTTGGGATTTAAGGAAAGTATAAGCCATACCTCCTACAACTATTAAAGTATCAACTTTGTTAAGTAAGTTTTTAAGTACAGAAATTTTTGAAGAAACTTTAGCTCCGCCTATTATAGCTACAAAAGGACGAGCTGGATTAGCAACAGCGTCTCCCAAATATTTAATTTCTTTTTCCATTAAGAAACCAGCAACAGCAGGCATACCAGCTTTAGCGGATACTATACCAGCTGTAGAAGCATGTGCTCTGTGTGCAGTACCAAAAGCATCATTAACGTAAACATCAGCCAAATCAGCTAATTGTTTTGAGAATGCTGGATCATTTTTTTCTTCTTCTGCATGGTATCTTAAGTTTTCAAGTAAAAGTACATCTCCTGCTTTAAGTTCAGAAGCCTGTTTTTTTACTTCTTCTCCTATACAGTCTTTAGCAAATTCTACTTTATTATTAGGTAATTTAGTTTTCAAATAATCATAAACTGGTTTAAGAGAATATTTAGGATTAGGCTCTCCCTTAGGTCTTCCTAAATGGCTCATAAGTATAAGACAAGCACCTTGAGAAAGTATATATTCTATAGTAGGCATAGCAGCGTCTACCCTTGTAGTATCTGTAATTTTTGAGCTAGTTTCTTTATCAAGAGGTACATTAAAGTCCACTCTCATTATCACTTTTTTACCTTTAATATCAATATCTTTTACTGTTTTTTTCATTTTTTTATCCTTTATTATTATTGCTTATAAATATATAACAATCAGAAAAAATATTTAGTGTTATATATCTATAAAAATTTAAAGGGTGCTATAATTAAATATAACACCCTTCTTATAGCTTAATAAATTAATTATTATAACTTATATAATTATTTTTTGTTGTACATATATAATAACAAATCAACTACTCTGTTAGAATAACCCCATTCATTATCATACCAAGAAACGATTTTGAAGAATCTTTTTTCATCTTTTAAGTTATTTTGAGTAGTAGCTAAAGAGTCATATATAGAACTTCTGTTATCATGTATAAAGTCGCTAGATACTAACTCTTCATCACAATAACCTAAAACACCTTTCATATAAGTTTCAGAAGCTTTTTTCATTAAAGCATCAATTTCTTTGATAGAAGTTTCTTTTTCACTTCTGAAAGTTAAGTCTACAACAGATACATCTGGAGTAGCAACTCTGAAACTCATACCAGTTAATTTACCTTTAGTAGAAGGCAATACTTCACCAACTGCTTTAGCAGCACCAGTAGTAGAAGGTATAGTGTTTACAGCAGCAGCACGTCCGCCTCTCCAGTCTTTTTTAGAAGGACCATCTACTGTTTTTTGAGTAGCAGTATAAGAGTGTATAGTAGTCATAAGACCTGTTTCTATACCGATACCTTCTTTAAGAAGTACATGTACTAATGGAGCTAAACAGTTAGTAGTACAAGAAGCATTAGATACTACATGATGATTAGCAGGATCATATTCTTCATGGTTTACACCATAAACAAAAGTTCTTAAATCACCTTTACCAGGAGCAGAGATAATAACTTTTTTAGCACCTGCTTTAATGTGTCCTTCTGCTTTTTCTTTTTCTGTGTAAAGACCAGTAGATTCTATAACAAATTCAACACCCAAATCTTTCCAAGGAAGCTGTTCCAATTGATTCAATGGAGCTGCTTTAATACATTTTATTTTGTTGCCATTAACCACCAATACATCTTCACCTTCATGGCTAATATCTGCTTTCATTTTACCATGAACTGAGTCATATTTTAATTGATAAGCAAAGTATTGAGCATCAGTGCTTACATCTACTACACCTACCACTTCTATTTCTTTACCTAATAAACCGCGTTCTACCAATGCCTGAAAAACTAGACGTCCAATACGTCCAAAACCATTTATTGCTACTTTTACAGCCATAAATATACTCCTAAATTAAAATAATATTCTATAATACGAACATATAAAATATAACTATTATGCTACCATAAATAAAAAATTAAGTCAAGATTTTATTCATTATTATTGCATATATACAAAAAATTTTTAAGTTATATATTTATTTGATGATTTTAACATTTGTATAGATTTACATACTAATACCACTATAATATATAATTTAAAAATACAGTTATTTTTATGATAAATAAAAAATACTGATTATTAGGTAATTATATAATTAAGAAAGAAAATGCTTCATATTAAACGAGTATAGTGATAAAAATCATAGTTTTAACACTTCTTCTATACTAAGACCAGTATTCTCGCTAATAATTTTTATATCTATACCAGCATTTTTAAAACTCC
>NZ_JQIU01000008.1:2386744-2464337 GCF_002379365.1 Brachyspira sp. G79 | reverse complement strand
TTTCACTTATTATATCATAAAGCACTTTTTCTTCACTTCGCTTACTATGTTCTTAGATATATATTAGATATATAATAGTATATTTCAAAAAGTCTATATTTCCAGAAAGCTGTATCTCTATAATCACTTTTATCTTGTCATTTGTAATGGCTTTTACATCAAGTACGGATTCTTTTAAGTTAATATTTTCTGGTAAGTTGTGAGGATTGATTATTTGTAAGTTGTGTACAGTTTCAAATCCTAAGTCTTCAAGTACGGCATTTACTATGTTCTCAAGTATATCCTCATTGCCAACAGAGCCTAAAAGATAGCGTACAAAATAATCGTTCATTCTGTTTATATTATACTCCAAAATTATAATAATAAATATTAGTTAAACAAGTTTTTTATGCGAAATAAGCCTATAAAAGAAATTTTTTTATAAGAAATAGTAAATAAGTTTTTTAATAAAAGATATGCTCTATAAAAAATATAATGTACTATTTATTAAAAATCTAATTACCCCGCCCACCCGCCCCCAAATATTTTTTAATAATAAAAAACCTCCGCACTACTTAAAGTACAGAGGCTATAATTTTTATTTTTATAAACTTATTATTTTATTTAAGAAACCAAATCTTTTACAGCATCACGTCCTGCATTCAAAGCCTTTTCATTGCTAGGTAAAAAATCTTTCTTACGTTCGCCGAATACTTTTAAAAATGCTTGCTGAACACTATCAAATGATACTATATTCTGAAGCGTAAGTAAAGCCCCAAGCATTACCATATTTGCTGATTTAGGATTGCCTATATCGCCAGCTATTTTATTGGCTTCAACATAAGCCACTTTTATATCATCTCTTGAAGCCTTTTTATCTATTAAAGATGAGTTTATAAGAAGTATTCCATTAGGAAGAACATCTTTTTCAAATTTAGTAAGCGAAGGAAGATTCATTATTACAGCAGCATTGGCATCATGAGAGATAATAGGAGAACCTACAAGCTCATCACTCACCACAACCGAACAGTTGGCAGTACCTCCTCTCATCTCAGGACCATATGAAGGACACCAAGTAACATGCTTATTTTCTATCATACCAGCATATGCTATCATCTGCCCCATAGACATAACACCCTGACCGCCGAATCCTGCAAAAATTATTCTCTCTGTACTCATAAATACTCCTTATTTAAGCATCATTTCTAAAATTGCCTAAAGGATAATGAGGTATCATATAATCTCTTATCCATTTATGCGAATCTGTAGGAGATATTCCCCAGTTTGTAGTGCAGCTTGTAAGCATTTCTACTATAGAAAAACCCTTTCCTGCTATCTGATGTTCAAAAGCCTTTTTGGTAGCCATTTTGGCCTTTCTAATATTGGCAGGACTGTCTAAAGCAACCCTCTCAACAAAAGTAGCACCCTCTATAGTAGCAAGCATTTCACATACTCTTATAGGCTTACCAGCTCTGTGAAAATCTCTTCCAGCCTGAGTTGTTGTAGTTCTTTGACCTTCCAAAGTAGTAGGTGCCATCTGACCGCCTGTCATACCATAAATTGCATTGTTCAAAAATATTACAGTTATGTTCTCTCCGCGTGCTGCTGCATGTATTATCTCAGCTGTACCAATAGCAGCTAAGTCTCCATCACCCTGAAGCGTAAATACAATACTATCAGCAACTGCTCTTTTTACTCCAGTAGCAACTGCGGGTGCTCTTCCATGTGCTGCCTGCTGCATATCACAATTAAAATATTTATAAGCAAGTACAGAACAGCCCACTGAAGCGATACCTACTGTTCTATCCAATACCCCAAGCTCCTCCAAGCATTCAGCAACTATTCTCTGTGAAGTGCCATGCATACAGCCTGGGCAATAATGTGTTCTATCATCTGTTAAACCTTTTGACTTTTCAAAAACTATCATATTATACCCCCAGAAAAACCTCTAACATTCTCTATTATCTCATGAGCAGTAGGTACTAATCCACCTGCTTTACAGTAAAACTTAACTTCTGCCTTACATTCGCATGCCAATTTTATATCATCAATCATCTGTCCCATACTCATCTCTATAGAAACATACATCTTACAATTAGGATTATCAAATGCTTTTACAGGGAAAGGCCATAATGTCTGAGGACGTATCATTCCAACTTTTTTACCTTCCTCTCTAAGTTTATCAACAACACCTCTAACAACCCTAGACATAGTACCATATGATACGAATATAAGCTCAGCATCATCTGTGAAATATTTTTCTGCTCTTGCTTCTTTTTCTTTTATTTCAGCATATTTTTCCTGTAAATGTATATTATGCTTGTATAATAATTCTGGCTCTAAATAAAGAGAGTTTACAACATTTTTTTCTCTTTTACCACGCATACCAGTAGTAGCCCAAGTTTTTTCTTTAAGCTCATATTTAGGTTTATAAATGATTTCCACAGGCTCCATCATCTGACCAATATACCCGTCAGCAGCCACATAAACAGGAGTTCTGTAATGATCTGCTATATCAAATGCTTCCATTATCATATCAGCAGCTTCCTGCAAATTAGCAGGTGCCAAAACAGGACAATTATAATCTCCATCACCGCCGCCTCTAGTCATCATATTATAATCGCTTTGAGCAGGCTGTATACTTCCAAGACCAGGTCCGCCTCTCATAACATTAAGTATAACCGCAGGAACTTCAGCACCAGCTAAATATGATATACCTTCCTGCTTTAAAGCAATACCAGGTGAAGAAGAAGAAGTCATAGCTCTTACACCAGCACCGCCTGCACCATAAACCATATTAATAGCAGCTACTTCACTTTCTGCCTGTACAAAAGCTCCGCCTGATTCATACATAGCCTTAGACATAAACTCTGGTATTTCATTCTGCGGTGTAATAGGATATCCGAAAAAACATTTGCAGCCTGCTGTAATAGCTGCTGTTGCCATAGCCTCATTTCCTTTCATTAACTTTCTAGCCATTTATTTATCCCCCTCTCTATCCAGTCTTTCAACTTCTATACATATATCAGGACACATCATAGCACAATTAGCACAGCCTATACATTTTTCCATATCTGTAACTGCTGCTGGATAATACCCCCAAGAATTCATATTTTCTTTATCTAAATATAATATCTTAGTTGGACAGACTGATATACAATTAGAACAGCCCTTGCATTGCTCTCTATCAATGCTCACTCTACCTTTGGCCATTATATTATTACCTCCATTTTTTATTAGTTTTCTTAAAAATATTATATAATGATATATTATATTTTGAAAAAAAACTTTGTCAAAAATTTATACTATTAAAATCCATGGTACAATATATAAAGTGAAAATGAAAAAACGTCAATGAATAATACTAACTATTTTTTATTATAGTTATAACTATCTAAGGTATTTTTATGAGATTTTTTTATTATATATAGTAATTATTATTATTTTTATATATAATAAAAAATTAATAATATTAAAAAAATGTGAGTTTATTATAATGAATAATGATGATAAATTAAAGAGATTATTCAATTTAGGACATGAAGCATTCAGTAATAATGACTATAACAAAGCAATAACTTATTTAGATGAAATTATAGATATTTATAATAAAGATATTATAGCATATTCTGACGGAGAGTTTATCATATACAGTGATTCTTATGATGATAATAAAAATGAAGATGAAGAGAGAAATATAGATGATGAAGAGATAAACATTACTCATAATACATTAGTTGACGCATATTATAACAGAGCTATATCAAAGTTTAATTTGAAAAATTATGAAGAAGCTATTAAAGATTTTGACAAGGTAATAGAATTATCTCCAGATAAAGCAGATGCATATTATAACAGAGGACATTCTAAATCATATTTAAAGAGATATGAAGAAGGTATTGAAGATTTTAAAAAAGTATTAGAGTTTGATGAAGATGATTTTGAAGCTGTATATTATGTCGGACTTGGATATTTTTATTTGGCAAACTATGAAGAAGCTATTAAAAATTTTGACTTGGCTTTATCTTTAATAGAAAGAACAGAAGAAGAATATATTGCAGATATATATTATTATAGAGGACATTCTAAATCATATTTAACAAGATATGAAGAGGCTTTATCTGATTTTAATAAACTAATACAATTAAGAGAATATGACAGCGAAGCATTTTATTTTAAAGCATTAACTGAGTTTTATTTAGGTTTGTACGAAGAGGCAATAAATGATTTTGATACATCTATAGAGCTGGATTCTAATGCATCAAATGCCTACTATTTCAGAGGGCTTTCAAAAAGTAATTTAGAGTTATATGATGAAGCAAAAGAAGACTATCAAAAAGCAATAGAGTTTGACCCAGAAAATATAATAAGCATTTATAATGATGCGGGACTTATTGAATACAAATTAGGCAATTATAAAGAAGCTATTAAATACTACACAAAAATAATAGAAAAAGATGAAAATATATCATATATATATTATAACAGAGCATTGGCAAAAGAGGCTTTAGAATTATACGAAGAGGCATTAAAAGATTATGACAAAGCTATAGAACTTAATCCAGATGATACATACTCTTACAATAACAGAGGACTTATCAAAAATGAAATGCAGATGTATGATGAGGCATTAGAAGATTATAATAAAGCTATAGAGCTGGAACAAAATGACGCTTATTTATACAATAATAGGGCTTTATTAAAGGGCAGAATACATTTATACAGAGAGGCTTTAGAAGATTTTGACAAGGCTATTTCTTTGTATGATGAGAACAGTGAGTTTTATTATTTTAGAGGGCTTACCAATTTTTATTTAAATGAATTTGATGAGGCTTTAAAATATATTAACAAAGCTATTGAATTAAATAATGAATATATTGACGCTTATAATGAAAGAGCAATTATATA
Source organism: Brachyspira sp. G79 (assembly GCF_002379365.1). GTDB lineage: Bacteria > Spirochaetota > Brachyspiria > Brachyspirales > Brachyspiraceae > Brachyspira. Next base: position 2,459,450 of record NZ_JQIU01000008.1, on the reverse strand, counting down.
TTACAGAACTGAAAATTATGATGAAGCTATTAAAGATTTTAAGAGAGTATTAGAACTTGATAATGAAAATGTATATGCTTATTATCATTTAGCTTTATCTTATGAATGTTTGGAAGATTATGATAATGCTATAAAATATTATACTAAAGTTATTGAGCTTGATAATAATTCATTAGAGGCATACTATAATCGAGCTTTAGCAAAAATGGAAATTAATCTATATAATGAAGCTATAGAAGATTTTAAAAGAATAATAGAACTTGATAAAGAAAATACAGACGCATATATTAATATAGGTATATGCTATGACTCTATTGAAGAATATGATAATGCTATAGAATATTATACCAAAGCTATAGAAATAGATAATAAAGTGTTAGACGCATACTATAACAGAGGGCTCAGTAAGGTAGGACTAAAGCTATACAATGAAGCTTTTGAAGATTTTATAAGGGCACTTGATATTAACTCTAATTATTTAAATGCCTATAATGGAATAGGTTTTTCAAAGACAAAATATTCTAATAATGAGTTTAAAAATGGAAATATTAATAAAGCTATAAAACTGCTTAATGATGCATTAGTTTATTATAACAAAGGTCTTGCTTTAGATATAGATGATAATATAACCAATGCATCAATATATGACAGTATGGGATATACTATTACAAAATTGGCTAATATATATCAGACTATGAATGATAAAGAAAATACTTTAAAATATTATAATGAGGCATTATTTTGTTTTAATGAAGCTATCAAACTAAATAATAGACATGCACTTGCTCATAACAGCATAGCATATATTAAAATACAACTTGATAAGATGAATAATACAATTGATAAATTAAATGAAGAGGCTTATACTTACTTTGAAAAAGCATATAACATGTCAAATAAAGATGATAAAAAATTGATAGTAAAATGTATTATTTCATTAGCCAAAGAGAATATAAAAACAGCTTTGGAGTTTATGAGTAAAAATAATTTAAATTAAATATTATATACTGAAAATTTTTAAGTTTGTCAACAGCGAGCTCCCCCTCATCTTCGTTCGGGACGCTTCGCGTGCACCTTCCCGCACTGTATAATTTATTCTTATCAAATGTCAACGATACGTGCGGCTAATTACCTATTATTAACCAAATAAGTAATTTACTATACATCTAAAACATATTTTACTGATTAACAAAAATATATTATGTTACAAATAAATCATAATTACATTCATAAATAACTAAAGTTTGACAAACTATAGTTATCTAGGTATATACAAATAATAAAATAAAAAGGCTTATAAAATGAATATAAAAACATCTTATAAGCCTTTAATTTAAGAATATATATAACTTTTAATTTTTAAATAAATTCACAGCCTCATCTTTAGCACTATTAACAGCATTAACAACAGAAGTAGATGATATAGTAGCACCGCTTATAGCAGCAATCTGTGATTCAATAGCATCTTCGGGCTTTATTCCTTTTACAATACTTAAAGGAATAATTGAACTTTGTCCTTTAAATTGATCTCTAAAACTAGCTTCAGTAATTTTAGCACCAAGCCCCGGAGTTTCAGCCTGTTCAGTAACAACTATAGCAGTAATAGTATCTATATTGGCATCAAAACCAACAAGCACTTTATTCTCTCCATTATATCCGCCTGCTGAAGAAAGCATAGCATAACCTACTACAGTACCATCAGCTTTTTTCCCTATATAGTATGGATAAGCAGAATTTTCTGTTAGAGGACCTTCAAGCTCATCAGCACCTTCAATGACAGCTTTTACACCATTAAGTACAGTTTTTTCATTGTTAGCCAATATATCTTTTTCAAAAGAAGAATATACAAATGAAAGTAAAAAACCAGCAAGCAATGCAGTAATAGTAACTGAAATAACAGCAGTATAACCAACTTCTTTTTTCATTATTTCCCCCCTTCTTTTTGAGCATTAGCTTTATTAATAGCAAGAAACTCTTTTTTACCGAAAGGCAAAGGACGAGTAAGCATAGCAATCAAAGGCATAAACATATTACCTATAAGTATAGAATACATCATATATTCTGGTGAAGAACCAAAAGTTCTTAATATAGCAAGCACTGCCCCTATTAGAAGAGCGTATATCCAAGCTCCTAAATGACTTGAAGGTGAAGTAACCATATCAGTAGCCATAAAGAAAGCACCAAGTCCAAAGCCGCCTGCCAATACTTGATATATAGGAGAAGCAACTTTACCTGGCATAGCCATACAAAGTAGGAAACTAACTACTACCAAAGAAATAAACATTCCTAAAGGTATTCTCCAATCTATAGTATTAGTTATTAGAAGGAATATTCCACCTATTAGAAGAAGTAAGAATGAAGTTTCACCTATAGCACCTGCTGTACTTCCTAATAACATCTGTAGATAATAATGCGATTCTATTTGTATTTGAGAAGCTAAAGTACCTCCAAAATCAATAGCATTATATTTTAAGAAAGTTAAAGGAGTAGCAGAAGTTAAAGCACTTACTGCGTCTAAAGACTGAGTTGCACCTGAAACTGTAAGAGTTAAGTCTTTAAGTATATTTTCGAACACCCCTAAAAAAGGAACATTTTTAGGAGGAGTATACATACTCATCTGAGCAGGAAAAGCCACCTGAAGAAAAGCCCTACCCACCAAAGCAGGATTGAATATATTAGAACCTAATCCGCCGAAAACTTCTTTAGCAAACACTATAGCTATTACACTTCCTATTACAACCATAGTAATAGTAGCAGAAGGAGGAAGCGTCATAACAAGAAGTATAGCAGTAACTGTTACAGCATAATCTGGAACTAAAGGTTTTTTTCTTACTTTTTTTACTATTATAGTAGAAACAATACAAGTTATAATAGCAGCTAAATATAGAACTATAACTCTTGCCCCAAACAAAACAATACTATATATAACTGCTGGCAAAAGAGCTATAATTACTCTTAGCATTATCTTATTAGTAGTATCTCCGTCTTTTATATGAGGAGATGATTCTGTATAAAATTTCATTATTATCTCCTTAATTTATCTTCTTAGCAAATCTTTACCAAATCTAATCCACTGCACCAAAGGAATCTTTGAAGGACATATATATGAGCAACTGCCGCATTCAAAGCAAGTTGCTATATCTAAATCATTCAATTTATCTTTAATTTTAGCCTTAGCAGTATGTGCAATTTCAGTAGGAGATAATCTTAAAGGACAGGCATTGCCGCATCTTCCGCATTTAATACAAGGATATTCTACTTCTTTAGGCATTTTATCTTTATCCAAGAAAAGAAGAGAGTTAGTACCTTTATTAACGCATTGATCAATATTAGGAACGCTTGTACCCATCATAGGACCGCCTGCAAGTACAAGAACATTTTCAGCAGTAATACCGCCGCACTCTTCTACAACATGTGAAATAGGAGTACCAAGAGGAAGCCAAACATTTTTATGTTCTTTTATAGCGTCTCCAGAAACGGTAACAAGTCTTTCTATAAGAGGTTTATCCTTAGCAACTGCCTCATATATAGCATAAAGAGTAGCCACGTTAACAACCAAAACTCCAACATCCATAGGCAGTTTGCTTACTGGAACAACTCTTCCAGTAGTAGCATCAATAAGCATTTTTTCAGCACCCTGAGGATAACGAAGTCTTAAAGGCATAACTTCAACATTATGCTCTTTTCCGATTTTTGTCATTTCTTCTATAGCTTTAGGCTTGTTATTTTCTATACCTATAACAGTTCTTTTTACAGAAGGAATAATTTTTCTTAATATCTCAATACCCTTAAATAAATCTTGGGTATATTCTATCATAAGTCTGTAGTCGCTTGTAATATAAGGCTCGCATTCTACACCATTGATAACCAAAGTATCGCAGCCGCCCTTAGCAGCTCCATCAACTTTAACATTAGTAGGAAAAGTAGCTCCTCCCATACCAACTATACCAGCTGCCTGTATCTTTTTAGCCATTTCTTCCGCTGATAATGACATATAATTTGAGTTTTCATAGTATGCCAAATTGTCAGCAGTACTGTCAACATTAATAAGTAAAGCATTAGCACCGCGTCCCAAAGGATTAGGGGCAATATCTACAGAACCAACAGTTCCAGTAACAGAAGAATGAACATTACCAGAGACATAACCTCCAGCCTCACCTATGAGCTCACCTCTGTTTATTTTATCACCTTTATTTTTTAACATTTTAGCAGGAGCACCTATATGCTGAGCCATAGATATTAAAACGGTTTTAGGTAATGCAGAGAGAGCAGATGAAGAGATTTCGGCAGTGTCTTTACTATCATTTGGATGTACTCCGCCAAAACGAAATTTACCTAATTTCATATTATCAATCCTTCATTTAATCAAATTAATCAAAACACTATTATTAATTTAATTATATTTGTTTAATTTATAGAAATAACAGCTACAGATTTGGTATAACCGCTTCCATAACCACATACAGCTACCTTACTATTTTTTTTAATAAATCCGTCCTCCAAAGCCATAGATAATGCTACACCAGAAGAAGCACTCAAAGAAGAATGTGCATCTTCCATATTTGAATATACCATATTCTTATCTACTGATAAAGCATTAACAAAATTATCATAAGCGGCTTTACTTGAATAAGAAGGTATATAATAGTTAGGCTCTATATTATTAGCAGATAAAACATCTTTAACATATAAAGCGGCTTTTTTTGCCTCTTCTTCAAAAATACCGTTATCTTTAATGGATATGAAGTGCTCTTTATTTAATACACCTTCTTTGGTATAAGGTTTAGCAGTTCCGCCCATAGGAATATAACAATTTTCTAAAGCACTTCCATCAGTTACAGAATCTATAAAATCTATTTGTATATCAGACTTTTCATTAGTAACAAGTGCAGCAACACTTGCATCATCAAATCTGTTTTTATCATCACATATATAAAACGATTCAACAGCAGCAACTAAAATATTTTTATATCTATTACTCTTTACAAAAGCATATGCTAATCTTAATGCTGATAAAAATCCTGTGAAATCGCTTTCTATATCAAAGCAAAAAGCATTAGAAGCTTTAATTTTTCCTGCTAATATACAAGCAGTCGAAGGATAAACATAATCTTTAGTAACAGTGGCACAAATAATAGCATCTATTTCAGAAACATCTATATCTTTTATAACCTCATTAATAGGAATCAAAGCCAAATCAGAAGCGGCCATATTGGTTTGCTCTTTTTTATAAATGCTTTTACAAGATTTAATGTATACCATTACAAAATTCCTTTAATAACAAATGTATTATTTATAATTTTTTTAAAATATTCTTCTCTTAGCTCCAGAATCATATAGTTCTTTAGCTATTTTTTCATTAATTTTGGCATCTAAGAATCTATACATATTAAGCACAGCATTTTTCATACCTACTCCGCTTGTTTTACCATGCCCCACAAAAGCACCGCCATTTAAGCCTAATAGTATAGCAGAACCATAAGAATCAGAACTCATTTTTGACTTTAAATTAGTAAATACAGGCTTCATCATAAGCCCGCCCATAACACTTACAGGATTTTTCTTGACTTCGGATTTAAGCATATTTACAACCAAAGCCGCTGTACCCTCTATAGTTTTTAATACTATATTGCCGTCAAATCCGTCAGCAACCACAACATCGACACAATCAGACTTAAGCATATCATTAGGTTCAACATTGCCTATGAAGTTTATTTTTTTCATCTTTTGCAAACGCTCAAAAACCTTTTTAGTATCTGCATTACCTTTAGAATCCTCTTCTCCTATATTAAGAAGACCAACTCTAGGATTTTCTACTTTTAAATATCTTTTTGCAAATACCCTGCCCATAACAGCAAACTGAACCATATAGTCTGGAGTACAGTCCACATTAGCTCCCATATCAAGCATGCAGAACTCACCGCCGAATTTTGGGAGTGTAGATATGAGCGGAGGACGCATAACACCTTTCAAGCGACCTATTTCTGTAAGTGCTGCTGCAAGTGTGGCACCTGTATTACCAGGTGAAAAGAAACCCTCAGCCTCTTTATCTTTAACCAAACGAGCAGCCATCAAAACTGAAGCATTCTTTTTATGTTTTATACCATTAGCAGGACTTTCATTCATATCTATTATTTCATCTGTATGTCTTATATCCACACGTTTATGGTCATATTTTGCTTTAGATAAAACTTTAGTAATACTTTTCTCATTTCCTACTAATATTAAATTTACATCATTATTTTCTGCTAAAGCATTAACCGCCCCAAGGACTAATTCTTCGAGAGGTTTTTCTCCGCTGGCTACATCTATGGCTAAATTCATAATATTTCCTAGTTAATTTTGATTTTTATCAGCCTGCATTTTGGCTTTTTGGAGCTTTTACTACTCTATCTTTATAGAAACCACATTCTGGACAAATTCTATGAGGCATTCTTTCTGCTCCGCATTGAGGACAGATTGATAATGAACCTAAGAATCTTTTATCATTAGCGGCTTGTCTTGATCTTTTTTTAGATTTCGATTTTCTATGCTTTGGTACTGCCATTTTTATTTCTCCTTAAAAATTTATTAAAGGCTATTATCTCAAAATAGATAATAGTCACATTTTACAATATAAAGTATAGACTATAATACTATAAAGTGCTAATTTTGTCAAGCAGAATTAACATAACACAAAATTTATTATAAAGACTTACACAATTATTTTATAGATTAAACACATTATTGAGCAAGATTTTATAAAAAATTATTATCTTATAACATTTTTATCTTCTATTATAAAATAACTCTCTTCCAATATTTCTTCTGTGAAATTTATTCTGTATAATTTTGCCGTATCTTTATTGATAAGTACTCTGTAAGAATCAGAGACTTCAATAAAATCTATAGAATCCGTACTGCCTTCATTATCAATAACCTCTTTTAAAAGTTCGGCAAGTTTTCTGCCAAGATAGTAATAGTTGCAGTCAAGTGAAAAAAGTATATCAGCATTTAAGGCATTTTCTATATCAGTATTTATTATTGGTATAGAATATTTACTACATAAATTATCTATATTATAAATATTATCATCTATATAATCATCTTTAGCTATAAATAAATAATCTATGTCTAAAGATGATATAATATTTTCTATATCATTTATAGTATAATCTGCTTCAAAAGCTATAGGATAATAATGAATATTTTCATTACTGCAGTACTTAGATAAATATTCAGAAATATTCTCAGAAACTTCATAGTTTTTACTATATAAATAGCCCAAACTATTTAAACTATTATCTGAGATTATTTTTAAATATTTAGTAATATCCAAATTTCCGTAAACTCCTGTAATATTATTGTTCTGTACTCGGCTTTTTTCTATAGAAGATAAAGATAAATTGTCAAAACAGCCTGCAAATAATATAGACTGAGGAACTATTATATTCATAGAAAGTAAAACAGCATTCTCCCCTATAACTACCGCTATACTGGAATTATCTTCCCGAACATTATTCGCTACTTCTATAATAGAAGCATCATCTCCCTTAGAAGTATAAAAGTTAATTTTTACATTAAGTTTGTCTAATGATATTTGATCTATTAAACCTTTTTCTATAGCATTAAATTTCTTTGTATTTTCTTCCTTTACTATGCTCACTATAACGGGTTTATCCCCATAATCCTCGCTAACACAGGAAATTAAAATAAATAGCAGTATAAAATAATTAACTAATCTTATTAATCTCATAATAAAGATAAAAACCTAATCATATATTCTTGATATGAGCAAAAAAATATATATCATGTCCAATAGCTCTCATCTTCTCCTCATAAAGCGTAACTCCGTAGCCTTCAAGTTTATGAACATAATCATTATCTAAAATATTCTTAAAATTATTAGCTTCTTTATATATAGGATTCATTATTTCCAAAGCATAATTATCATCATCTGTAACCGAATAAAATATTCCGTCATCTTTAAGCAAAGGGTATATTTTATTTAAAAACTCTTTATTAAATATTCTTCTATGGGCATGCTTTTTCTTAGGCCAAGGATCTGGAAAGTTTAAATATATTTTATCAAAAACATATTTGCCGTTTAAATATTTATCTATAACATTATTGGCCTCTCCGAATATAATAGTAAGATTTTTTATATCTCTTTTATAAGCCTTTGATACAGCTTTTTTAGCAGCTTTATATGAATACTCTATTCCTATAAAATATTTATCTTTACTTTTCATAGCAAGCTCTGTAATAAACTTTCCGTTGCCGCATCCTATTTCTAATTCTATTACATCATAATCAGAAAGTCTTTTCGATAATTCATCTGCTATTAAAGAACTATCTTCATTATTAAAATCATCAAGCAAATATTCTTTTAATATATCATCATCAAGATTTAAATTTCTCAATGTATAACTCCCTATTATTTTTTATCCTAATATTTTATTTGAATGATATTATTACTTAATCATTATGTCAATATGGTATATAAATATTTAAAAATTAATTATATCATAATTGACTAATTAAAATATATATTTATCATATGAATAAAAATAATGTATACAGAAATCAAAAAATAGAAGGCAGAAGTTTTTTCGGCATTATAAAAAACGGTAATTACTTTCTTTCCAATCTATCGGTTTATGAAGACGGCATAGTAAGTGCTTGGTTTAAATCTGATATTTACCAATTTGAAAAAGAATTAAAAAGAAAATGGGTTGTATCATATATAGAAAATAATGAAGAATTGAATATTCATGGTATATGAGATTTTAAAATTTTAGAATCAGAGTGGTTTCATAAAGATGATTTCTATGATTATATTAAAAGCATATTAAAAGAAATGAATCCAGAGATGGAGAACATTTATAGAACAACTGAAAGAGAAATAAAAAAATGGGAAAGTTTAAAAGTGTCATTTATGGTAAATCCTATTAATTTAAAAACGAAAGCTCAATTTGGATATGATTTATCAGAAGGAAAAAGTTATTTTATATTTAGAAAATCTAGTAATTATGCATCTAGCAAAGAAATATTTTTAACTTACTATACAATTTATGATGATGAAACAATATCATTTAATAATGATGAAAAATATATTCTTTCAATAATATAAAAACTATGTTTAATAAAAATGAACTTCTTCTATACCCAAAAGAAGATGATACTATAATAATATAAAATCTTTGCAAACTTAAATTAAAATCTACTTTAAAATACACAAACAAAAAAGAAAATTAAAAGAGATAGAAGAAAATATAAAAAAGATTTCAGGAAAAGAAAGTGCTTTTGATTGTGCAATAAAACGCTATCATACTTATCTTGTATATCCTACAGATCATAATAGAGAATTATTAAAAGAAGCTTATGAAAATGTAGCTAAACATGAAAGAATATTTTTAGGAGATATGGACTATAAAGATTATGATTTCAGAAGAATAATATACAACCCTAATATAAAAAGAGAAGTCTGAATTATTATAACTGCCAATTTAAAATTTTTTGTAATAAATGCTTTATATGGCAGACGATTTGTAAAATAAAAAGTAATATGAATATTAAAATAATTTTTTTACTCTAGAAAGAATACTAATCCCCGCCCACTATAGTTAAGCACTTTATAAAAATATTTAAGCTTTATTATTTTTTTTAACTAAAACAGAAATATTAGCACCCACCCAAGCGTTTTTTTAATTCATAATCTGCAAAACGCACGTATAACAAAACTCAAATATAAAGCAGATTGAAAAGTGCAAACATTTCTAGTATTTAAAGTATCGTTCAACGTGCGTTTAAAAAAGCCTAATAATAAAAATTAATTATTCTCTCCGTACCAGTCCACATTACGTGTAAAGTACATAGCAAGAGCAATAACAGCAAATAATCCTAATGTTCCCATAAGAAGAGCATAATCTGTAAGCTGAAGTATACCAAATAGGAATATATAAATTAATGCATTTACTAAAGCCATTGAAATAGTGTATTTAGGAGATTTTATAATGTATCCTATATAAATTGAAGTTAAAGCTGTTACCATTAAAGCACTTAAAAAATAACTTAAATTAAATATTAAATGCTCTGATATAGCTAAAAGAAGAAGGTAAAATACTGCATTAGCTATACCTATCAATATATACTGCACTGGGTGTATGCGTTTCTTTGAAAGCACTTCGCATAAAAATAGCACAAAAAATGGTATGAATATAAAGAGTATAGCATATTTTACACTTCTTGAAGTTTTCTGATAATTGTCATTGAGAAGAAGAAAAGATATTGAAACATTATTAGAATTTTCATCACCAGTTCTCAAATATTCATTATCATTTACTCTATTGGCACTTTCATCACTAGTCCAATACTTTATAAATGCCGTATTAAAACTTGCTATATTCCACTCGGCATTAAATCCGTCATTATTAACTTCTCTTCTTGTAGGAAGAAATCCGCCTGTAAAACTAGGATCTCTCCATTTTGAAGATATTTTAAAAGTATTTTCAGAAGCTAAAGGCGTTATTATAAGAGAGTTTCCTCCCTGAATATCCATAGTTATATTAAAATCAAAACCGTTTAATATTTTATCTCTTGAAATAATATATAAAAACTTATTGCTAAACATATTTAAAGATATATTGATATTTTTCTCATAATATTGAAGCTCTTCATTTTGATTGACTGATACATTAGGAAGTTTCATAAGATTCTTTTTGTTTCCTATACCCAATATAAGCATAGCCTCATCATAAAGTATAGTATTATTATTCTCATCTAAATTGAATATTTCAGCATTATATTTATCGAATCTTCCTGTAATATTTAATTTGGAATTAAAAATCGGAGCTTTAAATATACCTCTGCTTAAACTTGAAACTTCAACATTACCTTCAACATTATATTCATTAGGCATATAAAAAATATATTTTCTTATATAGCTTATTTCTTTGGTTTCACTGTCAATAACTCTAATTAAATACGGTATCGCAATAACAACACCCTGTATATTTGCACTATTTCCTACAGGCTCTATTATTGAAGATACAGCCTCATCTTGATATCTTATCCTATCTCTTACAACGCCGTTTATAAAACTCATAGGAATTAAAAGTAAAAGTCCTAATATCACTATTATAAGTATTTTAAAACCTAAAGTCTTTGCAATATCATTAATATTTTTTATCATATTATATCCTCCAAACATAGCAAATACAGTTATAGCTTAAAAACAATGTATATTAATATAACTTTATTATAATTACAATGTAAAATATATTTATACTCTGTAATTTTAATAAGCAGTGTAATTATTTATTCATACAATTTTGTTTTGAAACAAATCTATAATAATTTGATTATAGTAGTAAATAATACAGTGTGTAATAAAAGAGAATATAAATCTCTCAGTTGACAAGCTTGGATACGCTTCGTGAAATTGCAAGTATAAAAATAATACTAAACAGTACTAATTATGTTTTATATTATAGAATAGATTATTAATTTGGTCTGAAATATATCCTGCTGTGCCTGCTTCTCTCCGCAGGAGTGGCACGCATAGCGAGGCGGATAGCGTCCAAAAGAAGTTGGCACGAACATACGGTACGACTGTGCAGTCCACACAAATACTAAAATTTAAAAATTTATTTTTTTGACAAATTGTAATTGTTTAGGTATAAATCCCTATAGGGATATTTTTTACTTTCAAATATTTATAAATCATGTATTATGTAAGTATTAAATATCTAATGAATTTCCTACTCTTTTTTCTACGTTTTTAATATTGCTGTTTTGTTTGCATTATTATTTGATTTAATATAATTTCTTATTATTGCATTATGCTGTTTTTATAGTAAAATAGTTTCATTATTTAGGACTATTGATAATGAAAAAAAAAGATAACAAAAACAAAGACTATGTAGAGATACCAGATGAAGATGTGGAGATACTCGGAAAAGATGGTATATACAGAAAATACAGCACATATAAAAAAAATAATAGAAAAAGTAAATTAATATATTGGCTTCCTTTTTTACTTGCTGTTATTTATACCTTATCCCCTATAGATTTGATTCCAGATAGGATACCTATAGGAAAATTAGATGATATAATACTGCTTGCTATAACGCTTTATTATGGATTGAAAAAAGCTGACTTTACAGAAAATCCTATTATCAATGTAATAATCAGAAATATTATACTTTCTACAACTATCACAGTATTTGTCATGATGATTATAATATACTGTTTGTCAGTTTTTTTATAATCAAATTTATAAATGGAGAAGTTTTTATGGAAAGAATATCCTCAAATAATATAACTAAATTAGAAGATAATGAAGTTTTTGTTTTTGGGAGCAATACTCAGGGTGCACATGGAGGCGGTGCAGCAAGATTTGCTATGAACTTTGGAGCAGTATATGGTCAGGCATTTGGACTTCAAGGTAAGACATTTGCCATACCTACTGTCGATTATACAAAAAGCGGCAAAATGAAAGTATCAGAAATAAAAAAATATGTTGATAAGTTTTTGGACTTTACTTTAAAACATAAAGATAAAAAATTCCTTGTAACTGAAATAGGATGCGGCATAGCAGGATTTAAAGTAGAAGAAATGGCTGAACTTTTCAGAGCAGCTTTAGATTATGATAATGTTTATCTGCCTAAAAGGTTTTATGATTATTTAACTTCCAATAAATAAAAAAATTATACTATTTATAAAGTATTTTTTAATATATAATATTATAACAACACACGTTAAACTTAATTCTTAATATATACTTAAACAACTATAATTTGTCAAATTTTAGTTATTTTATCAATACTATTATTTTATTAATAATATAAGATATTTTTAATAAACTATAAAATATGTTTTGTATAATAATATATAATAAGCCGCATGTACAAGTGAGATTTTGATAATAATAAACAATTCCTTATTGGAAGGTACAAGCAAATCGTATCCAAAGACAAAAACTTTAGCAAAGTTACGGCAAAAAAGTTTATAATTTTATATAAAGTGTATCAGTTAATAAAATTGTTCTAGTATATCCTAATTATATATAAAAAACTTAATCAAATAAAAATACTTATATAAACAAATAAGGCAGTACATATTAATGCACTGCCAATTGGGGTAAAAATTAGTTTGATTTATTATTATGAGATTTTTTCAAAATTACTTTTAGGCTCTCCACATATAGGACATACCCAATCACTAGGTAAATCTTCAAATGGAACACTGCCCTTATATTCAAATCCGCAGGTTTTACATCTGTAAACAGCTTTAACTTCTTCCTTTTTTTCTTCTTTCTTCTCTTCTTTGTATGCATTTGCAGTAGAAGCATTAGGAGGTGTTTTACCTTTAACTACATTATGATAATAGGCATATGTCATAGAATTGACCTCATTATCAAATATATCGGCATCAATTAATTCTCCTATAAATATAGTATGAGTATAAACCTCTAAAGTATTAACCACTTTGCATATTAAGTACGCATTGGCAGCTTTTATTATAGGAAGACCTTCTTTCATTTCATAAGAAACGTTTTCAAATTTATTATTATCCCTAGAACTTCTAAATCCAAATCCTCCTATTAAAACTGAATCGCTTTTCTCAGAAAGAATAGAAAGAGCAAATTTCCCAGTTTTCTTTATACATTCATTAGTATAATTATTTTTATTAACACTAATCATTATAGTTGTAGGTTCAGAAGTTATTTGAGTAGAAGTATTAATAGTACAACCTACAAGTCTATCTCCATCAAGAGTAGTTAAAATGTACATTCCATATGAAAGTTTAGTTAAAGCAAAAGTATTCATAAGAGCTATCCTTATTAATAATAATTACTAATTATATATTAAGTCTATAAAAAATCAATACTAAATAGTAATTTTAAAATAAAAAAATAATAAAACTCCCCGCTTAAATTATAAGCGGGGAGTTTTTAAGATAAAATACAATAAAAACAATTTTTATTACAAATTATTAATCTTTCATTCTAGTAGAATTAGGATCATTCATATAATCTCTAGTAAGCTGAGCAATTTTCGGAGAAAGGATTAAAAGCCCTATTAAGTTAGGTATCGCCATAAGCCCGTTCAAAGTATCAGCTATAGCCCAAATCAAATCTAATTGGCTTACAGCACCTATAATACCAACTACTAAAAATATAATTCTGTAAGAAATGGAAGCAATTTTATTTCTTTTTGTAAGATATCCTAAAGCAACAACCCCATAATGTGACCAACCCACAAAAGTAGAGAAAGCAAATAATATTAAAGAAATAGTAAGAACTACAGAACCAGCTTTTCCCAAATTAGATCCGAAAGAAGCAGAAATCAATTCAGCACCATTTAATTTAGTACCCTGATTTATTTCTAAGAATATAATAGCCATAAGTCCAGTTAAAGTACAAACAAAGAAAGTATCAATAAGAACTTCAAATATACCCCACAAACCTTGTTCTATAGGGTTTTTAGAGTTACTAGCACCATGAGCCATAGGAGCAGTACCTAAACCAGCTTCATTAGAAAATACACCTCGTGCAAAACCGAATTTCATACCCATCATAATAGTGTATCCCATAAAACCAGCCCCAACTTGTTTCAAGGAAAATGCTTCCTCAAATATACGCTGAAAAGCATGGGGAATTCTACCTGCATTCATAACAAGTATAACTATACCAGCCAGTATATATATAACACACATTACAGGAACTAGTTTTTCTGTAACAGTAGCTATTCTTTTAATACCTCCTATGATTATAACAGCAGTTAAAGCCACTACTACGATACCTGTTACTATATGAGGTACACCAAAGTTCTGATTAACAACAGCAGCCATAGCATTAGTCTGCGTCATATTTCCAGCACCGAAACAAGCTAAAGCAGCAAAAGCAGCAAATATACTGCCAAGCCAAGGAAGATTAGCACCTTTAGATATATAGTACATAGGTCCTCCATGGTGATGGCCTTCACTATCTTTTACTCTATAATGTACTGCTAGAAGTACTTCCGAATACTTAGTGACCATACCAAAGAAAGCTGCAAACCACATCCAAAATAAAGCCCCGGGCCCACCCGCTACAATAGCAGTGGTAACTCCTGCAATATTTCCTGTTCCTACAGTACTAGCTAATGCTGTACTAACTGCTTGGAAAGGGGTAATATTATCGTCTGAGTCTTGTTTTTTTGCTAATGCTCCGAAAGTATGTTTTACCCATAAAGGAATTTTGGTTATTTGTAAAAAACCTGTCCTAATACTTAAGAAGATTCCTGTTCCTACAAGTAATGTAAGCATTACAGGACCCCAGACAAAACTATTAATGATGCCGTTAATTTTTGCTATCATTTCTACCATAATACTCTCCTTTTTTTAATTAATTTATTTTTTTATATATTTTTAGTATAACTCCTTGTTAAAAATATTATTATTTTTTATCAACCATTTTTATAAACTCTAGTAACTCTCTCTCCTATATTAACTAATACTTCATGACTTATACTGTCTATTCGTTTAGCCAAAGTATTTGCATTAAGCCTTTTATCATTACCAAATATCAAAACTTCATCTTCAGTTTTGATATCATTATTACCTATATCTATAATGATAGAATCCATACATACTCTTCCGCGTAAAGGATAATATCTGCCATTAATTTTTACCTCCCAATTATTAGATAATTTCCTTGATACTCCATCTGCATAACCTATTGGCACAACCGCTATATTAGTATCTCTGTCAGCTGTCCATGTCATGCCATATGAAATACTTTCCCCTTTTTTATTTTTCTAATTAAAAGCACTCTTGATTTCAAATTGAGTATAGGTTTAATACCCAAATCATAAGAGTCATCACAAATATATCCATATAATATAATACCAGCTCTTACCATATCAAAATATGTATTTTTATATGATACCAAAGCAGCAGAATTGGCAGTATGAGCATTATTTATTACTATCCCATTATTTTTTAAAGTGCCTATTACACCATTAAAAATCTCTATCTGTCTTTTTGTAAATTCAATGGAATAATCATCATTCATATCCGCGGCTGCATAATGTGTATTTATACCTTCTATACTTAAAGTACTGTAAGATAAAACTTTTTTAGCCAAGTCCAAAACGTCTTCAGGTCTTGCCCCCATTCTGTTAAGTCCAGTATCTACTTTTATATATAATTTCAAAGAACCGCCGTATTTTTTTAAATATCTGTCATAATACTCCAAACATTCGTCATTACTTATAATAGGAATTAAATCATACTTACATGCTAATTCTGCTTCATATTTAAAATGCTGAAACAGGACAATTATAGGAAGTTTAACTCCTGCTTCTCTTATTTTTATACCCTCTTCTACTGTGGCAACTCCCAAAGCATCTGCCCCAAATTTTTCTGAAGCCTTTGAAATCTCTGCTATACCATGCCCATATGCATCAGCCTTTACTATATTTAGTAATTTTACTCCGTTTGCTATAGAACGTATAATTTCAATATTGTTCTTTAATATTGATAAATCCACTTCTGCTATAGTATAATTAGACATAATTATTTTCCAAACCTTATATTTTTTAGTATAACTATTTTTTTTATTTTGTCAATTAAAGTAATTTTTAATCAGCAATTATTGTGATTTTTTTCTATTTAAAGCATACAAAAAAGTGAGATATTATATATAATATCCCACTCTATAATATATAATATTAAAATATTGATTACATTGTAAACATTTCAGGATTTTTATAATCGTCCTTTAGCATCTGTAAAACATCTTCATCACTTTTAAACTCTTCGTTATCTTTTTTAAATTCCTCTTCAAGACTTTTTAACTCCATATCCATTTTCTTATCTACTGAAATGTCCTCACTATCATTAGATTCTTTATTATTTTCTTCCACATTATCAGCATTAGTAATAAATTTGCTCATAAGATCATTAAACTTACTGAATATTTCATTTAACTTACTTGTAGCATTATAAAACTCTTTATTTCCCTCAACAGTTTTTACAGAAAGCTCATTCAAAAAGCTCATAGCATGTACAACTTCCTTTGCCCCAGAACTATTTGCTTCAATAATATCAGAAACTTCTCTAGTAATCTGGTCAAGCAAAGTAATTTGGCTATCCACAACATCACCACTATTCATCTGTTCTTTTACACTTTCTTTTACACCTGTAGTAATATTATTCAAATGCCTTATAGTTTCAAGTATATCTCTTCCGCCAACTTCAAGCTCGCTGTTTGCTGTATTAATCTCAGAAACAACTCTAGCAGTATTTTCTGACATATCAAGTATATTATCCAAAGACTTACCACTATTGCTTGCAAGTTCCACAGTCTCTTCTATTCTCTTTGTAATAGCTTTAATGATGTTTGTAATAGATTTAGTATTATCAGCAGTATGCTCTGCTAAAGATCTAATTTCATCAGCAACAACAGAGAAACCCCTTCCTTGTTCTCCAGCATGTGCTGCTTCAATAGCTGCGTTCATAGCTAGAAGGTTAGTCTGTTCAGCAATACCCTGAATAACGTTAACAATCTCCTTAATTTGATCAGAACTCTCCTCAATACCCCTTACAGCTTCAATAACCTCATCTACTGTATCACCGCCATCATGGGCATCAACAAGCAATTTTTTTGAGAAACTATCTGCCTTATTAACACTTTTAGCAACTGAAGTAATATTTGATATCATCTCTTCAATAGAGGCAGAAGTCTGTTCTACTGCTGATGACTGACGCTCCATATTATCATTAATTTTATAAATTGTTTGTAATAATTCTTCTACAGCAATAGAAGCCGATGAGAATGCATGTCTTTGCTGATCTGTTGAACTTGTTACATTCTGTATAGAAGTAATGATATTATTAACACTAGCTACACTCTCAGTAATGCTTGAGCTTTGATCATTAATTCTATTAGTATTCTCATCTATAACTTTCTCTATTACTTTTATCTCATCAAAAACTTTATAGCTTTCCTGTTTTAATTCCCCTATAAGATTATCCAAACTTGATAAAAACAAATTAAAATTATAAACCAAAATACCTACTTCATCATTATTTTTTGAAGGTATCCTTTTTCTTAAATCTCCATTTTTACCTATAAGCTCTCTTGTAGAGACATTTGCTTTGCTTATAGATATTAAAAGAAGTTTTAATATAAGCAAATATATAACAAATAATAATATAAATAGACATATATGAATAGAAGTATACCAGAATATATCTCTATCTATACTAGATTCTTTAATTATACTATTGATATCTTTATAAAATAAACCAACTACATTAAGGTCTGGTATATAAGAAGCTATAACTATAGATCTATTACCATCTATAGGAACTATAGGAAATATTTGAAAAACTTTAGTTCCAACTGCACCTTCAAAGTTTTGAATATTTGTACTTAATTCTAGTGATGATGATAATATAGAAGAAGAACTTTCTGCTATATATCTGCTGTCAGAACATAGTATTATATCTTTATTTTCTAATCTATACAATAAATGAGACCATTTAGAGAGTATATCATTATTTTTTATAAGTCTGGAAACACCTGCTATATTATTTTCAGCTATAAAATATCCAATATTATTTCCAAATAATTTTAATTTAACATAATACGAAATAAATATATTATTTCTGTCATATACATTAACATTCAAAACCATATCATTATCTTCAATATCGCTTTGAAGGAAATTATGCATATACAATGCATCAGAACTTCTAGTTGTATATCTATCTGTACCAGCTTCTTTAGCAACAGTTACAGAATAAGGTAAATCTGTATTAAGATAATCGGCTTCAATATTTAATGAAATGTTATCATATATATTTTTAAGAGTATTATTAAAATATGTAAGCCTATTAAGAAAGTCTGTCTGTATTATTTCTTTACTTATAATATCTCTGCCATCATACATATTTAAGATAAACTCTTTATAAGCATTCATATCATTTTTTATATTATTATTAAAGGAATTAATTCTACTGTCCAAATATAATACTTCATTTAAAGTATCACTGCTAACCTTATTAATATATGAGCTTTCTTCTAATGTTATATAATTTAGCAGGAATGCAAATATTAAAATAGAGAAGAACATATATACTATAAAGCCTAATTTTGCTATAAGAGGTATATAAAAAGTAACAACATTCTCTTCTAATTCAAAATTATGAGAAAATATTTTAAATATAAGCATAAACACACATGCCAAAAGAGACGCATTAATAGTAGCAGCAAATATGGCCATTATAGTAGTATAAAGGAAAAGTTTGTTAATAATAGAGTAAATACCAATTTCTACTATACTTCCAGCTAATGAAACTATAAAAAATACTAGAATTAGTCTAAGTGCCAATTTTACTTCTATATTGGATTTCCATCTTTTTAAATATTTAAAAAAGAAAATAAAGGAAACTATAGCAAATATTATTTTTATTCCATAAATCTGCGGAATTTCTTTATATATAAAAAACAAAATAACATTCCAAACTACAATATCTATTAATAAGTAGATTGGAATAGTAAAAACTTTAATTCTGCTTATAACATGTTGTTTAATTTTATCTACACCCATAATATCCTCTATTTTCAAATAATAATATAGAAAAAAACACTTCTATACAGAATACTATTATATATTATCATTTATTTTTTATCAAAGTTTATTTACCAAAAAATGAGGTCTATATATAGAGATTATACTCTTCCTACTTCATTTATTACTCTTCCTACCAAAGTATCATGTGTGGATATAGTTTTAGAGTTTAACTCATAAGCACGCTGTACTTCTATCATTCTTACCATTTCATTTACTGGATTAACATTGCTCATCTCTAAAAATCTTGATAATACTTTAGGTCTGTCTACTCCTTTTTGTGCTATATAGGCAGGACCGCTTATATCCGTATCTACCCAGAAAGATTCCCCTTCTTTCTTTAAATATCTTTCATTATCAAAACGTACTATTTTTAGAGTATCAAGTATCTCTTCATCTTCCCATTCATTATCATTAAACTGTACAAACGTATTGCCGTCCTGATATCTTCTATTAATACTTACTCTGCCGTCTTCATCTATATTAAAGTTATTAGTTTTTATCTGTATATATCCGTTTTCACCCATAACTTTATAGCCATGTTTAGTTACAAGATAATGATCTTTATCTATCAAAAAACTGCCATTTCTCGTATATCTTTCACCATGAGGTGTTTCTACAGCAAAAAATCCTTTATCCCCCAAAGCTATATCAAGCTGATTACCAGTTTCTCTTAATGAACCTTGTTCCCATTCTGTGAAAACTTCATTAACTTCCACACCTGTTCCCATTCTTCCAACATAAGGTCTTACATCAGTAGAACCAAGCGGAAATATTACCACTCCGTCATCTTCAGTTCTTGCTGCCATCATCTCTGGAAAAGATTTGAAACTTACTGTATCTCTTTTAAATCCAGGTTTATCAACATTAGCCAAGTTATTAGCTACAACATCAAGTCTTGCCTGTTCGGCCATCATGCCGCTTGCACCTGTATAAACGCCTCTTACCATTTTATAATCCCCCTAATTTATTATAATATATCGTCTTTTTCTCTTTTTGTATCTATATTAATAGTTTTTAATTTTTCTTCCAAATTTTCATAGCCTCTTTCTATATGATAAATCCTATGAACATTTGTAGAGCCTTCAGCTATAGCACCAGCAGCAACCAAAGCAGCACCAGCACGCAAATCGCTTGCCTGTACATCAGCTCCTGAGAGTTTTTTTCCGCCATGAACCACTATATCAGAAGTATTAAGCTCAATATCTGCTCCCATACGTACAAGCTCTGGAACATGGCTAAATCTGTCTGGATAAATACCCTCTATAAGTTCGCTTTTACCTTTAATTGTACAAGCTAATGTTGTATATATTGCCTGCAAATCTGTTGGAAATCCCGGATAAGGCAAAGTTTCTACTTTAAAAGGCTTTAATTCTCTATTAGATGCATCAATCTCTATAGTAGTATCTGTAGTTTTTATATCGCAGCCTATATCTGAAAGCAAATCAAGTACAAAGCTCAAATGTTTAGGCTCTGCATTTTCTAATTTTAACTTTCCTCTTCCAGCTGCTGCTATTGCTAAAAAAGTACCTGTTTCTATTCTATCTGGTATAACTGTAAACTCAGCACCATGAAGATAATCAACTCCTTCTATAGTAATAGTATCAGTACCTCCTCCTGTTATTTTTGCTCCCATAGCATTAAGCAAATCTACAAGATTAACACATTCAGGCTCTTTTGCAGCATTTCGTATAATAGTAGTACCTTTTGCCAAAGAAGCCGCCATCATAACATTGTCTGTTCCCAACACTGTAGGTCCAAACTTACCAGATAAATCCATATCAGCACCTATAAGATTATTTTCTACCTTAGCGTCAATATATCCTGCTGTTATATCTATTTTAGCTCCTAATGCCTCCATTCCCATTAAATGCAAGTCTATTGGTCTTGGTCCAAAAGCACATCCGCCTGGATATGATACTCGGCAATGCTTTCGTTTGGATAGGAGAGGCCCTAATACTATGATAGAGCCTCTCATCTTTTTTACAAGTTTATAAGGAGCTTCTTCACTTTTTCCGTTATGAGATATTATTACAGTAGTATTATTCTTAAAATCCACTTTCTTACCTAAAGGCTCTAATATATCTATTAGAACATGAACATCAACTAAATCGGGTACATTATGAAGTATTACAGGCTCATCTGTTAAAATAGAAGCAACAAGCAGAGGTAATGATGCATTTTTAGATCCTGATACCTTCAATACTCCCCCAATATTATCTGAACCTTCTATAACATATTTATACATATATTTTCCGCCTTTAAAGAATAAAAATTCTGCTTTCTATATATTCGGTATTATACAAAATTGCTTAATAATTTTTGTTCATATATTATGTAAATTATTAGGTATTTATGATTAAAAATTGTAAAAAATATTATAAATATTTCTTGCTTATTTCTATATTAAATTTGTTTCAAAAGTACTTAAAAAGTATAAGATATAATGTTTTATATGTTGTATAACTTCATTATTTTAGTATATAAATACGCATCTTTTGCTTAGTAGATGCCTTACTATGGAATGGAAAAATAAGCGGGTACGTACCTGCACTTCGCAGGATAGTACCCGAAAATATTAAAAACATAAAAAATAATTTTTGACAAACTTAAAAATTATTTATCTAACTTTGCATAGAAGAATTTATGAGATCCTAAAGGATCAAAAACAACATCTGATAATTTTTTACTAATTATAATAGGATCAGTATAAAAATAAATTGGTATTAATCCCATATCATTCATAAGTATATCTTCAGCTTCATGCATAGCTTTCATTCTTATATTTTGATCTATAGTAGACATAGCTAATTTTAATTTATCATCATAAGCCTTATTTGAATATCCTCCGTTATTTTGAACACTGTAGCTTAAAAATACTCCCAAAAAGCTCATAGGATCATTATAATCAGCAATCCAACCATGACGGGCTATAACAAAGTTTTTATGTTGTCTTGTGTCTTGGAAAGTAGCCCATTCTTCCTGTGATATAGTAGAGTCTATACCCAAACCTTCTTTCCACATCTGCTGTACGGCTTCAAATATCTGTATATGTTCTCCAGAATTGGATTTAAACTCTATTACTGGGAAACCTGCTCCATTAGCATATCCTGCTTCTTCCATAAGTTTTTTAGCCTCTTCAAGATTTTTCTGATAATCTTCAGCTTTTACACTATAATAATCGCCTCCTACTTTTCTAAAATCTCCATTATCAACATCGCTTACTCCACTAGGAACCCAAGCACTTGCAGGAAGCTGTCCGCCTCTTGTTACTTGTTCTGTCAAATAGTTTCTGTCTATCGCTAATGTTAATGCTTTACGCACTCTTTCATCTTTTAATGCCTCATTTGTGATATTAAGACAATAATAATATGTACCTAAGTATGGTGAGATATGCATTAAGCCTTCGCTTTTTAAGTTTTCAATATCTTGAAGCGGAGGATTATTAGCAAAATGTATAGAGCCTTCTTTTATACCAGCAACTGCTGCTGTACCGTTTTGCATAAGGATAAACACCAATTTTTCAGGTATTATGTTCGATGCATTCCAATAATTAGTATTTTTTGACATTATTAATCTGTCATCAGTTCTTCTTTCTATCATCACAAAAGGACCGTTTCCTATATAAGTTTCAGGAGATAAAGTCCAGTTATCGCCGTTTTCTTCTATTATATCTTTTCTAATAGGGTAGAAAGTAGGAAATGCTGCAAGCTCTAAAAAATAAGCTGTAGGGGCATTTAATTTCACTTCTAAAGTATTTTCATCTATTGCTTTTACCCCTAATTCAGAAACTTCTTTTTTACCAGAATTAATATCCATAGCATTTAATACAGGTTCAAACTGATAAGCATATTCGCATGCTGTTACAGGGTCTACTGCTCTTTGCCAAGCATAAACAAAATCTTTGGCTGTTACTTTTTTGCCGTCTGACCATTTGGCATTATCTCTTATATGAAATGTATAAGTTAAACCATCTTCACTTATATCCCAGCTTTCAGCAACACCGCCTACTATTTTATTATCCTTATCTCTTGTAGCTAGTCCTTCAAAAGCATGCTGAATATAAATACTGCCGTCAACTGTAGAGTTTAAAGCAGGGTCTATAGTTTTGGGTTCTGGACCAACATTAATATATATTGCTCCTTCATCAGTTTTATTTCCGCCGCATGATAATACAAATATCATTAGGGTAAAAGAGAGTATTAATAATAATTTACGCTTCATAATAATGTCCTATGATTTTTTTATTTATAGGAAATTATATTTTATATAATATATTAGTCAATGATTTTTTGAATTAATATTATTACATTTAATATTTATAAAAATAACCTGTACACAACCTTGATAATATTATTAATAATACTTTACAAAATTCTTTTATTTTTGTTATTAAATTATGAACAAAATAAACAATAATAAATAATTATGCTAAAAAAATTTACTATTTCAAATTACAGATCATTTTATGATGAAGCAGAACTTAATTTAACCGCTGATAAAGATACTATTTATACAAAAAAAATAAATAATGAATATATATCAAAATTATGTATTCTTTACGGTTATAACGGATGCGGTAAGAGTAATCTGCTTAATGCTTTAAAATATATTTTTTATTCCAACAATGGATATATAGCATCAAGTGATGACAGCATAAAAAGGCTTTCAGATCCAAATATGATTTATGGTAAAAATAAGAATAGCCGTTTTTATTTGGAGTTTTATTCTTATGATGATTATGAAATATGCAGCTATGAACTAGTATTGGATAATAGTAATAAAGGAATAGATTTAGAAAGATTTACAAAAAATAATGCTATAATATTTGAAAGGAAAAAAAATACTATATCGGACGGACTATTTGATTATGATGATAGTATACCAGACACAAATACTTTTTTAAGTTTTTTAATAATAAATTAAATAATATAAATGAAAAAGCAGACAGATACAGAGAGGAAATTAATTATTATATATCATTATTTAAGAATCTATGTTTTTTATTTCCATTTACAAATGAGGCAGATTTTTCTTCTTATGCCATAATAGAGATCTTTGAATATTTTAGTAAATATAATATATGGGATACTTATAAAAAATTACTTTATATGACGGATATTGATGACTTAAATATAGTTGATAGTATAAATGCAAGCGAGTTTTCTTTTATGCTTGATAATAAGAGATTAGTTTCAAGTCATGACATTTACAGCAATGACTTTGACGAGGTAGAGTCTGAGGGAAGTAAAGTATATGCTATTAATTTGATATATATATTAAGCTCCATTATAAACGGTACATTATCTATAGTTGATGAGTTTAATGGAGTGCAGTCTGAATTATTGGAGTTTACTATCAGACTATTTAAAAAAGGGGCATTTAATAATATAGAGAGAGAAACTTCACAACTTATACTATCAACCCATGATATAACACTTATGAGTATTGATGATACTGAACTTTTTAACTATTTTTTAATTAATAAAAAAATAATATGACAAGTATATATAGAACTGATGAACTTAAAAAAATTAATAGAAGTTTAGATATTAGTAATTTAGAGAAAGAATATAGAAAAAACCATCTTGGAATATCGAGATAATATTAGAATTTGTATATATAGAGTGATCCTCTATTATCATAAAGTGCTTCAGAAGAATTAATTTTAAAAGCGGTATTGCAGTCTTCTATTGACTTATCAAAATATTTTTTATCTCCTGAGTTTTTATATTTATTGAAATAAATAGCACTTCTGTTGTTTAAAGCGTAAATATTATTAAAATCAATTTTTATAAGCTCATCATAATCATTTAAAGCCCTTTCAAACAAATTCTCATCTCCGCTTATCTTATATTTTACAGAGTATAAAGTAGCTCTATTATTAAGAAGTTCTGGATCTAAATGATTTGAAGACAAGGCATCATTAAATATTATCAAAGCAGTTTCATAATCATCTTCTAATTTTTTAAGTTCATATTTTATGGAGTATAGTATAGCTTTATTATTAGATACATTTTCATTATGATTATATAGAGACAAAGCATATTCAAAATATTTGTCAGCTTTTTTAAAATGTTCTTCTTCATTATCTCTGCTGTATATTTTAGTATGAAGTACTCCAGCCCCATTTAAAGCCAAATAATTTCTGTCATCTAACTGAAACATTTTCTCTAATATTTCCAAAGCCTGTTCATCTCTTGAACTTTTAATTTCTTTAACAAGATTTTTATACATAGCCTCAATTTCTGCTTTAATATTATCGCTTGAAGATGAATCTATTACATTATTTATAGATTTTACCTGAGGCTTATCAACAGTTTTATTATTATCGGTTACCGAACCTGCATTTACATTACCGCTGCTTACAAAATTATTATTTGTAAAATTAAGTACTAATGTAAGTATAAACATAAGTACTGATATAAATAAAAGTCCGTAAGTAGTATTTCTTATATTTGTTCTGATTGTATAATCTATTGAAAATTTAAGAGAATTAAAATGAGGAGTAACCCCTAATCTTACCTGTTCTTTTACAAGGTTAGTAAATTCATTTGCTATAGCATAATTGTTTAACTCATCTTTAAAGTAAAGTGTCATCATATCCATGTATTTGCTTTCCATTCTTAAAGAGAGTGAATTGGTAAAGTTTTCTAATTCTTTATTTATTCGGTTTTTAGTTCCGACACTGTATACATTAAAAGTAACTGAGAATATTAAAAGTATTATAGGGAATAATATTAAAATAGCAAAATTAAATTTTTTTAAAGTTTTTTCTTTCATTCCATTAATACCTTTATCTCCATATAATAATTAATTTTATCACAATTTAAGAAATAATCAAATATATATTTTATAAACGCGTCTGAGAGGACTCGAACCCCCAACCGACGGAACCGAAATCCGCTGCTCTATCCAATTAAGCCACAGACGCTAATTATGTATTTATATACAAGTATCGGCAATTATGCACTATAGTTTACAATTTAGGAGCAAACCTCAAGCCAAACTGCAAACCTATATCAAATGTATCAACTTTTGTTTCATATGTATCATAGAAATAAGAACTGTAAACAATATTTTTCTTATTAACACTGAAATCATATCCTAAATAAGCACCTACATTAAAAGCAATTTTATCATTAAAATAAATAGAGTATTCAAATGTAACTTTTAAATAAGGTATAACATCGCTTTCTAACAGTTGATTTATATCATCTCCATAAAGATTTTCATTATATGATACAGTTGTTTCAGTACCACTAGAAGTTCTATCAGTTCGTTCATATTTGTGTGTTAATGCCAAAGGTATTTTAGCACCAATACCTATACCCAAAGAAAAAGCCCCAAAATTAAATTTAGGAAGCACTCCAAGCTGAAATCCATGTATATATAAGCTGTCAGTTATATTAATAGTTGTACTTAATACTGATGAGGAACTAAAAATTTTATAGCTGTCATAACTATATCCTATATCACCAAGTATACTAAAAGCCCATTTGTTAAAGATAAACATATATCCAAGTTTCACATTGACACCTGAATCGAAACCTATTTTTGCAGAAATATCATCTCCTGTACCTCCACCAAAAGACATACCTACTGGTACATTCACTATAGCTTCAAAACTTCCTTTTGCAAAAGAATATGAACTAAATACTAATAAAGCACATAAGACTAGTGAAATTTTTTTTATATATTTCATAAAATACCTTAATTAATATATTAATAATATACTGAAATTTTTTAAGTTTGTCAACTGGAAGCTATGTTATTATTTTCATTTAGGAACTATTTTTGTAAGTGCCAATATGAAATTAGTAATAAATAGTACTAATTTGTTTTATATGTAGGACAACATATTTTTATTTATAATAATTTAAATTTGGTATTTTGTATTTTTATAATGAAGAATGCTCCACTATAAAGTCAGACTAAATTAATTTTTTATAATTTAGGAGCAAACCTTAATCCTAACTGCAAACCTATATCAAAGCTGTCAATCCCAGTATACTCTCCGTCTATAGTACTTTTATTAGCCAATCCGAAATCATACCCTAAATAAGCCCCCACATTTAGAGCTATTTTAGAAGTGAAGAAGAAAGAATAATCAAAAGTAAGTTTAATATATGGTATTACATTTTTATCATAACCATTTTCTATATCATTTCTATTTAATTTTGAACTTATAGTTGAACTATCCTTAATCCCTAATATTGTATAATCAGTTTTTACTTCATTAACTGCAGATATAGGTATTTTTACACCAGCCCCTAAGCCTATAGCAAATTGTCCTATATTTATTTTAGGCAGTATTCCTATTTGAAAGTTATGAGTATATATACTTCCATATACTTCCATTTTATTATTATTATTTATTCCTGAAGACATATACATTCTATAGCTGTCATAACTATATCCAATCTCCCCCAAAATACTAATACCTATCTTACCCAAACCGATCATATAGCCAAGCTGAGCAGTTATACCAGAATCAAAACCAGCTTTTCCTTTTATTGATTCTACATCATTATAAGTTCCAACGGGTATTCCTGCGGATAGTCCCAAAGGCACATTTACTATGGCTTCAAAACCGCTTGCAGCAAATGCGTTGATACTACTTGTTATTAGAAGAAGTATTAGAATTATTTTTTTCATATAAGACCTCTGTATAAAACAATTATTATACATATGGTACATTAATGATAGGGAAATATCAAGAACAAATATAATTTTTTGAGAAAGATAAGGGCGAAAGACGGGACTTGAACCCGCGACATCCAGATCCACAATCTGGCGCTCTAACCAACTGAGCTACATTCGCCATTTAAACATTAAAAAGAGTTATTATTTTTATCATATAAAAAACTATAAACGCTGACAAAAGTGATAAAGACGTTTATATACGCGCCAGACAGGAATCGAACCTGTAACCTACTGCTTAGAAGGCAGTTGCTCTATCCAATTGAGCTACTAGCGCATTCGGGATGGTGAGACTCGAACTCACAACCCCCTGCTCCCAAAGCAGGTACGCTAACCAATTGCGCTACATCCCGTAAACTTTTATGTTTGATTATTATATATCAATATAATTTTTTGTCAACATATTTTATACATTTTAATTTATTTTAAGTTTAATTATAGATTTTATATCTTTTTTGGTATATAATACTCTTATATAGTAAAAGCATTTCTTGGAGGTATTTTTATGAGGGATAGAGATTATTTAGAATTATTATCGCAAAAATATCCTACTATAGATGACGCTTCTGTTGAAATTATAAATTTAGAAGCTATTTCAAAACTTCCAAAAGGAACAGAATATTTTTTAAGTGATATTCATGGAGAATCGGACGGCTTTGATTATCTGCTTGGAACTTCTTCTGGGGTTATACGTGAAAAAATAGAGATTCTTTTTAGAAATACTTTGCCTGAGCATGACAGAGTAGAGCTTCAAATATTAATTGTAGATACAAAAAATGTGGTTAATAATAAATCATCTGAAAAAGAATTTGCTGATTGGTGCAGAATTACTATATATAGACTTATTAGAATATGCAAACTCGTTACAAGTAAATATACAAGATCCAAAATTCGTAAGAAAATGCCTTCAAACTTTGCATACATATTAGATGAACTGCTTCAAACTGATTCTGAAGAAAACAAAGAAAATTACTACTTCTCTATAATAAATTCCATTATAGAAGTTTCTGCAGCTGATAAATTTATATCCGCACTTTGTCAGCTTATACGCCAATGCAGTGTAGATAGACTTCATATAGTAGGAGATATTTATGACAGAGGGCCCCACCCTGATAAAGTAATGGAAACTATAATGACTTTTAATGAAGTTGATATTGCTTGGGGTAATCATGATATACATTGGATGGGGGCTGCTAAAGGAAGTTTGATTTGTGTTGCTAATGCTGTACGTTTGGCTATAAGATATAATAATTTTGATTTGCTAGAATACAGCTATGGAATTAATTTAAGGTCTTTATCCTCTTTTGCAAATGATGTTTATAAAGATGACCCCTGTGAAGTATTTAAGCCAAATACATTAGACAAAAATATTTATGATGAGGTTGATAAAGATTTGGCGGCTAAAATGCATAAGGCTATATCTATAATACAGTTTAAATTAGAATGTCAGCTTATAAAAAGACACCCTAATTATGGAATGGATGACAGAATACTGCTTGATAAAATAGATTATGATAAAGGGACTATTACAATAGAAGGAAAAACTTATGATCTTAAAGATAAAAATTTCCCTACTATAGATAAAAATAATCCTTTTGAGCTTAGTGAAGGTGAAAATACATTAATACAAACCCTAGCATTCTCTTTTGCAAACAGCCATACTTTACAAAGGCATATTAATTATATGTATGCTAAGGGAAGCATATACAAAATATTTAATGGAAATCTTCTTTATCATGGATGCATACCTACAAAAGAAGACGGTTCTTTTGATGAGGTTTATATAGATTCTCAGTATTTGTCTGGAAGAAGATATTTAAAACAAGTAGAAGATAAAGTAAGAAAAGCATTTTACTGTGAAGTAGGAAGCGAGGAACAGCTAAATGCACTTGATTACTGCTGGTATTTATGGTGCGGACCTAAATCCCCTCTTTTTGGGAAAAATAAAATGACTACTTTTGAAAGGTATTTTATAGATGATAAAGAAATACATAAAGAAAGCTATAATCCATATTATTACTATGTAGATAAAAAAGAGTACTGCGAAAAGATATTAAAAGAATTTGACCTTGATATTGAGATGTCTCATATAGTTAATGGACATGTTCCAGTAAAAACTCATAAAGGCGAAAGCCCTATAAAAGGAGGCGGACTTCTTTTAGTTATAGATGGAGGACTTTCAAAGGCATATCATAAAAGCACTGGAATAGGAGGATATACTTTAATATCAAATTCAAATATGATGATGATCGCTGAGCATAGACCTTTTAATGAGGTTGTGGAATCTGGATTTAAATTAAGTCCTAGGTCTATAATTGTAGAGCGTTTTATAAGACGTATTACAGTTGGCGAAACTGATATAGGTAAAGAGCTTTCAAAGCGTATTGATGATTTGCATGAGCTTTTATCAGCATACAGAAGCGGTATAGTAAAAGAAAAAATGTAATTTAATAATTGGTATATACCTAAAAACTATAGTTTGTCAAGCCGTCATCAAACAACTATATGAACAGGCTTATTTTAATATAAAAAATAAAATAACACAATATATAAAACATTTATATAATAATTAACATTCAATAATAAAGCTGACAAATCGCATATTAATAAACTTAAGTGCTATATAACATATAAAATTAATGATAATTTTACAAAAAATATTTATTTTTTAAAAAAATCAAAAAAAAATTATAATTCTTATTGACTTTGATAATTTTATTGTTAAATTAATTTTGTATTTCTTTACATACAGGTGTAATAGATTTCATTGAAAAATAAAAAATATTATATATAGAGGTTTTCCACACCATGAAAAAAATTCACAGTTTATCATTTAAAGTACCAATTATAATAAGTTCTATTATTTTTATTACTATAGCTACTTTAGCTATAATCTCAATATGGTCTTCTTCAAGAGCTATAAGGAAATCTGCTTTAGAAGGATTCCAAGCTACAGTATCAGGATATTCTTCTATGATAGATATGGTTATGCACGAACAGCTTCTTGCAATATCTACATATGCCCAATCTGGAGCAGTGATTAATGCGGTATTAAATCCTTTAGATGAAACTATAAAAGCAGAAGCAATAAAAAGACTAAAAGATTTCGGCTCTGTTAATACATACTCTATTAATATAGGCGTAGCAGATATTAACGGAAATATTATACTTGATAATGTTAATCCTAAACTTGAAGGCGTATCTATAGCAAGTGTTCACCCTGAATTATTTAATAGAATGAAATCTAATAACTATAATTATACTTATGATAATGCCACAAGTGTATCATCTACAACAGGCGGTCAGGCACTTTTACTTTGCGGAGGATTAAGAAACTCAGCAAAAGAACTTATTGGTATTATATATATAAATTTAGACTTAGCTAAAGTAAATAATGACTTTATAGGCAATCTTAATATAAACGGACGCATTACAGTTGCAAATAATGATGGAAACGTAATATTATCATCTGACAAGGAAAGAATAGGAGATAAACTTCCTGATGTTTATAGCGTAATAAAGACAAGTCATACTGGAATTATAGAATCTTATGATAATGAAGGAAGTCAAGGCAAACGTTCTGCCGCTTATGAAAATATACATACTATGCCTTGGTCTGTGATATTTGCTAAATCAGACAGTGAAATATACAAAGAAATAAAATACACTATTATACGTACAGCAATTATAGGTACTTTATTTATAATAGTATGTACTTTAATAATAGCATTATACATAAAAAGCATAACAAAGCCTTTAAATGAGCTTGTATCTATTTCAAGAGAAATTTCAGATGGAGATTTAACTTCAACTCATAGAAATATAAATCGTAAAGATGAATTAGGAGTTTTGGCTAATTCTTTCTTTGATATGAGAGATAGACTATCTGATATAATAGTAAAAGTGAGAACTTCAGCAGATGAAATAAGAATGAATGCCAAAGAGCTTTCCCAAGGCAGTGCAGACTTATCAAAACGTACAGAAGCACAGGCTGCAAGTTTGGAAGAAACTGCTTCATCTATGGAACAAATGGCTTCTACAATAAAATCATCTGCAGATCAGTCTATTGAAGGAAATAAAATGATGATAGATTCAAGAACTTCTATTCAAAATGCAGGAGAGATTATACTAGATACAACAAAAAATATAGAAGAAGTTTATGATGCAAGTACAAAAATAAAAGATATTACCAAAATAATAGAAGACATTGCTTTTCAAACTAATATACTTGCTTTGAATGCCGCAGTAGAGGCAGCAAGAGCTGGAGAACAGGGAAAAGGATTTGCTGTTGTAGCAAGCGAGGTTAGAAACTTGGCTCAGACTACTCAGTCATCTGTTAAAGATATTACGGATTTAGTTGATAATGCATATGATAAAATTAATAAAGCAACAGAATCAGCAAGAATATCTCAAGAAATATTCAGTGATCTTCAAGGTAAAATAGAAAATACAGCTAAAATTATGCAAGATATAAGTTCAACTGCAGTAGAGCAGCATGAGGGTGTAGAACAGGTTAATAAAGCTGTTACTGATATGGATACTGTAACTCAGCAAAATGCTGCTTTAGTAGAACAGGCTTCTGCTTCTTCTACATCTTTACTTAATCAGGCTGTAGAATTGGTTGATGCTATGAGTTTCTTTAAAGTAAATTAAGTAAGCAATCCGAATTTAAATAAAATATTTTTCATTGTTTTAAAAATAAAAAAGGCTTGCATTTTCCTGCAAGTCTTTTTTTATTTGCATATTACTAAAAAATTATATTATAAAATTATTCTTTAGAATTTTCTTTAGTTTCATCTATAAGTTTAATTAATTTATTTGATCTTGAAGCTATACTTTCTTTTAAAGCTAATAAAGTATCTTTTCCAGCCTTACTGTTAGCTATTTCTCTTTTAAGTAGGTCTGCTATATTAAGACAAGCAAGTATCGCTATAGTATCTCTAGGGTAATTTGAACCATAATGCTCTGCTATATCATTCATACTCTCATCAACAAAATCAGCAACTTCTTTTAAATATTCAGCATTCTCTTCGCTTGATTTTATATTAAGAGTTCTGCCATATATTGTAACCTCTAAAGTATTATTATCCATTTTATCTACCTATTTTCTACAGAATTATTTTGATTCATTATCAAAGAAGAACTCTTCCTCATCATCATCGCCAAACATATATTGATCATCTTCGTTTATATCAAACTCATAATTATCTTCTTTATTCTCATTACCCTCATTATCTGCATTATCATCACTGCTTTTGCTTGCTTCTTCTTTTACTTCTTCTTTTACACTTTCTATCTCTTCGTCCCAACTCGCATCAGAAGCATTTGAAAAAGGATCTTCCTCTTCTGTAACTTTAACAGCAGATACTTCTATTTTTTCTTTAACTATTTCTTTTGCATCTTCTTTAATAGATTCTTTTGAATGATTAGGTACTTCGCTTTCCTTATACTCTTCATAATAATCAGAATCATTGCTGCTGAAAGGATCTTCTTCTTCAGTATTTTGTACTTCTTCTACTTTAATCTCTTTAACTTCCTCTTTTTTTATTTCTTCTGGTTTTGACTGCACTGCTTCTTCTTTAACTTCTTTGATTTCTTTAACTTCTTTAATTTCTTCAATCTCTTTTACTTCTTTATTATTTTTAATAGCTGTATTTGCAGTATGATGAGCTTTTTTTAATCCAGCATTTCTTACACTGTCTATTCTGTCTATTAATATACCTAGTTTTTCTTCTAATTCTTTATTTTCTTTTGTAAGAGTTTCTATAGTTCTATTTGCTGTTTCTAGTAATTTTTTTATGCTGTCATTTTCTTCTATAAGTGTTATAGAATCTTTTTCAGTATTTTCCAAATTTGATTTTAATGTATCTCTTTCTCTTTTAGTAGTTTCTAATTCTATTCTTGCTGCTTCAAGCTGTTTTATAAGATTTTCTCTTTCTTCTCTTATAGAATTATAATTATCATTTGCATTTCTTTTATCAGCTTCTAGTATAGTTTTCTCTTCTTTAAGAGAATTAAAATTATCTTTAAGCTGATTTAATGAATTAGTTAAATCTTCCTTTTCTTTCCTTAACTGATCTATAGTCTGCAGTAATTCTTTATTATCAAATGAAATTATTTGATACTCATCTAAAAAATCCTTTAATTTTTCCTCTAAAATATTAAATTCTTTCAATTTTTAACTCCCCAAAAAACTATTAAAAAATTATATCACATATAAATTCAATTGTCAATTTTTTATTTATATGATAAAATGATATTATAATATTAAAACAAATAAAAATAATTATATGAAAAATATTTTAAGATTTATAATTTTTAACTTAATTATTATAAGTTATTCAGAAGTATATGCACAATCTCCATATACAGAAAAAGATCAGAGATTATTAAAAGGCATAATAACAGTTTGGCCTTATATAGGGATAGAACCTATAAGACCTACAGAAAGTTATATGCCCATTGATTATATACATGAAAGCTATAAAAGAGAGACTGCTTTAAAAACTTCTTTTTCTTCAAGACTTTTATATGAACTTTCTACTATAGAACTTCATATGGATACACTAATCGGAGTAAACTTAAAAGACGGTCATTTCAGTATGCCTAATATGTACTTATCAGTTGGAAAAACATTTAATTTTGATTGGTACTTTTCGGCAACTCCTTTTGCAACTATGACTGCCAAATTTGATGTATTTGATAAAGACAATGCTTCAGGAAGTATAGGATTATATGATGCTGGAATAGAGACTGTTACATTAACTAGAATACTTCTTTCTTTTAGAATGAAGGCTGTAAATGATATTAACGGCTCTACATTTATGCTGCTTCCTTCAGTTTATGATAGTGAATCTGCCGCTTCTCAGCCGCATTGGTATTTGCCTAGAGTAAATAATGAAATGGGTTTTAGAGCTGGACTTATAGGATATTATTATGAGATATCATATTCTCAAGGGTATTCAAAAGATTCAAATCCATTGGCTGTACTTCTTAAAGTTCATGGAGATTATTTCAAAGCTCAGTTTTTATATCAGTACAACAAAAAAAATTCATTATCTCCCGAAAGATTTGAAACTCATTATAATAATATTAATAACTATGACAATAAAACACATCATCTCGTGCAGCTCTCTGCTATGGGAAAACTCCCTCTGCTTGACAGACAATTATGGATTAATATGCTTGGAGAATACACTTGGAGAGACAATGATGCCCATTATTTAAGATTTGAAATAGGGGCTGAATGGAAAATGCTTAATCTTGCTTTAAGACCAATGTTTTATATACCTGTAAATAAAGATGAAAAGTTTAATAGTAAAAAAGACTTATTTTGTTTGGAATACAGTGCTTATATAAAATTTAACCCTATATATTTCGGATTTCAGGGTTCTACAGATGGCAGATATTATATAGCTATGAAGGCTGTATTTTAATACCAATAAATTGTATTTTTATAAAAATTCATTCTTATAAAAGTTTAATTAGCATTTTTGGGCTTATTTTACCAAAAAAACTTGTTTAACTAATATTTATTATTATAATTTTGGAGTATAATATAAACGAATGAATGATTATTTTGCACGCTATCTTTTAGGTTCTCTTGGCAATGAGGATATACTTGAGAATATAGTAAATGCCGTACTTGATGTAAAAGCCATTACAAATGACAGTAGAAAAGTTATTATAGAAATACAGCTTTCTGGAAATATAGACTTTTTGAAATATACATTATATATCTAAGAACATAGTAAGCGAAGTGAAGAAAAAGAGCCTTATGATATAAAATGCATAAGCTAATAAAAAATGTATGAATGCTTTATATAGCGAATATGAGGTTTATAATGAGAACTTTTTTATAATGTCAGAATTTAATTTTAAAATAAGCATAAAGAAGGAATAAGATTAGAACAGCAGAAGTTTTAACCATGCTACTGCAAATATTATTAGTGAAAATATAGGTTTAATATAGAAGAACTAAAAGGCTTTTTCAAAAAAATATATTGTTACAAATAGATATTTTAATTAAATAAATAAAAACTTAAATTAAGAACAAAAACTACTTTTTATTTTTTTACTACTTTACTATTGACATATAAAAATAAATTTACATAATATATATCATACAGTTAAAATACTTGAAGGGAGTATATCATATGTTTGTAAATAAAGTATATTCAATATATTACAGTGCAACAGGCACAACACAAAAGATAGTTTCTTTTATAGGAGAAAATATTGCAAAACAGTTAAATGTTCCTTTTGAAAAAATCAATTTCTCTTTACCAAAAAACAGAGAACAAGTATTGGAGTTTAAAGATGGAGAGCTTGTAGTATGTGGAAGTCCTACATATGCAGGAAGAATCCCTAATGTTATGCTTCCTTTTTATAAAAATAATATTAAAGCAAATGGGGCTTTGGCTATACCAGTAGTTTTATACGGAAACAGAAATTTTGATGATTCTTTAATAGAGCTTAGAAATACTATGGAAGATAATGGCTTTCATACAATAGCTGGTGCTGGATTTATAGGAGAGCATGCATTTTCATATGTACTTGCCGCACATAGACCCGATGAAAAGGATATGGAAATAGCTTTAACATTTGCAAATAAGGCTGTTGAAAAAATAAAAAATAATGAAGAAATACCTTCTGAAGCTATAAAAGTACGAGGAAATGAACCTATACGTCCTTACTATATTCCTAGAGATGAACATGAACATGCTATTGATATACTTAAAGTAAAACCAAAAGTAGATACTTCTAAATGTACCAACTGCAAAACTTGTGCTCATGTATGTCCGCTTGCTTCTATAGATTTTGATGATATTACTAAATATGTAGGTAAATGCATAAAATGCGGAGCATGCATAAAAAAATGTCCTGAACATTGCAGATATTATGATGATGAGGGATTCTTATACCATCAGCATGACCTTGAAAAACAGTTTGAAAGAAGAGCTGAGCCCGAATTGTTCTATTGATTTTAAATCAATAAAATTTTGAAACTTCCTATGATTATAATATATTAATGAAAAATACCCAATGGATTTTTATTTATTCATTGGGGTATTTATTATTTTTATGATGATTAATTAAGTGTATTATTGCAAATATTAAAAATATAATTATATTTGTTTATTAAAAGATATAAAAAATTATAAACAAATAATTTTGATACTATAAAATCTATTATTCTTCAGAAATATCGCTATCCTCTTCTTCTGTATTTCCAGATGCCTCTCTTAGAACCTGCTTTATAGCATCAAATATTTCTCTAGCTTTGACCTTAGTTATTTCTGAAGTTTTAGTTTTTTTAGTAATGGAAGATTTTTTTAATATCATATCTCCATATACATTGCCTATTCCACTTAATATTAGAGGATTTTTTATTAATTTCTCTACAGTAGTATCATTATCAGCAAGTAATTGACAGAATAAATTATAATTAAACTGCTTAGTAAGAGGGTCGTATCCTATTTGAGGCATTGTAGTAGAATCTTTCCATATAGGTATTATTTTAGTTATTTCTTCTTTATTCTTACTGTCATCTACAACAAAAAAGTTCCCATGATCTGTTTCTAATTTAATGATACTGTTATCATATGTATCATCTTCTGTAAGTACAAAAGAACCATTAGGACCTAAATCTACAAGCATAGCATCTTGAGAAAATTGAAAATGCATATAACCGCCGTATCTTAGAACATCTATAATCTTCTGCCCCTCTATATCTTCCATTTCTTTATATTGTTTATCTATAGCTACTATTTTATTAATATAAGAATAGCAAATCTCACCTTTAATAGAGTTTATCAATGTAATTAAATTTGGTAGTTCTTTCATTTATGATCATTCCTATTTATATTATGTTTACTTATATTTTAGCATGAAAGAAAAAAAAATCAAATTTACAATCAAATAGCAGTATGATTATAAATTTGATTTACATATTTTTATATATAATTTAAAATCTTATTTATTTTTTAAATAGTTATCAAAATACTCAATGGTTTTTTTAAGTCCAGCTTCTAGTTTATAATTAGGAGTCCAATTGAGTTTTTCTTTAGCTAAAGTTATATTAGGCTGTCTTTTTACAGGGTCATCTTTAGGAAGGTCTTTAAACACTATTTCAGATTTTGAATTAGTCATGTCTATTATCTTTTGAGCAAACTCTAAAACTGTCATCTCATAAGGATTACCTAAATTAACAGGCCCTATAAAGTTTTCACTGTTCATCATTCGTACAGCCCCATCTATTAAATCATCACAATAGCAGAAACTTCTTGTCTGACTTCCATCTCCATAAACTGTTATATCAACATTTTTTAATGCCTGTATAATAAAATTAGATACTACCCTTCCATCATTTTCATTCATTCTTGGTCCATAGGTATTAAATATTCTTATAATTTTTATATCAGTATTATACTGTCTATGATAATCCATCATCAAAGTTTCAGCACTTCTTTTACCCTCATCATAGCAGCTTCTTATTCCATTAGGATTGACATGTCCCCAATAACTTTCCTTCTGCGGATGTTCTAAAGGATCTCCATACACTTCGCTTGTTGATGCCTGAAGTATTCTAGCATTGCAGTTTCTTGCCAAATCAAGCATATTAAGTATTCCAAAAACACTGGTTTTAAATGTATGTACTGGATTTCTTTGATAATGTATGGGAGAAGCAGGACATGCAAAATTATATATTTCATCACATTCTATATGTATAGGCTCTGTTATATCATGTCTTATACTTTCAAAATTTTTATTATCTATTAAATGTTTTATATTTTCATTAGAACCTGTAAAAAAATTATCAATAGATATTACATAATTTCCTTCTTTTAATAATCTTTCACATAGATGCGAACCTAAAAAACCAGCTCCGCCTGTTACAATAATTCTTTTCATTAAATTATTCCTCTTAATATATTTTTACAACTATAATATAACAATATATAAATATTTCAATAAAAAAACATAATGAAAATATTTATTTTTATTATAAAAAATTATTTTGTTTAATAAAAGTATTTTCAACACTATAATCTTACAAAATATGAACTATATATTGATTACAAAACAAAAATACAATATATAATAAATTATACTGTATTTTTTATTGACAACAGCAATTATTTTTACTATATTAGTTACTGATATTTTAAGTAAATAATAACATATTAATGACTTAAAGGATATTTTTATGCGTATAAATCTTAATTTTGAACTTGAAAATAACATAATAAGCAAAGAATACAGATTAACAATCATAAGCTTCATTAAAAATGCATTAAAAATTTATTCACAAAATACATACGATATACTTTATAAAGATAACACAAAAATGAAGGCATTTACATTCGGAGTATTTTTGCCTGATGCTAAAATCAATAATGATAATATAGAACTTTCAAGCAGATATATAAATGTAACTTTTTCTATATTTGATAATCAATTATTTATAGAGCTTTATAATTCTTTTAATAATATGCTAAATAAAAAATATCCTAAAGATGAAAATACAAAAAGCCAAATAATTATGACATTAAAAAAAATAACTATGCAAAATGAAAAGCCTATAAAACAAAATAAAATAATAATAAAGTTTTTAAGCCCATTAGTATTACGCGATCATAACAGAGAGACAAATAAAGATATATATGTAACATTCAAAGATGATAATTTTAATGATATTCTCAATCAATCAGTAGAAAGGCTTGCAAAAGAGTTTGATTTTGAAAGCTCTCAAATAAAATTGACCCCATTAAATCTAACAGACAGTAACGGTAATATTATACAGGAAGAATCTAAAACAACAGCAGTACCTTTCAAAGAATTGTTAATAAATGTCTCTTACGGCAAATTCTGTTTGGAAGGCAACATTAACCTACTAAACAATCTCTACAAAACAGGTATAGGCAGCAGAAGAAGCGAGGGTTTCGGACTATTTGAAGTTTTATAATATTTTTTTATTTAAGGAATTTTTATTATGACAAAAACAAAAAAATATAGTCAGCATGAATTAAATTTAGAATATAATCAAAATAATAACATTGAAGAAGAATATTTTGAAATTAATCTTGATACTTTTCTTTTTAATGCAGGAGTTATAGGTTTTATTGAAGTTTTAGAAGAAGTTAATGCTCATAAAGGTACAAGTTTAGATGACAAAAAAGATTTTTATTATGAAGGGCAAACTTTATTTGTAAGAAAAGAGTTTTTACTTAATACTGATTTATCTCAAATGTACATTGACACTATGATAAAAAAATTTTCAGATAAAACTAATATATCAGAAAGCATTAAAAAAATAGATATTATATTAAATGACAAAGATACTAATAAAGATTTTAAAGATGATATAAAAAATATAATAGATTATTTTTCAGCAGCAAGTATAAAAACAGGTTTAGATACTTTAGTAAAAAAGCGGTATCTCAATAAATATACAAAATAATATAGAAAAAATAAAAGAAATAATAAAATTAAAAAATACTAATACAGAACATATTAAAAATTATTTAAAAGAGATAAAATCAGATTTTGAAAATAGCAAAGAAGTAAGAGATACTCTTTTAATGAAAAATATAATGTATACTAAAATAAATCCTTTTTGGGAAAATAAAGCCTTTTTACTTCCTGCCAATTCTAAAAAGGATATAAAAGAAATGTTTTACAAATCTTTTGAAGAACCTTTAAAAGAATTAATTACCAATAAGAAGAAGTTTAATTATAACTGCATAGTATGTAATGAAAGTATAAATAGAGATATTGATACTACTTTTTTATTTGAGGTTGGTGTTGATACTAATAGAAAAAAATCCGCCTTTTGGAATTATAATGCTGACAGCTTTATATGTGCTTTATGCAATTATATATATGCATGCTCTCCTTTAGGTTTTATAGATATGTCTAACTTAATGCTTTTTGTTAATCAAAATGACAGCATAGAAACTTTAATAAATATGAACAAAAAAATAGATTTTGCAAATAATGAAGATAATAAAACATACACAGTATATAATGAAATAATTAGAAGAATACTTTCAGAAAAAACTAAAGAGTTAAAATCTATTCAGGTTATAGTAAGAGATAAAAATCACTATTTATTTAACACCATAGGTAAAGATTCTCTTCAAATTATTGAGTCAATGAAAAAAGAATTAACGAATATATCAAAAATTAAAGCAATAAAAATTACAGATGATTACTATATTGATATTTATAGAGAATGTTTGGAAAATATTTTTAATTTTAGAAATCAATGGAGCTTAATATTTAAACTTCTAAAAATAGAAGATAATAAATTTATATTAAATACAATATTTAATATACTAAAAATACAAATAGCAAAAGATATTATATTTTTGAAGGAGGATAATAATATGCAAAAACAATTTGATTTAGCATATATAGCCTATAAAAACGGCAATGAAATAAGAGCTAAATTAATTGGGGCAAACAGCAGTGCCAATTTAAATAGCGAGCAAAATAAAGAAGCTGATAATAAATTGAGAGGTTTAGTTTATCAGCTAATAAACTATGTTCATACTTCAAACAGAGATTTATTTTTAGGGAATATCACAAGACTTTATGCTGGAATGAATTTAAGCATACCAAGTATATTTCTAAATATTTTTAAAAGTGATGAAGAGTTTAAAGTAATAGGAAATGCTTATATACTAGGACTTAAAGGTTCATTCTATGATGATGACAGCAGTAAAAATAATAAAAAAGATAATTAAATAATTCTAAGGAGAATAAAAAATGGAAAATAAAGGTTTAACATTAAGTATAATATTTGAAGCAGAAAGTGCAAACTATGGAGAGAGTTTTGGAAATATAAGTTCATTAAAAAAATTAAGCAGAGGAGACGGCAACAGTTACAGCTATATATCAAGACAGGCATTAAGATATAATATTATAAATCAATTAGGCTGGGATAATACAAAAGTTTCTAATGCTGATAAAGTTGTGCAGTTTGAAAAAGATGCTTCTATAAAAGAATATCCAGAAATAGATTTCTTCGGATACATGAAAACAGGAAAAAACAGTGTTAATGGTTCTTCAAATACTAGAAATGCAGTTGTACGATTGAGTAATGCTGTTGCTTTGGAAAGTTATAATTCTGATTTGGATTTTCTTACTAATATGGCACTTGCTAAAAGAGGGGCTATGGATAATGCTATTGCTCAAAGTGAGATACATAAGTCATACTATG
This sequence comes from Brachyspira sp. G79, assembly GCF_002379365.1. Taxonomy (GTDB): domain Bacteria; phylum Spirochaetota; class Brachyspiria; order Brachyspirales; family Brachyspiraceae; genus Brachyspira. Next base: position 2,416,916 of record NZ_JQIU01000008.1, on the reverse strand, counting down.
CATATACTATTACCATTGATTTGGATAAAGTGGGAATAGATGAAATTATAAAAGATAAAGAAAATAACAAAGAAACACAGGAAATAGATAATAAAGAAAAAGCAAAAAGAGTTAAAGAACTTTTAAAAATATTAAAAACTTTATATAGAGATATAAGAGGAAGAAGAGAAAATTTAAGTCCTTTATTTATAATAGGCGGAGTTTATAATATTAAAAATCCTTTCTTTGAAAACAGACTAAAAGTTAATAAAAACAATTTGGAAATAAAAACTATAAAAGATGTTCTTGATTTGGACAGCGAAATAAAAAGTAACACTATATGCGGATTGGTAGATTCAATATTTTCAAATACTGAAGATATAAAAAAAGAGTTGGATGCAAAAACTGTATCATATTTTATAGACGAATTATCTAAAAAGGTCGACGAATACTATGTATGACAATATAACAAAAGCAATAAAAATAGAATGCTATCAAAATATGCCAAATTATAAAAGACCGTCAAGCATACAATTTCAGGAAAGTTTTAAACTTCCGCCATACTCTACAGTTATAGGAATGATTCACAAAGTTTGCAGCTGTAAAAGCGGAGAATATATGCCTATGAAAGTAAGTATTCAAGGAGAGACAAAGAGTTCGCTAACTGATTTATATACTAGGTATTTTTTTGGCATAAAATATGACCCTCAAAGACATCAATTAAAAGTAAAAAATCCTGATGGAAGTTTTGACGGGATTACTAAAGGACTTGGATATGCTGAAGTGATAGTTGATGTTAATTTAATTATTCATATTGTACCTGAAGATGAAAGTTTATTTGATTTTATATTAAAAGGACTTAAAAACCCTTGTGTATATCCAGCTTTGGGGCGTCATGAGGATATTTTAAGAATTGATAATGTAAGCATTGTAGAAACAGAAAAAACTGATGTTATAGAAATGTTTTATGATGCTTATATGCCTTATAGTATGATTGATAATATAAGAAATAATGAAGAGCTTATAGGTACTGTTTATAATTTGAATAAGGTTTTTGATATTAATAAAAAAACTAATATACGTTATTGGAAAGAAAAAGTTAAGGCAAAGTATATAAATAAAGGAAGTGTCATAACTTTTAAAAAAGAAGTTATTCAGGAAAAAGAAAGTAAATTAGGTTTATTTTTAGCATGATTAAAAAAGAAGATTTTTTGGCAAAAAGCAATAAATATAATAATTCTTATAATACAGAAAGTATTGAAAAACATACAAAAAATCTTATAAGGCTATTTGAAGATTTTAATACTTTGTATAAAAAATATTTTACTGAAAAAGAATTAGAGCTTATAAAAATATCATTAGAAACTCATGATTTAGGAAAAATGAATTCAAGATTTCAAAAAAAATTTACAAAAGTATAGATAAAAATTTTGAATTTGATGAATATAATAATGAATTAGAAAAATTATATAAAGAATTAAATATTGATGAAGTTCCGCATGGAATTTTAAGCTGTGCTTTTTTAAATATTAATGAACTTGAAAAGAAATTTTCTGAAAATGAAATAAAGGCATTAGCAAGTGCCGTTTATAATCATCATACAAGAAAGGCTTTAAATAATAATGGCTTGGAAATAAGTGCATCTGATATAAAAAAAATAATTGAAAAAGATATTTCATTTTATAAACAATACTATGATGATAAACTTAAATGCAAATATCTTGGCGTGTCTATGAATGTTATAAAAGAAAATTATAATCCATCATATGATATTTGGAAAAATTATATTATTATAAAAGGAATGCTAAACAAAATAGATTATGCGGCTAGTGCTTATGATGATTATATAGAGATAGAAAGCGATGATGCTTCTAAAAAAGTGTTATCGAAATTTGAGCCTAATGAGTGCCAAAAGTATATGCTCAAAAATAAAGATAAAAATATTATAGTTATTGCTTCTACTGGTATTGGTAAAACTGAAGGGGCTTTATTATGGGCTGGTAAATCCAAAACTTTTTATACTCTTCCTCTTAAAGTTTCTATTAATGCTATTTATGAAAGAATAAAAAATAATTATTATGATAAAGAAAAAGTAACTTTCTTACATTCTGATAGTATTAATGATATGCTTGATAATGATTTGTCTATTGATGATGTGCTTGATAAATATAATAAAAGTAAAAAATTATCATTTCCTTTTAGCGTTTGTACTATTGACCAGCTTTTTTATTTTGTATTCAAATCTTTAGGTACAGAAATTTTCCCTGCTACTTTGAAATACAGCAAATTAATTATTGATGAAATACAATCATACACTCCAGAAATAATAGCTTTTATAATTTACGGTCTTAAAGTGATAAATGATATAGGCGGTAAGTTTTGTATAATGACTGCTACTTTTCCTCCTATAGTAAAAAAACTGATGGAAGAAAATAATATTAATTTTGAAATGCCGAGTAAAGCATTTATAAAAAAAGATAAAAATGGGGAGAGTATAAAAAGACATTTTATAAAATTCATTGATGAAGATGTTTTTAATTATGATAATATAATAAAAAGTGCTGAAAATAAAAAAGTGCTTGTAATATGCAATACAGTAAAACATTCACAGGAAGTTTATAATATTTTAAAAGAGTATAATATCAAAAATATTAATCTTCTTCATTCAAGATTTCTAATGAAAGATAGAAAGAAAAAAGAAGATGATATAAAAAACTTTTCCCCAAATGATAACAGCAAAAGAGAAGAAACTTTCGGTATATGGATATCAACTCAAATAGTAGAGGCAAGTCTCGATATAGATTTTGATGAGCTTCATACTGATATGTCTTCAGCCGACAGTATGCTTCAAAGAATGGGTAGAGTTTATAGAGATAGAGTATATAATAACAATGTGCCTAATATATTTATTTATGATACTAGAGATGGATACGGCAGTGTATATGATAAAGAAATATATAATCGCTCTGTTGATTATATAAAAAGCTATGATAATAAAATATTGACAGAAGAAGATAAACAAGACTTTATTAATAAAGTTTATGATGAAGAAATATTAAAAAATAGTAATTATCTCAAACAAATAAAAAATACTTTGAAACAAATAAAAGATCTTCCCCCCGCATCTATAGATAAAGGTGATTGTGAGAGGCTTTTTAGAAAAATAGATAATGTTACTGTTATGCCGTCAAGTATTTATAATGATTTGATAAATGAGGAAAATAATATTATAGATGAATATACAAAATTACTTAATATGGATAAACTTAGTAAAGAGATGTATGAAAAACTATTAAAGAAAAAAAATGAACTTCTTGGCTTTACAGTACCTATAAAAACTTATAAAAAGATAAAAAATTATTGTGGTATTGAAATAAATTTAAATAGGAATAAAACGAATAGAATATTTATTGTAGAATTGGAATATAATAAAGAATTAGGACTTCTTGATAAAAAAGATAATTCTATTCTTATGGATTAGTTTTATGATGATGAGAGAAAATATAAATTATGTAACAGGTACAATTTATTCATATAGTTTTTTATGTATGAGAAAGGTTTGGCTTTCATATCATAATTTATCTTTTGAGGGAGAAAGTGAGCTTGTGAAGATTGGAAAGTTTATTGATGAGAATACTTATGCTAATCAAAAACATAATTTTATGATAGATAATAAAGTTAATATAGACTTTTTAAAAAATAATGTAGTGCATGAAATAAAAAAATCAGACAAAGAAAAACAAATGGCTATTAATCAAATAAAATATTATTTATTTATATTAAAGCAGTACGGATTTGATGATATAAAAGGAGAATTAAATATACCGTCAAAAAGATACAAAGAAGAAGTAATCCTTGAAGAAGGAGATGATGAAAAAATTTTAGAAAGACTTGATACTATAAATAAAATTATCAAAGGAGAAAATATACCAGAGATTATAAATAAAAGTGTTTGCAACCAATGTGCTTATTATGAGTTTTGTTATATATAAAAAATATAAATTAATGGAGTTATTTTTATGAGTAAATCTTATTATTTATTTTCAAGCGGGGAGCTTAAAAGAAAAGATAATACGCTTCAGTTTATCAAATCAAACGGAGAGAAAAGAGATTTGCCCATACAGATAATTTATGATATATATATTTTTTCTGAGGTTACAATAAATACTAAACTGCTTAATTTTTTATCACAGATTGGTATATGTGTGCATTTTTTTAATTATTATGAGTTTTATGCTGGAAGTTTTTATCCTAGAGAAAAATTAGTTTCTGGAGATTTACTTGTTCATCAGGTTATGCATTACAGTGATTATGATAAGAGGGTATTGCTTGCTAAAAAATTTGTTTATGGAGCTTCTGATAATATATTAAGAAATTTAAAATATTATGACAATAGAGGACGTGATTTGAAAGAAGAAATTGAAAGTATAGAAAAATTAAAATCAAGTATAGATTTGTATTATAATATTAATGAGATAATGGGAATAGAAGGCAATATTCATAAAGTTTATTACAGCTCTTGGAAAAAAATTATTAATCAAGAAATAGATTTTGAAAAAAGAGTAAAACGTCCTCCAGATAATATGATAAACTCACTTATAAGTTTTTTGAACTCTGTACTCTATACAAAGGTGTTATCTGAGATTTATAAAACACAATTAAATCCTACTATAAGTTATTTGCATGAGCCTTCTGTAAAAAGATTTTCATTATCACTTGATACAGCAGAAATTTTTAAGCCTCTAATAGTTGACAGACTTATATTTTCATTATTAAATAAAAAGATGATAAGCGAAAATGATTTTGATAGAGACAGTAATTTTTTAAGACTAAAAGATAAAGCATTAAAAACAATAATGGAAGAATTCGAAAAAAGACTTACCGCTACTGTTAATCATAGAAGTTTGAAAAGAGATGTATCATATAAGCATTTGATTAGATTAGAACTTTATAAAATCTCTAAACATTTGCTTAATGAAAAAGAATATAAACCTTTTGTAATATGGTGGTAAGAAACAATGTATTTAATATTAGTTTATGATATACAAACAGATGACGAAGATGGTGCTAGAGTTGCAAGAACAGTTTTTAAGACTTGCAAGGCATATCTTAATCATATACAAAAATCTGTCTTTGAGGGGGAGCTCTCAAAAGTGCAGTATTTGGAATTAAAAAATAAGCTCTTTGACATTTTAAGAAAAGAAAAAGATTCTTGTATAGTTTTTAAAAGTCGTAATGAAAAATGGCTTGATAAAGAGTTTTTGGTAGAAGAAGGCATTGACAAAACATCTAATTTTATATAGAATATATCTATTGTCGAAGCATAATTATTATAAAATTCTACTTAATCGACAGAAGATTTTTGATAAAAATATATTTATTAACTGTTTTTTCATTATGTATTTGTGCATTTAAGCAAATTAAATATGTAAATTAGAAAAATAGTTTTGGATATACGGATTTCTAATCTAACCATACTGGAATGTAAATACTACAAGTCCGGCAGATTTCAAAAGGCAAGCGTATATTTCTAATCTAACCATACTGGAATGTAAATAACTCTAACAAGTTACGATTTGTAACACAATCATTAATTTCTAATCTAACCATACTGGAATGTAAATATCGTTACTGTATTCTGCTATTGGTATTTTTGGAGGATTTCTAATCTAACCATACTGGAATGTAAATTTTGAAAAACAAATTCTCTAGTAAGTGTTGTAATAAATTTCTAATCTAACCATACTGGAATGTAAATAAGTAGTAGCGGTGAAAGGTTTGCTATGGGCGGTCATTTCTAATCTAACCATACTGGAATGTAAATCTGACATATCGCTTTTATGTTTGCTATACACAAATACATTTCTAATCTAACCATACTGGAATGTAAATTATCTTGACTAGCTATTAATAAATCATTTAATGTAGATTTCTAATCTAACCATACTGGAATGTAAATGTTTGGGCTCAATCTGATAATGACCAGTCTATCGATATTTCTAATCTAACCATACTGGAATGTAAATATATTTTGACTTGATTTTAATATCGGCGATTGACACATTTCTAATCTAACCATACTGGAATGTAAATTGCTTTACAAATGTATCAACTTGTTTTACTTCACTATATTTCTAATCTAACCATACTGGAATGTAAATGCATTAGCAGATTGACCGACAGCATTCCATTTACTAATTTCTAATCTAACCATACTGGAATGTAAATATTCCATAAGCTAGCTATAAAACAACCGAGTTCTAAATTTCTAATCTAACCATACTGGAATGTAAATTTTAACATACAATTAGACCAAGTATTTATATTATCTATTTCTAATCTAACCATACTGGAATGTAAATGAAATAATGGTCAAAGACTTACAAGACATTCAATTAATTTCTAATCTAACCATACTGGAATGTAAATATCACTAGCTCATTTTTTTATATTTACTATTGACAAATTTCTAATCTAACCATACTGGAATGTAAATAACATAGAATTGTTTGAAAAGATACGTATAAATGTAGATTTCTAATCTAACCATACTGGAATGTAAATTTATATTATAAAGTTAAATATATTTTATAAAACTTTATTTCTAATCTAACCATACTGGAATGTAAATATAATGCGACAACGATTAAGCAACTTAATACAGCAAATTTCTAATCTAACCATACTGGAATGTAAATAAATTAAAACAAGCTCGCTTGAATGCATCAGAAAATATTTCTAATCTAACCATACTGGAATGTAAATTTTTATCTTTATATCTGTTTTGTCTTAATTCACCGCATTTCTAATCTAACCATACTGGAATGTAAATGCATTTATTGATGAGGTGGGTTTAAGAGTTGGTTTAATTTCTAATCTAACCATACTGGAATGTAAATAAAATAGCAGGCACATTCTTTTTATTTTTTAATAACATTTCTAATCTAACCATACTGGAATGTAAATGTACTGCAAAATAGTCAACGTAGTATTATTGATATATTTCTAATCTAACCATACTGGAATGTAAATTACACTTCATTTAATATATTTATATCTACTCTAGCGATTTCTAATCTAACCATACTGGAATGTAAATTTACGTAATGAAAAAGATGCAGAGTTGTGAGGCTGAATTTCTAATCTAACCATACTGGAATGTAAATACTATAGTTTATAGTTATAAAAGAACTTCTGATTTTAATTTCTAATCTAACCATACTGGAATGTAAATAGTTCTAATTCACTTAAATATTTTAATGTAATAGTTATTTCTAATCTAACCATACTGGAATGTAAATGCTGTACTAATTTCAATATTTATATCTTTTATAATAATTTCTAATCTAACCATACTGGAATGTAAATGCTGTACTAATTTCAATATTTATATCTTTTATAATAATTTCTAATCTAACCATACTGGAATGTAAATACTGCTAAAATTGCAGATGATGATTTATTAGCGATTATTTCTAATCTAACCATACTGGAATGTAAATTTAAGTCATCATAATACAACATCTTTATGAAATCTTATTTCTAATCTAACCATACTGGAATGTAAATTTATATCGTGTATAGATTTTACATTCTCTATAGACAATTTCTAATCTAACCATACTGGAATGTAAATAATTTTTTCAAATATTTTTCAGTCATAAATTACCTCTATTTCTAATCTAACCATACTGGAATGTAAATAAACAATGTATATGTTTTACATTTTTGCTTTTAGCAATTTCTAATCTAACCATACTGGAATGTAAATATTTCAAAAAATATTTTTAAAGATAATGAAATATCAATTTCTAATCTAACCATACTGGAATGTAAATAAGACCGACACCGTACACTTCATTTAATATATTTATATTTCTAATCTAACCATACTGGAATGTAAATGTTATACATATGTTATTAATCATTTTTTACACTCCCATTTCTAATCTAACCATACTGGAATGTAAATTGAGATGTTAGAAAATCTTACAATGCAAATGCATCAATTTCTAATCTAACCATACTGGAATGTAAATGCATACAACTTATTTTTACTAAAAATATTTATTCTTAATTTCTAATCTAACCATACTGGAATGTAAATTTAATGGCTGGTGCTAACTTTAATAATGATTGTGTATTTCTAATCTAACCATACTGGAATGTAAATGATGATGATACTCATTATACTTTTTGTTTTAATGAAGATTTCTAATCTAACCATACTGGAATGTAAATTTTACATTATATACCTTTAACAAAATACAAGATGTAATTTCTAATCTAACCATACTGGAATGTAAATTTACAAAAATTAATGAATGCTTATACTGATTACTTAATTTCTAATCTAACCATACTGGAATGTAAATCAAAAACAATCTAGTATATACATATTTTCTTTACAATTTCTAATCTAACCATACTGGAATGTAAATCTAAAATCATTATTATTTTTCCTTGCTGATTTATTTATTTCTAATCTAACCATACTGGAATGTAAATAGATTTTGTATTAAATATATTTCAACTATATTATTAATTTCTAATCTAACCATACTGGAATGTAAATGACGGTGTATTGAGTACAATATATAAGTCTAAAGGATTTCTAATCTAACCATACTGGAATGTAAATAACTATAACAGATAAATATTTAGCAATGCTTATTGAATTTCTAATCTAACCATACTGGAATGTAAATTAAACTAGATAGACAATTTGATAGAGAATTAATTTAATTTCTAATCTAACCATACTGGAATGTAAATGCATCTATTAGATATATATTACCATTATTGATTTTATATTTCTAATCTAACCATACTGGAATGTAAATACTTATAATAGTGTAGTACCTAAAGAATGGTTGTTAAATTTCTAATCTAACCATACTGGAATGTAAATTACCTTTTTGTCTTGAAGTAAAACCACTCGTAAAATATTTCTAATCTAACCATACTGGAATGTAAATATGTATCAATTTATGAGAGAAGATTATAACGACGTAATTTCTAATCTAACCATACTGGAATGTAAATTTATAGTACATACATGATTAATCAAGTATTAGAAGCATTTCTAATCTAACCATACTGGAATGTAAATATTTTAGTAGGGCGTTCGTTCGGTACTTATAAAAGATTTCTAATCTAACCATACTGGAATGTAAATAAATATGATAATAGATTAGAACTGTCTTCAGTATCTATTTCTAATCTAACCATACTGGAATGTAAATGCTAGTGAAAGTGATTTAGGTGGTGGTGCATAATGCATTTCTAATCTAACCATACTGGAATGTAAATCTTTATATTTTTTATTAAATAATCTATCATATCTTATTTCTAATCTAACCATACTGGAATGTAAATTATTATTATTTAATCTAGTTATAAGCTCGTTAAAATATTTCTAATCTAACCATACTGGAATGTAAATTAGTATCATAATCATGATTACAAGCTAATTCCATATTTCTAATCTAACCATACTGGAATGTAAATGTTCTTACATAAAGACTTTAATCTTTTTAGTCTTTTATTTCTAATCTAACCATACTGGAATGTAAATTTTCCTAGAGTTAAAACAGGTGGCAAGCCTTACAAAATTTCTAATCTAACCATACTGGAATGTAAATTATATTGCTAAAACTGAAAATGCTGATGATGAGGTTATTTCTAATCTAACCATACTGGAATGTAAATCTGTAATAATACTCATCGCTTTCTGATATTTCATTAATTTCTAATCTAACCATACTGGAATGTAAATACTGTATTAATAAACTAAGATAACATTGACAGTCATATTTCTAATCTAACCATACTGGAATGTAAATGGCTCGCTTATTAAAGGCATAGGACGTAGTGCTTTAGATTTCTAATCTAACCATACTGGAATGTAAATCGTTTTTATTATATGTACTAGTTATCATTGCTAACCTATTTCTAATCTAACCATACTGGAATGTAAATTCGTATGACAAGAGAAAAAGAGGGCGGGCAATTTGAATTTCTAATCTAACCATACTGGAATGTAAATATTTTTTAAGACGTGCTTATTATTTTATCTACAACGATTTCTAATCTAACCATACTGGAATGTAAATTTTAGGGGATATAGCATGACAAAAAAAATAATAAAAATTTCTAATCTAACCATACTGGAATGTAAATAGTAATAATTTACAACCGCCGTTATATGCTTTATAATTTCTAATCTAACCATACTGGAATGTAAATGAAGGTGTACAAGGTATCAAACAAGCTAAATGTGAATTTCTAATCTAACCATACTGGAATGTAAATCATCAGGAATTAGAAAAATTATTAAAGTCTATTATTATTTCTAATCTAACCATACTGGAATGTAAATTTGCTATCATATGATAAAAGTATGCTATCTATTGTATATTTCTAATCTAACCATACTGGAATGTAAATATATTCATTGACTTTTTAGCTTCTATTTCCAGTTTTATTTCTAATCTAACCATACTGGAATGTAAATAGACCTTGAGACATAACACGAAAAGGTCGCTCGCGAATTTCTAATCTAACCATACTGGAATGTAAATTGTAATATAAGTTTTGGGACTTCAATTTTATATGCATTTCTAATCTAACCATACTGGAATGTAAATTTTTTAAGAGAGACTATTTTATTGTCTTTTATCCAGATTTCTAATCTAACCATACTGGAATGTAAATTTTATTCCTCCTCATTTATAACATCATCTATATATATTTCTAATCTAACCATACTGGAATGTAAATGCTATTGCAATAAACCCAGCTGCAATTCCTGCAACTGATTTCTAATCTAACCATACTGGAATGTAAATTCAACCCAGGTGTGCTCACAAGAGGAAGAGGACGCAATTTCTAATCTAACCATACTGGAATGTAAATAGTCGTCTTTTATGGAAAGATTGGGAAAAGTTTATTATTTCTAATCTAACCATACTGGAATGTAAATTAATTCTTTATAAATATTATATCCTTTGCTATCATAATTTCTAATCTAACCATACTGGAATGTAAATAATTTTTTTATATCAGGGCTGTAGTCCATATAAAAAATTTCTAATCTAACCATACTGGAATGTAAATACAAGAGCTGTGGCAACGATCTGAACTATTTCAGATAATTTCTAATCTAACCATACTGGAATGTAAATTGAATAGGTATACTAGGACTAGTTCCTTTTTGCCTGATTTCTAATCTAACCATACTGGAATGTAAATGAAGATTATAAAATTAGATGTAAAGTATGTAGTTGTATTTCTAATCTAACCATACTGGAATGTAAATATGTTAACTTGATTTTAATATCGGCGATTGACACTGATTTCTAATCTAACCATACTGGAATGTAAATATACTTCAATTAAACTTGTATAATTTCTTTCAGTTCATTTCTAATCTAACCATACTGGAATGTAAATTTTAGTACAGCTTTATCATCTATTTTTTTTATCACATTTCTAATCTAACCATACTGGAATGTAAATTGTTATTACAGTAACGGTTTTTTAGCAAAAAAGTTTATTTCTAATCTAACCATACTGGAATGTAAATCTTAATCTTATTATAAATCAAATAAATATATTGTCAATTTCTAATCTAACCATACTGGAATGTAAATATAATTTATTTAAACATTTTAAGTCTTTACAAGTCCATTTCTAATCTAACCATACTGGAATGTAAATCCATATTTTTAATCCTTCAAATAATTATTTAAACGAATTTCTAATCTAACCATACTGGAATGTAAATACTAGCATTTCTTCTGCTCAACAATCTCTCAACATAATTTCTAATCTAACCATACTGGAATGTAAATTAAGTATAACCCCTTTATTTTTTTATATATATAAGAATTTCTAATCTAACCATACTGGAATGTAAATGTTATTGTTTGATATACAGTGTCTTTTTTTAAATCTATTTCTAATCTAACCATACTGGAATGTAAATATACCTAAAGAAACGAGACGAAAAGGTGCTTCTCGTTATTTCTAATCTAACCATACTGGAATGTAAATTGCGGTCGTTGTTACGCTTGTCGTACGCGTTTATCTATTTCTAATCTAACCATACTGGAATGTAAATATTGTTCTTAATGTCGAGTTTTTAACGAGTATTCCTCATTTCTAATCTAACCATACTGGAATGTAAATATTGTTCTTAATGTCGAGTTTTTAACGAGTATTCCTCATTTCTAATCTAACCATACTGGAATGTAAATTTGGTAAAGTTCTTTTTATAAAAGTCTATTTGACTAATTTCTAATCTAACCATACTGGAATGTAAATTTAGCAACACAGCCGACTGATGACTTTGAGTTTGAAAATTTCTAATCTAACCATACTGGAATGTAAATCTGTAAATGTAGGGAATAGAACAGCAGGATCAAAAATTTCTAATCTAACCATACTGGAATGTAAATTTGCTTCTAATACTTGATTAATCATGTATGTACTATAATTTCTAATCTAACCATACTGGAATGTAAATATTGTGTATTAAAAGATTTTTCTACAATTTGATTTTGATTTCTAATCTAACCATACTGGAATGTAAATATTTTTTTATTGATATTAGCGACCTCTTTTTCGGCTTATTTCTAATCTAACCATACTGGAATGTAAATATATATAATATATTCATTCTATACTCCTTAAATTGATTTCTAATCTAACCATACTGGAATGTAAATTTTGTTAATTGATATTATTAGAAAACTCAAATTAAATATTTCTAATCTAACCATACTGGAATGTAAATTGCTCTTTGGCCTGCTTCATTTATCCAAGGATATTTATTTCTAATCTAACCATACTGGAATGTAAATCTTCATAACGTTATATACACTCATCATATATGCTCCATTTCTAATCTAACCATACTGGAATGTAAATTTAGTCCAAACACGTCGTTATAATCTTCTCTCATAAATTTCTAATCTAACCATACTGGAATGTAAATTCGTTTGACAAGGGGGAACGAGGGCGGGCAATTTGAATTTCTAATCTAACCATACTGGAATGTAAATGTCTATATATATCCTTGGTATTTTCGCTTTAAATACATTTCTAATCTAACCATACTGGAATGTAAATGCTGACTTCAAGAGACAAGCATACGGATGGATAAGATTTCTAATCTAACCATACTGGAATGTAAATGCATACAACTTATTTTTACTAAAAATATTTATTCTTATTTCTAATCTAACCATACTGGAATGTAAATAGACAATGTATATGTTTTACATTTTTACTTTTAGCAATTTCTAATCTAACCATACTGGAATGTAAATGTTAATACATTACAAACGACATGTCCTGCTGACTTCATTTCTAATCTAACCATACTGGAATGTAAATTTAAAATTACAAGAAGAACTAAAAAAATATGATATAGTTACTATTATAAACATAATATAATATTTATAATTAATAAATACATAATATATACTGCTCTTAAAAATCACATTAATTTTTTATATTGACATAATAAAACAAATATATTATAATACAGCCGTAATTATAATTTATGGTATAGAAATGATCGTGTTATCCGTTATCCGTTATCCGTTATCCGTTATCCGTTATCCGTTATCCGTTATCCGTTATCCGTTATCCGTTATCCGTTATCCGTTATCCGTTATCTATCTATCTATGATACTGTTACTGTAACATCATTTTTAAAAAAATACAATATATTATTATTATTATTAAGGGGTCTGTAAATATGATGATAAATTATAATAAAATTAATTTCAAAAAATCATCAACACTATTCATATCTGGACAATATCCAGACGGAAAATTTTACATTATAAACAAAGGCAAAGTAATATTTGAAAGTTATTTTGCTGATAATTTCAAATACGAGCATAAAAAAGGTGATATAATAGGAATAGTAAGTGCTGTTATGGATGAGCCATATTTCTCAACTTCTAAAGTAATAGAAGATACTGAAGTAATAGAAATAGATGTAAGAGAAATAGAAAAAATAGACAATGTAGAATTAATGAATAAAATATATAAACATCTAATAAATACAATGGAAGTTTGGATAAAAAAATATTATTATTTTTTATCCAAGTATTCAAAAGTTGATTCAACAGTAAAATTAAATATTATTGATGTATTCAAAGCATATAAAGATAAAGGATTTTCAGATGCTGCTTTAAAAATATATAAAAATAATACAAATAAAATAAACACAAAAGAAATAAAAACTATAACATCAAAAATAGAACCTATAGAAAGTCCGCAGGAAATAACAAAAGGAGTTTTTAATTTTAAAAAAGGAAGCTGTATATTTGAAGAGACAAGCCAAAACAATTATATATATATGATAAAATCAGGAGTTGTTGGAGTATATAGTTATTTTAATCACAAACCAATAACGAGAATGATATATTCTGATAATGATATTTTCGGATATAAAGATTTATTAGGTAAAAAAATAATAGCGACTACAGCAATTGCAATAGAAGATTCTATTATAAAAGTAATGGATAAAAAAGAATTTGAAAGTATGATAATTGAAGACAAAGCGGTGAGAGTTTATTTAATAAAAATGATGTCGGCAAGGGTATACAATACAATCGCAAGAATTAAAGCTGTTAATATTAATAATGTAATACTAAAAATTTTAACTGTAATAGAAGGATTGATAAAATTAGAATTAATGTTTAAAAGAACAAACTATATATCATTATTTCATACCATAGATGATATATTAAGTATGGTATTTATAGATTACACTGACTATGTTGAAAGAGAAATAAAGAGAATAAAAAGCATAAAAATTACGAATGAAAAAAATGTTGTAATAAGTAATATTAATAGCTTTTTCAAGGAATATGAAATATATCTTAAAAGAAACTCTGATAAAATGAATGAAGATTTTGGAGATGAAATATGATAAAGTATAATAAAATAGAATTTAAAAAATCATCTATAATATTTATATATGGAGAAAATGCTAAAAATTGTTTTTATATAATATCGAAAGGGAGTGCTGTTTCATATAATTATTTTTCAGAAAACTATAATATATATCATAAAAGAGGACATATTATAGGTTTGATTAATGCTGCTATAAATATACCATACTTTGAAACCGTAAAAGCAGAAGAAGATACGGAAGTTATGGAAATTAATATAAATGAGTTAGACAAGATAACAAATACTAATTTAATAAAAAAAATATATGATCATTTGACAAATGTAATGGAAATACGCTTAAACCAATATTTCTACGTTTTCAGCAAAGAAAAAAATATACCATTAAAAAAAGAAAGCAATATATTAAAAATCGCAGAAATATATAAAAATAACGGATATGATGATGCCGCTTATAAAATGTACAATAAATATATAGAATTAAATGGGCAGAGTGAAGAAATAAAAAAATCATCTCTAGAATAAAACCATCTAATACAGCAAGTTTAGTGATAGATGGTATATATAAACTAGAAAAAGGAACTTGTATATTCACAGAATTAGAAAGCTCAGATAAACTCTACATAATATTGTCAGGTAAAGTAGGAATATATACTATGTTCAATTCCAAAATCATTACTAGAACAATATATACAGATAATGGAATAATCAATGGATACAATTCGCTAGAAAATAATAAAATACTTCTTACAACTGCAGTAACTCTTGAAGATAGTATAATAAAAATATTTGATAAAAATGATATGCTAGAACTTGTAAAAACAGATAGAGAATTAAGGGTACACTATATTAAATTTCTTTCTATGAGAATATATAATATTATGCAGGCTATAAATACTTTCAGTGTAAATAATATAGTAGGAAAAGTACTGCTAATTTTGGAAAGTTATATAAAAATGGAGACACTTTTTAAAGAAACTAATACAATAAATTTAAAATATAATATTTATGATATATTAAGCACTATAGGGGTAGAAGAAACAGAATATTCTTTAAGAGAAATAAAAAAAATAAAAAGCATAGATATAGATAAGAACGGAAATATAATATTTCCAGATATAAAGAAATTCATGAGGGAATATAAAAAGTATAAAAATAGAAACTCAAGTAAAACTGAATGATAAATTAAAAAAATAATTGTGTTTGATTGCTGAATATTTTATTTATGCTTTACATTATTTCTAAATAAAATCTATATGAGAATATAATTAATAAAATATATTTTATTAACATATATGATTTTTAAAAAATTAAAATTTTAATATATGTATATTATTCATTAATAGAAAATAAATAATAAAAAATACATAAATGAACAACATATCATTTAGTTTATACTTTACGCACTGGAAAAAAACAAAAATTATAATATACTATTATTTAATTATTTATGAAAAAGTATATTTTATTTCTTGCCTTAATATTTACTATAAACCTGAATCTATACACGCAGGTTTTTAAACCATTTAGAAAGTTATATAGCATACAAACAGAAAAGTTTGAAATTATTTTTCCTATAGAGTCCAGAAGAACTGCTGAAAACCTTGCCAAAGTCGCTGATGATATATACGAAAAATACTCTAAAATTTTAAATAGCACAGTAAGAGGAAAAATTCCAATAACCATAACACCTGATTTTAATATGTTTAATTCGGCAGCAATGATAATACCTAATTCAAGCCTTATACTTTATGATACCAATTTGGACGAAAATTTCACTAGTTTCAGCAATAACTTTGAAACAGTATTTATACATGAACTCACTCATTTACTAACGATGGCATCAGAAAATACTGGGCTTGCTACAAAAGTTATGGGGAACTGGGCTTCTTTTGTGCATATCAACGCAATGCCTTTTATGATAGAGGGTGCTCCTGTAAGTATGGAAAGTTATACAGGTTTCGGGCGTGCTAATGATCCGCTTGTTAAAGAAAGGTTAAGACAGGATATTTTTGAAGGAAATTTTAGAACACCTATTCAAGCCTCTTATGTATGGACAAAAATGCCGTACGGGAATGTATATTATGAATATGGAGGACTATTCTCAAAATATTTACAAGACAGATTCGGAATGGAAAAGTATAATGAGTTTTGGAATAGAATGCAGACAAGACTTCATTTTTCATTTTTGGTTTATAATTCTGGAGTTTACGGAGCTTTTAAAAAAGTATATGGAATAAAATTTACTGAAATATGGTCAGACTTTCAAAACTATTTGGTACTTACAAATATTAATCCAAGCGAAGAATTAAGAGTAAATGATAAAGAAACTTTTATTAATGATATTTCCTCATACAATGACACTTTATACTATATAGACGGAGATATTGGGGCATTGTATTCATATAAAGAAAAGAGAAATAATGAAAATAATAAAAAAGATTTGAAATTAGAGTTTTTAATAGATAGAAGCTCTGAAAGTTTGGATATATCAAAAGACGGAAGTAATGCACTGATAGTATCATATATGTTTAATGGAGGACTTTATAAATACATTGTAAAAGAATATGATTTAAATAAAAAAAGAAGAACAAAAAGAAAATGGTTTGACCTGCAGTATGCAAGATATTTTAGAAATGGAATTGTAGGAATATCAAAAGATTTGCATAATTCTGTTTTAGTATATATTAATGAGAATAATGAAAAAGAAATTTTATTACAAGCCAATGATAATTTTGGATACAGTTCTCCAGCAGTTATTGATGATAATAATATAGCATTGATAGTTACAGATAACGGAATAAAACATATAGCAATATTTAATTATAATAACAAAACATTAAAATATATAGATACAAAAGATAACACTCTTAATTATGTACGTTATTTAAAATACTCAAATAATAAACTTATTTTTTCATACAATAATAATGACAGATTTTATAAACTAGGTGAAATTGATTTAAATAATAATAGTATGAAGCTATACACAAAAGACTATTCTGGAGGAGTATTTTCTGCTGTATATGCTGGAGAAAGTATTTATTATAAAGGCAGATTTTCAGAGTTTGACATGCTTATGAAATATACAGACAATTCATCTATAATAAAAAACTTCACATATAATGATAAAACGATTAATAAATATGAGTTTACTCCTCAAATGGAGCTTAGCAATTACAATGCTTTTAAATATTTTAAGCCTTGGAGCATGTGGGTGCCTCTTCCTCAAATCAATGAAACTTTCCCTTTTCTTGTAAACGGACTTGGAATATTATCTGTGGTCTCTTCACCTTCTGCGAATAATTTGGCATTAATATGGCTTGGGTACGATATACCTTCTAATTTTCTGCAAACTGAACTCACTGTTACTTCTTTTAGTATGCTCTATCCTTTATACTTTGGTTTTAAAAGCGATGTAGTATATTCTACATACAATTATTGGAGATTAAATACATACCTTGCTATGCAGTTTTTGATTAATACAGAAAGCGATAAAGTGCATTTCTTATTAGAGCCTTCAATATCTGGTGCTTTATTTTCAGAATTTGTAAATCCTCAAACTAATACATCATCAGCATTTACTTGGAAATATTCTTCGTATACTTTTAATATTTCTCTCAAAGCCTCAATGATATTTAGAGTACAAACCGATAAGCCATACAGAGATGATCTAGTTGATATAACTATATACCCCACATATTCCATAAGATATAATAAATTTGCTATAGACTTCAGTACAAAGTTTCAAACAAGATATGTTCCTATAAGAGCAAGTTTTTATGGTTCTTATGCCTTCGGCACAAATACTGCATTTGACGGCTCTTCTACAGTATTTGGAGCTAGAGAAGTAAAAGCCCCAGAAGAGTTTTATGCATACGTACAAAATAAAAAATATAAAAGCAGTCTTCTTTTGGGTGGCGATTTTGAACTATTAGGATATTTGGATTCCAAGTTTAATTTAAGCCATATATATTTTGATAATTTCTTTGCCTCGCTTTCATATAGATATACATATTATGCAAGCGAATATATGCATTCTATTGCTGTAAAAGCAGGATTTGATGCAAGTATCCCTGTATCAGGATATCAGAATATAGTTACAGGAGAGCCTTATTTACTTTTAGCTTTAAGACTTCCTACAAGTATTGATAAAAGTGTAATTCAAAACTATCCAACTTTAAATGATATATATGTGGGTTTTGGTTTTCAAATGTCTTGGTAAAATCATATTACATAGTTTTGCAATAATAGTCCTAAATAGTACTAAAATACATAACCGTACTATACTATAAACCATTAGAAAACAGTAATGCAATTTTATAAATTTATATTTTTTGTATGTAATTATCTAATTGATGGAATATTTTTTTTATAATTTTTATTTAAAATATTGACTTTTTATAAAAATTATGTAGACTAATTAGTAGAGGATCTTTATGGTGTCTATTGAGTTACTTAAGCAATCTCTCAGTAGGCACTGTCAAAAGACTATAAAAATATTTAGGAGAATCAAAAATGAAAAAGGTTTTATTAACCGCTATGGCTCTTTTAACCATAGCAAGTACCTCAGTGTTTGGTATGTACGGTGTAGACGGCAATGACTGGATTAACTTCCTTGTGCATGGCAATCAGTTCAGAGCAAGAATGGATCAGTTAGGTTTTACACTTGGCAATGACACTATTAAAGGTACATTAGGTTTCAAAGCTGACGGCGGCTGGATGGGTCAAATTCTTTCTGGAAATAACAGCGATATTCAATTAGATGCTACATTATCAGCAGGTATAGGATACACTTCTGATATGTTTGGTATTGGTGTGGGATACAACTTTACTTACATAGATAAATATTTACAGGTACATACTCCTACATTAGTATTTAATGCTTTAAATGACAACTTGAGAGTAGCAATACCTATACAGGTTGCAGTAACAGATAACGACCATGGTCTTGGTACTAAATTTACTGGTGTAGGTTTTAATCAGATAGAATTAAGATATTATACTGGAATAGATGCATTTAATTTAATAAGGGTAGATTTCAATTATAAAAACGGTACTTGGGAAAATGCTTTAAACAGTAAAAGTATTTATGAAGTATTTGGTATGCAGTTAAGATTATACTTCTTGAATACTCAAGTAGGTAATGTAACTGTTAATCCTTATATCAGAATAGATTATCACCAAGCATTAAGAGGAACAGTATTAAATACTGATTATTTGACAATAGGAGACATGTACAGCGGTCAAAGTGCTTATGCTATAAGTGAAAATACTGCTCAGTCAGATATATATGATGTTAGTCCTTTCTCTTTGTCTATCAAACCTGTATTATCTTTGGCAGCAAGCAGCGATGTAGTGTCTCTTTATTTTGAACCTGCTATAGGTTATAAAGTAACCTCAGAAAAACGAAAAGGTGCATCACAGATAACAACTCATGCATTAACTTGGGCTGCTTATGCTGAAATGTATGTAAGACCTGTTCAAGACTTAGAATGGTACTTTGAGATGGATGTTAATGGTAATGTAACTGGTAAAACTGGTGCTGTTGCTAATCAGGATCTTTCTCCAGTATTATTTGAAACTACTACTGGTATTACTTGGTATCTTCCTTCCTTCGGTGCAAATGAGTAATTTTGCTAATTCATAAAGGTTTTATTTGGGGGCTTAAACTTTGACAGTTTAGGCCTCTTTTTTATATATTTGTATGCATATCTATGAATTAAAAATTATTTCATTAAAGAGAAATTCCATTAATATTAGCTCCTTCATTATTAAAATCATTGTAATTTGTTTATGAATTAACATAGTTTTGAAATTTAAAACTTCATCATTAAAAAATATATCATTTCTAGATTTATCCTCTGCTTAAAAACTTTATTTAAAGTTGTTGATAATATATTTTACAGAAATATAGAAATTGAGAAAATAAAATTGTTTTAGTACACAATTAAAATTTTGAGTTTATAGTTTTTTTATTCAACTTCTTCCTGCCTTTGTTAATGTTGTACAATACTCATAACTTTATATAGTTCAAAAGAAGCAGTCTTTTATAAGATTTATTTAAGATTTATTTGTTTCATATAAAAAGGCATAGACTAATAAGTCTATGCCTTTATCAAATATTAATTTTTGTATATTACATTTTTCTTAAAGCTATACTAAGAAAGAAAGCAAAACCTCCCCATATAGCTAGCAAACTAAGCCCCATAAATATAGCAGAATCTATTCCCATAATTTTATCTCCTTTATTTAGTTTTATTTAGATTGATGAGTTATATTAGGCTGTCTGTCTTTAAACTTAGCAAATAATATACCCACTATAAATGCTATAACAGGCATAGACCAGCCCAAAGCAACTAAAGCCCAAGTAGGATAACCGCCATAAGGAGTTTTGAAATCATTAATTAATTTTAATGAAAGCATCACAGCTAAAAATATAGGAGTTAAAAACTTTAAGCAGAAATCCCACCAAACACCAACTTTAAACTCACTTACAGTGTTGATAGTTTCTTTAAATGAACCAAGTTTATATACCCAAGCAACTAATATAATCTCTATAAGTCCGCTTACTACAATATTATAATTGTTTACAAAGGCGTCCACTATATCAAGTATAGAAAGTCCGCTTCCAGTAGCATATACCATAGATATAGCACCTTGTATTACTATAATAATAATACTTACTTTTTTTCTGTTGAAATGGAATTTATCTATAAATGAAGATATTACCACCTCAGCAAGAGAAATAGCAGAAGTAAGACCAGCAAATGCAAGAACCAAGAAAAATACTAATCCAAATACTCCGTTTAACCCCGGAAGAGAGTTAATAGCTTCTGGAAATACCATAAATGCCAAACCTATACCGCCGCTTCCAGCTACTTCAGCAACCTCTTTTCCTTGAGAATGTGCCATATAACCTATTATACTAAATACTGTAATACCTGCAAATAAACTGAAACTAGTATCAGCAAAACCTGTCATAAATGCATTATTTGCTATATCAGAATCATCTGGAAGATAGCTTGAATATGTAATCATTATACCAAAAGCAACAGACATACTATAAAATACTTGTCCATAAGCATCTATCCAAATCTTAGGATTAGTAAGTTTAGAGAAATCAGGTTTGAACATATAATCAAGACCTGCCAAAGCACCAGGTAAAGTTATACCTCTAATGAGAATAATTACAACTAAAACAGCTAATAAAGGCATAAATATTTTATTAGCTTTTTCTATACCATCTTTAACACCGCCTATAACAGAAATAAGTATTATAACCCAAACAATAACAAGAGGTATTGCAACACCAATATTAAAATTACTTAATGAAAAACCGCTTTGAAGTTTTAAATATTCATTTGTAAAAAATCCAACTGTATCAGTTCCCCATTTTAATCCCTGAATAGAAAAAAGTCCATATGATAATGACCAAGCAATAATAACAGAATAATAAACAACTATTGCAAAACATGTAAATACCTGAAGCCAGCCTAACCATTCCCAAGACGGATTAAGTGCCTTCAAAGCACCAGGAGCACTTTTATGAGTTTTGTGTCCTATAGAAAACTCTAATATCATTATAGGTATACCAGCTGTGAGCATAGCTATAAGAAAAACTATCATAAAAGCTCCGCCGCCATTAGATGCAACCATATACGGGAAACGCCATATATTACCCAAACCAACAGCAGAACCTATTGCAGCAAGTATAAAACCTGCTCTTGTTCCCCATTGTCCTCTGTGATGATGATGACTCATCTTTTTTTCTCTCCTTTATTTTTTTCATTATATATACTAAATTTATATAATATATGAAAACACTTTAAATATCAATACTTTGTATAGAATTTTTTTATTTTGTTTTTCACATAAAAATAGATAATATAAATATATCTTTGTTTTATATGGCATAATATTGTTCTTTGTATTTCTTGCTTAAAAAATTATCATTTATAGTCTTGTTATGTGTGTGAGGTAATTAGATTGTAAATAAAAGCTGTATAATATTTTTTCTTCAGCACTGCTTATAAATTTCTTAAAAAGATATATCTATAAAATTTATAATTAAAAATAATTTATGAAATAAAATTATATATTTTTGGCTTATTATGCATAAAAAATTTGTTTAACTAATATTTAATAATTTGGGAATATATACCTAAACAACTATAATTTGTCAAAAATAAAATTATATTTTCTTTTTAATATCTGGGGCTTTTCTGCGAATCACACAGTTGTGCCAGACCACACTTCTGCCTATGGCGTGCAGCAAAAAGGCTATATATTATCTAAATTCAGTAATTTATCATACATGTAATACTTAATTAATACGATTTGATAATAATTTCAATACTTGCACTTTCGCGAAGCGTATCCGAGCTTGTCGAGGATATAAGGTTATTTTGGCAAATCCCGCAGAGCGAAGGCAGGAAAAAGAACAACAAAAAATTGACAAACTTAAAGAATTTTCAGTATATCTAATAATATAGTAAGTGAAGTAGAAGAAAAATAGCCTTATAATATAATTAAGGCGGTTAATAATATCATGCCTAAAGTAATTAATAAATACGAACGCTTTATATCAAGTGAAGATGATATGGAAGTTTATAATGCTAGAGATTTTATAAATATTATTTAGCGAGAATACTGAACTTAGTATAAAAGAAATAACTATTAACATCCATAGATCAACTTTTTCAGTTTTAAATAAGTATTAATAAAAAAAGAAGGCACATATTATTAAAATATATGCCCACATTTATGAAGATATTTTAAGATATTTTATAGTTTAAAGAAATTCATAGCATCTTGTAACGAATTAGCCTGCACAACCAAATCTTTTGAAGCAGCTTCTGCCTCGCTTACTAACGTATTATTAAGCTGAGTAGCACCATCCATTTCTGAAACAGCCCTATTAACTTGTTCTACTCCAGACTGCTGCTCTACGGCTGCTGAACTTATTCCTCTCATTATATTAGCTGTTTCATCTATTTTAGATTTTAAATCTTTAAATATTTCTTGTGATTGTCTTGCTGTTTCTGTAGCTTTATTTATTTTATCATAGGCATTATCTACCAAATCTGTAATATCTTTTACTGATGACTGAGTAGTTTGTGCTAAGTTTCTAACCTCACTTGCTACTACCGCAAAACCTCTTCCTTGATCTCCAGCTCTTGCTGCCTCCACCGAAGCATTAAGGGCTAATATATTGGTTTGAAATGCAATGTCTTCTATTATTTTAGTAATATTTCTTATTTTTGTACTCGCTTCATAGACTTCTTCTATATTGGAAGTAGTTTGTATAATAATATCTCCTGCTTCATCTATAGAAGATTTTGAAGATATCATCATATCATTACCAGTTAAAGAATATTCAGTAGAAGATTTTATAGTGGAAGCCATCTGTTCCATAGAAGCTGCTGTCTCTTGAAGACTTGCTGCCTGCGATTCCGTTCTTTTAGAAAGCTCCATATTTCCAGCAGCCAATTTTTCAGAAGCATTCATTATACATACAGAGGCATTATTAACTTCTTTAATAGTTTCTACTAATTTGTTTCTCATATTATTAAAACTTTCGGCAAGAAGTCCTATTTCATCTTTTCTAGGCTTAATTTTTCTTTGAGAAGTACTCAAATCACCTCTTTCTATTTTTTGTGCCTCATTTACAACTATAGAAAGCGGCTTGGTTATAGAACGTATAAATATATTAATAAATACAGCTATAGAAGCTATAGTTATTATACCAAATATAATACCGCTTATCACAGCATTTTTATTTTCTGCAAATATTTCTTCTGAAGTCATAGTCATAGAAGTAATCCAAGGAACATATTTCATTTTAGTGTAAGAGCCCATCATTTTATGCTCATTAGCAGTATATGTAACTACACCCTTAGATAAATTATTATCAAATACACTTTTATAAACTGAAGGAGCATCTGTATTAACTTTATTGTAGTCGGTATTCATTACTACTTTCAAATTAGGAGTTATTACATCCAAACCGCCAGTCTTTCCTAATTGTATACCTTCTATATAGTTTTTATAAAATTCTCTCCAGTTAAACACAGTATATAAATATCCTACATCTTTATTGCCGTTTTTTACAGGAGCAGCAAAAATAAAAGATAATTCTCCATTAACCTCGGATGCTGCAAGTTCATTACCATAGCTTACACTGCCGTATCCATATTGTCTATTTTTTAATTTATTCCATATATCAATATTACTGTCTGTGAATTTAGTTCCTATCCATTTTGGATAATCGCTGTCAGCTATTATAATACCATTGTTATCAACTATTCCAACATGTATAGCACAGGCATTTTTTTCTCTGAATGTTTTTAATGTAGCATTTAATCTGTCTGTTGTAGTATAATCTTTGTACTCAAGATATTCTCCTACTATTGGCACAGAGGCATAAGTTTCTAATAGATAAGACTGCGTTCTAAACCAAGCATCGAATACTGATGAATAACCTCTTACTGTTGTTTCAAAACCTTCAAATCTGCTTTTAGATATTCCTTTTCCAGCTATTGTAAGGGAAATTATTAGAAGTATTGTTATTAGTATGGTTGTAACAATACAAAGAATTATAGGCACTTTAAATGCCAGACTATTGAATCTTCTCATTTTTATTTTCACTCCATATACAATCAATAATATTACAGAATGTAATATAATAATTATTTTCATATCGTCAATAATTTTTTGTATTTGTCTTTCCTTATATTAGTTTTTATACTTAAAAAGTCGTTATTAAAAAATTATTAAATCCGAAAATCTAAAATAATATAGAATTTATTAAAATAATTTTTATTTACGGTGCAAAAACATGAATATATTTATAAACGGTAAAGAATTATCAGTAATGCTTGAAAATGAAAAAAATGCTTATGAAATATTAAAACCAATAGAAAGTTGGTGCAATTCTAATGATTTTTTAATAAATAAAGTTAATATAGACGGAAGAGAATTGCAGCCGTACATAGACGAAGAATATGAAACTATAGCTATAGATAATGTTCAGAAAATAGAAGTGGAGGCATTAAGTCATGCAGAATATTCTCTTTATTCTATTATGTCGATTATAGAATATTTGCAGAATGTTTCAAATACGGAAAAAATAAACGAAAAAGATATCCTTGCCTTAAAAGACGGAATGCTTTGGGTACTTGATTCAGTGCCTAGAACTATATTCTTATTTAATATGAGTTTGGAATCATATAATATAATACATATATTAAAAATGCTTGAGGTAAAATTAGAAAGATTAAACAGTATATCAGAGAGTTTAGATAAAGTTAATGAGTTTTTTAATGATGATTTAAAGCCTTTTTTAAATGATAAGATGATTCCTGCTATGGAGCTTGTCGTAGAAGAGGCAAAAATAAACACTATTGCATTATTTGCAAATAATATAACAGAAAGCAATGTTTTATACAAAGTTGGAAGCCTGCCTAAATTCTTACCTCTAATTTTAGATATATTAGATTCTATAGTTAATAAACTTCAGTCTGGAAATGATAAAGAGGCTTTTATATATGCTGAAAAATTTTCAAGAATAGTGAGTTTTTCATTCAGTATACTTTCAAATGCCGCTTCGCTTTATTCTATAGACTATTCTCAAATTTATCTGAACTCCGTATCTCTTTCTGATGCTATCAGTGATTTTAATAATATGATGAATAATGTGCTTGATGCTTTTGCAAATGAGGATTATATATCTATAGCCGATTTGCTTGAGTATGAAATAAAAGATAGAATAGAAAATATTATGAATTATATACCATTAGTAGAGGAATATATTGAAAAACTCAATGTTTGATTTTGAAGAAGATATTAATTCTTTCAAGCCTATGGCTGAGAGAATGCGTCCTCTTTCAATAGAAGAAGTTTTCGGACAGAAGCATATACTCGGCAAAGATAAAACTTTAAGAAAAATGATAGATAATGATAAAATTACTTCTATGGTTTTCTTTGGTCCTCCTGGTGTAGGTAAATCTACAGTTGCCTCAATCATCGCAAAAAAAACTAAAAGCGAATATATCAAACTTAATGCTGTGCTTTCAAATGTTTCTGAAATAAGAGAAGCTATTAAAAAAGCCGAGAAAAATTTAGAAAACAGAAAAAAAACTATCCTTTTTATAGATGAAATACATAGATTTAATAAAAGTCAGCAGGACGCACTTCTTCCAGCTGTAGAAAACGGTTCTGTAATACTTATAGGAAGCACCACTCAAAATCCATACTTTTACCTTAATAATGCACTTCTTTCTCGTATAATGCTTTTTGAGTTTAGAAATCTTGATGATAATGATATAAGAGAAGCTCTCTTAAAAGCCATTACTGATAAAAGAGGTTTAGGCGAAGATGACGTTGCTGTAGAAGATGGGGCTGTCAGTTTAATAGTACGATACTCTCATGGAGATGTAAGAAAGGCTTTTACATATCTTGAGGCCTCGTATCTAGCTACGCAAATAGATGAAACTAAAGAAAAACTCACAATTACAGAAGAAATAGTAAAAGATGTTACAAGCAAGCAGGCTATGACATTTGATGAAGATGAACATTATAATACAATAAGTGCTTTTATAAAAAGTGTAAGGGGAAGCGATCCTAATGCCGCCGTTTACTATTTAGCAAGAATGCTTGAGGCGGGAGAAGACCCTAGATATATAGCAAGGCGTTTATGTATATTAGCTTCAGAAGATATTGGGCTTGCCGAGCCTAATGCTATGAATATTGCTGCCTCTCTTGTAAGTATTATTGATTTTATAGGTATGCCTGAAGGACGCATTCCTTTAGCTGAAGTTACCATATATTTGGCTTTATGTCCTAAATCAAACTCTGCTTATAATGCTATAAATAAGGCTATTAGAGATATAAGAAACGGAGAGCTTTATTCTATACCTAATTATTTAAAAGATAATCACTCGGCGTCATTTGATAAAAAGAGTAATGAAGAATATAAATACCCTCATGAATTTCCTTATCATATAGTAAAGCAGGACTATTTAGAACATGGCATAAAAAAAGAGTATTATGAGCCTGTTGATATAGGCGAAGAACGCGAGCTTAAAAAACGCTATGAGTGGATTATAAAGCATATATAATTTTTTCTGATTAAGTCTTTTAGTATTATGATGTATTAAAAATTTTTAGTTTGTCAATTTTTTATTTAACTTTTATCAAAATAGACTAAAAAAATAAAATATAACTCTATTTTTACTTATTATAATTGTTTAGGCATATTATAAATTTTCTCAAAATACAATTTACTATTTTTAAATAAGTAGTATAATTATATAAATTTTATTTAAGGATTTTTATTATGATAGATGTAAAATTAATAAGAGAAAATATTGAACTAGTAGAAGAGAATTTAAGAAAGAGAAGAAGTAAAGTATCTTTGGATAAGTTAAAATCATTAGAACATGAAAGACTTAATTTATTAAAAGAAGTAGAACAGGACAGATCTAAAAAAAATGAGGCTTCTAAAAAAATCGGCGAATATATGAAAGCAGGAAATAAAGAAGAAGCTGAAAAAATAAAAGAAGAGATGAAAACTTTTACAGAATCCTTAAATAAAAAAGAAGAAAAATTAACAGAACTTGAAGAATCGGTTAATAATGAAATACTTTATCTGCCTAATATGCTTTCAGAAGATGTACCTGAAGGCGATGATGAGAATGCAAATAAAGAGATTATCAGATGGGGAGAGCCTCGTAAATTTGACTTTGAAGTTAAAGATCATGTTGATGTGGCATTAGGTCTTGATATACTTGATATTGAAAGAGCTGTGAGAATGGCTAGAACTCGTTTTTCTCTTATGAAGGGCAAAGGGGCAGCTTTAGAGAGAGCATTGATTAATTTTATGCTAAAAAAACACACTTCTGAGCATGGCTATACAGAGTATGTGCCTCCTATGCTTGTTAATTCAAGAACTATGACTGGTACTGGTCAGCTTCCAAAGTTTGAAGAGGATTTATTTAAAACTACTGATGATCCTGCTTTATACCTAATACCTACTGCTGAAGTTCCGCTTACCAATATATACAGAGAAGAGATTATACCAGAGAATATGCTTCCTATATACGCAACAGCCTATACTCCATGCTTTCGTTCTGAGGCAGGCTCTTACGGACGCGATATGAGGGGACTTATAAGACAGCATCAATTTGATAAAGTGGAGCTTGTAAAGGTATGTGCTGCTGACAAATCTAAAGAAGAGCATGAAAAAATGCTTAAAGATGCTGAAAGTATTTTGCAGGCTTTAGAACTTCCTTATAGAGTTGTAGTACTTTCTTCTGGTGATATAGGTAATGCTGCTTACAAAACTTTTGATATAGAAGTGTGGCTTCCTTCACAAAATACATATAGAGAAATATCAAGCGTGAGCAACTGTTGGGATTATCAGGCAAGACGTATGCAGATGAGAACTAGAAGAAACGGTAAAACAGAATTAGTACATACTTTGAATGGTTCTGGTATTGCTGTTGGAAGAACTTGGATTGCTATACTTGAAAACTATCAGCAGGCAGATGGAAGTGTTATTATACCAGAGGCTTTAAGAGCATTTACTGGTTTTGACAAGATAGAAAAGTCTAATTAATACATCATATAAATAATTTTAGTAAATAAAAAAATAACTAATAAAAAAGTGCATATCTTAAACAAGGTATGCACTTTTTTATTGCATTGTAAGTAACAAATTAGATTAAAAAGTATATATTGGGGCGGGTGGGCGGGGTAATCAGATTTTTAATAAATAGTACATTATATTTTTTATAGAGCATATCTTTTATTAAAAAACTTATTTACTATTTCTTATAAAAAAATTTCTTTTATAGGCTTATTTCGCATAAAAAACTTGTTTAACTAATATTTATTATTATAATTTTGGAGTATAATATAAACAGAATGAACGATTATTTTGTACGCTATCTTTTAGGCTCTGTTGGCAATGAGGATATACTTGATAACATAGTAAATGCCGTACTTGAAGACTTAGGATTTGAAACTGTACACAACTTACAAATAATCAATCCTCACAACTTACCAGAAAATATTAACTTAAAAGAATCCGTACTTGATGTAAAAGCCATTACAAATGACAAGATAAAAGTGATTATAGAGATACAGCTTTCTGGAAATATAGACTTTTTGAAATATACTATTATATATCTAATATATATCTAAGAACATAGTAAGCGAAGTGAAGAAAAAGAGCCTTATGATATAATAAGTGAAG
>NZ_JQIU01000008.1:2367781-2386061 GCF_002379365.1 Brachyspira sp. G79 | reverse complement strand
GAAGTTTGAAAAGAGCTGGTGAAATTGTAGAATAATAAGCAGTTTATAACTTCATCAATAAGTTATAAACTGCAAACTTTATAAATTTAAAAAAATTATTAGACAATTAGTACTAAAGATTTAGAGAAGTTAAAAACTCCAATTTCCTCTCACTCTGTTCATTGTCTCCTCCCTCATGCCCATTAAATGTATAAACATTAATAGATTTATCTCCCGCATAATTATTATAAGCGGCAAACACAGTTGAAGGCGGGCACAAAATATCCATAAGCCCAACTGAAAATAATGCTTTAACTTTAGACCTTTTTGCAAATAAAGCCCCATCAAAATATGATAAAGTATTAAAAGCAATTTTTTCATGCATTCTGTTTGTTTTGCAAAATCTTGCTATTTCATTATAAGGCAGTGTATCAGTAATAGTGCACGCTCTTTTATAGTCGCATAAAAAAGGAACATCTATCATAGCAGCTTCAATTTTTTCTTTAGTAAGAGACGATAAACCCAAAACAGCAAGAGATATTCCCCCGCCCTGACTTGTACCATTTATAGCTATTTTACCAGTCAAAGAATGTTCTTTTGCAGCCTCTATTGATTTAACAGCATCAACAAAAACTCTTCTATAATAATAATCTTTTTTATCAAGTATACCCATAGTAAGAAATCCGTCAGCATGAGGAGTAGAACCTATAGGGTCTGGAGTTGTTGCCCCATTTCCGCCTTCTGCCCCCTGCCCTCTTACCTCCATTACAAATACACTGTATCCTGCTGAAGGAAAAAGTAAATGCTTAATAGGATAATCTCTTCCTCCGCCATATCCTGGGTAGCACATTATACATGTTAGCTTTTGATTATTTTCTGAAGCATATTTAGGTGCTATATACCAACCGTTTATCTGATGCTTTAAATACCCATTAAAACTTACACTCCAAACATCAAATAATTTTAAATGTGTATCTATTAAGGTGTATTTAGCCTCTGTATTATGATTGTTTTCTTTTAAAGTATTATCCCAAAACTCATCAAAGTCCTTAGGCTCTTCGGATACACCTTTATATTTATAAAGTTCTTCCAAACTTAAATCAAAAAAAGCCATAATTAAAATCCTTATTAATTTTTAGTATAGTATAATTTCTCTTTTTTTCAATTATCTTTTTAGTATCTTTTGGTATACTTTTATATAACTTAACTTTAAAAAATTAATTCAAAAAAACATGTTAAACAAAAAATTATTTTTTATAGTATTGTTTTTTGATTTTTTATATCATAAATTAATAAAACATAAAATTAGCAGATAAAATATTACAAAAAAATAAAAAAATTCAAAATAGCTATATCAATTTTTTTTAAAAGATATATATTATTTTACAAAAGGGACACTATAAAGAGTGTCCCTTTTTTACTTTTAAAAAACTATGATAAAAAATAATATTTGTTAGGGTGTAAAAATGATAATTTTAATTTATTCTATGCCGTTTTTAATCTATTTATGTTCAAGCATATTCAGTACCGTTTTGGTTATTAATGCTTCAAAGATGGGAGCTGCTCCTTTTTTTATATCTATGCTTGGAGTTTCTTACGGCATGGGTATGATGATTACAGCTGGAATATTCTCTAAAATAAGAATACCCAAAAAATACTATACAAATTTAATATATATAGAAGCTGTAATGCAGATGATAATATCTGCTTTATGTCTTATATTTATGCCTATGGAAATGTCTATTTTTTATTCATTTTTATACGGCTGCAGCACTACCATATTTTTTGTATGCTTTCAGTCATCGCTTGATATAGTTTCAAAAGATCTGCCTATAAGATTAAGCGGAGCATTATTTATATTTTCTTGGTCTTTAGGTTTTGCACTAGGACCTTCTATTACTGGACTTATATATGATATAAATTATAAAATAGGTTTTTATATTGTTATAGCTATGAGCTTTATAATATTTATTTTCTTTTATTTATCTAGGCACTTGAGATTTAAAGCAAATAGAATAAAAAAATTCGACGAACCATTTATGAGAGCACCTAGATATAAAGTTTATATAGGCTGGCTTATAATATTTGTAGGTGCTTTGGTTCTTCATACTTTAAGATTTATGTTTCTTGATTACGCAATAAAAGAGGCTGGGCTTTCTGAGGCTAAAGCTTCAATACTTGTAGGAAGTTTATCTGCTTTTATGGCTGTTGGTACTTTAGCTGGATCTTTTTATTTAAGATTTTTAGAGAAAAAAAGAGTATTTACAATCATAGGGCTTCTTGCCCCTATAGCTTTAACATTAATATTAATAAGCAAAAATTTTTATGTATTTATAGTAGCATTTATGTTTTTAGGACTTGTTAGCGGATTTGGATACTTCTTTGGTCTTTACTATGCTTTGGCAGATCAGGAAAACTCATCTTCAAATGTTGCTGTAAATGAGGCATTAACTGGGGTTGCTGCTTTAGTTATCCCTTTCAGTGTAGGATACTTAGCTTCGCATTATTCATACTTTGCGGGTTTTTTATTTATGATGATAGTATCTTTAATATGCTATATTGCTGCAATAGTGATAATGTATAACAAAAGAAAAGCAGAAGTATTATTTAAAGAAAAATTAAATAATAATGATGAAAAAATAGAAAACAGAATAATAAAACAATCAAATATGCAGTGAATATTCTCTGCATAAAAAACAATTATTAATTAGAGGTTAAATAAAATGATTATTTTAGTTTATTCAATGCCTTTTCTAATTTATCTATGTTCAAGCATCTTCAGTACAGTTTTAGTTATTAATGCTTCCAAAGCAATGGCAACACCATTTTTTATATCATTAATAGGTGTTTCATACGGTACTGGTATGATGATAAGTGCAAGTATATTTTCTAAGTTTAAAATACCAAAGAGAATATATCCTAAAATATTGTATGCAGAATCATGTTCTCAA
Source organism: Brachyspira sp. G79 (assembly GCF_002379365.1). Taxonomy (GTDB): domain Bacteria; phylum Spirochaetota; class Brachyspiria; order Brachyspirales; family Brachyspiraceae; genus Brachyspira. Next base: position 2,383,131 of record NZ_JQIU01000008.1, on the reverse strand, counting down.
ATAGTAATATCTATATTGTGTTTAATATATTTAAAAAATGAGATGGTGCTTTTATATTCATTTTTATTTGGTGCTAATGTAACGGCATTTTTTGTATGCTTTCAGTCTTTGCTTGATTCTGTTTCCAAAGATTTGCCTATAAGAATAAGCAGCGGACTTTTTATATTTTCTTGGACTTTGGGGCTTGCTGTAGGACCTATTGTTACTGGCTTTATATACAAACTAAATCCAAATATAGGTTTTATGATTGTTATAGCTATGAGTATTTTAATATTTACTTTTTTCTATATGTCAAGGCATTTGCATTTAAAAGCCAATCGCCATAAATGGGAAGAGCCTTTTATGAGAGCTCCTAGATACAAGGTATATATAGGCTGGCTTATAATATTTGTTGGTGCGGCTGTTCTTCATACTTTAAGATTTATGTTTCTTGATTATGGTATTAAAGAGGCTGGACTTTCTGAATCTAAAGCTGCAATGCTTGTGGGAAGTTTATCTGCTTTTATGGCTATAGGTGCTTTATTTTCTGCATTTTATTTAAGGTCTTTAGAAACAAAAAGAGTATTTACTGTAGTAGGATTATTAACTCCTGCTGCTCTTACATTGATACTTATAACTAAAAATTTTTGGATATTTTTAATCGCGTTTATGTTTTTAGGTTTTGTAAGCGGATTCGGATATTTCTTTGGACTTTACTATGCTTTAGCCGATCAAGAAAACGCTACTGCTAATGTAGCAGTTAATGAGGCTCTTACTGGAATAGCTGCTTTAATAATACCTTTTGCTGTAGGATATCTAGCTTCTAACTTTTCATATTTTATCTCATTTTTATTTATGATGATAGTCTCTTTAATATGCTACTCTATAGCTATATATATAATGTGGCAGAAAAAGAGAACGGCACTTCTTAAAGAGAAGTTTAAAAAACTTATAGAAGAAGCAGATGAACAGTATGAAAAATAAAAATTATATATTATTATTCGTTTTGACAATATAATGATTTTAATATATTATTTTCCAATCAAGTTTGTTAAAGAGAGTATATATGAATAATAAATATGATGTTATAGTTGTAGGGGCAGGTCATGCAGGAATAGAGGCTGCACTCTCATCTGCAAGACTGGGTATGAATACGCTTATTATATCTATCAATCTTGATACTATAGGTCAAATGTCATGCAATCCTTCTATAGGAGGTGTTGCTAAAGGCACCATTGTTAAAGAGATAGATGCTTTAGGCGGAGAGATGGGGCTTTTAATAGATAAAACTATGATGCAGTTTAGAATGCTTAATAGAAGTAAAGGTAAAGCTGTATGGGCACCAAGAGCTCAGGCTGATAAATACGCATATAAGGAAGAAGCTGCTAAAACTCTTTATGCTCAAAATAATCTTACACTTCATCAGGATATAGTAACAGAAATAGTAGTTGAAAATAATGTTCTTAAAGGATTAAAAACAGAAAGAGGCAGAGAGTATGAATGTAATGCTGTAATTCTCACTACAGGAACATTTTTAAACGGACTTATTCATATAGGAACATATCAAAAACAAGCTGGACGCATAGGAGAGCTTCCTGCTATAGGACTTTCTGATAATTTAAGGACTTTAGGGCTTGAAGTAGGAAGATTAAAAACTGGTACTCCTGCAAGAGTGGATTATAATTCTATTAATTTTGATATATTAGAGATACAAAAAGGCGATGAGCAAATAGTACCTTTTTCTTTTTTAGATGATAGTATTAATATAGTTCAGGAGCCTTGTTATATAACATACACTGATACTAATATTCATAAACTTATACAAGACAATATACATTTATCCCCAATGTACAGCGGAGTTATTACTGGAATAGGTCCGAGATACTGCCCTAGTATAGAGGATAAAGTTGTAAGATTTGCAGATAAGCCTAGACATCAGCTTCATTTAGAGAGAGAAAGCTATAGAACTAATGAAGTTTATATAAACGGTTTCTCTTCAAGTTTACCAGAAGAGGTACAGATAAAGATGATAAGAGCATTAAAAGGGCTTGAAGAGGTAAAGATATTAAAGCCTGCTTATGCTGTAGAGTATGATTATGTAAATCCTATAGAATTAAAGCCTACACTAGAAACTAAAAAAATAGAAGGCTTATTTTTAGCAGGACAAATTAACGGAACAAGCGGATATGAAGAAGCTGCTTGTCAGGGTTTAATGGCTGGAATAAATGCAGCATTAAAAATTAAAAAAGAATCTCCATTCATACTTAAAAGAAGTGACGGATATATAGGCGTTTTGATAGATGATTTAACGGCTAAAGGAACTAAAGAGCCTCATAGAATGTTTACTTCGCAGGCAGAACATAGAATGCTTTTAAGACAGGATAATGCAGATGAAAGACTTACAGAACTTTCTTATAATATAGGGCTTGCAAGTAAAGAAAGACTTGATAAAGTAAGAGATAAAAAAAGAAAAACTCAAATACTTGTGGAATATTTAAATAAACGCACACTCACTCAAAAAGAAGCAGAAGATTTGGGATTTACAAAAGAGGCTAAAGAATACAGAAGCATGACATTATCTTCTATAATAAAGCGTCCTGAATGCGGTATTGATATGCTTGTGTCTTTGATAGATGATAATTATAATAAAGACGTTTTAAATAATGCAGAAATATATATTAAATATGAAGGATATATTGCAAGGTATTTAAACGAAATAAAAGACATTGAAAAGTATGAAAACATGCTCATACCAGAAGATTTTGATTATTCTAGTTTGAAAAGTGTAAAGATAGATGCTATAAATAAATTAAAGCAGTACAAGCCTTATAATATATCGCAGGCACTAAGAATACCAGAAGTGGATAAATCAGTTGTACATATTCTTATATTAGCCCTTACAAACAAGAAGAAATAATTTATAAAAAAACTGCTCTATAATATTTATCTAAATATATATAAAGCAGTTTTCATTATTTAATTATTAAATATTAATTTCTTGTTAAAGTTCCTGTAATAATATCATCAAGCGTAATACTTTGTCCTTGATAATTAACAGTAGCTTTTCCTTTTACATCTGCTGAATTATTATCTTTGAATGTTATTGTCATATCAATTTCTCCTGTAAATCCCTGAGTGCTATCACTTATATCTTGTTTTATAGTATATACATTATTAGATGTAGTTTGTATTTGATCTTTTGTTATAGTTTCATTACCCATAGTTATAGATCCGTCTTCATTTATAGTCCAAACTGCTTCTTGAGGTGTTTCACTTGATGTTTCAGGATCTTTAACTGTACCTTTAAAATTCCAAGTTCCTGCATACTGTTCTACACCTTTATTAGTATTATTTGGGTCTGTATTATTATTTTTACAGCTTACAGACCAAAAAAATAATAGAAATAATTGAAAATAGTTTTTTATTCATTTTTCACACCTTTAATTAAAATTTAATAAATAAAACATAAATAATTAGTAAATGAAAAAAGTAAATCTTATTTTTTATAATTTTTTTATATGTTTAATATATACCCAGACAAATACAGTTTGTCAAAATTAATTTTTTTAATTTGGATATTTGTGTAGTTTCATAGTCGTGCAGTGCCACAATTTCTTTTGCCGTCCGACTTTATGCTATTTATAAGTTATAATTACATTTATAAACAACTAAAATTTGACAAATTATAGTTATTTAGGTATATACTGAAAATTCTTAAGTTTATCACTTTTTTGTTCAACTTTTTCTCCTTATCTTTGTGATTTTCTCCAAAAGTTACTGCCGCAACAATACCTAACACTACTTCCTTCGACCGAAGGCGGACTTCATCTCGAGTACTTCCTCACTTCGTTTGGTTGTGTTGACATTCGATAATGGTGTATAATAGGTCATGATAAGCGTCCTGAACTAGATGAGTGAAATCTCGCTGTTGACAAACTTAAAAATTTTTAGTATAAACTAATCATCACTTAAAAAAGGAATTTTTATGCTTACAGTTTATATAGCAGCAAGAGATATAGGAAATTATAAAGATAATACAGAAAGATTAAGAGAAGTATTAATAGAAAGTGATATTATATTAGTTGAAAGTTTCAGAGAAGCAACAACACTTTTTAAAGCACTGAACATAAAAAAAGAAAAAGAATCATTAATAGAGTTTAGCGAGCATACCAAAAAGTCTAAAGATATTGATGATATAATAACAAAAATCATAAACTGCCGCACTGTTACTCTCATAAGCGACTGCGGAACTCCAGTTTTGGAAGACCCTGGAAGACTCCTTCTTGAATACTGCTACTCTCATAATATAAAAGTACGCCCTGTAGCAGGAGTGAGCAGTGTTACAGCAGCAATTATGTGCCTGCCTTTTAATTTTAAAGAGTTTTACTATGCAGGGCTTTTACCTCGTGATGACAGAGAAAGAGAAAAAAAATTAATGTATTTAAAAAAATTAAATGTTCCAGTTATTATTTTAGATACTCCATACAGACTTAATAAAGTTTTAAATGCTGTAAAAAAAGTCTATTCAAAAGAAAAAGAGGTGGCATTATGTCTGGACATTACAACAGATAATGAAGAGATTGTAATAGACACTATAAACAATATATGCATAAAATATCAGGATAATAAAAGACGTGAGTTTGTACTTGTTATAAGCTGATATTAAAAATTATGAAAATGAGAAATAAAAAACGTCTGATAATAATTACCAGACGCTTTTTATTTTTTATAATTAAATTAATTAAATACTATATTATTTTAATTTAAAGAAGCTCATAGCATCTTCAAGCTCTCTAGCTTCATTTAATAATGATTCCGCTGCTGATGATGACTGTTCTACTAAAGCAGCATTTTGCTGTGTTACTGTATCCATCTGAGACACCGCTATATTTACCTGATCTACTCCAGACTGCTGTTCTATTGCTGTTTCGCTTATATCACGCATTATATTTGAAGTCTCTTCCAATTTTTTCTCCAAATCTTCAAATATCTGCTGAGATTCTTTTGCTTTTTCTGCCGACTTACTAATTTTTTCATAAATTACATCAATAAGATTTGTTATATCTTTAGCTGAAGTTTGAGAGTTCTGTGCCAAGTTTCTTACTTCGCTTGCTACTACAGCAAAACCTTTACCCTGTTCTCCTGCTCTAGCTGCTTCTACTGCTGCATTAAGAGCTAATATATTAGTCTGAAAAGCAATGCCCTCTATAACTTTTGTAATATTTTTTATTTTTTCACTATCTTCACTTACTTCTTCTATACTTTTAGTTGTTTCTTCTATGATGAGACCAGCATTTTTTATAGAATCCATAGACTCTTTCATCATATTATTTCCTTCTACAGAATGCGAAGTTGATGATTTTATTGTAGAAGCCATCTCTTCCATAGAAGAAGCTGTTTGTTCAAGACTTGCAGCCTGAGATTCTGTTCTTTTAGATAAGTCAGCATTACCATTTGCAAGCTCCTGTGCTGCATAAGTAATCTTTTCAGAAGAAGTGTTCACCTGTGAAATAATTTCTGTTAATTTCTTACGCATATTGCCAAATGATTCAAATAATATACCAAGCTCATCTTTTCTTTTATGTTCATTAGCAGCATAAGTTAAATTTCCTTCTTCTATTTCTTTAGCTTCTTTTATAATACTTCCTAAATGTCCCATAAGTCTTTTTATAAAGAGATATACAAAGATTGTTAATAACACAATAGCAACTAATGCCACTATAGAACTAATTAGTATTAATTGCCTATTTACAGCATAAATTTCACTGTCAAACATACTCATAGCAATAACCCAATTCATAGTTTTCATTTTATAATATGAACCTGTTCTATTTGCATTTGAATATGTATATGATAATTTTCCATTCTCTGAATTGCTTTCAAATGCTTTTTTATAATCCCCAACTACCGAGCCGCCTATTTGATCATATAATGTATCCATCATATCTGTCAATCTTGAATCTATTGCTAATATTCTTCCGCTTTCTCCAAGTGTTATATCAGAAAAATATGTGTCATGTATAAGTTTCCAGTCTATGATAACAAAGGCATAACCTATTAATTTTCCGCCATTATCTTTTATTCCGCCACCTATAGCTATGGAGTAAACCCCTGTATCTTTAGACTTTACAAGATCATCATCATAAGTAAATTTACCGCTGTTTGATTGTAATTTTGTCCATAAAGTAGGTCTTCTTTCAGCCATATTTCCAGTTGTATTTCCTACCGCATCCATAACAACATTACTATCCAAATCAGTGATTATTGTATTTATAGAATAATTATTAACTGTATTAATATGTTTTAGAGCATTAAGAAGTTCTGACAAATTTTGCTCGCTTCTATTTACAACAGCATTAATAACAGCAGGCATTACAGAATAAGTTTCAGCAAGAGAAATTTGACTTATCATTATAGAATCAAATAATTTAGCATATGCTTGTACAGTGTTATCAAAACCTTCAAATCGGCTTTTGCTTATTCCGATATTTGCAAAATTTACTGCTATCAAAAGAATAATCACTATAAGTGCTACCGATATTAATGATATTATAGCAGGTATTCTGAAAGATAAACTATGTATTTTTTTCATAATAAACTCCAATTATAAATAAAACAATTTTTTAAATTTCAAAAAATATTTAACTATCGATTATATAATATAAATAAATAAAGTATATACATTATTAATGTTTTAATCGTTATTTTTTAAAGTTTTTTTAAAATAAAATGTTTTTTTCATAATAAAAATTAATTTTTTTTGACACTTTTTTAAAAGTTTTATATATTATATATATCAATAGAATTGATTTGTATCTAATTTTATAAATTTTTTTCTTCATAATTTACCTTAATAGCGGACATAATTTTATGTCCGCTGAGTTTTTTTTAATACTTTTATTATTACAAAATATTTTTTACAATAATATATAAACATAATTTTTTAATATAAAATGAATAAAATAATAATAGAATACAAAAAAATAAAAAACATTTATATAAGAGTTAAGCAAGATTTGAATATATACGTAACAGCCCCAAAAAGAGTTTCAAAAAAATATATATATGAGCTTATAGCAAATAGAAAAGATTGGATTGAAGAGAAAAGGGAAAGCATAAAAAAGAAAAATTTATATGACATAAGCAAAAAAGAATTAATAGACGGAGATAAAATATACTATCTTGGAAAATGTTATGACTTAAATATATTAAAATCAAAAAAAGAAAACATCATAATAAATGCCAAAATTATTTATATGTATGTTAATATAAAAGAAGATGAAAAGTTTATAGATGCTAATAGTAAAAGAAAATATAAACTGCTTGAAACTTGGTATAAAGAAGAAGCATTAAAATTGTTTGACACTCTTTTAAAAAATATTGTTTAATTATGTCTCTTGAAATAAAAGGTTTCAGCATAAAAAAATTGAAAAGCAAATGGGGCTCATGCGACACCTTAAAAAAACATATTACACTAAACTTAGAACTTATGAAATACCCTATTATAGTTTCAGAGTATATAATAATTCATGAACTAGCCCATCTTATAGAGGCAAATCACAGTAAAAAATTCTATGAAATTATAAAAAAATACATGCCTGAATACAAAAAAGTAAAAAAATACTAAATACTTTTTTTTAATGATTTTTATGAATTAAAACTATTGAAAAAAATATGATTTATACTATACTTAAAAACACTATTTAAGTTAAACATTAATTTTAACAAGTTTATGAGGTAAGATATAATGGATTATAATGAAAAATTATACAATGTATTTTCAAACGGAGAACAAAGACTAGAATCATGGATGGCAGCAGTATTTTCAAAAGAGTATGATCATAATGTTAGCATCGATGAAGTGAGAGAAATACTTTCTGAATCTGATGAGTATATGGTTTTAGAATTTGAAGAGATAGAAAAAAGTAATTTTATAAGAGATAAATCAAAATGGGAAATATCTGTTAAACTTCAGTATTTGCCTATGGTAATGGATGAAAGTCATCATGATTGCGGCTGCGGAGGTAATTGTGAAGATAGTGAATGCAGCTGTTCTCATTCTCATAACGATGAAGAAAGTGAAGAAGAGAATAATGATGAGCTTAGCTTTTATATTGCTTTGGTTGATGCTTCATCGGTTACAGAGAATGTACCTGAAATATTTTCAGTAAACACTGTAAGAGAACAAGACTATAATGAAGCATGTGAATGCCAATATGCAATACATGTATCCACAACATTTGATAACTTTCCTCTCACAGACTATCAAAGACAATTAAAATTCTTAGATAGCTTAGTTCCTGAAGCCTCTATATTTTTGGATATGTCATGCTACACTGCTCATTCAGGAGATTGGCTTTCATATACATCTACATTTGCATTGCCTGCTTCGTTAGATTATCTTTATACTATACATGCTGTTTATGATGATGATAAAGATCCAAACAAAGTAGAGTATTGGTTTCATACACATGGGCTTTACAGAGTAGGTTCTATAGAACTTGAAATAGTAGGAGTTGAAGATTCAAATGCTTCTTATGGGGCACTTCTAAATACATGTGCTAAAATGTTTATAGAAAGAGGAGTTCCAGATGCAGGTTTTAAATTCAATCCTGCTTATAATGTTTATGTATGCTGGTTTCCTTGGCAGGAGGCATTAAAAAAACTGAATATTGCTGATGATGTTTCTGGAAGTGCTAAAGACAGAAATGATGGAGTGCATAATACTCCTTCTGGTATACTAGTTGCTGTAGATAAAGACGGTAATTATCATTCTCTTGACTATTATAAAAAAGAACTTACTGATAATCCTATGTTTATGATGAGCTATTTTGAAACTTCGCTTATGAGAGAAGCTGCTTTTGAAAAATTGGAATATTTCTTAGAATTACTAAACAAAAATAAAGGCGATGAAAAAACTTCTTTTTTGGTAAAACTAGGATATGGAGAAACTGAAGAGAATCCTAATGATTTGGAGCATTTATGGTTTGATGTTCATGATTTTACTGATGACGGATATTTTGACGCCACTTTAATCAATGAGCCATACAAAGATTTAGGTATGCATGAAGGTGACAGAGGAATGCATAGTATAGAAAGACTTACTGACTGGACCATATATTCAGAAGAAGGAGAATACAATTCAAGAAATATTTATTTATTATTTGAATAAGTATTTTTTATAAAGATAAGTACCTTATAAAACAATGAGCTTTAATAGGCTCATTATTTTTTATAAATATAAATTTTTGAGTATATTATTATACTTTTTTCAAAAGTACTTGATGAGGTTATATACTTAAAATCTTTAAATTTGTCAAAAATATATTTTTAAATTTTATTTGTGGGACTAGACCTATGCTATTCCATACCTTAAGCAACCCCAACTTATTTTGCTGTCTAGAACCTACTAAGTTGTGCCTCATATTAAGTACTACTTTACAAGAAGCAAAAGGACTGCATTTTCAACTGAAATATAGTTATTATAACATATTTTAAACCTGTATTATTAATAGTACAACTTATCATTATTATAAACAACTAAAATTTGATAAATTATAGTTGTTTAAGTATATATTAAAATATAATGGTATGACTTAATATTATTTATAATTTTGCACTTTTTATAAAAATATCTAAGCTATAAAAGTTACAAATAATATAAAATTATTAAACTTAGTTTTTTATATAAAAGAGTCTTTAAGTGAAATACTTTAAAGACCCTTTTAATATTTTTAAAAGCTAATTATTTTTTATTTATTATTTTTTTAGTTTTTTCTTTTTGGACTTCTTTATTTATCTTATTTAATTTAAACATAAAATCAAAAACTTCTTCCACACTTTTTACTGGGTGAAAAGTTAAACCTTTTTTCACATTATCAGGTATCTCGTCCAAATCCCTAATATTTTCATAAGGTATAATTATATGTTTTATAAACCCTAGTCTTTTTGCAGCTATAGTTTTTTCTTTTAATCCGCCTATAGGAAGTACCTTACCATTTAGAGAAAGCTCTCCTGTCATAGCGGTATCATTTCTTATAACTTTATTCATAGCAAGTGAAAGCAAAGCAGTAGCCATAGTAATACCTGCTGAAGGTCCGTCTTTAGGAGTAGCACCTTCTGGTATATGAAGATGTATTACAGCATCATTAAAGTAATTTTCATTTACACCATAGTTTTGGGCAACACTTCTTACATGACTATATGCTATCTGTACACTTTCTGTCATAACATCGCCAAGCTGTCCTGTTACATTGATAGTGCCTGAATCTTTTTTTTCGGATACTCTTATAGATTCTATTGTAAGAGTAGCACCTCCCATAGAAGTCCAAGCAAGCCCTATAGCATTACCTGGTTTTAAATCTCTCTCAGTGAAATCTTCTGTAAATATAGGCTTTTTCAAATACTTTTCCAAATCTTTATCATCTATTGTAATATCATAAGATGTTTTGTTATTTGAAACTATATCAGCGGCTATTTTTCTGCATATTCTCTCTATTCTTCTTTCAAGGTTCCTTACTCCAGCCTCTCTTGCATATCCTTCTATTATGCTGCTTATAGCTTTACTTGTAAACTTTATATTTTTTATATCAAGCCCATTTGCTTTAACTTGTCTTGGTATAATATATTTTGAAGCTATTTTTAATTTCTCTTCCATGATGTATCCAGAAAGTCTTATAACTTCCATTCTGTCAAGAAGAGGTCTTGGTATAGTATCAAGAGTATTCGCTGTAGTGATGAAAAGAACATTAGACAAATCAAAAGGCAAATCGAGATAATGATCCCTAAAAGATGAATTTTGCTCTGGGTCTAAAACTTCAAGTAATGCACTAGAAGGATCCCCCTGAAAACTCGTACCCAATTTATCTATTTCATCAAGCATAAGTACTGGATTTTTTACCTTTACTATTTTTAAAGCCTCTATAATTTTACCTGGCATTGCTCCTATATATGTTCTTCTATGACCTTTAATTTCAGCTTCATCACGCATTCCTCCTAAAGAAAATCTAAAGAAAGGTCTGTTTAATGCTTCAGCAATACTTTTTCCTATAGAAGTTTTACCCACTCCAGGAGGACCTACAAAACATAATATTGAAGATTTTTTATCTGGATTTAATTTTCTTACAGCCAAAAATTCGTATATTCTCTCTTTAACATCTTCAAGTCCGTAATGATCTCTGTCTAATATCTTTTTACTTTTATCTATATCTTCTCTTTCTTTATTTTCTTTATTCCAAGGTAAAGCAAATAAAGTGTCTAAATAGTTTTTTGATACTGTATATTCTGGAGAATGTGTATCTATTGAAGAAATTTTCTCTATTTCACTTTGCATTCTCTCTTTTACTTCTTCTACAACATCAAGTTCTTCAAGAGCTTTTTTATATTTTTCTATATCTCTTTGTTTTGGATCAGTATCATATCCTAATTCTTTCTTTATTTCTTTTAATTGTTCTTTTAAGAAAAAGTCTCTCTGCTGTTTTTGAACCTTAGCATTAATACTTCCCTGTATTTTTTGCTGTATTTTGGTTATTTCGCTTTCTTTTTGAAGCAGTAAAAGAACCTTTTCCAAACGATCTTGAACATCAAAAGTTTCAAGTATCTCCTGCTGACTTGCCCTGTCGGCATTTATCATAGAAGTAACAAAGTCTGATAATTTACCAGGGTCATCTACATTTACCATAGTAAGACGCATCTCTTCTGTAAATAGAGGATTATTTTCACTTATAGACTTAACCTCTGAAAGCAAAGCTCTAGTATATGCTTTTATCTCTTTGGAATCTTTATCACCATGGAATGAATCTTCTATATACAAAGGCTCTGCTCTTATTACTGGGTCTGTAGTTGTAAATCTTATTATTTTATATCTTTTAATAGAATTAATAAGAAGATTAAGTCCCCCGTCTGGAAGATTAAGTTTTTTAAATACTTTTACTACAACACCTACTTTATAGATATCATCTACAGAAGGTATTTTTTTGTCTGGAGGATTATCTGATATATATAAATTAAGCCCTAAAAAACCATCATTTTCTGCTATAGCCTTATTTACAGCCTCTGCATGCTGCGGAGGTATTGGAAATGGAGCATAAAGACCTGGAAACAATGGTTTTCCCATTACTGGTATAATTATAAGTCTTCTTGGTAATTTGTCTTCCACTATAGAAACCGTATTATCCTCTTTTTTATTTTCTTTATTATCGCTATTTTTATCTATATCTTTATTTAATTCATCACTCATTTAATGCTCCTTATATACTGATCATTATTCTTAATAACAATTATTAAAACATATCATACTATTTTTATTTACTAATATAAATAATAAAAAATATTTTATAATTTTAAATTCATGCAAGAAACATACCAAAAATAGTCTAAAAATTACCTCATAATGCGGGTAAACTATAAAAAATAAAATACTTATATATTAAATATGTTTAATAATAAAACAGCATATAAAATAAATATGTAGAAATTTCATTCATATTTTATTAAAAAAATTTTCTTTTTATACAAAAAATACAGATTGTTGTATTAAGTATTAAAATTTTTTGTCTTATTCCTGCTTTCACTTTATATTTAATAATTTATTTTCAAATTTCTGATTTTTTCTTAATTTTATTATATTTATTAAAAATATATCAGCCTGCACAATATGTGAATTTGTTATTGAATTAAAATTTTATTTTCAGATATAAATGAGCTAATAAACGCTTCTAAGAAAATATGTTAATCTGTTAAAGATAAATAAAATTTATTTTATTATATATAAAAAATATAATATTAAAAAATATTTTATATGTAAAATATTAATATATTTTACATATAAAGTCTTGATATAAAATGTATTTTCATATATAATTTACTCAATTAATTGGAGAATGAAGGTGTAAATCCTAGCTGGTACGCAGCCGTAAGGTTATATATTTTTTGTAAATATAACAAAGTCAGGTCACCTAATATTAAAAATAATCAAATCGAGTGCAATAGGTTATATATGGGACTCCCTTATAAAGTTTATAAGAATTTTATTTAAAGGAGGATTTCACTTTATAATGTATTTGAATATCTTTATATAAACCTTTTATAAATATGAAAACTCAATTAATTCTCATACATAAATAAACCAAATATCTAAAATGGGGGAATGTGTAAAAACGTTCCCTCAAAAATTTTAAATCAAAAAATATTTATGATTCGATGTTTAAATGAACATTTCCCTGACGAAGTATTTTATTTTGTAAACAATCATATAATGTTGAAGGTATTTTATTTTCAAGTATTCCAGCATTGATTATTAAATCGGCTTTATCTTTATAGAGTTCTGCAAGTTTGTTACCATCAAGTATCTCACCTGCACCGCTAGGATTGGCAGAAGGAGCTACAAGAGGTTTGGTATTGTTTAATATAAGCTGCATGTATTTATCTTTAGGTACTCTTAAGGCCGCTGTATTTTTTAGATATAAAAAATTTTCTTTTAATGATTCCGATAAAGGCATAATAAATGTAAGCTCACCTGGTATATTTTTTTTTACTATATCAGGTATTTCCATTTGAGAGAAGTATTTAGAAGATTCGGGGTTTTTTATTAGTATTAAAAATGGTTTATTTTTTTCTCTTTCTTTTATCTGGTATATACGTTCAACAGCTTCCTTATTAAAGGCATCAGCAAGCATCCCGTAAACTGTGTCAGTTGGAGATACAACTATTCCTCCTTTATTTATAACCTTTGAAGCTTCATATGCAGCATATTGGATACTTTCTTCGCTGTTTTTATCGAGATTAATTATCATAAAATTTACCTTTTAATAAGTGTAGGGTGTACAAATAAACTAGCATATCCTCTTCTTTTTGCATTATGAAGAGCTAAAAGTACTGGAGCTATTTCTTTATCCATACCCTCTATATGATAATTCTTTTTGTAGGCTGTGTATGATATTCCAACAGATATTGTGTATTTAATTATCATGCCGTTATATTCTAATTCATTTTTATCTACAAAGTTTCTTATCTCATCAACTTTTTTATCATATAATTTTATATTCATTCTATTGAAAGCTACCATAAATTGGTTATTATCAAATCTGGCGATTATGTCTTCTCTTCTAGTAGTTCTTCTTAGAACTTCTGTAAATTTTAACATAATTTCTTCAGCTGCTATAATTCCAAATTCATTAATAATATTATCAAGTCCGTCTATAGAAAAGCAAGCTAAAACAATAGTTTCTTCATGTCTTACAGTTTCATAAAGCAGTCTTGTAAATTGTTCATAAAACTCTTTTTTGTTCCAAAGACCAGTTTCCAAATCTATATTTAGAATATCATCATATTTTTTTTGAGCTTCTTTATATGACTGATAATTTCTGTTTGAAACTTCTGTCATATCGTTTAGAGAGTTTTGAAGATAATCGGCCTGCTTAATTAATTTCTGATGTTCTATATATAGTTTTCTGTATTTAAGGCAGCTATTCACTCTTACGATTAACTCCATTTCATCGAAAGGTATAAATATAAGTCCGTCAATACCAAGATTCAATGCTTCTTCAATAAACTCCATCTTTCTGTAAGGGGTGCTTAAAAGGACAATCGGAGTTCCTTTTGTAGAATCCTGATTTTTAAAAGTATCGAGAAGCTGAAGTCCCTGCGAATCTCCTATATCGGCATCTAAAAGTATTAGGTCTAATGTACTTTCATTCGATATATTAACAGCCTGCGAACGTGATTTTGTAGCTATAGGATTATAATGTCTAGCCCTTAAAATATCAACAAATCTATCTAATAGGTCTGTTCTATGTTCTACTACTAAAATATTTTCATTCATAATTAAATTACATCTTCAAAATATATAAATATTATATTAAAGTATCGTAAATTTATAGAATATATTGAATAAAAAATAGGCTCATATAGTTTTATAAACTTGACAAAATATGCATGTTTGTAATATAATAATTTCCGAAAATATGAGAAAATATAATAATTTACAGTTATGTTAAATATGCAGGAAAAAAATATAAAATACCCAACTATTTATGTAAAGAATTTTGCCAAAATCAAAGAGGCAGAAATAGAGTTATCGCCATTTACACTTTTTGTAGGCGATAACAATAGCGGAAAAACTTATTTATCAACATTAATCTATGGTTTAATAAAATATACTTCTAAAATAATATACGATATATTTGAATATACTGATGAGATTAAAAATTCAGAAGAATATAAAAAAGTAATAAATCTCATCAATGATATAATTGATAAAAATGAAGAAGTTGATTTGACTTTAGAAAATAAAGAAGATTTTATAAAATTATTTAATTTATTATTAAATAGTTATTCTAGTAAAGTAACAAATTATATATTTTAATTTCTTT
>NZ_JQIU01000008.1:2354690-2367355 GCF_002379365.1 Brachyspira sp. G79 | reverse complement strand
GATAATAAAGAGGTCTATCATATAGAACTTGATTGTGATGGAAGTATTAGTTATAGTGATTTAGAGGAAAATAAATATTATATCATAAATATTGTAATTAATTTTATGATAAGGGTTTATTTTGATATATTGTTATATATGAGTTCAGATATAATTTTCTTACCTGTATCAAGAACTGGATTATTAGCTACTAAAAATGATATATTTAAATCTTATATAGATAAATCTAATAGAATAAATGGTTTAGAGAATGAAGAAGTTTTACTAAATACTTGGCAGGATTTTTTTAAAAAAATTAATAGACCTTTCAGGTAAAATAAAAGAGGAAGATAGCTTTAAAGAAATAGTTTCATTAATAGAAGATAATATAATAGACGGTAAAATAAATGTTAATCAGGAAACAGGTGGAATTTATTATATACCTAATTTTAATAAAGGTTTACTATTTCCAAGGTATTTATCATCTGCTGTTATAACAGAAACGGCACCATTATATTTATTTTTGAAATATGGTTTTATTAAAGAACGATTTATTATGGAAGAGCCTGAAATCTCTCTTCACTCAGAACTTCAGCAGCAGTTAACTAGAGTATTTATTAAATTAGTTAATAGGCATATCAATATTCTTATAACAACTCATAGCGATACAATTGTTCAGCATATAAATAATATGATTAAATTAAATTCAAATAATGAAGAAAGAAAAAAATATTTGATGAATAAATACGGATATGATGATGATGATTTGATTTCAGAAGATAGGGTGAGAATGTATCAGTTTGATATTGAAGAAGACGGATTTACAAAAGTTACTGAATTAGAAAGTTCAGAGTATGGTTTTGAAGTTCCTACTTTCAATAAAGTATTAAAAAAAATATCAGATGAAATATACGATTTTCAGGAAGAATTATAATGATAAAATGGTATGAAAAATATCCTGAAGTTTTTAGGGAAGTTTTAAGCAAAGTATTTGATGAAAAATTTTTTTATGAATATGATAATAATAAATATTTTTTAGAAGATAAAAATGTTTCTGTAAATATAGAAGTTTTTAATAAATCTCTAGCTATAAAAACATTAGAAGGTAATAAATTATTCCCATATTTAAAAAATCAAAAATGTGCTGACAAAGTTATTATTCAGGAAACAGCATCAAAATTATATGATATGCATATATTTGAATTTAGTATTGCATATAAGAATGATAAAAAATTAGCAGAACAGCTTGAAGGTGCCTGCTTAAGGGCTTTAGCAGTATTTTCTTATTTTAAAAGCATTGAGATTAACAAAATATATTTATATTTTGTAATAAATGAAATAACTAATCCTTTAATTATGAGAAAAGATTTATCTAATAAAAGAATATAAAAAGATATATATAAAAAAGATTTTTTAATTCTAAAAAATTACTCAAATATATTTAAAGAAAAAAAATTAAAAATAAAACTCCTTGAGCATAATCAAACATACAGTATAAAACATCATTCAAATGAGTATGGACTTAAACTCTCTTTTTTATAAAAAACTTTATTAATTTAATTGAAATAAAAACTACTTTATGTTATCATATATAGTAATTTTTACTAGAAAAAATGGAGGATTTAAGTAAAATGAAAGTAGCAAAATTTGGAGGCTCTTCAGTTGCAAATGCAAGCCAAATAAAAAAAGTTGTGGATATAGTTCTAGCCGATAAGGACAGAAGAATTGTTGTAGTATCTGCTCCAGGTAAGAGACTGAAGGAAGACACCAAAGTAACCGATTTGCTTATTACTCTTGCTGAAACTATCATTTCTGGTAAGGACGGAAAATTAGAATTAAAAATTATTATCGAAAGATTTAAAAATATTATAGATGAACTTTCGCTCTCTCATGAACTTTTAGAAGAGATGCAAAATGATATTTTAAATAGAATAGCAGAAGATAAAAGCCTTCCTACTAAGTTTATAGATGGTGTAAAGGCATTGGGTGAAGATTTATCTGCCAAAGTAATTGCGGCATATATTAACTCTATAGGTGTAAAAGCTAAATATGTTAATCCTAAAGATGCTGGGCTTTTACTTTCAGAAGAGTTTGGCAATGCGGCTGTGCTTGAGAAATCTTATGCTAATTTGGCTAAATTAAAAGATGAAACTGCTTTGGTAATATTTCCGGGATTTTTTGGATATACTGAAAAAGGAGATGTAGTAACTTTCCCTAGAGGCGGAAGCGATATTACTGGTGCTATTTTGGCTAAAGCGGTAAATGCCGAAGTATACGAAAACTTTACCGATGTTGACGGTGTATTTGCTGCTGCTCCAAATATAGTTGATAATCCTAAACTTATAGATGAGTTTACATATAGAGAGATGCGAGAGTTAAGTTACGGCGGTTTTAACGTTCTTCATGCAGAAGCTTTGCAGCCAGTTTATGAAGCAAACATTCCAGTACATATACTTAATACCAATAATCCTTCTGCTAAGGGAACAAGAATAGTAGCAAACAGAAATAAAAATATTAATCCTGTAGTTGGTGTTTCTGGGGAAAATGATTTTTCTTGTCTTTATGTTAGTAAATACTTGATGAACAGAGAAGTAGGTTTCGGAAGAAAACTTTTAGAGATAATAGAAGATGAAAATATACCTTATCAGCATGCTCCTTCTGGAATAGATAATATATCAGTAATTGTTAGAAACTCTGCTATTACTGAAGAAAAAGAAAAACGTATATATGAGCGTGTGCGTGATGAGCTTAATGTTGATAATATTTATTTTGAGCATGGTCTTGCTTTGATAATGCTTGTAGGTGAAGGTATGCAGCAGTGTGTAGGTGTTTCTGCAAGAGCTATGCATTCTATGGAAAAATCTAATATCAATATTGAAATGCTTAATCAAGGTATAAGCGAAGTAAGTATTATGATAGGCGTAAAAGACAGTGATTTGAATAGGGCTATTAAAAGCATATACAAATCTTTCTTTGAAGAGCAAATATAAAACAGACATAAAAATAAATAATATTAATTTAATATAAAGGCAGGCTTATTTGATAGGTCTGCTTTTTTATTTTAATTTTTTATTATAATTGTTTTTAAACTAAATTAATAAGTATTGATACTATTTTATAATTAGGCTTTGCAGTCGTTCAAATTTATTTTCCAATGTTATGCGTACTTTTTATATAATGTATGCCAAATAATAAATTATTAAAATTTTATATATAATTTTAGCAAGTACTTATAAATCGAGTTATATGTATTAGATTTATTGTATTATTATAAAAAATCTGCAGAAGTTAGATTTACTCCTGCAGATATAAGAGATTAATTATTATTAAGAGTTTTCATGTCTATTACATATCTAAATTTTACTTCCCAGTTAATAACTTTATTGTAAGCATCGGATATAGTCTCGGTATCGGCATTAATTATTTCTAATTATTTCTACCATAGGATATATATTATTTAGCCCAGAATAGTCAATCATTTCCTGAGTTTCTTTTATCCCTCATATTAGAGAGCCAAATATTTTTCTGCTTCCATTAAAAATAACTAAATCTGTTATATCTAGTGAAGGGCTGTCATTATGAGGTGGTATTCCTAAAACACACATAGTTCCATTTCTTTTTATATATTCATATACATGTTAAGGTTATATTTAGCAGGTATTGTGCTTATGATATAGTCTAAAGTATTATTAATATTTTCTAAATCTGAAGTTATAAATAATTTTTATATTAATGCTTTATTTATTAATATTAATAAAAAAGGCAATGCCTTTTAAACACTGCCTTTTATTAATTGTTAACTTTTAAATCTTATTCCAAACTTTTTTGAAAAATACTGCTAAAAAAGCTATAGCCGCTGCAGTAAATGCTAACTTAAATATGACTTCAAAAATATCTTCTAAATTATGAAGTATATAATATACACCGAAAAATCTTCCTGCAAATATAAATAATGCAGCAGCTAATAATAATGCAAAAACAACTAAAGCAATAATTAAAACTTTTTTATTTTTTTCATTAGTTTTATTAACTGTTTTTATATTTTCATCATTTTCTTTATTTTTATTATTAGTATTTTTATCATAAATATTTTTTATAAAGTATATTAAGAAAGCAAAAACAACTATTGTTATTGATAACAATAATACTGCTTCAGCTATATTCTCCAAATTATATAATAAATAAAAAACATTATAAGGTATACCAAAAAATCCTACAGCAATTATTATTGATATAATAGCTAAAGCAGACAATGATAATGCAATTACAGCAGGTTTTAATATTATATTATTTTTCATACACTACTCCTTTAAATAAATAGTTATAAGACCTTCAAATAATTATTTTATTTCTTTTTATTGATGTTTGATTTTAATTTATACTCAGGCTTTAGTTCATATACTTTTTCATATCTAGGATCATCATCAATTTTGTTTGGAAGTCTTTTCTCTCTTCTGTCATAATCTCTTAGATCATATTCATACTGACGCTCTGATACAGTATCTGAGGCTCTCCTTCTTACATCTCTGTTATCATCGTCATATCTTCTGCTTCTTCTATTATCATCATCATAATCATCATACCTTCTTACTCTTCTATCATCTTCATCATCGTATCGTCTCATTCTATCATTATAGTCGTCATCATCATATCTTCTTTTTCTTCTTCTGTCATCTTCATAATCATCATCATAGTAATCGCGTCTTCTCCTGTAATTTCTATCATCATCATTTCTTCTTATATTTCCAGAAGTTCTGTCATCTTTGAGAAATCTCTTTATGAAATACATTACGACAGCTATCATAAGTATTATTCCTACTAGCTTTCCAATATCTTCTATAAAATCAAAAGCATCATCTATTAAATCAAAACAGTACAGATTATTTTGTATAATAAGAAAAGCATATACTAAAACCGAAATTGATAACTTTTTCATTAATTACTTTCTCCAATTTATTTTCTTATTCTTTTATACTTTCATTCTTTGTTGTTGGAACTATTATCTTTTTTTATATACTTTTTAAAGAAATAAATCCCCGCAGCTATTATTACTACTATGCCTATTATTTTGGCTAAATCATCAAATATGAAATCAAATGTATCTTCTATTAAGTCAAAACAGTATAAATTAATGCTAACAATAAACATAGTTATTAATGTTATAAAACCTAATTTTTTCATTCTGTTTCCTCCTTATATTAGTTTTTATATCATCTCTATATAATATAGTATAGCATAATATTATTATTTTGTAAATGATATATAAACAAATTTTACAAAAAATGTGTTTATGTAAATAAAATGTAAAGTATAATTTAATACATTTGATACATTTTTTGTGTGTTAATTATTTTATATCATTGTATATAAAGATAATAAAAAAAGATTAAAACTTAATTTAAAATAATTAAGGTTTTCATTATATTACCGTTAATACTAGCAACTAAAGTACTGAATAAAGGAGTATTGGTATGACAGTTAATAAAATTAATAATGCTCAGTCTTTACAGCAGCTTCAAGCAAATCCTCAGAGAATAGACACAGAACCTCAAAATGCAGTTAATACTCAAAAAATGAGCCAGCAAATGAGCGGTATATCGCCTTTATCAAGCAGATATACTTATGCTATAGGACGTGACGGTAAAAGATATGTACTTCAGCTTAGAATAGATATTTCTTCAGTTAGAGCTTTTAGTTCTCTTGCTTAAATATATTTTTATATAAAAATAAGCTGGGAATTTAATATTTTCCAGCTTATATTTTTGTATATTAAAAACTAATTAATTATTAATCTTTTTTACTACTATTTTACTGCCTTCTACTAATATGACTTTTAATTTACTATTTTTATCTATAAATTCTCCATCACTTATAGCATCATATTTTTTATCATCTATTATAATAAATCCAGATGGTCTTAAATAAGTATCAGCAATACCTTCTTTATTAAGCAAATCTTTATAAGAAACGCTTGTATTATATCCAGATGTATCATCTGTAAGTATTACAGTTCTTTTCATATATTTAGATTTGACTACAAACTTAGCTATTAAAACTATAAGTATAATATCAATTATTAAAGATGCAAATATAACTATAACAGATATTGCTATATTCTGAATACCAAATGATATAAATATACTTGAAAATATACCAATTATACCAAGTATCCCAGTGATTCCAAACCCAGGTATAAGGAATATTTCTACACCTAGAAGTATTAGACCTAATACAAATATTGCAGGTGCAAGAAAATTACTGTCTCCTGATAAAAACTGAGCAAAGAAAAATATAGCAAAAGCAATTATTGCTGTTACTCCGCCAATACCAAAGCCTGGAGTTTTTATTTCTAAATATACTCCAGCTATACCTATTGATATTAATATACTTAGTACAAAAGGATTTAATAGGAACTTCAATACTATATCGTACTTTTCTTCTTCAACTGTAATTATCTCATAATTATCATTCATGTTTTTTAATTTTATAATCTCTTCTATGGAGTTAGCCTTATTGTCAGCAATATTTATACTTACAGCTTCATCAGCACTTAAAGTAAGAAGAGTTTTATTATCCAAATCAATACCATCATTTTCTTTTGTTAAAACAATAGTTTCATCAACCATAGCTTCAGCTGCTTTTATATTTTTTTTAGTAGTTTCAGCCGAAGCTCTCATAGCTGCACGCATAGCACTTATCTCTTTTTCAGATGCTTTCCTACTTTCATTTCCATTTAAGTATACTGGAGTTGCAGCTCCTATTACACTGCCGTCAGACATATAAATTTCTTTGGCACTTAATGATATTAAAGCCCCTGCAGATAATGCATTTTTATTGATATATACTGCAACTGGAACCTTGCTTTCTATAATATAGTTTTTTATTGATAGGGCAGAAGATAGAAGTCCTCCTGGTGTATCAAGCTCTAATATTATTAAGTCAGCTTTATCTTCAGCCGCTTTGTCTATTGCCTTTTTTATATAACCTGCATACCATCGGTCAACTTCCTGAAAATCTTGTTTTTTTATCACGTATATTTTATTGTTTTCTGAGTAGGCAATGCTTGAACATATTAGAATAATAAAAATATTAAATAAAAGTATTTTTGTTAAATTTTTTATCATTATGAGTTCTCCGTTTTATAATATTAGCATTGTAATTACACTATTTTTAATGTTTATCTTTAGCAATCGCAATTCTTTTACAACTGTATGAAGTTCTGAGTATTTTTGAAAAGAAGTTTGAAACAACTCTATTCTAAAATCACAGATCTATACTTATTTTAGTATAAGTAAAAAAAATTTCAACTTCATTAATTATGAAAAGTAATTTAATTAGTATATACCTAAACAAATGCAGTTTTTCAAAAATTACTTTTTTAATTTGGATATTTGTGTAGTTTCATAGTCGTGCAGTGCCACAATTTCTTTTGCCGTCCGACTTTATGCTATTTATAAGTTATAATTACATTTATAAACAACTAAAATTTAACAAATTATAGTTATTTAGGTATATACTGAAAATTTTATAAGAATATATCTATAAAAAATAATTACAAAATATAAAAATAGATATTATAAAGAGTAAAAAACTATAAATTAATTATTAAAAACAATATTCGTTATCTATACAAGTTCCAATTTTCTGATATTTTTTATATTAATATTATTTTTCAAGAGATAACTTTTTATGTCCCGCACCCTCATAGCCTTTTCACTGCTTTCTAAAAGAGTTACAAGCAAATTATTATCTTTATTTATAATTAAATAATTGCCTTTTCGCTCTTCACTTACTTTTAAATCTTCCTTGTTCGAAAGTATATCAAAAGCCTTTTTATCATCACTTGTTATAATTTTATAAACTGTGTTTTTGGGAAGAGATTGTATATTTTTAGCATTTGTAGGAGTAGAAACGGCACTGATTATTTCTATACCTATATGAGAAAGCAAGTTATTAATTTTATTTTTTAATAGGTCTATGTCTATAGAGTCAGTTAAACTCACTTCCATATACTCAGCATCACTCTCACATGCAAAAGGAGTTGGAGGAGTAAATACCACTTTCTCTAACGGGTGAAAACCTTTACTTAATGATATGCTAGCACCTGCGATTTTTAAAGCACATATCATCACACGTGATAAATCATGCATACCTAATAATGAAGATATACCCTCTTTTTTGAACTTCATAAATACTTTATAATTTACAGCAAATATGTCGCGTTTTTTCAATGTTTTTAATTCTTCAACCATTTTAGTAAAGTTTGTATTCAAAACTTCTTTTTTGTATTTATGGCAGTATTTTTTATAGTCTATGCCGCAGTTCTGACAATTACCTGTAAAACAGTAATCTGTAAACTTACCATTTTGAAATCTCTCATATTCTTTATCAAAAAACTTCTGACTTACAAGAGTATCAATACATTTCCAAGGCATATTTATTTGTTTGCTTAATAATTCTTTTATAGTATATCCGCTTTCTTCTATTACTTCCTTCCAAGTATCATAATTAAAATGCTCAACCCAAGCATCAAATCTTACACCTTTTTTGTATGCTTTGTAAATAATATCACCTATTTTTTCATCGCCTCTCGATATTATACCTTCAATTTCTGCCATTCTAGGAGGGTGATATTTTATAGCTACTTTAGTTCCTCTGAAATGATCTCTCACCTTTCCTATATAAGTAATTGCTTCTTCATCTGTAAGCTGATTATTATTTTCTAAAGGTGTGTGAGGCTTTGGTATAAATACATTAATAGCTGCATTGATTTTTACTTTATTTTTTGACACTTTAATCATCTTTTCAAGTGCTTCTATTATCTCATCGGCTTCTTTCTCTGGATTATCAGTAAAGCCTATCATAAAATAAATCTTTACTATTTTCCAGCCCATTTGCTGAACATCGGCAAGTATATTGTATATAGCATCTTCGTCCATTTCTTTGTTAATTTTTTCTCTTAATTCATGGCTTCCTACTTCAAGTGCAAATGTAAGTCCTGTCTTTCTAAACTGTGCTATTCTATTTGCAGTGTCTTTATCGAATGAATCTATTCTAAGAGAAGGAAGAGATAGAGAAAATCCCTTATGCTCTCCAAGTGTCTGCAAATACTCTATCAAATCAGCGATATGCGGATAATCATCAGCAGAAAGCGAAAATAAATTAAGTGTACTAGCTCCAGTAGCTTCCAATGACTCCATTGATATATCTACAATTTTTTCTATAGTGCGATTTCTTACAGGTCTATAAGTAATACCAGCCAAACAGAATCTGCAGCTATGAGTACAGCCTCTAGCTATTTCGACAGATATTCTGTTTTGTATACCCTCTACAAGCGGAACTAAAGGTTTTTTAACATAAGGCATATCATTAATATTTTCAACGAATATTCTTTTAACATTATCTCTTGGGTATTTAGGTACATAGGCATACTCAAGTTTTGAAAGCTCTTTTAATATATCATCTCTTTTTGCACCGTTTTTTTTGAGATTATAAATTATATCAACAAAGTTTTTCATCTCAATATCAAACTCGCCGAATAAAAACACATCAATAAAATCATACAAAGGAAAAGGATTAAATACACTAGGTCCTCCTGCTGCTATTATAGGTACATCTTCTCCTCTTTCATCTCTATGTATAGGTATTTGGCTTAATTCAAGTACCTGAAGTATATTTGTATATATAAGCTCATACTGCAAAGTAAATCCCAAAACATCAGCGTCTTTTACTCGGTTGAAAGTCTCCAAAGTATAAAGCGGTATATTTTTCTCTCTTAAAAGTTTTTCAAAGTCTTCAGCAACAGCATACACTCTCTCACATGATGCATACTCAATGGAATTTATAACCTCATAAAGTATAGAAAGACCTAAATTACTTATAGCTATTTCGTACATATCTGCAAAGCACATAACGAATTTAAAAGGCATATTTGGTTTTATTATAGCATTTATCTCGCCGCCTAAATATCTGGTTGGTTTTATTATATCCTCACTTTTTACAAGTTCTAATATTTCATTTTTTAAATTTTCGCTCATTTTATTATAATTATCCTGATTATTTTTTTGAATTAGTATTATATAGTAAAGTTTGTTATTATACAAATATAAGTATTGAATTATCCTATTAATTTTTTTAATTAAAATTATAAAAAAAGAGGTCTGCTAAAAAAACAAACCTCTTAATTATATATTCAATCATTTATTCTCTAAAAATATTTTTTATAACTAAACCTTTATCTAAAAAGCTGCGTTATATCATTAATAGTTATAAATATCGCAAGTGTTATTAAAAATGCCGCACCTACAGCCTGTATTTTTGTAAGCACTTTTCTGTCTATAGGACGCCTCATTATAAGCTCTATAAATGAAAATACTATCATACCTCCGTCTACTACTGGAAGAGGAAGAAGATTCATTAAGAAAAGTATTAAACTTATAGTAGCAGTAAATGAAAGTATTGTTCTAAGTCTGTATTCTATATCAACAGAAATAACCTGTGATGAAATCTGTATAATTCTTACAGGTCCGCCCAAATTCTCGCGAACTGATAATTTACCAGTAAAAAGAAGTTTAAGTCCGTTTATATAGGAAACCAAATAATTACCAGTTTCTTTAAAAGCCTCTGGTATTGACTTAGGAAAAGGTATGCCTTCAACTATTTCAACTCTCATAGGAGTGCTGTCAAACTCTACTCCCAAACTTCCGTAAGTTCCTATAGTTTTTGAAGATACTGGCTTTGGTATAGCCTCTCTTGTAATCTCTTCTCCGTTTCTTATGACTGTTATGTTGATTTTTTGAGAAGCATTATCCATAACTATTGGTCTGAAATCAGCTATATTGTCGGCACTAATACCATTTATAGCTATTATTTTATCTCCTGCCATAAGTCCAGCCTCAGAAGCAGCAGAATTGGCGATTACATTTTTTATTATAAGGTCATCTCCGAAATATAAACCTAAAACTCTCTCTCCGCTCAAAGCCTTAAGCATTTCAACAGAAGGTATAGTTATATTGATATCTTCACCGTTTCTGTTAATGCTGAAAACTATTTCTTCAGCAGCCTTCTGTATTGCCTCATCATTTATAGTTTTTAATATATCATTATCTGATTCTACTTCTACGCCGTTTATAGCTGTAATAGTATCCCCACTTTGCAAGCCATATTCATATGCTAATGTCATACCAGACTTTGAATGCATGTATTTACCATCTCTGAATACTGATACAGTAGGCGAATATAAATCTATTTTTGAAGGCAAAGATACCAATATTGTAAGAAGTAAAAATGCAAATAAATAATTAAAGAAAGGACCAGCAAAATAAACTATTATTCTTTTTAAAGGCGACATATTAAGAAAATCACCTTCTTCTACATTACCGTCTTCAGAAATCTCTCCCTTAAATTTGCAGTATCCTCCAAAAGGAATAAGCGAAAATCTGAAATCTATTCCTTTAATTTCTCTTTTAAAAAGTATAGGACCAAAACCTATAGAAAAAGCCTCAGCCTTTATTCCAACTGCTAAGCCAGCTAGTAAATGTCCCATCTCATGAACAAATACTAATACACTCAGTAATATAATAGCACCTATCCAACTCAAATTGAACCTCCTGAAATTTATATAAATTTTATATTGTTTTTATTAATAATAATTACTAATAAGTATATATTCAATGTAAATTTATTTCAACAAATATTTACTTAAAATTAAATATTATATCATTATTAATGAATTTACAATAGCTTTACATTATATGTCTTTTAAATATAACAAAACTATTGACAAAAAAGATTAAATTTGTTAGATTTTTGTTTATGAAGCAATTTTTAATTATACTATTATCAGCATGTCTTTTCATATACGGCTGCAATTATAAACCATTAAATCCTATTGGTAATAATACTTCAAATGAAAACACTGAAAATTCGGATAGCGAGAATAATGAAAATTCTGGCAATTCAGGAAATGAAAGCATAGAAAATTCAGCAGAAACTTCAAATAGTGAACAAAATAATAATACACAAATACTTAAAAAAACTATGAATTTTAAATTAAAAATAGAAGGCTCTTCCAGTTCAAAATATTTTGTAAAAAATGACAGTATGTATTCAAGTGTAATTCAAATAAGCCTCAATAATAAAACAGACACATATAATGCTGATTTTAACGGCGGATATTATATGTGCAGTAATAATGATTTGGGAAGAACTATGACCACTGGAAAATATATAAAACTTGACAATATGTACTTTGAATATAATGAAGGCAGTGAAAAGTTTAATCTTAATTTTTATTTATGGATAGGAGCACAATTTTCTAATTTGGTATTAAGAAAAGATATAACCATAGAAATACCTTTAAATGGTTTTAATGAAGAAAAATATAATAATACAGCTTTGATTACATTAAAATTACTTCCAGACAGCGATACATACAATTTTACTCTTGACGGATTTGAAACAAAATAATAGAATTTATTTTTGTTTATGCATTATTATTCATTATCCGATAAACATTTTATTTGATTATATAAAAAATTATTATATAATAATTGATGTTTATAGTTTATTATTTATTAAAAAATAAAAAAGATATTTAATTAAATGACATTTAAATCATACATTATAACTCAAAATAGAGAATACTTTTTATCTCATAGTATAGAATATATTTCTTTAAAAAATGC
>NZ_JQIU01000008.1:2351328-2354253 GCF_002379365.1 Brachyspira sp. G79 | reverse complement strand
TATATTTTTATATGATAATGATAAAAATAAATTATACGGTTACTATGAAATAGATTTAAATAATAAAAATAATGAAACCTCAGATAAAGACTACACAAATATTTATATAACTGATAATTATAAAAGAAGACGCGGAATATATTATAAACTTGAAGAGAAATATTCTGACTTTTCTATTTATGAAATAGACTATAAAACATTTTCAAAACTTAAAGATAGATTAATAGTTTTAAATGACAATATATCTCAGACATTTTTTTCATGCACTATAGACAATGACATTTTTAAATATCAGGCAATAGAAACTTATCCCTCACTTTATGTAGCAGAATATGAAAAACATTTTGACTATAAGGCTTATGAAAGTATATATAAAGAATACCTACGTTTATTAAAACATTCAAATAGTGAAAGCAGTAACATAGATAAGTACATAGAGCTTGGAAGCTATTTAATGAATATGCTTATTCCAGAAAAGGATTTCAAAGAACATATACTTGAAAATTTCAGAATAGTTTATCTTCATCTTGATGATAAAAGTGCAAATATACCTTGGGATATACTATCTTATGAGGGTAAATTTATATCTGAAAATATAATATTTTCTTATACCAATGCTTCAAATATATTTCATCATAATAACAAAATAATTAATAAAAATTAAAAATGGCCATTATTTCAATACCAAGTGATGATATAACTTATGACAAAAAAGAAATAGATACTATTTTATCACTTCATGATGATATAAAAAATACTGAAATAGATTTGTACAGAAAAGAGCATAATTATTTTGAATTTATAAAAATACTTGAAAGCTATGATATAGTACATATTATAACGCATGGGTATAAAAACGGCATCAAATTAAATAGCGAATATATATTAAACTCTGTTGGAGCATTAGAAAATCCGCCTTCTTTAGTTTTTATTAATGCCTGCAATATGGAAGAAACTGATAACAATCTCACAAAATCATTATTATCTTCAGGAGTAGGCACTGTAATATCGGGTGTAGGTGCTTTAACAGATGGAATGTATATAGATTTTATATACTGTTTTTACAGCAATCTTCTTCATAAACATACTAGAATAAATACAGCTCAGGCTTATTATTTTGCCTATATTGAAGTAAAAGACTTTTATAAAGGTTTCATACGCTACAGATTTAACGGAGTACCTATTTATGTATAAAAAAATAATTAAGATAATTTTTTTAATATCTGCATTGGTATTATTTTCCTGCAATAATAATACTTCCGCCCCTATAAGAAGCAGAAAAATAGCTCCTAAAATATCAACGGTTTTTAAATCCCCAGCATATAATTTGAGAATAAAATATATAATACTCCACTATACTGCATTAGATGATGATTTATCTCTAAAAGTTTTAACAGACCCCGGAGTTTCAGCTCATTATTTAATAACAACAAGAGAAAATGATCCTATATATAAACTTGTAGATGATAACAACAGAGCTTGGCATGCAGGTGTTACCATGTTTGATAACAGACTTACTATGAATGATACTTCTATAGGTATAGAAATAGTGAATTTGGGATTCTTACAAAAAGTTACAAATACTCAAGAACAGTTAAGAAGAATGACAAAAAGAGAAAGAGAGAATTTATTTTTTATTCCTTATGATGAGTATTTAGAGTTTGATGAAAGCCAAATAGAAAAAGTTGCATATTTACTTAGAAACTTAATAGATAAATATGGGGTAAAACCTTATAATATATTAGGTCATTCTGATATAGCTCCATACAGAAAGAAAGATCCAGGTCCAAAATTCCCATGGAAAAGGCTTCATGACGAATATAACCTTGGAATATGGTATGATGAATATGACTACACAAATTTTTTAAGTGATAATGAATATAAAAAGGCTAAAGTTTTGGATATAAAAGAAGAGTTTGTAAAATATGGTTATACAAGTATGCCTACAAATAATGTATGGGATTTTGATTCAAGAAAGGTGCTTTATGCATTTCAATGCCATTTCAGACCTGAAAAGATAGACGGTAATATCGATAATGAAAGCTATGCTATTATAAGAGCTTTGAATGAAAAGGTAAAAAAAATTAATGAAATGGAAGAGAGATCCAAAGCTAATAACTTTCTTACTAATACATTCTACACTAATATATTTAT
Source organism: Brachyspira sp. G79 (assembly GCF_002379365.1). Taxonomy (GTDB): domain Bacteria; phylum Spirochaetota; class Brachyspiria; order Brachyspirales; family Brachyspiraceae; genus Brachyspira. The sequence continues at coordinate 2,352,099 of NZ_JQIU01000008.1, read as the reverse complement.
AAGCAATAATATGGTAAGCACAAACTGGAATTATATGTTTACTAACAGCTTATTAAAAAGAAATTAATAATACACAAAAAATTTTATGTATTAGCAGAAACATAGTTTTTTTATAATATATACTAACTTATCTTTTATAATATTAAAATCAGAGTTCAAATCTATTGTATTAACTGCAAAATATTTATCATCTATTTTGTATTCTTTGTCAATATTATCATTACATAATGGATAAAGCAAAACACCTTTGATAGTTTTAAACCTTTTATGATAATTATTAACATTAGACATATAAGAAAATATTTGATATAAATGGCTGCTTCTTAAAGAAACTTTATCATTATTTTTTATTAAGACATTTGTATAAAACTTTGTGTCTATTATCAAACATTTCTCTTTATCATAAATCATAATATCTGTCTTCATTATAGGTATATATTCATTATTATTTATATTCCACTTTATAGTTTTGTTTTTTACTTTTATATTTTTATTATTAAAAAAATATATTTTATAAAAGTTTAAAACAAATTTTTCATAGAGCATATGCATTCTTTTCCCTTCATTAAAATCTATAAATGAATATTCACTGCTACTTTTATTAACTAATAAATTTTTATGTATGAATTTGCATATATTGATTATCATTTTGTAATGCATATTGTTTTTATTATATTTTAATGACCTGAAAGTTCTATTATTAACATTTATATTTTTTATCTTTATAAAGTAATGATTTAATTTTATTAATTTTTCTTTAATATCATTATC
>NZ_JQIU01000008.1:2332045-2347402 GCF_002379365.1 Brachyspira sp. G79 | reverse complement strand
AACATACACTTCTATTTATATACGCTATTTCATTTTTATTATTTAATTCTATAACTTTACTGTAGCCCTCTATAGCTTCTTTATATCTCTGCAAATTTATTTTTGCAAAAGCCATATTGAAATATGCGTCCTCATCTTTATCATCTTTTTCAATGGCTTCATCACATAGCTTTATTGCTTCTTCATAATTTTCTTCTAATATTAATTTTTGTATTTTTGCTTTTAATTCTTCAGTCATAAATAATCCAAAATATTTTAAGTTTTAAATCTACTTTATTATAAAGCATTATAAAAATATTAAAACAATATATAATTATATTAATGATGTTTAAAAAATTACTTTATAAATAAAAACATTATCTTTAATAGAAATTTCTATTAAAAGTAGCTTGAAATTCTTACAAAATATTCATATAATAGCCCTTGTGTGTTTTATAGAAATTTTTTATCATTATAAAAATTTTCATAAAATATCTATTTTTTAATATAAGGAGTTAAAAAATGGCTTCAGTAATTATAGTAGGCACTCAATGGGGTGATGAGGGCAAAGGTAAAATAGTGGATTATCTTGCCGAAAACTGCGAATATGTTGTTCGTTCTCAGGGAGGAAGTAATGCAGGTCATACCGTTGTAGTTGATAATGTAAAATATAAATTAAGACTTTTACCTTCTGGTATACTTTATAACGATAAAGTTTGCGTTATAGGAAATGGCGTTGTTATAGAGCCTAAAGTTTTTTTAGGTGAAATAGACGCTCTTGCCGAGAAGAAAGTTAATATATCCAATCTTAAAATTTCTAACAGGGCTCATGTATTAATGCCTTATCATAGGCTTCTTGATGAGCTTCAGGAAGAGGATCTTGGAGAAAATAAATTAGGTACTACTAAAAACGGTATAGGTCCTTGCTATATGGATAAATCCAGCCGTTTGGGTATAAGAATTGTTGATTTGATGAATAAAGAAGTTTTTGCTAAAAAATTAAAGTTTAATCTTGAACTTAAAAATAAACTCCTTAAAAAAGTTTATAATCATGACGGATTTGATTATGATGCACTTTTAAAAGAGTATTTGGAATATGCTGAGAGATTAAAACCTTATATTGCTGATACTACTACAATATTAAATAAAGCTATTAAAGAGAAAAAGAATATACTATTTGAAGGAGCTCAGGCTACTATGCTTGACTTAGACCATGGTACTTATCCTTTTGTAACATCATCTTATCCTGCTGCAGGAGGAGCCTGTACTGGTTCTGGAGTAGGACCTAGAAAGATTGATAATGTTATAGGAGTAGTTAAGGCTTATTCTACAAGGGTGGGAGAAGGTCCTTTCCCTTCAGAGCTTCATGATGATATAGGACAGGCTATAAGAGATAAAGGCGGAGAGTACGGCACTGTTACTGGAAGACCAAGAAGATGCGGCTGGCTTGATGCATGTGTTGTAAAATATGCATCTTATGTGAACGGACTTGATTCTATTGCTGTAACTAGACTTGATATATTAGATGATTTGGATAAATTAAAAATATGTGTTGCCTATAAATATAATGGTGAGATATTAGAAGGCTATCCTGCTGATTTGGATATACTTTCAAAAGCTGAGCCAGTGTATGAGGAGTTTGAAGGCTGGAAAACTAGCACTAGAGAAATTAGAGAATATGATAAGCTCCCAGAAAATGCTAAAAAGTATCTAAAAAGATTAAGTGAAGTAATAGAAACAGATATATCTATAGTGTCTGTTGGTGCCAGCAGAGAAGAGACTATAATAGTTAAGAAGATTTTTTGATACTAATTATTTATAATATATAAAATTAAAAAGCCTGTGTTTATTTTTTATAAATGTGGGCTTTTTTGTATATATATTAGGTTAAAGTAAATATTTTTTACTTATTTTTGATAACTTAATATATAATTACAATACTACGTATTAAACGTATTATATATCTATTAAAACAACAAATTTTAAGTAAATTTTTTGTAAAATTATAGTAAAATATATTGACAAAATCTGCTTTTAGGCTATACTTATAATTGTAAAGATAATTTACAAGAACATATGAAAACAAATTAAAAGGAGATTTTACTATGACTAAAAAATTATTTGCTTTATTAATAACTTTAACTATTATTTCTACTTCAAGTGCTTTTGCTGATTGGATAGTACCAGCTTCTTCACTTCCTCAAAACGCTAGAAGCTTTATACAAAGAGTTTATCCTAATGCTCAGATATGGAAAGCAGAAAGAGATGACGGAAAATTTGAAGTGAAATTGTCAAACGGTTCTAAAATAGAGTTTTTGTATAATGGAGAATGGAATAGTATAGACGGTAAATATAATACAGTTCCTTTCAGTGTTTTGCCTCAAACTGTAGCAAATACTATAAAAAATACTTATCCTAATGCTGTAATAATAGAGACAGAAAAAGAATGGGGTAATTACAAAGTGAAATTAAATAACTTTATGGAATTATTTATAACTTCTGACGGACAGTTAATGGGACAAAAATTTGACGACTAATTGTATGTATATCTTATTAATTAAAGAGAGAGTTTTTTAATAGCTCTCTCTTTTTTATTATATTCTTTCTAAAAACTATTATCATTTTTATGTTTTATATAATTAATTTATACAAAAATACCATTTTTAATCTCAGTCTATTTAATGAGCGATATTAAATAGGTATCTTATGTAAAAAGTGTAGTACAATCAATAAACATACAGTAGAAAATTATAAATATTATTTAATGATAATCGGACATAAGATTTATTCAAATTGTATGATAAATAATGAAGCATTAAAAAAGGTGATAATATCAAAATACTATCACCTTTTCATATAATTAAATATTATTAATTTTCTTCTTTTTCATTTGACCAGTTTTCTCTAGGTTCTTCTTTATCCTGAGGAGGCTCTTTTCCTGTTTCAAGATATTCAATAGCTGCCTTTAACTGTTTATCATAGCGAAGATCATATATCTCTTTATAATTATCTAAATTACGTTCATTATATATTAAACGCTCAAGCAAATAATCGCTAGCTATGATGTTTTGATTTTTAAGCTCTTCTTTGAAAGCAGGCAAAGCTGCAGCATCAGAACTTTCATTAGGATATTTTTTAGCATAAGCAGATATTTGTCCGCCTTTTCTAAGTTCGGTTAATGCTGTTATATCTGTACTGCTCAATTTTGGTTCTACTACTACAAAGTCTGGAGTTAATCCTTTGCCATGAAGTCTTCTTCCATTTGGAGTGTAGTAATGGGCTACTGTAAATTTAAAAGAAGTATTATCTCTTGTATCCAAAGGAAGTACATACTGAACGCTGAACTTTCCGAATGTAGTTTCACCCAAAAGTTTAGCTCTTCCGCTATCTTGCAAAGCTCCAGAAAGTATTTCGGAAGCAGAAGCACTATATTGATTAACTAATACAACCATATCCCCTTCTAGCCATTCATCACCTTTTTTGGAGGCATAATAATCCTGATTTTCATTTTTTGTTCTTCCTCTAGTATATACTATTTTTCCTTCTGTTAAAAACTCTTCTACTATATTAATAGCAGTATCAAGTCTTCCGCCTGGATTATTTCTCAAGTCTAATACAAGTTTTTTCATACCTTGTTTTTTAAGATCTATTAAAGCATCTTCCAAATCTCTAGCTGTATCATCACCGAAAGTAGTTATTCTTATATATCCTACAGTATCATCAACCATTTTATATTTAACACTTTTTATTTCTATTATTGCCCTTGTAAGAGGATATTTAATAGGCTCTGCTACCCCGTCACGTACTATTGTAAGAGTAACTTTAGTACCTTCTTTTCCTCTCATAATATTAGCAGCATTATCAACAGACATATCTTTAGTGCTTTTACCGTCAATTTCTGTGATAATATCTCCTGATAATATACCAGCCTTTTCACCAGGACCGTCCTCTATAGGAGAAACAACCATAAGTCCTTTATCAGCATTTTTTGATATAGAAAGCCCTACCCCGCCGTATCTTCCAGACATCTCTGTATTTAAAGCCTGATTAAGCTCTTCGTCAAGCAAAAATGTAAATGGATCATCTGTTGCCTCAAGCATTCCCTTAATAGCACCGTACATCAATTTTTTTGTTGTTACACTGTTTGTATCAACAAAGTTCTGCTGCAAAGTGGCAAATACTTTTTGAAATAAGCGGCTGTAATAGTAAAAGTCATTATCCGACTGAGCCTTTCCCTGCTGAGCTATAGCAAGAGAAGGACTTTTAAAGTTGAAAAAAGAAATTGCTACTACAAAAATTAAAAGAAATATCCATAAAAGTCTTTCTTTGTTTTTTATCATGTTTTTTTATCCTTAATTATAAAAATGTGCTGTTTTTAGAAAAGTTTTTATACCTTATAAAAATTAATTATAACATAAATAGTAAAAAATTTATATATATAAACAGCAAAAATATTATGATAACTTAATATATTAAAATTTTTAAGTTTGTTAATTCTCTTATTCAACTTTTTCTCTCCACACGCCATACTTAACAGTACTTCATTCGGTCACAGGCGGACTTCATAAAATGCAATTCTTTCGCCACTTGAAGACAGACATCATAAAAAACTGTGCCCTTCAAATATTTTAAATTTAAAAAATTAATTTTGACAAACTATATTTGTTTAGGTATATACTAATATTTGAGTTTTATACTTAATAATATATAATAACTGTAAAAAATAATTGTGCATACTAAAATAATTTTTAAGGTGATAATATGGATATACTTCAAAATGTGAGTAAGGTTCAGAAAGAGGGTATTTTGCATAAAGGAAGTCCTCTCCTTCTTCTTTCTGGTGCTGGGAGTGGTAAAACTTTGGTAATTACTAAAAAAATTGCATATCTTATTAATGAACTTGAAACTCCGCCTGAAAATATAATGGCTGTTACATTTACTAATAAAGCCGCTTATGAGATGAAAGAGAGAGTATGTGCTCTTGTACCAGATATAAAGCCTAGCAGATTATTTATAAGAACTTTTCACTCTGCATGTCTTAGGATATTAAAAGAAAATGCTCATTTTTTAGGCTATAAGTCCAATTTCCTTATACTAGATGAGGGCGATAAATTATCCGTTATTAAAAGAATAATGAAAGAAGAGAAAGTGCCAAAAAGTATTACTCCAAAAATGATAAACAAATTTATATCATCTCTAAAAAACAATATGGATGACGGAATTATTTTTGACAGAGATATTTTTGAAAATGTATACAAAAAATATACAGAGTATGAATTAAATGAAAATGTAATGGATTTTGATGACCTTATATTAAACACCATAAAATTATTTGAACAAGAAAAAAAAGTTCTTAACTTCTATAGAAACAGATTCAAATATGTTTTGGTAGATGAGTTTCAGGATACAAACCCTCAGCAGTACAAACTCATAAAATTATTAACACAAAATGCTGATAATGATTTAACAGTTGTAGGCGATGATGATCAGAGTATATATGCATTTAGAGGTGCTGATGTTCTTAATATACTCGATTTTGAGAAGGATTATCCAAATACAAAAATAGTGCGTCTTGAAGAAAATTACAGATGTCCGAAAGATGTAGTGGAAGCAGCTTTAAGTGTTATAAAAAACAACACCAATCGCCATGAAAAAAATGTATTTTCTAATAAACCAAACGAATTTAAAATAGAGAATTGGATTTGCTATAGCGATCTGGAAGAGGCCAGAAGTGTAGTTAATGAAATAGAGAGTTTATTTGATAACGGATTTGAGGCTAAAGATATAGTAATACTATTTAGAACTAATAGCCAGTCAAGAGCTTATGAAAAAGAATTAAAACTTCATTCTATAAACTATAAAATAGTAGGAGGGGTAGGATTTTTTGAACGAATTGAGATAAAAGATTCTATTTCTTTTTTAAGGCTTATGATGGGTTTTGGAGACAATTTCAGTGTAAGACGTACTATTAATGTGCCTCCTAGAGGAATAGGAGAGAAAAGTTTTAACAGTATAGAAACTTTCGCTAATACCAGAAAAATAACTCTTTATCAAGCTATTGATTATGCTGATGAAATATCATTAAGTAAAAAGGTAATTTCATCGATTAAGGCATACAAAAGTATAATAGAAGAATATGCTATAAAAATAAAAGAAGACATTTCAAATGAAGACGGTATACATATAGAAGAAATATTTTTTAACTTTTTAAAAGATATAGATTATTTTTCAATATTTAAAAGCGAAGGCAATGAAAGAGTAATAACAGCAGAAGAAAATATAAAGGAGCTTTTCAGAGGTTTTTATGACTACAAAAATACAGAGCCTAATGCTTCACTCATAACATTTTTGGAAGAAAACACTTTATATAGAGACATTAACACAGAAAATGAAAACGAAGATTACATTACTCTTATGACAGTTCATAATGCCAAAGGCTTAGAATTTGATGCTGTATTCATAACAGGTTTGGAGCAGGGAGTTTTTCCTCATTATTTCTCGCTTGAAGAGGAAGGAGGAATTGATGAAGAGAGAAGGCTTCTTTATGTAGCAATAACAAGGGCTAAAAGAAAACTTTATCTCACCTACTCCAAAAAAAGAAGAATAAGTTCTGGTATAATGGAGCAGATACCTTCATCATTTTTAATGGAGATACCAAAGCGTTTAATGCTTATAAAAGAAAAGGCTAATTATTACTCTGGAAATTATATGGATATAGATGAAGATGCTTTTGATTATTAAGTTAAATGTGCTTTAAATAAAATACTAATTTTAAAAAAGCACTTGGGTGGGCAGACAGAATAACAGACAAAGTAAATAGATAAAAATAAGCAATAAATAACAAACGGAATTAAAAAATTTATAGGGTGGGAGTTAAAATAGATTTTAAAATTTATTTTAATACCCACCCTTTTAGATTTAAAAGCTTTATTTTTTATATAGACTTTAATTAAATCTATAGGTCTATATTTCTTCAAGTGCACCCGCCCAAAGCATGATTTAAATTTGCACTTTTATCACATTCAGTTGTAAAATATTTTTCAAGTATAATTATCCATATTAATTTTGAAACAAATATATCAATCTTCTGTTAAATCTACTTCAGTACCTGAAATTTTTTTAAGTATTTCATCATAAGTCATTTTGGCTAAAGAACTGTCGCTTCCGCAAGCAATATATAATGCATCAAATCTTTGCATGCTTTTATCTACTAATACATCAACACTTTTATCTATACCAAAAGGGCATACTCCTCCAAAAGTAAATCCAGTTAAATTATATGTATCTTCTGCATTAGCAAAACTAGTTTTACAGCCGAAATATTCTCTCATTTTTTTTGAAGATATTTTTTTATCTCCAGAAGCTATAATCATAGCAAAATTTTTTTTAGACGGCTTTACAAGTATAGATTTAGCTACCTGCCCTTTTTCTATATTAAGAGTTTTAGCAGCATCATCAACAGTCTTTGTAACACCAGCCTCTTCAAATTCCTGATAATCTATATTAAGTTCTTTTAAAGCATTGAGTACTTTTTCATTCATCATAATTTTAACCTATAATCAAAGATCTAAAGGAGCATATTCATTTTTTTTAGCATATTCTATTAAACTTAAGATACGCTCTTTACAGCCTCCGCATCCAGTAGAAGCCTGAGTTTTTTCTACAACTTCATCAAGAGAAGTTAATTTATTATCAGCTATTGCTTTATAAGCATCTCTGTATGAAACATTTTTGCAGTAGCATAGAGTTTTATCATAATTGATTGAAGTTTGATTTTTTAGATATTCTACATCGTATTCCATCAGGCACCCCCATTTTTATTTTTCATAATATATAAATATTATAAATATCAAATATGTAAAAAACATTTTTAATAAATAATTCTTTTTACTTTACATAATATATTATAACATAGCTGTAATTTAATTTAAAGTATTAATTGTATGATTATATAAAAAGAGCTGACAAATATTTATAAAAATAAATGCCAGCCCAATTTATTTATTAGTTATTATCTATTATTTTGCAATTCTTACTACAGGTTTAATCAAATCAGCAGGTTTTTCCCCCATGATTCTAACAGCCTCAGGAAGCTGATCCCAGCCTTCATATACATGAGTAATTAAATGACGTACATTTAATCTTCCAGAAGCAACCAAAGAACCTAATTTCTCAGCTCTTAATCTTCCTCCTGGCATAAGACCGCCAAATATAGCTTTATGTCCCATACCAACACCCCATTCAAGTCTAGGTATTAATACATTATCACCTTCCCCAAGATAGTTAACATTTCCTATTTTACCTCCAGCTTTTAATGATTTAACAGCTTCAGAGAAAGTTTCAACACCGCCTCCAGCAATGATAACTTTATCAACACCTTTTCCATTAGTCATTTTTAATACTTGCTCATCTATAGGACCATTTTTGTAACTGATAAACTCATTAGCTCCATAAATTTTGGCAACTTCTACACATTTAGGTCTAGTACCAACAGCAATAATTCTAGAAGCACCTCTTAAAGCAGCACCAGCAACTCCCATAAGTCCAACAGGTCCAATACCTATAACTAAAACAGTATCTCCATATTGTATATCAGCCAGTTCAGCTCCATGGAAACCTGTAGGAACCATATCAGAAATCATACAAGCATCTATAGGATCCATTCCTTCTGGAAGTAAAGCCAAATTACCATCAGCATCATTAACATGGAAATATTCAGAAAATACTCCGTCTTTTACATTAGAAAATTTCCAGCCATTAAGCATACCGCCAGAGTGCATAGAATATCCAGCCTGTGCTTCTACTGTACTCCAATCTGGAGTAATAGCAGTAATTAATACTCTATCACCTTTTTTAAAATCTTTTACTAAAGATCCAACTTCATGTATTTCGCCGCAAACTTCATGACCTAAGATCATGTCTTTCCTATCACCTATAGCACCTGCTATAGTATGTATATCAGAAGTACATATAGCTACAGCTAAAGGTTTTACAATAGCATCAAGAGGTCCGCAAGCTGGTATTTCTTTTTCAACCCAACCTGTTTCACCTATCTTTTTCATAGCAAATCCTTTCATTTTACACTCCTTTTTATTGTATTATTTTTTATTTTTATAGTATACAACTTTTACTAAAAAAGTCAAAAATATAACTTTATTAGTTAAACTTCTATCAATTTTATACCATATTTATCAGATAAAGTTTCATATTTCTTATTAATATTTTTATTATCATATATTGAACTTCCGCAGTTCATCATTACATTAATTTTTTTGGTGATATTTTTATCTCCCGAGTACATAATGCAAATCTGTTTAACTGTTTCATAAAGTCCTAAATCTTTAGCCTCTCCGCATATACATATTTTCTTATAATTTTTCAAATCATATACCCAAGCCATATCAAAGAATCTGGTTTCAGGGGTTACTATTTCAGGCTTTATAGCTCCGTACATCTCAGTAAATCGTTCTGTGCCTTTCATTATTTTATTGACATTTGTTTCTTTAGCCCTTTCAAAAAATAGAAGCATATTATTAAGCTGTTTTTCTATAAGCCAGCCATCTGTACCATAAAGACAATGATACGGCCATATAATTAGATTCTTCATATTCTCATTTTTAAGTTTCTTTACATATGCTATCTGTTCTTTTTTATATAATGGTATAATTTCATTAGAATTAATTTTATCTAAAGTTACTTCAGTGAAAGGCTCTATCTCCTCTCCATTAGCTTTTTTCCACATATAAGGGTGAAATATTGAATCATAATAATGTGTATCCATTGCCGTATAAATAGAGTATATATCTTCTAAATTTTCATAAATAAACCGTATTATTCTTTTAACGTCTTTGACAGCCCCTTTTACTGGTAAAGCCCCTTTTTTTGGGTCTACGAAATCTCTTTGAACATTGACAATTACAAGTCCTATTCCGTTACTTTTGTTTTCATAATTTCTTGAATAATGACCCGCCAAAGAAAGTATATCTTTTTGGTTGATTGGATTAGTTTCTTTTCCTATATGTTTTTCACTTATTATTTTATTGTATATATCTTTCATAAATAAATGACCTTAACACTAATATTATGTACTTTATATACTTACTCTTAAAAATAATAACCAAATAAAAATATATTAATAATATATTTTTTAGATTTTTATTATAAAATTAACATTTTATTATTATATATTCTATATCTATGAATTATTTTTATACTTTTAAAACTTTTAATTAAAATATTGTTTTCAATGAATTTATCAAATGAAATAAAGCTATATATCCTAATTTGATAAACTATATAAAAGATAGATTAAAAACAAAGTTTTTAAATTTATTTTAATCCCCACCCTTTAAATTTTATAATATTATTTCTTACTTAAATAGCTTATTTTTCTGCCTTTACTTTAATTGTTATTTTTTAACTGCCCACCCAAGTGCGTTTTTAAATTTATAACATTATTCAACGCACGTTTAATCGATTCTTATAATAAATCTAATTATTAATTCTAATTTGTATTATATATAAATGTTTCATGCTGCGTGCGTAATATGCATATAATGAATTTAAATTAGAGTATGGATATAAATATAGCATTAAAAAATAATATTCAATTTGGCTAAAAATAAATTGCAAAGCCATTAATAATTAATATATATCATTCCGAAATTTGATAATAGCTAAAATTCTATACTTTAAAGGAAGAATTAAATATGCGTTATTTATGTTTTATTTTAATATTTTTTAATACATTTATTACCCTATTTGCTCAAACTCCGAATACAGGAAGATTAGATCAGTTATTAGAATATGCTAATACAGGCGATACTAACGGAATAAGAAGATTAATTTCTCAAGGTCCTATTTCTAATTTTATAAACTTTGGTGACAATCAGGGACATAATGCTTTAATAATAGCCTCTTCAAAAGGATATAAAGACGCTGTTCTTTTACTGTTATCTCAAAATGCTAATGTTAATCTTACATGTATACATGGGAAAACAGCTTTAACTTATGCAGCAGATGCAGGATATGTTGATATAGTTTCTTATCTGCTTGCTAAAAATGCTAATCCTAATATAAAAATAAATGGCGGTACAACAGCACTTTTACAGGCTGCAGGAAAGGGTTATTATAGTATTGTAGAGATGATAGTTAATGCTAAAGCTGATTTGAAAACAACAGGAACTTACAGAAGCGGAAATAATGACGGTATTAATTATAATATGACACCATTAATGGTTGCTGCTTTTAATAATCATGATTTAATAGTAAGATTGTTATTAGATAAAGGAAGCGATATTAATTATATAAATGAATATGGAGCTAATGCTTTATTTTATGCTATAGCTAGAGGAAATAATGAAGTTGCTAAAATATTATTAGAACGAGGAGCTGATGCCAATATTGTAGCCTCTTACGGACCTTATGGTAATATTACACCGCTTGCTTTGGCTTCTACATTGGGCTTAACTGATATTATTTCTTCTCTTTTGATAGGAAAATCAAATATTAATTTTAAAATGCGAGACGGAAGAACAGCTTTGATATGGGCAGCAATTGCAGGAAAAAGTGATGCAGTTAATGCTTTGGTTATGAGTAAGGCTGATTTGAATATTGCTGATAATGACGGAAAAACAGCTTTGATGTTTGCTGCCGAAAATGGAGATTATGCTTCAGTAGAATTACTAATTAATTCAGGAGCATATTTAAATACTTTAGATAAGTTTAATAAAACAGCATTAATGTATGCTATGGAAAATGGTAATACAGAAGTTGTTGATTTACTAACTAGAGCGAGTTTAACTTACAATAGATAATGCATAACAAATATATAAAAAGGGATTGTATAAAAAATACAGTCCCTTTTTATTTTTTATTAAATGATTTTTACTGCTGTTTTTCAGATTTTTCTCTATGTTTTTTATGCGGAGCAGCTTCTTTAACATCATTAATAAAGTAGAATAAAGATTCTATCTCATCAGCAATATTTACATCATTGATAATGCAGTCTGGTCTTTCCAAAAGTTTAATAGGAGCAAAGTTTAAAACCCCTTTAATACCAGCATTACAAATAACATCAAACATTCTTTGAGCTTCTAAATCTGGTACAGTTAATATAGCTACTTCTATTTTATTATTGATAATGAAATCTTTTAATTCTTCTATAGGAAGTATTGGAGTAGGTGCTTCTCTATTTATTTTCTCTGGATTATGATCAAATGCCGCTATTATTTTTATAGCCTCACTTTCAAAACCTCTATAATTAACTAATGCTTTTCCTATTTTACCATATCCTATTAAGATGATATTATGAGAAATTTGCTTTCCTAATATGCTGTCAATTTGCTCAAGTAAGTCATCTATATTATATCCGCCTTTTTTGTTTCCAGATATATTAAAAAGTGAGAAGTCTTTTCTTACTTGTACAGATGTAATTCCTATTGCGTCTCCTAAATTATTTGAATATGCTTTTATAAATCCGAAACTCTTCATACGTCTTAAAGCATTTTTATATTTTAGTAGACGCATAATTTGTGTTCTGCTAATCATAATATGTCCTTAAAATAATTTTTATATTGATAAATAATTAATATTGTTTAATTATAACATAATAAAGTTATCTGTCAATAAATATTATAGCTAAATGTGTTTTTTATGGGAAATAAAATATAAGTATAAGAACATTAATTAATATTTTTTCTGGAGATTATTATTATCTTAAATAATATTTACTATATAAATAAAATCAAATTTGTTAACTTAAATATTATTTTATTTATGAGTATTATTATTTAATAGTAATATTTACTATATATGGCTCTCTAAATTTATTTTTATAACAGAAAATTGATTAAATGTGAATAATAGCATATATAAATAATAAGTGAATATATAATAATTTGAAAAATGTTTTTGTATATGAATTATATCAAATAAGAAAATAAAAAATTAATATATAAATTTAGCAGTAATTTTTTAATAGGATTATGGTAAAAAATATATTATCATTATATAATATAGTATAAAGCGTTAGGGGGAGATATATTATGATAGATTATCAGTCAGCGGCAAAAATTATAAAAGAATCAAAATATGTTGTATCGTTTACAGGTGCTGGAATAAGCGTAGAAAGCGGAGTTCCACCTTTTAGAGGCGAAAACGGACTTTGGGAGAAGCATGGAAGTCAGTTTGCAGAAATATCTTATTTTATGAAGCATCAGAAGGAATCTTGGAATTCGCTAAAAAAAGTTTTTTATGATCCTATTACTGATGTAAAGCCTAATAAAGCACATATAGTATTAGCTAATTTAGAGAAGATGGGTATAATGCGTAGCGTAATTACTCAAAATATAGATAACCTTCATCAGGAAGCTGGAAGTAAAATAGTTTATGAGCTTCATGGAACAGCAAAATATGCAGTGTGTACTAAATGCAAAACAAAATACAAAATAACAAAAGAAATACTTTCAATGGATCCTCCAACTTGTGAAAAATGTGCTTCTGTATTAAAACCTGATTTTGTATTTTTTGGAGAGCAGCTTCCAGCAATAGCTTTTAATTCTTCTATAGAAGATGCTGAGAAAAGCGATTTATTTATTATAATAGGAACAGGGGGGGAGGTTATGCCTGCCGCTCAGATACCTCATATTGCTAAAAGGTCTGGGGCAAAGATTATGGAAATTAATCCTGCACCTTCCAGCTTTACTAATTCTATAGTTGATATTTATATAGGGGAAAAAGCAGGTGTGGCATTTACAGAAATAGAAAAATATTTGTAACTTTCATGCTTGTTTCAGACTTTGAATTGAGCAGAATATTAAAAAGCCTTAAAATATTAAATTAATACTTTAAGGCTTTTATTAAATTTTATCAATTACTTATTAATTATTATTTTCATCAGAATCATCTTGACATATTGTTTTTAAAGAGTTTTTTAATTCATATATAAACTTCTTGTCTTCAACTATAATATGATTAATAAGCCAGTTTTTTAAAAATTCAATAAAATCTTCTATAACCAAATTATCTCCGTTATCATATTTATTAACTTCTTCGACAACTTTAATAGAAAAAGATCTATGTTTAGATATATGCTCTTTTGCTATAGAATAGTTTATAGCTTTCATAATCTTTTCCTCATAAGAGAAATGATAAGTAGCATAGTCTATTGTTCTTTTAATAATAGCATTGAAAGATCTTCTTACATATTCATTGCTAAGATCGCCTACAACACCTGTTTCATAAAGATCATTAATAATATTAACAAGTTCTCTATGCTGGTCATCTATTCTTTTATAGCCTGTTTGGTATTTATTATCCCATTTAATCCAAGGCTTTTTTACAGAAACTCCATTATACATTTTTATAACTCCTATTCATTATTATTTTGCTGTGAAAGTTCTTTTAATGTTTCTATTACTTCAATAACAAATTCTTTATCCGAAATTAATACATGGTTTAAAAGCCAATCTCTCAAATATTTTACCAAATTATGTACAGCTTCTAATGAACCGTTTTCATAAGACTGAACATAATCATAAATAGTTTGAGTAAACTCCCTGTGAGAGGAAGAGTGCTCTAATAGTCTCCTATATTTTACAGCACTCATAATTTTTTCTTCATAAGAAAAATGATATGAAACATAATCTACTGTTTTCTTAAGAGCATTTTTGAAAGCCTCTTTTAATTTTTTGTCCTCCGAACTACTATAGCCTATACAATTATATAAACTGTTAATAATATTCACTAGTTCTTTATGCTGATCATCTATTCTTTTGTAGCCTATCTTATATTTATCGTCCCATTTTATCCATTCAATTTTTTCATTATTTCCACTCATAATAAAAAAACTCCTATTTTCTATTGCTGTGAAAGTTTCTTTAATGCTTCCTTCACTTCAGCAACAAATTTCTTGTCTGTAACTAAGATATGATTTAAAAACCAATCTTTTAAATATTTTACTAAATCATCAATGGCCTTTAGAGAACCGTCTTCATAAGACTGAACATATTTGTAAATAGTATTTGTAAATTCTCTATGATATGATGAATGGGGTATTATTTTATCATATTTTATAGCATTCATAATCTTTTCTTCACATGAAAAATGATATGAAACATAATCTACTGTTTTCTTAAGAGCATTTTTAAAAACCTCTTTTAGTTTTTCATCTTCTGAATCTCTATTTTCCATACAATCATATAAATCATTGATAATCTCTATTAATTCTTTATGTTGGTCATCTATTCTTTTATAGCCTGTCTTATATTTATCTTCCCAAACTATATATCTATCGCTCATAATTATTCCTTTATATATTCTTATAATATTAATCAGAGTAAAATAAAAAATACTTATATATATTAATTATATTGATAT
>NZ_JQIU01000008.1:2319145-2331682 GCF_002379365.1 Brachyspira sp. G79 | reverse complement strand
AACATAATAGGTTTATAAAATTTAGAGGGTGGGGAGTGAGAATAAATTTTAAAACTTTTATTACCATTAACAAAAATTCTCTGCTTATAATCCTATAGAAAATAAATTTGATAAACGAACACAATTTTTATAGTATACTTCTATCATTAAAACTATTATTTCACAACATTATAAAATAATTTTTATATTTACCTTTACAGACACAACTATATAAAAAAGAGGCAATAACAATGTATTGTCACTGCCTCATTATATTAGCTTTTAAAGCTAAATTCTTATTTAATGTATATAATTAATATATTTATTTCATAACATTATAAAATGCTTTTTTATTATTATTGCTAGCGATAAACTCGTATAAAAAAAGCTGGTAACAATAAATTGTTACCAGCTCTCGTTTATCGCTTTAAAGTTTAATTATTGTTTAAAGCTTACTTAATATTGTTATTTCATAACATTATAGAAAGCTTTTTTACCTAAATAAATAGCTCTGCTGCCTAATTCTTCTTCAATTCTTAATAATTGATTGTATTTAGCAATCCTATCACTTCTTGAAGCAGAACCTGTTTTGATTTGACCTGCATTAGTAGCTACTACTATATCAGCAATAGTAGAATCTTCTGTTTCACCAGATCTGTGAGAAACTACAGCAGTATAGTTATGAGTTTTAGCAAGTTCTATAGAGTCTAAAGTTTCAGTTAAAGTACCGATTTGATTTACTTTAATCAAAATAGAGTTAGCAACACCTTTATCTAAACCCATTTGAAGTCTTTTTACATTAGTAACAAATAAATCA
The DNA here is from genome assembly GCF_002379365.1 of Brachyspira sp. G79. Taxonomy (GTDB): domain Bacteria; phylum Spirochaetota; class Brachyspiria; order Brachyspirales; family Brachyspiraceae; genus Brachyspira. Next base: position 2,330,886 of record NZ_JQIU01000008.1, on the reverse strand, counting down.
TCACCAACTAACTGTATTTTTTTACCTAATTTTTCTGTTAATATTTTCCAGCCTTCCCAGTCATCTTCAGCAACACCATCTTCTATAGAAATAATAGGGTATTTATTACATAAATCAGCATAGAAATCAACCATTTCAGCAGGAGTTAATTCTCTGTTGTCAGATTTATGGAATACATATTTTTTCTTATCTTTGTTATAGAATTCACTTGAAGCAGGGTCCATAGCTATCATTACATCTTCACCAGGTTTGTATCCAGCTTTTTCTATAGCCTGCATAATTACTTGAAGAGGCTCTTCATTATCTTTAAGAGTAGGAGCAAATCCGCCTTCATCACCAACAGTAGTGCTTAATCCTCTATCATGAAGTATATTTTTTAAGTTATGGAATACTTCAGCTATATAACGTAAGCCTTCTTTGAAAGTAGGAGCCCCAACTGGCATAACCATATATTCTTGGAAATCGATTGGAGCTGATGAGTGAGCACCGCCGTTTAAGATATTAGCCATAGGTACTGGCAAAGTTTTAGCATTAGTTCCGCCAATGTATCTGTATAATGGCATTCCTAATTCTTCAGCAGCTGCTTTTGCTACAGCAAGTGATACTCCAAGTATAGCATTAGCACCTAATTTACCTTTATTTTCTGTGCCGTCAAGTTCTATCATAGTTCTATCTATTTCTACTTGATCCAAAGCGTCCATATCGATAAGTTCATTACAAATAATTTCATTAACATTTTCTACGGCTTTTTGAACACCTTTACCCATATATCTTGATTTATCGCCGTCTCTTAATTCTACTGCTTCATGTTCACCTGTAGAAGCTCCTGATGGTACAGCAGCTCTTCCCATAACACCGCTGTCTAAGTAAACATCTACTTCTACTGTAGGGTTTCCTCTTGAGTCTAGTATTTCTCTAGCTACTATATTATCTATTAAAGACATATTAAAACTCCTTATAAATTAATTGATATATATCATATAACATAACATATAAATTTCAAGTGAAAAAATTGAACATTTATAAATATATTCCATTTTTAATAATAATTATTTTAAATAAAAATTTTATTATTCCTTAATTTATTATCTATTGTTTATTATTTTTACAAAATATATTATAGATCTGAAATTTTTATAATATTATAATTTTCAATATTATAAACTATTTTCTAATTAAAGTTTGATTATCAGAAGTATTAGTATTTTTATTTGTATTCTATAATTATTCAATAAGAATTTATATTAGTCAAAATTAATTCTTCTTTCTTCAACGACCAAAGGTCTTTTCATAACCCTCAAATTAATATTTAAAATATATTCACCTAAAAGCCCTATAAAGAAAAGTTGTATAGAGCCTATAAAAAATACCCCTAAAATTAATGGTCCAATACCAGTAACAAATCTATCCCAATATATAAGTTTGTATATAAAATACACAATACCAGATAAGAATGACAGTATTGAAAATAGGAATCCAAACATAGTAGCAAGTCTTAATACTACTTTTGAATAGCTAGTAATACCTAGCATGGCAACATCGTATAGAGAATAAAAATTATTTTTAGTTTTTCCTGCTTTTCTTTTTTGCTGTTCATAGAATATTTCTTTTCTAGTATATCCAAGTTCTGCTACTATTCCTCTCAAATAAGGTTCTGAATCTTCTAAGTTTCTAAGTACATTTATAAAGTCTTTATCATATAGTCCAAATCCTGTAAAATGTGATATATGTTCAGTAGACGATATTCTTTTTATAAGATTATAATATATAGTTCTTATTATATACATTATTGGATTTTCTTTACTTTTATTTTTCCTGCCTATAACTATTTTATATCCGTTTTCCCACTCTCTAATAAAATCTACAATCAAATCAGGAGGATCTTGAAAATCAGCACACAATAAAATAGTACAATCACCTGATGACTGCAATAAACCGTAAAAAGGAGAATTTAACTGACCAAAGTTTTTAGCATTAAATATAGCTTTTATATTTTTATTTTTAGAACATAATTCTAATAAGTTTTTTCTTGTATTATCTTTAGAATAATTATCTATAAAAATTATTTCATAATTATAATTAGATAATTTATCATTAAAGATAGAGATTAATTTTTCGCTTAAAGGTATAACATTACCCTCTTCATTATAAGTTGGTATAACTATACTAATTGTTTTCATTAATTTCTCCATAATTCCAATATATAGTTCTTTTAATCATATTTTCTAATGTATAATTTTCTTTCACATTTAATTTAGAAATTATTTTATTATTATCTGGTAAATATATAGATGGAGCTATTCCAATATCTCGTTTTGATAGAACTTTAATATCAGTTTTATAATCAAATTGTTTTGTAACCAATAGTGCTAAATCCAATATTGATATTTCTTTCATAGAACCTATATTATATATTTCATTACTATCAGAGTTTAATAATGCCATAATAAGCCAAATAATTAAATCTGATGTATATAAATATGAACGTATAGGGGTACCATCACCTTTTATAATTATATCTCTTTTCTCTAAACAATCAAAAATAAAATTACCTATAGCATAATGTATTTTAAGTTCAAATATGGTCCTACTAATGCATAGCATCTTGTTATAATAGTATCTATACTACTATCTAATAAAATATTTTCAGATATATATTTTCCTTTACCATATGTAGAGTTAGGATCACATTTAAAATCTTCTGATATATATTTTAAATTGTATGGCTGTTTTCCATATACTGCTCCCGAACTAGTAAATAATATTCTTTTTACATTATAAGGTTTTATTTTTTCAAGTAAATATTTTGTTCCGTCAACAATAATAGAAAACATTTCATCTGGATTTTCTTTTTCCAAAATAGGATCAACTGAGGCAGCAGCATGTATTACATAATCTATACTATCAAAACCTATGTCAAAATTTCTTATATCACCATCAATATATCTAATATTTTCATTAATAAATTGTGGATAATTTGAAACAAATTTTTTATGATTTCTTGTTAGTACCGTTATTTTTATATTAGTATATAATTTATTATTAAAAAATAAAAAAGTTTCTAAAAGAAGTTTTCCAAAAAGCCCAGTACCGCCTGTAATAAAAATATGAGTATCTTTTAATTTATTAAAATCTATATTATCTTTAAGTTTTTCTAATATAAAATCTAAATCTTCTTGCAATATTTTATTCATTTTTTATTCCTTTTTTTGCTGTAACACTGTAGCCTAAACAATCATCTTTTGATCCAATATTCAATATTAGAGATATATGGGCAATTAATAAAGATATGCAGAATATAGGAGAAAATATAATAGCTAGTATTTTATTAAATAAACCTTTTATTCCAGTATCTAATAACATTCTATAAAATACTGCCATAATTTTATATGCTGCGACTGTAATATCACTGCCTCTTTCTATTATTTCTATATCAGAAAATCCTGATTTTTCTAGTATATTTTTTAATCCAGATGGTGTATATCTATAATAATCAAATGGTATATAATGGTATCTAGCTTGAAATGGAACAGAGAAAAACATACTTCCATTATTTTTTAATACTCTATTACATTCTTTCAAAAATAAATTGGTATCTATTATGTGTTCTAAAACATCTGTATGATATAAAAAATCAAAAGAATTATTCTCAAAAGGAAATTCTTTACCATCATACAAAATTACATCATCTGGTTTTATATAATCAAAATTTTCTTTAGCCATGTTATAATCTAATCCTGTATATTTTATATTATTTGGCAATAATCCTTTATATGGAGAATTACCACAGCCAACATCAAGGAGTCCCCCCCCCGCTATATATTAATACAGTTTTATTTATATATTTTTTTATTGTTTTATAAACAGTATTAACTTGCAAATCTAAAATTAGTCTAAAATATAACTTTATATTATCTAATAAAGAACTTTTAGTTTTAAAAACATGATTATTAAATGGTTTAAATCTTTCTTTCATTATAAAACCCTTTCAAATGAATTATTTTTTATTTTCTTTCAGCTATAAATATTATACTTCAGCAAGCAATCTTCTTTAAAAATTAATAATACATCTATATATTCCATTTATATCTAAATTATATCTTTCTCTCATATAGTTTTGAGAATCTGCATATTTACAAGCATCTTTCAAAACATATAATCCTTTGACTTTTACATTATCATTAATTAATGTTTCTGAAACTATACTATATAATCCGCCTATACCATGTTCTTCTACTGTAACTATTTTTTTTATATCTTTTATTTTTTCTTTTAAAAAATCTGTATCAAAAGGTTCTAATGAATAGACACTAGCTATACAAACACTTATACCTCTTTCTTCCAAAAGTTCAGAAGCCTTAATTACATTAGATAAAATATTACCTGTTACTAAAACTAATATATCTTTTCCTTCTTTCACTATATTAATTTTATCTTTTTTTATTCCATAATTTAAATTTAAAGCAGAAGAACCTATTCTAACATAACAAGGAGAATTTTCAGTAAATAACTGATTTGTTACAATCTCCATTTCATTAATAGTCGAAGGAGAATACACTCTCATATTAGGGAGTAATCTCATAGCAGCTATATCCTCAATAGCAAAATGAGTATATCCAGCAGTTCCATAAGAAAAACCAGCTCCTACAGATACTATTTTTACATTTAAATTATGATAACAAACATCATTTCTAATTTGCTCAAAACAGCGTAAAGTATTAAAATTTCCTATAGAATATGTAATTACTTTATATCCCTCATGTGAAAGTCCTGCAGCTATACCAGTCATATTTTGTTCTGCAACACCTACATTTATATATCTATCTGGAAATAAAGAAGCAAACTCTTCGAATACACTAAAGCCCAAATCTCCAACTAAAACAAATATTGATTCATCTTTTTTGGCACACTCTATTAAAGTATTTATAAAAGTTTTTCTCATAAATTATTTTCCTCTAATTTTTTTAAAGCTAATCTATATTCTTCTTCATTTGGCGAACGATAATGCCATAACAAATTATTTTCCATAAAGTCTACACCTTTTCCTTTTATAGTATGTGCGAGTATAAAACTAGGCTTATTATTTTCTAATGGTAATTTACTAAATACAGATTTTAATTCATCATGATTGTGTCCATCCACTTCTTGTACAGCCCAGCCAAACTCTTTTAACTTATTTGGTATACTTCCCATATTTATTATATCTTTTGTATTTCCAAAAGCCTGTAATTTATTATTGTCTAAAATAAATATAAGATTATCTAACTTATGATGAGATGCGAAAAGTATAGCTTCCCATGTAGAACCTTCATTCATTTCGCCATCACTTAATATGACCCAAACTTTAGCATCAATATTTTTTCTTTTTAAAGCTATAGCTATACCGCATCCAATACTGGCACCATGACCTAAAGATCCAGTTGAAAATTCTATGCCATTAACCTTATGTGTTACATGGCTTGACAATATCTGATTATCATTTCCATAATTGTTTATTAATTCTTTGTTTATAAAACCTTTTTCTGCTAATACAGCATATAGTATTGTAGCAGCATGTCCTTTACTATAAATAACTCTATCTCTATTAATATAATTTGGATTATTAATATCATATTTTAACACATCATTATATAAAACATATAAAATATCTGCAACTGAAAAATTTGAGCCTATATGTGATGTTTTAGATTTATAGTGCATTTTTAAAGATTCTAATTTTATAATTTTTGATAATTCTTTTGATGTAAACATAAAACCTACCTATATTATAATTTTATTAAGATATTTTCTCTATATATTCTATCATTTCATCATTGATACCAGGATAAACACCAATACAAAAAATATTGTTTATGATAAAATCCAAATTTGTTGGTTCTTTTGAAACTTCATAATAGCATTCTATAATATAAATATGTTTTATGATATTACAAATACTAAATTTTACCCCCCCCCCGCATATATTTATATAGTGTATTTATATCTTCTACAGATTTGTAAGGATACATATTGTTAATATTATTTCCAAATACTACTTTTGGTAATAAATCTGCTTTTTTATCTATAAATACATTAACAAGATATGGTTTTGTAATATCTCCTAAACAATCAGATATAGAATTATCCAACAATGAATATGAATCAATACTAGTTGATTCTATTTTATAAGCATTAGCAATAGAACAAAAATCTGGGGCACTATATCCTATTACAGATGAACCATAATTTGAATCAAAATTTTCATCCTGCGATTGCCTAATTAATCCCAATGAATTATTATTTATAATAAAAATTTTTATTGGAATTGATAACTTAGATATAGTTTCCAATTCTTGTATATTACATTGCATTCCGCCATCTCCAGTTATAACTATTACTGGTTTATTGGTTGCGTGATATACCCCTATAGAAGCAGGTAAAGCAAATCCCATAGAAGCATATCCTCCAGAAGTTATGAATAAGTCATTATCATTTATTTCTAAAGATTGTGCTGCCCATATTTGATTTTGACCTATATCAACAACATAACTTGTACTATATTTACAAATAGAAGAAATTTTATTGATAAATATATTAGGGTGTATTCCATCTAAATTTTGTTCTAATTCTATTGGATTTTTATTATTGTTTATATAAGATATCCAATTATCAAAATTAGTAAATTTTATATCTTTTATTTTATTATAAAAAATATATAAAAAATCTTTTAGATTGGCTTCTATGCTATAGAAAGATTTTATATTATTGTCTAATTCATATTTATCTATATCTACTCTAATAATTTTTTTATTGGATATTAATGCATCAATGTTTTTACCAGTTTGTCTTATATCTAATCTGCTTCCTAATACTATTAATAAATCGGAATTAAATAGAGCATCATTTGCTTCTCTATGACCATATGTTCCAATTAAGCCAAACATCAAAGGATTATTTGTAGGAATAGAGTCAATACCAACTAGCGATGTAACAACAGGTATTTTTAATTTATTAATAACTTTTCTAAAAATTTCTACGGAACCAGATTTTCTTATACCTCCTCCAGCTAATATAATTGGTTTTTCTGATTTATTTATTAACTGTATTATATTATCTAATATATTATCATCTATGAAAAAATTATTTGTTTTTATTATACTATTATTAAATACTAAATCAGTATCTATAAATTCCCTTTGTATATTCATAGGAATATCTATTAAAACGGGGCCATATCTTCCTGATATAGTCAAATTATAAAGTTCTTTTAATAAACTTGGAATTTCTTCTTTACAATTTACAATTACAGCTTTCTTACAAATTCCTTTGACCATATCTACAATATTATGCTCTTGAAATCCTAACTGTCTTACGTTTTTATTATTTCTTAATTCAGATTGATTAACTTGTCCCGAAATAAAAAATGCCGGTATGCTATCATAATAACTGCTTGCTATTCCAGCTATCATGTTTATTGCACCTGGTCCAGATATTCCCATGGCAACCACAGGTTTATTAATAACACTAGAATATCCTACACAGGCAAATGATGCTGACTGTTCATGCTTCATTGGTATAACTTTAATTTTTTATTTTTATGAAATGAGTTACTTAAATGTAAACTCATACCACCAACCATTTCATAAACATATTCTATATTTTTAGATACTAAAAAATTGGCTATATAGTCTGAAACTTTAATTAACATCTTATAATCCTAACTATAATAAAAATTAAAACATTTCTCTATATATTCTATCATTTCATCATTGATACCAGGATAAACACCAATCCAAAAAGTATTATTCATAATAAAATCAGAATTTGTTAGCTCTCCTACAACCCTATAATTACGCCCTATCATATAAGGCTGCTTTATAATATTACCTGCAAATAGTAATCTAGTACCAATTTTTTTATCATTTAAATATTTTACTATATCATTCCTTGTAAATGGAGCATTTTCTTTTACACTTATAAGAAATCCAAACCAAGAAGGATCGCTGTTTTCTTGAGCTTTAGGTAATATTAAATATTTATCAAATTTCTTTAATCTTTCATTTAATTTTTTGAAATTAGATTTTCTTTTTTCTATAAATTCATTAATTTTTCTTAATTGTGCAACACCACAAGCGGCCTGCATATCTGTTATTTTTAAATTATATCCCAAGTGAGAATATGTGTATTTATGATCATACCCTTCAGGCAAATCTCCTAATTTTTGACTAAATCTTTGATTACAAGTATTATCGCATCCAGGAGCACACCAGCAATCACGTCCCCAATCCCTTATACTTTCCATAGCTTTTTTTAAAACAGGGTTATTAGTAAGAACTGCTCCACCCTCACCCATAGTTATATGATGTGCGGGATAAAAACTTAATGTAGCAATATCTCCGAATGTTCCAACTTTTTTATTATCATAAGTACTTCCGAAAGCATCACAGCAGTCTTCAATTAACCATAAATTATGTTTTTCACAAATTTCTTTAACTTTTTTTACATTAAAAGGGTTACCAAGAGTATGTGCTAAAATTATAGCTTTTGTTTTATCAGTTATTGCTTTTTCTATTAGTTCAGTATTTACATTATAAGTTTCCAATTCAACATCAATAAATACAGGTACTAAATTATTTTGTAATATTGGGTTAACAGTTGTAGGAAATCCAGCAGCAACTGTTATAACTTCATCTCCTGCTTTTAATGCCCTGTCTTTTAATAAATGACTTGTTAATGAAGTTAGTGCTATTAAGTTTGCTGAAGAACCTGAGTTACAAGTTAAAGCATATTTTAGTCCGAAAAACTCTTTTAAACCTTTTTCAAATTCATCATTATATCTGTATGTTGTAAGATGGAAATCTAGGGCACTATCAACTAAAGTGGCAACATCATCTTCATCAAATACTCTTCCTGATACAGGTACTGAACTTTCACCTTCTACAAAATTTTTTTGAGCATATTCTTTTCTGGCATATTCTTTTACTAATTCTAATATTTTATTTCTATCCATATTTCTTAACCCTCTATATAATGTTTTATTTGTTTTTCTGCAATGTTATTAATATCATTTTTATTTAAATATTCACTGTACCAAATAGCTGTTTGTTTTATTGCTTCTTCAGTACTAAATTTTTCTCTCCAGCCTAATTCTTTTCTTGCTAGAGAAGAATCTAACCTTAACATATTCATTTCTTTTTTATTTGTTTCAGTGGAGTTTATTACATAATTTCCTTTACCTATATTATCAATGAAAGCCTTAGTAATATATTCAACAGTAAATTTATTACCTTCATCTATTGGGGCAAAATTGTAGCTTTCTGAAATATTTTTATTATTTATTAAATTGTAACAAACTAATAAATATCCATAAAGCACATCAAGTACATGCTGCCAAGGTCTTACACTATTGGGATTTCTCAACTCCACTGGAATATTTTTTTCTATAGCCCTTACTATATCAGGTATTATTCTGTTATCAGCAAAATCTCCTCCGCCTATAACATTACCCGCTCTTACACTTGCTATATTAATATTTTGAAAAAATGATCTTTTATAACTTTTTATCGCTATTTCAGCACATGCTTTAGAAGCTGAATATGGATCATGACCTCCCAATGCATCATTTTCTCTATATCCCCATACCCATTCTTTATTATCATAAACCTTATCTGTTGTAATCATTACAGCACATTCTAAATTATTTAATTCTCGCATAGCTTCCATTAAATTAATTGTACCAATTACATTAGTTTCAAATGTATATACTGGTCTGTTATAACTATCTATAACAAGAGGCTGTGCTGCTAAATGAAATATAATATCAGGATTTATTTCTTTTACTATACTTTTGATTTTTTCTAAATCTCTTATATCTTGTATATATGATTTAACTTCATTATCTAACTTTAGCAAATTATATAATGATAATTTATCAGTTTCCAAGGATATACCATATATCTTTGCTCCAAGAGTTAAAAGAAGTTTTGAAAACCAAGCACCTTTGAAACCTGTATGACCAGTAATTAATACTTTTTTGCTTTTAAAAGAATTAAATATATTTTTTATTTCCAAGTTTTCCATGGAGCATTTCCCTCATTCCACATATTTTCAAGCAAAGCTTTATCTCTTTGTGTATCCATACATTGCCAAAAACCATCATGTTTAAATGCAATAAGTTCCTTATCTTTAGCTAGTCTCCTTAAAGGTTCTTGTTCAAATATCGTACTATCTCCACCTATATAATCAAATATTTTATTATTTAATACAAAAAAGCCTCCATTTATATAGGCATTATCTCCTCTTGGTTTTTCTATAAAATCAGTAATTATATTATCATTATTAATATTTATAGCACCCCACCTGGCAGGAGGAAATACTGCTGCCATTGTAGCTATTTTACCATGTTCTTTATGGAACTTGATTTCATTTTCTATATTTACATCAGAAACTCCATCACCATAAGTTAAACAAAAAGTTTCTTCATCTTTTAAATATTCATAAGCTCTTTTTAAACGTCCGCCTGTCATACTATGTTCACCTGTATCAATAAGCTCTATAGTCCAATTTTCTTCTTCTATATTTAAACTAGATTTTAGTACATCAGATTTATTGTTTTTAAAATCTATTTTCATATCATATAAGTGCCTTCTGTAATTATCAAAGAACTCTTTAATCATATATCCCTTGTAGCCAAGTAATATAACAAAATCGTTAATTCCATAATGAGAATAATGCTTCATTATATGCCATATGATTGGCTTACCTCCAATTTCTACTAGGGGTTTAGGACGAATAATAGTTTCTTCACCAAGTCTGGTACCAAGACCTCCTGCTAATATCACTACTTTCATAAAAAAAATCCTTAATTGTTATTTTTCCTGCTACAAAAAACTAAATTTACCATATATAGTATGGCACATATAAATATAGGGGTACTATATTGCAAAAAAGAATGTGGATATGAATGTAAATGACTGACAACTCTAGGCAAAACATTTGAAATTAAAAGAAACCAAAATATAGTACCAATAACAAATATTAGAGGAAATATTAAATAAAATCTTTTATCTTTATATTTAGAGAACAAATATATCCACATTAAAACAAATACTATAAGAATATGATATGTATTAATATATAACTTGTCTAATAAATTTAATAAGTAATTTCCATTAAATATTATAGGAATTCTCCATGAAAAATACTGTACTGGATATTTTAAATAATAATCATTTACTTTTTTATTATGCTCTATTCTATTAGATAATGATCTATTAACAAAATAAGTCTCCACAGGATCATTCCAATCTTTTATTAAAACTAAAGAATACTGAGAACTATACTCGGCTCTATTAAATATAGAATTATATATTAAATCCTTATTTTCAGGCTGAAGTCTCACAGCTTCTTTATAAGATAAAAAATACTGTTAAATATGTTATCAGTGAAAATATAATTATAATACCAATATATTGTAATGTATATTTTTTTATATGTACAATAAAGAAATCAATAATCTTATTATTATTATTTAATACATAATTTCTTATGTTTAATAAGCATATAGTTAATAATATTTCAGGCAAGTAAGTTACATAGTTACCAAATCCATTTAATGATAAAAGCATAAAACTAAATATGAATAAAAATAAATAGAATAAAAAAGAAGTTATAGAAATAATACTAGATTTTAATACTTTAGGATAAAATAATGTTATATACGCAGAAAAAAACGGAACAATATTGGTACATAAATATAGATT
>NZ_JQIU01000008.1:2310446-2317304 GCF_002379365.1 Brachyspira sp. G79 | reverse complement strand
CTTTAATAGATTTTATATTGAATACTCCCATTGGATAGGAAAAGAATAAATGCGGATATTCATTAGAAAGAGCCTCTTTTATCTCTACATCTCCTGAATATATTTTATACTCTGATGTTATATTTTCTGTATTAGGGATAATTATATTATAATTTTTAGTATCCAAATAATATGTTACAGCACCTTCTGAATAATCAGAAAGTTTTTTAATTTCTATTGAAGTTTTATATTTTTCACCTACAGATAGAGGTATTATATAATTATAACTATTCCAACTTGTAGAATTAGATACTGTAAAAGTTCCATCATCATTATTCCAAGCACTTGCTGTAAGTCCTTCTTTAGGGTTAGTATTATACCAATCAGGCATTCTATTAATTTCTATACTGTAGCCATAATTTTTTACATAATCAGGCTTATTTTCTAGTTTTAAAGGCTTATCTGAATATTTATAAATAAAATTAGGAGAGAACAACCACTTAGGATTAAATTTTGCCTTATATACATACCCTGCTTTACTTTCTGCTATTAATTCAAAATCAGATAATGAACCTTTATGAGGTATACTTCCCAATAAAAGTAAGAGTAAAAAAACTCCTATTAATGAAAAGAAAATTATAGAAGATATCTTAAAAATAATATTTTTATTTTCTAATATTCTGTTATATAAATCATAAATTAATAATCTATATTTAACGCATAAATATAAATTAAACAATATTAAAATAAATAATATGAAATAAAATACTGTTTTTATTTTTAAAGAATAATTTATATTATCAATTTTTTCATCATATTCTAATTGCTTAGAAGATACCAAATTACCAAAAGGGCTTCCTGGTTTATCAATTTTTATATCTTTAATATAATTATTATTTTTTATTATTTCATTAGTATCAAAATAAACTTTATATATATCACTATTTCTAAAGATTTTACTATAATATTTCAATCTAAAATGATAATTATACTCCCCATTATTTGATGATTGGAGCTTAAATTCAGATAAATAACCTTTTCTATTAACTGAACCTAAAACCGCTAAAAGTAATGTTGATATTATGAGTATAGAACTTATAATTAATATTATTTTATTTAATTTATTTTTCATAAACTACTCCTAAAATACAACGGCTGTATTTAGATTGATTGAAGTATTTTTTGCAACAGATATATAATGATTTAGAAAGTAAAACTTGAGAATATATAGAGTTGTTTGTTGTTTGTTGTTTGTTGTTTGTTGTTTGTTGTTTGTTGTTTGTTGTTTGTTGTTTGTTGTTTGTTGTTTGTTGTTTCATAACATAATCCATAACTTTTGTGCCATTATATAATAATATAAAAAATAATCAATACTATTTTTTGTATTTTTTATTATGGAATAACTATGACTTTTTAATACATTTAAAAAATTTTAAGCCTCCAGTAATTTTTACTACAGGAGGCTTTTCTAGTTGTTTTTAACAAATTTTATTACTTCTTTTTGCCTTGATTAGCTACTGCTTCCATAGCTTTTTTAACTGCTTCAGGGTCGCCTAAATACTGTTTATTTACAGCTTTGAAATTATCATCAAGCTCATAAACTAAAGGCATTCCTGTAGGTATATTAAGCTCTGTGATGTCTGCATCAGAGATATTGTCTAAGTATTTTACTAATGCTCTTAAGCTGTTACCATGAGCAGCGATTATGATTTTTTTACCTGCTTTAATATCTGGAAGTATAACATTTTCCCAGAAAGGAACTACTCTTGCAACTGTATCTTTTAAACATTCAGTTAAAGGAAGTTCTTTTTCAGATAAGCCTTTATAACGTGGATCATTACCAGGATATCTTTCATCATCTTTTGTTAATGCTGGAGGTGGAGTATCATAGCTTCTTCTCCAGATTTTAACTTGATCTTCTCCATATTTTTCAGCAGTTTGTGATTTATTTAATCCTTGTAATGCTCCGTAATGTCTTTCATTTAACTGCCAGCATTTTTCTACAGGTATCCATAAAAGTCCCATTTCTTCTAAAACTAAGTTTAAAGTTTTGATAGCACGTGTTAGTGTAGAAGTATATGCTTTATCAAAAGTAAATCCAGCTTTTTTAAGTTCTGTACCACCTGCTTTAGCCTCTTCTATACCTTTTTCAGACAAAGTAACATCTGCCCAGCCTGTAAATAAGTTTTCTTTATTCCATACACTCTCACCATGACGTATTAAAACAACTTTTGTCATTTTTATAACTCCTTATAAATAAGATTAAGTTCTATTATATATTAAAATAGTAAAAAAGTTAAACAAAAAATCTATTGTTTTTATTATTATATTTTATAGGTAATGGATAAGTATTTTATGTATGAATAATCTTTTTATTGATAAAGTTATTTTAACTTTGTAAGAAACTTAACATCTATTTATATGAATTTAATTCACCGCTAAAATACTAAATTAATGCTTGAAAAAACAGAAAATATTTATATCTTTAATATAATAATAAAACTGGAGTATATTATATATGAAGAAATACGTATTAATTTTGTTTTTATTTTTATCCGTTATGACTTCAGGGCTTATGGCTAAAGATGGATTTGGTGTTGATTTAAGTGTGCCTTTGGGAGCAGGTATAGGTTTTTATCTTGAAGATGGAAAACAAAGCGAAACTGTAAAACCAGACGGGGGGTTTGAATTTGGTGTTTATTTAAAGCCTAATTATTATTTTGATTTAAATATATTATCTTTAGGGATATCTTTAGATTTTGGATATCAAAGAGATGTATTTGCATATAAATCAGATTTGTCTAAAGGGAATGTTACGTTTGACAGTTTATCTATAGGTTTGATGCCCAAAATAGATATACTATTTATGTCTATAGGAGTTGGAGCTGGGGTAAAATTTCCTTTGGGAGGAAGCAGCTATTCTAAAGAAAACAGCGGGTCAGAGACAATAGAAAAATATACTCTTAAACAATTGCAAAATAGATTTTATAATTTGTATATACCATATCTTAAAGCAAGTTTGGATTTTTTGCTTCTTTATAATGTAACTTTAGGTGTTTATCTTTCTTATGATTTCCCTTTGCTTGAATATAAAGATAGTATTCCAAAGACAAAAATGGGAGGTCTTGATATAGGAGGACAAATAGGTATAAGATTCTAAAAATAAATTTATTTTAAGAAAACATAAAAAACAATAATTAAGGAAAAACAATGTACAATCGTTTGTATTATGCCGTATTTATTAGTCTTTTATATGGCAGTATAATATTTGCTCAAAATTCTCATTTTGTAAGTAAACTTGATAAAAGTCAGTTAGATTTAAATTATTATGAAAGATTAAAAGATAAGAATATTACATTAAATGTATGTAATTGGGGGGAGTATATAGCTGATGGCTCTAAAGGTTCTATGGATATTATAAAAGAGTTTGAAAATCTTACTGGAATAAAAGTAAATTATATAATACATAATTCTAATGAAGAAGTATATGCCAAATTAAAATTATATACAGAAAATTACGATGTAATAACTCCTACCGATTATATTATAGTGAGAATGATAAAAAATGATATGATACAGAAACTAAATTTTGATTTGCTTCCCGCTGTAAAAAAAAATATAGATCCCTTCTTTTTTTCACTAGCCTATGATCCAAAAGGGGAATACAGTGTTCCTTATACTTGGGGAATGAGCGGTATTATATACAATAAAAAAAATATAGATATAAAAGAAGAAGATATTGATTGGTCTATACTTTTTAATGAAGATTATAAAGATATGATACTGATGGCAATAGCTCCAAGAGACGCTTTTGCAGCTGCTAATGGTTATTTAGGCTTTGATTTGCATACTACAAATGAAAAAGAAATATTAAAATCATTTGATGCTTTAAAAAAGCAAAGAGCTGTAGTTCAGGATTATGTTATGGACGAAATACTATATAAGATAAGAGATGAAAAGGCATATATAGGAGTTACATATGGCGGCGATGCTTTAACTGTCATAAAGCAAAATACAAATATAAATTTTGTTATACCAAAATCTGGAGGAAATCCTTTTGTTGAATGTTTGGCAATTCCTAAAAATGCTGAAAATATAGAAGCAGCACATATGTATATAAATTTTTTATGTGAGAGACAAATATCATATGAGAATACAAAATATATAGGATATGCCACACCTAATACAGCAGCTTTAGAATTACTGCCTGATGAAATAAAAAATGATAAAAGAATATACCCAGATAAAAAGAATATTGTATATATGTCAAAACGAATATCTGAACTTGATGACAGAGCTGGTATTTTAATGGAAAATCTTTGGAATAATTTTCTTAATAATAAAAGTGTCAAATTGCCTTTTAATAAAATACTCGTATTTGCTGTTATTATTACAACTATAATATTAATTATTTTGGAAGTAAAGAAAAGAAAAAAAGATTAAATTATAGCATATGCTCTTACTGGTGAGCCTTCAGCATTTTCTATTTTTAATGGGGCTGCACTAAAGAAAAATTCTTTATTCGATACTTTATCTAAATTGGAAAGTCCTTCTATAATACATATGTCATGTGAAAATAAAATATTATGTATTAAATTATTGTTAATATTATCAACAGAAGGACTGTCTATGCCTATTGTTTTGATTTTTAAGTTAAGTAATTGATTTGCAAAACTTTCACTTAGATATGGAAAATTTTTATAATAATTCTTTGTATTAATATTCTTATGCCAAGAAGTATTAATAAGCAGTATATCATATCCTTTTATAGTTTCAAAATCAAAATTATAAGGAAAGTTTATTTTATTTTCTTTATCTGCTTTAATATCAATACAGTAAGCACTGCCAATAAAATAGCTCAAATCTATATTTTCAGCAGAAGGCTTATTATTTATGCAGTGAAGAGGTGTATCAATATGAGTGCCGCTATGAACACACATATTGATATTGGTTATATTAAAATACTCATAATTACAATTTTCAACTTTTACATCAATATCATTAGGATAATGAGGCATATTATTATAAATTGAAAAGGAGAGATCTATTATCATTTATCATGTCTTTTTTTATTATTATTATTTGATTGTTTAGCTCCTGCAAGAGAAGCAAATATTACCCTTCCAGCCTCTTTAGGAAGTACATTATCTATTTCTATTTCAACATTTTTTCCTATCAAATGTTTAGCATTATCAACAACTATCATAGTACCATCTTCTAAATATCCAAGTGCCTGCTTATCTTTTCCCTCTCTTATCAAATCAATTTTAATAGTTTCCCCCGGAAGTACAACAACATGAAGTGAATTAGCTAAATCATTTATATTTAATATTTCAACTTCATGAATAGAAGCTACTTTCATCAAATTAAAATCATTAGTAATAACTTTAGCATCCATTTTTTTGGCAAGTTCTATAAGTTTTAAATCTACTTCTTTTATATTAGGAAAATCTATATCAGTAATAGAAAGAAGTATATTTTTAGAGGATTTCATTTTATTTAATATCTCTAATGCCCTTCTTCCTCTTATTCTTTTTTGCGGATCTCGGGCATCGCTTAAGAACTGTACTTCTTTTATCACGAATTCAGGAAGCACAAGAAGTCCGTCAAAGAATTTCTTTTCGGCAATATCATATATTCTTCCATCTACTATAACAGAAGTATCAAGTATTTTTGCTGTTTTATTTTTATCAGGTTTTGTAAGATTAAGCATATTCGATATATTCGGTATAAATGCCGCTATAATTCCAAAAGTAAGATATCCTTCTATAAAAAGAATGATTAATTTTTCATTTATAGATAATTTAATTCCTATCATATTAACAGTACTTATAGTTAATAGCACTGTAACTATAGTTAGAAAAAATGAGATAAAAAAAGCAAGAGTAATTTTAGAAGATTTTTTCCTTATAAGTAAAAACTCAAATAAAAATATTAAAACAGCACTCAGTAAAAATATAGATACAGTTTTATAATTAAAAGTTTTTGTAAAATAATAATCCATTAGTGCTATTAAAAAAGATATAACAAAATATACTATTCTCCACATAATAGTTCCCCCTACAAACTACAGTATAATTAGATATATTTATTTTTTATTTGAATAAATGCTTTTTTAGAAATATTGAAGAATATTATTCTTTAGTATCTTTCTTCTTTTTTTAGTATTGTCTTTATTTTCTTTTACCAATTTTTCTTTTTCTAAAGGTTTAGTTTTGAATTTTTTGGCAGATTTTTCTAAGGCATTAGATACTATATCTTCAATTTCATCTTTGTCTTTTTTTAAAGCTATACTGATTTCATTAACTATAAACATATAAGCCTTTTCGTATAAACGTTTTTCACTTGCCGATAGTTCTTTTAATTTGTTTCTAGTAAATAAACTTCTAGCTACTTCTATTGTATCTTTAATATCGCCGCTTCTTAATTTTTCTTCATTTTCCTGATATCTTATTTTCCAGTTATTTTCTATATCATGCGGTTTGGTTTGAAGTATATTAATGAGTTCATCGGCCTCTGCTTTTGATATTATTTTACGTATACGATATTCTTTAACTCTGTTTATAGGGACTTTTAATGTAATATTTTCACTTTCACATTCTAATACATAACATTCTACAAGATTAGAATTCACTTTACTATCAGATATACCTATAACTTTACATATACCGTACATAGGATATACAACATAAGTATTTAATTTATACATTATAAGCCTTTTTCTCTTATAAATAAGTTAATTATTTATTCTCAAAATTTAATAATATACCTCTCTCTATTATATATCAATATTTAAAAAAATCAAGCTATGAAAAAAGTGATACTTTGTTTAAGAGTTAGAGTATTTGCACGCTTTTTTATTAAAAAACTAGTATTATG
>NZ_JQIU01000008.1:2305483-2309721 GCF_002379365.1 Brachyspira sp. G79 | reverse complement strand
CATTCAAGATTTTCAAAGACACATTATAATGCAGGATTAAAATACGGAAAAATACTTGCAAAAAATAATATAAATCCTTTAGATAAAATAAAAATATCAGAAGAGAGAAAACATTTTGCTTCCAAATGCATTCCTATATATACATATTTTTTCCCAGAAATAATAGAAGAGATAAAGGCAATGGCTGAAGCACTTTCCATTGATTATAAAGATATATGTTCGTTTTTATTCAGTATATATGCTTTCACATTTGAAAATAAATGTTCTGCTTTTGCTTTTAAAACTGATAAAGAAATAATACTTGCTAAAAACAGCGACTTTTTAATAGATATAGAAAAATACTCAGACAGCGTATATTATAATCTTAATAATTCATACTCTTTTATTGGAAACACTACAGCATTTATAGAAATGGAAGATGGTATTAATCAAAAATGTCTAAGTATTGCTTTAACCTTTGTATATCCTGTAAAAATTGATTATGGATTTAATGCTGGAATGATAGTACGATATATTTTAGAGAAATGCAGCACTTTAAAAGAGGCTTTATGCTTTTTAAAAGAAGTACCTATATCATCAGCACAAAATATTATAATAGCAGACTATAAAGGTAATATTGCTTTAATAGAATCAAATTGTGAAAAAATAGAAATAATAGAAAATGATTATGTATTTACTTCAAATCACTTTACAAGCAAAAGAATGAAAAAATATAATACAAATATGCATGATGATGTTTACTCTCAAGAAAGATATAGTACTTTAGAAAAAGCATTTCAAAATCATAAACATAACTTTGACTTTGCAAAAAATCTATTATCAGGAAAATACGGATTTTTGTGCCAATATGACAGAAAAAATATGGGAATGGATACAATCTGGTCAAGCATATATTCTATTAAAAATAAAACAGTATACAGAACAGAAGGAAATCCGTCAAGAAAAAAATTCAATGAAGATAAAAGACTTATATTTGATTAATAGTTTTAATATATTTTTCAATTTTTTCTAAATAATCTTTAGCTTCATCATTTACAAAATTATCAGATAATATTCTTAAAAATGAAACAGCTTCTTTTTTAATATTATTGTATAGCTATAACAATGTTTTTTAAGTATTATAAACCTACTCTATTTATAAGTTATAATTATATTTATTAAATAACTAAAATTTTACAAACTATAGTTTTCTTCAATCATGATTATGTTTTATATTATCTCTATAAACAGGCTGAAACTCTTCACGAAGAAGTTTTCTATTTAAATCTTTCCCTATAAATACAATCTCAAGTTCATCATTCTCACTTGCTCCAGTAACAGCATATCTTCCATCTACGACATCGTATCTTAAATAATTATTACCGCATTTTATAACGCCTTTAGACCTAGCAATATATCCGAATCTGCCAAGTATAATATCTTCAAGAAGTATAATAAATTTATTTTCATTTATTACTTGGCAGCCTTTCATACTTATAGAATCTGGCATCTCTTCATTTTGGCTTTTTTCTAATTCTTTAGCTTTATACTTATCATCTAAAAATGATTGCAAAATACTCTCCCACCATTCTTTATTTTTATTAGAGTAATGCTCTTTAAGTATTTCTATATTATCTAATGATACATTATTTTTTGTTATTAATGATTTTATTTTTTTTATAAGGTTATCTATTTCATATTTTTCTTTGGGTTCTATTTTTGAAATAATTATTTTAGAAGTATTTAAAATCTGATCAACGTATATATCATCATATGAACTAACAAAACTGTCAAAAGCATTTGCATCTATAATTGTAATAGGTTTTAGGAGTACTATTCTATCATACTGAATTTGTTTTATATTATTAATAATATTGCTTAATTTAGCAACTCCAGTTGGTTCAACAATTAAATATTCAGGATCAAGAGAGTTTGCTATAGTGAGTATTGAAGAAGCAAAATCTTTTTTCATAGTGCAGCATACACAACCTTCTGTAAGCTCCCAAATATTCATACCTTCATCTTTAAGTATATTAGAATCTATATCAACATCCCCATATTCATTTTCCATAACTACAAAATCTCTTTTAGTTTTATTAGCCATTTCTTTGATCAGTGTTGTTTTACCTGCACCGAGAAATCCTGATACTATAAGTATTTTCATGTTTACTCCTATTTGATGAGCTTGTATTATTATATAATAGTTTATATATTAAAGCTATATAAAAAATATAAAAGAATTATAAATTAAATTGCTGTATTTTTTATTATTTTTATGTATAATATTTTTTATAAAATTAATTAGAGATTACTGAGTTGATTGATTATGAATTGCTACAATTTTATTCATAATATGAAAGCTGATTCTGAGTTTGCATTTCTTAAAAAATTTGACTTTGAAACTTTTGAAGATAATAAATATTTTTATTATGATTATACGGATAAGTTAAAAAATCATAATGAAGTTTTAAATATAAAATATAATGTTGCCATTTTACAGAAGATTATAGATTCTTATATAGATGAATGTTCTTATACTGGAGATAATGAGAGCTTTGAAAATGTTATAGGAAGTATTAATGCTATTATGATTAAAGACAGCAGTAATATATATGCAAGAAATAAGGCAGCATTTTTATACTATACAAGATATATTTATGATTCTGATGATATTTATTATGATATAGCTATGGAAAATATAAATAAAATAATTCATTATGAGAATGATATTACTTATTTTATTTTGGCTCTTTTATATCAATTTAAATATTTAAACACTAAAGATAATCAATATTTTAAAAATGCCTTGTATGCATATAGAGAAGTTTTAAAATCAAACAGTAATGATATAAATTTAAGCTATAATATTTATATGCTATATAAATCCAAATTTCAAAATATAGAAAAAGAAAAATATTTTAATATAGCAGCAGAAGCATATACTGAAATACTCAATATTGATAATGAAAATATATTTGCATTATGTGAGTTAGCAAAACTTTATAGAGATAAATTTATACTCACAAAAAATTCTGACTATTATTTAAAAGCTCTCAATTATTATATGGAGATATCATACATAAGCAGAGACATTAATATCATGCTTAATCTTGGTTTTTTATATACTTTGATGTTTAAATACAGCAGCGATTTTAATTTTTATGAAGAGGCAGCTTCATTATATAAACAGGCAGAATATACAAAAGAGCATGATATTATTTTATATAATTTATTTGGTTATTTATACACAATTAAATACACCTTCACAAAAAACAAAACAGATTTTGAACTTGCTTTGAATTATTATAACTGTATGGATAATAATGATAAGTATTATTTTATGGGGCATTTATATCTTATATGCTATGATTATACAAAAGATAATTTATATTTTAATGCTTCTCTTTCTTCATTTAATCATTTGGATACTGATGAAACAGATATATTAAACTCTTTAGCATATCTTCATGAGTGCAAATTTAAAATTACAAAGCATAAAGAAGATTTTGATGAAGCTATGTATTATTATAACAGGGCAATAGCAATAGACAGAGATTATTTATATACATATATTAATAGATTTGAACTTTACAGACTAGCATTTTATTATTTTGATGACAGCAATTATTTTACTTTGATTATTAATGATTATGAAACTTTATTTAATGATGGAGAGCTTAATAATGATAAAATGCTTGCATACTATATTAATTATAATATAGGCTCTTTTTATTATAATTTGTATGCAGATAGTTTGGAAGATAAAAACATATGTGCTAAGTATAATTTGAAAGATGAGTTTTTTAATAAGGCTTTAGTATTTTTTGAATCTTCTAAATCATTTATTGCTATAAGTGATTTATACAGGCTTAAATATATAGATGAACATAATGATGACAGATATTTTGATTTAGCATTATCATATGTTAATAAGAATGCGGATTTATTTAGATATGATATACATAATTTTTTACAGAGAGCTATCATTTATTATGATAAATACAAAATATCTAAGGATATAAAATATTTTGAAAGTTCTTTGGAGTATTTTGATTATGCATATGATATAAATAAATATGATAAGACTTTATATTATAATTTGGCACTTCTTTATCATTTTAGAATTACAGAAAGCAGATTTGAAGATTATAAGGAGGCTGAAAAAAATTATCTTAAGGCTATAGAGTTGGACAGTTCATATTTAAAGGCTATAGAAAATCTCGGTTTTTTATATTATATAGTATACAGTATTTATAATG
>NZ_JQIU01000008.1:2282461-2305208 GCF_002379365.1 Brachyspira sp. G79 | reverse complement strand
GTATTTATAATGTTAATGGAATATTCAATAATTCTTTATCTTGTTTTGGAAATGTTCTTCTCTATAATGAAACTTCCTTAATAGCTTTGGAGGGAATAGGAGATTTATATAGTATAAAAACAGAAAATAATCATTTTGATAATATAACTAAATATGATTGCATATTAAAAAGTATAGAATATTATGAAAAGGCCTTATCTTTTGGTATAGGAATTGATACTATTTATAAAAAAATTGGAGAATATGTATTTTATATTATTTAATGAATATGGAGATACTGATTTTATAGATGATTATTTTGATAAATATAATTCTCTTTTATCTGTAAACAGAAGTTTGGCAAATAAGTATTTATTTATACTTAATAATGTTATGTATGATATTCACAAAAATAATAAGTATTTAATTAAAGCGGGAAAATGTTTAAGCGGTTTAGAAACTGATATATTTTCTATAAGACTATGCATAGAGTTTTTCAGACATTTATTTTATGTTACAAAAAAGATTAGATATGCTTTGCTCACTTTATTTTATTTGGAATATATGTCAGGAATTGAAAGAAGTAATACAGATTATTATTTTGAGATTGGACTCCTTTATTATAAAGTATATTTAAAAACTAAAAACTATGAATATATTATACATTCTTTTCACTGCTTCAGCAGAGTTTTGGATATAAACTCTATTTATCCTGAATGTAATTATTATAAAGCTCTTATATTAAAACATCTATATGATAAAACTTTGAAAATAGATTATATAGAAAATGCATTTGATAATTTGAATCAATCTGTAAAACTTGGAAATATAAAAGCATATAGTTTGATAGGAGATATTTATTTAAGCATGTATAAAAGATATAAAAAGATGAAGAGTATTTAGATAAAGCAATTAATAATTATAACTTATCTTTGGAAAAGAAATACTATGGAAAAAATAAATATGAGGTTTATTTTTCTTTGGGGATTTGTTATTATATAAAATATAAAGAGCATAAGAATATTGAAGAGTATTATTCTAATTCATTTGAGTGTTACAAAAAAGCATTGAACATAAATAATAAAAGCATAAAAATAAAAAGGTTTATCAAATATCTTCAGATAGTAAAAAGACTTCCGCCTTCTTCTAATTAGTAAGAATACTTTTTATAATATTTACTTTTATATTTTATCATTATTTTTTATAGATATATTCTTATAAAATTTTGATTAATTTTAAATTTTTAATATATACTTAAAATTTTTAAGTTTGACAATTTTTTTGTTGTTCTTTTTGATATAAAACAATATTATACAAATAAGAAAAAAAGATAGTAGAAATTATCAATAAAGTTAAAAATAAAAAAGTTCGGGATTTAAAATTTAATATTAGTATTAGAACTTATTACTATTGTAAGAAAAAATTATAAGAAACAGATAGTATAGAAAATAAGAGTATGAAACCTAAAAATATTCCTAATAAATTAAAAAATAAAAAGATTATTAATAAAATTGTTGAAATACAAAATAAATATGGTAAAACAAAAATAAAGAAACATAAAGGAAAGCATGCTTTTTATATAAAAGAAGCAGTACGCTGTATGCTTTCGTAGGGAAAAGGAAAAAGTATGTTTTTTTGTTAAATATGCTATTATCAGCTAACAGCTGTTGATTTAACTACAAGAATAACTTTTAGGTATTTGACGTCAGATAGTACAATAGATTTTATCAAAAGAATGATAGGCTATTTTCCTTTTAGAGTTCATAGTATATAGACTAATAATGGCACAGAATTTACTTATTGTAAGCATTTCTTTGAAACAGAGTATCCGCAAAAGAGTTTATATCCCAGTTTCTAGTTCTTGGACAATGGTGTTGTAGAAAGTACACATAACCTAGATCAAAAAGAATTTTATAATTATTGTACTATAGAATTAACTTTATAATCTAATCAAGAATTAAAAAAATATAATAACTTTTGTAATTATAAACGTATACATTCAGATTTAAATTATGATACACATATGTTATACTTCAAAAAAATAATGAATACTTAAATGTAATATATATGGCTCTTGTGTATGTTGTTATTTTGGATAATTCACACAAAAAAACTATAAAGTACTCAATACCATAAGTGCAAAATAACTACTATTTATAAATACATTTTTGTCAAACTTAAAAATTTTCAGTATATAGCATTTCATGTATGCCGCAATTGAGAATACCTAGCTACAAATAAGTATGATCTTGTGTAAGATAAAGAGCCAGATATTAAAAATAAAATATACTTTTATTTTTTAGAAACTATAATTTTTTAGATTTGCAATTTTAATGTATTTTGATTATATTTAATTATGAAGTGATTAAAACTATTTGGAGAAAACTCAAGTATGGAAAATGAAGAAATATATTCTAAACTAAAAAAACTATATAAAGAAAATGAATATGATAAAATAATTGAACTAATACTATCATTAGAGTATGAATGTTTAGATGATGATATACTAGATATTTTTTTATAATGCTTTAAATATAAAATTAAGTGAAATGCATAATAATGAAAAACATCATGATATAGTAAAATTAATATTATCTATTTCCTCTAATGATGAGAGATTTTTAAATGATAATATAAAAGGTCTTCTAGCCGTTGCCTATAATAATACATGTAAATTTGATTTAGCTTTAGGAACATTAAACTCGTTAAGTGAATATACTAAAAATCATCATACTTGGTTTTATAAAATATCATATGCCTATCTTGGAAAATGTGAGGCTGATACTTCTTTAGAATATATAGATAAAGCAATAAATACTTTGGAAATAAATAAAGATAATATAAGTATTGAAGAGTATAATTATTATAATGAACTCTACAATGGATTTAAAGAAGAGATAAACAAAGGAGCTTTGCATTATGAGGCAAACGATGTTAATGCTAATGATCCAGACGCTGTTATAAAAGATATATCTTCAATATTATCCAATGATATAGAAAATGAAATAATAGAAGGAAGCATAGTTATAAATAAATGGAATATATTTATTAATGCTTATGTTGATACGCTTACAGATAAAAGTGCTGTTATAAACTATTATATATCAAGTCCTAATTGGGACAGAAATATATTTGAATGCTGTGCAAGTGCGGGCAAAGATACTAATACAGCTATAGGGCTTTCAAATGGCAGTTTTGTATATGGAATAATGACTGGAATAAAGGCTATGAATGAAGGAAGAATGCTTGATGAGGTAGAAACTGAATTTGACGGTAAAAAGCATAAATGGAGAGTATATACAAGCAATATTGTAAATTTGGGTGCAAATGAAGGCGTTATAAAAAATATTAATACTTATTGGAATATGTTTAAAGATGATATATTGAAGAGAATAGGAAATCAAAAGATATGCTACATAAAAATATATGGAGCTAAAGCAAAAAATAATTATTCTATAGGTGAACTTCGTATAAATGATACTAATATACCAGAACTTTCTAATAAAATGAATGAACATGTAAAAACTTGGGAGGAAACAGATTTTTTTTCTGATAAGCAGTTTTTCTTTTTAGTTCAAGATGATGAAACATATACACCTTATCCTTATTCTAATGAAGAAATTTTAAACTTTGTTCAGCAGTACAGCAATATAGTGCTAAATTCTAATGAAACAGATGAATACTATAATAGATTAGGAGAGCTTGCTGAAAATTTAACTAATGATTATACACTTGCTTCAGATTTATTTTTATTTCTTCCAGAGATATGTGCTGACAATGAGTTTTTTAATGAACTTCATTCTGGGGAGTTAATCAATTTTAATTTTGAATCCAAAGAAAAAAATTGTTCGCTTTACAAAACACAGCTTTACACTTATCATTTGATAGGGGGCTATCTTTTTGATCTTTTTAGAAGCGGCTCATTTAGCGGCAAAGAAAATGATATATATGCAAAGTTTATCAATATGAGTGCAGGATATAGTATTTATTCACAAATCAAATCAGATTATGAAAAGAAAAATAAAAAGTTAGAAAATTTGGAAGTAAATTTGAGTTTTAATATAGATGATGATTATGAGATTAGATAATTAATTTATATTATAATAATAAAGCCTCTTTATAATATTATAAGGAGGCTTTAATTAATTTAATATATTTATAAATTAAAATTATTCTTCAACTTTCAAGTGAAGCTCTTCCAACTGATCATCATCTACAGTAGAAGGACAGCCGCTCATCAAACATTGCCCTTTCTGAGTTTTAGGGAATGCTATAACTTCTCTAATGCTGTCTTGTTTTTGTAAAAGCATGATAACTCTGTCTATACCAAAAGCCATACCGCACATAGGAGGAGCTCCGTATTTCAAAGCGTCTAATAAGAATCCAAATCTTATTTTTGCCTTTTCATCATCTATACCTAAAATACTGAATATTTTAGCCTGTACTTTGCTGTCATATATACGCTGACCGCCACCGCCTATTTCATTACCATTTAATACCAAGTCATAAGTATCGCTTCTTACTTTTAGTACATCTGTATCTAATAGAGGAACATCTTCAGGTACTGGAGCAGTAAATGGGTGGTGAGTAGCGGATATTCTTTTTTCTTTATGATCATATTCAAATAATGGAAACTCTACTACCCAAAGGAAGTTTAATTTATCTTTATCTATTAAGTTTAATTTTTCACCTACTTTTAATCTCAAATTACCCAATGCATCATAAGTAACTTTCGGAGTGTCAGCAACAAAGAATAATAAGTCTCCTTTTTCTGCTTTAGTAACTTCTAATATTTTTTTCTGATTGTCTTCAGAGAAGAATTTAACTATATTAGATTCAAGTCCATTTTCAGTAACTCTCATCCAAGCAAGACCTTTAGCTCCGAAAATACTTACATATTTTGTGAAGTCATCAATATCTTTTCTACTTAATTTATCAACGCCGCCTTTAGCATTCAAACACCTTATTATAAACTTATTATCCAAAGCATTTTTAAATACCGCAAAATCACAGCCTCTTACAGCCTCTTCAACATTGATAAGTTTTAATTCAAATCTAGTATCAGGCTTATCGCTTCCGTACATTTCCATAGCATCATAATAATTTAATCTAGGAAAAGGAGTAGGCAAATCAATACCGTAAACGTCTTTAACTATATTAGCAGTAACACTTTCCATAATAGATAAAAACTCATCAGTATTAAGGAAAGAAGTTTCAATATCTACTTGAGTAAACTCAGGCTGTCTGTCTGCTCTCAAATCTTCATCACGGAAACATTTAGCTACTTGATAGTATCTGTCAAAACCTCCTATCATAAGTATTTGTTTGAATATTTGAGGAGATTGAGGAAGTGCATAAAAATCACCTGCATTTAATCTAGAAGGAACGAGGAAGTCTCTTGCACCTTCTGGAGTACTTTTATTTAATATAGGAGTTTCCACATCTATAAAGCCGTTATCAGCTAAATGTTTTCTAAAAGCATTAGTAATTTGAAATCTTTTATATAGGTTATTAAATACTTTAGGTCTTCTTAAATCTAAATATCTGTATTTAAGTCTTATATCTTCTCCAGTATCAATATCATCTTCAAGAAGGAAAGGAGGAGTTTCGGAGGTATTAAGAAGCTCCATTTTTTCAACCATAACTTCTATTTCACCAGTAGGAATTTTTGGGTTTATCATCTCTTCGCTTCTAGCTCTAACTTTTCCTTCTACACTAATAACATATTCGCTTCTTAAATCCTGAGCGTCATTATGTGCTTCTTTGCTTATTTCTGGGTTGAATACTATTTGTACAAACCCTGTTCTGTCTCTCAAATCTACAAATATTACACCGCCATGATCTCTTCTTCTTAAAACCCAACCAGCTAGTTTTACTTCTTTGCCGATATCGTTTTTTGTTAATATTCCATTATAGGCACTTTTAAAACGCATATTAATTCCCTCTTAAAAAATTATTTATTTGATTATTAAAAAATAAATTATATTTTTGTTTGAATAAACATAATTATTATATTACATATATGTATAAAAATCAATTACTTTAATCGTATTTTGGCAAGTACTCTTTGATATATTCATAGCTTAAAAATTATTCATTAGTTACTAGTTTCTCTTCGCTTCCATTAACTTTGCCGTCTTTATCTACTTTGACAGTAAATATTTTAGAAACCCCTTTCTCTTCGGCAGTTATTCCATAGTAAGCATCTGCTATTGTGGCAGCTACTTCATCATGCGTAATGATTAAAAACTGAGTATTATTAGATAGATTTTTAACCATATTCTTGTATCTTATAATATTGGCTCCGTCAAGTGCAGCGTCAACCTCGTCTAATATACAGAAAGGACTAGGACGGTATAAAAATATTGCAAACACTAATGCAAGCCCTGTCATAGTAAGCTCTCCGCCTGAATATGACACTATATTTTCCATTTTTTTGCCAGGAGGCTGAGCGAATATATCGATAGGGCTGTTTAATAGATCCTCTTCATTTTGTATTTTTAAGCCTGCATTACCGCCGCCGAATAATATTTTAAAAGTCTCTGAGAATTTTTTATTTATTTCATTAAATGTTTTTAAGAAATCCTCTCCTGCCTTTTTATTGGCGTCTGCTATAATTTTTAATATTTCTTCTTTTGATTTCTCTAAGTCTTCTTTTTGTTTGCTCAAAAACTCAAATTTATTTTTAGCTTCCTGATATTCGTCCAAAGCCATTTCATTAATATGACCTAGATTTTTTATTTTTTCATTGATAGTGTTTAATTTATTTTTAAATGCATCTTCATCTATAAGATTTTGAGTATTCTCTTCAAACTCTTTCAAATTAAGAGCATAATTTTCATAGAAATGAGTATATATATCATTAATTTTATCTTTGCTCTGATTTATTCTCTCGCTTACTCTTGTAATGTTTTCATTTGTTTCATTTAATTTTCTAACTCGTTTTGCATGGCTTACTTCAAAATTAGATAATGCCGATTCTGCCTTTTTTATTTCATTAGCTTTATGTCTTGATTCGCTTTCTGTTTTTGATTTTTTCTTTTCTAATTCTTTATAGCTTATAGAGTTTTGTTTGTACTCTTCATTAAGTTTTTTATAATCTTCTTCAAGTCTTGCTATTTTTTCATTGAGTGTTGCAAACTCATCTTCTATTATTTTCATGCTTTTTATTATCATCTCTTTTCTGTCTTCAGAGGCTTTTTTATTTGTTTCGTATTTAGCCCTTTCTATTGTAAGAGTAGTAAGCATGGCATTAGATTTATTAATATTATCAGTGGATAATTTTATTTCATTATTTAAATCTTCCATTTTTTCTATATTGCTTTTAATAAAGTTTTCCAAATCGGCAATCTCTTTATCTATTGCCTCCTTTTGCATATATGTACCTTCTTTATCAAAAAGCAAATCAACGAAAGGGTCTTTTATTTTAGTATATTCTTTAAAAATGCCCTGTAAAAATAATGCATCTTTTTTTTCTATCTCTAAACTCTCTCCCAAATTTTTTATAAAGCCGCATAATGAATTAAAGCTAAGTTCATTTAAACTTGATAATACGCCTTCTTCTTCAAATTCTTTTATAGTTTTCATCTTTGTATTTATCGCATTAAGTAAATTATTAAAGCCTATATCAATATCACTTTCATGTTTTCCTATATTCTGATAAAAGCTGTTTCCCATAACATCTTTTTTCTTTTCATCAATCTCGCTTATAATTTTATTTATTACGTCAAGCTGTCTTTCTCTTGCGTCTGCAATTTTTAAAGTAGCGTTTTGATTTTCTTCTGTCATAGACGATATTTTATCATTTAAACTTGCTATTTTATTTTGTTCATTTGCTATATTGGTTTCTTCAATTTCCTGTTCTTTTAATGATCTCTCTATATTTTCAGCTATATTTTTAACTTCTTCTTCAAGTTCTGCTATTTGAGTTTTATCTTCTTCTATTCTTTTTAAGAGAGTATTTTTTCTGTTAAGAGTCTCTTCTTTTTCTTTGCCTGCATTGTCAAGCTGATTCTTTAATTGGTTCGACATCTTTTCTATATGCGTAAGTTCCGTAACTATTAATGATACCTGTTTATCAAGCTCTATAGACAAACTTCTTGTCTCTTCAAATTTTAAAAGTTCCTGCTGTTTCTGATTGTCCAAATCTTGAAGTTCTTTTTCTAATTCCTGTTTTTTATTATTATGCTCTTCAAGGCTTTTATTCTGCTCTTCTAAAGTAATTTTTAATTTTTTACCTGATTAACATTCAAGCTAATACTTATTTTTTTCTGTTCATCTTTAAGATTATAATATTTTTCTGTTCTTGCTGCCTGTTCTTTTAAGGATTTATAATGTTTTTCAGATTCTTTGATTTGTATTTTTACATTGTCAAGATTTCTTTCGGATTCTTCAAGTTTTTTGGCAGCCTCTCTTCTTCTTTCAAGATATTTACTAATTCCAGCTGCATTTTCTATAATGCTTCTTCTCTCTTCTGGCTTTTGTTTTGCTATTTCAGAAACTGTACCCTGCTTAATAACAGAGTAGGCATTTTTACCAAGTCCAGTATCCAAAAACATATCAACTATATCTTTTAAACGTACCTGCTCATCATTAATATAATATTCTGACAAGCCTTTTCTATAATATTTACGAGTAACAACAACCTCGTCTGTATCGTATTTTTTTATCCATCTTGATTTATTATCTAGCGTGAGTGCAACTTGTGCTAGTGAAGAAGGTTTTCTAGTATCAGTACCATGAAAAATTACGCTTTCAAGACCTTTTGAGCTGTCTATTCTTAATCTGCTTGCAGACTGCTCGCCCATAACCCATAGGAAAGCCTCCACTATATTACTTTTACCTATTCCGTTTGGTCCAAGCACTACAGTAACGCCTTCATTAAACTCTATATTGGTTTCTATGGCAAATGATTTGAATCCGTGCAAATTAAGATTCTTTATATACATCTTGTTTCCTATCTTAAATATATCTTTATAATTATACAATTCTATTAAAAAATAATCAATTAATTTAATTTATAATATATAAAAATAGTATAAATTTATTTTAATTTTCTTGATAAAAATATAATTACGATAACAAATTTTCGGTATAGTTATTTGTTATTTTAATCAAATAATATTGACATAAATGATTTAATATTTTATAATAGCGTTATGAAAGCAATATTTACTTTATTGAATAATACACTCGACACTCGACACTCGACACTCGACACTCGACACTCGACACTCGACACTCGACACTCGACTAATAATTTAAACCTTTCAAAAAAATCAATATCATCTGAAAATTATAATAATTATAAAAAAATATATTTTTCTTTATACGCATTTCAGTCAATATTTTCATTGCAAATAATTTTAAAACTTTATTTATATAATTCAATCAAAAAACAATCATTAGTAATAAAAAAATATCAAAATTTTATTATTACATATTTTCTAATTTTTTTTAGAATGCTTTTTTACTATGATAAAAACATTTTAAAAAATGTTCTTTATAAAAATTATCATTTACACAAGGAGTTCTAATATGAACAAAAAATTATTATCTATTCTTTTTACTTTATTTTTAGCAGGTATTTTATCTGTAAGCTGTTCAAATGCAGATAAAACAGGTTCAGGAGAAACAAAGCCTACAGGTATAGACAGCAAATATGCAGGTACTTGGATAGGAGGCGGAGATTTAGTAGATCAAACAATTATTATAAATACAGACGGTTCAGCAAGAAATGAATCTCAGAATATTGATATGCCTGCTTCAAGTATAACTAAAAATTCTGATACTTCATATACAGCAAATTATACTATTAATACTGACGGATATACATCAAAAGGTACTATGAATATAGAATTTACTTCTGATACTTCTGCTAATGTTACAGGTCAAAATACAACTACTTACCAAGGCGAAAGTTCAACTCAAAACATTAATGGTACTTTAACTAAGCAGCAACAATAATCAATCATATTCTTTTAATTAATGCTTAAACTATTTAAAAGTTATTAATTAGTTTAAGCATTTTATTTTTTAATTTCTTAATTACAGCACGAAGAATAGATTTTTAAAATTAACTTATATGAAAAATACACTCTGCGTTCATGGTTGAAAGTTTATTTATATATGTTTTCGTTATTTAATTCACTTTCAGCGAAGTTTCTTAAATAATTCTGAACAAATTCCAAATCTTCCATAGTATCTATACCATGAAGGAATTTTTTAGTTTCTAATACCTTTATTTTCATTCCGTTATAAAGCCATCTTAATTGTTCAAGTTTTTCTATGCTTTCGTAATCGCATTCTTTAAGATTTTCTATTTTTAGAAGTATATCTTTTCTAAAAGCATAAATACCAATATGTTTATAATATTTTACATTTATATTTTGGTCGAATCTTCTATGAGGTATAGCAGCACGAGAGAAATACATAGCATAATCATTAATGTCTGTAACTACTTTTACAGCATTTTCATCTTTTATTAAAGAACTATCATCATCTATTTTTACTTTTAAAGTTGCAATATCAACTGAATTATCATCAAATACATCTATTATAGGATTAAGAACAGACTCATCTATTAAAGGCTCATCACCCTGAACATTAATTATAATATCAGAGTCAATATTTTTAGCGGCTTCTATGATTCTTGAAGTTCCTGAAATGTGATCTTTAGAAGTCATAACTGCTTTAGCATTATTTTTTTCGCATATATCCATTATCTCTTTAGAATCTGTTGCGATAATACATTCATCTATTTTTTTAGCAGCTTTTACATTATCGTATACTGCTATTATTATTGGCTTTCCTAATAGTTCGTAAGTTAATTTTCTTGGAAATCTTGTTGATTCATATCTGGCAGGTATTATTGCTGTAACTTTATTGCCCATAATTATTTAACTCCTAGCATATCTTTGGCTATATCTTTCATTTTGGTTTTAAACTCTTCTTCTGTCTTGGATTCTAGTAAAACTACAGAATACATACTCATTCTTGAAATCTTTGTAAATAGAGAAAGAAGTCCCAAATATTTATCATTGCTTTTTTTATTGGTTAAAAACATAGTAAGCAGATGAACAGGTTTTTTATCTAATGCATAGTAATTCAATCCTTTTTTAGAAACAGCAAATATTATATCATTATCTTCTACTTCATTAGTTCTCACATGAGGAAATGCTACACCATATCCTAAACCGCTGCTTATAATATCTTCTTTTTTATACATAGATTCTATAGTTTGGGCTATATTTATTCTAAGACCTTTTGACTCTGAATATATTAACATTTCACTAATAGCTTCATCTTTATCGGAGGCTTTTAAGTCTAAAATAACATAAGAATTATCAATGTATTTTTCTACTTCATTAAAAGAAATCATAATAAGCAACCTTTATCCTCATTATTATTAAATATAACAATTTTATATTAAAACATTAAAGTTATTTTTTAAATATTCTTTCATTGTGTATTTTTTTTGTATAAGTTCTAATGTAATATTAAGCGGGTATATAGTACTGTGATTTTTAAAACTTATTCCTATAGTTTCATCATCTAAATCAATATTTCTTGATACTTCCCAAGCACCATGAAATTTTATTCTTATCACTTCGCCTATATAGGCACTGACAGAAAATATAAAGTTTCTGTTATTGTCGCTTTCCAAAACTAAATTAAGCTTTTCTTTCAAAAATTTATCCACTTCAGCTAAACTTTCTATAGTATAATCGGCATGATATCCTTCACGCATTAAAAAATTGCTTATCCAATTTGAAGCTCTGGAAAGCTCTTCTTCAGGCAGCATATATCTTGACATAAAATAATCCTTCTAAATACAAATATTATATTTTTTTTATAATATGTCAACCATCTTTGATTTATAAAAAATATACTTGCAGAAGTTTTAATCTCTGGTATACTCTATCTTATTAAATTTTATTCTTATTAACTTTTATTATTTAAAAATTCATTATTGCGGAGAACGTATGCTAAAGAAAATTATCTCAAATATTATAAAAACTGCATTAGAAGATTATTTGAAAGATACTGATATAAAAGAAATTGATTCTTATATAGAAATAGGTTATGCAGCAGATGACAAATTCGGAGATTATGCCTGCCCTGCCGCAATGAGGCTTGCAAAAGTACTTAAAAAAAATCCTTTAGAAATAGCAAATTCAATAGCTGAAAAAGTAGATAAAAAATATTTTGATAAAATAGAAGTTGCAAAACCTGGATTTATTAATTTAACATTTTCATATAATTATATAAATGAATGTATAAATGAGCTTTTAAATAATGAAAATTATGGAAAAAATACTGCAGAAGATAAGAAAAAGATATTGATAGAATATGTAAGTGCCAATCCTACAGGACCTCTTCATATAGGGCATGGAAGATGGGCAGCTATTGGAAGTGCTTTATCAAATATACTTAAATATGCAGGACATGAAGTTTATCAGGAGTTTTATGTTAATGATGCAGGAGAGCAGATAACAAAATTAAATGAGAGTGTTAATGCCGTAAAAGAAGGAAGAGAGATTCCAGAAGACGGTTATCATGGAGAATATATCAAAGAAGTAGCAAAATTAGACGGAGTACCTAAAGATATTATATTAGAAAGTCAGAAAAAACTTCTTGAAAGATTCGGAACGCATATGGACAATTATGCTTCCGAACTTAAAATACGAGAGGGCGGAGAATTAGAAAAAACTATGGACTTTTTGGATAAAGAGGGACTTTTATTTGAAGAGGATAATGCTGTTTGGTTTAGAAGTACAAAATATGGAGATGATAAAGATAGAGTAGTTAAAAAAAGTAATGGAAGCTATACATACTTTGCCCCAGATATAACATACCATAAAAATAAAATAGACAGAGGATATCATTATTTGATAGATATATTAGGAGCAGACCATCATGGCTATGTACCTAGAATTACTGCTGCTGTTAGGGCTGTAAGTAAAGATACAGCCTCTTTAAAAGTGATATTAGGTCAGTTAGTGCGTCTTTATAGAGGAAATGAACTTGTGAGAATGAGTAAAAGAACAGGGGACATGATTAGTCTTGAAGATGTTATTGATGAGATAGGCGTTGATCCTACCAGATATTTCCTTCTTATGCGTTCATATTCAAGTTCTCTTGATTTTGACTTGGAGCTTGCAAAAAAGAAAGACAATGACAATCCAGTTTATTATGTGCAGTATGCTTATGCAAGAGTATGCAATATATTCTTCAAAATGGAAGAGAAAAATATGTCATATGATGATACAAAACCTTTTGATATATCAAAAATTGCGAATGAAAGCTCATTAAAACTAGCTAAAATGATATTAAGATTTCCAGACGAGGTATATGAATCTGCCAAATCATTAGAAGTTTATACTCTTATAAATTATACATATGAAACAGCAAGTGCTTTGCATAAGTTTTATTATGATAATATAGTACTTGAGGAAAATGCTGAAGTAAGACAGGAGAGATTAACTTTAGTAAAAGCTGTAAAAAAAGTTCTAGGATTATGTTTTGATATAATAGGCATATCCAAAGTAGAGCGAATGTGGTCAGATGAGTAAGATAATTTTTATTATTTATATTATACTTTCATAAATACAGACCTAAACAAATAAAGTTTGTAAAAATTAATTTGTTAAATTTTAATATTTGGCAGTTCTTTTAAGTATACAGTGCGGCACGCCTCACTCTATGTGCCTATGAAGTCCGCATTAGACCGAATGAAGTAGTGTTATGTATTGGAAGTGAAAGGCTATATTTTAGCATAAATATAATATATTTTACATATGAAACATAATTAATATGATTTGATACCAATTATGTACTTGCTCTTTAGCTAAGTGTGCATTTGTCAGGTGCATACGCTGTATGACTTGTTCTGCTTTAGTAGGCAAGCAGAGTAAGGCATTTTTTTACTAAAACATAGTTATTATAATGCATTTTAAACTTATTTTACCAATTATTAATAATAATTTATACATTTATAAGTTATAATTATAAATAACAGGAATTTAATAAAATATAATTGTTTATGTATAGCTTTAATCAAAATTTATTTGATTAAATTTCTGCTTTCATAATATTCTTTCCATCTTTTACCCATTTTTTCCGCTTTTATTTTTACAGAGTTATTGAAGTAGTTTTTCAGTTTAGGAATGTCATCTTTATTTTCTTTAGCCACACTTCCAATCAAATTACCGACTACTGTTTCCATTTTTATTTTTTTATCCCCATAATAGTAGGAATGAAGTGCAGATTGATAGTATACAGAAACCGCCTCAGCCGTACTCATAACAGAGTTAAGCTCCTGTATTTTGGCATTCTCAAAACTTTTACCGCTTCTAAGCTCATTAAATGTAGTAGCAAGAATATCCACAACATCATAGTCTATATTAACATCAATATCTGCAAGTTCTAATAATGTTTGGCATTGATTTGTTATTATTTCCCCTTCAAGTTTTGGATTTTTTATAGGTTCAACTGTTTCAAAATTAAATCTTCTTTTTAAGGCACTGCTCATCTCATTTATACCTTTATCTCTGGTATTGGCAGTAGCTATAATATTAAATCCAGCATTTGCAAATAATACTCTGTTTTGTTCAGGTATATTCATAATTTTATCGCTTAATATACTTATAAGAGAGTCCTGTATTTCAAGCGGACATCTTGTAATCTCTTCAAATCTGGTGATAGTACCTTTACTCATACCGCTGTAAACAGGAGATGGTATAAGTGCCTCTTCTACAGGACCTTTAGCAAAAAGCATAGCATAATTCCAAGAGTATTTTATATTATCTTCATTAGTACCTGCTGTTCCTTGTATAGTTATAGTGCTGTTTCCGCTAATGGCTGCTGCTAATAATTCGCTTAGCATAGTTTTAGCAGTACCTGGTTCCCCTACAAGCATTAACCCTCTGTTGCCTGCTAATGTTATTATTGCTCTTTCTACCAAGGCATCATCTCCGTAGAATTTTCTTTTTATAACAGTACCGTTTTTTAATTCTTTGCCAAGTATAAAATCTCTTACTGCCTGAGGAGAAAGAATCCAGTTTTTTGGTTTTTTATTTTTATCTTCTTTTTTAAGTGCCTCAAGTTCATCTTTATAAAGTTCTTCCATTAATGGTTTTTGATGTATTGTTTCTTTATCCATAAAATATTATCCTTTTTTAAAATTATATTATGAAATATTTTTTCTTTTTTCCCACAAAAATATTCCTATACCAAGCAGTATTACTATTATTCCCACAAACTGCTGAAGGCTTACAGTTTCGTGAAGTATAAAATATCCTAATATACATGTTCCTACAGCTTCTCCTAAAATAGTCATAGATATAACAGTGGCGGAGAAATATTTTAAAAGCCAAGTAAACACCATTTGACCAAGCATAGTTGATATTAAAGTAAGCCCTAGTATATTAATCCAAGTTTTTGCAGAGTATCCAGTAAAAGGGATATGCATTATATATGATAATATACCCAAGAATACAAATGCAAAAAAGTATGTAAGGCTTATCCAGCTAAGTGCGGATAACCTTTTTCTTGTGTACTGTCCTATAATAAAGTAATTGCTTATAAATCCAGCCGATATAAAGGAAAGCAAATCTCCAAGCAGTGCTTTTCCGCTCAATTGAAAATCCCCCCAGCCTATAATAATTGAACCTATTACCGCTATAATAAAACCAGATACTGCAAGTTTTGTGTATCTTTCTTTAAAAAAGAAATATCCCGCTACGAATGCAAATAAAGGCTGAAGTGTTACTATTACAGTAGCACTTGCAACTGATGTGAGATTTAGTGAATGAAACCATAAAAAATAATGAAGAGCAAGCGAAATACCTGATATTAATCCAAGTATAATTTCTTTTTTTGTAAGAGAAAATATCTCTTCTCTGGTTGTTTTTTTTGACATTGTAATAATAAAAATAAACCAAAATGAAATAAATATTCTATAAAATGCCATTATAGATGATGGGGCATTAGCTAGTTTAACAAATATTGCTGATGCCGATAATGCCATAACTCCGATAAGTAAAAATATGCCCATAAATATAAGTCCGTAATAGTTTTTTTATTTCATTATTATACTGAAAATTGATTTTTATGCAAAAAAATTATACAAAAAAATGATGAAGTAAAATATTAAAGTAAAAAAACTTTTAAGTATTTATTATAATAATATTTTTCTTACACTATGAGTATTTTAGAGTATAAAAAGTTATGGTAATAAAAAATAAAAAGCATTACCTAAAAAAGATAATGCTTTTCGTAGTTTTGTATTTTATAATTTTTATATATTTTCTGATTCAGCTGAAGATATATTATTGGAATTAAACTTTTCCATATCCGCTTCTTTGCATATTTTTCCAGTAACAGCAGCAGTAACCATACCATCATTAACATTAAGCATAGTTCTACCCATATCAATAAGAGGCTCTATTCCCAAAAGTATAGCAACAAGCCCTACAGGAAAACCTAAAGCAGAAAGAGTTATTAATGCAGCATTTGTAGCTCCTCCTCCAACTCCAGCAATACCGAAACTTCCTATGGCAATTATAACAACAGCTTTTATCAAAAAAGCAGGTTCAAGAGGATTAATCCCCAAAGTAGGTGCTATCATTGCAGCAACCATAGCAGGATAAATACCAGCACAGCCATTTTGTCCTATAGTAACAGCAAGAGAAGCAGAAAGGTTTGAAACTCCTTCAGATATTCCCATTTTTTCTTTTAATACCGAAACTGTTAAAGGTAATGTTCCAGCACTTGTTCTTGATGAGAAAGCAAAAGCTAAAACTGTAAAAGCCTTAGAATAATATTTGATAGGATTGTATCCAAATATAATAAGTATTATACTATGAACTATAAGCATTATTATAATAGATACATAAGAAGCCAATAAAAATTGTCCTAATTGGGCAAATGCTTTTAAATCACTTGTAGCCATAAATTTAGCCATAAGGGCAAGCACACCATAAGGAGTTAATTTCATAACAAATGCTACTATTTTCATTACAACATCATGAAATGCCTGCATAATTTTTTGGAAAAATTCAAATACTTCTAGTTTTTTCTTTCTAAGTCCCAAAGCAGCAGAACCTACTAATGCTGCAAAGAATACAACCGAAAGTGTAGGAGAGCCTCCCATACCTGCCAAAGCTGCAAATGGATTTGTAGGTATTATTTCAAGTAATTGCTGCGGGACTGGTCTTGCTGTGAATTGTTCTAATTTACCTTCATAATTAGAAGCCCCCTGAGATATATCTCCCACTATAGACTGAAGTTTTGAAGCATCAAGCCCGAATCCCTTTGCTGTAAAAAATCCTACCAAAGCAGATATCGCTGTTGTTAGCATAAGAACTGATATGATTATCAATGTCATTTTTCCTACATTACTTCCGCCATCTTTGATATTGATAATAGCCATAGTTATAGAGACAAATATTAAAGGCATAACAAGCATTTGAAGCAGTCTTACATATCCATTTCCTACAACATTATACCAAATTATAGTCTGATTTACTATTTCTATATTTGAGGCATAAACTTTTCTAAGTATAAAACCTAATATTAGTCCTGCTGCCAAAGCTCCTAGTACTCTGTATGTGAAATTTACATGCTTTTTTTGCATTAAATAAAGCACTGCTATTATAGCAAATAGTACAATAATATTAATTAAAACATAAAGTCCCATATATAATTACTTCCTTTAAATATTTTTTTAGTGCATATACTATAATATATATTTAAAAAAAATGATATATTTTTTATTCATTATAATATTAGAATGTATGAACGGAATTATTCAATTTTATAAAATGTTGTAAATACAATCTAAATTTGTACAACACCAAAGTCGGACAGCGTCACAAGAGAACTTTAACATATCTGTAAATACATGAAAATATTTAAAATGAAAAAATTAATTTTTTACAAATTATAGTTGTTTAGCTATAAATGCTAAAAAATATGAAAAATAATTTTCAGTTATTTGCATATATTGATTTTTTTTATTTAAGTAAATATAATTTATTTAAATAAAAAAGGCTTTATTATTATGTGCAATATACTTTCATTAGATGAAATTAACAGTATAACAGATAAAAATTATAATAAGAAATTTGATAAACTCACTTCATTTATAGATGATTCTCTTATATCAAATGTACTTACTAAAGATAAAAAATCATATGTTTCAAGTAGGGTAATAAGATATATATTAGGAGAATATATAGATATAAAAGAGCCTTACAGATTAAGAAATCCAGACTTAATATGTTTTTCTTTAGACAATGAGAGTTTAAGTGATGCTTTTGAAAATGTATATAACGTTTGGGAAGAAGACAATAAAACTAAAGGTATACTTTATCCGTACTGTATATTTGCAAATAATATTCAGCTTGACAGGCTTTATCAAAGAACTAAAGATATGGCAAGCAGTAGGTCTAAATTAGCATGTTTTATTTTGGAAGCAATAGCTCTAAGCGGAAGTAAAAGAGCTTTAGCTTTAGTTTATGAGGCGTCAAGAAAGTTTAAACAAGCTAGTGTGAGAAATACATGTTCTAGTATATTAGACTATATTACAAAAAAATTGGGTATAAGTAAGGAGGCTTTTGCTGATAAAATTATACCAGATTTTGATTTTGATAAAAACGGAATTCGGATTATAGAAAGTGAAGGCAAAAGATTTAGAATAACTTTAAATTATGATTTTACCATATCAATATTTGATGAAATAAAAAATAAAGACTATAAAACTCTGCCTAAGGATTTCCCAGAAGTGCCAAAAAAGGAATTATCAAAATTAAAAAGCGAGATTAACAAAGTATTAAAATTTCAGAAAGAACGTCTTATATTAGTTTTTATGGACGGTAGGAAATGGAAATTAGATGAATGGAAAGAGATATTTTTTGAAAATCCTATTATGAAAGTATTTGCTGTAAAACTTATTTGGGGCATTTATGATAATAACAATAAACTTTTAAACACTTTTAGATATATGGAAGATGGATCTTTTAATAATGCTTATGATGAAGAGATAACTATAGAAGGTGATGTCTTTATAACTTTAGTAAGCCCTATAGAATTAGAAAAAAGTTTAATAGAGAAATGGAAAAATCAGCTTTCAGATTATGATATAATTCAGCCTTTTACTCAATTATCTTTAGAAAGTGAAGATGATCTTATAGCAAAAATACCTGAAACTATAACGGTTGGTGCAATGAAATCTTTAGCTTCAAAGTTTAGCATGGAGAAAAATGATGGAGACGGCGGATTTATTGATAATTATTTTATTTATGATACATATAATGATGCCTATATTATAATTGAGCCTTCAAATATTTATTATGGCTCTTCAAATAATGATGAAACTAATATAAAAATAAAATTTAAAAATGCTGATGAAAGATTTGAATACTGTGCTTATTTAATGCTTTCGGATAATATTAAATAAAAAAGTTTATAGGTGTTCATTATATATGCTTTAAAAACAACTATTAAATATTTATACTTAATTCTTAGTTTTTTAATATTTTATCCCAATAAGTTTACTGATTGGAAGAAAAAGTTTATATTTTATACAAACTTGTATTTACTATATGAAAGATTTTATATAATTTTATTTAAAAATTCTATTTCTTGAAGCATGAGCTAATGCTATAGCAACAGCATCGGCAGTGTCGTCCTGAATAATATTAGAGCCTGTAAAAAGATTAACCATTTTTATCATAGCGTCCTTATTGGCATTACCATTTCCTGTTATTTGCGATTTTACTTCTTTAGGTTTGTATTCTGTAAAGTCAATATTATTTAAAGTAAGTGCTAATATAATAACACCTCTTGCTTCTGCTACTTTTATTGCAGTCTTTGTATTTTTAGAGAAAAATAGTTCTTCTATAGCTGCATTACTAGGAGTATATTTTTTAATAAGTTCATCTAATTGAGTATATATAAATGAGAGTCTTTGATTGTAATTTTGATTAGAGAATGTTTCAATAAGCCCCGAATCTACTATTTTGTATACCGAGTTTTTAGCTTCTATAAAAGCATAACCGCATCTAGCAAATCCGGGGTCTATTCCTAAAGTTATCATATTTATTATAAAATATAATAATCATTCTTCTATTAAGTTATCAGTAATTTCTAAGTTAGTAGCAACTGCAGAAACGTCATCATGATCTTCAAAAAGTCCTATTATTTTCATAACTTTTTTAGCATCATTTTCAGCTATAGTCATAGTGTTATCAGCAACGCGTACTATTTCAGCACTTTCAGGCTCTATTCCTTTAGCTTTTAGAGCATCAACTATAGAAGATAATGCCTCCATAGGTCCTGTAATACTAAATACTTCTCCGTCCTGTTCTATATCTTCAGCACCAGCATCAAGTACTATATCCATCAAGCTTTCTTCAGTGTTTCCTGCAGCAGGTATAATAACAACTGCTTTTTTCTTAAACTGCCAAGAAACTGCACCATTTTCAGCTAAGTTTCCGCCGTTTTTACTGAATATAGATCTTATTTCGGCAGCTGTTCTGTTTTTATTGTCTGTTGCAACGTCCACTATGATAGCAACTCCTCCCGGAGCATAACCCTCATAAGACATCTCTTCAATATTAGCACCTTCTCCTGCACCAGCTCCTCTTTTTATAGCTCTATCTATATTATCATTAGGCATGTTAGTACCTTTAGCTTTAACTATAACCATTCTTAATCTAGCATTCTGGTCTGGGTCTGGGCTTCCGCCTTCTTTTACTGCGATTGTGATTTCTTTAGCTATTTTTGACCAAATTTTACCTTTTTTTGAATCATTTGCGGCTTTTTTATGTTTAATACTAGCCCACTTGGAGTGTCCTGACATATTACACCTCTGTATTTTAGATTTTTTTATTTATAGATTATTTATTCGCTGTAATTATATATTAAAATACAACTATTGTCAACTTATAAAAAATAATGAAGATAATAAATAATATTCTATAAAAAAAATTGTGCATTAAAATATTATAAAAATGCGTTAAAAATCGTATACTATAATATTATGAAGCAGAAAATATATTAAGGATAGATAATATATAGCGGTATTTTAAGCAGTTTTATTATTTATCAATGGTTTAATTTTTTCTTATCATTCATAGTATACAGCAAATAAAAATGGGTATGTGAAAAATTATTTAATTAAAAATATTATATTGATTTATTTTATATAAAACAGAACTATATATAACTATCATAAAAATTTAATTATTGCAAAATAAAACAAATAACATAAAATAATAACAATACAAAATTACGGCATAATTATTATGAAACATCTTTATAAATTAGATAATGCAGCAAAACTTTTTGTATCTATCAAAAATAAAAAAAATATACCAATATTCAGACTATCCGTTGTACTAAAAGAAGAAGTTAATCCTACAATATTACAACAAGCATTAGACAGCACTATAAGCAGATTCCCAACTCTTGCTCTTATGATAAAAAAGGGACTGTTTTGGAATTACTTTGAAGAAAATCATAGAAAATTAATGATACATGAAGATAAATACTATCCATGCTATAATATTAACAATAAATTGAATAACGGATATTTAATAAGAGTAGGATATTATAAATATAGAGTTTTTGTTGAAATATATCATTCATTGGCAGACGCTTCAGCACTTGTAGAGTTTTTTAAATCTTTGCTTTATCACTATTTTGTACTTACAAATAAAAATATAGACGATAAAAATGAAGATATATTTAAAGACAGTATGCATACTCTTGCTGATTATGATGACAGCTTTTTAGTGCATACAAAAAATAAAAAGTCTTCAGTAAAAGAGAAAAAATAAAAAATGTTTATTTGATAAAAGGAAAGCCTCTAAAATTCTATGGAGATAATGTAGTTCATGGCATATTGAGCTTAAATAAGATTAAAGAAGAAAGCAAAAAATATAATATTACAATCACTGCATATCTGACATCATTACTGATATATTCTATTTATGAAACTAGAATAAAAAACAGACTTGACGGAAAAAATATAGTTATATGTATG
Organism: Brachyspira sp. G79; assembly: GCF_002379365.1. Taxonomy (GTDB): domain Bacteria; phylum Spirochaetota; class Brachyspiria; order Brachyspirales; family Brachyspiraceae; genus Brachyspira. The sequence continues at coordinate 2,283,178 of NZ_JQIU01000008.1, read as the reverse complement.
CCTGTTAATTTAAGAAAAATATTTCCTTCAATATCTTTAAAAAATTTCTTCGGTATAGCAAATATAGCAGTAAATACTAAAAATAAACTTACATTTGATGATATTATAAAAATAGCAGATAAAGACATGAAAGAAAAAATAAAAAAGAAAAATTAGAAAACTTTATATATGAAAATACAAAATTAGAAAATAATATATTTGCTAAGTTTATACCATTATTCATAAAAAACTTTGCTGTTAATTTGGCATTTGAGCTTTTTGAAGATAAAATAAAAACTATGACAATATCCAATTTTGGTAATATCACTCTTCCAGATGATATGAAAAAATATATAAGCCATTTTGAAGCTGTAGTATATCCTACTATAAACAGTCCTTTAAATTGCGGTGTTTGCAGTTTAGGAGATAAATTATCAATTACATTTAATAGAACAGTTTTAGAAACAGACATAATAAAATATTTCTTTCAATATATATCAAATATAGCAGAAGTAGAAATATATTCTAATGATTTTGGAGTATAAATATGCCTTACTGTAACAATTGCAAATTAGAAATAAAAACAAATAAATGTCCTTTATGCTTAAGAGAATTAAATGATAATAAATATGATAAAAAAATAGTATATGAAGAATATCCGTCATATGAATGGTTTTATAAAGTTCAAAAAAAAGTTAATATAAAAAGATAGTATTATTATCATCATTAATAGCCATT
>NZ_JQIU01000008.1:2252133-2282043 GCF_002379365.1 Brachyspira sp. G79 | reverse complement strand
TATAATTGGGCTGTAATATCCGTAATATCAATAATATGTGCATACCTTACTTATATATGTTTTACTGCAAGCACATTGTATATAAGACAGAAATTACTTATAGAGTTTTTTATACTTACTCCTCTTATTATAATAATAGATATATTTACTGGTTTTCATAAATGGTCTTTAAATTATGCCGTATCATTTTTATCATTAGCTTTGAATATAGCTATGCTTTTAATTGCTGTTATAGATAGAAAATACTTTAATGAATATGTATCTTATATAATATCATCATCATTTATTTCTATGTTAATGATATCACTGCCTTTATTTAATTTTTATTATTTAAGCAGTTTACTAGCATTTTCTTTTGCTATAATAGTAATTTTAACTATGATTATATTATTTAATGCAGATTTTATATCATCTCTAAAAAAGATTTTTCATCTATAAAAATATAAAAAATAGATAAAAATAAAAAGTTAAGGAGTTTATTTATGAATGATGAATTAAAAGATTATGAGAGTTTGGATAAAGAGACAAGAGAAAAGGTAAGAAAAAAAAATATGATAGGTGAATACCTCACATATCCAAGTATGGCTATAAACTTTCTTAAAGCTGATAAAAAAATAAAGCCATTTAAATATCAATACGGTAAAAATAAGGCACAATACATATTATATTTTCCAGCTCAGATAAAAGAAAATGAAAAATCAAAAAAACAGATAATAGTTTATATATATGGAGGTGGCTGGAAAGAAGGAAATGCTAATCTATACAAATTTGTAGGAAGAAGATTTGCAAGAGAACATTACCGCACTGTACTATTAGGTTATAGGCTAGCTCCTAAATATAAATATCCTTGTCAAATAGAAGATGTGTTTGAGGGTTTTAATAAAGCATTAGAAGTATTAAGAGAAAAAAATATTGACTATTCTGATATAGTAGTGGCAGGCTCTTCTGCAGGTGCTCATTTGGGAGCTTTGCTTGTTTATAATAAAGAATTGCAAAAGAAATATAATATTGATAATAGTCTTTTTAAAGGCTATATATCTTTGGGCGGTCCTACTGATTTGAATGTATGCACCAATGAAAGAATAATGCCTATGCTTAATCAATTATTTGAAGAAGGCTATAATAGAGATTTAGCAAATCCATATTCTCATATAGATGGAAGTGAAAAAACCCAAGTATTATGTCTGCATTCAGAAATAGACCCAGTATGCGAAGTAGAAAACTCCATTAACTTTTCAAATAAAATTAATAGTTTTAATAAAGGTCTTGCTGAATGCATCATATTAAAAGGGAAAAAAATATATCATAATGATTTAGTAAATGGAATATTCTTTGAGGATATGGACAGCGAGCATATATTAAATAAAATTATCGATTGGATTGATAAATTATAATATATATTATAAAAATAAAATGTGCTATTAACTCTTTTAATAAATCTTCTATAAAGTTTATTCTAACATATAGTATATGGTATAATACATATATAAAAAACAAAATATAATTGTTTATGTGTATATTTGTGTATATTAAAGAAAATTAACAGAATATAGCTATTTAATAATAAACTAATAAAAAATAAGTGTATTGACAAATTAATTGATGACGATAATAAATAAAACAAAATTATAAATGGAAATATATTTTATGAAAAAAAGTTTTGTATATTTATTATTTGTTTTTATGTTTTTTATATCAATAAATATCAAAGCAAATGCCGAAGATAATTTTATTATGTCTATGATAAACTCAATGCAGATAGAAGATGTAGCAGATATATCTATTTCAGACGAAAACTCAACTATGACTTTTATGCAGCTTGCAGAAAATTATGCAGCTATCATTATGAATAAAAATGCCTCACCAGAACAATTAGAGGCATTAGGAAATATTATAAAAATGTGGATGGATACTATTACAGAAAACTCCTCAAAAGAGCAGATGTTTGATGAATACAGCAGACTTACTTCAACACTTTCTTGTATGTCTATTCACTTAATATTAAGAATAGCGATAAAAGATAATAATATACCTACAGAATCAGCTCAGAAAAATATTTATGAAACTATTAATAATAAGTTTATCCCTTCTTTTGCCGACTTTAAAAATGAAGGCTGGAAAACAGAGTTTAATTTTTATGTAATCAATATGTCAGCCGCCGTTTGTAAATGGTATGAAAATAATTCTCAAAAATTAGACTATCCAGACTTTAAAGTATGGAGAGATGGCAGCTTCTAAAATAAACATTATTCATTATTCAAGGAGGAATTAAATAATGGAAAAAAAAGAAGAGAAAAAAGATCTCAAAAGCCTAATATCTAAATATAAAGAACAGGCTACTATAGTAATAAGAAAAAATAAAAATATATAATTTTTTTATTATTAAGTATTATATTTAGAAAACTATTTTATTTATTAATGATTATAATAAATAAAGCATTATTATCCCTCTTAAAAAATATTTTAAGGGGGATTTTTGTATTGTTTTTCATCTATTATAAAAAATACATAACAGCACCTTGACAAATAAAGTCTTTTAAGTAAAATGTTTATAATATTTTAAGGAAAATTTTTTATGAAAGAGATAGTATTATATAATTCATTAACTAGAGAAAAAGAGACGTTCAAACCTATTAAAGATGGCGAAGTAGGTATGTACTCCTGCGGACCTACTGTATATAATTATGCTCATATAGGTAATTTCAGAGCTTATGTATTTAGTGACTTACTTAGAAGAGTATTAGAAGATTATGGATACAATGTTAAACTTGTTATGAATTTAACTGATGTTGATGATAAAACTATAAAAAACTCTAAAGAAAATCATATTTCTTTAAATGAATATACTAAAAAATATAAAGAAGCATTCTTTGAAGATATAAAAACTTTGGGAATAAAAAAAGCTTCAGTTAATCCTGCTGCCACTGACCATATAAAAGAGATGATTGATATTATAGAACTTCTCAAAAAAAACGGACATACTTATGAGGCAGACGGTTCAGTATATTTCAAAATAAGCACATTTCCAGAATACGGGGAGCTGGCTAATCTTGATAAACAGGAACTTCTTGAAGGAGCTTCAGGACGCGTACTTAATGATGAATACGATAAAGAAAATGCAAGCGATTTTGTACTTTGGAAAGCATATACCGAAGAAGACGGCGATGTTTACTGGGATTCTCCATTTGGTAAAGGAAGACCTGGCTGGCATATAGAATGTTCTGCTATGAGCTGTAAATATTTGGGTAAGCATTTTGATATACATACTGGAGGAGTTGATAATAAATTCCCTCATCATGAAAATGAAATAGCTCAAAATGAAGCAGCATTCAATGAAAAGTTTGTTAATTATTGGCTTCACTGCGAGCATTTAATAGTTGATGGTGAAAAAATGTCAAAATCTAAAGGCAATTTTTATACTTTGAGAGATTTACTTGATAAAGGACTTTCTAAAGAGGCTATAAGATATTCGCTTATAAACTCTCATTACAGAAAACAATTAAATTTTACTATAGAAGGCATTAAACAATCTCAAAGTGCTATTGACAGAGTGAATGACTTTGTATTTAGATTAAAAGATATAAACAAAACTGATACTAATGAAATTAATGATAAATTATCAAAAGAAATAGATGAAGCTAATGATAAATTTTCTGATTCTGTTTATAATGATTTAAATATTTCAGAAGCACTTGGAGTATTATTTACACTTATAAAAAATGCAAATACATCTTTTGATTCTCTCAACAATGAAACAAGAGATAAAATGCTCAAATTTATAGAAAGAGTAAATAATATAATAAACTGCTTTAAGATAAATGATACAGAAGAAAATAAAGATGATGAAGAGATTAATAAACTAATAGAAGAACGTACACTAGCAAAAAAAGAAAAAATTATCAAAAAGCAGATGAAATAAGAAATCAATTATTATCTATGGGTATAGAGATAATGGATACGCCTCAAGGTGTAAAGTGGAAAAGAAAATAACTGTAAACAATAAAATAATAAAGGTAATTATGTGGATTTATTGAAGAGAACATTTCAGCATATAGAGGGAATCGGTCCTAAAAAAGAAAGTCTCCTATGGGAAGAAGGAGCTCTTGATTGGGAGGATACTTTAAAAAACATAGATTATTATGCTATGCCTAAAAGTATCCGAGAAGCCCTCAAAGATGAACTTCCTAGAAGTATTTATAATTATAAAAATAAAAACTATCATTATTTCTTAAAAAGATTTCCAACATCTATAATATACAGGCTTTATCCTTTTTTTATGGACAAAACTGTTTTTTTGGATATAGAAACTACTGGAATAAAACCTTCTAAAGCAGATATTACAGTTATAGGCTGTTATGACGGCAAGGATATGAGAGTATTTGTTCATGGAAGAAATGAAAATGAATTTCTTGATTATATAAAAAATTATTCTATAGTAGTAACATTTAACGGTTCATGTTTTGATATACCTTTTCTTGAGAGATACTTTGCTACAACAATAAAATGTGCTCAAATAGATTTACGCTTTGTACTTAAAGAGCTTGGATATACAGGCGGATTAAAAAAAATAGAACAGGACGTAGGACTTTCACGCGGTGATGATATGGAAGGAGTTACAGGATATACAGCAGTTTTACTATGGAATTATTATCAGGATACTAAAGATGAAACGGCCATTGATTCCCTTATACATTATAATCTGCTTGATACTATAAACTTAGAGTATCTTTTATGTTTGGCATACAATAAATATGCTGAAAGTTATAACTGCGGTCTTTTGCAATATAAAACTCTTCCTTCTATTACCAGCTATAAGCCTAATAAAAAACTCATAGATGCCTTACATAAAAAGCCTTACAAATACGCTCCTAAAAGCGAAGATTAATATGCCTGATCTAATATAGTCATAATAGAATCAAAATTCATTGCACGAGGAAGCTGATCCATACCCTTATACTGCAATGCCAATTCTGCCACTTTATCAAATTTACTTCTGTCTATATTAATTTCATTCAATCTTGTAGGCAAATTAATATTAAGAAGGAACTTCTTTATATGCTGAGATGCTTGATTGGCTATTTCAAAAGGAGTCATTTCAGGATCTATACCATCTATAACATTAGTGAGAACAACATATTTATCAGGTGCAACCGTAATATAATATTCCATTATATGAGGAAGAAGTATAGAGCATACCATAGATTTATTAACTGCATAAACGCTATTAATAGCAATAGATAAAGCTCTTATAGCTCCTAAACTGCTATGACATGCTGAAGTTGCACATAACATATTTGCTGTAGCTAAAGTTGTTATATTATCTATATTATTACTGTCAGAAATAAGTTTTTTAAGTCCATGCATGCTTATTTTCATAGCATGAATTATTAAAGGCTCTGTTATACTTGTAAGAGTATTACTCATATATATATCAAAAGACAAAGCAAATACTGACAATGCACTGCTTATAGCATATTTTACTGGTACTGTAGTATATAGAGCGGGGTCTATAATACAGTTTGAAGAAAATACACTGTCTTCATTATTCTGTTTATTTACTTCATCATATTTATCGTAAAGACACATTCCAGTAGCTATTTCAGATAAAGAGCCCAATATTGTAGGTACAGCTATAATAGGCAAGGGCTTATGATATACTGGCTGACCATTAATATAGTCTGAAGCCTCTCCACTGTTAGTCACTACAACAGCAGCTCCTTTTGCTGTATTTTGTATTTTAAAGCCACCTACAGCAACTATTGATTCTGCTTTACTGTATCTTACCAAATTGGCAATTATATCAGCAGCATCACTTGTACTTGTAGAGTTTACATCAGAATAAACCATTACATTAATAAATTTCTCATTAAGTTTATTAACTATTTGATCTATTAATCCTGTTTGATTGAAAGAAGCTCCATCTGTTACCAATACTGTTCTTCCGCCGTACTTTTTGATAATGTCTGACAAATAATCAAGAGAATCAATTCCAAATGTAATTTTTGTTGGTATATTAAATTCTATTATAGCCATATTGTTCTTCTATTTTTTATATTTCTTACTATATATTCGGAAATATGAGCCTTAATTTTAATAGATAATAAGTAAAATTTATTCTGATTTTTTTATTATTATATTTGACTTATTATAAATATTTAAGTTTATTTATAATATATACACATGCAAAAATATTATGGATAAAGAATTTTATATAAAAAAAGCTGAAGAATTATATAAAAATAAAGACTATCAAAACCTGTTTGATATATATGAAAAGCTCATAGAGATAGAGAAAGATTCAAAGTACTATTTCAGAGCTGGATTTTCCCTTTATATGCTTTCAAGATATAAAGAAGCTATTAAATATTTTAAAAAAGCATTCGATACAGCTTTAGAAAATAAAAACAGTATTCATTATTATTATTTCTTTTATCTTGGAGCTTCATACAATAATATAAATGAATATAAAAAAGCTATTAAATATTTAAATCTCTCTTTAGAGGTATCACCTTATAACCATAATATACATAGATGGATTGCTTCATCATATTACAGCCTATGCGAATATAAAAAGGCACTCAAGTATTATACTAATGTTCTTAATATAGAAGGCATTACTGCTGAAAATCTTAAATGGATAGGAATATGTCATTACAGACTTCATAATTATGATGAAGCCATAGAATATTTAGAAAAATCTGCTCAATGTAATAAAAACAATAAAAAAGATTATCATACAGCATTATGCCTTGGAGTATCATATTATAAAATGGATAAATATAAAAAGGCTATGGAAAATCTATTAGAAGCAAAAGAAATATATGATGATAATGATATCATATATTATTATATGGGGCTTTGCTCTTTGTCAGTTAAAGATTATATAAATGCCATAGAAAATTTTAATAAACAGCTTGACATACTTAAAAATGATAATATATATACTATATGCTATCTTTCTGTATGCTATTACAAATTAAAAGATTATAAAAAGCATTTAAAACTGATAAAAAAAGTAAGAGAGCTACAAAAATGTACCATCCAAAAATATTCTTTCAGTAAATGTATATAAAACCAAATTTGATTTTAACAAACTTAAGAATTTTTAGTATATACCTAAACAAATATAATTAAGATATTAATAATATAAAAAAGCCCGTAAATTACAGGCTTTTTCAAAATATACAAATAAAAAATAATTTACTGCACCTTAAAGAAAGAGACAACCTCTTCCAAATGATTAGCTTGATCAAGAAGAGATCTTGAAGCTGCTGTAGACTCTTCTACCAAAGAGGCATTCTGCTGAGTTATGCCGTCCATTTTTGATACTGCTGTATTAACCTGATCTACCCCTGCTTCCTGTTCTACTGCTGTCTGGCTAATATCACTCATAATTTTTGAAGTTTCCTCTATTTTTATTTCTATGTCTCTAAATATATCCTGAGAATGTCTTGCCATTTCTGCTGATTTATTTATTTTTTCATAAATATCTTCTATAAGCAAAGTAATATCTTTAGCTGAAGTTTGAGAGTTTTGTGCTAGATTTCTAACTTCGCTTGCTACTACCGCAAAACCTCTGCCTTGATCTCCTGCACGGGCTGCTTCTACCGCCGCATTCAAAGCAAGTATATTTGTCTGAAAAGCAATGTCTTCTATAACTTTGGTAATATCCTTAATCTTCGCACTTGCTGCATAAACATCTTCTATCATCTTTGTAGTGTCTGCGATAACACTTCCGCCTTCGATAACAGCATTTCTTGAAGCTATCATAACATTATTTCCATCTACTGAGTTTTGTGCTGATGATTTTATAGTAGAAGCCATCTCTTCCATAGAAGAAGCTGTCTCTTCCAAACTTGATGCCTGATACTCTGTTCTCTGTGCCAAGTCTTCACTTCCTTTATGAAGCTCTGAGGCGGCACTTGCTATCTCCTTTGAAGCTGCAAGAACTTCGGAAATTACCTCTACAAATCTGTTTCTCATAGTATCGAATGAATTAGATAATTCTCCTATTTCATCGTCCTTTTTTGATAATTGAGATTTAAACATGAAATTACCTTTTGCCATTTGCTGAGCTTCATCAACTATATTTCTTATAGGTTTAATAGTTTTTCCTATATAAAAACCTGATATCAAAGAAGAAATAATAACGCCTGCTATACCTAATAATATACCTATAATAGTCATCTTCTTACTTTCAGCATATAATAAATTATGTGTAATTCCCGCCATCATAAACCAAGGCTGAATTTTCATCTTTTTAAAAAATGCTGTTCTGGAAACATTATGAAAATCATATGTAAATATACCAGAAGACTGCCCTGCAGGAGGTTTTAATGAAGCATTTGGAACAATACCTATAGTATCATTAATATTATGATATACACACTGTAAATCATCTTCATTTAATACAAATATACTTCTAGCTTCTGATAATTCATTTCTAGCATCTGCTAAAGTTTCATTTATAATCTTTGACCAATCAATAAATGCTACAAAACTTCCTATAAGTTCACCTTCCAAGCTATAAATAGAATGCACTACAGGAAGTACATATCCTTTATTTATATCAGACTTGTATATATTATCGCTTGTAGCATGATCATATCCTGAATCTACAAACTCTTTCCACATTTTAGGATAAGTTGAAGCCATATCAAGTCCTGCATTTTTAGTATCTCCATTATATGCCTCTATTACTTTACCGTCCAAACCTATTAAATCTAATGTTACTATATAATCATTATTATCAAATAAATTTACCATAGTACTTATGGCTCTTTCTCTTAAATTTTCATTTCTTGTCTGCATATATTCTATTACTGCAGGTATCCTTGAATATGCATCCATTATGATTAACTGATCATTAATGATAGTATCAAGAAGTGTAGAATAACCATTAACTGAAGTTTCAAATCCTGAATATGTTGCATTATTTATAGCTTTATTAGCTATTTTTATTGAAGTGAAAATTATTGTAAAAGATAATATTACAATAACGATATTAACTATTAAAGGAATTTTTACAACTATACTATTAAATCTTCTCATAAATAAACACTCTCTCTAAAATAAGAAATTAGATATTATAAAAATAGTTATTATTTAATAATGAAAATTAAAACATAAAAACTACTAACACTATAGTTGTATAGTATAGTTTAATTGATAAAAAAAGTCAATTATATTAATATAAATATTAATTATCAATTAATAGAAAATACACGAGGTATCTTTATATAGTATTATATTAGTATAAAAAATAATTATATTATACAAAAAAGTGATAAAAAAATCTTTGTATAATATAATTATATAATATTATTTCACTTTAAAGAAAGCAACCAAATCCTCCAAATGTTTAGCTTGACTAAGAAGCGATTTTGTAGCTGCTGTTGACTGTTCTACCAAGGCAGCATTTTGCTGGGTAATACTATCCATTTTTGTTACTGCTGTATTAACTTGATCAACTCCAGCCTCCTGCTCTACTGCCGTCTGACTGATATCATTCATAATCTGTGAAGTTTCTTCTATCTTAAGCTCAATATTATTAAAAATATCCTGAGAATGTCTAGCCATTTCTGCTGATTTATTTATTTTTTCGTAAATATCTTCTATAAGTAAAGTAATATCTTTAGCTGAAGTTTGAGAGTTTTGTGCTAGATTTCTAACTTCGCTTGCTACTACCGCAAAACCTCTGCCTTGATCTCCTGCTCTAGCTGCCTCTACCGCCGCATTCAAAGCAAGTATATTTGTCTGAAAAGCAATGTCTTCTATAACTTTGGTAATATCCTTAATCTTCGCACTTGCTGCATAGACATCCTCTATCATTTTGGTAGTGTCTCCTATTACAACTCCACCCTCTTTAACGGCATTTTTTGAATCTATCATAACTTTATTTCCGTCTACTGAGTTTTGTGCTGATGATTTTATAGTAGAAGCCATCTCTTCCATAGAAGAAGCTGTCTCTTCCAAACTTGATGCCTGATATTCTGTTCTTTGTGCCAAATCTTCAGTACCCTGATAAACTTCATTAGCAGCATTTGCTATCTCTGAAGAAGCAGCTAATACATCTGTTATAACTGTTACTATTTTATCACGCATTACTTGAAAAGAATGAGAAAGCTCTCCTATCTCATCTTTTCTATCATTTATAGAAGAAGTTATTGAAAAATTACCCTCAGACATCTCTCTTGCCTCTTCAACTATAAATTTCATAGGTTTAATAGTGCCATGTATATACCATATAGTTATAGCTGTAGATACAGCAACTCCTATAATTCCTATAATAATACCTATAAATACCATCTTTCTTCCTGTGGCATATAACAATCTGTCTGTTGTTCTTTCAATCATTACCCATTGTGTAGAAGATAATCTCTTAAAAAAAGCCGATATTGCCTCTCCTTCTCTTATGTAGCTAAGAAGACCTGAATCCTGATTACTAGGTATTACAAAAGATCCTGCTGCCTTAGAAAATAATCTATTTTTATCATTATGATAAACTATATCTAAATCATTATTAATAACAAAAAGTGTCTTTTCACTTGAAAACTGGTCTTTTGAATCTTTCAAACTTTCATCTATAATTTTACCCCAATTCACATACGCTATAAAAGCACCTACTACATTATTATTATCATCTCTTACCCCTTGTAAAACTGGAAGTATAATATAGTCTTCATGATTATATATATTAAATGATAATGCTGTATTATAATTTTTAGAAACAAATGACTGCCATAATGCGGGGTACATTGAAGATATATCCTCTCCTGATTCATCTTTGTTTCCATTGTAGGATTCAATTACTTTTCCGTCTAAACTCAGCATAAACAAATCTACTATATAATCATTATTGTCAAATAATACTGTCATAGTTCTGATAGCTCTGTCCTGAACAGCCTCACTTCTAGTTGACATATATTCTTTTATTGTTGGAATATTAGCATAGGACTCTATAAGGATAGACTGATAAGATAGTATGCTATCTATTAAGGAAGAAAAACCGTTTACTGAAGTTTTAAATCCTGAAGCTGTTACGGCATTTAATTCTTTAGTTGCAAGGCTTATAGATACTGATATTATTATCACAGATAACATAATTATCATTACTATTACCATAAATGGTATTTTAAACATTATACTGTTTAATTTACTCATTTTAAAAGTGCTTGATAGATCTATTTTACTCATAATAATATATTAACCCCACATATAATTATAAAAATTCGCACATATTTTATACAAAAAAACTCTATATGTCAATATAATTTTCATAATTTAATAAAAAATTATGATATATTTACAATATAAAAATAAAGCAGCAGAGTTTAGAAAAAAGAAAAGAATTATTTATTAGTTTGTATATTATACCAATTCTGCCATTCGCTTATTTTCATTAAAGAGCGTTTATATTCATATAAAAAATCTTTTTCAGTTTTTATAATATTAGGCTTATATATTTCTGGCGGATTAGACATAGGAACAGTCACATATTTCACACTAGAACAGCTTACTAAAAATATTAATAATAATAAAAATCTAATTTCTTTCATACTCACTCAAAACTTCTATAATAATTACTTACAATACTATTGAATGATTTGATAGTATCATCACTCAATTTTCTCTCTTCTATAAGATTTATATATTCATCACTTTTTGAAAAAGTTTCTGATATATTAATCTGCTTTTTCCTAAAATCATTATCTTTACTTAAGAATTTATTAGAATATTCCAATTTATATATTTCATTATTTAATTCGCCTATCTCTTTGTTTTTTATATTTAATTTGATATTTAAAGAAGATACATATACAAACAAAGCAATTAGTATCAAAGCCATATAAAAATACTTTGACTTAAGTATATTAATCAATACAGTTATATACATAATAATTTCCTTAAATATTTATTTACTATCTTCTTTACTCTTTTTATCATTTCTAAGTATCTTCAAAAAGCCCCTCAAATCGCTGCCGAAACTCACAGCATTAAGCCCTAGTAAAATTATCACAACTGCTATTGCCTCTTCTTTGGTAACAGTTCTACCTCGCCAAATAAGATTAACAAATACCCATATGCAGCCTAGTAAAAAACTTATTATGCTTGTATATATAGAAAGTTTTTTATTGGCATTATGCTTGTCTGTAAAATTAAATATGCTCATTGTTACCCCATAAACTTATTAGTAAAAAAATATAATGCTGTTATAATACTTCCCAAAGCGGTAATAGTACCTGCTATTGTAATTAATATTTTCATGTATTTTAATATTTTAGTACCTGTAACACTGTCATCTAAATGTTTTTTAATATCTTTTATATCTTCAATAATTCTTTTCTGCTCTTCATTACTTTCATAAATTAAACTTACTCTTTCTTTATTTGTTTCTTTGACCAAAGTTTCTAATTTTTCTAATCTATGATCTATTTTAATCATATCTGATGTAATATTATTTAAATATATTTCATGACTTTTAAGCTGTTCTTTAATTTCATTTATAGTATTTATAAATCCGTTTCCATTTAAAGTACCATCCTCATTAATACCTATTTTATTTTCAACCCTGCTAAGCCTCTTATCAAAAACGGCACTTGCACTTATTCTTGGCATATACTATCTCCTTTATATTCTTAAAATAATAAAAAAAATCATAATAATATTTTTAGAATGCTATCAAATCTCTTTTGTCTGTCTTCAAGTCCGTTGTAGCCACCGTTAATAAGTTTGGTAACTCCTTTCACATCTCCTTTGCGTGCTAATAACCCTAAGCCTTTTTCCTTCCAAAAAAGCAAAGCTATTTCTATCGCAGTATCAGGTTCTTTTGCTAAGTCTGGAGTGTTTACCAAATCAATATTTAATTTTTCCCCATAATATTTATAATTATTTTTTCCAGTAAGCTGAATTATTCCTCTGCCTCTGTATTTGTATCCTTCATCTTGACTATTTCCTAATCTTCCGCCATAAACAAAGTCTCCTATAGCTTTGGCACCTTTAGAGCATAACTCTTTAGCTTTATCCAAACTTCCAACTCTTTTTTTAAATACTTCAAATAAACGTTCTGGCTTATAATTAAAACTCTCTTCAAGCCTTTTATAATTATTGCTTTCATGAGTAGTCTGAGCTAAAAACATAGAAACTTCGTTCTTAGACGACTGTCCGCCTTCGGTGTCTGTAATATCATATTTTTCAAAAGCATTGTTCAAAGGCGCTAACCATTTTTCATTAATGCCTATTTTTATTATTTGTTCTTTAGTTATCATATAAACTCCTTAATTTTCAAGTATAGCTAAACGCCTAACTATTGCCTCTATAGCCTGCTGAACATTATCAACTCCTCTATAAACTGGTTCAAGTGTAGAGTTTTTATCTGGGGTAAGATTAAAGGTAATAGTATCTCCAACTTGTATAGTACTGTCATCTTGATAACTTATAAATAAAATATAAGGAGGTATTCCACTAGAAACTTCATCATTACTGCTTTTATATATTCCAAACTTAATAGGCTTACCATTGCTTGAAGTTATACCATTTGTATTTTGTATATTGACTGTCCCAGATGATACATTAAAATAATTCTCTATAATAGGACTATAAAAACAAATGCTATTTCCAGCTCCTTCTTTTAAAGTATATGAACCTACAAATTTAACCTCTCCATTATTTTCTAATAATTCAAAATGATAAAAATCTGTTATTGTCTGTGAAGACATAAAAGCAAAACTATAACCAAATAAATATCTATCTATATTTCTTAATAATCTGTTTTTTATATTTAAAGATACATAAGTTGGATATTTTCCATTAATTATTAGAGAACTGTCATCTATTGTTTTTATTATCATACCGCCTGAAAAAACAGCAAATTTAAATTGCTTATTAGGTATTATTTCTCCATCTTGGTTTTTTACTATTATCTCCCCTTCTTCTGCTTCATACAAAAAATCAGTTTCAAAACTTGAAGTTTTAAAATACGATAATTCAAAAAACTGAGCTAATAAATAATAGTCTTTATTCGTATCTTTAGTAGAAAATATACTAATAACACCTATACCATTATTTATTGGAAGAGTTTGAACATCATTAATAGTTATATAATAATCATTATTTTCTTTATGTATACTCCCTTCTATAGTATAATCTCTTCCGTCATTGCCATATATAATAGTATTATCAGATATAATCTCTTTAAACTTTGGAAAATCATAACCTGCTAATTGCTGTAACTGTGCGTTGGTATTATCAAAACTTACATCTATTGCTTCACTTGACCCGCTTCCTTCACCTGTACTTATTAAAGAGCATTTGCTTATATCCGTATTCCAATTTGAAGAAGTAAAGTCTTCATTTACTTTATATATCTTTTCATTATTAATAATTAAATCATTTATAAAGTATAAAGTTCCTGTTATGTACTCTTTATTTACTCCGCCATTTACACTGATTTTATTTCCATTTAAATCAATATTATTTCCTGCTATTAAACTATCCTGCTTACCTGATTTTAATTTCTCTATTGCCTTTTGAACTGTATTAGTATTATTTCCAAAACCTGAATTAGCATCATCATAAAAAGTATTATCTGCTTTTATCAATGTTTCTATTTTTTCTTGTATACTGTCCCAAATAGGATTTTCTATATCTTCAAACACTTTATACAAAATATTATCTTTTATAACTATTTGATTTTTATATATTTTAGTTATTCCGTCAAACCAAATAATCATATCCTGTAATGGTTTTAATAATCCATTTAAATTAGTTAATACTCCGCTTGACTGATTATATAAAAAATCCTCTTGAACTATAAAAAAATTATTATTATACTCTATTAATTCATTAGCTTTATAGCTATTATCAAGTTCTAATTTCTTAAAAGGAGTTATCAAGCTGCAGTTGTTTTTTATATAATAGTCTGTACTGTCGCCTGTAAAATCTTTAAAAACTCTGTATAGATAGCCTTTATATTTTATTATGTCATTAGCTTTATAATCAGTACTTTCATAATAATTTTTTATAGGATAATTAATATCAAGAGTGTTTAACTTTTTAGCTATCTCATCAAACATAAATGCTGAAAAAGTGCTACTATAAGTTGTTACTGTAAAATCAAATTTTTTATTTAAATCAATTGGCGGAAAGAAAACTATACTCTTAAAATCAAGTTCATTTCTTATCAAATATACTTCATTGTCTTTAACTTCTACAGTTTGTAAATCTTCAAGACTTTCTAAAACTTGAGGATAAACTTTTATACTGTCTATTAAAAACTCCATTTCTTCAACTGCCCCATCAACAGCATAACCAATATCCGCACAAAAAAGCCTCTCTCCAGAAAAAACTTTTATCTGTACATTATCAGCATTAAGTAAAAATCCTCCCGAAACTGTTTTAAGCTCAAAAGTTTTATCGCTTATTTTATATTGAAAAGGAGCTTGTATATTATTTTCATTAAGCTTCATTTATAATACTTCCTTCATTTTTTTATTTATTATTTTTTTACTATATTTTATTTAAGACTATTAATATTATTAGAAAATATTTTTGAATATACTATTAATTAATAGAATAAAAAAGAATTGCTGCAAATATAAATTTTAAATATAATAATTGAAAAATTTAATTTTTTATAATCTTATTCAAACAAAAAAATCAATTTTTATACCTTACCAAAAAATATAAATGAGCAGTTATAGTATTATCAGTATTATTTTTCATTCCTAATACTGGTTTACTGCCCAATATAGGAAACCATTTTAAATTAGGAAGCCCAGCCTGATATAATCCCACATTTTGTTCAAACTCGCCACCATAATAATTTTTTGACAGCCAGCCTATAAATGGTGCTTTATCATTACTAAAACTATTATAAAGTCCAAACTCACCTGTATAATTACTTCCGCCTATATAACCTGATACTTGCAAATACTCTAAATCATCTCTCCAAGTTAATGCCCACTCCTGTGTACCAGTTCCTGTTTTTGTTATAGTTTCTTTTATTATAAAAGCAGAATTATTTTTTATACTCTCTATCATACTATTAATCTCCTCTATATATGAAGGAACACCAACTGTCCTTTCAAAAATATCATTGAGAACACCTGAAGTTATTGAAGTAGTTATAAAACGCCCTCTCACTATCTTTAGTTTTTTCCCTTTATAAATACTATTTAAAAAATAAGTTCCTCTTAGAGAGTCTTTATTAAACCAAAATATCTGTCCCTCTTGAGGCATATATTTATTATTTGCTATCTCTCCTATAACATTAACCAAATCAGCTATTTTTGTATTATCATCATATATTTCAAATGTACAGTCATTAAGAAAAGCAAGAGAATTAGTTAAAAGCCCTGTTGATACTGAGGTATATCCTGCATTCTCAAAAGGCTCATCATTTGGTATTTCAAAATATAGATTTTCTGCTGTATAAAGAGAGTTTTCATCTGTAAATGGATTGTATGTATTTGCAAGTCCAAAATAATTTAATATAGTTCCTTTAGTGCTTGATATCATAAATATTTACTCCTATTATTGAAACTTATTCATTTAAACTTATTGCTTCAATGTTAGCTTAATAATCACCACAGCTTAAAAGTTTTTCAAGATTCTTTCTTTTCTCTTCCTGATTATATAAATAATTTGTGAGTTTTATATTCATCTTTGATAATTCCAAATCTATATTAAGAGCATTATTTTCAAATTTATAATCAATAGTACGTATATTCATATCTGTAATTCTTGAAGCAACATCAAAAAAACAAATAAACTTTTCATAAAGTATATTGCCCCTCTCTGAAGTTATTATTATATCTCTTTTATCATAGCCTCTTACATCAAATACTCCAAAACCATTTTGAAAATACTTTCTTTGAAAATGATTTTTATCTTCTATTTGAAACACTGCTGAAATATTTTTATTCTCTTCTCCTTCAATTCCGTTTGAGAAAAATATTACTATCTTTGTAATATTATAACTTTGGTTACAAATCTCTTTATAGTATCTGTCTATATCTGTGAGTGTTACTGACTGCTGCTGTTTATAATTAGGATATTTTCTGTATTCTATACTCTCATCAATATCTATTATATCCGATGAATAAACTTCATTTAATGAGCTTTCTGCTATTGTAAAATCATTAAAATCTATAATCTGATAAAAGTTATTAGTAGGTTTTAATATGCACTCTACGCATTCATTAATATTCAAATCATTATTTTTACTGTTTAGTCCTTTTATTTTTACGGTCTCTTTTTTTGATTGACTAGTTAAAAACTTATAGGCAAACTCATAAGCTAAATCATAATTCTCTAATTTGTATTCTATCTCAAATATATCCGTCTTTATACCTATTTCATTTTCCAAAGGGATGGCAGGATAAAGTTCATCAGCACCTACTATTTTTGGAAGAGTTCTGTATACTTCTTTTTCAATTCCTTCATCATCTGTAATGGTGTCTTTCATCTTTATAATATAACGGCTTACCAAATCGGCAGAATCCTCTTCATAATCACTCTCTGAAAAATCGTTATTATGCCAATTTAATTTTCTGCTTGGTATATCAGAAAACTCTTTAAAATAAAAATACCCGTCAAAATTTACTCCCCAGCACCAAGTATCAGACATACTCTCTTCAACCTCATCAAGTATATCCGAAATATTTTTTCCGCTGAAAGACATTGTTATTTTTTTATCATTATTAAGAGCAATATTTTTTTCATCAAATATTATGCCCATCTCTTCAATCTTTTCTCTTAATGATAAAACTATATCCAATGCTCCTTTAGTAGACTCTAATATCAAATCACCCTGTATATACTGATAAAGAAGTTTTCCCCATATAGGTATAATACTCAAATTAAGTCCTGCATTATCTATGCTTTCAATATATCCTGCAAATCTTTTTTTTCCGTTAAGATAATATTCTACTTTATCATTAATACTAAAATAATTTAAAGGCATACTGAAACTTACTTTGCTAGTATCGCCTCCTCTTTTATTAACTATAAACTCATAGCTTAAGTAACTATTATAAGCATTCTCTGCATATATATTATCATTAATCTTTATATAGTTGCCGAACTCTTCAAAACCTACATAAGGACTAGGAGGAAGTTTATATATTTTATTTCTTAAAAAATGATAAGGCATTTTTCTCATTATATTAAAATACCTCTCTTATATCTTACTAAAGCTTTAATGCATGTCTGATTAGTTTCTAAATAAAAAACATTATTTCCAACATTAAGTTCAGGCTGAATACCTTTATAATTATAAGCAACACCATTTATATTTAGTCTCTCTCCGTCAAAGTCTATATTATAAACTCCGTTTCTTAATTCTGCATAACACTGTATGCCGAAATTATCTCTATTAGCAAATAAAAACTCTAAAACTCCTCCAACAACTATAAACTCCAAATTAAAACATAAAGGAACTGGAACTAAACTTAATGACTTATAATTAATATCCTGCTTATTATCCTCTGTAACGGAAATCTCATACTCCTCTTCTTTTTGTCTTAAAAATACTTTATCCAATGCCTCAAGTGCAATGTCTACTACTCCCAAATTATTTATATACTTAATATTATATCCGCCTACAGATTTAATAATATATTCTGCCTCATAAATCTCATCTTCAAAAATAGTCCTTATAAAATATCTTTTAATATTGCTTGATAGTATCATACTTGTATATTTAGCATATTGATCCTCTATTTTAACCCAAGTACCTAAATCATTTTTATATTCATAAATTGGTATACTTATATTAAAACTTCTGCCACTTGAAATACTGCCTATCCCTGTTTTTATAGAATAGGCTCTGTTTCCGTCTGATGTTTTATAGTCCGTTTTTATATCATCAGCTTTTATACTTTGGGCTTCGCTTATAATATCAAAAATATCTTCTGAATACTTATCCCTTACAATTAACTGAAAATTAAAAGACATAAATAAAAACTCCTAAAATATACTTATATCAATATATTATTAATAAAAAATATAAGTTATTATAAGTATATAAGAATTTCTATGATTATAATTAAGTATAAAAAAGTGCAAAATTAAATTACGCTTTGGGTGGGTGCACTTTTTGAAGTACAGGCTTATAGATTTAATTAAATCAAATTAATAAAATAAAGTGTTTAAAATCTAAAATGGCGGGATTAAATTAAAGTTTAAAAATTTTTTCTCACTCCCACCCTATAAATTCTTTAATTCTATTTGTTATTTATAGCTTATTTTTATATCTTTACTTTAACTGTTATTCTGGCTGCCCACCCAAGTGTTTTTTAAATTTACAATATTTTTCAACGCACGTTTAATCGATTCTTATATATAAAATAAATTAAAATTATAGATTAAGTTATATTAAAAAAATATGTTCTACGTGCGTGATTAAAAGTGCAAATTTAAATACTGCTTGGGCGGGTGCACATTAAGAAATATAAACCTATAGATTTAATAAAAACATATTAAAAAAATAAAACTTTTAAATATAAATGGGCGGGAATTAGAAAAAAGTTAAAAATAAAAAAGCACCGAGTATTAATACCCGATGCCTTTTAATTATTTTAATCAATTAAAAAGAAGCAAAACCGTCATCTGTCATCTCATTTGAAGTAGAAGAATAGGTAACACCAAATTCATCATTTCTAACTGTAGGAGAGTTAGTATTTTTACTTTCAAGCTCTCTTGCTTTTGCTACAGAAGGCGGTACTTTTAATTCTGTATTTTTAGATTTAAACTCTTCTTTTTTAGCGGCTTCTTTTTTAACTTCTGATTTTTTTATATCTTTTTTTAATTCTTTATTCTCTAAATTTTTAACAGGTTTAATGCTATCATCAAATTTTTCTTTTTTAGTTTCTGTACTTCCTGCTTTAGCAGTTTTTACTGATTTCTCTTTTGCTAAATCAGCTGCACTTAATTTAAAGAAGCTAACAGTATCTTTAAGAGCATGTGCTTGTTCAAGTAATGATTCTGAAGTATAAGTACTTTCTTGTACCAAAGAAGCATTATGCTGAGTGACAGTATCCATTTCAGCAACGGCTCTATTAACCTGATCAACACCAACCTGCTGCTCCATAGCAGTAGCACTAATATCCTGCATTATCTTAGCTGTATTGTCTATCTTTTCTTGAATATCCATAAATATATCCTGCGACTGACGTGCCGTTTCTGTAGCTTTGTTAATCTTTTCATTGGTATTGTCAACTAAAGCAGTAATATCTTTAACAGATGACTGAGTAGTTTGAGCTAAGTTTCTTACCTCACTTGCTACAACAGCAAAACCTTTACCCTGATCTCCTGCACGTGCTGCTTCTACTGCTGCATTTAATGCGAGTATATTTGTTTGAAATGCTATATCTTCTATTATTTTAGTAATGTTTCTTATTTTTTCACTTGCCTCATAAACTTCTTCTATGTTAAGAGTAGTTTCTGCAATAATTTTTCCAGCACTCTCTACGGCCTCTTTAGAAGTAACCATCATATCATTACCAGCAACAGCATGATCGGTGGAAGATTTTATTGTAGAGGCCATCTCCTCCATAGATGAAGCTGTTTCCTCTAGGCTTGCCGCCTGTGATTCTGTTCTTCTTGAAAGATCCGCATTTCCCTGTGCCAATTCCTGAGCTGCTTTTACTATATTATTTGAAGCTGTATTAACTTCTGTAATTGTTTCTGCAAGTTTCTTACGCATACTTAAAAAAGACCTTGATAAAGCACCTATCTCATCTTTCCTAGGTTTTATACGCTGCTTAATATTGCTTAAATCACCTCTCTCTATCTCTTCAGCTTCTTCTACAACTATCTCAAGAGGTTTAGTGATAGTAGATATAAATATACTTACAAATACAGCAACTACTATAATAGATATAATTCCTATTATAATACTTGCGATTATCAATTTGGCATTTTGTTCGTATATTTCATAATCCATCATAGCAAGTGCTATAATCCAAGGTCTGCTCTTCATTTTATAATATGCAGCTGTTCTTTTTTGCCCTTCTACATCATAACTAATTATACCGCTTCCAGCACCGCTAAATGCCTGTTTGTATATAGGATTTATCTGCATCACTGCTATATTTTCATATTTGGAATCCATTATATTATAAAGGTCTTCACTCGTTATAAAAAGTCCGCCTGTTTTACCTAAATCTATATTAGAAAAATGTGTCTGATGAAGTACAGCCCAATCTAAAAGTACATATATATATCCTACATTTTGATTATTACTGCCTTTAACAAGTTTAATAGCAGGCATAGCCCATTTTTCTGTAATGTCAGATTGTATCAATTTATCTCCATATACAATACTATCATTATTAGACGAAACTTTAGACCAAGCAGCTGGAATATAATCACTCAAATTTCTTCCTACTAGTGAAGATGATACAGAATCTGAAACTATGCGTCCATTCATATCAGCAACACCAATATTGATTATATATAAATTATTACTCTTAAAATTCTTTATTGTACTTAATAGTAATTCTGAAGGTGTAGCTTCATTGCCTTCTAAATATCTTACAACTACAGGAGTTACAGAATATGTATTTATTAAAGAACTTTCAAGCCCAAACCAAGTATCTAAAACAGAAGCATATCCTGCTATAGTACTGTTGAATCCCCCCAATTTACTTGAACTAATACCAGAACTGGCTATTCTTATTGAAGATATCAACATAACTACTATTATTACAACTACTATCAAACATATAACAAAAGGCATTCTAAATGCTAAACTATTTATTTTCTTCATATATTATAACTCTTCTCCAAAAATACAAATTCATTTTCAAATAAATGTTATTATATTAATAGTAACAATTAATTAAAATTTTTGATACAGAAATTATATAATTTAACAAATTTTTTCAATATTTCAATTTATTTTTATAAAAAATATTATAAATATAAGACATATATTAATACTAAAAAGTTTTAATAAAATAAAAGCCGCAATAAAAATATACTGCAGCTTTTTATCGGAAAATTATATAATATTACTTATATGATTTTTCTAATATGCTCAATACTTCATCATCTGTAAAATTATGAGGATCGCATTCAAATAAACCTCCCATAGCAAATCTGGCATTTTTAGCTATAGCAGGCAAATCTTCTTTTTTCATATCATAATCTGAAAGTTTCAAATTATCAACTCCGCATGCTTTTTGTAAATCAACTAATGCATCCACAAAATCCATTGGTTTGCTTGCATCTTTCTTACCCAAAGCTCTAGCCATATTTATCATTTTCTCATCGCGTACTTTAGCATTAGCTATAGATGTATAATATTCTTTGCTTATAATGATAAGTCCTGCACCATGTTCAAGTTTAGGATAATAAGCACTCATAGCATGTTCAATAGAGTGTTCTACTGTGCAGCTTGATACACTTTCAACTATTCCAGATAAAGTATTTGCCATTGCAACATCTTCTCTAGCCTGCATATTGTTTCCGTCTTTAACGGCATTAGCCAAACTCTTACCTATAAGCTCCATAGCTTTCAAAGCAAATAAATCGCTCATCTCGCTAGCCATTTTATTAAGATATCCTTCTGTACTATGAAATAAGGCATCAAAACCCTGATATGCTGTAAGTTTTGGAGGAACAGTTTTCATAAGTTCTGGGTCTACTATAGAAAGATAAGGATAACTTTTATCATAACCGAAACCTATTTTTTCATTTCCATTTGTGATAACAGTCCAAGGATCGGCTTCTGTTCCAGTACCTGCAGTTGTAGTTATAGCTACTACTGGAAGAGGATCATTAGGTATAGCTTTTCCTTTACCAGTACCGCCGAATATATAATCCCAATAATCGCCTTCATTTGCAGCCATTATAGCTATAGATTTAGAAGAGTCTATACTGCTTCCGCCGCCTATTCCTATAATAAAATCACAGTTTTCTTTTTTTGCTAAAGAAGCTCCTTCCATAACATGGTCTTTTATAGGATTAGGAAGTATTTTATCAAATAAAACATAATTAACATTTGCTTTATCTAATTCTTCTTCCAATCTTTTTAAATATCCGTATTTTTTTATAGAAGTTCCGCCTGTTACTATCAATGCTTTTTTACCGGGTAATTTTTGCTGATGAAGTTTGGATAAAGAACCGCTTCCAAATATTACCCTGCTAGGCATATAAAAATTAAAATTCATATTACTACCCCTTAAATTTAATACAAAATTATTATGTTTACTATTATACAACGCTATAAAATTTAAATCAAATATACATTATGAAATTGTTTACATATTTTAAAATAAAAAACCCCAAGCATTATATAATAACACTTGGGAACTTATTATATAAATAAAATAGATATTATTTCACTATAATCTCATCTACTTTTATCTTACTTAAATTCAAAATAGGTAAATCTATAGGAGGAAGTTTTGCCATAACAGAAATCTGAGCTACTATTGGTCTTAAATATGAATATAATATAGAAGCTAAATTTGGGAATAATTTTTCATCTAATTCATTTTCATAATCAAATAAACCAATTACATATGCCTGAATAACGCCAATATTTATTTCATTATCGTTATCATCTTTTTGTAAAAGTTTTAGCTGTATGCCAAAATTAAATTGTATAGAACTATTTTCTGATTTTATTTTTTGATATGAGGCATTAAAACCTATCAGTACATATTAAATTATTTGTCAAATAATTTTTAGCTATTAGATAAACTCCGTAATACCACCTCGATATTATTATATGCCTTAAATCATTGTTATTTATATTAATAGCAATATGGTCTGATACAAAGTTAAAATTGTTATACAGATAATTAGCTATAGCTATGTTTACCTCGCCTCTTTTCTTCATAAAAAGATATCCTAATTATATTGATATCGGCAAAAAACATATATACAAATATAATAAAAAATATAAGTATATATAATTATAGTATACCTATATTAACAAAATTGTCAAGGAACTAAAGTGTACTTATATGCAAAAAAGTATTTATTCCTATATAAAAAACCCCAAGCATTACATAAATAATACTTGGGGAAAACTATGATTAGAATATATTAATTAAAAGTTAACATCGTTTCCATAATAAGCTGCTTCTAATACTTTTTTCATATTAGCTTCATCTGTTTCTCTTGGGTTAGAACCAGTACAAGGATCAGTTACAGCATTTTTAGCTATACTGTCGCATTTTTGTTTGAAGTGTTCATCTGTTACTCCATTTTCTTTATAAGTTTGTTTAATGCCTAATTTAGCATTTAACTCTTTTACCTTTTTAACTAATGAAGCTGTAAGTTCAACATCAGTATTACCAGAAAGTTTAAGCATTCTAGCTATATCAGCAAATCTGTCAGCACAAACTTTTGAATTGTACTCTATAACATAAGGAAGAAGTATAGCATTGCATCTTCCATGTGTGATGTGGAATTCTGCACCTGTTTTATGGGCCAAACTATGAACTATACCAAGTAAAGCATTTGAGAAAGCCATACCAGCTAAACATTGGGCAACATGAAGTTTTGCTCTTCCTTCTTTATCACCTTTAACTGCTTTTTCTATATTATGTACTATCATGTAAATAGCTTTCATAGCCAAAGCATCTGTTATATCAGTTCTAAGTGATGCAACATATGCTTCTATAGAGTGAGTAAGTGCGTCCATACCAGTATCCGCAGAAACTGTCTCTGGCATTGTCATAGGTATTGAATAATCAAGTATAGCAATATCTGGAGTAATTTCAAAGTCTGCTAATGGATATTTTATGTTTGTAGAGTAGTCAGTTATAACTGAAAAAGCTGTAACTTCTGAAGCAGTACCGCTTGTAGAAGGTATGGCTGCAAATATAGCTTTTTTTCTAAGTTTAGGCATAGTAAAAGGAGTCTTAATATCATCAAATTTTTTCTCTGGATATTCATAGAAAACCCACATAGCTTTAGCAGCATCAAGAGCAGAACCTCCACCTAAAGCTACTATCAAATCTGGGTTAAACTCTCTCATAGCCTCAGCACCTTTATAAACTGTTTCTATAGAAGGGTCTGGTTCAACACCGTCAAAAATTTTCACTTCCAAACCAGCTTCTTTTAATATCTTTTCGCATTTGTCAAGGAAGCCTCCTCTTTTCATAGAAGAGCCACCAGTAACAATTATTGCTTTTTTATGACCTTGTAAGTTTTTTAATTCTTCCATAGCGTTATCGCCATAGTATAAATCTCTAGGAATAGTAAATCTTGACATTTTTTAATCTCCTAAAATATCATCTTATTGTTCTTAATTATAACATTTATAAACATAATGTCAATAATATTATCATCAAATACATACATTTTTTAATATAAAATTTATATAATATATCATTCTTTTTAAATTTATTATACAATTAATATTTATTATATAATAATAAATATTATTATTATAGAAAAATACATTTTAAATGTATAAAATAAGGTATAAAATATTGAATGAATTATAAATTAAACTTTTATATAAACATCTAATAATATATCTGTTTCAAAATATTTAATTTTTACAAACATGATGTATTATATATTGTATAAGTTATATATTTAATATATATAAATGCAGTTATTTATCCCGCCTACAATATAGTCAAAAAGAACTGTAAATGACTATAAAGATAGAGCTATAATTAAAAAAATATTAAATAAAAAAACTATATATTAAAAAATTGAGTTTTGAAACAAGTCTAATATAATTTTTTTAATAAATAAAATTAACGATATGGTTTTAAAACGTATTTTATCATAAATAATATTTTTTCTTCATCTCCTATTTTTGCATTTCTTATAGTTTTCTGAAGCTCTTCATCTCGTATAATAAGATCTACTAACATTAATAAATCAATAAACTCATAATTAGCATCGAGAGTAGCAAATATAGAATAAGCTAAATCAATATTTTCATCAGAATTATACTCTACAGTTTTTTTAATAGACTCTAATCTTGCATGCGGCATAGCTGTCATATCTGATATTACAGTGTTTCCATCTTCTTCCCTATTATATAATCCCTCTTTTATCAATTCAGCATTATAACTTGGTTCAAACTCTAAAATCTTTTTGGATAAAAAATCAAATAATTACTCTTTAGAGGAAGATTCATTTTCTAAGAATATGCTTTCATTAGCAATAAAACTCATAATAATTTCCTAAATAAAATAATAAAGAACAAATTAAAAAATTAATTAATCCCTGCTGAAATTTTGATATATAAATTTAAATGGAATATATATTTTACCGTTTTCAGCATAGTCATTCCATAAACCTTGAGGCGGAGGTTTTAATTTTTTAGCATACTCTATTGCTTTGGAACATGAGTTATCAAGGCTTGTTTGTCCGTTTTCTGATTTCTTTAAAAATTTTTCAAATAGTATATTACCTTCTTCATCTATAGATATTAAAACCTCAACTTCATCTGTTCTTATAAGTCCCAAATAATGTGCCTGATTAGGTATAGTAAGATACCAAGAATCTCTTATAGAACTTACCAAAGCATAAAAATACCAGAAATATTCCTGAGCCTTTGTTCCAAGCTGTATACTTCCAGTTTCACTTGAAAATACAACGGCTCTATCAGCACCCTCTTCAAAAGAAGCTGGAATTTTAGTATCTCCCTTCATACCAGGATTTTTAGGCTTATATGTTTCTATATTGTCTCTGCTTGTTTCCCTTCCTAATTCTTTTCTCTGATTCTGATTTTGCAATGTATTATTATTATTAAAGTTTTGATTAGGTCTTCTCTCTACTACAGGGCTGTTAGCTCCGTCCCCAAGAAATGAAAAAACAGAGGTATCTGAAAAAGTTTTTGAAGGTTTAACATCAGTTTGACCTTTAGACCTCAAAGTTTTATCAGATGCAAAAGGTGTATCTTCTTTGCTTTCTTCCTCTTCTACTTCAGGGGTTTCTACTAAGAACATATAATCATCTTTTTTAGTATCTTCTTCAGCTTCTTGCTTAGCCTTCTCATATGCAAACACATCCTGCATTATTGAAGTATTAATAAAGCTGAATATAAAGACATGCAGTATAAGTGATACTATAACAGAAAATATTATATCTTTTCTTTTAATTATTTTTTGTTTAAACTCTTTAATTATTTCTTTCATAAATATAATAAAGCTATAATTTAGTATAAGTATAATTTTATACTAATTAGTATAATTTACAATATTAATTTTATAATAAATTTAAACATATTAAATTGCTAAAGATTAAAAATTGTTTCACGTGAAAAATAGTACTTTAATAAATTATACTTGTTTTAAAACTATTTGAAAAATAATTTCATAAGTTTGTTATTTTATATTAAAATTACACAATATAAATTATTATAACAATAAATGTTTTACATGTTGGCTATATAAATGAAGTTCTTTAACATGCCTACTGTATGTAGAGCTAGGTATACTGTGTATGGTTATTTTATACCACACCATACATAATGGTACTTCCTTAAGGTCGAGAATGAATAGCTGTCATAAAAGAACTGGGTGTGGCACGAATATGTAACTTAGCAGCAAAGCCTCAACCATTATTAAAAAACTATTATTAACAAATTGATTTTTGAAACAAGTATAATATTTAAGTCTTCAATTTTTGTACTTTTTCCCGCCGCAAAAAGTACAAGTATAAAATAATACTAAATAAAACATAAATTTTATTTGCATAAAGCTGCAAGAGATGTTCTGTAACTTATTGTCATTATTAGCTTGATAACTCTTACATAACGGTATTTCATGCGTTCTCATAATTACTACCGCCATAAAAGAATTTTGATGTAGCACAAATATAATTATTAAAATTTACAATATATAAATATTTAGTATATTTAATCAGTATATTATATAATTTTACTAATTTATAAAAGACTATGTGGCAGTACATTAAAGATACAATTTGTTTCACGTGAAAACTTACAATTTATTAATCCATATTAATATAAAAATGTACTTAAATCAATGTTTCACATGAAACATTTTTAATCACACTAATATTGTATTAATCAAAAATTAATATATAATTAAATTAATAAAATATAGGAGAAGCACTATCAAAAATAATAAATACAATAAATATAATGATAATGAAGAAATAAATACTAATATAAAAACTGATGATGAGTTTGTAGAAGAAATTATCAATAATGAAAACAATAAAAATGAAGTGGAAAACAGTGTTATTTATGTTGTAGCAACCCCTATAGGAAATATAGAAGACATTACTATAAGAGCTTTAAAAATATTAAGAAATGTTGACTTCATACTAGCTGAAGATACAAGAGTTGCTATGAAACTTCTTAACTTCTATAAAATAAAAAATAAATTATTCTCATATCATAGCCATTCTTCTGAATACAGAATTAATGAATATATCGATGAAATATTAAAAGGAAAATCAGCAGCCATTATAAGCGATGCAGGTACTCCTTGTATAAGCGACCCTGGTGTAAGCATTATAAAAATAGCTATTGAGAAAAATATTAAAATAGTGCCTATAGGAGGAATATCTGCTTTTACTTCCCTACTCTCTGTTTCAGGACTTTCTGGAAATACTCTATTTGTAGGTTTCCTTTCTAATAAATCTGGAAAAAGAAAAAACCAATTAAAAGACTTGTACTTGAATCATAAAACTATAATTGTAATATATGAATCTGTTTACAGAGTCAAAGAATGCCTTGAAGATATTGTTAACATATTCGGAGAAAAAACGGATATTGTTATCGGAAGAGAATTAACTAAACAATTTGAGCAAATTATAAGGGCAGAAGCTAAAAATATCCTTGATTTTTTTACAGATGGTAGTATACTAACTAAAGGTGAATTTTGCATTATTATTGATAATAGAAAATCTAAAGTATGCGAAGCTAATGCCGAAAATAATCTTATGTAAGGAGTCAGTTATGACAATTGATAAAATAGGCGGCACATCAAATATACAACAAAAATCTAATATTAAATATAATGAAAAAGTTTCTAAAATGGGTTCAGATAGAATAGAAATTTCTAACGAATCTAGAATAGCTTTGCAAAATGAAAAACTAGTTAATATTATTAAAGAAGCTCCTGATGTAAGAGAAGAAAAAATAGCCGAAGCTAAAAAAAGACTTGAATTATATATGCAAGATGGTGCCTTAAGAGAAGAAGTTTTGAACTCCCTTGCTAATTCTATTATAGATTCTATGCCTTTAGATTGATTTTATAATAGTTTTGAGAAGCTCTAACTCTTCTAAAAATAGTAAGTTAGTAAACTTACTATTTTTTTCAAAGTCCTAGTTATCATAAGTAAATAAAATTTGAATATACTATTCTTCATTTTGTAAATTTGTTTACAAGCTCTACCCTATTTTTTACTCCTGATTTTTCATATATATTGGCAACATGATTATTAACTGTATTTAAAGATATATCAAGTATTAATGATACTTCTTTATTAGTTTTACCATCTAGAAGATACGATAATATTTCCCTCTCTCTTTTAGTCAAATTTACTGAGTTTTCTACATTTTCAATATTAGTATTTTTATTTGTTTCATCTATAGTATTATTATCTAATTTAGTATTTGAACTATTAAAAATATTCTTGCTCTTTACTATATTTATAAAATACCAAGACAAATATCCAAGCATAACCAAATTCCACCATATATAGAATAGCACTAAAGTTATATCCATAGAGCCTATATCAGCAGCTTCTCTTCTATATACTATAAGCTGATATATCAAAACTGGATATATTATAATGGTTATAATGCCTAATATTTTAACTATAAACTTTATTGTTTTATCTTCTATTCTCTTATAATTAAAAACACCTATTACAAATATTACTATTATAGAAACATAAAATATTATACTGCTTATAATATATATATCAAACCTTGTGAGTATTCCTAAT
>NZ_JQIU01000008.1:2205870-2250358 GCF_002379365.1 Brachyspira sp. G79 | reverse complement strand
TACAAATAATGATATATTTTTTTCTAATTTAGTACACTTTTTGCAGATTTGATTGAAGATATAAGAAACGCCCTCAACAAGGGAGCATACTTGTTCAAGAGATATACTATTATGAGGGCGGTTACTAGCATAATTAAATAATAAAGAATTGCTCATTTTATCTCCCTTTTTTAAAAAAAAATTTTTTAATCTCTTGAACTATAATCAGTATAGTACATATTAGAAAAATAATCAAGTAAAAAATCAAATAAAATTAAAAAAAAGTGTACAAAAAATAAATTCCTATTTTTATTTAAAAAAAATTGTATATAAAGTTGACATTAACTTAATATAAATATATACTGTATTTATAAACATTATTAAAGGATTTTTCAAAAGCTACGATAATGAGTCTATCATTGCTAGCTTATAGCTTAATCCTGAAATAACGTTTGGAGCTAAGCAATGTATGAGTTCAAAGAATTAAAAGAAGAGTTTATAAATTACTGTCATTTAAGTATAAGCAAGGTTACAACATATAACTATTGCTATGCTTTAGAAAAATATTTTTTCAAACATTGTGATGTAGCTATATCTGAATTAAAGAAAAGACACATCATTCAAATATATTCTAAAACGATAAACGAAAAAGGAAGAAATATAGCAAAAAATGTAAAAAATGCAATTCATAAATATTTTGATTTTTTAAATGATGTTTATGAAGCAGATTTAAATACTAGTATATTAAATGTAAAAATACCTGAATATGTTATACAAAATACTTCTACGATAGACAGCAATAAAACAATAGAATTAATAGAACTTATGAAAAAGAAAAAAGGTTTTGCTAATCAAAGAAATATTTTAATGTTTTTAATTTTAGCAACAACTGGAATACGTAGGAAAGAAGTTGTTGGAATAAAACTAGATGATATAGATTTTGAAAATAATACAATTTACATAGCTAATCCAAAAGGCAATAAAAAGCCTCGCTATGTATTATTAGCTGAAATAGTAAAAAATTATTTGAAAGATTATTTAATAGAGCGAAATAAAAGAGCAGAAAAAAATATACAAAATCTTTTAATCACTCAGCAAGGAAAAAAATGTACAATAGGAAGTATAAGTCATATAGCTAATAGACTTTCAAAAAAATATAATATTGATTTTACACTTCATAGTTTTAGAAGAGGGTTAGCTACTGAACTTTATAATGATAATAATATACAAGTTCAGGATATAGCATTATTACTTGGACATAAAAAAGTACAAACTACAGTAGATCATTATATTAAAGCTGATAAAAAAAGATTAAATATAGCTTTAGAAAATCATAACTTATTTAAAATAAAAGAAGAAGAACCTAAATGCGTACATTTTAATGACATATTAAAAATGTTTAGAGGAAGAAAAATAAAAGAAAATTAATATAAACTTTTTTATTAATTTGAAAGCAATGATATAAAAAATGGCACTCTTTTTTTAGAGTGCCGATTGTTTAACTAAGCTATTAAATAGTATATATTTTATTTTATGATTGTCAATTTATTAATTAGTATTAGTCTGAATAGAATACCAAGCCTCCCACTCATTTAACTTGATGAGAGTTTTTTGATACTCTTTGAATAAGTCCTTTTGAGTTTTAATCTGCCCTTCAGACACAATATAAGGTTCAGGCGGAGGAGAAAGCGGAACTGTAACATATTTAACAGTAGTACAGCTAACAGAAAATATAAGTAAAAATAAAAATAATATTTTATCCATCTATAAACTCTAATAATTCATTTTGACATCTTTTACATAAACCATAATCATAACATATAAAATCAACATAATTAACACCGCAACGGCTACAACGCATTTTTAATTGATATTTTAGTATATCTGTTTTTTTCCTATACGACCAATATTTACTTTCTGTTCTTTTTATTTTCTTATTGCTTTTGTGTTTAATATATATTAAGTCTTTATGATATTTTTCTTTTAATTCTTTATTAGAAAAAGAAATATCAGTATTGTAATAATTTTCTATAATATCTGATAAGTATTCCAATTTGTCAGATATTTTATATATTTTAGTTATTGTTTTTTCAGTTGCTAAAACTTTTTTATCAATACTTACTTCTTTATTTTTTTTCATTCTACAATTTCCAAAAAATATTTGATTCTTTCTTTAGTTATCAAACATCTTAAAGGTATATAAAATATTTGAAATATTACAAAAAATATGAACTCAATAATATTAAAAAAATAGAATACAGTTTCTAATAAATTAAGAGGTGTATCTTCTTTTAATAATTTAATATATTTGAGAATATACCTATAAAGATTTTTATAACTAATTAATATTAATTTAAGCATTATTTAGTTTCCTCGTTCAATACTTTTGTTATTTTGTCAAACAGTTTTTTATATTTTCTAGCTTTTTTCTTAATTTTTGTTATTTGCTTTTTAGTTAAATAATTTTGTTTCATCTCTAATCCTGTTCATACACACTCCAAAATTAATAATAAATTAATATTACCAAAATATTTTTAACTATCTTGGCGGAGAGCGTGCGTTATTGTAGTCTTTAATTATTTTATCTAATGTCATAATCTCATTAGAATTATATTTTTTATCTTCAGTAAGTTTTTCTATTGCCTCACTGCTGTTTGTGTATATCTCTTTTATATATTGACTATTAGACTGAAAAGCAATGTTTTTTTTAATGACCATATTTGACAATTCAAGTTTTGTAGTGTAGAGTGTTTCTTCAAGTTCTTTTATTTTTATGTCTTTGCTTTTTAATTGAAATATTATAAAAAATACCATAAAAGCCATCAATGAAAAAAGCACAAACACTAAAAAATATTTAGATTTAATAATCTCAAGCACTTTATTTTTAATGAAGTTTAATATAAAAGTTATAGCTACCGACATTTTTATACTACCTATTTTTATATATACATTCTTTTATTTTTTCTATATCTTCAATAGAATTATCTTCTAATTTTTTTGATGTTTCTTTAATCATATCCCAACGATTATGATTTTGATTTCTTTTTTCTAATATAGTATTAATTTCTTTTTGAGTTTCTTCTGACTCTTCTTTAGCTTTTAATCTTTTATAATCTATAAGCCAATTATACAATTCTCTATATTCTTCAGCTTTTAAATTATCATAGTTTTTTAATAGCTCATATTTTTTCTTATAAAAAGTTATAGTTTCATCAAGAGTTCTTATCATTTTTTATGTCCTTAATTTTGTTTAAAATTTCTTCATCAAGTCCTTCAATTACAGCATCTATTTCAGACTGAGTAATAACTTCTTTTTTACTTTCTTTTGAATGATCATAATAATCAACTAAATAAGTAAAAACACTGTCTAAAAAATCTAACTCTTCTTTATCAGTAATACTTTTTTGCTTACTATAAATAAAAAGCATACATTCTCTAATTGTCATTTGATTCCTTTTTTTCTTCTTTATTTTCAAACTTACTTTGAATTGTCTTGCCACCTACTAAAAACCCAAGGATAATCCCGAATGACATTATAGTTTCAGAAAGTGCTTGAGTATCTTTGATAGTAAGCCAAACAATACAAAAAAGAATAGTCAAGCTCCCTACTGTACTAATTAAACGCATTGAAGAATAATGTCCGCTTTTTGAACATTTGAGCATATCTTCAATAAAATTATCTTTTTTATCTTTCATAGATAGCGTTATCCTTGTCTAATTCATTATTTTTCTGTAAAGTTTCAATCATCTTTCCACCCAGAAAAATCTTTAAACCTTTTATCTCTTCTCTAACAACTCCAATTTCTACAGACATTAAATCAGAATAAAATATATCCATCAGTCCTAGTGCTGAATATATTTTATCTGATAAGTTTAAAGCAGCATTCTTTAATAACTCTTCTTTAGGTTTATTTGTTTTATTGACAACATCAATATGATAATCTCTCATCATATTGAAAATATATTTAATCATTGTTTTATACATAAAATAATCATTTCCTAAAATAGTTTCTATATTGTATTTTTCTAATAATGTACTATTTTTAAATTCATTATTTATATGAGTATTTAAATTATTTATAAACTTTTCTATATATTTATTGTATTCTATGTTGCCAATCGTATTTAGATGATTTCTAATAATAAGAATTGAAATATCGCAGATCATATCAAAAAGAACACTCCACACTATAAGCTCGCATATAAGTACAGTTTTTTGATATTTCACTTCTTTTTTTAATGTATTAATTAAATTAGTTAATCTGCTGATTGTTTCTTTGAAATCATTATTTTTTACAATGTCTATATTTAATTTTTCTACACTTTCATTCGGGCTTGATATATCTACTATTTTTTTTGTTTCCTGAACTTTTTTCTCTAATTCTTCAATAGTTTTATTAGAATTAAATTCTAGATCTATCTCAAAAGATTGATTTTTTAAATCCCCTTTCGATTTCACATTGAGATTTTTATCTTTATGTTTAAGCATCATAAATAAAATCCCAAAAAACATTACTAAAACGGTAAAACAAATTATAAATACAATAACCGCCTGAGTTCCCATTTATTCCTCCAATATTTTTAATATTCTATCAAATCTATTCTGCCTATCTTCAAGTCCGTTGTAACCGCCATTAATAAGTTTGGTAACTCCTTTAACATCTCCTTTACGTGCTAATAACCCTAAGCCTTTTTCCTTCCAAAAAAGCAAAGCTATTTCTATAGCAGTATCAGGTTCTTTTGCTAAGTCGGGACTATTTACCAAATCAATATTTAATTTTTCCCCATAATATTTATAATTATTTTTTCCAGTAAGCTGAATAATTCCTCTGCCTCTGTATTTGTATCCTTCATCTTTGGAATTACCTAAACGTCCGCCATAAACAAAGTCTCCTATAGCTTTGGCACCTTTAGAGCATAACTCTTTAGCTTTATCCAAACTTCCAACTCTTTTTTTGAACACTTGAAAAAGCCTTTCAGGTCTGTAATTAAAACTCTCTTCAAGCCTTTTATAATTATTGCTTTCATGAGTAGTCTGAGCTAAAAACATAGAAACTTCGTTCTTAGACGACTGTCCGCCTTCGGTGTCTGTAATATCATATTTTTCAAAAGCATTGTTCAAAGGCTCTAACCATTTTTCATTAATGCCTATTTTTATTATTTGTTCTCTATTAAGCATGTAAACCTCCTTTAATTTTCCTTTGGATATTCTGTTTTTATTTCTTGCCTTTTAGTTTGCAGACTTTCAAGCTGTGATTTTTGCTCTTCTGTAAGCAGTCCTTGACTAGCTAAATTATTTAATACACTCTCTACAAGTTCTGCTCTTTCACCATCTAAATTATACATATACTGACTTTGTCTTTGACTAATAATATAATTATTATATTCTTCAGTTGTTATTAGATTTTCTTTGAATAATTCTTCATAGCTTTTTTGTGTTATATATTTTCTGCCATCATCACTAGTTACTATCTTTTGTTTATCATCTAGTTCTTCAAGTCCTAATTCTACTAATCTAATAAAATCTTCTTGTATATTTTTATTAAGTTTATATATCCCACCGTTTCTTATTTCTTCAGCTTTTTCTAAAACTAATATTTTATTTTCAATTTGTTCTTCTAAACTCATTACAGAACCATCTTCTTTGATAGCTCTAATATCAGTAACACTCATATTTTGTATTTTTTCAAAAACTTTATATTTATCATCATCTAAAATAAAGTTTTTAAGTTTTAAATCTTTTATTACTTGTTCTGTATCTTTATTACTACTAATTATATTTTTTATCTTATTATCTTTATAAATTACTATATACATATTTTTTCTCCTATTATGCTATTCTTAACCATATTCTTATAAGCCTATTTTTAGGTCTATTTTCTGAACCTGTAGGAACAATACCATTAAAATCCATATGAAGAAATGAAGGGCGTGGGTTATAATCATTACTACTACCTCTTAATGCCCCTGAAGTTTTAAAAGCACCACCATAGGAGTATACACCACATTGTAAATCTGCATAAGCTGTTATATTTCTAATAGCATCACCCTGAACTCCATTAATTCTATTTTCATTTGCATATCCTCCCTCTGTTCTTAAGAATATGCCCTCGTTATTGTGTAATATTTGCCAAGTACCGCCAAATAATTTTTCTGGGCTTTTATTATTATCAAAACTGCCATTTACTTCTGATATTTGATAGTAAACCGAACCAATAGGTTTTATTCTATTTAATACTATTGTTTCTATATCATTCTGTACATTAGTAACTTCTTCTGATAAGACTTCTATAGCCTGCTGAACATTATCAACTCCTCTATAAACTGGTTCAAGTGTAGAGTTTTTATCAGGTGTGAGATTGAAAGTAAATACATCTCGTTGATTTATTTCACTTCCATCTTGGTAGGCTAAAATTAAACTATATATATTAGTTGTACTTGGGGATAAATATATCCCAAACTTAACCGCTTTGCCGCTGCTTGAAGTTATACCTGTTGTATTATTCAAACTAGTTTCATTAGCCACTAAATTAAAATAATTACTCATATCTAAATCAGAATAAAAATATATTGCGTTCAAGCTCGCAGTATATCCATTATAAGTACCTTGATACGATACAGTAGAATTTGTTTGAGTTAATTGTATTTGATTTATTGTTTGACCTGTTGTTGTATCTATATAAAATATATTAATATCTGTAGGTCTTAAAACTCTATTTTTTATATTTAATGTAATAGTTGAACCTGCTATAGATAAAACTTCTGTACTCTTTATTTTTAAATAAAGAGTACTACTCGGTCCGCCTTCAAAATAAAACCCAAATTGGAAATTATTTTTATCTTGTATATTAACTTCGTTTTCTAAAGTATCAAATAAAGTTAGAGATGATTCAGAAATATTCTCTATTTCAAAAAATTGTGATAATATAGCGGGGAAAACATAAGTTAACACACTTTCACTTATACCATTAATGCTTTTTATTTGAATATCTACTTCATTAGCATTTGTAATATTAAAGTTATCTAATACTCCGCTTAATAAATAGCTTCCGTCTTCCTGCTTGGAAATAGTAGCGTTATAATCATTTGTTCCGTCTGATAAAACTAAATTATAAGTTGGTATTTCTACACTAAATCTAGGAAAGTCATAACTAACTAACTGTAACTGTGCGTTGGTATTATCAAAAGAAACAAGTTCGGCTTTTGTAGCCAAGTTTCCGCTAGCACTTATTACATTATTTTCTATAGTGATATTAGTGCCTGCTGTGAGCTTGTCCTGTTTGGTAGCAAGGTCTGTCTGTGTGGCTACATTACTGCTTGTACTTATAGTATTTCCTTGAATAATTATATTCGTACCTGCTGTCAAATTATCCTGTTTTAAGGATAATTTTTGAGTGAGATATTGATTATTTACTATAGAAGTATTTGTGATTGAAGAAGGCATATTTACATTGCTTGCCCCCTCGCTGTCTCTTCCCATAACTGTATTTGCTGTTGCCTCAATAGCATAATCTTCTGTAAGTTTGTCCCAGTCAGTATTTAATGTTCCGCCCTCGTAAGCGTCCACTCCGTTTACAGTAGTTATGCTTGCCCCAGTAATTGGAGGATTGTTGTTTGATACTTGAGGATTATTTGCGTTTCTTCTAAACTGCCAAATACTGTAATCAGTTCCGTTTTTTATAACTAATGAGGCAATATTTCCTTCGCCATAATCAGCAGTTTCATCATAAAGTCCCCCTGTAAACTGTAAATACTGTACAGCTTCGGACAATAAATTATAATACCCGTTCAAAACATTACTGTCTATATTTGATTTAAACTCTATACCGCTCGCTATTGCCGCAATGTCTGGAACAAGTATATTGCTTGTATTTCCTGCTATATTTGTATTAATAATATTATTATTTAAGTTTGCCATTAATTACACCTCATCAATTAAATTAATTTCCATATTAAAGCCGATAGGCATATTTAATACATTTCTATAAGTGTTATAAATTATTCTAAAATCCTGTGAACTTTGAGTTGTCGGGAGATAAACTTTAAAATATTTTAATCTAGTTTTGTCTATTTCAATTTTCACTTCTGTAATATTTACTTCGCAAAAGTCCGCAAGCATTCCTGCTAAATTGGGTATGGACCAGTGAGTGTATTTTAAGTTATAAACAAAAGTAAATATTTTTTTTAATAAAGGAATAGGCACTAATTCGGCAGTACCATTTTCATCGTATTTATAGAAACTGTCATATTTAAGTCCGCTGTCATAGTATGTTCTGTCTACTAAATAGTGCGGTCTTTTCATACCGTAAACACTTTCTAAATAATACTGTAAATATTCTGTCTGAGCCTGATTAATACAAAACTCTTTTCCATATTCTCCAAGCTCTATTTCTTTTGTGTCTTTATTGTATTTAAAAAATAAATCATTATAATTTTCTTGAATATAATCTCTTAAAAAAGCAAAATAATTCACTATAGCGTCAGAGCGTTTATATTGCTGCCAAACCTTTATTTTACTTAATTCTTTTATCATACGCTAGCTCCTGTGAGATTACATTGTAGATTTAATAATGTGTATGCCTCATCAAACTCAGTCTGTAATTGTCTTTGAGCATTCAAAGAAGCAGGCTCATCATTGACAGTGAGCGTATAATTTATTCCAGTTATAATGCTTATATTGTAAAAATTATCTTTAAAACATTGATAAATTAAATCATCGAAAGCATAACCAGTAGGGCTATATCCTATTTTTAAATTATTAATATAATTTAAAAAATAAGTACGAAGCAGTAAAGTAAAAGCCTCGCTCGGTATATTAATAAATCCGCTTTGAACTGTAAGCGAAATATTTATGCTTAATTGATTAATTTTAGGTCTTGTATAAGTGATAGGAAAATCAACTTCATTAAAAGTAACATTTATATTTACTGTTCTGTTTGTTTCATCATTTGAAGGATTAGAAACAAAAATATCAGGATAAAGTACGCTATTAAATATAGCTAAAGCAACTTGATAATCATCACCTCCGCCAACAATAACTTCTAAAACTGCTTTACTTACTCCTTCTTCTACAATCTGCGAAGCCTGATAAGTACAAAGCCTATCAACTGTACCTTCCACCTTTTTTAATTCATCATTTAATGTTGCTACAGTTCCGCTTCTATTTGCTAAAGCTCTATTTTGAAAACGAATTCTAAACTCCGAAATAGTTTCGGCGGGTGTAGTTTCTACTGCATCATTTAAATTAGTACAGCTAGTAACATTTAATACTTGATTGAGCATAACTGTAAGAGTATTCGCAGGTGTAGGCGTATCATAATAATCAGCCCCCTCACAGTAAATACTTACCTGTCCTGAAGCATTTATAATATCGCTTTTTGTAGTAATAAACTTTTTAGAACTATCCTCATTGCTTATTTCTAAACCTTCTGGAATAACCACTCCAGCAAGTCCGTAGAAAGTTATAGTTGTATTTGGAAGTGCTTTATCTTTAATTTTTAGACCAAATGCTTCGCCAAGCTCTAAAATCATAAAGTCATTAGCATAAAGAGGCGATACGCTGTTCATAACATTAGAGAGCATATCTTGTATTTCAGAGATAACAATAACACTTTCATCTAAAAGATTATTCTGTATTCCGCTTGGGAGATTAGTAAAGCCCTCTACGTTGTCTATAGCTTGATTAAGAATATCATCTCTAATGTCTGTAGGGTTATCTTTAATTACTCCAGTATTGCCTATTATCATTATTGCTATGCTCCTGCTCGCCTTAAATATGCGAACAAGTAAACTTATTCGCAGGCTCGCATTCGCTTTCCTCCTTTTATTGCTATACTCCTATAATAGCAGTATAATTAAGTGTTTCATTATTACTGCTATTTTTTAGCTTCATATTTATGTCTATTTTCATTACTCTTGCTTTTTTATCTTCTTCCGATTTTCCAATCGTTACATCAAAATAATTATTAAAATCTCTTGCTATATTCTCAACTTCTACTTCAAGCAAAGAGGAACCGTTTATAATATTTAAAAAATCAAGTCCGTTATCAGCATTAAAAGACTGTTCACCTTTTATAGTTTGAAGCCTAGTAATAAAATCAATTATCCTAGTTTCAATATCGCCTGTTACTTCATGCCAAGCCCCATTAACATCTAAAAGCCATGCTCCCATTATTGCTATGCTCCTGCTCGCCTTAAATATGCGAACAAGTAAACTTATTCGCAGGCTCGCATTCGCTTTCCTCCTTTATTGTTATGTTCGCCCACCCAAAGGGTGCCTACTCGGTCGCCTAAAAGTATCTGCCAAACAAGTTTGTCAGATGGCTTCGGCTCACTCCTCCTTTATGCTCCTAAAACTTTAGTCTGTCCTGCCTGCTGTACTGTAACTGTTACCATAATTGTAGTTGTTGCCCCAGTGCTTGGGTCTGTAGCAGGGCATTGAACAGGAGTATTTGTTTTATCCCCTTCCAAAATTACAAGCACATTATCCGCCTTTACTTTTTGTGCAGTGCTTTCAATATTTCCAACACTTGGGGCAGTCTGAGCAAAATTACCTTGAGTAGCTCCCGCAACCTGTACTTTAAGAGGCGTTTTATATACTCCATTTCCGCCTGCTTTTACTTTTACAGATGGACTGTCTATTATAGTAGCCTGAGCTGTAGCATTGTCTGTTGTAAGCGTACAGCCTTGAACTGCTATGTATTTCACTGAAGCACCTCTAAATTATTATTTATTTTTACGCTTGTACTTCCCATTTCAATTACATTTCCGTTTTTATCTTCTACTGTTGCCCCACTGCTTGAAAGAGTTATTTTATTCTCGTTTACATCTGTAATGCTTATTCCGTCCGAACTCATAACAATATTATTTTTATTTGTGTCTAATATATTTATTCCGTTTTCATCTATCAAAATATTATTGTTATCGCCCTCATCATCGCCTGAGGCATTATCTTTTATTTGTATTTTATCATCATCAATGATTATTGAAGTTTTACCGTCCAGTGAATATATTTCAAAAGCCTTACCCTCTGTATCTTGAATAAAATCTAAATTGTCAGGAGCTAAAGGCAGAAACAAATAACCCGAACCATTGGCATTTTCAGGCATATTTTTTGGCGGTGTATTATTATCTTTTATATAACTTCCGCAAGGATAATTTGAGGCTATTAAAAGCCCAACATCGCCTTGTTTGATAGGGTAGGTAAAATAGATAGGGCGTATTATAGGCACATTATCGGCATAACCTATAACATTGTCATTTTCAAGCATTCTGGCAACTTTTACTTTATTGCCTTTCACTTCCTCAACCTTACAAGGCTCAGATTTTGGAAGGCTTTTTAATGCGTTGTTTATTTGATTAGCAATATTATTATTTATACTTTGATATGTGTCTATTTTTTGTTCAAACATCTTTTTATTACCTTTATTTTTATTATAAAAACAAAGCGTAAAAAAAGATTTATACTATAGTTAGTTTATCGATGTTTAGGGAATAAAAAAGCCGAAACCGTAAAAACGATGTCGGCTTATGTTTTTTATTAAGAAATAGTGTTTATTATCAAATACTGAAAATAAATGCTTTATCAGATATAATTAAACAACCACGCTGAATAATATCCATACCTATTATTACATCAAAAGTAGGATTATCTGCTATTTCAGAAACAAATAGTTCTTGAGAAAGAGCTATATTTTGAGGGAAAGGCAGAAAAATATTAACTTTATAAATATTAACTTCGCTAGTTCCTAAAGGAGAAAGCATAGCTCTTTTTGATATAGGCTGTATATTTAATTGTTTAATGACTTTAGAAGTAACAGCACTATTAGTAGCTCCTGTATCAAATAATACACGTACTTTATTCTCATTAGAAGTGATTCGCTGATGACTTATATTATCGTATATAAATGCTTCACAGATAGCTTGATTATTTACAATAGGAAGTGTCAATTTAGGCATTTAACACGCTCCCTATATATCCTAAATTGATAACAATATCATTCACTTTCTGTACAGAATATAAACCATCTTCATAAACTTTTCTAGCATATTTTAAAGCGTCATCTATTGAATCAAAATAATCTATTATTTGCTGTTTTCTTAATAATGCCACTTTATTAAGGCAGTCATAAGGAATGTGATTATTTTCTTTTTCTCGTAAAAAGAATTGATAATTCTGTGAAACTTCATTTTCTATTTCATCTTTAGTTACCATAACACCCTCGTAAAAATTATTTTTTGGGAATTATTAATCTCCCTGTAACAAATATATAATATATATTACTAAAATACAATACAAAAATAGACAAATTATATAAAAATGTCTAAAAAGCAACAAACACAATATATACTTCACACTTTCGCATAAAAAAATCCAAAAGACCGCTTATAAAAGGTTTAAAAAGTAGTAAAAATATATAAACTGTATATATAGACATTTTTTTAAAAGAGTTTAGAATATTAGTATATCTATAATATTTTTAAGGCTTATATATGAATAACAATATAAAAAAGAAGTCTAAAGATAGAGCTACTATATTAGCAGTTCTATCCGCTACCTGCCTTCCATTTGGATTACATAAGTTCTATTTAGGAATGTACAAAAAAGGAATATTATATATTTTATTTTGTTGGACATTTATTCCTCAAATTATTTCTTTGATAGAGTTTTTTCTATTTATAAAAATGAAAGATGATGATTTTGATATGAAATATAATAAGCTCTATGTTAGAAATGAAATATATAATAAAGTTATGGAAGAGTGTAAATATATAGAGGCAATTAATACGGAAATAGATAATTCTTTAACAAAAGATGAAAAATGTTTTTTAAAAACATATTCACAATGGTATGAATACAGAAAAATTAAAGGAAATGATAAATTAGAATTGATAACTCAAGGAAACTTTTATTTGACAAATAAAAGAATTTTTTTAGTTTCTAATACAGAAGTAAAAAAAATAGAATTGAAAGATATTATAGATGCCGTATGTAATAAAGATAATATAAACATTCCTAATATAGTAGAGATAACTAAGATAAAAGGTAAAAATGTTGTTTTTATGTTTGATAAATTAGAAGATATGTTTAAATTATATTTTATGATTATAGCTTATAAAAATAATTTACTAAAAATTAATAAAACTTATGAGGAATAAAGTTATGAAAAAAATAATCTTTTTATTTAGTATTTTTTATTTTGCTGTTATTTGCTATGGATATAAAATACCAGAAGGCGTAAACAATATTAAAGACAATAATAAAATACATTATGAATTAAATAGAGATACTTATAAATTTGTAATTTTACAAGAAAAAGAAACGCTTGAAGTTCCAGCACCTCATTTTTTTATTATCATAAGAACACAAACACC
The DNA here is from genome assembly GCF_002379365.1 of Brachyspira sp. G79. GTDB lineage: Bacteria > Spirochaetota > Brachyspiria > Brachyspirales > Brachyspiraceae > Brachyspira. The sequence goes on along the minus strand of NZ_JQIU01000008.1, from coordinate 2,237,005 downwards.
TGTAACAGAAGAAGATTTAACAAAAGGATGTTTTTTAGATATTAGAGAAAATAATAATATATATGGTTCTTTTTCTTTTGGTATGATTATAAGTTTAAATGAAAAAATTAATAATATGATGTATTTTTCTGGTATGCCTGATGTTTCTGAGGCAGAATTAGAAGATTTATCTACAAAAAAAGTAAATGCTGTTCTTATAAGAGCAGAAAACTTTAGCGGTATGCATTCTTTTTATGAAGACTTAGAATATAGAGATCAATCTAGTATACAAATAAAAGAAACAGAGAAGCATTTTATTAATGGAGAAATAGAGAAAAATGCCTCTCAATTTATCGATGATTTATTAATGATGACTAGGTTTTATTTTGAAGTATGCGAAAAAGTTTTAAATTAATTTAAGATAAAAGATTTTTACCTGAGTTTAAAGCCTTAATATCTTTAATTTTCACAGCTTCTAAAATTGTACAAAAAGCATTTATATCAGTATTCCTGCTTTGTAGAACATATCTAATAGTAGTTATTTGATATGTTCCCTCATACATTTTCGATACTCGGTCGGCAGTAATTCCAAAACCAGCAGGGTCTCCCTCTGTTATAAATGCCTGCCCGTAGCCTATAAAACTTTCTAATTTAAGCTGTATTGTTTGGAGTATTCTAAACTTAGAAGTAAGGGGCACTGTAAGAGTTATAGTGTTAGGATTAATTAATTGAGGCTGTCCGAGTAAATCTTTATCGCTAATTATATCTATTTTATTTATTGCAGGTTCTCCTATATATATTGTGCTCCCTTGTTTTTTTATAACTTCATTAAATGCTTTTTTTACATAATCAGCTAAACATACCGCCCCTTTTCTTTTTGTTTCAAATATGCCTTCAATATTATTTGAATGAATATTAGTTTCTGCTAATTCAATACTGCCTTCCGTGTGAATACCAATTTCCGCAGAAATGCCTTCTTGTTTTGCTCTTGTTAATATTAAATAATTATCTATGAATTTTTTTACATCATTTCTCCATTCTGTACCTTGATATATATTTAATTGATTAACAGAGGCTTTTTCGTCTTCTGTTAATTCTCTTACAGGGATTAAGTTTAAAACAAGAACTGTACTTGCTCCGTCCATATTGGCATAGCTGTTTGCCACATAACCGTCATAAATTGGCGTTGTTGTTATTTGACTGTCATTTAAAGCATAGCAGGTATTTTTTGGATCAACCAATCCTTGATGATAATGTATAGGTGTTGCTTTTACTCCAGCATAAATTACAATTCTAGCTCCTGCCAATTTTCCTGCGGAGTTTTCATTATGCCAATATCTATTTACATTATATAAACTTAATACTGCCATGTCATATATATTTTTATTGCTTGTATCACAATATGAAACGCACTCAAACTCTATATGTATATTGTCGCCCATATTGCCTAAGTTTTGCTGTAATACCAAAGTTGTTGGCGGTTGGTAGTTAGGCTGTTTGCTTCCGCCTACACTCACGCCGTTTTTTGATGTTAGTTCTATTTTATAAGCTCTCATCTATGCCCTCCAAGTAAATAACTCCTGTATTTCCTCTTCAAACTCTTTATAAATGTCTATGAGGCAGAGTTTTACTTCATTTAATTTATTTTTAGAAAACAGTGCTTTTCCTTTCATTATTTTAAGCTCTTCGCCTCTCATTTGTAAAGTTATAGACTGTAATTTATCCTTACAGGCTACACTGAAAGTAAGCTCATTGTACGGAAGCATTATTTTTAATTCGTTCCAGATTTTAGTTTTCAATAGTGTTGTTTGTGTTAAACTTTTCATAGTCTATATTCCTTTTTGTTATATTTTCAAAACTTTTGCTTAAAAATAGTTCATAAACAGTGCCTAAAAAATCATACGGAAAATACTTAAAATCATATTCATATAATTTATTTGTAATAACTTTTATAATATCAGAATGTATTTCAAAATCTATTTCATTATCTTTATTAAAAATACTAGAGCCTGTATATTGATAAGCATTATTAAATAATTTATTTATATCATCAAATCTTTTAATATCTCTTAATCCAGTGATGAGCATTTTTTTATCTTCCATAAACTTTAAAGCTATTAATTTGATAATTAGCCATTTTGCTATCCTATCAATATCATTAGAAGATAATTCTTTATTTAATGAGGATATGCTTATAACTATCCTTACAGTTAAATCATCTATATCTTTAAATATTTTATTATCAATATTAAAATCTTCCATAAATTAAATTGCCGTACTGCCTTCACAGCACAATAGACAGCACGGCGTAATCAGTCAACTCTTTTTTTTAAAATTATTCACAATTTAAATCAAATTAAACTAAACAAAGACTAAAGCTAAGTTCTAGTTATCGGTTTTGATAATTCCTTACTGTCATCGCGACACAACAGTAGGATAATATGAACAGTTTTTGGCTCCTCCTTTTCTAATTAAATTATTTAGTATGTATGTAAAGAGTGCGATGTACACACTATTAATTAGCGAAAACAAATAAGAAGTTTTATTCACTAATTTAATTATACATTCAACTTCTTGAAAAAGATTTATACTATAGTTAGTTTAAATTAAAAAACATAAAAAAATAAGCTAGTATCTTAAAAACAACAAAAAAGATACTAGCTGTTAATTAATTTTAAGGATTATATGAGTTACTTAAACTATACAATATAATCTATATATTTCTTTATACTATAGTTAGTTTAATCCAAAGAATAGAGCTCAAATTGATTCTTTTTGAAATTAAATATTAATTTATAGTTATTAAAAGCTATATCTCCGATTAAATAATTGACATTTTCAGCAAGCACGAAAGGAACATTACTTATAATAGCCTCCCCTGCCTCATTAAGTATAGAAACTTCCACATTTTCCATATAAAAGTTCGGAAATATTTTGAAAGTGTATGAAGTACCATCTATACTTATCTGCTGTGAATAAAATCCAGTTCTCAAATCAGGATATTGCTCTGCGAAAGTCCCTTCCGTATTTACAGTGAAAGAAAAAGATTGTAGAAGCGTCATATAATAACTCCAGTAATATATTTGCTTAATGTACTTACGAGCTTGTCTGCCTCGCTTTTATAAACAGGAGTTAGCGTCTTTAAATCAAGCCTAAATGAAACGCCTTTTTGTCCAGCCTCGTTTTCTATTCCGTACAAACCAACTAAAACAGCATATTTAATATCTCCCCAAGGAGTGAGTATATTAAAAGTGCCTCCCTTCTGTACATAATATTCCAAGGCGTCAACGAATATTTGATTAGTTATCATTTGAACTGTCCACGGATTAGCTGAAGTGATTAAATTATAAAGTATTACAGAAAAATCGGCATTCTGCCTCACAGCTCCGTCTATTAATAATTGCTTGTTCAAATAAGGATATTCAGAATATTCATTAACCAAAAAAGGAACATCTCCATTGTAGGTAACTTCAAACCCAACGAGAGGGAGAGGCAAATCATTTTGAGTAACATATCCACTTAAAATATTTGCCGTATCTGGTAAAATAACCGCAAACTTATTATATTTCGCTGCTATAGATTGAAAATTAAATCCAGTATTGTTTATACTTGAGGCAGAGCCGAGTAAAGTTTGTATCAGCATTTTTTTAATATTCCTTTAGCTTATTAAAAACTTTTTCTTAAATAATGAATTAAACTATTATAATTATTAACATTATCTTTTTTTAATTGTTTTTTTACTTCATTACTGAAATACATATCAATATATTCTTTGAAATAATTGAAAGGAAACCTAAAAAGAAAATCAGCAATACTGTTTTCTGTAGGCAACCTTTCAATATTTCCATTTCTATAAATATGAAGCCCTATGCCTCGGAAGTCTCTTGCGTTTGTGATTGTGTCATAAAAGTATTCTTCCACTCCGTAGCATTCAATAATGTAAAAGTTATGCCGACCTGTTTTATCCTTTCTTCCCACGCTTCTATAGTCATTCTTGGTTTCGCATAGCGAAGAGTTACTATAAAAAAAAGCAAAGACCCTTTTATAATTTCTTTTGCCTCATTGTCTAAAGTATTTAAAGGCTTTATTTCGTTATTTTCAAAATAATAACCTGCGGCAATAGAGCGTTCAAGCATAGCAGTAATTTTTAATTTACTGTCATCTATATATTTTTTGTATTTAGGGTCATTAATATTATATTTATTTTCTGCTTGATATTCTATTATCTCATCAATATAAATATCATAGTCAGTGAGAAGAACTAGACTATTTATTTTATCCGTATATTCCGCAAATCTCCCAAGCACTAAAGCATTAGATTTTATTTCCTCTCTATTTACAGGCGGAAGAAAAACATTTATTTCACCATTTGTAGTATTGATAGGGAATACTATATTTGCTGTATTGTAGTCTATTTTAGCATTCATATTATTGTTATGCTCATGCTCGCCTATAAACTCAAAGCAAGTGAACTTACTTTGAGGCTTGCAATCGCTTCCTCCTTTTTTATTTTTTATCCTATTAAAACTCCGTAGAGTTCTGTATTCACTGCTAAAGTACCTTTAACTGTAAAAGTATAAACAGGGCTTGAGGCATTAGCAGAAACTTCACCCATTGATAAAACGCAGGCGAATAAAGTATATTCTCTTCCTACATCATCAGTAAATACGCATGTTCTGTTTGTACCTTGAACAAGCCCGTTTGTGAATATTCTATTTCTCCAAGTTTCCGCAGGAGTTACAACTTTATTAATAGAAACATTGATTGTAGCAGGAACAGCCATTTCAACTGCCCCAACGGTCCCGAAATTGACTTTTAATTGTTTTACTGTTTCTTCATCTATACTCATAGAAGCAGCGTCTTCTCCCATATCGAAAGCAGTAAGGTTTAAGTCTGCGTCATCAGGAAAAATCAAAGAAGTAACCGCTTTATTTATAAATCTTTCTAAATAACTAGGTAATTGTGCCATTTATAACCTCCTTTATTTATTCTACTGTAATGTTTGGTACTACTTGTAATATGAAATGCCCTATAGTAGCATAACAAGAAGCACCGTCATATATTCCGTCTTTCCAGTCTTGATATTGATTAGCTTTATACGTAGCAAAATCAACTGCCGCCCATTCTCCGCTGTTTAATATAGCATTTGTATTAGTGTCATAATCGGAGCCGAAATTATCTAATACTCCGAAAGTAACCATCGTATTGCTTATAGCAACTAATTTATTTTTTATTATATTAATTCCGTTTTGATTAAACTTTATAGCTTGAAGCGGATTATTTGAAGCCTGTATCATCATTGAGACAACATCTACTGTAAGCCTAAAAATGAAAGTATCTAAAGCAAAATAATATTCCCAATCTTTGCCGTCTGCTACCATTCCGCCTAAAATAACAGTATTATTATTAAGCGAACCTATCCAGCTACAGCCGTTTTCATTTAAAGCATTTACTAAAGAATTAGATAATCTGTCTTGAGGAGTTATACCATAAATAGTTTTCCATTGAAGCAGTGAAAGAGGATTACTCACACTTAAATCATAAAGACTTCCTGATTTTACAGCCATTATAGCACCGTTCGCACTTTCTCCTTCAACTGCGGAAGGATAGATAGGAGCAAAACTTTTACTTGCTAAATATAAAGCAAATGTTTCATCTGTGCTTGGGTCAGTGCCTTCAGGAAGTTCTATACTAAAATATTGCCCTGCTGTAACGCTTGAATAAGATTTTACCAAAGCGATAAAATCAGTATTAGTATAAAAAGCAGTAGGACAAGCCCATTCATACACTCTTAATTCTCCGCTTGCCACAAAATCACTTAAAACTTGAACTGCTTCAGAAACTATTTCGCTTGTTATGTTGGTCCAATAACTTGTACTGCTTAAATTAGTAGGTGTCAAGTCTGTGGCACTTAATGCTGTGTCTGCTTGAATACATTTATATGTTTCGCCTTGAGCATTTACATATAAACTGTCTATTTCATAACTTTTAGGATCCGATGTTTCTTCCCAATAAGTACCCTCTGCTAATTTGCTTGGTGCTAAATTAGTTTCGCTTGTTGCTGTATCTGCCTGTAAGCATTTATATGCTTGGCTTGTGCTCACATAATAATCACCTACAGCGTATTGCTTAATGTTTGGAACTGTTCTTGTTTCCAAAACATTAATTTGTCCCATAGCATTATTAGTAAAAAAAGAGTTCAAGAAACTTTCAGTATATGAACCTTCTTTTAATTCTAAATCTGCTATTTCACTTTTACTTATTGTCTTTAAAGTATTAGCCTCTAAATTAGTATCTCCATAGCTTACTACACCAAAAACTCTAGTATAGTCCGCAGGAGTATTCACACCTAACACTTTGACATTAACTATTACAGGTTGTAATGGATTAGGTCTGCTCATTGTTGTTATGCTCGTACTCGCCTATAAACTCAAAGCAAGTGAACTTACTTTGAGGCTCGTACTCGCTTTCCTCCTTTATATTTTTTTATAATAAATATTTATTGCGGGTTTATTTCCTCCGCATTAAATAAAGTTATTTTTTGTTCATTAACTTGAACGATAATTGTTTTTATTAATTCTATTACAATATTGCTTGTTACTGTTTCTTGATAATAATTTATCTTAAAATCGCTTATAGCTTTATTGCTTACTATTCCAAAGCCTTTTTGTCTGTCATCTGAAACGCTTTTAAAATTAATAAAATCATTTACTCCAAAAACGTTATTATTATAATTCTGTGCTAATGTTTGTATGTTGTATGCTAATTCCTGCTGTGCCTCAGTAGTAGCATTTATTAAATGAAGTCTTATAGTGTCCTGTTTCCATTGCCCCACATAATTATTTTCATTTTCTTTTTTGTATCGGGACATTGAAAGTCCTTTAGTATCAACTACTTCTACACTCAAATATGCTGTTTCTAAATTAAGAGGGCTTAAATATGACGGATAAATAGGGATATTTAATCTGTCTTTATTGTAAATCCAAAGCGGTATTGAATTATTTAATAAATTACTGCTTATTTCTGTAATATCATAAACAACAAAACCTTTATTTTTATTTTGTAGTATTTCAGCTCTGTAATCATAATGATTTGCTTCTTGGTTATAAGCTATGAGAGAATGAACCATAAAAAAATTATTGTCATAGCTTAAAATAAAAAGCTCAGGAGTTTCTTTGAAAGTATCGCTCAATGAAACAGGAGTTTGTATAATATATTCTCCTATGTCCATTTGCCCAGACAAAGCCATTTCTCTGTTTTTATTTGAATGTATCGCTATGTTTTGAATAATTGTACTTTTAGTTTTATCTATCAAAATATAGCAAAATCCATTTTCTAAATTGATTTTTGAGGCACTATAACACACGCAAGGAACGGTTTTTGATGTAAACTCTTTTGAAGCCTTATTTAAAAGTTTAGTTTTTTCTCCAGCCATTAAGAAATCCTTTTATTGCTATGTTCGAACTCGCCTAATGACTCCCTCGACACTGAAGTATCGAGGCGGCTCGTTCTCACTTATACTTTTATTGCTATTTAACTATATTCAAGTCCTTTCTTAGTAATTATATTTTTATATTCAGCAGGTATTTCATAAAGTCTGTAAATTAAACGCATAGTACATCGGCAGTTTATAGGAATGCCCGGAAGTCCGTCCTCAATTTCATCAGCATAATGAACATCTTTAGTTTTTTTAATAAGTCCTTTTTTAAGTGCCTCACTGTTTCTAAACAAATATAGCTTACCTTCTCTTTGCCAATGATTATTATGCATTTTATCGCCTTTAGGATAAAGCCCAGACGGATTGCCTACTACTCTAATGTCTTTTCTATTTTTCCAAATGAAGCCTATCGCATTATTTTTAGTTGCTGTAATGTATGTCATATTAGAAACGAGCTTATGCTGTTGGTCTCTAATTATCATATTCTGCCATTTGTTAGTTTTATAATTTTTTTTAGCCTTCTCAGGCAGTACATCATTCCAAAAGTCATACTCTAATTCTTTTAAGTTTTTATTAGGGTGCGGAATTGAAACAAAGTTCATTAATCTGTTTTTTATTTCTTCTATTGTGTTTTTGTCTTGAGTTGTTATATATGATAATGAAACATTTATCCTGCTTTCTAGCTCTTTTTTGAAATCAGGCTTTAAATCTTCAATTTTATATTTTTGAAGTGATGGGGCAGTTCTGAAAACGCCTTTTTTTATAAATTTATTATATTCATTTTTTAATTTAGAACGCACTTCTTTATTCACACTTTTTAATACTTTGTCATAATCTTTTTTTATGCCTTTATCTATTGCTCTGACAAGTGCCTCAATTTTTGTACTTGACAAAATATTATCAATGCTGAATAAATTATCATCGAAAAATGACTTTAATATTCTTTTTGCTGTATCAAATAAGCTAAGCATAACTACAGTATAAAATCAATTAATGAAAAAAGATTTATACTATAGTTAGTTTATCGCTGTTTAATATTTTTTATTTTGGTATTGACTTATCATAAAACTTTGTTAAACTAAATATATAGAGCTGGAATGAATGGCAGAAAATTTGCCGCCCTCGACTGCCGCTTGCTTGATTTTCAAGTACTGCGATGAAGGGAACGGGCGTCCTTCCATTTTAGCTTTTTTTATTTAATATATTTTGATGTAATTCTTCTTTTCTATTTCTATCTTTATTTATTATTACATGATAATTTACTATTTCATAGTTTTCTTTTTTATCTGATAATTCTAACAATACTAAATCGCTATGTTTATCATCTGTTCTTGATATAAAATTATGATAGGCTGTCTTTTCAGCATTTGCCTTTAATATTAATTCTGGCTTATATAAAGCATTTCCTATTATTCTTTTAGCTTCTTCTTCCGTAATATCAGGGTGGCTTGCCTTATTTTTTTCAATTATATTCTTTTTTAATAATATAGGCTTATCTTCTAAACCTTGTTTTTTCAAAAAAGATTTTGGAAAGTTAGGCAATGTATTATCTTTATTCCAGTCTATTTTTTCAAGCTGTTTAATTTTGTCCTGTATTTCTTTTTCTTCTTTTTGTTTATCTTCTTCGCTTGAATCTTCGTTATTAGTTTCTTCTTTGTCTTCCTGTTTATCGTTTTCTCCGCTTCCTTTTTTGAACTGTCCATTTTCATCTCTTGGGTGTTCTTCTTCCTTAAAATCAGGCGACTGCCCGCTGTAAGCGTCAGAATCTGCTTTTATACTACTGTCATTTTTTGTATAATCAAACATTTCCTCATCATATTCTGTCCCTCCCATTCCGTCCATTCCTTGAGGCGGAGAGTCTAATTCCATTTCATTCTTAAATATTTCGCTTTCGTTTAGCTCCTCTTGAATATCCGCTATATTAGCTCCTAATTGCTGAGCTTTAAGTAAATTATCAAGTTTTTTAGCATTATTGTCTTGAGTAATACTTTCAGGCTCTGGAAATAAGTTGCCGTATTGATATGTGAAATTATCCGCCCAGCTTCTAAATATTTCGCTGTCTGTTTTATCCTGATATTCGCTGTATTTATAACGCATATCATCTATAAAAGCACTGTCCCAAGCCTTGAGCATAACATAATAATCAGTAAGATTGTATAGAGGAGTGAGTTTGTTTTCTCTAAAACTTTCTATTATTGATATTTCAGTTTCTTTGTCTTTGTCTCCCTCGCTAAATCCGTTTGAAAGACTTTTATCGAATAGTATTGAGGCAGGCGTATCATTCAATGCTTTTGTTATGTCATCTTCAAGTTTATTAATGCTTTCTATAAGTCCGCTTAAATTAGAAATAGGGAAATCTTCTATACTGCTGTTAGAAGATATAGCAATAACTTCTCCGCTTCTTTTTTGCCTTAAAATCTGTTTTGCGGCAGTTATTGCGTCTATTATTACTCCATTTAATTTAGCTTTTTCAGGATATTTATAAATAATTGCCCCTGCTTTATAAAGTAAATCACCTATAGACTTTATTGCGTCATCATACTGCTCTAATAATTTAACCATATTATAAAATACAGAAGGAGGAGAAAACGGAATTAATGAAGTTCTACTGTCTAAATAAAGAGGCTCTAAAGCGTGAGAAACACAAACTCTTTTTCTAGGTATTGATTTAGAACTTACTTTTACATCAATTACTTCCAGAAAATGAAAAGATAAAGGGTCTAAATCCACCCTCGAACCGCTTATATTAAGCGGGTCCAACACTGTAAACTTCATTTTATATTTATGAGCGTCTTCAAAAGTAGGTTTTGTAGTAAAGTCGTCCTTTTCTTCCTCTTCATTATACATCGCCACATATAAAGCCCCTGTTCCGTAAATACGGGCATTGTATATAGTTTTTTTTATAGCGTCTTGCTGTTTCATTACTTCCGCTGTCTCTTTGAACTTTTCTACTGCCTCAGGCGGTGCTTTCTGTATATCTATTTCTCGCTCCGCACTCATAGCAAAGTTTACAAGTCCTTCGACTATTCTTTTGCCGAGTGTGGCAGTTCTATAAATATCTTTACATTCATCGTATGATAATATTGTATTTTTACCGTCTTTAAAGAAGCTCATATTATTGTTATGTTCGCCTACGCCTATGATTAAATACTGACTTCGTCATTATTTGGCTTCGGCTCACTTCCTCCTTTTTATTATTTTTTAGTATTAATTTTTTAATGCCTCACCTTCATTTTCATAATAAATAAGTTCAAGTAATGTTTCCAAAACGATATTCTCTTTGACTTCCTCAGGGATATATTGACATACATTATCTATAATAGTCCTTTCAAGTTCCTGATTTTTGGCTAAATATATAAGTTTGTTTTGTATATAAGGCATTGAATAAGCGGCATAATCTATTAGTTTAAGTTTCTCTATTTCTATTCTGTCTATATTATTAGTATTTAGACTTCTGAAATCTATATTCTCATTGTCAAAAGCTATTATTGAATTAACATCATTTATATAATCTTTTGTCTTCTCTGCTATATCGTTAGTGTCATATACTTTTATGTCTTTAATTAAGAAATGCTGTAATTGTTTTAATCCGTCTCTGGTATAGAAATAATCAAATAACACAAATACGCTTTTACTTCCTTTGTAGCTGTAATAAGCAATTTTGTTTGTAATATTGTATTCAGTATCAATATCATCAATACATTTAAACCAAGCTCTTTTGAAGTAAACATCTATAGAATTAGCATCTTTCAAGCCTAATAGCTCATAAACGCCCCATACAAAACTATCAAGCCTGTCTGGGCTTTCTCCTTGTTCTCCTTGATAGCCTTGTATTGTAAGTAAAAGCATTTGATTTTCTAAAGTAGGGAAACTTTTTAAGAAATACACTTTTCCTTGAGAACATAAATTTGCTACAGGTAAAGCTCTTAAATATTTACTCTGTGTTGCTCTAACTGCTATTAAACGAACACTTTTACTTTCACTTAATATAGTATTTGCTACATGATCACCGCCTTGATTTTCTTCATAAACAACTGCTTCACATTCATAATTGAAATAAGTCTTTACAAGCACTTTCGCATATTCTGAGGCAGTATAATGTCCGCTTACATCAGCTATTAAATGAACATATCCCTCGTGAGTTAGTCCTAATACTGTAATTCCGTACTCGTTATTGAAGTCTTTTGAGCTTGTGGCAGGGTCGGTTGCTACTATTTTACGTACATAATTGTCTTTGTCATAAGCTAAATTGAGATTTAAGTCTTTTATCTCTTCATAGGTCCATAAAGCTCCGTCAAACTCTGTCTGCGGTTCTCCGTTCCAAATATATTTCCATTTTTTTAGATTTGTTGCTTTGTCAAGTTCCGCTAATGAAATAAGTTCTGGCGAATTAAACTTATTGTCATAATAGTTTATATTTATATGCTGTGTCAAAATGTGACGCTCTCGGGTCACATTTTCATTAAAAAAATAATCATAAATTATAGTATTTTGTCTATGCCTGTTGTAAGTAAATATTATTTGATAGTCTTCAACTCTTGCCGCAGTCGGTATCAATTTTTCAAGTGAAAGTTCTGAAATACTTTGAGCTTCCTCAACCCAAGCTAAAAATAAAAGGTCTGTAGATTTTAATGTGTCCGAAGCGTCAGAAGAAGCCTCTTTTAATCCCATAAAAATAATTCTGACATTATTATGTTTTGAAAGTATTTCTTGCTTTGTAATATTAAAATATTTCTCAAGATGATATAGTTTAATAATACGTTCAAGAAGCGGTTTTACCGATGTATCAATAGATTTTTGTATCTCACGACCGCAAAGCAAAGAGCCTGCCGTTCTTCTTTCAAGTGCCTTTAATATAACATATCTTGCCACCTGTTCACTTTTTCCGCCTGCTCTTCCGCCTTCAAGGTGTACAAACTTTTTTGTAGGGTCAATATTCTCTTTTCTAGCTAATTTAAAGAATAATTCTATATCATGCCTCAAAATCTCTAATTTATAATCAAGCTCAGTTGCCCCACCTGACTCTTCGCCGTCTTTTTCTATTCCTATGCCATGGCAGTATTTTGCTAAAAAAATAAGCCCCTGTACTGATTTATTTGTGTATAATTTTTCTAATATTCCTTTTCTCTGCTTTTCTTTTAACTTCATATACCAAAATGTGAGTGTTTTTTCGTTTATTTCTTTTCCTGCCTCATCTTTTAATATTCTGTGTACGCTTTGCTTTACCCAGCTATTTTGTAAATAAAGTTCTTCAAAAGTTGGATATTTAGACTGTTTTTTATTGATATAGTCTTTAAACTTCTCAATCATAAAAGGTATATGATATTTGTCCTTAATTTTATTATTAGCCATTTGCTTAATTATAGAATAGAGAAGAGAAAAAAGATTTATACTATAGTTAGTTTATATATAAAAGAAACAATACTTTTCACTTTTATAATTCCTAATTTTAAGTAAAAAAAATCAAAAAAACCGCTTATAAACTGTTGTGAAAGTATAAAAAAAATGTATAAACCTTTTATATACTTTATTATTTGTATGATGTATTTATGAAAAAGTTATTTATATTTTTACTTATTTTTAATTTAGCCTACTCTCAAACTTATAAAGGAGAGATAACCAATTTTGAGCTTGTCAGAGTAAGAGACGGCGATACTTTTGTTGTTAATATAAAAAATATTCCCGCCGTGTTTGGAGAAGAAATAGCTATCAGAATACGAGGCATAGACACTCCAGAGCTTGATGATAGTAGAAAAGCTATTAAAGACATAGCCTATAAAGCCAAGTTTGAACTAGAAACTTTGTTGTATTCAAGCAAAAAGATAGTTTTATACAATTTAGGACGTGATAAATATTTTAGAGTGTTAGCAAGTGTAAAAGCCGATGATATTGATGTGGGGCAATATTTGATAAAAAAAGGGCTAGCCAAAAAGTACACAGGCAAAAAAGAATGGTAATTACCTTTTAGAATTAAAAGATTTTATTAGTTTCTCTAATTCGTTCTTTATTTTTCGTATATCATTATCATTACGTACATTAGCATTAATATTTATATTATATGTTCCTCCACTTGCTCCCGAAGAAGCTAATTTTTGAGGCTGTTTCATAGCAAAAATGTAATCTTGAGGATCTGTTTTTACAACTTGCCCCGTTTTTGTAATAATAGCGTCATTTACTCTTTTTTCAGGATATTGAGATATTCCTCCATTCTTACCAAGATACTGATAATCGCCTTTTTCATCTTTTATTTTCCACCAACCATTTTCAGCTTTATATTTAGGACCAGAATAACCAAATATATCACCTATAGTTTTTCCTCCTATTCCAAGTTCCATTAATCCGCTAATAAAACTATCAAGTCCCATATCTATACTAAGAAATATTTTAGAAAAACTTATTTTCACCTTCTCCCAAATATCGATAAAGCTATTTTTTATAATTTCCCAAATATTATTTGCATTTAACTTAAAATTATCCCACCATTCTTTTAAGCCTTCAACTGCCTCAAATACAGCTTTTAATTTTGATATTGGGCTAATTAAATCAGCTAATAATTTATCTATTCCTAATTCATCAAGTTTTTTCCATATATCGCTCATAAATTGACCAAAAACTTTTATTCCATTTCCTAAAGGTTTTAATATAGGTTTTATAGCATTCCAAAACCACTTAAAGTCATCTATAATTTTTTTTATAGTTTTCCCCATTATATTAATAAAAGTTCCGCCTATAGTCATAACAGTTGGCAGAATATCTTTTTGAAACCATTTAATAAAATCTATTAAATCAGGTTCTATTGTTTTCCATACGTTAACTAAACTTTGCCCTATTGCTATTAAATTAGGTTTTAAAATATCCCATAAATTGCTGATACCATCTAAAAATCCTTTTGATAATTCTTTTAATACGTTTGTCCACCCTTCAGTATCAATGCTAAACCCTTTGAACATTTGACTAAAAAAATCTTTTCCACCATTAAATAAATCTATGCCTTTAGATACTAAATCACTTCCAATTTTTCCAATAGAATTAAAAAAACTAGACATCATATCTAAGTTTTTTTTAGTAAATACTTTACCTAAAAGCCAAGTAAAACTATCAGCTAATTTATATATATAAGGTGTAATCAATTTTAATCCAGTTGTGAGAGCAGGTGCTATTTTCCCGCCTATATTTTGCGAAACATCTTTTAATATTGTAGTAAAGCGTATTAATGCTCTTTCGCCTTCCATTAAAGATTCCCCGCTTTTTCCTCCAAACATTCCCATACCTTCTTTAAAATATTTCTGTATTTCTCCTGTCCCCTCTTCTAATACGAATTGGAATTGGTCAAAAGGTATTCCTATACTATCAATAATTTGTTTTTTTAAGTATTTAGGCAGGTCGCTGTCTTTCATACTTTCAAGGACTTCAAAAAGTGCCTCAGTAGGGTTCTTATTTTTTAAATCTGAGGCATTAAGTCCTAAACTTGCGAAATTGCCCCATTTTGAATAATCTGATAAAGAAGTTGTAAGTCCTTCTATAGATGATATTAAAGTATCTTCACCTATACCTGTCATTTTACCCGCAAAGTTCAAAGCATTAGATTCTCCAAAATCAAGACCTATGTTTTTAGCTCTTGTATTTGTAGATAAACTTCCGTTCATAGCGGCAATTCCTGCTGTAATACCAGCCATAGGCAAACCTGCTGCAGCTAAAGCTCCCCATTTTATTTTACTAGAAACTAATCTAATAAGATTTAATTTTTGTAAACTAACCCCTAATAATTTATTTTGCTCTTTCAAGCCTTTATTAGAATCAATTATATTTTTAGAAAAATCTGATGAATTATTTTTAGTATTTTTATTTGATAATTCTTGAAATCCGCTTAAATTAGTTTTTATTTTCTCAGACATTTTAAATGCTTTCTCTAAAGCACTTAAATCAAATCCTATAGAATAAAGTTCACTCATTCTTTAATATCCTTTTAACTAAAATAATTAAGTCCCTCATTACTGCTTTCCCCGTTATAATTTATTTCCATACTTTGATAATATTCTCCTGTATCAATAAGTCCTACTGTCCCCGTTCTTTTGGATCTTAAAGTCATTATCCCGTGTTCCCCTTTCTCCATAAAATCAAGCCATAACCCTTTTATATGGTTTGCTATTACGATATTTGAATTATCGCTTTCATTTGGGTGTAAAGCAGAATAACTTTTTTCTTTAGCAATAAAAAAAGAAATATCATCTTTGTATTTTTCTAAAAACTTAGATACTACATGATATTTCTCTTCAAGTTCAACAGCTATTTCATAGACTGTTTTTTCATTATCTTTTTCATCATAATAATTTGAAGCATTATTGTGAATAGAATCTTTTTCTAAAAAAGTTAAAACTTCTAATGCGTCCATTATTACTATGTTCGCCTACGCCTATGATTAAATACCGACTTCGTCATTATTTGGCTTCGGCTCACTCCTTTTATATTATTATTCCGTTCATCTGTTCAAAATACATCTCAGCCTGTACTCCGTACGGCGTACTCATAAGCCAAGAAGTCTCCAAATCGCCTTCCGATACGCTTTTAGGCAAAGTAGATGAGGCAGAAGAACCGCCTGACGAAGAAGATATAATTATTCCAGCCGTACTGTCATAAACGCCGTATTGAACATAAAGTTTTTGTAAAGCTTCAGTCCCCACAGGGGCACAGGCGTGCGGTTCATTCCAAATATCTCCATTCTCATCTTTTTTCACAGCAAAAGAAGAGCTAACTATTGATATATGCAGAGCATAATTAAAAATTAAATTAATATAATTATAATCCCTCATATAACGCTTTAAAGAGGCACATCTATTCAATGCCTCTTCATAAGCTAAAGTTGTTTGCTGATATGTATACTCACTAATTCCAAAAGTTGTTGGAATAGTATCTTCTGGAGTTTCAATTAAAGGATCTTTCTCTTTTAAAGTAGGCTCTTTTATTAAAGCCCACTTCAAAAAAGAATCATAATCTAAGGTCATTTATTTTTTACCCTCATCTTTCTTCATTTTCTCTACTTCTATTTTTATTCCGCCGTCTTCATCAGTTGCTTTCATTTTTGATTGGTCTTCCTGTACCTTTTTAGCCTCTTCTTTCTCTACATCTTTATTCTGCTTTTCTAAAGCATTACCATTTGACTTTCCAACCTTTATAATAGCATTTTTACCTGAAATATACGCTTCATAATTGCTAGCCCATTTTTTGTACTCATCTTCACTAGCAAAGGTGAGTTTATGATTTAAAGCATAAGCAGGTATCTTGAAATCCTGAGTATAGCCGTTTCCTTTAGCGTCCAATCTTCTTAAAGGAAAGTTTCTATTTTTGCCTGTTACATTGCTCACTTCTACAGTATAACTCATTTATTCCTCCTTATGCATAATTATATTCTATGGCTCTTATAGCGTCTGCTCTTACAGTATAAGCAGGCGTATAAATAGAGTTTATAACCCATTCATGAGATTGATACATTTCAGGGTTTTGGTATTCTTCATACTCTAAAGCGTCATCAATAAAAGTATTGACGTAATCATCAGCACTAACAGTATTAAAGTAACCAGTAGAGTCTCTATCTTCTTCAGGTATTTCAACACCGGGAGCAAGCATAAGCATTACATCAGTATTGCCTGCCCCTTTCCCTTTCATATATGAACAAGGAACTAATTTAACATTTAGTCCATTCATATCATAAACTACATTTTCAAATATTTTAGCTATTGAAGAAGTACCTGCTCCTTTCTCCTGATAAGCAGTGAGCGGTACGATTTTACTTCTTATATAGTTTATAGCGTCTATTGGAGCTACTATAACTATAGGTTTTAACATATTCCAAGAAAGATTTCCCAATTCTCTTGCTTGAGAAACTAAAAACTCCATTAATTCGCCCGGTATATATGTTGTCAATTTATTATTTGAAGCACTATCGGCAGGTAAAGATGTAGTTTCTGAAGCAGCATTAAAAAGCCCTTGATTTTCTGAAGCGTCTGCTCCAAAGAATGTTATATGTGCTCTTCTTTGTGCCATAGCCTGTAATGAGATAATTTTTTTAAACTCAACTAAACTTTTACCAGCACCTAGCTTATCAAACTTAGCTTCTTCATTAATATTAGTTGTAAAAGATGTTTGTACTTCATAATAAGGAACAGCCATTTGTCTGAGTGTTCCGTCATTTTTTGGTATATCTTTTCTCCAAATTGAAGAGCCTCCAACTACAGTGTTAGCACTTATATTGTCTGCTAACATTACATACAATACATCATCTCCTCTTGTTCCATAATTAGTTCTTTTACCAATTACAGCATTATACTCTATACTCTCATACAATTTCCCTATAATGCCCGGAGCCTTAGCGTGAGGAAATATTCTTTCAAAGTTCATACTCATAATTTGTTCTCCTTTTTTATTTTATAGTTTTACCAAAACACATGTAACATCTGTCCATTCTACAGTGTCTACATTAAGTTTTCTTTTCTTCCCATTTACTACAGAAGAAAGAAGCTGTACCCCTGTCAAAGCACATGTAGAAGTATTAGAAGTTGTAAGCTCATTATTAGTTGGGTCCCAATACAAAGCAGTAGATAAAGCTACTCCTACCAAATTAGCATTACAAGGTAAAAATACTTGAATACCGCTTCCTATTTTTCCAATAGGTACTATACCGTGAGGCAAAGGAAGTCCTCCATTACCTGAATTGTCAACCATATTCTGCGGACTTTCAAGTATAAATCCGTCTATTACATCGCTTGAAGCAGCAACAGCTTTATTAATAACAAAAGTTTTTGGATTAAACCCTGTCATATTGTCTGTACCATTAGCCTCTGTGTTGTCATTTTTTATAACAACTGGAGTACATGGAAGCAATGTATTAGGCTCTAAAGAACCTATTTTTGCCTGTAAAGTATTTGCTGATAAATCGTACTGATTTTGTACAAATCCGCATAACGCCACTCCTGTGGCAGAAGAAAAAGCATTTCCTTTTGCTAATCCAGTATTGCCTGCATATATATTATCCATTTGTCCCTCCTTCATTAAAATACATTTTTAAATCTTTTTACTTTGCCGTCATCAAAGACACAAACAGGCTTGTCATTATTCTTTTTTAATTCCTGTTTTGCTTTGGTTTCTATATTTTTTTGAATATCTGTTACACAGTCGACAGCTAATGCGTAGTTGTCTTTAGTTACTTTATTATTGCCGCTAAAAAGAGATTTGAACTTATCTGACAACAAAGATGAATTAGATTTTAAGAATCTTTCTATATAAGAATACTTGGTATCATGTTCTCTTTCCTTTACATACTTTACGCCTTCCTCTTTGTATTTAGATGCTAAGTTATAGGCTCTATCCACCATAACTTTTTTCTCTTCCTCATCTTCGATAGTCTCTTCTTCATCAGCCACTATTTCTTCTTTCGATAACTCTTCATTCATATCCTCTTTCTCATCTTTGCCTTCTTTTTTAGCAATTTGAGAAATAAGCATATCGATTTTTGAAGCTATATCATCTAATGTAACACCTTGTTTTTTCTCTGTAGCCATAGCTTCAGGGCTTCCTTCTTCTCCGTCTTCTTTTATGCTTTCCTTGTTAGAAAGCATAGAAATAAGCTGGTCCAACTTTGATTCTATGGAAGCTATCTTTTGAGTTTCCTCATTTTCAACTTCTTCCATACTTTCATCTTTTTTGACCTCTTCTTTAATTTCTTCTTTTTTTTCTTTTAATTCTTCAGGCATTTTATCCTCCTTCATTGCTGCCTCAAAAAATCTCGTAACAGGCTCCTGATGATTAAAATCATCAGGCACTCGATTTTTCTCGTCTGTTTTATTATTTATATTTTCATTAGAATTAGGCATAATTCTTTTAAGACTATCTATTTGAATAGCTTTTTCGCTGTAATTATCCCAGTACCCATCAACTACTAAAGCTAAATGATCTATATATTCAAACTCTTCTTCTACGATGTCGCTTCCATTGTTTTTGATTTCTTTAGTTTTTATGGCTGGTGAAGTAGATTTTAATTTTTCATTGATTAATTTTAAGACTTCAGGGTCATATATTCTTGCTATGCCCCATACTTCTTTTATTTCAGGTTTTATATATGCGGCAACTATATTTCCAACTACATGATTTTTATAGTTTTCGCCGTTTAACAATTTACTGTCTGGGTGTTCTATTAAAACAGGTATTCCAACACAGGCTTTTAAGAACTTATTTGACAAAAATTCATCTTCTAATCTATTTATTTTATAAACTACAGGATTATTTTCATCATCAAATATAACTTCTCCGTTTTCATCTTCTTTATATCTTTCAGTTATACCTGTTCCTGTAATTCTTAATTTTATATAGAAACTTTCCTCGTATATTTGAGGTGATTTGAGACTTCCGTCGATTAGTCCTTGTATCATTTCCCTATAAGCGATTGTACTCATAAAAAAATAATACAATAATGAATGAAAAAAAGATTTATACTATAGTTAGTTTATCGCTGTTTATTCATTATTGAGCCTTAATTTATCCTTTTTAGCATCGTTTTGTCCGTCGAGAAAAGCACATATTCTTTCTATACGCTCTTCTTTTTTTTCTTGATTATAAGTAATAATATCGCTGTACAAAAACCATTTGAGATGAGACGCTGAAGTTCCTAATTTCTCGGCGGCTTCTTTGATACTTGAAGAATAATACCCTATTTTGTAGAAATTTTCTTTTGATATTCCATAAAAAAAACTTCTGGCATTTTTTCGGATATTCTTTTTTTTAGGTAAACTAATGCGTTTATTAGATTTATAATGCTTATGTTTGTTTATTTTTTTTGTTTTTATTTCTGATAAACTGTTATTTTGTATACATTTAGAAAGTAAACAAGTATTGTTTTCAGCAAATAAACAATTTTTATAACAATGTTTAGTTTTTTCCATAATTATTTATTATTTTCAATTATTTTTTTCTAATTCTTTATATTTCCATACTTTCCTTTTCCCTATAGAATTATAATTAAGTTCAAAATACTTATTTTGTATTTTTATTCTTGGTTCTATACGATTCAACTTTTCTAATAACTCTTTATCTAATGCCATACTGCCTCCTAATTATAAATAGTCTTTTCTTATTTTCAAATAAGTAAATATTTCTTCAGCATTACGCATAACAAATGCCTCATTCATTATTAATCTCTAATTCTTTAAGTATTATATTATACAATGTAGTAAAACTTCCTATATCTTTATACGTTTTTGTTATTTCTGTTTCAACTGTACTTTCTTCAAGATTATCAGACACTTCTAATATATAGCAAGGTTTTAACATATTATTAGATATATAAACTTTAAATATTTTTGTATTGCTTGTAATTTCAATATAATTTTTTAATCTTATTAGACTATATTCTCTACCATATCTATAATATGTGAATTTATCCAATAATTGATTATATAATTCTCTATAAAATTTCTCTGCTACATTAAAATATTCATTTTGTAATCCTATAAATTGTATATTATTCATTATTTAAATCCTTATCAAAACTTATCTGAATAAATCATAAACTCTCTTAAAATACTTATTAATTCAACCCTGTTATCATAGTAAAACTTAGCTTTGTCTGATAGGTTCTCTATTTCATTAGCTTTATCGGTAATATAGCTATTGTTATCTTCATAAACACAAGAACCTTTATATGATATATAAAAAGCAAAACCGCCTGCCTCATCTAAAAAAACTCTGACATCATTATCAACTATCAATATTTTTTCAATGTTAATATCAATGCTATCTACAGCATTTCCTATAAAATCTTTTAATTTATTTTTAGCTCGTCTTAAAATATTTCTCTTATAAAACTCGTTTAAATCTTTTAAGTTCAGGTTTTCGATAAATAACTTTTGATTTTTTTCTTCTAATTTAAATGTAAGCTCTTCATAGCCTTTTATTATATTGCTATAATTTGTTATTAAGTTTTTATAAAATTGTTCATTTGTTTCTTTTATCATTTTTTAAGCTCCTTATTTTTAATTCATAAGTTAAATGAATTATACATTTTTTTAACAAAGACAATAAACTACTAATATGTATATCCCATAAATAATAGCCGTATGGTAAATCTTTATGATAATTGTATACATCTTCGTTCAAATCATCTATTGTTATTTTTCTTATGTCATAATCTTTTATATCTTTAGCTATTTTATAAATGAAATAATAATTTTTTATAAAATCATTATTTTCATCAGGATCAATATATTTTCTTAATATAAAAATAATTACATCAGCAAACAATTCAGCATTATAAAAAATCTTCTTTTCTTTCTGCTTGTAAATATAGATGAACTAAATATGTTGTATTATAATTTTTATAATTATTAAAACTGTTAAACTTAATTTGTTTACATACCTCCATTATTTCTTTATTCATCTTATATTTTCCTTTTAGCAGTAATTATCTTTGTAATATCTTCTTATTTTATTTTTAAAATCTTTCACTGCATGAGATATAAGAGTTTCTGATACTTGATTACTATTAGCTATATCTTTGATTTTATTATTTAGAAAGAAGTATTCTTTAAAATAAATCCTTTCTTTTTCATTATAGAAAATATTATGATTATAGAAGTCTTCTAATAATGTTTTATCAATATTTTCAAAATAAAGTTTTTCAGGATTATATCTGTTATCTTTATATATTTCTTTTTTTATTTTATCTCCGTCTTTATTTTCAATTACTTCTAAATCTTCTAAAGAATATAAATATTTTTTATTTTTATTCGCTTAGAAAACTTTAATAATTTTCTTGCTCCATCTATCATATTTCCAAATACTCTGTAATAACTATAAGTTAAAAACTTAATATCAAATCTATTATATTTCTCTACTGCGTCCATAAGTCCTAATACTCCCCATTGTATAAAATCTTCAATAGAAACTATATTGCTGTAGACAGATTTGTATTTACAATAGACTTTTTCCGCCATTTTTCTCACTAAAAAATAATAATTATCTATAATTTTATTTCTTATTTTTATATCTCTGCTTTTTTGATATTCTTTTACCAAAAGTTTAATTTCTTCATCATTTAAAAACTTTTTCATTATTTATCCCCATTTAATATTTGCTTTATTTCTCTATCATCTTTGGGAAATGGATATAAAGCGTTCTCTAAATATTCTATATAGTAGATAGTTTGCTTATCATTTTTTACAACATCAATTAATCTCACTTTATCTTTATAGTTTTTGAAATAATTACAAACCATTTGTTTCCTACAATATCCAATACCGCCTTGAGTACCTTTAACTTTAATTAAGAAAGGGCTGTTTATAGTTTTATTTTTCATTTTTAACCTCTATAAATTAGTAGATAATAGATACATAAATAAATTAATTAAAAATAAAATAAAATAAGGAAATATAAATTGCTGAATAGTTTTATTCGTATCGTCTTTTTTTAACATCTGGTTTACATCAATTCCTCTTTTATCAGCTATTAAAAAAACAACAACTGCTAATAAAAAAATCATAGATAAAAATCCAAAATAAAACATAAAAATAATCTTCATTTTATATTCCTCATTTCTTTTTTCTTTTATCAGCTCTTCTCTTAAAATCTTTCTTCAGTTCAAAATCCAAACAAGCTCTATTTGTTGCTATAGTAGCTCCTCTGTATACCTGACAAATTAAAGAACCGTATGCAGATTTAGCAAACCTACATTCAAAGCAGTAATATTGAGTTTTTTGTCTATTAGTCATTAAAAAACCTCCAAGTATGGATTTTCGCCACAGGCGGACTTCGTCATGTATTCAATATCTTTTTTTAACTGAAAAATCTGATATTCATAATTAGCTACTTCTCTCTCAAGTTCTGATACTCTCTTTTTAGTAGTATCATTCTGTAACAAAAATAATACCCAAAGAAACAAAGCAAAAATTAAGTTTTTCATTATGCTATTCTCCTTTTTCTTCCCAAATAACGGGCTCACACATTAAATACTTATTAATTTTATATAAAGCGTCATTAATTCCATAACTTACTGAGCAAGGAATATGCTCGGCTTTAGTTCTATTGAGTATGTCTTTTTGGTCTTTAGATAGTTTGCCTATTACTGTTTTTAATTCTAAACAGAATGTAGTATCTTTTCCATTAAACTTTTTTATAGTCAAATCAGGATAGCCTTTTTTTACTCCCTGTTCTCTCATTTTTTTTCTAGTCTTAAAAGATTTTATTCTTATTCCGCTCATAGAAGGCTCACAGATAATATTTTTATCATCAAGGTATGCTATAATTATTTGCTGTATTCTTTCTTCAGATAAATGATTGTTATATCTTTTCCCCTCATCTTTTTCAGCTGAAATATTATTTTTTAATGTTTCAATATCTATATCTCTTATTTCTTCAACTATCTTTTCTAAATTAAAAAATTCGTATCTATCAGCAATTGTCATTTTCGCTCTCCTTTATTTTTTTCACTATTAAAGTACACCATAGATTTGCTTGTCTTTTACTTGTACATTTAATAAAATCACTTTTTCCATCTCTAAAATAAATATATATACCGTATATATCTAATTTAGGATTAACTAATGAATGAACTCTTACAAAATCATCTTTATTAAAAGCAAGTCCTAATTTTTTTATATGAATTAATTTACTCATTTTACTTCTCCTCTTATTTCATATCTTGTATTAAGAATATGATAAATGTTATCCATATCTTCCTTACAAGCAGAGCATACGCCAACAAGTACAACTTTGCTTAAAATGTACGCCATTTCCTCAACAGCCTCATTTTTATGACAAACTTCGCATTTCATAATTTAATCTCCTTGTTTTTTAAAGAATTTATTTACTTCATTTAATACAACATCTAAATCATAATGTTCTATTTTTACTGCTATTTTTATACCATTATTTTTCTTATATTGTATATAGGCATAATATTTACTATAATCTCTTGCTATATTTAATTGATAATTTCCTATTAAAAATATGAGTTCTTTAATATTATAATTCAATTGCTGCTTTTCTTTGTATTCTATTTTCTCTTTCATTAAATAATTAATTACATAAATATAAAAATCATCTATATATTTTTTTAGACTTTTTTTATACAAATTATTTATACGCCTTTCTTCTAATATAAATTCCTGTTCTTTTTCTTTAATGTCCATTTTTCACTCCTTAAAATAAAGTATATTGCTCAGGTTCTTGGAACTTTAAAATACCATTCCAAAACCTATTGGCTTCTTTATGGCTTTTATTAAACCATTCTTTACCATGAGGCTGTCTTTTTTTAGTAGTTACGCTTGGACTTTGAAACTTTTCATCAGTGAGATAACAAATAGCACCATCAAAATTAGCTTCACTTTCTCTCTCTTCCTCTGCTTTTAGTAATCCGTAAGTCATACCCATATTAAAAATATCTCCCATAATTCCAGAGATAGTTTTACATTCAGAATCAAAACATTTATTATATTCTTCTATAAAGTTATACATAAATAAATCCTTACTTAAAAATCAAAAACATACTGTTCTTGTTTAGTTTCTTTTTCTTTCTCTTCTTTGTCTTCGTATTCCATATTCTTTATGAAATCAAAAGCCTTTCTAAACTTTTCTATTTGTCTTTTAGCTTTAACTCTTTCCAAACAATTATTAGCAACATAAGCTAAAGTGTAGAAAGTATCAAAATGCTCTATACTCAAAGAGTTCATATGATGAATTACAGCAGCCGCACCTATCAAGTTTAATTGAATATAGCTCATATAAACACACATCAAATCTAAGTCCTGTAATGTCCAAATCAATTTTGCTGAATAATTGATATTTGATTCCGAAGCTATTTGACAAGACGCTATCGCCATTCCTCCAGCCCCGCAAGTAGGTTCTAATAATTCAATAAAATCTTCATTTTCTAAATTATTAAGATAGCCGTTAATCCCTAAACTAATTTTACTCATAGCTAAAGAAACATCATAAGGTGTAAAAAACTGTCCTTTATAATGATTTTGAAGTTCTAATTCATGAAATAATACTCCTAATACATCTTGAAATACTATTTCTTCACCATCTTTTTTTATGAACTCATTCATTATTTCAGCTTTAAAGCACTGATAATGTTTCAATTCTTCTTGACTATATTTTGAGGCAGTGCGTTTGAATGTTTCTATTCTCTTTTCTGCCTCAATACCAACTCCAATAGCAATTTCTAAAGCGAACATTTCCACAAAATCATAAAATACGTTAGCTACAGTATGAGTATAAGAAACAGCTTTTATATGATCATAAATGTTTTTAAATCTATAAACTGTCTTTTTAGCCATTGTTATTTCCTTTTTATTGTATAGCCATATATTTTTTTAATTGAATAACTTCCCATACTGTCCAGTCGATATATCTGTTCACTATTTCGTCTTCAGTAAAGTCGTCCAATGTTTTGCCTTCTGCTTTTAATTTTTTAGCCTCTTCTTCAATCTTTACTTCGCCTAATGCTTCAGTAAAAATATCTCCTAATTCTCTTCCAAACTCTTTATCTAATTTATTTTTATGATGTCTTTTAATAACTTTCTTTTTATTTTTTGTATTTGTTTTTTTATATTTTTAGTTTTTATATTCATTGACTACCCCTTTTTTATAAATATTAAAATAATCTTCCTTGCCATTCATCACTTATAACAAGTACATAATTTTTAATACCGCTTATTTTATCCTGCCTTTTGCCTGTTTCTTGTAAAATACCGTATTTGAGCATAGCATTTACTCTAGCAGACACTGTTGACTTTTCCATTTTTAGATAATGAGCGATTTCCCCCCTTGTTGCTGAGCCTTTTTCTAAAAGACAATCATAAATTAGTTTAAATTGCTTATTATCTAATTTGTTTTTTATGCTGCTGTAATAACAGTCTATTGAAGTTGTTCTAGCCATTATTCACCCCTTAAAGATTTTTTTAATTGACTTAAAACTCTTTTATTAATAGCCATGTTTCTTTTTGTCTCTTCATCAATAAAAGCAGAATCAAAATTACAAGATAATCTTTCTGATAACTCTTTGATAATTTCTTTATTTTCAGTTTTTTTATCTTTGCTCATTTGATTTCTCCTTTTTCTCTGCTATAGATTTTTTAATTTCCTCAAAAAATCCTCCGTCCTCGCTTAAATAGTCATAATACTCTTCAAGCGTCATACCTAATTTTTCCGCTTCCTGTCTGTCTATCTCTTTCTGTCTTCGCTTTTCCTCTGCCTCTCTTTTCTTTTTCTCAAGCTCTAACTGCTGACGTTTTATTTCTCTTTGAGCAAGTTCTTCAGCAGTGTAATGCCTTTTTATGCTGTTATTTTTTTCATCGCCGTTTTTGAGAAATATCCTAAGACAAGACAAGAAGTCAAGCCACCTCGTGCTTAAATCCTGCCTGCTTTTACTCTCAACAGTCTTTTTTGCCAACTTCACGCAAGAAACCCAGTCATATCGCCGAGTCTCAAAAGAACTTCTGAGTTCAGATTGCTTTTGCGGTGTTTTATAGCAGTCCAGTTGGCAAAGCGAAGTAGCAGTTTTAGCAGTGAAAGTTTCAAAGACTACGCATAGTTCTCTAACAAACAAATCAAAATCCGAAGAGGGGGGCTGCTTTTCTTTCTCTCTCTCTTTCTCTAATTCTAACTCTTTCTCTATCTCTCTCTCTGGTGTAACCGAAGCGTAGTTTTTTTGTAGTTTTTCTACAGAATTATTACAGTTTTCTTCTTGTTCTTCTACAAAATTACTGCAATCATTTTCATGATTCTCTACAAAATTATTACTAGCTTCTTCTTCAATTTTTATTGTGTCTAATTTTTTCTTGTATTTTGAAACTCTGTCGCTTTCAGTAGAGGCTTTACCTATTAATGTTTGTATATCAGACATATAAATAGTTTCATTGTCTGCTATAGTGATTAATCCAAGCTGTTTAAATACATTTAATCCAGTTCTTACAACATCTTTATTTATTCTAGTTATAGTTGCTATCATATCGAGATTGTAAGGAATCATATCTTTAAATAATAAAGCTCCGTTTGACTTCAAAGAAATTAGACATATTTTTAAATATAGATTTTGATACAAAATACCATTGTCCATACTTTCTAATATTTTCATCTCTTCGCTGTCAAAAAAAGTATCTTTCAGCTTGAGATAGTAGTATTTTTTATTTTCTGCCATACTCAAGCCTTTTGTTCTACTTCTATAACTTCATCATTGTATTTTATTTTTAATACATCATCTGAAACTTCTATAGCTATAGATTTTACTATATCCTCTACAGCATTAGTTGCTATTAATATTGCCGCAGTTGGTATTGAAGCGTCCGCCATTTTACCATACTGAAATGCTATCTCATTATGTTTATCACTTTTAGCATTACAGCTTACGGCAACACCTCTAATAATAAACCCTCTGTTTATCTCATAACTTATTGAAGCTAGAGCCTGTTCTATTACTTCTTTTATTTTTATAGTAATTATTTCAGATAATTTATTTGCTCTTTCTAATTTATTCACTGTTTTTATATAATTAGATACAGCTTTTCTTGATATGTCATATATCACTTGAGATATAACTTCTGTCTGCTTTTCATTTAAAGCTAAGTCATTTGTCATAAAACTTTTTTCTTCTAACTCTTCGTATATGCCGTTACCTATTGCCTCAGCTACATCTCTATAATTATCATATCTGATAAGTTCTTCAAAAATATCTTGAGTACAATTTTTAGCAACCTTATTAACAACTATCTCAGTTCTATTCTGAAGCTGAGGTTCTTCATTTTGTAATTTTTCTTTGTTAGTGTTATTTTCTTTTTTCATTTTGTTTCCTCCAAAGTTTTTATTTTTGAGTTATTAAGTTTTTTTCTTTTTTATATCAGCAGGGGCTTTCACCCCCGCCAACTAAATATAAATATAGTTAAAGGAGTCAGTCTATCCGTATTGTCTTAAAATAAAGGACCGTCATAATCATCTAAATCATCATTAATTTGATGAGGCGGATTATTTTCTCTCTCTTCCTGCTCTGCTATTAAATTATCCCAGTTTTCATCGCTTGCTGTAGAAAAAGGATCTTCGTCTTCATTGGCTTCTACATCTATTACTGTTTTAGCTGATTTTGATTCTTTAGCTGTCTCTTTTTGTTCATTTTCTGTTATATTAGTTGTTTCTCTTTCTAAAAGTATTATATCTATATAAGCAGTATATTCTTCAGCATAACCTATTAGTTTTCCTTCAGCATAATCTTTTCTATATGTTTTTAATTTATCCGTAGAAAGATTATGCCATTCTTCACCTTTACATAATCCAGTAGGACATATACTTAATTTTTTATTTAATACTTCAGTTACTATATTTAAAAGTTTTTCATTAGGTTTTTTATTTGTATAATATTCTCTAGCTTTTACTAACTCTTCTATATCTAATTCACTTATTTTTTTTCTATTAAATCATATATAACTTTTAGTATGATTTTATCTGTTACAATCAAAGCTAGCTTTTTTAAATCTTTTAAATCTAATTCACTGTACTCTCTTCCTTTTAATATTTTTTCTACTTCTTCATCCTCTACTTTTTTATCTGACTTAGATACTTCTTTGTTTTTATCATTATTACTGTTTCTTCTTCTTAATTCAGCAACCGCTTCTTTATAATATTCAGAATAAGTATTTTTCATTTGGCTTTCATTAATATGCCATAATAATATAGATGTCTCCATTTCTGACCAAGTTTGATCTTCATATTTTTTATAAGGAGAGCGATTATATCCGTTCTCAAAAACATCTTTATCTTGATTATAATTACTATTATCTAAATCATTTGTAACTATTTGTTCAGCACTAATATCTACTATGTTTCCATCTTTACTAAAATCAGCGGCTTCTTCAGATGTATACAAGTTTTTCATACCTTGAGGATATATAGTTCTCAAGGCTTCTCCAACTGCTCTGTGTTTGAGCATATCTCTAGGATAATTTTTCCAATTCATTTTTTCAGTAAGATAATGAGGTTTTCCTGTTTTATCATAATAATCAATTATTTTACTTGCTTTTTCTATAGTCCATGTAACTTCAAGACTTCCATATTGTTTATGAGAAACTCTAACAGTACATTCTTTATCTGTATAAACTTTATATTCAACTTGTCCGCCTGCTTCTAAAAATCTTCTTAAAGCAGCAACAGTTTTTATTGTAGGTTTTCCATTTATAATGTCATAATCCATACTAGCCTGAATAGGATTTATTCCCTCATTTTCAGCTACCATTAGTAAAATAAATGCTTCTGCTTTATTTTTTACTCCAAACATTTTTGCTTCTGTGATATAGTCTGCCATTCTGCTTATATCTGATAACTGATATACTCTAGTAATGTTTTGATTATTAATTTTTGTCATTGCTTTTTTGTTATCTTTATTATTTTCCATGACTACTCCTTCTATTTATTATCTTTATCACATTCGTAGTGGATCATATACAAGCCGTAACAGTTTTTAATATTTACGTATTTTGTTTTCACCGAAGGTGTGCCTTTGGCAAAATTATCTTGTATAGCTCCGCCACAAACAGCACATTTTATTTCTTTTCTTTTTTTGAAAATATCTTTTAATAAGCTCATTAGATTACCCCCTCATTTATTAATCATCTTCCCTGTTTTTCGATACTTATATGTATTGTATTTTTTGAAATTAAATCAAAAGTATCAAAAGCAACTATTTTATATTTTTTACTTTTTAAATATTCTATTAAATCTGTTATGCTTTTAGGCTTATAATTTAATTTATAATCTTTGAACATACTCTTTCCAGTATAGGTGCTTTTAAAATGACCTTCGTATATTTTTATATCAATATCTAGTTTCATTACTCTTGTTCCTCTTGAGTTTTTCTTGATATGTCTTTAATACTTATGTCTTTTACCAAACGAGCGAAAGATAATTTTTCACCGTTTATAAGTGCTTCTTTTATCTTTTTATCATCTCTCGCTTTAGAAACTTTCTCTATTTTGTAGTCATCAGTTATTAAAGCACTGTCTATTATTTCTACTTTATCAGTAGCTGTAGATACTCTATAAGCACCGCAGACAACACTTTTTTCTTGTTTTACTTTGTTATCTTCTACGAATCTAGCTATAGACATAACATTTGAAATACTATCTTTAAGATTGATTACTGTTTTTTCTATAGATTTATTTTTATTTTGAATTATATCGATAAGCTCTTTATTGTATTCTTTTTCTTTCTCTTTAAGTTTTATAATATAGCAGAGTTTACCTACTATCTCTTTTAATTCTTCTTTATTGTCTTTAGTCTCTTCATACAAAGATTTTAGAGCTTCATTAAACTCATTTTCTAGCTGTATTAATTGAGCTTCAAAAGTTTCGCTTTTATCTGTGATATTTAGCTTATCTTCTCTAGCTCTTTGAATTAAAGAGAGTTTATCTTCAAGCTCTCTAATTTTGTTATTTAATTTAATTTGCTTGTCTAATGTTTCATTTATCATTTTTTACTCCTTAAAAATTATTATTTATATTTATAGCTTATAGCTTTTCCTGCTTTGTTAAATAAAAAATGGCAGACTACTAATCTCTTTAAGATTAATAGCCTGCCAAACGGTAAGTTATGGATTATAAAATATTTATGAGTATTGATTTCTTTATCTGATTTTTGTACACTTTTTGCAAAAAGATTACTATTTGTGCATTTTTCGGCGGGAAAAAG
>NZ_JQIU01000008.1:2155503-2204563 GCF_002379365.1 Brachyspira sp. G79 | reverse complement strand
ATTATTGATATTGCAGTTGCTGTTATTTATTTCTTTAATATTTTATTTAATGTTTTTATTTTGACATTAGAATTAATAAGCTCTCCTGCAAAATCAGAAGTTTTAATCATGCTTTTTACTCTTTTTCCTACGGGATTAATTTTTATAGTAAACATTTCTTCTCTTATAATGCAGGAAAAACTTAATAATATTTGGAATAAAGTTCAGTAATTTTTTATAATATTATTTATTATTGCCTGTCTTATTATAATTTAATATTATCAATAATTATTGGTTTTATTAATTATGAGATATGAAGAGATTATAAAAAAGTTTCCATATTTGTTTGCAATATTAGCGGGCATTTTATTTATTTTAGCTGCTGTTTTTAAATGGTATTTTCTTCTAAACTATAACAGTTCAAATTTTATGATGAATATATATAAGATGTTTGGAGAGATTGGGGTTAGAGTAGTTACATTTATTTTGGGTATTATAATAATAATATGCTCTATAATAATTTGGATAATAAGAAAATAATTTTTGATGATTTTTAATAATGGATATAGAAAAACATTTATTTGATGATATTAACTTCTTTCCTGATAGAATGAGAGTTTTGATACTAGGTACTTTTCCAGTTCCTAATTATTCAAATATAGAAAAGTTTGAAAAATTAAGCAGCAAAGAAAAAGAAAATGCTTGGTATTATGCAAGTAAGAGAAGTGAGTTCTGGAAGATAATATCATACAGTTTTGACATTGATTATAATAATTTAATTTCATCAAAACAAAATAAAAAAAACTTTTTGAAGAAAATAGGGTAGGTATAGCTGATGTTTTCTTAAAATGCAAAAGAAAAAATAAAGAGAGTGCCAGAGATACTGACTTAATAATACTTGAATACAATAATATATTAAGCGAAATAATAACAAATAAAGATTTGAAGATTATAATATTTACAAGCAGATTTACAGAGAATCATTTTTTTAAGATACTTAAGAGTAATAAAATAGATTATAATACAGAAGAGAGTAGGGGAGTTTATGATTATTATAATAATGGGGCAAATGATAAAGGTATTACTATTAATATTATAAATTCATTAAAAGAGCGTTATTTATATATTAATAATTCCAATAATTCAAAAAAATAAAACTTGCAACTATTACGTTAAAAATAAGTCCTATAAAGGGTGTAAGTTTATATTCAACAAAGAAAGAACTTTACAAATATTATTTAACTGTCAATTAGATTTTATTTTTACTCCCACCCTTTAAATTTTTGAATAATATTTGTTATTTATAGCTTATTTTTCTGTTTTTACTTTGATTGTTATTATGACTGCCCACCCAAGTGCGTTTTAAATTTATAACATTATTCAACGCACGTTTAATCGATTCTTAGATATAAACCTATTATTAATTTTAATTTGTATTATATATAAATGTTTCATGCTGCGTGCGTTTAGGAGAATCTTAAATTTAAATAACGCTTGGGCGGGTGTACTTAAAAAATATAGACTTATAGATTTTATCAGAACCTATTAAAAAAATAAAACTTTTAAATCTAAAAGGGTGGGGATTAGAAAAAATATTTTATTCTAATCCCTACAATATAATAGCATAAATATTAAAAAGCTATAATTATTTAGAATCTTCTGATA
Organism: Brachyspira sp. G79; assembly: GCF_002379365.1. GTDB lineage: Bacteria > Spirochaetota > Brachyspiria > Brachyspirales > Brachyspiraceae > Brachyspira. The sequence continues at coordinate 2,202,919 of NZ_JQIU01000008.1, read as the reverse complement.
TATTTTTTTTATATAGAAGAGATACTCTGTCATAGAATTTAGGTGCAAGCAAAGCAAGTATACACATCACTATAAAACCTATTAATAAAGCAGCTATAGGACTTAAAGTAATACCTCCTACTACAACACCTACAAATGATGAAATAGCAACTAATCCAGCATAAGGAATCTGAGTTGCCACATGCTCAAGTAAAGGACAATTACTTCCAGTAGAAGAAAGTATAGTAGTGTCAGATATAGGCGAACAGTGATCACCAAAAACAGCTCCAGAAACAACAGAGCCTACACTTATAAGAAGAATATTAAGAAGAGCATCTCCAGTATATCCATTTCCAGCAGCAAGTCCATTAGCTATAGGTATAACTATAGGTATTAGTATAGCAAAAGTACCCCAGCTTGTACCAGTAGAGAAAGCTATAACGCAGCCAAGCAAATATCCTATAGCAGGAAGTATCCAAAGAGGGAAACCGCCTCCTTTTACAGCCTCAGAAAGAAAAGCAGCAAGACCAAGTCCTCCGTCTTCAGGGCTTGATTTTATAACACTTCCTATAGACCAAGCTAATGCAAGTACTACTAAAGCTGGAACCATTGATTTTATACCTTCTATTATAGAGTTACCAGCTGAACGTATATTTAATAATCTTCTAGCCATATAATATATGTACATTATTATAATAGAAATAACTGCCCCATAAAATAAAGCCTTAGAAGCATCAGTATCCAAAAAAGCCTGATTTAAAGATATGCTAGACATAGCAGCAGAAAAAGTATCTATCCCTTCTTTTCCTATTAATCCCATATATGTTGTAACTGGAAACATCACTATACATACTATAATAAGAACAACTATCGCTATAACCATGTCATACCATTTAGCAGTATCATTTGAAGAGCTTTCCAAATTACCCGGGCAATCACCGTATAATTCCTCATCAAATAATTTTCCTTTTTGGGCATTATCTTCACTTCTTTTCATAGGTCCGAAATCTTTAAATACCAAAGCCATAAGAACTACAAATGCCAAAGCCAAAAGCGGATAAACAGAATAAGGTATCATTTTTATAAAGAAAACAAATTCGCTGATATTTAAAGATTCAAAACCTTCGGAATCTCTAATATAGCTCATAACAGTAACAACCCAAGTAGATATAGGAGCAAGTATACAAACAGGAGCAGCAGTTGAATCTAGTATATATGCTAGTTTAGCCCTTGAAATTTTATTCTGGTCGAAAGCAGGACGCATAACAGTACCTACAGATAAACTGTTGAAATAGTCATCTATAAATATAATAAGTCCAAAAAACCAAGTGAATATAAGTATGCTCTTTTTTGTTTTTAAATATTTACTAGCCCAAAGACCAAATGCCTTAGTAGCACCAGTCTTTGAAAGCATGCTCACAAAAGCACCAAGCAAAGCACAAAATAAAAGTATGCGTATATTCCAAGCATCACCGCTCATTTCAGCAACCTTATCTGTAAATATTGTAATAGCTGTAAATATATTTCCATGTGCTATTATCAATGTTCCAGAAAGTATACCAAGCGTAAGAGAGATGATAACTTCTTTTGTGACCAAAGCAAGTATAATGGCCAAAAGAGGCGGTATAATACCTAACATACCATAATGTTCCATAAAGTTTACTCCTAATTAATATATACATTTTTTATAATTATAAAAATATTTTAATGATAAATGTTAATGACAATAAAAAATATAAAAAAAGCCCCCTTATTTTGGGAGGCTGAATTTTAAAAATTATTATATATTGCAAAATATCAATAATTTAACACTCCCAAAGAGAGAAGGCTTTTTTTAACTTTTTGTGCAAAAAAGAATTATTCATTATAATATTCCAAAATTATTTCTTACTTTTAATAGTAAAGATAATTTTATATTAAAAATACTGATTTGTCAATAGCATACATTTTAATCAATTAAACTCATAATGAAGTGTGTATCTTTCCATAATTGATTTGTTTCCAAAGCAGACTAATGCTATATAATACTTACTTCCAGCTTCAAAACTTGTATTTAATCTGTTAATTGATTTCTTTATATAATTATAATTTTCATCAAATAAAAGCATCTCTATATCCTTTGAATATTCAAGAACTATATTAATAGAAGTATTTATATCTGTATCATTTTCTATTTTATAAATATCTATATCTGTTATATCAGAGTTTTTTATATAAGGTTTTATATTTTCATCTATATCAAAATCATTATACAAAAAATATCCGTAAACTAATTCATTGGGATAATTAATTATATTTGCTGAATTAATATTATTATTAGGCTCTATCTCATTAGAAGGAAAATAATCATTTTTAAACTCAAATCTCAAATCATATTTACCCTCTTTATCAGAACTTAATTTAAGAAAATAACTATCATCATAAAACATAAAATCTTTTAATTCAATAAAGCCTTTATAATTTTCAATATCTTTTGTATTAATATTAATTACATTGCTGTTTGAAGATGATATCAAAGTTAAATTTATATCCAATTTGTTTGCATAAATAGATAAATCCATAACCGATGCATTGGTGGGTTTTATCTGGTAATAATCTATATCTTCATCACTTTTAAAACTAGCATTTATAGAAGTACTTGTGTCTATAAACTGTGAATATTCTAAACTATCATTAGGCTCTATTTCATCTCTATTTACAGAGATCATATTATTTTCTCTATTATTATTTTTGCATGAAAGTATTATAAGTAATAATATTATTATCAATTTATATTTCATCTGCTTCTCTTTTATTAATTATATAATTAAAAATATACATTCCTTTATAAAAGAATGCAAACTAATAAATTAATATTATATCACATATTAAAAAATTATAAATTTGTACTATCAGAAATAAGTTTATAAATCCAAGTATCCTCAGAATTATTTAAAGGCAGAGTATATTTCTTTCCGTCATAATCTGTAAATATTATTCTTTTTTTATTATAATCAATCATCATTTTACTATTATCAATATTTAAATACTGAAAACTGTTTGTATCTTTAATATCCTTTATATATTTAGCTTCTTCTATGTATTTTATATTTTGGCTGCCGTTTTTATTATCTATTTGTCCAGATATATATGTTATATTATTAAATGATGTTTTATCTTCTCTTTTAAGCAGTATAAAAGTTAATGTTTCATTTGTCAATCTGTTTCCTTTAGCATCTTCATCGAATATTAAAATGCCTATATTATCATTTACATATATATTGCAGCTTATTAAAATAATAATAATAAAATAGACTCAAATAAAATTTTTCTATAATAAATCACCTTAAAATTATTATTGACTAGAATAACTTTTCTATTATACTTTATTCATATTATAACAATTAAAAATAAAAAAAATAGGAGATATTATGAAATTAGGAGAAGCTTTATTAAAAAAAGATGAATATATTAAAAGACAGGAAAATATTAAAAAGAGAATAAAAAGTAATGTTGTACTAAGAGATGATAATGAAAACAATGAAAATCCTAATGATTTAATAAAAGAATATATTGATGTAAATAATGAGCTTTCAGATTTAATTGTAAAAATAAGTAATAAAGAACATGAAACAAAACTTGATATAGGAATATCTATTGCTGATGCCATAAACATAAGAGATAAATTAGATAGAGAATTAGATATTTATAAAACTGTTTTAAAAGAGCTTAACAGCAAAGATTATAGAAATGCTAAAAATGAAATAAAGATGAAAGTTTTAGTTAATGTAAAAGAGATTCAGGCAGAAGCTGATAAACTTTCAAAGGCATACAGTGATATAGATGTTATTATTCAGTCTGCTAATTGGAATACTGATTTATGATTTATATTTTCACTTTATTTTACGCACGCAGAACGGATTAAAAAACATAAATTGATTAACAATTCTAATTTTTATTACTTATAAGGATAAAGTTAAACGTGCGTTAAATAATATTACAAATTTAAAAATCACTTGGGTGGGCAGCCAGAGTAACAGTAAAAGCTAAAAAATAAAAATTATTTATAAATAACAGATAATATTAAAAATTTAAAGGGTGGGTATGAAAATAAATTTTAAAACTTTACTCTAATTCCCGCCCTTTTAGATTTAAAAGCTTTATTTTTTTATATCGGATTTAATTAAATATACAAGTCTATACATCAAAAAGTACGCCCACCCTAGCGTTATTTAAATTTTACACTTTTATCTACGCATGTACTTAATTAGTTTAAATATTTTAATCAAATCTACGTTATACTTGACAATGAATTTTTTTTGTATTATAATATTAGTATAATAAATCTTCGGGGCTAGGTGAAATTCCATACCGGCGGTAAAGTCCGCGAGCTTTTTTGAAAACTATTCTTTTTTCAGAAACAGCCGATTTGGTGAAACTCCAAAACCGACAGTTAAAGTCTGGATGGTAGAAGATGTTAATGTAAACTTACTACATATTAAAAATTAAGGCTCTATTTGTTATGTTTTAACATTTAGAGTTTTTTTGTTTCTGCTTTAATAAAACACTTCCAAAATTAAACCCAAAGATTTAAAAAATAAAAAATTGTTTTTTAAGAGTATTAGTATTATGCAAGAAAAGATGCATGAAAAATATATAAGAATGGCTATTGAAGAAGCAAAAAAAGGAGAAGGCTTTACTAGTCCTAATCCTTTGGTTGGTGCTGTAATAGTGAAAGATGATAAAATTATAGGTATAGGTTATCATCAAAAATACGGTGAAAATCATGCTGAAATTAATGCCTTTCTTGATGCCCAAAAAAAAGGAGAAGATGTTGAAGGAGCTTCCATATATGTAACTTTAGAGCCTTGTTCTCATTATGGTAAGACTCCTCCTTGTGCTGATGCTATTATAAAAAATAAAATAAAAAAAGTTATTATAGGGTGTGTTGATTCTAACCCTAAAGTTGCAGGTAACGGCATAAAAAAATTAAAAGATGCTGGAATTGAAGTTATAGTTAATGTTCTTGAAGAAGAGTGCAGAAAATTAAATGAAGTGTTCTTTTATTATATAGCAAATAAAAGACCTTTTGTTGTGATGAAATATGCTATGACTATTGACGGTAAAATTGCATCGTCAAGCGGAAAGTCAAAATGGATAACTTCAGAAAAATCAAGAGAACATTCTCATAGATTTAGAAATAAGTACTCTGCCATAATGGTTGGAATAAATACTGTAATAGAAGATAATCCTACTCTTAATTGCAGACTTCCAAATACCAGAAACCCTATAAGGATAATTTTAGATAGTTCTCTAAAAATAGATTTGAACTCTAATATTTGTAAAACTGCAAAAGAAATAAAAACTTTTATAGCTACTGTTAGTAATGATGAAAAAAAATAAAAGAGATTGAAAGTTTAGGAATTGAAATAATAAAAACAGAAAGTGATAATGGAAGAGTAAACTTAAAAGAATTAATGAAAATATTAGGTGAAGATAAAAATATTGATAGTGTGTATGTAGAGGGAGGTGCTTCTTTGCATGCTAGTTTGATAGAAGAAAGATTGGTAAATAAGGTTTTAGTTTATATAGCACCAAAAATATTTGGAGGCATTAAAGCAAAAAGCCCTATAGGTGGCGAAGGTATAGATGATCCTAATAATGCTTTTAGACTTATATGCGGAGATATAACAAAAATAGATGATGATTTATTTTTGGAATACTATTTAAATTATTAATTTATAGATAAAATATATTAGCTTTACATATAATTAATTTTACACTTGCACTTTTTGGTACTTTTGGTGAAGCCCGCCACTCTGTGTGCCGTAGGCAAGCGAAGGCGGGAAAAAGTACAGAAATTATTTTAAGAGAGAAAATATCAATAATGTTTACTGGTATAGTTGAAGAAATAGGAATTGTTAAATCGGTACAGAGCAAAGTTATTACTATAGAAGCAAATAAAATATTTGATGATTTGCATTTGGGTGATAGCGTTGCTGTTAATGGTACTTGTTTAACTGTTTCTAGTTTTGATAATAAGATATTCAATGCTGATGTTACTCAGGAGACTTTGAACCGCACTAATTTGGGAAGTTTAAAAAATGGAAGCAGAGTTAATCTTGAAAGAGCAATGACTTTAAGCGGAAGATTTGGTGGTCATATAGTAAGCGGGCATATTGACGGAGTAGGAAGCATTAAATCTATGAAAAAAGATGATAATGCTATTATACTTACTATTGAAGTACCTAGACAATTAATGAAATATATAGTAGAGAAAGGCTCTGTTGCTGTTGATGGTATAAGTTTAACAGTGGCAAGTTTAACTGATAATACTTTTTCTATAGCTGTTATTCCTCATACATTAAAGGAAACTGTACTTTATTATAAAAAAGAGGGTGATAAGGTTAATATAGAAAATGATGTTATAGGCAAGTATGTTGAAAGGCTTTTAACATTTAAAGAAGATGATAAAGAAAATAGTAATGACAGTAAAAAATCCAATATCACAATGGAGTTTTTGCTTAAGAACGGATTTTAATACTTTTAGTGTTTTTGCTTAAAATATTTAGGAAAAGCACAAAATTAAAAATGAATGAAAAGGAGCATTCAAATGGAAAATATTTACAGCACTATTGATGAGGCTTTAGAAGATTTAAGAAACGGAAAAATAATAGTTGTTTCCGATGACGAAGATAGAGAAAATGAGGGTGATTTAATCTGTGCAGCTGAGTTTGCTACTACAGAAAATATAAACTTCATGGCTACTTATGCTAAAGGCTTGATATGCATGCCTATGAGCAAAGAGCTTACAAACAAACTTAATTTAAATCAAATGGTTACAAAAAATACTGATAATCATGAAACAGCTTTTACAGTATCTATAGACCATGTTGAAACTACAACAGGTATTTCAGCAGTGGAAAGATCAATCACAGCTTTAAAAGTAGTTGATGATTCTTCAAGACCAGAAGATTTCAGACGCCCTGGTCATATGTTTCCATTACTTGCAAAAGACGGAGGCGTACTTGTAAGAATGGGGCATACTGAAGCTACTGTTGATTTGATGAGACTAGCAGGATTAAAAGAATGCGGTTTATGCTGCGAGATTATGAGAGATGACGGCGATATGATGAGAAGAGATGATTTGATTGATTTCGCTAAAAAACATAATCTTAAAATGATAACTGTTTCTGATTTGATAGACTACAGAAAAAAGAATGAGGACTTGATGGAGCTTTATGCTAAGGCTAAAATGCCTACTAAATACGGGGAGTTTGAAATACTTACTTTTGTAAATAAAATAACAAAAGAACATCATGTAGTTTTAACTATGGGAGATATTTCAAGCGGAGAAGATGTGCTTTGCAGGGTGCATTCTGAATGTTTGACAGGCGATGCATTAGGTTCAAAAAGATGCGACTGCGGAGAGCAGTATGATTATGCTATGAGAAAAATTGCTTCTGAAGGCAGAGGTATAATGGTATATATGCGTCAGGAAGGCAGAGGAATAGGACTTGTTAATAAATTAAGAGCTTATGAGCTTCAGGACAGCGGACTTGATACAGTGGATGCTAATATAGCTTTGGGTTTTAGAGATGATATGCGTGAATATTATGAGGCTTATCAAATGCTTAAAAATTTGGGAATTAAGAGCATAAAAATAATGACTAATAACCCAGATAAGATAAAGTATTTGAATAATTACGGACTTGAAATAAAAGACAGAGTGCCTATACAAATAGAGGCTTCAGAGTATGATGCATTTTATTTAAAGACTAAAAAAGAAAGAATGGGACATATATTAGATTAAAAAATATATACAAGCATAGTAATTAATAATAAAAAATTACGAGCCTTTGAAGACTATATAAACTAAATAAAAAACTTGTGGGTGTAGTAACGAACAAGTTTTTTATATAATGAAAAAGTGAGCCGAAGCAGCCAGTAACTTTAGTTGCTGGCTTATATTAGCGACCAAGTAGTCACTTCGGTGGGCGACCAACACTCTGCGTACCGGACGAAGTCCACCTATGGTGTAGGCAAGGCACCTTTCGGGTGGCATAGCAACAGAATAAAAAATTACTAGCTTTAGACTAACAAGTTTTTACATTTAATAAATAGGTTTTTAATATGCACTTTTTGCAACTTTTTGCGGCGGGAAAAAGTTGTAAAGAATATAAAATTTATTGATTCTTATAATTTTAATCAGTAGTAAGAATCGAATAATTGTTATTTATAAACAAGGAGCTATTGTAATGAAAAAAATTATTTTATTTCTTTTAAGCATTAATTTATTATGGGCATTTCCACCTACTGAAGCGTATTTTTCTGAACTTTTAAGTGATAATGGTAAAGTAACAAAAAATACACTTAAAGCCTATAATGTAGAAAGTGGTGGTATGGTTTATTTTGATGGAGAGATTACATTAACAGGAGTTCTTGAAAGAGCTGATAATGAAGATATGGGAGATAATTATACTGCTTTAAGATTTTATCCTGATAATAATGTAAATCTTCCTTTTTTATATGCTTCATCTGAAATGTATTTGGAAAATCAAGGTGCTTCCAAATATGGTGATTCTTGGGATTTTAGCGGCGTTGAATTTGACAGATTGGAATTCGGTGTTTTATTAAAAAATATTGAAGTAAAATTACCAGAACCTTTAAATAAAAGATTTTTAGGCGTTGCTGCGGTAAGAGCTGAAGTTACAATTAGAAATTATCGTTTTTATGGAGAAGGTGAAGCATCTAGAGAGGCTTACGGTGATATTGTAGGTTTTAAGGCTTTAGGTGATGTAGAAACAGAGTATTTTAGTAAAGATAATTATAATGACGGAAATGTTTATTACAACGAACTTCAATATAATTCTAAAGATGATTATGTGAATATAAGAGATAAAGCAAATGGAAAAATAATAGGTAAGATTTTGAAAAATGATATGATTAATAATGGGGGAGTTTTATTATCTATCAATGGAGCAGGTATTGATTATATGAATTATGAAAATTTTGAAAAAAATTGGTATGAGGTATTTTATCTTCCTCCAGTGGTTGGAAACGGAAAAAATGCAATTCATGGCTTTGTGCATGGTTCTCAGGTAAAACTTGAAAACGGAGGCTATTAAAAGAGAATAGAAATAATAAAAAATTACAAGATTTTGAAAACTATATATACTAAAAATTTTTAAGTTTGTCAATTTTTTATTGTTCTTTTTCCCGCCGCAAAAAGAACCAAAAAGTGCAAGTGTAAAATTAGTACTAAATCATACTAACTTTATTTTACATGTAATATAAATTATTAAAATTAAGCTCAAATATAGCCTTTTTGCTTCTTTGTGGCACGCCACGGGCGGACAGCGTCCAAAAGAAGTGGGGGTTCGGGGGCTAGTCCCCGAAAATAATGACAATATAAAAAATAAAATTTACAAAATATATTTGTTTAGGTATAAACTAAATAAAAAACTTGTGAGTGCCTGCCATTTTTCAAAATGGCAGGGCTTATTAACGAACAAGTTTTTTATATATAATGGGAGTTATTCAATGAAGAAAATTATTTTATTTCTTTTAAGCATTAATTTATTATGGGCATTTCCGCCTAGTGAAGCGTATTTTTCTGAACTTTTAAGCGATAATGGTAAAGTAACAAAAAATACACTTAAAGTAAAAAAAATTGATGGTGGCAATTATTCTGCTTATTTTGATGGTGAAATTACATTAACAGGAGTGTTGGAAAGAACTGATAATTCTGATGTTGATATTATTTATAGTGCTTTAAGATTTTATCCTGATAATAATATTGATTTGCCTTTTTTATTTAGTATATATTCAGATAATATGGAGGATTATAAAGAATTTGAAAGATTGGAATTCGGTGTTTTATTAGAAAATATTGAAGTAAAATTACCAGAACCTTTAAATAAAAGATTTTTAGGTGCTGCTGCTGTAAGGGCAGAGGTAACAATAAGAAACTATTCTATTTTTTGTGAAGGTGAAGCAGGAAGAGAGGCTTATGGCGATCTTGTAAATATTAAATTACTTGATGATGTACAAATAGAATATTTTTCTAAAGATAATTCTGCAGGCAGTTATTATCATGCTGGAAATTCTTATTATACTAAACTTGAATATAATTCTAAAGATGATTATGTGAATATAAGAGATAAAGCAAATGGAAAAATAATAGGAAAGATTTTGAAAAACGATATGATTAATAATGGAGGTCTTTTATTAGCTATTGATAATTATTATTATTATGAAATAGATGATAAAGGTTGGTGTGAAGTATATTATATGCCTCCAAATGCTAAAGATGGAAAAGATGCAATTCATGGTTTTGTGCATAATTCGCAGATAAAACTTGAAAATGTAGGCTATTAAAAGAGCATAACAATAACAAGTGAGCCGACCAACACTCTTTGTGCCGTAGGCAAGGTACCTTTGGTAAGCCAGCTAGTGAGTTTACTTGCTAGCTTATTTAAGGCAGCACCTTGCTTCGCAATGCGGACTTCGTCGCGAGCATAGCAATAATAATATAATAATTTTGACAATTTATATTAATTTTATTATAATGTTTGTATGATGGATAATAACTACAGAAGCATAAAATATTTTAATACATTGAACGATTATTTTGTGAGATATCTTTTCTCTGATAAAGGAAGCGAGGCAATATTGCTTGATTTTATTAATTCAACAATGCTTGATGCTGGTATGAAGACTTTTAGGTCAGTAGAGATATTAACTCCTTTTAATTATAAGGAAAATTACGAGAATAAAGAGACCATAACAGATGTTAAATGTATAACTCAAAATGGTTCAGTTGTTATTATAGAGATTCAGCTTCAAGGCAATTCAAGATTTCCAGAACGCATACTTTATTATTGGGCTTCTAATTACAGCAAACTTTTAAAGCAAGGTGAAAAATACGATGCATTAACTCCAGTAATAAGTATTAATCTTCTTAATTTTAATTTAGATGACAGTAACAATATACATTCGTGCTATATGATTTATGATACAATTAATCAAAGACTTTTAACAGATCATTTACAAATACATATAATTGAACTTAAAAAATTTCATAATAATTTATTAAACCCAGATTTAAATTGCTGGCTAAAATTCTTTACAATGAAAGAAAATGAGGAGGTTATAATGTCAGAATTAGTAAAAGAAAAACCTGTAATGGAAGAAGTGCAAAGAAGATATAATAATTTTATTAAAGACAGACTAATGATGAATGAATATGATAAGAGACAGGCTTATTTATATGGTAATCAAATAATGCTTGAAGAAGAGCGAAGATTAGGAATTGAAGAGGGTATGGAGAAGGGAAAAAGAGAACAGCAGATATATATAGCTAGAAACTTAAAAAAAGCTGGTATAGATATAAAAATAATTAGTGAAAATATAGGTTTAAGTATAGAGGAAGTGGAAAACTTATGAGTTTATTAAAGAACAAGTTTTCTCATATAATAAATTAAAAAAGCTAGACTACTGCCAAGCATAATAATAACAAACGAGTTGACGAAGTCTATCTCATAAAATATGCAGTAAGGTACCTTTGCATAATAGTCTGTGCTTTAGTTGCTAGCTTATAATAGCGTAGGACTTATAAATATTTTGAAACGACAAGAAGACAGTGTAAGAAAATTATTAAGTTTTATGAAAAAAAGTCAAATATAAAAACTGCAGTCCTTTTGGTTCTTTGGGTCACCAAAAGAACTGGGGTTTGGGGTGAAACCCCAATAAAAATATTAGGACCTAATAATAACAATAATAAAGGATAGTTAAGATGAAAACTTTTGAAGGAAAACTCGTTAGTGAAAAACCAATTAAAATTGGTATAGTATGTGCCAGATTCAATGAATTTATTGTTTCTAAACTTTTGGGCGGTGCTTTAGATGCTTTATCTCGTCATAATATCAAAGACGATGATATTTCTGTAGCTTGGGTGCCTGGTGCTTTTGAGATACCTCTAATAGCTTCTAAAATGGCTAAATCCAAAAAATATGATGCTGTTATATGTCTTGGTGCTGTTATAAGAGGCTCTACTACTCATTATGATTATGTTTGTGCTGAAGTATCTAAAGGTATTGCTAATGTTTCGCTTAATTCCGATGTACCTGTAATGTTCGGTGTTTTAACTACTGAAAACATTGAGCAGGCTATTGAAAGAGCTGGAACTAAAGCTGGAAACAAAGGTTTTGATTCTGCTATGGGTGCTATTGAGATGGTAAACCTAATTAGAGAAATAGAAAAATAATATAATCTTAGTAATAATACTATACCATAAAAACAAGGGCTTAAATTGTTTTATAGCCCTTGTTTTTTTATTGTCCTTATTTATATTATTTTGTTATATTTAATATAAATTCAAATTATAGGTATATATTTTTTATTGTAATTAGTATATAATATTTATTAGCAAAAATTATCGATAACGGAGACTCATATGAAATTAAAAGGATCTAAAACAGAAGTTAATTTGAGAAATGCATTTATAGGAGAGGCTATGGCTAGATGCAGATATATGTTTTATGCTGAAAAGGCAAGAGAAGAAGGAAGAGAAGATGTAGCTTTAATGTATGAAAGAGCTGCTAGGAATGAACAGGAACATGCAAAGATATGGTTTGAAAACTTTCATGGTATATTTTCTACTGAAGATAATTTAAAAGAATCTATTACAAATGAAAATTATGAATCTATAGACATGTATTTATCGTATGCTAAAACAGCTCAGGAAGAGGGCTTTGATGATTTGGCTATGGCCTTTATGAATGTAGCAAGAATAGAAGACGGACATAAAAAACAGTTTCAAAGTTTCTTAGAAGATAAAACATTTGATATAGAAAATTGGCAGTGTGATATATGCGGATATATTGATTTGGCAAATGAAAACCCAGATATATGCCCTGTATGTAAGAACCGTAAAGCTAAAAAACAATAATTCATTTTATATAAAATATTTTAAGCCTAATATATGAAGTGCATACTGAAAATTATTAAGTATACCTAAACACATTTTTTAGTTATTTGTTTGATTAGAATAATTTTGAAATGCTTTTGTATTGTGTATGTTATTATGCGTTTTAAGGAAGCAGCGTTATGTATAATGTGTTGTGTTAAAAAATAGAAATAAAAAATTAACAAATTTAAAAATTTTCAGTATAATAAAATAAAAAAGTGATTTTTATTATGCCAGAACTAATTTTATTTCCAAATTATAAAGCAAAAAATAATTATCTTAAAGATAAATTCAAAAATTATACAATGGATATCAGTAATTATCAGATACTGCATAAATATTATAAAGACAATAAAGAAAATTTTTTTATAAATTACAGAATAGATAATCAAAAACAATATATAGATGAATCAATAGCAATAATTAATATTCATAACATATTAAATGAATACAAATATAATAATAAAAATTCTGTAATAGCGAAACAGAATATTACCTATGAACTTGCATACACATTCTATAAACTTATAGAAGAAATCACTTTGGCTAAATTTTATGGTTTTGATTTGAATAATTATAAAGAGCTTAAAGAGATAAATACAATTATAAGGTATTATAAAGAATATAACAAACAAAATGACCTCTTAGATGAGTTTGATATATTTGAGCTTTTTATAGAGGCTATAAAAAACAGAGAGCTTGATTATTTGAATGAGTATAACAGTATAATCATTTATGGTTTTGAAAAGATACCGCCATTGCATTTAATATTTTTAGAAAGCCTTAAAAAATATTATAATATAAATATTAAAGTAGAACTGCCTTATGACATGAAGAAATATTTTTATGATTATAGATCATTTTATCAGGGTATTGATAATTTTGATATTAGTGCCAATTCAGATTTTTCAAAATCTCTTATAGATAAAACTAATTTAAGTAAATATAAAGAAAAAATAAAATTCATATCTGGTTTCGGAGTAAAGCAGGAAGTTGATACGGTAGTAGATGAGATTATAAAATTAATAAAAAATGGTACTCCATTATATGATATAGGAATAATATTTTCGGATATTCAAAAATACAGTGATGTAGTTTCAAGAAGATTAAAAGAATGTTCTATTAAGTTTAATGAAAGAAGGGCTAATTTTGTGTGGAAAGTACCTATAATACCAGTGCTTACTTCTATATTTTCTATACTTGATAAATATAATGGAGAGCTTAATATAGATGCTTTAATAAAGGTTCTCTCTTCTTCATATATAAAAAATCTTGAGGGATTAAATCCTTATAATATAAGAGATTTGATTTACTCTTATGATAGGTATGATAAATATAATTCGGTAGAAATATATTCAAAAATGTCTTTTAATGACTTTAAGGATAAAATAGCAAGAAAGTTCAATAATAATAACACTTCAAAAACTATAATAGAGTTTATTGATTTGCTTAATATATTGGTATCAAAGAAAACTTATAAAGAGATAGGACTTGCTTACATAAATATTTTAAAATTTCTAAAAATTGGTTCTGTATCTTATGATGATGAATATGAAAGAGAATATTATAATAGAGATAATAAGGCATTGGCCCTATTTATTGATTTGGTGCTTACTATATCATATACTGAAGAGATAGAAACAATAGAAAAAGAGAGCATAAGTCATTTCGATTTTCAAACTGCTTTGAATGTATTATTAAGAGATAAATCTCTTATGGACAATGATGATAAAGAAATTTCTCTTACAGTTAGTAATTTATATGATGCTAGAGGACTTAGATTTAAACATTTATTTATATTGGGTATGAATAATGACTTTATAAACAGAAGACCTAATGTATTTTTTATAGGCGAGAAATTAAGAGAGAGTATTAATAAAGATTTAAAAAAACATGCATTTAATACTCATCATTATTTATCGGATATTTCTTATGCTTTATTTTTGAATATATTATCATACTGTTATGAAGAAAGTCAGGTTTATTTTTCTTTCAGATTAAAAGATGATAACGGTAATTTAGAAGTTCCTTTTTATTATTTGGAAGATTTATATAATGAAATTTATCATAATGATTTTAAGTTTGATAATTTAAAAGAAAACGGACTTATATACAGAAAAGAATATATACAAAAAGAAAATAATATTCATACTAATAAAGAAAATTTAATGAGTTTATTTTTTAATCATGAGGCAGCATATTATATAGATGATGTAAAAAATATCATGAATAAAGTATATCATAAGAGAAATAAAAACGGATATAATAATTTTGATGATAAAAGCGAAGAGATAAAAACATTTTTCTATAATATTTTTAAAAGTCCAGTTTCAGTTACAACTCTTCAGTCTATAATGGAATGCTCTGCTAAGTTTTTTTATTCAAGTTTATATCAGAAAGATTCTGTTGAGGCAAAAGTTCAGGGTATTAATCGTGCTGATAAAGGTATTACTTATCATAAATTTTTTCAGAAGTTTTATAAAGATGTACAAGATAAATCACCTATTTTTGACTGCTCGCTTAAAGAAGAAGAGTTTAATACCTACTGCAGTATAGCTGATGAAGTAGTGGAAGCTCATATTAATGATATGATAGAAACATATTCAAAAAAAGATTTGGAAGAGAGATATTTTATTGAGTATCAGTTAGATCAAAATATTATAAAAAAAGAAGCATTAAATGTTATGCATGCCTTCATAAAAAAAGAGATAATAACAAATAAAGTTAAAGATATGAACGAGGGTTATCATTATATACCTTTTGATTTTGAAAGACGTATAGGCTTCGATGAAAGAGAATATATAATATATAAAAAAGGAGATTTCACATTAAAGATAAGAGGTGTAATAGACAGAATAGATTTCAGCTATAAAGATGATAAATATAAAAATATAAATGGTGTTAGAATAGTGGATTATAAAGGAAGTCCTAGAACAGAAAAAAAGATAAAGATAAAAAAGAAAAAACAAATATAGAAATTATAAAAGAGACAATACTTACATATCTTCAGCCTATACTTTATTTGAAATTAATTTTAAGCGAATACATAAAAAATAATGTAGCGGAAAAAATAGAACACTCTGAAGTAGTATTTACTATATACAGAGAAAAGGATGTTATAGATGGGAATACTGAAATAAATGAAGTGTATAATGACAGAGATTTTTGCTTTCAGTATGCGGATATATAGAAAGCGAATATAATTTGAATAATTATTTTGATGAAATATTTGAAGATATTTTAAATGGAAAACTTAAATATAATCCAAGTATGAATAATTGCGATAGCTGCTATAATGCTCCTTATTGCAAACATTTATATCAAAAAGAAGAATAAAATAAATATAAAAAATGATAATTAAAGTATTGACAAATTAATACTGTAGTAAAATAATTTTATTTTATCAATTTATATATTTTTGTAAATATATTATTAAATTCTTTTGCCGCATATGCTGCACAAAAGGAGATTGGTTGATACGACTGCCCTATATATTAAAAAAATATAATTTTATTTTTGACAAATTGTATCTGTTTAGTTACATATCAAAATCATATCATCTATAAAATAAATGTATAGTTAATATTTTTTATAAAGTTATTATCAAAGTACCTGCAAGTATAAAAAAAGCACCTATTATAATCTTTAATGTTAAAGCCTCTTTTAAAAATATTGAAGATAGTATAATTGTAAATACTATAGAGAGTTTATCTATTACAGCTACTTTATTTACATTGCCAATCTGCAAAGCCTTAAAATAAAATATCCAAGAAAGCCCAGTTGCTATACCTGAAAGTATTATAAATATTAATGTTTTACTGTTTATATTTTTTATAGTTTCAATTACAGAGCTGTTTTTATTTGTATAAAAAAACTATAATCCAAGACATTATTAATATTATAATAGTTCTTATTGCAGTTGCCAAATTAGAGTTAATATTAAAAAGCCCTATTTTTTATTAATATGGCTGTTAGTGCTGCAAATATTGAAGAAAGCAATGCAAATAAAATATACATAAATAAAAAATCCTTAAATAAAATTTATTAATTATTTTATATTAAAAAATATCAATATACTATAATTTTTTATGATTTTTCTTGATTTTTTACCTAAAATATTATAGCCTATTAGTATGAAAGAAAACTTTGGGGGCTATTTCTATGAACAAAAAACTTCCTTTAATTATTTTAACTACTACTATAATTACAGCCTCAGCAGCAGTAATGATATTTAAAAGAAAAAATAATAAAGGATTATTTCATATAAAAAGCTATGACGGAAAATTTGATATAGCTTTTTCTAATGAATGGAGATTAAGTAAAGTAAAAAATGAGCTTAATGAAAACTCCAATTTAGAAGCAATAAATACTAAAAATGGAATATGCTTTATAATGTTTTCTAAAAACAAAGAAGAGTTAAATAATATTACTTTAGAAGAGTATAATGAAAATATTTTAAATAGTGTAAAAGGCGAAAATATTATATCAAATAAAAGTGTAAAAGCAAATGATAAAGAATTATATATTACAGAGTTTGACTCATATTATGAAAATGTTTTGGTGCATTATCTGCTTTATACTTTAGAGACAGAAAATTACTATCATCAGGTAATGGTTGCTTTAATTAATAATAATATAAAAAATAATCACAGCAAGAAAATTAAAGATATTAATAATATATTATCTACAATAAGAGAGATATGAAAAAATTTATACTAGTATTTTTTTTGATAATCAATACAGTTCTTTTATCAGAACAAAAGATATTCGTGTCAACAAAGTTAAAAGGAAGTGATTTAAGAAAAGAGATACTTAAATGGGTACAACAAGAGGCACAAAACAATAAATTCAGCAGTTACGATAATGGGCTTGTATATTTGTTTTTTGTATCAAACAATATAATAGATAATAACTCCTTATGTTTTGATATAAGTTTTCATTTGGAATATGACAAATTTATAGTAAACTTTTCAAATACGAAATTATTAGACAATACCACAGGCAATACCAAAGATTTAAAATTCAGCATTTGGTCTACTCTTACAAACAGCGGCTGGTTTAAAGAATATAATGATACTATTAGTATGATAATAGATGAATTAGAAAATATAGTAAATAATTAAATATCAATTCCCAAAAACTGCTTAACTAAAAGTCCTACCAAAAAACTTATGCCAGCAACAGTTAAACTAATTCCAGCCATCTCTAAAAATCTTTTCTTAAAAGGCAGACTTTTAGCAACTGATATATAGTACGTAAAGAAAAATATTATAAACACCACTATACAAAGCATAGTAATTAATGCGTACAAATAATGATTATTAGGGTATATAAGATAAGGCAATATAAGAAGAGTAACAGTTATCAAATACATTATTCCAGTGTATGATGAAGACTTAAAAGCATTTTTATCTCCGTCGGCTTTGGCAGATAAATACTCTGATGACGCCATAGAAAGTGTAGCTGATATTCCAGTAATAATTCCAGATAAAGCTACAAGTCTGTTATTTTGCAATGCAAAACTAAGACCTGCTAATGTGCCGCTTATCTCTACTAATGCATCGCTTAATCCCAAAACCATAGAGCCTACATATTTAAGTCTTTCTTCATCTAAAATGTCAATCAGGTTTTTTTCATGCTCATCTTCTTCAAAGGCTATTTTTTTGGCATCAGGAACTTCTTCTACTATTTTTGAATATATATACTCAGCATCTTTTTCTCCGCCTTCCATAATCTTTATAACGAAAGTATATCCGAATATAAAACTTAATACAAAGAATTTTAATACTTTAAACTTATTAGGCTTTAATTTTTTATTTGTGTATTTCTCTAATATCTTTGCATGTGCATATTCTTCTTTTGCTATTCTAATAAGCACTTTTTTATCGTCTTCTTTTTTTACAAACTTTGCTAAATTTAAATATACTGCATGCTCTGTAACTTCATTTTGCTGCATTTCAAGTAAGAGTTTTAATGTTTCTTTTGAAATATTTTTTTCCATAGGTAATATTCCTAATGCATAATAATGATAAATATTACTATAAAAATCAATTAATTTCCAGCATAATAATTACTTATTTTTATTAAAAAAATTATTTTTTATATAATCTCTTACTTCTATTAAATCATTAAATTTTTTATATGATAATTCCTTTTCATCTTCTTCTGATAATAAAAGCAAATCTGGTATATATAATCTTTTTTCTATATCAGCATTTTTAGCAGATAATAAACCATTTTTAGAATCTTCTAAGATTATCACATTATTTTTATCAAAATTAAAATAGCTGCATACATTATTATACAAGTCTGGATAAGGCTTTGGGTGAGAAGCTTCATCTCCGCATAATATATAATCAAATTCTTTTTTTAAATTAGTTTTGTCTAAATATAAATCAACTTTCTTTCTTATACTTGAACTTGCTATAGCTTTTTTATTTTTTATCATTTAAAAAATTAATAAGTTCAACAGCACCTTTTTTTATACTTATACCATCTTCCATTACTATATTAAAAGCCTCTTCTATTTGATTATCTATAATATCATAAAATGTTTCTTCATCGATTTTTGATAATTCCATCATTGTATTTTTTATAGAAGTTTCATTTGAGCCTAATATCTTTGTAAAAAAAAGTTTTTCTGTGTCAATATTAATATTATAATTTTTAAAAGATTTTTTCCAAGCAGCCAAACTTATAGTTTCAGTATCAAGTAAAAGCCCGTCCATATCGAATATTACTAAATCTAATTTATTCATACTTTATTATATACCCCTAATTTTTTAATTTATTGATTAATCATATATATTGCAAATTTTTAAGTTTGTCAACTGATGCACTTTATATAGAAATTATCAACTTTTTGTCTACAAAAAGTTGTAAAAATGCAATTTCTAAAACTCTATATTTTAAATATATATATATATATATTAAACGTATGGTAATATGTAAAATTTGGGCAGTACCTTGCCTACGGTACGCAGAGTGCGGCAAAGCCCAAGATATTAAAAACAAAATGTGATTTTATTTTTGACAAACTATATTTGTTTAGGTATATACTAAAAATTTTAAGTTTGTAAAAAATTATGTATTATGATATTAATTTAGTTATATAATATTTTACACTTAAAATTTTAATTAAAAAATATTGATAAAGGAATATTTTATGAAAAAATTATATTAATTATTTTATTATTTATAATATATACTTTAGCATTTGCTAAAATAGAAGTTATAATAGAAGATGAATTTAATAAAAACTTCGTTAAAGTTGTAAAAATACTGATGTAATAATGTATCTTATTCATTTAAATATAATAATAAAAATATAATAGCAATATATTCAAAACTATGATATTATTTTATTTACATTTGATTATATAAAGGTTTTTATAAATGAAAAATATCGCTATACTTGGAAGACCTAATGTTGGTAAGTCCACACTGTTTAACAGATTTGCTGGAAGAAGAAAATCTATAGTTGATCCTACTGCTGGAGTTACCAGAGATATAAGTATGTCTTTAGCATATATTGATGATATAGCTTTTAATGTATTTGATACTGGAGGACTTCTCGATATAAGCGATGATACTTTAAATGAGAAGGTAAGAGAAAAGGCATTAAAGACCGCTGCAGAGGATGCGGATATATTACTCTTTTTGGTAGATGCTCATCAAAGTCACCCTGATGATAGACACTTTATTAATATCATAAGAAAATCTGGAAAGCCTATAATACTTGTAATTAATAAAGTAGATGCCGATTCTCATAACAATTTGATTAATGAATTTTATTCTTTAGGTATAAATGATGTTGTTCCTATAAGTGCCGAGCATAATAATGGCATTGATGATTTGAGAGAGAAAATACTTGAAGTACTTGAGAGAATAGGTGTTGATTTGGAGGCTGAAAGAGAAGAGCAGATAAATCAGATAAAAGAGAGTAATAAAAGTTTATACAATTCAGAAAATATAGATATTGAATATGATGAATTATTAGATGAAGATAGTGGCGATTATGAAGAAACCATAATAGAAGAAATAAAAGAAGATGAAAATAAAATTATAAATATAGCGATAGTAGGTAAGCCTAATGCTGGTAAGTCTACTTTATTAAATACATTGATAGGTAAAGATAGAAGTATAGTTTCAGACATTGCAGGTACAACTCGTGATGCTATAGATGAAACTTTTAATTTTAAAGGTGATAATATTTGTCTTGTTGACACTGCTGGTATAAGAAAAAAGAAAAATGTTAATACAGATGTTGAATATTACAGCGTAAATAGAGCAATAAAAGCAATAGAATCTTCAGATGTATGCATACTAATGCTTGATGTATTTGAAGGTTTAACCGACCAAGATAAAACAATCGCAAATTTGATAATAGATAGAAAGAAGGGCATTGTTATAGCTGCAAACAAATGGGATATAAGAGAGAAAGGCACTACTTGGAATGATTATGAGGCATATATGAAAAGTGCTTTTCCTATACTTAATTATGCTTTTTATGCTAGGGTTTGTGCTGCTAGAAAAAATGATGCTGAAAAACTTTTATCGCTTGCTGTGCGTGTGGCAAAAACTAGAATGCAGAGATTTGAAACTCATGCTCTTACAGAGACTATGGTTAGAGCTACTAGAGAGTATACTATATCTGCAGGAGGAAATCCTTTTAAGATTTTTTATGTTACTCAGACTGGAGTAAATCCGCCAGCATTCGCTGTATTTTGCAATCATCCGCATAAATTAAATTCGCATTATAAAAGATATTTAGAAAATAGATTTAGAGAAATGTTTGATTTCAGAGGAACTCCGATTATTCTTAATTTCAGAAAACGGGGTAAAAAGTATGGAGGTTAAAAATATGCTTTTAAAAATTATCATAAGTATAGCAGTATCCTATATAATAGGAGCTATTCCTTTTTCATTTATAATAGGAAAAATAAACGGACACGATGTAAGAAAAGAGGGAAGCTGTAACCCCGGTGCTAGTAATGTTCTTCGTGTATGCGGAAAGAAAGCAGGTATTGCTGCCTATATACTTGATATAGGAAAGGGTATGATTGCTGTATTAGTACCTTCTTTTATACTTGCTGATATGCTCTCTACTCATAGTTATATTTTAGTGGCATGTGCTGTGGCTTCTATACTTGGGCATGTATTTTCTATATTTTTGGGATTTAAAGGCGGTAAGGGTGTTGCTACAAGTGCAGGTTCTATGTTTATGCTTGCTCCTATAAGCCTTCTTATTACTATGGTATTTTTCTTTATAGGATTATTTTCTTCCAAAAAAACTGTTGCTATAGGTTCTACATGCGGGGCTATAGCTTTTCCTATAGTTTTGAGTATTTTATATTTTAAGGCTAATTTCTTATACAGAATATTTTTTAATATAAATTATATTGTTCTTCTTCCTATAGCGATACTTCTTGCTATATTCATAATAATAAAGCATATACCTAATTATAAAAGAATGCTTAAAGGCGAAGAGAATAGTTTTTCTAAAAAATAATTAATTATTTATATTTTTGTAAGTGTATTACAAGATTTTTTAATTTGTTAAATTATGAATTTAAAAATGTTATACTTGTTTCAAAACTACTTTACAAGATTATATATGAAATCTTTTTGGAGTTCTAATGATGAATAGAAAAAAAATTTCAATTATTTCAATTATAGAAAAAATATTAGTATGTTTGGCAGGAATAGCTTTAACTTTGGAGGGGGTAGTAGGATTCTTTTCTTTTATTAATACAAGAAATTATATTCATACTGTAGGAGTGGTTGAAAAGTTAGATAGAAAAAAAATAGTATATAATCCTAGAAAAATTAGATATAAAAAGGTAATGGTAATAAGTTATGAAGCTGATAATCATGGAACATTATATGCTACTTTAAGAAGTCATTATCCATTTAGAAAAGTAGGCGATGAATTGCCTTTATGGTATGATCCTGATGAACCAAAAAATATAAAACTTCCGCTTTCTGATAGTATTTCTTATATATTAAGCATTGTTATAGGATTGCCAATAATTTATTTTGGACTTTATATTGTAAATAAAAATAGATAGCTGTATTGCTGTTATTATCAATGCTTTTAATATTAGATACTTTAAAAGATTATAATATTGATATAAAAGACTAATGAAATAGTTTATAATCTACATACTCCATCTAAAAGATTGACAAAATTAATAATCAGTAATATAATGAAAAATAGATTCCAACAGCAATATATTTAAGCCACAATCTGGATTAAATGGAATCTAGTTTTTTATTTTTTAGACACGAACAGCAATTTATTTTCTGGTAGTAAGAAGGTTCAAATCCTTTAGCCATTTTTAATGGTGTATATCGTGTCTAGTTTTTTTATTCTATGCTTATTTTATTATAGGCATAGAATATTTTTTATTATAGAACCTTTATTATAGGAGAATTAATTTTATGCCTTTTTTAGATTCGCTTAAAAATTCTTTTAATAAAACTTATACGCAAAATTTTGCTGATACTAATATTTCATCATTAAATGGTGTAATAGATTTATTTGCAACTATGGGAGCAAGCAGACTAAAAACAGGCGATGAATTATTAAAATATTTTATAGACGCTTGGAGAGAAAGTCCTGAACTTACAGCTAAATGTATAATGTATTTGAGAGATATAAGAAAAGGTATTGGTGAGAGAGAAGTTTTTAGGAAATATATAAATATTATGATTAGGCAAAATCATACTCTAACAGCAATAGAAATCTTAAAAATTATACCAGAGCTTGGAAGATGGGACGATATTATTTATATATGGTATAAGAATAGAGAAAATAAAAATATTTCTGACTTTACAAAAAATATAATATTAGAACAATTAAATAAAGATAAAACTACTGATAATGTTTCACTTCTTGCTAAATGGCTTCCTAGTGAAAATACATCATCAAAAAATACAAGAAGCATTTCAATAGAACTAATAAAACTTTTAAATATAAACACTAAAGAATATAGAAAAACTTTATCTGCTTTAAGAAAGAAAATAAAAATAATAGAAAATAATTTAAGAGAAAAAGATTATACATTTAATTATTCTTCAGTTCCTGCACTTGCTATGAGAAAATACTCTAAAGCATTTATTAGAAATGATGAAAAAAGATATAATAATTTTTTTGAAGATGTAAAACTAGGAAAAGTAAAATTAAATACAAGCGTCTTAACTCCTTTTGATGTTATAAGAGAGATTTTAGACTGTGACGAAGAAGATAAAAAATCGAGAAGAGAAGAATTTGATTTAACTTGGAAAAATCTTCCAAATATTTTTGGAGATAATAATTTAAATACAATAGCAGCATGCGATGTATCTGGAAGTATGGGAATGGCTTTGAATGGTGAACCATTAATATGCTCTGTAGCTTTGGCAATATATATAGCACAGTTAAATAAGTCTGCATTTCATAATCATTTTATAGATTTCTGCGGTAATTCTAAAATGCATGACATATCAAATATAAATAATATTGTTGATGCAGTTGATTATGTTTTAAGATCATCTGTTGATTATAGTACAAATATTGATTCTGTATTTAAAGCATTACTTGACACTGCTGTAAACAATTATGTAGCACAGGAGGAGCTCCCTAAATATATAATAATAATTTCTGATATGGAGTTTAATCAATGCGAACTTACAAATAAAACTAATTTTGAATATTGGAAAGAAATATTTAATAAAAATAATTACAAACTTCCTAGAATAATTTTCTGGAATGTAAACTCATTAAGCAGAATAATGCCTGCTTTAAAAAATGATGATGTATTATTTGTTTCTGGAAGAAGTCAGAATGCTATAAAGAATATAATCAATATAGATAAATACGATTTAACAAATCAAGATGAACTGTCAATGCTATTAATATTAGATACTTTGAAAGATTATAGTATTAATATAAAGGATTGATATAAATATAATTTCACTTAATGCACGGTTAGTAATAATTTTAGGTATTGCCATAAAAAGTACACCAGCCACCATTTTTTATATTTTGAATTAATACACTATTAATGATTTTATTTTTATACTGAAACTTTTTAAGTTTGTCAATTTTTTTATTGTTATTTTCCCGCCGCAAAAAGAACTTATATCCTCGACAAGCTCGAATACGCTTCGCGAAAGTGCAAGTATTGAAATTATTATCAAATAGTAGTAATCATGTCTTACAAGTGTATACAATAAAAACTTATAATCACTTATATTTTTTGTTATTAGTATAAAGATTAATTTTTAATAGGTTTTCATTTATGCAAAATATAGAAAATAAACAATCACAAATAGAAAAAATTATTGAAGAATATGATAATAAATTAAAAGATAAAAACAGAGAAATAGAAAAATTAAATGATGAATTAAACAGAATATCCACAAAGAGTTATAATTCTGGCGTTCCTAATGTAATATATAATAGGGGAGATGAGAGCGATGATTTTTCATTTCCTCATAAATGGGCATTAACCTGCAAGAGAATGGAGAGTTCTATTTATCTTGAGCCTATACTTCAGTTTTACAGAGGAGTTATTAATTCTTTTGATTATTTTGTAGAAAAGCCCAAAGAATGCGAAGATAATGAAAGAGTAAATAATGCATATAATTTTTTTGTAAATCAGTTTAAAAGGTCTGGCGGACTTAAAAACTTAATAGTTAATGTTACTTATAATGCTTTGGTTTACGGATTTTGTTTTTTTACTCCGAAACTCGAAGTTGTATCTGCAAAGGCTTACGGATTTAAGGGAAGACTTGACGGACTTAGAGGGTTTAAATATTATGATCCTTCTTCAATATACAGATTCCATTTTGATGAAGATGACAGTGATGAAATCAAAAGCATAAGCATTATAAAAAGTCGTAAAGAAATTTTTAATAGTTTGTATAGTGATGATGAAGCAAGCATTATAAATATAGATTTTGATTTAGCTTTAGCAGGTTATGCAAGTTATGGAAGCATTGAAGGCGATATTATAGGAAAGCCTTTTTTATACAGTGCATATTCACTTTGGCAGATTTTAGAATCTATGGATAATAGTTTTAACCGCAATTTAAAAAATATAGGCGAGCATAGTTTTAATTTTATAGCAAATACTGAGCTTAATGATTCAAAGCGTAAGGAGGCAGAGAGAGAGATAAGAAATTTCGTAAATAATGGAGGCGGAATTTTTATCTCCAAATATGGTAAGATAGAAAAGATAGAAAGTATTGATGCTAATGAATGGTATAATTTTAGAGACAGCATGCTTTCGGCATTATTTAAAAATAAAGGTGTAGATATTAAAGCACTTGGTCTAAACAAAGGAGCTACTAAATCATTAGCAGAACTTACTCAGGACAATGCTGTTCTTATGGCGAGCGATATAGTTTCTGGTATAATCAATTATATTAACAACAGTTTTATTAAAAGATATTTTGATTTGAATTTTAAAAGTTTAAGACTGTCTGGAGAATGCGATTATTTTAGAGTTTCTCATTCTGTAATTAGAAAATCAGAGTAAAATCATCAATAAAAAATTTTGACAATTTGATTGAATATAAGTATAATAAAATTATGATGAGAGAAGATATTCGTTATTTATTTTCAGATATTGGAAATGAAAAAATAGTTTTGAATTTTATTAATTCAGTTATGAAAAATATGAATATGAAAACTTTTTGCAAAGTTGAAATATTGAATCCTTTTAATTTGAGTAAATATATTAATTCAAAAGAATCTGTAATGGATATAAAATGCATTACAGAAGATGGTGAAATTGTCATTATAGAAATACAATTACAAGGCAATGAATCATTCATAAAAAGAGTTTTATTTTATTGGGCTAGCAGTTATAGTGTAAGATTAAATAAAAATGATATATATAATAAATTAACACCTGTTATAAGTATTAATATTTTAAATTTCAGATTAGTTAAGGATATAGATTATATTCATACTTGTTATGTATTAAAAGAAATAAATTATAATAAAATTCTCACAGAAGATTGTCAGCTTCATTTCATAGAACTTCCAAAATTTCATTCAAATAATTATGATGATTTACAAAAAGAGTTTTTATCTTGGTTAAAATTTTTTAAAGGAGAGGATATGTCTGTATTATTAAAAGAAAATACTATATTTGATGAAGTAAAAGAAAAATCTGAATCATTCATACATAATGAACCGTTGATAGATACTTACAGAAAAAAAGAAATAGATGAATATTTTCAAAAAGAAATGATGAATATAGAATTGATCAAAGCAGAAGAAAAAGGAGGCAAAAATAAAGCGATTTTTATAGCTAAAAATCTAAAAAGGTCAGGGCTTGACAATAAATTTATAAGCGAGGCTACGGGTTTGAGTTTAGATGAAATAGAGTATTTATAATTATATATATTTTTTAATATTGATAAATAAAAGGCTTGGTATTAATTTACCGAGCCTTTTTTATTTTGATGAACTTATAATCACTTATATTTTTTGATATAAGTATAGGGATAATAAATAATCTCTGATTGCTAACAATATTAAATAATTATAATTACTAAGCCGTACATATTTTAGCTTTATAAAATAATGAGTATTACCGTTCGTATATTGAATCTTTATTTAGTATATGAGTATAACATTTATATATGTAATAGCACTTACGTTTTTCTCGAAGCGTATCTGAAAGATAAAAACTTTTTTGTGCGACAAAAAAGTTGATAATAGATTTATAAAAATATAAAAATTGACAAAATAAATATGACTTATAATCACTAATATTTTTTGCTATAGATATATAAATAATAAAAAATCATTTCAATATAGATTAATATTTATAATTTAAGGAGATAAAATGATTAAAAAGAAATACAAAATTTTAGGGGATAGTTTCAAGCAGTATATCCCCCTTTCAAAAAATACTTTTGCTGGAACTAAAACTAATAAAATCACAGAAAAAAATATTGATGAGCTTATAAACTCATTTGAAAAAAGCACTATAGAAATATTTGTTTATAAGGGGCATAAAGAAGATGATGAAAGAGAAGCTATTGGAAAGGTTTTAAGTTTAGAAAAAGATAATGAGGCTATTGGACTTTATGCTGTTATAGAATGGTTTGATGATAGTGTAACAGAGAAAAAATCTTTTTATCCTTCTATTGAGATGGTTGGTAAAAGATCTTATGAAGATGAAGATTTTATTTATTGGGAGAATTGCGAAATAAAAGCTGTTGCTGCAGTAGAATATCCTGCAAGCCGTAATGTAGATTTGCTTTGTGCTAGTGCCATTATAAACAGTGAAGAGAATATTAACGGAGGATACATGCAAAAATTAAAAAGTGTATTAGAAAAATTATTAAGCGAAGATAAAGAAATAGAAAAGCAAGCTAGAGAAGAGTTAGTTTATTTATTTAAAAATGATGAAGATATTCAGAATATTATTATTGATATTGTAGCAGAAAAATTAAGAGAAGACAATTTAAAAGTGAATAAAGAGAGTAACAATAAAGCCTACAATAAAGATTTAAATAATTTATCCAACTTATCTAATAATGCTTCCAATAATAAAGAATTAAATCTTTCAGCTATAACTTACGGAGATTGGTGTAATGAATATGCAGAAAGTCAGAATGCTGTAAGATGCTCTTCAAAATCAGAAAGCTCTACATACGCAAAGGCAAGAAAACTTTTTAAGGCTGGACTAAGTAAAGAAGAGATAATGTCAATAGTAAGAAATGATTTAGTACCTATTGGAGTAGGAGGCACAGAGAAGATTAATTTATCAGCATTAAGTGAAGAAAATAAGTATAGTGAAATAGCTAAACTTTTTAAATAAGTATTAGCATATATTTAGATAAATCATTTTATACGTAATAAAAAGTGAAATTAATTTGTTGTCTTATATTAGCGTAGGAAATAATAGGAGTTTAAATGGCACAAGGGTCTATAATAAAAGCAGGTATTCATAGCGATGAGGCTAATTTACCTAAAAAAGGTTTTCCTGTAACAATAAAAAATGATAATGGAAAAGGTGTTTTCTCTCTATACAGTGATGGAAGTGTATTTGTAGGAGTTGCCTTGGAAGACGCTTTTTCCTATCAGGAGTTTGGATTAAAGGCAAATACAATATCGGTTTGCTATGACGGAATAGTGAATGCAGTTGTAGCTGAAAGTGTTGTAGCAGGAGATATTGTAACAGCTAGTGATAGCGGATTCAAAAAATCATTAGACGGTCATGGAGTAGGAATAGTTATAAGAGGCGGCAGCAATTATGTAGAGATACTTTTGAAATCTGTATGATATTAATTTCTTATTCACACCGTATACAATTCAAGAAATACTGCATTTTAATACTATCATAGTAATAAATAAGTGAGCTGAAGCCCTTCCCGCAGTGACACAGACGTGTGACTTAATTTATTAAGTCAAGCCTCAAGGCATAGGCGAACATAACAATAATAAGTGAGCCGAAGCCCTTGACTTAATTTATTAAGTCAAGCCTCAAGGCGTAGGCGAACATAACAATAGTAGGAGTTAAATATAATATGAGCATACCTAATTTACAAAATATACAAAATAAACTTTTTCCAATTATCAATAAAGAAATGCCTAGATATATGGGGCAGACTAATTTTGTGAGTAAATATATACCAGAGATTTTTGTCGGTGTTTCTCAGGGAGCTATAGGAGGTGATTTAGATAATACGGCATTTAATCTCAAAAACATGTACGGCGGTACTTCTTTGGGAGATTTAAATATTTTCAATGAGTATCCTAAACATGAGGCTAGAGTTTTTAAAATGGAGCCTGAAGAATATTATATTGGAATAGATATTAATAGAATAGAAGAGATTAATGAACTTTATTCAAGAGATGAGAAAAAAGCAGGTGAAGAGATTTTAAATTATATAGCTCAGAAACTTGTATCAAGATTAGGGCTTTTAAGAGAAAGAAACCTAGCAGCAAAAGTTACAGATGCTAGTCTTTACGGAAGTACAAACACTGTTGATTTAACTGCAAAACCTATAAGCACTTGGACAGAGGCTGATATTGATAATTTCTTCTCTTCATTTATAGATTTGGCTAAATATTTGAATTATGCTGTTGGAGGAAATCTATTTAATGACAGAATGGAGCTTCAAAATAACGGACAGAAACTTTATATAGTTATTCCAATAGATGTGTATATTAAACTTCAAGGTTTATTCAGATTATTTTCTAATTACATATCAATGATTGGAAATGACGCTAACGGCAAATATAAAGCATTCAGACCAGATATTTTTAATGCAGTAACAAGCGGAATAACAGTTGTAGGTACAGCATTTAGAGTTGCTGATGATCATGAAGTGGATCAAATATATCAGCTAGAAAATCTTACAGATATATGGACAGGCTCATCAATTTATATGTTTACAACTTCATCTAATATACTTGATATGGCTTCAATAAAAGAGGTGGTATATTTAAATCATGATATAAGAGAAGTTGATATATTGGGCAATAATTTGTGGAGAACAAGAACAAAGAGATGCACAGTAGCTTCCAACCCTTACGGCTTCTGTAAAATAGACTTGAGCTTGTCTTGATAATTAAATATTTATTTTAGATTTTTTAAATAACTGCATTTTATATATATAAACAAATATTTGGGGTACACTTAAACATATATTTCATCAAATGCAGTCCTTTTGCTTCTTTGGGTCACCAAAAGAAGTGGGGGTGTGGCACGACTGTGTGCTTCGCAGGGCTAGTCTCCACAAATCCAAAATTTAATATTCATATAATTAATAAATAAAAAAGAGGCACTATGTCAAAGAAATCTTTATTATTTTTTTTAGAAAATAGTATTACTAATAAAGAAATAAAAGCTAATGATTATGTTGTATCAAGAGTGGGATATTTCTTTAGAGATGTGCATGAGAGAAGATGCAAGGTAATAGTTGAAAGCGATTTAAATATATCTTTAAGCGATTCTTTTTTGATTATAAGTAAAAATGAAGCAGAGGAGCTTATAAGAGAGAAGATGAAGCCTGATGATGTTATCAATTATCTTAAAGAAGAAAACAGAAAGTTAAAAGAAAAGATAAAAGAGCTTGAGGCTTAATTTATTTTTATGTGCTGTCTTAAATTATATTAGATTTTTTCAAAAGTAATTTATAAGATTAAATATAATATTATTTATATTATAAATTAAAAATATAATGTTTTATATATTATTTATATAATTTATTATTTTAATATATAAATATGCAGTCCTTTTGCTTCTTTGGGTCACCAAAAGAAGTGGGGTTTGGGGCAAAGCCCCAACTATAAATAAAAAACTATATGCATTAATAAATTTAGTTTTAAATAAGTCTATATATTTTAGACAGCATATTGAAACTAAAAAAGGAAATTAATATGCAGGAATATATTTACGAGCCTGATATAAATTATTTTAAAAGCATATTTAAAATGTTTAACTATGATGATATTGATACAGACTTTTTAGAAGAGCAGCTTAAAAGTTATACTATTCAGTTTAGAAGAATGATTTTGAATATGAATTATACAGAGCCTACAGAAGAAAACGGGCTTCCATATATATCTATAAAAAATTATATATGCTATGATGTAGCAAGGCTTTTAACTGTTAATTTTGTATCAAACAGCGACTTGATAAACTTTATTCGTACAGAAAGTCTGCGTTTAAAAGAGTTTGCTATAAAAGATTTATCAAGCATTGTAGTTGGAGAAAATAGTTATGATAGTGTTAGTTTAGAAGGCAGAATAAAAAAGCCTTAAATCGTACTAAAAAATAAATAAAAAATCAAAAGGTTTATTATGATACATTTTAAAAACAGCGTTATATATGTTTTAGATAATTTTATGAACTTTATGGCTGATGAATATATTGATTTGTCTGGCAATAAAGTTGAAGGCGATAACCAATTAAATAAACTTTTAGATGATAAATTAAAAATAGAATATTTCAGTTTAGGAGCTTTGAGGTCTATGAGCAAATCATTTCTTTGGGCTTCAATAGCGGAAGGTGAGAGCAGGGGAAGCAATTCATATATAGGGGACTCTGCAGGTTTTGCTGATGATATATGTTTAAAAGCTACAGTATATAAAGAGCTTAAAGCTGGAGAATCATTTTTAGCTTATAATATCATACCTTTGGCACTTAATCAGGCAGCACGTTATTGGATATCAAAACTCAATGATGAGGGCGAACGTATAGCATTATCTCCTATTATCAAATGGGAAGCTCCTTCATTTGACAGTGAAAACAGCAAAAGACAGTTTAATGATTTTTCATCTATAAGAGGGGTTAATTTTTCTCTTGATATTAATTTCAAGATTATGACAGGGAGTTATTTAAATGAAGTTCTTTACTAATTTAATTAATAATTCATTTAATAAAAAAGTTTATGATTATGTTCAAAACAGAGATAAACTTTATAAAGTAAAAATCACTTCTTCTCCAGAGAATGCCAAAATAATAATGAATGAAGAAGAAAAATATTTTGGAGCTTATAAAAATGCTGAAGTTATAAATTATCAAGTAAGTCTTGAAGGATATACTACAAAAGAGGGAATCATAACTGTTAATAACAGCGATGTTTTGGAGAATGTAGTTTTAGAAAGCATTTAATATTATTAATAAAATTTATTATCCACGCGTTGAACGGGATTTTATATATAGTTGGTATTAGAATTATTATTTTATTTATATTATATGGGTTAAGTTTAACGCGTGTTAATTTATACATTTTGCGTAGAGTAGATTTGGGGGTGGGCGGGCGGGAATGTATAAAATATTTTTTGCGTAAAATAATTTTAAAAATTGTGAGTGTATAATAATGAGCATTTTTGATTTGAAAGGTAATTTAATGAATGATGAGGACGGCTTAAAAGTTGTAAGCGGTTCTAGTTATAAAGTAAGAATAGCAAAGACAAAAAAGAGAGATGAAAAAATAGATTTCTCTTCTGATGATGTTAAAGGAAAATATTTAATATATCCTTCGCAAGTGGGACTTACTCCTACTACAGAATCAATGAGTAAGGACTATATAGGCTCTCCTTCTTCTGAAAGCTATGCGGGAGCTACCACTTATGCAGGAGATATTTCCTATGGGGCTTTTCCTAATTCTAATGCATACTACGCTAGTTTAATATGGGCTAATGTTCATACAAAAGAAACATCAGGAAATATGCTTTGCATTAACTCTTTTAATAATTTTGCTGTTAGATTTAATAAGTCTTCAGAAGATGAAAGTATTAATATGCTTGAAATTATCATAGAAGAAGATGACAGTTATAGTAGTAATTTTATTGATATTTATACTTCTATGAAGCAGAAAGATTTGATTGATGCTTTAAATAAAATAACAAATATAAAAGCATTTTTAATAACAGGAAGCGAAGAAGATGATATTGATTTTACTAATATAATAAATGAATTAAAAGAGTATAATACTGAAAATAATAAAACAGAATATTTACTCAGTTTCAAAAGAGTAGGTCTTATAGAGAGCGGGCTATTTACAGAAGATAGTAAAAAGAAATATTCAAAATATCAAAGTATAATAGCCCCAAGATTCGGAGAAGCACAGTATTATAATATAGCTTTGTATGACAGCTCAAAGAATATGGACGGAAATCAATATATAGGCTGTGAAAGTAAATCAATAAATTTCAATTTTGCAAATAAGGCTATGACAGAAATAACTTCTTCCTTATGGGCTTTAGATGAAGAAAAAATAGATAAAGATGCAGTTTTATACGAAGAGAGAGCAGAAGAAAGAGATGTTGTAATGGCACAGACTTCAAAATATCCTACCAAACTTTTTATTAATGGAACAGAGGCTTCCTCTGTAAGCGATGTTTCTTTATCATTTGAATGGACTAAAGAGGAGAAGTTTAATATTTCAGCAAAAAGATACAGCTTTCCAAATTCAAAGTTTACACTTAGTTTTTCAGGCAATGCAGTTTTTAATGCTCAGTCAAAAGAGATATTTTATGACAGGGTTTTAAATGGAAACAGGCAGTCGTTCATAATATCATCAAAAACGAGATTTAAAAATAAAGATTACCCTTTTGTGTTTGTAAGTTCAGATGTAGGAGGAAGTCCGTCATTTCCAGCAATAGAGCCTAAAGAACTTTCAATATCTTTAAATAATTTTAAAGCTGTAGAGCAGTCAAATGATATGAACAGTAATTATTTGATAGCATTTACAGATAGAGAGGATTTATTTTGATATAATTTATTTTTTTTATTAATGAATTATATTTGTCTTTTTCTAGTGTTATCATATTTGATAGGAATGTACTGTTTGAATATTCAAAATTAATTTTATTTGGTTTGTATTTAAATTCAAAAGTATTTTTGGATAATGAATATAAATTATTATAGATATTTGATTGATTATATGTATTAAATTTATCAGTTAAAATATTTTTATTATAAGTGATATCAAATATATTAAAATAATTTTTTATATTTTGTGAAAAGAAAATATTATTAAAATTGAAAGAATATAATTTTAAACAGTAAAAAATTAATATAATAACTTTTATTTTCATGAAAATATTATAAACCTTATATTAATAAAATCAAGGTAAAAATTAGAGTATAAAGTATTATAATAAAAAATAGTCTATAAATGCAAATATTAAGGAAAATATGAAAATATCCTTATATTTTTTGGAGTATATAAAAAAATGGAAAAACTTGAATTTAAATGTAATGATTTTTTTAATAGATATATTGTAGAAGAAATTGTTTATAAAGATGATGGTGAAAATATTGTACCTGTTAAAGTGTTTAGCCGCTCTACTTTAGGAAGTAAGTTTAAAAGCGATGATGTAATATCTATTAATCGTCCTAGCTTTAATGAAAATATTAAATATGTTAGAGAGAAAGAAGAGAAGATTATTGATGATGATATTTTTAAATGGCTTGATGTTAGAATAAATGGTATGCTTGCTGTAAGTCTTCTTGATGAATGGAGCACTAAAGATATTAATGAGTTTGCACAGGTGATAAAAAGTTTTTTGCTGGAGAGAAGAATTATGTAGCGGGTAATTTATCTCACTTTTCTATAATAGAACAGACAGAAATTGATAATCTTACCCATTATGCTTTTAATAATAGAGAAGTTAAATATGATGATTTTTGTTATTTTAATGACTCTCTTATAAGCCTGTATACAGCTTCTTTGTTTTGGAATAAAATAATACTTGAGGCTTGGTATCAGATAATAAGCGGGAGATTTGTATATTGCAGTTATGATGAAGATGATTATTTGAGATTAGGTCTTAATTATGCTGTTTTTAGATTTAAGATTTTGATAGATAAGGCTTTGAAAGTTTCTAATTAGATTTATTTGTTTTATTAGACTTATTTCAAAACTACTTGACAACATTAAATATGAAATTATTTAATTTTTAAAATCAGAAATATGATGTTTGCATGTTGTATAAACTATCATTTTAGTATATATAACATGCAGTCTTTTGTTTCTTTGGGGCACCACCGAGTAGGATCCTATTCGGCAAAAGAAGTTGGGTTTGGTATGACTGTGTGCTTCGCAGCAAAGCCCTAACTATAATTAAAAAAATATTAAATTAAAAAACTATAATATTAATAAATTGAGTTTTGAAACAAGTATATTATTGAGTTTTTATATAGAGGTTTGTTTAAGAGTATGAGTAATAATTTCGTGAGTACAAATAAAGAATTACAGAATATAGAAGAAAGTATAAAGAAAATAAATTCAGCATATGAAACTTCTTTATTTTTTAATACTTCAAAGGATTCTTTTAATGAGTTTTCAAGTTCAGCAGCAGAGGCAAAAACTTCTATAGATAGTATAGAAACTTCTATAAACTCACTTGATAATAGTATAAATAAAGCTGATATAAAAAGCTTTTCTAGTGAAATAAAAGACTCTCTCTCAAGCATATCAAGTATATATAAGGATTTAAGTGCTAGTTTTTCAGATTTTTTTCATTATGATTTAAGCTCTTATGATGAGGCAATAGAAGAAGCTAAAAATAAATTACAGGAGTTTGACGATTATCAAAAAGAGTTAAGAGAAAATAAGAGAACTCAAGATGATGAGGATTATGAAAACTATTTATCAAGACTTGATGAAGAGCTTGAACTTGCAATTGAAAGCAAAGATGCTATGAGTGCTGAAGCTATACGCATAAAGCAGGAAGAGTTAAAGAAAAAACAGGATAAAGAAAAGGAAGATTTACAAAAAGAAAAAGAAATACAAGTTCAAAGAGAATTACTTGAAAAACAGCTTGCACAGGCAGAGTATAATAAAGCATATGCAGAGTGGGATAATAACGTAAAACTAGCAGAAATGGAAAAGGCAAAAGCAATAGCGGATGCAGTTTTAATACCGTCTCTTGCTATAGCACAATCTGCTTTGGGAGTTGCTGCTTCATTTGCTCAGGGAGGACCTGTTGGTTTTGCAGCAGGTCTTGTAATATCTGCTACTGCAATATCATCTGCTATTTCTGCAGCTTCTGGTATAGTATCATCAGCTAATGCTTTAGACAGCGTGAAATCTAATCCGCCTAGTGCTCCGCAGTTTGCATTTGGTACAACAGGGTATATTATTCCAGACGGTGGCTCTGCAATAGTAGGTGAGATGGGGGCTGAGATTGTAACAAATAAAGCTGGTAAGATGCAAGTTCAAAGTAATGCCCAGATACAGGAGCATGGGTTTTCTAAAGGCGATATTTGGAACGTTACTATTAATGTTGAACAGGCTTTAAATCCTGATGAAGTTTATAAACTTATGAATAGTTATAAGGCAAGAAACAGTCAGATGTATGCTAGATAATTTTTGATATTTTTTATTAAAAAATTATAATTTTTTATATTAAATAATATTTTACATAATATTATATTTTTCTAGTATTTGTAAATATAATTTATTTTAAGTCTTTAATAAGATATATATTCTGTAAAAAAATGTTTGTGGTTATTTTTTAGTATGATATTTATGTAAAGTTATACAAATAAATATTATGATTTTTATATATTATCAAAGTTTGTCTTTTTGTATAAAAATATTATATTTAATTTGTAATAAAAAACATAAGGAAAGAAAAAAATGAAAACAAAAATATTTTTAATATTAATTATGATAATATTTGCTGTATCTTGTACAAAAAATAATCCAGCAAATCCAGTGAATGTTTCAGAAAATAATAGCCGCAATACTGAAACAAAAGAGACATCATCTTCAGATAATCAAAAAAATTCAGATAATAATACAGGTACTTCTAGTGAGAATGATAACAGTGCAGAAAATACAGACACTATAAGTCATGAAAATCATTATAATGATAAAGCGAATGTATATAAAGGTATTGCAAAACATACTATAAGAACTGGAGGTATTACTACACAGCCTGAGGATGTTGAAATATATGCTGATATATATGAAGATGAAAATATTGTTGAATTATATATACCAAGAAGAGTATTATTTGAAAATGCCAAAGAAGAAAATGGCAAATATAACTTAACTAAAACAGAAGACGGAAAAACTTATATATTGTCTATGACAGTTTCAGGGGATTCTATATCTAATTTTGATCTTACAATACAAGGACAAGGAGAAACAGTTTATATTAAATCTGATAAATTGAATAAAACAGAATAATTATTTTTTTATAAACTCATATATTATATCTTTTTACTTGAAAATGCTAAAATTTTATTATTTTAGCATTTTCTTTTTTTATATAGTTCTATATAGTTTTTTATTTATTATTATATTTTTTATGAAGATAAAGCACATTACTCAAAAGCATAGCTACAGTTACACTTCCAACTCCATTAGGTACTGGTGTAATACTAGAAGCTATTTTTGAAGCCTCTTCAAAGTTTACATCGCCTTTTAAAGATCCGTCTTCCATTACATTAATTCCTATATCTATAACAACAGCCCCTTCTTTAATATAATCTCCAGTAATAAATTCAGATTTTCCTATTGATACACATAAT
The DNA here is from genome assembly GCF_002379365.1 of Brachyspira sp. G79. Taxonomy (GTDB): domain Bacteria; phylum Spirochaetota; class Brachyspiria; order Brachyspirales; family Brachyspiraceae; genus Brachyspira. The sequence goes on along the minus strand of NZ_JQIU01000008.1, from coordinate 2,164,981 downwards.
ATATCCGCATTTTTGCAAATCTCTTTTAAATTTTTAGTTTTTGAATGAGCTATTGTTACAGTAGCCGATTTTTGAAGAAGTAAATGAGCTAAAGGTTTTCCTACTATCTCACTTCTTCCTATTACAACAGCATTTGCTCCTTCTATATTTATGCCAGATTTTTCTATCAACGCCATTGCACTTTTAGCTGTACAAGGAGCTAAATCATTTTCACCCATAAATATCCTTCCCAAATTAATATGAGATATAGCATCAGCATCTTTTTCTACAGATATAGTTTCATATACTTTTTTCTTGCTTATATGTTTAGGTAGAGGCATTTGTATCATTATTCCGCTTGTTTCTTTTTCTTTATTTAAATATTCTATTAATGTAAGGAAATCTTCTTCTGAAGTATTTACTGGCAGATTATGAAGAGAGCCTATCATTCCAACACTTTCTGCCTGCTTTTTTGCTCTTGTAAAATATACTTCGGTTGATTTATCATCATCAAAATATAGAAAGTCTATTCTTGGTTTTTTTTGAAGCATTTCTATATCTTTTTTAATATTTTCTTTTATGTTTTTTGATAGTTCTCTTCCATCTAATATCATATAATCTCCTAATTATAATTTTCTCTATAATATAGTGTTCATAAATAAAATACAAGTATAGATTTTTTTATATTTATATTGTATATTTTTTTAATGATAAAAAAAATTATTACTTTATTTTTAATTATTGTTTTACACGCTTCAGCAGAGAAAAAAATTATTATATTTGAAACTTCTTACTCTAATAATTATACTCTTTATGCTGTAAATGACATTGTAAAGAAGAATATATTTTTGTATTCTGATTTTGATATAGTTCCTAATAATAATATAAAAACAGATAATTATAATTCAATAAAATCAAAAATTAAAGAACTTACTTTGATAAACAATGCCGATGTTTCTGTAACATATGATATATTAAGATATAAGAAAGAGTTTATACTTAATTATGTGATTTTTGATAAAAGCAAATCTGACAGGTGGCTTGAAAAAAACTTTATTCTAAAGAAGATCAATTATTTGAATCTATTAATCAAATGCTTAAAGATATATACCATTATTCTTCTGTAAGGAATGATAGAGTATATATTAAAGAAGATGAATATATTTCTTTAATAGGATACTATTCTCAAAAGATATATGAAGCAGAAGACAGCAAAAATATTTATGATGTATTTTTTAATTTTTATAAAGATAATATTTATTTTAATATAGATTATTTGGAGTATTTAATATCTAAAAGCGATAGAACAGCAGTAGAGTATATAAAAATAATTACTGATAATATGAATAAAAAACTTGATAAAAATAATCATTATTATTTATCTGCTTTGGGAGATTATTACTGCAGCAGATACAAAGTTAATGTTATACCAGATGATATAGAATTAAGTATAGAAAATTACATTAAGGCAATAGAGGCAAAAAAGAATAATTATATATATTATAAAAAATTGGCAAATGCCTATATACTAAAAAATGATTATGCAGCAGCAGCTGGAAGTTATAATAGAGCTATAGAGATATACGATAAAGATATAGCTCTTATAAAAGATGCTGTATATTTGCTTAAAAGAGATATGAATAAAAATGGCAATCTTGTAATAGAGTATTTGAAAAAAATTATTGATGTAAATAAAAATGATGATGAGGCTTTAGAGAATCTTGCTCAAATATATGATACTTTGGGAGATAAATATAATTCAGAGATATATTATAATAAACTTCTTGATGCTGTAAATTATAATCTTTATATTATTAATAATGAAAGTCCAAACCCAGTATTGTATGATAAATATATAAAAAAGCGAAATGAAATATCAAAAAAGTTAAACAGTTTTAAATAATAATATATGTAACCATTTGCACATTATAAGTATTTGATATATAATAAAAAAATACTATAATGGGGATAAAAAATGGATATTATTAATAATATAATCACATCAGTAAATAATGTAATGTATGGTTATTTGCTTCTTGCTGTATTTTTAGTTGTTTCTATATTTTTTACTTTTAGATTAAGGGCAATACAAATTTCGCATTCTATACATGCTCTAAAACTTTTACTTTCCACTCATGAAAAAGGAGATGGGGTTTCTGGTTTTGCAAGTTTTTGTATAAGTACCGCCTCAAGGGTGGGAACGGGTAATATTACTGGAGTTATGGCAGCAGTTTCTGCAGGAGGACCTGGTGCATTATTTTGGATGTGGCTAATGGCTATACTTGGAGGAAGTTTAGCTTTTACTGAAAGTACTTTAGCTCAGCTATATAAAGAAAAAGATTCTCAAGGTAAGTTTATAGGCGGAGCTTCTTTTTATATAAAAAGTAAATTAAAAAAGCCTATACTAGCGGCAATATTTGCAATTTGTATGATATTTACTTATACGACATTTAACGGTGTGCAGGCCAATACTATATCAGGTGCTTTATCAAAATACAATATATCTGTTACAATTACCGCTGTAGTTTTAACTGTTATTACTGGATTAATTTTATTCAGCAAACGAAGAGATACTATAACTCATGCATGTGTATTTATAGTACCAGTAATGGCAATACCTTATATACTTATAGGTCTTTATATATTTGTTACTAATTTGCCTTCAGTGCCTAGCGTATTTCAAACTATTTTTGTTCAGGCATTCAAGCCGAGTGCATTTTTCGGAGGTGCTATAGGTACTACAATTTCTAATGGATTAAAAAGAGGCTTGTTTTCAAATGAGGCTGGTATGGGAGGAGCCCCTCATGCAGCAGCTGCCGCTCATTCTTCGCACCCTTGCAAACAAGGTCTTATACAAATGTTCTCAGTATTTACTGATACTATATTAATTTGTTCTATATCTGGATTTATACTTTTATTATCCCCTGAAGCTATGAAAGTAATAAAAGATATGGAAGGAATTAATTTATTTCAATATGCTATGGAATCGCATCTTGGAAGTTTTGGGTCTTATTTTATAACAGTATGTATATTGTTTTTCTCTTATAGTTCCATACTTGGTAATTTTTTCTATATAAAAACAGGAGCTTTTGCTTTGAAAGACAGTATAGTTTCATATATAATAGTTGGAGCTATGACAGTAATAATGGTATTTGCAGGTTCACTTGCTGATTTTAAAACTATATGGGGAGCAGGAGATATGTTTATGGGATTTATGGCTTTGCTTAATATTATTGTTATAGTGATACTCAATAAGCCTGTATATTTACTAACCAAACATTATGTAAGCAGATTAAAATATCATAAAGACCCTGCTTTTAATAAGAACTCCATTGAAGAGTTATCTAATGATGATGCTGTAACTCAGTGGAATGAAAATTTGTAATAAAATTATGATTTTTTTGCTTTTAGGTATTGACATTTTTTGAGTTTTTTGTATAATACTTAAATCTAATAACAAAATTTAGGGGCCAGTAGCTCAGTCGGTTAGAGCAGATGACTCATAATCATCGGGTCCGGGGTTCAAGTCCCTGCTGGCCCAATCCCCTTAATTTTATTCCTTATTATATTTATTATCTCCTTTAATTTGACTTATAAGGTTAATTTTTTGGGGCTTAAAAAAGACACTTTATATCTTTCAGTGTCTTTTTTATTTTCTAAAATTATTATACTCTATTTAATGTTACATTTCTTGTTACTATTAAACTGCCGCTTATGTTTTCAGGAAGTTCTATCTCTATAGATTCATTGGAATTGAATTTTATGTAAAAATTATCTTCGTTGAATTTCATATTATAATCATCTTTATCATAATTAGAACCCAAAGATATGCTATGACTTAATTTGCCTACTATTGGTGCCAAAGTATTAACTGTAATATCTCCCTGTTCTGATATGATAGCCTCTAAATCTATATCTAATTTTACGAAATTTTTAATTGTAGCTTTCCCTTTATAAACCCCATTTCTATCTTTTAATAACATAAAATAATCTCCATATATAATAGTTATATATTATAATAATAACATTTTTTATAAAAAAAGACAAATTTTAATAAATGTCTATATTGTACTAAAAATTAACTATAGTTAATAAATAATAATTAAAAACACTATAAATAAGCATTTATATGAAATATTATGCTATTTTATATCGCATTTTTTAAGTACTGTTTATTATACTTATTTCAAAACCTATTTACAAAATTTTTTGTGAGCTAGCCCATAATTATGAATAAAATAACTTTATAAATGTTCTTAAGTATGTTATTGATACTTGAAAAAAAATATACTTATACTATACTTAATATAATACAAATATAGGTGTAGTTAATGAAAAAAGAATATAAATACAAACTTACAGAAGATGATTTTATAGATTTTCAGCTTCATTATTTAAAAATGAATACCTCAATGACTAAAACTATAAAAAGAACTATAGCAATATTAGTAGGTTTGTATTTAATCATATTTGCAGCAATGGCTTTATACTTTAGAGATAATGCATTTTTAATAATTATAATAGCAGTATTAGTTTCTGCTTTTTCTGTTATACAGATATTAACATATAGAAAACGCATAGAAAAAAAGATAGTAAAAAAAGTTAAAGACTATTCAAGAAGCGGAAAGCTCGATAAAGTTTTCGGCGATAAAGAATTAACAGTTTATGATGATAAAGTTGTATTTAAAGAAAATAGCGGTGTGAGCAAGTTTAATAAAGAAGATATACAAAAAATAGATTCTACTAACAGATGCATATTTTTTTATGTAGATGAAATGTCTGCTATTATTATACCAAAGTCTTATTTAAATTCTGACGATACAAATTTTCTCTTGTATTATAAAAAATAATACTTGAAAAACTATTAATATTATTATAGTATTTTGTTATGGTTATTATAAGAATGAAATTAAAAGGCGATAAAATATATATAAAGATATCAGGAGGAGAAGTATTTACTATACCTAAAAACGGTCTTTATGAACTTGATTTGTATGAGGGAATGGAGCTTGAATATGATGAGATTCCTCATATAAGAAATAAGGCATATGAAGCTTCCGCAAGAAAATCGGCTGTTTCAGTTTTAAAACGCGGATTTATAAGCGAGGGTATGCTTAGAGATAAATTAATAAAAAAAGGTCATAAAAAAAGATTTATCAATTATGCTGTTTCATACTGTAAAGAATATGACCTCATAGATGATAAAAGATTTGTAAAAGTGGCTGTAAGCAGTTTAAAACTCAAAGGAAAGAGTAAAAGACATATTATAGATTATCTCAAAAAATGCAAAGTAAAAAACTCATTAATAGAAAAAGCATCTAGTTCTATAAGCGATAAAAGTGAGAATAAAGCATTAAAAGAAGCTATAAAAAAATATTATAGAGTGTATGAACATAAAGAAAATAAAGAAGATTATATAATAAAAGCATTAATGAGAAAGGGCTTTAAATACGACAGAATAAAAAAATTATTAACAGTGTATTTAGAGAAAAAGAAAAATATTTAATTATAACGTTTATTGATTAATTTTGTTTTATAAATATTATGAGGCAAAATATATGAATAGTCTATTAAAAATTATTATTATATTTTCTGCATTTTTTATATGCAGCTGTCTTAACTTTTATACTTCCTCCTCATCATTAAATAATAATGAAATAGATAAAAAATATATAGGTTTGTATGAGGCTGGCATTACAACAACTGACAGATATAATATTACGTATCAGTCTTATGTCTCTGTTACAGTTTCTTCAGGCGGTGTTGTAACTGTAAATATTTCAGGAGGATATATCTCTTTTTTAAACAATATATACAAAGAAAATATGGTAAAACTCTCTGACAATTCATATTCAGCTTCTATAACTTCAAGCGGATACAGATATTATTTTACTTTTACTTTTTCTGATTATGCCCTCAATTTTTATTTTGACCGTAATGATGGTACAAAAGGAAGCGGCAATCTTATAAAGGTAAGATGATAATAACTGTATCAATATAAAATTATTCCCAAAACGGCAGAAATAGCTATTATAGCTAGTATAGGTACTTTTTTTATCTTTAAGAATATTGATAAAGCAAATATAAATACTCCTATAGGACTAATGTATTTAAATATATTTTGAATAAAAACAATATTTCTTAATATAGAAGTTTCTGTAAGCTGAACAAAAAAAGCATCTTTTGTAAAAGTTACAACAGCCGAAGCTATTAATGCCACAGCACATACACGAAGAGCATTCATTATACTGTTAAACTGTTCATTATTTTTTACAGCATAAAAAAACTTTGATACTATCATAGTAATTACAAATGCAGGGAGAAATATTCCGAAAGTAGCAACTGCAGAACCTAATACTCCAGCTACTTTATATCCTACAAATGTTGCAGAGTTAATAGCAATAGGTCCCGGAGTTATCTGAGATATTGCCACAAGATTGGAGAACTCGGCAGAAGTTACCCAGCCGTAATCTTCTAATATTCCTAAAAGTAAGGCTATAATAGCATATCCGCCTCCGTAAGTAAAAAGTCCGAGTTTTGCAAATACATAAAAAAGTCTCAAGTATATCATAGTATAAATTTCCGTTATTTATTATTATTTTTTTATAATATATTTATTAAATAGGTAATAGAGCCAGCCTATTAGTGCCGATAAAAGCAAGGCATATATTACATTAAAGTTTAAAAATACAACCAAAATAAAACTAAGTATAAAAAGAATAATAGTAAACTTATCTTTCATTACCTGTTTTCCCATTCCAAAAGCAGAAAGAAGTATAAGCCCTGCTATAGCACCGCGTATCCCTAAAAATGCTTTATGTACATACTCTGTATTTTGAAATCTCTCAAATATAGGAGCTATCATAAGTATAATGATAAATGAAGGAGCCATAACGCCTATTCCAGCCATTATACCTCCGAATATTCCAGCTACTTTAAAACCTGTAAGAAGCGATGAGTTTACAGCAATTACTCCAGGTATACTTTGAGCTAGGGCAAATATATCTATTATTTCATCTTTAGTTAAGAACTTTCTTTTACTTACAAACTCTTCTTCCATAATAGGAAGCATAGCAAGTCCACCTCCTATTGTAACAAGCCCTATATAAAAGAAAGAAAAAAACATAGTATACCATTTGGGCTTTTTTACATGTTCATTAGACTGACTGATATTATCCATTAATTTTTCCCATAAACAATTTTTTTTTTTAATAATTAAATAAAGTTACATCATATTTTATTATTGTCAACTGCAATCAATATTGTTTCATAATTTTTTATGTAGTTAATTTTATAATAAAAATATATTATATCAAGAATATAAAAAAGCTGCCTGATAATTTATATTTATCAAACAGCTTTTTATAATATATAATAATATTTATTATTGTTTAGTCCAAGAGCCGTTAAAATCGCCAGTACCATTAGCTTCTGTTTTGCTTGTGAATGTTATAGTACCAGCATTGCTGCCGTCTTTCAATAACATTATACTTAATAATTGAGCTTTTGTATCACTTGCTCCTTGAACGTTGTATGTCTGATTATTTTTTGTTATAGTTTTTGCTGAAGTGTTTACCGTAAAACTTCCGCCGCTTCCTACCCAAGTACCTCCCAAATCATAAAAACTAAAACCTTTATTACAGGATACTGCAAACATTGATAATAAAGTTAAAGCTAAAATAGTAGTGATAATTTTTTTCATTTTGTTTTCCCCTTAAAGTTTTTTATTATAAATAAAATATAAATCTTACTAATTAATTATTCAATGTTTATAATTATAATAGTTAATATTTACCCTAGGGGAATTAATAATTATTTATTTTACTCTAGCTCCTCTGCCTCTTATTTTAATTTTTTTAGAGAATCCTGATTGTACAATTTCGTATCTAGGCATAATCAAAAAATCATAATTAGTATCTTTCAAAGCCTCTGCTATTAACTGTTCTTTTAATGTAGTATCTTTTGCATCGTATGGAAGTTCTGCTGTCAGCACTTCTCCTACTGTGATATCGCTTCCGCTTAGCTGAAGACTTTGAGGAATATTGTCTGCCGTTGCTACTGTAGAACAAGCTGTCATTAATAACATAAACATTAATATTATTATGATACTGATAATTTTTTTCATTTTGTTTTCTCCTTATAATTTTTTATTATTTTATTTATTATTGAACTATTAAATATAAAGTTTTTTATTGTTTTGAACAATGATTATATTAATAAAAGTTCATAACTACTCTAGGGTAGTTATGAACTTTTTTAAAAAACTTATGGCAAGTATTAAGGTTTTAATTTCAGCTATTTATTTTTGTTCTGGTTTGGGTTTAGCTGCTTGCCTCTGTTACCCTGATTCTGGTCATATCGTATATTGTTTCCGTTATTTCCTTTATTAGGGTTTTGCATATCTGCTTCATTGTTAGGACGTTTTATTTTATCTGACATAATTTTACTCCTTTTTTAATATTTTTAATTGACTTTTTATTTTTTATCATTGTTGTTTTTTTTATTTGCTGGGTTTAATGGATTTTTCTGCCAGCCTCTATTACCTTGATTTTTATCAAATATAATATTATTACCATTAAAACCTTTATTGGGATTAACCATATCACCTTCATTGTTTGGATGTTTCTTTTTTTCACTCATAGTGTACTCCTTAATTTTTTTATATTTAATTATTAAAGCTTATAACTTTAATACCTGCCTGCTATATCATTAATATAATTTGAAAACTTCTCTCTATCAAAGATATTATTATTTTCATCATAGCAATTAAATGCACTAATCAAAATAAGTATAAACCTTATGATATTTGCATCTTCTTTATTTTCTAAATTAGAATCTTTATACTGACTTATAATATCTTTTATATATTCATCATTTAAATTATCTATATTAAAATTATTATAAAATTCTTTTTTTGTGTTTTTTATTATAGCCTTTATTATATCAGCCTCTTTTTTATTGATGTTTTCAATTAAGCCCTTCATTTTTTTAATTTCCTCTTTCTTTAGTATATCCTTACTTACAAATATTAAGTATTCTGGTATATTATCAAATATAACCTTTTTAATATCAGGTATCTCAAAACCTAATGCCTTTAAACGAAGTATCTCTCTTACAATATAAATATGCTCTTTGCTGTAGTATCTTACCTTTTCTCTTATAGGTCCATGAGTAATTCTGTATGCTGGAAGTACATTTTTATTATCCCATTCCCTTAAATTTTTTAATGTTACATTATTAATTTCTTCGTCTTTTAAAATTTCTAAAAAATTTCCTATAGCAATTAATTCATTTTTGTTTTTATTTTTTCTGCTTTCAAGAATATATCTTTTATTTTTTATAAAATATGATACAGGCTTATCGTTTAACATTTATTTTTTCCTATAAATAAATAAAGTAATTTTTAACATTAACTTTTATAAAAAAAAATAATACAAACAAAAAATTAAAATATTTACCCATAGGTAATTATTTATAAATTTATTATAGGAAATAATGA
>NZ_JQIU01000008.1:2150203-2153441 GCF_002379365.1 Brachyspira sp. G79 | reverse complement strand
GAACAAATATAATATAAAAACAGAAAATCAAATATATGACCTTATAAAAAAAGAGAATCTCACATTTGAAGATATTAGTAAAAAACTAAATATTAATTATGATGATTTAAAAGAATATATTAATAAATCTAGTAAGAAATATAAAAAGAGTTTGGTTAAAAAAATAAGAAAGGCAAGAAGAGAATATTTTAATGACGTAAAAATAAAAATAGAAAATGCTGTAATAAAAAAAGCATTAGGCTATTATAGTAAAGATATTGTAAGAGAGATAAAAACTGACAAAGAAGGCAAAGAATCTAAAACTAAAAAAATAGTTTATAAATATAATCCTCCAAGCGAGAGGGCGGTTATAGTATTTTTTGAAATATTAAAAAATAGAAAAAATAAAAAACTTGAGAGAGAAGAATTAAAAAGAAATGTTCAGGAAGAAGAGAATAGAATAAATATCAGAGTGGGCTTTGATAATTAAACTATATTTTTACTTCTGGTAATAATTAAAAAAATGTTATATTATTATACGCACACTAAAAATTATAAAGGAATTATAAATATGAAAGCATTAATTATTACAGACAATTTTTTTGAAGATTCAGAATTGTTTTATCCATATTTCAGACTTATAGAAGAGGGCATTGATGTTGATATAGCAGCTCTAAATAAAGGTGAGATTAAAGGAGAATATTTTTTCAAAACAGAAGCAAAATTAAATTTCTCAGAGGTTGATCCTTCAAATTATAAAGCCTTAATAATACCAGGAGGAAGAGCTCCTGAAGCTATAAGAGGCAATGACGATGTAAAAAGAATTATCAAATATTTCGTTGATAATAACCTCACTATAGGAGCAATATGCCATGGACAGCAGACTTTGATATCAGCTAAAGTTTTGGAAGGCAAAGACGCTACCTGCTATATAAGTATAAAAGATGATTTGATAAATGCTAAAGCTAATTATAAAGATGAAAAAGTAGTGGTATGCGGTAATATTGTAACTTCAAGATGTCCAGACGATTTGCCTTATTTTGCTAAAGAGATAATAAAGAAACTCAAATAATATTTTGATATTATAAAAAACCTCATGCTTAAAAAACATGAGGTTTTTTTATATGATTAATCTTTAATTAAAAGAAAGTTATTTTTATTGTCTTTTTAAAGTACCAGAAGTACTTTCCTGTTTATTTCCATTTAGTGAAACAAATATTTTGAAACTGCCGCTATTATCACTGCTGAATGTAAACTCATAAATCATACTATATTCTGACATATTAATTTCATAAGTTTCGTTTCCTTTGTCTGTTATTTTATCTTTAGTTATAGGCTGATCTTCACTAACCAAAGGATATAAATTTCCTGTTATAGTGCCGTTTGCATCTATATTAATAGTTCCGCTTACAGTCTGTCCGTTTGCATCTTTGCCTTCAACTTGCCAATCTCCCTGATAAGTTTGTATCCCCTTATTAGGCGTAGTAGGAGTTGTATCATTTGTAGGGTCTGTGCCTTTCTTCTCTCCGCAGCTTACTGCAAATATGCTTATTAAAATTAAGCCCGAAATAATTGATAAAATTCTTTTTTTCATTTTTATTCTCCTTAAAAAATATAAATTAATCTTTCCAGCTGCTTGATGATAATTTTAAATTAATTTTTAATCCTGAAGTCATTATACTTTCTATATCATTTGCAAAACAATATCCAAATATTGGAGTGAACTTAAATACTAAATTAGCTGTTTTTCCAGAATAAGTAGTGGAAGAATAGTCTGGAGTATTTAAACCTAAATTATATAGTGCTGATGAATCTATTTTTAAAGATAAAGAAGCAGCTGCATTTTTAGCTGAGTAAGTAGTAGAAGATGAATCTGAATTTGAAGTTACATCTATATTAAAACCTGAAGCATTTAGCTGAAAACTGCTAGTATTAAATGAGGCCCCACTGAATCCATTTGCATAAAAACTTCCTACATTTTTTATCATAGTTTCTACTTGAGTTTTTGTTATTTCCTGCAAAGGCATAACAGAAATGCTGATATCTCTAGTAGAAGTTTTATTTTCTACATCTTGAGAAGCTGTTGTAAACTCAATAGTTAAAGTATAATTAATAGCTGTTTTTTTAGCAGCAGTTTTTAATTTTTCTATTCCTGTGCTTGATAAAGTTATTTTTATTTCATCACCTGTTATAATTGATGAAGTTTTTGACAATGTAAAATCAGCGGCTTCTAAAGCACTACCAGTAGATGTAACTTTAGTAATTTTAGCATCAACTGATACTGTTGGTGAAACGGTTATCTTTAAATCTACTTCTTTTTTTATTTGATTGTTATTAGCTGCTGTATTAACATCTATTCTACTATTTCCATTGTTTAAAAATGTATAAGTAACATTAAGATTTTTTGGTGTATCATTGATTGTTGGGTTTGTAGATGAGTTTGCATTATTGCCGCAGCTTACTGCAAATAATACAGCAATTAAACAAAGAGCGATTTTAATAATAGATTTTTTCATTTCTGTTCTCCTAAATTTTTTATTTTTTATATAACTTGCTATTATATAATTTATAACAAATGAAGTTTTTTATTCTTCAGTTAGTTATCGTTTTATACATTTTTTATGCCTTTTATCTCTTTTGATAAATCAGCAGTTTTTAATTTTTTATCCCTTTCTAAATGGATTTCGCTTTTTTTATATTGATTAGTTAAGTGAGCATTATTGATTATCAAATATTCTTTGTAGTATGATACTCTGTACATATACTCAATAGCATTTATAAAAGCCTCTTCTATGTATTTTTTATCATATTCTTCATGTTCTTTCAGTCTGATATCATACATAACTGCTTTATATATGGTTTTATAGTTAGCGTCAAAAAATATTTTTCTTTCCCTATTCTCCTCTTCTTTAAATTTTATTTCTTCATATTCAATTTCTTTTACTTTCTCTTCAAGACTTTCTTCATCTTCCTCATTATAAATATTTTCCTGATTATAAAAGAATAAAGCATTATTAATAAATATATCCTCATACTTTTTTATATCTTTCAAATCAAGATTTTTTAATTCATTTAAAAAGTCATAATCTTTTTTATTCTCTTTTGATGAGCGGTATAAATACATTAAAGATGAATGCAAAGAATCAAGTATATCTTTGTAGCTTTTTGCCATATAAGGATTAAAAAAGTACATGCTCTCTGCTATATAAAAAAATGTATTTATATCATCTATAATAGAATCTATATTATGCATTTTTTT
>NZ_JQIU01000008.1:2143351-2149041 GCF_002379365.1 Brachyspira sp. G79 | reverse complement strand
AGTATTATACTAATAGAACTAATATAACCATCTCTTAATACACTATCATGCTGAAAAACATAATATAAACAGAATATATATTCTATTATTTTAGATAAAGAAATCTCTTCAATATATTTAAAATTATCTATTCTTCTTACTAATTCAGTATAATTCAAATGCTTAATACTTTCTTCTATTAACTTTATTTTATTAGAAAGAATCTTTTTTTAATAAAGACTTATCAATATTCTCATTATTATCATCGCTGAAGAAAATATCTGCTATATCTTTTAAATTTAATTTACAATTTTCAAAATAATATATTTTCTCAAGAACTGGAAGATGATATATACAGTAAAGCACTTTGTTAGAAGGTCTTTTATCTTCTTTGATTATACTATCCTGAACTTTATAAGAAGGAAGTATGCAGTTTTTATTATCATCATAATAGTTCTGCATTCTCTTTATAAGTTTATCTTTCTTGATAGGAAGTTTATCAAATACACTATCTTCAATATTGGAAATATCTATTTTTCCGTCATCTGAAATATAGTTTATTATATCAAGCTCAAAATGACTTCTTAAATAGCTGTATAAATCGGCAAACACTCCTATTTCAAAGAATAATATTTTATCTTTATAATTAGTCATTATGCCTTTTATATCTTCCTTTACTGCCTGAAAATCATTAAATTCGTATGTGAATATACTATCATCTTCTGAAATTACTGCTTTCTCTACGCTGTAGGGTTTATCACCTGATATTTTAGAAACTATAAAGCATTCTCGGTTTCCTGATATTAATGTTCTAAGCGAAGGAAGTACGTAATTGTATCTTGCATTTTTATCTGAATTACTATAATATTTTATATTATATTTTCTATCGGCTATATTAATGCTTTCTTTTTTCATATAATATTATCCTTAGTTATTCTTGCATATAGATACTTGCTTTATTATAACAGAATTATCAAAAATAATTTGCTATGTCTTCCGAAAGATGTTATTAATTTTTGTAATTTTTTTAAAAAAATATACTTTTTATGTAATTATTTACCTTAAATAAATATACACTGTATCATTTTTATTAATTGATTTTTTCTAAAATTTTAAACCCCGCACGTAACATAGTATAAAAATATAATAGTTTAGTCATAAATTTAAACTTTATTTAATAAATAAAAATACTCTAAACGTGCGGTTGTAGGCATTAGAATATACTATAGTCTTGTAGTTGTATATTAAGATTAGCAATAAAATAATATAAAATTCAAAGTAATTAAATACTAAATATCAGAAATACAAAATCATATTAATAATCACTAATAATTTTTAATATTTATTAGTGATTATTTATATTTTTATAATGGGTAATAAAAAATACTATGGAAATAAAGTTTAATATATTAAAACCGTTTGAGAAATGGGCAAATACTGATAAGCGTTTAAAAATAGCATTTGGGGGCAGAGGCGGAGGGAAAAGCGAATCTATTGCTAGGATACTTATAGCTAAAAGTTTTGAGATTAAGGGTGTTATACTTTGCTCAAGAGAGATTCAAAAGTCAATAGCATATTCTACTTATCCTCTTCTTGTGAGCATTATTAAAGAATTAAAACTCGAAAGTTTTTTTAATATAAAAAGAAATGAAATTACTAATAAAATAACTAACAGTAAATTTATATTTTTAGGTATAAGAGAATGCTCTATTGAAGAGATAAAATCTATTTACAATGTAAGAATATGCTTTATAGAGGAAGGTCAGACTCTCACACAAAGAAGCTATGAGATATTAGAGCCTTCCATACGTGCTTTAAAAAGTGAAATATGGATAGCATTTAATCCCAGATTTGAAACAGACTTTATTTATAAAATGACAAGTAAGTTCAATTTAGAGAGTTTATTTTACACTGATAAAAATAATAATAAATACAATTATAAAGAATATGAAGATAATAATATTTTAATAACATTTATTAATTATGACGGAAATTATTATTTCAGCGATATATTAAATAAATCAAGACTCTCTACTTTAAGACTTCTTCCAAAAATGTATGATCATATTTGGCTTGGTAAAATAAAAAATAAACAGGGAAAAGTTTTTCTATATTCAAAATTAAAGTTTTATGATGACAAGAATAATATTAATACTATTATAGAAGAAATTAATTCATCTGAACATAAAGCTGTAATTGATCCAGCATTTGGAGAATATAATTGTTTTACTTCAGTTATAATTTATACACAAATAGGGGAGAATATATATTTAATAGATTCTGGGCTTATGCGTAATGATGAAAACTCTACCACAGATGAAAGCATAATTAATTTTCTAATAAATAAAAAAATTAAAAAGGTATTATGCGAAAGTAATTTTGCTCAAAAAGAATTGGTAAAAAGATTAGAGAAACATTTTGAAGTAACGCCATTTTATGTTCATAAAAATAAAATAGAGAGAATAGTTAATGCTAGTTATTTGATATATGATAAAGTTTATTTTCCTAAAAGCTGGCAGGAAGTTCCAGAGAGTTCAGATACTGATAAATGGCTTAGTACAAATGAAGGAAGAGGATATATTGCTTTAAGGCAGCTGCTCAATTTTGATGATTCACTTTCTCAAAATAATATTAAAGGTGATATATTCAGCTACTTAGATTTTCCAGATGCTTTGTCAAGTTTAATATTTTTTGGTATTGAAGAATTAGTTTCTGAAGATGAAAGTGAGAATAAAATAAATATTATAAATTCTATTTTCGGAGAATGAAATGTTTTATAGTTATATTAAAAAATATAAACAAAAAACCCTAACAGCAAAAGCCGTTAGGGTTATATCTATAGTACTAAAAATATCAAAAATTATTCGCTTAAAACTTTTCTTAATACTTCATTAACAAGTTTAGGGTTACCCTGTCCTTTAGTAGCTTTCATAGTTTGTCCTACCAAGAACCCGAATGATTTTTCTTTACCTGCCTTGAAGTCTGCTACTGATTTAGGATTTTCTTCTAAAACTTTTCTTATTATAGCTTCAAGCTCTCCTGTATCACTTACTTGTTTAATTCCTTTTCTATCTACTATAACAGAAGGAGCTTCTCCAGTTTCGCACATATCTTCAAAAATCTCTTTAGCTATTTTACCACTTATAACGCCTTCATCTATAAGTTTGAATATTTCAGCAATATGTTCTGGTTTTGGTTTGAAATCTTTAATAGTTTGAAGTTTTTTGTTTAAGTAGGCATTCACTTCAACCATTATCCAGTTGCTTATTTTTTTAGGCTGTTTAGGATATGCTTTAACAGCTGATTCATAGTAGTCAGCTAAAGCAGCATCTTCTGTAAGTACTACTATATCTTGATCTGGTAAATCATAATCTTTTTTAAGTCTCTCACGTTTTTGCTGCGGAAGTTCTGGGAGTTCTTTTTTAGCATTTTCAATCTCTTCATCTTGAAGTACTAAAAGAGGTATATCTGGGTCTGGAAAATATCTGTAATCTGCAGCACCTTCTTTTGAACGCATTCCTTTAGTAGTATTTTCTTTAGCATCGTAAAGTCTAGTTTCCTGTAAGATTTTCTCCCCATTATTTAGAGCTTTTATCTGACGTTTGATTTCATAATCAATAGCTAGTCTTACATTTCTAAAACTATTCATATTTTTTACTTCAGTTTTAACCCCTAGTTCTTTACTTCCTTTAGGGCGTATAGAAACATTGGCATCGCATCTTAAAGAACCTTCTTCCATATTACAGTCTGAAACATCAATATATTTAAATATTTTTTTGAGTTCTGTTAAATACTGATATGCTTCTTCTCCTGTAGAGATATCTGGTTCGCTTACGCATTCTATCAAACAACAGCCAGCACGGTTCAAGTCTACATAGCTTAAAGGTCTTCCAGTATCATCATGTACAAGTTTGCCTGCATCTTCTTCCATGTGTATTCTATTTATTCTTATGCTTTTATTGTAAGAAGAGCCGTCGTCATTAAGTACAGTTATATCAAGATGACCTTCTGTACAGATTGGTTCGTCCATTTGAGTAATTTGATAGTAGGAAGGCAAATCTGGGTAGAAATAATGTTTTCTAGCGAATCTGCTTTTCTTTTGAATAGTGCAGTTAGTAGCAAGTCCTGCTTTAATAGTTTTATGCACCATTTCTTTATTAACTATAGGTAAAGTACCTGGGTGAGCCTGACATCTTGGACAAGTGAGCGTATTTGCAGGAGCACCGAAAGTATTTGGGCATGAACAGAATGCTTTAGTTTTAGTATTAAGCTGAACATGCACTTCTAATCCTATGACTGCTTCATATTCCATATTAATTAATCCTAATTATTAAAGTAATTTTTTAAAAATATTATGTTTATTTTATATGAATTTGTATTTTTTTTCAAGTACAGCAAAATTAAAAACACTTTATTAATTAATATTGTTTACTTGAATTTATCTTTATTTCTGTTAATATAATTAGTAAAATTTTATTTATTATTTTACTATGATATATTATAATACTACATATATTAATAATAGAAGATATTTAGGAAATAAATATAATCTTCTTGGTTTCATTAGGCATGTTGTTGACACTGAATGTGATAATATAAAAATAGTGGCTGATATATTTTCAGGAACTGGTGTTGTAGCCTCCGCTTTTTTAGATAAGCAATTAATAACAAATGATAACTTGTATAGTAATTATATTTGTCATGTTGCTTGGTTCAGTCCTAAAAGATACTCATATAAAAAAATAGTTAAATATATAAAAGAGTATAATTCTATAATAGTAAAAGATGATAATTATGTTAGTAATAATTTTTCAGATACTTTTTTTAGCAAAGAAAATTGCAGAAAAATAGGATATATAAGGGAAAATATAGAAGAATTATACAATACTAAAAAAATTAATTTTAAAGAGAGAGCAATATTAATAACTTCATTACTATATTCCATGGATAAAATAGCAAATACTTGTGGACATTATGATGCTTATATAAAAAATAATAAGTCTTATTTAGAAAAAAAATTGGAACTGTATGTCCCGATTAAGATGAATAATCTTAATATTAATAATGTTTGTTACAATATGGACAGTAATGAACTTGTAAAAAATATAAAAGCTGATTTAGTATATATAGATCCTCCATATAACTCTAGACAATATTGCGATACATATCATTTTTTAGAAAATATAGCTAGGTGGGATAAGCCAGAAGTAAAAGGAATTTAGAGAAAAATTTAAAAATAATAAATGGCAATATATACAAAAAGAATATTATAATCATTTAAAAGCTAATGGTTTTATATATGGGAATGCTAAAAATCCAGAAAAAGATGCTAGACAAAAAACTTCTGGGCTAGTTGATATTGGTTTAATAGATGATAATAGATATATAACAGAAGTAGGAAAAGAATTATTAAAAATAGTTGAAAATAAAATTTTAATGGTAATAATTTATTTAATATAGATAATGATAGTTTTATATACTTAAAACAATTATTAAAAACTTATAATGATATAAATAGTCATATAGTTAGACCTTTTATTATTTTTTTATATATAATTTCAAAGTTAGACTATTTATCTAATGATGAGTTTACCTATCTTTTACCATTATGTATTAATAAAGACATAACAGAAAATATTATCAATTATATGTTGAAATCAAGAAATAGTAATTTAAATATTATAGATGATATTATTATAAATATCATTATG
>NZ_JQIU01000008.1:2127067-2142734 GCF_002379365.1 Brachyspira sp. G79 | reverse complement strand
GTGATATATAATTATATTTCAGAAAATCTCAATATAAAAATAGAAAATAAGTTACAATTAAAAGATATAGTAAAAAAGATAGATATAAACGTTTCAATATTTTAATAGATAAAAAATTCAATAAAAATAAAATTATAGAAATTTTAACAAAAATAGAAAAGAGGGATGATAATGGTGTTAGAAAACTTGTTACAGATAATGCAGATGTTCCAACAATATTTGAATATATATTATCAATAGCTTGGTATCTAATAAGTGATAGAAAAGGTAATATATTAGATTATATGAATTTATATCTTGATTCTGATATGCTCCCTAAGACGCATGCATCTGGTGGAATAGCTGATATAGTTTATTTATATGATGAAACTAAATATTATCCAAAACATGATTTACTAATAGAAGCCACGCTTTCTAAAGATAAATCACAAAGAAAAATGGAAGTTGAACCTGTATCAAGGCATTTAGGGGAGTACATTTTATCTAATGGCAATAAGAATACATATGCCTTATTTGTATCAAATTCATTATATATAAATGTTATATCTGATTTTATTAATAAAAGAACTATGAAATATTATAGTAGTAATTCAGAAAATTATATTAATGGATTAAATATAGTTTGTTTAGAAACATCAGAAATTAAAACTATATTAGAAAAAGATATTAACTATAAAGAGTTGTATTTTATATTCAGAAATGCCTTAAATTCAAATATTGATGAAATAAATTGGTATAAAAAAGAGATAAAAGAAAAAATTCAAAATTTGAAAATACGCTTATAATTTACTATATTTAAAACATATACTAAATTATAAGGACTATTCATGACTATAGAAAAATTATCAAAGATGATAGAAGTTTCAAGCGGTAAGGTTTTGGCTGATTTGGTAATAAGAAACTGCAAGGTAGTAGACCCCATATCTGCAACGATTACAGATGCTGATATTGCTGTTTCTGATGACTATATTGTAGGGGTAGGTTCTTATAATGGAAAAGAAGTTATAGATGCTAAAGGCTCTTATGCTACAAGCGGACTTATAGATTCGCATGTGCATATAGAATCATCTTTATGTACACCAGCCAATTTTGCAGAAGCGGTTATTCCTTTCGGCACTACTTTAATAATAACAGACCCTCATGAAATAGCTAATGTATGCGGTATTGAAGGTATAAAGTTTATGATTAACTCCGCTAAAAAGAGTCCTTTAAAATGTAAGTTTATGCTTTCTTCATGTGTGCCTGCTGTGGGGTTTGAAGATTCGGGGGCTATACTTGATGCGGATACTATAGAAAAATTTATAAATGATGATGATATATTTGGGCTTGCCGAGATGATGAATGCTCAGGGAGTATTATCTCTTGATAGAGAAGTGCTAAAAAAATTACTTGCTGCAATTAATGCAGATAAGATTATAGACGGACATGGTGTAATGCTTGGAGGAAAAACACTCAATGCTTATAGGGCTGCAGGAGTTTATACCGACCATGAATGCGTATCCGCTAAGGATTTAAAGGCAAGAATAGCTAATGGAATGTATGTACTTTTAAGACAGGGCTCGGCTGCTCAGAATTTAGCCTCTCTTTTGCAGGGAGTTAATCAAAGTAATGCCAGAAGATGTGCTATGTGTACTGATGATAAGCATTTGGATGATATAATGAAATATGGGCATATATCTCATAATCTCAAAATAGCAGTTGAACATGGGCTTGATGTATTTAGTGCTGTTGCTATGGCTACTATTAATGCAGCAGAATGCTACAGACTTAAAAATATTGGTTTAATAGCTGCTGGATATAAGGCGGATATTGTTTTATTTGATGATTTGAAAGATTTTAAGGCTAATAAAGTATTTATAGATGGCAGATTAGCTGCAGAAAATGGACATGTTTTATTTAAAACAGATAAAGATGATTATAATGATAATATTTTTAATACTGTAAATATTGCACCTATTACAGCTGATGATATACAAATAAAATTAAAAACTGATGAGGCTAATGTTATAAGAATAGTTAATAAAGATTTGATAACAGAAAAAAGTGTAAGAATAGTAGGATTTGAGAGCGGATATTTTAAATACAGAAAGACTGTAGATATATTAAAATTAGTAGTAGTAGAAAGACATAAAAGAACTGGTAAAATAGGGCTGGGTTTAATAGAAAATTATAAATTAAAAAACGGGGCAATAGCAACCAGTGTTTCCCATGACTCTCATAATATAATAGCAGTAGGTGATAATGATGATGATATAATACTTGCTATAAAACAAATAGAGAAATGTTCTGGAGGCATTACTATAGTAAAAAATTCTAAAGTGCTTGATACATTAGAATTAAAGATAGCAGGTATAATGTCAAATGAAATACCAAGCGATATAGTAAAAAAAATATATACAATGCATGAATTAGCTTATAATGAACTTAATGTTAATAGAAATATAGACCCTTTTATGACATTATCATTTATGGCACTTCCAGTTATACCAGAAATAAAACTTACTACAAATGGATTATTTGATGTAAAAGACTTTAAGTTTATAGATATAAGTGTATGATTGTTTAGAATTTGATATTTTGTATATAAAGATAGTGTAGAAAATAATCGTTTATTCTTTTTATATTATGTATAGTTTTTTAATAAAAGAGAGAAATATAAAATAGAATATAAACTTTACTTATAATTTAATTACTCACCGCATAAAATCTTTTTTAGATTTAATGTTTTTTTATGATATGATAAGAAAATATAAATATGAAAATAAAAAGAGGAGCTAAAAGCCCCCCTTATTAATAAAATTATATTTCTAATTTATTATTATTGATCTCCGCCCAAAGAAGGAAGATACCAAGTGATACCAGTAGAAGTTTCAAAATATACTGGAGTAGCACCTTGTAAAGTAGTACCATCTCTTCCAGTGTTATTAACGTCCATTTCAAAGTACCATTCAAGATCTTGAACAGGAGTTATATACAATTCGGCATAAGCTCCCCAAGCCAAAGAATGTGATAACTTATCATTTTTATTACCGCTTCCAGATACTTGATAACCTATAGAAGGTTCAAACCATACGCTTACTATATCACTATTAGCTCCTAAGCCTAATACTGGCATAATTTTAAACTTATAAGCTTTATAGTCATATGAAGCACCTTTTATACTAGGAGCAACATATTGAGAACTTGATGCTTCATAAGATAAACTAGAAGATTTTATTCCTAATTGATTACCTTCTAAAGCTGTTTCATATTCTAATCTAATATACGGATTAACATTAACATTTCCGATAGTAGTGTTTAAGAAGTATAATCTTAATTGTAAACCTAAAGATGAATTAGCATATTCTAAATTTCCAACCTTGTATCCAGCCTGACCATAATTAACATATAATCTTATAGCATTGAAAGCATCTATTCCAGTATAGTATCTTATTTGTATATCAGTACTTAAACCTAAATAATCTGTTCTATGTATACTAGCGGCACCAGCAGAATTAGCATCTAAATCATCAGATACAGCTACTTGTATTGGTACAACTATTCTTAAGTTATCATTTAAAGCATTAACCATTAATACAGGAGTATGAACTTGTATGCCTTTATTTACATAAGTAAAGTTATAACCAACACCTATACCAAAAGCATCAGAAGTGTATCCTATACCAGCAGAAAGTGTTGAATCTAAAGTAACATCTCCAGTATTTCCGCTAAGTATATTTCCTAAGTTGCCAAGGTTGATTGCGTTTGCTCTAAAACCGAAAGTACCTTTAATAGTATCATTGCCTAATGTGAAACCTATTTGGTCCATTCTAGCTCTGAATTGGTTGCCATGTACAAGGAAGTCTATCCAAGAATCACCTCTACCGTACATACCAAATGCTGAGGCACTAGCTAATGTTACTATTGCCATAGCTGTCAATAAAACTTTTTTCATTGTTTTTTCTCCTAAAATTTTTTATATAGTTAATACCTTTAAATAAAGGCAGTAACTTCAAAATATTTTAGGAAACAACAAAGACGAGGATCTCCATTGTTTCCCAATACGTTAGAACTATATAAGCATAATTCTAACAGACTATAAAAAATCAGTGAGAATAATAAGATTTAGAGGATCTTTATTCTCAGCAAAATTAAGAGGGCATTAGGAAACCGTTAATCTTGCTTTATGTGTACTTAGGAATAATAAGGATTTAGAGGATCTTTATCGTTCCGTACTTAAGCAAATAAGATAAACATAATAAGCAATCTTTTTTCCAATGTTGTATCTTTTGCTTATAATTTTATTCTAATGAATTTTTATATAAAAGTCAACAGTTATACATGTGAAATTTTAGAAATTTTGTTTAAAAGAGGTGCAATAATAGCTAAAAACAGTAAATTATTTTTTTGTCAAATAAAATTAAACAAAAAAATATATACTTATATAACTATAAATTAACTTTTTATATATATATAATACGTATACATACTATATTTTGAGTATCATTATAGGAATGCTACATCACAAAAATATAAGATAGTATTATTATTAAAAATATTAATTAATGACATGTTATATATATAATATATTCAATATAACTATAAAAAATAAATTATTATATACTATATAATAATTATCTAATATTTAACAGTATTTGTATATATTATTTTTTGTTTAATATAATATAACATTATCAAGATATAATCTGAAGCCTATATTGGCATTATACTCTATACTGATTTTTTATCAATAGAATATATAATACAAAACTGTAATGATTCTATTGATAATAAACTAAATAAGATGTATGATATACGATATTTTAAATTGGGAATGTGTTTATGAAAAAGAAAATTATAATTTTATTATTTTTATTAGTATCATTATATTAAGTTGTTTTAATAATGATTCTATAGTAAAATTAAATAAATATGCAGCTAGGTATGAAGGTACGATCAATACCATAGCAAATGTAAGACAGCTTACAACCAATAAATGCATATTAATAGTTAATGAAGACAGCTCAATAGAAATTACTATTGAAGGCGGAAATGTATATGATAAAAAACTTACAATATCAAAAGAAGAATTGATAAAAACAGATGATATTTCATATGAAACATCTAAAGACGGAAATAATTACACTTTTATTTTTCATGATACTTATATGACATTAAAAATAGAAAATAGTGATAATACTGTAAGCGAAGGGCAGCTATCAAAAATTGAATAATAATAAATAAAAAATCCCTGACATTATATAAAATGACAGGGATTATATTTTTATCTATTTTTTCATTTTTTATTTATTCATTCTTTTTAAATATTCCTTGAAGCATTAAAGCTAAAGCACCGTCTCCTGTTACATTGCATGCAGTACCAAAACTATCTTGCAAAGCGAATACCGCAAGTATCAAAGCTGTTCCGTCATTATTAAAGCCCAAAACAGAAATAATTATACCCAAAGAAGCAACTACAGTTCCTCCTGGTACCCCAGGAGCACCTACAGCAAATATACCAAGAAGTATTACAAATAATATCATAGTTCCAACTGCAGGCAAATGACCGTATAATATTTTTGATATAGTCATAACAAAAAAAGTTTCTGTAAGCACAGAGCCGCATAAATGTATAGTTGAACCCATAGGTATAGCAAAGTTTACTATGTCCTTGTCTAAAGCATCTGATTTATTAGCACATTTTAATGCCACTGGCAAAGTAGCAGCTGATGACATTGTACCTACTGCTGTTAAATATGCAGGTCCGTAATGTTTGAATACTCTTGCAGGATTTTTTTTAGATATTATGCCTGCTATAGAATATAATATAGTAAGCCATATAAAATGTCCTACTATAGCTATTAATATTACTATCAAAAATACAGGTACGCTTTTTATAATAGTTCCTTCATATGCCAAAGTAGCAAAAGTGCTTCCTATATAAAATGGAAGTATAGGAACTACAACTTTATTAACCAAAAATAACATTATATTATTAAGTTCATCTAGTAGGTTTTCAAAATATTTTGACTTAGTCTTTACAACAGCAACACCTCCGCATATAGCTAAAAATAATGCTGTGATTACTGGAAATACTGGATTAATATCTAATTTAAATATTATTTCAGGTAATTCTCTTAATCCCTCAACATTTGAAGGTATATTTAAATTAGGAATGATAATATATCCTGCAAGTGTAGAAAATAAAGCTGCACCTACTGATGAAGTATAGGCAAGAGCAAGCATAACGCCAAGCATTTTATTAGCTTCCCCTCCCATTCTAGTAATAGCAGGAGCAATAAAACCTAATACTATCAAAGGTACCATAAATGATATTACCTGATTAAGCACATATTTTATAGACTGTATAACATTAATAACAGCAGCATTAGAATATGTACCTATTATAATACCAATGACTATACCTATGAACAGTTTAATTAAAAGATAATCTTTTTTTGATTTTTGTTCTAACTCTTCCATAAAAATATTTGTCCTTGAATTTATTTTATAATAAATAGTATATGCAATTTGAAAGAGCATTGCAAAAATATATTGATAATTTTATTAATTTTAGAGAAATTAGAATCTGGCACTCAAATAAGGCATAGGATTTTTATGATCTCCTCCAACTCTCACCTCAAAATGGCAGTGTATTCCAGTAGTACGTCCAGTATTTCCTATTAAAGCTATTTTCTGTCCTCGTTTAACTTTCTCTCCGTAATCCACTAACAATTTAGAATTATGCCCATAAGCTGTTTGAAACCCATTGGCATGCGTAATAAGTACAAACCAGCCGTATCCGTTTCTCCAGCCTGAAAAAGTAACAGTTCCGTCAGCAACTGCTATTATAGGTGTTCCGTAAGGACCTGCTATATCTACGCCATAGTGATAGCTTTTCTCCTGATTAAAAGGCGAAAGTCTTGCTCCAAAACCGCTTGATATACGTCCTCCTCCTGCAACAGGCCAGCCTAATGGTATTTCTTTATGTATTTTAGGAGATACCTCCATAAATGCCAAAATATTTTTTTGATAGGCATCTACTTCAGCAAGCATTTTGTTTATATTGGCAGACTCTGTATAATTAATATTATTGTTGTTATTAAATGTGCCTGCATCATTATAATCTATTGCATAAGAAATAGTTCTCATAATATTATTATAGTCGGCTAATGCCTTTGAAAATCTGGTTAATGACTTTTTATAATCTTCTATAAGTGTATAAGTTTTAGCCTCTCTAGCAGAAAGAGTATTATAAAACTCTCTAGCTTCTTTCTGTTTATTATAGGCATCATATCCAGTATATACTAATGAAGAAAATACCAAAAGCAAAAACGTTATCATGAAATTATTAATAGGAAGTCTTACTGCATGTTCTTCATCATCATAAAATATAAGTATGCTTCTTTCATGATTACCTTTTCTTTTTATTGCTTCTATGATAGAGCAAAAGAAATGCCTTATACCGTATGTAGAATTATATATCTTTTGAAAAACTTTTTTACTTCTATTAAACTTTACCTTAGGTCTAGGTGCTTTATATCTTTTTATTTTTAATTTAGTATTTTTTTTATAGCTTATATCAAAATGTGAAGTTTTATCGGATGAAGTATTGTTAGATGTAGTTTTAAAATTGCTTACAAATTTATTTGCAAGTCCTTTTACATCTTTTGATGTTTCTTCTAAATAATATTTATCCAACTGAGCATTGGATTTTTTTTCTTTTGTTATATTATCATCTGTTATTAAAATAATACTCCTCCTTAAAAATCATCAAATAAACCTCTTTCTAAATTATCGTCAAGTCTTGATGAAAGATTTAAATATGAATAAGCCTTACTAGTTGCTACTCTTCCTTTAGGGGTTCTTTTTATAAATCCAGACTGTATCAAATAAGGCTCTATAACATCTTCTATAGTTTCTATCTGCTCGGATAAAGAAACTGAAAGAGTATCAACTCCTACAGGTCCGCCATTATAGTGTTTAATAATAGTATTTAAATAAAGTTTGTCAAGTGCCTCAAAACCATTTTTATCTATACCAAGTTTCTCTAAAGAATCACAGGCAAACTCTTCATCTATTTTTAAAACATCATGTACAGTGGCAAAGTCAAAAACACGTCTTAAAAGCCTATTAACTATTCTAGGAGTACCTCTTGATCTTGAGGCTATTGAGATAGCTGCAGAATCTGTTATATCTATATCCAAAAATTTTGAACTTCTCTTTACTATATTTGCCAAATCTTCATTAGTATAAAACTCAAGACGCTCTACTATTCCGAATCTGTCATAAAGAGGCGTGCTTAATAAACCGCTTCTAGTAGTAGCACCTATTAAAGTAAAATGAGGAAGTTTTACTCTAAAACTTTTTGCACTAGTACCTTCACCGACTTTTATATCCACAAAAAAATCTTCCATAGCAGAGTAAAGCACCTCTTCTACAACCGTTCTAAGACGATGTATCTCATCTATAAAAAGTATGTCTTTTTCACCCAAAGTAGTAAGTATGGATGCTAAATCACCAGGGCGTTCTATTATAGGTGCTGATGTAGCTTTGATACTGCTTCCCATTTCATTTGCTATTATTTGTGCAAGTGTTGTTTTTCCAAGCCCTGGAGGACCGTAAAATAATATATGATCCAAAGAAACATCTCTTTTTAAGGCACTATTTATAAAAACTTTTAATTTTGATTTTATATTATTCTGTCCCAAAAAATCATCAAAACCTTTAGGTCTTATAGAATTATTATTTTCTTCCTTATCATAAGGAGTCTCTTCAGCATTAATTATACTTTCTTTATCCATAACTTTTTACAATTTAACAATACAAAAATATAGCATATATTATATACTAAAAGCTATTAAATAACAAATTTATTTTATTTATGATTTTAGTAATTATATATTTATACTGATAGGTTTATATTAAAATTATTGCTGTTTTATTTTTTGGCGTTTTGTATAGTACATATAATGTAATGCCATTCTATTATAGATAGTTAATTAATGATTAAAAGTATCAAAATACGATCATATTATAATTTTTTTATAAACATAATATATATTTTTGTAAAGTAAATTTTTATACTTCCGAATATTAATATAATAGTAACAAACTAATAATTAGGAAGTAAATTATGATAAATGGATTAGGAAATTTATTATCTTTTGTTGATACTAATGTTTCATCTAACAATAATACATATAGTTTGAACAATCATAGTTATGATGATTCTTTTGCTAATATGCTTAATAAAACGCAAACTGAAGATATTTATTCAGCTCCTTCAAGTGTTTCAAATAAGATAGTAGAAAGAAATAATACCGAAGATTACAGCTCAAAAAATTATAATGATTATGAAGAATATAATAATGATTATAACAATTATGACAGTGATAATGTTGCAAACTCTTCAGCAGCAGAGGAAAAAATATCATCTAAAGAAACTAATTCTGAAAATAATACAAATAAAAGCTCAGAAAATACTAGTAATGAAGAAAATAAAGTTGCAGACAATACAGAGGATAAAACTGTAAAAGAAAATAAAGATGAAATAAAAGCTGATAATAATTCTCAGGAAAAAACTGATAAAACTAATTCTGAAAACATATCATTAAAAGAAAAATTAGCACTAACAAAAGAAAAAGCTAAACTAATAATTCAAAATGCTTCCAATAATGATGATAAAAAAGTTTTAGTAAATACTAGAGAAAATGCAGAAGCTACTGTTTCTAAACTTGATAAAGCAGATAAAAAAGAAAACATTAAAAATGCACAGGATATAGAGAGTATAAAAAAACAAATTGAAGCATTAAATTTAGAAGATTTAAATGAAGAAGATAAAAAAGAATTAGAAGATTTAATAGAATCATTAGAAAATATCAAAGCTATGATAGATAGTAATAATAATGAAGAAGGTAAAAAAGAGGTATTAACTGACGATATTAAAGACAGTATCGAAGTAAAAGATACTGACATTAATAAAGAAATAAAAATTGTTTCAAATAAAGATAATGATAAAAAAATAGAAACTATTAATACACAAGAGCCTGCTATAGATTTTGAAAGCAGCATTTCAGATATTAATATTGCTAATAATATAGACAATGTAGAAAGTAAATATGCAGATAAATATGATAAAGATAATGCTGAAGTAAAAAATAATAATAGTACTGTAAGTAACACCATTTCAGATGATAAAGGAGCAGAACTTACAATAATAAACATGAAAGATTCAGCAGAAGGTTCTAATCTAAAAGGATACAATCATTACAATAATAATGTATCAAAAACACATAACAGTACCAACATTACAGACAGCATGATAAAATTCCAAGACTTAATGGGCAAACTTGTAGAAAAAGCTCAGGTTGCTGTTAATAATGGAAAAAGCGAAGTATTAATGAGTCTTAATCCAGAATATTTAGGAAAAATAAGATTAAAAATAAGTATGGATGGAGATAATTTGATAGGAAAAATATTCGTTGATAATGCTGATGTTAAAGATATATTTACTAAAAATTTGGATACTGTTATAACTTCATTAAATGAAATAGGAATTAATATAGAGGGATTTGATGTAATGTTAAGACAGGACATGCCTAATAATGATGGGGGCTTCGGCGAAGAATTAGATAATATTGGAAACAGATTTGCTTCTGAAAATATTGATAATGTAGAAGAGGTAAGAGCCGATATAAAATCATATATAGTTCCAGAAAAAAAATTGAATTTACTTATATAAGTATTATTAAAAAATAATGCAGCTTTAAGAAATAAAATGATAATTAGAGATAATTTTTTAAGGAGATAGAAGATGATATCTGCAGACGCTTTAAAAATGTCAGAGAGAGAAATAAAGATATTAAAACAAGAGGTAGGAGCTTATAACTTACAGAATAACTTTCAAAGAGACCCTACTCAAAACTCTTTGGGTAAAGATGCTTTTTTAAAACTTCTTACTGTACAAATGAGTCATCAGGATCCGCTTTCTCCTATGGACAATAGAGATATGATAGCACAGTTGGCACAATTCTCATCTGTTGAACAAATGACTGAGGTTAATAAAAATCTTGACTCTATGAAAACATTTTATTCAAGCCAAACAGGATATTCTATGCTTGGAAAGAGTGTTGAGGTTATGGACGAGGCTGGAAATAGATTTTTGGGACCAGTTGAAATGGTTATGGAAAATGATACTGGAGTTGCTCTTGCTGTAAGAACAGAAAGCGGACTTATTACTGTACGTCCTGAAGATGTTATGATAGTACATTCAAGCGGTAATTTAATGGCTTCTGAAGCTGCTGCTGTTTCACAAGTAAGAGAGGCTCAAAGTGAAGATGAAGCGACAAAAGTATTTCAATCTTCTTTAGCTGATAAGGCTCAAATTATTACAAGACCTTCTGATGATGAAAATGGTAATGTAAATAATGAGTTCGGAGAGTTAAAAGCTGCAAGCGAATCTCAAATAAATACAGCTGTGCAAACTGAAGTTTCTAAAACTGATAATGCTAACTTAAATAAAACAGAAAAAACTGCTGGTATGATGAAAGCTGAAGAGGCATTGATGAACGCCAAAGAAGTCGGAAATAAAGCAATCAAAAAATAATACAAAAGAAATAATATTGTTGATGAATTAAAGCCCATAGAATTATATTCTATGGGCTATATTTTTATATATTTGAATAATAATGAAAAATATACTTAAAATTTTTAAGTTTATCAAAATTGATCTTTTTTAAATCTATATCTGAAATATTTTATCTAAATTATAAAAAATACTGCATCTTGAAATAATTATATTCTTTTTTTATTAGTATTTTTTCTATTAATTTGCTTTTTATTAAAACTCTTATCAGAACTTACTTTATTAAAATTTCTTTTTTTAGAATCATTTTTTTTATATTCTTTATTTTCTAAACTCTTAAAATTATTTTTTTTATTAGATTTTAAATGTTTTGATTTATTTATTTTAGCCTTATATGTATTTTCTTTTTTTGTAATTAATCTTTTTTTCTTAGGCTTTGCTTTAGCCCATTTAGATTTATCATACTTTTTTTCTTTTTTTTCTTCTTGTTCTGTTTTGTTAGATATATCAGAGTAAGTATTATCTTCTACATAGTTGTCATCTATTATATTGTCATCATATTCTGAAACATTTGCAAATATACTTTCTATATCTTTTAATTTTTTCTCTTTCTGTTTAAAGAAAAACTCTATTTCTTTTTTTGTAAGGTCTCTAATATGACCTGCTTCTAATGTTCCTGAAGTTTCATCATACTTGCTTACGCAGCCCACAGATATCCTTTCCAAGTCTATAACCTTGTATCCTAAATAATCAAATATCTTTCTTATCTCTCTGTTTTTTCCTTCATTGATAGTAAGACGTATTTTACTTTGCACTCTTCCTTTTGATAGTATCTTAAACTTAAAAGGTGAATAAGTAACATTTTTTATTGTAATACCTTTACTTGCCTCATATAATTTTTCTGAATCTATCTTTCCATTAACTGTAACATCATAAACCTTTAATATTTCATAAGATGGGTGTGTGATAATATTTGCAAACTCTCCGTCATTGGTAATTATCATAATGCCTCTTGATTCGGAATCGAGCCTTCCAGCATAAAACAGTCTTTCTTTTATACCCTTAAAAAACTCTGTAATTATTCTTCTTCCTGGCAAATATTTTGTAGTGCTTACAACACCTAAAGGCTTATATAATGCCATATATCTTTTTTTCTGTCTTTCTATCAATTTTCTATCTATAGAAACACTATCAGATTCTTTTACCCTATATGCAGGGTCTAATATAACCTCATTATTTACTCTTATTCTTCCAGACATTATGGCTTTCTCACAGTTTCTTCTGCTTGCAAAACCAGATTCTAATATTACTTTGACAAGTCTTACTGCTTCTTCATTTTTTTGTTTTTTCATATATATAAGATGCTCACTAAAAAATTTAACGGACTTTATCATATACTAATTTTATTAATTTGTCAAAACTTAATAAAATGCATATAGACTAAAATTGATTTTTAATATATTATATATCATCTTATTAATAAAAAATTACGGATTTTAATTTATGGATACAGCAAAAGAAGAATATAATATTTCGTTTATAAGCATACTTGTAATCTGCTCATACATAGCCTGTCAGATGATATCAAATATAGCAAGCGTAAAAATAGCAAATGTTCTTACACTTGCAGTAGACGGAGGAACTTTTTTATATCCTTTAGCCTTTACAATTAGAGATATGGCTCATAAAACTATAGGAAAGAAAAATACTCAAAAACTAATAATTGTATCTGCTATTATTAACATATTCTCTCCTATTTATTTTTATATAATATCTCAAATACCCGCAGATGCAAGCTGGCAGTTTAATGAAGCATTTAAAGCAACATTAAGCCCAGTACTTAGAATATCAATAGCTTCAATACTAGGTTCTACTTTATCCGAGCTTGTAGATACAGAAATATATCATTTATTTGTTACTAAAATTACAAAAAAATATCAATGGCTTAGAGTATTAATAAGCAATGCTTTCAGTATACCAGTGGATAACTTGGTATTTGTAATTATAGCATTTTGGGGTGCTTTGCCTTTTGATGCTTTGGTAGGAATATTTATATTTAACTTTATTGTAAAATATGCGGTTACTGTAATAAGTGTACCTATGATATATTTGGTAAAAGATAAAAATTAATTGCTGTTTCTTTTTATATTAAAAAAATACAATTAAGAGAGTAAAAAACAATATGAAAGCTAGTATAAAATATTTATCATCATATTTGCCTGAAAAAGTTGTTACAAATTATGATTTAGAAAAAACACTTGATACCAATAATGATTGGATAGTTACAAGAACTGGAATAGAAGAGCGAAGAATAGCAGACAAAGATGAAAGCACTGGTGATATGGCAGTTAAAGCTGTAGAAAAACTTAAAGAAAAAGGAGCTATAATAGAAGATGCTGATGCTGTAATAGTTGCTACTTCTACAAAGTCATACACTTTTCCTTCTACAGCAGGACTTATACAAAAGGCATTCAATATAAAAAACTCATGCCTTTCATTTGATATATCTGCGGCATGTTCTGGATATATATATGCTTTGAATACTGCAGCATCATTAATAGAAAGCGGTGAATGCAAAAAAGTTTTGATAATAGCGGCAGAAAAATGTTCGGACATACTCAACTGGGAAGACAGAAGTACTGCTATATTATTTGGAGATGGGGTTAGCAGTGCATTGTTAGAAGTTTCAGATGAAGACAAAGGTATTATAGCTACTGATATAGGCTCAGAATCTAATCCAGACATACTTATAGTAAAAGGCGGAGGAAGTGTTTCTCCTATTACAGAAGATAATGTTTTAGATAAGACAAATACTATATATATGGAAGGCACTGAAGTATTTAAAAAAGCGGTAAAAACCTTTGACCATACTATTAATAAAACTATACAAAATGCCAATTTACAATTAAAAGATTTATCACTTATAATAACGCATCAGGCAAATACTAGAATAATGAATGCTGTTGCCAAAACTTTGTCTCTTACAGATGATAAATTTTATGTTAATATACAAAAATACGGAAATACATCTGCTGCAAGTGTGGGTATAGCTTTTACAGAAGCATTTGAAAATGGAGCAATAAAAGAAGGAGATTATGTACTATTAACTGCTTTTGGTGCTGGTCTTACTTGGGGTTCTACTTTGATAAAATTTTAGAAATAATAAAGTTTAAAAATTATAATTAAAAGAGGTTATAAAGATGACATTATATGAATATTTAACTTCAGGATTTGGTAAAGAAGAAGATTTGAATTGTGCTGAAAAAATGCTTTACGGAGCAAATAAAGTATATGATTTGAATATAGATAAAAATGATTTAAAATTGGCTGCTGGTTTTGGAGGAGGTATGGCTATGGGGCTTACCTGCGGAGTATTAACTGGCGGTATAATGGCTTTTTCTAAAGCTTTTATAGAAGAAAGAGGACATGAAGGAACACTTGTAAAAGAAATAGAGGCAGAATATATAACTAAATTTAATGATAAGATGAAAAGTACAAACTGTGACTTATTAGTAGAAAAATATAGACACCCAGAAAACGGATGCGATTATCTAATATTTGAAGCGGCTAAAATATTTGATGAATTAATGGAAAAATATAAAGAATACAGAAAAGATAAGTAAAAAATATGTTTTAGTATTAAAAAATAAGTGAGAAGATAAAAATTCCTCACTTATTTTTATATTAACTATTCAGGGTTATACATAAACAATTATAATTTTCTCAAATTTTAGTTACTTATAAATATATAAAATATTATTGATTATTAATAATAATATAAGTTTTAAATGTATGATAATTCCTGTGTTTTAATTAAAAAATGCAATCTTTCATAATTGCGATCTGTTCCTGCTTATCACTCTTTGGGCGGGTATACTTGAAGAAATATAGACTTCTAAATTTAATTAAAGCCAATATAAAAATAAGGCATATAAAATCTAAAATTGGGAAATTAAAATAAAGTTTAAAAATCTATTTTCACTCCCCACCCTCTAGATTTTTTATATTATTTGTTATTTATAGCTTGTTTATATTTATTTGCCTCAACTATTATTTAAGTACCCACCCAAGCAGTTTTTAAATTTATAATATTTAACTTTA
>NZ_JQIU01000008.1:2124533-2126612 GCF_002379365.1 Brachyspira sp. G79 | reverse complement strand
TTTAATAACTTCAAATTTTATAATGCCATTATTTTCTATGATGAGGCTTGATTTTAATATATATGATTTTTTGTATACGTACTTATTTGTAATGCTTGCTTATAATTTACTTGCATATTACCCTTTTAATTTAAGCTGCATAAAAAATATTAGAGTAATACTCACTTCTTTATTTTGTGTTATATCAATATTTTCATTTTTTGTAATAGAGGGTATAAGTTTAACTGTGTTGAGTATGGTAATAGTTTTTTCAGATATTGCTAATCTTTATGCTTCGCTTATTACTGTTCTTCCAATTTATTTAAAAATTATTACTATTGCTGTAAGTATAATATATTTTTCTTCTGTAATAATGTTTATATTATTATTTATTTTTAATTTATATAAAATGTTTATAAAAAGTAAAGCAGCATCATTAATTATGACATCTTCTATAATATTTATTTCATTTTATTTATTTTTTTATACAAAGAAATATAGATATATGGAGCATAGACTTTGTAAGAAATGCAAACAGAAAAGGAATAATAAACACAATAAACTACAGAATTAATTATGATAGATTAAATAACATAAAACCAAGTAAAGAACTTGTGTCAGATTCTATTAATTTACTTAAAGAGTATGAATTAAAAAGAGATGTATCAAAACTTTATTTGAAATCTACGAAAAATATTTTTGATAATATAAAAAGACTAGAAGATGATATGCATTCTATATTGATAAATGCTTCTAATGATAGTTTTATTTATAATAATGAAAGAATTGATTATGATTATATTGACAAATTAAAAAATGATTATTCTGATGTGTATAGCAATATAGCTCCTTTAATTACTAATGATTTAGAAAGAATAGAAAACTTAAAACATAGTTTTAAAAGAGATATATATTTAATATTTTTAGAATCATTTTATGACTATTCGCATTTTAAAAATTTATTTGAAAAAGATCCTTTTATAAAAGAGTATAGGGACTGGGCAAACAATTCTACAAAAATAGCCCCTAATGTTAATAACGGAAGTTTTTATGCTAGGCTTGCAGGGCTCACCGCTTCTTCTCCACTTTATCCAAAAACTCAGTCAGAAAAAATAGAGAATACCCTTCCTGATTTACTTTCAAAAAATGGGTATAATACTATAGCTTTAGAAGAGGCGTTAAATACTTATAACTTAAAAACTTTTTATCCGTCTATAGGTTTTTCTTCTCAAATATTCGGACTAGGAACTACTAATATTAATACATATTTAGTTACAAACATACAAAATTTAAAAACTCCTATATTTACAGCTGGTTTTACTATATTGGGACATACTGATTCTCATTTGGATAATAATTTAAATATAGCAGAAAATAATAAAAAGTTTCTTAATTATTTTGAAGGTAATGATAAACTTCATATAATGGAAACACTTGATAATTCAGCCATGACCGCCATTGAAATAATAAAGATAAGAGATACTATTTTAAAACATTCCCCAAATGCCATTATAATGTTTAAACATGATCATCTCTATCCTTATTTAAAAGCTATAATACAGCGTTCAAGTATCGATGAAAAAACAAAAACTAATTTTTTAAATGATTATAAGCCTTCGCCTATATTAATCTGGGACGGTACTAATGGAGCATATAAGACAGATGAAAATTTTACTCCAGAAAATATCCCATTATTTATAGCAGTAAACTTAAATATAGACTATACCAATAGCATAATATCGCTCTTATATAAAGAAGAAATTGAAAATACAATAAGCACTTATAACCGATTTTATTATACCTCTAATAATATGCCTATAGACAACAATGAAGTATCCAACCTAATAATATTTAAATACGAAAATGCTCAGAGAATATTGTCTCAGGATATTTTTCAGGGGAAGAAGTATTATTATGATTTAATAAATATCTCTAATAAATAATTTGACTATATGTTTCTTTATGTTATAATGTATGCTCATAGGATTTTATTTATGAAACAAACAAACAAACAAACAAACAAACAAACAAACAAACAAACAAACAAACAAACAAACAAACAAACAAACAAACAAACAAACAAACAAACAAACAAACAAC
>NZ_JQIU01000008.1:2031815-2122759 GCF_002379365.1 Brachyspira sp. G79 | reverse complement strand
AAAACATATGATTAACTATACAGCATATATGTGGACAACAGAGGCATGGTCGCCAGCATTAAATGGTTTTAATTATAGAATGACAGTAAATGAGATACAGAATAATACTCCATTAAGTATATTTACTGATGAGTTTTATAATGCCTCTAAAAATAAAGGTATAGTATTTACACCATTAAGAGAAAAAATATATGCTGTGTTATATACTATATTACCTAGTATTAATATACTAATATTTGTTATATTTTCTATTTTAATATTTTTTATTTCTATATTTCTTTTTATAAGATACAGAATATTTAGAAATAATAATTTTTTATTATTTTCATTTTTTACATCATTTTCTGCATTTGCGACATCTGTAATAGTAGCTTTATTTACACCAGTACCATTATATAGATATATACATCCTGTATGTCCTATAACTATAATATCTTTAATATCATTTATAACATTTATTTTTGACAGAGGAGGATTTAAAAAATTTATTAAAGAACTAAGAGGTAATGGTAAATGAAAATATCAGTAATAATACCTTGCTATAATGAAGAGATTACAATTAAACAAGTAATAGAAGAGTTTAAAACATATTTGCCTGAAGCTGAAATAAATGTTTTTGATAATAATAGTAAAGATAATTCTGTAAAATTAGCAAAAGAGGCTGGAGCAATAGTAGCAGAAGTTAATTATCAAGGTAAAGGAGAGGTTGTACGAAGGGCTTTTTCTGATATTGATGCGGACATATATATTATGGTTGATGCCGATATGCAGTATGATATATCAGAAATAAAAAAACATATAGAGTACTTTTGGAATAACAAACTTGATATGCTTAATATATCTCGTGAAGTAGTAGATGAAGATGTACATAGAAAAGGTCATACATTTGGTAATGTTATGCTTACAGGTTTTGCTAATATATTATTTGGTAAAAGATTCAATGATATGCTTAGTGGATATAGAATATTTTCTAAAAGATTTGTAAAAAGCTTTCCTGCTTTCTCTAAAGGTTTTGAAATAGAAACAGAGTTAACAATATATGCTTTGCAAATGCGTTTACCTGTTGGAGAAGTTACAGCAAAATATTTTAAAAGACCTGAAGGCTCGTATTCTAAACTTAATACTTTTAGAGATGGTTTTAGAATATTATTTACTATAATATATTTAATGATGACTGAAAAGCCTCTATTATTTTTTAATATAATCAGTATTATTTTATTTATTATAGGTATATCATTAGGTATAAGTGTAACCATAGAATATTTTGAAACACTAAAAGTAGATAGATTTCCAACAGCAATACTGACTATATGTTTATTAATATTATCAGCTTTATCTTTTTCTATAGGGTTAATAATGAATGCTATAGGAAGAGTGATATCAGAAAATAGAAGATTTAAATATAATTCTATTGATTAATAATATAAAAACAATATTGATAAAATACAATCTAGGCTGTATAATATAAGCAATAATAATTTTAAGGAGATTTTTTTAATGAAGTTTTTTATAGATACAGCCAATGTTGATGAGATTAGAAAAGCTAATGATATGGGTGTTATTTGCGGAGTTACTACAAACCCATCTCTAATAGCTAAAGAGGGCAAAGATTTTAAAAAAACTATAGAAGAAATTACTACTATTGTAGACGGACCTATATCTGGAGAAGTTAAAGCTACTACAGAAAAAGCTGAAGATATGATAATTGAAGCGAGAGAGATTGCTAAAATACATAAAAACATGGTGGTAAAAATTCCTATGACAGCAGAAGGATTAAAAGCAGTTAAAGTACTTTCTAAAGAAGGAATTAAAACAAATGTTACTTTAATATTTTCTGCTAATCAGGCACTTTTAGCTGCAAGAGCAGGTGCCACTTATGTTTCACCTTTCATAGGAAGACTTGATGATATATCAATAGACGGACTTGAACTTATAAGAACTATTTCTGATATTTTTGCAACTCATGCAATAGAAACAGAAATAATATCGGCAAGTGTACGCCACCCTATACATGTTACTGAATGTGCATTGGCTGGGGCAGATATTGCTACTGTACCATATGGGGTTATACTACAAATGACTAAACACCCTTTGACTGATCAAGGTATAGAAAAGTTCAAAAAAGATTATGAGGCAGTTTTCGGAAAATAAGGTATAATTTTAATAATTGTTTTTTCATATTTGGAGAGAAGCGTTATTTAATTAATGCTTCTCTTTTTTTTGTTTTTATTTTCATTCCCACCCTTTTAGATTTAAAAGATTTATTTTTTATATTGGCTTTAATTAAACTAGTAAGCCTGCACTTCAAAAAGTACGCCCGCCCAAAACGTGATTTAAATTTAATACTTTCCTCAACGCACGCAGAACGGATTTTTTTGATACAGATTAATTAATAATTCTAACTTTACTAATATATAAGAATCGATTAAACGTGCGTTAAATAGTATTACAAATTTAAACACCGCTTGGGTGGGCATACAGAATAACAGTTAAAGTAAATATAGGAAAATAAACTGTAAATAACAGATAGTATTCAAAAATTTAAAGGGTGGGGAGGTAATAAAACAAAAAGTGCAGAGTAAACTGCCTTACAACAGAAGCTCTGCACATAGTTACTGTAAATTATAAAACTGTTAATAAAAAAGTCAATTAAATTTATGAATTAGTAATTTTTATAAACTCATTAGCTTCCATTATCTCTATACCCAAATCCTGAGCTTTTTTGAGTTTACTTCCAGCTTTATCTCCTACTATTAAAATGTCAGTATTTTTTGATACAGCAGACTGAACTGTAGCCCCTAATCTTTCAGCAGCTTCTTTTGCTGAAGTTCTTGTAAAACCTTCTATTGAGCCTGTTATTACAACATTCTTTCCTGTGAGAGGCGATTCTACTGTTTTTACTTTCTCAAATACTGGATTAACCCCTGCTGCAAGTAAATCATCTATTAATTTTAATGTCTTTTCATTATGAAGAAAATCATAAATACTTTTAGCACTTATTTCACCTATGCCTTCAATATTTTGAAGGTCTTCAATAGTGGCTTTTTTAAAATTGTCTATAGAAGTGAAATATTTTGCTAGTAAGTCAGCAGTAGTTTCTCCAACCTGACGAATACCTAATGCATATATAAATCTTTTTAGAGTGGTATTTTTGCTGTTTTCAATGGATTCAAGCATGTAGCTAGCTAATTTTTCGCCCATTCTTTCAAACTTAAATAAATCATCTCTTGTTATTTTATAAAGGTCTGCTGGAGTTTTTACAAGACCGCTTTTTGTAAATACAGCAATCCATTCTTTACCTATTCGCTCCATATTCATAGCAGGCTTTGAAACGAAATACTCTATATATCTAGTTATTTTGCTTGGGCACTCTTCATTAATGCATCTTACTATTACATCGCCATCAGTTACAGCAGTATCACCTCCGCATACGGGACATTTTTTAGGAAACTCAAAAGGTTTGCTGTCTTTAGGACGCTTTTCTAATACCACTCTTGTAATCTTCGGTATAACATCGCCAGAACGTATAACTACAACAGTATCTCCTATTCTTATATCTTTTGATTTTATTTCATTAGGATTATGAAGTGTAACATTAGAAACCGTAACGCCTCCAACTTGAACAGGCTCTAATTTTGCTACTGGTGTTAATGCTCCAGTACGTCCGACCTGAACTTCTATATTTTTTAATACAGTTTCTTTCTCTTCAGGTTTGAATTTAAAAGCTACTGCGAATCTTGGAGCACGTGATAAAAATCCCAATTTCTCCTGATACCTCACATCATCAACTTTTATTACAAGACCGTCAATCTCATAATCCATCTTGCTTCTTTTTTCCTGTATATCATAATAAGTTTCTAATACTTTTTTAGCGTCAATATTTGGGTGAACACCTTCAACTGTAAAACCTAAATCGGATAAAAACTCCATTGATTTATATTCATTAGTTAAATCAAAATCTTTATAATTAGCTATTTGATATGCAAAGAATTTTAATCTTC
Source organism: Brachyspira sp. G79 (assembly GCF_002379365.1). Classification (GTDB taxonomy): domain Bacteria; phylum Spirochaetota; class Brachyspiria; order Brachyspirales; family Brachyspiraceae; genus Brachyspira. The sequence continues at coordinate 2,118,758 of NZ_JQIU01000008.1, read as the reverse complement.
TCTTTTTACTTTCTGCACTATCTAATTGTCTTAATCCACCTGATGCAGCATTTCTTGCATTGGCAAAAGGTATCTCTTCAAGCTCTTCTCTCTCTTTATTTAAAGCTTCAAAATCTTTTTTTGTTATTAATGCTTCTCCTCTTACAATGAGTTTGTTTTTTTCTTTTATGCTTTTAGGAACATTACTCATCATCTTAACATTATTGGTAACATTCTCTCCAACTTGTCCGTCCCCTCTTGTACTTGCTACTGTAAGTTTTCCTTTCTCATAAATAAGCTCTAAAGCAAGTCCGTCAAATTTATTTTCAACTGTGTATTTAATATTACTGGCATCAAGTTCTCTTTGCATTCTATTATCAAAGTCTAAAAACTCCTCTTCATTCATAACATTAGAAAGTGAATACATAGCAATAGGGTGTTCAAACTTCTCAAACTTTTCTAATATAGTGCCCCCCACTTTATTTGTAGGACTGTCCACTTTTTTTAATTCTGGAAACTCCCTTTCAAGATTTTCTAACTCTCTGAAAAGTTTATCATATTCATAATCTTCTATTTCAGGGTTATCATCTGTATAATAAAGTTTGTTATGGTAATTAATAGTTTCTGTTAATTGTTGTATTTTTTGTTTAGCTTCTTCTTTATTCATATTTATTCCTTAATAAAAATATTTAATTTATGTAAATTTATTTTTTTATTCCGTATCTTATTATTATATCTTCAAACATTGTTTTTATAAATTTGTACCCGTCTTCATGGTGTTCATTTAAATTTATTTCTTTTTCCTGCTGTTTTCCATCATCTGAGTTTGTAACTTCAACTAATTTAACTTTGCCGTCTTTTAATAATTCATCTATTTTATAATCTTTACTCATTAAAACCTCTAATATTGTAATTTATACTATTATAATATAAAATGACTTGAATTCAATACTTAAATTTAGGAGATAAATATGGTATTAGAACTTCCTCCAACACTAAAAAAATATATATAAAATATTGCCAAATAAAATAATATATCAGAATGCAAATTAATAGAAAATGCCATTATAGAATATTTGGAAGATTATTATGATTATAAAATTATTGTAGAAGCAGAAGAAAGATTAAAAAAATCGAAGAAGTATATTCTATTGATGAAGTAAAAAAGATTTAAATATAAAATGAAAGTAAGTATTACAAAAACATCTAAAAAATCATTGGGGAAATTAGACAATACTATTCAAAAAGAAGATTAGATTTTTTATCTAATTTAGAAACATTAGAAAATCCTAGAATAAAAGGTAAATCTTTAAAAGGTGAGTTAAAAGAATATTGGCGTTATAGAATAGTTGATTATAGAATTCTAAGCTGGTTATAGAAAAAATATTTATAATTATTAACCATCAACACCTATTTAATAATATGTATTGAATTATTATATAATTTTATAGCTTTATAATAAATATTTTTTATAAAATAATAGAAGAAGCTAAAAAATCTTGATCAGTACCAAAAAGTGAAAGTATAAATATAATACCAAATAATACTAATTGTATTTTATTTGTAAAATATACCTAAATAATTATAATTTATCAAAAAATTAATTTTTTAAATTTATATATTTGCCTCACACCCAACTTCCGCCTGTGGTGTGCCGCAAAGAAGCAAAAAGGCTATATATTATACTAAATTTAGTAATTTATCCTACATATAAAATATAATTAGTACGATTTAATAATAATTTCAACACTTGCACTTTCGTGAAGCGTATCCAAGCTTGTCGAGGATATAAGGTTCTTTGACGAAGTCCGCAGAGCGTATGCTGCGGGAAAAAGAACAACAAAAAAATTGCCCAACTTAAAAATTTTATTATATACTAAAATAATGAAACTCTGGCACGCTTTATTTCTGTTCTGTATCTTTTTATTTCCCATTCGGTATGTTCTTTGCTCCAATTTAGTACATTAGCCATCTCTTCAGCTATATGCTCGGCTATTAATGTTCCGCAGTCATTTTCTGTAAGCATAAACCTTAATCTTCGCATCATAACATCATCTAAATGCAAAGCATGCTCTTCTTCTATAAAGTATTTTATTAGTCCTCTGTTTATTCGACAGTCAAGTCCTACTTCTACCAAAAGGGAAGAATCATTTTTACAAAGTTCATTTAATTTGAGAATTAAGTTTACAGACCCGAAATAATCTATAAGGAAATTAAACATTTTTTCATTTATAACAAATTCTGTATTTTTATCAAATTTATTATTTATTACTTTCTCAGTACTGAACCATTTATAAGGTTTTCCATACATTTTTATAAGTGTTTTAACTGCAGTATTTGAAGAAGTAGTAAAATTTCCTCCTTCAACTAAAAATAATTTATATTTAGGGTGAGAATGTATTTTTACATCGGTAGGATTTAAAGGCATCATACCAGACTGAGTTGTTATTATATGGTTTTTATTAACAATAGAGCTGAAATAAGTATTATATATATCAAGCAGGTATTCAGCTTCATCGCTTGATGCATATATACAGTCTAAATCATTATTATATTTTTTGATAGTAGGACCTATAATAGTAGAGTTTTTCCAACGCATTAAAAATACATTAGGTCTTGATTTTATTTTAGGAAGAACAACGGATTTATTTATATGTATCAAATCGCTGTCTATAATAAGATGAGTTCCTTTAACATAATCAACTCTATCTTCAAAATTGCTGTTAGGAAGAAGAGAACTTATCTTGTGTCCCCAAGCACCTGCCGCAATTAATATATTTTTTGCATAAGCCTCATAAACTTTTCTTTGAATATTATCAGTAAATACAACACTTTTTATCTCTTTTTGATTATATTCAAATGCCTTAACTTCAGCATAGTTTAATATATCAGCACCATATCTTTCTGCTTTTAATAAAAGTTCTATTACATACCTTGAATCATCTAATAATCCCTCATAATATTCTATAGCAGCTATTACATCATTATTAATTAAATCAGGCAGAGCCTCCAATGCTGAGTTTCTGCTATGCGATACATGTCTTTTTGTATGACCGAATAATGAGAATAAATCATATAATGAAGCTTTAAACTCTTCGCGTATAAGTCTTGCTGAGTTATGCTCATATATAGGGTTTATAATACCGAAATATGGGGAAGAGCTTTTATATATTAAGTTATTTCTTTCTCTTACCTGACGAACTGTTGATATGATATTGCCGCTTTTCATATCATTAAAACCGCCTGTAAGCATTTTTGATGTACGCGAAGAAGAGCCGTAAGAAAAATCATGCTTTTCAAGTACAAGTGTAGAAAGCCCTATTCTTGAAGTTTTTAAAGCTATAGTAGCACCTATAACTCCACCGCCTATAATGATAATATCATAATTTTTATTACTTTGCAGTATCTCAGCTCTGGTTCTTGCCATAAATACATCTCCTATTAATCTTTATAATATTTAATAAGAACATAATAAAACTCTATACTATATAGTATATAACAAAATTTTTATAAATACAAATATTTTAATAAATCTCTTAAACTTAATCTGTTTTTATTTTTATCTAAAAAAGAAATCATTTTTTTTGTTTTGCCATGACTGTCTATATAATGTCCTTCAAACTCTCCTAAATACTGTATAGGGAAAGCTATATAGGCATTGTATGCTAGTACAGAAAAATAAGGCGTAAATACTATATAATTTCCTTTGTTTTTCTTAGCAAAATCTATTCTATCATCATTATCGTCTAATCCGTCGCCTAATACTATAAACTTATTAGAGTTATTAATATCATTATCCAGTTTTTTTAAATCCTTAATAGAATAATTATTAATATTGGTATAATTATTTCTGATATTGTAAGAGTTAGTAGCCATTTTATTTTTTATAAAAGAGGCTTTATTTATACCTAAAGAATATATAAAGTCATCAAATGCTTTAATATCTTCAAGAGGGTACATAGTTGAAATTAAAGCAGCTGAAGAGTTAATATCAAGTTCATTAATAAACTTATGATATAATTCCTTAGCTTTATCAAACTCATAGGCCATACCATTATAAAAAGGATTTTCAAGTATATTGTTGGAATAGTAATCTAATTTTCTTCCATAGTCGCATAGCCCATATTTTTTGCCCTTTGGAGACGATATATCTTTTATACTATAATCAACATAGCTGTAATTGACATCACAAAGATGATTGCAGCCTATACAAAAACTATTTATATTTTTTACTTGGCTTATATCTTCATCAAGTTTTTTATCTATACTTCTTTGAGGCTCAAATACATGAGTAGGACATAGATCCGTTATCATAGAATTATATCCGTTGGTAACTTTATAATCTAGACATATTCCGCAGTTTATACATCTTTCATAATTTGCTTTTATATAGCTTGGAAGTTTTATTTTTTTTATTATTTCTTTTATCTCTTTTATATTAATATCATTTTCATCTAAAGCATTTTCTGATGCAGGCATTGAAATATTATAAATGTCTAAATATTTTTTTAATTGGCATATATAATCTGCTTTGCAGCTTTCACATATTGGTTTATGCATGTATAGTATAGATTTAAGAAGCGATGTTCTGTATTTGATAATATCTTCATCATCATTTAATACGCTCATACCATTTTCTACTATTTCATTGCAGGCATATTTAAATGAATAGCTGTTTTCATTTTTTCTTTTTACTTTAACTAGGCATAATCTGCACATTAAAATGCTGTTTTTCTCTTCGTATGTATTGGTACTATTTATTTTATATGAGCATAAATGAGGTATATCTGTATTAATATATGACATAGCCTGAAGTATAGTATATCCTTTTTGGGCTGATACTGTCTTGCCGTCAAAATCAAATTTTACTATCATTATAAATAAAACCTCATAAACTTTTTTAATCTTTTATAAAACTGTATAATGTAACCTTATTTTCTATCAAATATAAAAACTCATCTCTAAACATATCTATAGAAGAGAGTATGCAGTAGGATAGTTTTTTTATATATAGGCATATACTTCCAGTATTTATCATTTCAAGAGTTTCTTTAAGATTTATATAATCTTCATTATCAGAGTTACCTAAAAGCATTTTATTGATATAATATTCGCATAAATCAAAGCCGTAATGACAAGGCATACATTTTCCGCATGATACACTTTTAGCAAACTGCACTATTTTTAATATTACCCTCACCATACATCTGTCTTCTCTTATAAAGCATATTCCGCCATTTCCAATATTCATATTAAAGCTATTAAAACATTCATAGTCTAATGTCATATTTTGAAATGATGTAAAGTCTATAGGAGGATTCAAAAAACCGTTTGTAAATACGCATTTTATACTGTAGTCTTTGATAGTACCGCCTGCGGATCTTATAATATTTTTGATGGGCGTATACATTTCAAATTCATATATATTGGGACTTATAATATCTCCAGACATAGATAGTATACAGGTCCCTTTATTATCATAAGCACCATAATTTTTAAAGCTGAACTCTCCTATATGTGCTAAATATGTAATTTGAGTTATAGTTTCCAAATCAAATATATATTTTTTATTTTCATAAGAGAGAGGAGTTATTCTTTCATTATTTTCGCTGTAGTATGTTTGTTCATTGTATATGTTAATTTTTATATCGTATGCGAATCCTGCATCTTCAGCTTCTGCTATAGCTTTTATTAGAATCTTTTTTTCTTCGCTGTAGTAATCTTTAAGTATTATATTAATTATTTTAATGTTAAGAATTTTAGCTAAATATAATGCTCCGTCTAATATGAGATGCGGATTATTTTTTATTAAGAATCTGTCTTTGAATACTAGATAATCAAAGGATGCAGCATTTACGATTATAGAATCTTCTTTAATGTTTTTATCTATAAGGATTTTGTATAGTGAATTTTGTAATGCATCTCTCGACATAACGGAGAAGTTATGAAGATTATTTATAAAACTTTCTTCTAAAGGTTTTGTAATTAGGTAATCTCCGAAATGATCCTTGTATGATTGGATATTAACAATATTATATTCACTATGCAGTACAAATTTTTTCATCTTTTTCTTAGATGTATAGCTTCTATATATTTAACAACACTTTTAAAAGACGATTTTGTACATTCCGTACCATTGATGAGTACTGGCACGGCATTATGGCAATTATGCATACACTCCATCTCTTTGAGGAGCATACCATCAGAAGACGGTACGCCTATTTGCAAGTCATAATGCGAACGTATAGCCTCTAATAGGGCATAAGAACCTTTCATAGAGCAGTGAAGTCCGACGCAAACCTCTATGACTGTTTTAATATCAGATGCCATACTTATTAATATCCCATTAAATAACTTTTACATTCATAAGAGATGAAAAAAACATTAATATGTATAATGTTAATTTATATTATTTCTTTTTATGCCTATTTTTGCGTAAACGTTTTTTACGTTTATGCGTAGCCATCTTTTGACGAAGTCTTTTTCTTCCTGAAGGCATATACACTCCCATTTTTATCTATTTTGAACGTTCATTATAACATGTTATGTAAATAATTTCAAGTTTAAACTTCAAAAACATCTTTTTATTTTTTTTATTTATTTTATAATTTGTACACTAAATATAGGAGTATTAAAAATGAGTGAATTAGAAAAGATGATTATGGGAATGGAGTATAATAGTTCGGATAGAGATTTGGCTTTGATGAGAGATAAGGCTAAAGATTTATGTATTGACTATAACATGTTAAAATCTAATCAGCTAAAGGAGAAAGAGGATATTATAAAAAGATTGTTTTCAAAAATAGGAAATGATTTTTTTATTACAGCACCTTTTTACTGCGACTATGGATTTAATATAGAAGCTGGTAACAATTTTTATGTTAATTATAATTGCGTAATTCTTGACTGTGCAAAAGTAAAATTTGGGGATAATGTTTTTATAGCTCCAAACTGCGGTTTTTATACGGCGGGACACCCTTTGGATATAGAGAGAAGAAACAGCTATATAGAGTATGCATATCCTATAACCATTGGAGACAATGTATGGATTGGGGCTAATACTGTTGTTGTGGGTGGTGTAAAAATAGGAAGCGGTGTAGTAATAGGTGCTGGAAGCGTTGTTGTAAAAGATATACCTGATAATGTTCTTGCTTTTGGGAATCCATGCAAAGTGATTAGAGAAATAACTGATGATGATAGAAAAAAGAGCTTAAATTGGAGCGGAAAGAAAAATATATAAAATTAATCATAATATAAAAATAATCATAGCATAATTATTATACTATGATTATTAATTATATTAATATTAAAAATATTAAATAAATTTTCTACTTACTTAAATCTAAATTTTAAAATCTTTCTATATCTGTGAGTTTTTCTACGGTTTTAGCTAAAAGATAAACTCCCACACCAGTAGCACCTTTTGAAAGATATTTTGAATTATTATCGCTCATAGAAGTGCATGCTATATCCAAATGAGCCCATTTAGCCCCTTCTGTAAAGTATGATAGAAATTGAGCTGCTGTTATAGTACCTGCATATCTTCCGCCTGTATTTTTTATATCTGCTATATCGGATTTTATTTGTTCTTTATACTCTTCAAACATAGGAAGCTCCCATACTCTTTCATAAGTATCATCACCAGCATCTTTAAGAGCAGAAGCTAAAGCTCTGTCATTAGACATTAATCCAGTAGCATTTTTTCCCAAAGCTATAGAACATGCTCCTGTTAAAGTAGCAATATCTATTACAAAGTCTGGATTATATTTTTTTATTCCGTAAGCTAAAGCATCGGCAAGTATTAGTCTTCCTTCAGCGTCTGTATTAACAACTTCTACAGTAACGCCATTATACATTTTTAATACATCGCCGGGATTAATTGCTCCGCTTCCAGTTTTATTATCTGTTAAAGGACATATAACTGTAACATTAGCGTCTAAGTTCATATCAGATATCAAAAATAAAGCTCCGCAAACAGCAGCAGCTCCAGCCATATCATCTTTCATTCCAAGCATACTATCAGCGGGTTTTAATGACATTCCGCCAGTATCAAATGTAATTCCTTTTCCTACTAATAATATATGTTTTTTAGCTTTTGCTTTTTTGTACTGAGCAATAAATACTCTAGGCGGATTTTTACTTCCTGCATTAACTCCGAGTATACCATTCATACTTAATGATTTTAATTCTTTTTCTGTTAGTATTGTAGTAGTTATTTTTCTCATTTCTGCCTGTTTTTTAGCTCTGTCTGTAAATGTTAAAGAATTGATAACATTACTAGGTTCATTAATAATATCTCTTGCCCAGAATATGTTATTTGCTATTTGAGATGCTTTTGATATTGCATTTTCTGTATCTTTTTTGTGTTCAGAAACTAAAAGTATATTTTTTATAGAAGACTGTTCTTTTAATCTTTTATCTCCCAAATATGTATCAAAACTGTAAGAAGCAAGCATTATTCCCAAACAGAACTGTATATACGATTCTTCTGAAGCTATTTCAGAAAATAATTCTGCCATATCTACTTCTATATCATCAATATGCAAGTCTTTCATGATTTTTATAAGGGAAGCACCTGCATTTTTCCAAGTTTCGTACATATAGTTTTTTACTTCCTTATATGTAATAAAAATAACCCTTGTATTACTTGCGAAAGCGAATGCAAAAGGAGTGGATGTGCTGTAATATTTGTCTTTTACTAGGCTTTTAAATAGCTTTATATACTCTTCATTAAATGTGCACACTTTAGGCTCTTCTTTTTCAACTTTTACAAAAATTGCTACAGTATGTTTTTTTATAAAATTAATTGTATGTTTGAGTTTCATTTGTTGGATCCTTAGTTTTATTAAGATAACATTCAAGTAATAATTATATATAATGTTTATTTTATGTCAATTATATAGGTAAGAAAAATATGCTATTGATTTTTTTTACAAAAAATATAGAATAATTTAATGATAGTTTATTGGAGGTTTCATAATGAAAAAAATATTAGTAGGTTTATTTTATTCTGTATTGCTGGTTTCTATACTTTCCTGTGGTACTGGGGTAAGTAAAAGCAGTCCGGAAGGCTGGATTAATGATAATACATTTAGAGTAATGGGTATGGGTATTCCTTCTAATAATGAAACAGATAAATTCAGAAGGGAAGTAGAATCTAAACAGGCAGCTGAACTAGACGGCAAAAATAAAGTAGTAGCTAAAATTGTAGGCTCCTATATAGAATCATTAAGTTCTACAGAAAAAGGTATGATAGATGAATATGTTATACAGGAAAGAGTTGCTGGAAGAGTAAGAGGACTTTCTGTTGTAGAGAGTAAATGGGACTCAAAACAAAATTGTACAGTTGTAATGGAGCTGTATTCTAAGGGGCTAAAAAGTCAAATAGACACTTTAGTTTCACAGTATCTTAATGAAGTAGGTATGCAGTATACGGCTCAGGATGTGGCTGGAATGGTTAGAAGTTATAAATAATTTATTGTTTTTTTATGATTTTTTAAAAAATTAATTAAAAAATTATTATTAATTGATAACTAAAAATGGATATATTTTGTTATATTAATAATATAGCAGAAAATATTTTTTATATGGAGGTAATTTATGAAAAAAATATTAATTATTCTTACAATTTTGTCTGCTTTATTTGCGTCTTCCTGTAATAGTACTGGTGTAAGTAGAAACAGACCTGAGGGTTGGATTGATAATGATACATTCAGAGTAATGGGTATGGGAGTACCTGCTGATGATATAGATGCTACCGATAAGTTCAGAAGAGAGCTTACTTCAAAACAGGCAGCAGAATTAGACGGCAAAAATAAAATAGTATCTAAAATAGTAGGTTCTTATATAGAATCATTAAGTTCCACAGAAAAAGGTATGATAGATGAATATGTTATACAGGAAAGAGTTGCTGGAAGAATAAGAGGAGCTTCTGTTATAGAAACTAAATGGGATTCTCAGCAAAACTGTACTGTTGTAATGGAATTATATTCTAAAGGGTTAAAAAACCAAATGGACGCTTTAGTTACAAAATACCTTAATGAAGTTGGCATGCAGTATACAGCTCAGGACGTAGCTGGAATGGTTAGAACATACGAGTAAAAATAATTTTTTTGTGTATAAAATTAAGAGAGCTATATAAAAATGGCTCTCTTTTTATTTTTTTTAATAATAATTTATATAGTAATAATAAAATAATATAGTAAAAATATTTTTTATGCTATTGCAATATACTATTCAAAATATATAATAAATCTTATTTTTATTTATATAAAAAAATTATAAATATTAGGAGTTGTTTAATGTATAGAGAAGATATAAGCGGAAGGTTGGCATTTGTTTCTGGAGCAAGTGCTGGCATTGGTGAAGCTGTAGCTAGAATGCTTGCTTCTAATGGAGTTAATCTTATACTTGCAGCCAGAAGAATAGAAAGACTTGAAACTTTGAAAAATCAGCTTGAAAAAGAATATGATGTAAAAATAAATATTATAAAGTTAGACTTCTCTAAAACCGAAGATATTGTAAAGGTCGTTGATGGTATTGAGAATAAAAATATAGATATACTTATAAATAATGCTGGTTTGGCTTTAGGTAAAGATTTGTATTATAATAATAGTTTAGAGGATGCTTTGCAGATGGTAAGGGTAAACTGTGAAGGTTTAATAGTATTAACCAGACTTTTAATGCCTTATATATTAAAAAGCAAATACGGTCATATAGTAAATTTATCTTCTACTGCTGCCGATGAAGCCTATAGCGGAGGAGCTATATACTGTGCTACAAAATCGTTTGTAGAGATGTTTGGCGATAGTATAAGAGTAGAGTTAATTGATAAACCTGTTAAAGTAACTAACATTAAACCAGGTGCTGTTAATACAGAGTTTTCTACAGTAAGATTTAAAGGCGATAAAGAAAAAGCAGATAATGTATATAAAGGATTTATTCCTTTATATGCTGAAGATATAGCCGATAATATAGAGTATGTATTAACACGCAGAAGCCATGTTCAAATATCAAGCATGACTATTATGGCAGAAAATCAAGGCAGTGCTACAATAATACATAGAGATAATAAATAATTTATTTTTTACTTTTATTTTTTCAATAAGGGAGTTATTTTTTTCTATGGGTGATATAGATAATACTAGAGATAGATTAAAGTTAGATGAACTTAATAAAGATGCAAGAAAAGATTTGTTTAATAAATTTGTGGATGCTGGCGGTGAAGTTGTATCTGATAAAAAGCGTGCATCTTCAGTAATTGTTGGAAGCTCATCAAAGAAAAATGCTAATACTTTAGTAGGCGGTAATTCTAAAGGTACTTATAATAATAGCGGAGGAAAATCTTCTGATTCAAAAGGTTCAGCTGCTGGCAGTTCTTCTTCTGCTGAAAAGAAGAAAGGAAATGGCGTTTTTTTTGGGTTAAAATTATGGTTTGATGCTGTAAGTGCAGGTGTTATAACTTTTATGGGAGGCAATGTTAATCCCAAATTTTTAAACTTTATAGATAAAAATATTATAGCAGCATTTTTGGAGATGGATACACTTATCTTCAATGCCCTAAATCCTACAGAAGCCTCAAATATAGATGCTAAAGCCAAACATCAGAAAATAATATCTCAGTTTGCTAAAGACCTTGATGATTTGGAGCTTTTAGAGAGAATAAAAGATCAATATAATGAAAAAACATACAAAGATTTTTTAAGGCCTTACAAAGAACTTAATACAAATGTAATGGCTGAAAGCTATGTTAAAGAAATAAAAGCAATGTTCAGACCCTTATATGTACTTCATACTTATTCTTCTAGAATTAAGGTAGCAGGTGAAAAAGCTATGCTTGCTTATGCTATTGTTGATAATATAAGTAAGGGAATAGTCAATTCAAGAATATCAGCTTTTAAAAGAGCTGTTGATTTGATATATACAAAATACTATCCTAAATTGTTTACTCTTTTACAGTATGCTTCTAAAGAAAAATTAGAGACTATTAATGATTTTAGTAAATATTTTAATATTACAGATGAAGACATTTTAGGATATTATACAAAATTGAGAAAAGATAAAGAAAAACTTCAGGAAACCAAAATAGAGCAGGCAAAAGAAAATATAGGAAAGAAAAAGGATACAGAAGAAGAAAAACTTGGAAAAGTAGAATCTATCGGAGTAAAACTTATAAATAAATGCGTATCATACAAAAAAGAGGATAACGGTATAGAGTATGAAGCAGACCCTTTCTTTTTTGTTCCAATAAAAGATAAAATATACAGAATAAAAGTTTTAATTGATTTCTTGGATAGAGAATATTCTGCAGTATTTGTTTCAAATAAAGTAAGATATAATTTACTTTATGACAATCAGGTTAGAACAGATTATAAAAATGATTTTAATAATATATTTTTGTCATTATCAGATACTAATTCAAGGTTAAATGAATACAGCGATCTTTGCAATACTATATTGAAGGTAGAAGCTGATAAAACTATGCGTTTTGAACAGAGGGTTTCTATGCTTTCTGACAAAAACGGACAGCGTTCCTATTTGGCTAAAAATTTGAGAAATACATTTGTATCTATAATAACACCTTTTAAAAGAAAGTTAGATAAATTATTATTAGACAAAGAAGAAAGAGAAAGAATAATAGAAAATCCTAATGATATACTAACTTTTTCTTCAGAAGTAGGAAAGGGTAAAAAGAGAATACAGGGGTATAATGTAATGAAGGCATTAACTGAAGCGTATTATTTTATATCTGGATTTAATTATTTAATTACGCAAGGGGAATTGTCTGGAGCTGGGATATTGGTAGAAGGTGATGATGATGATGAACCGATTATTACTGAACAAATTTCTGAAGCAGCAGATGCAAATGTAAAAGAAAGTTCTGATAATAATGCGGATAATGTAGAAAAAAATAATGTTTATACTGAAAGCACTGAATATCAGGATAATTTAGAAACTAAAGAAAATGTAGAAAATTCTGAAATAGAAATTAATGCTGACGGATTTAATGAATCTACAGAAGATAGAGATTTATTTTCAGAATCTTCTTCTGATAATAATGATAATCCAGCTGACAGTGAAGAAGATAATAATAAATTAGATAAAGAGGTTTAAGTTTTGGCTTATAAATCAAGAAGTACTATAATGCTTGAGTATATTCCATTAAAAATATTAATGGAAATAATGGCTGTTATTCCATACATTGTTATTATATTATTTGCAAAATTGGTAGGTACTCTTATGTATTATTTTGTACCTAGTGCTAGGCGTATAGCTTTAATTAATTTGAAACAGGCTTTCCCAAATAAAAGTTTTCATGAAAGAAAGAGAATAGCTAAACGTTCTATGAAATCTATGATAATGACTTTTGCTGAGTTTATAAAGTCTTCAAGAATGTCTGATGAACAAATATTAAAGAGAATAAAAATAGAAGGGCAGGATATTTTTGATGAAGCAATGCATAAAAAAAATAGAGGCATTATAGCCATTACAGGTCATATAGGCAACTGGGAGTATATAGCTTTTTATTTTGCTATTAAAGGCTATCACCCCAGTGTTATAGTAAGACCTTTAGATAATCCTAAACTTGATGCTTATATGAAATCTTGGAGAGAAAAAAGAGGTATGAAGTGCATACCTAGAAAGGGCGATTTAAGAGAGATATTTTATGCTTTAAATGATAATAGTCCTGTTGCATTTTTATCAGACCAAAATTACTTAGAAGGTATATTTGTTGATTTCTTTGGATATCCTTGTGCTACAGCTACAGGCCCTATTGCTATAGCTATGAAAACAGGAAGTCCTATTGCTATAGTATACAGTGTTCCAGACAGATATGGGCATCATAAAATAGTAGTGTCTGAAATAATGTACATAGAAGAAAAAGAAACCAAAGAAGAGACTATTAGGCATAATACTCAAAGATATACAAAAAAACTTGAAGAGATAATTACTAAATATCCAGAAAATTGGCTTTGGGTGCATCCTAGGTGGAATACTAGACCTAATGGAGAACCTGAAATATTTTATAAACATAATAATTATAAATAATTTTTTACTTTGCTTTTTTTTTCTAGGTTTATATTATATAATAGTTATGATTGTCAGAACAATATTTATATTATGTTATATATAAAAATTCTTATTTTTAGTTAATGAGGTAATATCTTCATATAATATTCAATTTTATTTAGTTTTATTTTTTAAGATTATGTTTTATAATGTTCACGGCAAGTAATAACTTTAGTTTAAGAAAATCAATTTTAATTGGAGGTTATGCATATATGGAGCAAAAAAAACGTTCATTTATGTTCTTTTTAAATCTTGGGCTTACCTTTACTCTGGTAGGGATAATAATTTCTTTCTTTATATTTTCATATGAGAAAAACTATAAAAAAGATGAGTTTTTAGTTCATGCCCAGTCAGCACCTGAAAAAACTGCTTTTACTGGAGCATTAGACGGTGCTTTAGAAGTTGAAGGAGCTATAAGAGATGTTGTTGATAAGAATATGCCTGCTGTAGTTAATATATCTACAGAAATTGAGGCGGGGCAGACTGAAGAAGACAGATATGCTGATGAGTTTTTCAGATTTTTCTTTGGAGATCAAGTTCCTAGACAAAGAAGAAGCCAAAAATCATTAGGAAGCGGTTTTATTATTAATGAAGACGGATATGTACTTTCAAATTACCATGTTGTTAAAGGTGCTACAAAAATAATGATAACTCTTTACGGAGAAGATGGAGAATTGCCTGCTCAGTTAATAGGATATGATGAGGCTTATGATTTAGCTTTATTGAAAATAGAAGGTAACGACAGAGTTTTCCCTTATGTTGCTTTGGGAGACAGTGATGCTATAGAGCCGGGTGAGTTTGCCATTGCTATAGGAAACCCTTATGGACTTAATAATACTGTTACTTTCGGTATTGTAAGTGCTAAAGGAAGAAGCGATGTTGGTGCTAATAAGTATCAGAGATATATACAGACAGATGTTGCTATAAACCCTGGTAATTCTGGAGGTCCTTTATTTAATATTCATGGTCAGGTAATAGGTATAAACACATTAATATATTCTACTTCAGGCGGAAGCATAGGAATAGGTTTTGCTACTCCTATTAATTTGGCTACTTCTGTTATGACAGATTTAAAAGAAAACGGAAGAGTTACAAGAGGATATTTAGGTATATACTTACAGGATATTGATGAAAATTTATCAAGAGGTCTTAATGTTAAACAAAACAGCGGAGTTTATGTAAGCGAAGTTATACCAGATTCTCCTGCTTCTAAAGGCGGTTTGCAAGACGGTGATATTATCATAGAATTTGACGGCGAGAGAATGACAAGGTCTGGAGATTTATTTAATAAAGTAGCTACTACAAAAGTAGGCAAAGAAGTTACAGTTAAATATTTGAGAAACGGAAGAGAAAGAAGTACTAAAATAGTTATAGAAGCAAGAGTTGATGATGAGAATGTTGTGCCTAGCAGACAATCTCAAAATAACTCTCAGGGAAGTACTCGTTCTTGGATGGGTTTAGATGTTTCAAATATTACTCCAGAGATATCTCAAAGACTTCAGATAAGAAGCAATGAAAGAGGGGTTGTAGTTCTTAATATGACTCAGAACTCTAAAGCATATCAGGCTGGACTTAGACCTGGAGACGTTATCAAAGCTATTAACGGTATCACTATTTCAAGTACAGATGATTATGATAAATTTGTTGACTCTTATGGAAATGATAAGTCATTTACTATTACTATAAAACGTGCAAGAATGACTTATGTTATAATAATAGAATAGTGCTTAAATATTATTGATAGAATATAAAGGAGCTTTGCAAGAGATTTTGTGAAGCTCTTTTTTAATTATAAATCAATAAATTATGTTAACTATTTTTATCTTTTTACTTGCATTATAACTAATTTAATATATTATTAATAAACTATTAATTTGTTAAATAATAAATATAAAGTTTTATATATAAATAAAAATTTTCTTAAAAATAGGAGCTGAAGATGACACATTTAGAATTGAGAGAAAAATTCAAAGAGTTTTTTAAAAGTAAAAAACATGTAATAGAAAAATCATCATCTCTTATACCAATAGATGATCCGACACTTCTTTTCACAACAGCGGGTATGCTTCAGTTCAAACCCTATTATGCAGGAATAAAAAAAGCACCTTATTCAAGAGTAGCTACTATACAAAAATGCTTTAGACTTTCAGATTTGGAAAATATAGGAAAGACTGCAAGACATCATACTTTTTTTGAGATGTTTGGTAATTTCTGCTTTATGGGAGATTATTTTAAGAAGGAGGCTATTGAATTTGCTTGGGAGTTTTCTACTCAGGTAATAAAACTTCCTATTGAAAGAATATATGTTTCTATTTATGAGAAAGATGATGAGGCTTTTAAGATTTGGAATGAGCATATAGGAATACCAAAAGAAAAGATAGTAAGACTAGGAAAAAAAGATAATTTCTGGGGACCTGCTGGAGATTCTGGGGCTTGCGGACCTTGCAGTGAGCTTTATATTGATATGGGCGAAGAGAAAGGATGCGGTAAGCCAGACTGTTTTGTAGGCTGCGACTGTGAGAGATATTTGGAGTTTTGGAACTTAGTATTTAATGAGTTTTTTCAGGATACTGACGGCAATTTATCTCCTCTTCAGAATGTAGGTATAGATACTGGAATGGGACTTGAAAGACTTTGCTATATTATGCAGGGTGTTGAAAGTAATTATCAAACTGATGTTATGAAGCCTATAGTTGATGCTATTATAAAAAAACTTAATGTTAAATATGAAGATAAAAATAAAACAAAAATAAATTTAATAGCAGATCATTTAAGAGCATTAGTATTTGTTTTGGCAGAAGGATGTGTACCTTCAAATGAGGGAAGAGGATATGTTTTAAGAAGGCTTTTAAGAAGAGCTTTGAAAACTTCAAGCGATTTGGGTCATAAAGGGGCTTTCTTAAATGAACTTACTGGTGCTGTTATAGATGTTTATAAAGATATATATGATTATCTTCCTAAAGAAGAAGAGAATATAAAAAGAATTTTAAAAGATGAAGAGAATAAGTTTTTAAATACAATATCTGCTGGTATGAACAAACTTTACAGCGTAATGGAAGATAATAAAGATACTAAAGTAATAAAAGGTCCTGATGCATTTATGCTTTTTGATACTTACGGACTTCCTTTTGATATAACAGAAGAAGAAGCTAATGATCATGGCTTTACAGTAGATAAGGCTGGATTTGAAGAGGCTATGGAAGAGCAGAAAAAAAGAAGCAGAGGAACTGGAGAAGATAAAAAATCAAAATTCGGATATGTAACAAACTTTGACACTAAATATGTTGGTGAAGATTTAAACAATTTGGTAAACGGTGTAAAAGCCAAAGTAATATCCGTATACAATGATAATACAGTTATTGTAACAGATGTTTCTCCTTTTTACGGCGAGATGGGAGGACAGGTCGGAGATAATGGATATATAGAGACTTCAGATAAGCAGACTATTAAAGTAACAGATACTCAGAAAAAAGAAAACACTATTATACATATACTTGAAAATAATAATCATTCATTTAAAGAAGGCGAAGAGATAACATTATTTGTTAATGCCGATAGAAGAATGGCTATAAGAAAAAATCATACAGCTACGCATATACTTCAAAGAGTTTTAGAACTTACACTTGGAAATCATGTAAATCAGGCTGGAAGCTATGTATGCGAAGACTATTTGAGATTTGACTTTACTCATCCAGATTCTATATCCGAAGAAACTTTGATTAATATAGAAAATAAAGTGAATGAAGTAGTTTTCAAATCAATGCCTGCTGTAATTAAATACATGTCTAAAGAAGAGGCTATATCATCTGGGGCTAAGGCATTATTTGGAGAGAAATATCCAGATACTGTTAGAATACTTGATATAGGAGATGGATTTTCAGTAGAGCTTTGCGGGGGAAGTCATTTGACAAATACATCTGAAGTTGGTTATTTCCATATAGTAAGCGAAGGTTCTGCTGCAAGCGGAGTAAGACGTATAGAGGCTATTACTGGTTTAAAAGCTGCTAATGAAGCTACGAAACTATTTAGTAAAGTAAAAAACTTAGCACATATACTTAATGCTTCAAAAATAGAAGAGATTACTATAAGAGCTGAAAACCTTCAAAATGAAGTAAAAAAACTTCAGAAAGATATTAAGCAGTTAAAGACTTCAGGGGCTTCTGTTACTTCATTTATGGATAATTATGAAGATTTAGGCGGCATTAGATTTTATAATTTAGAGTTTAATGAAGATATAAAAGAAGTAAGGCTTTATGCTGATACTATAAAGGAGAGAGTAAAAGATAGTATTGCTGTTATGATAAGTAAAACTGATTCTTCAAACTCTATACTTGTTCAGCTTACAGGAAGTGCTATAAAAGAAAAGAAATTGTCTGCAAATAATATTATAAAAGATATTATTAAATCTGCAGGAGGAAGAGGTGGCGGAAAAGATACTTTTGCACAAGGTTCTATAGAAAATATAAATAAGGCAAAAGATGAAATTAATAAATTAAAGGATAAATGGTTATAACTTTTAATATGAAGAAAATTATAATACTTTTTATATATGCTTTTTTTATTTTGATATCTTGTTCTGAAAAAGATGTTACTTTAAGAAGGCTTGAGGATATACATAATGCAGAAAAGAAATTAGCAAAAGATCCTAATGATGAAGAGATTATATTGGAAGTATTAAATGCAGCTCAGAATGGAGGAAGGGAGGTACGTGCTGAATCTATTTGGCTTTTAGGTAAGATAGAGGCCGATATTGCCTACAGTGATTTTTTGCGTGCCAGTGTTGAGGACCCTGATTTTAATGTGAGGTGTTTGGCTGTTTTGGGACTTGGAAGACTTGAGGCGAATAATCCTGAAGCTATTGATAGGGTAAAAAGAGCTATTTCAGATACTGATTTGCAGGTGCAGATAGAGGGGTTAAAAGTCGCTGGAAGAATGAACGCTAAAGAGCTTTTAAACTCTATACTTGAAAGTTTATCAAGTAAAAATAAGTGGGTAAGAATGGCTGCTGTTGAGGCTTTAAAAGATTATGATGACGGAAGGGTTGACAGATCTTTAAATTTGCTTGTTTCAAGTGATAGTGATTTTGCTGTAAGATCTATTATCAAACAGGTAATAGCATATAGAGAAAATAAAAATGCAGAAAATATAGAGGCTGTAGAAATAATAGATGAATAATAGGGGCATTATTAATGTTTAAAATAAGTATTAAATTTTTCTTATTTGTAATAATATCTTTATTTATTAGCATATCATGTGCTTCAAAATATTCTTATGTAAGAGTTGATGATATCATTGAAAAAAATAGAACTATTGCAATAGCTTCTTTTACTTTTCCAAAAAGTATGACTAATCAATACTTAGATAAATTGAAATATTTAAATACAGAAATATATACAGATTTTGTATTAAATAGTTTTATAAGTAATTTTAATTCTCAAAATGAAATGGTTAAACTTATAACCTTGCAAGAGGCAATAGGAAATGAAGAGTTTGCCAAATTACCTAATCATTCTATATTAGGAGCTGATTATGTGGCAGCAACTGGTACTCTTGCTACAAATAGATTAAGTGAAGAAACATTGTCATTACTTTCGGGTAAAGCTGACGGGGTAATGTATGCAAACTCTTCTATGTCTTTTTGGTCACAAAAGGTTAGTATAGATTTTGAGATTTATGATATTACAGGTGATTATTTGTGGATAGATACTTTAAATGGTTCTTCTTATCATATTATAGGGGATACTGGGGCTCCTACTAGGCAGACTGCTTATGAAATAGTTATTGCCGATGTTATGAAGTATCAGAAACTTCATGCAGAAGAGCTTTATATTGTTATAGACCAAGCTGTATCAAATGGGGTTAATGGTCTTAAAGGAAGAGTTCCTTATGCATTTAATACTAATGATATAATATTCACACAAAAAACTTTTAGTTTAACCAATGAAGACTATGCAAAAAAGGCAGGTATATATTAATGGCACAAAGACAAAAAATAGAATTAAATTTCAGCGATGTAGATGATTTCCATTTCAAAAAATCATTAAAAGGATATATTACAAAAATAGCAGATGATCATTATGTTATTAATAATGATGATTTAGCCATAAGAGCTACTGGTAAAACACCTAAAGAAGCGGCAGAAATGCTTAAAGATCAGTTTATAGTTCTTGCAAATGATTTGATGTATAAATCTAAATATGCTCCTTTAAGTGAAAGAGAGAGAAAGAAAGTTAATATTATAAACTCAATATGTGATTTAATATAGCGTTTGTTAATATCTTATACAAATAAACTTATAATTATATTTCTTTAGGTATATACTAGCTAAAAGTATAATTATAAAAAATCTATTTTGTTAAAACATTTATAGGATTGCCTTCTAAAAATGCATTTATATTTTTATAAACTTTATGCATAAGTCTTGTTCTAGCCTCCAAAGTATTGCCTGCGAAGTGTGGGGTAATGTAGCAGTTTTTGGCTGTAAGTAAAGGATTATCTGCTGAAGGAGGTTCTTTTGCAAGTACATCAAGTCCTGCTCCTGCTATCAAATTATTATTTAAAGCATATGCCAAGTCTTTTTCTACTATTACCCCTCCTCTTGAAGTATTTATCAAAAAGGCCGTTTTTTTCATTTTTGAAAGTAAGTTTATATCAATTAAATTTTCAGTTTCTTTATTTAAAGGTGCATTTAAAGATAAAAAATCTGACCTCTCAAAAAGCTTTTCTATACTAGATGCATTTTCGAAACCTTCTTTTGTACTTCTTGAATATACTAAAACTTTCATTCCCATAGCTGAAGCCATTTTAGCAACCTCTCTTCCTATATCTCCAAAACCAAATATTCCCATAGTTTTATTTTCAAGCTCCATTAAAGGATATGAGCTAAATGAATAATCTTTGCATTTTACCCAATCTCCATTATGTACTTGATTATTATGTTCTACTATCCTAAATGATAATGATAATACAAAAGCCATAACAAGCTGAGCTACAGACTGCGGTCCGTATCCTCTTACATTTGTAACGGTTATTCCAAGTTCTTTTGCTGATTCTATATCTACAGTATTATATCCTGTTGCAAGCATACCTATATATTTTAAATTGGGCAAAGACTGCATTAATTTTCTGTCAATAACAACCTTGCTGTTTAATATTCCCCAAGCATCATAAGCTATTTCTTTTACTTTATCATAACCTGTTCTCTCATATACTTTTAAATCGGATATACTTTCTATCTCACTCCAAGATATATCACCCGGATTTAATATAGCTCCGTCCAATACTACGATTTTTGGTTTACTCATAACTTCTCCTTTTATATATTAAAAAATCTCGCTATTATTATATGCCAGCTAAAGCTGTCATATGCTCGATTTTTTAATTTAAGTTTTATATATTAAAAAATCCCGCATTATTATATACCTAAATAAATATAATTTGTCAAAAAAATAAATTTTTAAATTTTAGTATTTGTGGGGACTAGCCCCCACCCCCCACTTCTTTTGCGACAGTAGGAAGTGCCTGCGGTATTGCCACATACGAAGTACGCCTTCGGCGAGAAGCAGGCACAGCAGGTATATTTCAGACCAAATTAATAATCTATTCTAAATATAAAACATAATTAGTACTATTTAGTATTATTTTTATACTTGCAATTTCACGAAGCGTATCCGAGCTTGTCGAGGATATAAGGTTATTTTGGCGAAGCCCGCAGAGCGAAGGCAGGAAAAAGAACAACAAAAAATTGACAAACTTAAGAATTTTTAGTATATACCTAAACAAATCTATTTTGTAAAAAATAGATTTTAGATATTTTTAGGATTTTGTCCCAGTTCTTTTAAGTAGGCAGTGCATCACATTGGTTTTGACAGTCAAGAACCAAGTATCTGCCTGCTCTATGAGAAAACTGCATTTGATGATGTTAGCAGGGTGTGTATGTCAAAAAGTTTATAATACAAATATTGTAATTTTTTTCATTGTGAATTATCATCTAATAAATTTTTTTAATCTTTAATAATTATATAAAGAACAAACTATGAAAAATGATATAAAAATAGGAGCTTTATTAATAATATTTTCTGCTTTATCATTTTCTATTATGGAGATAGCAGTAAAAGTTTCTGGGTCTAGAATACCTGTTATGGAGCAGGTTTTTGCACGTAATTTTATTACATTATTTATAAGCGGTTTTGTTATGATAAAGGACAGAGAGAAATTTTTTCCTGATAAGAGAAATATAGTTTCAATAGCATGCCGCTGTGCCTCTGGATATTTGGGTATTATAGCTTATTTTTATGCTGCTAACAATATGATACTTGCTGATGCTTCGGTACTTCAAAAAACTTCTCCTTTTTGGTCTAGTTTATTTGCTTTTATTCTTATTAAAGAAAAGATAATAAAAGTTCAGTGGCTTGGTTTAATTATTGCAGCAGTAGGCTCTATTTTTGTTATAAAGCCAGCTATGAACTCAAATGTTTTTCCTGCTTTAGTAGCATTATCATCCGCTATGTTTGCTGGAATATCATATGCCATAATAGGCTCTCTTAAAGGAAAAGAAAGCAATTCATTAATAATATTTTATTTTTCTTTATTTTCATGTCTATTATCTCTATTTTTTATAAAAAGTTTTGTAATGCCTAATATGTTTGAATTATTAATGCTTCTGCTTATAGGTATATTTGCAGGGTTCGGTCAGTTCTTTCTAACAATAGCATATAAAAAGGCTCCTGTTTCAGCTGTGAGCATATTTAATTATACTGGAGTAATATTTTCATATTTGTTCAGCATATTTTTATTTAATGAGATTGCAGATATATACTCTATAATAGGTATGATTATTATAATATTGGCTGCTATATTAGTGTATTATTATAAAAGAAAAGCATAATTATATATCCATAAACAAATTTATTTTTAACAAAATATAATTTTTTTAGGTATACATAAAATTAATTATTGAATAGTATTTAAAACAATTCCACATTATTTATGATTTATTATGATTACTTGCCATATTTTCAAAATCTTCTTTAGATAAAGTGTCTAGACAAAGTGGTATAAGTATATTCTCTTCTTTAAATATCATGTCCAAAATACTAGCATTTATCTCTTCATATTTTTCTTTTAAATCATCATTATTTAAATCGCTGTCTATAATAGATTTTAAGCTCTCAAGTATATCTTTGTCCACTCTTGTCATTACCTTTGAAGGCTCATCATTACCATATGATTTTAAAGCTGCAAATAATATACTTTCTTTTTTATGGTAATGACAGCTTAACTCTTTATATAAAATATTAATACTGCTAATATCATTTAATAATTTTTCTATATATCTATTTTCTCTTTTAAATATATTTATGATATTATAATTATTTGTAATATTAGAATTATCCATAGCATCTTTCAAAAGCAAAGTACGTATATAAAAAAAGCGTTTAGCTTCATCTATACTCATGCCATTGTTTACAAGCTCATGCATAGCATTATACACCTCTTCAGCTGACACTTTCAATAATTTATCCTCAAACTCTTTTTTTATATTTTCTATATTTTCACCATTATGAAGTCTTACTATAAGAGATTTTAATACTTCATTTCTTTCACCTATATTTTTTTCATCAGTATTTAAATCAATAGCAAATCCGTATTCATTAAGTTTATCTTTAATATCTTCAATATTAATATCTTTCATTTTTAAAGCATTCTTCATAGTCATAACCTTTGATACTGTATTAAACATTATTGGATTTTTTATCTTATCAAATCCTAAATCATACAAAGCATCTTTTAATTTTGGATATTTAGTGCATAAATTATATATAGTTTCATTTGTATTAATATATTCTAAAGTTATCATTATGTCCTCTCTATACATTGTTAGATTGTTCTAACTTATTTTATGCTATTATAAAAAAATGTCAATAATACTTCACAATATATAAATAAAAATTTATTTTTATTATTGCTTTTATAATATCAATCTGTTAATATTAACATATCATTTATTAATAAAATCTTATTTTGATTTTAAGGAATTTTTATGAGCAATTTAAACGAAGTAAAAAACGAGTATCTTCATATGCTTAAAGAAAATGTTATACCATTTTGGCTTAAAAACGGTCTTGATAAAAAGCATGGAGGATACTATACTGCTTTAGACAGAAAAGGAAACCTTATAGAAAGTGATAAATCTGTATGGTTTCAGGGAAGATTTGCTTGGGTATTATCTACTCTTTATGCTGATTTTGAAAAGAAAGATGAATATTTAGAAGCGGCAAAACTAGGAATAGACTTTTTGGAAAAATACTGTTTTGATAAAGAAGGCGACGGAAGAATGTTTTTTAGAGTAACTGAAGATGGTAAACCTATCATAAAAAGATTAAGATACTACTATTCAGAAACATTTTGTCTTATAGCTATGGCAGCATATTCAAGAGCAAGCGGTGATAAGAGCTATGCTAAAAAGGCTAGAGAAATACTTGATAATATAGACAGGTACCAAAAAGAAGGTCTATTAATACCTAAAGTAAACCCTGTAAACAGACCTACTATAGCTTTCGGACCTCCTATGATAATGCTTGCCACTGTTCAGGAATTAAGAAAAGCCGATTCTGAAAATAAAGATTATTATAACAAATATATAGATAATCTTTTATCTAATATACAATTATTTTTATATGAAGAGAAAAAGGCGGTATTAGAACAATGCAATCCAGACGGCACTTTGCAAGATCACTTTGAAGGAAGACTACTAAACCCTGGACATGCTATAGAATCATCTTGGTTTATATTAAGAGAATCTATAGAAAGAGGACATGATGAAAAATTAAAAGCCCTAGGACTAAAAATATTTGACTGGATGTGGGAATGGGGCTGGGATAAAGAGTACGGCGGTATTATTCAATATATGGACGTACTTGGAAAGCCTAAAAGCGAATATCATCATGACATGAAATTCTGGTGGCCTCAGACTGAAGCTGCTATTGCTGCTTTATATTGTTATTACTTTACTAAAGATGACAAGTATTTAGAAAAACATGATATGGTAAAAGAATACACTAAAAAATTTATAGATACAGAATATGGTGAATGGTTCGGATATCTTCATAGAGATGGAAGAATATCTACAGACTTAAAAGGAAATATGTATAAAGGACCTTTCCATATACCTAGAATGTACATGAAATGTGCTGAAATAATAGATGCTATTAATGCAAGATAATATTTAAAATATAGTTAATTCAAGGCTAGGCTTTTAATTAAAGGTCTAGTCTTTTTATTTAGTATTATTAATAAAATTATATTAAAATTTGTAATTTTAACTGCTATAGGTTAAAATACAACATGAAAAACTTACACATCTCAAATAATAACTAATTATATACGATTATAATAAATAAGGAATTTTATGGCATCATTAAGAAAACGACTGGAAGAAAGAGAGTTTGAAACTTTAGATTTATTTACTGTTTCTTTTTCTCTATTTACTGCCAACTTTAAAAATTTTTTTATAATATCTTTAATATGCTCTCTTCCTATAATATTAACAAGCATATACTTTCCTGTAAAAAATTTTTCAAGCATCAGAGGTAAAAACATTTGAAGATTTAATTTATCTATTTAAAACTGAAGTAAGCATAGGATTTTATGTAAATATTTTTCTCTCTTGGTTTTTAGATGTACTTTCTGTGATATCAGTATCTTTATTGGTAGAGAGATTAATTTATAAAAGAGTAAAAACTGCTGCTTGGTCTATAGTTAAAAGTTTTAGATTTATATTTCCTGCTTTATTTACATCGTTTATATATTTTGTATTAGTATTTTTAGGTCTTACATTTTTTGTAGTACCAGGTATAGCTTTAATTGTATTTTTTGTATTTATAAAAAATATTTGTGCTTTAAGGCATACTTGGGGAATAAATGCTTTGAGATATTCATATTATCTTGTAAAACCTAAATTTTTTAAAACATTATTTATATTACTATTTATATTTTTCTTTCAAAATGTTTTTTCAATAACTTTTCTCTCATCGCCTATAAACAGTAGAGAGAATCTTCTTTCATATTTTATTGCTATGATAGTGCTTTATATATTTGACATTTATTTCAAAATAATAATATCATTATTTTTCCTAAACAGAGATTATATAAGCAGTACCCAATCAGATGTAGAAGATGAAGATAATATAACAGATGAGGAATAATTAATTTATATTGTTTATAGCCAAATAAATACAGTTTTTCAAAAAATTACTTTTTTAATTTGTATATTTGTGTAGTTTCACAGTCTTGCTAAACCACAGTTTTTTTACAAACTAATGAAGTAGCGTTGTATGCCGCATATGTACGCCTTTGGTAGCTACACCTCTCTGTGGCTGTATGCAGGTTAAAAACTGCATTTTTGTGCTAAATTTTAAATATTACAATACTTTTAATACAAATTGTTAGCATATAAAGTAGCAGTAATTGAGTTTTTTGTTAAGCGTATCCAAAGAATAAAAACTTTGGTAAAGCTACAGTAAAAAATTGATCATTCTATATAAAGTGAATCAGTTGACAGAAATAATATATATTAAAATTCACTATTATAGGTCATTATAATTCATCATTTTAAACAAAATAGTTACTATTAACTATAGTTTTTTTGATATTTTATACTAAAATGATAAAATAAAAATTCCATCTTTAACTATATTTAATGGAGCGTCAAATGAAAAGAGCATATATAAAGAATATAGCATATTATGTGCCTGAAAGAATATTAGATAATAAATATTTTGAAAGTATATTAGATACCAATAATGAATGGATAATAACACGTACTGGTATAGAAACAAGACATATGGCAAGAGCTGATGAAACCATATTTGAAATGGGCTTCAATGCAGTTAAAAACTTAGAAAAAAAAGGTGTAGATTTAAACAAAGTTGATGCAATTTTAGTTCCTACTGTAACAAAAGATTATATATTTCCTTCTATGGCAGGTCAGCTTCAAAATGCTTTAGGTCTTAAACATTGCTTTGCTTTAGATTTATCAGCTGCATGTTCTGGATATATATATTCATTAAATACTGCAGTTGCTTTAATAGAAAGCGGTCAATGCAAAAATGTTCTTATAGTTTCTTCTGAAAAATTAACTAAAGATATTAATTGGAAGGACAGAGGTACTGCCATATTATTCGGTGATGCTGCTACTGCTTCATTAATAACAACAAGAGATGATGGAAGAGGTATTCTTGGAATGCATATGCAAAGTGAACCTGATATGAGCATAGTGTTAAACGGAGGAAGTGTATGCCCTATAAGAGAGGATGTAGATGCTCCAGAGTTTAAAATATATATGGCTGGTTCTGAAACTTTTAAAAGAGCTGTAACAGAGTTTTCTAACAGTATAGATAAAGTCTTGGAAAGCACTGGAAAACAATTATCTGATGTAAGTTTCTTTGTTCCGCACCAAGCCAATTTAAGAATTATGCAGGCTGTTGCCAAAAGAATAGGTCTTCCTATGGAGAAAGTAAGTGTTGTATTAAATAAATTTGGAAACTGCTCTTCTGCAAGTATAGGATTAGCTTTAACTGATGCTTTGGAAAATAATAAAATTAAAGATAATGATTTGGTTCTTCTTACAGGATTTGGTGGCGGTTTTACTTGGGGTTCTACTTTAATGATTTGGTAAAACATCTATATATTTTTGAATAAAATTATCGTTGGGATAGCTTTTAATGCTATCCTTTTTTATTATTTTAAGTTTTTATAATGTTTAATTTATTGACTTTATCTTTTTTAATGTTAAATTATATTTTATTATTACAAATATTAAAGGATTCTAAAAATGAAAAAGATTATACTTTTTTTATCTATTGTAGCTTTAATTTTTAGCTGCAATTCCAACAAAACAGATAATACCTCAAAAACAGCATCATCTAATACCAATTTTAAAGCAGAAATATCTTTTGACGGTTCATCTTCTTTAGCTCCAGTAATGGCTTCTATAGGAACAAAGTTTATGGAAGAATATGTTACTTGGGATAAAGTATCTTCTAATTTGCCTAATGAAAAAATATCTATATATGTATCATCAGCAGGTTCTGGAGCTGGAGTAAAAAGTATATTAGATAATACAGCAAGTTTTGGTATGCTTGCAAGAAAAATAAGAGATAGCGAAAAAACTCAAATGACAAATTATAAAGAGTTTTTAGTAGCTTCCGATGCTCTTACTGTATCAGTTAATGCTAAAAACCCTATAGTACAGATTAAAGATAATTTGGATTCAGACACTATTAGAAAAATATTTTCAGGAGAATATAAATACTGGAGTGATGTAGATGCTTCTTTGCCTCAGAAAGAAATAGTAGTAATAATCAGAGATTTAAGCGGCGGTGCTTATGAAGTTTTCCAAGAATCTATAATGGGAGAAACTCAAATATCTCCTAATGCTATACAATCGCCTTCTATGGGAGCATTAGGAACAAAAATAGTAGAAAATGAAAATGCTATAGGTTATGCTTCTTATGGCGTTTATAATCAAAATAAAGATAATCTATTTGCTTTCAAAGTTGATGGAGTAGAACCTACTAAAGAAAATATATTAAACGGACAGTATAAAATACAAAGACCATTAATGTTTATTAAAAATTCAGAACTTTCTGAAAGTGAAAATGCATTTGTTAATTATGTATTTAGTGATATAGGAAAACAAGTAGTAGAAGAAAACGGATATATACCTGTAGAATAAATTAAAATAGCAATATATATATATCTTATGTTGGAATACTTTAATACTATAAAAAATAACAATGCTTATATTAAAGAAGCTATTTTTTCTTTATTTATAACAATAGTATCTTTTTTATGTATTATTGTTTTGGCTTTTATTATATTTTTTATAGTAAAAGAAAGTATTCCAATATTAAAACATATAGGAATATATAATTTTGTATTTGGAAAAGTATGGCGTCCTTTGGCATTTGGAGTTTCTGAAAGTTATGGTATATTCTACATTATACTTGCTACAATATATACTGCTATGCTTTCAACATTGATAAGTTTATTTATAGGGATAGGATTTAGTATATTTTTAGTATTTATTGCTAATGATTTTGTACGTTCCTTTTCGCTTTCTTTAATGGATTTAATAGTTGCTGTGCCTTCTGTTATATATGGTTTTATAGGTTTAGTTATAATAGTAAAATTTTTCGAGCGGGTACTTAATATGTCGGCTGGAGAATCTGTTTTGGCTGCTAGTATACTGCTTTCTTTTATGATACTTCCTTTTATAATTTCAACTGTTACAGAAAGTATGATTGTATTAAAAAAATCATATAATAATGTTTCTATTTCACTTGGTGTAGATAAATGGTATATGGTATTAAAGCTCATTCTTCCAAATTCAAAAAATGCTATTTTAGTTGGATTTATACTTGCTGTGTCAAGAGCTTTAGGAGAAACTATGGCTGTTATGATGGTCATAGGTAATTCTTTGGTTTTTCCAAGACTATTAGGAAAGGCTGAAACTATAGCTTCCTTAATTGCATTAGAAATAGGAATGGCAGAAGTTAAAAGTATGCATTATAGTGCTTTATTTGCAAGCGGTGCTGTACTTATGATAACATTATCTATCATAAATATATTTGTACATTTTTTGAAAAAATATTTACTTAAATTGGAATTATGAAAACTTTAATAAAGATATGGGCTGTAATAAGTTTTGCTGTAATTATATTTGCGGCCATATTTATATTTATTTTTATATTATACAAAGGAAGAAATGCTCTAAGTTTGGACTTTTTGCTAGGTAAGCCTGAAGGAATTATCTTAGGTAAAGAGGGCGGTATATTTCCAGCTATAGTAGGAAGTTTATATACCTGCTTAATATCTTCTATTATATCATCAGTATTTGCAGTATCATCGGCTATATATTTAGTATTTTATAATAAAAACAAGTATATTAATTCATGTTTTGATATAGTTTTTCAATGTATAGCTGGAATACCATCTGTTGTTTTGGGATTATTCGGATATGCGATGCTGGTATTATATTTGGGGCTTGGGAAATCTATATTATCAATGTCGATAACTCAGTCTATTATGATTCTGCCATTTATAGCAATAAGAATGAAAAAGATATTAAAAGAATTAGACAAAGATATAATAAATAGCTCTTATGCTTTGGGAATAAGTAAATCGTACACTATTATACATATAGTATCAAAAGAGATAGGAGTAAAGGCTTTATCCGTAATAATGCTTGCAAATGCTTTTGCAATAGGGGCAGCTGCTCCTTTGATGTTTACTGGTGCTGTTATAAATGCCCCTACTGCTTCTTCAATATTCAAACCTTCTATGGTGCTGCCTTATCATTTGTATATACTTCTTACTCAGGGAATATCACAGCAAAATGCTTATGCAGCTGCTTTTGTACTTCTTTCTATAGTTTTATTATTAAACTTTTTTGCTGTATTTTTAAGATTTTTAAGAATTATGATATTAAAAAATAGGTATAAAATATGAATAATGCTATTTTAAAACTAGAAAATATATACGTATATTACGGAGAAAAAAATATACTCAATAATATAAATATAGATTTTGAAAAAAATAAAATCACTTCTATAATAGGTCCAAGCGGATGCGGTAAAAGTACTCTTTTAAAAACTATAAATAAAATAATACTGGAAGAAGATAATGCCATTATAAAAGGCAATATTTATTTTGACAATAAAAATACTAATGATATACCAATAGAAATATTAAGAAAAAATATAGGAATGGTATTTCAAACGCCTACTC
The DNA here is from genome assembly GCF_002379365.1 of Brachyspira sp. G79. GTDB lineage: Bacteria > Spirochaetota > Brachyspiria > Brachyspirales > Brachyspiraceae > Brachyspira. Next base: position 2,087,918 of record NZ_JQIU01000008.1, on the reverse strand, counting down.
CTTTTCCTATGACAATTTATAAAAATATTAGTTATGCTTTGAAATATTACGGATTTAATAAAAAAGATATATCAGAAAAAATAACTTCTATTTTAAAAATGACTAATCTTTATGATGAAGTAAAAGATAAATTAAATACTTCAGCTTTAAAATTAAGCGGCGGACAAAAACAAAGACTTTGTATAGCAAGAAGTTTGAGTATAGAACCTAATATACTTCTTCTTGATGAGCCTTGTTCTTCTTTGGATATTATAAACTCTAACAAAATAGAAGATACATTATTAAGTCTTAAAGATAAATATACAATTATAATAGTTACTCATAATATAGCACAGGCTAGAAGAATATCGGATAATTCAGTATTTATGTATGAAGGTAAGGTTTTGGAAAGCGGTAAAATTGATGATATTTTTAATAATAATGAAAACAATATAATAAAAAACTATATAAAACTTATGGAGAGTTAATATAGAATAGACTTATTTCAAAAGTACTTGAAAAAATTATACGTAAATTTAATAATTTATAAACTATAAAAATAACATTTTACATGATATATAAATTATTAAATTTAGACTGGAATACAGCCTTGTTTCAAAATCATTTGACAAGTTATATATTATATTGTATATTAAAAAAGTTTTTTATTAAAAAAAATTAGGAGGTAAAAATGAAAAAACTTTTAATTATTTTTTCTTTTATTTTTATAGCAGCATGCGGCAGAAATGAAGCAGGGCAAGTTTCAGTACCCGGAGTTGATAAAAATAGTAAAGAAGCTGCTGAGTTTTTGGAGGCAGTTAAAGGAAAAGCTATTGTACCTTTAAGATCTTCAAGAGGATTTCCTGTCGGGTATTTTAAAGATAATGGAGATATAGCAAGCCGTTATCATCATCCTACTCTACAAGGTGATTTAATTTTTATAGGTATGTCCAATAACTATGCTATATATTCAAGAAAAAGACAGGAGACTGAAAATGAATATGCAGATGCATATACAGCTATAACTTTATCTGAAGATAAAACGCTTATTAGAATCTATCTTGAATCATTTGATTATTCCTCTGAAATTTCTAAGTGGAGAAGAGAAGGTGCTAATTGGGACAATTATCCTAAAATGGAGATATCAGATTTAGGATTTGAAGATAGAGAATATACTAAAGATGATTATCTATATAAGATTACAGATGATGAATATGACAAGAATGATTTTGTAAATAAATAAAATTAATTTCTAAAGCGGGCGGAAACTATATGTTTTTGCCCGCATATTTTTTATATAATTCGAATATTATAAACTATCATAATTTAAATCATAAATCTTTATTATGTATTTATATATTCAGTTCTAAAGCCTTTATTTTTATTTGATTATGTTACCTTTTGCTACAAGAATAATAAAAAAAATGTAATAAATTTTTTTATAAATACGATAATTCTAGTAATTAGTGATAAGTAAATTATTTTTATTTAAGGAGCATAATAATGTCAACAAGCTCATTTTTCGGTATAGAATTAGGTAAAAGATCACTTCAAAACTTCAAAACAGCATTAGAAGTTACAGGTCATAATATAAATAATGTTGCTACAAAAGGATACAGCAGACAGAGAGTTGTAATGCGTACTTTTGACAAGCCTTTAGAAGCTCCTAGTCTTAATAGAGCAGAGCGTGCTGGTCAAATAGGTCAGGGTGCCGAAATTACTACAGTAGAGAGAATAAGAGATCAGTTTATAGATTCAAAAATAATGATGGAACTAGGTACAGACGGATACTGGAAAACAAAGTCTGATTATTTAAAGCAGTTAGAGGCTATATATAATGAACCTGGTAATGCCAATTTAAGAAGCGATTTAGATGCTTTCTGGGATTCTTGGCAGGAAATGGCTGCTAATCCTGCAGAAAGAGGCACGAGAATGGTTTTAGTAGAAAGGGCCGATAGGGTTAATAATTCTATTAATCAGATGTTCAATCAAATGAATAATATGCGTAACAATTTGAACAATCTTGTTGAAAGTAAAATTAATAGAATAAATGATATATCTAATTCCATTAAAGATTTGAACGTTGAGATAGTTAAACAGCAGGCACTAGGACAAAGCCCTAATGATTTACTTGACAGAAGAGATTTACTTATAGATGAACTTTCTTCTATTGCTAATGTTGATATAAAATCTATGGATCCTGATGAAACTATTGTTTATATAGGAGGCAGAGCTTTAATTCAGGGAAATGTTGTAAGCGAATTGAGTGCTGAAAAAAATGTTAATAATGAAGGAATGTATGATATATATTGGAAGAAAGATCATGTTCAGGTGCAGTTTGAAGGCGGAGAATTAAAGGCTCTATTAGAATTAAGAGATGTTGATACAGTAGATGCTATTAATGATATAGATACATTTGCTATGAATTTGGCTGACAGTGTAAACGAAGTTCACAGAAGCGGTTTCGGACTTAATCAGGAAACAGGTATTGATTTCTTTACTATGACAAAAGCTACTCCTTCAGTGATAGGTAATTTTGATACCAATAATGACGGACAGGAAGATTCTACTATAATGTTTAAAGTAAGCGGTATAAATTCTATAGACCCTACAGACAGTATAGGAAGCAGCGGAACTTTAATATTCGGCAATAAATCAAGAGAAGGTGCGGATGTTGCCATAGATTATACTGCACAAATGAAAGTAGGCGATTTAATAGATAAAATTAACTCAAGCGAGGCTAATGTATCTGCTTATTTAGATGATAATAACAGACTTGTACTTAAAGCCAGAGCTTTTGATGATTACATGAGGCCTTCATATTTCATTAAACATATAGAAGATTCAGGTGATTTCTTGGTTGGTATAACAGGAGTATTAAATCAGTCTGGAGCTAATGGGGCATATAATTGGCAGGCTACAGATCAGGTAAACCAATTAGCAGGTGATTTCAGAAACTTTACTACTACTCCTTACAGACATCCAGCTTCAGCTATTGCCGTTAATGATATTATAAGAAATGATGTAAACTACATTGCAGCTTCTAAAGGTATAGATACTACAGGAAATGGCTTTAATGATAAATGGAATGGTTTGGGAGACGGAGCTAATGCATTGGCTATTGCTAATTTGAAAAATAAAGAGATAATGGTTGAAAGTAAATCCACATTTAATGATTTTTATACTGGAAGTATTGCTAGAATTGCCTCAAGAACAGAGACAGCTAATGCCGAAACAGAAAAACAAACTGTTGTTATGGAATATCTTGAAAGATTAAGACAGTCAGTATCAGGTGTTAACTTAGATGAAGAGGTTGCTCAAATGGCTATGTATCAGCATGGTTATAATGCTTCAGCTAGAGTAGTTAGTATTATGGATCAGCTTCTTGATGTTGTTATAAATAGAATGGGTGTGTAAGTAATATATAAAATTATTAAAGGCGGTGTCTTGATAAGATAGCCGCCTTTTTTATTTGCCATAAAATAAAGTACAACGTACAAATTTTTAAATCTGTTTATAAGCAAAAATAATAAATATTATAGAAAAATTAATATACTTTTTTTATAATATTGCTTTACAGTTATTTGTTTTAAATATATATTATAGTAATAATTCTTTAAAAGATATAATGCTAATTCCGATATTAATTGCACAGGAGCATTTTGCAATGGGTATAAAGATTCGTATAATTTTGATAATAGTTGGAGTTATGGCCTTAGTAGCATTGAGCACCAACTTTTTAAGTAATACTTTAAATACAGAAACTTTTTCTGCTATTACAGAAAGAAGTCTAGAGAATAGATTTAGATTAATAGAAAAAGAATTTGAATATAATATAATGTCAGCAAGAGAAGAAGCGTCTAAAATTGCTGCTACTCTTTCTATAGGATATGATAATATAAAAGATTATGATTTAATAGAAAGAGATAGTTATTTTCAGAATTTTTTATCAGATTCAGTAAATGAATCTCAGCTTTATTTTAACAGGATAATTAGTATTTTGTTTCACCCTGCAGTTATAGGCAATGGAAATGATCCTTTTACTATTTATAGATATTCTACTGTTGATAACAGATTTTCAAAAATAGATATTACAAATGAAATTATGTGGAATAATCTTACCAATGTTTATAATTCTCAAGGCAAAGGATTATTATATAGACATGTATTAAACCCTTATATGATGAAAGAAAGTACAGGAGTTGGCATAACATTAAATATGGCTTCTACTATATCAGATTTAGAAAATGATAGAGTTATTGGTTTGGCAAATGTCGGAGTGTTATTTAATTATTCAACACAAAATATTAAGGATATATTAGATATAGAAGGTGCTGATTTGATTGTCATAGATAAGAAAAATTCCAGTATTGTTAATTCTAAAAATAATGATTTGATTAATGCTCGTGTAGATATACTATACCCTGCTTATTATGAAATATTTAATTCCAATTTGGCTTCAGGAGATGTTATAATAGATGATATAGAATTTGAGGGTAAACCTTATAAATCATATATTACTAGTATAGCTGGACTTTTGAATATAGTAATGTTAATACCTAATTCATATTATACCTTGCAGATTAAAGATATGAATAATTCTATATTCTATACTATTATTATAGCATTCTTAATGGCAATAGTAGCTATAATATTTTTTATTAAAGTATTGTTTAGCTCTATTACTAAAATATCAGATGCTATAGGTAATTCTGTAGATAATAAAGATTTAACAGTAAATATTCCTAAAATATCAGGCGGAGATGAAATAGGAGAGATGACAAAATGGGTTGTTCTTTTAAATAGCTCTCTTCAATCGGTGCTTTCTAGTGTAAAAAAGACTATTTTAACTTCTAAAAAGCAAAGTGATACCTTGTCTGAAAAAATTAGTGATAACTTATCAATAATATATGGTATTAATAATAACATAGAAACCATTAAAAATAATGTTAATGATGAATTAAATCAGGTAGAAATTGTAGAAACCAGTAACCAAAATATGCAGGAATATATATCTGCTAATACAAATAATATTGACTCAATAGAAAAAGATACTAGAGAACTTCAAAGTAAAATTATTGAAGAAGGCGAAAATATAGAACAAATAGCTGCTGCGGTAGAAGAGATGAGTAAAACTATAGAAAGTATAGACAATATTATTTCCAAAGCTACAAATAAAGCTAAAGATTTGTCTGCTGCTTCTATAAAAAGTAAAGAGAAGATGCAGGCTACATCTATGGCTACAGGGGATTTAAGAAATGCTTTAGGATTTATTTCTAATTTCGTAAGTTCTATTAGAAATATAGCCCATCAAACTAACCTTTTGGCTATGAATGCTGCAATTGAGGCAGCTCATGCAGGTAAATATAGTTCTGGTTTTGCTGTTGTAGCTGAAGAGATACGTAAGCTGTCAGAAGTTTCAAATGAACAGGCTGATAATGCTAATAAAGTACTTCAAAATATAGAAGATAAAATAATAATAACTACTAATGATTTAACAGAATCTACAGAGCAGTTTGATGTTCTTACTAGAGATGTACAGGAAGTTACTGAGATAATGGGTACAGTTCATACATCTTCTGTTGAACAGTTAAAAGCTATTAATGAAATAGTAACTTCTATTACTAAAATATCCGAATCCAGTGAACATATTAAAACACAGTATATTGATATGGCAGATAAATTAAGTACGATAAAAACTAATCTTGAAGCACTTAATAATATTTCTCTTGCTACTTCAAAAACTATGAATAAATTAAAAAATATATCTGATTCTATTCATGGCAGTGTTGAAAGTATTTCTGAAAGTTCTAATAATCTTTCTGCTTCTGCAAACACAATGAATAAATTTGCCTCTGATAATAACAGACTTCTATCAGAACTTGAAGGGGAAATATCTAAATATAAAATTAAAGATATTAAATCTAAAAAAGATACTACTACTCAAAGAGTTAGAGGTATTACTCTGATAATATTAAAAGAATTTGTTAAAACAAAATTCGGAGAAGAAGGATATCAAAAATGGGTAACTGCTATGGAGCCTTCATCTTCTCTAATATTTAAAAATGATATATCAAGCAAAGAATGGTATCCGTATATGACTTCTTTCCATAAGCCTTATAAATTGGTATGCGATCTCTTCTATTCTGGAGCTAATACTGGTATTAAAGATATTTCAGAATATCACTTTAATCAGATTATCCCTAAACATATAAGACCTTTATTATTTTTTATACCTAAACATATAGCTTTAACATATGCTGCTGAACGTATATTCCCTGACTTGTTTGACCCTGCACAGATAGAGATTATTAAAGCTAGAAGAAAACTTCTTGTAGTACATCTTACTAATTTTAATGATGACCCTGAAGTTATTGAACTTGCTGTACTTTCTTGGGCTACACTTTTACTTGAATCTATTACTCATATAAGATCTTCTATGGAGATAACTAAATCCATTAAAGATGGTGAGATTTATACTGAGTTTGTACTTAAATGGTAATTAAAAATTTTATCATATAAAAATATAATAAAAGGACAGAAAGAATTTCTGTCCTTTTTTATTAAAAAAATTTAATACTAAAAAAAATAATAATAAAATATTATTGTTATAAATAGAATATTGTATATAATAATACTGTAATGAATAAAAGGATTTAATTTATGAATAAATTTTTAAGCAGCAAAGCTAATTCGATAGAACCTTATACTCCGGGAGAGCAGCCTAGAGACAAAAAATATATAAAATTAAATACGAATGAATCTCCATACCCTCCTTCTCCTTTTGTTAAAGAAGCTATATCTGGAAGTAATTTTGATGATTTAAGACTTTATCCAGACCCTAAAGTCTATGAATTAAAAAAAGAGATAGCAAAGAGATATAATATAAAAGAAGATAATATATTTATAGGAAACGGCTCAGATGAAATACTTGCTTTTTCATTTATGGCTTTCTTTGATAGAGGAGATAAAATTTATTATCCTAATATCACATACAGTTTCTATTCTGTATATTCAAGTCTTTTTGATTTGAAAGAAAAAAAATACCGCTTAAAGATGATTTTACTATAGATATTAATGATTATAAAAATTTGGATTCTGGAATATTTATAGCCAATCCTAATGCTCCTACTGGAATATATTTAACACTTCCTCAAATAGAAGAGATTGTAAAAAGTAATAAAGATAATATCGTAATAATAGATGAGGCTTATATTGATTTTGCTTCTGATGAGAGTGCAGCATCATTAATAGATAAATACGATAATCTGCTTGTAGTGCAGACTTTTTCAAAATCAAGATGTTTGGCAGGCATGCGTTTGGGCTTTGCTTTCGGAAATGAAAATCTTATTCAGGGACTTAAAAATATAAAGTATTCTTTTAATTCGTATACCATCAACAGGCTTTCAATATTGGCAGGTATAGAAGCTATAAAAGATGAAAAGTATTTTAAAGATACCGTTTCAAAAATTATTAAAACAAGAGAAAATACAAAAAAAGAGCTTAAACTTTTGGGCTTTAATGTACTTGATTCAAAATCAAACTTTTTATTTGTATCGCATAAAAATGTATTTGCTGAGGATATTTATTTGAAATTAAAAGACAATGGAATATTAGTAAGATATTTTAAATCTGACATTATTAACAATTATATAAGAGTAACAATAGGTACTGATGAAGAGATGAGTACATTTATAGAAAATATAAAACAAATAGTATCAAATTAATTGAGTTTTAATTTTTTACTTAATGTATCGCTTATATCTTTAGTTCCTTTAGCTCCTACAGCAGTTAGAAAGAATTTTTTATTTGAAAGTTTTTCATCTATAACTTCATTAACTATTTTTAAGTTAACTTTATCTATCATACTGTAGAGTTCTTTAAATGAAACATATTTAGATAAATATATTTCATGTCTTGTATTTTTATTCATAATAAACTCGGCATTAAGTTTGCTAAACGCCATAGAGCTTTTATAACTTTCTTTAGCTTCCTCAAGCTCTTCTTCCGATATTCTTTCACTTATAAGTTTTTCTATTTCATAATATATGCTTTCTATAGTTTCCTCATATCTATCTAAACTGGTAGAGCCATGTATCTCAAAAGTTCCGCCGTTTATAAAACTTGAATTATAGCTGTATATATTGTAGCAAAGACCTTTATTTTCTCTTATAGCCTGAAATAGCCTAGAATAAGAACTTCCGCCGAATATATCATTAACTATATTCATGGCATATCTTTCTTTATTATCTACAGCACTATATGAAGGAGTTATAAGTGAAAAATATACCTGATGAAGTTCCTGCTTTTCTTTTGTAATAGTTTTATAGTAAAAAGGAAGCTCCTCATTTTCAGTTTTATTTCGTTTTTGAAGTTTTATTTTTGAAAGTCTATCTACAACGTAATCAATATCAAAATTACCAGCCACAGAAACAATCAAATTATTAGAATGAAAATGATTTTTAAAGTATGAATATATTTTATCTCTGTTTATTTTTTTTATATTATTGATACTTCCTCCTATAGGAAAACTCATAGAAGTACCTTTATAGGCGGCTGCAAAAAATTGATTAGCAGATATTTCCTCTGGAGTATCATTAGACATTTTTAATTCTTCTATCACTACTTTTTTTTCTCTGTTAATATCATCTTCTTTGAATGCAGAATTAAGTATAACATTTTCTAAAGTATCAACTGCTCTGCTGAAGTATTTAGATATTATATTGATGTAAAATGAAGTGAGATGTCTGGAAGTAAATGCATTAAATATACCGCCCACCCCTTCTATACCTCGTATAATATCTTTAGAAGTCATAGTGTCAGTACCTTTAAAAAGCATATGTTCTATAAAGTGAGTATATCCGTTTTCATCTTTTTTTTCATTGGCACTGCCTGTTAAAAAGGTGAAGCCTATTGACACAGTATCTAGTATAGGCATTTTTTCAAGTACAACTCTAATTCCATTTTCAAGTGTTAATCTTTTTACCATATTTTTTCCATAAATATTTTTTATACGTTGTTATTATAACTAATTTTATAATTTTCGGTAGTTCGTTTATAAAATAAAATATTGTTTATTATTTTATTTTTTATTATAAAGTCTCTTTTAATAAATTATAAACTTTATTATCTATATCAATGGCTTTTTGTATCTCTGATATATCTATATTAATATCAATTAACACTTCTTCTTTTTTTACTCCATACATGACAGCAATAATATCTGAAAGCCGTTCTATTTCTGTTGGGCTTAAATTGGTAAATGCATACCTAAAATTAGGCAGTATTTCAATGAACTTTTCTTCATCTATATTTTTTATAGTGTTGTCTATACTCTTTATAATACTATCATTGATAAATAAAATATCTCTTGCAGCAAGTAATATACCATTTAAAAAATAGGCAGATGTTTCGCTTTCGCAATATTCTAAAAAATTAGATACTATATTTGAAAACTCATATGCTTCAAGTCTTCCAGATTTATATTTTACAGCCAAACATACTGCATATATATGTGAGCTTCCGAATGTATTATCAAGCATAGAATCTATTTTATCATTAAATAAATCTATATCACACCAATTAGTATTTTCTAAAATAAATGAATATAGATTCTTTATATAAAGAGAGCATTTTAAAGCCTCTTCTTCATTTAGTTTTTTTATTTCGTCCATATTAGAAACAGCAAGTACAAATACCTGTTTTGCCAAATCTTCTATTATTGGTATTATATCATAGTTATCAAATAATAATTCTCTCTCCTTTGATATATTATCATTAATGGCTTCTATGTTTGCTAAGTATGACAAATTATTTAAACATTCGCATAGATTTATGAAATTATTATCTCTTAGTATAGCCCCTTCTATTTTCTGATAATTGTCTGTAAAGAAATTGTATATTCCCATAACATCGGCTTCTATTAAAAGTTTTGACACTTCTTTAGCATCTATATTAGAATCAAGTCTTTCGGTTATTAAATTTGAAGCTAATTCTTCTATTGTAACACCATATACTGATTTGTCTATTAAAGAAGATTCAACTATAGTTTTATATTCATATTTCCAAATTTCTCGTGCTAAGTTCTTATTAACTTTATTAACATAGTCTGGACCTCTTATCAATTTGCAGAAACCTACATCTAAAAACTGCATCTTATGAAAGAATTTACTTTTTTCAAAATGTTTTTTATCTTTTACAATATCAAGAGTTGATTCTATCTCTTCAGTTTTATCTATTTTTATTTTATATTCTCTGCATTTATTTCTAAAATCTATTATAACAGGAGGAACTATACTTTTTGAAGATACCTGTCCATTAGATATTCCAGAAAGAAGTTTCATCATTAAATCAAGATTGCTTGTATTTTCTAAAGATATATCTCCTTTTACAAATGCACTTTTAGCAGCGTCTATAAGTTCGTATACCCCTGCTGATACTTTGCCTCTTAATTTGGCTAGATTAACCGCCATATAATAAGCATTGATACAGTCTGGTATAGTTACATTATGATTGTATCTGTCTATATTGGCTGCTTTTATTATGAATGATATTACAACATTTAAATATATATCGCCTATATTATTATTACTGCTATAATTTTCAAGTTCTTTATATACAAAATTATAAAATGCAGGAAACTCTATACCTGCTCTGTAGCCTCTTCTGGAATCGGCATCTTCAAATGAATATGGTATTAAATAGCTTGCTGTGTTTGAAACTATATATTTATTTAAGTGTTTATATTCTTTATCCAGATTTTTATTATTTTTTTCATCTTCTTTTAATTTATCAATTATACCTTTTGTGTGAAAACTTCCAGTAACTACCAAAACTTTTTTATATTTACCCAATGCCTCTTTAACATTTTTAGCCATTACATATTCTCTGTTTCTAGTTTCAAAGTCTTCATCTTCTATAAGACGCATATAATATCCCAAAGCATAAACACTTCTTATAAAGGCTCTGCTTTCTTTGTATATACCATTTATTTCGAAGTCTCTCTCCCAAAGCTCTGCAAAACTTCTAAGCCCTGCCTTTTTTGTAAGTTCTACTGTATATGCATTAACATTAAATCTATTATCATCATTATCATAAACGGATATTAATTTCTTTCTTTTTATATCAGTATCAATTTCTCCATCATCTAAATCTTTTGAATCTTCATTTTCTAAATTAGGATTTTCTTCTGAATTTTCAATCATAAAAGCGTAAGGCATATCTATAAAGCTGCAGTGTATATTATTTTTTAAAGCCTCTCTTATAGCGGTAAACTCTGGAGAATAGTCCAAAAAAGGATAATAACATCTGTACTTTTGATTGTCTTTATCAATATAGCTTGAATAAATACAAAATGGTGCTTTAGTATCTTCTTCAATCATATACTTCATCAGATCATTACAATCACTTGGTCCCTCTATAAGTACCGCATCTGGTTTAAAACTTTCAAAAATCCTTTTTAAATGATATGAGCATGCTGGAGAATGGTGTCTTATAGGAAAGAATATTATATTATCTTTTATACTTTCTTCAAAATATTCATCAAAATTGTTATTATCTATTTCACTATTTTTTGTATTTGTTTTTTTCATTATTGATAATCCTCAAACAATGAAAAATATTTTACTATAAAAACAGTATAATGCAATAATTAATATTAGCCTTTTTTTAAAACTATTTTAATATAATTGTTAATATTGATTTAAATTATAGCTTGGCTCATTGCATGATATTTTACAGATGTAGGAAGTCTTGTTAATTAGTTAACCTCTTCAGAATTAAAAAGGTTTTATTGGTTACTTTACTATTTTTAACTATATTTTAACATATAAATTTTTAGTAATTATATTTAAAAAAAATTAATAAAATCAAATAATTCAAGTATAATTTAAAAAATTGATTATGTAAAATGTATTTTACTATAATATATAATATTTAGCACTGTAAAAATATAGTTTGCGGTCATATTATTTGATTATTAATCAAATAATGTTGACAAAAATATATTTAATGATAAATTATAATCTAGTAAAATAAAAAAGGAGCTTAAAATGAAAAAAATATTTATTATTTGTCTGTCTGTAATAAGTATTATCACTGTCAGCTGTAATAATGGATCATCAACAACTAATCCTGTAATTTCTGATCTTGCTCAATTTGCAGGAAATTACATAAGTCAAAATATAGAAGGGAACTATAATACTGTAACAATTAATAGTGATAGTTCTCTAACTATAGTATATGATAATGGAGATGGATTGGGAGTTAGAACTCTTAATATATCGCCTGTAGATATAACAGAGAATTCTGCCGATATTTATAATTTTCATTATATTAATCCCGATACACTTGAAAATAGATTAATAACTATGATATTTGATGGAAATTTTCTTCATTTGAATGCATGGTCAACTGCAACCAAAGCAATTTTATGCAAGGAAGGATATATTAATACAGACAGCGGAATATCTGCCTATGTTGGTAAGTATGTAAACGGAAATAATAGTATAGAAGTTACCGCTGAAGGAGGTCTTATATATACATTTGATAATGCTGTTAGTACAATACAGCCTGCATTTGTAACACTTAATACTCAGAAATCAAATACTGAAATTGACACGTATGATATTTTAGGTGATTATAATTTTATATCTTTTGATAAAGTAGGAAAAACTCAATTATACTTTGTAAGCCAAACAGGACTTGGCACAATATTTAATAAACAATAAATTAATTTATGGAGAGTAAAATGAACAAATATAAGAAAATTATGATTTTAATTACTGCTTCTTTTCTTTTATTAAGCTGCAGTAACAATTCAACTAATCCAAGCGGAGGTAATAAACTAACAATTTCTCAAAGAATTGGAAAATATGAAGCTATTGCTACAATGAATAATAGTTATGATATTAGAGTAGAATTTGAATTGGATAATCAAGGAAATCTTATTAGTTTAATATTTTCTAATGGTCTTCAATACATTCCTGAAGGCAGTAAAATTAATATTTCTTCTCCTAATTTTACAGGACTTGAATTTTCTTTTATTGCTAGTAGAGGTTCTACATTTATGATACATTTTAATAGTTATACAGATGTATTGGCAGGAGGTATATTATATTTATCTTCAGGAACAAGCGAAGAGATGTTAGAGCTGCCTTTCAAAAAGATATCATAATGCAAATGTATAAATAGCTATAATAAATAAACGGTGCAAATCATAAAAAGTTTGTACCGTTTTTATTATAATAATTATTTTCTTATATGTGTTATCTATATATTGAAACAATTTTTCATTATTATTCAGTTTTAAATTCTTCACTTTTTATAATAAATCTTCGGTTTATAAAGTACCTCATATTCATATCTGCGAAAATTATATGTACTTCATGACTTCTTTGAAATACTATATATTATAGTAAATTCGATAACTTATTTATATAATTTAGTCTATTTCTTACCAACAATTTTTTGATTATTTTGTAATCTGAAAAAGAATAAAAAATTGACAAACTTAAAAATTTTCAGTATAATAAAAAATATTTTTAAAAATTAGGATAATATTTATATTATGGTAGCTATAATAGATTATGGAGTAGGTAATTTATTTTCACTTATGTCATCTCTTAATTATACAGATATAGATAATAAACTTACAGATGATGAAAATATAATAAAAAATGCGGATGCAATTATACTTCCAGGAGTAGGAGCTTTTAGAGATGCAATAGATAAACTTGAGAAAAAGAATGGCGGAATATTAAAGCATACCATAATGGAAGAGGCTAAAAAAGGAAAATTAATTTTAGGCATATGTTTAGGTATGCAGATGTTTTTTGATAAAAGTTATGAATATGGCGAATATAATGGTCTTAGTCTTATTAATGGAAGTATTTGTCCTATAGATAAAGATTTGAAAAATAAAGATTTGAAAGTACCTCATATGGGCTGGAATAATCTTAATATAAAAAAAGATGATAAAATATTTAAATATATTAATAATATGGAGTATGTATATTTTGTGCATTCATATTACGGCAAATACTGTGATGATAGTATAATAGCTGACAGCGAATATGATGTGAGAATACCCGCTGTTGTAAAAAATGACAATGTTTACGGCATACAGTTTCACCCAGAGAAAAGCGGAAATACTGGTCTTAATATATTGAGAGGTTTTAAAGATTTGATATAATATATTTGTATAATTGAATCTCTGATAAGAAATTATATAATTAAAAAATAAATATCTGAATTAAAAGTTTTTCTTATAATTTTTCTATCATTTATAAAAAACTTATTCGTTAATAATTTCCTGCCATTCTAACGAATGTCAGGAACTCACAAGTTTTTTATTTCTTCTATACTCAAACCTGTTACTTTGTTTATAATATTAATATCTATGTTTTATTTTTTATATTTTGCCAATGAATTTTTTTCTTGTCCCATACCTTTTTTAATTCCTTTTTCTATTTCTATCTTTAAAATATAAAATTCTAGCTATTGTGTTTTTTACTAGATATGTCCCTGCTACCGAAAGAAGTAGCGTTAGGTATTGTGCAGGAAGCGAAAAAGCTGCATTTTATACTAAATTTAATAATCTATTCTAAATATAAAACATAATTAGTACGATTTAATAATAATTTCAACACTTGCAATTTAGCGAAGCGTATCCGAGCTTGTCGAGGATATAAGGTTATTTTGGCGAATCCCGCAGAGCGAATGCAGGAAAAAGAACAACAAAAAATTGACAAACTTAAAAATTTTCAGTATTATATATTAATAAAAAATATGCTATTAGGATATATTCTTTATGAAATATTTATTAATTTTTTTACTTTCTATAATTATATTTTCTTGCAATACCAAAGAATCAAACAATAATAACACAGATAAAGCAACTATAAATTTAGATGATAGTACAGATAATAATATAAATAAAACAAGAGAATTAAAAACTACAGATAATGAAGAAAATAATTCATCAATAAATACAAATGAAACAGAAGAATCAGCATATTATTCATACACAGATAAAGAAATTATATCTTTTATAGAATCAGGAGATTTAGAAACAATCAAAAAATTAATTGAATCAAAAAGTTTAGATGTTGATTATAATTTAGAAATAGATGAATATTCCAAGTCAACACCTTTAATAGAGGCTATAAAATATAAACAAACTAATATTATAAATTATTTATTAGAAAATAATGCAGATGTTAATTTAACTTTAGGGTATTCTAGTCCATTAACAGAAGCTATGTATGATGAAGAACTTGTTTATAAACTTATAGATTTAGGAGCAGATGTAAATTTAGCTGCAGAACTTTCAGGATTTACTCCTCTTATGGCTAGTCTTCATAATATTACTATAGCAGAGCTTTTAATTGAAAAAGGTGCTGACATTGAAGCAAAAGATAATGACGGCATTAATGCTTTAGTTTATGCCTCAACTTATAATAATGAAGAGATGGTAAAATTTTTACTTGAGAAAGGAGCTGACGCCAATACAGTATGCGAAATAGAAAATGAACATACTGACATATCGTCTACTCCTTTAATGAATGCAGCTTATAGAGGGAATACTAATATAATAAATATGTTATTAGAAAATGGTGCTGATATTAATTATACCACTGATTATGGAATGACTGCTTTGATGATGGCTGCTAGTTTTAATCAATTTGAAGCTGCAAAAATACTTTTAGAAAATAATGCAGATACTTCTATAACTAATGGATATGGGGAGACTGCACTTGATCTAGCAAAAGAAGAAGATTATAAGGATATAGTTGAGCTTCTAGAACAATATTAAAAATATAATTAATATTTTATAAATAAAACATTAAATATTAGACTTGTTTCAAAACTAATTTTATTTATTAATTGTGCATCACCCGTACTTTTTTGCTGTACTCAGCGGCGTTGAAAGACTTTTGAAACAAGTATATTGTTTTACATACTAGATTAGTTTGTATTAAGGCATACAATTTTTTAAATTTAAAATATTTGCGGGGCTTTACCACCATACTGTGTGCCAGTTCTTTTGTAACGCTATCCGCCTCGCTATGCGTGCCACTCCTGCGAAGAGAAGCAGGCACAGCAGGCTATATTTCAGACCAAATTAATAATCTATTCTATAATATAAAACATAATTAGTACGATTTAATAATAATTTCAACACTTGCAATTTAGCGAAGCGTATCCGAGCTTGTCGAGGATATAAGGTTATTTTGCTTAAGCCCGCAGAGCGAAGGCAGGAAAAAGAACAACAAAAAATTGACAAACTTAAAAATTTTCAGTATTATATATTCATAAAAAATATGCTATTAGGATATATTCTTTATGAAATATTTATTAATTTTTTTACTTTCTATAATTATATTTTCTTGCAATACCAAAGAATCAAACAATAATAACACAGATAAAGCAACTATAAATTTAGATGATAGTACAGATAATAATATAAATAAAACAAAAGAATTAAAAACTACAGATAATGAAGAAAATAATTCATCAATAAATACAAATGAAACAGAAGAATCAGCATATTATTCATACACAGATAAAGAAATTATATCTTTTATAGAATCAGGAGATTTAGAAACAATCAAAAAATTAATCGAATCAAAAAGTTTAGATGTTAATTATAACTTAGGGGATAAATATTCTAAGTCAACCCCTTTAATACAAGCTATAAAATATAAGCAAACTGATATCATAAATTATTTATTAGAAAATAATGCGGATATTAATTTAAAAGAAGAACTTACAGGCTTTACTCCTCTTATGGCTAGCTTTCATAATATTGCTATAGCAGAGCTTTTAATTGAAAAAGGTGCTGACATTGAAGCAAGGAATGTTGACGGAATTAATGCTTTAGTTTATGCGGTTTCTTTAAATGATGAAGAGATGGTAAAATTTTTACTTGAAAATGGAGCTGACGCCAATACAGTATGCGAAATAGAAAATGAACATATTGATGATATATCGCCTACTCCTTTAATGAATGCTGTTTATAACGGAAACACTAATATAATAAATATGTTATTGGAAAATGGTGCTGATATTAATTATACCACTGATGAAATGACTCCTTTAATTTATGCTGCTTATAAAGGAAACACTAATATAATAAATACGTTATTAGAAAATGGTGTTGATATTAATTATACCAATTATTATGGAATGACTGCTTTAATGTATGCAGCAAGGTTTAATCAATTTGAAGCAGCAAAAATACTTTTAGAAAATAATGCTGATATTTCTATAACTGATGAAGATGGTGATACTGCTTTAATGCATGCTGCTAATAACGGAAACACTAATATAATAAATGTGTTATTAGAAAATGGTGCTGATATTAATTATACCAATGATTATGGAATGACTGCTTTAATGTATGCAGCAAATTCAATGTATGCAGCACATTCTAATCAATTTGAAGCAGTAAAAATACTTTTAGAAAATAATGCTGATACTTCTATAACTGATGAAGATGGTAGGACTGCACTTGATATGGCAAAATCAAAAGATAATAAGAAATATAATAATGATATAGTTAAGCTTCTTGAAGAATATAATTAATACTTTTTAATATATACCTAAACAAATATATTTTGTCAATTCTAGTTTTTTAAATTTTATTATTTGTGATGGCACACAGACGTGCCGCTCTGCGTACTTCGTAACACCCCAGTTCTTTTGCGACCGAAGGAAGTACTGCGAGAAAAAGAACAACATAAAAATTGACAAAATTAAAAATTTTCAGTATAGACTAAAATTTATTTATTTTTATCTAAAAAATTGAATTATAAAATTACAGAATTATACGATAAATCTATAAAACTAATGGATAAATAATATGATAAATGAAAAATTAAGAAAAGATATATTAAACAGATTTAAAAGTAAAAAGATAGCAATACTTCATGGCGGACAAAATGAAGAGAGAGAAGTTTCTTTAAGAAGCGGTAAGAATGTTTATAAAGCTTTAACGAGTTTTGAAGAGCTTAAAGATAATTGCATACTTATAGATGTTCAGGACACTTATGATTTAGTAAAAACTCTTAAAGAAAATAATATAGAATACTGCTATAATATACTACATGGTACTTCTGGAGAGGACGGAACTATACAGGGACTTTTGGAAAGCCTTAATATAAAATATACAGGCGAAAATATTTTGGTTAGTGCCGTTTGTATGAATAAAGTCTATACAAAAAGAATATGGAAATCTTCAAATGTATCTACTGCTGATTTTGTACTTCTTAAAGATGTAAAAGATGTCAATAACACTTCTGCTGGAGGATTAAACTTTCCTATTATAATAAAGCCTATATCAAGTGGTTCTAGTGTAGGAGTATCTTTAATAAAAACTAAAGAAGAGTTTGATAATACTTTAAAAAAAATAGAGGATATTAATAATTATTTTTTAGAACCTTATATAAAAGGTAAAGAAATAACTGTAGGTTTGGTAAAAGAAGAAGATGATATTTATGTGTTTCCTATACTTGGTATTAATTCAAAAAATGAAATATACGATTATGATGCTAAATACACACCTGGTAAAACAGAATTAGAAGTTCCTGCGAAAATTTCAAAAGAGATTGAAAATAAAGTTATAGAAACATGCAAGAGAGCATATACAGTTTTAGGCTGCGGCGGTCTTTCAAGAATAGATGCTATTATTGTTAATGATGAAGTTTATTTGATGGAGGTTAATACTCAAAGCGGTATGACTGATACTTCTGATATACCTGCTATGGCAAAAAGCTGCGGTATTGAATTTGAGGATATTGCTTTATATATTTTAGGACTTCTTAAATAAAGATAAATTATGGGACGGTTAGCTTATAAAATTATTTATCTCTTTTAAGATATTTTTCTTTAGGGCTTCTCTTTTACTTTTTATATTTTTCAAAATGTCTGAAGCTAATTTTGCATCTTTGAGAGATTTTCTTATCTGCCAGAATCCGCTGTCCCATAAACTTATTTTAAACTTATCAGTGTTTATTTTATTTATATTAGAATAAAAATACTCATAAAGTTCTTTAGAAGCATTGATAAGTTCAAATGCCTCGTCTGAAACGTATCTTTTATTTTCTTTAAGATAAAGAAAAGCAAACCTTTTTTCATTATTGTATTCGAAAATGCTGCAATTAGAACATACTTCTTTATAATCAAAAGGATAAAAATGATTAATTATTCGATAATATTTATCTTTATAAATAATATTATCCATAGCTGAGCTTTGATTTGAAGTAGAAAATAAAGTCCATACCACACAGTCTAGTATAAAAGTTTTTTGAAGTTCTTTTTTAGGTATAGAGAACTGATCGCTTCCATTAAGCCAATCTACTTTTGCACATCTTCTTACAGCATGTATAATCATAGCCTTTTCAAAATTTTCTTTTGTAATGGAGAGAGAGCCTGCCGAAGCCTGAGGAGCAGAAAATACCGCAGTAAGATTTTGTTTTTGCAAATCACTTCCGCAGCTCATAAGGGATCCTATAAATCCATCGCATACTTTATCTCTTATATCTTTTCCATCATTTTTTACTTTTATAGCCGATGATAAAGGCACAAAGGTTTTTGAAGTTCTTACCCTATTTATCCATTTATTAAGAAGTTGACTGCTGTCTACCACACTGTAATTTTTTTTATACAAGAAATTGCTGTCATCATCTAATACATCTAATATTATATTTTGTGTTTTTATATTTTCTTTTTTATCTATTTTCCATATTATAAAACTTACTGGAAAAGGAGTTGTTTTTGATGTGTTATCAAAATTTGAAGATGAAAATATAAATCCTTTTTTAAACTTATAACTGCATACTTTATCTCTAAACTTTTCATTGTTATCATACTTTATATAGTTAGTCTTTGAAAATAAAGCAAGATAAACATTATTTTTTAACTCTTTATGTATTCTAAACAAAAACTGTGCATAAAGTTCTCTTGAAGCAGTACCCAATTTTTCTCTATGCATAATATTTCTTATTTTGCTTATACTTACACTTTTTTTGCTTTTAGAATTAGCTCCTGCAACTTGACTTGTAGCATAAGGCGGATTTATAAGTATAAGCCATTTTATATTTTTATTATTTAAATCATTCTGAAGTTTTTGAGGAAGTTTTTTATAATTAAAAGAATTATCTTCTATATCATCATTTAAATAATCATACTGAAATAAACATGAACATTCAAAATGAGTTCGGCAGTAATCTATATCATCATTATCTATTGTAGACATATACAAATACTTATAGCATTCTTTATCAAGATAATATTCTAAATTACCTCTTCCGCATGCCATATCCCATATTCTGTATTTACCGCTTTTAAGTTCTTTTTCATCTATTACATCATAAATATAATGCATAGCCTTATTAGCAAAATTAAGCGGTGTATAAAATTCGCCAAGATATCTTTGTTTAGAGTTATGTTCATTCATAGTCTTAATTTATTTATATAATTTTTATTTATTTTACAGCTAATAATTTTTTATTGCAATTTCAAGTATTGTAACTATTAAAAATAATAGAAATACATAAATAAAAAGTGGGTTAAAATATTTCTTACAAATTTTTATAATATTCTTAAACGCACGTTAAATCGATTTTTATATATAAAATGAATTAGATTTGTTAATCAATCTGTATTAAAAAATCTACTCTGCGTGCGTTTATGAAAGCCTTAAATTTAAATCATGTTTTTGGGTGGGGTCACTTTTTGATGTATAGATTTTTATATTTAATTAAGCCAATATAAAAAATAAAGCTTTTAAATCTAAAAGGGCGGGGTTAAAGTAAAATTTTAAAATATATTCTAATCCCCACCCTCTAAATTTTTGAATATTATTTTTTATTTACAAATGATTTTTTATTCTTTGGCTTTAACTCTTATTCTGTATGCCCACCCAAGAAGTGTTTAAATTTACGTATTTATTTAATATGCCTCTGATTGCTTGCTAGTGTGTTTAAAAAAGCTCTAAAAATAATATTATGATATAATTATTAATTTTATCATATTAGACATGTAATTAACTTTTTACCAATTTTTACTAATATTTTTTAATATACCCATACACCCTACTTGAAAAATATATAATATATGATATAATACTATTGTTAGATTGCTTTAACATTTAAATGATGTATAATTGAATGATTGATTTTTTATAATAAAGGATTTAATTTTATGAAAATGACTTTAAGAATAGGCGGAATGCATTGTGCTGCTTGTTCTAGGGCAGTAGAGAGAGCATTGAAAAAAACAGAAGGCATAGAAGAAGCTAATGTTAATATAGCTACAGAAAAAGCTGTTCTTAATTTTGACGATAAAAAGTTAAAATATAATGATATAGTAAACGTAGTGGTAAAGGCTGGGTATCAGGTAGTAGGTAAAGAGGAAGATCCTTCAGAAAGAAAGGCTAAAGAGATAAAAGAGCAGAAAATAAGACTCATAGTATCAGCAATATTTTCTATACCGCTTTTTTATATATCTATGGCACCAATGGTGAGTATAGTGAAGTTTCCTATACCTAGTTTTTTGGTTCATCATATAAACCCGCAGGTTTTTTCTATAGTAGCTATACTTTTATGTATACCTGTTATGATATCAGGCTATAAGTTTTACACATTAGGCTATCCTGCACTTTTCAGAGGCTCACCTAATATGGACTCTCTTATAGCAATAGGTACAACTGCGGCATTTGTTTATAGTATATATTCTACAGTTTTGGCATTTATGGGGCTTAATCCGCATGGTGAAAATTTATATTATGAATCAGCTGCTGTTATAATTACTTTGGTACAGTTTGGTAAATATTTAGAGGCAAGAAGCAAGGGAAAAACTGGAGAGGCTATAAAAAAACTTATGGGGCTTCAGCCAAAAACAGCTGTTATAATAAAAGACGGCGAAGAGAAAGAGATAAAAATTTCAGAAGTAAAAGTTGATGATATAGTTTTGGTACGCCCTGGGGAGAAGATACCTGTTGATGGAGAGATTATAGAAGGATACAGCAGTGTGGATGAATCAATGCTTACTGGAGAGAGCATACCAGTTGAAAAAACTGTTGGTGATAAGGTGGTTGGTGCTTCAATTAATAAGACTGGAAGTTTTAAGTTTAAGGCTCAGAAAGTAGGTGCTGATACTGCATTAGCTCAGATTATAAAACTTGTAGAAGATGCACAAGGTTCAAAAGCTCCTATAGCACATATTGCTGATGTTGTATCTTCATACTTTGTACCTGCTGTTATTACTATAGCTTTGATATCTGGTATAATTTGGTTTATAGCTTTGCATAATTTTGTATTTGCTTTAACAGTATTTGTGTCAGTACTGGTTATAGCTTGTCCTTGTGCTTTGGGGCTTGCTACACCTACTGCTATAATGGTTGGTACTGGAAAAGGTGCTGAGCTTGGAATACTTTTTAAAAATGCTGAGGCGTTGGAAGTATCCCAAAAAATAAATGCTGTAATGTTTGATAAAACAGGTACTCTTACAGAGGGTAATCCTTATGTTACAGATATTATTTCTGATGATAAAGGTAAACTTCTTTTAATAGCGGCAAGTGCTGAGAACGGAAGCGAACACCCATTAGGAGAGGCTATAGTAAGAGAGGCTAAAGAAAAAAATATTAAACTCCTTGATATAGAAAATTTTAAAGCTATAGCTGGTTTTGGTATAGAGGTATTCATTGACAATAAAAAAGTTTTAATGGGCAATGATAAACTTATGAATAAAGAAAATATAAATACAGAAAATTATCATTCATATATGGAAAGCCTTTCAAAAGAGGGAAAAACCCCTATGTATGTTGCCTATGATAATAAACTTTTAGGTGTTATAGCTTGTGCGGATAAATTAAAAAAAGAAAGTATTGATGCTATAAGAAGACTCCATAAATTGGGTATAAAAACTGCTATGATAACAGGAGACAATAAAAATACTGCCAATTCGGTTGCCAAAGAAGCAGGTATTGATATAGTATTTGCTGAAGTTCTCCCAGAAGAGAAATCCAAAGAAGTTAAAAAACTTCAGGACGAAGGTAATATTGTTGCTATGGTTGGAGATGGTATAAATGATGCTCCTGCTTTAACTCAGGCTAATGTTGGTATTGCTATAGGAAGCGGTACTGATGTTGCTATAGAGAGTGCTGATATAGTATTAGTAAAGTCAAACACCAATGATGTGGTAACTGCAATAGAATTAAGTAAAGCCACTATGAGAGATATTAAACAGAATCTTTTTTGGGCTTTTTGCTACAATGTTATAGGTATACCAATAGCGGCAGGAGTTTTGCATGTATTTAGAGAGCCATTAATAGCCTCTTCTATAGGAGATTTTTTAGTTGCTATTATGGGTAAAGAATTATTATTAAACCCTATATTTGCAGCTCTTGCTATGAGTTTGAGTTCTGTTTCTGTAGTTACTAATGCTTTAAGGCTTAACTTTTTTAAACCAAGTAGATAGAAATACAATTTAGTTATAAAAGCTCATACTTACTCCAAGATCCATAGAAACTTAATTTTATATTTTGCTTTCTATGGATCTGTTTTTAAAATAAATTTTATAATTATTATTACAGCATAAGATATATACCTAAACAAATATAATTTGTCAAAAATTAATTTTTTAAATTTAAAATATTTGCGTGGCTTTGCCCCACAGCCCACACTTCTTTTGTGACTGTAGGAAGTGCCTGTGGTATTGCCACATACGAAGTACGCCTTCGGCAGCGAAAGGCTAGATTTTATACTAAATTTAGTAATTTATCCTACATATAAAATATAATTAGTACGATTTAATAATAATTTCAACACTTGCACTTTCGTGAAGCGTATCCAAGCTTGTCGAGGATATAAGTTCTTTTACAAAATAATTATTAAAAAATAAATTATAAGGAACTTTTAATAATAAAAATCGTCTAATATAGTAAATAGCATGCTATATTATAACAACTTAAAATTATATAATTTTATAATAGGAGTTCAATTATATATGAAAAATAAAATTAAAATACTTATAGATATAATAATGACTATTCTTTTTTTTGTTTTAATCGGATATCGTTTTACAGGTCGTACTATACATGAATATTTGGGGTATTCAATTTTTATATTTTTTATACTTCATCATATATTTAACTTTCATTGGTATAAAAATCTTAATAAAGGAAAATATAGTTTAAATAGAATATTGAACACATTTATAAATTCTATGCTTCTTATATGTATGCTTGGATTAATTATAAGCGGGATACTATTTAATAGAAATGTAGTTGAATTTTTTAATCTTGAAGGTATTAAAGTATTTAATAAAAGACTGCATATAATATGCTGTTATTGGGGACTTATATTGATGTCTGTACATTTAGGAATGCATTGGGGTATGTTTATAAATATGAGTAAGAAATTTATAAATATAAAAAAACAAATATATATGATAACAGGTTTATTAGTGGCCGTATATGGAGTAGTTTCATTTATAAAAAGGGATATATATATTAGACTATTTTCAGTTACAAAAGTTCCATCTTATGAAGAAGCCTTTATATTTTTCATTATTGATCATTTAGCTATAATGGGACTTTTTATATTTATTACCTACTATTTACATAGATTAAGTAGTAAATTAAATAAGGTTAATATGATAAACAAACAACTTAAAAATTAGGTATTAGACTTGTTTCAAAACTAATTTTATTTATTAATTGTCGTAAATACCCCCAGATTATTTATGCAATATAGCTGGACGGCTAAAGTCTGCATATTTAAAATAAAAAATTATACAATATATAAAACATCATTATATGATCTTATCAAGTACTTTTGAAACAAGTCTGATGTTAATAAATTATTATTATACAGATTATAATATTGATATATAAAAAATAAAATCCTTGTATAATAAATAAAAAAAATATATACTATAAACCTTATTATATATTTATTTTTGGACTTTGATAAATGAAAAATATATTAATAATTGGGGCTGGAAATGCAGGAGAAACTCTTGCATCTGAAATACTAACTTCCGATGATAATAATGAATATAATATACTATGCTTTTTAGATGATGATATAAATAAAAGAGAAGTAAATATTAATCATCATTCTATAAAAGTTAAGGGAAAAGTAAAAGACATAGAACATATAATAAAACACTACAAGGATAATAATACCGATATAGAAGAAATTATTATCGCAATACCTACTCTTAAACAAAAAGAACTGCTTGAAATACTTGATATAATATATCCTACAGGAATAAGATATAAAATACTCCCTGGATTCTTTGAAATAATAAAAGGTAATGCCTCTATAAAAGATATAAGAAATCTTGAACCTTCAGACTTGCTTGGCAGAGAGGAGATAGGTTTTGATGAAAAAGAAATATCAGAATACTATAAAGATAAAACTATACTAGTTACAGGAGGCGGCGGCTCTATAGGAAGTGAACTTGTAAGGCAGTTAATTACACTTCCTGTAAAAAAAGTTATGGCTTTAGATAATTCTGAAAGTGCTGTTCATAATCTAATAATGTCTTTAAATGATAGAAACAATGAAAAACATAAACACAAATTTATGTATATAATATCAAATGTACGCGACTATGTTAAAGTTGATAAAATCTTAAAAGAAGAAAAACCAGATATAATTTTTCATGCAGCAGCTCATAAACATCTTCCTTTTATGGAAAGCTACCCTGAAGAAGCTATTAAAAATAATATACTAGCCACAGAAAATATAGCCACCCTTGCTATTAAAAATAATATAAAAAACTTTGTGTTTATATCAACAGATAAAGCAGTACGCCCCACTTCATTAATGGGAGCAAGCAAAAGAATATGTGAAAGAATGATAATGTCATTGTCTCATGAACAAAATAATACAGCATTTAAAATAACAAGATTTGGAAATGTTTTAGGAAGCAGCGGAAGCGTTATACCAGTATTTGAAAAGCAAATAAGAGAGGGCAAAGCATTAACTGTTACGCATCCTGAAATGGTGAGATTTTTTATGTCTATAAGAGAAGCTGCAAGACTTGTAATTAAAGCCTGCACTTTAAATGACGGTATAATATTTACTTTAGATATGGGAAAGCCAGTAAAGATTTTGGACTTGGCTAAAAATATGCTTAAAATGTATGGACTTACTGAAAAAGATATACCTATAATTTTTACTGGGATTAGAGAAGGAGAAAAACTTTATGAAGAGATTTTAATGGACGATGAAACATTAATACCTTCTCAGTATAAAAAATTATTTATAGCAAAAGACTCAGTTAAATGCCTAACACCTGAAGAGAGAAAAGTGATGATTGATGCATTTGATATAGCTTCTCTTGATGCAGATAAAGAAACTATAAAAATGCTTATGCGTAAATATATAGAAGAATATACAGGATAAAAATAATATATACCTAAACAAATACAGTTTGTCAATTTTTTATTCAACTTTATAAATAAACTGCTTGATATTCTAAAGAATAAATTATTAAAATTATACTTATAAAAAATCTCATGCATATCAAGTAGAAGACATGCATGAGAAATCCCCATATACTCATTTTTAGGAGTTATTAAAATAGCTGAAAAGTTCTTTCTAAATTATTAGTATCCATAAAAATATGAGTTTACTATCAAGTATCTGTCTTTTCCTTTGGTATTTACATCTGGGTTATAAACTACATATGTATCATCTCCAAGCTCGGCATATCTTAAAAGTTTATCATCAGACATAAAATCACCCTTAACATAAATAGCAGAACCAGGTGCCATAGGACAATTATACTGGGTAGTTATAATTTTTGGTTTTGTAGTAATAAGTCCTTTGTATCCGTAAATACCTTTTGAATCATTTTTGTAATTAGACTTTAGCCAAGTAGCATAAAGCTCGCTCCAATCCTGAAACTCTTTAATATTTTTATTTGCTGCATAAAGTATAGCCTTATAAGTTCCTTTATATTCTTCTGGGGCATTAGCTATATCTTTATATATCTCAAAACCATTTTTTGAATGAATCCCAAGCCAATACATAAAAAGAGAAACAGTAGCATATTTATGAACCGTATATCCCTGATTCCAGTTTACAAAATAATCACCTTTGGTTATTAAATACATTGAATCTGTATTATAATAGTCAAGTCTGTTTTTAGGTACTTTACCTCTGTATGCTATAACGGCAGCCTCTGATAATGCCTCATCTACCCATACATCAAATGAAGAAGTACTTTTATTTTCTAAAGAACTGTAATGTATAACATGATGAAGTTCATGGGCTATAGTATTTACAACAGATTCTATATTTTCCCATCCATTTATATAATCCAAAAATATAATATTATCTGTATCATTTTTTATCTCATCAAGACCATCAAGTATTGAATACCCTTGCATATATGGTTTATCACCCGTAAAACCTCCATTAATATCCATTATTAAAAGTATTAATTTACCTTTTAATTTGCCGTATAAATATTCTTCCATATCATATATTTTTGAAGTTTCTAATATAATACTATGCAAATCTCTATCGTTTACTTGAAGTTCGTTCTCCAAATATATATCTATCCTAGATGTAGAGTATATATTTTTTGCTTTTAGGCTTTCTTTAGAATAATTATTATTTATATATCTTACAGCATTAAAAACTTTTTCTGTATTTTCTCCTTTATGTATATTATAATTTACTGGGGTTTTGAGAACTTCATTTAGGCTTTCATATGCATTCAAAATAAATGCATGGCTTATGATAAATAATATTAATAATAAATATTTTCTCATAGTTACTTGCTCCTTATAAATTATAATATGTTTTATAAATATCGGAAAAAAAGATAAAAAAGAAATAAAAGAAAATATAAAAAAAGACCTGCATATTAGCAAGTCTTTTAATCATAATTTTTTATATTAATAATTATTCATCATCATTATGAGATTCTATTAATCCTGAATCAGGTATGCTGTTCCAAATAGCATTTAATTTATCTTGAAATATAGCACATGATATTACATACATAAGGAAATTTAATACTATTAATAATACAGTGTTATCTTCTGTAGTGTCCATTCCAGCTTTTTTAGTCATCTCTAAATAAAGTATCTTACCATATTTATAATACCAATAAAAAGTATAAAGTCCGCATGTTACAATAGATAATACTAATTCTAGTGTAGGGTTTATATCATCTCTTTCCATAAAATTCTTAATCTCATCTGTAGTCTTATAAAGCCAGTAGGCATAATAAATACCGCATGTTACAATATTTAAGATTACAAGCATTGGTATGCTTCTAACAGTACCTTTTACCATTATTTAAACCTCCTAAAATTTTTTAAATAATTATACTTTAACTTTACAAAATAATCAATAAAATAATATTTAATTTTTTAATACATATATTATATAAATAATAATAAATGTTATTTATATAATATTTATTAACGCACGTAGAATGAAATTCTTATAGATAATAAAAATTACAGTTATCAAATTAATCTTATATGTAAAAATCCGTTCTGCGTGCGCTGAGTAAAGTCTTAAATTTAAATAACACTTTGGGAGGGCGTACTTGTAAAAATATAGACTTATATATTTAATTAAAATCTATTAAAAAATAAAGCCTTAAAATCTAAAAGGGTGGGAATTAGAATAAATTTTAAAATCTATTTTCACTCCCACCCGTTAAATTTTTAAACATTTTATTGGTATTTTAACTATTTTTCTATATTTTTACTTTAACTGTTTTATTCTGGCTACCCACCCAAGCATTATTTAAATCTATAATATTCTTCGTCACACGTTTAATAGATTTTATATATATAGCTAAACAACTGTAATTTGTTAAAATGAATTTTTTAAATTAAAATTTGTACGATTTGCCATCCTTTATAATGTCTGTCAGCCTGCGTCCGAAGGAAGTACTATTAAGTATGGCATATGGTACACCTTGCTCTGCGTTTAACATAAAATACAAACTCATAAAATCGTTTGTAAAGTAGTTTTGAAACAAGCATATTACTTAAAATGAATATTTAATAATCTTATTATATGAAGAACTTTAATATATTTTTAATTATTTTCATTATATAGTTACAAATCACCATTTACTTTATTATAAATAAGAGTTAATATATATTCCATTATGGATAGTATAAAAAAAAATAACAAGATAAGAACATCTGTGTCTGCCATATGTGCCATTATATGTATAATATGTGCAAGTTCTGCAGTAGCAGTTTTGGTTCTTTTGATTATTAATTCCAATACAGCAAGAGAAATAACATCTTTTTCTCTTTATTCAAGTTTTCTTATCATATTTTATATAATTAACGCTATATATCATTTTTTCCCATTTAATAATAAGCCCAAAAAAGTTTTTTATATACTTTCGCATGCGTTTTTTATTATGATGATATGGGGAGTTTATATACCGCCTTGTCTTATATTATTAAAAA
Source organism: Brachyspira sp. G79 (assembly GCF_002379365.1). Taxonomy (GTDB): domain Bacteria; phylum Spirochaetota; class Brachyspiria; order Brachyspirales; family Brachyspiraceae; genus Brachyspira. Next base: position 2,058,469 of record NZ_JQIU01000008.1, on the reverse strand, counting down.
ATGGCTGGGGATGGAGTTTCTTTGGTATTATTACAGGGCTTTGTGTGCTTGGTATAACTTTAAGAAGTGTATTTGGATATAGATGGCGAGATGCTACTGAGACTATATACTATCTTATATTAAATTGGGTATGGCTTATAGCAATATCAAAGATTTCATCTGCGGCAGGAGAGTATGGGGCTATACTTTATCTTACTGGATTTCTTCTTCTTACTGTAGCGATGGTTTTTTACAGACTCGCTATGTATGAATCTAATAAAAGATATACTTTATTTCTGCCTTTATTTTATTCGCTTCTTATAATATCGAATATATGCCATGCAGTTTTTATGTTCAGATATGTTGCTAATATATTCTAAAATTACTATAATATATATTATGATGAATATATCATAAATACTAGGAGAAAAACATGATTAAAGAAAGATTAAGCGATTATATTCTAAATACTATTAAAGAAAATTGGGATATAAATGCATTAGCTGATTATGGTACAGATAATATATTAAAATACTCTGATGTTGCTAAAAACATATTAAAAATACATACAGCATTTAAAAAGCTAGACATTCATAAAGGGGAGAAAATAGCTTTATGCGGAGCTAATTCTGTTAATTGGGCTTTAACATATATTTCAATAGTAAGTTATGGGGCAGTTGTTGTACCTATATTAGTTGACTTCTCAAAAGAGGATATTTCTTCAATTATAAAAGATTCAGGCTCTAAATTTCTTTTTGCAGATAAACGTATAATAGAAGCTATTGACAGTAATACATTATCTTTACTAAACAAGGCTTTTTATTTAGAAAACTTTGATACTTTTATTCAAACAAATACAGATAATCAAAAAAATGAAGATAGTAAAAATGATAAAAAAGAAAATATTTTTAATGATATAGAGATAAATGATTTAAGTAAAGATACTTTTAATCTTACAATATTTGAAAATGATACTTTAGCTACTATAATTTACACTTCAGGCACTACTGGATTTAGTAAGGGTGTTATGCTCAATCATAATTCACTTGCTGCAAATATAAGATTTGCTATAGCCAATATGCCAGTAAAAGCAAATGATCATATACTTTCTTTTCTTCCTCTTGCCCATGTATTTGGCTGTTTATTTGACTTTTTATTTCCTTTTTCTAAGGGAGCTTGCATATATATGCTTAATGCTATACCTAGCCCTAATATTTTATTAAAAGCATTCAGCGAAGTAAAACCTAATCTTATACTTATGGTTCCTCTCATTATAGAAAAAATCTATATAAAAAAAATACTTCCTACTATAGAAAAACCTTTAATATCAAAACTTTTAAAACTTCCTATAGTATCATCTTTATTAAAATCAAAAATAAGAAATAATTTAACTGAGGCTTTTGGAGGAAATTTTTATGAGCTTATTATAGGCGGAAGTGCTTTGAATGCTGATGTTGAAAAGTTTCTTATGGATATAGGTTTTAAATTCACAGTAGGCTATGGAATGACTGAATGCGGACCTTTAATAAGTTACGGACCTTGGAATAAGCATGTTGCAAGAAGCTGCGGCTGCATAATTGACACACTTGAAGTAAAAATTGATGCCGAAAAAGAAGGTGAAGTAGGAGAGATAATGGTAAGAGGTGAAAACGTTATGCTTGGTTATTATAAAAATTATAAGGCTACTGCTGATGTACTTTCTAAAGATGGATGGCTTAGAACTGGAGATTTGGGGGTACTTGGGGAAAATAACAGAATATTTATAAGAGGAAGAAGTAAGAACATGCTTCTTGGGGCAAGCGGACAGAATATTTATCCTGAAGAAATTGAAAGCAAGTTAAATACTATGCCTTATATAGCGGAATCTTTAGTAGTACAAAGAGATAATAAACTTCATGCTCTTATATATTTGGATAATGAAAGAGTGAAAGCCGAGAATTTAACTGCAGAAGATATTAATAATCTAATAGAAAAAAATAGAATAGAAGTTAATAAAATGCTTCCAGAGTTTGGAAGAATATCAGGTCTTACTATCCAAGAAGAGGAGTTTATTAAAAATCCTACTAAGAAAATAAAGAGATTTTTATATAAATAAAGATTATTTTAACTATAAAGGGTGCGGATTAAAGTTTAAAAATTTATTCTAATTCCCACCCTTTAAATTTTTGAATGCTGCCTGTTATTTATAGATGCTTTTTAATTTTTTAGCTTTAAGTGTTACTATGGCTACCCACCCAAGCGTTATTTAAATTTTGTAATGCTCTGCAACGCACGTTTAATCGATTATTAAATATAAAGTTATTATTAATTCTAATTCTTATTATATATAAATGTTCCATGCTCCGTGCGTAGAGTAAACTGCAAATTTAAATCACACTTTGGGCGGGTGTGCTTTTTAAAGTATATACTTATGAATTTAATTAAAGTGCATATAAAAAATAAAACTTTTAAATCTAAAAGGGTGGGAGTTAAAATAAAATTTATTGTTTGAAATGTATAACTTGAAAAAATAATAAAATAAAATTATACTTAAAAGATTAATATTGTATATAGGGATAATTTTATGGATAATAATTCAGTAAGTTCCAATCCTCTTTATTATGAGAAACCGTATAAACTTTTATTTAAATACGCAACACCTAGTATTATTTCTATGCTTGTAGGCTCTCTCTATAATATAGTAGACCAGATATTTATAGGAAGAGGAGTAGGTATTAATGGTAATGCTGCTACAAATATAGCATTTCCTCTTACTATTATTTGTATGTCCATAGCATTGTTTCATGGATTTGGATGTGCTTCATTTTATAGTATATTATTAGGTCAGGGAAATAATAAAAAGGCTGCCAAGATTATAGGAAATACTATTGTATTAGCTTTAATATTCGGATTTATATTCACAGTAATAGTAAAAATATTTAATAAGAAATTAATGATGATGTTTGGCTCTACTCCCGAAGTATTGCCTTATGCAGTAGAATATACAAATATAACAGCATTAGGATTTATACCATTTATATTTTCTACAATGATGAGCCATATAATAAGGGCAGATGGAAGTCCTCAATATTCTATGACGTCAGTACTTGCAGGTGCTATTATAAATACAATATTAGACCCAATTTTTATCTTTACATTTGATATGGGTATGTCTGGAGCAGCCCTTGCTACTATAATAGGACAATTTGTTTCATTTATTATGGTTATAAGATATTTATTCATGTTCAAACATGTAAAATTTGAAAAAGATAATTTTTTAATTGACCCTAAAAATATTTTAAAAATATATTCATTAGGCTCATCTCCCGGATTTAATCAATTAGCTATGATGATAGTACAAATTACAATGAATAATGTACTTAGTTACTATGGAGCTAATTCTATATACGGAGGCAATATACCTTTGGCAGTGGCAGGTATTATTGCAAAGGTTAATACTCTTGTAATGGCTTTTATAATAGGTTCATCTCAAGGAAGCCAGCCTATAATAGGTTTTAATTACGGAGCAAGAAATTATGACAGAGTTATAAAAACATATAAACTTACTATAACAATTACTACAATTATGGCTTTTACAGCATTTTTATTATTTCAATTATTTCCAAGACAGATTGTAGCAATATTTGGAGACGGAAGCGATTTATATTTTCATTTTGCAGAAGAGTATATGCGTATATATATGGCATTAATGATTATAAATGGTATTCAGCCAGTAACTGGAACATTCTTTACTTCTTTGGGCAAAGCGTTTAAAGGAGCTTTTATATCTATGACAAGGCAGATAATATTTTTACTTCCGCTTATAATTATACTTCCTAGAATATTAGGAATAGATGGTGTAATGTATGCAGGACCTGTAGCTGATGGGGCTGCTTTGATAGTAACTGTAATATTGGTAAGCAGAGAGATAAAGAAATTAAAGAAGATGCAGGAAGAAAAGAGCATATAATATATACTTGTTTCAAAACTATTATTCATTTATAGTAAATCTAGTTTTTATTTTATAAAGCGGCTTTGTTATTAGTACGTTCAAAATAACTGCATTACTTAGCAAAAATATAGAAATAATAAGATATAAATTATTCATATATATAATCCCATTTATTAAGTTTTAATATATAATATTTTACATGTATTGATTTATATGTATAATATGTTAGAATATATAACCATTTTATATACTTAAATATAAATTTTATATAAATTACATATTATTCACTAACAAAATAAAAAACAAAAGTATTATAATATATATCATTCAAAGGAATAATTTTATTTTAAGGAGAACAAAAATGAAAAAGAATATCTTACTCTTTTTTTCGCTTTTTATTATTTTAAGCTGCAGCAATAATAGCGAAACAGTAAGAGAAACACAATTTGGAAAAGTAAAAGGTATAAAAGAAAATGGTGCTTTAGTATGGTACAGTGTTCCTTATGGTAAGGCTTCACGCTGGCAGGCTCCTCAAAATCCAGACAGCTGGAGTAATGAATATGATGCTTCAAAGTGGAAAGGACTAGCTTTGCAGTTAAGCGGAAATGAAGTAGTTGGAAGTGAGGATTGTTTGAATTTGGATATTTATAGTAAAGAAAATGCTAAAGATTTACCAGTATTAGTATTTTTGCATGGAGGAAATAATCAGACTGGAAATACAAAAGAACTTATAGGTACAGATATGGTTGTAAAAGATGATATAGTATTTGTTTCTGTTAATTACCGTTTAGGATTATTAGGTTTTAATAACTTACCTGCTCTCATTAATGAAACTAATACAACAGGAAATTACACTCTTTTGGATATAGCATTAGCTTTAGACTGGGTAAAAAATAATATAGCATCTTTTGGAGGAGACCCAGAAAATATTACCATATCAGGATTTAGTGCAGGCGGAAGAGATGTAATGGCATTATTGGTAAGTCCTATATTCAAAGGTAAATTCCAAAAAGCTATAGCATTCAGCGGCGGTATGACCATAGCTGATGAAACATTAAGCAGAAGACAAATAGCAAAAGCAATAGCACCTCTTGCAGTAGAAGACGGCAAAGCAGCAAGCGAAGAAGAAGCTGTAAATTGGCTTTTAACTTCAGGAGCTGATGTTTCTGCCTATTTATACAGCATATCTTCAGAAAGATTAATACCTCTTATGGGAAATGCTGGAATAAGAATGAGTGTATTTCCTCATCTTTACGGAGATGATGAAGTATTGCCTAAATCAGGTTTTGATACAGAGGATTATAATGCAGTACCTATTATAATGCTTACTGGAAATACAGAGTTCAGCATGTTTGCAAATGGAGATTCATATTTCTCTTCAGAAGAGATGACTAATTATAGTGCAGAATATATAGAAAAAGCAAAAACTTTCGCTATAAAATACGGAAGTAAAATGTATGCATATTTTAATGCAGAAGCCTCAGCAGAAAAAATGAGCGAATATAATTATAATGCTCCTATATACCTATGTACTATAAACTACGGAGATTATACTTCCGATTATAAAATACCAACATTCGGTGCTTTTCATGGTATATTCATACCTATGCTTGCTAAAGAACATAATTATAAAAATATAGATGATAACTTATTTGCATCTGCCTCATATAAAGATGTTTCTGATATATTTAATCAATATTTAAAAAACTTTCTATATACAGGGGACCCTAACTCTGATAACTTAAACACTTGGGAGAGATGGAATAATGAAACTCATCTTTCTATGGTATTAGATGCCAAAGATGATAAAGCAGTGTGTGAATCAAAAAGTGTCAGCACAACATACGAAGATATTATAAATGAAATGAATAATGATACTGAACTATCTGAAGAATTAAAAGATAAAATGATAAAAAATGTAATGAACGGCAGATGGTTCAGCGATAGTTTGGATAAATATTATAATAATAGAAATTTATGGGAGTAATTATTAGACTTGTTTCAAAACTACTTGACAAATAATTTTATGAGTTTGTTATTTTATGCTATATTATATAATATTAATTATTAAATAAATCATATGTTTTACATGTTGTATGATTTATCATTTTAATATATAAATATGCAGTCTTCGTGACTGCGGGCTGTGCCTGCTTCTTTGTGCCACGCCAAAGGCGGACAGCGTCCAAAAGAAGTGGGGTTGCCGAAGGCACGCAGAGCGGGGACAAATCCCCAACTATAATCAAAAAAATATTAAATTAAAAAACTATAAATATTAATAAATTGAGTTTTGAAACAAGTTTATTAATTAGTTAAAAAAATTAATTGAATAAATTATATAAGAGTAAAAAAAAGCCCTATATAAAAAATATATAGGGCTTAATTTATTTATTATTATTTCCAAGTAGGAAGATAAGAACCTAAGAAGTTTTCATTATAAACTTTCTCTACTATATCAGATTGATAAGTTTCTACAACTTTTTTGTATAGTTCATTGTCTTTATCTTTAGTTCTAGCAGCAATTAAGTTTACAAAAGATTTACCACTGTAAATAGAAGGATCATCTTTAAATATATAGTCTTTTCCCGGATTAAGCCCAAAGTCAATAGCATAGTTTCCATTTATAACAGCACAAGCAACATCTGGAAGTACTCCGTAAATAGCACCAGCATCCATTTCTATTATTTGAAGATTAAGAGGATTTTCTATTATATCGCTTACAGATGGAGTATCTCCTGCTTCTGGTTTTACTTTAATAAGTCCTGCGGCCTGAAGAACTTTTAAAGCTCTTCCTCCATTAGAAGGATCATTAGGTATAGCTATTTTATCGCCGTTTTTTACTTGACTTACATCTGTAATATTGGTAGAATAAATATTCATAGCAGATATATAAGTATCAGCTATAGCTGTGATATTGTATTTTTTATTTGACACTTCATCATTAAAGTATGCATAATGCTGAAAAGCGTTCAAGTCTATTTCGCCATCATTTAAAGCCTGATTAGGTATAGTATAGTCAGAAAATGATACTAATTCTACAGTGATACCCTCTTCTGCCAATTTTTCTACTATTGGATTCCAAATTTGATAATCAGATTCTCCTGCAAATCCAACCTTTACAGTTTTGTTTGCATCTGTTTTTGAGCCTTGGCATGATAATATTATAAATGTCATAGACAATATTAATAATAAAATCTTTTTCATATTTATTTTCTCCTTTTATTATGTATTAATTTCACATTAGATTATATTATTTTTATAATAATTTCAATAATAAATAAATAGACTTGCTGCAAAACTATAAATATTTATCAATTTATAGTTATTTTTGCAGTAAGTCTAATACATAATAAATTATTATTAAAATAAAATTATTTCCAAGTAGGCAAGTATGCCCCTTTAAAATCTTCTGCATATACTTTCTCTACTTCAGGAGACTGATATGCTTCTACTATTTTTTTATATATTTCATTATCTTTATCTTTAGTTCTAGCTGCTATCAAATTATAAAAAGAGTTCCCAGTATATATAGAAGGGTCATCTTTAAATATATAATCACTTCCTGGATTAAGTCCGAAGTCAATAGCATAGTTTCCGTTTATAACAGCACAAGCAACATCTGGAAGAAGACTGTATAAACTTCCTGCATCCACTTCTACTAATTCTATATTAAGAGGATTTTCTGTTATATCATCAATGCTTGGAGAATCTCCTGCTTCTGGGTTTACTTTAATTACACCAGCTGCTTCCAAAACTTTTAAAGCCCTTCCGCCGTTTGCAGGATCATTAGGTATTGCTATTTTATCATTATTTTTAAGCTCGCTTACATTTGTAATATTTTTTGAATATATATTCATAGATGATATAAATGTAGTTCCTATTGCCGTAAGATCATAATTTCTTGATGCTAGTTCATTATTAAAATAAGCAAAGTGCTGAAAAGCATTTAAATCTATTTCGCCGTCATTTAAAGCCTGATTTGGCAAAGTATAGTCAGAAAATGATACTAATTCTACAGTTATACCCTCTTTGGACAACTTTTCAATAACAGGCTTCCAAGTGATTCTGTCAGATTCTCCTACATGTCCTATTTTTACTACAGTACCTTTTTGATTATTAGTGCCGCATGATAGTATTATGAATGTTATAAACAATAATAAAATCTTTTTCATTTTTTCTCCTTAAAATAAATTTATAGTTTATAATTGAAATAATTAATATATTTAAATTAATTATTTCTAAGAAATATCTTCAGTATATACTTTTAATGCATATTAATCAATCATCGTAATGCTTTCTATTTTACCTGAATTTATAAGCTCTAATACTTTTTCCTTATAAAGATTTGCTATAGTTTTATAAGTTATATTATTTTCATCTTCAAGCCTTGCTGCCACCACATTAACATACATGTCAGACTGATATTTACTTGGATCATCTTTGTATATAATATTGCTGTTTCTAAAATCAAAATTGAAATGATAATTTACAATAGCTGCATCAACTTTTGACATAATAGAATGCATATCGCTTGATTTTATAGGTACAAACTCAAGCAGTAAATAGTTTTCTCTTACATCATCAAATGTGTAATTATAATTTTTATTATTGTTTTTTTTAGTCGTATAAAACCTATAGAATCCAATATTTTAAGTGCTCTTGAGAGATTTATATCATCTTCAGGCACTGCTATTTTAGATTTTAATCCTATTTGTCCTATATTGGTAAGATTATCCGAATACATATTCATATCAGCTATAAATGTTTTTGCTATAATAGATAAGTAGTAGTCGTTTTTATTTGTTTCATTTGCAAAATAAGCATAATGCTGAAAATGATTTAAGTCTATTGCCTTGCTTACTAAAGCCTTATTTAATACACTGTAATCTGAAAAAGTTATCAAATCTAAAATTATATTTTCTTTTTCTAATTTTCCTTTTAATGATTCTAATACATAAGTATCAAGCTCTCCTATGCATCCTAGCTTTACAGTAATATATTTTTTATTTTCTTTAGTGCATGAAATAATCAGAAATAGTAATATTATTATTTTTAATATTTTATTATTCATTTTTTGCTCCTCAATTATTAATCAATAACGATAAGCCCTTTTAATTTATTTTCTTCTATTTTAGATTTAATTTTTGTTTATAGCTTACGGCTATAAAATTATAAATATTATACGATTTATCTTTTTCACGGCATACAATTAAATTAACATATGCCTTTTGTCCCTGAGGTGAATATTTTGTTACATCATCATAATATATAATATTATAATTATGATAATCGGTGATAAATCTATAATTAACTATTGCTGCATCTATTTTATCCAGATTATAATATATTATACTTGCTTCCATAGGTATAATTTCCAAGTTTAAATTATTTTCAGATATATTGCTTAAAGAATAAAAGTTATTATTGTGTCTTTCTAATTTAATTAAACCTGCCTCTTCTAATATCTGCAAAGACCTAGATAAATTTACTCTATCAATAGGAATAGCTATTTTAGAATTTGAATGTATTTGATTTATATTTGTAAAATTCTTTGAATATATATGCATAGGTGCTACAAAAGTTCTCTCCAAAATAGAAAGTTTATAATTATGCTCATTCGTTTCATTTACAAAATAAATATAATTCTGAAAAGCATTCAAATCAATATCACCATCATTTAAAGCCTTGTTTAGAAGTTCATAATCATTAAAATAAACAATATCTAATTTACAATTATCCTGTTCGATCTCTTTATTTATCTGACCCCATATATCTGAATCAAACTCACCTATATGCCCTATCTTTATAATTTCTGCCTTATTGCTTGAGCTGCATGAATATGATATGATTATTAATAAAAAAATATAAAAAATTTCTTCATCATAAAAAACTATATTCATTAAAAACATTACCAAACAGCTATATAAGCTCCCTTAAAGTCATTACTGTAAATTTCTTTAACCTCATCTGACTGATAAGCATTCACTATTTTTTTATATATTTCATTATCTTTATCTTCTTCTCTTACAGCTATAAGGTTTATATAGTTTTTATCAGCGTAGTTTGTAGGATTATCTTTATATATAGAATCTTTGTCTGGATTAAGTCCGAAGTTTAGAGCAAAATTACAGTTAATAACAGCACATGCAACATCTGGAAGAAGACTGTATATACTTCCTGCATCAACTTCTATTATATCCAAATTAAGTTTATTTTCTGATATATCATTTAATACTGGATTTGCTATATTCTTATCTCTTAATTTTATAAGACCAGCAGCCTCTAAAACTTTTAAAGCTCTTCCTCCGTTTGAAGGGTCATTAGGTATTGCTATTTTATCATTTTCTTTTACTTCATTAACATTTGTTATATTGTCAGAATATATATTCATAGCAGCAAGACAAGTATCGGCTATAGCAGTTAATTTATATCCTTTAGTTTCTACTTCATTGTTAAAGAAAGCATAATGCTGAAAATTATTCATATCTATATCACCGTCATTTAAAGCCTGATTAGGAAGCAGATAATCACCGAATGATACAAGCTCTATTTTTATATTATCATTAGAAACCTGTCTCATAACCTCTTCCCAAATAACTCTGTCAGACTCTCCTATATACCCAACCTTAACAACATTTTCATTCTTATTACCAGATGAGCATGAAACGAAAAATATCATGCTCAAAAATATAATTATATTTTTCATATATTTGATTCTCCATAAATAAATTCATTAACTGTTTTCTTATTAAAATATTATTTTATTACATTTTTAAAGCTAATTCATAATTTTTTTTCATAACTTCGCATGAAGCATTAAATAATTTTTTCTCTTCATCGTTCATGTTAAGCTCTATTATCTCTTCAACTCCATCTCTTCCAAGTACAGCAGGTACAGAAGCATAAACGTCTGTTTGTCCATATTCTCCATTTAAATAAACTGATACTGGAAGAACTCTATGTTCATCAGAAAGTACAGCACGTGCAACCTCGGCTAAGGAAGTACCTATTCCAAACTCAGTAGATCCTTTGCCTCCCAAAACTTCCCAACCGCCTCTTCTGCCTTTATTAGCTAATTCATTTAAATCTAATTTTGAATATTTTTCTTTTTCTTTCATTAGTTCAAATAAAGGTTTTCCAGCTATAGTTACAGCAGACCAAGCTACCATTTGACTTTCTCCATGCTCACCCAAAGCATACGCATATATTGATTTTTGATCTATATTAATAGCTTCAGATATTGCTCTTCTCAATCTTGCTGAGTCTAATGTTGTGCTTGTAGATATTATTCTTTTTGGGTTATAATTTAATTTGTTTTGAAGATAATGAGTGATTACATCAGCAGGGTTTGATATATTTATTATTATGCCGTTAAAATTAGTCTTTTTTATTTTTTCTATTATATCTTTCATAACTTCTATAGTAGCACCTAATGTATCCATTCTAGTTTGATTCATATTAGGCAATGGTCCTGCACATACTACCATTATGTCAGCATCATCAATATCACTATAATTTCCTGCTTTAACTTCTACTCTATGAGGAAGATATACTGTAGAATCAAATATATCTAAAGCCTGAGAAAATGCTTTTTTTTCGTCTATATCAATAAAAACTATCTCTTCTGCAAGTCCCTGTGCTGCTAATGCATATCCTGCATGCGAGCCTACATGACCTGCACCTATTAAAACAAATTTTCTTCTTTTGATAGAATTGTTTATAGTATTATTCATAAATAAATTTCCTTTTATAAATTAAATTATTTTATTAATAAAATTTAAATAATTTTTAATGTGTTGCTTTTTTTACCACAAAGTTTCCTATAGCTTGTATAATACCTACTAATATAACTAATAGTATTACAGATACATATATAATATCAAGTTTATTTCTATAATATCCAGACTGTATAGCATAAGTACCAAGTCCTCCAGCACCTACAGCACCAGCCATAGCAGTAAGCCCTATTAAACTTATAGCAGTTATAGTAGTTCCCCTCGCTATAGGAGCAATACTTTCTTTTAAATATACTCTAAATATTATAGCTACAGGCGATGACCCCATAGACTGTGCTGCCTCTACAAGACCAGGATTAACTTCTGATAATGCACTCTCTATTTGTCTTGCAAAAAAAGGAACCGTTCCAAATATTAAAGGTATTATAGCTCCCTTTACTCCAATGGCAGTACCCATTATAAATCTTGTAAGAGGTACAAGCATGGCAAGAAGTATAATAAAAGGAATAGCTCTGAAAAAATTTATAACCTTACTTAATACTTCATACACCAATATATTTTCCATAATGCCGAATTTTTTGGTAACTATTAATAATACGCCCAAAAAACCGCCTATAAAAAATGATATTACACCCGAATAAATAAGCATAACAAATGTTTGTATTATGCTTTGATAAAGTCTTGGCAAATCAGCCATAACATTGGGCATCAAATTATTCATCATATCTAGCATCGCTAATTACCTCTACATCTATTTTTTGTTCTTTAAGAAAGTTTATAGTATTGGTTATGCCGCCTTTTTCTTTTTCATGCATTATAACAACAAGTCCTCCCAAAAGACTGTCGTCTATAAGCTCAACATTACCGAATATTATATTAAGGTCTACATTAAACTTTCTTGATACATGAGAAACTAAAGCCTCACCTACACTTTCTTTTTTATATTTTAATCTTACTATACATTCGCCTGATTTAATTTTTGTAATATTATCTTTTTCTTCTACAAGTGTATATATTTTTGAAAGATTTGAAGTAGTATCTATAAAGTCCTGAGTAATTTTATTTTTAGGGTGAGAAAATACTTCAAATATATCGCCTTCTTCTATTAAATTACCCTTATTCATAACTGCTACTCTATGGCATAATTCTTTAACTACATTCATTTCATGAGTTATTACTACTATAGTAATACCCAAATTCTCATTTAATTTTTTTAATAATTTTAATATAGAAGAAGTTGTCTGCGGGTCTAATGCACTGGTCGCTTCATCGCATAAAAGTATATTCGGGTCATTGGCTAAAGCTCTTGCAATAGCTACTCTTTGTTTTTGTCCACCGCTTAACTGAGAAGGATAAACATATGCTTTTTCTTTTATATCTACAAGTTCAAGTAAAGACATTACTTTTTTTTCTATCTCTTCTTTTGAAAGCCCTCTGTATCTTAAAGGATAGGCTACATTTTTGAATACTGTTCTTGAAGCAAAGAGATTAAATTGCTGAAATATCATTCCAATTTTTTTTCTTTTCTGTCTTAATTCTCTAGGGTTTAATGCTGTTATATCTTCGCCGTCAATATATACTTTTCCAGATGTAGGTCTTTCAAGTAAGTTTATGCATCTAACTAGTGTAGATTTTCCTGCACCTGAGAAACCTATTATTCCGTATATTTCGCCTTTTTCTATTTTAAGAGAAACATTATTTACTGCATTAAGCTGCTTATTTTTTTCAGTTTTAAATATTTTACTGACATTTTCTAAAACTATCATATATGTCCTAAATTAAGTTATAATGATTAAGTTTGCATACAATTAAAAAAATTATTATATATAAAAACTTTGAACTATTATATAATTTTAAAATATATCTGTCAATAGTAATTATTTTATATCAAATTATATTTTATTTATTAGTATCTTTTTTATTGTATACTGGGGTGGGCGGGCGGGTTAATGAAAGCAATTATAATACTATGTATTTTAATTTTTTTGTTGCATAAAAAGAGATTATTATTTAGAATAACTAATAATATAATTAATTTGGTATTTTATTTATGAGAAAGTTTTTATTTAATGTTTTTATATTGATTTTAATATTTTCATGTTCAAAAAAAGAAACTCCTCTTCCAGATGACAATATAGGTGAGCTTGTACTAAATCCTAGCGGGCAAACCCCTTTATCATTAGTATACAAAACAGAAACTAATAATAATTATCCTGTTACAGTGATAACAAAGGGAATGCTTGGAGATAATGATATAATATTTACTTACCCTAAAAATTACGGGTCTAATTTTGCTATTCATGGCATGTATTCTGAAAATACAAATACTATTTATATTATTAATGGCACTAATAGAATATCTACCAATATAATAATAGATAAACTTTATATTGACGGAATATATATACCAGCGACTAACAGAGTTATAAAAAATTTAGTGCCTGAAGAGAATATATATTTTACTAGTATTAATGATGAAAGTTCAATAAGCAATTTAACTGATAATAATGAAGAGATATATTTTGCAAGCCCAGTTATAAACAAAAGTTGGAAAGGTCTTTTCTTAATGGGAGTAAGCAGAAACGGAAATCTGCGATATGTTAATTATTCTAACTTTTATCTTACCAATGAAATAGCAAAGGTTATTGATGAAGATAATGATATAGTTATTTATGATACTATGGGGGTTAGCGATTTGCTTGGAAATGCCAAATTGGACATAACAAAACTTGATATAGGCGTTCATCATGACACTATAAGAAAAAAAACTGACAGTAATTATATAATGCTTGCCAACTCTGCTTGGGGTGTTGAAGACAGGATTTGCGAAGTAGACAGTAATGGAAATATGATTAGGGATTTGTATGTCGGCGATTTGATAAAAAAGATAGTTAATAAAAACGGTGATGAGTCAGAGAAAGAGTATTTAAAAAAGCTCATATTTGATGAAGATAATAAATACTATAGTATAGGGAGAAAAAGAGATTTTCCTATGGACTGGGCACATTGTAATTCTTTGGTTTATGATGATAATAATGATATACTTTATTTATCTGTAAGAAGTTTGGCAGTTATGGCGGTTGATTACAGTGAATGGGAGCTTATTTGGTATATGGCAGATGATACATTAGATACTATGGAATCATACAACCCATATGGAAGATACTTAAAAGATTTAAAATCATTTGACCCTTATAAAGTTTTAGGCGATGGAAATACAGACGGACCTAAAAGCCAGCATGCTTTGTTTTTAATATCAACTAATGTAATAGCCATGTTTGATAATCAAGGCGATGAAGATATTAATCCTAACGGCTCAAGATACGTTGAATATAAAATTACTGGCTCTCATGGAAACTGGAAGGCTGAAAAAATTTATGAATATAAAACAGAAAATAAACTATATTCTCACTATATATCCGATATAGATTTTTTAAGCAATGGAAATATGCTTCTTGATTTCGGAAATAATTCTCAGATAATGGAAGTAAATAAAGATACAAAGGAAGTTTATTATCATTTGAAATTCGGTATAAAAACTTGGGGTATATACAGAGTAGATAAAATGCCTTTCTATTATTTTGACGGGTATAAATTTAATGAGGACTGCTCTTTTTTGCAAGAAAGATAGTATTTAATTTTTTAAAATATATTATTTTTATAGCTTTCAAAGCTAAATAATTTTGCAAACATTTTATATATACAAATTTTATTTTGTCAACTGATGCAATTTATATAGAATTATCAATTTTTTTGATGCAGCTTTGCCAAAGTTTTTATCATTCGAGTACGCTTCACTATGTGTAGTTCGTCAGCATGCAGAGTTGGGCAAAGCCTTTTACAAATATCCAAATTTAAAGAACTAATTTTATGACAAACTTTATTTGTTTAGTTATATATACAAATCTTATTAAATAAAGCATAAAACCATATTTACATTAAATTCAATTTTTTATGATATAATATTTTGAAGCATTAAAATTACCTATTAACAAATTTATAAAACAGCATATAATAATTACATGCTTAATGTAGGTAAATATTTTAATAATATAACAAATAAAAATAATTCTGGTAATATAAAAGATGGGGATATAGTAAGATATTCTGTAATGCGTAAACTTGATTCTAACAGAGCTTTAATAAATATAATGGGTAATAAAGTTACAGCATTATTCAAAAATGGCATGACAGAAAAAGGCTTTGCTTTAGTAGGAAAAAAGAATGGAGAGATAACACTCACATTATTAAAAGATGCTTCAAGCTTAAAAGAGGCTAGAGAAAATTTAAAAAATATCAGCACAAAAAAAGATATTTTAGTTAACATAATTAGAGATAATTCCGAAATTTCTAACACATTACTAGAAAAAGGAATAAAACCAAGCCATGAAAATATCAGATATTTGGAGACTATATTAAAATACCTTCCAGACTTGGATTCTAATAAAAAGAAGTTTATATTAAATGCAATGTCTAACGGGGTATATTTAACGGTAGAAGAAATAAATTCTTTAGGAAATATTTTTAGACATTTCAATGACATTCTTAGCATCATAAAAAACTCTAACAAAAATACCGAAACAACCGAAATATTACTAATGCTTTTAAATACTGCTGCATTAAACAGCAATAATAATCTAGCAGAAAACTTAGATAAATATATACATGCAAATGCTAATTTTAGTGCATGGTTTATGCTCTTTGATATGCTTCAGGGTGAATTATCTTCTGATAGTTCTAATATGCTTATGCTTGTTCTTAAAATACTTTCTTCTAATAGGAAGAATAGGAATTTTAAAGAAACTGTTTTTATGCTTCCAATACCATTTATAATAAATGAGGAGGTAAAAGAACTTCTCTTATATATAAACAAAGAAGAAAGCGAAAAGAAAAATAAATTAAGTTTTGTTTTTTATGATGATAAAGAATTATGCGAGATAAAAATATCCAAATATGATGATAATAAATATTTATTTGATATTCAATTATTCGATAAAAAGCTATATAATAAGGTTAAAGCAGAAGGACTTATGAATCTTATAAAAGATTTTGATAATATAAAGATAGAAATAAATTTGGCAGGAAAAAGAAATGAAAAATAAAGATATTGAAGAGGCAGCAGCCCTATTATATAATAGAGATGTACATAATGCCCCAGTTGTTATATCCAAAGGAAGGCATTATTTGGCAAAAAAGATGGTAGAGACAGCTCATAGAAACAAAGTGCCTGTTATTTCTGATGAAGAAACAGCCAAGCATTTGATGCAGTTAGAAATAGGCGAGGAGATACCATATTCACTATATGAAGCAGTAAGTATAATATTAAAATATATATATAAATTAAAGGCAGAATAAAGCAATGGGAAAATTTAATAAAATAAACGTTCAGGATATTAAAACTAAAGCAGAGAAAAAAGACATATACTTGTATAATGACTTCATAGCGTCTACTGGGTATATAGAACTTAAAGAAGATGATATAATGAGGCTTAAAAAATGGGATATAGAAGAAGTATTTGTTGAGGATGCAGCTTCTATAGAGATGCAGCAGGTTAGTGCCGATTTTGATAAGTTTATAAGAGAGTATAAAGTATTTAAAAAAATATATTTTAATATTATAAAGAAAGTAAAAACAAATTTAGGTAATTATAAAAATAATAATATAGTAAATATTAATGAACTTAATGAGATTATAGATGAAATTTTGGATATAGTAGGAAGGAATTTAAACAGCGTACTTCAGCTTTTTAACCTTTCAAATCTTCCAAAAGCTGATGAATATTATATAAGATCATTGAATGTATCAATGATATCAATGATAATAGGTAGAGCTATGAAATTCTCTGAGAACAGAGTAAAAAAATTAGGTGTCGGTGCTATGCTTTATGATATAGGACTAACCAAAGTACCTGATAAAATATTAAATAAATTAGGACGCTTTACTACTGAAGAGTACAATGAAATGAAAAAGCATACAGTTTATGGGTATAAAATAATGAAAAATAGCTTTCGTTTTGAGGAAGAAGTAGCACTTATATCATTAGCCCATCATGAACTTTATAACGGTAAAGGCTATCCTAGAGGATTAACAGGCAGTCAAATACATCTCTACACTAAAATAGTTTCTATAGCACATTCAGTAGAAAAAATACTTAAGCATAAAAGAATATCTGTGTCAAAATCTAAAACTCATGAACATAAATCTACATTTAACCTTATGCTAGAAAAAAATATGGAAAGCAGTAAAAAAGATATTTTTCTTTCAGATGCAGTTAGGGAAATTATACATGGGGCAAATACCAAATATGATCCTAATATATCCAAAACATTTGTAAGTATATTTACAGTATATCCTATAGGCTGTATAGTTCTTCTTAATGATAAGAGAAAAGGATTTGTTTTTGCAACTAATCCAAATTTCCCAATAAGACCGATTATAAAAATAGTATCTAATGATAACGGCGAGTTTATTGAAGATGGAGAAACTATTAATTTATTAGAAACTAATCAACTATTTATAGCTGGTGTTGATAAAGATAATAATTTTTTGGAGGAGGTAAAAGCAAAGATATTAGATAAAGAAGAAGAAAAGTAATATTATAAGAAATGGCTAACAAAAAAGCGATAGGCAATCTAGGAGAGGATATTGCCTTAAAATATCTCGAAGAACTTGGTTTTTCTCTTTTAGAGCGGAACTTTAGAGGGAAGAAAACAAGAGGAGAGATAGACTTAGTAATGACAAAAGGAGTTGTTATTGTGTTTATAGAAGTAAAATATCGAAGACAAGGAAGTTTTGGATATGCAGCTTACTCAATATCTGAACGTAAGAAAAGAAAACTATATGAAACAGCTGAAGAATACTTAATTGAAAAAGGATTAAGTTTTAATCAAAAATGTTCCTTTGGGGCAGTTTTAATAGACGATACCCATTATAAACGTGAAATATCTTTTATTGAAGATATATTTATTTAGGGGTATTGTATGAAAACAGCTGTAAAAATTAATCCAGAAAAAATAGATCTATATAAGAAAAAGCTAAAAGATAAGAAGTATATTGATAAAGCTATAGAAGGTTTGGCAGGAAACTTGATAAGTTATGTAATAGATTAATAATATAAAGGCAGTAATAGATTAGTATGAATATAATAGAACGAGGAAAGACTACTCTTTTATTAGAGAGCGAGAATCTGAGAGATTTATCTGATAAACTTGATAGTAATTTTGAAAATGCTGTGAAAGAGCTTTTTCAAATCAGGGGAAGAGTCATAACATCAGGGGTAGGTAAAAGCGGTCATATAGCAAGAAAGGCTGCCGCCACTTTTGCCTCTACTGGAACTCCTAGTTTCTTTGTAGACCCTAATGAATGTATGCATGGTGATTTTGGTATGATTACAAAAGATGATTACTGCATACTCTATTCTAAAGGCGGAGAATCGCGTGAGATTATAGAGCTAGTTAATTGGCTTTTAAGACAGAATATTTCATACATTGCAATCACAAATGATATCAATTCTACTCTTGCCAAAAATGCTGCAATTGTTCTTCTTACATATGTTAAAGAAGAGGCTTGTCCTTTAAAATTAGCCCCTACTGTAAGTACTACTGCTTCTTTAGCATTATCTGATGCTCTTGCTACTGCTTTAATGGAGCTTAGAGGATTTAGAGCAGAAGATTTTGCTGTTTTTCATCCAGGAGGAAGTTTAGGAAGACAGTTAGCTAAAGTAAAATCTATTATGCATACTGAAAATTTGCCTATTGTAGCTCTTAATGCTACTTTACAAGAGGCTCTATTTAAAATAATAGAATGTAAACTTGGTATAGCTATTGTCGTTGATGATAATAATATATTGAGAGGTATAATAGTAGACGGTGATTTGAAGAGACTTATTGTAAAAAATGATGATATACAAAATATTCTCTCTAAAGAAGTAAAAGATATTATGAACACTTCTCCTAAAGTTATTTATGAAGATACTTTAATAGGAGAGGCTTTGCATATGATGGAAGGTAAAATTACAAATCTTGTTGTAGTGGATAAAGAAAATAATAAACCTATTGGTATAGTTCATATACATGACATATTAAAAATAAAGGCTTTCTAAATAGCTTTCTATAAAATATAATTTTAAATAATTCTGTATTCCCACCTTTAAGATTTAAATGTTTTTATTTTTTTATAGAATTTTTATTAAATTGACAAGACTGAACTTCGAAAGGTACAACACCCAAAGTCTGATTTTAATTTATATTTTACTCTACGCACGCAGAACGAATTTAAAAAATATGGTTTAATTTATAATTACAATTTTTGTAGCTTATAATAATCGATTAAACGTGCGTTAAAGAGTATTGTAAATTTAAAAAAATCTTGGGTGGGTAGCCAGAATAACAGTTAAAGTAAAAATAGAAAAATAAGCTATAAATAACAAATAGAATTAAAAAATTTAAAGGGTGGGAATTAGAATAAATTTTAAAACTTTATTTTAATGCCCGCCCTTTTAGATTTTTAAAGACTTTGTTTTTTAATAGGTTTTAATTAAATCTTTTAAGTATTCACTACAAAAGCAGCACCCACCCAAAGCATAATTTAAATTTTCAATGCCTGCTGCTAATTTTAATAAACAAAAAAGTGCTGCTTGTAATAAACAATATCTTTTTTATATCTTTTATAAGAACTTTATTGTATGTCTTTATAAGGTGAAGCTCCAGTATATTGAGGTTTATAATTATTATTTCCCTGAGCATCAATATAGAACTGTTCTAAAGTAACAGATCCATCATCATTAACTTGCCCTATAGGATCATACTGCCAAAATTTATGAGGTGTAAAAGTTATGTCAGCACCGCCATTTGGATTTCCTGTTTTACCTAATTCTGCAGATATCCACCCATCAGGAGACCCCAAAGCTGACCATTTTTCAGGTACCGCATAAGGGAATACTAATCCTGTTTTTGTATCAACAGCTATTAAGAAATTATCTAATTGCATAAATCCAAAAACCTTTCCAGTATATCTATAGAAATAAAACTGGCTTTCTATATTATTGTCATTTTGGGTTTTAAAAGGATTAACACCTCTATATACATATATTTTTATTTCACTCATAGGTAATGGTTCACTAGCCTGATCTCCTGGCATTTGGTTACCGCTTTCATTATCTGGGGCATTATAAATATAGCAGGTATTAGTACCATCATTGTTCTGTACCCATTGTCTAGCACCAGTAGATGCTTGTCCATCATCTTTAAAAAATGTAAAATGAGGGACTGTTTTATTATCAGTTTCAAATTTTAGGAACATTTCATCAAAATTAATGGATGTTGTTGGTATACTTGGTTCACTTGGTACATTTGGCTCATTTCCGCCTGTTTGATTATTTGAATTATTTGGGTTATTTGTACATGATATAGCCAATACCATAGACAAAATCAAAATCAATATCTTTTTAATCATAATTACTACTCCGACATTTTTAGAAAATTGTAGATTATTATAAAAATAATTACAATAACTAATTTATCAAAAATAACATTTTTTATGGATTGTCTTTTTATTAAAATATAAGCTGTTATACATTTAATACATATTTTTTATTTATACATATTTTACATGCAAATTAAATACATTTTTTTATTGTATATTTTTTTATATTGAATTTTTATTAATATTATTTTAATATATTTAAAAATTTGAATATAAATAATGAGAAGAGGTAAAATGTATGAGAAAAATTAGTATTTTATTAATATTATTTGTTTTTGCACTGTCATGCTCAAACGCAACAACCAATCCGAATAATAATGTACAAAACGACGAAGATACTACACAAAATAGCACAGACAATGATCAAAACAGCGGAAATAATGAAGAAAACCTAGGAGACAGCGAACAAAATAATGGAAATGATACTCAAAACGGAATTCCTCTATCACAAAGAGCAGGTACTTACACAGGAACTTATGTAATTGAAGAAACGGCTCCGACATTTGTAATAGTATTAAATGATAAGGCACAAATAACTTCAATATTAATTGGCGGTATTGAAAGTCTCAAGAATGGTCAACCTATTGAAATAACAGATGGTGCTGATTATAGAGGAACAACTACTTCACCATTTGATGTAACTTTAATATTTGGTATTATGCCAGTTGGTTCAACAATAAGCATAGAATTCAAAAGCGAAACTGATAAAACTGCAGGTGCAACAGCACAAGTAATACAAAAAGACCTTGCTGGTATACCGCAAAACCCTAAAATTAAAACTGTTGAACTAACTTATACTGCTAATTAATATATACCTAAACAACCTATAGTTTGTCAAAAAATTAATTTTGTAATTTTTGATATTGGGGGGCACACCACAGTTCTTTTATGACGCCTGTCCGTCTGTGGCATGTGCGGCAAAAAAGTTGATAATTATGTATAAAGTGCATCAATTGACAAAATAAAAGTGTTCCAGTATATACTAATTTATACATATAAATTTAATAAAAATAGTTTTTTGATAATAATCTTTTATCCGACATTTTTTATAAAACGTCTTTTTATCTATAATTTTTTAATACATTTGAAACATGTTTTTGATTTTGTACATATTTTACATACAAATATTAGACATTTTTTGTTAATTGTATATTTTTTATATTGAGTTTTTATAAATGTTATTTTAATATATTAAAATAATAAATAAAAAAAGAGGAGTAAAAGAAATGAAAAAAATTAGTATTTTGTTAATATCTGTATTATTTGCTTTAGTATTATCCTGCTCAAACAAGTCTACATCTCCAGGTAATAATGATGGAAATAGTACTCAAAACGGAATACCTTTATCACAAAGAGCAGGTACATATTCAGGTGATATGAATGGTATGAAATTGGTAATAGTATTAAATGATCAGGCACAAGTAACTTCTATAACAGTTAATGGCAGTGAAAGTATAGATTCTAATAATCCTATTATAATAGAAGAAGGTGCTACTTATACTGGAACAACTATTAAGCCATTTGTAGCTTATGTAAAGATGGGTAATAATAGTTTCCCTGCAGTTGTTAAAATATACTTTAAAAGTGCAGATGATGCTTCACAAGGTGCAACAGCTAAAGTACAGATTGGAGCAACTGATCCATCACAATTTGATGAAAATAATGCTGCAACACCTACTGTTGAGTTAACTTATGCTGCTCCTGCCGCTAATTAATATTAAACATATATGAAGAACATATTCTTTAGTTTAATCTTTACCGTAATATTATGCTCTTGTAATAGTCCTTTTAATTCTTCAAAACAAAGGTATTACAATATGAATAAACTAGATAAATATTATTCTGATGTTGATATGCCTCCATATAGCCCTTATGACACAACAGACCCTTTCAATAGTAAAGAAGAATGGAACGATATTAATTATAAATTCAATGGTAATGAACTGTATGAATATCTTATGAAAATAAGTTTTGATGTTCATACAGTTCCTATTTATAGCTTTTTCAAACCAGATGATGGCAGGGTATGGGAAAAAACACCTAAAAGTTACTATGAAGAATATACTTTTGATGCAAGCGATGACGGAAACACCACTGAAAGCCCTATCATATCAACCCCCATAAAAATATCGCCTATGACTGTATATAGATACGGCAGAAATCCTTTGGTACAATATAATGGAGATTATAATTTATCAAAAAGAATAGAGAGATTTTTTTTCATTAGAGCAGCGGGAAATGCAATAGTTCAGCTTGATAATTATTTAATAGCAATAGATACTTACAGTAAGTTTATATTTGCTTATGCCAAAATCACAAGATATTCAGATATATACGGGCAGCTTCTTCCTACAGACTTTGAGGCTATAGAGCGTTATCATTTAGGATATAAATTTTATGAGTACGACCCTATAGGCTTTATTGATGAAAACAAAAATATAATACTATATCAAGTATATGCTGATGATATGACAGCCAATTCTTCAGAATATGTTCCAAGATATAGTGGACTTGATTCTCAAATAGCAAAGCCTATTGATAAAACTACTACTGGAAGATCTCCGTACGCTAGGTAAATAGTGAATATACTTGTTTCAAAACAAACTTTAGATAAAATAAATATGAAAAATAAATAAGAATAAATTAAGAATTATACTTTGATATTTATAAAGTATTTCAGTATAATAATCTCATGAGAGATATTAATGTTTTAAATGACTATTTTGTAAGGTATATTTATTGGCATACTCTGATAGTGCTTTTTTTATAAATGATATAAGAAATAGTAAAACTATAATAAAGAGATTGAAACTTTCTCTAATAACAATAAATATTTCCATTTTTATTTTTTATCTGCTCTAGTATAAAGCTAGTTTTATTATACATCTTCACGCAGTCAAATATTACAGTATTTCCTCTATTGTCAATAATATCCTCTTCTTTGCATTTAGAGCAGCCCACCGACATGCTTTTAGGACAGAATGCAAAGTTCATAGCAGGTATAAAACCTTCTTTTATGCTTATAGTGTTTTTTAATTTTTTACCTGCTTCAATAGCCGATATTACAGTATTGACTCCTAACTTATATAAAAAGTTCACGCTGTAATTATTAATAGCATTAAGTCCTATTCCAGACCATAATACAGCCTTTCCTTTTAATGCCCAAATATGTCCTAAATTATTGCATATTACTATCATTCCATCTGTTTTTTCTAATATGCTTTTTATTACTTCAATATCTTTATCGAATGTTACATGAGGAAGTATTATACCGTCTATTTTTTTATTTTCAAAAAGTGTTATTATATTTTCATCATAAACACTTGGAAATAATATTCTTTTATCATAATAAATATCAGAATATAATTTTAATTTCTCTTCACTGTTTACAATCAAAACTTTTATATCAGTATTAGGATAATTGATATTATTAAAAATATTTTTGTTATATTCTATTTTTTTAGTATTCATTAAAATATTTTCCAATTTTTCTATTAAAGCTCTTCTAGCTTCATTTAACACTTTTACTGGTATAAAAGGATTATTAAAATTCTCTTCTATAATAATATTTTCAAATTCAAATACAGTTGCCCCAGTCTTTGAAAGAGAGTAAAAAATATCTTCTTTAGTGGTTGATTTTGTTTTAGCCTCTTGAAGAGTATAATCGCTTATGTATTCTATATTGTTTAATCTCTCATCATATTTGCTATGAACTTCCAATTTTATTTTGTCATTATCAAATCCAATGATGCATTGCAAATCAAGAAGATGTTTAAAACTATCATTTTCAATTATTTTGTTCGCCTCATCAATCTGAAGTTTATCAGTTGTTCTATATACTTTATCACCTACATTCACATTTTTTATAACAGCAGAAAAACTCAAATTTCCTTTATCTCTTTTTACCCTCTCATTATCTTTATACAAATCAGAAATCTGCATTCCAACAGTTCCGCTCTCTCCAAATGAAAGCCCATCATAAACATTTAATTCTTTCTCCGCATGTATATATATTTTATTTTTCTTATATGCTGTAACCTCTCCTATATATTCTCCGTCATGGCTAGGTTTATAATTTTCAAAAATATCCTTTGAATTATAATAATAACCTTGAGAAAATCCGCCCCTATTAAAAATCTTCATTAAACTTTCTCTGTACTTCTCAATTGGTATATCCTTATTTTCTAAAGCTAAATCAATAGCATGTCTGTATATAGAAGTTGTAATTGCTGCATATTCGCTTCTTTTAGCACGCCCTTCTATTTTAAAAGATGTTATACCGCTTTCAAGAAGATTAGGAATTATATCAATAGTCATCAAATCTTTTGTACTTAAAGGATAATTAGTTTTACCTCCTCTATATTCCATTCTGCAAGGCTGTGCACATGCCCCTCTGTTGGCACTTCTTCCGCCATGCAAATATGAATAAGCACATTGCCCAGAAAAACTCACGCATAAAGCTCCATGCACAAAAGTTTCAAGTTCTATATCAGTATTATCTCTAATAATTTTTATATTATCCAAGCTCATTTCACGTGCTAAAACCACTCTGTCAAGCCCAATATTTTTTAGAAGTTTCACACTGTCTAAATTATTGCAAGACATCTGAGTACTAGCATGCATAGCAATATTTAAATTATTTCTTACTATATCAATAATACCCAAGTCTTGCACTATAATAGCATCAGCTCCCATATCATAAACACTTTTTATAAGAGGAAGCACCTTATCAATTTCATCATTATAAACTAAAGTATTAACGGTTATATAAACATTAACATCTCTTAATTTAGCAAATCTTATATTCTCTTCAAGTTTCTTTTCATCAAAGTTTTCAGCAGCACCAACTCTAGCGTTAAAACTTTTAGTGCCAAAATACACAGCATCAGCCCCAGCATTAACAGCGGCCTTCAAAGCTCTTTCATCTCCAACAGGTGCGAGTAATTCTATTTTTTTGTTTTGAGTTTTTATATTCAAGTTGTTTTCCATTATTTTTTATTTTATTATTTTATGATTTAAATAAATTTGAAAATTTTAATTATTATTCATTTAAAAGTATTTAGTAAAAATTCTTTTAAATCATTCAAATAAATATTATCAAAATCAACATAAGGACTTAAATCAAACTCTTCTGCTTTAATATTGTTTTTTAAACCAAATCCGCTCATATAGGCAAATACCTTTGATTTTTTAGCCTGATGTTTTAAATCTGGTATTTTATTAATTAAAGAATCTATACAGATTGTATAATTATCATAACAATGAAGCACTTCTTTATGTATTGCTATTTCTTCAATTAATGTCTCCAAATTACCATTATCTTTGTTGTTTGGAAATAGGAATATTTTATCATTTTTTATACCTAATTTATTAATCTGATTTTCTATATTGATTTTTGATTTATTATAATTATCATCAGCATCGAATATTATTATAAAATCTCCTTTTTTTAATTCAGTATGATTTATAATATTATCCTTTCCTCCTATTGGTACTATTTTAGTATAGTTTGTAATATTTAAAT
>NZ_JQIU01000008.1:2027228-2030670 GCF_002379365.1 Brachyspira sp. G79 | reverse complement strand
CTTCATTATTTTCATAAGCAAGTTTCAAGTTAATATAAAATTCTTTACTGTTTTGAAAGAAATTAAAATATATTTCCTTTGTTGTATTATAATCATAAAAAAGAGAATCAAATATATCATAATCTTTTATAAAACTTCTAAAAAATAATAATAAAGTTATTGAATATGGTGACTGTGATAAAGAAATCAATATTGACTCAAGCAGAGAAGTCTTTGAAGTGTTAGCCTTACCTATAAAAAAATTAATATTTTTGAAATTGTCTATTTTTAATTTCTTTATTCCTCTAAAATTTTCTATCTCTAAACTTTCTAACATTTTTATTTTAATTCTCTTAATTTTTTATTTATATTATATATTTGTTTATGATTACATGCAATATATTATTTTTTAGTTCTAATTTTTTCCCATATAGAGTTTAATTGTTTCTGCATAATTATGTCTGGAATAAGCAAAGAGAAAATAATTACAAAAAGAATAATAAAGCCAACCAATATAGTACCAAAAAATATTAATAATGCTTCAGGATTATCAATTAATTCAATAAAGTTAAAATCACTATAAACTAAAGACATACCGCTTACTAATAATCCAAAAAAAAGCACATAGCATAAAATTCCTATAATAGGAACTCCTGCTAATAATACAATAATACTTACAGTCATAATTATTTGAGATTTATTGTCTTTATCATTTTCATCTATTTTTAAAGCTATTTCTTTATAAATAATATTTCCGTATTTATTATACCAATATATTGTATAAAGATTGCAAGTCATAATAGAAAGTAAAAGCTCCAAAGCAGGAGATATATCTTTTCTTTTTGTAAACTTCTCTACTTCTAAAGTAACATAATAAACCCAATAATAATGGTATATTCCTAAAGTGATGAAGTTTAGAACAAACATTGCTGGAATTGATCTTACAGCACCTATATTCATAATTATCCTATTATTGCTATGCTCTTTTAATAGTCTCCATTTTCAAGTTTTATCTGCGAAACATGCACAAAGCCGTAAATTGCATCTTTTCCGTCTTTAGCATTTGGAGGCATATAATATACTTCACACCAATCTTTCTCTTCACTTCCATAATAATCATCAATAGCTAATAAAAGCCCTCCATTATTAATCATATCGTTTTTCAAAATTTTACCTATTATTTTTCCATTTGCTTTATCTCTTATATTCACATAATCATCTTTAGAATTATATTCAAGTTTAATATAATAAGAATTTCCAGCATGATAATAAACGTCTGCAGAATTATCTTTAGAAAAATATTCTATTTGTACATCATCAAGTAATTTAATATTCACAAGATCGCCATAAGCCTCTTTTCCTGCTTCACCTTCACAAAAAATAGAATAGTTTCTTATTGTTACCTCCGCCCTTACAGCAGCAGCCCCTAAAAATCTTTTATTTAAAGGTTCTGGTAATTCTACTTTAATATTTTCTAATAAAACACCGAAGTCTAATCTTTCAAATTCTTTATAATCATCTATATTATAGGAATCTGCACTAACTAGACTAAATAAAAAAGGCAAATCAATATTATTATCAGGATAAAATCTTAAAGCACTATAAATAATATCAACATCAGAATTATCAGTTCTTTCCAACACTCCTGTTAATGTAATTTCACCATCAAAATAAGCAGAATAATTGCCGCCATCAATTTTTTTTACTTTAAGTGTATTTTTTATTACTTTACCATCATCGCTTAAAAGTTCAGAAAAATACGCTTCACTAGGCGGAAATGCCCATAATAAATTAATGCTTAAAAGAAATAAAATAATTTTTTTCATGATAACTCCTATTATATATAAAAAACTTGTTCGTTACTACACCCACAAGTTTTTTATTTAGTTTATATAATCTTCAAAGGCTCGTAATTTTTTATTCTGTTGCTATGTCACACTTAAGGGTACCTTGCCTACGGCACGCAGAGCGTTGGTCGCCTTAAAGTAGTGAATAAGCACGTCTGTGCTCGGATCACTTGCTTGTTGTTATGCCACCCATAATGGTGTCTTACCTACATTTTTTATTATATATAAAAAACTTATTTTTTACTATACTCAAAAGTTTTTTATTTACTTTATATATAAAGTAAAACATAAATATTACAAATTTATAAAACATTCACTATTTTACTATTTTATAACCATATTCCTTTGCTATATCATTAGCTGTTTTACCTTCTTTATTTTTTATATTCATATCAGGATTTAATTTTAATATCTCATCTACAAGAGGTTTATATTTAAAGGCTATAGCATACATTAATAAAGTGTTTCCTTTGTTATCCTGTGAATTGATATCTGCCCCATTATCTATTAATAGCTTTACAAATTTAATAACGTTTTTAGTTGCTTCTTCTTGTTCTTTTTTTCTATTTCCTGTTATCAATTCAGTTATCTCAGTGTTAATTTTTCCAAACATATTATATGTCATATTTTTACCATAATCTATTGCATGAAAATATAATAATGTATAGAATAAAGCAGTTTTTCCTTCTTTGTCTTTTATATGAAGATTGGCATTTGCTGATAAACACATATTTACTATTTCAATATTATAATCCTTAACAGCAAACATTAATGTTGTTATTCCTTCATTATCCTGAGCATTAACATCTGATCCGTTTTCAATTAAAAACTTTACAATATTTTGACTTTGGTATGCTAAAGAATATTGTATTAAAGCAGTTCTTCCAGTTATATCTTTTTTATTAACATCAATACCGTTTTTTATTAGATAATACATAGTTTCTATTTTACTAGCATAAAATAAAGCAGTAGAACCGTTATTATCTACAGTATTAAAATCAGGATTATATTTTTCAAATAGTTTTAGCATTTCAAGTTCATCTAAAGCAGCCGCCCAGAAAAATGCATTTCTTCCGCTATTATCTTTTATTTTAGTAACATCAGCATTATGCTCTAATAAAATTTTAACAGCCTCTATTTTTCTTCCTCTTATAGCATTCATTAAAGGAGTATATCCTTCTTCTTCATCTTGAACATTTATATTAACTTTATCAATTAATTCTTTAATTCTATAAACTTGACCATAACGGCATGCATTCAGAAAAATGTTTTCATCTTGAGATATACCATAAGAATTATTCACCATAAAAACTAATCCTATAATCATTAACACAATATATTTTTTTAACATTTTCTTTTACTCGCTTATTATTACTAATAAAAATTGTTATTAGCTAAATGATAAATTAATTTTAAGATTTAAATTATTTTATATTGATGATATTTGCAGAATTTGTTATTAATAAAATAATACAATCTTTCAAAAAATAATATAAACCTCTTTTATAGGATAAACTATTAAAACAAAAAAGTCAATATAGGTGTATGTGGTATATAATTAATGATTATTAATACTAATCAAAAATATTTATTTTTTAATTTGGGTTATTAAATCT
>NZ_JQIU01000008.1:1955576-2026917 GCF_002379365.1 Brachyspira sp. G79 | reverse complement strand
TTCCATACCAAATTTTTCTATTAAATATTTAATTAAATAAAATTTTCTTTCACTGCTGTAATTATTTTCTGCAAAATATATATCGTCTATATCTATAGGATATTCTGTTCTAAGTTCATCTTTATTTTTTGTAATTTGAATTAAACTTTGCATTTCTTCTGTAAAAAATGCTTCTTTATCCTGATTATAATAATATCTTAATACAAAAGAAAACAATTTTGAAACATCTACTATCTTATCAATTTTCTCCCCATTAAATATTATATAATCTAATTTTTTACCTGTTGGATCTCCAGCTTCAAATATACTTGTTTCCTCATTATTAGCAGTATTATTATTAATTTGATTAATAATAATATTAGGATATTTCCATGTATTTATAAACCTTTCAATTAAAATATTAAAACGTTCTTCCATTCTTTTAGTATTCCATTCATCTATAGTTTTTAAATATTCATTAATCCAAAGATGACTATATTTATATCCCTGTTCTTTATTATCTACATTCATATTTTTCTTATCCAAAAAAGTTTTATTTGAAAGTTCTTTATTATTTGCTGATATTGTTAAATTAGCTATTGAATGAACTTTACTTTGCATCATTTTATATTCTTCATCTGTTAAATTATCTTTCCATTCTTTTACAGGATTTTGAGGAAATATATGTTCTATTTCAAAATCAGTTTTTGAAAAATCAACAACTGTTTTACCAAGTCCCATTTCCAATTTATTAAATAGATACATTTTTCTTTTTGTATTCATAGCATTATATATATCTTTTTCTTTTAATTTATTAATTACTTCATCATTATTTGGAAATCTTTGTACATTTTTTAATTTACATAAATATTCTTCTAATGAATTATAATAATTATTTTTATCTATTTTACTATATAATGACATAAATATTTTATTCATAGCATTACTAAATACATCACATATAAATCGTCTAAATACAAAAGATTCTATTAAATCAATAATTTTCAAAAAGGTTTTATTGTCTATAACTTTATCATTATAATCTTTATAAATTTTTAAAAAGAACGGATATGATACATTTACTTCTATAGTTTTTATATTTTCAAGTTTTATTGATATATCTTTATCAATTTCATTTTTAGGATTTAATAGTTTATTATAATAATTTGAGTATTCTTTTAAACTATTTAAATAATTTTCTATCTCTGATAGATTACTTATAGAATATTTTTCTTTGAACTCTTCATATATTCTATTTTTATTTGGTATTTTATTATATTCAGCTGTCATAAAATCTCTAATAAAATCTGATACCATATCCTTATTAAGACTTTCATCTCTTGCATTTTTTTCTATATATTCCCAATAATTTCCATAAATATATTGTTGTTCTTTTGAATTTAATTTCATTAAAATATAGTTTCTTATTAAATCACCTTGAGATAATGCTAAACCTGTAGAGTTTAAACTTTCAAATATACGCTGCGGATCATCTTCTTTTCTATCCAAAGACATATCGACAAATATTAATTTTTCTAACCCATCTAAAATACTTTCATAATTAAAACTATTTATTTCTTTTTCAAAAAAATTATAATTATCTATTATGTTAGATTTTTCTTTAAAGTTAGCACCTAAAAAAATAGATTTTAATGCTTTGTTATTATTTTCTGTAGGTTTTAATTTTATTTTTTCCTCTTCAGTATTTGCATATTTATTTATCAGATAATGCTCATAAATTCTATCTCTTAATCTGATATCTTCTAAATCTTTTGCTAATTTATATAATCTCAAATAAATTAATATTATTGTAGTTAATCTTTGCTGACCATCTACTATAATTAATTCTTGTATACCTGTTTTAGGAGCATGATCATCTACATATACTATACTTCCTATAAAATGTTCTCTATTTAATCTGCCTGCATCTCTTATATCATTTAATAAAACTTTGCATTCTTTTATAGTCCAATCATAATTTCTTTGATATACAGGTATAATAAATTGTATATCATTTTTTTTAATTAAATCATTTAATTTAGCTTCACTAGCTTTCATTTATTAACTCCTAAAACTTCATATATACATTATACTATATTTATATAAAAATTAAACCAAATATAATTCTAATAATTACAAAATAAAACTGCTACCCTGATAAAGATTTTTTAGCTTCATATTTTTATTTATAAGGTTTATTATCTCGCCTTTGGATTTTTTCCATTTAGGTGCTATCAAACTATCTCCCAAACTGTCGCCCATTAATCTCGCTATTATAATATTTTCTCTAGTTAAAGAAATTGCTTCGCACATCAAATCTATATAAAAACCTTCATCTAAAACTGGAAAATTATATTCTTTGTACATATTCTCAAAATAAGAACCTTTTACTATATCAAGCTGATGAAACTTTACTGCGTCTATTTCAAGAGAAGAAATATCTCTTACAGTTTGAAGCATATCCTCTCTTCTTTCAAGCTCTATATTTTTTTCATCTATAAACTTTTTAGGAAGACCGAATATTACATGAGTACATATTATAAGATTAGGATAATTTTTCTTTATATGTTTTACAGTATCTGCAAATGATTTATAATTATGACCTCTATTTATAAAAATAGAAGTTTCATCATTAGAAGACTGAAGCCCCATCTCAAGCCAAATCTCTTTATTAAAATAAGAAGATAAATCATTAAGCTCTTTTAAAACATTATCTTCAAGCATATCGCTCCTTGCCCCAAACATAAGCCCCACGCAGTCATCAAAATGTATTAACTTATTAGCATAAAGTAAAGATTCTTTTGAGGCAAGCGGAGATAATGGAGTACCTAGCTGAAAATAAGCATAAAACTTCTGATATCTTCTTTTATAGTTTTCTACTCCGTTTATCCATTGCTTATTGATATTTTCTTCTATTATATAAGGCGGTTTATAGCTATTTAAATTACAGAATCGGCATCCTCCGTCATTAGCTTTATGAGCACAGCCGAAATCTGTATCTATAGAAATCTTACCTACCTTAACTCCAAATTTATTTTTTACATAGTCTGAAAATGAATAGTATGTTTTTTGCATATAATATTTCTTTATAAATATTTTTTATTAATATATACTAAAAATTTTTAAGTTTGTCAACAGCGAGATTTATACTCGTATTTTTATTTTAAAACTATTTTCATTCCCACCCTTTAAATTTTTTTTAATACTATCTGTTATTTATGTATGATTTTTATTTTTGAACTTTTACTGTTATTTTTGGCTGCCCACCCAAGTGCAGTTTAAATTTGTAATGCTATTAAACGCACGTTCAATGAAATTCCTATATAAAATAAAATTAGAATACTAAATTTATTGATATAAAAAATGCGTTCTACGTGCGTATATTAAATTCAAATTATATTATTTATTGATTTTTTTATTTTTTAATTATTAAATGATATAATCATTTTATATATTCTATCTGTCTCTTCACTTTTTTCATTACTATTTAAATAATCAAAAGCATTGTCGCTGTTATTATCTTTTTTATTAATATCAGCATTATGTTTTAAAAGCTCTGTTATGATATCTTCTTTAAGCATTAAGCATGCGTACATTAATGCTGTAGTGCCGTTATTATTGTAGGCGTTTACATCAGCATTGTTATTTATAAGAATTTTTGCTATTTCAGAATTATTATAATTGCATGAATAAATTAATGGAGTATAGCCTTCATCATTTTTTGTGTTTACATCAGCTCCATAATTTATTAAAAGCTTTACAATATCTTCTCTTTTATAAAATAATGATATAAGCAAAGCATCAAAGCCTTGTTTATTTTTAATATTAAAGCAAGCATTATTTTTTAATAACAACTCTGCTATTTGGTAATGCCCGTAAAATGAAGCAAACATCAAAGCTGTCCAATTCTCTGAAGTTTTTAAATTGATATTGGCATTGTTTTTTATTAGAACTTCTGCTGAATCATATTTATTAAAAATACAAGCAAGCATTAAGGCACTAAACCCTTCATTATCAAGTTTATTTATATCGATATTTTGTTTAATGCATTCTATAAGTTTATTAATATCGCCGTTTTTACTTGCTTCAAAAAAATCTTTCATAGATGTTTTAATCTGTATTAAATATTTATATTTTAAGCTAAAACAATATAATCAAATATATTGTAAAATATATCTTTATATATAAAAATCTATTAAACATGCGTTTAAGAATATTGTAAATTTAAAAAGCACTTGGGTGGGCAGCCATAATAACAGTTAAAGTAAATAGAGAAAAATAATAAAAAAATACCAGTATAACGTTAAAAAATTTAGAGGGTAGGTGGAGAGTAAATTTTTAAACTTTATTTTAATACCCACCCTTTAGATTTAAAGGTTTTGTTTTTTATATGGTATAATTAAAACTAGTAAGCCTGTACTTCAAAAAATGCCCCCAAAGCGTGATTTAAATTAAAATAATAGTAAATAAATAAAGTAATAAAATACAATATCTATACTTTACGAAAAGATAATTTTATTATATAATTTTTTAATATATTAAATTAGGTTTTTTAGTATGATAACAAAAAGAATTATACCATGCTTAGATGTAAGAGATGGCAGAGTTGTAAAGGGTACGAATTTTGAAGGCTTAAAAGATGTTGATGATCCAGTAGAGCTTGCCAAATATTATAATAATTCATTAGCAGATGAGCTTGTATTTTATGATATAACAGCTTCTTATGAGGACAGAAGTTTATTTGTAAATGTACTAGAAAATGTTGCTAAAGAAATATTTATACCTCTTACTGTAGGAGGCGGTATAAACAGTATAAAAGATTTTGATATAGTTTTAAAATCAGGTGCTGATAAAGTAAGTGTAAATTCAGGTGCAATAAAAAATCCTCATCTTATAAAAGAAGCTGCAGAGAAATACGGCAATCAATGTGTTGTGCTTTCAATAGATATAAAAAGAGTTAATGGTAAATACTCTGTATTTGCTAAAGGCGGAAGAGAAGATACAGGAATTGATGCTATTAAATGGGCTATTGATGGAGAGAAAAATGGTGCTGGAGAACTTGTTATAAATAGTATAGATACTGACGGAGTAAAAAATGGTTTTGATATAGAACTATTAAAAGAAATAGCTGATAATGTATCCATACCTTTAATAGCTTCAGGCGGTGCTGGAAATATGGAGCATTTCAAAGATGTATTTGCTGTAAAAGGAGTTGATGCTGGTCTTGCTGCTTCTATATTCCATTATAAAGAAATAGATATAAAAGATTTAAAAGAATATCTTAATAGAAATAATATCAATGTAAGGCTTTAATTTTTATTAAATAAAGTTTCTGATTCAAAAATAATTATATTAAGATTTGGAAATTTCATCACCCAGTAGATTTATTTCAATTTTTTTCTAGCTACTGTACTGTCAATAAAACAAAAATATATAGAATTAATTTACAATTAAATTTATATGATTTTTAATAATTTAGTTTTTGAAATTTATTTAGCCCCGCCCTTTAAGATTTGATAGCTTATTTTTTTATTATGACTTTATAAAGATTTGAAAACTTAGATTATAATTTTCAGCACCCGCCCAAGCTTTTTGTAAAGTTTGAATTTTATTTTACGCACGTATAACTTTGTATTTTTATATAGCGAGATTAGAATGTTAAATCTATTTTTTATAAAAAGTTTGTTCTGCGTGCGTAGGATTTTATTATTTATATTATTCAACTACTCCAATGTATGGAAGATTTCTGTATTTCTGAGCATAGTCTATTCCGTAGCCTACAACGAACTCATCTTCTATATCAAAACCGTTATAGTCTATTTTTATATCAACTTTTCTTCTTGAAGGCTTGTTTAGAAGTGTGCATACTTTTAGAGATGCTGGATTTCTAGTTTTTAATACTTCGCATATTTTTTCTAAAGTGCATCCTGTGTCAATAATGTCTTCTACTATTATTACATCTCTTCCAGTAAGAGGCACATCGACATCTTTGAGTATTTTAATTTCAGAACCTATTTTATTATTTCCGTAGCTTGATACTATCATAAAATCAATTTCTACAGGGACATCAATATATCTTGTAAGGTCAGCAATAAACATAAATGATCCTTTAAGAAGTCCTATAATGCATGGTATGTTTTCTTTATTTTTAAGATCATTAGAAATTTCTTCTGCTAATTCTTTGACTTTATTATTTATTTGTTCTTCTGAGATAAGTATCTTTGATATATGCTCGTGTTTGTTCATAAATTATTCCTTAATTGTTATTTAAATTTTTATCGGATATTTGTTTATATATTATCGTATAGAAATAATGATTTAATTAGATGGTAAGACAAGAAATTGATTATGAAAATAGATATGCAGCTTTTAATAATATTTAACTTAAATAAATTATGAAAAAATAATAGAGCAGGTAGTAAAACTTTATTTTCAGCACCTGCTCTTGGTTATTAAAAAAATGTTTCTAAATAATTTTATTACTTAGCTTTTTTAGCTTCTATTGCTTTTGATAATTCCTCAGCTAATAGAGGTAGTACTTTGTTTACATCGCCTACTATACCTAAATCGGCAATGCCAAACATAGGAGCGTCTTTATCTTTATTTATAGCAATAATGTATTCTGATTCTTCCATACCAGCCATATGCTGAATAGCTCCAGATATACCGCAAGCGAAATATATATTTGGTCTTACAGTTTTACCAGTTTGTCCTACTTGTCTTGATTGTTCTATAAATCCTGCATCTACCGCTGCTCTTGAAGCTGAAACTTCAGCACCTATTTTTGAAGCTACAGCTTCTAAGTTTTTGAAGTTTTCTTTAGATCCTACGCCTCTTCCTCCAGATACTAATATTTTAGCTTCAGTAATGTCAACCTTTTTAGAAGTTTCTTTTACTATATCTAGGATTTTTACTTTCATTTTAGAAGTATCTATATTTACAGGGAATATTTCTATTTCTCCTTTTCTTCCTTCTTCTTTAGGCAGTTTCTGCATAACCCCAGGTCTAACAGTAGCCATTTGAGGTCTATGGTCTGGACATACAATTGTAGCCATTAAGTTTCCGCCAAATGCAGGTCTAGTCATTCCGAATACATTTGTAGTTTCATCTATATCTAGTTTTGTACAGTCAGCAGTAAGTCCAGTATTCATTCTTGAAGATACTCTAGGAGCTAAATCTCTTCCTAAAGTAGTTGCACCTAATAGTACGATTTCAGGTTTTTTGGCATCTATTACTGCTTTGAATGCCTGAGCGTATGCTTCAGTATCATATTGTTTTAAATGTTCATTATCTACTACTAATACGATATCAGCACCATATTCTATTAAAGTTTGAGCTAAATTTTGTATATTATGTCCCATTAAAACAGCTGTTACAGGTGTTTTTAATTGAGCTGCAAGTTTTTTTGCCTCTCCAATTAATTCTAAACCTACATTTTGAAGTACACCGTCTCTTTGTTCAGCAAATACTAATATTCCTTTATAATCACTTAAATTCATTATTCATCTCCTTTCTTTAAGGTTATTTGTTATTAGATAACAAATTTTTCTTTTAATTTTTCAATTATGATATTAACAGCTTCTTTAGTATCAACTTCAAATACTTTACCAGCTTGTTTAGCTCCTTTAGTAAATGCTTTTTTTACTTTAGTAGGAGAACCAGTAAGACCTATTAATGAAGGGTCTATTTTAATAGTTTCTGATGTCCATATTTCAACTTCTTTATCATATGCTTCTACTATTCCTTTAACTCTCATATATCTAGGGCTGTTAGCTTCTGATAATACTGTTACTAGAGCAGGTAATTGAACATTTAGCAAATAGTATCCGTCTTCTATTACTCTTTTTACGGTTAATGATTTATCAGCTTCGTTATACTGTATTTCTTTAGCATAAGAGATTTGAGGTATTTGTAAGTGTTCAGCTGTTTGCGGACCAACTTGAGCAGTATCACCGTCTATAGCTTGTCTTCCAGAAATTATAAGATCATATTCCAAAGTTTTTAAAGCTGCGGCTAATGTATTAGAAGTAGCTAAAGTATCAGCACCACCGAATTTTCTATCAGTTATAAGAATAGCTCTGTCAGCTCCCATAGCAAAAGCCTCTCTTAATATAGCTTCAGCCTGAGGCGGTCCCATTGTTATTACTGTAACATGAGCACCATATTTATCTTTTAATTTTAAAGCTTCTTCTAATCCGCTTTTATCATCAGGGTTCATTATACTAGGAACACCATCTCTTATTAATGTACCTTTAACAGGGTCAAGTCTAATTTCAGTTGTATCTGGCACCTGTTTTACACAAACTACTATTTTCATTTCTATTCCTCCATAAATGTTTATTTACTAATAATATTATTTTAAAAGGCTTCCTGCGATTACCATTCTTTGAACTTCTGAAGTACCTTCATAGATTTCTGTAATCTTAGCATCTCTCATCATTCTTTCAACAGGATATTCTCTAGTATATCCGTATCCGCCATGAAGCTGAACAGCTTTTGTTGTAACTTCCATTGCAGTTTCTGAAGCAAATAATTTAGCTCTTGCTGCATCTACAGAATAAGGAAGATGATTACTTTCTCTCCAAGCTGCTTTATAAACTAAAAGTCTTGAAGCTTCTACTTTTACTTCTAGGTTAGCTAATTGGAATTGAGTGTTTTGGAAATTAGCTATAGTTCTTCCGAATTGTTTTCTTTCTTTTACATAAGCTACAGTTTCATCAAGAGCACCTTGAGCAATACCTAAAGCCTGAGAAGCAATACCTATTCTTCCTCCGTCAAGAGTCATCATAGCAATTTTAAATCCTTTACCTAATTCGCCTAGTAAGTTGTCTTTTGGTATTCTTGCATTTTCAAATATTAATTCGCAAGTAGCAGAACCTCTTATACCCAATTTTTTCTCTTTTTTACCTATAGAAAATCCAGGAGCAGTTGATTCTACAATGAAAGCAGAAATACCTTTTAATCCTTTTGATTTATCAGTCATAGCAAATATAACATATACATTAGCATATCCTGCATTTGTTATGAATATTTTAGAACCATTAAGAACCCATTCCTGAGCAGCTTCATCAAATACAGCAGTAGTCTGCTGCCCAGCAGCATCAGTACCAGCATTTGGCTCAGTAAGACCGAATGCCCCTATCCATTCTCCGCTAGCTAGTTTAGGAATATATTTTTGTTTTTGAGCGTCAGTACCGAATTGTAATATAGGCCAAGTTCCAAGAGAAGTATGAGCAGAAAGTATAACGCCAGTAGTAGCACAAACTCTTGATAATTCTTCAACAGCCATAGCATACATTAGATTGTCTCCGCCAGCTCCGCCGTATTCTTTAGGGATAGGTATACCCATAAGTCCTATTTCAGCCATTTTTTTTACAGTTTCAACAGGGAATCTTTCTTCCTCGTCAACTTCTGCAGCTAAAGGTTTTACCTCTTTTTCAGCAAATTCCCTAATCATTTGTCTGAAAAGTTCATGTGTTTTAGACAAATTAAATTCCATTATCTAATCCTCCTAATGTTTTTCAAAAGCAAATTTTTGAATTTATTAACTTTTTATGTTAAAATATAATATATTTTTTATTAAAAATCAAATGATAATGATTAATATAGTATATTATAATATGATAAAAAATAACTTTTTATTTAATATTAAAACTAAAAATATATAGAAGAAAAAAATATTGTGTTTAAGTATTACTTAATTTTTTTATGTATAATATATATTATAATTTAAATTAATAATTATCTGAAAAGTTATGATTCAATTATACTTTTTAATAAAGTAAATTTTTTATGATATATTTTTATTACTGTATTGTTTTTAATAAATAATAATAATATTATTATTTATGGAAGTTTTTTATCAGTATTTATTTTTATCTTTTTATAGTTTTTTTATAATTTCTTTTTATTTTATTATATTATATAAATCACTTAAAAGTTTTTCATTTATTAAAAATCGTTAGAGTACGATAAAATTTAATACTATATAATAGATATTTTTTTTATTTTGCTTGATTTTTTTAAAAATACTGGTAAACTATAAAGATAGTGTCTTTTTGGAGAAAATTTTAAAATTTCTATAAATCAATTTATAAAAAACGTTAAGGAGTTATTATGGCTGAAGAGAAAAAATTAGACTCCCTTCTTGAACGCATATATCAAGATGGTGTTGAAAAATCCAACAAAAAAGCTGATGAAATAATCTCAAATGCTAAAAGCGAAGCTGACAGAATAATAAAAGAAGCAGAAGCTAAATCCGAAGAAATCGTTAAAGAAGCCGAAAGAAAGTCAGAAGAGCTAAAGAAAAATACAATAACAGATGTACGTATGGCAGGCGAGCAGTCAATTAGTGCTTTAAAACAAAGAGTAAAAGAATTGGTAACAGCTAAAGTACTTGAAGAAGGCTTGAAAGGAGCTTTTGCAGATACTAGCTTTTTAAAAGACTTAATTCTTGAAGTGGTAAAAAAATGGGATATATCTTCCAGTAATTCAGATGTAACAGTGTATTTCCCAGAATCAAAAAAAGCTGATATAGATTCAGCATTTGAAAAATCTATAAAAGCAGCTATAAAAAATGCTGATATCAACTTTGATAAAAAATTATCTAATGGTTTTAAAATTGTACCTGAAGGCGGCAATTATCAGCTTCAGTTTACAGATGAGGATTTTGTAGAGTTTTTCAGTGATTATATAAAAGCAAAAACGGAAGAAGTAATTTTTAGTAAATAAGAGGGGTGAGTATGGGATCATATTATTATCTTATCTCAGGTCTTCCCGAAGTGAAACTTTCTGATGCTAAGGCTAAGTATGATATTAATGAAATTACTCAAAGCATATTATCTAGTTTAAGTGCCAAAGATGCTAAATCTTTTAGTTATCTTATATATCAAAATGATAATAAAAATCTAGTAAATGTTATAGCCAAACAAAAGGGTTTATTTAGTCCTTATATAGAGCATATAGAACCTTCAATATTCAGTAAAGAAGATATTCAGAAATATAGTACAATTTCTAATTTACCGTCATATATGAATAAATTTTTAGAAGATAATAAAAATGTTGAATGGGAAAATGTAAGACATATAGAAAATGCTTTACTCGGTTTGTATTATGAAGAGATGATAAAAAGCGGAAATTCATTTATAAAAAATTATGCTTCATTTATGCGTGATTTGAAAAATATATTGGCAGCTTTAAATGGAAGGGCTTTAGGTTTTTCAAGTGAAGAAATATCAAAAGAGTTAATAGGCGACTATTCATTAATATCCGCTTTAACTAAATCTACCGCTTCAGATTTTGGAGTAGGTAAGGAGATGCCTTATATAAACAGTATTATTGACACATTCAATTCTTCAGATAAAGCAGACCCATATAACATGGAAAATATTGAATGTTCTTTAGTAAAAGAGTTTTTGGATAGAGCTACATCTATAAAATCTTTTACCACAGATAATGTTTTTGCTTACTATATAAA
Organism: Brachyspira sp. G79; assembly: GCF_002379365.1. Classification (GTDB taxonomy): domain Bacteria; phylum Spirochaetota; class Brachyspiria; order Brachyspirales; family Brachyspiraceae; genus Brachyspira. The sequence continues at coordinate 2,015,462 of NZ_JQIU01000008.1, read as the reverse complement.
TCTTACTTATGCTGTTAGTATAAACGGAAGGAATGAAGAGGAAGGTAAAAAGCATTTGGAGACGCTAATTAGTTCTTTAAAATCAAAAGCGTCTGTGTATAATTAATTAGGAGATAGAAATGACTAAAGGTAATGTAACTGCTATTATATCAAACCTAATTTCAATAGAGGTAGACGGTCCTGTTTCACAAAACGAGATATGTTATGTATCTTGCGGTAATGCGAAACTTATGGCTGAGGTAATTAAAATATCTGGTACTAGTGCTAGTGCTCAGGTATTTGAATCTACTAGGGGTGTAAAATTAGGTGATGCCGTAGAGTTTACTGGTTCAATGTTGGAAATTGAATTAGGACCTGGACTTCTAGGTAAAAACTTTGACGGACTTCAAAATGACCTTGATAAATTACAAGGTGTATTCTTGGAAAGAGGTAAATATAACAATCTTTCTGAAGACAAAGAATCAACTTATGACTTTACTCCAATAGCTAAAGCTGGAGATGAAGTAGCTGCAGGCGACTGGATAGGTGCTGTAAAAGAAGGCTGGATTGACCATAAAATAATGGTTCCTTTCAAGTTTGAAGGAAAAGGTGTTGTTGAAAGTGTAGTTTCAGCTGGTACTTATCATTTACAAGACACATTAGCTGTTATCAAAACTTCTAACGGCGAAAAAGTTAATGTAACTATGATACAAACTTGGCCTGTAAAACTTACTATTAAAGCATATAAAGAAAAACCAAGACCATTTAAATTGTTGGAAACTGGTGTTAGAACTATAGATACATTCAACCCTATAACTGAAGGCGGTACTGGATTTATTCCTGGACCATTTGGAGCAGGTAAAACAGTATTACAGCACGCTTTGGCTACTAACGCAAATGCTGACTTGATTATAATGACAGCATGCGGTGAAAGGGCTAATGAGGTAGTAGAAATATTTACTGAGTTCCCAGAACTTATAGACCCAAGAACTGGAAGAAGTTTGATGGAAAGAACTACTATCATCTGTAACACTTCAAACATGCCAGTAGCTGCCCGTGAAGCTTCAGTTTATGTAGGTATGACTATTGCTGAATATTACAGATCAATGGGACTTAAAGTTCTTCTTCTTGCTGACTCTACTTCTCGTTGGGCTCAGGCTTTAAGAGAGATGTCTAACCGTCTTGAGGAATTACCTGGTCCAGACGCGTTCCCTATTGACTTGCCTGCTATTATTTCTAGTTTCTATGCCAGAGCAGGTTTCGTATACTTAAATAACGGAGAAACAGGTTCTATTACATTCATAGGTACAGTATCTCCTGCAGGTGGTAACTTAAAAGAGCCAGTAACAGAATCTACTCGTAAAGCAGCTAGATGTTTCTACGCTTTATCACAAAAACGTGCCGATAGTAAAAGATATCCTGCTGTTGACCCATTAGATTCTTATTCTAAATATATTGAATATCCAGAGTTCATAGAGTTCTCTGATACTAATATAGAAAAAGGCTGGTCAGAAAAAGTTATTAAAGCTAAAGATATTGCCAGAAGAGGACAGGAAGCTAATGACCAAATAAGCATTCTTGGTGATGACGCAGTACCTCTTGAATACCATCAGCGTTTATGGAAAGCTGAGCTTATAGACTTCGTTATCTTACAGCAGGACGCTTTCGATAAAGTAGATAAAAACTGTCCTATAGAAAGACAAAAAGAATTATTAAATCAAGTTATGAAAGTTGTAGAAGCTGATTACAGATTTGATGATTACAGCGAAGTAGGTACTTATTTCAAAAGACTTATCAACGCATTCAAACAGATGAACTATTCTGTATATCAGTCTGATGATCATAAAAAATACACAGCTGAGATGGAATCAATATTTGCTGAAAGGAGTATAACACATGCCTAAAGCATTTCAAAAAGTATATACAAAATTAGTACAGATTACTAAAGCAACTGTATCTTTAAGAGCAGAAAATGTCGGTAACGATGAAATGGCTCTTGTAGCAGGAAGACCTGCTCAGGTTGTAAAAATGATTGGAGATATTGTTACACTTCAGGTTTTCCAAGGTACTGAAGGTATACCTACTAACGCTGAAGTAGTATTCTTAGGCAGACCTCCTAGACTTAAAGTAAGCGAACTTCTTGCTGGAAGATTCTTTAATGCTTACGGCGAGCCTATTGACGGCGGTGCTGAAGTTGAAGGTAAAGAGGTAGAAATCGGAGGTCCTTCTGTAAACCCTGTTAGAAGAAAACAGCCTTCTGAACTTATTGCTACTGGTATTGCTGGTATTGACCTTAATAATACTCTTGTTACTGGACAGAAAATACCGTTCTTCGCAGACCCAGACCAGCCTTACAACGCAGTTCTTGCTCAGGTAGCATTGAGAGCTGAAGCTGATAAAATCATACTTGGCGGTATGGGACTTTCTAACGATGACTATTTATCATTTAAAAATACATTTACTGAAGCTGGTGCTTTGGATAAAATTATATGTTTCATCAATACTACTGATGACCCTCCAGTAGAAAGACTTTTGATTCCAGATATGGCTTGTACAGCTGCTGAATATTTCGCAGTTGAGAAAAAAGAGAAAGTGCTTGTTCTTCTTACAGACATGACTCTTTATGCCGATGCTTTGGCTATAGTATCCAACAAAATGGATCAAATTCCTTCTAAAGACTCTATGCCTGGTTCACTATATTCTGACCTTGCTAAAATATACGAAAAAGCAGCTCAGTTCCCAGATGGCGGTTCTATCACTATTATTGCTGTTACTACTCTTAACGAAGGTGATATTACTCACGCTGTACCAGACAACACTGGTTACATCACTGAAGGTCAGCTTTATTTAAGACGTGACTCTGATATAGGTAAAACAATCATCGACCCATTCAGAAGTCTTTCACGTTTGAAACAGTTGGTTATAGGTAAGAAAACTAGAGAAGATCACCCTGCTGTAATGAACACTTTGGTTCGTCTTTATTCAGATGCTGCTAATGCTAAAATGAAAAAAGAAAACGGTTTCGACTTGACAGAATATGATGAAAGATGTTTGAAATATGCTGCTGAATATTCTGAAAGATTACTTGCTATAGATATTAACATAAAAATTGATGAGATGTTGGAAACAGGCTGGGAATTGATGGGTAAATATTTCAGTAAAGCAGAAGTGGGTGTAAAAGAATCATTGGTAGAAAAATACGGCAAATGGTCAAACTAATTTAAAAAAGTAGGTAAAAATATGGCATTAAAGTTTCAATACAATAAAACGGCTCTTCAAAACCTAAGACGCCAGCTTACTATTCGTGAGAAAGCTCTTCCTACTTTGAAAAGTAAAGAGGCAGCTTTACGTCTTGAGGTGAGAAAGATTACCGCTGAGATTGAATTACTTAAAGAAGAATATCAAAAATTAGTTAAAGAAAATCAAAACTACAATGGATTTTGGACTGATTTCCCAGAAATAGTAAAAATCAAAAAAATCAATTCAGAATTAAAAAACATTGCAGGTGTTAAAGTTTCTATACTATCTGATATAGACTTCGCTATTGAAAATGTCAGCCTTTTTAATATGCCTTCTTGGATTAGACTTGCTATCAGCATGTTTGAACGCCTTATGACTATTCAGGTAAAAATTGAAATGACTGAGGCTAGACTTAATGCTTTGGCTTATGCTAGGAAAAAAACTACTCAGAAAGTTAACCTTTATGAGAAAGTTCAAATCCCAGAATATAAAACTGCTATAATCAAGATTAAAAGGTATATGGAAGACGAAGACAATTTAAGTAAGTCTTCTCAAAAAATAGTTAAAGAAAGAAACAGAGCTAAGGAGGCGTCTTTATGATTAGAAAAATGAAGAAACTCTCTCTCTTTGTCTTTCATGAGGATAAGGAAAAAACTTTAAATGATTTAGCATCTCTTGGGCTTGTGCATATAGAAATTGCAAACGGTGTTTCTAGCGAAAATATAGATAATATCGCTGCTAAAAAACATGATGCTTCAAGAGCTAAAGCTATCATTAATAATGCTTTGGCTGATGCTAAAAAAGCTAAAAAAGATGTTTCTAATGTTAAAGCTGAAAATACTTCTAAAAAAGCATCAGAAGTAATAGAAAATGTTATCAATACTTCTCAGGATTCTGATAAATTAAAAACAGAAAGAGATACACTTAAAAAAGAATTATCTGTTATAGCTCCTTTCGGTAATTTTAGCTTTGACAAATTGAATGACTTAAAAGAAAAAACTGGATATAATACTTTATTCTATAGTGCTAATGCTAAAGAATATAATGATTATAACTTCTCAGAGCTTAAAGATATATTTACTTGCACTATCAAAGAAGAGGGCGGAAAAGTTTATTTTGTTGCTTTCAAAAAAGAAGGTACTGAAGAAACTCTTCCTTTTGATATTATCAATATGCCTTCTAAATCTTATAATGATATAAATGCAAGAATAGCCGAACTTGATGAGAAAATCGAAAATAATGAAACAGAGATTATAAAAAATCAAGTATATATAGAAGCTATTAATAAAGAAATAGATACTCTTAATATATCTAATCACTTTGAAGAGGCTAAAGAAAGTTTTGTTGCTAGCGAAGGTACTGAAGGCAAAATACTTTATGTAGAGGCTTATGTACCTAAAGATAAAGAAAGTGAAGTAAAATCTTTATTAGATGCTAAAAATATAGCTTATATATTGGAAGACCCTAGTAAAGATGATAAAGTACCTGTTGAACTTAAAAACAATAAATATTCAGGTGCTTATGAGCTTATTACTAAATTATTCCAATTGCCGAATTATTTCGAGATAGATTTAACTCCTATGATAGCTGTTTTCTATCCGTTATTCTTTGCTTATTGTTTCGGCGATTCTGGTTATGGTGTAGTATTAACTATAGTTGCTTTGATAGGCTTATTCACTGTATTAAAGGGAAGTTTAAGAGGTGTAGGTATACTTGCTCTAACATTGGGTATATGTACTACTATTATGGGTATCATTAATGGAGGAAGTGTATTTGGTGTAAGTATACCTGCAAATACTCAGATACCTTTATTTGCTGCTTTAAGTAAATATTTGATTATTACTGATACTAAAGAAAATTGGTTCTTAACTCCGTTTAATACTGCATTGCTTATAGGCGTACTTCATATATGTTTCGCTTTGGTTGTTGGTGTTGTAGACAGAATCAAAACCAGCTCTATAGGTGATATACTTGGTGCTATTGGTAAACTTCTATTTATACCAGGACTTGTTTTATGGTTCTTGGGCGATATGCAGAAAATGGAAGTTATTAAACAATTTAGCACTATATATTATGCTTTAATAGCTGTTGGTTTGGTATTCTTAGTAATACTTTCTAATGTTGGTAAAAAACCAGATGTGTTAAACTCTATACTTGGTGTGTACTTTGCTGCTACTGGTATAATGGGTGATACACTTTCATACATACGTTTGTTTGCTTTAGGTGCTTCTGGTTCTATATTAGCATTGGTAATAAACCAAATAGGTATGAGTTTCAAAGCTATACCTGGTGTTGGTGTGGTAATAATGGTAATATTCCTTGTAGTAGGTCATATTGCTATATTCTTACTAAACATACTTGGTGCTTTGGTACACCCTTTGAGATTAACATTTGTTGAGTTCTACAATAATGTTGGTTTTGAAGGCGGCGGTAAAGAGTATAAGCCTCTTAAAAAAGCGGCTTAATTTAGTTTTAAGTTTTTTATAAATAAAAAATTAATATAAAAATTATATTTCATTAATCTAAAAAAGGAGATTTTATTATGGGTTTTACAATGAACACAGCACTTTTATTAGGATATTTAGGTGCAGGCTTAATGGTAGGTATGTCTGGTATTGGTAGTGCGGTTGGTACTTCTATTTCTGCTATGACTACAGTTGGTGCTTTAAAGAAAAATAAAGATGCTTTCGGTAGCTGTCTTGTTTTAAGTGCTTTGCCTGGTACACAAGGTCTTTATGGTTTTGCTGCTTTCTTCATTATGCAGCCTTATTTGACAGCTGATATAAGCATATTCCAAGGTGCTGCTATATTAGGTGCTGGTATTGCTGTTGGTTTAGCTTGTATGGTTTCTGCTATATTCCAAGGTAAAGTTTGTGCTAACGGTGTTGAAGCTATAGGTAATGGTTATGATGTATTTGGTAACACTATCATCGTTGCTGTATTCCCAGAACTTTACGCTATCGTTTCTTTCGCTACTGCATTCTTAATCAGCGGTGTTTTAGGTGCTTAATTAAGTAATTAATAAAAGTGAATAAATAGAAATCCGTAGGAGTAATAATTACTCTTACGGATTTTTTTATTTTGCCTGTTTTGTCTGATTTTTTATGTATGTATTATATAATATTTTAACTATATTTTTAATATTTTATTGTGAGTATTAATAAATGAAAGAAATTTATTTTGAGTATAATCCTTTTACTTCAGAATTTAAATTAGAAAAAGATGGCGTTAAATTTAATACTGAATCCAAAATATATAGTTATAATAGAGATAATAAGAGGCTTCAATTATAGATTCACAAATTTATACCTGAGCTTTATGCAGTAATTAATGAAGACTTTATTTTAAATTTTAAAGGAACTTCTTTTGATTATGATGATATCTCATTAGAAATATATGAATTTAATAAAAAACATAAAACTAATATCAAATCTTCATCGAAGGAAGTTAAGTCAATATATAAAAGATTAAAATAATTGGTAACACTATTTAATTCTATAAAAGAACAATCTCCTATAGACGAATTAAAAGATGAAAATATATTTTCCAGATTTTATTCAGATATTAATAAGTAATTTGAAATAGCAGTTAAATCTACTTTAATAAATTCATTATTGAGTAAAGAACTTATGCCATCAAAAAGCAGTCATATACTGCTAAAATAATTAGAATTAAAGATGTTGATAACACTGATAATGTTAAAGTATTATGCAGAGATGAGAATGAAAATATAATAGACGGTGAAGAATACAGATCATATAATGCTGATATAGATATAATTAGAAATACAGGGAAAAGACAGATTTATTTTTGTAGTTAATAAAATAGATGAACTTGAAATAGAAAACGGTGATTCTGTTGATAAAGCCTATCATAAAATTATTACATATTTAGATAATTTTGATATAGTAAATATAAATATATATTTTGTATATGCAAGAATGGCTATGATCATTAAATTAACAATTAAAAAGAAAATTTAAGAAATATACAAAATAAATGAAATGCTTTTGAAAAAGAAGATAAAAATACCTAAATATATGAATTTACAGCTGAGACTCTTATTATTAAAAAATCCCAGCTATAAAGTTAAAACAATTAATATTATGAAGTAAATATTTTAAGATATATAAAACACAATACTTAAAAACTAAATAATATTATTCAATTTCTTTTTTAAATAAATCTATTATTTTTTCTGTTATATATAGTAATTTTTTTCATCTTTAGGAAATACAAATTTTCTGTATAATGTATCTTCATCTTCAGATTTAGAAAAGCCATACATACATTCATTTTCTGAAAGTATTCTTTCCAAATCATTAGAGCCTTTGCTTGAATGAAGTATTAAAGAAGTAGAATCTATTTTATCGCAGTATATATCAATAGCATATGATATATTATCATTTTTTATTTCTTTATAGAAACATTCATTTTCATAATTATTTCCGCCGAAAGTTTTAATAAGATTATTAATCCTAATGGAGGATAGATTATGACATATATCAACAACTTTTAGATATTCTTCATAGTTATTTAATATATTATTATACATATCTTTATATGAGTTTTCCATACTGTTAAATACCGCCTTTGCCGATTTCTTATATGAAAAGCCGATTATCTAATAACAAAACTAATCCGTATGTATTATATAAATTTATGCATATTTAGTCAATAGAAAAATAAAAAATATTTGATTTATTATTAATTATTGAATTGCATAAAAATAAGATATATAATCATTTTATACTTTATTTATGATATAAGTCATGTATAAAGAATTTTTAAAAGAGAAGTTATTTTGGATTAGAGAACCGAAGAATATATTGATTATTGGTGATAAAAAAATAGAAATATACACAGAGCCTAATACTGACTTATGGCAGATAACATATTATGGCTTTAGAAATGACAATGCACCAATACTTCAAACAAAAACTAAAGATAAATATTTTTCTTTTACAGTAAAACTGTATTTGAAAGCAAACGCCGTTTTGACCAATGCGGAGCTACTATTTACATAGACAGTGAAAATTGGTTTAAGGCTTCAATAGAATATGAGAATAAAGATTATCAGCGTTTGGGAAGTGTTGTTACAAATAACGGATATCTAACTGGGCTACTCAGGATATATCCGCTTCTATAAAAGAGATGTACTACAGATTAAGCAGAAGAGAAAGCGATTTTTTAATAGAATACAGCGAAGACGGAGAAAATTTTAAACAGATGAGAATATTTCATCTATTTAAAGGAGATGATAAAATAAGTTTTGGAATATATGCATGCAGCCCAGAAGATTCATCTTTTAAGGCAGTATTCACAAATATGTATATAACAGAGTGCCAATGGCATGAGCATAAATAAAATGTTTTAAATTTTAGTTTTATAATATACTTAATTATATATAAAGAATAACTTGCTTTATGTTGAAAAATATGTTAAATAGTTTAGAATATTTATGGTTTACATATAGGAGTTTTAATAATGAAAAAGCTATATAAATATGTAATGTTTATTACATTTATATTATCTATATTATTTTTTACCTCTTGCAATATGAATGATAGCGGAGCTAAAAAAATGGCTGATACTAATACTGCATCCATTAATAGTAATTTTAATACAAATACTTCTATTAGTAATAATATGTTAATAAATAATAATTTACTTACTAATAATTATCAAGAATATTATATAGAAGATGTATTTTATTTAAATCCTTCTTTATCTTTTGCTTCTAACACCAATTTATCTAATACTAATTTTATGCAAAATACAAATGAAATAAAAATTCCAAATTTAGATATTCAAACATTTATCAATTATAAAATAATTTCTGAAAATGAAAAAGAATCAGACAGTACAACAGTTAGGGTTGGAGATTCTTTATATCTCTATATAGATATAATAGCTAAAAATTTTGATGATGAAAACAAAAATATAAATATTGCTTCTATAATAAATATTCCAAGTTCTTCTTCATATAATGTGTCATTTTTAGAAGGACATTTGTATAACGAAGAAACTTTACCATATAAAATTATAGCAAGAACTTCAAATGTAGAAGAAGTTATTACTAATAAGTATACAATAAAAATAGATATTATTGAAAAGTCTGATATTCCAATATATATAGAATTTGATAAATATTATTCATCGTATAATTTTAAAAAAATTATAGAGGTTCAAGAAAAATTCCTAAATTAGATATAACAACTTCATTTATTTATAAAGAACATGATGGTGATAAATTATCTAATGTAGAAAAAGGCAGTGGTGAAAGTTCATTATATGTTTATATAAAAATTATTGCTGAAAATAAAGATGTAAATGATAGCAACTTCTATATACCTGTTACAATATCTGTACCAAAAAGCGACATATATAAAACAGAATTCGTAGAAGGTACATTATCAAATATAATAGATAATTCTAGCTGTGAAGCATCAGTTTATACATCAAATAATGGTAATTTATATGAAAATATATTTGTAATAAAGATAGATGCTGTTGATAAAGTGAGCGTACCTATACAAATGATATTTCCAAAAGAGTATAAAGAGTACAATTTAAAAAAAATTGTTGAAATAGAAGGTAAAAAAGTACAAAATCTAAATATAACTACTTCATTTTTATATGAGGAAGCTTTTGGAAATCAACTAATTGAAGTTGATAAAGGAACTGTTGGTGAATCATTATATTTTTACGTAAAAATTATTGCTGAAAATAAAGATGCAAATGATAATAACTTGCATATACCTGTTTCAATAAATATTCCAAGCAGCAGTAAATACAAAGTAGAGTTTATGGAAGGTAAATTGAATAATGTAAGTAATAATATATACAAAGTAATTGCAGATACATATAATAAAGATGAATTATATGAGAATGTATTTGTATTTAAAATAGATGCTCTTGATGAAGTTAGCATACCTGTAGAAATATTATTTCCTAGAGAGTATTCAGTGTTTAATATTAGAAAAAATATAGAAATATATAAAAAAACTATAGAAATACCTGATATTAAATTTGATACTAGTTTTTATGCTGGTAAAGATATTAAAAAAGTTCAGCCTCTTTCTGGTCAGGAATTTAAAGTTGGAGATACAGTATATCTTTTTGTAAAAATTAATGCTTATAATTATGATAATGAAATTAGTTACGCCAACATAAACATTCCAATTAGCAATGAATATTCTTTATATTTCACTAAAGGAACTATTCAAAGTACAGATAAAAATAATACTCCTTATAGAATTTCTGTTTCCTCAGGGGCAAATGGAAACGATAATGAATTTGTGATAAAGATTACAGCCAAAAAAGCTTGTAAAATACCTATAAGTATTGATTTCGGACCTAATTATAAAAGCTATAATGCAGTAACTGAAATTAATTTTAGAAAAAAAATATTATTCTTTTTCTGATTATAATGATAAATTCTGCTGTAGAGTTATAAAAATTCTATAGCAGATTTTATTAAATTATTTTGATATAAAAGTCAAAACATGATTATCTATATCTATTATCTATAATATCTTCTGCAACCTTTCCATTTACTTTATATTTTACATGAAAAGAATAAGGTATTTTGTCAGCACCTCTATAATTTATTTTTACTTTAAAATCAGTTACTCTATTTCCTGATTTTAAAAGTTGAGCTATTTTTTTTTCCATTTTATACCATTCTCCTCCTGCTCTATTAACATTTCTAGGCATAGGAACTATATTATCTATATCAGAAGAACCTCCAAATATTCTTGCTATAATATGACCTCCATCATAATTTCTGTCGGCATATTTGGCAGGATTTCTTTCTACTGCTCCTCTAACAACGCTTTGTTGGTTATGAGGCTTCCTTATTCCATCTTCAGTTAATTTTAATTCTTTAGCTTCTACCTGAGTTAATCTGCCTAAATCATCAGTTTGACTAAGATGCCCCTGTTTATTAATTCTAGTAGCATTTTTAGCTAATACTTTTTTCAATCCATGTTTTATAATTGCAGGTTTTCGCATAGCAGCATATTTTATTCCGCCAACTACAGCTCCGCTGATTGCTCCCCACATAAAACCGTCTGCAGCACCTTCTATAGCATATTTTATAACTCTTTTATCTATAGGCTGACCATTTTTGACAGATTGTATGCAGCTATTTAACACAGAAACAACAGCACTTCCTATTGCACCTCCAATGATAGCCTCTTTAGCAACAATACCAAATACAAAAGGAAATGAGGCTACTCCTGCAATAGATAATATACCAGTAACAGTAATAATAGTTCCTCCTACAGCAACTTTAGGTATTACCGATTTCCAATCTACTTCTTTTAATACGTCACTGTATGATAAACTCTCTATATTATCAGAAAAACTATTTTCATCTTGAACTATAGATAAATCCAATTCATTTATATCAGCACCATGTACATTATTTTTAACATAATTTATAGTTTCAAATACTATTTCTTCAAATGTTGTTTCTTCAAATGCAGTTTCTTCAAAAACTGTTTCTTCAAAAATAGTATCCGAAGAAGTTTTTGCATATAAAGAATTTATTCCAGCATAAAAAAATAATATCAATATTATATAAATAGTTTTTAAATACTTATTTATCATATATATCCTCTATTAAATTATATTTATTAATTATAAATATATAAACTATTATGTCAAGTTGTATAAAAAAATTATATCTATCAATATTTATTAATAGATATAGTTATTAATTTTTGAGTGAAAATTTTCTATATTAAATAATATATGTTATTAATATATTAAATATATTTTAATTAATACTAAAATTGACAAATAAATATAGTCTGTTAAAATGAATTAGTTAAAAATAATAAATATAATGGAACACTATAAATATGGCAGAAAACTATAAAGTAATAGCAAGAAAATACCGTCCTCAAACTTTTGAAGAGGTTATAGGTCAGGAGCATATAACTAAGACTATATCAAAAAGTATAGCACAAAAAAAGATAGCACATGCATATCTATTTTCAGGGGCTCATGGTGTGGGTAAAACTTCTCTTGCTAGGATTATAGCCAAAGCTCTAAACTGTGTTAATGGTCCTACTGATAAGCCATGCGGAGTTTGTCCTTCATGTACTCAAATAGAAAACGGAACTCCTCTTGATGTTATAGAAATTGACGGTGCAAGCAATAGAGGTATAGAAAATATTAGAAGCATTATAGAAAATGTGCGTATATCTCCAGTAGCTGGAAAATACAAAGTATATATTATAGATGAGGTGCATCAGATAACTAATGAGGCTTTTAATGCACTTCTTAAAACTTTGGAAGAGCCTCCTGCTCATGTTGTGTTTATACTTGCTACTACTGAAGCTGACAGAGTACTTCCTACTATAAGAAGCAGATGTCAGCAGTATACTTTTAAGTCATTAGGAATAGAAGATTTAGAGAAAATATTAAAAGGAATACTTGATAAAGAAAATATTAAATATGATGAAGAGGCAATATTTTTAATAGCAAAGCAGGCAAGAGGCTCTGTGCGAGATAGTGAAACTATACTTGAAAAAATGATAGCTTACACTACCGATAAAAAGTATATAACAAGTGCTGATGTTAATGCTGTTGTAGGAGGAAATAATTTTTCTTTTGTTAAAGAGTTTTTTGATATTATAATGTCTGAAAATAAAAAATCTTATTTTGAGTTTGTAAAGAAATTATTTGAAGATGCAGTGGACCCTAGAACATTTATAAACAGTGTAATAGAGTATATGCGTGTTGTTCTTATGATAAAAAGTGGTATTGATGATATAAAATTATTAGAGATTACTGAAAATGAAAGAGATGATTTAAAAGTATTTGTTAATCATTACAGTGATGATGAGATAGAGAGAATACTTGATTATATATTACTTACAGAAGAGCGTATAAGAAGTGCTTCTAATCCTAGAACTATATTTGAAATGCGTATGCTTCTTTTACTTAATACAGATAATCTAATACGTCCTGTTGATATAATAGCTTCTAATATGCAGGCTGTTTCTGTTAATGAAGATTATGGTTTTGAAAGTGCTAATAATAATACAGTTTCACAGTCAAATCAGCCTAAACCTCAGTATGATGTGCCTTTAAATCCAACTGATAAGAGACGCATATTCTACAATAAAATACTTTCTTTTATAGAAACAGAAAGCCCTACTATATATTCTCTTTTATCACAGGGTAATCCTATAGAAAGTAGAGGGGCTACATTAATAGTGGCACTTCCTGATAATATATTTGAGATGACACAGTCTGATAAAAGAATAAATGATTTGATATCAAAAGCTATACCTAAGTTTACAAAAAATAAAGATGTTGCTATACAGTTTCAGAAAGCAGTTGAAGGTAATATGATAGATAAATTAAAAAGCCGTCTTCAGGCTACCGAGGTAGATGAGGGTTCTCTATAATATATATAATGATAAAATTATAAAAACAAATTTAAATAAATATTTATAAAAATATAATTTTTAAATTTTTATTATTTTGCACTAAGTCTTGCCCTTATGTACAACATTACTTATTTTATTATATAGACATTACTAGGTATTTATATAACTTTTATTTTTTTATTCTCAGTTACTATTTTTGACAATTATTATAGGTCAAATTTTTCTTCATCTTCACCTTCATAACAGTATCTGCAAACGCATTTATATATATCATCTCCAATTACAACTCTATCAATATCTTTTGCTATCCTTTTTGAATATATACCCTTTCTTCCGCATTCACACTTACCGAATACTTTTGTATGAATATCTATTAAATCTTCCTCTATAAGATTTGATACACTTTCCCAATAATTTCTTTTATAATCCATATCAAGAGAAGCTACGCAGAAGTCTATATCATCATTACTGCACATTTTCATTAAATCGGCAAATATTTTTGGTTCTTTTAAAAAACAAAACTCATCTATGCCTATAACATTATATTTTGAAATATATTTATAAATACTTTCTATATTATTTCCTAAATCTTTTTCAATTTCTTCTTCGGTAATTATATCTATTCTTTTATCTAAATATACATTTTTGTCTCGGCAGAAATATCCTCTGAAAGAAATAGCTGGGTATATAAATAATATTTTTATATCTTTATTTTCCATTAAGAGATAGTCTAATGTCTTTATCAGATATTTAGACTTTCCTGCAAACATTGGTCCTGTGATTAAATGGTTCATACTAAAGAAAAATCCACAATTTATTATAATTAAATAATTTTTATAGTTTTTTATTATATCATTTAATTGTGTATATATCAAATTATTTATACAATATTAATTCGAAAATAATTTTAAAAAATTACAGCATATTGAAAAACAATTATAAATCTATTATAATATAATGAACACTATTATAAATTAAAAAACTTTTTAAAAATTGTCTTAAAAACATCATTAATTTTTTATATAGCTTTATTTGTTAAGCTATAATAATGTTATTTTTTCAATTTTTGTAAATGGAGTATTAAATGAAATTTGTATCTTTTGTAGAATGGAATAACACAGAATCTATTGGTATACTAAGTAAAGACTCAAAGAAAGTAATAGCCATAAATGAAATAATCCCTGATTTCAAATCAAATGATAATCCTATGATACAGTTAATAAAAATGATGAATGATGATATATTAAAAAAATTGAAATATGCCGAAGAGAATTGTACACGTTCTTATTCTCTTGAGAATGTACAGATACTTTCACCTATAAGAAAACCTATTCATGATATTATATGCGTAGGGGTTAATTATGATGATCATTTATCTGAAATTAAAAAAGATATGAAAGATTTTAAAGAGGTTAAAGCCCCAGTGTATTTTTCTAAACGTGCTATAGAAATTATAGGGCTTGGCGATAAAATAAAGGGAAGATTTGATTTAGATGAATGCCTTGATTATGAAGTTGAGCTTGCTGTAATTATTGGTAAAACGGCAAAAGACATAAATCCTGAAGATGTTAATGATTATATATTCGGATACAGTATTTTTAATGATATATCTTCTAGAAATATACAAAAATGTCATTCTCAATGGTATAAGGGAAAAAGTTTAGATTCTTACAGTGCTATGGGGCCTTGTATAGTTTATAAAGATGATATAAAATTCCCTCTAGAAGTAAAAAGTATTTTGAATGATGAAGTAAGACAATCATCAAACACAAAATATATGATACATAATATAAATTATTTGGTTTCTGATATATCAAAAGGTATGACATTAGAAACTGGAGATATCATAGCTACAGGAACTCCTGGAGGTGTTGGAATGTCATTTAATCCTCCTAAATATATGAAGCATGGTGATAAAATAACATGCTCTATAGAAGGTATAGGAGAACTTATAAACTTTGTAGAATAAAGAATATGCTTGTTTTTTAGTGATGTTTAAATTAGATGTAATATTTTATTATGATATATCTAAATAATTATAATTTATTAATAATATAAAATATTATTATATACCTAAAAAACTATAAATTGTTAAAAATGAAATAATATTTTGTTTTTAATATCTTTGGTTTTACACAAAGCGGTAACTTTTCATTCTTATACAAGACCACAATGTTTTTATGACTCCTGTCCGTCCGCAACAGATAAAGTACAGTTGGCTAGGTGTACTATCCTTTACGAGAACCACTATGTTTTATTCTATGAAAAGGCTGAATTTGGCTAAGTACCATCTCGAAGCGTGCCTGTAGATATTAATATACGTTTAATACATATCTTTAAGATATAAAGTTCTAGCGATTACGTTTTGATCCTATGGCAAAAACTTTGGCGAAACCCGTAGAGCATGTTATGCAAAAAAGCTGATAATTCTATATAAAGTGTATCAGTTGACAAACTATAATTTTTTAGATATATCAATAATTTTGAAATCTAATTATCCCTTCTTCTACCATAAAGCCATAAATAGAATCATCAAACATATGTATTCCTCTTAACTTATTAAAACCGTCAGTACCTAAATATTCTTTGCTGTAATTTTGAGATAAAAATGGATTAGTTCTTATGAAGAAATACATTCCATTATCCATGCCAGTATATGTAACTCTTCCAGTGCTTGATATTCCTACTGCAAGAGAATTATCTCTATTTGGTATTTTATATGTTTCTTTAAGATTAAAATTATCCAGTTTTGATGTGTATATAATATCTTCCTGATGCTTACCTTCTACTATATTCATCGTAAGAATTGCTATAACCTCTTTATCTGGTACATATACACAGTCTACTATTTCTCTGTAAGACATAGCTGTCTTATCAGTATATTCAACATCTTTAAGAGAGAATCTTTTTTTCCATCTTTCCAGTGTCCATATCATATATATCTAATAAAGGAACTTTGTTTTCATCTCTTTTAAGAAGAGCAAATTTATGATTGGTTAATGTTATTAATTTAACTAAAGATTCGTATTCGTTATCAATAACAGTATCTATGCTGTACAATGTATTACCGTTGGAAGATATTTTATTTAGAGATACAAAACCTACTTTAGTATAATTAGTATTAGTTACTTTTACTGTATAAGTTTCTATACGCGGAGTATCATCACCCTCAGTTGTAGGACTTTCAGATGGAAGACTCATCATAACATTGCTAACTACTATATCTCCTACATATCTTAAATTGTATCCTGTTATATAAATATTAGCATTTGAATCTATAAGAGATATTTTTGAAGTTTCGAGATTATTATATTCCAAAGGAAAATACCTTACATTACTTCCAGAAGCTATAACCATTCTTGAATTGGATACATCTAAAGCATAAACAGTATCATCTTTAACTATATAAAAATCACCGAAATAGTATTCGTTATCAACTTTATATATTTTAGGACTGTCCAAATCTACAAACTCATTGCTGTAAACACCTATATCCTTACCTAAAGTAAGTTCTGTAACAACCTTAGCAGGCACTATTAAAGGTTTTGGCAGACAGGAAACAATAAATAATAATAGTATAAATAATAATATAATTTTTCTCTTCATAATAAAATAATATTTCCAATTTGTATAAAACTTATTATAATACTTCCATAAGCTCATCTAATGTTAAAGTGGAAGTTCCCCTCTTTCCTACAACAATACCAGCAGCAGCATTTGCTATTTCAGAAGACTCCTTAAAAGTTAATCCTACTGATAAACACATAGCAAGTACCGATATAACAGTGTCTCCCGCTCCAGAAACATCAAACACACTTTTTGCCTTTGTAGGTATTATAAAAGGAGTTTTTTTATCAGGCCCTTTTATATCTTTATCAAATAATGCCATACCATTAGCACCTAAAGTTATCATCAGTTTTGAGAGTGCTAATTTTTTTATTATATCATTTCCTAATATATTTATAGCTTCAGGATTAAACTCATAAAAAGGAAATTTACTGTCCATACCTTCAACGGCTTCCTTCAAATTAGGTGTCATAAGTGTAGCTCTTTTATAAAATGAAAAATGTTTTATAGCAGGGTCTACCAATACAGGCTTATTTTTTTTATTGCAGGTATCTATTATCTTTTTTGCAAGCTTATTTGTAATAATACCTTTTGCATAATCACTTATTATCACAGCATTATAATTATCTATATTATCAGTAAAGTTTTTTTCTATTTTCTTCATTATGCTATCAGAAAAAGGCTCGGTACTTTCATTATCTATGCGTACTATCTGCTGAGTATTTGCTACTATTCTTGTTTTTGTTATAGTATCTCTTGAATTATCTTCAACTATGCCATTAGAGGATATATTAGATTTATTCATACTACTTATAATAGTATCAGCAGAATTGTCTTTTCCTATTACGCCTATCATAAAGATATTGTCATTATTATCTTCGCCAATTAAAGCAGCGATATTTCTTGCCACATTTCCAGCACCGCCCAAATAATTTTCTTCATGATTAACATGAAGTACTGGAACTGGAGCTTCAGGAGATATTCTTATGACATCTCCATATGTAAATCTATCTAGCATTAAATCGCCTATAACAAGAACTTTAGAATGTTTAATCTTTTTAGCTTTAATTTTTAAATCCATACTTAAATCATTAATAAAATATATTTTTGCAATAATTATAACATAAAATAAAAAAAATTGTAAATAATAAAAGATGTTTGAAATAGTTATATATATTATTATATTTGTGTATACTGAAAATTCTTAAGTTTGTCAAAAGTTATTGTTTGTGTAGGCTTTTCTCCACCCCCGCTTCTTTTGCCGTCTGGTCCACAAAGACGCAGTTGCGAAAGACTGCATTTTTTAACTAAAATATATTTATTATAATACATTTTAAACTTATTTTATTAATATTAAATAATCTTTATACTATTTATAAGTTATCATTACATTTATAAATAATTAAAATTTGACAAAATATAGTTGTTTAGGGATATATTAAAATCAAACTTGTAATTTTTGTTAATATAAATTATTATACTCTATTATATTTAAAAATATTGAAAAAAATTCACTTTTTATATTATAGGTAAGTTATATATTGCAGTAAAAATTAAATATATTAAAAGAGTTAAAGCCGTATGATAAAATTAAAAAAAATAGCACAAGAGATAAAACAAAAAAAAATATATTTTTTAGCAGCCTTGCTTATCTTTATAGCAGATGCAGTATCAAAATATTTTATAGATAAATACCTTCAGGAAATAATTGTACAAAGAGTAATAGGCGATATATTAATATTTATATATACTAGAAATTACGGTGTATCATTTGGATTTCTTAATAGTGTTCCAGAATCTATACAGCATATAATACCAGAACTGCTTAAAGTTGTAGTATTTTTAGCTATGATTGTAGTATTTTTTATAATGCTGTCTATAAATGTAAAGAAACAAAAACTTTCTATGATTGGCTTTACTATGGTTCTTGGAGGAGCTATGGGGAATTTGATTGATAGAATTATGAGAGGATATGTTACTGACTTCATTAGTATGGGATTTAATGAAACTATAAGATTTCCTTATAACTATAATATAGCTGATGCTTCCATTACTATAGGAATATGTATAATAGCTATAGGTGTATTTTTCTTTAAAGAAGATTTTGATAAAAAGAAAGATGAAAATAATTAATTATGAACAAAGAACAAGATGAAAATGATAATAAATATTTTATAATCGAAGAAGCAGATGTTAAAAAAAGACTTGATGTATTTATAAGCGAAAAACTAAATATATCAAGAAGTCAGGTAAAAAATTATTTAAACTCTATCAAAGTAAACGGAAGTGAAAAAAAACTTTCATATGCTCTTAAAATTAATGATAAAATAGAAGTTGATATAAACAATAGCGATAAAGAAATAGATATAGAAAATCCTAAAGCTGAAGATATAAGTTTAGACATATTGTATGAAGATAAATACCTTCTTGTAATAAATAAGCCTGCAGGAATGAGTGTGCATTGTTCGGCATCAGAAATGACTGGAACTTTGGTTAATGCTTTGCTTTATAATATAAAAGATTTTGACTTTGTAGGTAATAAAAGCAGAGCTGGAATAATACATAGGCTTGATAAAGATACTTCTGGAATTATGATTATAGGAAAAAATGCTAATATTGTATCAAGTATTCAGGAGCAATTTAAAAACCGCAAAATAAAAAAAATATATCATGCTATAGTTATAGGACTGCTTAAAGACAATTATTTAGAAATTAATTTGCCTATAGGAAGACATAAAATATATAGAAAAAAAATGACTGTAAGAGAAGATGGTAAAAAAGCTCTTACATATATAAAGGTATTAAAAAGATTTAAAAATCATACACTTATAGAAATAGATTTAAAAACTGGAAGAACTCATCAAATAAGGGTACATTCATCATACAAAAATTTTCCAGTAGCAGGAGATAAAATATACTCAAAAAGCTCAAACAAATATAAAGCCCTTATGCTTGTTGCCAAAAAAATAGAGTTTACTCACCCTATAACCAATGAAGTGCTTAAATTTGAAATTGATTATCCTTCTTATTTTTATGATTTTTTATATTCAGAAAATATATAAAAATACTATTAAATATGTATTAATGCGTCAATTTTTGTCGTATATGCATGCTAATATAAACCATAAATAATAAAGATATGGCTTTAATAAATATGACTAAGAGTAGTTTTAAATATATAATTAAATGGGCTAAAGAAAATGATGCTTACGATATAGCAAATATCAAAAAAGAAGATTTCAATGATATAAAAGAATTAAATTTAAGCAATTTAGATATAACAGAGATTCCTTTGGAGTTTTTTGAAATTGAGAATATAGAAAGCCTATACATATCTATGAACTATATAAAAAAGATTCCAAAAGAAATAGCGAATTTAAAAAACTTAAAAAATCTTGATATATCTTCCAATAAAATAAGATATATTAATAAAGAAATTTTTGAGCTTAAAAACTTAAAATCTCTTAATATTTCTTATAATTACATATATAAATTAAATAAAAATATCAAAATGCTTGAAAAACTTGAAGAACTTGATATAAGTGGCTGCAGTATTTCTTATTTGCCTGATGAAATCTATGAACTTCATAATATAAAGTTTATAGATGCTTCATTTAATAAAATAAAAAAAATAGATTCAAGAATACAAAACCTTAAAAAACTCAAAGAATTAATACTCGATTCAAATGAATTAGATGATATACCAGAAGAATTGATAAAATTAAAAAAATTGAAGTTTATCTCTATTTTAGAAAATAATATAAAATCAGAAAATAATATAAAAATTAACAAATTATAGTTGCTTATTGGTATTATTAATTTTAATGCATAAAACCGCAGTATTTTTACTAAATGTAGTATTTGTTTTTTAGTGATTTTGCGGCACTTACAAGTAAAACAAATTTAATATAAATATTATATTTGGTTCTTTTGTTTTTCAAGCTCTTCATATTTCTGAAAATCTTTTAAGGCTTCTTCTTCTTTATTTAAACTTTTTTTAATATTTCCTCTCACAAAATAAACAAATGAATTATCTGGATTAATTTCAGCAATTTTATCAAAGTCTTCAATACCTTCTTCATTTTTGTTTAGACCAAGTTTTGAAAGCCCTCTGTGATAATATGCCTCTATATAATTGGGGTTTAATTCTATAGTTTTATCAAAATCTTTAATAGCTTCTTCATATTTATTTAATCCCAATTTTGATATTCCTCTATACATGTATGCTTTTGCATAATTAGCATCTAATTCTATAGCCTTATCAAAATCTTCTACAGCCTCTTCATCTTTTTTTAATAGATTTTTTGAATGTCCTCTATATAAATAAAACTTTGGATAATTTGGATCTAGTTCTATCGCCTTGTCAAAATCTTTAATAGCTTCCTCATTTCTTCCCATAACTAATTTTGATACTCCTCTATAAAGGTATGCTTTAGATTTATTTGGGTCTAATTCTATAGCTTTATTAAATGTTTTTAATGCATCTTCAAATTGTTTTTTATTATAATAATTAATACCTTCTCTGTAGTAATTATCAAATGACTTATTAAGATTATAGTCTTTTAATTTTTCATTTGCTTCTTCCAATGCTTTTTTAGCTTCGATGTAATTAGGATTAAGTTCTAATGCTTTTCTATAGTCTTCAATGGCATCGTCATACATGTTTAAATCTGTTTTTACATCTCCTCTATGTTTATAGAGTTCTATTTTATAATCTTCAAAATCTTCTTTTGACAGCGAAATTAATTTATCCAAAGATTTTAAATATTTTTCAGAATGTTTATAAATATCATTGATAAAGTTTTCATCATAGGAAAATGTTTCTAATTTATTTATATGAATATCTGCTGTAAAAGATGAGTTTAAATTTTCTATATATTGATTAAACTCATTAAAGTTTATATAATTTTCTGTATCTATAGTACTTAAAAACTCATTTGCCTTATCAGCATAATTTTTTAATTCTTCTGCATCAGTATTAATTTCATTTAATTTATTTCTGCATTTTTCAATATGCTTGGTAAAAAAATATTTAATGATTTCCATATATTATTAAACCTCCATTAAATATTTAAGATATTAAATTGCTTATCCACTTTGAAAGCTCATCAGGTGTAATAGCTGCCACTTTAGCCCCCATTTTTGCAAATTGTTTTGCAGCCTCTTTATCGTAACTGGCATTTGCATTATAGTCCAAAGCAGGAAGTACAAAAAGTTTAGACCTTGATTCTATTATATCATTAGCACTTTTATACATGTGTTTATAATTATAATCATATAAATCACTTATAAGAAGCACTATTGTTTTATCTGGTACAGTTGTTATTTTTTTAGCATATTCCAAAGCTAATGATATATCAGTACCGCCGCCTAATTGTACTTTAAACAATACATCTATAGGATCTTTGACATAATCTGATAAATCTACAATAGATGTATCAAATATTACAAGTTTTATAGACAAATAAGGAAGATTAGAAAATATAGAAGCCATTATAGAAGAATATATAACTGAATCAAGCATAGATCCGCTTTCATCTATAAGGATTATTATATGCCAAGGATTGTATTTTTTTATATTTTGATTGAAATATAATTTATCTACAAAAATGGTTTTATCTGTTATGTTATAATTTTTAAGATTATTTCGTATAGTTTTTTTTATATCAAGGTTTTTGAATATTTTATTTTGAGTTGTAGAGTTAGGAAGTTTTTTCCCATAAAATACTTTTTTAATATCACTTTCCATTTTCTTTTTAATATCTTCTACAACCTTTCTTACTATATTATAAGCGAGTTTTTTCACGTTTCCGTTCATCATATCTTTAAAAGTGAGAACATTTTTTAAAAGCTCCATATTAGGCTCCATCTCTTTTAAAATATTCTCATCAGTTATCATTTCTGTAAGTTTATATTTTTCTAATGCCTGAGTTTGCATTATTTCAACAGTTTTTTTAGGGAATAATTTTTTTACTTTGCTAACCCAAGCAGGCACAGTTAAATTGCTTTTTCCCCTGCCGCCTCTATCTTTTTTGTCATTTTCAAAATCGGCGTATCCTGATTCGCTGCTGTATTCTCTGTCATATAAAAAACCTAATGTCGAGTCAATTTCAGCATATTTAGTATCAAGTTCTAAATTATTTTCAGCAAAACTTCCTAATATCAAACGCCATCTGTTTAAATTTTGTTTATCATTTTTTATACTCATATTATTATAATATAAATAAACTCATAAAAAATCAAGATTCTTTATAAGTTTAAGAATTTTAATATATACAATAATTAAATTAATTGTGTGTGTTTGGGAGTATTATCAAATTTAAAAAACACTTGGGCGGGCAGCCAGAATAACAGTAAAAGCTAGAAAATTAAAAATTATTTATAAATAACATATAGTATTAAAAAATTTAGAGGGTGGGAATTAAAATAACTTTCAAAATTTTATTTTTCTTTTATTAGTAGGTATTAATTTTTATAAAAATATTAGTAATGCTATTGATTTTTTTTATTGTTATGCTATAATTTTAACACTTAAAAAATGCGGGCGTCGTATAATGGTTATTACCTTAGACTTCCAATCTAAAGATGACGGTTCGATTCCGTTCGCCCGCTCATTACTAGCTTTATTTCTTTAACTGTCTTTTTACAAATAAATTTTTTATTACTCTATTTTTTAATATTTTAAATTAGTTTTTTATATATTTACGGAGTTTTGTGCATGAGAAAAGGATTAATGTTTAAATTTTTAAGCATATTTTCTATATTTTTATTTATTGCTTTTTTGTTATTTTATATATTTTATAAGCCAGTTTATAAATCTAAATTTTTAAATGAAAAATATTTTCAGACCATAAATGCTAAAAATGAAACAGAAGGCTATATAAGAGAAATAAAAAATACAGTTAATCTAATAGTTAATAATTTGGAAGCTAATCCAGATTTAATAAGTTTCGGAGAGTTCATTACAAATGTAGAAAAATCAAGTGAAGGATATTTGAATATGTACTTTGGAGATACTGTTCCATATTCTGAAGGAGGCATATATATAAATACTTTGGAAGAATATTCCCGCACTTATAATCAGACTTCAAGACCTTGGTATATAGACGCTATTAATACTAAAGATATAGTAATAAGCGAGCCTTATATAGATTTTGCAGTCAATGAACTTACAGTTACATTCAGTAAAGCTGTATATACAAACGCTGGTTTAAAAGGTGTATTTGCTATAGACTTTATAAATATGAATAAAATTATGGAGGATGTGAAGAAGCATTTGGATGGCAGTTTTTATATAGTTTCAGAAAACGGTATATACATAACGCATGAAAATAGTGATTATGTTTTAAATGAAAATAATAATTTATTTAAAGACCCTATATTTGCTGAGTTTAAAGGAAATCTTACTTCTCATATAGGCGAAATAAAAATAGAAGGCAATGAATGGTATGCTGTACAAAAAACAGATAATGCCCCTTGGATTTTGATATTTAAAGGAGATGCAAGTATAGTTCATAATCAGTTTAGACTTTTAATGCTTGCCGTTTTTATTGTTATGCTTATTATACTTATTTTGGAATGGCTTCTTGTAGGAAAAATAGTTAAGCCTTTAAAAAATACTATAAAAATAATAGACTTAATGAAAGATGGCAATTTTAATAGTGTATTTGATAAAAATGATTTAGCTTTGCAGGACGAGTCTGGTCATTTAGTTAATTCAGTTAATGATATGCAAAACAAAATATCTTCAATAGTTTCTGGAATAAAAATGCATATATCTTCCATTAATAATTCAAGCAGTCAGATATCAAATGGCATAGATAATTTATCAGATAGAACTTCATCACAGGCGGCAGCTATAGAAGAGGTAAGCGGTTCTATAGAAAGTTTATTTACCTCAATATCGGATACTTCAAAACATACCAATAATGTAAAAGATATGAGCAATAAAGTAGCTGAAGAAACTAAAGCAGGAGTTGAAGCTGTAACTGAGATTTCAAATAATATGCTTGATATATCAGAATCAAGTAAAGAGATATCAGATATTATTAAACTTATACAGTCAATAGCTTTTCAGACTAATATATTATCTCTTAATGCGGCAGTGGAGGCAGCACGTGCTGGAGAGCAAGGTAAGGGCTTTGCAGTTGTGGCTTCTGAAATACGTTCGCTTGCCCAGAATGTTAATGATGCTGCTGGTAAGATTACTGATATAATAGAAAATACTGTAGCCAAAATAGAGACAGGAAATGAGTCTGTAAAGCATTCTCTTGATGTGCTTTTGAATATAGAAAACTCAGCAAAAGAGGTATCTGATGTGCTTATTGATTTGCATAATGCCGTGTCTGATGAAGAGGGAAGTGTTAAGGAGATTGCTCTTGCTATGAATGAATTAAATAAAATCACTCAGGAAAATGCAAATCTTGTGCATAACAGTGCTGTACTAGGAAGGGAAGTTGCTGACGGTACTGATAATGTTTATTCAGAACTTGAATATTTCAAACTTCATGCTTAAAAGATAATGGGGCTTTTTTATATTTCAAAGCCCTATTAATAATTTTAGTGTTTTTTTTAATTATTTTTATTTGTTAAATTAGTATTAAAAAATTCTTCTAATTTATCAAAAGGTATTAAATCTGTTCTGTCATAGAGATCAACATGATTAGCATTAGGTATTATGATTAACTCTTTTGGTTCTTTAGCTTTTTTATATGCATCTTCACTGAAATATCTTGAATGAGCTTTTTCACCAGCTATAAAAAGTATGGGTCTTGGAGATATAATGTCAATATTTTCCAAAGGATAATAATTCATTAAGCTAATACTGCTTATAACAGACATAGCAGTTGTGGCACGAGGATGAAAACCTCTCTTTGTACGATAATAACTGTAGAACTCTTTTACTATATCTGGGGCGTTTTCATCTATATTTTCAGGAGTACCTATTTGAAATTGTTTTTCTCCGCCCTGATATTCATTCCATCTTTGCATAGAAGTAGCTTCAATCATTTTTTTTCTTTCTTCATCAGTTAAAGAATCATACATTCCGTTTCGTGCTACTCTTCCCATATCATACATACTTGCTGTAGCTATTGCTTTTATTCTGCTGTCAATTTTAGCTGCACTTAAAACAAAACTTCCGCTTCCACATATTCCTATAGCTCCTATTTTATTTCTATCAACATAGCTTAATGTACCTATAAAATCTACCGCCGCACTGAAATCTTCTGCAAATGCCTCAGGAGAAGCTGTATAATGAGGAGAGCCTCCACTTTCTCCGTTGTATGATGCATCAAATGCTATAGTAATGAATCCTCTCTCTGCCATAGCCTGAGCATATACTCCAGCAGCCTGTTCTTTTACTGCTCCATATGGACCTCCTATAACTAATGCCTTATATTTTTGATTGGTATTAATATTTACAGGTGTGTATAAGTCGGCTGCTATATTTATACCTAGTCTGTTATAGAATGATACTTTTTTTACATTTACTTTATCGCTCTTTTTGAAAGTTTTATCCCATTGTAATGTATTATTCTGTGCCATGATGCTTCCTATAGGAAAAAGCATATATGCTGAAAATAATAAAATATTTTTAAACATTATAATATCCTCCTTTTTTAATTATTTATAGAATATAATAAATAATTAACTATAGCAAATATTTATTATTTATAAATATATATACTTTTTAGGTATTGATTAAAAATGAATAATTTTGTATTATTATAAAAATAAAGGAGATTTAAATATATGGAAGTAAGAGCTTTAAAATACTTTTTAACTGCAGTAAGAGAAGGAAATATCACAAAGGCAGCAAAATACCTTAATTTAACGCAGCCTAATTTATCGCGTCAGATAAACATGCTTGAAAGAGATATAGGGCATAAATTATTTGAAAGAAAGCATAATAATATAGAGCTTACACCTGAAGGCATTTTGCTAAAAAAAAGAGCAGAAGAAATATTAAATATGATAGATAAAACAAGGGCTGAGTTTAACTTTGATGATAAGATTATAGCAGGCGACATATTTATAGGTGCTGGGGAAACTTGGGCTATGGCATTGCTTGCCTCTATTATGCGGAACATGCAAAAAGACTACCCGCATATAAGATATAATATTTACAGTGGTAACTCTGAAGATATTACAGAGAAGCTTGATAAAGGATTATTGGATTTTGGAGTATTGATAGACCCTGCTGATTTATCAAAGTATGATTATTTAAAAATGCCGGCCAAAGATACTTGGGGGCTTATTATGAGAAGAGACTCAAAGCTGGCACAAAAAAAGTATATCGTAAAAAAGGATATTCTTAATATTCCTCTAATAGTATCAAGACAGACTATTCAAGATGAGATGAAAAACAATGATTTTTTAAGATGGTTAGGAGTAAGTTTCAGCAGTTTGAATATAACAGCTACTTATAATCTTATTTACAACGCCTTGATTATGGTACGCGAGGGTATGGGTTATGCTTTTGCTTTGGACAGGCTTATAGATAATATACATAATGAAGATATATGTTTTTTGCCTTTAAAACCTAAATTGGAATCGGGGCTTAATGTTGTTTGGAAGAAAAATCAGGAGTTTTCAAGAGCTTCAAAAATATTTTTGGAAAGAATGAATAAAAGTTTTTTATAATAGAATTTATAATTAAAAAATAGTAGACTTAATTTATATACATGATAAAATTTATCATATATAAATATTTTTTATTCCAAATTATATAATAATTTTTTATAGTAAAGTGAGAAAACAAATGCTTGTAAGTTTTAGTGCCAAGAACTATAAATCATTTTATGATGAAGTTACTCTTGATATGCGTATAGAAGTTAATGACAGCAACAGAGAAGAAGTAGAAAATAATCCCTTTGTATATAAAATAAATGATGATTATATATCAAAGCTATGCATACTATACGGACATAACGGAAGCGGAAAATCCAATTTGCTTGATGCAATTAAATATTTATTTCATATAAATTCTTATCAAGATGATGATATTAATCAGCATTATAAGAAGTTATTTATACAAAATATGATTTACGGTAAAGATGAAGATATAACATTTTCTTTGGAATTTTATTATAATAATAATTTATATCATTATGAAATAGTACATAACATCGATATAAAATATGAATTATTGAAAGAAAATAATGATATAATTTTTGAAAGAAAAGAGAATTCTATTATTAATGGTATAAATCTTTTAAGAAATAAAGAAGGCATACCAAATAATATTACAGTTATAACATATCTAAATAGTGTAAATAGCTATAAATCAATAATAGAAAATTATAGAATAGCATTTATAACTAATTTTATATTCCCATTACTAAATGCAAATGAAAATTATACTGACAGTTTATTTTTTCAACTTGATAAAGTTTATTATGCTTTGGATATATCAAACTCTTGGAATATATATAAAAAACTTATTTTACTTGCTGATGTAGGAATAGATGATATAAAAGTAATTGAAAATAGAAATTATCTTGAAACTACTAATATTGTAGAAAATCTTATTAATAGATCTAATAAAAAAAAGTTAATTTCAATTCATAATAACTATATAGATGAATTTAGAAAAATAGAATCTTATGGAACAAAAAATTATGCTAATAATCTATTTGATATATTAGGATGTGTAAAAAGTGGTAAATTATCTATAATTGATGAATTTCAAGGTGTGCAGTCTGAACTTTTAGAGCTTGTTATAAGTTTATTTCAAAAAAATATGTTTGAAGATTTAGATAATCCTACAGCTCAGTTAATATTATCAACTCATGATACAAATTTAATGTGCCTTAAAAATACATTGTTAAATCATTATTGGTTTCTAAACAAAGAAGATAATAAAAGCGAATTATACTGTGCTTCTGATTTTGAAGATTTAAAAAGAGAAGATTTAGAAAAAGAATATAAAAGAAACAGCCTAAAAGCAAAATACAACTCCAGATTATTTGAAGTTCCTTCAAAGTTTTTTATTGATGGGGATATAAATAAATGAGGAAGAAACAAACACTAAATACTTTAAATAATAAAAAATATTATTTGTACTGTTTTTCACCCGGGGAAACCGAATTTGAATATTTCAAAAAATATATAAATGAAAAACTTAATTATAAAATTAAATATCATGGTAATGCTCAAACACATCAATTAAGTTCAAATATTAAAGATGATGAACAAAAAAATAAAGAAATAAATAGAATAGTAGATTTTATAACAAATAGAACTTCCACTATGAACGAATATGGTTTAGGAAAAATAATTGTGTTTATAACTGACTGTGATAATGCTAAACTCAACCATATAGAAGATTTAAGAAAAAAATTTAATAAGTGTTTGCAATTATACAATAATATTAATTCTAGTATATTCATACTTAATTATCAGGCATTGGAAAGCTGGCTTGAATATTATTATGATAAAACAACAGATAAACAAATAATTAGAGATGATGTATTTAAACATTGGGATAAAGTATTTCAAAACAATCATGATAAGGCTGTAAATAAATATTTAAAAGAACATAATCAAAAAGTGCCTTCATCAATAGATAATTATTCAGATATACATACTAAAAGCTATTCAGATTTTCCTTATGCTTTTAAATATTTGGAAGAGCTTGAAATTGATAAAAATAGTTAACTTTTAAAGATATATAACAAAAACTCCCAAGCAAATTAATACCTGAGAGTTTTCCTTAATTAATGATTAACTGTATATTATTTTAGATTGTCATTAAAAAACTGTGTTATTTTCTCAAAAGGTATTTTTGACATATCATCATATAATGAAACATGGTCTGCATCTTCTATTATTACTAATTCTTTATTATTGCCAGATATTTCACTGTAAACATCTTCAGAATAATATCTTGAATGAGCTCTGTCGCCTGCTATTAAAAGTACAGGAGTAGTATCCAAATCCCTAAGATTATCCATCAAATTAAAGTTCCAGAAAGAAAAAGGCATAGTAGCAGTCCAAGAAGTAACAAAGTTTATAGCACGAGGGTGATAAGCTCTTTTTGCATAATAGTTGTAAAAGGCAGCAAATACTGGGTCGGCATTCTCTGGAAGCTCTTCAGGTACAACCATAGCAGAAGCCTGTATATTATTATTTGCATCAAAAGTAGGCTCATGATTACCCAAAGCATAATTTCCATTTTCAGCATCTTTCCAACGCTGCTCGCTTAAATATTCTCTTATTTTTCTTCTTTGCTCTTTTGTATAATAATCTTGATGTCCTTTGCTCATATCTCTTGACATATCATACATTGAAGCAGTTGCTACAGCTTTAATTCTAGTATCCGTACCAGCAGCAGTTATAGCCATACCAGAAAGCCCGCATATACCTATTGCTCCAATACGGTTTCTATCTACATAATCAAGCAAACCTAAATAATCTACAGCAGCACTGTAATCTTCTGTAAATATATCTGGGGAAGCATTGTTTCTAACTTCTCCGCCGCTTTCACCTGTAAAAGATGGGTCAAAAGCTAATGCTACAAAACCGTTACTAGCCATTTCCTGAGCATATAAACCTGATGCCTGCTCCTTAACTGCTCCAAATGGTCCTGATACCACTAAAGCAGGATTTTTTTTATTGCTGTAGTCTTGAGGCAAATATAAATGTCCTGCTATCTCTATGCCGTAACGGTTTTTGAATCTTACTTCTTTCATTTCAATATTTGTGTAAACTGTAAATACTCTGCTGTCCATATTATTTTCTCCTTTGTTTTGATTATTTTGTGTACTGTTATTATTACAAGAAATTATAAATGATAGTAATAATAATATTGATGATATTGTTTTTTTCATGTTATCTCCTTAAATTAAATTTTTTAATTAATTTGCTATTTTTAGTTTATTTATTTCTTTTATAACTTTGGCTGGCATTCCTCCTACTATCACATTTGAAGGCACATCTTTATTAACCAAAGCTCCTGCTGCTATTATAGAATTATCACCTATAGTTACTCCAGAAAGTATATGTACTCCTGAACCTATCCATACATTATTTCCAATTACTACTTTTTTTGGGTAAGTTATACTTCTGTATTCTACTTCTATTCCATGATTGAGTGTTGAAATAGTGGCATTCATTCCTATAAATACATTATCTCCTATAACAATGCCGCCTCTATCCTGAAATGAACATCCGCAGTTGAAAAATACATTCTTTCCTATCTTTATATTCTTTCCAAAGTCAGTATAAAATGGAGGAAAGCATGTGAAACTTTTATCTATTTTTTCGCCTGTAAGCTCTTCAAATAATTCTCTTACTTCATCTGTATTATGATATTTATTATTAATTTCCATAGTTATTTTTATTGCACTCTGAGAGCATTCATATAAAAGCGGTGATAACTCTTCATCTTCGCTTGATATTGGATTGCCTTCTTTGCAGTATTTAATAAACTCTTCCATATTCATTTTAGTTATTCCTTATGTTTTTTATTTATTTGTATTTTACACAAAAATCAAATTATATCAAATAATTATGTGTTATATATTATAATACCTAAAAAGTATAATACTAGTGCGTATATTTAATAGGCTTTTATATTAAAATTAAGTTGCTTTTTTTATTTTTATGTATCATACTATAAGTAGGCGGTATTATATATGCTGACAATACAAACTGAAAGGATTTGCGATAATGATAGAAAATTTTATACCTAATAAAAAAGTATTCGTATTTGATACTAATGTAATACTTCATGATTTTAAGTCAATATTTTCTTTTGAAGAGACAAATATAGTTATACCTATTACAGTACTTGAAGAAGTTGATAAGTTCAAAAAGGGAAGCGATACAATCAATTTTAATGCTAGAGAGTTTATAAGGGAGCTTGATGTAATAGTAGAGAAAAATGAAGAACTTCAGGGAACTAAAGATATTTTTAAAAAAGGTGCTTTGCTTGATAATAAAAGTAAAGTATTTATAGATGTTAATAATGAAGAGAGAGATGATTTTAAAAAAATATTTTCAAACAGTATTCCAGATCATAAAATATTATCATGTGCTTATAATATAAAATGCGAGAATCAGAGAGTAATTCTCATAACTAAAGATATTAATATGAGAATGAAAGCCAGAAGTTTGGGTATAGACACGCAAGACTATAATACTGACAAGATAGAAAAATTATCATCATTATTTACAGGTATAGAAAGCATATCTGGAGATAATGCTAAAATCTATATAAAAGAACTTAATGAAAACAAAGAGATAGCTGTAAAAGGAGAGCATCCTGTTTATCCTAATACATATTTCTGCTACAGAGTAAAAGAAGATGATGAGGCAGTAATAGGTAAATATAAAGATGATACAAAAACAATAGTTCATGTTGATACCAATATAGATGCATACGGAATAAAACCTAGAAATGAAGAGCAGGCTATGGCTTTGGATGTTTTACTTGATAATGATATACCTTTAGTTACAATAATGGGCAAAGCTGGTACTGGTAAAACACTTCTAGCACTTGCAGCCGCTTTGGCAAAGAGAAGAGAGTACAGACAGATACTTTTAGCACGTCCTGTAGTAGCACTTTCTAATAAAGATTTGGGTTTTCTCCCTGGTGATATTAACAGCAAATTAGACCCTTATATGCAGCCTTTATTTGATAATCTTTCTGTTATACAGCATATACATTCTGATGACAGCGATGAAAGTAAAAACATAAAAAAAATGCTTGAAAATGAAAAGATAGTAATCTCACCTTTGGCATACATAAGAGGAAGAAGTTTGAACAAAATATATTTTATAGTAGATGAAGCTCAGAACCTAACACCTCATGAAATAAAAACTATAATTACAAGAGCAGGGGAGGGTACAAAAATAGTGTTTACAGGAGATATTCATCAGATAGACACTCCGTATTTGGACGAAAGAAACAATGGTCTTACTTATTTGATAGACCGTACAAAGGCAGAAGTATTAAGCGGTACTGTAACACTTGAAAAAGGCGAGCGTTCAAAACTTGCAGAGCTTGCTGCTAATGTTTTATAAATTACAAAATAACTTTTAATTATAATATATTTAACGCACGCAAAATGCATTATTTAGTATAAGAAAGTTTATATTACAAACAAAAACTATACTTTTAATTTCATTCATACGTGCGTTGTATAACATTATAAATTTAAAAAACGCTTGGGTGGGCAGTTATAATGACAGTAAAAGCCAACAAAAAAAAACTATACAGAAATAACAGATAGTATTGAAGAATTTAGAGGGTGGGGCTGAAAATAGATTAAAAAATTTATTTAAATTCCCGCCCTTTTAGATTTAAAAGCTTTATTTTTTATATAGACTTTAATTAAATCTATGATACCATATTTTTTCAATTACGCCCGCCCAAAACGTTATTTAAATTTGAACTTTCTTTCACGCACGGAGCATGAAGTTTTTATATATAATATTGATTAGAATTAATAATTAGTTTATATATAAGAATCGATTGAACGTGCGTTGAAGAAAGAAATATTAACATTGGGTGGGTGCTGATAAATTGAACTTTTAAATCTAAATAAAGTTTGTTAATATCAAAATAAATTAATAAATCTTAAAGTATATGGAGTAAAGAGAAAGTTAAAACTTGACAAATTATAATTGTTTAGGTATATATTATATATAATAAATATGATAATTTTATCATTATAAAGGAGATTGTATTTTATGAAAAAATATGTTTTTATAATTACTCTTTTAATTTCAAATATTATATTTGGATACAATCAAACATTTAAAGTAGGCGAATATATAAAATATGATGTTTTGGCACAAGTTCCAGAGTTTAATATAAGTGGTAAAGTAGGAACACTTGAAGCTAAAGTTCTAGCTATAAGCAATGTAAACGGAATACCAGCCTATCATCTGTATGCCCATGTTTATACTACAGGAGCAGCTAATTGGGTTTATAAAGTAAGCGACGTATTTGAGGCTTGGGTTTCTACAAATAATTTTAGTCCTTTAGTTCTTAAAAAAGATACTTCTGAAGGCGAATGGATAAATAATGAAACTTTAACTTTTTACAAAAATTATTATCTCTTTAATGATAAAAGAACAACTGATGAAAAGATAGAGTTCAGCGGAATGGCATATGATGCTTTATCTTTGGTATTTTTCATGCGTTTTGTTGATAAGAATATAGGAACATTTAAAGTTAATTGGCTTGAAGGAAAGAATATAAAAAGAGATATAAGATTTACTATAGAAAATGGTGAAGATTTAAAAACTAAACTTCAAAGGGATAAACTTGCTACTGTAAGAGTTTATGAAAAAGATAAATACGGAACAGACGCCTTGATCTCTAAAGACAAATATAATCAGGTGCCTCTCGATGTAATCATAGCCGAGCAGAAAGTTTACGGACTTACAATAAGAGTAAGAGGAATAATAAGAGAATACAAAGACGGAAAATAATAGACTTGTAAAAAATAAGTATTAATAATTTTAGAAATAAGTATAATACTTTATAAAATAAAAGACAGCGTATAAAAATATATGCTGTCTTTTTTAAGAGTTATATAAAGCTAAAAAACAAAATTATTTGCTTGCTTCATATTTAGTATTAATTTCTTTAACTAAAGCTTCAATGATGGAATCATTCATTCCATGTCCGCGGCAGCCTTCTTCCAAAGTTTCCCAGCTTGCTACATGACAGCCAACGCAATGAAGTCCATAATTCATCATTATTTCTACAGAATCTGGAAAGATTTGTATTATTTCACCTATACTCATAGTTTTGTTTATCATAATGGTTACCTCTTATTTATTTTATATTATAATATATATAAATGATTTTTTTGTCAAAGTGTAAAAGTTAAAATAGGATAGAAGTCATTAAACTTTTTTATGTATTTCCTTAAATATGACATGTTTAATTCCCCAGTTACCATTATAGCATTTTTTTCCATTTTTTCCATTCTTTTAACATCAAGTTTTCTTCCTAGTTTCTTATATATTCTTTTTAGAGTCATTATTATATATAGATTATTTGCATGAGATTCTATAGTGTCAAATAATGATAATGCTGTAACTAAATCAAAGCCTTTTATATTATTTAAAGCAAAATATGAATAAAGTAATGCTATATGATCATGCGAATCTTTACCCTTACTCATAGCCGTTTTATTAACTATATCAAAAGCTATATGTTCATTTTTTTCAACCCCTATTCCTTTATAGTAGCAATGAGCAGTAAGTCCTTTAGCACATGAACATTTTGAATTGTTTATATCAGAAAGTTCACATGCTTTATAGTACATTTCAAACGCCTTATTAGGATTTTTTTCTATTCCTCGTCCTAGTTCATATCCTTTTCCTATAATAGTTAAAGAACATTCCAAAGTATTATCTATATTAAAAGACATATCAGCCATAGATATAGCAAGTTCTGGATATGGTATTATAATATCACCGTAAAATAATTCCTTGGCATACATAAAATATGATAAAGCATCAT
The DNA here is from genome assembly GCF_002379365.1 of Brachyspira sp. G79. Lineage (GTDB taxonomy): Bacteria > Spirochaetota > Brachyspiria > Brachyspirales > Brachyspiraceae > Brachyspira. The sequence continues at coordinate 1,979,780 of NZ_JQIU01000008.1, read as the reverse complement.
TTAATCCTATGGCTTTTTTTAACATATCTATTCCGTCATTATTATATTTATTAGGCATATTATAAAGCATTATCTTTGCTATTGAACGGTATATAGTAGCTTTATCTAATTTACTGTTTAAGCATCTTTGAAGATTATTTAATATAAGCTCATAATCATTTGAGCCTATCATCTGAAGAGAATGTGCATATATAAATCTTATATAATACACCTCTTCATCGTCTTCATAAATATATTGAAAAAGCTCTTCGCATAATTCAGCCGTTTTCTCGTAATTTTTAAGCTCATAATTGGAGAATATCATTATATAGTATGTTGAGTATTTGTATTCACTTTTATCAATATGATATAGATATTTTAAAGCCTCTCTATAATCATCATCGCTTTGAGCATAATTATGATAAAGCTCTGCTATTTTTTCATAAATCCAAGCCTCATCATTTTCATTTAGTATTTTTTTAAATTCAGCTATAGCTTTTTTTATCTCCCCCTGATATGCATACAAATTAGCCCTGTAATATCTGTACTGCATGCTGTTTATTCCAAGCACATTTATAACTTTATCAAGCAAATAAAAAACTTCTTTAAGGTCTTTTCCTTCTTCCTGACTGTCTGGATAGAACTTATCTTCATTTTCTATAATAAGATCATGAAGTGCCTGAATTTTACCAAGAAGAGCATTTAATCTGTATTTATTATTATATTTTAGAAGTTCATTATAATTTTCTATTGCTTTTCTGTAATTGCCTTTATTAAAATACCATTCACCTCTTTCATATATGGCATTAAAGTTTAGGCTATTAAGTTCTATTGCTCTGTCAAAAAAGAATACAGCATCATCATAAAACTCTGACTTTATGCCGTTTTTGGCTAGTATAATTCCTTTAAGAAAATAAGCGTCATCATAAAAAGGAAAATCATAAATAAGTTTATTAGCTTCAATGTCTGCTTTTGGAAGTATATTAAGATTGTAGTAGCAAAGACCTCTTTCAAACCTTGCTATTCTGTTGTCTTCAGCATTTTTGATAAAATCATCATAATAACCTATAGCCTGATGAAAGTCAGCTTCATTTTCTCCGTTATTAAGATAGCTACTTGCAAGTATTAATAGAGCATCATATGCTGTATTATCTTTATCAAAAAGTATTTGAGCATACTCTCTTTCTTTGTCTATGTTTTTTAAATCTCTATTTAAATACATAAGACCTCTGTATGCATCTGCTATATTAGGATCAATGTCTATAGATTTATTTAAGTCATATTCTATTGAAGAATATATTAATGCCCTTCTAGCATCATATTTACTATTGTCAAACTCTTCCTGCTGAAGTTCTATAAAAGAATATTTGCCTCTCATATAAAATGCTTTGGCATTATCAGGTTCTTTAGATATAAGAATGTCAAGCTCTTCTATAGCTTTTTTATAATCTCCGTCATCAATGTACTTACTTATATCATCTAATGAACTCATAACTATATCCTAACAGCAAGATTTAGCAAGAATTGAAATATTATTTTTAATATTATAGGAGCTGCCATTTGAAGAACTAAAAGAAATATTAAAGGAGATAAATCAAGTACTCCTACAATAAGTCTTCTTCCGCCAAAAATTTTATCTATAACGCCGTCTGTTATCTTATAAAAAAAGTTTACTATAGGATTATAATAGTCTAAATGCATAGCTCCAAAAGCCTGAAGCCAGCTTAATATAATCCATACAAACCATATAAAAGAATACAGTCTCAAAGCCTGCATACATACTACATATATAAATCTTATAATTTCTACTAGCATAAACTTCCTATAAAAAATTATTTAATATTATTAAGTGCCTCGTCTACATTATTGGCAGTATTTACTATAGTTAAAAATTTAGTAGCCTCAAATAATGCTTTTAATTTGTTACTTAAAGAACAGAAATAAACAGTACCTCCATTTTCACCTGATACCCTTAAAGCAGAAGCTATGAGTCCTAATGCAGAAGAACACATATATTCTATATTATGAAAATCAAATATAAAGTTTAAAGCTCCTGCATTTTTAGCATAATTTAATTTTTCCTCCAGTATATCAACATTTTCAGAGATAATATTTTTTTCTATATTGATTATGGCTGTTTTATCCTCAATGATTGTACGAACCATGATAACTCCTTTAAATAAAAAAGTAAAAAGCAAACTGACTTAATATTATTATAAAAAGTCAAAAAATCAAGCAGTTTTTTATTTATCCCATTCTATAAGTATAGGGCAGTGATCACTTCCCATAACATCAGTTAATATATCAGCTCTTTTTATATTCTGAGCTATTTCATTATTAACAAAGAAATAATCTATTCTCCAGCCCACATTTTTTTCTCTTGATCTAGTTTTCATATCCCACCAGCTGTAATGTCCGCCTTCTTTTACAAACATTCTGAAAGTATCAGTAAATCCTTTATTTAAAAACTCTGTTATTTTTTCTCGCTCTTCTGGTAAGAAACCTATACTCTTTTCATTTTCTTTAGGTCTTGCCAAATCTATAGCTTCATGTGCTATATTCATATCGCCGCATAATATAACATTAGTTTTGCTTTTTAATTTAGTTAAATGTTTTGTAATCTCATCATAAAAAGAAAGTTTATAATTGAAATGTTCTTCAGATTTTCCGCCGTTTGGAAAATATACATTAAATATAGTAAAATCATCAAACTCTAATGATAATATTCTTCCTTCATTGTCTGAGAACTTAGTTCCTAATTTATTTTTAATAACTTTATTAGGTTTTAATTTTGTGTATATAGCAACTCCGCTGTATCCTTTTTTTACTTCAGGGTCAGCAGGATTGATAAAAAGTTGATATCCTTCTATATTTCTTAAATCTTCAGGCAGCTGTTCTTCAAAAGCCTTAGTTTCCTGAAGGCATATTATATCAGGATTCTCTTTTTTTATAAAATCAACCAAGCCTTTTTTATATGCAGCCCGTATGCCGTTTACATTCCAAGATATTATTTTCATTAATTAATCAGCCTTTTTTATTATAGTTATATATGGTATTTATTATAAACTCTATATAATAATAATACAACTATATAAAAATTATCTAAAATTAAAAAATATGTTAAATAAATAGTAAGCAGATTGATTTTTTTTTATTATTGTATTATGATATAAACGTATAAAAAATAATTTAAGGCTAAATTGTGAAAGTAAGGTTTCTTGGAAGCAGAGGTTCTATACCGACCCCCGGTAATAGTTTCAGTGAATATGGCGGTAATACATCATGCCTTCAGGTTATTGATTATGACGGCAATTATATAATATTAGATGCTGGAAGCGGACTTAAAAATGCCAGCTATTATGCATTAAAATCTGATAAAACTGAAAGTATTATACTATTAACTCATTTCCATTGGGATCATATTATAGGAATACCTTTCTTCGCACCTTTTTTCTCAAATAAATACAGCTTTACAATATACGGTCCTAAAGATTCTTCTACAGAGATGTATGATACTATCAATAATATACTTGCAAAAGATTATTTTCCAGTAAACTTGGAGCAGTTTGCAGCCAACTTAAAGTTTGAAGCTTTTTACGAAGGAAAGAAAATTACTTTCGGAAATATGACTATAGAAAGTATGTGGGTTAATCACCCTTGTCATACACTTTCATATAAGATAACATCAGGAAATAAAACAGTAGTATATCTCACAGACCATGAGCCATATAAAAAACGTCTTCATGCACAGCACCCTTCGCTTTCGCATTACAATCATAATGCCGATTTGCTGCATGCCAGATTAATAGATTTTGTACGCGGAGCTAATGTTCTTATTATAGAGGGTGAATACACAAAAAGCGAATATTATAATGGGCATGTAGGCTGGGGGCATTCTACTTTGAATGATGCTATACAGGTTGGACTGGATGCTAATGTTCCTTATGTTATACTTCATCATCATAATCAGGAAAGAACTGATGCACAGATAGACCTTATATATAATAAACTTCTTGCTTTCTTAAAAAAAGAAGAAATAGATATTAAGCTTGCCTTTGCCAAAGAGGGGTCTTATATTAATATATAACAATTATAAAATTATATATTAATATAAAAACAATGGACTATAATAAATAATGCCCATTGTTTTTAAATGCCTATTATATATTTTATAAAATAAACTTAAAATTTAAAAAACAGTATGCATTTCTCTAGTTTTTTAGCTCTGCTTAGTAAATTCTTTGAAATGCTGCTTGATTCATTAGCTAAAACGGCATTTTGTGTAGTTAGACTTTCCATACTATTTATAGCTGTGCTTATTTGATTTACTCCAGATTGCTGTTCTAATGCAGTAGAGGCTATATTTTCCATTAAATATGAAGTATCCTTTACTTTATGCTGAAGTTCTGAAAACAGTTCCTGAGATTTTCTTGCAGTTTGTGTGGCATTATTTATTCTTTTGGCTGTATTATCTATAAGATTTGCTATATCTTTAACTGATGACTGAGTAGTTTGTGCTAAGTTTCTAACCTCACTTGCCACAACAGCAAATCCTTTACCCTGTTCCCCAGCACGTGCTGCTTCTACAGAGGCATTAAGGGCAAGTATATTTGTTTGAAAAGCTATATCTTCTATCATTTTAGTTATATCTTTTATTTTTTCGCTTGACTGATAAACCTCTTCTATATTTGAAGATGTTTGCATTATAATATTGGCGGCCTCTCCTATATAGTTTATTGATTCATTCATAATATCCTTTCCGCTTACAGCATTTTCAGTTGATGACTGTATAGTTGATACTATTTCTTCTATACTTGCAGCAGTTTCTTCCAAACTAGAGGCTTGTGATTCTGTTCTTAGTGATAACTCCCCGCTGCTTTCCATCATATTTTCTGAGGAATGTATAATTTCTTTTGCCGCTTCATTTACCTCATTTATAACTTCAGAAAGTTTTTTGCTCATTATATTGAATGCTGATTCAAGTTTTCCGAATTCATCTTTTCTCTCTTTTTTGGTATTCTTTGAATTATTTATTTCTATATGTCCTTCAGATATTTTTTGTGCCTGCTTCATTAGGCTGTCTAATGGAGACATAGTTTTCTTTATGTAAGAGAGTGCAAAAGTATTAATACATATTATAGAAATTATACATACTAATAAGGCTATTTTTAGCATATTGATATTTTCTTTGTATATAATATCATTATCCATAGCCATAGTTAAAGTCCAAGGCAGTTCTTCCATTTTGGTATACACTGCTGTTCTTGATTTATTATTTAATTTATAATTTATTACACCTTTTTGTTTATTATCATTTTTTATGAGGTCAAAATATGATCCTGCTTTTTCATTTATATAATCATATGTATCGGCTACTATAATTCCGTCATCATCTAATGCAAATAATCTTCCAGTATCATCAAGTTTTAATTTTTTTAAGCTGTTTATAACCTCTTCCCAATTAATTATCATATAAATAGAGCCTATCAATTTATTATTAGCATCTCTTACACCTGCTATCAATGCTAATGACAATTTACCATCTGAACTTGATTTTATTATTTTTGTTCCGTATGCTGCATCATATACGCTTTGTACAAAATTATCCCATATACCAGGTCTTAAATCCTGTATATTATTTCCTATTTCAACTTTCTTGGCATTGTCTAATATTGTACCATTTGTATCTGTTACTCCTATATTCAAAGAAAATTTATTAATTGATTCAAAATGCTCCAATGTTTTTGCCAACTGATGATCTTCGTTTATATTTCCAGATAAGTAGCTTATTATAGCTGGCGTTATGGCATAAGTTTTTATTAGTGTCTTATTTTCTGAAAACCAAGAGTCAAGCATAGACTTGTATCCTTCTAATGTGTTTTCAAAACCAGAAAAAGTAGATTTACTTACTGTATTAAATGATTTATATGACAGTATTGTAATAGTGATGATTAAAAATATAGTAGTTATTATACTTATCATAAGCGGCATCTTAAATCTTATAGAATGTCTCCTCTTCATAAAAATTATTGCTCCTTCAAAATAAAAATTATGTAATGTGTAAACTAATATATTTTTTCATGTTTCCTATTGTTAAAATAAAAACTATATTAATCGATATTTTGTAATATTAATACGTATTTTATATTCTATAAGATATGTGCTAATGTAATAAAATATTCCTGTTTGTTTACAAAAAATTTATATATGGTATGTTTTGTAAATATGTATCAATATTTTTTATGTATTGTAAAATATAATTTTAAAATAAAAGAATAATAATAAAATATCATATTAATTTTTTAGCTTTACAAAAACCATTAATTTTAGTATAATTGATTTGTTTTTATAACTTAAAAGTGGAGGCATACAGATGACAGATAAAAAGTTTTATATTACAACTCCGATATACTATCCTTCAGATTATTTGCATATTGGTCATTGCTATTGCACTATAGCAGCAGATACTATGGCTAGATACAAAAAAATAATGGGGTATGATGTTTATTTTTTAACAGGTACAGATGAGCATGGTGAGAAAATTGCAAGAAAAGCTGAAGCAGCAGGCACTACTCCTAAGGCTTATGTTGATAATATTGTTAATGCCACCAAAGAGTTATGGAAAAGACTTCATATTAATTACAGTCATTATATAAGAACTACTGATGACTATCATGAAAGAAGAGTACAGAAGATATTTAAAATACTTTTTGATAAAGGATATATTTATAAGGGTGCTTATAAAGGGCTTTATTGTGTAAGCGATGAGGCATTTTTTACAGAAAGTCAGGTAGTAAAAAAAGATGATGGTAAGTTTTATTGTCCAGATTGCGAAAAAGAACTAGAGTATAAAGAAGAAGAATGCTACTATCTTAAACTTTCAGAATACGGACAATGGTTAATAGATTATTATAAGGATCACCCTGAGTTTTTAGAGCCTAAAGAAAGACAAAATGAAATGCTTAAAAACTTTCTTTTACCTGGTCTTGAAGATTTGGCAGTAAGCCGTAAGGGATTGCAATGGGGAATACCTTGTCCTGTTGACAGCGAGCATAGTATATATGTATGGATTGATGCTTTAGCTAATTATATTACTGCTTTAGGATATCCAGAAGAGGAACAAGATGAATTATATAAAAAATACTGGCCTTGTGATGTACATTTTGTAGGTAAGGAGATAGTGCGTTTCCATGCTATTATATGGCCTATAATGCTTAAAATGCTCGATATACCTCTTCCTAAAAAAGTATTCGGTCATGGCTGGGTGCTTTTTGATGACGGAAAGAAAATGAGTAAAAGCAGGGGAAATGTTGTTGATCCTAATACTTTGATAGATAAATACGGTGTTGATGCTTTAAGATATTTTTTGATGAGAGAGATTAATTTCGGTTCTGACGGATACTATTCTCAGGAGCTTTTCTTAAAGAGAATAAACAGCGATTTGGCTAATGATTATGGTAACTTATGGCATAGAATAACTACTATGCTTGGAAAATATTTTAATGGTGTGCTTCCAGATGAGGCTGAAAGTGTATTTGGAGATAAAGAAAAAGAACTTAAAAAAATGGTTCTTACACTTGATGCCAATGTGGAGTCTGCATTAGATAGTTTTAAATTTCATGAGGCATTATCATATATTTGGGAGGTTATAAGAATGACCAACAAATATGTAGAAGAGAGTGCTCCTTGGAATTTGGCTAAAGATGAAACTAAAAAAGATCATTTAGCTAATGTAATGTATATATCTTTCCAAGTATACTATATAGTAACAGCTTATTTACAGATATTCTTTGTAGAAACTCCGAAAAAAGTGTTTAACAGATTAGGTTTAGGAGATAGTGTTCCTTTGGAAAGTGCTAAAAAATGGGGTTCTTTAAAAGCTGGGATAAAAATAGAAAAGGGAGAACCTTTATTTAATAGATACGACATAGAAAAAGAAATAGGTATAAACATGGAAGAAAATAAAAAACAGGTTAATCCTCCTAAAGAAGATAAACATAAGGCAAATATAGAAAAAGAAGATTTTGAAAAACTTGAACTTCTCACAGCCAAAATATTAGTTGCAGAAAAGGTAGAAAATGCTGATAAACTTTTAAAATTTGTTCTTGATATTGGTGAAGGTGAGCAGAGGGTAGTTGTATCTTCTATAGCAGAGTATTATAAGCCTGAAGAGATGGTGGGTAAAACAGTTCTTTATTTGGCAAATTTAAAGCCTAAAAAGTTTAGAGGTGTTACTTCTCATGGTATGCTTCTTTTGGCTGATAATGGAGAGACTCTTTCTCTTATGAAGACAGAAAAAGATTTCGGCTCAGGATGTTCAGTTAATTAATTATAAGCTAATATTATAATGAAAGATATTAAAGAAAGCAGACTTAAAAGAAAGTTAAAAAAAAATAAGCTTACCGATAAGCAGAAAGCTTTAATAAAAAGATTAATAGCTATTTTTGTACTTATCATTATAATATTAGTTTTTGTTTTTATTATCAATAAGGCTAGAATTCTTCGCGTGGAGATAAGAGGCTTAAAAAGATTAAATGCTATGGATATAATGGAAGAGGCTGAATTATCAAAATACAATAATACAAGTCTATTCAATATACCAAAAAATGATATAACTTCTGATATAGAAAAAAATGTAAGACTTAAAGTAGAAAATATAAAATCCTCATTTCCAGACTTGCTTATTATTAATGTAGATGAAAGAGACACATTATTTTTACTTGAATCAAGCAGAGGAATATATGAGATAACAGATGACGGATATATTATAAAAAACGGTAATATTTATAATTATGATGTGCCTTATATTACTGGTTTAAGTATTAATCAAAACAGCGATAAAGTAGAAGATGAGTATACCAAGTATTTAGCCTCTGTAATTTATGAGCTTAAAAAAAATCATAATGAAATATACAATTTAATATCCGAAATTAACGCTTATGGAGATGATCTTATAGTTTATCCTAGGGGCTATCAGGTACAGGTGATATTAGAAAAGTATGTAAAAGCCGAAAAGTTTGTTGATTTGGCTGCTGTATTAAAGACTGTACAGTATCAGGGCAATCAGACAAAAAGAATTGATTTCAGATTTAAAGAAGCAATCATTAATTAATAAATGATAATTTTATTGATTAATGATTTATTAATAAAATTGTGTTATATGTGTTATAAAATAGCATTAATATGATTTTTTTTAAATAAAATTCATTTTTTCATAGAATAAACCATTCTAATATTTAAAAAAATTATTAAATTTGTCATGTCAATCAAAAAAATTTTTATACTATTGTATTTTATTTGATTGTATTAAATAAAATACAATAGTATGTATTTATAATATTTTTTTAATATGGTATTTACAATTTTTAATAATATGTTATATTTATAGTGTTTAGGAGAATATATGATATTAGATATTAATTTTACCGATAAAAATGAGAAAGAATATGCTGATATTTTTATTAGTTTTTTAGAAAATAACACTTTAGATGATTATTCAATGTCTATTTTATATAAAATAAGAAATCAATATGGTATAACAAGTGAAAGGGCATATGAAATTGAAAATATTATAAGGGAAGCGTTTGATAGTGAAGAGAATGTTAATTTTAGTTCTGAAAGTGAAGAGGATTATTATAATTTTTTAATGAGCTTTATAGAAAACGGAAATATATCACATAAATATAGAAATATTATTGATAAAAAGAGAATAAAAAACTCTATATCATATTCTAGGGCTAAAGAACTGGAAGTATTTGCTATTAAGTATCATAAAGTTAAAGATATTTAATAACAAAAGAGCTATAGATAATAAAAACTATAGCTCTTTTGTTTTTATATCAAAAATATTTTAGAAATTTACTTTATCTGGATGATGTCCTGAGCCTCCAAAATAAGGCATGTTGTTTATTTTTTTCATATCTTCATCGCTTATCATAAAATCAAATATTTCGGTATTTTCTTTTATGCGTGATGGAGTTATAGATTTAGGCAAAGGTAGAGTATTATTTTGAAGACACCATCTTATACAAAGCTGAGCTGCTGATTTATTATATTTGTTAGCTATTTCTTTTAATGTATTATTATCAAGCATTTTTCCAGTACCCAAAGGACTCCAAGCTTCTATTAATATGTTATTATCATTGCAGTATTTGAAAGTTTCTTCCTGTATAAATCCGACATGAAACTCTATCTGATCAACCATAGGCTTAATTTCTGTTTCCATTAATGATTTTAGATGATGAGGCATGAAGTTAGATACACCTATAGATTTTATTTTACCTGCTTTATAAAGTTCGCTCATAGCCATCCAAGTTTCCAAATTAATATTATCCCAATCTTTAAATTGATTTACAGAAGCAGGCCAGTGAATAAGATATAAGTCTAAATAATCAAGTTCCAAGTCATTAAGAGTTTTTTCAAATGCTTTTAATGTTGTTTTATATCCTCTTTCTTTATTCCATACTTTGCTTGTTATAAAAAGTTCATCTCTATTAACTCCGCTTTCTTTGATAGCTTTTCCAATACTTTTTTCATTTCCATAAATTGCTGCTGTATCAATATGCTTGTATCCTAATTTTATTGCTTCTTTTACAGCATTTACAGCAGTTTCTCCGTCTGGTGTCTGCCAAGTACCAAATCCTATGCATGGAATTTTATATCCATTGCTTAATGTGAATGTGTCTTTTAGGCTTTTAAAATTGCTCATTATATATTCTCCGTAATAATTTTTTATTTAAATATTTATATTATTATTATATAATAAAATATTATACAAATTTTAGGAAAATAATGCTATGAAAAAAATAGTTTGTTTGGGCGATAGTACTACTTACGGATATATGGTGCCAAGAGATAAAGTGTGGACTGAAATATTAAATGATAAATTTAGTAATGATAATAGATATAATAATAAAGACTTTACTTTTATAAATAAAGGAATTAATGGGGATATGATTTCTGGGATGCTTGCTCGTTTTGATAGAGACTGTATAAATGAGAATGCTGATACGGTCATTTTGATGGGAGGTGTGAATGATATATTTACATGCAAACATATAAAAAAAATAGAAAATAATTTAATAGGCATAGTAAATAAATCTTTAGAAAATAATATTGATATAATAGTATTTACTCCAATTGCTTTTATTAAGGAGGCATTTAATTTTTTTGAATCAAATAATATAGAAGAGTTTGATAATATTCTAAAAGAGTATGTGAATTTTATAAATAATTATACAAAAACAAATAACATAAAAAGCATAGATGTTTATAATATATTTACTGATAAAATATTAAAAGAAAATAATTATTATGATATATTTTTTGACGGAGTTCATTTAAACGAAAACGGACATAATGTATTTGCTTCTGAAATTTATAAAGAATTAAAAAATATTTATGATTTATAATAATATATTTGTTTTAAAAGTACCTTACAAAATTATATATAAAAATTTCGTAAGTTATCAATTATAAAATAATGTTTCATATTTTATATAAATTGTTATTTTAGTATATAAAATAGTTCTCTTTAACCTGCCTACTACACATGCTTTGTGGTGAACAAATATGAAGTATGCCTGCAGCTAGAAGTTTATATTCTTGATAAAATTGTATATACTTCACGAAGTACTGCATTTTTTTATACCTTATTTTCAGATAAAACTATATATTATATATTTTTAACATTAACTGTATAAAAAGGTAAAATTGCAATAGTTATGCTATATCTAAAATTATTATAAATAATTATTAAAATAGTTTTGAACCAAGTACATTATAAAATAAAAGTAATATTTTATAAATTTTTTTTTATTGACTAATTGTATCTATATGATAATATAATTAAAAATGTTAAGGAGATTTTAATAATGTTAAGAAGAATTTTACCTATTTTTATAATAGTTAGTATTTTAGCATTAAGCTGTTCAAACCCTAATAATCCTGATAATAATAGTGGTGATAGCAGTACTTCGGATTATGCTGCTTACGGCATATCAGATCTTTTTTATGGAACTACAAGTTCTACAATACGGATGATACAGGAAATACTCCTGTAGATGTTACTGTATCAGACGGTTCTATAAGCGGATTGGTAATATCAAATAAAGCAACTACTATAAATTTTGATAAATATAAAATATACAGTGAAAACGGTACTTATAAAAATATATATTACGGAGGATATAAGGGTTATATAGTTTCTGACGGTAATTGGGTTGGGGAGATACAGCTTCCTAATGGGTCTTCTACTGGTATAGGATATGTAAGTATAAGAAATGTTTCAACTGAAGAAATAATAGAAGGAATATTGGATAATAATTCAGGAACAAAAAGAGGTGAAGATTTAACTACTGTTGTTGATATAAAAGGAACTTGGACTAGCGGTACTATGAAGTTAGTTATAGATGATCAATTTCTTACTTATTCTGACAATAATCAGCAAAAGTTAAAAATACCTTTTATGTTTTTTAATAGTTTTTCAGGATACGGCGGTACTGGCTATGAAATTAAAGGTCTTTTATATGATGGTGTTAGTATAAATACAACTACAGTAACAACAGTAGGAAAAAATATAAATTTTCAATATGTTGAAAATTATCATCATCTTGATATAACAATAGGATCTGACGGAGTGCCTACTACAGTAGAATGGGCAATGAAAGATAAACCTACAACTGAAGTTCCATCAACTGAATTTACTAAATCTTAAATATTATTTTTATAAATAAGAAGTGCATCGGTACAATAATTCTATATGCACTTCTTTATTTTTATAAAAACTACCATTTAATTAATTTTCTTTTTTATATAAAAATTCATTAAAATATATTAAAAAGTTTTGTATGTTTATTTAATTGTACGCTTCCTTTTGAGTTTTTCTCAATTTCGTATGTATGAGTTTATAAGATTAATACTGAAGTAGGCTTCAATATTTTCGTAATTTTCTTCTAATTCTTTTTTTATAATATTCTAATGCCTCATTATAAGCCCTGCTTCTTCTTTCTCTTTTGCTTTGTAAAAATATGATTTATATTCCATACAAGTGTCCTATAAATTAATATAAAAAAATATCAAAATTATTAAAAAAAATTATATATCTTAATTGAATTTTTTTGAACATAATATATCATTGATAGTAATTTTTTTAGAGAAAAAATTATGTCAGTATTAGAAAGCAGTATATCAGAAGTAAAAAAAGAAGAAAATAAATTATTGGCTATAATAGCATTGGTGCTTTTAAGTTTTGCTTTAGGTACAAGCGAGTTTATAGTGATAGGAGTTTTAACAGAGATAGCCGAGAGTTTTAATATTACAGAAGTTAAAGCAGGCGGTCTCGTTTCGATGTTTGCTTTAGCCTATTCAATATGTACTCCTTTTTCAGCTGCTATAGCAGGTAAGTTTAACAGATTTCATTTTATAATATCTGCAAGCATAGTATTTATCATTCTTAATTTTTTATGTTCATTAGCGTATAATTATACATTTCTTCTTCTTTTAAGAATGCTTATCGCTGTAATTTCTGGTTCTCTGATATCGGTTTCAATATCTTTTAGTCCGTATGTATCATCAAAAGAAAAAAGACCTATGGTAGTAGCTTGGATTTACTCAGGATTTAGTATAGCCTCTATTTTTGGAGTGCCTATAGGAACAACTTTGAGCTATAATTTTGGTTGGCGTTCTTCTTTTATATTCATCTCTATTTTTAGTGCTGTTATGACTGTTTTAATGTTTATAACTCTTCCAAGAAATACTGTAAGTTATAAAGTAAAATTATTATCTCAGTTTGTACTATTTAAAGACAGAAGATTTATATTAAGCACTTTTACAATACTTTTCGGAGCTGCATCTTCATATGTGCTATACACTTATTTGAAACCTATTTTTCTTGATTATGTCCATATACCAAATAAATATATTAGTGCTGCCTTACTTGTATTTGGAGTCGCTGTTCTTTTTAGTAATTTACTTTCAGGTAAACTAGCAGAGCATAACGGAGTTTATAGATTAAGATTTATTTTTATAATGCAGTTTTTATGTATGATAATACTTCCTTTTGCTTTACTTAATATGGTGAGTGCAGCTATTGTAATACTTATTATAGGTTTTTTAATGTATTTGATGAACTCTCCTGTTCAGCTTAGTGTGCTTGATTTTACAGAAAAAGATTATCCTTCATGCATTACATTAGCTTCATCAAATAATTCATTTTCATTCAATTTTGGTATAGCTTTGGGCTCATTTGTGGGAAGTAATATATTTGATAATTTCGGAGTTAGGTTTGTAGGTTTTGGAGGAGCTATATTATCTGTTCTTGCTTTTCTTTGTGTGGTTATGCTTTATAATAGCAATAAATCTAAAAATAATGTATAAAATGTATTAAATGCTAGTTTAAATTTTTTTATAAATATACAGGTACTCAGTACGGGTATATTTATAAGTATATTAATGTTTTATTAAAGTTAATATAATTCACATTAAAAAGAATATAAATTATACTATAACATGGTATGTGTATAATTTGTATAAATCAAATATTTTTTATTATATTTCTATTATTTTTTATCATAAAAATATAAAAAAAAGCGTTTTTTTTAAACATTCATATATATTTCATTAATAAAATTTCTATACTAGTTAATTAGAACAAATAATTAAAAGATTGGAGGTAATAATGGATTTAAAAAAATCAAAAACAGCGGAGAATTTAAAAACTGCTTTTATTGGAGAGGCAATGGCAAGGTGCAAATATATGTACTATGCCGAAAAAGCTAGGGAAGAGGGAATGGAAAATTTGGCATTAGCCTATGAGAAAGCCTCCAGAAATGAGCAGGAACATGGCAAATTATGGTTTGAACGCTATCATGGAATACTCTCAAAAGATGAGAATTTAAAAGATTCAATAGCAGGAGAGACTTATGAATCTGAAGATATGTATTTAAAATTTGCTAAAACAGCAAGGGAGGAAGGCTTTAATGATATAGCCATACTTTTTGAGCATGTAGGAAAGATAGAAGAGGAGCATAAAAAGATGTTTGAAAAATATTTAGGAGAGAATGTTCCTAATATTGATAAGTGGCAATGTGGTAAATGCGGTTATGTTCATAATGATTCTGTTGCTCCTAAAAGATGTCCAGTATGTGAGCAGTACAGAGTAGGTGGTATCAATTAATTTCTTGATATTTTGGTAAAAAATTAGTTATTATTATTATGTAGGAGGATTTTTATGTATAGTAAAAAAGCAGAGTTTTTAGCTGAACTAGTAGGTTCTTTCTTTTTAATACTTTTAGGCTGCGGAGTTGTTGCTGCGGTTGTTGTATGTAATAATGGTGCTCCAGTTAATATTCATATAGCTTGGGGACTAGCTGTTATGTTTGGAGCTTATGTATCTGGTAAAATAAGCGGTGCTCATTTAAATCCGGCACTTACTTTAGCATTAGCGGTTACTGGAAGATTTCCATGGAATAAAATATGGTATTATGTAATAGCTCAAATGATAGGCTGTTTTCTTGGTGCTGCTGTAGTATTTGCTGTTTATTATGCTAAATGGATAGAAGTAGACCCTACATTTTCAAGCACTGCAGGAGTATTTACTACTTTTCCAGCAGTAGCAGGATTTTGGCCTGGCTTTATAGACCAAGTAGTAGGAACATTTATACTTGTATTTTTAATTCTTGCAACAGGAGATGCCAATAATACTCCTGCAGGTTCTAATTTGGGATACTTAATAGTAGGACTTATTGTAGTTGTTATAGGTATGTCATTTGGATTTATGCATGGTTATGCTATTAATCCTGCACGTGATTTAGGACCTAGACTTTTTGCTGTTGTTGCGGGATTTAAAAATAACGGACTTACAGATGGAACTAATGTATGGCTTGTTCCTATAATAGGTCCTATAGTAGGTGCTGTTTTAGGTGCTGTTTTGTATGATTTTACAATAGGAAAATCATTAGCAAAAGACAAAGTTCAATAATTTTTTATTGTTATTTTATTTTTAAGGAGTTTTAATATGTCAAAATATGTAGTTGCAATAGATCAAGGAACAACCAGCAGCAGAGCTATAGTATTTGATTATGATCAGAATATGGTTTCAGTTGCTCAAAAGGAGTTTACACAAATTTATCCTCATGAAGGCTGGGTTGAACATAATGCAGCAGAAATTTGGGCTACTCAGTTCGGAGTTTTGCAGGAAGCTATACAGATTGCAGGAGTTAAGCCTGAAGAGATAGCTGCCATTGGTATTACAAATCAAAGGGAGACTACTGTTGTATGGGATAAAAATACTGGAGAGCCTGTTTATAATGCTATAGTTTGGCAATGTAGGAGAACTGCTCCTATTTGCGATGAATTAAAACAAAAAGGACTTGATACATATATAAGAGAAAATACTGGTTTGGTAGTAGATGCTTATTTTTCTGGTACAAAAATAAAATGGATACTCGATAATGTAGCAGGTGCTAGAGAAAAAGCTAATAAAGGCGATTTGCTTTTCGGTACAATAGATACTTGGCTAGTATGGAAACTTACAGGCGGTAAAGTTCATGTTACTGACTATACTAATGCATCAAGGACTATGATATATAATATCAAAGAACTTAAATGGGACGAAAACATTTTAAGAGAATTAGGCATTCCTATGAGTATGCTTCCAGAGGTAAAAGATTCTTCATGTGTTTATGGATATGCTAATATTAATGGTAAAGAGGTACCTATATCTGGAATAGCAGGAGACCAGCAGTCTGCTTTATTTGGTCAGGCTGGATTTAATAAAGGCGACACCAAAAATACTTATGGTACTGGAAGTTTCATTCTTATGAATGTTGGAGAGAATTTTATATTAAGTAAGAACGGACTTATCACTACTATAGGTATAGGATATAACGGAAAAATAGAATATGCTTTGGAAGGTTCTGTATTTATAGCTGGTGCTGTTATACAATGGGTACGCGATGAATTAAGACTTCTTCATGATGCAAAAGATACTGAATATTTTGCTACAAAAGTAAAAGATACTAACGGAGTTTATTTAGTACCTGCTTTTGTTGGTCTTGGTGCTCCTTATTGGGATATGTATGCTAGAGGCTGTTTAGTAGGTATTACAAGAGGAGTTAATAGAAGTCATATAATAAGAGCAGCTGAAGAGGCTATAGCTTATCAAAGTAAAGATGTTATTGACGCTATGGTTGCTGACAGTGGAGTTAAATTAGCTTCATTAAAAGTAGACGGAGGAGCCTGCCGTGATAATTTCTTAATGCAGTTTCAGGCTGATATTATTAATACAAAAGTTCTTCGTCCTCAAATTACTGAAACTACTGCTTTGGGTGCTGCTTATTTGGCTGGTCTTGCTGTAGGATTCTGGAAGGATAAAGATGAGATAGCAAATAGATGGAAATTAGAGAGAGAGTTTACTCCTTCACTTTCAGAAGAAGAGAGAAATAAAAAATATATGGGCTGGAAAAAAGCAGTTGAGAGATCAAGAGGCTGGGCTTTATAATTTCTTATTGTCATTATCTTGCATATTAATATTCATTTATAATAATTGAATATTAATATGCATTTAGTTCTTACTTATTTCAATCAATAACATCTAATATAATTTACGAGGGATATATAATGTATGATATATTAATTATAGGTGCTGGTGTGTCTGGTACTTCTTCAGCACGCGAACTGTCTAGGTACAAGGCTAGCATATGTGTTGTAGAAAGAGGCGAAGATGTTTGCTCAGGCACATCAAAATCCAACAGCGGAATAGTGCATGCAGGTTTTGATGCGGCAAATGGATCTCTTATGGCTAAGTTAAATGTTCTTGGCAATAAGATGATGAAAAAAATATCAGAAGACCTTGATGTACCTTTTAAACAAAATGGTTCATTGGTGGTTTGTACTAATGAAGAGGACATTCCTAATCTTAAATCCATATATGACAGAGGAATAAAAAACGGAGTTGAAGAACTTCAAATATTAAATAAAGAAGAAGTTCATAAAAAAGAACCTAATCTAAACGACAATGTCTGTGCTGCTTTGTATGCTCCTACTGGAGGTATAGTAGATCCATTCATTTTAAATATTGCTTATGCTGAGAATGCTTATGCTAATGGTGCAGAGTTTAAGTTCAATACTGAAGTTATAAATATTAAAAAACTTGATGACGGCACTTTTGAAGCTGAAACTAATAACGGCATTATAAAAGCTAAATATATTGTTAATGCTGCTGGAGTTTATGCTGATAAATTTCATAATATGATGAGCAAAAACAAAATACATATTACTCCAAGAAGAGGCGACTATATATTACTTGACAAGGAAGTTGATAATCTAGTAACTTCTACAATATTTGCACTTCCTACAAAATTGGGTAAAGGTATATTAGTTACTCCTACAGCTCATGGCAATATAATGCTTGGACCTACTGCTATTGATATAGAAGATAAAGAGGGCTTAAATACCACAGCGGAAGGACTTGCACAGATTATAGAAAAGTCAAAACTCACAGTAAAAAATATACCATATAATAAAGTTATAACTTCATTCTGCGGGCTTCGTCCTCATGAAGATAATCATGAGTTTATTATAAAAGAGCTTGAAGACTGCGAAGGATTTTTTGACTGTGCTGGTATAGAATCACCTGGGCTTGTTTCTTCTCCTGCTATAGGGGTAATGGTGGCTGATATTGTAAGTAAAAAAGGAAACTTTGAAAAAAAAGAAAACTTTATAGAAAAAAGAAAAGGAATAACACATTTTAATAAACTTTCTAATGAAGAGAAAAATAAACTCATAAAAGAAAATCCTTTATACGGACATATAATTTGCAGATGTGAAAAGGTAACTGAGGGTGAGATTGTAGAAGCTATAAAAAGTCCTATAGGAGCTAAATCTCTTGACGGAGTAAAAAGAAGAGTGCGTGCTGGGCTTGGAAGATGTCAGGGCGGTTTCTGTTCTCCTAAAATAATAGAGATATTAGCACGTGAACTTAATGTTTCTCCTATAACCATTACTAAATGTGGCAAAGGCTCTGAAATAGTTATTGGTTATGATAAGGAAACTTTTTGATTTAGAAATTATTAGTATTTAATTAAAAACAATATAATCATTTGTTTTTATTTAAGGAGTAAAAATGCAGTCTTATGATGTTGTTGTTATAGGCGGAGGTCCTGCTGGGCTTGCTGCTGCTGTTTCGGCTAAGGAAAACGGCATAGATAATTTGCTTATGATAGAGCGTGATGAGGTGCTTGGAGGCATACTCAATCAATGCATACATAATGGTTTTGGGCTTCATAGATTCGGAGAAGAGCTTACTGGTCCTGAATATGCTTACAGATTTATAGAAAAAGTTTATGATTTAAATATTAATTATAAGCTCAATACTATGGTGCTTGATATTGTACTTAATGATAATAAGGAAAAAATAATTACTTATATCAATAAAGAAGAAGGTTTGGTGCAGATTAATGCCAAAGCTGTAATACTTGCTATGGGATGTAGGGAGCGTTCAAGAGGGGCTTTGAATATACCAGGATTTAGACCTGCTGGAATATTTTCTGCGGGGGCGGCTCAGCATTTAGTAAATATAGAAGGATATATGCCAGGCAAGGAAGTTGTTATACTTGGTTCTGGGGATATTGGTCTTATTATGGCTAGGAGAATGACTTTTGAGGGGGCTAAAGTTAAGGTTGTTGCTGAGATACTTCCATTTTCCGGAGGACTTAAAAGAAATATAGTTCAGTGTTTGGACGATTTTAACATACCTCTTAAATTAAGTCATACAGTTATAGACATAAAAGGAAAAGACAGACTTGAAGGCGTTACAATAGCTAAAGTTGATGAGAATATGAAGCCTATTAAAGGCACTGAAGAATATTATTCATGTGATACTTTGCTTTTGTCTGTTGGTCTTATACCAGAAAATGAGCTTTCAAAAGAGATTGGCGTTGAGATTAACCCTATAACCTCTGGTGCTATAGTTAATGAAAGTTTGGAGACTAACATTGACGGAGTATTCTCCTGCGGTAATGTTCTTCATGTTCATGACTTGGTAGATTTTGTTTCTGAAGAGGCTGAAACTGCTGGAAAAAGTGCTGCCGAGTATGTACTTAAAAACAAAAGAAGAGATAATACAAACTCTATATCTTTAAAAGGCTCTAATGGTGTGAGATATACTGTGCCTTCTATGATTAATGCTCATAATGTAGATGATCATGTTATGGTAAGGTTTAGAGTAAGTGCTATATTCCAAAACAAATTCTTAAATGTATATTTTGACGGAGAGAGAGTGATACATAAAAAGCATTTGATATTTGCTCCCGGTGAAATGGAGAGTGTGAAATTAGATAAGGCTATGCTTTCAAAAGAAGGGCTTAAAAATATTGAGTTTAAGATAGAAGATAATTAATATAATTTGGAGTTTATATTTATGTCTCAAACTTTAAGGTTAGTTTATCCGCAGTGGCAGGGCGGTATAATATCGCATTGGATAAAGGAGCTTAAGCCTGAGGATTCTTCAAGAGGATATTATCTAGGAGCTAAACTTTTAAGTATATTAGCACCAGAAAATAATACTCATAAAACTATAGAAGTTCCTGTTTCTCTTAATATAGAAAAAAGAGAAGTAAAAAATGGTATTATGGATTATGATTATATAGTAAATCAAACTAATAGTGCATTAGATATACTAAATAAAAATAATCCTGATAAAATAATAGTTTTTGGAGGAGAATGTTCTGTAAGTGTTGCTCCTTTTACATATTTAAACAAAAAATATAATAATGATATAGCTTTGATATGGATAGATGCTCACCCTGATATAACTTTACCTGAAGATAATACTTATGCAGGATATCATGCTATGGCTGTAAGTGCCTGCATGGGTAAAATAGATGCAGTAAATAATCTTCCAAGTAAAATTTCTGCAGAGAATATTTTATTTTTAGGACTTAGAGACTATGAAAGAGAGGAGATAAAGGTACGTCAAAAAGAGTATGGTATAAAGCATTTTGCTCCTGAAGAGATTTCCAAGTCAAGCAAATGTATAATAAAATGGCTTAAAGAATGCAAAGCTAGTAAAGTATTAATACATTTTGATTTAGATGTTCTTGAGCCTAATGAAATAATAGCGGCTGTCGGTGTTTCTCCAAATGGAATGAAAATTAATGAAGTTGTAAGGGTTATAAATGATATAGCAAGAGAAAAAGAATTGGTAGGTCTTACTATAGCCGAGCATATGCCAAAAATAGAAATACTTATGAAAAATATGATGGCTGAGCTGCCTTTATTTAATTAGATAATTACAAACTAAAAACTATTAAAAAATAAAAGGAAGTAATTTATGGAAAAAAAAGAATTAACTTGTATATGCTGCCCTATGGGCTGTGCTTTGTCTGTGGAGATGGATGGAAATCAAGTTACAAGCGTAAGCGGTAATACCTGCAAAAGAGGAGACACTTATGCCAGAGATGAGGTTGTTCGTCCAGTGAGAATGGTTACTTCTATAGTAAAAATAAAAAACGGAAAATTAAAAATGCTTCCAGTAAAAACTAAAGAGCCTATAGACAAATCAAGAATTAATGAATGTTTAGAGGCTTTAAAAACTGTAGAAGTCAATGCTCCTGTTCATATTGGAGATATTGTGCTTCATAATGCCGCAGGTACTGATATAGTCGCTGCTAGAAATATAGAAGCTCTTTAATTTTTTTTATTTATTAATATAATACTCATTTTTGACATTAAGATGAGTATTATATTTTATAATTTATATTAAACTTGTTTCAAAATGAATTGATAATTATTAAAATAAAACCTAATTTTTACTAAAATATTCTTTGAGTTTATTTTCTTCGATATTAATAGCTATAATTTTTTTGCTGCTTTTCTCACCCTTTAATATTTCAATATCTTTTTTTTTAATATTAAGCTCATCAGCCAAAAATTCAATTATAGCCTTATTAGCCTTTCCGTCTATAGCCTTAGCCATAATGCGAATGGAATAAGCCCCATTCTCAAATTTAAAACTATTGGATTTAGCTCCCGCTGTTACTTTAACTTCTATGTTCATAATATTATAGCTGTTATATTTTTTTTATTTCATGTTATTTATTAATTTTACATATATTAGTAAACCCAGCAGTAGGTACTCCCAAAGCCCTTATAAGCCTTGCCCAATAATTCACCTGTGCAGCAGTGGAAGCTAATATAAGTATTGCTCTCTCTGAATACTCTTTTTTTATCTCTGTTATTAATTCTTCGGATATTATTACTGGTGTTTTTGTAATGGCTGAAATATATTTTAAAGCAATCTTTTCTTTATTTGACATTGTATGGCATGAATCTATATCTTTATTTTGTAAATATTTTATTTCTTCTTCAGTTACACTGTCTTTATCATATTCAAAGCTGTTCATGTCTATACAAAATGGACAGGCTATATCTATTGAGATTTGTATTCTTATGAGTTTTAAAAGTCTTTTAGGTACTTCTTTATCATCATGCGTAATTAATGCTTCCAGTATACCAGAACTTATTGCTGTTTTAGGGTTCCAAGCTAAAATCTTTGGAAGGAGTAAGTCTTTTTTTACTTTCTTTTTTGCTATCCACATTGGAAGTTTTAAAAAGAATGGTATTTTTTTAGGCGGATTAATATATGCTTCTTCTATGCTTTCAAAATAATTGTCTTTATCTTTAATTTTAAAATTGATTAAATTATTCATCATTCTTTATCCTAATATAGTTTTTTATTAGTGTTAATTTATACTAAAAATATAATTTTTTGTCAAAGTTTTTTATTATTAAGATATGTTCATAAAAAATAAATTATTTTGATATAAACTGTATGATTATACATGTGTAGAATGCCTAAAACCGTTATTTTTTTGTAATTGTAAAAGTTAATAGGTTTAAATTTCTAAATAATCATTTATAATATAACATTAATATTATAAAAAGTTTGAATATGAAAAATATAGATAAATACCTACAAGATATAGATAATTATATACATAGTAGTAATTATGAAGATGCATTTTCTTTATGCAATAATATTTTAGATAATATTGATATTAATAACACAGAAGCCATATTTAAAGCAGGATATTGTGCATATAAATTAGAGAGATATGATATAGCGATGATTAATTTTTTAAAAGCATTATCATTAGATAAGTCCAATATTAATAAGGCTATGTATAAGTACTATATGGGAAGATGCTATGATATATTTAATTCATTAGAAGATTCTTTAGAATGTTTTAAGAGTGCATATAAATTAGATAAATCAAATCATTACTATGCTTTATGGTTAGGTATTACATATGCTAAAATAGGAGCTAATGATTATAATTATAATTTGGCTTTACTTTATTTATATAAGGCTTTTGGTATAGAGGATAGTTTATTATACAAATATGCAGGATATTGTCATATGCAGTTAAAGAGCTATTCTAAGGCTATAGAATTTTTAGAAAAATCTATGCTTTTGAAAAAAGATGATTACCTTACAAGATATTATTTAGGATATACTTATTTTTCTGTTCATATATATGATAAGGCACTTGAACATTTAAGTGAATCTTTAAAATTAAAAGATGATGAGTTTAACAGCTGGCTTTCTATAGGTATTCTTTATAAGATAATAGATGAAGAGGTCCTATCAGAGGAATGTTTGGATAAGGCTAGAAATATAGCTTTGAATTATAGTGATAATATAGATTATCAGCTTGAATGCTTTATCAAACTTTCAGAAGCTGAGGAGAATGAATATTTAAACTATCTTTATCTTGGTATTTGTTATGCAAAACTTGAAAGCTATAAAAATGCTGTTCATTATTTGTTAGAATCTATAGAAATAAATGAAAAATACAGCAGTGACAATAATTATTTAGCATATTATTGGATAGGATATATTAATTATATAGACAGTGAGTATGAAGAAGCAGTTAAATATTTAGAAAAATCTATTAAACTTAATAATGATGAAGAGAATTATTTAATTTTATTTTGGCTGGGAGATTCTTATTTTAGACTTAGTAATTATAAAAAGGCATTAGTTAATTTGCAAAAATCTTTAGACCTTAAAGAAGATGAAATAGAAACGTATAAATTAATAGCAAAAACATATCTTGAACTTGGAGATAAAGATAAATATAATGAATATATTACTCAGTATAAAATATTATCAAGAAAAGAAAACATCAAAATAATAAAAAATAATGATCAATTAAAAAGATG
>NZ_JQIU01000008.1:1946176-1955067 GCF_002379365.1 Brachyspira sp. G79 | reverse complement strand
AGATTATAATAATTATTTTAAATCTTTTTAATTATTCATCAGAGAGCCATACTAATGATAGTGCATTAAAACAAAAAATATTTAATAATACTGCTGAAATGAAATTAGTTCAGAATGATGAAGATATAACATTTTATGATAATTATTGTAATACGGTGAAAACTGATATTAATAATTTTCTTACATATTTATTTGAAAATATAGAAAAATCGGATCTATATCATTTATATTCATCAAGTACAGAAAAAAGGCATTATGTAGATTTTGATAATTTCAATATAGATAATTTTCTATACTATAAGGACATAGTAAAAAAGGCAGTTAGGCTTGATTTTAATAAACATAAAGAAATACAGTATTTAAAGATAATTAATAATAATGACATTGATACTATTGCGATGGCTATAGATAATATAGAGATACTATTTAATTATACATCTCTTTCTATACTTCAGTTTATGGAATATTATCATCAAAAATATGATGTAGAGCTTTACTTTATACTTATGAATCTAATATTAAAATATTTATAATAGGTGTAAAAGAAGTACTATGGATATGACTAATACAACAGAGTATATACGTTTAACTAGAGATAATGAGAATTTCAGCGTTCTTATTTAATATGTCCTATAACTTTTAATTAATATTGAAGTTTAATAAGACCTGTTTTATAATTATGATATCTTAATTATTATGAAATAAGTTTGTTCATAATAAATTTTATTCTAATATAAAAAATAAAACTTATGATAAAATAATGGTGATTATTAATTATAATTAAGAGGAAATATAATGAAAAAGATAATAATAATACCAGATTCATTTAAGGGAAGTGCAAGCAGTATGGAAGTTTGCAGATGTATAGAGAAAGGTGTATTAAAAGTATTTAAAAACGCTGAAATAAAAAAGATACCAGTTGCTGATGGAGGAGAAGGTACTGTTGACTCTATACTTTATGCTGCAGGAGGAAATATAAGAAAAATAAAAGTAAGAAATCCTGAAGGAAAAATTGTAGAAGCTAAATATGGTATTATTAATAAAGATAAGGCAGTTATAGAAATGGCTGAAGCATCTGGTATTACATTAGTTGATGATAAAAATAGAAATCCTTTAAAATACTCTACTTACGGAACTGGAGAGCTTATAAAAGATGCTTTAAATAATAATATAAAAGAAATATTAATAGGAATAGGTGGAAGTGCTACTAATGACTGCGGTATAGGAATGGCTAGTGCTTTGGGGTATAGATTTTTAGATAAGGATAATAATGAACTTGAAGCTATTGCTTTGAACATGATAAAAGTTAAATATATAGATGATAGAAATGTTGATAAAAGAATATTTGATATAAAAATAAGTGCTGCATGCGATGTGAAAAATACGCTCTATGGAGAAAACGGAGCTACTGCTGTATACGGAAAACAAAAGGGAGTTACAAAAGAGAGTTTTGATATACTTGATAATGGGCTAAAAAATATAGCGAGTGTTGTAAAAGAAAAGTTCAATAAAGAAATAGATTATATTGAAGGGGCAGGTGCAGCAGGAGGACTTGGAGGAGGACTTTTGGCTTTCTGCAATGCTGAGTTAAAAAGCGGTATAGATGCTGTTCTTGATATTATAGATTTTGATGATCATATAAAAGATGCTTCTCTTATTATAACTGGTGAGGGAGCTATTGACGGACAGACAAAAAAAGGAAAAGTACCAGTCGGTGTGGCAAGAAGGGCTAATAATATACCAGTAATTGCTATAGTTGGTGATATAAGAGATGGTGCTGAGGCTGTTTATGATTTTGGTATTATATCAATTATGCCTGCTTTAAAAAGGGCCATGCCTCTTGATGAAGCTATAAAAAACTCAAAAATGTTAATAGAAGATGCAGCTGAAAGAGCCTGCCGATTTATAAGCATTAATTTATAGATTAACTTTTAAATAAAAAAAGAGAGCATAATATTTTTTATTATGGTCTCTTTTTATTAAAAAATATTGATATTAAAAAACTTTTATAAATTATTTTCAACAGCATATACATTGAAATATCCTGTTTCTATGTCTTCTATATCATCATCTATATTTTTTAATATGAACTTTAATTTTAATCCCAAAAAATAATTTTTATCTGATGCAATGTAGCGTTCTTTTTTATTATCATTTATACTCATATAATCATATACTTTCATATTAACATTTATATGAATATCAGAAATAACATATCCATTTTCAAATACTTCTGTTGTTATAAGAGAGTATTTTCCTATATAATCATATTCTGAAGAAGCACTATCAGAATATTTTTTTAATACAGCAAAATCTAAATAGCTTTCAGTATTATCTTTTATTAATATTTCAATATTTTTGTCTTTATAAATTTTTTCTCTTACTTCTTCTTTATTCATAATTTTTAATACCCTAAATTATATTATTGCAATAATATATTAAAAATGATATAAATATCAAGTGTTAATAATTATTTTCAATTATAAACGGAGAATATTTAATTATGAGAGCTGCTGAGATAGAAAGAAATACTAATGAAACTAAAATAAAAATAAAACTTAATATTGATGGTACAGGCAAATATAAAAATGATACTAAAATAGGTTTTTTTAATCATATGCTTGATTTATTTGCTCGTCATGGAAGATTTGATTTGGAAGTGATATGTGACGGAGATATAGATGTAGACTATCATCATTCTGTTGAAGATGTAGGCATAGTTTTGGGTAAATGTTTTTCTGAAGCATTAGGAGATATGAAGGGTATAAAAAGATATGGAAATTTCTGCATGCCTATGTGCGAGGCTTTAACTTTAACTGCCGTTGACATATGCGGGAGAAGCCATTTAGTCTTTGATAGCGATTTAAAACATGAAAAAGTTGGTGATTTTGACACAGAGCTTGTCAAAGAGTTTTTTACAGCTTTTATAAATTCTATGAATATTACTTTGCATATAAGGACTTTTCATGGAGAAAACACTCATCATATAATAGAATCCATTTTTAAAGGTGTGGCACGTGCTTTATCACAAGCCTGCGAAATAGATGAAAGATATAAAGATGAAGTTCTTTCTACGAAGGGGATGCTTGAAAATAATAAATAAACTGTAAATAAGTTTTTGTCTTTTATATTTTTTAGTGTATACCTAAACAACTATAATTTGCTAAATTTTAATTATTTATAAATGTAATAATAACTTATAAATAGTATAAAGTATTATTTTAGTATTAATAAAATAAGTTTAAAATGTATTATAATAACTATATTTTAGTAAAAAAATGCAGTCGTTCGCAACTGCGGGATGTGCCTGCTTCTTTGGGGCACCAGACGGCAAAAGAAGTGGTGGTTCGGGGGCTAGTCCGCGAAGAATAATAAAAACATAAAAACTAATTATTGAGAAACTTAAAAATTTTTAGTATATACCTAAACAATTACAATTTGTCAAAATTAATTTTTAAAATTTTAAATATTTGCAGTTTTCGTATCAAAGCCCCAGATATTTAAAAATAAAATAATAATAAAAACTATTTATTGTTGTCATCGGTTTTAAGTACGCTTATGAATGCGTCCTGAGGTATCTCTACGCTTCCGATAGCTTTCATTCGTTTTTTACCTTCTTTCTGCTTTTCAAGAAGTTTTCTTTTTCTTGTGATGTCTCCTCCATAACATTTTGCTGTAACATTTTTTCTTAAAGCACTAATGTTTTCACGAGCAATAATCCTTCCTCCTATTGCAGCCTGTAATGGAATCTGAAACATATGCTTTGGAATGAGATGTTTTAATTTTTCTATTATTTGTCTTCCTCTACTCTCAGCATTGCTTCTATGAGCCATAAATGATAAAGCATCTACTACTTCTCCATGAACAAGTATATCTATCTTTTCTATTTGGCTTTCTCTGAAGTCTGAAAAATCATAATCAAATGAAGCATATCCTCTTGATATGGATTTTAATTTATCGTAAAAGTCATACACTACTTCTATCAAAGGCAAATCAAATTTTATTTCTGCTCTTTTATCATCTAAATAATTTAATGATGTCTGCGTACCTCTTCTGTCTATACAAAGAGATATAATGTTTCCCAAATAATCGGTAGGCACTATTATAAGAGCATTGATAAAAGGCTCATAACATTTTTCTATATACTGTGCTGTAGGAAAATCCGCAGGGTTGTCAATAATTTTCTCTTCGCCGTTTGTTAGTTTTAATTTTACCTCTACCGAAGGGCTAGTTATTACAAGATTGAGATTAAACTCTCTTTCAAGTCTTTCTTGTACAATCTCCAAATGTAAAAGTCCTAAAAATCCGCATCTGTATCCGAATCCCAAAGCTATAGAGCGTTCTGGTTCATAAACTAGAGAAGCGTCATTTAATTTTAATTTTTCTAATGCCTTCTGAAGACTTGTATAATCTTCATCTTCGGCAGGAAATATACCTGCAAATACCATAGGAAGAACTTCCTTGTATCCTATTAAAGGCTCATCAGAAGGATTTTCTTCAAGTGTTATAGTATCTCCTATTTTTATATCAGATATGTTTTTAATGCCTGCAATAATGTATCCCACCTCTCCGCTTTTAAGTTCATTAGCAGATTTAAGACCAAGCAAAAGTGTACCGCATTCTTCAACTTCGTACTCTGCTTTAGTTTCCATTAAAAGAAGTTTATCATTTTTTTTAATAGAGCCGTCAAATACTCTCACTATCATAACAGCACCGCGGAAAGGATCATAATAAGAATCAAATATCAATGCCCTAGTTTTTTTATTAGTATTGTCTTTAGGGGCTGGTATCATCTTAACAACTGCTTCAAGTATTTCATCAATACCTATATCATTTTTAGCACTTGCAAGTACAACATCATCTTTATTAACTCCAAACTCTTTTTCCATCTGTTCTTTACAAAGTTCAATATTAGCGGCAGGTAAATCTATTTTATTAATAACAGGTACAATCTCCAAATTATTTTCAAAAGCAAGATAAAAGTTAGAAATAGTTTGAGCCTCTACTCCCTGAGCAGCATCAACTACCAATATAGCACCCTCGCATGCAGCAAGTGAGCGTGAAACCTCATAATTAAAGTCAACGTGTCCTGGAGTATCTATCAGATTAAGAGTATATACTTCTCCGTCTTTTGCTTCATAAGAAAGTTTTACGGCTTGACTTTTTATAGTTATTCCTCTCTCTCTTTCTATATCCATAGAGTCTAATATTTGAGCTTTCATCTCTCTGCTTGATACTGCTTTGGTATGCTCTATGATTCTATCGGCTAATGTGCTTTTACCGTGGTCAACATGTGCTATGATACAGAAATTTCTAATTTTTTCAGCGTATGACATTTATAAAATATATCCTTAAAATATAATTATATCGATGATATATTATAATATAGTGAGTGTGTTTTTGCAAATGATTTTTATTCATTACTTATGCCTATATTAACATATATATTATAAAAAAATAGCTTGACTTTTTTATAAAATTTTATATTTTATAAAAAATACCTGTTATATGTATATTTATTTGTGCATGCTTATTTATTTATGAAAAAAATAATTATTTTTGTATTATCTGCATTATTTATTCTGATTTCTTTTTCAGTATGTGATAACAATTCTAATATTGGTGAAGCAAAAAAAACATACTATAATAATTATTCTAATGAAACTGCTGTAAGAGTTGGAATATATGTTTATGATTATCCTATGATTTATTTAAGTAATAATAATTTAATCGGATTTGATTATGATATAATGAATGAAATAGCAAAGGCTGAAAACTTAAAATTAGAATATATACAAACTCAGTTTTCTGAACTTATAGCTTCTTTGCAAAACAATATAATTGATATTGCAATAGCTGGAATAAGCATTACAGAAGAAAGAAAAAAACTTGTAAGTTTTTCAGATAAGTATTACAGTTCATCTCAAGGTATTATTGTTCTTAAAAATAATAATAATATAAAAACATTTGATGATTTGATAGGTAAGAATGTTGGAGTTATAAAAGATACCATTTCTGATACTATTATATCATCTTCTAATAATATTAATGTTGTAAGGTTTGATATTGCAGGAAGTACTTTGCTTTCTTTGAAACTTGGAAATATTGAGGCTGCTATGCTTGACAGAGTTACATGTAATAATTATATTAAATATGATAATGATATAAAAATAGCAGAAGATATTATATTTCCAGAACTTGATTATGGTATAGCGGTAAGAAAAGATGACAATGTTTTGCTTGAAAAGATTAATAGAGGGCTTAATACAATAATGAGTAATGGAGTTTATGAACAATTAATATATAAGCATTTAAATTAAAGAGTTCACATTATGTATTTTTGATAATAAATTGCTTGACTTTTTTTATATATAAATTACTTTTATATTATCTAATATACATTTATTTTAGGAAGAAATAATAATAATGATGAAAAAAATAATTTTAATTGTATCAATTATTTTACTAGTATCATGCTCTAATAGTTCTAATAATACTGCATCTAATATAGATAATAATATTACTAACATATCTGTAAATGTAGGTATATATGTTTATGATTATCCTTTCGGTTATATGTCTAATGGTCATATAGGAGGATTTGATTATGATTTGATGAATGAAATATCAAAAATATCAGGTTTGAAAATGAATTTCAATCCTATGAAGTTTGAAGAACTTATGCCTGCTTTAGAATCTCATAAGATTGATGTTATTATAGCGGGAATGACTGTAACAGAAGAGAGAAAAGAGATCGTGAATTTTTCAGATAAATATTATACAACCAGTCAGGCAGTTATTGTAGATAAGAGTAATACAAATATAAATAGAGAAGAAGATTTGATAGGTAAAAATGTTGGTGTAATAATAGGGACTGTGGCAGACAGTATGATTTCAAAGATAGATGGAATTAATATAGAAAGATTTGATACGGGAAGCAGCATTATACTTGCTTTGAAAGTAGGTAAAGTAGATGCAGCTTTATTTGATAAAACTACATGCGAGCATTTTGCTGCTTATGATGATGATATAAAAATAGTATCTGGAATAAAATATCCTGATGAAGATTATGCTATAGCTTTCAGAAAAGAAGATACTGCTTTATTAAATACTTTCAATAAAGCTCTAATGGAGATTATGATAAGCGGATATTATGATGAACTTATAAAAAAACATTTATCTACTAATTAATATCTTCAAAAAATATGTTGATAACAGCATTAATATTTATTATGCTTATTGGACGTATATAATATTTAGTTTTTTCTAATAGCATGAATTTATCTTTATCTATTTTTGAGTTTTTATAATTCATTATATATTTGATTGAGTTTGAATGAATTGATGTATATTTTATATTTAGAGTTAATCTCTCTTCATTATCTTCTTTTGTGTAGTTTACTATATCAAAATAAAGCATTTGTTCTATTTTATTAAATTCTATATTTTCTATTTTTTGGAATTTTGCCAGTATAATTTTTACTCTGTTATTTTTATTGAAGTAGTCATATTGAAAATCTATATTAAGTATATCATTATAGTTTTCAGCGAATAATTCTTCATTGTTTTTTGATATTCTTAATTCTTCTAAAAGCTGACAATTAATTCTGTCATTTAGTATCAATGAAGTTTTTTTACTTGATGATATTCTCTCTTCATTATTAACTTTATAATTTATAAATTTAAATTTATGTTTGGATATTTCTTCTATTGATATATTATTTTCAAAATGAATTTTTTTTCTGTAATTGCTTCTAACATCATCATATGATATTTTTGCATTATCATAAAATGTTGGTATGACATAAGAAAAGAAGGATACTTTTTTAGCATTAATATCATATAAATAAGCACTAGCTCCTAAATATCCAGTAGAACTTATCCAAGGATAGGCACCTAGTCCTAAAAACTCTCCGCTTGTTCGGTTTATATATTTGCTTCTAATTTCTCCAGTTAGGAGTTTTACAGTTTTATTATCATTTTCTTTTTTTGCTTTTTCTATTACATGTATTGTATTGTAAAGTCTTGATAATGTGGCAAATGCAAATAATTTATTAAAAGAAGCATGTTTATTTATCATAGAATTAATACTTTCAGCAATACTTCTAAACATCTTTGCTATTTCCGGCATATTTTTTACCTGAAGTTTTACGCTTAATTGCTCTGATATATCAAAGTCTTTTTCGCTGCATGAATAAAATCCTTTTTCAAATATATTTTCTACAAAACTTTTTGCGAATTTTAAAATATTTTCATCTATCTCTTTATCTTCTTCTTTTATATCTTCCGAAGTTCCGTACATTTCTTTGTATTTTAGTACTGCTATTATTTTATGAGCACAAAGTGAGGAATCTTTGCACGAACATACTGCTTTTTTTATGCTGTCTTTTTTAGGAAAATAAATAATTGTATTTTCTTCTGGAATATTTATTTCAAGCATAGCATCTTCTTTAATATCTGCTTCAATATTTTCATAAAACCTATCTAATGCGTATTCAAAATTTCTTTTAGTGCTTAATTTTCTAATTTCATCAAAACTTATATTTTTGACTTCATCGAATGTATTATTTATTACATCATCTTTTTTTACTATGTTTGTTTCTTCTGTTTCTGTATTATCTTTATTATCATCATTATTTTTTCTACATCATCATTTGTTTTATTTTCTGTATCAAAATGTTCTATATATAAAAGTGACATTATAATATGTTTGCAAATATCTTTTGATGGGCATGTACATTTGCTTGATTTTATATCTTCATCATTAAGTGTTACTTCTATTTTCTCTCCTGTATCTATTGTAACTTTTATTTTATTATCAGCTTCTTCAAGTTTTATTTTTTCTGGGTTATTATTTATAATATTATCAATATCTTTTACTGATCTATTAT
>NZ_JQIU01000008.1:1940587-1945719 GCF_002379365.1 Brachyspira sp. G79 | reverse complement strand
GTGAGAGTAAGAAGAAATTTTTCATTTATATATTGTTTTAAGTTGTTAATTTTTTGAGTCATTGTATAAGCCTATTTTTTATTTGAACATATTATTTAAAAAATCAATTAAATCATATAATACATTTGAATCTAAATAATGAGAACATTTTTGAAATAATCCGCCTACTGTATTTCTCTTTTTGCATCTTACCGATATGAATGCAAGTATTTTTGCTTTTAATAAATGGGCTTTATTACTGCCTTGATTAATATAATTATCTGCACAGTGAAAAAAATTATTAACGCAGTCATTATATAAGTCTTTATCATTTTCTAAAATTATTTTTTCTACTAAATGTTCTAAATATCCAGAAGTTTTATCATCAGTTTTAGATGTTATAAATAATCCTTTATAATCATCATAATAAATATTTTTGTTTTGATTATATTCACATTTTATAATATCATTAAAAATATTAAATCTTTTTTGAGCATTACTTTCAGCATCAACTACAATAGCAAGTTTTTCTATATTGTTGTAGTTGGAAGTTTTTATAAATGAAGTAATATGATTTTTATTATCAACTTTATTGATTGTCATTATATGTATAGTGTCATCATCTTCTATAAAAGTTTTATCATATTTACCTATTATGCATTTTAATCCTAATTTTTTATTAATTAAAAGATAGCATAAATCCCTCTCATCATTTCCTTCAACAAGAAGAACTTTTTTAGCCATGGGATTCATTTTATGTTCCATTATTTTATCTTACCTCCCAATTATCCATAGCATTATTTAATTCTTCATTGTTATATATTATAGCTTGATATTTATACTTTTCTTTTTTGTCAGCTTCTATTCTTATACCTTGAATATCATCATTTGAATTGTATTCATTTTTTACTTCATTATAAACATCATTAAAAGACTTTATACATTCATAAGAGTGAGTAGTTGCAAAAAGCTGAACATTATTTTTGTGGCATGCTTCAAATAGAGATAGCCATAAATTTCTTAAAGCACTATAATGAAATCCATTATCAATTTCATCAATAAGCATAACTCCATTTGCAATAAATGGTATGCTTACTATGTAATTGAATATTTTATATACACCAGTACCTAATGCATTTAGAGGTAAATATCTGTCAAGACCAATATCAGCTTCACATATTTGTTCAGATGATATTCTTATTGATTCTATATTTGGTATTATAGTTTTTAAACTATCTACAACTATTTTATCCATTTTTAAATTTTGAAGTTTATCAAATGATGATACAACATTATTTTTTACTCTTGTTTCTGAAGTACTATAATCGTTAAAGAAATAAAAGTTAAATAATGAAGGAGCTAAAATTGCTGAACGTACATTTACATTGTTCATAGGAAAAGTATTATTAATAGGTACAAAACTATTATCCATTTGTCTGTTATTATTTATAAGCATTGGAAGTTTTATAGTTTCTCCATTATTATTTTCTACCTGATAATAAATACCATCTAAAGTTGAAAGCTCTAAGGATTTTATAGGGTATATATTTAGTTCTTTTTTTGAAGTTTTTATATTTATAGGGTTTGTATAATCAAAATTATAAAAAATTAATTCCAAATTATTATTTAGAGGTATATTCCTTTGAAAAAAAGAAGAAGATATAACTGTATCACTTCTAAACATATTTGAGTATAAATATAATGCTTCCAAAAGATTGCTTTTTCCAACACTGTTTTTACCAAATATTAAATTAAATTTTTTAAAGCTATCAATAGAAACTTCCTTGAAGCATTTAAAATTACTTATACTAATATTTGGTATTTGAATATCACTCATAATTTTTATTCCATTTTTTGTTTATATTTGATAGCATAAAAATAATATATTAAAATAAATATCTTGTCAAAGATTAAAAAAATAATTCAAATAAAAAAGAGCATACATAATAATGCATACTCTTTTTGTATTATTAAAAAGCTAAAATATTTTTATGCTTTTTTAGTTTTCATAAATAATATTAAAAGACCGCTTGCTATAAAGTTACTAGCATAAGTACCTATAACAACACCGCAGAAGAATGTAAAGGCAAAGTCATAAAGTATGAAGCCTCCCCATATCATTATGGCAAGTGCGGCAAGAAGTGTTGATATACTAGTTATTACAGTTCTTCCTACAACATTATTTAGGCTTATATTAACAATCTCTTTGAATGGTCTTTTATCATCAGCATTTTCTCTTATTCTATCAAATACTACTATGATGTCATTAATAGTGTATCCTATCAAAGTAAGCATTGAAGAGAGTACAAGTACAGAAAATTCTTTGTTTAGGAAAAGTAGTATCCCAAATACTATAACAACATTATGTATAAGTGTAATTATAGCAGGGAAAGCATATCTGTAATTGAATCTTATAGTAATATATACCATTATAATAATCCAAGAAACAATTATAAGTATGAATGCCAGTTTCAAGTTATCAGCAGATACTACACCACTTATGATGTTGCTTCCTATTAAATTAACTTTGTCAGTGCCGTATTTATCATAAAGCACCTGCATAGCTCTGTCAGATTCTTCATTAGAACCTCTAAATCTTAAAAGAAAAGCATTGATATTAGCCTCTCCTTCAAGCTCCTGAATATTTACAGTTTCAGTTCCAAAGTTATTGTATAAAGCTCTTATTTCAGCAATATTTATAACTTCAGGATTATCTATCTGTATTTTTAATTCCACACCTCCTGCAAAGTCAATACCCATATTAAAACTATTAGTGTTTAGTTTGCTTACAAATAAACCAATAGAGGCTATAAACAATACAGCAGATATAACAGCAGCAATAGGCATAAATTTAACAAAAGGTATTTTATTTTTGTTAAATCATTATTTTCTTTTTTATCATTTTCTTTTTTAACGTCTTCACTCATTATAAAATCCTATTTATTTTAAGCAATTATATATAAACAATTTTCATTCTTTTTGTCTTTATATATAAATAATTATATAAAGAAGAATCCTGCCTTCTTAACCATTTTTGTACGTATAAGCTCTTCATATATATATCTAGTAATGAATACAGCAGTAAATAAGTTTATCAATATACCAAAGAATAAAGTAATAGCAAACCCTTGTACTGGACCGCTTCCAAATATCCAAAGTATTAAAGCTACAATAATAGTTGTAATGTTAGAGTCAAATATTGTAGCAAATGCTCTGTCATAACCAGATATAATAGCATCAGCAACATTGGATTTAATTTTTAATTCATCTTTTATACGTTCAAATATAATAACATTAGCATCAACTGCCATACCTATGGTAAGAATAAGTCCAGCTATGCCTGGTAAAGTTAGGGTAAATCTCAATGGTGATAATACAGCTATAATAAGTATAACGTTTACGAGCATAGCTATAGTAGCCAAAACACCAGAAAGTCTGTACACTATTATCATAAATAGCCCAACTAAAATAGCAGCCATAAGTAAAGCAGTAGCCCCAGCCTTAACAGAGTCTGCACCTATTGACTGACCTACAACTTCTTCTTCTACTATACTTACATTAAGAGGTAAAGCACCTTCTTTTAATATTCTAGCCAAGTCCTGAGCTTCTTCTAAAGTAAATCTTCCAGTAATAACACCTCTTCCGCCTCTAATTTCATCATTGATATTAGGAGCACTTATAACTTTATCATCTAATACTATAGCAAGCATTCTGTTTACATTTTGTGCGGTAACTAAAGCAAACTGTTCAGAACCTTCATTATTAAGCTCGAACTCAACAGTAACTTCTCCGAATTGTCCGCCGCCTACTTGGGCATTAACTAAAGAACTTCCTTCAAGAGAAGGCTCTTTATTAACTATAACTGGAGCACCTCTTATTCTTCTGCCGAAATCATCTTTTTCACTGTAGAAATAAAGAAGCTTTCCATATTCAGGTACTTTAGCCATATTTGTAAATACACCCATAAGCATATCGTTGGTAGTTAAAGCAGCTGTAGCTTGTTCATCTACCAAATTAAATGTTAAAGCTCCCTGACTTAATACTACGCTTTTTATTCTGTCTGGGTCTCGTGCTCCAGGAAGTTCAACAACCACTCTGTCTTCGCCCTGTTTTCTTATGCCTACCTCGCTTACGCCAAATTGGTCAATTCTTCCTCTAAGTCTTGATATAAGTCTGTCCATAGCGTCGTTTTTCTCTTCTGCTGTAAGCGAAGAAGCAGTTCTGTCTAGTCTTGCAGCATATTCCTCAAAATCTGCCTGAAGTACTATTCTTATACCACCCTGCAAATCCAAACCCATATTGACAGATTCGCTTCTTAAACGTTTAAGAGCTTGAATATCATCAATTTGTTCTTTAGTGTAGCCTTTAGCTATCATTTCATCTAAAGACAAATTACTTTCTTCTTTCTTGTCTTCAGATGTAAAAAAATACCATCTTACTGTAGGAGTAATAAACCAAGCCATTATGGCAAGTCCTATAATAATGAATGCTAGTCTTAAATTATGACTCATATTATATTGTCCTGTTCTTATTAATTTTTATCAGTCTTTTTTATCTTCTGCCTGAGCTTTTTCTAAATCTTCTTTTATCTGATTTTTATCTTCTATAGCTTTTTTATCTTTTTTCTCTTCTTTTTTAGGAGGGTTTAACATCTCTTCTGTAACAACAGCAGAGATAGAAGATTTTATAATTTCCATTTTAGTATTTTCGCCTACTTTTACTACAGCAATTCTTCCGCCTTCTTTATCTGATATATATTCTGCTATAATTCCGCCTGATACTATGATTTTATCGCCTTTTTTTAATTCAGCTATACTTTGAGCCAATTTTTTTTGCTGCTGTTTCTGCGGTCTTATTAATAAGAAGTAGAAGATAGCAAATATAACAACCATCATACCGATGGATACTAATGGACTTCCTCCTGCCTGTGCTCCTTGGGCAGTTTGTGCATATAATGTGGCTGTGAACATTCTTTAATTACCTCTTAATTTTTTAAAATTTTTTTGATTGTAACATATTATCAATAATTTATAGTTATGTCAACATATTATATATAAAAATTGTCCGCTAAAGTCTATGTCAAGTAAACTTGCCATAGGCTCCCAATTTTTATTTAGTTTATATATAAAAATTGTCCGCTAAAGTCTTTTGCC
>NZ_JQIU01000008.1:1932842-1940230 GCF_002379365.1 Brachyspira sp. G79 | reverse complement strand
CAGTTAAAGTCTTTTATCAAGTAAACTTGCCATAGGCTCCCAATTTTTATTTAAGTTATATAATTACATAATAAATGAATATTTTTTATAAATAAAACTTGATTTTTTTTTGTTAATATGATAATATATAAAGCAACTACCAGCTCGGGTGATGGAATTGGTAGACATAGCAGATTTAAAATCTGCTGGTCCTTGCGACCGTGCCGGTTCGATTCCGGCCCCGAGCAAATAGAACTAAATAACGGAGTAAATAATAAGGTTTGTAGCTGTATTCTAGGCTATGAACTTTTTTTGTATATTAAATATGGTAAATAATCACGATAAACTTTCAAAACAAAATTTAATTATCCTAATTATAGGACTTCTAATATTTGCTTTAAGTTTTTTATTTATTGCACTTGTAGGACAGCACCCAGAAGGTTTTATGGGTTTTCTAGCTCCTTTTACTATGCTTGTTGGTATTATAGTTATAGTTACAGGTTTCTTGTATAAATCTAATTCATAATAGCTTTTATCTGCCGAAAAGTTTTTTATAAATATCATTCTGCTCTTCTAAATGCACTGCAAATCCTACAGCAATTTTATTTTCTGTAGCATCTATTATTTTTCTTGCCCCTTCTTCTCCAAATCCGCCGCAAAGCTCTATACAGTCAACTCCTTCATTTTGAAGTTCTTTTGCAATTTTACAGGCTTCTTCCATATCAGATACTCCTATAATTTGAGATATTTCATTATGAATATATGCTCTGTCTTTATTGCTGTCAAAAATTTTACCCATTATTAAGTAAGCGAATTTCATTTTTCATTACCTCTTATTATTAAAAAAGTATTTATATAATATAAAATAAATATATAATTTCAAGTTTTATGATAGTTTTTAAATTTATAATATTATTAAATGCACGTTTAATCTATTATTATATATAAACTAATTATAAATTCTAATTTGTATTGTATATAAATGTTTCATGTTACGTGCGTAGAGGAAAGTCTTAATTTAAATAACGCTTTGGGCGGGTGTTCTTAAAGAAATACATGCTAATAAGATTTAATTATACTTAATTAAAAAATAAGGCTTTTAAATCTAAAGGGGCGGGGATTAAAATAAAATTTAAAAATCTATTTTCATTCCCACCCTTTAATTTTTTGGGTACTATTTGTTATTTTTAACTTATTTTTATTTTTTTAGCTTTGTCTGTTATTTTAACTGCCCACCCAAGTGCTTTTTTAGTTTATAATGCTATAATATAAGGTTAAAATAAAAAGGCTTAAGTATTAAACTCAAGCCTTTTATTATTTATTTAATTATTAACTTATTATTTTCCAGGTGTGCTTAAAGCATTATCAATATTTCCTGTGGTTTCAACACTAGCCAAATCTTTAGCATCATAATCTTTAAGAGGTATTCTGTTTCTAATAGCAGCATAAACGGTAGGTACTATAACAAGAGTAAACATAGTAGAAACTGTTAAACCGCCAAGTACAGCAAGTGATAAAGGCTGATACATTTCATTACCTTCTCCGCTTGATAATGCCATAGGAAGAAGACCAAGTATTGTAGTAAGAGAAGTCATAAGTACAGGTCTTAAACGTCTAGGACCAGCTATTAAAGCCGCTTTATCGCCATTAATCTTTTTCTCATGCATAAGCTGATTCATATAGTCAATAAGTACAATACCATTATTAACTACAATACCAATAAGAACTATAACTCCTATTCCGCTGTATACACTCAAAGTCTGCCCTGTAACTAATAATAATGTAAGAGAACCCGCAAAACCAAAAGGTATAGCAAGAGCAATAACAAAAGGAGCTATATAAGATTCAAACTGACTTGCCATAATAGCATAAACTAATACCAAAGCCAAAAATAAAGCCTGTATAAGCTGACCGAAAGCTTCATTCATATCCTCATAATCTCCTGAATAAACAATAGAGAAACCAGAAGGTAGGAATACTTTTTCATTAATAGCAGCCTGTACATCATTCATTATTTGGTTCATAGGTCTTCCATATCCTGAAGCAGTAATAGATGTTATTCTACTGTCATTTTTTCGCTCTATTTCTGAAGGGGCAAAACTTTTATCTACATTCGCTATAGCAGATACTGGAACCATTCCAGCAGTAGTAGGTATAAGCATTCTTTTTACATCATCTATATTGATTCTATCTCTTTCATTAAGTTGAACTATGACATCAATATCAGTAACATCAGAATTGTCTGGAGTCATTCTGGTAGCAGTAGTACCGCCGAAACTTGTTTTAATAGAGTTAGCAACAGTATTTATATTAAGTCCCATTTTAGAAGCTAAATCTCTATTAACAGTAACATTAAGTTCAGGGCTGGCATCACTTTTTTTCAAACGTACATCACGCAAACCTGGAACATCTTGCAATGCCGCTATTACACTATTTGCAAGCTCCCTAGCTCTTACTAAATCTTCTCCTACTATGTCTATATCAATACCGCTTGAATCACTGTTTCCGCCTCCTCTCATACTGCTAACTGTATCTACGTTAATAGTAGCAGGGTAGCTAGCTAATTTTTTTCTAACAAGCTCAACATATTCAGCTGTTTCAATAGTTCTTCCGTCAGATTTATCTATAAGTTTTGCTCTAATTTCGCCTTTATTGGCATCAGAACCAGATCTTGCTCTAGTTTGAATTCTGCTTAAATCTTTTCCAACAACCTCTTCTACATCTTTTCTCATTCTATCAACGAAAGCACCAGTCTGTTCTTTTCTTGTACCTATAGGCATAGTAATGCTTGCTCTAAACTGTCCTTCATCAGATTCAGGGAATCCCTCTTTACCTATGAATATTAATCCTACAATAATAACAGTAAATACCACTAATATAACTGGAATTAATACTCTGTTTTTATGATGAACTGAGTATGTTAATACTTTTTCATATATGAAGTTTACTTTTGAGTGGAAATGCTTATCAAAGAAATCTTCAAATTTTGATAAGAATTTAGATTTTTTAGTAGTTACAAGTCTCGCACCAAGCATAGGTACAATAGTTAAAGCTACAGCCAAAGAGGCTATCATAGAAACAGTAACAGTAATACACAAGTCTCTAAACATCTGACCAGTCTGACCTTCTACAAAAAGGAAAGGCAAAAATACAGCTATTGTAGTAAGAGTAGAAGCAGATATTGCAAGTGCCACTGTGGAAGTACCGTCTATAGCAGAAGAATATTTACCGTATCCGTTATTTCTATAGAAGAATATATTTTCAAGTACAACAATAGAGTTATCCACCATCATACCAATACCAAGTACAAGCCCAGAGAGTGAAATAATATTTAAAGTAGTACCGAAGAAATACATCAAAGTAAATGTAACAATAATCGACATAGGAATAGATATTGCTATAATAAGTACAGTTCTAACATTCCATAAATAAAGCATAAGTATTATAACAGCAAATAAACCTCCCTGCCAAGCAGTATCAAGAACACCTTTTATGGCATTATTAACATTATCCGCACTGTTAAATAATACTTCGTATTTTATACCTTCAGGGAGATTAAGAGTATCAAGTCTTTTCTTTATACCTTCAGAAACGGCAACTGTATTAGCCCCAGATTCTTTATTGATAGAAACATTAACAGCAGGAGTACCATTAACTTTAATAACATCTCCGTCTTCATCATATCCTTCATAAATAGTAGCCAATTCTCTAAGTCTTATAGGAGTATTATTTGTCTTTAATGCTACGACAACATTACCTATATCATCAACAGTTTTAAACTCACCAGTAGTTCTTAAAGTATATTTATAAACACCTTCATAAGTTTCACCGCCTGAAATATTCTGATTTTCTATAGCCAATGTGTTTACAATAGTATTAATATCAAGTCCGTAAGCCTGAAGCCTATTCATATCCACATCAACTTTAATCTGGGTTTTAAGTCCTCCTCTTATTTCGGCCATAGCAACACCGCCTACCTGCTCTATACTGGTTAATATTTGATTATCAACCAAATTGTATAATGCAGATAAATTATCAGTACCATAGAATGATATCTCCATAACTGGAATATTGTCAGTAGAGAATTTATAAACAGCAGGACTTTCTGCATCATCAGGTAGTGATTTTCTTATTCTATCTATTGCCTCTCTAATATCTGCAGTAGCAGAAGCTAAATCACTTCCCCAGTTAAATTCAATGAAAACTCTTGAGTCCTCTTCTTCTGAAGTAGAGCTTACCTCTTTAATATTATTAACAGATGAAACAGCTCCTTCAATTATTTTGGAAACAGATTTTTCAACCTCTTCAGGACCTGCATTGTCATAAGTTGTTCTAATACTAATAAAAGGAAGCTCCATGTCTGGCAGAAAATCGACAGGAAGCCTAGATAAACTTACAATACCAAGTATTACAACAGCAACTATTCCCATAAAAACGGCAACAGGCCTTTTTACTATTAGTTCAATAAAACTTCTCATAAAAAATCGCTCCTTTTAATTAAATATATAATTAACCGCCAA
Organism: Brachyspira sp. G79; assembly: GCF_002379365.1. Classification (GTDB taxonomy): domain Bacteria; phylum Spirochaetota; class Brachyspiria; order Brachyspirales; family Brachyspiraceae; genus Brachyspira. Next base: position 1,935,731 of record NZ_JQIU01000008.1, on the reverse strand, counting down.
TGGAATAAATACTATTATCACCGCTTTGTGATCCTGTATCTTTAACGGTATCTGCAGTTTTTGCTGTATTAGTTGATGTTGTTGTTTTAGGGGTAGTAGTAGTCTGTTTAGCAGTTGTAGTTGGCTTAGATGCAGTTGTTTGTTTAGCAGTAGTAGTAGGTTTAGAGGCAGTAGTTGTTTTAGGTGTATTTTCTTTAACAATAGCAGTTTGATTTGCTGATGTATTTTGATTAGTATTAGCTGAAGCCACTGCAGTAGCCTGAGGAGTGATATATTCTAATATAGTAGGGTCATTTTCTATTCTATTAACCAATGAACCATTTTTTAAGAATTCACGTCCGAACATAACAACCTCTTCTCCCTCTTCAAGTCCGCTGCTTAAGGCAACTTTATCTTTTGAAGTGAATAATATATTAACTTCTCTTGAATATGCTCTGTATTGTTTATTTGTACTTTGAGCAAGTTCCTGAGGCGGATTATTAGAATTATCCTCTTTTACAACATATATGTAGTTTTTTCCTAAATCATCGCTGAATATAGCACTATTAGGTATAACAAATACATTATCAGCAGAGTTTAGAAGTATTGAAACATCGGAGAACATACCTGGAAGTAAAAGTCTGTCTTTATTATCTATTAGAGCTTTAACCATCAATGTACGTGTTGAAGGATTAACGGCATAATCTCTTTTTGTTATTTTGGCTTCTATTTCTTTATTAGGAGAAGAAGGTACTCTTATCAATACTTTTTGACCCAATTCTATTCCAGATATAGAGCGTTCTGGAACTTGTATTTCTACTTCTAATTGGTTTATGTCAGCAACATTTGCTATTGGAGTAGAAGCGGCTATTGATGCTCCTACAGCCATATATGTAGTAGTAACATATCCAGAAATAGGAGTTCTTGCTGGGGCATAAGCATAATTAGCACCTATAACAAATCTGTCGATTAATGCTATAGTATCCCCCTTATTAACAAAACTTCCTTCATATTTAAGTATATTAGCTATTTTACCAGGAACGTCTGAAGATATTTCTACTTCTTTTGTAGCTTTAATTTCAGCAGAAAGCTCTAAATATTCGTCTAGGTGCTGTTTTATAGGGGCTGCTACCAATACACTTATAGGATTTTCTTTCTTTTTTAAGTCTGCCTGAGATTTTTTACATGAAACAGACAAAACAGACAAAATAGAAAGACATAATATAAAAATTTGTACGTTTATTTTTTTTATCATCACAATCTCCTTAAGCACCTAAAAGTTTTAACACTTGTAAAGTACTTGAAAAATATTCATATATAGCCTGCAAATATGCAAGTTGGGCATTTAAATATACTACTTCGGCATCATTTACTTCTAGCATAGATATAGTACCTCCTCTATACTGCCTTTGTGCCATCTGCAGGGCATAAGCTGCAGTTCTTGCATTTTCTGCCTGCGACTGTAAGTTTAAAGCCTGAGACCTAGCAGTTGATATTAGGTCTCGGCTGCTTACTTCTATTGTATCTCTTAATTGCTCATAGCTTACTTCCATCTGCTTTATGCTTAATTCTATTTCTTCAGCTCCTTTTGCTGTAGAAGAGAAAGGAAGTAACGAGTCAAGAGCATAGCTTAATGAAAGTCCTACTCCCCAATCAAATCTTGAGCCTCGTCTTTTAATAAAATTATTATTTTCATTTTTTACTTGATCTTCTGTCATAATACTGACATTAGCACTTGCTGACAATGTAGGCCATAAATAACTTCTTGCTACTCTTCTGTTATATTCTAGCATTTCCAAATTGCTGCTCATATTTTTTAATTCTATATTATTATTCATAATAATAGTAAGCAAATCATCATATGCCATGTCTGGAAGTGTAATATTAGTAGCATCTAGTATACTTCCTACCAAATCTACATCATCAGCTGCATTTGTAAGACCAATTTGTCTTATAAATGTTAATTTCAAACTTTGATACTGATTGCTCAATGTTACAACCTGAGGCTTTGTAGTTTCATACTGTACTTTAGCATTTAAATATTCATATTCTGAAACCTGACCGTTTCTGTATTTTATGTATGTTTCTCTCATTCTGTTGCTGTAATTCATCTGCTGCTGTAAGTATACTCTGTAATTTTCTTGTGCTACGAATGTGTTATAAAAATTTAATTTGGTATTGAGATCAACATTTTTCTTTTCATCATAATATATATCTTTTTGCATTTGCAGATTAATATCTCTGGCTCTGTCAGTGTTCCAATTTCTAAAACCAGTAAAAAGCGTTTTTGATAAAGTGGCACTAGCAGACCAAGTGTCAGGACTTGTTTTTATGCCTGTATATATATTAGCAATTTCTTGAGGTTCTGATATATTTAATGATCCGCTTACACTTAAAGAAGGCATAAATAAATCAGAAAATGAGGCATCTTTTTGAACTTGTGCTATGCGAACATCATATTCAGCTTGTTTTAATGTTTTGTCATTATCAAAAGCTATAGTTAAGGCGTCTTCCAATGTTATAGAAATCTTATTTGTAGTATCAATGGTATTTGTATCTGCTTCCTGACAGTATAAAGCCAAACTGAATATTAAGCTTAAAAATAAAGTAGCATAAAATCTCACTATCTGCTCCTGCATAAGTTTATATTAATTTTACATTTTTATTATAAAATTTTTATATTATAAACTTAGGGTAAAAAATATCAAGTTATTATAAATAATAATATCTCTAACTTCCGCATATTAGACGAATAATTATGGAAATAGTTCCCGTTATTTTTATAATTCAATTATACAATTGTAAAAAAAACTTACAATACCAAAAAAGATAATTTTTCATAAAAATATATAAAAACATTAATAAATATATAATATGTATATATCTATAGTACAAATTATACAAACATAT
>NZ_JQIU01000008.1:1926977-1932329 GCF_002379365.1 Brachyspira sp. G79 | reverse complement strand
AAAATTAATAAAAAAGCATTATGCATAAAATTTTATTATTTTTTGTTATTTTTTTATTAAAAAAATTATTTGCGACATTTTCTGTCGCTGCATCGTATTATATTTTTGTTAGTTATTTTATAAAATTATGGAGGTATTAATAATATATATATGACTTTAATAGTTCTTATAGTTTTTTCATTAGCTGCATTAGTAATTATTTTATTTATGTTTGAAGATTTTTTAGATTTGCTTACTGATATTATATTAATGCTTCTTACATGTTTATTTGTGTTTTTCTACAGTATATGCTTCTTGATTGCTGATGTTTTTTATGTATTTATAGCGGATTATGTTTTTGCTTTTGTTAATTTTATTTTTATAAGACCTTTTGTTCATTTTTATAAGCGTTTATTTTTAAGACAATAGTTATTTTTATCATTTTCTCACTAATAAAAAAGGGCAGCATTAAATTATTATGCTGTCCTTATTTTTATTATTGTTTAGTAATATAATCAGTCTGTAAATATTTGAACCCAATATATTCTATTATTGTATTCAAAAACACCTACGCCTATTTTTCCAAAACTTTTATTAAGTATATTTGCTCTATGACCTTTAGAATTAAGCCAAGAGTTCATAACATCATCAGCATCTACCTGACCATTTGCTATATTCTCTCCAGCTGTTTTGTAAGTGATATTATATTCTTTTAATATAGTAGAAAATGCCGTTTTATTAGGTCTTGTATGAGAAAATAAAGTCTTTAACTCTTCGGCTCTTTTTTGTGCTGCCTCGCTTAGTTTACTGTCAAGCGATAATGAAACAGATACATTATTTTGTTTTCTCGCTTCATTGCATAATTCAGTTACTCTTTCTCTCTCTTTTTGTATATTTAATTCTCTTTTTATTATATCACCATTTCTTGAAGAGACATAAATCATAACCCAATATTTTTTGCCGCCTTTTTCATAAACTCCTGCAGCAGCATGTGTAAATGTTTTATTTAATACCAAACTCTTCTGGCTTTTCATTATCTGATTAAATATTTCTTCAGCAGTCATATTTGCTATAATAGAGCCTTCAGAGTATGATGCAAATTGTATATTATTGTCTTGGAGGGCTGTTGATTTTCTTATACCTTCTGCTATTTCTTTTGCTCTTTGGTTTGCTGCATTTTGTAATTGAGGTTCTGTTTTGTATTCATTAAGAGATGATTTTTTTCTTTCACTATTCATTAGAGTTAATAATTTTATTGCTTCATCACTATTTTGTGAAAAAGATGTTTGAGCATAAATAATAAAACTAAATAATACTAAAGATAATATTTTTAATGCCTTCATTTTTTTGATACCTCTAAACACTTTATTTACAAATTTTTTTTTCAATATATAATATCTAAAATAAAAAAACTATTTATATATGTTTATGTAAAAATAATAATGAATTAATTAAAAAGCATTAAACTTGAAATTTTTAATTGATATTTAAGTATTTGAAGTTTATTGATATTAATAGAGGATAATAATATGAAATATACAATAGCCTTGACAGGTGCTACTGGAAACATGGGACTTGAAACATTAAGACAATTAATGGAGATAGATGATATTAAATTAGTAAAGGTACTTGTAAGAAAAGAAAGTAAGAAAGCTGCTGATAAGTTTAAAAGGCAGTATGGAGATAGAGTTGAAATTATTATAGGATATTTGTATGAGAGAGATGACTGCGTAAAATTATTAAAAGATTGTAATTATGTACTTAATCTTGCGGCAGTTATACCTCCTAATTCTGACAAATACCCAAAACTTGCACATCTAACTAATTTTGTAGGCGTTAAACATATTGTAGATATATTAGAAGAAATGCCTAAAGAAAAACGCCCAAAACTTGTACATATATCAACAGTAGCTCTTTACGGCAACCGCAATGAAAAGCACCCTTGGGGGAGAGTTGGGGATCCTTTATTAATAAGTCCTTATGATGCATATTCTTTTTCAAAATTAAAAGGCGAAAGATATGTTCTTGATTCATCATTAGAAAATAGGGCTATAATAAGGCAAACTGCTATGCTTCATAACAGAATGCTTACTGACAATATGAGTGACGGACTTATGTTCCATACTTGCTATAATGCTCCTCTTGAATGGGCTACTGCAAGAGACAGCGGGCTTTTAATGAAGAGAATTATTGAAGAGGATATTAAAGGAAAATTAGACGATTATTTTTGGAAAGGCTGTTTCAATTTGGGAAGCAAGGCTGAAAATAGGCTTGTGGGATATGACACTTTTAATGATGGTTTCAAACTTATTGGAGGCTCTACAAAAAAATATATGAAGCCTAATTGGAATGCTATACGTAATTTTCATGGGCTTTGGTATTATGACGGATACAAATTAGAAGAATTATTTTCTTATCAAAAAGAGTCTGTTACAGATTATTGGAATGAGATAGGGAAAACACATTGGTATTATGCTTTCGGTAAACTTGTGCCGCCTTCTATAATATCATTTTTTGCTATACAAAGACTTTTATCACACCCTAACTCTCCTACATATTGGAGAAAAAACGGAGAGAAAGGTAAAGTTATAGCGACATTTGGAGGCGAAGAGGCTTTTGATAATTTGCCTAAAAAATGGGAAGATTTTAATTTGCTTTTTGAAAATAAAGATTCCAAAGGAAATTATATAGACTATAAGGCTTTGCTTGATATAAAAAATGCCGAACTTCTTAATCATGGCTATGATGAAAATAAAAAAGATAGTGAAATAGATTTGGAAGATTTGAAAAAAGCTGCAGAGTTTAGAGGTGGAAAACTTTTAAGCACTAGCATGACTAAAGGAGATTTGCATACAAAATTAAGATGGTCTTGTGCTGAAGGACATGAATTTGAAGCGTCTGCATTTACTGTTATAAAAGCTGGTCATTGGTGTATGGAATGCATGCCAGATTATACTTGGAATTTTGATATTCTATCGAAAAAAAATCCTTTCTTTGCTCAGGTTTGGTATGATTCGCATGAGAAAGATGAGAATATGCTTTATTATTTTGATGAAGACTTTAAGGCTCATTACAAAAAAATTAATTAATAGTAATAATAAAATAATTTATAAAGGTAATAAATATGTCTGAAAATAAAAAGGCTGTAATATACTGTTTTTCTGGTACTGGAAATACTGAAAAAGTTGCTAGAGAATATAAAAAAATATTTGAAGAAAACGGCGTTGAAACTTTACTTTATAATGTAAGTGATAATTTTGATGATATGCCTAATATTAAAGATTATGATTATGCAGGTATTGCTTATCCTATACATGGATTTAATGCCCCTTATCCCATTTTTGATTTGATAAAACTTTTTCCTAAATTTGAAAATGAGAAGAAAAAAATATTTATTATAAAAACATCAGGAGAGCCTCTAACTATTAATAATATATCTTCAGAGCCTTTGATGGCAAGACTTAAAAATAAAGGATATATTCTTACTAATGAATATCATTATGTAATGCCTTATAATATAATATTTAGACATACTGATGAGTTTGCAGCCAAGATGTGGAAAACTGCTAAGGCTTTATGCGTAATAGAAGCTAATGAAGTTTTGAACGGAAGAGAGAGTTTTTTAAAGAAATTTCCTTTCGGAAGATTTATAGCATTTTTATTTAGAATAGAGCATCCTGCTATGAAAGTTAATGGTCATTTATTTAAAGTAAAAAAGATTTGCACTCATTGTAACTTATGTGTTAAGAAATGTCCTGTTCATAACATTTACAATGATGAAAAAGGCGATATAAAGTTTAAAAACAAATGTGTAATGTGTACAAGCTGTTCATTCAGATGTCCTGTTGATGCCATAAGAATAGGTATTTTGGATTTTTGGCGTGTTAATGGCGTTTATAAATTCGAAAATCCTCCTACAGGTATAAAAACTAAAAATGATGCTTACTGCAAAAAGGCTTATGAGAGATATTTTGCCAATGCTGATAAAAAGATACAGGATTATGCCCTTAGTTCTAAAGAAGAATATAAACAAAAATCATACTATAAAAATATAGAAAATTATATAGCATAATACTTATTATACAATTATTTGTTCTAACGCTTTTTTTGTATTTTCCGATAAATGAGAATAAACAATATTAAAAAATAGTTTTGGAGCAAAAAATGATTAAACAATCTTTAGCAGTTCTCTTAGTGATTTTATTGTCCTTTGCAGTATCTTGTCAGAAACCGAATAATCAAAATAATTTGGAAGAGGATTATATTGAGGAGATAGAAAAAGAGTATCAAAACTCATCAAGCAATGATGTAGTAGTAGAAACTAACGATTATACTGATGATTATATTATGTCTAATAATGATAATACTCAGATAAACAATAATCCTAATAATAATTATCAGGCAAATAATAATAGTTCAGTAAAAGATACTTATTCAAGTTCTTCTTCTTCAAGCAGTTCTGTTAATGCTAAAAGAAGACCGCCTTTAAAAGCTACTATAGATACTTTTTACAGCCCTTGGACTTCTAAAGATGACCCTCTAATTATTAGAGAAATAAGAGTTATGATAGCAAATAATGAGTATACTCAGGCTTTAGATTATATTAATAAATTAGATTTTAATAATCTGCCTGCTGATGTAGATGTTGGTCAGCTATATCAATTTAAAGGAATAGTGCATTATTTTCTTGCTAAAGGCGGTTATAAATCAAACAATATTGTAGTTAGAAGTAATATTATTTCAGCTGATGAATGTTTTAAAAAAGTGGAAGGACTTACAAAAATAGAAAAGTTTAAACCTCTTTCATTATTATGGAATGGCATGCTTTATCAAACTTATTCTAATAATGAAACAGAACTTCAGGAGGCTATAAGTTTATTTGACAGAGTAATTACTGAATATCCTAGAACTAGATTTGCTAATGATGCAGTATTTTATAAAGCAGTAACTATGAAAAAATTAGGAATGCCAGAAAATGAATATAATGATCTTTTCCTCTCTATAAAAAGAGGAGGATTTGTTGATACTTTGGTATTCTCCCAAATTATAAATGACTATGTTCCTGCTAATGATTTAGTTGATAAAGAGATGGTAAAATAATTCAGCTATTATAAAAGTTGGCTAAAGAGATGTAAAAAATTATTATTGTTGATTTTTATATTTTATAGTGATAACCTAATTCTATATAGGTTATCACTTTTTATTAATATAATTATATATTTTCATCTTTAATCAAATTATTAAACGGCATTCTTTAATATACTGTGATTTTATCATTATCTCTGTAATTACTCTCAGATATTGTATCAGTATATTGCAGTACTATAGAATATGAAATTACAGTTTTTTTATAACATTCTGACATAGTTTTTT
>NZ_JQIU01000008.1:1918632-1926654 GCF_002379365.1 Brachyspira sp. G79 | reverse complement strand
TTTTGCATCAGTTTTTAGTTCATTAAATATTTTCTCAGCATTTATAGTTTTTTCAATTTCTATTAAAGATAAGATATAATCTATATCTATAAAAAAAGCACTGCCATAAATTAGCAGCTTTCTCCAAATTTTCTATGTTTTCTTTAAAAAACATATTTTTCATAATTATCTTGTTTTGAATGCTCAAGATTCATCATACTTCTTAGTTTATTAATCTTATGATGTTATTTTTACTATATCTGATATATAATTAAGTATGATATTTATATCATATATTTTTAGCTTTTTAATATTAAAATTATTTATTTTTTCAAACAGTATTTTTGATAATTATATTTTAAAGAAGTATGAATAAAAACAGTAATCTAATATTATACTATAATTTTATTTGTCTGAATCTTTGATTTTATATACGGTGTATAATTTATCATATAATTCTTTAAGATTTTCATTGTCTATAATTTTATATAAATTTATATAAAGTATAAAGGTAAATTCTGGCAATGTAATATTTATAATTTAGACCTATCAATAATCTGTTCTATAAAACTTTTTGCTATACTAATCTCATCAGTAAGCATATACAATTGATATTAAACTCTTTTAATAAAATATATAAAAAATATAGTATTTAATCATATTATATTTTTATATACAAAGTTTTGAAATAAATTTATTCTAATATATATAAATAATCTTCATTTATGAACGGTCTAATTTCATTAAAGGTCAAAACTATTTCTGTTTCGCCTAAAACATAAGCAGTTATACTATATATAGGCCATACAAAATGCACACCATCAGCATAGATGTAAAAAGATGTATCAGCTAAAGTTATTTCATCTAAAGGAACTAAATAATCTTCTTCTGTTCTGTTGTCTATAGATAGAAGTTTTCCCACAATAATATTTTTCAATTCACTATCATCAAAATCTTTTATCAAATTAGTAACTTCTATTTTTTCACCTGTTTCTAATGAATATACTAAATTATAATTATTGTACACTCCATGTGCTCCGCCCAAATATAGTGTTGAAGTTCTTTTTATAGATATAGTTTTATCATTAAAATAAGTTATGTTGATAGATTTACTTGATTCATAACTGTCAGCTGAATTTGTTAACCATTCATTATAAGGATCATTCATATCGTTTTCAAATAATGTTGATATGCTTCCATTTTTATCTTCAAATTCTAAATTTTCATTTCTTTTTAAATTATTTAGATTGAAACCTTCATTTATATCAAAAGAAATTTTATCATATACTTCTAATTTGTTAGTGTCATCAGGTATAAGCAAAAATATAGAATCTTTATACGAGAATGTAGATGCACTTCCATATTCATTAGTTTGAGAAACATCTGAAGAGACATAGTTATATACCGCTGCTTTTAATGATGAAGTAGTATTTATTTCTTTTGATGAACTGTTTAATGATTTTGATGTCATTTTAAATGATGAAATATTTGAATATGTACTTTCTATACTGTCGCCGTTTTCAGCTTCTGCATATATTTTATTATTAGTTATATCAAGAATGCTGTTTTTATCATAGAATTGGTTTATATCATTTAAATTTTTATAATTAAAAGCTACTTTTATTTTTTTATAATTAGGTATTAATTCAGAATCGCTATTTATATAATCTGGCCATCTGTCATTTAAATATACAGAAAAGAAATCTCCTTCATCATTTTTCATATAATAGTGATGAGATATCCATTCTATATTTTTTGGTGTATAGGAATTATTATTTTTTGTATTATTATTGTTTAAATCTTCGGCTTGTTTTAATTCATTAGTTTGAGCTTCTATTGCATTAGTATTAGTCTGATCATTATTTTTATTATTTGAACATGATATTATTAAAAGTATGAGAGATAATGTAAGGATATTTTTTCTAATCATATATATTTCCTTAAAAGATTAAAGTATAATAAGTAAACATAATATTGTCTTTTTTGATTTTTGTCAATAATAAGATAGTAGATATTACTATGTAAAGAATTATTTATTGACACAAAAAAAATTATAGTATAACATAAAATAAATTTATATATAAGGACAAAAATATGAAAAAAATAGTGGTAATTTTATCTGTTATACTTTTATTTGTTTTTTCATGCTCAAAAACAGATAATAGCGAAAAATCATCAATATCAATAAATTTGGGACCAGAACCAAAAACAATAGATCCAACATTAAATTCTTTGAGTATAGCATCATGTTATATACATCATGCATTTGAAGGGCTTACAAAAATAGATTCTAATAATAATGTTAAAGCAGGTGTGGCAGAAAGCTGGAATATTTCTGATAACGGACTTATTTATACTTTTCATTTAAGAACCAATGCTAAATGGTCTGACGGAAAACCAGTAACAGCTCATGATTTTGAATATTCTTGGAAGAGGGCAGTTGATCCTAACACAGCAGCTGAGTATTCATATATGATGGAGGTTGTAAAAAATGCTAAAGAAATAAATGCAGGTACTATGGATTATAATGATTTGTCAGTAGAAGCAATTAATGACTATACACTTCAGGTGGAATTAGCAAATCCTGCTGCTTATTTTTTAGAGTTTATAGCCTCTACTGGTGTATTTTTCCCTGTTAGAAAAGATATTGTAGAAGAGTACGGTGATGAGTGGACATTAAAACCAGAAACTTATATTGGAAATGGGGCTTATAAAATGAAGGAAAGGGTGCCTGATGAAAAAATAGTTTTTGAGATAAATACTAACTATTATGATAAAAACGAACAAATAGCAAAAGAAATAAACTTTGTTCTTATGAGCGATCCTAATACAGGAATTGCTGGCATAAGAGGTGGAACTATAGATTTCTCTGCATTAGAGCCTCCTTCTGCTGAGATAGAAACTTTAAAAAATGACGGATACATAGTAGGTAATAACGCTATAGGCACTTATTATATAGAGCTGAATATTACAAACAAAGCATTTGAAGATAAGAGAGTAAGACAGGCTTTATCATTAGCTATAGACAGAAATTATATAGTATCAAATGTTACTAAAGGAGGACAAGTTCCAGCTGGTGCTTTTGTACCTACTGAGGTAAGAGGGTTAGAAACTACATTTAGAAAAGAAAATAAAGAATATATTGATGTTAGTAATTATGAGAATAATGTTCAAAAAGCAAAAGAATTAATGGCTGAAGCTGGATATCCAGATGGAGAAAATTACCCTGTAATAGAATTAAAAGTTTCACCAGGTATTTATGTATTAGTAGGGGAAGCTATTCAGCAGATGTGGAAAGAAAATTTAAATGTTAATGTTTCTTTGGTGCAAGAAGAGTTTCCTATAACACTTCAGACATTATTGGAAAAAAATTATCAAATGGCTAGAATGGGCTGGACTGGAGATTATAATGACCCTATGACTATGCTTGATGTTATGCTAAGCTACAGCGGAGTAAATCATACTGGTTTTGATAATCAGAATTATGACAGTCTTATATTAACAGCAAAAGAGTCTGCTGACAATGGTGTAAGAATGAAGGCAATGGCAGAAGCTGAAAATATATTAATGGATGATATGCCTATAATTCCTCTCTATTACAGAGCAGATTCTTTTATAAAAAATCCTAAATTAAAAGGTGTTGTATTAAATCCTTTAGGAAGACATAAATTTAATTACGCTTATATAGAAGAATAATACTAAATAATAATATAAAAGGGGGGCTTAATTTTATGAGCCTCTTTTTTATTATGTAATATATTTTTAATTAAATAAATTTAATTGTTCATTTTCTAGTTTTAATTCTTTATTAGAATCTTCTAAATTTTCATTAGATTTGTTTAATTCACCCAATAAAGTATTTAAATCTTTTATTTGGTTTTGCAAAACAGGTATTGATTCTAAATCATCTATTATTTTATTGTATAGAGGATTATTTATTTGTTTCCAGCTATCTATTAATTCTTTTTCTCTTTCATGATATACTATACTATCTTCTATATTATTTATAATATCTTCCAGTATTTCACCTTCTATAGAAATATTTCTACTATTATTAATATATATATAAAAAATCAATATTTATATATTAAGTTTATAAAAAATATTTAGTTATTGACAAATATTAATATTTTATATATAAATTATATTGTTAACATAATATTTTTTATATTTGGATAAAGCTATGAAAAAAATAATATACCTGTCAATTATCATTATTTTATTATTATTAAACGCTTGTAAAAATAAAGATTTATCTAATGAAAGCATAAGAGTAAGTATAGGAGCTGAGCCTCAAAGTATAGACCCGTCTTTTTTATCAGCTATAGATAGTATGATTTATGCAGCACATGTATTTGAAGGACTTACCACAAAAGATAAAGATAATAATTTGGTAGGGGGTGTTGCTGAGAGTTGGGATATTTCTGATGACGGACTTACTATGACATTTCATTTGAGAGATAATGCCAAATGGTCTGACGGTAAAGATGTTACAGCTTCTGAGTTTGTATATTCATTTAGGAGGCTTGCCGATCCGAAAACAGCTTCTTCATACAGTTTTTTAATAACACCTATAAAAAATGCTTCTAAAGTAATATCTGGTGAATTGCCTATAGAAGAGCTTGGAGTAAAAGCATTAGATGATAAAACTTTGGAAGTATCATTTGAAACACCTACGGCATACTTTTTAGAATTAGCAGCAGTACCTATATTTTCGCCGCTTAGAGAAGAGTTTATAAATGAGGATTGGACTTTTTCTCCTGATACATATATAGGAAACGGACCTTATAAGATGACAGAGAGAAGAGTAGATGAAATAATATCTTTAGAATTAAATACTAATTATTGGAATAAGGATAATATAAAAGCTAAAAAAATAGACTTTATAATGTTTTCTGATGTTTCAACAGCTTATGCAGCTATAAAAGAAGGTTCTATACTATACTCATATAAAATTCCACCTAATGATATAGACTTACTTAGAGAAGAAGGATATTTGGTTGTAACACCTTCTTTAGGAACGGCATATTACGCTCTTAATAATACAAACGAAGTTCTTAAGGATAAGAGAGTAAGAAAAGCATTAGCACTTGCAATAGACAGAAACTATATTGTAGAAAATATTACTAAAGGCGGGGAAAGACCAGCAGCAGCATTTATACCTTATGGGCTTAAAGATACTCAGGGCGACTTCAGAGAAAATGGAGGAGAATACTACAGCGTTAAAAAAGAAGACTATAGTAAAAATATTGAAGAGGCAAAAAGACTTTTATCTGAGGCAGGATATTCAAACGGTAGTAACTTTCCAGTACTTGAGTTTAAGACTAATCCTGGTACTGGTGTAACAATAGCGGAAGCCGTTCAGCAGATGTGGAAAGAAAATCTTAATATAGATATGACCATTACTCAGGAGGAATGGTCTGTATTTCAGAAAAATAGACAGACTAGAAATTATGTAGTTTGCAGGGCTGATTGGATAGGTGATTATCTCGACCCTATGACTTTTGCCGATCTTTTTGTAAGCAGCAGTTCAGGAAATAGGGTAGGATATAATAATGCTGATTATGATAAACTTATACTGGAAGCTAAAAATACTTTGGATAATAAAATAAGAATGAATAATATGCATAAGGCAGAGGACATGCTTATAGGTGAAGATATGGCTTTTATACCGCTTTATCATTATACATCTCCTTCTATGCAGAACCCTAAACTTAAAGATGTGATAGCTGATACTTTGGAGATAAGGAGATTTTTTTACTGCTACACTGAATAAATTGAGTGTAATAAAGAAAAACTTTTAAATATTATATTAATTTTATAGTATAATTTTTCGATTATTTAACAAAGCATAATAATGAAAAAGTTAGTATTTAAAAAAGATAAATGCTAACTTTTTTATAAATTAGATTATTAAATGATTTTATGAAATTAAAAAAATAAAAAGCCCCATTTATATGATAATGAATAAATGGGACTACAATAATAAGTTGAATAAAAATGTTTAATAATAAAATTTAATAAAAAAATTGCTTTTATTCATTTTTATTAAACTCTAAATCTTTTAACTCTCTTAATTTTGGAAGATCGTCTAAACTGTTTATTCCAAAATGCATTAAAAATTTATCTGTTGTGCCGTAAGTTTGTCTTTTGTCTAGATAATCCTTTCTTCCTTTCCAAGTAATAAAACCGTCTTCCATTAAAGCTCTCAAATGATATCCGCTATCACTTTGCCTTATATCATCAATTTCAGCTTTTGTAAGTGGCTGTTTGTATGCTATTATAGAAAGAGTCTGAAGCATTGCTTTTGATATTTTTTTCTTACGTTTCTTATCATATATAGCTGATAAAGTTCCAAATGTAGAAGGTATTATTGTCATAATGATAGAGTCTCCTACTTCAAGTATCTCTATAGCACTATTAGCATTTCTGTATTTATTGTTTATGCTTTCTATATAGCCTCTTATATCAGAATTTTCACATTTAAAAAGTGTTCTGAGTCTTCCTATAGGAACACTGCCTTCTACGTATATAACAGCTTCCATTACCTTTTCGAGTTCTTCTTTGTTGGAAAGAATAGAATCATCTATTTCAAAGGCTGTTTTTTCCGATGATTTGTTTTCTGTCTGAGCTTCCATGCTTTCGTTATTTTCTTTAAGTTGTTTAATATCGTCCATAATATTTATATCCCTAAAAACAAAAATCCTTTTTTATTTTTATATATTTAAATTATAACATAGATAAAACTTTTTTCAAGAATATATGAAAAATATGAAGTAAAATTATAATTGATAAATTTATATATTAGTATATACCTAAATAATTATATTTTATAAAGAGTATAATTTTTTAAATTAAAAAAACACTTGGGAGGGCAGCCAGAATAACAGTTTAAGCTAAAAAATAAAAATCATTTATAAATAATAAATAATACTCAAAAATTTAAAGGGCGGGAGTGATAATAAATTTTAAAACTTTATTTTAATCCCCTCCCTTTTAGATTTAAAAGCTTTATTTTCTTAATTTTATTTGATTAAATCTATAAGGCAGTCACTTCAAAAAGTACTCCCACCCAAGCGTAATTTAAATTATAGTTGTCCTATATATAATACTTAAACATATGAAAATAAAACAGTAATTGACAAATTGATTATATTTTGTATAATAAAATTATGGCTAAGAAAGATAAAAAAGGAAATAATACTATCTCATCTGGAGAGATAACAAAAAACAAAAAGGCTCTTTTCAATTATGAGCTTATAGAAAGCTTTGAAGCTGGCATTGTTTTACTTGGTACAGAAGTAAAATCATTGCGGGAGAGAAGTGTTAATATGGCTGATAGTTATGCCTCTTTCAAAAAAGGGGAGCTTTTTATTGTTAATATGCATATTTCCCCATATCATTTCGGTAACAGAAATAATCATGAGCCTCTTCGAGAAAGAAAACTTTTAATGAAAAAAAGAGAATTAAAACGCCTATATGGAAAAATAAAAGAACAAGGTCTTACTCTTATTCCAGTAAAACTATATTTTACGAGAGGAAAGGTAAAGGTAGAATTAGCTTTGGCTAAAGGTAAAAAACTTCATGACAAAAGAGAAACTCTAAAAAGGAAAACTTTAGACAGAGAAATGGAAAGATATATTAAAAGATAATATTATTATTCTGATGATAATGCATTTCTCAAATAAAACTCTATTTTACAAATATAATCAGATACTTCTTTAATATTTTCTTTTTTATTATTATCTGTTTTATATCTTTTTATAGATAATACAAACTCATCAAGCAGTTCTTTTAAATTATCCATAGATATTTTTTTAAATTTATTGGATAATACTTCTATTTTTTCTATAGTATTATAATCAATGTTATTAATTCCGCTGAATACTATATCGGATATAATGAGTTCTAAATCTCTAAGCAAATCAAAAATCATATTATTATTCTTTTGTTTTTTAATCTTTTATTTTTAATAAATTAATAGAATATAAAAACGGTATATTTTTTTTTACTTTTATAATATAAAGAATTGATGATACAAAT
>NZ_JQIU01000008.1:1913611-1918103 GCF_002379365.1 Brachyspira sp. G79 | reverse complement strand
GCAGCCAAAGATAAATCACTAGTAATAAATGCTATTTTATACAATACTAATAAACATAGAGGTATATATATTCCTCCTGATAATGCCGTAATAAACAAAAATAAAAAGAATATAAATATAGGGTTTTGCATTACATTATTATTAAGTATATATTCTATTGACATATATCTTGTAAATGTTTCAAGGTATAAATATATCATAGAAATACAAGATAGTATAAAAAATGCTATAGCATACATTTTTTCTCTTTTTACCAAAAAACCTGCTATAAAGAATGCTATTAAAATCACTGAGAAAATATAGCTGTCTAAAAACATAAAACAGCCTGCAATAATTAATTCGGCAAGTATAATAAATATCATCAATCTGAAATTCTTTTTAATAGAACTAAATCCGAAAAAAGTATACATTACTATTTTGGACTTTGCATTTCTATATTCATCATATATATGTCTGAAATAACTTATTAATATTAAGGCTATTGATACAAGAAAAAGACTTGGAAAGAGTGTTACAGTCATTATAATTGAACTTTTAGCATTTAAATTTTCTATATCTCCGTTTATTAATTTTGAAGATATACCTCCTGTTCTGTCTTCTGTAACATTAACGTAAGCATATTCTTCATATGATATATTAGTGTTTCCACTAGAGCCTACATAGAGTATATGCATAAGTACTACTCCGCTTCCTTTATCTTTTAGATTGAGCTTTGCTTTTGCTATTCCGTTTTCATCAGTAGGGACAATGTATATATCTGATGTATTTGTAGTAGAAGTATTAGTTTCTTCATTACTATTATCATCTTCTAAATCTTTTAATAATATCTCTTCGTTCTTTACATCATTATGTATTTCAAAATCAAATACATCAGGTTTAAGAGAAGTAAATCTCACTAGTCTGTTTACGAGAGGAAGCCCTCTTCTTTCTATCATTATTGATACTTCATTAGAAGAATTGGTGTCTGATATATTAAAAGTGTTTTCTTTTTCGTATATAAATGTGTATTCTGAAGTTTTATTTGTATTTTCTTGTGCATATACTATATTGAATGCTAAAAAAAGGAAGATGATAAAGTATCTATGCATTAAAAAATATCTCCTGATTAAAGAATGAAATGTATTATCTGTATAATAATTATCGAAACAAATTAATAAAATTAAATAATATAATTTACTATATATTATTTAACCTTATTAATTTTTTATGATACGAAAAAAAGTTTTATTAACAATAATAATAACATGATAAAAGGCAAATAAGTAAAAAAAGAACACCATCTTTTTTTAAGATAAGTGTTCTTTTATTTAGTTATCGTTCTTATATAGCTATTAATTATTTTATAAGAGCAACTATCTCTTCATTTTTTACTATTAAATATTCAGTATCGCCTTCTTTTATTTGAATGCCTGCATATTTATCATATATAACGATGTCGCCTTTTTTTACTTTGATATCTTCACTGTCGCCTATTTCTACAACTTCTGCTTTTTGAGTTTTTTCTTTAGCTGTGTCTGGAAGAAGTATTCCGCTTGAAGTTTTTTCTTCTTGTTCTAATACTTTTAAAAGTACTCTGTCTGCTAATGGTTTAATAGATGGCATATTCCTTTCTCCTTATTAATTGTATTTATTTCGATAAAATTTTTCTTAAATAATTTTTATAATATTCTATAATAAAAATCATTAAAAGTCAATAATATATTAATACTCTATCAATACATGTACAGGATATTTGGATATTTCTTTTCTTCCGTTTAATTCTTTTAGTTCTATTAAAAAGGAAGAACCTGCTACAATACCGCCGAGTTTTTCTGCCATTTTTATCATAGCAAGTGCTGTGCCGCCTGTTGCTATTAAGTCATCTACTATTAAAACTCTATCTCCTTTTTTAATAGCATCTTCATGCATAAATAAAGTATCTGTACCATACTCTAGGGCATATTCTTCTGATATTGTTTTATAAGGAAGTTTACCTTTTTTTCTTACTGGTATAAAGCCTGTATTCATTTTATAAGCTAATGCAGAACCTATTAAAAAACCTCTGCTTTCTGCTCCTACTATATAGTCTATTTTTTCGTTTTCTACTTGTTCCGCCATTTTATCTATTGCGTATTTAAAAGCATCTTTGTTTTGAAGTAAAGTCGTGATATCTCTAAAGAGTATGCCTGCTTTAGGATAGTCCTGAATGTTTCTTATATAGTTTTTTAATTCCATATAACACCTCGTTATAATAAATATTATGTAAACAACACAATCTATGATTATAATACTTTTATAAAAAAAAGCAATTAAAAACTAAAATATGTTTAAATATTATGCTCTGCAGCAGAATGCGATGCTATATTAGCACCTTTTTTTCCATCTATTAGAGAAATAATATATTAAACTAAGGCTCATGCTAAAGAAATTACTTATAGCCATAGCTGTCCATATACCCCATAATTCCATTTTCGGAGATATTATATAGGCCAATGGTACTCTTATTATTATATGGGCAAAAAAAGCAAACAGCATAAGCATGAAAGTTTTTCCTGCTCCATTAATGACGCCGTTAGAAGAAAACATTACAGCAAGCATTATTATAGAAGGCATTACTACATATATATAGCTTTTTGTATATTTCAAAACGCTCATATCATCTGTAAACATTCTCACAATGATTTCTGGAAATAATACAGAAAAAAGTGCCATAAAAGCTGATATTCCTACAGAAAGTTTTATGCCTGCTTTATATATTTCCTTAACTCTTTCCATCTTACCAGCACCTATATTTTGTGCAGTCATAGTAGCAATACCTGCTGATAATGCTAAAAGCGGTAAAAAAGATAATGAGTCTACTCTCATAGATACAGCAACCGAAGCAGAAGCTGATTCTCCGTATGTGTTGATGAGCCTATTTAATAATAGCCAGCTTACAGATACTATGAGCTGCATAGCGGCAAATGGAAGCCCTATTTTAAACATGAGTTTTGTAATATTAAAATCAAATACCAAATTAAAAGGATTAGCCTTTACAATACTGTTTTTTATTTTCAAATATATCATACTTACAGCCACAGAAACAAACTGAGAAAAAGCTGTTGCATAAGCAGCTCCATTTAATCCCATAGCTGGAATTGGTCCTAGTCCTTTTATCATAATAGGGTCTAGTATCAAATTTAGTACAGAAGCTATAGCCAAAAATATTAATGGTCTTACAGTATCTCCTGTTCCTCTAAGCAAAGCAGATACCAAAAAATAATAAAACATAAAAGGAAAACCTATCATGCTTATTCTAAAATAGCTTACAGAATATTCCATAATGCTGTCTGCGGTATTTAAAAATCTCATCATAGCAGGGGCAAATATATATCCTATAATTGCTAAGCTCAAAGAAGTTATCAAACTAATTGTAGTAGCAACTTTAGAAACATATACTACAGAATCTTCATCATTAGCCCCAAAATACTGCCCTATTAATACATTAGCAGCTACAGTTACTCCAGAAGCTATAGCTAAAAGTATTAATATAATAGGAAAACTCACAGCAATAGCTCCAAGTCCTTTAGGTCCTACCATCTGCCCAATCCATATGGTATCTACTATATTGTATGCTATATTTAATAGATTGCCCAGTATCATTGGTATAACAAGCTTTATTAATCCTTTATTAACATTACCTTCTGTAAGCTCATGCATTTTGTTATTCATTATAAAATACCTCTAATTTTGTAATAATTGTATAAAAAGTAAAATTTCAAGACACAAGGAAAAATCTTATATGCATAAAAAAATAAAGTCAATAGGCTTTTTTATTGAAATATGATATTTTTTATTTTGTATTAAAAAAGGAGCTTAGCTTTTAATTTAAGTTAAACTCCTTCTTGTATTTTTATAAATTATTTTTTATTTTAATATTCTCGATGATAAGAACGAAAGTTATCACTGCTAATTACATAGATTATTTTTTCACTTTTATTAATATCGTATGCTATGTATCCAAAATGTTTTATATAATTTTCATCTTTTATTATTTTATAGAAAGGATTTTCTTTATGTTCATCTTTAAAATCTTCTATTATTTTTTCTAATATATCTTTTATTTCATTATTTGGATTTTTTATGATTTTATCAAACAATGTTTTATAGTATGGGTTAGTTTCATATTTATCTCTTTTTTTATTTTGAAATGAATCATGTAAATCATCTGTATCTCTACACAAAGAAACTTTATGTACATTATAAGTCTTACTCCAATTATCATATAGAGCATGCGATTGAAAAAAATGACTTTCTTCTCTCTTAACTGGTTTAGCAAAAGTTAATAATGACCTTATTAAAATACCTCTTGGAACTTTTTCTTCATTAAAACAGGTTTCAAATATATCTTTATACTTACTAAAAGTATTACAGAAGTTTTGTTTTATCTCTTCTGCACTATTAATTTCTTCCAAAGAATACTTTATAATATAATCAATATTTCCTCTTAAGATTTTATTATCTTCTAATTGCC
>NZ_JQIU01000008.1:1905680-1912235 GCF_002379365.1 Brachyspira sp. G79 | reverse complement strand
TCATCTAATAACTTTTTACAATTTTCAATATTTTCTTTACTTCCCCATACATATTCTCTTTGAATTTCTGGTACAATAATATTTTCATCTTTTTTTAATATATCTATAAATGTTTTTTTTATCAATTCAGCCATGTTTACACTCCTTAATTATTTTATACCATTAAAAAACTCTTCTATTTTTTCTTTAATATATTTTGCTGTTATTTCAATATCCTTAATAGTCCATTTATCTAATTCTTCACTATTAACAGAATCCCCATCTTTTAACTTTATATTTTTAGAAAATATACTCCAAGTATGATTTCTTATGTATTTTTCTCCGATTTCATGTTGTTCTATTATTCTTCTTCTTTTTTCAATATAAGGATTATTTCCATAACTTCTATTTGTATCTGAGACTAGTAAAACTAAATTGCCTATTGAATGTACACAAGGAACTTCTCTAATAACGTCCCTGTATTTTTCTAACTTACCTATACTATGCAATGTTGTCATTTCATTTTTTAGTTTTTTTTCTTCTTCTAAGTCTTTTACAAAATCACATAATTCTTCTTTATATTTATCATCATTTACTAAATTAACTATCAAATCAATATTGTCAATAGCATCTTTTATAGTTGTTTGCTTGTTTGGAGTTTTAGAAAATATATGTTCAATATCTTCACCATTGGCATAGAAGTAATTTGCTGGTAATTTATGATTTATATTTTTATTATTAAGTATTTTTATTATATCCATAAGTACCAATAATTTTATTGTATTATTTTCTTGGTAATACCAATTTTTATTAGTATCTCCTATAGCTTCAAGATAATTTTCATTTTCAATGTTTTTTATTAAATCATCTTTTATAATTCGCTTTAATTCATTTTTAAAACTTTCTCTAGAAGTATTGGTTTTTTCCCATATACTCCAAATAGTATTTATATCTTTTTCTATATGTTTACCAATAAAACCAAGCAAATGGTATATTTCTTTATCCTCATACCAATCTGCCATAGTATTATGAAATCTTACAACTTCTTTAAATACTTCTTCTGATTTACCTGTATTACTGTCTAAATATTTAAATAAGGCTTCATTATTAGATTTTTCTTTATTATTATTTGATTCTGATTTACTATTATTTACTTCATTTCTGCATTTCCAATATAAATCATAAAGCATTGATATATTATTTTCACCAGAAAAGATTTTAAAATATTCTTTTACATTTTTATCTGACCACCATATATTCATGTTATCTATATCAATACCTATTTTTATTCTTTTTTCAGCCAAATCTATATCGCTTTCTTTGTCTTCTTTTTTTACTCTTGTTATAAATATAGCTCTTATCAAATCATAATATTCCAAAGCTACCTTATTAGAATTAAGATTTTTGAATATAGTTTCACCTTTAACATCATTAACATCAGTTTTATTGCCCGCTTCATTGCTTACATCATTTACTATTAGTTTTACATGTTCTAGTAATTTATTTTTAAAGTTTCCTTTTTCATGATTACCGAAAAAATTTATTATAGTATGCTTAGCTAAACAAAAATGAAAAACATCTTGACTGTCATAGTCTTTATTAAAATTATCATTATAGCTTAAATTATTATCTAAATAGTCTATTTCTTTTTTTTCTAATAATTCATATAAAAACTTCCCACTTTCTTCTCTTATAGAGTATTGTATCTTATTTAATAAATTTGTTTTCCCTAAATATGATAATAGTATTGACAGAGTAGTTAATCTCTGCTGCCCGTCTATAACTTCATAAATATTATTATTATCTTCCTGTTTTTTTATAGTGATATTTTGAAGACAGTAAAATTGATCTCCTACCTCTTCAAATTTATCAATATCATTTAGTAAAGCCTCAACATCTTCTTCATTCCATTTATATCCCCTTTGATATTCTGGAATGTTATAAATACGTCTATTATCAAATATTTTTTCTACACTTTCTATTATATTATTTTCTTGATTAGTTGGTTCTGACATATAATAATCCTTAAAATTAAATATACGCTATATAGTATAGCATAAAAACATAATATATGCTATATAGTATAACATATATTAATGACAAAAACTGTAGTAAATATTGTTTTTTTGGATATAAATTAATATTTTTTCATAAAAAATTAAATAATTATCTGTTTCCTATTCTGAATTGGGCTGTATTTTGAATGGATGTATGCATTGAAATTTGGATAAATAAACTATATTTCTAGTTATATTTATATAATAAATTTATTTCTATAAACAATTTATATTTTTTTATTAATGGATATTGACAAAAAACTAATTTAGTATTATAGTACCAATATGCTAAATTAGTAATGACAGGAATAAAAAAATGATTCCAATATCAGAAGCCTCAGCTATAGCTCTTCACTCTGCAGTATATATATCTATTAAAGAGTTTGCATCTCTTAAAGATATAGCAGAAAGATTTGATGTTTCGCCCAATCATTTATCAAAAGTTCTTCAAGCATTAGTGAAAGCTGGGTATCTTACTTCATCTAAAGGACCTGCAGGCGGATTTAAAATTGCTGAGGGTAAAGAAAATACTTCTTTTTTGGAGATATACGAAACTATAGAGGGTAAAAATTGGCAGAGGAGTTGTTTGTTTCATTCTAAATGTGATAAATACTGTTCAAGCTGCATAATGGGTGATTTAGTTAATGATATAAACAGAAAGTTCAAAAACTATATGGAAAGCCATACAATCAAAGATCATTATTTATTAGATAAGGATTTCAAGATAAATAAAACAGATGATAAAAAATCGAAACAAAAAAAATAAATGGAGGATTAAATGGATAATAAAATGTTTTGTTATCAATGTCAGGAAACAATGAATAATACAGGCTGTACAGTATCAGGTGTATGCGGTAAAAAACCAGATTTAGCCTATTTAGAAGACTTACTAGTTCATGTAACTAAAGGACTTTCTAATATAACAACTGCTATAAGAAAAGAGGGTGGAAAAGTAGATAAAAAAGTTAATCATGATGTAACATTCAATTTATTTACAACTATAACAAATGCTAACTTTGATAAAGAAGTTTTTTATAAGAGAATAGAATACACCGCAAAACTTTGCAATGAATTAGCAAATCAGGTAAAAGATAAATCGCTTATATTTGAAGAATCTTTATGGACACCTAAAAGCAAAGAGGATATGGACGCTAAATCAAAAACAGTAGGCGTATTAGAAGAGAAAAATGAAGATATAAGAAGCCTTAAAGAAACTGTTATATACGGAGTTAAGGGATTAAGTGCTTATATGAGACATGCTAATATGCTTGATTATGAGAATGAAGAGGTTGATGCTTTTATACAAAGAGCTTTGAATGAAACATTAAGAAATGATATAAATGCTGATGAACTTTTATCTTTGGTACTTGAAACAGGTAAAAACGGCGTTGACGGAATGGCTCTTCTTGATAAAGCTAATACTTCTACTTACGGTAACCCAGAAATTACAAAAGTTAATATAGGTGTAGGAAAAAATCCGGGAATATTGGTATCTGGTCATGATTTAAAAGACATAGAAATATTGTTAAAACAAACAGAAGGTACAGGAGTAGATGTATATACTCACTCTGAAATGCTTCCTGCTCACTACTACCCAGAATTAAAGAAATATAAACATTTTGTGGGCAATTACGGCGGAGCTTGGTGGGATCAAAGAAAAGATTTTGAAAGTTTTAACGGACCTATATTAATGACTACAAACTGCATAGTAACTCCTTTACCAAGTTATAAAGACAGAGTATATACAACAGGAGCAGCAGGTTTTGAAGGTTTAAAACATATAGAAAGTCATACAGGTAAAGAAAGCGATAAAGATTTTACGCCTATAATAGAGCATGCCAAAAAATGCGAAGCTCCTAAAGAAATAGAAAGCGGTTTTATAGTTGGAGGGTTTGCCCATAATCAGGTATTATCACTTAAAGACAAAATTGCTGAAGCTGTAAAATCTGGTGCTATAAAAAGATTTATTGTAATGGGTGGATGCGACGGAAGACATAAAGAGAGAGAATACTATACTGAGTTTGCAAAAAAACTTCCTAAAGATACTGTAATATTAACTGCAGGCTGTGCTAAATACAGATACAATAAATTAGATTTAGGTGATATTAACGGCATACCTAGAGTACTAGATGCAGGACAATGTAATGACTCTTACTCACTAGCTGTTATTGCTTTGGGACTTAAAGACTTATTTGGTTTAGATGATATTAATGACTTGCCTATAGTTTATAATATAGCTTGGTATGAACAGAAGGCAGTTATAGTTTTACTTTCATTATTATATTTGGGAGTAAAAAATATACATTTAGGACCAACAATTCCGGGATTCTTATCCCCTAATGTAGTTAATATATTAGTTTCAAAATTCGGAATTGGAGGAATAGGAAGCGTTGATGAAGATTTGAAAAAATTCAATTTAACAGCATAAAACTCCAACGATAATGAAAAGGGCTTAACTTTTTAAGTTAGGCCCTTTTTTATTTATTAAATAAGTTTGTTTCAAAAGTACTTTACAAAATTAAATGTAAAATTATTATAAAGATAATATATAAAATAAATGGCATCACTTAGAAAGTAATGCCATGTTATTATTCTAAACAATTACAATTTGTCAAAATTAATTTTTTAAATTTAAAATATTTGCATGGCTTTGCCCTACACCCCAGTTCTTTTATGATGTCTGTCCGCCTGTGGCGTGGTATAAAAGAACCAAAAAACTGATGGCAGCAAATTTTTTGTTCGGCAAAAAAGTTTATAATTCTGTATAATGTGTACCAATTGACAAAATAAAATTGTTCCAGTATACTCTAATAAAATTATCTTGCAGCTAATTCTTTTATTTTGCTATCCATAGCATTAAATGCTTCTTCAGGAGTTTTTGCCCCTAAAACCATTTCATTAACAGCATTAAATATAGCAGTAGTCATTTCAGAATAATAGCTAGGAACACCTTTTGGGAATGGGCTTGATATTAAAGTAGATTCTTCAAGCAAAGCACCTGTATTTTTTAATTTGCCTTCATTAATAAGTTCTTCCATAACTGAAGTTCTTGTAGGCATAGTGTTTTGTACATAGTTTAATTGTTTTTGTATTTCTGGAGAATTAAACCATTTTACAAATTTCATTGCTGCTTCTTTGTTTTTTGATAATTTTATTACACCTACACCTTCAGGTAAAGCAAAAGTTTTTGGAGAAGGACCTTCTGCACCGGGAAGAAGTATAGGTATAACATCTCCTACTACTTGAGATTCATTAGGATCTTGTACTCTGCTTACAAAAGAAGTAGGCCCTACTATGAAACTAGCCTCTCCAGAATTGATTCTTCTATAAGCGTCCATACCTGTAGAAGTTTTACAAGCAGGATCAATCAAATTATCAACATTAGCCATTTTATTTATAAACTCTAATGCTCCAAGTACAGCATCTTTATTTAAAGTACCATCTTCATTAAATACTACTCCGTATTTTGAATATGCCATCCATATTAATGAAGTAGTACAAGATTCATCAGCATTTAAAGGCATAGAAAAAGGATATTTAGTTACACCTGCATTTTTTATAGCTATTAAAGCATTATAAACATCGTCCCAAGATTTTGGAGCTTCTGTAATGCCTGCAGCTTCAAAATGTTTTTTATTATAATAAGCTAAACGGAAATCATTGGCATAAGGAAGAGCTAAAACTTTACTGTCTATTATAAAAGGCTGTATAGAAGGCATAGCATTAATTTCTTCTTGGCTTAATTCTATAGGTTCAAGCCAGTCAGCACTGTTAAATTCTCCTACCCAAGACCAGTCTACTTCTACAACGTCAGCAGCAGCAGTACCTCCTGCAGCCGCTATTGATATTTTGTCTCTTATATTTTCCCAAGCCATAACATTCATATTAACAGTTATTCCAGTTTCTTCTTTAAAAGCATTGAGCATTTCATCAGAGGGTACAGCCCAGTCTGGAACCATTACTGTTATTGAGTTTTCTGAAGAGCTTTTTTGTCCGCCGCAGGAAATAGCAAAAAATGCTGATATCAAAATAACAGCTGATAAAAATAATATTTTTTTCATGTTTTTTACTCCTATAATTTGTAATGAGTTAAATTTTTAATAGAATATATTATTATGTATTAATGTCAATAGATTAAAAAAATTATTAAAATATATTTAAAGCTCATATTTTTTAATATATTATAAAATATAGTGATAAAAAATTAAGAGGGGAGTATAAGTAATTATAACTAATGATACTATCATATATATCTTACTAGCTTTATTTTTTATTATTACACTAATATCAGCTATTATAATGATAAAATATATTCTTCAAAAACTCAAACATACCTCAAAAATATTTAAAAATAATTGAATAGTTTAAAAATAATATGGCTGTAAATACTAAAGAGATTGATTTAGTATATGAACTGGTACAGCCTGAAGAGAAATATCATAAACTCCATAATGATTTATTTAAATATTAGCTATTATTAAAAAACAGATATTTTTAATATAATAATATAATAGATGAA
>NZ_JQIU01000008.1:1889276-1904758 GCF_002379365.1 Brachyspira sp. G79 | reverse complement strand
ACATGCTATGAGTTATAAAATTCTAATTGTCAAGTAATTCTTTTAATATTTGGTTTATGCCAAAATGATTTTGTCAATTTCTATATTTTATATTAAAAGTACTATCAAGGACAAAATATTTTTTGAAATTATAAACAGATACATTTATATTTAAATAAAAAAATAATGAATACTTAAAATCAATATTATTACTTATATACATTTATACACTTAATAAAATTAAAATATTTATTGACTTTTTCATTATAATAATTTACTATTATAATACATCTTATTATAAAGGTATTTATCATGAAAATAATATTAAAATTGAATCTTATGTATTTCATCTATAAATACCACTTCCCTCAATTTATCATTCAATAATAGATGGGTCATCTATTCAAATTTTGTAATTATAATATCTATTTTATTTATACTTTGCAGTCAATATTATTTTTTATAATAATATCATAAAAATAAATTTTACGGAGGATATATCCATCTATGAAAAAAATACTTATTATTTTATCAGCTTTTATTTTTTTATTATCCTGTTCAGGCGGCAGTGATCCGAATAAGAAAAAAATAGTTTATTGGTCTATGTGGAATGAAACAGAATCTCAAGGTCAGGCAGTTAAGGCAGCTATTGAAGATTATATGTCCAAGCACCCTGATATAGAAGTAGAGATAAATTTCAATGGACGTGAAATAAGAAAAACACTTCAACCAGCTTTGGACAATGGTCAGACTATAGATTTCTGGGATGAAAATATAGAAAGAACTACTAAAAATTGGGGCAAATATGCTTTAAAATTAGATGATTATATCACCAATGTTTATGATACTACAGATGGAAAACCTTATGAAGATGTTATTATAAAATCATTACTTGATTTAGGAAGATCTTTTTCTGAAGATGGTTCATTATATGCTGTTCCTTATCAGCCTTTTGTATTTTTATTTAATTATAACAAAAAAATATTTAGAGAAGCAGGAATTGAAAAAGTACCTGAAACTTGGCAGGAGTTTAAAGATGCATGTGCTAAAATAAAAGCTTTAGGAATACCTCCTATTACTGATGATGATGCTGAAATTAATGCTTTATTAGGATATCATATAGCTAAATATAAAGGAACAGAGTTTGTTCAGCAATTAGTTACAGAGGGTTTATGGGATGATCCTATAGTATTAAAAGCAGCTAAAGACTGGCAGGAAATGGTAGAGTTAGGATATGTATCTCCTAAAGTTGAAGGAAATAAATTCCCAGCAGGAAGACATGAATTGGCAAGAGGAGAAGCAGCAATGTTTTTAAATGGTACTTGGGTTCCTAACTTCGTAATGGAAACTGCAGGAGAAGACTTTGAATGGGGACATTTCCCTTATCCTACTGTAGAAGGCGGAACAGACGGACTTTATGATATGCATTATGGAAGTCAGTCATTCCAAATAAATAAAAATACTAAATATCCAAAGGAAACTTTTGATTTAATAGTACATCTTACTACAGGAAAATGGGATGAGGAAATAGCCAAACGTTCTTATGCTCTTCCTGTTTCAAGTACAACTACATATTGGACAAAACAGCTTGAGGATACTAAAGAAATATTTCCAAGATTGGGCAAATATTATCCTTTAGATGGCGGAATAGATGTTAATACAGAAAAAACTCCTATAATCAATGCTAATATTATCAAATTAATGTCAGGTCAGATAACAGCAGAAGAGTTTGTTGCTGAAATGAAAAAATAAAAAATATATATAGTTAAGATATACTGTATTTGTTAAATAATAAATACAGTATATCTATTATTTTAGAGTATTATATTATGTATAAAAAATATAGAAAAATAACTGCGGTAATATTTGTATTTCCTGCAATTATTGTATTTTTGATAGCATTTTTGTATCCAGTATTTAGAACGGGTATTATGAGTTTATTCTATGTTGAAACAATATCGGATAGCATATTAAATTGGAAGTTTGTTGGTATAGATAATTTTGTCTTTTTATTTAAAAGTAGTTTATTTTTAAAATCATTAAAAAATGTATTTATTATATGGCTTATTGGTGGATTAATAGTTTTTTCTATTTCTCTTTTTTTCGCCTCTATACTTACATTTTCAAATATGAAGTTTAAATCTTTTTTCAAAACATTAATTTATCTGCCTAATATAATATCTTCTGTTGCTTTGGCCACTATGTGGATTTATTATTTTTATCAGCCTGATTATGGTTTTTTAAAATCATTTTTTACTTTAGTAGGTCTTCAGCAATTAGCTAATATAAAATGGGCTTCTCCAGACTATGTATTTATGTCAATGCTTATTGCCTATTCTTTTTCTAATGTAGGATATTTTATGGTAATGTTTTGTGCTTCTATGGAATCTATACCTTCAGCATTATATGATTCGGCATCTATAGACGGAGCTAATTCTTTTGATAAATTTTTTAAAATTACATTACCTTTAATATTAAATGCAATAAAGAGTGCAATAGTAATATGGAGTATAGAAGCATTTGGAATGTTTGTATGGTCTCAAATATTTTCGCCTTTAGATCCTGAACCTGGAACTATTACACCAAAAATATATATGTATTTTCAATTGTTCGGTTCTAATTTAATAGTTTCAGAGAGAAATGCTGGATTAGGAGCTTCTATATGCGTTATACTTTCTGTGATAGCATTATTTTCTTTTTTACTTGTAAATTTATTTTTTAGGGGTAATAATAAATAATTATGTTTAATCGTTTAGAAAAAAAATACTAATTGATAAGTTATTTGTTATAATGAAATATATTATAATGAGTATTTGGTGTTTATTAATATTTATATGTATAGGCTGGATATTCTTAGCTTCATTATCTACTACATCCGATATTTTTGATGGAAAACTATTGAACTCTGGGATAAATTTTAAGAATTATTATAAAGCATTTGTTAATAATAGAGTTGGTATATATTTTTTGAACTCTATTATTTATTCGTCTGTGTCTGTTATAGGCTTGGTTTTGCTATGTTCACCTGCTGCTTATGCAATAGCGAGAATAGATTTTAAATTAAATGATATATTAAAAAGAATTTTTGTATTGGCAATGGGTGTACCTGGAATAATGATAGTCATTCCTCTTTTTGGAATAGCAGCAACTTTAAAATTAATCAATAATAGGTTTATATTAATATTAGTTTATATAGCTATGCATATACCTTTTACAATTTTTTTTCTTATATCATTTTTTAAAAACATACCGCATACATTTGAAGAAGCAGCCGCTATAGACGGATGCAGTCCTTTTAGAGCTTTTTGGAATATAATGTTTCCGTTGGCATCTCCGGGTATAGTAACTGTTTCTATATTTAATTTTATTTCTATATGGAATGAATATTTTACAGCATTGATATTTGCAAATAAAACTAATTTAAGACCATTGTCAATAGGACTTTTTTCTATGATTCAATCTATGAAATATACTAATGATTTTTCAGGTATGTTTGCTACAGTGATTATAGTACTTGTTCCTACTATTGTTATTTATATAATACTCTCTAAAAAGATTATATCAAATATTACAGCAGGAGGCATCAATGAATAATTACAGAGTTTTTATAATCAATACTTAAGAAATTGTATGTTCAATTATAAATATAACTTAAAATATTTTTTAATATAAAAAATGCAGTCGTATAAATCAATATAAGACTGCAGTTTTTTACTTTTTTTCATATCCTCTCTTATACAGTATTATTCTATTATATATAAATATTTTTGTCAATACCCTATATACCTTTATTTTATTAATATATAAATGTATTATAAATTATTCTTCATTATTATTTATATTATCATAAATAATATTTAGTTTTGACTGTAAGGCTACAATATAATAAATATAACCGAAAGGTACAAAAATAAGTATGGATAAAACAGTGGCACTCTCTCCATAGCTGTCTAAATTATCTTTTTGTTCATATCATTAAAAATAATAGTTCTGAATTTATAAAACCAATACACGGGAAATAATCCATAGGTTACCAATGATAAAACGAGAGATAATAAAAGATTTAAATATTCTTCTTCCATTATCTATTAATATCTTTGGAAGTAGTATATAAATATAATATATATATACTGCAGGTTATTAATAATAGTAAACTTACAGCTAATAATGATTTTGTGAATTTTTTGCATAAACAGAGCCTCAATTAACATAAAATCATATTTTGACAGTTTAATACACAAAACATCATAAGTCAATTATAAATTCTGCTTGCAAAGATATATATATTATAGTATGATATAGTAAAATATTATGTCAATATGGTGATTATTAATAAATGTTTAAGAAAAAAAATCAAGAAAATAATAATGGCGTTAAAAAGAAGAAATCCAAATTAAAAAAATTTATATTAACTATCTTTATTATATGTTTATTTATATTTGTTGCAGTTGGTATAGTGGGTATGTACTTTGTAGGAGGAGTATATAAAGACTGGGTATCAAGAAGAGATCAAAGTATGGCTATGCTTGCTGAATATTATGATATAATAGTTATAAGAGGAAATGAAAAGAGAATAAGGTATTTTAATCCATTAAATCCGTTTGGGGATTCTCCGCCTACAAAAATCTACGATAGAAATAATATACTTATAGGTGAATACATGCCGCCTGCTTATGAGGTTGTGAATGTAGATGATATTAATCCTCTTTTAGAGCAGACTCTTCTTTTAATGGAAGACCAAAAATTCTATTCCCATAAAGGTATCAATTATTTCAGAACAGCATATTTGGGTATTCAGACTATTTTAACAAGAAAAATAGTAGGAGGAGGCTCTACACTTACTCAGCAGCTTGCAAAACTGTTATTTACAAAAAGTGAGAGAACTATAGAGCGTAAACTATTTGAAATGTTTGCAGCAAGAGAGATAGAACAAAAATATACAAAAAAAGAAATTTTGGCAATGTATTTTAATACTGTTTATTTAGGAGATGGAAACTACGGATTTGAGGCCGCTGCCAATCATTATTTTAATAAACCTTTAAGGCAATGCAGATTATTAGAATATGCTATATTAGTGGGCATGCTTCCTAATCCTACATATTATTCTATAGTTAATAATCCAGACAACAGTAGAAAAAAAGTTGAGCAGATATTATCAAGACTTGTAAAAAATAATATTATAGATAAACAAACAATGCAGGAAGAACTTGATTTATTTGATAAAGAATATACCAATATCAATAAACAGGTAAAAGGTGCTCAATGGAAAATGACAGTAAACAGAACTCCATATGTTAATGAATATGTAAGACAGGAGTTATTAAACTATTTCAATAAAGATGAGCTTGCATTATCTGGGTTAAAAATATATACAACAGTAAATGAAAGATACTATAGAGCAGCTGATTCTGTAATGAAAGAAAATATAAGATCTTTGCAGTCAAGCACTTCTAATAGAAGCTATCAGGGGGCAATGGTATCTATAGACCCTAAAACAGGCGGTATACTTGTTATGATAGGAGGCGACGGTTATACTCTTCAAAATCAGTTTAACAGAGCTGTACAGGCTAAAAGACAGATAGGAAGCGTAATAAAACCTTTCATATATTTGTATGCATTTGAAGGCGGAGCACAGCCTTTTTCTACTATGCTTGATACTAATTATACTTATCCTCAGGGTGCTGGCAAGCCTGCATACTCTCCTAGAAACTTCGACAGAAGATACAGAGGAGAAATGACTTTAGAAACAGCTTTATCAAAATCAATTAATACAATAGCTGTTAAATTATTAAATGATATAGGACTTTCATATTTTATAGAGCATTCAAGAGAGTTTTTTGGAGAGAATGCTTATATACCAAATGCTTTATCTATAGGTTTAGGTACTATGGAGATGAGTCCTCTTGATTTGGCATCAGCATACAGTGCTTTGGCAAACGGAGGGATAAAATATAAACCATATATAGTAGATAAGGTTATTGATATGGACGGAAATGAGCTTAGTGTTACCGCTTTGGTAGACAGAACTCCTCATAAAATAAGTGCTACTTCTCCTTCATCATATTATTTTTTAAATACTACTTTGCAGAAAGTTATAGCACCTGGAGGAACTGCATACAGAAGTGCTAATACTTACGGCTTTACATATCCTTCATATTCTGCTAAAACAGGTACAACAAGTGAACACAGAGATAACTGGTTTGCAGCATATAACGATGAAATAGTTACAGTTACTTGGATAGGAAGTGATAGAAATGATCTTCTTCCAAACAGAGTTACAGGAGGAGCTACTACTGCTTTAGCAACTTTTCAATATCTTAATGCCATAACGCCTTCATCTAAAAGAGAGTTCCATTGGCCTATACCTAATGATGTATTAGTTGTAGAAATTTGTCAGGATTCAGGTCTACCTAGAAATCATACTTGCGTGAATGTTGCTCCTCTTACAGTAGGAGGAAATGTTGATTTATCTACTCAATGTCCTATAGACCATATAAGAAGCGGTACTCAAAGAAATGATGCTGGTACTAATGAAATGGCAGAAGAAGATGATGACTTTTACTATACTCCTTTAGAAGAAGGTACTAATACTTATCAGCAGGAAGAAAATAATAATAATCAAAATAATAACCAAAATAATAATATATACTTACTTCCAAATGATAATATAGAAGATCCAAGCATAGGCAATATAAGAAGTTGAATATATGCTGAAAATTTTTAAGTTTGTCAATTTTTCTTATTCAACTTTTCCTGCCATAAAAAATTGCTGCCAAAGGTGCATTCGCGAAAGTGCAAGTATAAAATCATTTATGTATAACTTTATTTATAAACAAAAGTTCCGTATATTTTATAGTTTCTTTTATTTTATATAGTATTCACATATAATATTATCCTTGTAAAGCTATTTAAATTGTAAACCTTTTGCTGTTTTAAAGTTGACAATTATTTTCTATATGATATCATACTATATATGAAAGGAAATATTAAAGAAAATATAATATCAATACTAGAATCAAATAAAGGACTTTTCATATCTGGAGAGAAATTAGCAGATGATTTGAATGTAAGCAGAGCAGCTGTATGGAAGGCAATAAAATCATTAAAAAATGAGGGCTATAATATCAATTCATTAAAAAATAAAGGCTATTCTCTCTCAAAAGAAACGGATATTATCTCATCAAATATAATAAAAAAAAATATGCTTAAATATAAGGATAAGTTTAATTTTATCGTATATAAAACAGTAGAATCAACTAATATAATAGCCCGAGAACTTGCCACTAAAGGGAGAGAAAGCGGTACAGTAGTAATTGCAGAAGAACAGACAGAAGGATATGGAAGAAACGGTAAATCTTTTTTCTCTCCTTACGGCACAGGTATATATATGAGTATAATACTTAATCTTAAAAAAGAAAAAAAGATTTTTAATACCTCATTTATTACCACAGCAGCAGCTATGGCAGTATCAAAATCAATAGAAGAGATAACAAATAAAAATACGCATATAAAATGGGTTAATGATGTATTTATTAATGATAAAAAAGTATGCGGAATACTTACAGAAGGAGCTTTCAGCTTTGAAGACAGAAAACTTGATTATGCTGTTATAGGTATTGGAATAAATGTTAATTTTCCAAAAAAAGGTTTCCCTAAAGAAATTAATGATACAGCGGATTCCATTAATTCTAATGATTCAAATTCTGATATAAGAAATATTTTAATAGCAAGAATATTAGAAAACTTATGGGACTACTATTTTAATAATATCTCATTCTACGATGAATATAAAAAGCGTTCTTTTTTAATAGGAAAGAAAGTTTCTATTAATATAGATAATAAAGAAAATATAATAAATGTATTAGATATAGATGAAAACTTTGCTTTAGTAGCAGAGTTTGAAGACGGAAGAGTAGATAAACTTACATCTGGAAGCATTAATTATAGAATTTCATAAAAACTGGAGGATAAATGAGTAATATTGAGTCAATTATAAAAGAAGAAATATCTTTAGAAGAATTAAAACTAAAAATTATGAACGGATATAATATAACAAAAGAAGAGGCTTTAAAATTAGTAGATTCACCTTTAGAAGATTTATGCAAAGCCGCTGACACTATAAGAAAACATTTCTGTTCCAATGTATTTGATATGTGTTCTATAATAAATGCTAAAAGCGGAAAATGCTCTGAAAACTGCAAGTTCTGTGCACAGTCGGCTCATTATGATACTAAATGCGAAGAGTATGATATTTTGGATAAAGATAAAATATTAGAACAAGGTAAAAGCGATTTTGATAAAGGAGTTTTAAGATACTCTATAGTAACATCAGGCAGAGCATTGTACGGAAAGGAAATTGATGAAGTATATAATGCAATAGAAACTCTTAATAAAGAAACTGACGGATATGTATGTGCATCTTTGGGACTTCTTGATGAAGAAGGATTTAAAAAAATGAAAGAGGCTGGACTTAGAAGAGTGCATAACAATTTGGAAGCCTCAAGAAACTTCTTTCCTAATGTTTGCACTACTCATAGTTATGATGATAAGATAAAAGCAATAAAGGCAGCACAAAAAGCTGGAATGGTTGTATGCAGCGGAGGCATTATGGGTATGGGAGAGACTTGGGAAGACAGAATTGACATGGCATTAGAATTAAGAGAACTTGGCATAATGTCTATTCCAGTTAATATGCTTAATCCTATATCAAGCACTCCTTTTGAAAATATTACTCCTTTAACTTTAGAAGACATGAGAAGAATAGTATCAATATACAGATTTATTAACCCCAAAGCATTTATAAGACTTGCAGGCGGAAGAGGACTTTTAGAAGATAAAGGAAAATCATGTTTCTTATCAGGAGCAAATGCAGCTATAACTGGAGATATGCTTACCACTGCTGGCATTTCAATAGAAACAGATAAAAAAATGGCTGAGGAGCTAGGATATAAAATAGAATTAACAGAAGATTAAAAAAGGAGTTAGTACAATGGCTAAAGCACTTTTTATAACAGCAACAGGTACGGATATAGGTAAAACTTATGTATCAGCACTTATATGCAAACAGATGAAAGAAGAGGGATTTGATATAGGATATTATAAAGCAGCTTTAAGCGGAAGTAATGATATAACAGATAGCGATGCTTGGTATGTAAAAGAAAGAGCCAATTTAACAGATTCTTATGAAGAGATGGTTTCATATACTTATAAGCATGCATATTCTCCTCATTTGGCAGCACAAATTGAAGGCAATCCTCCAGATATGAAAGTTATAAAAAAGGCTTATAAAAATATTTCAAAAAATCATGAATATATGATAGTAGAAGGAAGCGGCGGTATAATATGCCCTATAAGATATGATGATAAAAAAATATTTTTAGAAGATATTATAAAAGAGCTTGACTTACCATGCCTAATAGTAGCAGATGCTGGGCTTGGTACAATTAATTCTGCCGTTCTTACTATAGAATATATGAAAAGTAAAAAAATAAAAATTAAAGGCATTATATTAAATAGATTTGAAGAAGCAAATGTTATGCATGAAGACAATAAAGAAATGATAGAAAAAATTACAAATATAAAGACTGTTGGTATTATTGATTCTGTAAATAACATGGAATTAAAAACAGATAATATTTCCTCACTTTTTGAATGATTATTAATTGTAATAATTATTTTTATATATTCTTTTTGCTTTTCTCACTATTAGCAAAAAGAGTGTGCGGGAATATTTTTTACTTCCCTCTTATTTATAAAAATAAAGGCTTATTTATGACATTAGAAGAAAAAGATTTAAAATATATTTGGCATCCATGCTCACAGATGAAAGATTATGAAGAGCTTCCTCCTATAATAATAGATAGAGGAAAGGGAATATATCTTTATGATAAAAACGGCAAAGAATATATTGATATTGTAAGTTCTTGGTGGTGCAATTTACTTGGGCATTGTAATGAAAAAATAAATGCTTCTATAAAAGCACAGCTTGATAAATTAGAGCATGTAATATTTGCAAACTTCTCGCATGAAACAGCTATAAAACTCTGCGAAGAGCTTGTAAAAATACTTCCTAAAGGACTTACTAAATTTAATTTCTCAGATAACGGCTCATCATCGGTAGAGGCTGCCTTAAAAATGGCTTTTCAGTATCAGCATCAGATAGGCAATACAAAAAAAATAAAGTTTATGTGTTTTACTGACGGTTATCATGGCGAAACTATAGGTGCATTATCTGTTGGAAGTTTGGACTTGTATGCCAAAATATACAAGCCTATGCTTATGGAAACTATACATATAGAAGCACCCAACTGCTACAGATGCAAATATAATCAAAACAGAGAAAATTGCCAATGCGAATGCTTTTTAGACGCTGAGAAAAAGTTTGAAAAATATGCTGATGAAACTTGTGCTGTTATAATAGAGCCTTTACTTCAGGCTTCTGCTGGAATGAGAATATATCCTCCGCTTTATTTGAAAAAGTTAAGAGAGTTTTGCGATAGATATAATGTAGTTTTTATTGCTGATGAGATAGCAACCAATTTCGGACGCACTGGAAAAATGTTTGCATGTGATCATGCCGACATAAGCCCAGATATAATGTGCATTTCAAAAGGTTTAACAGGCGGCTACATGCCTATGGCTATAACAATCACTACAGATAAAATATACAATGCCTTTTATGCTGACTATAATGAAGGCAAGGCTTTTATGCATAGTCATACCTATAGCGGAAATCCTCTAGGCTGTTCTGCTGCTTTAGCTGTACAAAAAGTTTTAAGAGAAGATGATATTTTAAATAAGGCACAAATAAGAGCAAAATATTTAAATAATAAATTAAAAGAAAAATTATTAAATCACCCAAATATAGGAGAGATTAGAAATATAGGACTTATTAATGCAATGGAATTAGTTACTGATAAAAATACAAAGGAAGGTTTTGACTCTAAACTTAGAATGGGTTATCAAATATATAAAAAAGCACTTCAGAGAGGACTTTTATTAAGACCTTTGGGTAATGTTATATATTTTAATCCGCCTCTTATAATTAATGAAGAAGAGATAGATAAGGCTGTTGATTTATGTGTAAAATCTATAAGTGATATTTTAGGTTAAAAAAATACAATTTTATTTGACCTCGTAGTATATACTGAAAATTTTTAAGTTTTCAAGAGTTAGTTTTTCAAATTTATTGTTTGTGGTGGCTTTGCCCCCACACCCCCAGTTCTTTTGTTGGCACAAAGAACCAAAAAGACTACATTTTTAACTAAAACATATGTATTATCATCGTTTAAAACATATTTTATCAATAATTAATAATAATTTATATTATTTAGGAATTATTGTATTTATAAATAACTGAAATTTGACAAACTATATTTGTTTAGGTATATACTAAAAATAATAAGTATACTTACTATAAAAAACTATAACTTCAAAAGGAAAATACATGCTAAAAAAAATAATTACTTTCAATTTACTAATACTTTCAATAATATCATGTTCAAAAGTTTCAAAAAAAGAAATTAATACAAATAATGATATAGTGATAAATCTAGCACCTGAGCCTTTAACTATTGACCCCACTTTAAATACCGACAATCTTACAATGATATATATTCTTCATGCCTTTGAAGGGCTTACAAAAAAAGATGCAGATAATAAAATAATAGGGGGAGCTGCAGAAAGCTGGGATATTAACAGAGAAGGAAATATTTATACTTTTCATATAAGAACCAATGCAAAATGGAGCGACGGTAAAAGTGTTACTGCAAAAGATTTTGTTTATACTTGGAGGCGTGCCGTTGATCCTAAAACTGCTAATAAATACAGCTATTATTTTGAGGTGATAAAAAATGCAAAAGAAGTTATATCTGGAAAAAAATCAGTAGAAGAGCTTGGTGTTAGGGTGGTAGATGATTATACTTTTGAAGTAGAGTTAAACAGTCCTACTGCATATTTTTTAGAGCTTACTGCTTATCCTCCTTTTTATCCTGTACGAGAAGATATAATAAATAAATACGGCGATGAATGGACATTAACACCTGAAAGCTATATTGGAAACGGTGCTTTTAAGATGACAGAGAGAAACTTTGATAAAAATATAATACTAGAAAGAAATAACAATTACTGGAATAATGAAAATATAAAACCTAATAAATTAACCTTTCTTTTAATGGAAGAGCCTAATACTTCGCTTGCAGGTATTCTTAATGACTCTATTCATTTTGCAAAGCCTTTTCCAAGAAATGATATAGAAACTCTAAAGAAAAAAGGAATAGTTCATATAGTACCAGTAGCTGCTTCATATTACTATAGATTTAATTTAAATAATAAAAAAGAATTAAAAGATAATAGAGTAAGAAGAGCATTATCTTTAGCTATAGACAGAGATTATATAGTAAAATCTATTACAAAATGCGGTGAGCGTCCTGCAGGAAGTTTAGTTCCTTATGGTATTAATGATGTAAACGGAGACTTTAGAGAAAAAGGTGGGGATAATATCAATATTGATGATTATAAAAAAAATATTGAAGAGGCTAGAAAATTATTAGCAGAAGCAGGATATGAAAACGGCAAAAACTTTCCAGTGCTTGATTTGCTTATAGCAACAAGGGAGTTTGATGTAAATATAGCAGATGCAGTGCAGAACATGATTAAAGATGCACTTAATATTGATGTAAGAATAGTAAAATATGAATGGGCTTCTTATCTTCAGAATATGTATAATAAAGATTTTGATATGGCTGTTTATTTATGGTATGCTGATTATAATGATCCTATTAATTTTTTGAATATTTTTAAAAGTGATGCTCCCAACAATTACGGCTCTTATTCTAATAATGTATTTGATGATTACATAAATATAGCTTCTACAAATAAAAATAATAATATAAGAATGCATGCCCTTCATTTGGCAGAGGATATTTTTATAAAAGATAATGCCATAATACCAATATATTTTTACTCTGAAGCATTACTTGTATATCCAAAATTAAAAGGTATAGAATATGATTCACAAGGGCTTTACAGATTTTTCAATGCTTATTTAGAATAGTTTTCTAAATTATTATATGTTAATAAACACTTAAAGAGGAATATAAATAAATTATTAATTTTATATAATATACTTATTTCCAAAACATATTTAAAAATAATTTTTGCTAGTTTTTTATTTTATTCTAAATTATATAATATTAATTACTGTACAAAATATTTTATAATTTATTCATTTAATATATAGAAATGAAGCTATTACTAATGCAAAAATACAGTTATAAAATTTAAATACTATAACTAAAATTATTATAAATAATTCTTTGACTTTTTTATAAGTTGAATTATACTTGTATCAAAATAAATAAAAATTGGAGTATAAATATGGCTGTTTTAGTATGTGGAGGAGCGGGTTATATCGGCTCGCATGTCGTTTGTGAACTTTTAAAACAAAATATAGAAACCGTTATAATAGATTCATTAGAATACGGACATAAAGAAGCTATAAAAGAGTGCAAAAATTTTTATCATGGAAATATAGGAGACAGTGATTTACTTGATAAAATTTTTAAAAGTCATGATATAGATTCTGTTATGCATTTATGTGCCTATATAGAAGTTGGAGAAAGTGTACAAAATCCTGCTAAATATTATCAGAATAATGTATCCAATTCTATAAATCTTCTTAATGCTATGCTTAAAGCTAAAGTAAAGAACTTTATATTCTCTTCTACAGCAGCAGTATACGGAGAGCCAGAAAAAATACCTTTGGAAGAGGACTGCAGAAAAGAGCCTACTAATCCATACGGAGATAGTAAATTAGCATTAGAAAAAATACTTTCTTGGTATACAAAAGCATATGATTTTAACTATGTTGCTTTAAGATATTTTAATGCCTCAGGAGCTCACCCAGACGGACATATAGGTGAAGATCATAAACCTGAATCGCATTTAATACCATTAATACTTCAAGTTCCGCTAGGAAAAAGAGAATCAATAAAAATATTTGGTGATGATTACCCTACAAGAGATGGCACTTGTTTGAGAGATTATATACATGTTTGCGACTTAGCTTTAGCACATATTGCTGCTATGAATTATCTAAAAAACGGCGGTAAAAGTATTTCATGCAATTTAGGAAATGGAAACGGATTCAGTGTAAAAGAAGTTATTGAAGTAGCTAGAAAAGTAACGGGGCACCCTATACCTGCGGAAGTTTGCCCTAGAAGAGCAGGCGATTCATCAGAACTTATTGCAAGCAGTAAGAGAGCAAAAGAAGTTTTGGGCTGGACTCCTACTATAGACTCATTAGAAACTATAGTACAAACAGCTTGGAATTGGCATAAAAATCACCCTAATGGATATAATGACAGATAATATTTCTGTTTTTTAAACATAGGTTCAATAAATGTAATATATATTTATTGAACCTATTTCTATATTAACAATAAACTGTGATAATTAATCAAATCATATAAAAATGCAATTATTTTTTTAATGAGATTATTAACTTCTGTATTCAAAGCTGAATTATCAATTACTAATAAAATTTATAATCCCAATTCTTTATAAATAATATCTGAAATAAAATTAAAATATTTATTACTTACAGCTTTCACATTTTCCCTTGCATTAATCTGAACATAGCCGTCATACTTTTTTATCATTTCTATATCATTATTAGAATCACCAGCAGTCAGAATTTTACTTATATTGTTATCAGCTTTCAAAAGATTATACAAAAACTCTACTCCATTAGCTTTATTAACAGTATTTTTTACTATATCAACCGTTCTTATATTACCGTAAGCAATAAGAGAAGAAGAAAATTCTTTATTGATAATATTTGCAATATTCTCTGTAGCTTTAATATCAGAAGTCATTTTATTTATCTGTATAATATTTTTTGCAGTATATATTTCATCAATACTTATTTTTTTATCTACCCTAAAAGGAAGTATATCATTACCATCTTTTGATTTTACAGATATAATGTAATCATCATTGGCTATCTCTACAGTACCTCCGAAAGTATCATGAAGAAATTTTATAACCATATATGCTGTATCTTCATCTATAGTATCTTTGAATATATTTTCTCTTTTATTATTAAATATCAAAGCTCCGTTATTAGCTATAAGATAATCAAATGTAAGACTATGTCTGTCAATATGCTCAAATATAGAAAATTTATTTCTTCCAGTGGCTATTGCAAATATATTTCCAGCCTCTCTCCATTTAGATATGGCATCGAAAACAGTTTTATCTATTTTTTTCATGTATATATATAGTCATATCATAATCGCTAACAAATAATTTCATAACAACTCTCTTTAAGATATTAATTTTAAAATATTTTTTATTTTTACAATACACTAATTATAATCCAAATTAACTATTATGCAATTATTTTTATAGCTTTTATCATTTATTAAAATATATAATAAATTTTTTTTTAATTTTAGGTCTATTTTAAAACTTAATTAACCAGTAATAACAATATTTTAATT
>NZ_JQIU01000008.1:1861258-1886604 GCF_002379365.1 Brachyspira sp. G79 | reverse complement strand
ATAATATTAGCATGCTTAACAAAGATGTATTAAAAATAGAAAATGATTTTAATACTGTTATTGAAAATATTAAAGATTATGATAATTATGTTTATGATTTTGTTTCAAAAGATAATTTTATACCAAAAGAAATTTATAGTAATGCATTTAATCTTAGAAATATTATAAAGAATATATATGATCATATAATTTTTGAATATCATATGAATGAGAAAGCTAAAAATAATGACTATACATTTACAGAAGATATGTCAAAAAATATTGACTTAAAAATAGATGAGAATATTATAAAGGATATTGAAAATAAAATATCTGTTAATGATATAGACTCTTCACTAGAACATATTATTTCTAATAAAGAAAAATTCAATAAATTATTGAATAGCATTAATGATATAAATAAAAATGATATCAATTTGCATAATTATACTGATTATATTTATAATAATATAAAATATAAACTTGACTCTAATATGTTTTTCAATGAAGAAGAAATTGAAAAGATCAATGAA
This sequence comes from Brachyspira sp. G79, assembly GCF_002379365.1. Lineage (GTDB taxonomy): Bacteria > Spirochaetota > Brachyspiria > Brachyspirales > Brachyspiraceae > Brachyspira. The sequence continues at coordinate 1,886,092 of NZ_JQIU01000008.1, read as the reverse complement.
TATGAATCAAAAGAAGAAAGAAAAAGAGAAAGAAGAAGAGAAATAGCAAGAAGGAAAGAAGAGAAAAGAGAGATAGGAAGAGAGGCAAAAAGAATAAGAGAAAGAGAAATAAGAGAAGAAAAAAATCAAATTAAATAGTTTTCTAACTTGTATAAATATATAAATAGAACTGTATAGTTTTTTATTATACAGTTCTATTTATATAAAAAATCATTAATGTTTAATTTAGTGTTAAGTATGCTCTGCTGATTTAATATTTGATACAAGTATAGAGATTGATATCTCCATGAAATTATCCCAAATATGAATTATTATATTTGAATACCAATTTCAAAACTAAATTTATTAATATTATAAAGTTATTAATTTAGCATTTTTTAATTACATATGTATATACCTAAATAATTATAATTTGTTCAAAAATGAATTTTTTTAAATTTAGATATTTGCATTGTGGAGTTGTACTGTATGTTAGTGCCCACTCCTTTTATGACGCCTATTCTCCTTATTCTAAGTGTCTCTGCCATAGACTTCTGGAAGTTGTGGTAAAAAAAGTTGATAATTATATATAAAGTGCATCAGTTTACAAACTTAAAAATTTTTAGTATATACCTAAACAATTACAATTTGTCAATTTTTTATATAATATCCCAAAAAAAATTATAACGGATTAAAAATTTTTGTTATTATTATAATATACTAGAAAGGTTGATTATAAATAAAAAATTAGCTAATTTTTTCTATAATAAAGTAAAAAAAACAATATAGTGTATACATTATATATAATAAATATCACAAAAACTAGAATATATTAATTTAAAAAAAGGAGGAAATATTATGACAGAAAATAATATAAAAGAACAACATAATCATTATAATGATGCTTTAATACCAGATGACGCTTTAATATTAAATGATGAAAAAGAATACAAGTCATTAATTGATGAATATAATGATGTTATAAAAGAATCTGATACTGGTATATTTGCTGAATAATATAATCGTTAAAAATATAAAATAATGACTTAAAACTATAATGTTTTCAGTCATTATTTTTTTATATAAATATGATAAAAATAAAAAAAATTATTAATATAAAGATAATAAAATACGAAATATTATAACAATTATGAAATGTATAAAAAATATTTTTATTATCTGTATATGTCTTTTTATATACGCTATATTTTTGTATTCTCAGTCTTTAACAGAAAACTCTCTTCCGCTTAAAGCTAAAAATTTTATTAACTTAAACTTTCCAGGAAATAATATAGAAACTGTATCATTATATCAGGGAGAAGGTGGTTATGAGATAGATATAGATTTTGGATATCATTTTGTATTTTACCATACGGGCTTATGGAAAAAAATTACTGCTATAACAGATGAAGCCAAAAATCAAGGTATACCTAGAAGCTGCATACATAAATCTATGGTTAATGTTATAGATAGCGAATACCCTTCATCAAAAATAACTGATATAGAAAGAAAAGATAAAGTATTTATAATAGTATTAGATGATAAATATCAATTAGAAATAAGTGGATATGGCATTATAATCAATACTACAGTTCTTAATGATGAAGAAAATATAGAAGAATAAATCAGCCTTTAAATACTTTATATTTATTAAATGCTATTATAGAGTTTTCAGTGTCTCCTAATGCACTATAGGCACTTGAAAGAGAGATGTATATTTCTCTGTTACTTTCATCCAGTTTGGCACATTCTTCAAGCATATTAACAGCATTATCATAGAGCCCTGCAGAATAATACGATAATCCCAAATAATAATATGAAGAAGAATGAGTATTATTTTTTTCTATAGAATTATTTAAATACTCAATAGCATTAATATAGTCTTTTATATTATAATAAGATACTCCTATATAATAATAAAGCAGATAATCATTATCATCTATATTAAGAGCATTATCAAAATAAATTAAAGAATTAGAAAAATCATCAAGCATAAAAAAGCAAAGTCCAGCATTAAAATAAGCTTGATAATTATCATTTTCTGCTTCTATTATTTTTTTTAATATTTCTATAGCCTTTTTATAATCATATTTTTCTTTATAGCAAAGTGCTAAATAATAAAAACTGTCATAGTCATATTTGTTAAGTTCCATGACCCTTTCAAATGATTCTATTGCCTCATCAATTCTATTAAGATGATATAATGCTAAACCCAAATTACGCCAATTAATATATTCTTTTGGAGCTATCATAAAAGATTTATTCAATATCTTTACAGCCTCTTCATATCTGCATATTTTTATATAACAATACCCAAGCCAATTTAAACTTATATAATCATTATTCTCGAGAAGATAAGCTTTCTTTAAATATATTATAGCCTTATGATAATTTTTTATTTTTATATATGACATACCTATAAGTCTATATAATGAGTAATCATTATTGTTGATAGTTAATGCTTTTTTTAATATTTCTATAGCTTCAATATGTCTTCCAAGTTGCGTATAAAAAATACCAAAATCTGTCATAGCCTTATAATTATTAGAATCCTGCTCTAATATATTCTTATAATATGATATCATATTATTAACTCTATTTTCTAAATCATTATTATTGTCCATAATATATATTAATCCATCACTTATAATAAAAAATCATCTATTAGTATATTCATAATTAATTTTTTTTCAACTTTTTGACTATAAATATATTTGCTTTAAATTTTATTAATATAATATAAAATAATAATTAAAAATTGACAAATGACAATAAAATGAATATACTATATAAGGGTATATAGATAAAAATATAATAAAGGAGTTTCTAAATATGAAAAAAGTTATAATAATAGGAGGCGTAGCTGCTGGAATGAGTGCTGCTGCCAAAGCAAGAAGACTAGATAAAGAAGCTGAAATTACTGTATATGAAAAAACTGATGTAGTTTCTTGGGGGGCATGCGGAATGCCTTATTATGTGGGAGGTTTCTATGAAAACCCTAATACTATGATAGCGAGAACTGCTGAAGCTACTATCAAATCAGGAATAAATTTGAAAGTGAAACATGAAGTATTAAAAATAGATGCTAAAAATAAAAAGGTATTGGTTAAAGATATAGATAATAATAAAGAGTTTGAAGATAGTTATGATTCTTTACTTATAGCTACAGGAGCTAAATCAATAATACCAAATATCGAAAACATAAATATCGGAAATGTATCTACTTTAAAAGATTTTAAAGATGCTATCAACATGAGAGAGAAGATGAAAGATGAAAATATAAAAAATGTTGTAGTATTAGGGGCTGGTTTTATAGCGGTAGAGGCAGCTCATGCTTTAAAACACACTGGTAAAAATGTTACTATGATACAGCGTTCTGACAGAGTGTTCGGAGGTAAATTTGATAAAGAGTTTTCTGATATGGTAATAGAGCATATCAAAGAAAATATTGATTTACGTCTTAATGAAAAAGTTTTATCATTAGAAGCTGACAGTAATAATAATGTTAAAGCGGTTGTTACAGATAAAGGAAAATATGATGCTGATTATGTTGTAGTTGCTATAGGAGTAGTTCCTAATAGTGATTTGGCAAAAGAAGCTGGAATAAAACTAATGGATAATGGAGCTATACTTGTAGACAGAGAAGCCCAAACAAGCATTGAAGGCATATATGCAGCAGGTGATTGTGCAAGCATATATGACAGAGTAACTGATAGTCAGACTTATGCTGCTCTTGCAACTGGTGCTAATAAACTTGGAAGAATGGCTGCTAGTAATTTGGTTGGTGGACATGAAAAATTTGCAGGAAGTTTAACAAGTGCCTGTATACTTGCATTTGAGCTTGAAGCTGCAAGAACTGGTATTACTGAAGAAGAAGCGAAAAAAAGAAATATAGATTATAAAACTGTTACTATAAAAGATTTGGATCATACTCATTATTATCCAGACTATCAGGATTTGAATATAAAATTAATATATTTAAAAGACACTAGAAAGATTATAGGTGGGCAGATATTAGGTAAAAAAGGGGCAGTATTGAGATGTGATGTTATAGCAGCCTGCATATATGCAGGGCTTACTGTAGATGAATTAGGAATGCTTGATTTATGCTATGCACCGCCTTTTGCTAGAACTTGGGATTCACTTAATGTTGCAGGAAATGCGGCTAAATAATAATTAAGAAATTAGCATATATTTTAGTATACTCATTTTTTTAAATTTATTATGGCTTGATATTAGAGTTTTTATTCTGATTCAAGCCTCAATTTTTATATTAGTTATTTTAATATATACCTAAACAAATATATAAAAAATAACCCACATAATACCATCTTGATTAACAAATAAAAATACTTATAATACTATAAAAAACATAAGGATATTTACATGCAAAGTTTTATATTTAATAATCCTACAAAAGTAATATTTGGAAAAGATACAGAAAATAAAGTTGGCAGTGAAATAAAAAATTTAGGATGCAAAAAAGTATTGGTGGTATACGGCACAAAAAGCGTAAAAGAAAGCGGACTTCTCAATAAAGTGGAAAACATATTAAAAAAAGAAAATATAGAATATGAATTATTTGGTAATGTGAGAGCTAACCCTACTCTATCTCATGCAAGAGAAGGCGTAAAAAAAGCAATAGATTTTGACGCTGATTTTATACTAGCAGTAGGAGGCGGAAGCGTTATAGATACAGCAAAAGCAATAGCACATGGGGCATCTAATCCTGAAACTGATATATGGGATTTTTGGACTAGAGTAAAAGACGTAGAAAAAAGTATACCTATAGGTTGTATACTTACAATATCAGCAGCAGGAAGTGAGACAAGCAATTCTGCAGTACTTACAAATGAAGAGACACTAGATAAAAGAGGACTTCCTACAGAGTTTAACCGTCCTAAATTTGCAATAATGAATCCTTGTCTTACATTTACTCTGCCTTATTATCAGGTAGCATGCGGAATATCCGACATGCTCATGCATACATTTGACAGATATTTTGGAGACAGCGAAGGCTCGGTAAACGGTGATAATAATCAGACAACAGATGCTATAGCTGAAGCAGTTTTAAGAACAATATTCAAAAATGGATTAATAGCTATGAAAGACAAAACTAATTATGATGCTATGAGTGAGCTTATGTGGTGCGGAAGTTTATCGCATAATACTTTAACTGGTCTTGGACTTAGTTTTGACTTTATAGTTCATAAATTTGGTCATGAATTAAGTGCGAAATTTGACGTTGCACATGGGGCAAGTCTTTCCGCTATGTGGGGTTCTTGGGCTAAATACTGTCTTGAAGATAAGAGAGAAAGATTTATTCAATATTCAAAAAATGTTTGGAATATTGATGATGATACAGGACTTAAAGGTATAGAAAAAACTATAGAATATTTTAAACAAATAAATATGCCTACCAACTTTACAGAATTGGGAATTGGTATACAAAATGAAGAAGTTTTGAACGATTTAACAAAAAGATGTATAAAAGACGGAAAATTAGAGTTTAAACATTTTAGAGCTTTAAATAGAAATGATGTTTACAATATTTTTAAGATGGCAAATGTTTAACTAAAAAATATAAACTATAAATAATTTAGAAATGAAAATCATATATATTTTTACTTGTAAGGTTTATCATTATATGATATAATTCTACATATATTAATATAATTTTTTTATATTTATTTGTTTAAAGGAATATGACAAATGGAAAAAATTAATATAACCAAAATAATGGAATTATTGCCTCATAGATACCCTTTTCTGCTTGTAGATAAGGTAGAAAGTATTGAAGATGGAAAAATACATGCTGTAAAAAATGTAACTTTTAATGAACCACAGTTCACTGGACATTTTCCTGAAAGCCCTATTATGCCGGGGGTTTTAATGGTTGAAGCATTGGCACAGACCTCTGGAATATACTGCTATACAAAATTATTAAAGCCTGAAGAATACGGCAAAAAGTTTATGTTCTTTGCTAAAATAGACAATGTAAAGTTTAAAAACCCTGTAATACCAGGAGATGTTATGGACATGTTCATTACGGTAGATGCTTTTAACGGTACTTTACTAAAAACTCATGGCGAAGTAAAGGTAGATGATAAGCTAGCATGCTCTGCTGATTTGGGTTTATTCTTAGTAGATAAAGAGGCTATGAAAATAGATAAATAAAATAGGAAATAAAGATGTCTGAAAATATACATAAAACTGCAATTATATCGAAATCTGCCAAAATAGCAGATAGTGCTGTAATCGGTCCTTATGCCGTTATAGAAGGAGAAGTGAATATTGGAGAAAATACTGTTATAGGTGCTCATTCAGTTATAAAAGAATACACAACTATAGGAAAAAATAACATAATTCATGATCATGCTGTAATAGGCAATCTGCCTCAGGATATACACTTTGATAGAAAAACAGTAACTTTCCTAGAAATAGGAGATGGTAACGAAATTAGAGAGTTCGCTAATTTACACAGAGCTTCTAAAGAAAATGCCAAAACAACTATAGGAAATAACTGTTACATAATGGCTACAGGTCATGTTGCTCATGACTGTGAAGTACAGGATAATGTAATTATATGTAATGGAGCTTTAGTAGCAGGGCATGTAAGGGTAGAAAAAGGAGCTTTTATATCAGGAAACTGTGTAGTGCATCAGTTTTGTGCTATTGGGCAGTATGCTATGATTAGCGGTATGTCTGCTGTTGGAAGAGATATACTTCCATTTGCCTTAACTGCTCATGCTGGAGAGGCTATTGTATATAAATTAAATTTGGTTGGTATGAGAAGGGCTGGTTTTACATCTGAGCAGATATCTCAGGCTGAAGAAGCTTATGATATGTGGTATAATTGGAATAAAACGAAACAAGAGTTTTTAGATACATATTTAAATGACAATTCATTAAATGATATAGCTAGAAGTATTGTAGAGTTTATTTCTAAAGCAAGAAGAGGAATTACTCCTAAAAAGACTGTATAATTAAAAATAAAACTACAAACAATATGAGAATATTTATAGCTACAGGCGAAGTATCTGGCGACATTCAAGGAGCTTTATTAGCAAAAAAGATAAAGGAATTAGACCCTAGTATAATTTTAGACGGATTTGGCGGCGTTGAAATGCAAAAAGCAAATGTCAATATATTATCTGACATGTCTACTTTATCCACTATGGGAATATTTGAAGGAGCTAATCCAGTATATGCTTTTAAAAAACTTGGTGCTTTCAATATACTTCAGGACTATCTTAAAAAAAATAAAGTAGATATTATGCTCTTAGTTGATAATCAGGGAGTTAATTTACTTTTAGCTAAATATTGCAAGGCAAATAATATAAAATATATATATTATTTCCCGCCTCATGTTGGTATATGGGGTGCTTGGAATGCAAAGAAACTTCTTTCTGCTAAAAAAATAATAACACCTTTTTTATTTGATTATGAAGTATATAAAAAATACGGATGCAATGTAATGTATAGTGGACATCCATTTGCTGATTTGGATTATGATAAAAAAATACCAGAACTTAATATGCCTAAAAAAGAATACACGGTAGGCATACTTTTTGGAAGCAGGCATCAGGAAATAAAACAGCTTGCTCCTGTATTTATCAAATCTATGAAAATGCTTAATGATATGCTTTCGTCCAATATAAGATTTGTAATACCTATAGCATATCCAGAATATACAGAACCTATAAAAAAAATTGTTGATAATTATAAAAACTTATTAAAAGATGTAAACTACTCTCTATTATCAGGCGAGGATAAAGATTATGTATATTCATATTCTGATGCATTAATAATGTCAAGCGGTACTGCAAGTCTTTTGGCGGCATGTTATGGTAAGCCTATGGTAATATGCTATAAAATATCATATATTACATTCTTTCTTGGCAAATTACTTACAAATATAAAGTATGTGGGAATGCCTAATGTTCTGCTTAATGAAGAGGCAGCTCCAGAATTACTGCAAAATGACTGTAACCCGAATGCTATTACAAGTCATATTATAAAGTATCTAACCGATAAAGAATACTATAAAAAAGTAAGTAACAATCTGCTTAGAGTAAGAGAAACTTTAGGCGAAAAAAATGTGCTTGAACGCATAGCAAAAGAGATTATAAAATCATGATAGACGCTTCAACTAATATAGAAGAAATACAGCTGTATATAAAAAATCATAAAAAAGAACCTATTAAATTTTATATTACTTGGCTTGATAATATTACTAAGCAAAAAATAATATTTATAATAGAAGAAATATTAAAAAAATATAAAATAGAAAAATATGCAAGTGATGCAGTATATATTATAATGGAGCTTATATCTAATGCTATAAAAGCTAGATATCTTCATATCATAACAATAAAAATATTGGAAGAAAAATTCCCTAACTTCACGAAAAAAATAGAAAGCGGAGAATATTTTGATGATTATGATATAATGAGTGAATATTCTAATATATTAAAAGATGATGATACTAAAAATGAACTTAAAGAGTATATAAGATTAGAAAATAAACTTATAAAAGATATTGATAATAATATACCAATAGATGAAGAAAAATACTCAAAATTACTTCTATGCAATCAGGATATAAAAAAGAAATTAACAATTAAACTTCTCTCAAGAATAAATAAAAATGATATATACTTTGAAATAGTCAATGATGCACCGCTAACTATGATAAGCAGAACTAGAATAGACTCTAAAAGATTAACTTTCAAAGAATACTATAAAAAAAATCTAATAGAAAAATTCTTCACAGAGCAGTTAGACAATAGTGAAAGTGCAGGATTTGGTCTTGCATTATGCGATTTAAGACTTTTTAATCAAAACCTTGAACCGCATAATCATTTACAAATATACGACGAGAACAATAAAACACATTCCAAATTAATACTTCCTATAAGAAAAGAATTCAGTTTTATAGTGTATAATAAATATTAATTAATATTTTTTTATTCAAATCTTTTAAAAGGCATATTCTCTATAGCACCCTCAGAACCTATAGTTTCATGAAGCTCTCCATTTATAAGGAATATAACATTATCTATACCTTCAAATTGAGTAGCTGTATATACAAACTGATAAATCTGTACTATAGTTCCTTCACTGCCCAAAGGATTAAACTCAAAGTTTTCATTAAAGTTTAAATATACAGTATTATCCTCTACAAATATATCAAGTAATTTAGTGCCTTTAGGTATGCAGCTTATAATGTTTCTATTATTTTCTTCATCTGTAGCACCAATAAGAAGTTCATCTATAGCCTCTTTTATAGAAGAATTATTATTAAATTTTCTGCTTCTAAATATTAATGTTATAGCTCCAGTACTTTCGCTGTATTCTACCAAATATATACCTTCATCGTTATTATCTTTTAAAGTTCTCTCTAAAGAAGCCCTCTCTATAGTATTATTTGCTTTTTTAATATTATAATTATTAATATCATTTTGGGCTTTTTTCATTATATCTTCTTTAATGTTGCCTATAGTATTATTTTCTTTATTATTAATACTTTCTTTTATAATATTTTCATCTTTAATAGAATTATCTTTTTTTATATTATCCTCTTTCTTAGTATTATTATTTGGATTAACCATATCATTTATAACTCTATTATAATCAATATTGGACTTATCCAAAGAATTAGTCATTGTATATAGAGAAGAACGAATAATATCCTTTCTATCCTGTGAAGTTATATCAGAAGAATTATTCTCTTTCTTAATACTTTCTTTTATTATTCTGTTTTCTTCTCTTATAACAGTGTTATCTGCTGATTTTCTATTATTAATAGTTTCATTATTTTGTTCTATAGACTTATCTTCATTATTCACAATATCATTATTTTTCAAGTGTTCATCTGCACTTCTATAATTAGTATTATTATAGCTGCGAGGCGGTCTGCTTGAGAAAGTAGTAGAAGATGCAGGCTTCATAGTTGTAGTTTCTCTTTTTATATTTTCTTTAGGCTTTAGAATATCATCAAATATACTTCTAGGTGTATCAGTATTTGTTTCAATTCTTTTATTTTCATTAGAAGAATTATTTACTGAATGAGAGTTATTTATATCTGAAGAATTATTTTTTACATCTCTATTTTCATTTGCTGAATTATTATTACTTATTATATTATTTCTTCTTGATGATGTATTATTATTTCTGTTTTCTAGAATCATCTGCTCTAAATAATTATAGTTATTATTATTAGTGGTTATATTATTATTACTATTTATATATTCTTCTGTATTTTCATCTAATATATTATTATTTGAATTATTATTTTCATCTCTAAACAGTACAGAATCATGATTATTTCCGTAGTCTACATATCCGCTGTCATAAAGAATAGAATTACTTGCTCCGCTTTTATTAAAAAAAGGAAGAAGAGATTCTCTAGTTATTATATTAGAGTTTGTAAAATTATAATCATTTGTTAATGTATCTAAAGCAGCCTCTATTTTGGAATTAGTTTCATATGTCATTACAGATAAAGTTTCATTAGTATTTGCTTTAATGAAGAAATTAAATAATGGTATATTATTCAAAAAGCTCATTTTATCAGTATCTTCAGACATGCCATCACTTTCTAAAGCCAAAGCCTCTCTATGATTAATAGAGAAAAAATCCTTTATTGCAATATCTACCATAGGAGAATATTTTTTAAAAGTAGTAAAAATGACAGCAGCAATAATTATAAAAAGAACAGATATAATCAAAGGCTTTTTTAAATTTATCTCTTTACTTTCATTACGTATTTGTCTTGTATATGATATACCTTTAGATTTGGCTTTAAGCTGCTCGTATCTTGGCACTTTATTACTCCATAGTATAATATGTATCGTTTTCATTATCGATAAAAAGCTAAATGCGATTAGAATTTTATTTATTATACATGTTGAAAATTTGTATATGGTGATATTAGTATATACTGGAATAATTTTATTTTGTCAACTTATGCAGTTTATACAGAATTATCAACTTTTTTGCCGCACACACGCCCTGTGGGCTTCGCCAAAGTTTCTATCATTCAAATAACGTTTACGAAAAACACAATTGCTAGAACTTTATATTTTAAAGATATGTATTAAATGTATTATATATATTTAATTTAGACTGCACCTAAAGGTTGACTTCGAGTGGACGGCAAAAGAAGCGGCGGAGCTGCACGACTGTGTGCTTTGCAGGGCTAGTCCCCACAAATATTAAAATTTAAAAATTTATTTTTTGACAAATTATAGTTGTTTTGGTATATATAATTTTTACTATAATCTTTACTTTTCTATATACCAAGAAGGTTCATGTTTTTCTACAAGCGAATCTGAAAAAGCATATTTCATATTAACCTCATTTGACAATTTCCAAGATTCTAAATCCTGATTAAAATTTGAGCAGTTATAAAATGCAAATGATATATTTTTAATATTAGATAGATTCCATTTGTCTAAAGGCTGATTGAAATTTGAAGCACTATGAAACATTCCATTTATAGATTTAATATTACTCATATCCCAATCATTCAAAGGCTGATTAAAACTCTTAGCATCTTTAAACATAGCATCGGCATATTTTACTTTGCTTACATTCCATTTAGAAATATCCTGATTAAAAGAATATGCACTTTTAAACATAAAGGTCATTATTTCCACATTAGATGTATTCCATCTGCTTAAATCACTGTCAAAACTTGCACAATCTGAAAACATAAAACTCATATACTTTACATTAGAAACGTCCCAATTATTAAGAGGCTGATTAAATCTAGTACAGCCTGAAAACATATATTCCATATTAATAACATTAGATACATTCCAATTTTCTATATTATGATTAAAATATATAGCTCCTCTAAATATGTTATGCATATCTTCTACGTTTGAAGTGTCCCAAGTTTCAATGCCGTCAAATTTTTTAAGTTTTGAGTTTTGAAATAATCCAGACATGTCAGTTATTAAGCTAGTATCTATTTTATTAAATTTTACTCTTTCTTTTATTAATTTTAATAATTCTATTTTATCTTTAGGTTTATATTTTTCATTTTCTTTTAATTTGATATTATTAGTCTTTAATTTTTTATATTCTTTTATAATATCTTCTTTATTATCAATTAATTCCTTTAATTCATCATAATAAGTATTTTCAAGTTTCTTTATAAAATCTTTAAGTTTATTATATTTTATAACTTCTTTATACACTTCTTTTATATCGCAGTTTTCAAGCATTAATAAAAGTTTTTTTCTATCACTTCCTTTGGAAAGAAAATAAATATTTAATATAGACTTCACATTCTTAAAAGAAGAAGCACCCGAAAAAAACTCCCTAATAAAACAAGCTTCATTAATAATCCAATTTTCTATAGAATGATTAAAACTCTCAGCACCACTAAACATATATGATATACTAATTGCATTAAAAACATTCCAGTTTCCAATATCCTGATTAAAACTTTTAGCATTAAAAAACATATAGTTCATATATAAAACATTAGATGTATCCCATTTACCAAGCGGCTGATTAAAGTTATAAGCATTCTCAAACATACCAAGCATTTTTTCTGTTTTGCTGACATTCCAATTATTAAGAGCCTGATTAAAATTATAAGCCTTTGAAAACATACTTTGCATATTTTCTACATTAGAAGTATCCCAATTATTTAAATCCTGATTGAAATTTACAGCTTTATAAAACATACATCTCATACTGATAACTTTTGAAGTATCCCATTTATCAATCGGCTGATTAAAATTTTTAGCTTCAGAAAACATGAATTCCATATTTGTTACATTAGATACATTCCAATCATTTAATGGTTGATTAAAGTTTTTAGCACTTGAAAATATCCCGAACATATTAGTAACTTTTGAAACATTCCAATTATTTATATTTGAATTAAAGTTTACAGCACCCATAAACATATCTGACATATCTGTAACATTTGAAGTATCCCAAGTTTCAATTCCATCAAAATTTTCTCTCTTACTATTTTCAAATAATCTACTCATATCAGTAATTAAACTTGTATTAATATCACCCAAATATATGTTTTCATCTTTCACTAACTTTTGTAACTCTTCTTTTGTTTGCGGTTTGTATTTCATAATTATATATCCTAATTACTTTTATGTTATTTTATATTTTTTGAAATATTTTGCAATTTTCAAATTGTTATTATTATAGTATTCATATTTTTGTAGCTTTGGCAAAAAAGTTGAATAAAAAAATTAGTTTTGAAACAAGTCTAATAAAATAATTTTACATAGTTCTTAAATATTCAAGCATTAAAATACAACCAAACATAAATCTATCAACTAAATCTTTATTATTTTCTGATATATTTAATATTTTTAATACTATTTCTATCATATCTCCAAAGTCAGCATTATCTCTGCTAATACCACTTGTTGATATATCTAATGCTAAACCGCTTACTTTCTCTTCAAATTTATATCCGTCTATTGTGTAATAATCTTCATAATATTCATTAAAAGGATATTTATTAACAAAATTTTTTAACTTAGATAATTTATATTCATCATTAAATGAATAAAATTCTTTTTCTAAATCATCAATAACTCTTAATTGATTAATAGGCTGAACAATCTCATAATCTGATAATTGCTTTTTCCATTTCTCTATAATATCATTATCCATTTCTTTAATGTATGCTAAACTAATAGAATTATTTTCATTGATTTTTACTTCATTATCATTATAATCAGTAAAACTTCCATCAGTTAAATATCTGAATGTTGTTAAAAACAAATTATTTTCATCATATAAGTTCCAAATTAATTTAACAGCATACCCATTAAAAAAATAATTATCTATATAAACAGATTTCCAAAAATTATAAGAATATTTTCTTCCATTCATTAAAAGATATATCATTTTATCCCTTTGACTTTTTACAATGTTTTTTATCTCTTTTTTAATAAAAGTTATTTCTGATTTTAACTCTTTAGAAAAAGTTTTAGGTGCTGTTTTTAATTCTTTATTATTATGCATAATATGAAGCTCCATATTATCATCAATAGTAAGTTTATATTCTTTATCTTCAGCATATACTATTCTCTCGCCATTTTTATTAAGATTAAAGTCAGGAACTAATAAATCATCTAATTCATATCTTTCAACTTTCATTCTATTAGCTATAGTTTCAAGTGCTAATTCAGCTGCATTTTTTATGCTTTCTATTTTTGATTTTAAAGATGTATCGCAAAGTAATTTTAATGCATATTTATTTTTATTTAAAGCTAAAATATAAACATAATATGAACGAGGATAAAATTCTTTTTTTAAACTTTTTACATAATCTTCTATTATTTTACCATCTCCATATATACCGCAAATAATTCTTGAAGCTAATTTACTTCTGTCGCTTAAAAATATTGCATAAGATACATTTCTGAAACTTTCTATATCAAGCAAATTAATAATATCATCAATAATTTCTAATCTTACAACATTATTTTTAACTTTTAAATAACTTCCGTAAATAAATCTAATCATCTTTAAACTTATTTTTGTTTTTCTCTCTTTAGTAAAGAGAGTATATTTATCATCTATAAATTTTATACTTTTATCAAATGACTTATCATAATTGTTATTAACATATTCTTCTGCTTCTTCAATATTTTGAAAAGATGCATTTTTTATTATTATTATCTTCCGCTGCATCTTTAAGTTCATTTTCAAAATCTTTTTCTAATTTTGAAACAAAATAAATAATTTTTTATTAATTGAATTTTTTAAAGTCTTATACCATAATTTAACATCTACTTTTTGTAAATTTTCATCTTCATAATATTTGTTATAAAATAAATAGCATAATAAATTAATAGGTTCTTTTTTAGAATATATTTCATCAAGCATTTCTTCTGGTAATATATAATCAATATCTTCTTTTATATGATCAAAATTCCATTTATGAGGAACTATTTTAAAACTATTAGCACGATTAAATATAAAACTAATGCTTTTTACCTTGCTTATATCCCAATTATTTAAATCCTGATTAAAAGATGAAGCATTTGCAAACATAAAGCTCATATATTTTACGCTCTTTATATTCCAATTACTTATATTTTGATTAAAGCTTGTACATCCATTAAACATAGAATTCATATTTATTACTTTTGAAACATTCCAATTACTAATGTCTTGATTAAAAGATTTGCATTCTTGAAACATGTTGCTCATACTGCCAACATTAGAAGTATCCCAATTATTTAAAGGCTGATTAAAGTTAGAACAGCCTTCAAACATTCTTGACATATCTTTAGTTTTATTAGTATTCCAACTATTTAGAGGCTGATTAAATTCTTTGCCTCCTTTAAACATACTGCTCATATTTTCAACATTAGAAGTGTCCCATTTATCTATTCCATCAAAATTTTCTCTCTTACTATTTTCAAATAATCTGCTCATATCTTTTATTAAACTAGTATCAATACTTCCAAGATTAATGCTTTCATCTTCTACTAATTTTTTAATTCTTCTTTAGTTTTTGGTTTAAATTGTTTTTCTGACATAATAACCTCCACTTCTTAAAATCAATTTAAATAAAATATTTATTAATGTTAAAAATAAAATTTATAATAAAAAATATTATTCATACTAAAAACAGTAGAATTATATACTATAAAAAAAGAAATGTAAATAAATACATTATTATTTTATGTTTGATTATTCTAAAATTTATTTATATAGTATTTATTATAATTTTTATCTATGTAAGATATATTGTTAGAGCTGCAGATATAGTGAGCATTAAAGCTAAAATAATATTGAAAAAAATATAAGTTGTATTTATACTAGTTTAATAAATATAAAAATAAATAAGGGGATTTTATGACAGTTCAGGAAGAATATTTTGAAAGATTATCTTTAGTTTTAAAAGAAAAGTTTAATAAAAAGGGCTTTGCTTTTGATAGTTTTAGTAATAAGGAAGAGGCAAAAAAGTTTGTATTATCTCTTATAAAAGAAAATGATACTATCACATTTGGAGGCAGTACTTCTGTTAATCAGATGGGTATATTAGAAGATTTGAAAAACTATAAAAATTTTGTTGATAGAAATAATAAAGAATTAAAAGCAGAGGCAGAGATAAAAGCATTTACAAGCGATGTTTATTTATGTTCGGCTAATGCTGTAACAAAAAATGGTGATATAGTATCTACAGACGGAGGCGGAAACAGAGTTGCTGCTACTATTTACGGACCTAAAAAAGTATTTTTGATTGTTGGAAGAAATAAAGTTTGTAATACTGTTGAAGATGCTGTAAAAAGAGTAAGAAGTATTGCTGCTGGAGAAAACTCAGTAAGATTTAAAGTAGATAATCCTTGTTGCAAGGGGGACATGATTTGCGATGAGGAAAACTGCGATATAGAAAAGAGATTATGTGCTTATACTATTATAGTCAATAAATGCCATATAAAGGACAGAATACATATAATATTTATAGATGAGGAATTAGGCTTTTAATTTTGTTAATTTTATAATTTTAAAATCAGCAGGCATTTATATTTGTCTGCTAATTTTTTTAGTTTTAAATAAGAAATAAATATAAACTTTTTAAGTTTACACAAATAAAAAAGGCTTACTAATTTAATAGCAAGCCTTTTTTATTAAAATTTTATTTTTTACTGTCCGTTATTCATAGAAGCTAAATACTGCATTATCTGAAGTCTTCTGCTTTCTACATCTTTATCCAAATTGGCTATAACATCATTAGTTGCTGCTAAAGGCGACATTACTCTTTTGAAGTCATTATATATATTTAAAGCCTCTATAATCTTGTTTTGTTCTATATATATATGACCTATAGCATACAAAGCAAAAGCACCGTCTTGATTAAGCTCATTAGTGTACTTTGAATATGTACTTACAGCTTCATCATACATTTTGCTATTAAGATATATATTAGCTAAATCAAATTCAAGCCCTGTTCTTTCATCTTTTGTCAAATCTCTCATTTTAAGAGTATCAATTAATGTATTTATAGAACTTGCGGTGTCTCCTATGTTAGCATATAGTATTGATATATCTTTATTAACGGCTACCATATGCTCTCTTGTTCTCGCTCTTTTTTTAGCCTCCAATTTTGCCCATAGAGTCTCTTCTATATCCTGTCTGTTTTGATATATATAATTAGCATAGGAAGAATAACTTTCAAAAGTATCTTCTTTCACAGCCTGAGCTTTAAGATTATCCGCCTGCTGTCTTGTAGTTTTTAGCTGTGCATCTATTCTGCCCATAAATTGTTTTATCTGCTGATAAGTTTGATTCTGTTCTCTTGCGGCATCTCCCATATCTTTTCCTCTGTGGAAAGTTTTTTCTGCTCTAGTAAGTACATCTTTAGCTTTATTTAAATACTCTGACTCTTTATCATAAGGAGTATCTTTTGAACGTGCCAAATATTCATAAGAAGCAGCCAAATTGAAGTAAGCAGGATAAATAAGTTTTTCTAGTTTTATAAGCTCTTCAAACATTGCTGCTGCTCTTTCATAGTTACCGTCCATAATAGCCTGATTGCCCACAGCAAAGTATACATTAGACATATCAAAACCTATAGTAAGCATTCTGTCTTCTTCCTGCTTTTTTAAATCCTGAAACTCTGCTATTTTTTTATTGGCTTCATCTCTTGTTATACCATTTTTAGCAATGTCTCCATTACCCATAAAGCCTAAAAGTTTCTGATACATTTTTATTTTTCTATTATACATATCTATTTTGGCAAGGGAATATGAACTTACAAATATCTCTCTAGTTAAGAAATCATAATGCGAAATCTCTTCAGGAGTTCCCTGCATAGTATAGCTGTTCCAATAATCCTCTTCTGTTTTGAACTCTGGGAAAGGAAGATCATACATTTTTACGAAAGTTATCTCTTCGTTTCCGTCATAAATATTTTTTCTTGCTGCGGAAATTAAGCCTTCATCTAATAATGCATTTAAGTCCGCTGCTATTTTTTCATTCTCATAATCTCTTTTTAAATGTTCTTTTGCAATATCTTTATAGTCATTAACAGTAAGAACTTTAAAGAACTCCAACTCATCAACTAAAGCATATTTTATAGGCTGAACTTTGAATACCAAACCATAAGCCTTAAAGTAGTAATCTCCAAGCCTGTAAAGTCCGTCTCGTCTCCAAGCCATATAATAAGGTCTTCCAGACTCTATAAAGTCTTTATCAACAGCATCGCTTATATCTCCAAGCCATCTGCCGTCAGTTTTCATAAGGTTTCCGTATATTCTTTCAAATACATTACCTTTTTGGTCATATATTTTTAAATCTGGTCTTCTTCTTTCAACCATAGTGTAATATACAAGTCCGAATACTTGGTTATCGCCTCCCTCTGTAGCAAATATAGCATTGTCTGGAAGCGAGTTCATCATATTGTATGAATAGTCATGGTTGCTGTAATCTTTTGAGTTATTATTACGGCTTAAATTCATAACAAATATAGGTATCATTATTGCAAATATTGCTATAAGTGATATTGCATGATAAGGTTTTAATTGTGTATCAGCATTTTCTTCTTTAGCAGGTTTTAATACATTTTTTATATTAGTATTAAAATATTCCATATACCATTGAAAACCAAAACCAACTATTATAAGCATATATAAAGTTGCTGGAAGGAAGAATACTTCTACAAATGATAAAGTTCTAACACTTGGAGGAGGATTAGTATATGCCATAAGTGATACGGCAAAACTCAAAAGTCCGAATACTGAGAATATACCTATAAACTTATTTTTCTTAAATATTTGAAATAGTCCCGGTATTAAGAACAATAATCCTAAAACTGTTAATTGAGTTTTAAATATATTTATCAAAGCAGATACCTGTTCTGGGTGAAGTATGAATGATGCAGCAACATCGTTTCCAGAAGTACCGTACTGTTTTCTATGTATCATGCTAAATAAATAGCTTAAATTTTCCCATCCTGAAGGTTCATTTAACTGTCCCCAGTTTAGAGGAGGTAAAGCTCTTGCTCTTATAGGCATATAGGCATATATCATAACTCCTACTGCTAGCATTAAAAGCATTTTATAATATGATATTGATATACCTGTTATAAAATCATTATCATTATTAAACTTATCTATTTTACATAAGAAATATCTATATACTAAACACCAAACAACTACTAAAAATAAAGGCCAGAATACTAAAAACATTCCCTTATACAAAGTAGGATAAAATGGTGCTTTAAGATTCTGTATCATATCTGGTCTTAAATAAGAACCGTTTGCAAGTGCTGTAAATATATCGCTTAATATATTCATATCAGCAAATGGCTTAAATATTATAGAAAATATTGAATCATTAGAAGCTACACCAGGAGGGAAATACAAATAAGCCTCATAATTCATAATAAATCTATAGTATCCAAAACCGCCTATAAATAATAATACCAAAAATACGAATATTGATATAAATGAAGTTTCTATATGATTAATATATCTGTCTTTATGTACCAAAAATAACACTATGGCTATAAATAAAAGAGGAGCAAAAGCAAAAGGCAAAGTTACATGGTGATTTGCAAGTGCAACACCATATAGAAATCCGAAAGCCATCAAATATTTATTTCCGTAATAAGGCACTTCATCATCTGCATGTTTCCATACATTTTCAAACCAATAAACAAGTATTAAAAGCATAGAAGCTATTTGAAGTATGTTCAAACTGTAAACTTCTGCCATAGTAGCCTGTGCCCACATATTATCAGATATCGCAAAAGCTACACTTGCAAGTAATGCTGGTATTTGTACTATTGGTGAAAATCCTCTTTCAACTCTGTTTTGTCCTAATACTTTCACCATAATAAGATAGAAAAAAATCATAGCAATGGCAGCACAAGTGCCTGAAAATAAATTGGTTCTCCAAGCTATATTTCCTACAGGTATATAAGTAAATAATTTGGACATCAAAGTATAAAAAGGATAACCAGGGGCATGACCTACTCCCAAAAAGTAAGCAGCAGTTGTAAGTTCTCCGTTATCTCCTGCTGAAAGAGATGGAGTGAGTGTAAACAAATACAAAAAGAATGTGAAAAGAAAAGCTATAGCAGCAAATACAGCGTCTATTTTTGAAAGATGATATGGTTTTATCTCATATCTTTTAAAAATAGGTTCCTCATTATCTTTTTTTGAGAATAGTTTGGAAAGTATATTTCCGCTGTTTTCTTTATTAGCTTTTTCTTTTTTGATATTATTTTTTGTATTGCTTTTTTGATTGTTTTGCAGATTATTAATATACTCTTCTATTAATAATCTGTCTTTTTCTAGCTTTTTTGTAAGCTCATCAATGCTTTTATTTTTATAATTAGCTTTGATATACTCTTTTTCCAGATGTGAAAGTTTTGCCATTAATTATTTACCTCTTATTTTATTATATATTTAATAGTTTTCGATTGTCATTGTATTTTGGATATATGCGGCAATGAAGTTATTTTGTACTTTTTCCCGCCGCAAAAAGTACCAAAAAGTGCAAATACTTATTATCTATTAGTTTATATAACTTTACATAATAATATAATTTTTTAAATAATTCAACTATAGAAATTACTATTATATAATAAAATCGCTTATTATTCAAGAATTTAAAACTTATTTTGTATTGAAATAAAATAAGTTTTAAATTATAGTATAATTATATTTAGAAGACATATTTATGAGGTAAAATGAAATTCTTGAAAAAAATAGATATTATATTAATACTCATTATAATTTCTTACATCTTTTATAATGATTTGATAAAAAATAATAATAAAAACTTAGAAAACAATATTCATAAATTAAACTATATAGAAAATAACTATATTATAGAAAATAATTATAATACAGACTCTGAAATTGAATATCAAAATATAAGAAGAAGAAGATACAGACATGATCTTGACCTTAAAGAAGACAGAGTATTTATTATGTTCACAGGATCTCTTATTATAGGTTTTTTATTTAGTTTGATATTATTATCAAAAAATAAATTCTATAAAAAAGAATTAATACCTGCCAAAATAATACTCATTTTATCTGTTATAATTACAGGGATAATTATTTTTATAAATTATGAGAATATAAAAAACATATTGGAGTATTTATCCTTACCTATAGGCTTTATAATAGGCTTTGTATTTGCAAGATTAATATTTAAATAGAAATAATATATTTACTTAAATTAAACTTTATTTTAATTCCCGCCCTTTAAGATTTGTAAGCCTATTTTTATTAATAAACTTTATTTATATTTAAAAGTTCAATTTATATTTTTTAACGCCCGCCCAAGCGTTTATTAACTTTTGAAACTTGATAAACGCACGTTAAACGCATTACTAAAAAACAGCTAAATTATAATTATTAAACGTCTTTATTTTTTTAGATTCGTTCTGCGTGCGTAAATGAGACCCCAAATTTAAATAACACTTTGGGTGGGTGCTAATAGATGTTAATTAAGCAGTAAAAAAAATAAGAAAGCAGCAATTTAGAATAAAGTAAAAAAAGATAGAGGGTGGGGGTTAGAATAAAATTCCTTGAAATAAAAATTATTTAGGTTTATGATAAATAATATGTATTAATTTATTTTTTATTAAAAAGGCAGGTATTATGAAAATTAGTGTATTAGCAGTTGTATTAATTATTCTTTCTTTTATATTTTATAATGAAATGGCAAAATATCATTATAGTATAGAAGAAAGTAATATAATAGAAGAAAACAACATCTATAATGGAAACTATATAATAAGTGATAATAATGTTATTTTAGAAAATAGTTATAATTTTGATAATGGTGTAGAAACTAAAGAAATTCGCCGCAGCCGCAGATGGAGAGATTATAGAGATCATCCTAATGTAGATTTTGAAGAGGATTCAGAAGATTTATTTATTAGATTGGTAATAATATTTTTTATAGGATGTGCTGTCATAGGGATTTTGACAGATATGCTTTTTTTTAAAAATTACTCTTATAAATTTTATATTATTACATTTGCTGTAATTTTTATAATGAGTTTGGCTATTATTTATAAAATACATGTAAACATGGCTATTTTTAATATGATCGGAAGTATTGAAAGCATGATGGAATTATTAGCATTCTTTTTCGGCGGTATACTATCATTTATAGCATTGAGAATTAGTAAATACCTTAGGGATAAGGATAAAAAGAATTGATAATTTTATAGTGAAACTATTATAAAAATATAAAAAATAGCAAAATTACTAAAATACCTTATTTTGATTTTCTCTTTTCAATTCTTTTAATTATATAAACAATTACAATTGCAGATAAAATGAAAATTAATGATATAATTATATAATCTTTTAATGTAATATCCCCAAATAAAACCGAAGCAAAAAGATTATTATATCCTAATAATAAGTTAGCAATACCTTTTTGAGTTAATAAAGTTGATTTCAAATCATTAGTATAATTATTTGTAATGTTTTGATTATTGATAGCTGTATCAGTTGACGGAGCATTAAAAATGCTGCATATAAAAGAATAAAGAAAAATATCAAAGCAACAAAAAATGTTTTTTTATATTTTTATCTTTTATATTAAATAATGCCGTTATAATACCAATCGCTATAAATATATATTCATAAATGTTTTCAATGTATTTTATTATAAAAAATTCTGATATTCCAAAAAATGCTATTACTAACATTATAACTATACCCGTACCTAAACCATAACTATCACCTAAAAATCATCAAGGCTCAAATTTCCTTTAATCAATACCAATATAAAAAACACTATTATAAAAGAGCATAAAAATAATGCTGACATTCTAAATAAATCATTTTCTGGTATATTGATTTTGTATATCAAATTAAAAATTATATCTTTCATAAATATTTATCCTTAATGTTTTGATTTGTAATTTGCAAGCAATAAACCTAGTATAATACCAACTACTATACTTAAATATTCTTTGGCAGTTATAATATTATCTTTTAGCATAAGAAAAGCAAATATAGTAATTGCAATACACACTAATGAAATCAAATTAATTATTAACTCATTCTTATTTTTTAATCCTTCTTTTTTATTTTACGAATTGCTAAAATACCAAACAGTGATGATGAAAAGCTAAGAAAAAACATGATTGTAACTCTAAAAAATAAACTCTCTGGTATCCATTCAAATCTCCCGTAATGAAAACGTCTAGGAGTTAGAGAATGTATAACTAAATTAAGTAAATCATATTTTTTACTATATTTATCAATTGTTTCTGATTTATTATTTACTACATCATACTTATTTAATATTGCATGGGCATTAATAACAAACAATATCAATCCTATAAGTATTGCCATAGTAGGTATAATAACAAGAATAGCTCTTATATAAATTTTTTCTTTTCTATCTTTTATTTCTTTTCTTTTTCTCATAATAACTTTATTATTTTTTTATTCTATAATCGTCTGTATTTATTAATAGCTTTTTATTAAAATATAATGATTAAGAAAATATAAAACAATACTTTTTTATTTATGATAATATAGACTTTTATAATAGAAAATAAAACTGTATTGTGTAAATTAATAAATGCTAATAAAATATTTAAAAGCATTCTACTTTTTTCATAATCCTATCATCATTTTATTATATATGCATTTTTTGTCAATACAGCATACTTATTTCAAAACTTATTAATACTTGCAGTTTTTTGTTTTAATATTTTTTTAATTAAGAAGTTATTTTTCTAATTATAATACAGGCTATAAAACCGAAAATCACTCCGCTGAAAGCTAAATATTCTCTATTACTTTCCATATTTATTACTATTACTATTAAAACGAATGCCATTAATGCCAGAGTAATCAACCCTACTAATATTGTTTCTATAGTCTCTCTAATATCTTCTTTTAGTTTTATCTCTTCATGATAATATTTTTGGTTTATAATTGCGGTAATTGCAAGCGATAATATATAAGTCAGTACATATACAATTAATACTCTCACACCAATAATTTTCAAATCCACTTCTGAGCTGCTATATTTAGATAATAAAGTTCCTTTTAATAATATTGTTATTATTTTTTGAAGTGTTTCTTCTTTGTCAAAATTTGCTGCATTAGTTTGTTTATTATTATTGATTATTTCTTTTTTTTCTTGTATATTTTTATCAGCCTTAGCAAAAAATGATATTGCAGTAGGAGGTATAGTACAAGATAAGAAGAGATATATTATTAAACCTATTACATTAACTTTACTGTCATTTTTTTTCTTTTTAATTTTCATTTTTATTTAAGTGCTCTTTTATTAAAATTATTTTATCATATATAGTTTTTCAATTCTAATGTACGTGGTTTTTTTGTCAATACGGTATATATGTTTATTAAATTATAAATTGACTTAGTTTATTATAGGTGTAAATTAAAGTATTAAACAAAAAATTGCAGTAAATATAAATAGAATTAATTTGATATATAAACAACTATAATTTGTTAAAATAAAAATTGTTAGTATATACCTAAACAATTACGTTTTGCCATTTCTGTATATTATATATATGTTATCAACTTTTTTGCCGCACAAAAAAGTTGCTGCCAAAGGCACGCAAAGCGAAAAACGCATATACTACAGCTTAATATTTTTAAGAATATATATCAAATGCGGTATAATATACTAATTTTAGGTCAAAAATATAGTCTTTCGCTGGGGCCGACTTTCGTATGTTAGCGATGCAAAAGAACTGCGGATGTCAAAGATAATAAAATTAAAAAACTAAAATTTGTAAAAGTTACAAATTTATTAGTATATATTTTTTATAATACTAATAAATTTAATAATGTTATTATTTTTTGAAGTGTTCCTTCTTTA
>NZ_JQIU01000008.1:1851193-1860617 GCF_002379365.1 Brachyspira sp. G79 | reverse complement strand
AGATATAATTTCTGCTTAATTTTTTATATGTTTTATATAGTCTCTTCAGCTTCTTCTATTTTTTTTCTATCAGTTTGAATATTATTCTTGCTTTCTTTTATCTTTTCTTCTTCAGGTATTCTTTTCATACCGTTAGTTATAAAACCATATACTACATAAACCCCAGAACCTATAAGTCCTGCGAATATAGGAGCTTCTACCCAGCCTATATTAAGTTTTAATATAAATATAGTACTTGTTATCAACCCCACAATCATAGATAAAAGTGCAGATGTAATATTAGCTTTTACAATAGTTCTCATCATTATAGGACCTACAAACATAGCTATAAGTCCGCCTGTTCCTATATATGCTATTTTATTAAGCATTCCCTGAGGGGCAAGATATGTAAGTATAAGTCCCCATACACCAGTAAATATTACTCCGATTCTGTTAGTCATAGGACTGCTTTTTTCTGGTTTATTTGTAATAGATACTACCAAATCATGAGAAAGCGAAGAGGCTAGAGCCTGCAAAACAGAACTTATAGTTGAAAGCATAGCAAATAATATAAACAGTATTATCATACCTCCTATTGCAGGGTGAAGATATGTTGTTAAAAATACAGGCATAGCACTGTCTGGGTTTTGTAAATTAGGATTTTTGTAAAACATATAAAGTCCTGCTATAGGTACCAAACTTAGTATTATCCCCATAGGTGCCATATATAAAGACATTAATGGTATATTTACATTTTTCTTAAATGACAAGAATCTTACCGACATGTAGGGTAGGGTTGTAGTAAATAAAAATGCATATATAAAAACTAAAAATACACTGTATTTAGCATTACCATAAGGAACAGAAGTATCAGGATTAATAAACTCTGGTTTTATTTCTCCTACTTTTTGAATAAGTTCAAGCATAGGTATATCTTTTACAATGGTTAAATAAACTATTATAGAAGCAATTAACATTCCTATACACATTATAGTATCAGTTATTGCGACAGCCAAAAGTCCGCCCTGAACAGTGAATATAATTATTACAATCATTAATATAATTGAAGCAGTATGTTCAGATATTCCAAGCCATTGAGATCCAACTAAACCTATAGCTCTTATTTGACCTATTATATAAACAGATAAAAATACAAAAGTAGCAACTCCTCCAAAGCCATGAACTATTCTTTTTTGTTTATCGCTGCCATGATGAGTTTTAGCAATATATTCTGGTACGGTAAATCCGCCGCTTTCTTCAGCTCTGTTTCTCATAAAGCCTGCAAAAAATAAAGTTCCGAAAGTAATAGCAGGAGCAAAGAAGAAATTAGCAAATATTTCTATAGCTCCATAGGCATATGTTGTACCTGGAGATCCTATAAATCCCCATCCGCTGTACCCTGTAGCCATTAATGTGCCTGCTCCCACAAAAGCACCTATTGATTTAGCTCCAAGTAAAAAACCTTCTGAAGCTCCCTCTTTAATTTTTAACTGCGACCAGTAACCTACTGCTATAAGGGCAATAGAAGAAATTATCAATATAACCCAATTTGTAATCATTTTTATTATCTCCTAAATAACTATTTTTTTAATTTTTTTACTATTTTTTAAAGCTCTTAAAATGCATGCTGTAATAGGCACTATCATTAATATTACACAGCCATAAATAAAATAATCCATAAGCCATGAACCTGTCATAATTTACTCCTTTAATGATGAATTAATACTTAAAGTAATAATCTATTAATATATTTTGGTTTATTGTAAGTTTTATGAATATTATCAATTATTTTTTTGCGTATGATATAAAAAAATAATTAATTTTTATTTGATAAAATAAAAGGTACTCTATCACCTTAATAGAGCTAATGTATGATATGATACTTCATTGATAGAAGAAGAATATTTGTTAATGTTTAGATATTTCATTATTAAATACTCCAAAATTGATGCATATATAAAAAGTTATAAAAATGCCCAATCAAGTAAAACATAATATTTCTACTTAGCGTAAGTATACAACTTTTAATTTTTTTGTCAACTAAAAAAATTATACAATTATATCAATTTAGTATATAATATCGCCATATATTTATAAAAAAATTAAATAAAATTAGGACATATTTTATGAAAGAGATAAAAATAACAGATATAGAAAATATCAAAATAGGCAATGCTCAGAATAAAGAAGCAGCAACAGGATGCACAGTTATAATATGTGAGCGAGGTGCTGTTACTGGACTTGATGTTAGGGGAGGTGGACCTGCTTCAAGAGAAAGCGAACTTACAAAACCATTTGCTTCTGCTGAAGTTATACATGCTGTACTTTTAAGCGGAGGAAGTGCTTTCGGTCTTGATGCTTCTGGAGGAGTTATGAAGTATTTAGAAGAAAGAAATATTGGTTTTGATGTAGGAGTTACAAAGGTTCCTTTAGTTTGTCAGTCTTGCATATTTGATTTGCGTGTTGGAGATTATAGAGTCCGTCCCGATATTAATATGGCTTATGAGGCTTGTATTAATTCTGAAAGTAATAATCCTAAAATGGGTAATTATGGAGCAGGTACTGGTGCTAGTGTTGGAAAAATACTTGGTGCTGATTATGCTATGAAGTCTGGACTTGGTTTTTATGCAGTTCAAGTTGATGATGTTAAGGTGGGGGCTATAGTATCAGTTAATGCTTTTGGTGATATTTATGATTATGACAGCGGTAAAATGATTTCAGGGCTTCTCAATGAAAACAAAGATGGATTTAGAAGTTCTGAAGAGGAGCTTATAAAAATAACGCAGAATAATAATTTATCTTTCACTTCTAAAAATAATATAGTTACAAATACCACAATAGGAGCTGTAATAACCAATGCCAAGTTTACAAAGTCCCAAATGGGAAAAATAGCTTCTATGGCACATAACGGTTTTGCTAGGGCTATAAAACCAGTACACACTACAGTAGATGGAGATAGTATTTATGCTATGAGTGTCGGAGATATTAATGCTAGTTTAGATTCTGTTGGAACTCTTGCTGCAATAGTTATGGGAAGGGCTATTAATAGTGCTGTTAAAAATGCTGAGGCTTCTTATGGTTTTAAATCTTATAGAGATATAATAAAAAATTAAAAAATTAATTTAAACATTTTATTAAAAACAAACTGAAGTGCTTATTAAATTTGACTCTTCTAGTTTTTTAATTTTGTCTAATAAAAAAATAGATTTGGGGTGGGCGGGCAGAATAGATTAATAAAAATATAATATATATTGTTGTAATTTTGTATTTTTATACAGTTAGTAATTTTATTTATATTAATTCATTAATTGTTACTTATAGTCTATTGATTTTATTAATTAATTATATAAAGTAATGTATGATCAAAAAACAAGTAGGTAATAGAATTAAAGAATTAAGATTAAAAAGAAATATCTCTCAAGAAAAATGTGCTTTTAATGCTAATATTGATAGAAGTTATTTAGCTAGCGTTGAAAATGGAAATAGAAATATATCTATAGTAAATCTTAATAAAATATGTAAATCTTTTAATATCACTTTGACTGAATTTTTTGACTCAAATATTTTTATTGATGATATTAAAGATGATGAAACCAGATAAAAAACTTATTTCAATTAATAGTAGTGAAGAAAAAATAATAGAATTTATATATGATATGATTGTTTATCCAAGAAAAAAAGCACATTATTGGTCTCAAATTACAAATCAAACTCCAAATCTAAAAATAGGTTATACATTTCAACATTTAGCTTCACTAATAACAGGAATGAAGGGTACAGCAACTGGAGCTAGAGGTGATGACTTAATTGATAAATCAGAAGTAAAAGGATGTAATAAAATTGATCAATCTGATAAATGTATGGATTGTAAAAATAATGTTTTGAGAATATATGATAATTGTAAAGTATGCGGTTCAAAAAATATAAAAAGGAATAATGATTCTAAATGGTTAATATCTATAAGGACACGTGATGAATTGAATATGGCTTTAAATGAAACTCCTCGTTTTATCTTTATAGTTTCAGACTACAAAGAATTTAAATCAAATAATTTTAATGATTTACGTATTAGGGCTTTTGAAATATGGTTAAAATCTGATAGGAATAAAAATTTTAGGACTTTATTGGAAAATTATTATAAGTATCTTTATGAAGCCCATAAAAAAGTAGATAATAATTCTAATCCAGCACCAAAAAATTTATTTCCAGATAATTTTCCTTTCTATATGTGTAATCCAATAAAAACTTTTGAATGTAATATAAACAATAGTTTATCAGATAATCCTGATATAAGAATAATACATTATGTAAAACCTGATATTGATAGAACTAAAATTGAGTCAGAAAATATGCCAATAGAATTATTAAATACTAAAGAAAAGAATATATTAAAATCTAATAAAATAGATATAAAAAATCTATCTTTTATAGATGAAAAAATGAGAGCTTTATTATCTTTGAGAGAAACTGATAAAAATATGAAAAACAACAGTAAAAAAACTACATAAGGTTTAAAATAATTCTTTTGTATATTTGAGTTCATCAATCTTTTTTTTATATTGTTTATATATTTACTTTCTATTTCTATAGAAATAGAATTTCTATTTGTATTATTACAAGCAATTAAAGTAGTACCACTTCCTGCAAATGGATCTAGTACATTATCATTAATATTTGAACTAGATCTAATTATTCTTTCAATTAATTTCAGTGGTTTTTGTGTTGGATGATATCTTTCTTCTGAATAAAAATCTATATCATCCCATACATCAGTTATTCCCATTTCAACATTAAATGTTTGTGCTATTTTATTGTAAGGTATATCAAATTTCAAAATTTTTTGCAATTTATCCCAAATTTCATATGTAGGAAATTGTTCACACACATTATTTCCTGTGTATATACTCCACATTCCTCCACCATTTGATTTTACTCCTATAGCTTCGTTAATTTCTTTAGAAGTTAATCCTAAAATTTTTTGCCTATTTTTTAATATTGATTTAGAATATGGTATATTGTTTTTTATTAAAAATAGTATACTTTCAGTAACATTTGGATACATTTTATAATTTTTTGTAGCTCTTCCAGCAATCGATTTTATTCCTTTATTAATTATAATTTGCTGCCTAATACTAAACCCTATCTCTTGTAAATATTGTATCAATAGTGATAATGTTCTAAAATATCCAAATATGTAAAATGATCCACCATATCTTAAAGTTCTATATACTTCTTTAATCCATATTTTTGACCATTCTATATAGTCGTTTTCTGTTTTCCATTTATAATCCCATTTTTCATTTATCACTTTCCAATATGGAGGATCAGCAATTGTCAAATCAAAATAATTATCTTTGAAATATGCCAGTTCTCTAATACAATCACCATTAATAATTTCTGAATTCACATTTTCCCCATTTATAATGGATAATAAAAGTTCTAGTTTTATATTAAAATCTAGAACTTTTATTAATTAAATTAAATATTTATTCTTCTGTTGTTTTTTTCTTTTTAGAAGAAGATACTTTTTTTACACTAGATTTTTTTATTGATTTAACTTCTTCTTTGTTTTCTGCTTTCACTTTAAGAGGAGAGTTAAATACTTCTTCTTTAACGCTTTTTACTTCTCCCTCTTGATAAGCAGAAGGGTCTTCAAGCTCGTCAGTTCCCCTTTTAGGGTCTTTACCAGCATAAACTAATTTGTCTTTAACTTTATCCAATTTTACTTCGCATATTCTCTCTATATCTTCTATATCGAGAGATTCTTTTTCAAATAATTCTCTAGATAAAGCCTCAAACTTATCAGCATTTTCAGCTATTAATTTTTTAGTTCTTTCGTATGCTTTCATTACAAACTTATGAACTTCTTCATCTATTTTCTGAGCAGTCTCTTCGCTGTAGTCTTTATGTCTTGCTATTTCTTTACCCAAGAATATAGGCTGTTCTTTTTGTCCGAATGATATAGGACCAAGTTTACTCATACCCCATTCGCATACCATTCTTCTTGCAAGTTCTGTAACTCTTTCTATATCATTAGAAGCACCAGTAGTAACAGAATCTTCACCAAATTTGAACTCTTCAGCAACACGTCCTCCAAGAAGTAAAGACATTTCATCAACAGCCTTTTTTCTTTGAAGAGTATATCTTCCGTCAGAAGGCAATGTCCAAGTAGCACCTAAACTTCTTCCTCTAGGAACTATAGTAACTTTATGCAAAGCATCAGTATTTTGAAGAAGAACTGCCATTAAAGTGTGACCTGCTTCATGATAGGCTGTATTTAATTTTTCTTTCTCGCTTATCAAAATACTTCTTCTTTCAGGACCCATCATAACTTTATCTCTTGCCTCTTCAAAGTCAGAAAGCTCTACTCTTGGTTTATCATTTCTAGCAGCAATTAAAGCAGCCTCATTAACCATATTAGCAATATCAGCTCCAGAGAAACCAGGAGTAGCTCTAGCTAAATGATACAAATCTATAGAAGGATCATGCTGTATTTTTGAAATATGAACTTTAAATATTCCTTCTCTTCCCTTAACATCTGGCAAATCCACAACAACTTGTCTGTCAAATCTTCCCGGACGAAGCAAAGCAGGGTCAAGTACATCAGGTCTGTTAGTAGCAGCAAATATGATGATTCTAGTATCAGTATTAAAACCGTCCATTTCAACAAGCATTTGGTTTAATGTCTGTTCTCTTTCATCATGACCGCCGCCGTATCCTGCACCTCTAGTTCTTCCTACAGCATCAAGCTCATCTATAAATATGATACAAGGAGCAGATCTCTTTCCTTGTTCGAATAAATCTCTTACCCTTGAAGCACCAACTCCTACAAACATCTCAACAAACTCAGAACCAGACATACTAAAGAATGGCACATTAGCCTCACCTGCAACAGCTTTGGCAAGTAAAGTTTTACCAGTGCCAGGAGGACCTACTAATAATACACCTTTAGGTATTTTAGCACCTAGTTTAGTGAATTTACTAGCATCTTTTAAGAACTGTACAACTTCCTGTAATTCCTCTTTAGCCTCTTTACAGCCTTCAACATCTTTGAAAGTTACTTTTACATCTTCTTTAGTAAGAAGCCTTGCTCTGCTTTTACCAAAGCTCATAGCTCTGTTATTAGAGCCTTGTACCTGTCTGAACATAAAAAACCAAAGTAAAAATCCTATTAATAGTATTGGAAGCAAGTTTACAAGTATAAGACTCAGATAACTTGGTTTTTCAGCTTCTCCTCTTACCTTTACATTATTTTCTATAAGCAGATTAACAAAACCGCTTGCTGTAAAAGGTATATATGAGTAGAAGTTTATCTCTGTTATTTTACCATTAACAGTTTCAATAGCTTTTCCGTTTCTTATGTTTTGATCTACTATAGTTACTTCTTTGACAACCCCTTCTTTAACTTTTTGTACTACAGTAGAATAATCCCATTCCTCAGCTTTAACTTGGGGTGATTTTTGGAAATACATTATAGCCATTACTACAACCATAGTAAGAAGTAGTATAATGATTATTTGATTTCCGCCTCCGCCAGATTGCGGTATAGATTGTCTTCTATTGTTTTTGTTCTTTTTGCTGTTATTGTTCATGTATTCTCCAAATTTATCTTTTGTATTTATTTATAAATATACAAAGTAATTATTTTTCTGGTATATCCAATATAGTACCATAACTATTAAAACAGTGGGAAGCTAAAGCGTTAGCACCTCCTCCACTTTTAAGATAACTGTTTATTATTTTTCCGTCTTTTCTAGCAAGGTCTGGATATTTTAGGTTAATATATCCCAAAACAAGACCTTTACTTGTTGAGGCATGAATATAAGTTACAGTATCATCTTCATCTATATCTATTACTATACCTGCATGTGTGAGTTTTTTGGTGTCTGATGTAGTTCTATCAAACATTATTATATCTCCTACATTAGGCAGTACTCCGCTGTATATCTTTTTGTATTTTGATAAAGTGGCATATATAGTTTTTACGCCTCCAGAATCCAAAATAGCCTGCTTTTCAAATACTGCTATATTCGAAGTCCAATAAACTGCTGCTACATAACCTGAACAATCAAAATTGAAAGTTTTTTTCTCTTTTGAATTAGGGTGAGTTAATTGAGCTTTTTCATTATATTTATAATGTTTATTCAGATAAAAGTTAGCCCATTTTTTTATATCTTCTCTAACCTGAGCTTTTTGTTTATCCGTTATCTCTACACCGCTTTCTTTAAGCTGCTTTTGATACTCTTTATCATAGCCGTAAGTTTGAGCGAATGATATAGAAGATAATAACGTTATAAATAATATTAATACAGCAATATAAAAACGCATAAAACACACTCTTATAATAGAAAATTATTTTATAAGATATCAGCAAAAAGTCAATACAATTTACAATATTCTTATTTTATCATTTATTATTAAATTTTAATTTGGCTTTTCAAAAATAGTGCCATAACTATTAAAGCAGTAAGAGGCTAAAGAATAAGGTACTTTTCCTCCTCTAATGTAACTATTAATAACTTTACCGTCTTTTCTAGCTAAGTCTGGATATTTTAAATTCATGTATCCTAAAATAGGACCTTTACTCGTTGAGGCATGTATATATGTAATAGTTTCATCTTCATCAACATTTATTACTATACCAGAATGAGTAAGTTTTTTGTCTGGAGATGTAGTACCGTCAAAAAATATTATATCCCCTATATTTGGAAGAGTATTTTTATAAGTTTTATTTTCTTTTGATAATAGATAAAATATATTTGCAGTAGAGCCGCTTAATTTTATACTTGGTTTTTCAATTGCTGTAAAGTAAACCGCTGCTACAAATCCAGAACAATCAAAATTAACTTTTTTCTTTTCTTTTGTAAAAGGATTAGTAATAGTATCGCTTTGATTATACTTATAATGCTTATTCATATAATAATTAGCCCATTTTACTATTTCATCTCTTTCATTATTTTGTGAAAATAATACCTGTGTAAAGAAATACATCAGAGCTATAAAAACAGTAATATTGAAACGCATTATTAATCCTCCTATATAAAAATTAATTTTCTATTATAAATCGGATTTTTAATTATAAATAATAGTCTACATATTGTTATAATATAATTCTTTTATATTAAATTCTTCTGATTTAAGCCATTTTATCCTATATTGTATTGGAGTTATAATATTAAAAAATACAGATAAATACGGATAAGCATTTTGAAACTGTAGTGATAGTCTTGTTTTAAAGTAAAAAATTATTTTTTTGATTTAATTTATTTATATTAATTACTTCTATTCTATTAATTGAAGTAACATTTCTCATTAAAGCTCTAAGATTTGTATTTCTTATTTCACGCATAGTTTCAGAGTTTAATACAACATACTCTCTCGTGAAAAAAATCATAGTATATTTTTCTGTATAGATATATTTCTCTTACATTACTATCAATAAACC
>NZ_JQIU01000008.1:1842876-1850786 GCF_002379365.1 Brachyspira sp. G79 | reverse complement strand
TTTTATTAACTAAATCTATTCTAAAATTTATAAATACTATAATACCATTATCTATATATCTTTTTTATATTTTTGATAAACTTCATCATTATATGCAGTCTTCACATCGGTATAAAGTATATCATTATAGATATAAGCTCTTGAAAAATGAAGTCTTAATTCATAAGCATGTAGTGATAAACATGATGATATTGTCAAAAATAATATTAGTACACACTTCATATTTTTTATTTTATACTTTTTTTATTAAAAGTAAATATATTATAGATAAAGGCTTATATCAAGTCCGATTTTACTTTCCATAGTTTTATAGGAATATAGTTGTTTGGATCGTCCATAATCATATTTTAGACCTATGATAACCCTATAAATTTCAAACCCTACTCCTACACTTATTTCTGGAATCCATTCCGTATGTTGATCATTTATATAATATCTCTGTCCGTTTGTATATCTTGAAACATTATTTATTAAATCATGATTTAATCCCAAATAAACACCTGCTATAAAACTTATTTCTCCCCATATAGGTACTCTAAAATCAGTTCCAGCAAATGCACTGAATAAGTTTACGATGTTTGATTTATCAAATCCTATTATTGCAAAATTCATTCCTCCGTAAAATGTAAACCAGCCATATTTATAGTATGCTGATACATGCATTTGTTCAAATCCTGAATCTTTAAAATCTTCTTTTTCTTTATCATATAATTTTTCATCTCCAAGTATATCCCCGCTAATATGAGCACATATATGTCTTAAAGGACTGAATCTTAATTTAAAAGTATTATTAAATATATAATCAAAAAAAACTTCTACCTGCATATAAGTGCCGTACATAAGACTTTGTCCGTAATATTGATCATATCCTTTTTTATATTTTGATAAAAAGAAATGTGTTAAATATCCTACACCTATTTTAAATCTATGCACCTCATTATATCTGAATGCTATAGGAGTAACTTCAGTAGCAAGTGTAGGCTGATAATAAAAATCCATCTTATCGAAATTAAAATTATCATTATTGTACATTTTATCTATGTTAAGAACATCGCCAATCCAAAAACTACTGTTGTAGGCATCAGGATCAAGCCAGCCTGAAAAATATCTGTCTGTTTCATAATTTTTTAATGGGTTAAACTCCCACTCCATTTTTATTTTTTGGGTATAATTATCCATCTTATCTTTTAAAGTATTACTTTGTTGGGAGTATATAATAGTATTTAATAGCAGTATTAGTACAAAAGTATAAATAGTTTTTATCATATATTAATCTTTGTAATTTTTTTGTTTTATTTGTTTAATTAAAGATTATATTAGATTTTTTATTATATAGCAATAATATTTTATCATAATATAATGTGTATTTTATAAAATTAAACTTGTATCCACATTATTCTTATGTATATTTATCCGTTATAATATGATAGATAGTTTTGTATTAAAATAACTATGAAATTAGAAACTTTATTTTAAACATTATTAAATTATAAATATCGTTAAAAAATTATTACACTCTTACTTATTTTGAAAGTAAATTAATATAGGCTTCAGTTTCTATGTCTTTTTTATCTATGCCTATTTCATATAATATTGATTTTAATTTTGATACTTGTTCTTCTACTGAATTATCAGAGTTTAAAAATTCTATTTCTATAAAATTGTCTAAATTTTTTATTTTTGAAACTTCTACTAAAGCATTTTTATATATGAAAGCATAGCCTTTTTTTTCTTTTCTGACATACTCTTTATATTTTTGGATTTTAAACAAAAAGTTAATAATGAATCTCGCTTTTTTTTTGCTTACTTTTAATTCTCGCTCTTCATTAACTTCCACACCATCAATTAGCACTCTATCTTTAGCACAAAAAGTATGTCCTCCATGTTCTATTCTAAGTCTTATGCAGTCGCTAGTTTTTATATTTTTATTTTTTATATCATTTTCTTTTGCATAGTAAATATCTTTTTTAAAATATCTCTTTTTGAATCTGGCGTTTTTGTATAGAAAGTTTAATACAGAGTCAAAGTCTCTAACATACGCTTTTATTTCAATTTCAGAGTTTGAAGGCATAATTATTACTCGCTGTATTCTTTTGTTGTGCTGTCATCAACATGTATGCCTTGCTTATCATATATTATAGGAGCAACCTTTTCAAATAGTATGAAAGCAGGAGAGGAGAGTATAACAGTAAGAGGAAGTCCTACTAAAAGTTCAGCTCTTATTAATACAGCAACATTTGAAAGATCAGAGTATATAGAAGTTACTAAAAATAAAGCTATAATTTTTATTAAATAACCTACTAAAGTTACAAATATTCCTGCGGCAATTTGTTTTATGAATATTCTAGTATTGAAGAAACCTACAAAAAAACCTATATTTAAGAATATTATGGCATAAGAACCGAATGTTCCGCTTGAAACAATATCCTGCAAAAGCCCTATAATAAAACCATATATTATTCCGTCAAAAGAACCGTATCTGAATGATATAAATACTAAAAATATTAAAAGTAAATCTGGTTTAGCTCCAAGTGCTACTCTTATTAAATCATAAGCTGGAGATGACTGTATTAAAAGGAGTATCAATGTTGTAATGATAACGGTTATAACTCTTTTCATTATTTTGTCTCTCCATTATTTTCATCTTCTTCATTTGCAAGCATAATAATTTCTTGGTCTGGCACTTTTTTAATAACATAAACGTTTTCTAAGGTAGAGAAATTAACTGTAGGCTCAACATATAGGTCGTGGAAAAGCCCATAATTTTTCTTTTCTACTTTGAATATAGTACCAACTAATATACCTTTCGGGAAAACACCTCCCATACCGCTTGTAACTACACGCTCTCCTTCTTCAACGTCCATTTGCAAATCTATATACTGCAGATGAGTTTGTGTGGATTTTGGACTTTGACCAACCATAATACCAGTAGTTCTTGAGCTTTCAAGCATTACAGATATTTGAGATCTTTGGTCAACTAATGAGAGTATTCTGCTATTGTATCTTCTTACCTCAACTACTTTACCCACTAAGCCTTTATATCCGTTTTGATATGATATTACTGGCATTCCTACCACTATACCATGTGCACTTCCTTTATTAATAACAATGGTAGTGTAGAAGTTCTGAGGGTCTTTAGAAACTATTTCAGCATATTCCAAAGCATATTCATCGGTAGGAGCCTCATTGAGTAGTGCTCTTAATCTGTCATTCTCAGCACTTAATTGTTCATACTCTAAAGCAGCCCCGCTTAATTCTGCTATTCTGTCTTTTAATACCTGAACTTGACTTTGTAATGTAAATATATCTGTTATGCTTGTATATAGGTATACAAAAGCTCTTGAAACACTTTTGGTAGCACTTTGAATAGGGTATACTCCAAGTGCATAAATAGACTGTAAGTTAAATACGAAATTACTCCTATTTAAGACCATAAGCATAGCTGCTATAAGGTTAAGCAGAATATACAAAGTAAGAAGTTTATGTTTTAAAAAAAGTTTCACGCCTATGAGTATCGGATATATTAATCAAAGTTTTATAACTTTTCCTACCTTAAGAGTACCTTCTGTAATTTTTTAAGTTTTTAGTTTCTTCTATAAACTTTCCACATCCGATAGCAACGCAAGTAAGCGGGCTTTCAGCAAGAATTACAGGAACTCCTGTTTCCATAGATATTAAGTCAGTAAACCCTGGTAGTAGGGAAGTACCGCCGCTCATAACAATACCCCTTTCTACAATATCAGCAGAAATTTCAGGAGGAGTCTGATTAAGTACCGATTTTACGGCTTCTAATATTTCTATTAATATATCAGCTATAGCATCTTTAATTTCAGCACTGTTGATTGTAAGAGTTTTAGGAAGTCCTGATACAGAATCACGTCCTCTTATGTCCATAGTTTTTGATATATCGCCTTTATAAGCATGACCAATATTTATTTTTATCTCTTCAGCAGTTTTTTCACCTATATAGAGGTTATGAGTTCTTTGCATGTATTTGATAATAGCATCATCAAGCTCATCGCCTCCAACACGTATAGAAGCACTTCTTACCATACTGCCAAGTGAAAGCACAGCAACCTCAGTAGTACCGCCTCCTATTTCTATAATCATATTACCATGCGGCTCATTAATAGGCATGTCTGCTCCAATTGCAGCAGCTCTTGCCTGTTCTATTAAAAATATTGTTCTTGCCCCAGCCTGTTCGCAGCTTTCTCTAACAGCACGTCTTTCAACTTCAGTAATTCCAGTAGGAATACCTATTGCTATTCTTGGTTTTACTAAAGTTCTTTTATTATGCACTTTATTTATAAAATATCTTATCATTTTTTCAACAGTTTCAAAGTCGGCAATAACGCCATCTCTCATAGGTCTTATTGCTGCTATAGAGTTTGGAACTTTACCTAACATTCTTTTTGCTTCGTTTCCTACAGCAATAACATTTCCAGTACTTTTTTCTATAGCCACTACAGAAGGTTCAGCCAAAACAATACCTTCTCCTTTTACATATACTAAAGTATTAGCTGTACCTAAATCAATTCCCATATCACTTGAGAACATATTATATAACCAGTTAAACATTTTTATTACAATCTCCTTAATATATCCCTAGCGGGCTTATACGAATTATCTATTTTTATAGCTTCTCTAAACATCTTTATAGCTTCATTTCTTCTTTTAGTTTCTAAATATAATGTTCCTATACTATAATATAAATCTGGATTTTTGTCATCTATCTCTAAAGTCTTTTTGTAAAAAAATTCGCTTTCTTTATATAGTCCCTGTCTGTAGTATAATTCACCTAATTTGAAATAGGTTCTCGCTTCAAGCATATCGTTATTATTAAATTTACCATCCATTGATGATAATATTTGTATAGCCTTAGTATAATCTTTATCGCCTTCATATGCATTAGCTAGTTCGTAATATAATTCCATATTGATAAATTTTTCGCTGTTTTCGCTTATTTCTCTGTCAATAGCCTCTTCCAAATATTTTACAGCATCTTTATATAGTCCTATTTCATAGCATATTTTTGATAATTCTATAGTTGTTGATACTCTATTGTCTCCATCGTTTATTGCATTGATATATGATTTATAAGAATCAATATAATAAGCCTTACCAAGTCTTTGATAGCTGTATCCTAATCTTTGATATATTATATTTTTATTTTTTATAAATTTAGAAGTTAATAAAAGCTGCTTAGCATATCGTATGATATTCTGGCTTGCAGTTGTAATAATATCATTTTTATCAGATCTTATTAGTATATCATAATATAAGTCTATCCCAGTAATAAGTATATTTTTATTTAATGGTCTTTTAGTATAAAGATCATTAAACAAAAAAGATGCGTTATTATAGTCTTCTAATGCCATATAGTCATAAATAGATTTTAATCTTTTTTTTTCTATATAGTTAGATGTAAACAGATAAGCAGCGGCAATAATGCTTAGGACAGCAATTAAAGTTATGATGATAATATGTATACTAATTCTTTTTTCAACATTATATAGATAAGGCATTATATTTATATAATCCGTTAATTATTATTATTTTCTGATCCATTATTATATAGGGATAGTATAGTTTCTTTAGGATTAGTAAGAGGGTCTGGAGCAACTATACATAATCCTTCAAGTATAACACCATTTTGTATAATAAGTTCAGGGGTTCTTATTTCCCCAAGCACTCTGCTTGTAGGCATAAGCATAACTCTATTTTTAGCTTCTATATTTCCAATGATTATGCCTTCAATAACAGCCGATACAGTTTTTATATTAGATTTTATTTTTCCAGTTTGACCTACAAATACATTATCAACTTCTAATTTTTCACCCTCATAACATCCGTCAACTCTCAAAGTACCGTTTAATGTAAATTCTCCTTTGAAGTATGAACCTTCGCCTATAATAGAATTAGACTCTGTAGTTTCATTTCTTTTCATAAACATTAAAAAACTCCTAATTTTTAGTGTATACTATGGAATTATCTATATTGTTAAATTTAAATTTGGTATCAAGACCAAATAAAGATTCGCTGTGACCTATAAATAAATATCCATGCTCATTTAATATATCATAAAATCTATTAACAGTAAGTTTTACAGATTCATTATCAAAGTAGATAAGCACATTCCTGCAAAAAATAACGTCCATATTTGTCTGACTGCCTCTATGCCTCAAATTATGATAATCAAAAGTAATAAGTTTTTTTATATTACTTTTTACGGCATATTCTCCAGACGGTAGTCTATCAAAATATTTTTTTAAATAGTCTTCTGGAACATTCTCAACTTTATGAGCTTCATACCTTCCTTCTTTAGCAGCAACCAAAGAATTGAGAGAAAGATCGCTTGCAAATATTTTAATATCCTGTTCTCTAATTCCTGGCGTTTCCAAACAAGTTATAGCTATAGAGTAGGGCTCTTCCCCAGTAGAACAGCCTGCACTCCAAATTCTTATTTGCTCACCTAATTTTTTTGTTTTTAATATTCTAGGCAGAACATAATTTTTCAGCAATTTGAAGTTAGGTTCGTTCCTAAAAAACTTTGTAAGGTTTGTAGTAATGTTATCTAAAAAAGTTCTAAGTTCTTCCTTGTTAGTAGATACAAGTTTATAATAATCTTCTACTTTATCAAGATTTCTCTCTTTCATAGAAGATGCAATGCGTGACTCTAAAATAATCTTATTAATAACATTAAAACATATACCGCTTTCTCTATATACAAAATCCCTGAATAGATCGAATTGTTTATCAGTTAGTTTCAGTTCATTCAAAATCAATTATTCCAGAATAAATAAAAAACTATTGTTTATTTTTGGCAAGAACCATCTTAATACGTTCAAGAACTTTTTTTCTATCTAAAGGTTTTGTAATATAGTTTTTAGCACCTGCTAGAAGGGCCTTTTTAACCATATCTTCTTTACCTAAAGCACTAACCATAACTACTTTTGCATTTTTATCATATTCAATTATTTTTGTTAAAGCTGTAATACCATCCATTTTTGGCATTGTAATATCCATAGTTACTAAGTCTGGCTTGTATTCTTTATACATAAGTACGCCTTCCTCTCCGTTTTCTGCTGTACCAACTACATTGTACTGCTCAGATACAAAAATTTGCTGCAGCTGTTTAACAACGAATGCAGAGTCATCTACGATTAGAACTTTGAATGGCTTTCCAAATTCATTTATACCATCAGCTTCTTTTGTATTAATGTCAGACATATTTATTTACTCCTTTTCTGATTCTACGGCAACTAATATATTAAAATCGCCAATAGAGGTATCTAATTTTATATGAAGAAATTCCGATTCGCTTATCGAAACTTCTAAATTCTTGCTTTTCATTATAACAGGCGGCGATATATCAACATTATACCCGTCTTTTTCTAATTTTGTTACAGCAAGTCCTGCTATTAAATTAACAAGCTCCTGTACTGTGGATAATGATAATTCATCAATATCTTTTACTTCGCTGTCATTCATTATAGAAACTATTTTTTTGGCTGTTTCTATTTCCATATCTATTATAAAATGACCTACTATATCTTCTGATAATGCTACTATTGCTATAATGCCTGAAGCATTAACAAAATCTCCTTTTAAGGTTATATCGCTAATTTTTATACCATTTTTCAGATAATTCTGAAGTATTTCATTAGAAGCATCTGTAAATGGTCTGATATAGTCAAGTCTCATTTTTTAATACTCTTTTTTTAAACTATAATTACTTGTATATATTTTAACAATTTATGACTTTTTTTGCAAGTAATAGTTATAAATATAGTATTAAAATAATTCTTGCGTTAAGTATCGAAAAAAAAATAATTTTCTTGAAAACAATATTTTTATTATTGCAAAATATTTAATATTATATGTTAAGATATATAATTATAGTATATGAT
>NZ_JQIU01000008.1:1823037-1842437 GCF_002379365.1 Brachyspira sp. G79 | reverse complement strand
TTTATATATTTTTTAATAAAAAATCTTTTTTTATTTTATTTATTATCATTTTTTCATTTCAGAAGGAGTATGAATATTCCATTCTCCATATTATTTATTTGTATCATAATTATCTACTCTTTTTATTTTTCAGCCTATACATAATTTTGGATCATTTTCATCCAAATTAAAAGTATATTGAAGAATAATTATAATTTTTTTCTTTATCATAATTTAATCTTTCAAAAATAAATCTCCATCTTTTCTTACTAAACCCATTGCGGCAAACATAATTCCAGAATTAATTATATCATTTTTATTATCAGGAATATTTCCAGTATATACCTAAGCAAATATGATTTATCAATTTTGAGTTATTTGATAAATGTA
Source organism: Brachyspira sp. G79 (assembly GCF_002379365.1). Classification (GTDB taxonomy): domain Bacteria; phylum Spirochaetota; class Brachyspiria; order Brachyspirales; family Brachyspiraceae; genus Brachyspira. Next base: position 1,842,068 of record NZ_JQIU01000008.1, on the reverse strand, counting down.
ATTATAAATTATAAATAGTATAAAGTATTATTAGTCATTAATAAAATAAGTTTTATAAGTTTAAATGTAAAATAAATAATTTATTTTTTATAATAATAGCTAATCAGCCTTTGCTGCTTCGGATACACTTACTCGCTTCGTTCGGTCGTGTTGACATTTGATAAGAATAAACAGTGATGTGTGGCTCGCTATTTATAAACTTAAAAATTTTCAGTATAATTAAATATTTCTATTAAATCTCCTGCAGATTTATTAATTTCAATCAATAAGTCAAAATCCGTAATTTTGTGTATTATTAAAATTTGTTTTTGAATAAATTTTAATATCATTTGGTAAAATAATGGTATAAAAAATATATTTCATTCTTTTTTTAATAATTCATAATTAATTTTCCTAATTTTTATTATTATACCTAAACAAATATATTTTGTTTTTATTAGAATTAATATAAGTTTTTATATATTATAATTTTATAAAAAGGGCTTTGAAAATTAATTCAAGCCCTTTTATTTAGTACGATTTTTTACTGTCCTATTACATATCTTTATAGAACTCTATATGATGCTGTAATTCATAAGGCAAAGGATTTCCTGTTTTAGTAAATTTGAAATATCTGTTTTCAAGCTCTGTAGCTTTTTTGCTTCTGATATTTTTAAATCTGTTTGCTATTTCTGAGAACATAGGCTGTTTAGCTAGTTCATCTCTTATATTTTTAGCAAAAGGAACTTGTCTGTATAATATTCCTCTTGCCACTCTGTTAAGACGCATAATACCTTTGCTTTCATATTTTATCCATAGATTGTAGTCTGAAACAAATACTTCTCTAAGATTATTTCTGCATTTCTTAATTTGTATTTTTAATTTTTCTTTAGCTTCATCTGACAAGTTTCTGTTTTTCTTATAGAATTGAACATAATCGCTGTATTCAGAGGTAATAGACATTTGAGTAATATCATTCCAAGCAGGTCCTAGCATAGTTTTGCATAGTTCCCATCTAAATGCACCGATTGTAGGTATAAGAAGAGCCTCTAAGTCTTCTGAAGTAAATATAGGGAATAAGAATCTTCCTGTGCTGTTTTTTTGTCTGCTTGAAAGCTCTTCCCACATTATAGCTCTTGAACCAAATGTAGGCATAAGTATTATGTTAGGAAGCACTTCCTGCATGACAAGTTCTTTTTCTATATTCAATTCTTTATTTTTGTATAATACTTCTCTATAAAATGCTGAGAAATCTATATCTGTTATATCTTTTATAGATTTTTCCATTATATCTCTTCGTATTAATGCTCTTTCAAAATCTTTTGTAATCATATCTTTGTGAAGAATAGGGAAATATACGCTAACCTGACCATAGCATAGTCTGTGAGTAGTTTCAATCATATTTTCAACTTCATACTCAAGTCTTTTAGAAGAACTTTCCCAATGCTCTTCAAGTTCTTTATCGCTTATACTGCCTCTTTTTTTTAATTCTCTTAGTGCCTCTCTATAATCCTGACCAAAACCATTTACAGAAGGAGGTTCATCTTTATCGTATATTTTCTGAAGCCATTCGTCTATATAGAAAACATTTATTTTTTTTGTTTTACTTTTGTCTTTAATTTCATATAAATCCATTATTTGATTTGGGGTAAGCAGTTGATCGTCCATATATCCAAAGTTTAGGAACATTTTTACAAGTTTGCTGTTTTCACCGTTTATTATAGCTCTTTTAGCAATTTCTTTATATATTTCAAAGAATACAGTTGTAACACCTCTTCTTATTTTTCTAACATCATCTTCAGTGCTGAATTTATCTCTTAATTTTCTATATGCCTGTAACGATTTCATAAAACTTTTAGCTTTGTTTTCATCAATTCCAGACATTTCTATTAACTTTTTAGTAGGGTCTTTTACTTCGCTAGGCAGCTCTTCAAAACCTATAGTAACTTTTATATTATCGATACCGTCTGTATCTGTACTAATTTCATCAGATGAAGCGATATTATTTTTAGATATTCTTTTTAATATAGAATCCATCTCTTCAGTATCTATATTAAGATCATAATCATATTGAGTTTTAATTTTATTATAGATATCTTTTATGATGCTTGACATAAATTTTATATATCTAACCCATACATCATTATCTTTTCCTTGTTTGTCTAGTTCAGCAGCTGTTTTTACATATTCGCCGAATAATGATTCATTTTCATTTGATGATAAAAATAAAATATTTTCTATAGCTTCAACTATTTCTGTCTTTAACAAAGATGATATTTTTTTTAGGGTTTCATAAAGCATGTGTGAGGCATCTAAACTCATATTTGTATCATAGGAGAAGAATTGAGTCTTAATATTTTTAGGCATAGTTAAAAATCTTCTCACATAATCAATTTCAAATTCTAATTTTTCAATATTTTCTTCTTCATCAAACTGATTTTTGTTATGCATATATATTTCAGAGTGATCAGCCCTTATAAAATCTACATCAAATGAAGTAGGGAAATTAAAACCTGAGTTTATGGAATCTTCATAAGTTTCTTTATATTTTTTTAACATTTCAGACTTTATATTTTTTGATTTAGTCTGCTGCAAATTAAAATATATAACAGCAAGATTTGAAGATATTATTTTCACATCATCATTAATTCTTTTTATTTTAATATATTCTTCATACGATTTTAAAATAACATATGCTATAGAATGATACATATTAGTAAGATATGCTTTATTAACTTTGAAAAATGTTTTAACATATTCCTGATTTGGAGTTTTGACAGCATATATTTCAGTATCATCTTTTGACTTGAAAGAAAACATGTATTTAGAATTGGTTTTATAGCTTCCAATTCCAATCATAATATTTCTAGGTATTGAAAATAGTCGGCAGCTGTAACGCATAATTTCATTTTCATCTTCAATTCCTAATATATCTTTAGAAGATATATAAACATCTATTTCGCCATTAGTAATTATAGATATATTTTGTACTTTTTCTCCTTCATAAAAAATAATAGAATTTGGTTTTAATTTTATATTTCCGTTTTCTTCAATACTTACACTCATAATTTTCAACTCTCTCTAATTTTTATATTTATATATTATAAAATTATATATTATTTTTTTAAAATATGCTAGTTTTTTGTATATTTTTGGAATTTTTGCTTAGAAATTTCCCTTTTAATACCAAAAATTTGCCCAAATTTGTATTTTTTTATAAAAAATTGGGGTTCAAAAATAGGATTTTTAGCTTTAAGGATTTTGATGGTAGTAAAATTTGTATTAAATGTAGTATAAAATCCATAAATCTTAAAAATACAGCTATTTTTTTTTAAAAACTGCCTCTAAAAGCTATTGCGTTTTTAGAGCTGTATGCTATAATAATAAAACAGTTGATGAGAAACAAAAAACAAAACGAAAGAAACGAAACACCAACTGAAAAACGAAAAACTTAAAGTTCTTTGACAGATATATGAGAGCGTAGATTTTTAGAAAGTAATTTCCAACATAAATACGGAAATCAGCGATTATAAAAATCTTCACTAGATAAAGAAAACACAATTAGATTGTGTGTCTTAGAGTAGAAACAATTAAGCGGAGCGTTACTAAAGAATTAGATAAGAAACAGCTTTAATTAGCTAAAAAGTCTCATTCAATTTGATGTATTAAACTTAGCTTCTATGTTATTAGCAATAAAGAAGAAAAGGGTAATATGGTCAAGTAAGTAAGGGCTTAAGGTGGATGCCTAGGCACTGGAAGGCGATGAAGGTCGTGACAAGCTGCGATAAGCTGCGGGGAGAAGCAAATATTCTATGATCCGCAGATCACCGAATGGGAAAACCCATAGAAGTAAACCTTCTATATCATAAACTGAATCCATAGGTTTATGAGGCGACACCCAGGGAACTGAAACATCTAAGTACCTGGAGGAAAAGTAATCAAAATTGAGATTCCCTAAGTAGTGGCGAGCGAAAGGGGAAGAGCCTAAACCATAATAATGTCAAGTTGTAAGGCGTTGTTGTTATGGTGTTGTAGGGCGGTGAGTAATGTACTTACATGCATTGACTTTGCTTTATATGATAGTGGAACTGTTTTGGAAAAGCAGACCATAGTGAGTGATAGTCTCGTACACGAAATCATATAGACAAGGTTTTACCGTTCCTGAGTAGGGCGGGGCACGTGAAACCCTGTTTGAATCTGGGTAGACCACTATCCAAGGCAAAATACTAACCAGTGACCAATAGTGTAGAGTACCGTGAGGGAAAGGTGAAAAGTCTCCCGTTGAGGGTTATTAAATAGAACCTGAAACCTTAAGCTTACAAGTAGTCAGAGGGGACCCTGCTAGCAATAGTAGAAGGCCTGATGGCGTGCCTTTTGTAGAATGAGCCTGCGACTTATAGTACGTAGCAAGATTAAGAGGTAATAGCCTTGTAGTCGTAGTGAAAGCGAGCCTTAATAGGGCGATATTAGTTGCGTGCTATACGACCCGAAGCCAAGTGATCTACCTATGAGCAGTGCGAAACTCGAGTAACATCGAATGGAGGTGCGAACCAGTGGCCGTGAAAAGGCTTTGGATGACTTGTGGGTAGGAGTGAAAGGCTAATCAAACTTGGAGATAGCTGGTTCTCTCCGAAATGTCTTTAGGGGCAGCGTTATGTGTTTACTTGCGGGGGTAGAGCACTAAATGGACTAGGGCTCCTAACCGAGTACCAAACCCAACTAAACTCCGAATACCGTAAGTTAAGAGCATGGCAGTTAGACAGCGGCGGATAAGCGTCATTGTCAAAAGGGAAACAGCCCAGATCCTCAGCTAAGGTCCCAAAATCTATGTTAAGTGGGAAAGGATGTGAGAATACTTAAACAGCCAGGAGGTTGGCTTAGAAGCAGCCATTCCTTTAAAGAGTGCGTAACAGCTCACTGGTCGAGTGTTCTTGCGCCGAAAATGTAACGGGGCTCAAACATAGTACCGAAGCTAGGGAATTATAGAGTTAATCTATAATTGGTAGGAGAGCGTTCTTTAAGCCGTTGAAGGTTTACCGTAAGGTGGGCTGGAGGTATAAGAAGTGAGGATGCAGGCATGAGTAACGAGAAAACGGGTGAGAAACCCGTTCGCCGCAAACCCAAGGTTTCCTAGGTAAAGCTAATCTGCCTAGGGTTAGTCGACCCCTAAGATGAGGCTGAAAAGCGTAGTCGATGGGAAACAGGTAAATATTCCTGTACTATGATATGTTTCGATGGAATGACACAGATTGTTTACGTACGCGTTAGATTGGTAGATAACGTCAAACAGTTTAGACTTGTGATGAGTAAAATGCTTGTTGCTTTAAGGTTGAGGCTGGATAGTGACTGGGCTTTCGGGTTCAGGAAGTTGCGTGAGCTAGGCTGTCGAGAAATAATTTCTAAGGTTAGGCATGTCATAATCGTACCGCAAACCGACACAGGTGGGTGAGATGAGTATTCTAAGGCGCTCGAGATAATCTTCCCTAAGGAACTCTGCAAATTAGTCTTGTAACTTCGGAAAAAGAGACGCTTGAATCTTGGTAGCAATATTGAGAGGAGAGTCGCAGTGAAAAGGCCTGGCCGACTGTTTAACAAAAACACAGATCTCTGCAAACATGTAAATGGATGTATAGGGATTGACACCTGCCCAGTGCTGGAAGGTTAAAAGGAGAGGTTAGCGTAAGCGAAGCTTCGAATTGAAGCCCCAGTAAACGGCGGCCGTAACTATGACGGTCCTAAGGTAGCGAAATTCCTTGTCGGGTAAGTTCCGACCTGCACGAATGGTGTAACGATCCGGGCACTGTCTCGGGGAAGAACTCGGTGAAATTGAATTATCAGTGAAGATGCTGATTACCCGCAACAGGACGGAGAGACCCCGTGAACCTTTACTATAACTTGACATTGAGTTTTGTTTTGTGATGTGTAGAATAGATGGGAGGCTTTGAAGTGGGAGCGCCAGCTTTCATGGAGCCATCTTTGAAATACCATCCTTCGCAAAATGGGATTCTAACGATTAGCCGTTATCCGGCAGTCGGACATTGTCAGGCGGGTAGTTTGACTGGGGCGGTCGCCTCCTAAAGAGTAACGGAGGCGTGCAAAGGTCACCTCAAACCGAATAGAAATCGGTAGTAGAGTATAAAGGCATAAGGTGGCTTGACTGCGAGAGAGACATCTTGAGCAGGTACGAAAGTAGGTCTTAGTGATCCGGTGGTCCCGAGTGGAAGGGCCATCGCTAAACGGACAAAAGGTACTCCGGGGATAACAGGCTTATCTCCCCCAAGAGTTCATATCGACGGGGAGGTTTGGCACCTCGATGTCGGCTCATCGCATCCTGGGGCTGGAGCAGGTCCCAAGGGTTTGGCTGTTCGCCAATTAAAGCGGTACGCGAGCTGGGTTCAGAACGTCGTGAGACAGTTTGGTCCCTATCCGTTGTGGGCGTTGGAAAGTTGAGAAGAGTCATTCTTAGTACGAGAGGACCGGAATGAACGCACCGCTGGTGTATCTGTTGTTCTGCCAAGAGCATCGCAGAGTAGCTATGTGCGGACGGGATAACCGCTGAAAGCATCTAAGTGGGAAGCCTCCTTCAAGATTAACTTTCCCTATGAGTTTCGTTGGAGACTACGACGTTGATAGACTGCAAGTGTAAGCAGGGAAGAAATACCTGTTCAGCTGAGCAGCACTAATCAGACCAATGACTTGACCATATTATCGTTTTCTTCTTAAATAATAGAAATCATAATAAAAGAGTAGAATGAGACAATCTACGCTCTTATATATCTGACAAAGATACTTAAAACTTTGTTCTTTTAATTTGTTAATGTTATTTCGGTGACCATAGAGAAAGTGATACACCCGTTCCCATTCCGAACACGGCAGTTAAGCCTTTCATCGTCGATGGTACTGTAAGGGTAGCTTTACGGGAGAGTAGAACGTTGCCGGGTATATATTATATATTTATCCCAATAGATTTTTTCTGTTGGGATTTTTTTATTTTATTCATTGTATGAGTTTATTATGAGTAATAAAGAAAGAATTATAAAAACTATTAAAATTATAGCATACTTATTTTCTTATATGATGGTTACTGTGGTTGCTTTTAATTACGGTTATATGTTCTATGCTGTTAAATTTAATGGGGCTTCTGCTCCTCCTAGTGTTTCTTTTATTTTTGCTATTCCTTTTATTGCTGCTATATTTGTATGTGTTATTATAATTAAGATAATTAAGAGAAGAATGAAAGATTAGTATAAAACTATTTTATTATAAATGCATACTAATTTATACAGATTATATTTATGATATATTGAAAATATTACTTTATTCAAAATAATCAGTTATATATACATTATATAGCTATTTTTATTTATTATATAATAAAAATCATTTTGGAGGTTTGTTAATAATGGAAAAAGAAAAGAAAAAGATTATGGTTATTTCTGGTTCTATATTTAGTATTATAATTGTTATACCGCTTACTTTAGTTATTTATAATCTTAAATTAGAAAATGCTTCTTATCTTCCAAATACTTTTTCAAAATATGCTGTATCTTTTTTAATAGCATTTATAATCATTCATCTAATATCAGTAATTTTTAATAAACTTATATTACTTGTTTTTACTTTAATTGCTGCAATTCTTATAAAGAAAATAGTAAAATATGAGGAAGATGAATAACTTTAATTTTTCTTATAAGAATTATACTTTTATCATAAAAATATAAAAAATATTACTTTATTTAAAATAATAAGTTATACTTTATACTAGTATTTTATTAAACTTATTATATAATAGTAACTTAAATAAAAATAATTTTGGAGGTTTAAAAATAATGGCAAATCCAGTATTATCAGATAAGGCATTTAATTATGCATCAAGTTATGAAAATGAAAATACAATGACTCTTAATGGGGCAATAAACAAGTCAATAATACTTACATTAGTATTAATGCTTTCAGCTATGGTAAGTGTATTTTTTGTTTTGGCAAAGAATCCTGATATGATTTATCCTGCTGCTTTTGGTTCGTCTATAGCTGCTTTTGTTTTAGCTTTGATAATGACTTTCAAAAAAGAATTGTCTAAAGTGTTTTCTATACTTTATGCTATACTTGAAGGTGTTGCTATAGGGGCAGTTTCTTATGTATTTAATGCTGCTTATGATGGTATAGTTGTTCAGGCTGTGTTTCTTACATTCTTAGATTTATTTATAATGTTAGTTTTATACAGATTTAGAATAATAAGAGTAACAGAAAAATTGAGAAGTGTAATTATGGTATCTACTTTGTGTATAGGTATTGTATATTTAGTTAATTTTATAATGTCATTCTTTGGTACTAGAATACCTTTTTTGTATGGTTCAAGTCCTTTAAGCATTGGAATAAGTATTGTAGTAGTTCTTATTGCTTCTTTCAATCTTCTTTTGGATTTTGATTTTATGGAGAAAGGTGAAGAATATCATATGCCTAAATATTTTGAATGGTATGCTGCTTTCGGACTTCTTGTTACTTTAGTATGGCTTTATTTGGAGATATTAAAACTTTTAGCTAAAACTAGAAGCAGAGATTAAAGATTATGTAATTTGAATTTAATAGCATGCATAAATTAATAATATGCATGCTTTTTTATTGATTAATACGCACGCTAAATAGATTTAAAAATAAAATTATATTCTTTTTTATTTTTAAGCTTTAATAATTATTAAATATTAATCGTGCGTTAAACAACGTTCTTAAAAATAATAAAAACTTGGGCGGGTGTGCTTTTACAGTAAGCATATTATAAAAAATAAGCATTAATAACTTATATTAACGCAATAAAATTTTAGAGGGTGGGGAGTGTAAATAATCTTTTAAATCTTACTTTCGATCACACCATTTAGATTTTATAATTAAATATAAATTCTTTAATCTATATTTTACACATATACAAAAAAGGCATTACTACACTATCATTTTTCATTTATTATTTTATATAAAGCCCATTATAATAAAATACCAATTGTAGATTACAATTCATTGCTATAAAAATAATATTTTTACTATTTAATTAATTATTATTTAGTTTATAATACTAATTACAATTTAATTTGAAGGTATAATAAAAAATGGACAATCATATAGGGACGGACCTCACAGAATCAAAAGTTGTTCCAACATTAATAAAACTTCTTATACCAATATTATTATCTAATATACTAAATGTAGTATACAATATAGCTGACAGCGTTTGGATAGGAAATATTATAGGTCCTCTTGGGCTTTCTGCAGTTGCTGTGAGTTTTCCAATAATGCTTTTAATAGGCTCTTTTGCATTCGGAGTAAATATGGCTAACGGGGTTATAGTATCACAGTATTATGGGGCTAAAGATTATAATACTGTAAGCCATGTTATAAAAGTATCTACCACATTGGGAGTTATAATACTTTTTACTGTAGGATCTCTTATGCTTATATTTTCAAGAACTATATTGAAAATTATGAATACTCCAGAAAATGCTATGGACATGGCACTTATTTATTTGAGAATATCTATAATAGGTCTTCCATTTGCATATGCTTATTTTTTTATATCTTCTATACTTAGGGCTGTTGGAGATACTGTAAGACCTCTAATATTTTTAATCATATCATCTATGCTCAATATAATATTAGACCCGATACTTATAAAAGGCTTTTGGATAATACCTGCAATGGGACTTAAAGGTGCTGCTATTGCTACTGTTATATCCCAGTTTACTTCTGTACTAATAAGTATAACATACTTGAGAGTAAAAAACAGCTTTATAAAAATTAATCCTTTTATACTTACATTTGATTTGAAAATGACAAAAAAAATAATGAAGTTAGGAATACCTATTTCATTTAATCAATTTATAGTGGCTTTCGGCTGGCTTGTAATAACTAGGCTTATAAGCAGTTTTGGAGAGGCTGCAAGTGCAACTGTGGCTATTGTTAATAGGGTGGAATCGTTATTTATTATGCCTGTAGGTGCTTTAGGTAATGCTGTTATGACAATGTCTGCACAAAATATAGGGGCTAAAAAATTAGACAGAGTAAAAGAGATTTTTAAAAGCGGCATTATAATAGGGCTTATAATCTCTTCTGTTATGAGTATTTTTTCTATAACTAATCCTTACCTTCTTATAAGAATGTTTACAAAAGATGTTTCAGTATTTGAATATGCTAAAAGCTATATTTATACTATCATGCCTATATTTATTTTTTATTCTGTGATGTTTGTATGTAATGGTATTATAAACGGAGCTGGAAAAACTATTGTAATAATGGCTTTCACCACATCAACAACGCTTATATTAAGAACTATTTTAGCTTATGCTTTATCACCGCATTTTGAACTTGTAGGTATTTGGGCTTCTATGGGTATATGCTATATAATAAATACTTTATTTAGTCTTTATTATTTGAAATCTAATAAATGGCAGAAAAATGCTAATATTACAAATTAAAAAATGTTATTAATGTTATTAAGTTGTGTGTATATAAAACATCAAATTAAAAAAACGCTAGGGTGGGCATGCTTTTTGATGTAGATATAAAATAATAGAAGTATAGATTAAAGAATTTATATTTAATCACAAAATCTAAAGGGTGGGCAGTGAAAATAAAATTCAAAAAAATTATTTATACTCCCCGCCCTCTAAAATTTTATTGCTTTACTATAATTTATTAATTCCAATTTTTTATAATATGCTCACTGTAAAATCACACCCGCCCAAGCTTTTATTATTTTTAAGATATTATTTAACGCACGATTAATTTTGTATAATTATTTTAGTAAAATTATAAAAAACTATTTTATTATATTTTAAATTTCTGTTTACCGTGCGTTTATTATAAAGCAGGTGCATGCTTTCCTTTGTTAGGGCCATTAGGATGTTTGAGACAATAACCATTTACTAATGACTGTAAAGATTTGTTTTTAGCTCCGCAGTACTTGCAAAAATATTCAGACTTTTCACCGCCTTCATAAAGTTTATGCTTACCCTTGTTAGGACCATTAGGGTGTTTGAGACAATAACCGCTAGTAAGTGAAGCTATAGATGAGTATTTATCAGTATTCGCAGTAAAAGTTTTGAGCCATAAAAAGCCTCCTTTATTTTTTGTTATGTATTAATTATATAATATGTTTGCGACAAAAACTGTCATAATTTTTAAGAATTTTATTTTTTGTATAAATATAAAAAGCCATGCAAAAATAAAAGGCTTCACCTGAAAATACAGGCAAAGCCTTTAGCTAAAAATATGATTGATTATTATTTTTTATTGCAAACTATATCTGTATTTTCAATACTAGGCATTACTGTATTTTTTGTATATCTAATTGTTACAGAAGTATCAGAAAATTTTAAAGTACCAACAATAGCATCTGGTGTTTCGTTAAAATCAGGATTAGAAAAACTATAATCAGTACCAGAACCTGTTACAGGAAAATATCCTTCATATGTAGGCTCATTAGCATTGTCTCTACTAGCCGAAATACCAAGTTGACCGTCTTTTACAGATATCCATAGATATCCTGTACCTCCTAATTGCTCAACAGTATAACTTTGAGCTGACACATAACTATTACCATTGAATTGCTCTATACCTTTTGAACTGTCCACTGCTGAATTACCATTACCATTTGAACTGTCTTCTGTTGAATTACCATTACCAACTCCTGTTGTGTCCTTATTAGAACAGCTTACTGATAATACTCCTACTACAAATAGGGTTAGAAAGATTGTTAAAATTTTTTTACTCATATAAAACTCCTTTTAATTAATTTTTTATATATAAATATTATTAAAGACATTTATTTATATTTTAATTTAAATATTTTTAAATGTATTATTAAATTTAAATACGAATTTAAATTTAAATATAAATTTATTACACTATACATTATTTTAAACAAATAGCAACTATAATATTGATTTTTTTTTACAATTTTATGCTATATTCTCGCGTATAAAAGTTTATCAAGTATAGAAGATTTAATACTGTTTTATACTAATTTATATAAATACTTTACCCTCAAATACAAGGAATTGAAGCGTTTTGATATTAGTATTGTTTCATACTATTTTAGGAAGAATATCTCCCTCCAATAACAAGGCTTTGAAGCGTTTGAAAATATATAAATAAAATTCTACGTATCATAAATATTTCTACAAGTTTTATATTTTGTAGTTAGAGAGTTTAGTTACTAATAAATTAAATTGCATGAAGTAAGAATAAGCTGCTAAAATTTTATTAATTCTAAACCTTCAAGCCCCAAGTCTTTTTTGGCAACTTTGACGAAGTCCCCCTTTGGGGTACGACGAAAAAAAAGTTGATAAAATATTCATTAAATAAAAACTTTGTCAAACATTTATATACTCATTTTATTAATATTTTCCCTATCAAAAACAAGGAATTGAAGCGTTTTGAGTTTTCAATATACATAACAGAAGAAATCTGTAATAATCAATTATTATAAGCATTCAATAAAATAAAACTTGTAAAATTCTCTCTTATAGTATAAAATTATATATCTTTATAAAATAATAAAAATTTTATTTAAGAAAATCTAATTAATGGAGCAAAAATTAAGATGGACTATAGTTCTACTATCAATCTGCCTAAAACCGCTTTTCCTATGAAAGCAGGTTTGAAGGAAAAAGAGCCCAAAATAATAAAAAAATGGGACGAAGAAAAACTTTACCAACAGCTTAGAGAATTAAGAAAAGGTGCTCCTAAATGTATTTTACATGATGGACCGCCTTATGCGAATGGAGACATTCATATTGGAACATCATTGAATAAAATTATTAAAGATATTATTGTAAGGTATAAATCTGCTAAAGGGTTTGATTCACCTTATGTTCCGGGCTGGGACTGTCATGGTATGCCTATAGAATTAAAGGTGCAAGAAAGTTTGGGAGATAAATATAAAGAAACTTCTAAATTTATAATGAGAAAAAAATGCCGTGCTTATGCTCAGAAATATATTGATATTCAAAGAAAAGAGTTTAAAAGACTTGGTGTTATGGGCGATTGGGAAAATCCTTACCTTACTATGTCGCCTGAATATGAATCTGAAATAGTTGAAGTGTTTGCTAAACTTGTAGAGAAAGGATATATATATAAAGGATTAAGAACTATTCACTGGTGTATGGACTGTGAAACAGCATTGGCTGCTGCTGAAATAGAATATGACGATAATCATACTTCTACAAGTGTTTATGTGAGATTTCCAGTATTAAATAAAATCAGTGATAAACTAAACGGCAATGTTGATGTTATGATATGGACTACTACTCCTTGGACACTTCCTTCAAATATGGCTTGTGCTTTCAATAGAGATTTGGATTATGTGGCTGTTGAAATAGACGGAAGATATGCAATAATGACTAAAAGTCTAGTTGATACTGTTCTTGGTAAAAAAGACATGAAAGCAGAAGGCAGAGATATGATTCCAGTATCTATAGAAGAGATTGAAAAACTTGAAATAGCTCACCCATTTATCAAAGACAGAAAATCTGCTGTTGTATTTGCTGATTATGTTGAGGCTACTGCTGGTACTGGTGTTGTTCATACAGCCCCAGGTCATGGTATGGAAGACTATCAGACAGGTGTTAATTACGGACTTGATATATATTGTCCTGTAGATAAAGCTGGAAGATATACTAGCGAGTTTCCAGAAATGCAGGGCATGAAAGTAAGAGACGCTAACCCTAAAGTAATTGAAATACTTGAAAATAACGGTTCATTATTCTATAAAGAGAAAGTTACGCATAGTTATCCTATTTGCTGGAGATGTAAAAATCCTTTGATATTCAGAGCTACTTCTCAGTGGTTTATGGATATGAAGCATGACAATATAGACGAAAGAACTGTTAAATCTTTAGATAATATTAAATGGTATCCTACTTGGGGACATGACAGAATGAGAAAGATGCTTGAGAATCGTCCAGACTGGTGTTTATCAAGGCAGCGTTCTTGGGGTGTTCCTATACCTGCATTCTATTGTAAAAACTGCGGTAAAACTTTACTTACTGCAGAGTCTACTAAGCATTTTGCTGAAATAGTAAAAACTAAAGGAATGGACGTATGGTTTGAATTAGAGCCTAAAGATTTACTTCCTGAAGGTACTAAATGCGAATGCGGTTCTTCTGATTTTGGTAAAGAAGAGGATATTTTGGACGTTTGGTTTGATTCTGGCGTATCATCATTTGCTGCACAGAAAACTAATAAAGATTTGGACGGAGTTTTCCCTGTTGATATATATTTGGAGGGAGGCGATCAATACAGAGGCTGGTTCCAAGCTGCAATTTGGCCTTCTATGGCTATAAGAGGAATTCCTCCATATAAAGAACTTGTTACTCATGGCTGGACTTTGGACGAGCAGGGCAGAGCTATGCATAAAAGTGCTGGTAATGTTGTTTCACCTTTAGAAGTTATTGACAAATACGGTGCTGATATATTAAGACTTTGGTGTATAAGTGAAGACTTTACTCACAATGCACGCGTTGGTGATAACATGATGAAAGCTATTGCTGACAATTACAGGAAAATAAGAAACACTTTCAGATATTTGCTTGGAAATATTTCTGATTTTGATTACAGCAAAGAAAAGATCGAAGTTAAAGATTTACTTCCTGTAGACAGATATGCATTATCAAGACTTCATAGTTTTATAAAAGTTGCTGATAAAGCCTGCGAGGGTTATGAGTTTCATTTATTCTATCAAAGACTTATAAATTACTGTGTAGTTGAGCTTTCTGCTACTTACTTTGACATTATAAAAGACAGATTATACTGCGACAGAAAAGATTCTCTCTCAAGAAGAAGTGCTCAGACTGTACTTGTTGAAATATTAGATGTATTAGTAAAACTTATAGCTCCCGTACTTCCTTTCACAACTGATGAGGTTTGGGGATACTACAAAGGAGAAAATGCTTCTTCTGTACATTTGGAATTATATCCTAAAGCTGATGATAGTTTGATTGATTTAGAGTTGGAGCAAGAATGGGCTTCGCTTCTTAAAGTACGCGATGATGTATTATTATCTCTTGAAAGAGCCAGAGACAACAACACTATAGGTAAATCTTTAGAGGCTTATATAACAATATGCCCTAAAGAATCATCATCAAAAGACTTGCTTACAAAATACCAAAAATATTTAAACGAAGTATTCATTGTAAGTAAAGTAACAATTTCAGACAGCAAGGACGATACATTTATAGAGGGCGGAGTTTCATTTGTTAAGACAGAGAAAGCAAGCCATGAAAAATGCGTTCGCTGCTGGGGACATTATGAGAGTGTAGGCGAAGACAGCGAGCATAAAGAGTTATGTGCTAGATGTGCTGAAGCGGTTAAATAAAAAATAATATAATTTTTAAATATTAAAAGGGCGGCTATGTTTAATGGCTGTCCTTTTTTGTTTGTTTTATTATTGAATATTTAAGTAAAATTTTGTATACTATATAAAAGTGTAGATCTATTTTATAACTTAACGAAAGTATTTCGTTTAAAGATTATTTTTATATTTGAATGTTATAAAAATAAAATTATTAAAAGTAATGTGGGGACATTATGTTAAGTAAAGAAGAAGCGTATAAAAAAGTTGAAGAGTTAGTTAGTAAGTTTAGGAATAATAAGGAGCAGTATACTAACAAAAATTATAATGAAACGGAGACTAGAAGGGATTTTTTGGATCCGTTTTTTGAGGCGTTCGGTTGGGATGTGGCTAACAGGGCGGGTAAGTCTCAGACTTATAGAGATGTTATTCATGAGGATAAACTCAAAGTGGGTAAGGAAACTAAAGCACCTGATTATGCTTTTCGTATTGGCGGAAATAGGGTTTTCTTTGTGGAGGCGAAAAAGCCCGGGGTTAATCTTAAAGATGACAGTCTGCCTGCTTTTCAGCTTAGGAGGTATGGCTGGAGTGCTAAGCTTGGTATTAGTTTTCTTACTGATTTTGAGGAGCTTGCTATTTATGACTGCAGTAGAAAGCCCAGCATAAATGATAAGGCTTCTACTGCTAGGATTGAGTATATTCATTTTGAAGATTATCTTGATAGGTTTGATTTTCTTTATGAGATACTTAATAAAGAGAGTATTGAGCAGGGTTCGCTTGAGAAATATATTGCGGGGAGTTCAAACAAAAAAGGTACTGAGAGCGTTGATATTGATTTTTTAAGCACGCTTGACAATCTGCGTACTAAACTTGCTTCTAATATATCTAAATTAAACAAAGATTTGTCTGTAAGGGATTTGAATTATGCGGTTCAGCAGATTATTGACAGGATTATATTTTTGAGGGCGGCTGAGGACAGAGGCATTGAAGAGTATGGGGATTTAAAAAGGACATGCGAGAGTAAGAATGAGAATTTTTATAATAACCTTTTGGGGATTTTTAAAAGGGCTGACGGTAAATATAATTCGGGGCTTTTTGATTTTGCTAAAGACAGTATAAGCGGTAATATAGAGATTGACAATAAGGTGATAAAGGAGATTATTAATGAGCTTTATTATCCTTTGAGTCCTTATGAGTTTTCTGTGATATCGGTTGAGATAATGGGGAATGCTTATGAGCAGTTTTTGGGTAAGACTATCACTATAGGGAGGAATCATAGTGCGAAGATAGAATTAAAACCAGAGGTGCGTAAGGCTGGAGGGGTGTATTATACACCTGAGTATATAGTTGATTATATAGTGGAGAACACGGTTGGGGAGGCTATAAGGGGTAAGAAGCCAGAAGAGATTGCAAATATAAAAATATTGGATCCTGCCTGCGGCAGCGGAAGTTTTTTGCTTGGGGCGTATAAATATTTACTTAATTATCATATTGAATATTATAATAAGATAAAGGACAGGGCGAAGTTTAAGGGGTCGAAAGAAGATGTAATAAAAGAGAATGGGGATTTGACAATTTGGATAAAGAAGCAGATATTACGCAACAATATATTTGGGGTGGACATAGACAGCAATGCGGCTGAGGTAACGAAATTATCGCTTCTTATGAAATGTTTGGAGGGCGAGAGTCCAGCGTCAATACAGAACAATCAGGATTTATTTAATGAGCGGGCTTTACCGTCATTGGAGGATAATATCAAGTGCGGTAATAGTTTAATAGGTAATGATTTTTACAAGAGCCATCTCGATTTGGACGATGACACTTTATATAAAATTAACTGTTTCGATTGGAATTCAAAGTTTAGGGATATTATGAAAGCAGGGGGATTTGATGTAGTGATTGGAAACCCTCCTTATGTAAAAATTCAAACTATGATGGAGGCAAGTCCGTTATCTGTTGAAACATTGAAACAAAATTATAAAAGTGCAAGCAGCGGTAATATAGATATTTATTTATGTTTTGTTGAAAAAGCTCTTCAATTATTGAAGCCTACAGGTGAAATGGGATATATTTTACCTCATAAATTCTTTGAAGGAGATATGGGAGAAAATTTAAGAAATATTATAGCTAGTAAAAAGGATTTGAAAAAAGTTGTATATTTTGGAGCAAATCAAATATTTGATAATGCTACAACATATACTTGTTTATTATTTTTGAGCGGAAGCGAAAGAGAGAATTTTGAATTGTTTAGATTTTATAAAGATGAAGATGTAGAAGAAGCATTGAAAAATGCAGAATTTGTAGAGCTTCCAATTTCATTAACTAATGAAGAAAAATGGAATTTCCATAGTAAAGATATACTCAATATATTGAATAAATTAAAATCTATGCCTGTAAAATTAGAAGATTTGACTAGAAAAATATTTGTAGGAATTCAAACTAGTGCAGATGATATTTATATTTTACAAGGTGGAGAAGAAAATAATGGAATTGTAAAAACTTATTCTAAATCATTAGATAGAGAAATTGAAATAGAGAGAGGATTTATAAAACCATTTTTATTGGGTAAAGATGCAAAAAGGTATGCAACTATTATACCAAGTAAATGGGTTATATTTCCTTATAAACTTGTTAATGGTAATGCTGTTTTGTATACAGAAAATGAAATAAAATCTCAATTTCCAAAGGCTTGGGAATATTTGAAAGAGAATAAAAAAGAATTAGAAAGCAGAGAACATGGTAAATTTAAAAATACATGGTGGCAATATGGAAGAACTCAAAATTTGACAGAATTTGAATGTAAAAAGATTTCAATTCCTTATATGGCTAATAAATCACAGGCTATTTGGGATAATGATTGTTTATACCATAATACAAAATTATATAGTATTTCATTTAAAGAAGATGTTAAATATAATCCTTATTATATATTAGCTATAATTAATAGTAAATTATTCTATTATTATGTTGCTAATACAGGTACAGTTTTTAGGGGTTGGTTTTCAGTATTTACTCCAAATTTTATAGGTTCTTTTCCTATAAAAGAGTTGGATTTGGATAATAAGCAAGACAAAGAAATTCATGATAAATTAGTTAATCTCGTCGACAGTATTATTGACTTAAACAAAAAATTAGCCTCTGAGAAAAACCCTAACACTATTGAAATGCTTAATACGCGTATACAAGCCGTTGATGCTGCCATTGATAAGATTGTGTATTCTTTGTATGGGCTTAATGATGAGGAGATAAAGATTATTGAGGGCGGTAACTAAAAAATATTAGTTTAATAATTTAATTTTTATTTAAACAAGGGAGCTATTTCCCTTGTTTTTTTATGCTTTTTTTCTAAAAAAATTAATTTTTTATTTTACTTTTATTTATATTAATTGTTTTATTTTTATAAGATTAACTTATAAAAATCTTAAAAAAATATGATATTGCATTTATTTTATAAAAAATATGGTATAAAGGGTATGAACTATATGAAAACAATATTACTATTTGTTATAAAGATATCATTAATATCTCCAATATTTTTTATTATAATTTCAAAATTTATAGCTGATATTTTGAATAAATGTAAGTTTTGGCAAAACAATAAATATTTAACATATTTGATTGATAATATATATAGTTTATTATTATTGATATTTTTTATACTTATTTGCATATTGTTTAATTTAATGATTAAATCAATAATAAAAAAAGTAAT
>NZ_JQIU01000008.1:1818887-1822460 GCF_002379365.1 Brachyspira sp. G79 | reverse complement strand
ATCATCATTGTTTTTAGAAGTACAAGATAAAAATATGGAGGAATAAAAATGAAAATACTGAAAATATATGCCATACTTCAATGTGGAAAAAAATCATCTTTTGGCTCTAGGTTACGTGAAATAAAAATAGAAAAAGATTCTATTTTTGAATTAGAAAATGCTATAAAATTACAATTTGATAATTTATCTAATTCTTTTAATGAAGATTTTGATTTTAAAGATAAGTATTCATATAATTTAGAAAACAATCAAATATTTTACATAGATGATCCATATTTTAATGATATTAATGAAATATTTATTAATAATGCTAATATAAAAGAATTAGATATTAACTCAATTAAATTAGAAAGAATAAAATCATTTTCTTTTTTTTGTTGAAAATAATAATCAAAAATATGTATTATTTCAAAGATTTAGAAAAAATTACTTTTTTTAAAAAAAAACCATAGTCTTTCATTTGTTTTGTTAAAAGATAAAGATGAATATCATTCTTTTAAAGATATTATAATTACATTTCCTGATTTTATCATAGCATATTATGAATATATAAGTAATAGATTGTATTTCAAATATGAGCAAGCTTTAAAAAGTACCATTGATTTATCTAAATATTATAGAGAAGCAAAAGATGAAGAAATAAAAAATTTGTTTTTAGGAGAAAATAGTTTATTTTTCTCTAATAATTCAGAAAGTATTATAAAAAATACAAGTATTTACAGTAAGAAAAGAATATTTTCTATTATAAAAAATTTAGATATTTTAAAAGAAGTAGATATTAATATTATAAAAAAACAAGCTAAATTGTTTAAAATAACTATAGAATTTAATGATAATAACCAAATAATATTACCTGAAAATGATAAAGAACTACTAAATAAGTATATAAAATTTTTTAATGGGGACTTATTTAAACATCCTTTTTTTGATAAATTCTTTGAAAGCAATAGTAAGAAAGAGATAATATAATTATGTAATCAGCCGCACGTACAGAGGTCTGTCCGTAAGGGGTTGCGTTGCCGTGCGGGTAGGTGCTACAGCTCGTAGGCGGGAATGCCCCCGACTGTAGGGAGTGCGTAGCTAGGCGAGTAGTGGGATAGCTTGTATGGGTTGGTAAAGTCCGATTTTTTTCGCGTTTTTTCTAAAAAAGTTACTGTTTGTAGGCTTGTTTTGTTAAAAATGTTTGTTTAATAATAAGGGCGGGTTTGGGTGGGTTATAAGGTAAATTTTAAAAAATTATTTATTGGTTAGTTTTAGTTTGGGGTTGGCTTTTTAGTTATTTTTTTTGAGGTTGGGTAATCAGCCGCACCTACATTTTACTGTCCTTAATATTAAGATATACGGTGCGGGAAGCCCCTACGGCGAGTAGTTGGGTAATCAGCCGCACTTATAGTTGACATTTGATAAGGGAAAGCGATGCCGTGCGGGTAGGTTCTACAGCTCGTAGTTATGTTCAAATTCAAGGTATGGAAAAGGAACTTAAAGAAGGGTACAAAGAAGCTAATTATAAAAGTTATGTTTTAACAGGTGATATTTATCAGCTGTTTTTTGAGAAAAGTTTAAATGTTTTAAAAATTGGCGGAATTGCTGGAATGATAACTTCTAATAAATGGATGCAGGCTAGTTATGGTGCGGTTACAAGAGATTATTTTTATAGAAATGCAAATGTTAATGGTGTTATAGATTTGGGTGCAGGAAGATTTCAAGGGGCTACGGTAGATACAAGTATAATAATATATTCAAAAAATGACGGTGAAATAAAAATTAATGAACCTAGAGAGTTTAAAGCTATTAAATTTTATGATGATTTATCAGAACTTAAAGATATTGAATTTAATAATGATATTATAGTTGCTAATAAAGATAAACAATGGGTTATAATGAATAATCTTGAGAATAGTATTTTTGAAAAAATAATTAAAAATAAACCTCTAAAAGATTGGGGAATACAAATTAATTATGGTATAAAAACTGGATTTAATGAAGCATTTTTTATTGATGAAGAAACTAAAAATAATCTTATAGAAGAAGATGCTAAAAGTGGGGAGTTGATAAAACCTTTATTGAGAGGGCGAGATATAAAAAGATATAATTGTATTTTTAATAGTTTGTATCTTATTAGTACATTTCCAGCTTTAAAATTAAATATAGACAATTATCCTGCAATAAAAAAATATCTAAAAAGTTTTGGTAAAAGATTGGAACAAAGCGGAGAAAAAGGTTGTCGAAAAAAACTAATAATAAGTGGTTTGAAACACAAGATACAATAGCTTATTATGAAGATTTTGAAAAAGATAGAATTGTTTGGACGCCTGTTAATGGTATATATTATTTCACATATGTAGAAGCTGGATATTATTTTAATAATTCTATATTCATGATAAGTGATAAAGATAATAATGTTTCAAAATTAAAATATTTATTAGCTGTTTTAAATACTGTTACCTTAAAATTTGGAAGTTTGATAACTCCTTTAACAAATGTTGGTCAATATACTTATGGGTCAAAATAATTTATGCAGACTATACCTATTCCAGAGCCTGACAAGGATACTGAAAATAAATTAGTTAGTCTCGTCGACAGTATCATTGGTTTAAATAAAAAATTAGCCTCTGAGAAGAACCCTAACACTATTGAAATGCTAAATAGTAGGATTGAAATAATAGATAAGAAAATCAATTCTATTGTGTATGAGCTTTATAATTTAAATTCTCAAGAGATTGTTATAATAGAAGGTGATAACTAAAATTTAATAACTCGGCAGGTTCTTTTTTAGGGACTTGTCGGGTTATATGTAAAAAATGTTTTATTAATATCGATGTGTTTATTTTTAATTGTTGGTAAAATATTATAAAAATAGATATGTTATTGTATTAATTTTTATATCAATAGTACTAAAATATTTATATTTAAATATTTTAGATATCATACTTGACAAAAATTAAAAAAATAGTATTATGCACTAATAAATTAATCATAAAGGAGGATTTTTTTATGAAGAAAGAATATGATAATATATTGAAAGTTTTGAAAAATAATCAACAGCCTTTAGTTAGTGAATTATTAAGAGATGCTATTGATTATTTACAGAAACATTCAGAAACAGAATTAGCACATAATGAGCTTTTAGAAAAGTTTAATGTTTATATTCCATTTTTGTTTTGGTCTAAATTAAATACTAATTTAACATTAAAGTGTAATAAAACTTTCTATATTCCAATATCTTCTTGGAAAACTGTATTTATATATGATGAAGAAACTGAAACTATTATTTCATTTATGAAACATAATAGATTTTATAAACTGCAAACAAATGAAAATACTATAATACCAATATATCAGCAAGCTCTAGCAATGATTAATGATACAGGTAAGGAACAATATGAATTTGATTTTTATAAAAATGAATATAATAATAAAATAATTGAAAAGAATAATGAAATTATAACTAAATTAAATAATGTGAAAATAGAAAACCATGTTCTTATCGTCTTTGGTATGAAAAGATATAAATCATTAAATTTTTTAAGTGCTTATGTATTAAATAGTAATTTTAGTATAATTGCTTCTGAT
>NZ_JQIU01000008.1:1808563-1818415 GCF_002379365.1 Brachyspira sp. G79 | reverse complement strand
GTTTAACTATAGATGATATAGCTAAAAAATTAGATATTAGTAAACAAACTTTTTCATTATATGAAAATAATAAAGCTAAAGCTCCATTTGAAAAAATATTTTTATTATCAGAAAAATTAAATTTTCCTGTTAAATATTTTTTTGAAGAAGATAACGTTAATTTAGAATCAAAGACTACTTATTTCAGATCTCTAATGAAAACGACTAAAAAGTCTAGGGTTGAGCAAATTATAAAAATGGAACATTTGGCATTAATTTGTAATGTTTTATTTGAATATATTAATTTTCCAAAATTGAATATACCAGAAATATTTTGTAGTAACAATTTGACAAATGATGAAATAGAAAACATTGCTAAAGAGGTTAGAAAGTCTTGGAATTTAGGTTTTGAACCTATAGAAGACATTATAAGAATTGTTGAAAAAAATGGTATAATAGTTACAAAGATTCAAACTTCTACTGATTGTATAGATGCATTTAGCCATTTAGTTGATATTAATAATAATAGTATTTATTTAATAGCATTGTCGAAAAATAAAGGTTCATTCTCAAGGAATAAGTTTGATATAGCACATGAATTAGGTCATATACTATTGCATGAATGGAGTGAAGATATTGAAAGTATATCAAGAGAAGAGTACAAATTAAAAGAGGATCAAGCTAATTATTTTGCATCTTCTTTTTTATTACCAAAAGATGAATTTATTAAAGATTTTAAAAAAGGTGGTAATAGACTAGATTTTTATATACATTTAAAAGCTAAGTGGAAAGTATCTATTGGAGCAATGTTATATAGAGCTAAATCATTAAATTTAATAACTAATACCCAGTATCAAAATACTATAAAAATGATGCATAAGAAAAAAATATATACAAATGAACCATATGAAGAATGGCTAGGAGTATATGAGCCAACTTTATTAGTTGATTCTGTAAATTTAATACTTACTCATATTATGTCTGCGAAAGATTTAATGCAAGAATTTTCGAATAATAATATTTCTATGAATGCAAAAGAAATTGAAAAATTATTAAATCTAAAAGAAGGTACATTATCAGTAAATCAAGAAGTTGAAAAAATCATAGATGAAAATAATATAAATAAAAATTAATTGTTTGATGTTGGGTAATCAGCCGCACGTACATTGTACTATCTGTAATGGGTTGCGATACCGTGCGGAATCACGCACGAAGTGTACCCGCAACGAAGTAAGGGTATAGGCGAATACTAAATAATATTATCTCTTATATTCGGAAGTAAATTGTAAATAGAAGTTCCTATTGTGCTTTCAAAATAGGATTTTATTTCAAATACTTTCTTCCACCTTAAAGCACTTTGAGGAAACGTACCATATCTTAAAGCTACATCTATAAACCTTTTTTCTAAAATACAAAAACCTGTAGGCAAGGCAAGACTGTCGCATAATTGAATAAGCAAATCATAATCATCATATACGGCATTACTTATAAACTTTTTCATAAAGCTGTAATCGTCTTCTGGTATATCAAATTTTCCTATTGCTGTGTTTATATCCTGTATCATAAAGGCATGACTTATGCATATTTGAGCCAATTTATCCCATCCGTATTTAATGCAGTATTTATATCCGTCTATTAAATGCCTCTCAGCACTTATTCCAGTATATCTTCCTATGTCATGAAGAAGCCCGAATATGTAGGCATTATCTTCGTCTAGTTTTTTTTCTGAAGAGTTTTTATTGTAATGCGAAGCTATTATCTTTGCAGCTTTGGCAGTGTATCTTGAGTGTTCGGCCCAAGGAGTAGGGTTTGATTGGTATGCTTTGTTTAATTCGTATTCAGCTCTTTCTAAATCTAGTATTTCCATATGTGTATTTTATAACTTTTTTGCAGAAAATAAATAGTATAATAGGGAACTTTTATATTAATTTAGCGTCTAATATAAACAAAATAAGTAATAGGGTATCACTATGTTAAAAAAAATTATTTTTGCATTTTCTACTATAGTATCACTTTTTTTATTAAGTTCATGCTCGCCAGCATTTGACCATATGTTTCATAGACCGCCAGTTCCGCCGCATATGAGAGGATATATGATTTTTGGTCCTCATTTCGGTATTAACGGTATACTTGGAATGATAATCAAAGTATTAATAATAGTTGCTTTAATTTTTCTTATAAAGATGCTCTATAATAAAGATAAAAATAACAAAAAAGAATAGTTTTATATTTTGAAATTTATTGATAAAAGGCTATTGAATATTTTTTAGAATTTAATATCATATTTGCGTAATATTTTATATGATATAAATTTGTAAAAAATAATGAAGAAATTTATTACTGTTATAGTAAGCAGACCGACAACAGTATTTGTTACACTTGTATCCATGTTCATAATTGGATTTATAAGCATATCAAGACTTAATATAAATTATCTTCCAGATATGGAGGTTCCTATTATCAGTATAAAGACAACATACGATAATGCAGGACCAGAAGAAGTAGAGAAATCGGTTACAAGAATAGTGGAAAATGCAGTGTCTTCTGTTAATAATGTAAAAACTATTAAGTCCAAATCAAAAGAGTCTGAGTCTAATGTAGAAATAGAGTTTAATTGGGGTACAGATTTGCAGACAGCGTCCGATGATATAAGAGAGGCTATAGATATGATTCGCTCTTCACTTCCTGATGAAGCAGAGAACCCTAATATATCAAAGTTTTCAAGTGATGCTACCCCTATAATGAATATAGCATTTTTCGGTACGGATAATTTATCATCGCTTTATGATTTAGTAGACAGTCAGATACTTACAAGACTAGAACAGGTTGACGGAGTAGCACAAACTGAAATAAGAGGCGGCCTTAAAAAAATTATACGTGTTGATATAGATCTAAACAGACTTAATGCCTATTCTATAGATATTAATAATATAGTAAAAACTCTAGCCTTAGAAAATCAAAATGTAGCAGGAGGCGAAACTTATGAGGGCGTTTATAAATATAATATAAGAACTACTGGTGAGTTTAAAACTGTAAAAGATATTGAAGATGTTGTTATAATGCTTAAAGATGAAGTTTATCCAGTAAGAGTAAGAGATATAGCATATGTTCATGAGGATTATGAAGATGATTCTGAGATAGTGCGTATTAACGGACAAAAAGCATTAACTATTGCTGTTACAAAAGAGTCTGGAGGCAACATTATACAAATATCCAGAGATGTGGAAAAAAGACTTAATGAAATAATGCTTCCTTCAGGTATTTACTATCAAATATTATTTAATAGTTCAGATACTATAAAAAACTCTATACGCAATGTACTTAATACAGTATGGCAGGGAGCTTTATTTGCAGTTATAGTTCTTATGATATATTTATGGGATATAAAAAGTGTATTTATTATAAGCATTTCTATACCAGTATCAGTAATAAGCACATTTATATTGATGTATTTTTTTGATATTACTATTAATGTTATATCGCTTTCTGGTTTAGTTTTGGGTGTAGGAATGATGGTTGATAATTCTATAGTTGTACTTGAAAATATATTTTATTACAATGATTATTATTCAAAATATGTGCATGATAAAAGAAGCAGTATAATAAGTAATTTTAAAGCATCTATTTTGGGAGCAAGTGAGGTATCAATTGCAATAACCGCTTCTACTTTGACAAGTGTATGCGTATTTCTTCCATTTTTATTTGTTCAGGGTCAGATGGGGCAGATGTTCAGCGATTTATGTATGACAGTTTCAATATCGCTTATGACTTCTCTTTTTGTTGCTTTAACTATAGTTCCGTTATTAGCTTCAAGGCTTCATAAGAGTAATAATAATGGTAGAATTAATTTAGTATTAAAGCGTTTGGAGAGTTTTTTTAATAACAAAATACATAATAATGTAGAAAAGTTTTATTTAAGTATGCTTACTATTGTAATAAAAAATAAAAAGAAATCATTTGCTTTAATATCTGTTTTGTTATCTTTATCATTATTTTTATTATTAACAAATATAGGAAGAGAAGGCTATCCAGTATCAGATGAAGGAACAATAATTTCAAGATTAAGACTTCCAGTAGGTGCTAGGGTAGAGTTTACAGATATGTTTATACATAGAATGGAAAATGATATAGAAAATGCTTTAAGTAATAATATAGCTTATTATGAAACAAGAGTAAGAACTGGAAGAAATGAACATCATGGAGAGGTAAGAGTAAAATTAATAGACAGAGAATACGGAAGAAAATTGGATATAAGCTATTATATAGAGATGATTAGAAACAGAGTAAATGGATATCCCGGACGTATAGAACTTAATTCTGAAAATGTAGCTTTGGGTAAGCCTAAAGATTATAGTGCTATTGTTATAGAACTTGTTGGAGACGATTTAGAAAGAGGTTATGATGTGGCAAGCAATATTATAGCTGCAGTAAATAAAGTTGATGGTATTAGAAATGTTTTGATAAAAGAAGATGATTCTAATCATGAATTGGTTTTTGATATTGATAGAGATTTAGTATCAAAAATGGGTATCAATATTAATACAGTTGCAAATATTATAAGAACTTCTTTCAGCGGCACAACAGCTAGCAAGATGACATTAGATAATTCTATATATGTAGATACTGATATAATAGTGCGTTTGCAAGATACAAACAGAGATAATGTTTCAAGTATTCAGAAGATGATGATACCTACAAAAAATGGCATAGTTCCTATTTCATCGTTAGTAGATATACATAGAGGAACAGGTCCAATAGAAATAAACCGTAAAAATGATAAAAGAATTATAGAGATAAATGCTAGTTCTTTCGGAAGACCTATAAATGAAGTTATAGAAGATATCAGAAAAGAGCTTAATAATATATATATACCAAGCGGATTTTCTGTTAATTTTTCTGGTGATTATGAGGATATGCAAGAAGCATTTATTCAGCTTATTGTATCTTTAATAATGGCTTTGGTGTTTGTATATGCTATTATAGCAGGGCAGTTTGAATCATATATTACGCCTTTTGTTATATCTTTGGCAGTCCCTTTTGCATTATTTGGAGCTTTGATATTTCTTTATTTTGGAGGACAAACTTTAAATGTTTACAGCGGAATAGGTATAATAATGCTCGTAGGAATAGTAGTTAATAATGGAATAGTTTTGATAGATTATATGAATAAGGTTGTACTTGAGAAAAATATAAGCTGGGACAGTGCAGCTTTGGAATCATGCAAAAGAAGATTAAGACCAGTACTCATGACATCATTAACTACAATACTTGGTCTTCTTCCTATGATATTTGAAGTTGGAAATGGAAGCGAAATGTACAAACCTTTAGCTATAGCGGTTTGCGGCGGATTATTATTTTCTACTATGTTTACACTTATAATAATACCTTCTGTATATTCTAGCTTCAGAAATAGATTTAATATAAAAATAAGAAACGATTGATTATATTTATGATTTTTTCTTACCCCCCCTTTAAATTTTTAGGCTTTACTCTGTTATAAGCACTTAATTTATTTTTATTACTGAAATTGTAAAAATCACACCCGCCCAAGCGTTTTTTTATTTTATGATTTTTAACAACACGCGGTAAGTGGAATTCTAATTTATAGCTGGATTTGTAATTGCAGGCAAGCTTTATTTATATGGCTGTTTCAACGCGTGGTATTAAAGTCTTCATATAAACATATACACATAAACAATATCAAAAATTATCATAAATCATTATTTATTAATAGTTTATATATCCCCCTTTACAAAATATATTGTTTTTGTATAATTAAAAAATAATTACAAGCATTAAAGCAGTAAAGTAGTAAAGTTATGATAATAAAAGAATTAGTATCTATATTAGTTCCAGTATACAATATAGAAAATACAATAGAGAAAAATATTAATATACTTATAGATAAAGTTTCACCATTTTTAATGAACTTTGAAATAATTATTTCCGATGACGGAAGCAGTGATAACTCTAAAGAAGAAATAAAAAAATTATGCTTAAACTTTAAAAAATATAATAAAAACTCAAACTTAAAAAATATAATAGGAGTTTATGCTATAGAAAATCAGGGAAAAGGTCATGCTTTAAAAAGAGCATGCGAAGTTTCTAATGGCGAGTATATAATATTCTGCGACGGTGACATGGAGATAGACCCATCGCAGCTTGAGAACTTTTTTTCTATTATGCAAAAAGAAAATGCTGATGTTGTTATAGGCTCTAAAAGACATAAAGATTCTATAGTTAATTATTCTAATATAAGAAAATTAATATCTTTTATATATTTTATGTTTGTTAAAATATTTTTTCATCTTCCTATACAGGATACTCAGACTGGGCTTAAATTATTTAAAAGAGATTCTATTATAAATATTTTTCCAAGAATATTGGTAAAAGCATTTGCTTATGATTTGGAAGTTTTAGCAGCATGCAATTCAAACGGTAAAAAAATAGTATCAGCTCCTGTTATAGTTAATCCTAACAGGCATTTCGGATTTATTAAATTTTCAATACTATGGAGAACTTTTATTGATACTTTGGCAATATTTTATAGGCTTAATATAGTTCATTTTTACAGAGATTTATTTTCTGAGCTTAAAGATAAGCCTCTTGTAAGCATTATAATACCTCTAAAAAAAATTAATGAATATATAAAAGAAGAAACACAGTATTTACTTGAGCAAGTATATACGAACTTTGAAGTGATAATACTACCTGATAAATATACTGATGATGAGATTAATATAGAATTATTTAAAGACAAAAGAATAAAAATTATAGAAACAGGAGAGTTTCCTCCTGCTATAAAAAGAGCAATGGGAGTTAAAAAATCAAAAGGAAGTATATTAGCATTTTTAGACGATGATACATATCCAGAAAAAGATTGGCTTTTAAATGCTTTGAGGGCGATGGAGAGTAAAAAAGTTTATGCACTTGGAGGACCTGCTGTTAATACCAATAAAGATAATTTCTCAAAACAGATAAGCGGACTTATTTATAGTTCAACACTTATGAGCGGAAAGCATAAAGCTAGATATATACCAGACAAGGTGCAGTATGTCAATGATTATCCCAGCTGCAATTTTATTATTACGAGAGAGCTTTATGATAGGGTAGGAGGCTTTGACAGCGAATATTGGCCTGGTGAGGATACCATACTTTGCAACAATATTATGAAAGCAAATGAAAAAATATTATATACTCCAGAAGCATTGGTTTATCACCATAGAAGAGATTTATTTTTTGGGCATTTTAAGCAGTTAAAAAATTATGCTTGGCATAGAGGATATTTTGTAAAAAGGTTTGGGGGTAATTCTTTAAGTTTATCATACTTTATACCTTCAGTATTTTTACTCTACACTATATTTGTACCTTTTGCCTTATATTTTGATTTGCCTAAAGTTTTAAATACTTATATACCAGCTATTAATACAAATATATTTCTTTATTTATTACTATTTCCTCATAGTTTTTACTGTTTATGTTTGATAGGAAGCTGGATTAGTACATTATCGCCTATAAAAGGTTTTTGTAAGGCTATAGGTATATTTTTATCTCATTTGACTTATGGCTTTTTCTTTATAAAAGGGTTTATATCTGGTTTTATAAAAAAATAAATGTTATTTATTTATTATTCTAAGTCCATAAATGATAATTCCATTTTATTTACTATATTATTAATAGCTGCAATTTGTTCATTGCTTATAGTATAGTCATTAGGATTTGTTTTTATTTTTTCTAGTAATTCTACTGATGAAACAAATAATGTTTCGCTTAAAGCATCATCAAGCACGGCACCTGAATATAGTAATTCTTTTATTTGAAGCGAATTGTTTAAAAGAATATTATCGTTCAAATTTAAAATGATATTTGCTAACTCTTGATTAATTGACATAAATAAATCCTTTTTATATATATTATATTAGTATATAAAAATAAATGCTTAAATCAAGTTTTTATACATATATCAGCTATTTAAAAAGTTTACAGCCCAATATGCCATAAGTTCTGAAGGCATATTAAGTTTGCTTTCATCTATCTCAAATTTACTATTATGATTTGGAATTTTTTTATCAGTAACAGTTGAAAATAATGCAAAGCAGCCTTTAATTTCCTTTGTATAATAAGAAAAATCTTCTCCAGCCAAACTAGGTTTATAATATTTATTCCATACAGCGTCTTTTGAAAATATTTTTAAAGCTTCATTTTTTATACTTTCTGTTATCTCTTTGTCATTGTATGTAACGCAGGAATATTCTATTATATTTATTTCAGCTTCTCCTCTCATTGACTTTGCTATAAGTTTTGATTTTTCTTCTATTCTTTTTATAAAAAACTCACGTACATCATTGCTGAAAGTTCTTATAGTTCCTTCTATTTCCACTGAATCTGGTATAATATTAAATGCACTTCCTCCGTTAATTTTGCAAAGAGAGAGTATAACAGTTTCACTTGCCTCTATTTCTCTAGTAATTATTGTCTGAAGAGCGTTTATTATTTCAGCCGCCATAACTATAGGATCTGCTCCCGCATGAGGATAAGCCCCATGTGTTCCTTTTCCTTTTATTTTAATAACTATTTTATCGGTAGATGCAAGTATAGGACCTTCCTGTATAACAAAAACACCATTAGGAGCTTCTGGAGCAAAACTTCCAACATGCACTCCAAATATTGCCTCTACATCTTTGAGAGCATTTTCTTCTATCATTATTTTAGCACCGCTTCCAGTCTCTTCTCCCGTCTGAAATAAAAATTTAATATTTCCTTTAATGTCGTCTATATTATCATTAAGTATTTTACAAGCTCCTAAAAGAATGGCAGTATGAGCATCATGTCCGCAGGCATGCATATTACCATTGCAGGATTTGTATTCAAAGTTAGTTTCTTCTTTTATTGGTAATGCATCCATATCGGCACGCAATGCAACTGTTTTTCTATTATTTTTGCATGTTATATATGCTATTATTCCAGAGTCTTTTTTATTTTCTGTGTATTTAATATTTTTTAATTTATTAAGTTCATTTATTACAAACTCTTTCGTTTTTGGCAGATAATTTCCTATTTCTGGTATGGTATGAAATTGTCTTCGGCATTTTATTATATAATCTAGTATTTCTTTAGAATTGTATTTAAGCATAAAAATATTTCCTTTATTTATAAGCATGAATTATCGTCAAATATAGGTCTTTATTGGAGTTATTTTAAAAATATTTTATTATATTGTTTTATCAAAATACGATTCTTGCGTATACATAAACAACTATATTTTATCAATTTTGAACTATTTGTAAATGTAATTATAATTTATAAATAGTATAAAATATTACTTCATATTAACAAAATAAGTTGAAAATGTATTATAATAACTATGTTTTGCTTAAAATGCAGTCTTTTTATTTCTTTGTGTCAACAAAAGAACTGGGGTATGGCACGACAGGGCTAGTCTCCACAAATACTAAAATTTAAAAATTTATTTTTTGACAAACTATAGTTGTTTAGGTATATACCATCACCACAAATACTAAATAGTCAAATACATTTAATGATAATACTAAAAATCAATCTGAAATATTCTTTAATATGCTAATAATCATAGATATAGATAGAATTATAGTTATTATTATAAGAATAATATTAAGAATATTAAAAGCTTCTGTATTAAAAGTGCCTATATATTTTATTATAACAAGTAAAACTCCTACGAACCCTCCAAACATACCGTATAATTTAAGCCTAGTTAAATATTTCTTTGCAAAGGAATTAAATACATCATGTATATTTTTAGCATTCATCTTATCTATCTCTTCTTTTGTAATAGAAGAAAAATCTATTGCCTCTATAATCAAATTAATATCATCTTCAGCACAATTAATAATT
>NZ_JQIU01000008.1:1771969-1804065 GCF_002379365.1 Brachyspira sp. G79 | reverse complement strand
AATAAAGTTATTTATAGGAACTTTTATCTTTTTTTATTCGTCTAAAAAGTTAAACCATTGAATTTTATGAGGATTTTATGCATGAAAAAAATAATAATTATTGCTTTATTATTTGTATTGAGTAGTTTATATGCTGAGGATAATTTTTATATAAATGATAATTCATTAAAAGTTCTTCATAATGCTGGAGTTGAAATAAATAAAGAACAAAGAAAAAATATTGATTTAATAGTAAAAAAATATATGCCTTATGTAAAACAATTATTATTAGAAATAAAAGATATAGAATCAAAACTTAATAATGAATATAAAAAAACTGACGTTAATTTAAATACAATAAAGGAATTAATATTTGAAAAAAAGACAAAAGAGGCAGATTTTGACTATATTATAATGTCATGCGACTTGGATATATTAGAATTGTTTTCTAATAGTGATATAAAAAGAATAAAATACTATATAATTTTTAAAAAATAGGGGAACTTTTAACAAGTTAATATCGTCTAACTAATTAAGATAATAGATGATATATAATAATATGTAACAGATAAGGAGAATTTATGAAAAAAATATTTTGTACGGTGTCTTTGATATTTGTATTGTCTTTATCTATTTTTGCTCAGCCCGGACCAAAAGGACCTGGACCTCATGGACCAAGACATAGGAGAGGAGCTGAATTTGATAAGAGATTAGGCAATGATCCTTTGCAGTATTTTAGAAAAATAGGTATAACACTTACAGATGAACAAGCTGAGATAATGTATGATATAGCAATAAAATTTATCACTGAAGATGAACCTATCAGACTTGAGATAGAAAGAATAAATAATGACATTAGAATGGAGTTAATGAAAGAAAATACTGACAGAAACATATTAAAAGAACTAATAAGAAGCAAAAAAGAACAGGAAGCCTTGAGAGATTATTTAAGAATAGTAAGAGATTTGGACATAATAGATGTACTTACTCCGAGCCAAAAGGCTTTATTAAATAAAAAAATGCAGTAACAACATAGGTTTATAAGGTATGAGCGGTGCTGGTATTATGGCGTATGAAGATAATATAGAAGCTTTTAAAGCAGGTAATGAAGAAGCTTACAAAGAGCTTGTAGAAATGTACAAAAAACCGCTGTTTAATTTGGTTTATTCTATCATTTCAAACAGCGAAGAAGCTGAAGAGATAGTGCAGGACGTTTTTGTAAGTTTTTATATAAAAAGAGAAAGTTTTGAAGGCAGAAGTAAAATATATACTTGGCTTTATAGAGTATCTTTTAATAGGGCAGTGGATCATATAAGAAAAAGAGAAAGAGAAAAAAAATACAGGATAAAAGAATACAGAAATTCAGAAGTGCAGGAGTCTGATAATGATAATAGTATAAATAAGATTATATTAGCAGAAGCATTATCAAAACTTGAAGATGATTTTCGTATACCGCTTATGATGGCAGAATATGAAAATTATTCTTATAACGAAATATCTGAAAAACTGGACTTGCCTGTTAATACGGTAAGAACCAGAATATTCAGAGCTAGAAAAAAACTTTTATCTATTATGCAAAAGATGGGGGTAACTTTATGAAAAATAATCATGAATATTATGAAATGCTTATAAGCAGATATAAAGATAATGATTTAGACAGTAATGAAATATTTGAGCTGGAAAAACATTTATCTAGTTGTAAATCTTGTCAAAAGTTTAAAGAAGAACTTGATTCTATGTCATCTATACTATGCGGTAAAAAAACTATAATAGTACATAAAAAGAAAATATTTAATAAAAATAAAGTAATAGCTTCTATAGGCTCTTTGGCAGCTGCTTTATTAATATTTGCAGGCATTAATAGCCTATATAAACAGCAGTCTGATAATAACTCTGCTATAATAGCAAATAACTCTTCTTCAATAAAAACAGTTATAGACTATAATATAAGCGATGAGGATTATACGCCATTATCAAGCTATTTCAGCTACAGCGATGAAGAGAATATAGATGAAGGAAGCGAAGAAATATCAATAATGTCAGCTTATATTTATTATATGGGTAAATAACAAATTAAATAGTTTTAGCTAATTGCTTTACAGTTTCAGGCAGTATTCTATGTTCTTCTAAAAGCACTCTTTTTTGTAAAGTCTCAGGTGTATCATCTTCTTTTACAGGTACTTTAGCCTGCATTATTATATCTCCGCCGTCTATTACCTCTGTTACATAATGTACAGTACAGCCAGACTCTTTTTCTTTATTTTCAATAACAGCCTCATGCACATGTATGCCATACATTCCCTTTCCTCCGTATTTTGGAAGAAGAGAAGGGTGTATATTAATAATTTTTCCTTTCCATTTTTTTATGAAGTTAGTATCTACTATCGATAAAAAACCTGCTAATACTACTAAATCTATATTATCAAGATGTTTGTCTATAGTTTTAAACAAATCATTTTTATGCATTTTTTTATCTATAATAACAGATGATATACCAAATCTCTTAGCTATACTAATACCTTTACACTGTCTGTCGGCTATAACAATATCAATTTTATAATCATCTTTATCCTGCATCTCTATTAGAGAAAGTAAATTACTTCCGCCTCCTGAAATTAAAACAGCTATTCTAAGCATATTGTACTCTTATCCTCATCTTCATTTTTTGCAATATAACCAATATCATAAGCCTCTTCATTCATATCTTTCAAATCTCTTATAATATTATCTTTATCCTCTTTAGAAGCTATTATGACAAACCCTATACCCATATTAAAAGTATTATACATCTCTTCTTCTTTTATATTTCCAAGATACTGTATATAATTAAATATATTAGGTGTTTGAAAACTGTCTTTTTTAATAACAGCTTTATATCCTTTAGCAATAGCACGAGGAACATTCTCTATTAATCCGCCTCCAGTAATATGAGCCATTCCTTTTATATTATATTTTTCTAATAAAGGCAGAACTTTTTTCACATATATTTTTGTAGGAACTAAAAGAGTCTCTCCTATTTTTTCACCTTCAAATACAGCATTATAATCACGTACAAGTTTTCTTATAAGGGAAAATCCATTGCTGTGAAAACCAGAAGAAGAAATACCTATTATAACATCATCTTCAGAAACATTAGAGCCGTCTATAATTTTATCTTTTTCAACAACACCTACACAGAAACCAGCAATATCATAATCACCCTCTTTATAAAATCCAGGCATCTCAGCAGTTTCTCCTCCTATCAAAGCAGCACCAGCCTCATAGCAGCCGTCGGCAATTCCTTTTACTATTAAACTAGCAGTTTCTCCGTTTAATTTACCGCATGCTAGATAATCCAAAAAGAAAATAGGTTTTGCTCCATGACAAAGTACATCATTAACACACATAGCTACAGCATCTATACCTACTGTATCGTATTTTTTCATAGAAAATGCTATCTCAAGTTTTGTGCCTACTCCGTCAGTTCCAGATACTAATACTGGATTATTATATTTACCAAGCTCATACATAGCACCAAAACTTCCTATAGTATTAAGTACATTTGAATGCATAGTTTTGGCAACTACTTCCTTCATAAGAGAAACAGCTTTATAGCCCTCTTCTCTATTAACTCCGCTGTCTGCATAAGAAATACTCATAAATAATTCCCTTAATTTTTTAGATTATTTTTATTGATGAATAAGATTGAGTATAGTATATCAATATTTTTTTTATTTACAAGAATAATTTTTTTATTTATAAAAAAATAGGTATAGAAATAAAATCTATACCTATTAAAAAATATATTATTAAAATGCTACTCCTACAGCAAGTCTTGGAAGAGGAACAAATCTTATACCATGTGTAAAAGAATATCCGAAATCTAATATAGATATATCTATAAAAGGACGTACTGGCCAGTTAGCCCCCATTTTTGTAAACATATCTATCTTAAATCCCATCTCTCCAGATATATAAAAATTGGCTATAGCACTTTTCTGTTCTTTACCAGCAGAATAATCCCTACCATTAACAGCTAATATCGTCATACCAACTTTAGGGAGAAGGAAAAATCCATTGTCTTTATCTCTTTTATTGAAATAAAATCTTACACCAATAGAAGCAGGTATAGCCACAACATCAGCATTATAGAACTTTTCATAATTACTTGTTCCGTTAATAGTTTTTACTCCATTATAATAACCGCTGAAAGTGTATATACCAAAAGTTGCATCTATTGCCTGTTTAGGTAAATATCTGTAATTGTATGTAAATCTTATTCCAAATCCGCCTTTAAATAATTTTTCAGTAGCACCATTTTTAGGCTGAAATATTAGATTGGCAACACCAGGTAAAGTTACAGTCGAAAATATAGTAGTACCGAAATCTATACCAACAGCATGCTTTACATTTTCATAGCTTGCAGCATAAATGACAGTATTAAAGGATAATATTAAAGCAAATATAAATATTATAATTTTTTTCATAATCTAACATCCATTAAAATCTTATACTAACGCCTATTCTAGGGAATAAACCTATTCTCAAATTAGAAATAATCTTAGCCCAACCAGGAACTTTCTCCCAAGCAGGTATAGGTAATTGAACAAAACCTGCTGTCAAAATACCTAAATTTCCTTGTACTGCACTATATAAATTTCCAGTCCAAGGTCTTACATAATAACCTATTTCTAAAAGCCCTATATCAAGCATAGGTTTAACTCTCCATTCCTTAGTAGGAAATAATTCTATATTCCAACCAATCTCATAAGAAACATAAACTGCCGCATCTGATACTGACTGACTAGTTTTTATACCAGTTAAACCGTTTTCTGTTTCTATAGTATAGAAGAATGCATCTATTCCCAAACGGAATGCATTATAAAACTGTCTTTTCTTACCATAAAATTTCACCCCAAATGTAGCAGGCATAAATACAAATGAAGATCTGAATTTAGTATCAGAGGCAATTACATCAGCATACTCTCCATGCCCCATAGAATCTAAAAGTTTACTCGCATTTTCTTTGCTTATATTAAGTAAATAAGTACTGCCATAAACACCTATTCCAGCCTCAAGAGCTATTTGATTATGTACAAATAAAGAATAAGTAACTGAAGGCAAAAACCAAGATGTACCTTTAAATTCGGCATAATTAAGATAATCACCAATTGTACCAAAATTTACACCCAAAAAACCAGCTATATGCTTTCCATGAGTAAATATTGTATTAACAAGCATAGGAGAAAATACAGATACTCCGGGGTTAAAATTAAGACTTATCATCTGCCTTCCTTTTATCCAGCTATAATCCTCTCCTGTAACTTCTGTGGACAATGGCAGTCCTTTAGCAAATACAATATTTGACAAACATAATAAAATAAATAATATTATTAAACTCTTTTTCATAATTGACACTCTTAATTAATTTATAATATCTCCGCCCATAAATCCGCCTGAAGATGCTGTTAATATACTTTTTACTTCTTCATATTTTTCTCTAGGAAGATTAGTATTTGCAAGAATTTTATCAGCATCGCTTAAATCAATATTTTCAGCACCATTTTGCATAATGTTATTGATAAGATTACCAATAACAGCCTCTCCTCCTTCATCATCTAATACATTTAATATCGCATCAACTGCATCTTTACCTTTCTGATCTACCTTAATTGCCGCAAGATCAGGTCCCATAGGTACAGCCAATATATAACTGTTTTCAGCTGAATCATCTTTATATACTCCGCCTATACCAAGAACAGGACTTTCAAATGTGTAATTTCCATCATACCCGTTATTTCCTGTTATTGTAAGAGTATTTCCATCTGCTTTGGCATTCTGCCAAGTTCCAGACTGCATCTTTGATAAAACCAAATCTGAGCCTGGTTTTGTTACCGTTATGCCCGTATTTTTTGTGCATGAAATAATAGACATAACTAATAATGAAATAGTTAATAAATATGCTTTCATTTTAGATTTCCTAAATTATGTATTTTTCATGTTTATTGTTATATCATATAAAAATAAATAAGCAATAATAAAAAATAAATATTTGCATATTTTATACTATTTTAATAATAATTTATATTGTTTTTACAATTACATAATACATTTTATACATAATATTGATATATTGCATTTTAATATCATTTTTATAGTTTATATGCATAAAACTATTATATTAAATAAATTAAAAGAAAATAAAAAAAGCAATGAATTTTATATAAATTCATTGCTTATATAATTATTAAATACACAAAAAATTATTATAAATCCTGTGCTATCTCTTCAATCTTGAATATTTCAAGTATATCACCTTTTTTAATATCGTTAAAGTTTTCTATAGAAGCACCGCATTCATATCCAGTTGCAACTTCTTTAACATCGTCTTTAACACGTCTCAAACTAGAAATCTTACTTGTATATATAAGAACATTATCACGCATAACTCTCACACTAGCATTTCTTTCTATTTTACCGCTAGTAACATAGCACCCTGCAATAGTACCGACTTTAGGAACATGGAATACATCTCTAACTTCAACAGTACCTATATCAACTTCTTTTTTGATTCTATCAAGAGAACCTTTCATAGCATTTTGAATAGCCTCTATTGCCTCATAAATAATATCATATCTTTCTATAGGTATGCCTAATTTTTCAGCAAGCTCTCTGGCTTTACCAGAAGGACGCACTCTATAGGCAATAATAATAGCATTAGAAGCATGAGCTAAGTTTACATCGCTTTCAGTAACAGCACCTGATGCACTGTATATAGAAACAAAACGTATTTTATCACTTTGTATTTTATTAAGGGCATCTCTCAAAGCCTCAGCACTTCCTTGAACATCTGCCTTTATTATAACCTTGAACTCTTTCATAGCATCAGAAGCTATTTTCTCATAAAGGTTTTCTAAAGTGACTTTAACATTAGCCTTCAAAGCCTCCTGCTGCTTTAACTGAACTCTTTTATCGGCTATAGCCTTAGCCTCTTTTTCATCAAGCATAACATTAAATGCTTCTCCAGCCTCAGGAGTTTTTTCAAATCCTAAAACTTCAACTGGAGTAGATGGCAAAGCCTTTGTAACTCTCTGACCCAAATCATTAACCATAGCTCTCACTTTACCTACAGAAAGCCCACATACAAAATAATCTCCGATTTTTAGAGTACCATTTTGTACAAGTACAGTTCCAACAGGTCCTCTTCCTTGGTCAAGTGATGCTTCAAGAACTATACCTATAGCTTCTCTGTTAGGATTAGCCTTTAATTCAAGCATTTCAGCCTGAAGGATAATAGCTTCTAATAGTTCATTAATACCCTGTTTAGTTAAGGCACTGACACCTATATACTGAGTATCTCCCCCCCATTCTTCTGGGGTAAGTCCGTATTCTGATAATGCAGCCTTTACTTTATCCATAGAAGCATTAGGCAAATCCATTTTATTAACAGCAACTATTATAGGTACATTAGCCTCTTTAGCATGATTTAGGGCTTCTATAGTCTGCGGCATAACCCCGTCATCAGAAGCAACAACAAGTATTACTATATCTGTACTTTTAGCTCCTCTAGCTCTCATCATAGTAAATGCTGCGTGCCCAGGTGTATCAATAAAAGCTATTTCTCCGCTAGGTATTTTTACTTTATAAGCACCGATATTTTGAGTAATTCCGCCGCTTTCTTTTGAAGTAATATTACTATGTCTTATAGCATCAAGAAGAGAAGTTTTACCATGGTCAACATGCCCCATAATTGTTACTACTGGGGGACGAGGTTTTAAATCTTCTTCTTTATCTGCTTTTACTTCAATAGTGGCTTCTTCTTGTAAAGATACAACATTAACTTTACACCCGAAATCATCAGCTATAATTGTAGCAGTGTCAGAATCTATTATATCATTAACTCTAGCCATAGTACCCATACCCATAAGTTTGGATATGATGTCTGAGGCTCTTAAATTCATTTTTTTAGCCAAATCGCCTACAGTGATTGTTTCCATTATGCTGATTTCTTTTTCAACACTGGCAAGTCTTTGTTCCTGCTGACGTTTTTTAGCCTGCATTTTATTAAAGATTTTATTTTCCTGTCTTTGAGCTGCTTCTGCTTTAGAATCTTTCTGAGAAGATTTTTTATCGTATTCTTTCTCTTTTTTCTCGTAATCTCTTTTCTTACCATCTTTTTTATTATCTTTCTTATTAAAAGAAGATACATCTTCTGCAGGGGCAGTAATTTGCTGTAATTTATTATCTTTATTTTCTCTATTGTTATTAAAATCTTTATGTTCTCTATTTCCATGAGAATAATTCTTATTTTTATTTTCTCTATTATCCCTATTATCTCTGCTGTTAAAGTTTTTAGCCGAATTTTCAGAATTATTATCCTGTTTTTGAACTTCCTGTTTATCAGATTTGTTATGTATTATAATTTTCTTTTTAACTATAACTTTTTTAACTTTCTTCACAGCTGCAGTTGCCTGACTGTCATCATTATTACTGCTGTTATTATTAGCTTTTTTTATTATAACTTTAGGCTTATTATCAGCTTGTGAGCTTTCCTGATTTAAATTTTTTTCATTATTCTCATTTTTTTGAGACATTATTTTCCTTTCCCATTTATATTAGATTTTAATTATTTGTTCTTGGCAATAAATCATTACTTTGAGGCATTATAGCTGTATTTGTTGCATTAGGATCTCCTATTTGAGGAGGAAGTATGCTTGCTTCACCTAAAACAGCTGTATTTCTTTCTATAACTGCTTTATCTTTTAAATCCTGTATATCTCTTTGAACTAATTGCTCTGCATATGCATTTTTATATAACTGTGCTATATAAGGAGCTGTTTCTGTATTATATGCTGTTATACCATACATTTGAGTTAATTGCTGTTTAGCTTGATCAAAGAAAGCCTGAGCCTGTTCAGGAGTTGGATCTGGTATATTTTTAGCGGCATCAGCAATAAGTTTAGTTAGATAATACTGAAACTTAACATTTCTTACTGAAAGATTAATAAAATCTTTAGCTTCCTGAGTTTCAAAGAATTTTTCTTCCTCAGCTTTTTTAAATAATAAAACAGTATTTATTAATTGGTCAGCATACATTTGCTTAGTAGCTGCATCATTAGCATATAGAGCTATTTGATCTGCTGTAGCTCCTTGAAGTACCAAAGCTGCTTCTAAATCTTTATTGAAATTAGTTTGATTTACAGTAAAGTCATCTATTTTTAATACCCAATCGCCTTCTCCTCCTTTTAAATATGATATAGAATCAGATGAAGAAGAACTGCTACTTCCTCCTTCCTGATTTTGAGAGCAGGCTATTATAGGCAGTGTTGTCAATATTAATAATAGTTTTTTTAAGTTTTTCAAACTCATAAAATTATACTCCTTAAAAAATAAAAAACAGTTTATTAGTTTTATAGTGTATCATATATAATTTTTTATGCAAGTAAAAACAAATAAATTTTTACATAGATATATAAAAATAAATTACGCACATTTACAAATTATTTTTTATTTATTTCTTTCCAGAATACATGCTTATTACTAAATTCGGCAGTTCTTTTTCTAATATTCCATACCAAATAGATTTTCTTCTTTTTAAAGTTTTACTGCTCATAGCATAATTCATAAGTTTATTATAAGTTTCATTTGCCTTTTGTACATTCTGAAATATAGGTATATGATTAGCTGGAAATATCTCAGATATATTAGCTTCTATATCTTTCTTTATAACAACATCGTATATAGGCAAAACTTTTTCGTATCCTGCACAAATACTTTCGGCATATTCCAAAACCATTTTATCAAAATTCGGTATAGTTTTTAATAATCTTATTATTAAAGCAAAAGTGTCTATAGCCTCTTTATAATTTTCTTTAACAACATATGCTCCATTAGCTTTATCACATAAATCGCATATAGTATTATTAGTATAGCTAGATATATATTCATTA
This sequence comes from Brachyspira sp. G79, assembly GCF_002379365.1. Taxonomy (GTDB): domain Bacteria; phylum Spirochaetota; class Brachyspiria; order Brachyspirales; family Brachyspiraceae; genus Brachyspira. Next base: position 1,794,157 of record NZ_JQIU01000008.1, on the reverse strand, counting down.
ACATGTTCATCTATTTGGAAAGGAGGCATTGATTTTGCAACTTTTGATATAAGGTCCAAAACAGCAGTAAACATTCTCTGTTTCCACAAATTACCCTTCACGCTTTTGATAAGCTCTTCCATTTCATTGAAAAATGATTCTTTATATTTTTCATCTGGATTAAATATAGCTTCTACTATTGGTATCTCTGTACCTTTAAATGATATCATACCATTATCATAAAATGAAATAATATTCTTTTCAAAAATTTCGCTTTTAATTTTGCTGTTCTCTTTTAAGAAGTTGAACTGTAAATTTTTAGTTACTATTACTTTATTTTCTTTTGGTGCTAAAGTATTGGCTCTTGCCTGCATTCTTGCTGCATTGTTAATTAAAAAACCTGATAAATCCCCATCTTCTGTAATTATCAATGAACTGTTGGTATTGCCGCCTGATATTCCAGCACTTATTTTAAACTCTGGAAGACCTGATGTATCAACACTTGGATATTCTTTCAATAATCTTTTCTTACTTAATACTCCTATAATAGCTATAGTGGCACTTAAAGCATCAGTAGCAGTGGGGCATACCATAATAATTTCATCACCCTGCTTTCTATGCGATATAACATTATAAAATTTCGTAACCTCACTTACTTTATTTTGCATAAGATCATCTAATGCATGAAGTTTAGATAAATTATTTTTATTCTCTTCGCAAAATTTTGTATAACCATGTATATCAAGCATTGCTATATAAACATCAGCTATTGATAGACTTAATTTTAAATCGCCTGCAAAACTATATTTCGGATTTTCAATAACAAACTGAGACCATAGTTTAGGATATGATTCTTTATCAAGATTATTAAAAAATCCCCAATTAATTTTACGTATAATATCAAATAAAGCTCTTAATATAGCTTTATGGTCATGAACTTTTTCAAAATTAATATTTTTGGCATAAGTAAAAATTTCTGAAAAATTTTTTATATCGCCTGAAATTATCTTTTCTGTAAGAAATGCGTATAATTCATATTTAGAAGTGGATTGCGTATATTCCTCTATTTTATTCACTTTTTTCCTCTTACCTTATTTTTAAAAAAGATGTAATTATTACTTTAACTTATAAATAAAAAAAATCAATACTAATAACGAATTTATTAACAATCAATAAAACATATTGAAAAAAATATAAACTATCTTAAAATAAATATAAAATTTTTATTAATAAAAAATAAATAAACAATTATGAGCAGTACAATTATAAAAAATAATTTCAATGTAGCAGTAGCATTATATAGACCAGAAATACCCGCAAATACTGGAAATATAGGAAGATTATGTGTAGGACTTAATATAGAACTTCATATAGTTTCAAAGCCGTCATTTATAATGAGTTCAAAAGAAGTAAGACGTGCAGGACTTGATTATTGGGAGAATTTGGTACTAATTAAACATGAAAATGAAAATACATTTTTGGAATACTGCAATAACAATGGAAGAAGAATAATACCAATAACAAAATTCGGAAAAAACAGATATGATAAGTTTAACTATCAAAATAATGATATACTTTTGTTCGGCAGAGAATCAACAGGACTTAGAGAATCATTATGGGAAAATGATTTGGATAACTCTGTATACATACCGATGAGCGATAATATACGTTCTATTAATCTCTCAAACACAGCAGCTATAATATCATACGAGGCATACAGACATATTTGTCTTTCCTAAATAAAATAATATATGCCTAAATGGATATAATTTATCAAAAATAAAGTTATATTTTATTTTTAATATATGAGGCTTCGCAGCACATAAGTTTTTCTATGATGTCTGCATTGTCACTTTCAGCGAGAACATACGCTGTACGCATTGCTATGCACGCTGTAGCAAGGTGTAACCTAAATTTCCAATATTACCATACATTTTAATACGTATATGTAAAAATATAAAGTTGTATCAATTGCTTTTTTACGAAGTGTATCAGAAAGATAAAAAATTTTTTGTGCGGCAAAAAAGTTGCTAATTCTGTATAATGTAGTTGACAAAATAAAATTGTTACAGTATATACTGAAGTTTTAATTAAAACAATAAAAGATTACAAATAAAAAGCCCGTTAGCACCTATGCACCAACGGGCTTTATATCTACATTTGTAATAAGTCGCTTAAATTAAATTATCCAATAATTCTCATTATAGATTGGTTTTTCATATTAGCATTAGCTAACATAGCAGCACCTGTTTGTTGTAAGATTTGTTCACGAGTATAAGCAACCATAGCAGAAGCCATATCAGCATCTCTTATAACACTTTCAGAAGCGATAGTGTTTTCAGTAGCTATCATTAAACTTTTTACCATAGATTCCATTCTGTTTTGAACAGCACCTAATTCAGCTCTTTGAGCTACTACCATTTGTATACCTTCATCTATTCTTCCTAAAGCTTGGTTAGCAGTTTCTACAGAAGAAATAGAAATAGGAGTGTCTCCTCCAACTTGTAAGTTAGCTGCAGTCATAGCACCTATATTAACAGCTACTCTTTGATCCATATTAGCACCGATGTGGAAAGTCATAGGAGTTTGACCATCAGCAGCAAAACGTCCTGTTAACATATTCATTTTGTTGAATTCTGCTTGAGAAGCAATTCTGTCAACTTCAGCTACTAATTGGTTAACTTCTACTTGAATTAAAGCTCTGTCACTGTCAGAATAAATACCGTTAGCAGATTGAATAGCTAATTCTCTCATTCTTTGCATAATGTTAGTAGTTTCATTTAAATAACCTTCAGTTGTTTGAATGAAAGAAATACCGTTTTGAGCATTTCTAGTAGCTTGTTGTAAACCACGGTATTGTGAACGCATTTTTTCAGATACTGCTAATCCAGAAGCATCATCACCAGCAGTGTTAATTCTCATACCGCTAGAAAGCTGTGCTATAGTTTTAGTCATTGAATTTCCTGTTAAATTCAATTGTCTGTTTGCATTTAATGCAGAAATATTATTGTTGATAATCATAACTACCCTCCATGAATAGTGCTTAAAATATTTTTTGTAATTTTTATTTTTCTAAAGCTTTTTAATATTATGTTTTTATTTGCTATTTAGTCATCCCCTACAAAACAGCAGCATAATATTAACTTCACATATAACATAATTATAATATCTTTTTAAAAAAAAGTAAAGACTAATTTTTTATAAAAAAATGCCGAGAGGGTAATTTGCTGCATATTAATATAATAACATTGACTTTTTAACACTATTATTTTAAAATCTTATATCATAATACCATTTTTTGGAAATAAAAAACTATGAAATTTATAACAATAACTATGATTATAACACTTTTTATGTTTAATTCATGCGGTAGTGCAAAGGCAAATACTGATAATAAAATAAATAATAATTTCTATTTTAATGCGGAAAATGCTTATAATTACATAAAAACACAGACTGATTTAGGACCTAGAAACTATGGAAGCGAAGCACATAAAAAAGTAAGAGATTTTTTTAAACAAGAAATTTCTAACATTGGTTATGAAGTTTTTAGTCATAATTTTAAAGCCCCATATATAAAAGAAAGAAACGGTGAAAATATGTATGCATTCCTTAAAGGAAAAACTGATAATTATATAATTATAGCAAGCCATTTTGACAGCCGTTCTGTAGCAGAAAAAGATAAAATGGCATTTAATAGAGATAAGCCTATAATAGGGGCTAATGACGGAGCAAGCAGCAGTGGGGTTTTATTAGAGCTTATGAAGGCTTTAAAAAATTATAATGACTTGCCTTACAGTGTATGCTTTGTTTTATTTGATTTGGAAGATGATGGAAATCTATTTGATGTTGAAGGTACTTCTTTAATAGAGACTGATTGGATACAGGGAAGTATTGCATTTGTAAATGAAGTTATTACAAGAGATAAGATAATTGATAAACAAAAAATAAAATTTGGCATTCTTCTTGATATGGTTGGAAGCAAAAATGCAAAATTCAAATATGAAAGTTTTGCTCATACATATTATTCTCCAATATATAATAAAGTTTGGCAGTATGCAGATGATTTAGGATACGGCAGTTATTTTTTTGATGAACATTACGGCACTATAATAGATGATCACACCCCATTTTTAAACGAAAAAATACCTTTTATTGATATTATAGATATGGGATATATTTTTCATCATACTTCGCAGGATACAATAGACAAATTAGATAAAAAAACTTTAGAAGCTGTAGGAAAAACAGTTGAATACTCTGTAATAAATGCTGATAGTATATACTGAAAATTTTTAAGTTTGTCAACCGCGAGCTGCGGCACCTTCCCGCACGGTATTGTTTATTCTTATCAAATGTCAACGATACGTGCGGCTGATTACTTATTATAATACTAAATATATAATTAATTATATATTTTATTATATTGACATAATCAATAGCTTGATATAATATTTTATTAGGAGTTATTATGAAAAATATAATTTTATTAATTTTTATTACACTATTTGTGTTTTATTCATGCAAAAAAGTTCCAACTACTCCAAATAATACTGAAAATATTGGATCTGATGAAAATGAAAATGTTGTAGATGATGAAGATACAGTAAATCCTCCTGTAATAATACCGCCTACTGATAATCCTTTAGATATAGCTAATTTTTTTAAAGATTATGAAGGTGTATATGCTCAAGTAAATTATATAAGATATAAAATAAAAGATTCTAAATTATTTAGTTTTGATTCTATGAATAATTTATGGGTTGAAAATATTGATAATAAAATTTTATATTTATCAGATAATAAAATAGAATTAGAAGAGGAATGGTTTTTATATGATTTGTTATTCGATAACAATAAATTAACAATTTTAACATCAAGTATTTTAAAAAAAGAATCATTTGATTTTTCAACATATAATTTAAAAAAAGTATATGGGATTCAAATATCAAAAGAATATACTGGAAACTATATTATAATAATGGATATATAGCTATAAAAGTAGATGAAAATGGTAATATATATACAGATGAAAGTAGAATTGGTTTTTTATTCAACAGCAAATATTAATGATAACATTTTAACTTTATCGTCTGGAACATCTAGAAAAAATTATGTATTTTATAATGACAAAATATTAATACGCTCTCTTGACAATGAATATAATCAATATACAGAATTATGTAATAGATATGAAATAATTGATAATTATTCTGGAAGTTATTATAATAGTGAAGGAATAAAAATATTATATATAAGTATAGATGGTAATGTAGAATTAAATAATAATGATGTTACTTATACTAGTTTATTAACAGAAAATACATTAAAAATATTTCCATTTGGTGATGTAGTTTTTAATTTGGATGGTAAAACAGCTGTATTTGATAATGGAGAAAAACAAGTTTTAACAAAAAAATAATTTATTTATAATAAAAATATTCAAATTTATAATTTTTTACTGTTTTTTGGTTAACCATACCTAACGATATTTCTTTCGGTTGTGGGTGGACTTTGTCAAATGCAGTTCTTTTGGTTCTTTTATACCAATAAAAGAACTGGGGTCTGGGGCAAAGCCCCTGATATTAAAAACAAAATATAATTTTATTTTTGACAAACTATATTTTGTTTAGGTATATGCTAAAATACACATAAATTTGTTTTGAAACATTTAATTATTATCTTTTACAAAATTCTATTAACATAGTTATAAAAAAATGTTATAATATATAAAAAATAAATAAATGAAAAATACTAAAAATAAAATAGGAGGTTTTTTAATATGTTAGGCGGATATTTTGAATATTATTTCGGATATATATGGATACTTGTACCAGGTTTAATATTGGGTTTCTGGGCTCAGATGAAAGTAAAATCTACTTATGCTAAATACAGCAGAGTTGAAAATAAAAGAGGAATTACTGGTGCTCAAACTGCTAAATACATACTTGAAGGATACGGTATTGATATACCAGTTGAAAGAATAGGAGGTACATTAACAGACCATTATGATCCTTCTTCAAGAGTATTAAGACTTTCTTCTGGTGTTTATGACGGTACAGATGTTGCTGCTTTGGGAGTTGCGGCTCATGAGGTAGGACATGCCATACAGCATAACAGAGGATATGCTCCGCTTTCTATAAGAAATGGTTTTTATCCTTTATGTGCTATAGGAGATCAATTCGGTCCTTATTTGGTGCTTATAGGTATTATGATAGGAGGGGCTGGAAGTTTTTCATACTATATTATGATGGCTGGCATTATACTTTTTGCATTTGCTGTATTCTTTTCTTTAGTTACTTTACCTGTAGAATTTGATGCTTCAAACAGAGCTATAAAAATATTGGATAAGGGCGGATTTTTAGATCAAGAAGAGCTTGATGGGGCCAAAAAGGTATTGTCTGCTGCTGCTTTAACCTATGTTGCTGCTGCTGTTAGTGCTATACTTACACTTTTAAGACTTTTAATGCTTGCTCAAAGAAGAAGAGATTAATTTAATATTAAATAAAAGTAAAGAGGTATTATTTTTAATAATGCCTCTTTTTTTATAAAAAATTATAATGACTAAATAAATTTTTTTATATTTTAATCTATAATAAAACATATTTTACATGATAAACTCTAAATATGACTAATAATCTATATAAGAATAGGCAAAATTGATAACTTTTTGAAAAAAATTAGAAATTTCTTCTTATATATTGCTTGATAAATTTTAATATATAGTATACTATATATTTTACAATAAAAAATTAGGAGGTACTAACAAATGACAGATAAAAAAATCGAACTGTTTGAAAATTATCCTGTACATAAAGCTCTAATGACGCTAGCACTTCCAACTATACTAGGAATGTTAGTAAATGTTTTTTATAATATGGTAGATACTTTTTTCGTAGGAAAGACTGGAGATCCTAATCAGGTAGCTGCTGTATCGCTTTGTATGCCTATATATTTACTTCTTATGGCTTTTGGTAATATCTTTGGTATAGGAGGAGGATCTTATATATCGAGAAAACTCGGCTTAAGAGATTATGATAGCGTAAAAAAAATATCATCTTTTGCTTTTTATGCAAGTATTATAGTAGGATTTATTTCTATGGCTGTTTACTTGATTTTTATGAAAGATATACTAAAAATATCAGGTGCAAGCCCTAATACTTATCAATTTTCTAAAGATTATCTAGTAATAGTGGCATTCGGAGCTCCTTTTGTAGTAAATCAAATGGCTATGGGGCAGATTGTACGTGCTGAAGGCTCTTCAAAAGAAGCTATGATTGGTATGATGATAGGTACTGTAGTTAATATAGTATTAGACCCTATTATGATACTTTATATGAATATGGGGGTTGCTGGTGCTGCTCTTGCCACAATAGTAGGTAATGCATGCTCTACTATATACTACATATATCATATACTAAGAAAAAAATCTTTCCTATCAATACATGTAAAAGATTTTTCTATGCATAAAGACATACTTATCAATGTGTTTTCTATAGGAATACCAGTTTCTATAAACAATATACTTATGAGTGCTTCAAATGTTCTTATAAATAATTTAGCTGCTGGATATAGTGATAATGTAGTAGCAGGACTTGGAGTAGCTCAGAGAATATTTACACTTGTTGTACTTGTATTTATAGGTCTTTCTCAAGGTCTTCAGCCTTTTGTAGGATATAACTTTGCTTCTAAAAACTACAAAAGAATGAACGCTGCTATAAAAATATCATGTGTTGTAAGTGTTGTAATAGGATTTTTACTTCTAGGGCTTTCATTAATATTTGGAAGATGGTCTGTAGGAGTATTTATTAATAATGAAGAGGTTATAGATTATGGGGTAAAATTTTTAGTGGCAAGTTATGCCATAGCTCCTATAATAGGATTTCAGTTTGTATTTATGTCTACATTCCAAGCATTAGGAAAATCTATACCTTCTCTAGTGCTTTCATTAAGCAGACAAGGTATAGCATTTGTACCAACAATACTTATAGGTACTAAATTATTTGGTATAAACGGTATTATATGGGCTCAGCCTATAGCTGATATTGTAAGTGTTGCATTGGCTACAATTATGTATATTTATATTTACAGGAAAATGAAAAGAAAAGCATTGGAAGAAGAAAATAATAATATAGAAGCTGCTTATAACAATGCATAAAATACCTTAATAATATAAAAAATTAAGCAGATGAAACTTTAATATGTAACTTCTGCTTAATTTTATATTAATATTTTTTTTACAAATTTTACTATTTATTAATTCAAAACAAAATCTATGCTTTAACCAAAACCTTTCCGTCTTTAAGATATAATTTTTTTGTAAATACATCATTAATATTTTCAAGCTCTATAATATCTGTTATGATATCTGATACATTTATAATATTTGATTCAAGTAAATGAATAGCCCTTTCAAAAGCATAAGGATTAACAAAGGAAGTTTTTATAGTAATTTCTCTTTGGAATAGTTCAAAAGGCTTTATTTTTAACTCATCGTCTGGAGAAGTTAATCCAAATAGCATTACCTCAGCACCTTTGCCTGCATACTTAATAGAATATTCTGCTGTCTGTATTTTGCCTGCACAATCTATAATCTTATCAATATTAAATATATTATTTTCTTTTAATATATTTTCTGTACAATCATTAACTGGATCTATCACTATATTAGCACCATATTTTTTTGCTTTCTCTCTTCTTTTTTCTATAGGTTCAACTGCTATAATATTAACAGCCCCTTTGTATTTTACGAGCTGAATCATAATAAGTCCAATGTTTCCAGCACCTACTATCATTACAGTATCGCCTTGATTAATATTCATCAAATCAATACCATGAAGACAGCATGAAATAGGTTCAGTCATAGCAGCACTTTCATAAGAAACACTGTCTGCCACCTTAAAAACTAAATTCTCCTTAACCAAAGCATATTCTGCAAATCCTCCATTTAAAGATACCCCTACAGCTGTCATGCTGCTGCATAGATGTTTTTTTGCATTATTACAATAATAGCAGTTATTACAGTAATCATTAGGGTCAATTGCCACCTTATCACCTATTTTTACTTTAGTTACATTTTTTCCTATTTTTTCTACTTGTCCTGAAAATTCATGCCCCAATATTCTTGGAGGATTGACATCGGTAGACCCTTTTGCCCCTTCATATATATGAACATCTGTACCGCATACCCCGCAGTACTTTACCCTTACTAATACTTCATTATCATTAGGTTCTCTTATATTTAAATCTTCTACAATAATTTTATGTTTTTCATAAAATACGGCCGCCCTCATTTTAATCTCCTCAATTTTATATTTTACAGATTTAAATAATAATTAATTAAATATGCTTGTCAATATCAGCAGAACAATTTTTTTATTATAGATTGTATAAAAAATAGAATTGTTTCAAAGTTATTATTGTTTGTAGTAATTTTAATATAATTTATAATAGAACTCTGCTATGCAAATATTTTAAATTTAAAAAGATAATTTTTTAGGCGTAAAAAAAACGTATAACATAAAAATGCCATACGTTTCATTAAGATATAAATATTCTATATTAAACTTGCTTATTTACTAAAACTGATAATTTTCTATTAACAACATGTTCTTTGCCTTTGTTGTTATAGCCAACTTTTTTGCTTTCATTTAGAACTTCTTTCATATTTGCAAACAAGTCTAAAGCCTCGTCAAAAAGTTTTGGAGCTAATTTATTGAGATGTTTTAATCTAGCCATTAAAGTAACCAATTCAAGGCGTAATGCAGATATTCTGGCAGTTTTATTAAGAGGTATTCTTCTAATAATATCTGATAATGTTGCTGTTTCGGAGAGGTGAGGGAATTTATTTAATACTATCAAATCAATAATGCTTTCTCTTAATTTTCTAAGTTCATTAGCTTCTGTCATTTTTTCATTTTGATGATCGCAGTATAAATGTATATCCTGCAGTCTAGTATTGATTATAGAATTAACTTTTTTCTCTTCATCTTCTAAGATTATTTTATAAACTTCTATCTCTTTGGAAAGAAGTATCTCTATTTTTGTAAGCTCTTCATATAAGTTAAACATAAATACCACCTTTAAATTAATAGTTACTTAAATTTCTATTAAGCTAACTACAAATTTATTATCGGTAGTTATTATGATTACTTTACATAATTTTTTATAAATGTTGATTAATTTTCTACTTCGATAGATTTGATAGCCTCAATACATGTATCTCTATTTTCTTTCCCAGTATAAGTAAACCAAGCAAGAAGTGCTAGTTTTTTAGCAGCAGCTGCAACAGTAATCATATAATCATCATCTTCAAGTTCTTTTTCATATACTATGCTCTGTATATTGCTACTTTTTACTTTTATATCTAGTTCTTCTCCCTTATCTTCTCCAGCAATATCTATTTGCTTTAATACATATTCCATAATAACATCAGTTTCATCATTAGCAAAAGAGTATACTTGCATTGCTATGTATATATTAATATTTTTAAACTCTATTAAAGTTTTATTATTTTTAAAAATATTCATACGCATAGGAAGACTTATAGTAAAACCTGCAGCTATAGAGTATCTTGCATTTTCTAATCTAAATCCTATTTCTGCTGAAGGCTGATGAGTATTTTTTTTGCTTTCTATAAATCTTGCCAAGTTCTCATCATCTAAATAATAAGCTATATCTATTAATATATCCCAAGGGTATTTTAGGGAAGGGTCTTTTTTATATGATTCTTGAAAAGAATACATAATTTTTTTATACATAGTTCTTTCTTTATTATCAATTATCTCTCTAAAAGGATAATAAAGCCATATCATACTTATAAAGCTTTTAAACCAGAATTTAGCATTCATCTCTTCATTATTCCAAATAAAGAACTCTTCAGACATGCTGAGTCTTACTTCTTCGCTTGCATCTACAAAGTCAGTAAACCAATTCTTACCCCAATATCCTAAAGCAGAAAGTGCAAAATAGCTTTTTTCTATCATAGGATAATCATAAGGCATAGATATCATAAAATTACTAAATCCATTATCATGATGAGTTATAAGCATTTGGGCATAATTGGCTAATGAGTTTATAAAAAACTTTTTTAACTCTTCAAAATTTCTGTTTCTAAAATAACCGCTAGGATCTTTATGAGCGTCATTTTCTTTAAACTCAATATCAAGTCTTCTAGCTATTCTATCCAAAACTCCTACTATAAATCTATGATATCCAGCTCCGAAAGTTCCAGTACTGATAGTTATAAATAAAGTATCAGTTTTGAACTCAAAATATATAGGGTCTGAAGATGGATGAAATGAGTATATGAGAGTGTTACCATCTTCTATTATAGAAAACTCTGAGAGCATAACAAGAGGATTGATATTAACTTCATTTAAAGAAGAGACTATCGCTTTGAATAATCTATCTTGGGTAGGGATAACCCTTCTATTATCAAATCTGGCCGAAAGTAAAAACTCGATATTCATAATTTTTAATAATATTCTACTTATATAATATTTACAGTATAATATAATAACATTTTTTTTATTTTATCAATATATATTTGATAAACTTTTTATATAATAGTAATTAATTATACTATAATTAATTAGTTTGCTGAAATTTTAATTAAATTAATATAAAGTGGTATAAATTTTAAAGATTGTATTTGTAATAATTAATGCAATTAAAAATATTTTTTATCTATTAACTATATAGTTAATATTTTATGTAATTAAAAAAAATATACGTTTTATTGCTTGACTTTTTTTTTATATCATGTTAGTATAAATACATAATTTCAAAACGAAAGGGCGATTAGCTCAGCTGGGAGAGCGGGTGCCTTACAAGCACTAGGTCGGCGGTTCGAGCCCGTCATCGCCCAATTTCTCTTTCTTCCTGTTCTATATTGATAAAACTTCCTATTAAAGATGATTTTTTTAACGATAATAAATTTGAATTAATTTTTAAAATATGTTAATATTTAGCGTTATGTTAACTAAAAATATATTATAGAGTTAGTAGAAAAATATTATGACAGTTTTACAATATGTATTAGTAATAGCTGCTATATTAGCGGCATTAGCACTTATGAGCTTTATCATAAAAGCTAGTTCTAAATACAAATTTATTATGATAGCATTTATTATAGTAATTGTTTCTTCTATTTCTGCTGTAGGTATTATATATATTAACAATACAAAAAGTATGATGCCTAATCTTTCTATTAATTTAAAAGAACAAGAGCTTCAGGAAGAGAAAAAAAGAGTAAGAAAGGATATTATAATAAGACCTGGTGCTTTAGAAACTATAGCTTTGCATTTGGCTTATTCAAATAGAATATCCCCTCCTATCATTAAAAACAGAGAACTTGGTTTTTATTTAGATGGTATATGGTTTAATTGGGCTAATGGAAAATTATTAACTGATGAAGATATGTCAAATCAGGATGCATATATACCTTTTGGTTTTTATTCTTATACTGTTGATGGAATGCCTGAAGTTCAGAAAGAAACTCCAGAGAGAACTAAAGAGCTTCAGGACTATTATAAAAAAAGGGTAAATAATACAAAATATATTAATAATAAATTTTTAGACACACTTTATGATGGTACCAATGAACGTTCTTTGGTAAAACATATAAGCACAGAAAGTATATTAGGATATAAAGTAAGAGTGCATGATTACGTATATGAATCTCTTTCTAATGTGAGTATAGAAGTAAAATTAATAGCACAGACTAATCAGGAAGCCAAAGAGTTCTTGGATTCTTTAAAAATTGTAAGCGGATATGTTTGGAAAATTATCTCAAAAAGTGCAAGCAGAAGCTATCATAGTTATGGGGTTGCTTTTGATACTTTGCCTAAAAAAAATAATGGAAAGCAAATTTATTGGGCTTGGACTAGGGTTAATAATAAGGCTTGGTATGCTGTGCCTTATGAAAAGAGATGGCATCCTCCTAAATCTGTAGTAAAAACATTTGAGAAATATGGTTTTATATGGGGCGGGAAATGGCATAATTATGATACCATACATTTTGAGTACAGACCTGAACTTATTATATATAATAATCTTAAAAATGATGAAGATACCGCTTATGAACTTATAGAGAAATATGGTATATTCTAATTCTTAAATATTCTTATAGAGTAATGACAATATGACTGACAACATTATATTTGATGAAAATATAGATCAATTAAAAAAAAATAAATATAATTTTAGGGCTGTAACAAAATTAATTAATTATAATTTGGCGGATAATAAATACCAATTAAAACCTGCAAAAAATAATCTTTTCAGTGTCTTATATAATAATAAGCCTCTTACTTCAACTTATGCTCCTATGGAAGAGGCTAAAAGATTAATAAGTCAGTTTATTAAAGATAATAATGAACATATAGGCATATTTTTATCCATTGCTTCATTTTATCATATAGAATATTTTTTGTCTTTAAACAAAAATAATAAAGCTATAATAATAGAAAAAGATATTGAGATAGTAAAACTTATATTAGAAAATATAAAAGAGAAAAATTTAGAAAACGTTATAATAATATTAAATGAAGATATAGAAAGTATATATTCTTTTTTTAATTTTTATATGAATGAAAACGATGCAAAAAAGATCATATATATAAGACATGTAAGAGCTTCAAATATAGATGCTGAAAGCACTAAGTATTATGATGATGTTAATATATGTCTCTCAAATAGTATAAAAGAAAAATTAATGTCTCTAACTTCTAATTATTATTTTGCTCCTATATGGGCACGCAATATCTTATATAACATGCATTTTAGCCAAGGATATTCTATAAAAACATATCATAATATTTTAAATAAAGAGATTCCAGTACTTCTTGTATCTGCTGGGGCATCTATAGATAATTATATAGAAAAAATAAGAGAATTATCCAAAACTCATTTTATTATAGTATTGTCTCATGCTCTTAATACTTTGATAAAAAATGATATAAAACCAAATGCTGTGGTTTCTACAGACGGAGGTTTTTACTCTTCTATATATCTTACAGAGCTTCTTAAAAAAGAAAATAATGATATTAATATATTTACTACTCACAGTGCTTATCCTTATCCTCTTACCCATATTGATGATGAGAGAATATTTTATTTTTCTCATGATGAAAGTCTTGAGAAAATACTTTATCCTATAAATGATACAGATGAAAGCGAGAATAACATTTATTTTTATATGGAAGGTAGCGTAGTAATGCCTGCTTTAAGAATAGCCTGTATGCTTAATCCAAGATACATACTTCTTGCAGGATGTGATTTTTGTCATGCCGATGATAAAAGTCATTCATCATATTCCAATGCCTCTGCTTTTGATTATCTAAATAGCAGCAAATTAAAAACTTTTGAAACTTATAAATATAAAAGACTTAATGATAATCAGAAGATTAAATGCTATGATAATATTTATAGAAATACATCTTCTTCTCTTTTAAGCTATAAAAATCATTTTGAAAACCTAGTTTTGGAAATTTCAAGTATGTCTGATATTTTTACTTTAACCAAAGAATCGGCTGAAATTAATAATGTAAAAATATATAATGAAAATAATATACTAAAAAATAATAATCTTAAAAATATAAAAATAAAAAATTATATAAAAGAAAATATAGATAAAGAAAGTCTTATAAAAAAAATCAATGATTTTATAGATGATGTTAATAATAAAAATAATATATCAGAATTAGGTTATTTAATATCTCCTTGGCATATTGATAAATTTGAGAAATCTATGATAAGCTATGATGAACTGAAAGATTATTTCAATAAATGGTATAATGAAATAAAAAAATTGACTTATTAGATTATATTTTATTTCTAATATTTTTTTATAAATTAACGAGAATATTATATATTAGTAAACATAATATATAGTTAAAATAAAAAACAGGAGAATGTATGAAAAAAATAGTAATTATATTCATATCTTTGCTTATAATCAGTATTGAGGTTTTTCCTAAAGCTGTAACTACATATTATAATAATTGGAAAGTAAGAAAAATAACTTATGATAATACAGATACAAAAACTGTTACAATGACTATGAAAAGCAATAATGATTTTGAAATATATATAGCTTCAAGAAGCAATCAGCTTAGTATAAGTATTAATTGGTATAAAGATGATATAGATGAAAATACTCCTATAGTGGAATATAGTTTTGATAATTCAGCGTATAATTCTGTAGAGCCTATTATGAGATCTTCTAGTGAAAATTTTGATATACTATATACAATATCTCCGTCTTTCGGAATTATTCAGGAAAAAGAAATTGTTGATTTTTTAGAAAATTAATAAAAAGCAAAAGCCTATCTATAAGACCTAATAACTACGGAGAAAAGTATACTATTAATGTTACAGGTTTAAAAGATGCAATAGAAAAAACCGATTTTTCAGGTACTTTATTTGATAAATACAAAAATGAAATATTAAAATAATGTATTAATGATCTTTATATAGATTTTAGCTTATTGATATTTATTTATATTTATGATAATATACCTACAATATGTATATTAAATAATAAAGGATAAATAAAATGTTGAAATCTATTAATGTTGAAGAAGCTGTGAATTTAATAAAATCAAATGATGATATTCAGTTACTTGATGTAAGAAGTCAAATGGAAGCAGATATGAGCGGAACTATAGAGGGCAGCATATTAGTTGATTTGAATGATCCTAAAAGCGAGAAATTAGTTAATAGTTTAGATAAAGAAAAAAATATTTACTTTACTGTGCAAGCGGAAGCAGATCTATTTTACTTGGAATATATATGGATAAAAGCGGGTTTTTAAAAGTTTATAATTTGCAGAATGCAGGATATGGTCAATTAGCAATTGCTTTAAAAAATATATAAAATGATATAAATAAAATTTAAGCTATTTTTTATAAATTTCTTTAAAAAATGTTATATTTAAAAGGCAGTAATTATAATAAATTTGTTAAAAAATTAATGACAAGATTATAAATATGAAATATTTTTGATTTGTTTGTAAAAGTCATATTTATAAAAAATTAAATAAGTCTAATATTTAATTTAAAGGAAGTAAAAAATGGTTTATGAAATATTTTCTAACAGACTTTCTATAGGCATTATATCCTATGTAGTGTTTATTATATCAGCAAGTATGCATGAATATTCTCATGCCAAGACAGCCTATACTCTAGGAGACAGAACAGCTATGAGTTTAGGAAGGCTTACCATTAATCCATTGGCACATCTTGATATATTAGGTTCTGTTCTTCTTCCTTTAATTGCAGCAGTTACTGGTATTCCAGTTATAGGCTGGATGAAGGCTGTACCAGTCAATCCGCATAATTTTAATAATTTTGAAAGAGATCAGGCATTAGTTTCATTTGCAGGTCCTTTTGCCAATCTTATTATAGCTACTGTATCATTTATTATAATCAAAATACTCACATTTACAGCAGACGGAACTTTTATAATATATAAAATTATGATGTTTTTAGAGCAGCATGATAATATGCTTACAAATATAATGCTTAATGCTTTACCTATAGTTTTAACTATGCTTTTTATGTTTTATATGATTAATATAATGCTTATGTTTTTTAATCTTTTGCCTTTTCCTCCATTAGACGGAGGCTGGATATTGAGATTTTTCTTATCACCTAAAGGAAAGAGTACTTATGATAAAATATATCCTTATGGTTTTTTGATTCTTTATGCTTTATTATTTGCTGGAATATTAAGAACTGTACTTGGCTTTATACAAACTGTTTCTCAGCATATGCTAGGAAAAAGTATTAATATTATATTTTCTATTTAAGAGCCAATATATTATTATTTATTCTTCTTTTGGTTTTATAACATGCCACCAGTCCCATTTAGGAGAATAAAACATATATTCTATACCAAAATTAAATGTTGCTGTATTAGGTGCATTTGCTGTTCCATAAACTGTTTTCTGATATGATACTGTCATATATAAAAAGTCTGATATTGTAGCCTTAAATTTTACAAATATATCTGTATAAGATAAACTTGCTTTTTTTGTATATGGAAATATATAATTAACACCAGTATATAGTGTGATAAAAGGTGAAGTTATTATTTCTATTGCTCCTGATATTTCTCCGATACTGAGAAAGTCTTCTTTTAGATTATCTCTTGTGTCTAAAGTGTAAGCAAATAAGAAATTAACAGGTATTACTTTTGGGACTCCAGCAATCATTATTGTAGCATATAGGTTAAAAGGATCTTTAGTTTCAGAATATGTATGATTATTTTTCATAAAATTATAACTTAAACCAACTTTAAGTCCTATAGATAAATACCAATCTAAAAGAGTCGCTTTCATAGTGGCATTTATAGAATCAAATCCAAAGCTGTCTGTCATATTTGTTGCACTCGTTATATCATTTCTATAGTCCTGTCTTTGATAAGTGAAGCCTGTTGATATACCCAATTCTAAATATTTAATAGGTCTTACTTTAAAATATGGCATAAATGTAAAATATAAGTTTCTTCTGCTTATATTTTCATTATAAGGATCCAAAGTATATAATCTTCCGCTTATAAACCATGCATTATATTCAGAAAATATTCCGCCTATGCCTGCTGAAAACATTTTATTTTTTTCTATAAGAGGCGATAGATCAAAGTCAAAATCATTTCTTCTTGCAAAAGAAGCTTGAGAAAAACAGAATAATATAAACAATATAAAATATATAGCAGATAATCTATTTCTCATAAACTTTTGTCTGGAATTATTTTTTTAATAGTAAATCGAGATTCTTTTCTATGCTGTATCTGTAGCGTAAATCGGTAACTAATATTTGATATTTTTGCTGAGTTTTAGCCTCTATTACCATAGTTTCTAAAGCCTTTTGAGCATCTGCATACGGTAGAGAGTCTATATTATACATTTTTCCATATTGTTCATAGGCTAAATTAATCTCTTCTTCTGTAGGTTTTGGAATTGTTGATCTTATAGTCTTATCTATATAATTAGCAGTAACGGCACTTCTTGTGATAAAATTTTCTATAGCTTTAGCCTGAGGCGTATCATAAAAACCTGTTTTTTTAGCCTCATACATCATAATTTCTCTTGCTACAAAAGCCTTAAACATACCATCTCTTGCCTGTATTCTTAATGCAGCAGGTATATTTGCACCAGCCTGTTTTATAGATTCATTAAACATATCATTAAACTCTGATAATGGAACAGTTTTATCATCTATAGTGATGCATGGATCTGAAGTAACCGAATATTTCAAATTATAATTAGTTTGGGCTCTAGCTATAATTTTATCATATTCATTACGCATACGTTCCTGAAGTATTGTTGTTTCTATATCCATAGCTACCTGCTCATATGTTACAGCCCTTCCTACAGATGCCTGTATTCTTGCTTTATTGTCATTAAAGAATTTTCTTTTTTCAGCATCGCTTACAACAGCAAAATCATCTTCCACTTTTTCCTGCATATAAAGCTGTGATAATTGATTATCTCTTTCTTTTGAGATTAGAGTTAAAACATCTTCGTCTTTATCATATCCTTCTTCTGATGCTTTCATATAAACAAGTTCCTGTTCTATAAGCTGAGATGCAAACTGCCAGAGCTGAAAATCATTTGTAAGCAGAAGTTCCGCAGCTTCAGCAGGGGCCCCTCTGAAAATCATAAGATTTGATATTTCAGACATACAGTCCTGAGCTGTCATTATTTTTTTTACATTACCCTGACCATCTTTTATCCTGATTACCCAATTAGTATCTTCAGAGTATAGTAATATAGAAAAGAAAGTTATAGAAAAAAGTACGAAAAATATTTTTTTATTAACATAATTAAGTCAAGTCCTATTAATTAAAAATCATCTTCATCATCTGTATAATATTTTTTATTTTTACCGCTAAATAAATTAAATATAGATTTAAATATATTGATAATACTGAAATTATTGGCAAATTCTCTAGTCATTAAATTGAAGTTATTGACACTGCATGATATATCATTAATAACTTCCTGAATATTATCCAAAGCACCCTTAGCTTTACTTGCACTTTCATCGGCTGTACTAGCTATATTATTAATTTTTTCACTAATAGATTCGATATTTTCTAAAATTCTGTCAAATCTATTAGTGAATCTAAAATAACCAGCAAGTAAAACGAAAAATATAGCCAGCACTAATATAAGTGTAGCTATTGCTATAAAAGCTAAAGAGATAGCTATAACATTAATTTGAAATGTAATATCTTGCATAATTATTTATTATTCTTCTGTTTCTTCAGCAGTTCTTTTTTTTCTTTTTTCAAGAAAATCATTAGTTTTTTCCTTACCTTTTTCTACTAATTCTGAAGTTTTTAAAACACTTCTATGATAAATATCATCTACTTTATATTTGATATTATCCATAGTTTCTTTAATATCTTCTCTAGTTTCTTCGCCTGCTTTTGGAGCAAACAATACACCTAATGCTATTCCAGTAGATAGTCCTAGCAAAAAAGAAAACATAGCTGATACTTCTTTAGACATAATAATATCCTCCTAGTTACATAACTTGTTTTAATATTAAATTTAATTTACATTTTTGTCAACCAAATAAAAGGTTTTATAATGTTTATTTTTATAAAACTGATAAATACAGAAATAGTGATATTGTATTTTTGTATAAAAGTATTAATATGTAGTTTAAAATAAAAAATAATATTTATAAGAGGTTTTTTAAATGGAATTAAAAGTATTAAATAAACAGAATAATTCAAGAATGTGTCTTGTATGCGGATTTAAAAATGATTTAAGTTTGAAAGCTGAGTTTTATGAACTAGAAGATAAATCATTATGTGCTTTAGTAACGTTTAAAGATGTTCATCAAGGATATCCTTCAAGAGTTCATGGGGGAATACTAGCTGCTATTTTAGATGAAACTATAGGAAGGGCTATGATGCCTTATACAGGTGAAGATAAATGGGGAGTTACTATGACTCTTACTACAAAATATAAAAGACCAGTACCTATTAATGAACAAATTAGAATAATAGGAAAGATAACTTCAGGAGATGGAAGGATATTTGAGGGCGAAGGATATATACTTCTTAATGATGATAAAGTTGCTGTAACGGCTAAGGGTACATATATATGTATGGGACTTGAAAAAATAGCGGAAATGGATCCTAATAGTGAAGAAGATTGGTTTGTTGAAAAAAAAGAAACAGACCCTAAAATTATTAACCTGCCTTGAAACTTAATTTTGAATATCAATTTAATTATATAGATTATGAGATTTTTTTTTGTATATTTATGAATTAATATTATTTTATAATGAAAATTTAATAAAATAATTTTTATATTTTGAGGCGGTAAAAGTTTATGAGAATATTTTTTAATATTTATCAATTTATTTTAAATCACCGCCCTCTAAAATTTTTTGTGCTTATTTGTTATAAGAATTCAATTTATTTTCATTGCTGAAGTTGTAAAAAGCATGCCCACCCAAGCGTTTATTAAATTTTAGGATTTTTATAACACGATGTAAGCATAGTTATAATTTATAGTAATTTTTGAAGTTATTGGGTATATACTAAAAATTTTTAAGTTTGTCAAAAAATAAATTTTTAAATTTTAGTATTTGTGGAGACTAGTCCTGTCGTGCCCCACCCCAGTTCTTTTGTGACGCTGTCCGCCTTCGGTGTGCCACATACGAAGTACGCCTGTGGCGAGAAGCAGGCACAGCCCACAGTAGCGAAAGGCTATATTTTAGTCTAATTTAATAATTTACCATACATATAAAACATAGTTAGTACAATTTAGGATTATTTTTACACTTGCACTTTCGCCGCAGGCGTGCAGCGTATGGTTCTTTTTGCGGCGTGAAAAAGAACAATAAAAAATTTACAAACTTAAGAATTTTTAGTATATATTAAAAAACCTGCCTCATAGCTAACTACAAGACAGGCTTTTATTATTGTAATTGATTTAATTTATAGTTATTTCCAAGTTCCGCTTGTACCATCAAGACTTAAAATTAATTTGAAACCGTCTGTCGCTACATAGCTTATAGCATCATCAAGCATATATCCGTTATTTAGCTTTACAGTGATTGTAAGTGTTGCTTGCTTGTTACTAGTATCTTTAACACCTTTAGCACTAAAGAAAAAACCTGTTCCTTTAGCTTGCGAAAAAATAGCACTTTCAGCATCACTAACATTATACGCATTATTTCCAGTAGCACTTGTACCTTTAGATGTAAATCCTGCTGTTTTATTTAGTGTAAACGGAGATAAATTAAATGTCAATGCAGGTGTTGTGCTTACAACTAGCGTACCTGTTCCAGTATCGGCACCAGTATATTTTGTATTTTTTATTGCTGTTTCTATATCATTTTGATCTATTATACCTATATTAGCAACATATAATGTACCATCAGATGTAGCTGTTTTATTGTCTGATGTTCTTGTGAATAAGAATGTAAATGTATATTCATATACTTCTCCAGCTGTTGCTGATACTGTAGAAGTTGTTAATTCAAAATCTGCAGGCTCTAATGATACGCCTCCAGCTGAAGCTGTAACTTTACTTATCTCAACTTTAGTCTCTTGTCCTAGATAACATCTAATTTTTCCTTCTTTTATTAAAGAAGTATTTTCTGATGAAGTTCCTATTGTTCTATTTGATTATGATAAACCAATAGTATCAATATTAACAGAAAATTCTACTTGAGTTGGATTTGTAGGGGAATCATTATTTCCTCTGCAGCTTACTGCAAAAATTACTGCTGTGAGGCACAAAATAATTTTAATAACCGCTTTTTTCATTTTAGCTGCTACTCAAATATTTTTTGTTTATAACAATTAAAGATTTTTTATCTTTAATAAGTTATCAGAGATATAAAATGTATTTTGAGTAAAAATTAAAAAGGTATTAATTAGATTTTTTAATTTGTTAATTTTCTTTATTTGTGCAATACGAAAAGAAATATGATACATTGTTAAATTATATAGATTATGTAGTGATGATAGTTTTAATGAATAGTTATTGCTATATGCTATATGCTATATGCTATATGCTATATGCATATAGCAATTATTCCACACATATAAATTACCCAAATACATATTAAATTAATAAATAAAATTGTCAATATTTATTAAATAATATTTGTATTTTTTTACAATAAAAGTTAATAAATTATTGTTTTTATTTGAAACATAATTATATTAAAG
>NZ_JQIU01000008.1:1749320-1771549 GCF_002379365.1 Brachyspira sp. G79 | reverse complement strand
TATTTTTACTTTTTTCCGATAAACTATTATAGTAGTATTTTTAAGGTAATGACGTATGAAACATAGAATATTATTACTTTTATTTATAATTATCAGTTGTTCTAATATATTTGCCCAAAATGATAACTTTTTGGATACAATTATGTTGGATCAAATTAAAAGAGTTTATCCTAATGATAATGTGGTAGCTCCGTCTAGTTATGTTATCAGTATGAACTTTGATTTAAATAGATATAGATTAAATGAACCTATAACTATGGAAATAAAGATATACGCTAAAAAAGGAACTGTAAGTTTTACAAACTCTATTAATCCTTTCAATAATTACAGCTTTACAGTTTATGATAATTACAATAATCCAGTAGTATCATCAGACAATTATACTTTATGGAAATATAAAAATGAAAGAACTTTAGATTCTTCAAAAGACAGAGTGGTAACTCTTAATGAAGGAGAGAGTTTTTCATATTATGTAGATTTAAACAATTGGTTTTATTTCAATAAGACTGGAAGATACAGAGTAGAATGCAGTTTTAACCCTATGCCAGAAATAAGCGATAATTTTTCTATGAAAGCAGATACAGCTTATTTCTTATTAGATAATGCTAGAACCTATCAGCAGCAGGGAAATACAGCTCCTTATAATGTTGTAACTAATCTTTCGCAGTTAGAACAGTTTTCACCTTATAATGTTGTATCTAATACTTTATTTTCTATGAAAAATAGAGATTGGACTAATTATTTCAGCTATATGCATATGCCTTCTATAATAAGTATAAGCCAAAGATATTATGAAGCATACAGAAATAATTATAGCAATAGTTATCTTGAAGACTTTACAGATACTGGAGTACGACAAAAAGCTAGAACATTGAGCTTTGAATCATTTTTAAGAAACCAGTTTTCTGACAGCATAAGTGCTAATATGCTAAGAACTAATTTTGGAAATAATTTCTTAAATAATTTAGAGATGGCTTATAAATCAAGTAATATAAGAGAGCTTGCCATAAGATTTGATATTCTTTACAGAACTTCTTTACCTGAGGATAGAAAAGTATTATTTGAAGAGTTTAAAAAATATTTGGCTTCAGCTTATGACAGACAGGTAAGAAATAGTTTTACAGCAGAACTTCAAAGAGATATAATAGCTACTAAAGATGCTAAATTAAAAAATCATTATACTGCTATTTTGAATATGATTAGAAATGAATATGATCCTGCTGTAAATTATACTCTATTAAATTACACTATTGATAAAATAACAATTACTCAGGATTATGGTTTGCCTAGAGCAGAAATTGAAACAAGACTTTATCATAGATATTTTAATGCTGATACAGGCGATGTTTATGATCCTGTTATAAGAAGAACATTTATATTAAGACAGTTGGGGCAATATTGGTATATAGTTAATTATTATGATACTGTTGTAAATTAAAAAATATTTTATAAAGAAAATAATTATAAAAAGAAGCAGTAATATTTTATTTCTGCTTCTTTTATTTTTTATATAATGTGCTATGTATATAAAAAATAATATTGATTTTTTGTAAACTTTGTGCTATCTTAAAATTATTATTTGAGGATATTTATAATGCTTAATAAGAAAAAGTTAGTTTTGATGATGAAATTTCTCATTCCATTTGCTGTATTCTTAATAATTATATATTTTATTATATCCTTTGTATATAGAAATATTTATATAAATTCATTTGTAAAAAATAAAACATTTAAAGCTATAAGTATACATGATTTGATAGAATCAAAATTGAGTAAGGTTAATAATGTAATTGATGTATTAGATTCTTATTTACAGATTCCAAATCTTCCTTATGAATATTTTGGATATTCTATAACAAATATATCAAAATTGAGTGATGATTATTTGAATATCTATTTTGGAGAAACAATTCCGTATTCAAAAGGCGGTATTTTTATAAATTCATTAGAGCCTTTTTCACTAGATTATGATCAGACTTCAAGAGGCTGGTATAAATCTGCTATAGCTAACAATAGAAAGGTTTATATAACTGATCCTTATATAGACTATGCTACAGATAAAATATGTATAACTTTTGCCAAAGCTGTATATACTAATAATAATCAATTAAAAGGGGTTGTCGCTATAGATTTCTCTAAAATGAATGATATAGTTCAAAATGTTATTTATGAAGAAAATGTTAATTTAGTAACAGTAAATGGAATGTTTATTAATAATATAGATGAAAATAAAGTATTAAATGAAAATCAGAAAATATTTGATGATACTAATTTTCAGAATATAAAGACGTATATAGAAAATAGCGGAAATTACACTAACATATCTAAAAATAATTGGTATATAGTAAAAAATTTAGAAACTGTGCCTTGGAGTATAGTTCTTTATGGGGATTTATCATCTGTAAAACATCAATTATTCATACTTATGGTATTTTTGCTTTTTGTCATGTTTATCATTATGATATTAGAAACCTCACTTGTTATTGTAATAGTAAATCCTATTTCTTCTTCCTTGGAGGATGCAATAAAACATATAAAAATGATGAATGAAGGTTATTTTAATAGTAAATTCGACGAGAAGATGCTTTCTAAAAGTGATCAAACAGCTGAGCTATATAAAAATATAAAAAGTATGCAGGATAATATAGGAAAAATAGTTTATAACTTAAAAGAAAATATAAATAACATAAATAGTTCTGTTGATACCATAACTTACGGCAGTAATAATCTATCTGACAGAACTATATCGCAGGCATCATCATTAGAAGAATTATCAGCTTCTGCAGAGAGTTTATCAGTTTCTTTGAAAAATACTTCCAATAAT
The DNA here is from genome assembly GCF_002379365.1 of Brachyspira sp. G79. GTDB lineage: Bacteria > Spirochaetota > Brachyspiria > Brachyspirales > Brachyspiraceae > Brachyspira. The sequence goes on along the minus strand of NZ_JQIU01000008.1, from coordinate 1,768,725 downwards.
ACAGAAAATGCTAAAAATATGAGTTTAGAAGTTTCCGATTCTACTTTAACAGGGGTTAATGCTGTTAACATTATTGCAAATAATATGACAGAAATTTCTGATTCCAGCAAAAAAATATCAGAAATAACAAAACTTATTCAATCTATAGCATTTCAAACTAATATACTAGCTCTTAATGCCTCAGTTGAGGCAGCACGTGCGGGGGATCAGGGTAAAGGTTTTGCTGTTGTAGCAAGTGAGGTACGTTCTCTTGCTCAAACTGTTAATGAAGCTGCTAATAATATTACATCTATAGTAAATGAAAGTATTGATAAAATAAAACATGGTAATGAATCAGTTGCTCATTCTATAGAAATATTAAATAATATATCTTCATCCGCCAGAAATGTTGCTGATATCCTAACAGAAATAAGTACAACTGCTATTAAGGAGCAAAACAGTATAATGCAGATAAACGAGGCACTCAATTCATTAAACTCAATTACTCAGGAAAACTCATCTATAGCTCAGGATAGTGCTAATTCCAGTAATGAAGTAAAAAGTATGACAGAAGATATAGTAAAAGATATAAACTATTTTAAGTTTGATTCTAAATAAAACAAATTTATTTTTGAAGCTATTGCAAAAAGACTCATTTTGTATTATAATATATTTTCACTATACAATAATGATAATATTTTATTTTTAATGGAGAAGAAAAATGAAAAAAGATATACACCCTCAGTACTTTGAAACAGATGTAAACTGTGCCTGCGGAGCTAATTTTAAAATACATTCCGTTCAAAAAAGTTTACACGTAGATATTTGTCATAACTGTCACCCTTTCTTTACAGGTAAACAGAAAATTCTTGATACAGCTGGAAGAGTTGATAAATTTAAAAAACGTTATGGCTTAAAAAAATAATTTATGAAGCAAAACCGTTCGTCTAAAAATAAAACTATAATTTTAGATGAAAATGATGCAGAAAAATTTTCTCAGCGTTTAATTTCTTTAAAAGAAAAAACTAGTCTTGATTCAATTCTTAACAAGACAATTTATAATGATTTTTTTGAGTCTATAAATTATCTTCCAGATAATTTTATAGACTTAGCTATTATAGACCCGCCTTATAATTTAAATAAAGATTTTGGAAATCTTAACTTTAGAAAAAAATCGGATAATGATTATAGTCAGTATATAGATTCTTTTATAAGACTAATTATACCCCATCTAAGAAAAACAGCTTCTATATATGTGTGCTGCGATTTATTTTCAAGTTCTGCTGTATATGATGTACTTAGTAAATATTTTATTGTACGAAATAGAATTACTTGGCAGAGAGAAAAGGGAAGAGGGGCTCAGTTTAATTGGAAAAATGCTCTGGAAGATATATGGTTTGCTACGGTATCTAATAATTATTATTTTAATATAGATGCTGTAAAGATGAAAAGAAGAGTAATAGCTCCCTACAGAGAAGAGGGTAAACCAAAAGATTGGCAGGAAACTGAGGAGGGTAAATTTAGATTAACGCACCCTTCCAATTTTTGGGACGATATAAGTGTACCTTATTGGTCTATGGCTGAAAATACTACGCATCCAACTCAAAAGCCTGAAAAATTAATAGCAAAATTGATACTGGCAAGCTCAAAAGAAGATGATATAGTCTTTGATCCTTTTGCAGGAAGCGGTACAACTCCTGTAGTTGCAAATAAATTAAATAGGAAATATGTATCTATAGAAATGGATAAATATTATGCATTGCTTACCGAGTATAGATTAGAAAAATCAAATATTGATAAAAATATTCAGGGATTTGCTGATGGGGTATTTTGGGAAAGAAATACTTATTCATATTTAAAGTCATTAATGACAAAAAGCAAAAAAGATAACATTTGATAAAAATATTAGCTTCAATCTTATAATATTTAGGAGTTTATACAATATGAAATTTATAATTGAAAATAAGGTATTTGAAACTTTAAATAATCTTTGTGTTGCTGTAATTGCAGCTAAAAATATTGATAATACTAAAAAGATAGATGATATTTCTTCTATGCTTGAAAAGAATATTTTGAACGCTGAAAAAGATTTTGATAATATAAAGGTAAAAGAAAGCGAATATATAAAATGTTACAGAGATGCTTTTCAAAAACTTAATATTAATCCCAATAAATTTATGTGTTCAATAGAGGCATTGCTTACTAGAATATCAAAAAAGAAAGGAATGCCTCATATAAATTCTGTTGTTGATTTGGTAAATGCCGTATCAATAAAATATAAACTTCCTATGGGGGCACATGATTTGGATTCTATGAAAGAAGATTTTTATATAAGATACTCAAAAAAAGGAGATATTTTTATTCCTTTTGGAGAAACTGAAAGTGAAGAAGTCGATGAGAATGAATTAGTATATGTTTCTTCTAATGATGTAAGAACTAGAAGATGGATATGGAGACAAAGCGAACATGGAAAAATTGTTGAAACTTCTTCAAATATAATATTTCCTATAGATGCTTTTATAGGTATTAATGATGATAGGGCTATAAGTGCCAGAGATGAACTTAGTTCTTTACTTTCTAAATTCTTTAATTGCACTTTAGAAGTAGGAATGATTAATGCAGAGAATAATTATATAGAGTTTTAATTAAAAAATGATTGTACTGTCTTTTTTTAAGTATTAATTAAATATTTATAGATAGTAGAACTAAATAATTTAAAATGGTGTGAAATAAATTTAAATGCTTGGTACTTATATTTTTTATTCATCAGCGATAAAAGCACCAAGCATTTTTTATTTACTCTCTATTTTATTAATCCAATATCTTTTCTGTAATATTTATCTTTAAAATCTATTTTCTCTATATCTCCATAAGTAAGTTTTCTAGCCTCTTCTAAAGTATCAGCAATATTAACAACATTAAGAACGCGTCCACCGTCAGTAACAATATTATTATTTTCATCTATTTTAGCACCAGCAATAAAACACTGCCCCTTTATGTTTTCAATGCCTTCTATTTTATATCCTTTGTTATAACTAGCAGGATATCCTCCTGATGCCATTACTACACAGCATGCATGTTTATTTTTCCATTTTATATTCAAACTTGATAAATCTCTTTTCATAGCTGATTCTATAATAGACAAATAATCCGTATCTAAAAGCTGAAGTACTGCCTGAGTTTCAGGGTCACCCATCCTCATATTATATTCAAGCAAGTATACTCCTTTTTTTGTTATCATAAGCCCAAAAAATATAATTCCTGCAAATGACATTTTTTCAGCCTTTATTCCTTTAAGTGTGGGTTCTAATATATCTTTTATGAATAACTCTTCTGCTTCTTTTGTGTAGTATGGATTAGGTGCTATAACCCCCATTCCTCCAGTATTGTTTCCAGTATCATTATCACCTATCTTTTTATGATCTTTAGCGGATATAAAAGGTATTATAACATTGCTGTCAGTTACTGAAAGTATAGATGCCTCAACACCTTCTAAAAACTCCTCTATTACAATTTCATCTCCAGCTTCTTTAAATATTTTTTTAATCATTATATCTTCTAAAGCATTTTGAGCTTCTTTTTTATCTTGGCATATTAAAACGCCTTTACCTAAAGCAAGTCCGCTTGCCTTTATAACTATAGGATAACTGCATTTATTTAAATATTCGTTTGCTTTATTATAATCATTAAATGTTTCATATTCTGCAGTTTTTATACCATATTTTTTCATAAAATTTTTTGAATACGCTTTAGAGCCTTCAAGTATGGCAGCATGTTTGTTAGGTCCGAATATTTTAAGACCGTTTTCCTCAAATTTATCAACTATTCCGTATACGAGCATCTCTTCACTTCCTACAATAGTTAAATCAATACTTTCTTTTTTGGCAAAATTTAATATTTCATCTATAGTAGAAATTTTTACATTTTCACATTTTTTTTCTCTATGAGTTCCAGCATTTCCCAAAGCACAATATATTTTTGACACTCTATCATTTTTACTCAAATTATTACAAATGGCATGCTCTCTGGCACCTGCTCCTATAACAAGTATTTTCATGATTTTATCCTTTATATTAATAATAGTAGTAGAAGTTTTTATTACAATTTTATTTATCAGATTTATTATACTTAAAATATAAACTTTGTCAAAGAGGCTTTAATTATTATTAATGCTATTTATCCACTTTATTTTTATTCTTTACATTTTTGCTTATTGCATTATAATAAAAGAAATCATTAAAAATTAGGATAAAACAATGAATCTTAAAGAATATATGAATGTAAGACTTAAAGATATTAATACAGATATTGAAAATATATTTGATAAAAGCGATATTGAATTAGAAAATAGCTTTATAGAAATGCTTAAATATCCTCTTGATGCAGGCGGTAAACGATTAAGACCTATACTTACCTGTTTGGCATGCGAACTTTTTGAAGGCGATTATAAAAAAGCTATAATACCTGCTGTATCATTAGAAATTATACATACATATTCTTTGGTTCATGATGATTTGCCTGCTATGGATAATGATGATTTAAGAAGAGGCAAACCTACAACGCATGTTAAATATGGTGAGGCTAATGCTATACTTGTAGGTGATGGGCTTTTAACTCATGCTTTTCAATTACTTTCTAAAGCAGATGTTAAAGACAGTACTTTAAGAAAACTTTTATTTGAATTAAGCTATGCTGCTGGAATTAACGGAATGGTTATGGGGCAGTTTATAGATTTATATTATGAAGAGAAAGATATTAATTTTGATATGCTTAAAGTTCTTCATGCTAAAAAAACTGGTGCTATGATTAGAGGAGCTGTAAGACTTGGAGCAATTTCCTCTGAAAATGACAATGATATAGAAAATATAACAAAATACGGTGAGGCTGTAGGGCTTGCTTTTCAAATACAGGACGATATACTTGATGTTATTTCCGACAATAAAACTTTGGGTAAAACTGTAGGTAAAGATGAAAAAGAAGGAAAACTTACTTATGTTAAGCAGTTCGGACTTGAAGGAGCTAAAAAAGAGGCAGAGAAAGTAACAGAAAAAGCCATTGAATATTTAAAGCCTTATAAAGATAGTGAAGCTAAAAATATTTTAATAGAATTAGCAAATTATATAATAGAGAGAAAATCTTAAAAATATTTAAATAAAATACATTTTATCAAGTTCTTTGCCTAACTCTCCGATAAAAAAATAATAAAAATAAAATTTATATAATACATTATGAACGAAATCAGAAAAATTAATTTAGAAGCAATAAACAAAAATATCAAAGCATATCCTTATGACTTTATTAATATTCTTAATAATGCAAAACAATCAGATATCACTTTAGAGATAATAGAAACAAAATCTCAAAAAACATCTGCTAAAGTTATAAAAAATGGAAAGCAGATACTTCTTCATAGTGCTTATGACCCGATAAAAGAAGCTAATACTTTAATAAAAGAAATTGAAAACGATGAGGATTTGGATTTAGTATTTATATTCGGTATTGGGGCTGGATATTTGATTAATGCTGTAAAAAAACTTAATGTTGCCATTGCTGTAATAGAGCCTGATATCAATTTTTTCAGCACTTTGATAGACAATTTTAGATTAGATAAAATACTTGAAGACAGTAAAATAACTTTCTTTATAGGTTCAAATGATGATGAGGATATAGAGAAGTTTATATCTATAACTACAACAAAAAAAGTGAAGTTTTTTGTTACAAGGTCTTATACATCGCTATTTGCTGAAGAGGCTAAGCATTATCAAAGTAAAGTTCTTTCTGTAGTAGATAAAAAAATTATAAATATAAATACTATTTCAAGATTTGATAAACTATGGGCTTATAATATAGCTTCTAATTCAGTTGAAATTGCCACTCATTACGGGGTTAATAGATTTTTTGATAAGTATAAAAATATACCCGCCGTTATAGTATCAGCTGGACCTTCACTTGAAAAAAATATAAGAAAATTAAAAGAGATGAAAAATAAAGCCATTATAATAGCAGTTGATACGGCAATGAAGCCTTTGTCATCGCATGGCATATCTCCGCATTTTGTTATAACTATTGATCCTCAAAAGAAAAACTCTAAATATTTCAGAAATATTCATTTTGAAGATACAGTCTTAATAGCAGAGTCCTCAGTTGACCATGAAGCTATAGAATCATTTAATGGCTCAATATACTTTATAGATTCAATATTCCCATTAGCAAAATACTTTATGAAGCCTTTAGGAAAAAGAGGCGACATAACTATGGGAGGAAGCGTTTCTACTGCGGCATATGATTTCGCTGTGAGAATTGGTGCTAATCCTATAATAATGGTTGGTCTTGATTTATCTTTTCCTAATCATCAGACACATATAAAAGGAAGCTACCATGAAGAAAATTTCTTTACTGAGATAGGAAAGCTAGATTCTTATGACAGCAGAATATATAAAGTTCTTGTTGCGGGTAATTTGAGAGAAGAGAAAAATATATATGGTGAGAGTGTATTTACTGATTCAAGATTTGATATGTACAGAAACTGGTATGAAGCTCAATGTACAAGTAACAGTAATATAAAATTTTATAATGCCACAGAGGGCGGTGTTATAATAAAGTCAATGGAGAATATCACTCTTCAGGAACTTATTGATAAGTTTGATAATATTAATATACAAATAGATAAAAATGATAGAAACATAGAAGACAAAACAAAAATACTAGAGGTCTTAAAAAATGGTTTAATAAATATAGATAAAGAAATAATATCATTAAAACCATATACTGAAGATGCAATTAATTTATGCTATACAATAAATGATGAACTTTCAAGACACAGAAAAGTAGACAAACTTATTTCAAAACTAGATGAGGCTGATATGAAAATACTTAATATAAGTAAAGTTAATGAGTTTTTGGGTATTACTATGCAGAAAACTATTAAGACTATAACAGAGGGCTTTGAGTTTAAAGATGAAACTATGAATAAAGCTATACTTAGTTCTTTTAAATTATACGAAGCTATGAAAGACAGCATTGATTTTAATCATTATATAATAGAACGTGCTTTGATAAAGATAAATAAGGAATTAGAATAAAATTATAAATTGAATATATACCTAAACAACTATAATTTGTCAAAAAATAAATCTTTAAATTTTAGTATTTGTGGAGACTAGCCCTGTCGTTCAGCACCCCAGTTCTTTTGTTGACACAAAGAACCAAAAAGACTGCATTTGACGAAGTCCGCATTTAGGTGTAGCCAAAATTTCTAGCATTGCCATACATTTAATACATATCTTTAAAATATAAAGTTCTAGTAATTGCGTTTTTCGCGAAGCGTGATTTTTGGCAAAAGCTTTTTTATGCGGTGAAAAAGTTGATAATTCTATATAATGTATATTAGTTGATAAAATTAAATCGTTCCAGTATATATAAATAAAATTAGTTTTGAAACAAGACTATAAAATTGATAAATATAATTGTTTAGGTTATAATTATTTATTATACACTGTATATAAATACAAAATTTCAGCATATAAAATATATGTTTAAAACTTTTTTTTATTTTATTCGTCTAAAGAGTAAATAAATAATGAAATAAAAAATAGATTGTATGCTATATATTAAATATTAGGGGTGAAAAGCGAATGAGAAATTTTATAGAATTGGTAGTAAAAAGACCCGTGGCGGTTTTTATGTGTATGATAGCCGTATTAATATTAGGTTTTGTAAGTTTAAGTAAATTAGCAGTAGATTTCTTGCCAGATATGGAGCTTCCTTATATAACTGTAAGAACAGAATATGAGAATGCAGGACCAGAAGAGGTGGAAAAATCGGTAACTAGAATTGTAGAAAATGCTGTTGCTACAGTAAGCGATATTAATACTATAACTTCTACTTCACAAGAGGGTGAGTCAAGCGTATTTATAGAGTTTAACTGGGGTACTGATTTAGCTGTTGCTACTGCAGATGTAAGAGAGGCAATAGACGGAATAAAAAATTCTCTTCCAGATGATGCAGATAGTCCTACAGTATTTAAATTCTCTACCGATATGATGCCAGTTATGGAAATAGCCTTTTTCGGAACAGATAATTTAGGAGCATTATACACTTTAATTGATAATCAAATATTAAATAAAATAGAGCAGGCTTCAGGAGTGGCAAGGGCAGAAATTAGAGGCGGACTTAAAACTGAGATGAAAGTAGACTTGGTTTTAAATAGACTTCATGCATACGGAATAGATATTAATACAATAGTATCTCTCCTTTCAAGTGAGAATCAAAACCTATCAGGCGGTGAAACTTATGAGGGAGTTTATAAATATACTTTAAGAACTATGGGTGAGTTTACTACAGTAGAAGATATAGAAAATACTGTTGTAGCATTAAAAACAAATGATACTCCTATAAAATTAAAAGATATAGGAAGAGTTTATCAGGGATACAGTGATGATTCTGAAATAGTAAAGATTAACGGTATGCCTGCAATATCAGTATCTGTCAATAAAGAGTCTGGAGGAAATACTGTTAATGTATCTAAAGCAGTTCAAAAACAGCTTGCAAATCTTACTCTTCCAGAAGGCGTAGAATACGAGATACTTTTTAATAATGCAGATAATGTAAATGAATCTATAAATGGGGTTCTTGATACAGCTTGGCAGGGCGGATTATTTGCAGTTATTATATTAATGCTTTACTTATGGAATATAAAAACAGTTTCTATAATAGCTATTTCTATTCCTATATCTATAATAATCACATTCACATTAATGTATTTTATGGGCATTACGTTAAATATTATCTCATTATCAGGACTTGTTTTAGGTATAGGTATGATGGTTGATAACTCTATTGTAGTTTTGGAAAATATATTTTATTATAGAAATAACGGATACGGTAAATATTCTTCAGCTATAAACGGTACTTCTTCTGTGGCATTAGCAATATCAGCTTCTACACTAACAACTATAGCGGTATTTTTACCTTTTCTTTTTGTAGAAGGACAGACTGGACAATTATTCAGAGATTTATGTATTACAGTTACAGTTTCTATGATAGGATCATTATTTGTAGCTCTTACAATAGTTCCTATGCTTGGTGCTAGACTTGTAACAAATAAAAAAACTAAGTTCTTAATACCTATAGAAAATTTTGTTAATAAAAACTTTCATGATAGAGTTAATAATTTATATTCTAGAGTGCTTCACTATTCTATAAAAAATAAAAATAAAGTATTAATTTCTTCATTGTCTGTTGTATTTGTAATAATAGCATTAGGTTTAACTTTTATAGGTAAGGAGGGATTTCCTACTTCAGATGAAGGTCAGTTTAAAATAGATGTAGAAATGCCAGTAGGAACAAAATCAGAACAGACACAGTCCTTTGTAACTAGAATGGAAAGCGATATACAGAATCTTATAGGAGAAGATTTTGACAGAATGCAGTCAAGGGTACAATCAGGTTCTGATGAAAATAAAGCAGAAATAAGAGTGCAATTGAGAGATAAAAGCGATGGGAGAAAAAAATTGGTTGATGAATATATAGAGTTTACAAGAAATGCACTAGTTTCTTATCCTGCACAAATTAATATAGCAGCTATAACAACTTCAGCAATAAATAGCGGAGGAAGAAATGGCGGAACAGGGGGAAATGAAATAGAGATAGAACTTGTAGGCGATGATTTGGATAAGGCTACAGAAATAGCTAATAATATTATAAATGTAATATCAGATATAGAAGGTATAAGAGAGCCTAGATTAAGCAGAGATGACTCCAATCCAGAACTTAAAATATATGTTAATAGAGAAATAGCTGCCAAAATGGGTATTAATGTAAACACTATAGCAAATATTATTAAAACAAGTTTTGCAGGTACTACTGCTACAACAATGACCCCAGCCAATTCTGATGTTACAGATATAGATGTTAATGTTCAGTTGGGAGAGCCCGACAGATTAAATATAGACGACATATCAAGACTTATGATACCTACTACAAGCGGCATAGTTCCTATATCTTCTATAGCCACTGTTGAAAAAAGCTATGGACCTACAGAGATAGAGAGAAAAGACAGTACTAGAATAACAACTATAAAAGCCTCAGGATATAATAGAGCCTTAAGCGAAATAATGACAGATGTACAGGAAAAAATAAAACAGGAAGTATTTATTCCTTCAGGATTTAATATTAATTATACAGGCGATTTTGAAGATATGAATGATGCTTTCTTACAGCTTCTTCAGGCTTTGATATTAGCATTGGTATTAGTTTATGCTATAATGGCAAGTCAGTTTGAATCTTTTATAGCACCTTTTGTTATAGCATTAGCAATTCCTTTTGGCTTTGCAGGTTCTTTAATAGCACTTTTTATAGGACGTCAAACTTTAAGTGTATATAGCGGAATAGGATTTATAGTGCTTATAGGTATTGTAGTAAATAACGGTATTGTACTTATAGACTATATGAATCAGCTTATGCATGAAAAACGTATAAGCGGAGATGAGGCAGCATTAGAATCAGGTCCTAGACGTTTAAGACCAGTACTTATGACAACACTCACTACTATACTGGGACTTTTACCTATGGCATTATCAGGCGGAAGCGGAAATGAAATGTATCAGCCTTTATCTTTGGCTATACTCGGAGGGCTTTTATTATCAACAGCATTTACTCTTGTTATAGTACCTACAGTTTATGCTGCTATAAGAAATAAAATACCTCTTAAAGACTATGAGCAAAAAGATTTGGAAAGCAGAGATGATTTTGCAAATTATGATACTATAAATGCAGCTGGTAAGTGATTTATAAGTTTTTTATTAAATTATTTTGAAGGCTTTACTATTATTAATAAATAATTAGAATAATAGTAAAGCCTATTTTTATTAATACTTAAAAAAATACACTAAAAATTTTAAGTCTGTTAAAAATTGTTTTTTTATGTTTTTAATATTTTCGGGTACTAGCCATGCTAAGCACACAGTCATGCCTGCTCTGCATGTCGACGGTCCACATGTGGCGTGTGCGGCAAAAAAGTTTATAATTCTGTATAATGTGCATCAATTGACAAAACAAAATTGTTCCAGTATATACTAAAAATTTTTAAGTTTGTCAATAATTAGTTTTTATATTTTTATTATTCTTCGGGGGACTATCCTCCGAACCTCCACTTCTTTTGCTGTCTAGGCACCTACTCGGTGGTGACCCAAAGAAGCAAAAGGACTGCATTTTTTAACTAAAATATAGTTAATACATTTTAAACTTATCTTATTAATGCTAAATAATACTTTATACTATTTATAAGTTATCATTACATCTATAAATAATTAAAATTTGGCAAATAATATTTGTTTAGGTATATACTAAAACTCCGCCTATAAAATAAAAACATTAAAAATTAAAACAGTATCATCACTTATTTTGAATTTTGAAACAAGTAATTAAAAAACTTCTAAAATCAAATATGCCTTATTGTAAAAAACACCTTATTAAAGTATGATTTTCTGTAATTTCTGTAATATAGAGGAGTTTTTTAATTATGGCACTTTTAAAATATAGAAACTATGATAAATATGTACTAAAATTTTTTTATGAAATAAATAAACCAATGCATAGAAAAGATACATATGATAAATTAAAAGAGTATACAAATACATCTGATGAAGATTTCAATATGATAACTAAAAATGGTTATAATAAATTTAATTCGAGAATTCACTGGTCTTTAGTTGTATTAAAAAAAGCTCAGTTAATAGAAAATGTAGATAAGGGAGTTTACCAAATAACTGACTTAGGTAAAAAATTCTATGAAGAAAATCCAAACTTTGACTTCAAAACTTTAAAAGAAAAAACACCATATTTAGAAAACAGCAAAAACAATTCAAATAATGATATAGACGAAATAGAAGAGATAGAAGAAGATGAAAACAGAAACGAGATAGAAAAAAGCATTGAAGAGTATTATGAAAGCGTAGAGAAAGATATACTTGATAGGCTTCAGTGTATGGGAGAGAGTTCTATTGATAAAGGCACTAAATTTGAAAATATATGTTTGGAACTGCTTGAAAAAATGGGTTATGGTAGAAAGTATAGAACAGGAGGAAGCGGAGACAGAGGAATAGACGGCACTCTTACTATGGATAAATTCGGTTTTGATATTATAGGTGTGCAATGCAAATGCTATAAAGAAAATAATAAAGTTAATGATACTGAAATAACAAAATTTGCTCATGGTCTTAAAAATGTAAATGGCATAAACAGAGGAATATTTATAACTACTTCCGATTATACCCCGCAGGCAAAAAAGGTTGTAGAAGAATTAAAAGATGTAAAAATAATACTAATAAATGGATACAGACTTGCTAAATATATGCGTGAATATGAGGTTGGAGTAAAAGTACTTGAAACTAGAAATATTTATGATGTTATAATTTAGATATTATAATTTAAAAGTTTTTAGCATATGATATAATAAGTCAAACTTAAAAATCGGAAACATACTATGGAAGAGTTCAAACTTATAGAAAAAATAAAAAAATTAACAGAATATAAAAACACAAATAATCTAAATATAGGCGATGACTGTGCCGTTATAAAAGATATAAGCCAGTATAAAGATGTTTTGGTAACTTCTGATATATTAGTAGAAAATATACATTTCTCTTTAAAATATTACTCTTTTTATGATGTAGGATATAAATCCGCTCAGGCAAATATTAGCGATATTATATGTAAAGGTGCTTACCCAAAAAATGCATTCGTATCACTTTCAATACCAAAAAAAATTAATGATGAAAATATACTAGAATGGTACAAAGGTTTTTTAGATGCATGCAAACCTTATAATATAGAAATATCAGGAGGAGATACTACAAGCTCTAATGATTATTTTTTTATATCAATAACATTGATAGGCATTATAGAAAAAAATAAATCTATACTCAGAAGCAATGCTCAAATAGATGATAATGTTTATGTATTAGGCTTTGTAGGAGAAAGTGATTTAGGACTTAAAAAACTTTTGGAAGGCAATTATGATTATAACGATCAAAGTATAAAAACTCATTTAAGACCGATGCTTTTTTATGATAAATGGCATGAAATTATATCTAAATATAAAATAAACTCTTCTATAGATATAAGCGACGGACTTTTGCAGGACGTTTCTCATATTGCTGAGAACTCTAATAAAACTATAGAAATATATGAATCTTCTAATTGGTTTTTAGTTAATAGATTTTTTGATAAAGAAACTTCAGAAAGCAGACAAAATAAAGTATTAAAATCCATTCTTACTGGCGGGGAAGATTATGCCGTTATTTTCACTTCCAAAGATGAAATACCTGAAGAAAATAATTTAATAAAAATTGGTAAGGTAAAAGAATATTCTAAAGACTTTATAAAGTTTATAGATAGTAATAATAAAGAAGTACATTTTGATTCATTGGGTTTTGTGCATTATTAAATTATTATAATAAAACCATAAATAAACTTGTAATATATCTTTTTAATTACTATACTATAATGCAATAATATTAAAACATTTTTTAAGGAGAAAATATGAGAGAAATAGTTATAGCCAGTGCGGTTAGAACACCTGTAGGTAAATTTTTAGGCTCATTTTCTAATACATCAGCCGTTGAATTAGGAACTATAGCAGTAAAAGAGGCTTTAAAAAGAGCAAATATAAAAGCAGAACAGGTTGATGAAACTTATTTCGGATGCGTTATACAATCAGCCCTTCTTCCAAATGTTGCAAGACAAGTATCAATAAATTCAGGTATACCTGTAGATAAGCCTGCATTAACAATAAATATATTATGCGGTTCTGGACTTAGAGCAGTATCAATGGCTGCACAGATGATTAAAGCTGGAGATGCTGATGTAGTTGTAGCTGGAGGTACTGAAAACATGAGTATGGCTCCTTATACTTCAACAGGAATGAGAATGGGGGCAAGAATGGGTGAAACTAAGATGCAAGACACTCTTTTAAATGATGCTCTCATTTGTGCTTTTGAACATTATCATATGGGAGTTACTGCTGAAAATATTGCAGAACAGTGGGGCATTACAAGACAAGAGCAGGATGAGTTTGCATGCAGAAGTCAGAACAGAGCAGAGGCTGCAATAAAAAGCGGAAGATTTAAAGATGAAATAGTACCTGTTACAATAAAAACTAAAAAAGGCGAAATAGTAGTTGATACTGATGAACACCCTACTTTCGGTACTACTATGGAAACTTTAGCTAGATTAAAACCTGCTTTCAAAAAAGATGGTACTGTTACTGCTGGAAATGCTTCTGGTATTAATGACGCGGCGTCTGCTTTGGTGTTAATGTCAAAAGAGAAGGCAGAAGAATTAGGAGTTAAACCTATGGCTGCTATTTTGGGCTATGCTACGCATGGTGTTGAACCTAAAATAATGGGTATAGGACCTATAGAGGCAAGCAGAAAGGCTTTAAAAATGGCTAATCTTAAAGTAGAAGATATGGAATTAATAGAAAGCAATGAGGCATTTGCTGCTCAGTCTATTGCCGTTGCAAGAGAGTTAAAGTTCAATATGGATATAGTTAATGTTAATGGCGGAGCTATTGCTATAGGACACCCAATAGGGGCTTCAGGTGCTAGAATACTTACTACTCTTTTATATGAAATGAAAAAAAGAGGAAATAAAAGAGGACTTGCAACTCTTTGTATAGGCGGCGGTATGGGGACTGCTTTAGTTGTAGAGATGCAATAAATTATATAAAATTTTATAACAATATAAGGGTTAAAGTTTAATTGCTTTAGCCCTTTTATGTGCAAATTTAATCTATAAATATATTATAAAATCAATAAAAATATAATATATCTTGATTGTTTCTATATACTTAAAATATAAGCTATATTATATATTTTTCAAAATTTATTATTTTGCTTAAAATTAAATTTCCATTAAGGTTTCTTACAGAATACATATCTATTTCTTTAATAAAACTATTATCTCATTGGTATATATACTAAAAATTTTTAAGTTTGTCAATTTTTGTTGTTCTTTTTCCTGCTGCAAAAAGAACTTATATCCTCGACAAGCTCGGATACACTTCGCGAAAGTGCAAGTATTGAAATTATTATCAAATCGTACTAATTAAGTATTACATGTATGATAAATTACTGAATTTAGATAATATATAGCCTTTTTGCTTCTTTGTGGCACACCGAAGGCGGAGAGCGTTACAAAAGAACTGGGGTCTGTGGCAAATCCCTAGATATTAAAAACAAAATATTATTCTATTTTTGACAAACTATATTTGTTTATGTCTATATATTTTTAGAGCGTGTTCAACGCGTGGTAAAATAAGTTTATAGATATTAAAAAACCTGCCTCATAGCTAACTACAAGACAGGCTTTTATTATTGTAATTGATTTAATTTATATTATTTCCAAGTATTGTTTTTTAATATTAAGGTAATTTTCATTCCTGAAGTTGTTATAAATGAAGATGAACTATCTAAAGCATATCCTGTTTTTAAGCCAAATTTGAAAGTTATAGCTAGATTTTTATTAGCTCCTGTAATAGAAGTAGTTACACTATTATAATCTAAAGTTAATCCTGCTAATGTTTTAAAAGATGATGATTTCTCTATTTGACTTTGTAAATCATATTTTACTGATGAAGCAGAAAATTGCTGGTTAGTATATATATACTCACTAGTAGCTGTAAAACTGCTGCCTGAAGATGTTAAACTAAAAGTAGAAAAATTAAATTCAGCTCTTGGAATTATTCCATCAATTACTGTAACTGTTCCTGATGTACCAAGGGTATTAATCATATTTTCTATTTCTTCTTTAGTTATTATTTTTACTGGTATAACAGTAAGATCTATATCTACATTTTTAGTTGATTCGCCATTTTTAAACTCAAGAGTTACTGTATATACTGCTTTTTGAGTTTTTGGAGATGCTTTAAATTTATTAACACCTGTACTTGTTAATGATACTGATATTTCTTCACCATTTTTAATATATGATGGTACTGATAAATCACTTGCAGATAAATTAACATCAGTAATAGTACCTGTTCCTTTTATAGTTATATTTGCAATTGTTACACTGCAGCTTGCATCTGAAGGGGTAATACTGAATTTATACGCTGCTTGTTTTTTTACTTGAGAGTAAGATGCATCTGTATCAACTTCTATTATATCATGCTCATATCCGAGAGTGTAGGAATTCTCAGCTACATAAAAATAATTATCCGTAGGATAATCAGTATCAGGGTTTGTACTTGAGTTGGCTGAATTTCCGCAGCTTACAGCAAAAATTACTGCTGTTAGAGATAAAATAATTTTAATAACCATTTTCTTCATTTTGGTTGCTCCTTAAATATTTTTTTATTTATAACAATTAAAGATTTTTTATAATCTTTAATAAGTTATCAAGTGTTTAAAGCATATCTATTCATATTAAATATATTTGCTCTTTATTCAATATTATTAATCAATAAAGTGCTTACCTCATTATGGTTAGGTATGATTTTTATTTTCGCTTATGATACTGTAAAACTGTTTAGAGAACTTTTTTCTGTCAAAATAATTATTATCATAAGAATTGTATAAACTTAAAAGTATTAATGATAACAGCAATATGCTTGCTTCATCAGTATTTAAATTACTCTTTTTATAATCATTTAATATAGTGTTTAAATAATTATCATTAAAAGTGTCTTTAAAATCAGCGTCATTGATATTAAATATTTTTTTCACTTCAGTGCATATAGAACTTACAAGCTCATCTTCTATATGATGTATGTTTTTTACAATATCTTTCATCTTCATAAATAACTCTTTGTTTTTTATTATTTTTGATAAGAAAAGTATTTCAAAAGATTTATTTTCAAAAATAATATTTTCTATCTCTCTTATCTCAAGTCCGTATGATTTTAATTTTACTATCTCCCTTGCAATATCAAGATGCTCCATTATGTAGTATCTGCTTTCTGTTCTAATCATTCCTTTTTCTACTCTGTATGCTGGAAGAAGCTCTTTATTATCCCATTCTCTTAATAAATTAATGCTCATATTCTTTATATTATTTTTTTCAAGAAGTTTTAAAAACTCTCCTATGGACATTAATCTTTTTTTGCTCCTTAAAATAAATGAATATTTTGGCAAAGTGCATTTTTTGCTTTTTATAAAATAATGCAAATCAGAATGGTTTATATCCCTTTTAGCATTTGTATCTATATTATTGTTTTCATCTCTTCTAGCCATTTTATATTTACCTTACTTGTATAAAGTCAAAATTAAAAAGTTATAATCATAGAGCCGTTAGCTGTTTTTTTATTTAATTTATATTGATAGCCTAAATATTTATATTTTTCAGCTTGTCTTAAAACAACATATTTCAAAATAGGTTTGTTGTTCTTACTATGAAGCCTTCTCCCAAATACCACCTCCATATTAATACCTAAACTGTTTCCAAATAATATTTTTAATATGTATAATATCTTTAATAAATTTGTGAAATGAGTTCTCACTTCTTTTGCTCTTTTTCCATGCAAGTCAATAAATAAGTAAATGTTCATTATACAATTTCCTTAAATATTGTTATTAATTTTTTTTATACCTAGCTATCATTAGATATAAACTTTTTTATACTAATTTTAATTCTTTATAATTTTTTCACCGCCCCAAACTAATAAATAATTTGAGGCAGTACAGAAGAAATAATTAATTATTATTTCTTCTGATTAGGGTTCATCTGTTTTCCTCTATTGCCTTGATTCTTGTCATAGGTAATATTTGTTCCAGATTTACCTTTGTTGGCATTTGAAATGTCAGCATTATGATTTGGTTTTTTACTCATAATTAACTCCTTATATTAATTTTTATATAAAAAAATATTTCACTTTTATATACTATTACTGATTATATAATCTAACTATAATTGAACCTCCTAAAGTTCTTTTTCTTAAGAAGTATTTTTTTATGTGTCCGATTTTTTTGTATTTTTTTACTACTCTTATAACAACATGTCTTAAAATTGGCTTATTATTTATACTGTGCAAACCTCTGCCGAATACAATCTCTATGCTATTAGAAAAATTATTATTAATTAATGTTTCTAATATATTTATTAATTCTAATTTTGTTTCTTTGGCACTTTTGCCATGAAAATCATATTTATTAAGCATAGTTTTCCTCTATTAATTATTAATATGTATATAAAAATAGGTTTTTATACGTTATGCGGTTTTTATTTTATTAAATTACAGTGTCAGTTTTATTTAAGAATTTTCTGACATATTCTTTTTGATCTTCGCTTCCATCATTTAATATACCCCTTAGTTTTTCTTTTATATAATCATAATCACGCCAGCGTTCATCGAAATCTATTAATTTATTACTAAATACCTTCTGAGCCTCATAGAAATTATCGAGTCTTATATAGCATAAGTATTTATATATATCGCTAGGTCTGCCTGAATTTTCAAAACAATTCAAAGCCTCTTTATATTTTCCAAGTTCGTACAAACTCTTTGCTTCGTATTCTTTAAAATCATAACTATATTCTGATTTTAAAAGCTCTGTAATTGAATATGCTATTTTCATAGTTTTTTCATATAATCCTTCTTCAAAATTTTTATTCAATATATCTTCACAAATATATCTTAAATACAATTTTTCAATTTTTTCCAAAGAATTAATATTATCTTTTATGTAACTTTCTCCATTGTAGTTTTCAAATAGTTTTTCAAGACTATTGATAACATTATCTTTTTTTCTCTAGTCAAAGAATAAAAACAGCAGTCAATCATAGCTAAAAAATAAAATCTTTCATTTCCTAACTTTTCAAAAGATACAATTTTTTCATGCAGATAATCTATATCTATAAATAAAGCAGATATGATAATATTATTTTCCTTTCCATAATATTCAGTCAATTTTCTGTATGTAGTACATAGTTTTTCAATGTATTCCATATTATTATGATCTGAATTATTTAATTCATATTTATAGTACAGCTTTATTTCATCTAATATATTTTTATCTGAATCACTAGCTTTATTATATGACGTATCAATATTATAAAGTATAGATTCTTTTAAGCTATTATCATTTGCCTTGCGGTATTTATTATATTGATACTTAGCCAAATAAACATAGCCTTTATATGAGTTTTCATTGACTTTCAAAGCCTCTGAAAATAATCTAAATCCTTCATCATAATTTTCAATAGAGCATTGACATATACCTATATATATCAATATTTCTTCTTCATATTTTATATAAAGTGCTTTATAATAAAACTCTAAAGCCTCTTTATATAGATATTTTCTAAGCATGTTATCTGCTTTTTCTCGGTACATATCTTTTATAAATACATACTTATGCCAAATAGCTTCAGTGAATATTCTCTTTAATTCAGCTTCAGATTCATATCCTTTTTTCAAATACTCAAA
>NZ_JQIU01000008.1:1720376-1746426 GCF_002379365.1 Brachyspira sp. G79 | reverse complement strand
TAAAAATTCCATATACAATTTCAATATGACTATTCAAAATAATGATACTGTTTTATTTTATCTATTTTAGAAAATATAATTGTTTATATATATCAAAAAAATGTAAAAAACACTCAAAAAATTATGAAGTTTTACATTTATATGATTTTTTTATTGCTTTAATTGAAATAACTTTGAAAAAAGTATATATTATTTGAAATTTAATTTGGAAGGTGAATTAATGAAAACAGTAGAAGAATTAATAAAGAAGCTTATGAAAAATCAAATGGACTATAATATATTCATAAAATTCAATTCAAAAACAGCAATTGAAAAAACAGCATTAACAAATTTGATAAGAAAAGCTATAAGCGATGGTTATATACAAAAAACTGATGGTAATTTGCTTAAAGTTACAAAAGAAGGAAGACAGTATATTAATAAATTGGAAGGTAAAGAAGAGGCTCCAAAAACAGTAAAATCGGTTAATGTAAATATTGATCTAAAAAATGCTAAAGAAGATTCTAAAATTATATCTAAGGCTTATAATATAAAACAGGATTTCAGTGAAGAGTTAATTAAGTATGCTGAAAAAGTAAATGAGTCTGCTGATTTTAATAATATAGAAGAAGATAGGGCTGATTTAAGAAATTTAAAAACCATCACTATAGATAGTGAAAGTTCTAAAGATTTGGACGATGCTTTGAGTATAGAAAAACAAGATGATGATAATTATAAAGTTTATATTCATATTTCTGATGTAAGCCATTTTATAGAACTTAATTCTCCTTTAGATTTGGAAGCTAGAAACAGAGGAAACTCTACATATTTGATTGATGAAGTATATAATATGTTTCCTGAAATTTTATCTAATAATGTAATTTCTCTAAACGAAAACACAGACAGATTTGCTATGACATTATTAGTTCATATTAATAACAAAGGAGAAGTATTATCTTCAGAAGTTTTTAAAAGTGTTATTAATTCTAATAGAAAGCTATCTTATGATTATGCAGAGGATATTATAGATAAAAAATGCCAAGATGAAGATTGGCTTATGGTTTTAATTGACAATGCTTTAACTATAAAAAATTTATTATATAATAGAAGAAAAGAGGGCAGGGGAGTTGAATTTGATAATCAGGATATAAAAATTGTTTTAAATGATAACGGCATACCTATAGAGTTTTATGCAGAAGATAAAAAACAATCTATGTCAATAGTAGAAGAATTAATGCTTTTAGCAAACAGTGAAATAGCAAAAAAGCTCTCTAAATATGACGGGGTAATATACCGTTATCATGGTGTTCCAGATGAATATAGATTTAATAATTTTAAAATACTAGCTCATAATAAAGGCTACGATTTAAAAGAACTTCCAGATAAAAGCTATGATATAAAAGAGTTTGTTGATAGGGTTAAAGGTAAACAGGAAGAAAATTTGCTTATACCAGTTTTGCTTCGTTCAATGACTCCTTCGTCTTATAGTATAATAAATAAAAGTCATTTTGGTTTGGGGCTTGATTATTATACTTATTTTACTTCTCCTATTAGAAGATATGCTGATTTACTTATACATAGAATAGTTAAAGATACTATTTTATCTGGTAAGGAATTTATAGAAGATAATTTAAAAAATATATGTAAAGATTCTATTGATAGTTTATCTCTTCTTGATAAAACCTCAAAGAAAGCAGAGAGATATACAAGACAAATAAAAGCAGCCAGGTATATGAAAGACAGATTAGGTGATGAATATTATGGAGTTATAAGTTCTATATCTCCAAAAGGTATTTATGTAGAGATAGAAGGTTTAGATATTGAAGGGTTTATAGAATCTATTTATATTGGTTCTAATTATAGATTTTATCAGGATATGCAAAGTGTTTATATAGATAAGATAAAGGCTTATGAGTTAGGCGATAGAGTAAAAGTATTAGTTGCTAAATCTAATGTGGAAAATGGAAAGATATTTTTCTCATTGTAGGATTTAGCAGTATTTAAAAATTTAGATATTTTTTATAAAAAGCAGGGAATAAAAATATACTCCCTGCTTTTTTATTATTATTTCACTTTAAAATATTCTATTTCATTAATAATATCTTTACTCATATTTGATATTTCCAAACTTGAAGATGAGTTTTGAGTAGCCAAACTAGAGTTTTCCTGAGTGATATTGTTTAATTCTTTTATAGCAATATTCATTTGGCTTATTCCGTCTTCTTCCTGCATTATAGATTGAGATATATCCTGAAGTTCTATTTCCATTTCTTTTACCAAATCATTAATAGTATTTAATATAGAAGATGATTTATTTGCCGATTCATTTCCAATTTCTACTCTTTTTACAGTTTCATCTACAATGGAAGTGATATTATTTGCCGCCTCATTAACAGTCTGAGCTAAAGATCTAACTTCGCTTGCTACTATAGCGAATCCTCTTCCCTGTTCTCCAGCTCTTGCCGCCTCAACAGCCGCATTTAAAGCAAGTATATTAGTCTGAAATCTATAGACTGTATAAGTTTGGTTATTTCAGATATTTTTTTACTAGATTCAGATATCTCATACATATGAGCAGATATTTCATTAACAGCTTCTACACCCGTAGTTGTGGTTTCCATTATTTTTGAGCTTTTATCTTTTGCCTGCAATGAATTAGAACTTACTTCTTTTATAGAACTTGATAAAGACTGCATTGAGCCTGTAAGTTCTTCTATAGCAGCAGCCTGAGTATTTGTTCTGTCAGATAAATATTCGCTGCTTGATGATATGTTTTCTATTTCTGCATTTATTGTATTAAGATTTGACTGAAGTTTTGACACAACATTCCCTATAGTGTTTTTCATATTATTTACATATGATACTAAAGAGCCTGATTTATCATTTTTATTATCATTATTTTGACTGTCTATAACAAAGTTTCCTTTCGACATTTGATCTATGCTATTCATAGCCTTATCAAGCATCTGAGATATAGGTATAACTACGAAGAATGCTAATGATGTTTGTATTGCTATTAAAATAATAATAACTAAAAGATATGCAAGCATAATATTTCTTATTCTATTATTGATAGCATTCATATTTCCACGTATTACAATTTTATAAGGAGTGTCTCTTAATGATTTTATAGTATACCATTCATTTCCTACTATCTGCATTATAGCTTTATTAGGGTCTTCTAATGATTTTGCATCTTTAAATAGAGGTTCTTGATATACATTGTATTTGTCATTAAATATATATTCTTTATTTTGATGCGACATATAAAGTCCTGCTGAAGTCATTATATTTACCTGATTGTCGCTGATTACTTTTTTTGATATATTATTCATTTCTAAGAAGTCTATACCTATAACTCCTTTTAGTGAATTATTAGTGTATACAGCTAATGACAATGTTATACATATTCCTCCTGTATTTGCATCAACATAGGGTTCTGTGATAAAAATTCCATTTTTAGTTAGAGCTCCTTTATACCATAATCTTGAAGTTTGATCATAAGTATTAGGATAAGGAGTTATACCATTAGCAAAAAGCCCTCCGTCTCTATATGGTATTTCATTTCCGTATAGTATATCATATATGTTTTTATTTGATTTTAATATGCTTTCAAGTGTTTTTCTTATGCTTGTAAATGAATTATCGTTTGCCTCAAAATATCCTCTTAATGTATACATTACATCGTATATTTTTTCCATTTCTGTAGATAAAACTAGTTCGGTATTATCCATCTCTATCAATGTGTTTTTTATAAATTCATTGGTATATACTTTTCTATAAGAAAAGTACATAATAATATAGGCTACAAGCAAGAAAACAGCAAAAGGGATAATTAATTTTAATAATAATACTCTGTTGTTTTTCATAAAAATAACCTTAAAATAAAATCCTCAAGTAGAAAGTATATAAAAAAAATTTTTGTGTCAATTATATTTAATAAAATAACCATATGGTAAAATATAATTAACATTTACTATTATATATATAGCTTAAAAAATTGTCAATTTTTTATAAACTCTATAATAAATTAATTATTTAATATAGAGTTTATTTCATCTTTTTTTAGATGTTTAAAAGAACCTTCTTTTAAGTCATCTAATAATATATCGGATATTCTTAATCTTTTTAATATTATTACTTCAAATCCTATTTTTTGACACATTCTTCTAATCTGTCTATTTTTTCCTTCTGTAAGAATGATATGAAATGAGTTTTTATTTATTCTTTTTACTTTAGCAGGTTTTAATTTTTGTCCATCTAAAGATATTCCATATTCAAGTTTTTTTAAAGCTCCATCTGGTATACTATCATTAACTTTGACAAAATATTCTTTTTCGCAGTTTGTATTTTCACCTATTATTTTTCTGCTAAATACCCCATCGTTAGTTAGTATTATAAGTCCACTGCTGTCTTTATCAAGTCTTCCCACAGGATATATATTATTAAAATCATTTTTAATCAGATTGTATATAGGTTTTCCCTCATTTTTATTTGAAGATACAACATATCCTCTAGGCTTATTTAATTTTATATATATTTTATCTTCTCTGTATTGTTTTATATCACATTCTACCTTATCTTCTTCAGAAACCTGATATGCTGGGTTTGTATTAACTATACCATTTATTTTAACATTCCCATTTTGAATAAGTTTGTCAGCTTCTCTTCTGCTTGCTATATTTAATGATGCTATGTATTTATTTAATCTCATTTTTTATTATTTTACTTTATTTATTTAAAAAAAATTATAAAATAATATTAACACAATATAAATTTTAATCAAATTTAAATGATTATTTCCTAAAATTATATGAGCATTATATCGATATAATAGTATGAGAATTTTATATTTTATAGTTGACAATTTTTGTTGATTATAATATAATGGTGCTAAGTTATTGGATATAATTGCTTAGCTATAAATATTAAGGAGAGTGCGCTATGAAATTCTATAGAAGTACGAGAGATTTTTCTCGCTACCTCATAATCATTTGTCTATTCATAAGCATATGTTCATTTGCTGTTTATGGACAAACTTCTAGTGTTTACATGGAAACTAGACTACTTTACAACTTTGAAACATTAGATGAATGGCAGCCAATATCAAATGCTAGCCGTTTTATGTTTAGAGGTGATAGAACAAATGAAAATGGTGTTGTAATGAAATATCCTAATATGAGATTGTTCGCTACAAAACCATATGGTATGGGTAACCAAAGCTATAATTCAACTAATTCATTATCAGTAAGTGTTTCTTTTTTCAGAAAATCTTATAACTTCTTTGATTTAGTTCCAACAGTACAAAAAATCATACCAGGAAAAGCTCAAACTTTTGATGTTTGGGTATGGGGTGGTAACTATGACTATACTATGGAAATGATATTTGAAGATTATCTTGGTTATACTTATACATTGCCTTTGGGATCAATTAGATTTATCGGCTGGAGAAATATGAGTACAGCAGTACCATCTTTCATTCCTCAAGAAGAACCTTATGTACCTAGAGCAAAAGGTTTAAGATTTATGAATTTCCGTTTCTGGTCATCACCAGAGGAAAGAGCTGATAATTTTGTAGTTTTGTTGGATTACTTCCAAACTGTTACAGATACATTTAGAGAAGCTTATGACGGTTCAGATATTGAAACTACATTAGGTCAGGAAGTTGGCGGAAGATCTTCTGAACAATATACAGAAGGTGGAGCTCAAGTAGTAGGTGAAGAAGGCGGTACAACAGCAGCAGATACTACTGCAGAACAGCCACAAGAAGCGCAACAATAAGGTATAAGTAAGGAGAAGAATAATATGAAAAGATTAAGTATCTTGATAACAATGTTAATTCTAACTGTTGCATTCTTGTTGTTTGCCCAAGATGCGGCTCAAACAGGTGAGCAAACTACTCAAAATCAGCAAGGTGAAGAAGGTAACAATTTTGTAACTGAAGCTATTACTAATTATTTGATAGATGATTTTGAATTTGCTAATACTTGGCAGGCTTCTATGCCTAGAGATTACGGTGTAGTTAGCATTATTCGTCGTGAAGGCGGTCCTGCTGATGTAGTAGCTGAAGGTGCTGAAAATAATAAATATATTTTAGGTGCTAAAGTAGAGTACTTCAGAACTGGTTATCCTTGGTTCTCTGTAACTCCTCCTAGACCTGTTAAAATTCCTGGTTATACTAAAGAACTTAGTGTTTGGGTAGCAGGCCGTAACCATAATAATAAAATGAGTTTTTACGTTTATGATATAAATGGAAAACCTCAGTCAGTTGGTAATGAAGCTCTTAACTTTATGGGTTGGAAAAATATAACTGTTCAAGTTCCTGCTAATATAAAACAGGAAGATTTTAGAGGTCAAGTGGAACAAGGTATCAGCTTTATGGGTATACATGTTAAAGTTGATCCTAGAGATTCTTATGGTAAATACTATATCTATTTTGACCAATTAATGGCTAAAACAGATATGTACTTAGAAACTTACAGAGAAGAAGATGATCCATTAGACACTTGGTAATATTAAACAACAGATGAAATTAAAGGCGGAGTATGGCTTAGCTACTTCGCCTTTTTTATTTCTTATAACTTGAAATTATTACGATTATATATTAAACTGTAAAAATATTATAAAGAATATTATTGAAGTGAGAGTCTATTATGTCACCTATAAATATATTATTGATTATTGGTTTTGTACTTCTTGCTGTATATTCTATTACAACTAGAATAGTTAATAGCAGAACCGAAAAAGATAAAAAAGAAAATGTAATTAATAATGATGATGAAAAAAATATTGAATAAAATTTAATAAAAGGGTTTTTATGTCAGAATTAGTTTTATATATAATAATAGGTATAATATGTGCTATAATATCTCTTATACAAAAAGCAAATAAAAAAAATAAAGAAAATACAAAATCAAAAAATACAGTGAAAAATAATAATAAAAAAACTTATACTCATAAAAAAGTTAATAATAATGAAGAGGAAATATTCAGAGAGCTTAAAAAGAATATGGAATCTTTAAAAAATTACAGTGAAGATACTTTAAGAAAAAATACTGAACATCAAAATATATATACAAGCAATTATGAAACCTCAAATAATGACAGAGAAATATTAGAGCTGCAGCAAAAATATAATTTAAAAATATCTCGAATTAATAATATAAAGGAAGATGTAAGTAACAATGATTTTAAAGTATCAGAAAATAAAAGACATGTTAGTCATATGCTATCTTCATTGGATATAAAGAATGCTGTAATATATAATGCTATATTAGAACCAAAGAGAATTAGCTATATAAGAAAATCAAAAATTAATTAAAATATACAGGCTTAAAATTATGAATTCATTTGAAGAATTAATATCTATAATAAAAAGATTACGTGGGGAAAATGGCTGTGCTTGGGATAGAGAACAGACTTTTGAGAGTCTAATACCATGTTTTTTGGAAGAATCTTACGAGCTTGTTGAGGCAATAAATAATAAAGATTATGAGAATATAAAAGAAGAGCTTGGAGATGTACTTTTGCATGTTGTGTTTTTTTCGGAACTTGCAAGAGATGAAAATAAATTTAATATAGATGATGTTTGCAAAAATATTAATGAAAAACTTATAAGAAGACATCCTCATGTGTTTGGAGACAGTAATGTTAAAGATGTTGAGGGTATACTTAAACAATGGGATAAAATAAAACAGATAGAAAAGAATAATTCAGGATTTAAAAGCGTTTTAGATGGTATTCCTAAATCACTTCCTATAATGGAAAAATCTTATAAGATGATGAAAAAAGCGGCTGGTGTAGGATTTGAATATAAGAATATTGATGATTCGCTTGCAAAAATAGATGAAGAGCTTTCAGAAGTTAAAGAGGCTTATAATGAAAAAGATAAAGAGCACTTGGAAGAGGAAATAGGCGATTTGATTATGACAGTTCTTGATTTTGCACGTATGAATAAAATTAATCCAGTAAACTCTTTAATAAAAGTTAACGAAAAATTTAGAAAAAGATTTAATTATGTTGAAAAAACAGCATATGACTTGAATAAAAAACTTGAAGATATGTCATTAGAGGAAATGGATAATCTTTGGAATGAATATAAAAAACAAGAGAAAGAAAAATAACATCCAATTTTTTAAAAATAAAATAAAAAAATAATATATTTATTGGCTATATATAAATAATAGGATTATTATTTTTGTTTCTTATCTTCTCTTCTTATTGCAAGAATTTTAAGTTTATATTATAATATTAATACACTAAATAATGGGGTTTGTTTAATGGCTATTAATGCTAATTTGTACAAAAGATCTAAGCTATATGATTTACTTTCAAAAATTTTAAAGAAGAAAGACGATGAAAATTTTGATATGAAAGAAAATATTGATAAGGCTTTGGAATTAATAGATAAAAGTACAGAAGAAGAAGTTAATTATGCTGACAATAAAATAAGCTGTCTGCATTTAGCTGTTCAAACTGGTAGTCCTGATATAGTTGCCGCTTTGATTGCTAAAGGAGCTGATGTTAATGCTATTAATGAAAGAGGAGTAAGTCCGCTTCATTTAGCTATTATTAAAAATCAGCCTGAAGAAGTTATTAAAATACTTTTAGATAATGGTGCTGATTATAATAGGGAAGAAGCAAATTTTTCTGCTGTTATGCTTGCTGAAATAATGAATGCTCCATATATGCATTTATTTAAAAAATAATTTTATTTTTATATAAAAAGAGCCTGTTTCATAAAGACAGGCTCTTATTTTTTATTTAAGTTTTACTCAAATATTACCCTAGGTTTTTCATCAATATAATCTGTTGGTATATTATTAAGTTTTTTTATCTGTGATATTAAAGCATCTCTTATATCATTTCCAGTCATAATAATATTTTTTCCTTTTCTTCCTATAGGATTATTTTCGCTGTCAATATATCCGTCTCCGCCGTCTAAAATATAATCAGACATTACTATATTATAATCTTTATTTTCTGTAATATCTTCTCCGTTTAGTTTGGCAGATATCAATTCTCCTTCGGCACTATATACTATTTCAATGCCTCTTGAATACTGAAGAAAACCTCCGCCTCCTCTTTTTTTAGCAGATATTTTTATCATATCAATCAAATCTTTACCGTTTAATGAAAGAGTTACAGCCTGATTATTAAAAGGGAAGAATTCATTTTGTATTTTTCCTAATGTGATATCTCCTGAAGGAAGAGATGTTCTTAATGCCCCTGAGTTTACTATGGCTATATCTATATTATCATAAGAATCAAGCACCAAATCGCAGGCAAAATTTCCTATAGCCATAGAATTAGTTCTTATTCCGTCTTGAGGAAGTTCAACAGGCAAAGTACCTATTCTTACATTAAACTCTTTATCAACAGTACCTTTCATCTCATCAATAAATGCAAGCATATCTTTATCCTGTTCTATATTCTGATCCATTAATACCAATTTATAATCAAAATTATTTATAGTGCCGTTGCTAACGCTTAAATTAATATCTCCTAAATACTTTCCATAACAGCCAGTTTGTACTATAGGCGTACCATTTACAACATCAGCTTCATGCAGTTCGGTATGGCTATGTCCTCCTATTATTATATCAAATGTATTAGGTATAGCCTCTGCTACTTTTTTATCCATTTCATAGCCTATATGACTTAATAGTATTGTAACATCATTAGTAGTATTAATAGGTGTTTTTTTAAGAAAATCTTTTAATGCCTTTATTTCCTCTTCAAATACTAAATCTTTTACACTTGAAGAACTATAAACTGGTTCTGTAGTTGTTACTCCTATTATAGCTACATTAAGACCATTAACGTTTGTAACCATATAAGGCAAAGCATAATAACTATTATCAGTCTTATTTTTTATATTGATAGAAAGTGTTGGAAATTTTCTATCTTTCATTATTTCTGTAAAATTATCGAGTCCATAATCAACAAAGTGATTTCCTATAGTTACAGCATCTACCCCTATCATATTCATTATATCTACTTCATCTCTTCCCTGAAATACTGTAGAATAAACACTTCCTGTAATAGTATCTCCAGCATGAAGAACTAATACATTATTGTTGGTAGATTTTACCTGTTTTATATAAGCAGCTCTTCTGGCAGCTCCATACATATAGTTAGTTTCAGGCGGATTAACTTCTTTGTTTACAACTTTTTCTTCTTCATCTTTACCATGTGTATCATTCATGTGTATTATAGTAAGATTTCCATTATTTCCAGTCTTTTTGGAAGATGAACAAGAAAATGAAAATAAAATAATTACAGTTAATATGAATGCAAATTGAAATTGTTTTTTCATATTGCTCTCCTTCAAAATAAAAATTTTATAATATTGTTAAAATTATATACAATTTATTTTTGTTTTCAATACTATAGAAAATAATTGCTGGATATTTTTATGAAATTTATTATATTTGGTTATTATATTAGATTAAGTTTTATACATGCGGAAAAAATTTTATGGGCATTATTAAGAAGACAGATAAAAAAGAGAAGAATAATAAAACAAAAAAAATAGAAATAAGCAGAGAAAAACTTGAGGCAAGAGAGATACCATTACTTTTTAGTATTATAAATTTTTCTTCAAATATTCCAATTTCTATGTATACCGATACTATAGGAATAAAAACTGCCGAATCATCATACAGAGGTGCGATGCATTCTGAAGTAAATAGAAATATAAGTGAGGAATATCTTTTAAACTCAAAAAAATCATCAATAGATTTATCGGTTTTATATAATGTTTCTAGCTATTCATCTTTTCCCATAGACGCTTCTTTAAGTAATAGAGTGCTGCTTGAAGAGGAAGTTCATAAAAAAGGAAATGCCGTAAAACTACCTCCTTATAAAAATATTAATGCCCCTATAGGTTCAGTAATAAGGTCAAGAAGAAGCAGAAGAGATTTTAAAGGCAAACCTCTTACTTTAAGTGATTTATCTACACTTCTATACTATGGAGATGGCATTTCTGGTGATTTTGATTTTAAGCTAAATAAAGATGAATATAGTACTATAACTTTCGGGGATAAATATATATCAAAACTTCGTACAGCTCCTTCTGGAGGAGGACTTTATCCTATATATCTTTATATAGCAGCTCTTAATATCAATAATCTTGATAAAGGAATATATAAATATATGCCTTTTACTCATTCTCTTGAAAAAATTAAATTATTTAATGATAAAGATTTAGAAAATTATTATAATACTAATGTTTTCGGAGGAGATATAGATTTAAGAAAAACTGCTTTATCTATTTATTATGTATACAGTATATATGAAAACTCCAGAAAGTATGGTGATATGGCACTTCAGTTTGCATTGATAGAAACGGGGGAAATTGCTCAAAATATACAGCTCACAGCAGCAGCAAGCGGTATTTTAGCATGCGATATTGGAGGATTTAATAAGACTTTATCTGAAGAGTTTTTGAATATTGACGGACAAACTAATAATGTTGTGCATCTTACTTTGCTTTCAAAATGATTTTATATAAATTACATAAAAAAGAAAAAATAAATAATTAGGTTGATTTTGTATGGCTAAAAAGAATATTAAACTTTATGATAATGTAAGCATCTTTTTCAGTTCTGATAATGAGATAAGGTTTAGAAAGGGTATATGGAACTTTGAAGAGGCTTCTTTAACTTTAGATGATTTAAATGATAATATGAAAGAAGTTATAATATTTATTGCAAATGAACTTTTTGATGATAAACTTATATCTTTTGATGATATAGTAAAAAAATTCTCATTAGATGAGAATGACAGCAATGTACTAAATGATATTGTATCTTCTTTGATTGGGAACAGATTTTTAGAGTATGATGATAAAAAAAATAATATGCAAAATACTGTTTACGAGCTTATAGGAGAATATTTTTATGATATTCCAGATGAAAGCAAAATAGAAAAAAATAAAATAATTTTTATAACCGATAATGATAGATTAAAAGATTATGCTTTATTAGTATCTAAAGATATATATATAAATATTGACATGATGAGTTCTGATGATATAAAAAAAATAGAAAAATCTAATCTTACAGATACAACTGATGCTATTGAAAATATAGAAATAAAAAAAGAATTATTAAAGTTATTTGATAATATATCATGTGTAGTTGTAAGTATAGAGAAACCAAGACTTAATTTGCTTAGAAATATTAATAGGCTTATCCTTGATAAATCAATACCAATAGTTATATCAATACTAGACGGACCATTTTTAAATATTACAACTATAAAAGGAAAAGAAACAGCTTGTTATGAATGCTTTGAAAACAGAGTAATAGCAAGAAATGAAAGTTTATCGGTTTATAATAAATTTGTTAAGCAGACTATGAACTTTAAAATAAAAAATAAAAGAACCTATATAACTCCTATTTTGCAAAGTTTTACTTCAATTGCTTTGTATGAAGCATTTTTATTTGCGGCTATAGGTAAATGCAAACTAGCAGGACGTGTTATTAATGTTTATATACCTTCTATAGAGATTCAAGTGCAGGATTTGCTTAGAGTGCCTTTCTGTCCTGCTTGCGGTCATATAAGTAAGGCAAAATATAATGAAATGTACACTTCATCAAAAGAAATTATAGAAAAGTTTTCAAGCAAGGTTATAGTGAAATGATAAAAAATTATAAAAAAATGCTAAAAAATAAATTGTTAAATAAAAACGGATAAAAGTATATGATTAATTATTACCCAAGTCATAAAAATATTTTAAATAAATATAATTCTATTTGCGGACATCAGACTGGTATAATGGATTCTCTTATTATAATGCAGGCTAATTCTGTAATTGCTGAAAATATTAATACCTGCACAGCAATGCTTCCTAATTATCATAAAATATTATTAGGTGATAATGCTGAGGTGAATTATCATCTTTCAGGATATGGTATATATAGAGATGAAGCTATTATAAGATTATTAGGTGAGGGTATTGAGAGATATGCTTTATTTACTTCAAATTTATATTTTGAAGAAAAACTTAAATATCTTTCTTATAATCAATTAAAAGAAAAATATCCAGACAATGTTATACCTTTTGAATATGT
This sequence comes from Brachyspira sp. G79, assembly GCF_002379365.1. Lineage (GTDB taxonomy): Bacteria > Spirochaetota > Brachyspiria > Brachyspirales > Brachyspiraceae > Brachyspira. Next base: position 1,733,368 of record NZ_JQIU01000008.1, on the reverse strand, counting down.
TAAAATATATACAGATGAAGATTTAAACAAATTAAATAACATAGGCATTTTAGAAAATATTACAGAAAATGATGTGCTTTCTTGGGTGCTTCTTCCTTCTTTATTTGACAGTAAAAAAGAATATTATGTTCCAGCACAGAATTTCTTTTTATCACATATAATAAGAAGGGATAAAAAAGAAAAAGTATTTATAGGCGGATTCTCAAAGGGTAGTGCCAGTCATAAAAATATTTATCTTGCTTTAAAATCGGCTATTAATGAGATAATAGAATGCGATGCCTGTATGATAAAGTGGTATACAAAAAGCAAAGTTAAAGAAGTCATTATTGATGATGATATACTTAATGAAACTATTAATATGATTCTTAAAGACATTAATTATAAAATAAGAGTATTTGATTATACAGCTAATAATAATTTGGGCTATGTTTTTACCGTTATGCTTATAAACAAAAGTGAAAAAACTCCATATATTGTAGTAGGTGCTTCCTCTGGTCTTAATCCTAGAAAGGTAATATACAGGGCTTTTATGGAGGCTTTGGCTATACTTACATTAAATATTAACGGGGTATTATCCATGCCTAGTGATTATTTAGAAACTGTATCAGAAAAAAATTATCTTAATCTTGATAGTAATGTTAATTATTGGGCTAATTTAGAAAATAAAGATAAAAAATTAAAATTTATTAACAGTAAAATTTCAGAAAAAATGGAATTAAAGAAATATAAAAATCTCGAAGTTAATACTCAAAAAGATTTAGAATATTTATTAAAAGGTATTAATAATATTTCAAAATATGCAGTTTATTTAGATATTACTCCTTCTGAAATAGAAAATAAGGATTTTTGTGTTATGAGAGTTTATATACCAGAGCTTGTGCAGATGTCTATGCCTGCTTTTCCTTATAGTAATCACCCTAGGATAATTCAAAATGGAGGAATATCAAATAATGAATTCCCGCATCCATTACCTTAGTGCTCTGCTCGTTCTTTTAGCTATTTCTTTTCCTACTTCTTTGATTGGAATATTTATAAAGTTAAATTTCTCTAAGATAAACAGAATGCTTCCTAATGCTTTGAGTTATTTATTATTTGTAATAATGGTATTTTTTACGGGATATATTGGAAGTATTAATTATAATGCCAATATATATTTTATTATTACAGCTTTTATATTTTCTTTTGTATGTATAGCGTTAGAATTATTTGAAGGCATTATTATTCATTTTATTAAATATGGAGTTTGGATAAGAAATATAGAAGTTCATGAAATAGTAGAAAAAAAGAATATATTTATTGATATTATAATTATATTTATAGGTGCTTTATGTGAAGAGATTATTTTCAGGCAGGTATTTTTTAATATTTCGTATAATATATTTTCTGTTAATATTGTTATTTTTATTATAATTTCATCTTTTATATATGCTCTTAATCATATATATTTCGGTGCTAATGCTGTATTTCAGAAGTTTATTGCAGGACTTATATATTCTTTATTATTTGTTTACTCTTCTTTTAATATAATAGTACCTGCTTTATGCCACTTTTTTCAAAACACTATTTTGTATATATTATCATTAAGAAAATTAAAGAAATATAATATATAAAGAGAGGATAAATTGATATTTTTAGAAATTGTACCGTATATATTAGTATCTTTTATACTAGGTATTTTAATAAAATTTTTAGAGCATAACAATATAATAAATAACATATGCTTTAATTTGATGAATCATAATAAATTAGAATATGATGAAATGCATGTTTATGTAAGTACTTATATATATTGGATTTTTATGTTTGCTTTTGCTTTGCTTATAAGTATTTTGCAAAAACAAAATATTTTGTTATATTTATATATGGAGAGAAAATACATAATTTATATTTTTATTAATATTTTCGCTGTTATTTCTGCTTTTGAAATTATTATGGCGGTATTAAGTTTAATTAATAAAGATATAAGGGCTAATGTTATATTTAATAATATATTATCAGTGCCTTCAGTGGATTTGCTTTACTCTTCAAGAATAAATCCTAAATGGATATTGATAATATTATCAAGTATAATAAAATGTTTATTTTTTAATGGGATAATATATTTGGCTCTAAAGAGTAAATTATCGAATTTATTTTTTACTATTTTCATATCAGGTATGTTATTTTCATTGGAAGAAATTTTCAGAGTAACAAGTATTAAACAGGCATTTATATTTACTATAGCCTGCTTAGTGGTTACTTTTATTAATTGCCTTTCATTTGAGTATAGCGGAAGTTTGATACCGCCAATATTTGCTAATATAGGTTTTACTATGTATTATTTCGGGCAGTTTGAAAATATACGCAGATACTATTAAATTATTGGTATTAATTTCTTTATATGAATATTTTTATATAAAGAGTTTAATATAAAAAAACATCAAAAGGAGTTGTTGATATGATTAAATATTCTTCAAAAGTACGCACAACATGTTCTCTAAAAAGCCAATCTGTTGTATTGACTCCTGGAGGATGTTGCTGCTCTTGTTGTTGTTCTTGTTGTGTTAATGTAACAACTACAACAAACAATTAATTTATTATAATAATTGTTATAATAAATTTTTATGCCTGCTGTATTGATAGTTTTATTATTAATGCAGCGGGTTTTATAATAATTGATAAAATTTGGTAACTGCTTAATATGGAAAGTTTGATTAGTGCTAGAAACATAGAGAAAAAGTTTAATAAAAATACAATATTAAAAAAAATAGATTTTGATATAAATAAAGGCGAAGTTATAGCACTTGTAGGACCAAACGGTTCTGGAAAAACTACACTTATAAATATATTATTAGGTATATTAAAAGCAGATAATGGTGAATTAAAAATAAATATAGATAATTATAAAAAGCATATAGGAGTACAGCTTCAGTCTACACCTTTTTTTGAAGGATATACTGTAAGGGATAATATATTGATGTTTTCAGCTCTTTATGATATAAAAATTACAGATGAAGAGATAAATAATATGCTTAATAAATATTCTCTTAATGCCAAAACTTTAGCTATTAAACTTTCAGGAGGCGAGCAGAAAAAACTTGCCATAATGATAGCCACTATGCAAAACCCAGATTTACTTATATTTGATGAGCCTACAGCGAGTTTGGATCCAAGAGAAAGATATAATGTAAAAAATATGATAAAAGAGCTTGCTTACAATAATAAAACAATTCTTTTTACTTCTCATGATTTAGAGGAGGTGGAAGATATTGCTGATAGAATAGTATTTTTATATAAAGGAGAGATATTAGAAAGCGGAAGTAAAGATGAACTTTTAAGTAAATATAATTTTGACAGTTTAGAGAAACTTTATCTGCATATTACTAATTATTAAATTATAATTTGTGGTTATATACTAAACAACTATAATTTGTCAAAATTAATTTTTTAGATTTTAAATATTTGCAGCTTTGCCCGTACCACACTTCTTTTGCTACCGTAGGAAGTCCTGTGGATTGCCACATACGAAGTACGCCTGCAGCGAGAAGCAGGCACAGCCCGCAGTAGCGAAAGGCTAATATTTTAGCTAAATTTAATAATTTATTTTATATATAAAACATAATTAGTACTATTTAGTATTATTTTAGACTTGCACTTTTTGCAACTTTTTGCGGCGGGAAAAAGTTGAATAAAAAAATTGACAAACTTAAAAATTTTTAGTATATACTAAAAATTTTTATTAGAAATAATAATAAATAAAGAATAACTATGAAAACAATATTTAAACTTACAATGAAAAAAGCTATAAGAGATCCTTTTCTTATATTCTGGTCAATATTTTTTCCTTTGGTGATAGTTATATCACTTGGACTTTTTTTTAATATGGAAAGCTACACTATACATATACTCACAGCTATGACATGTGTAAGTGTACTTGCTTATTCTTTTATGACAACAAGTTTTAATGTATTAAGTCAGAGAAGGAGAGGTGTTTATAATTTGCTTAAAGTAACACCGCTTCCTTTATATAAGTATATTATAAGTTTATCATGTGCTTGGGTGATAATATCTATTATAAGTAGTTTATTTGTATTTTTTGTATGTGCCTTATTTTTTAAGATAGAGTTTGATTTTTTATCTGTTTTTTTATTTCTGCCTGTAATAATAATAGCTTCTTTGCTTTATATATTTATAAGTTTTTTTGTCTCCAGTTTTGTAAAAAATAATGAAACAGCCAGTATATTGTATAATATTATTTTAATGGCTTCTATGTTTTTAAGTGATGGGTATTATTCATTATATAATGCTCCTAATATAGTAAAGTTTTTAAGCAAATTAAATATTTTTCAATATTTTTTGAATGCATTTAGGGGAGCTTTTTATTTTGATTTTCGTTCATACTTTATTGGTATAGCTGTACTGTTTGTATGCTTAATAATAGCTTTGATTTTGGCTGTTAATACTTTCAGGTACGCTGATAAATAGTTTTAAATGTAGTATTGACAAAAAATCATTTTTTTATTATGATGAATTTAATAATCTAATTTGGAGGAAGAAAATGTTAAAAAAATTATTAGTATTAACATTGTTCGTATCATTTTTGGCAGTAGGCTGTGAAAAGGTAAAAGAGGCAGCAAGTGCTGTTACAGGAACTATAACAGGAATAGAAGAAACATATGCAGGCACTTGGAATGTAGATACGGATAATAGCAATTTTGATTTATCAGGATCTTATATTATAATAAATAAAGATGGTTCTATGGTTTTTTATTATAAAAAAGATAATAAAACCCTTGAATATCCTTCTACTTCAATATTGAAAAGCTGGAAGTATGTATATAGCAACTTACAATGAAACTGATCCTAATAATAGTAATGTTGTAGTGAATAAATATATTGTTAATATTTCTTTTGAAGAAACCACTAATGCAGATTCAACTACTACAACAGTAGCAAATGTAAGTTATAGCGTAGAATCAGATCTTGCAGGTAATACTTTAAAAGGTGTATTTAATAAAGCTCAGTAATTATTTTCTTATATAAATAACTATAAGGGGGCATATGCCTCCTTTTTTGTAGGTTTTTATAATTAAATTCATATTATAAGTAATAAAAATATATATAATAAATTTGCAATAGATACAAATATATAATACAATATAAGATACAATATATTAATTAAGAGGAATGAAAAATATGTTTAAAGGCACTACTATATGTGCAGTATGCAGAAACGGAATTACAGCAATAGCAGGCGACGGACAGGTTACATTAGGTGAAACAGTAATGAAGCCTAATGCTGTTAAATTAAGAAAATTATACGGTGGTAAAGTTATATCTGGTTTTGCAGGTTCTACTGCCGATGCATTTACATTATTTGAAAAATTTGAAAAAAGACTTCAGGAGTTTTCAGGTGATCTTACAAGAGCAGCTGTTGAGCTTGCACGCGAATGGAGAACTGATAAAATGCTTAGAAATTTGCAGGCACTTATTATAGTGGCCAGCAAAGATAAAATGCTTTTACTTTCAGGTAACGGAGATGTTATAGAAAGTGAGAATAATATATTGGCTATAGGAAGCGGCGGACAGTATGCTAAGGCTGCTGCTATGGCTCTATGCGAAAATACAGACCTTTCAGCTAAAGAAATAGCTAAAAAGGCACTTGAAATAGCTTCTCAGATATGTATATACACTAACAGCAATATTTCTTTGGAGGTTATAGAATAAATTATGTCATTTGATGCAAAATTAGAAAGCGAGCTTACACCAAGAAAGATAGTTGAAGCACTTGATCAATATATAATAGGACAAACAGAGGCTAAGCGTTCAGTTGCTATAGCTTTGAGAAATAGATACAGAAGACGTCATCTTCCAGAAGAATTGAAAGATGAGGTTGCACCAAAAAATATTATACTTATAGGACCTACAGGGGTGGGAAAGACAGAAATAGCTAGAAGACTAGCAAAACTTGTTAATGCTCCTTTTATCAAAGTAGAGGCTACTAAATATACAGAAGTAGGTTATGTAGGACGCGATGTTGAGAGTATGATAAGAGATTTGGTTAATGTAGCTATATTTGAGCTAAAAACTGCTATGATGAAAGAGGTTGAAAAAGAGGCTACTGATATAGCTTTGGATAAATTGGCAAAACTTCTTCTTCCTTCTGTAAAAAAAGAAGAAAATGAAAATGTATCAGAAGAAGAAATGGAAAAAAAGAAAAATGCCAAAGAGCAGATAAAAAAACGTATAGCTAATGGTGATTTTGATGAAAGTTATGTTGAATTAAAGATAACAGGCAGTCAAAATAGAATGTTCGGCATAATTCCTGGTATGGGCTTTGAAGAAAGTGATATGATTCAGTCTATGGTTGGAAGTATTATGCCTCAGAACAAAAAACATAAACGTTTGAGAGTAAAAGAGGCTAAAAAACATCTTATAAATGAGGCTTCAGAATCTCTTATAGATATGGAGAAAATAACTTCAGATGCTTTGAGTATTACTGAAAATATGGGTATAATATTTTTAGATGAAATAGACAAAATAGCAAGCGGAAACAAAACAGATAGTGCTGATGTTGCCCGTCATGGCGTACAAAGAGATTTGCTTCCTATAGTTGAAGGTACTACTGTTAATACAAGATATGGTCCTATAAAAACAGATCATATATTGTTTATAGCAGCAGGTGCTTTTCATATTAACAAACCTTCAGATTTAATCCCTGAACTTCAGGGAAGATTTCCTATAAGAGTGGAATTAAAGGCTTTATCTAAAGATGATTTTAAAGATATATTAGTTAATCCTAAAAATGCTATTACCAAACAGTATCAGGAGCTTTTAAAAACTGAAGGAGTAATTATAGAGTTTGAAGAAGAGGCTTTGGAAGCTATAGCAGATATGGCATATAATATTAATACTAATGTTGAAAATATAGGTGCTAGAAGACTTTATACCATTATGGAAAAGGTTTTTGAAGAAATTTCTTTCAGTGCAGATGAACATAAAGGTGAATTTATAAAAATCAATGCCGATAATATAAAAGATGCTATGAAAGACATTGAGGATAACAGAGACATAAGCAGATATATATTGTAACAGTATTTTGTTGTATAGTATAGATTTTTTGGTTTATTTTTATTAAAATAAATAATGTATAATAAAAATTAATTGGAGTTTATGATGGATAATAATAATAATGAACAACAAGAAACTACGGTATTTATTAAATGGGTGCCTTTGTATGAAACAAGACATAAATTAATAGATAGCCAGCACAAAGAATTGGTAAATATAGTTAATGAACTTTATTTAGCAACAGTAGATAACAGTGCAAATACCAATGAAGCTTTTATTAAAGCTATTAAGAAATGTATTGATTATACTCAGTACCATTTCAAAACAGAAGAAAAAATAATGGACCTTATTAATTATTCGGATGCTGAAAATCATAAAGCTATGCATAAGAGTTTCTATTTGGAAATAGTTGACCAAATTAGAAAATACGAAGAAGGTCAGCCTTTTGTAGCTAACAAATTTATCAAATTCCTAAAAGATTGGCTTTTAGAGCATATAGGCTTTCAGGATAAAAAATTTGTTAATGAAATTAAGGAAGCCTTAAAGAAAAAAGAAGGTCATAATTAATATTTAAGTATGCTGTTATATATAATAAATGTTCTAAGTTTATATGTTGTTGTTTTTAATATAGAGTTGTGTAAAAAATAGGAAATTTTATAAGTGTCGAAAAGTAATTCATACACGGTTGGTGTAATTATATTAAGTATTATTAGTGCTATACTTTTATCTTTGGCTTTTCCGCCATTAAATTTTTTTCCTATTTCTTTTATTGCACTTGTACCGCTTAATATTATAATATATAAATCAGATAAGCTTAGATACTATGTAATATCGGCCTCTATATTTGTACTTGTATTTTTTGGTTATCTGCTTATGTGGGTAACTGCTTTTATGCTGAAAGAAACTGAAGCTATAGTTTCTTTTTTGACATTATTTACTATACTATTTTTAATAATATTTTTATTTTATTTTCCAGCTATGCTTTTAAGCGGTTTTTTATCAAAAAAACTTCCTGCATTTAGGTTTGTTACTGTACCGCTTGTGTTTACATTTATGGAATATATGAGAAATGTAGGATATCTTGGTTTTCCTTGGGGAATTATAGGGTATTCACAGTGGAATTTCTCACTATTTCTGCAGTCTGCTGATATATTTGGCGTACTTGGTATTAGTTTCTTTGTTTATTTCTGTAACTCTGTTATAGCTCATTATTTGCTTTTCTTTGCAGAGCGAAATATTTCAAAAAAGTATCAATATAAAAAACCATATATACCAGCTATTGTATTTATTTCATCATTTTTACTTATTATTATTTATGGGGCTGTGAAAATTAATATTGAAGAATCAAAAAGAACTCTTCAGCCTAAAACTAGAATCGCACTTATACAGAAATCTTTTGATCCAAATGTATATTGGAATAATATATATACTGGGGAGCCTTACCGTAAAAACTCCAAAGGAATACAGGGTTTTGCAGAAAAATTCCTTCTAAAGCCTGAAAAATTTCAAAGTGAAGAAAAGCCTGATGGAGTAACTCAAAATGGCACAGTGTCAGTAAGAAGAATAGCAAATCTAGCCAGAGATGCATCTCTTTCAAAACCTTCATTAATAGTATATCCTGAATCTGTTACTCTTGATTCATATGGGTATTATATAAATGAATATAAAGAAATTTTTGATTATGGGCTTGTTTCTAATTCTATTTATCCTGGTATTTATAACACATATATACTTTATGATATGATTAGATATACTCAAACTTATCACCTTTTAGGTACTACTATCATAAAAGAAGATACCAATGAAAATGCCTATAATCCATATAAATACTATAATGGTATGGAGTTTATTAATGATAGGGGTAATGTTATAGGAGAGTATTCTAAAATAAAACTTGTACCAGGCGGAGAATCGTATCCTTTTCAGGATAATGAGTTTCTCCTAAATACTTTTCCTTTCAAAAATATTATAAACTTTATGTATGCTCAGTTTGATAAGGCGGGTGCTAATAGATGGGACAGAGGAAGAAGTATTACAGTCTTTAATCACCCTAATGGATATACTTTTTCTGGCGTTATATGTTTTGAAAGTGCTTTCGGTGATTTTGTTAGAAAGTTTGTATATAATGGTGCTCAGACTTTAGCTGTTATTACGGAAGATGCTTGGTCTTACAGTGATGAATCTCTTCTTCAGCATTTTTATATGTCTATTTTTAGGGCCGTAGAAAACAGAAGAGATATAGTTCATAATGGTAATTCTGGGGTTACTGGTCATATTTCAAGTACTGGTAAAATTATATCAACTCTTCCTTTTTGGAAACCAGACTATATGGTAGCTAATGTAGCATTAAACAGTGATATAACTATATATACAAGATTTGGAGAGTGGTTTGTATTTCTTTGTTTTATTGGTATTTTAGTTCTTTTGTTTTTTGCTACTGCTAAAAGTTTAATTGAGTTAAAAGAAATCATTAAAAAACGTTTCTTTCTAAAGCAGTCTGCAGAAAATGAGGCGGTATTTGCTGTAATTCCTTCTGCTAAAAAAGTTGATGAGTATATTAATGATGAAGCAATCGATGATCTTCCTAGCTTGGATGATATAGAGGAAGCTGTAGTTAAGAAAAAAGAAAATACTCAGGAAGTAAAAACTAATACTCAAATAATAAATAAAAACTCTGAAATTAATAATATCAAAAATAATAATAAAGTTATACAAAAATCAAAAGAAAGCGGTAATATAAATACTAAAATAGATTTGTTTTCTGATAAATATACAGACTATACAAAGGAAATAACTGATATAATAGAGGATTCAAAATCATACAGTATATTTGATGATAATAAATATACTTCTGATATTTCTTCTGCTTTAACTACAATTATAGAGGAAAATGAGGAAACTTTAGGAAGAGATAAAACTATAAAAAATAATACTAGTATTAAGAATAATATCAAAAAAGATAACAAGCAGCATTAAAGGATATATATGTTGGGAGCCATTAGAGTACTTATAGCTGAAGATTCTAAGATTATTTCTGGAATGTTAAATAATATTCTAGCAAATCATTATAGAATTAATGTTGTAAGTTTGGTAAATAATGGTATAGATGCATATAAATCCATAGTATCTATAAAACCAGATTTTGTTGTTATAGAAATAGATTTGCCTTTAATGGGAGGCATTGAGCTTTTAAAACTTTTAAAGAAAGAAAATATACAAGTTAATATATTAGTTATGACATCTTTAACTAAGAATAAAGATTTATCATCTAGGGCTTTAGAACTTGGGGCTTTAGATATTATTTATAAGCCGCGTAATGTATCTATTGATTTTTTAAAAGAGAATGTATTAAATAAAATAATTGCAATATCAAAAAATAATAGAGAAAATGGTTTAGAGTTTGTTCCTGAATCTAATATAGATTATAAGTTTAATTTTTTAAATAAAAATACTAAAAAAGTTATTGATGAAAGTGAAAAAACAGAAATAGATAAATTTGATGATAATGTGAGAATAATACCTTTTAATCAGAAACAGGTTGCTACGGCTATAACTAAGGTTTTGAAGTTTAAATTTAATACTCCAAAATTAGTTGCTATAGGTATATCAACAGGAGGTCCAAGAGCCTTGAGGATAATGCTTCCTAGTATTCCAGCTGATTTCCCTCTTCCTATACTCATATCACAGCATATACCAAAAGATTTTTCTTCTTCACTTATTTCCAGTCTTCAGGATATATGTTCTATAAGAATAAAAGAGGCTAGTCTTGATGAAGAGTTAATGCCTTCTGTTGTTTATATTTCACCGGGAGATAAAAACATGGGTATATATATGGATTCTGCAGGAAGACTTAAAATTAAATTTTATCCAGACACTGAGAAAAAGTTTATTTATACTCCTTGTGTGGATTATTTGTTTAATACTATTGATGATGTTTTGACTGATAAGGCTATAGCCATAGTGATGACTGGCATGGGTAATGATGGTACTGAAGGTATGATTAAACTTCATGATCATAATAATCTTACTATTGCTCAGGATAGGGCCAGTTCTACAGTTTACGGAATGCCTAGAAGTGTTATAGAAAATAAGGCTGTTCATTTGGTATTATCACTTTATGATATTGCTGAGTTTTTAATACAATATATGAGGTTAAAAATTAGATGAAAAATATTATATTTATTTTAATGATGGTTTTATTTTTAGTTTCATGCCAAAAAGAATATAAGGCAGACAGTGAGTACAGCGTTTATGAGTATGAAACGTATATATCTAAATTAATATCAAATAAGGATACGCTTGAGTTTACTTCTAATTTTGTCCTTAATTTAGATGATAATATAGCTAATATTCTTAAAGAAATGTCTTTAATATATGAACTTACTCCTGTTAATATTATAGAATCTATAAAAAACAGAGGTGCTTTGTATCAGAGGATATTTTCAAATAATGATGATGCTTTATGTAATTATCTTCCTAAAGACGGAGGATATTATGATGTAAGTATTACATATAAAAAATATAAAGATGTTATATTAGCTCAGATTGAATATCCTTCTTTTAATAAAATATCTGAAAACTCCATTGAGTTTGTGGCTATTTATTTAAATGATAAATGGAGCCTACTTACTATTAATTTTTTGAATATTTAAGGATTTATTTTAATGAAAAAATTATTTATTGTATTAGTCATTTTTATTTTATCTTTACTTGCCATTTCTTGCCTTGAAGATTTGGACAGCAGTAAGAAAAAAGATTTATTTATATTTTATGATAATATGAAAACTCAGATACTTGATGATAATATGAACTGGATAGAAAAAAACTCTAATATAGATAATATAGAAAGTATAAAAAATATTCTTACAGACAATAAGGACTCTATAAAAAATTTGCTTTCATCTTCAAACGGAGAATATTCTGTAACTATAAATTATACAATAGGAGACAATACCAGTTCCTATAGAGGATATTATATAATAAGAAACAGTGAGTTTTCTCCAACTTATTATTATATAAGACTGATAAACGAAGCTAATAAATGGAAAATAGAATCTATAGACAGACTTCCTTTAAAATCGTAATTATATATAGCTAAACAATTATATTTAGTAAAAAATTAATTTTTGAATTTATATATTTCAGGGCTTTGCACACCACGCTGTGTGCTACGCAGCAGCCCAGTTCTTTTATGACGCCTGTCCGCCTGTGGCGTGGTATAAAAGAACCAAAATAACTACATTTTGATAACTTAAATATATAATCTATACAACATGTAAAATATTTATTTGTGTAGTAATATTATGCAATCTATTATAAAATAACAAACTAGAAAAATTATTTATCAATAGCTTTTGAGCCAAGTCTATTGTTGATGATTTATATATTTGGTTTATAATCATAAAATATTAAATTTGGAGTTCTATATTTATGGAAGTAATTAAAGCAAATCCAGAATCTGTTAGTGAAATTTTTGATAAAATATATGTAATACCTGAATATCAAAGACCATATTCTTGGGACGAAGAAAAATGTGAAGACCTATGGAATGATATAAAAGGACAATATGAAGAAAATAAAGAAAATGAGTATTTTTTAGGTACTATGGTTCTTATAAAAAAAGATAATGTTTTTGAAGTTATAGATGGTCAACAAAGGTTAACTTCTTTGATGCTTTTATTAAGAGCTTTATATGATCATCATCAATTTAAAGGTATAGAAAGAAAGATGTATATATTTGATAGTTTAAGTGATGATGTAGATAAAAGTAAAATAAAAATAGAATCAAAAGTAATTGAACAAAATAAAGAAGACTTATTCAATATAATATCAGAAGATGGTGCTAGTTTAGATTCAAAAAAATATTTTTAAAATAAATTATGAATTTCTAAAAGAAAAATTAAAGAATGGAAAAAAAATAATGATTTAGAAGATTTTACACG
>NZ_JQIU01000008.1:1697604-1719599 GCF_002379365.1 Brachyspira sp. G79 | reverse complement strand
AGAGATAAATATACAAAATCAATATTATTTTTATATCATAATTTAAATGAAAAACAAAATTATATACAATTTGATTATAATAAACTACATATTGAGCATATTTTACCTAAAGCTCCTCAAAATTATGATAATTGGAATATGGAAGAATATAATTTTTATTTAAATACTTTAGGAAATTTAACGCTTCTTGAAAAGAAAAATAATATTAAAGCTAAAAATGAATTTTTTGATAAAAAGAAAGAAATATATAAAACTTCTGAAATTATAGATGTACAAAAAGAATTATGTAAGCTAAAAAAATGGACTCCAAAAGAATGCGAAAAAAGATTTAATAATATAAAAGAAAGGTTAATATATTTTTTATTTAATCAATAAGTATTTTATTTTGGTACGGCTCGGTTCAGACTGTTCAAGCGTTTAGGAAATTTTCAAAAGGTGCATAATCTATAAGTTGACAAAAAATATTTAATGTGTATAATTATGTGTATAAAAAGAGGTGTTAAAAATGATACATATTTATTTTTTTATTAAAGAGGAGAATATAGTTGAAAGCAACGTACATAATAACACTTCTAAAAAAAGACGGCTGGTTTCAAGTTGCTCAAAAAGGAAGCCATAAACAATTTAAACATAATACTAAAAAGGGAAGAGTTACAGTGCCTTATCATAGTAATATTGACTTATCAATAGCTGTGATAAAAAGTATAGAAAAACAAGCTAAGATAAAAATTTTAAATAAATAGTTTGTTTTACAGTATAATATTTTTATTATGAAAAAAAAATTAGAGACATTTGTAGCAAATATTTATAGAACAAAATCTGGATATAATTCTACATTTTATGATTTTGACGGTTGTGTTAGTGCAGGTAAAACTTTAGAAGAAATAGTTAACAATTCCAAAATAGCACTTCAAATGCATATTGATGGTATGATAGAGGACGGAGAAAAAATTCCAAAGGCATCTAGCTTAGAAAAAATAATTAAAGAAACAGAATATGAACCTATAACTAGAATGTTAATAGAAGTAAAAGTTTCAAGAGAAAAGAAAAAAGAATAGATATTACACTAGATGAAAGTTTAATAAAAACTATAGATAATTTATCATCAAATAGAAGCGAATTTATAACATTAGCGGCTAAAAATTACATATCAAATTATTACAAGTAACAGGATATCGTATCATAATACCATTAGGTTTATACTGTTCAAGTGTTTAGTAAATTCTCAAAATGTATTTTATTTAATAAATATATTGTATTTTATAATTTGCAAAAAATTATAAATATACTACAATAATAACCTATAACTTTAAGGAAATAACATGCATATAATAAAAGCTCCATGCAAAATTAATATTTCTCTCGATATTACATCAAAAAGAGAAGACGGATATCATCTTATAGAATCTTTATTTCATACGGTAAATCTATATGATATTATAAGTATAGAAAAGTCTGATAAATACAGCATTCATACAAATGGAATGTTTGCATTAAAAGATGATGAGGAAGTTAATATAGTAACCAAAGTATTTAATTATTTTAAAAATGAAATGGGGCTTATTAATAATTATAATATAAATATTGAAAAAAATATTCCTACTGGGGCAGGTCTTGGAGGAGGATCATCTGATGCTGCTAATATTATTAAGTTTTTTTTAAGCGAACTTAATATTGATATTAACGATACTTTGATAGAATCATTTTCTAGGTTTGGAGCGGATATTCCTTTTTTTATAAGAGGAGGTTTAGCTTGGGTTTCTGGAATAGGTGAGAAGATAAAAAATTATAACTTTATACTGCCTTATAATATTATCTTGATATATCCTAATATACATGTATCTACAAAATTGGCTTATTCAAAGTTTGTCAAAGATGATTTTAATAAATCAGATATATTCGCTATAAAAAATATTCTTGATAATAGAGAATGCTTTAATAAAGATATTAATTTTAAAGATATAGTTTCTAATACATATAATATATTTGAAAAAAAAGTTTTTAATTTGGATAAGAGAATAGAAGATATAAAACTCAATGCTGAAAACATAATAAAAAGAAAAGTATCTATGAGCGGTTCTGGTTCTTCACTTTTTGCTTTATATGAGAATGATGATAAAAAAATAGATGATGACTTTAATAAATTAAAATCAGAAATGAATTATAATATTTATAAATTGAGTTTGATTTAATGTTTTATTATGTTATAATTAAATTTTATTATAAAAAATATAAAGAGAAGAAAATAATATGATAAAGAAAATATTTGTTATACTTCTTATAAGCAGTTCTATATTTTACGGTTTGTCTTCAAAACATTCTCTTTCTGTACTTGAAACAACTAGTACAAGATCTATTGGAATGATGAATAGTGCTTTTTTGCTTGGTAATGATTCTTCTTCTATTTTTATGAACTCAGCTTCTTTAATGGGAGTGCTTAGAGACAGTGTTAATTTAAATTATACAGTTACTTCTAATCCTCAAAACGAATATATATTTAATGCTTCTTATGCTCATATAGGTGCTTCTTATGCTCTTGGTATAGGATTTGCGGGAGATATTAACAAGGTTTATTCATATGATAGTTTAGGTACTAGAAAAAATGATATATACAGCGGACTTTATTTGGTTAATTTAGGAGCTTCTTATGCTATTAATGAAAGTTCTTTTATAGGGGCAAATATAAAAACTGTTATTAACAATAGCGAAAAAGATAATAATTTCGGAATGTTTTTAGATTTATCATATATGCAGTCTCTTTTTACTCCGAATTTCAAACTAGGTGTTGGGGTCAGAAATTTTGGATTTTATGATAATGTATTTGCAAAAGTTGATACTGATATAATTGCTTCTTTAGCATACACCAAAAGTGATGGAAGTTTTTCTGTAGCAGCTCAGTATACTATATCAGTTCCTTCTGTTACTCATAGCATATCTGTCGGCATAGAGGCTATGATAGTAGATTTTAATAAATTAGGATTATTTAAAGAAAAAAGTTCTTGGTATGATGATTTACCAGAAACTATATTAGATGCTCCTAGTGCCATACAAAAAAGATTTGCAACTAAATTACCTAGCGGTATTTTGGCAAGAGTAGGTGTTGGTAATAATGGAGCTTCTTTGGGTTTATCTGTTTATGTGCAATTATTCAGACTTGATTATGCTATTGTTTTTGATAATTTTAGTAAGGATAATATTTCGCATAATATAGGTATGAGTTTTATGTTTTAGGTTTATTGATTTATGGCTGTTTGTAAACAAAAAATATCTAATACAGAAAATTGTGACAGGGAAGAGTATAAAGACGGTTTATGCATTATTCATCATGACGGTAGTGATAAACCAGATGGACTTTTCAGACGTATTATAAGAGATGATTTTTATAGAGGATTTTATAATTTTTCATATATGATAAGCTATGAAGGATTTAATTTTGAAGGCTTAAAGACGCAGAAGAATGCCGATTTACTCTTTAGAAACTCATCATTTTACGGTCCTTTTGTAGTGAGAAACTTTAATTTAGATGCTTCTTTAGATTTTACTGATTCTGATTTTGATAGCGGTATTATTATTACTATGTCTAATGTTCATAAAGGTATAATCTTAAAAAACTCAAAAATTAATATTGACTTTAATATGTCATTATCAAATATATATTCTATAGATGCAGATAATATTACTATAGACTGTAATTTTAATATGTCTAATACTGATATAATAGATAAATTTAAGTTTAACCATACATATTTTAAGAATAATTTTAGTCTTCTTAACGCTAGTTTGCAGGGAGATTCTAGTTTTGAAAATATTATTATAGAAGGCGATGCTGATTTTAGAAATATTAAGTTTTATAAATCATTGAAATTTGAAAATGTAGAAATAAAGGGCAGTACCATACCTATAGAAATAACTAAAAATAAAAATATAGAGTTTAAAAATGTTGTTATAAATGGTGTCCTTATAGAAGACAATCAAAAAGAGAAAAAAGAAAAAGAAAAGAGAGATAAAGAACTAGAAAAAATTAAAGAAGCCAAAGATAATATGACTAAAGAAACACTTTTAAAATATTCAAAAAAGAAATAATTTTTATTAAAGTAAATGTCTCTTATCTTTTAGTTCATCTTTCTCTCTAATATCTTTTAATATGTCTTTGATTTTAGAATCTTTATTATTTGGATATATTAATAATACCCCTTCAGATTTTACTATAGTTAAATCATTTACCCCATCTATAGCTATAAAAGTATTATCATCATCATTAATAATAATGTTTCCGTTTGCTTCTTTAGTATATACATTTCCAACTACTACATTGCTGCATTCATCTTTATCATGTATTCTACCAAGTGCAGAGAAAGCTCCCAAATCGTCCCAAAAGAAATGTGCTTTTATACATATGATATGCTCTAATTTCTCCATTATTCCGAAGTCAAAAGATATTTTATCTATAGCTTTAAAAATTTCCTGTTTCTTTATATCATCTTTTTCTTTTAATGTTTTCATTACTTTATCATGAGTTTCAGGCATTAATTCACTTATAGACTTAAGTATATTATCAATAGACCATATAAATATTCCGCTGTTCCATAGATAATGTCCGTCTTCTAAAAATCTACATGCATTTTCATAATCTGGTTTCTCTACAAATCTGTCAACATTATATTCATTATTTTTAATTTTATCTTTTAATTTTATATATCCATATCCAGTTTCAGGTCTGTTCGGATTAATTCCTATTATTACTATTTTGTCAGTATTTTCGCTTACATCAATAGCATTTTCGATAGTATCTAAGAACATTTTTTCATTTTTTATTATAGGGTCTGCTGGAAGTATTGCTGCTATAGCATTTCCTATTTTTTCTTTGATGTATAGAGCTCCTAAAGCAATAGCGGCTGTTGTATCTCTTCCTAGCGGTTCGTATATTATATTTTCTTTTTTAAATGATGGTATATATTTTGCAAATGCCTCTTTATATCGTTTTCCAGTAATTATAAATATATTATCTTCTTTTGCGATTTTTAAGGCTCTGTCTATAGTTTGTTCTATTAATGATTTATTTTCTATTATATTTAAAAATTGTTTGGGCTTACTTTCTCTGCTTAAAGGCCATAGTCTTTCACCTATACCTCCTGCCATAATAAGTACAGCTTTTTCCATTTTTTAATCCTTTTTTATTTATATAGTATAATTATAATTAAAAAATTGATAAAAAACAAGAAGTTTGTATATTTTTATTATATAATTTCATAGTCAGTATTATACATTTTTTTTTAATTATGTATTTACATTTTATACATTAAATAAAAAAATTTAATTTTTTGTAAAAAATGTAGTTATTTGTAATATTATAAATATAAATCTACTATTATTAATTATAAATTAAATATTTTTTATTTGACAAAAAACTAATTATATATTAATCTTTATTACTATAATAGGGAGATTTTTTATTAATCATAATTTGTGAGAGGCTATATGAATAATACTGAAGAGTTAATATACGATGATGATGATATGTTGTCACCCATTGATGCGGCTAAAGTGGTTGGGGTTTCAAGAACAACTGTTAATTATTGGGTTCGTCATTACGGACTTAAAGCTGATGTTACTCCCGGAAAAAGGTATAAAATTCGTTATGCCGATTTGAAAGCATTTTTAGCTTTTAATAAAAAAGAAAAAAGAGTAAAGCTAAAAAGAAAACATTCCAGATATAAAATAGCCATCATAGAGCCTATGGAGATTACAAGAAAAAATTATGTTGAATGGCTTAGTGAAGACTATGATGTTATATGCATATCTAATCTTACATCCCCTCTTAAAGAGCTTAAAAAAATTGCACCTGATATTATTTTAATGGATATTAATTTATCAGAAGATAAAGATTATTTCTATTTACTTGAAGAGATAAAAAATGAAATATCTCTAAGAACAGCATTAATTATTATTATTACTAAAAGATATAATGAAGATGATGTTGTTAATGGTCTTGAAAAAGGTGCATGTGATTATGTTAAAAAACCAGTAGGTCAAAATGAGCTTAAAGCAAGAATAAGAAATGCCGTTAGATTTTATGTGGATGTGTAATTGTTTAGAGCATGCTTATAGGATCTATATCTATTTCTATATAATTACCTTTTTGAGCTTTGAAATTTTCGTTCAATTTTCTGAAAAATCCGCTTAATAGAGAATGAGAAGGTGTTTTTACTAGTATATTCCATCTATAATATTTATTTAATTTACTTATTGTACATGCCACAGCCCCAAGTATTGTAATTTTATCTGAGTTTTCGTAAGTTTCCATTCTAAGCATATCAGCTATTATATTAGCATCACTTTCGACTTTTTTTTCATCTAATCCTCTTATTACAAGTCTTACAAGCCGTGTAAAAGGAGGATAAATTGGGTATTTTCTTTTTTCTATTTCCTGATTATAAAATGCTATATAGTCATGATCTTTAGCACATTCTATACTGTAATTGTTAGGCGAATATGTTTGAATATATACTACTCCGTTTTTCTCTCCTCTTCCGCTTCTTCCAGCTACCTGAGTAATAAGATTAAAAGTTCTCTCAGCACTTCTAAAATCTGGTATATGAAGAGACATGTCAGCAAGCAAAACACCTACTAAAGTAACATTAGGAAAATCAAGACCTTTGGCTATCATTTGAGTTCCTACAAGTATATCTATTTCACCGTCAGAAAATCTTTTAAATATTTTTTCATAGTTTTTTGTGCCTCCCACAGTATCCTGATCCATTCTTTCTATAACAGCATTTGGAAAAAGTATATTTAAATGTTCTTCTACCTTTTCAGTACCGCTTCCTATACGTTCAAAGTGTCCTATTTTACATTCATCGCAAAGTTCATTATCCAAAAATTGAGTATATCCGCAGTAATGACACATAACAACATTTTTCTTTTTATGATATGTTAAAGAAACAGAGCAGTTAGGACATTCAAGAACTCTTTGACAGTAAGAACATGCTACAACAGGGGCATATCCTTTACGGTTTAGAAATAATATTATTTGTTCTTTTTTTTCTAGCTTTTTATTTATCTCTTCAACTAATTTTTGAGTTATCATAGGGAAAACTTCAGCTCTTTTTTCTTTTTTTAGGTCAAGTATCTTTACTTCTGGCATATTAACTGAAGCTGCTCTTTTATTTAGTTTAAGTAATTCTATTTTTCCTATAGAAGCATAATAAAAACTTTCTATAGAAGGTGTAGCACTTCCAAGAAGAAGAAGGGCATTTTCATGATTTTTTCTGTAAAAAGCGACTTGCCTTGCATGGTATCTTGGTGTATCTCCAGCCTTATAACTTGTTTCATGCTCTTCATCTATAACTATTATTCCAAGATTTGGAGTAGGGGAGAATATTGCACTTCTTGCACCTATAACAATTTTTATTTCATCTTTTTTTATCATCTGCCAATATCTATATTTAGAGTTTGGAGAGAGTTTGCTGTGAAGTACGGCGATTTTACCTTCAAATCTTTCTGCAAATCTTTTTATAGTTTGAGGAGTGAGCGATATTTCTGGAAGTATTACTATAGCCTGCTTTCCCATATCAACAACTTTTTTAATAGCCTGCAGATAAACTTCTGTTTTTCCGCTTCCTGTTACGCCATGAAGAAGAAAAGTTTTTGGTTTTTCTGATTCTAAACTTTCATTAATTTTTTTTAGTACTTCTTCCTGTTCATCATTGAGTTTTAGGTATGGTTTTTGTTTGGCAGGTATTGGTTTTGCTTTTTTTTCTTTTTTTGCTGGTGTACCTACAGGGAGTGCTGCGAAAAGTGCTTCTCCGAAAGATGAGTGATAATAGCTGCTCATCCATTTTGCTAATTGAAATTCTTTATCGGAACATATTGGTTCAAGATCAATTCTAGCTTTGATAGGATATACTTTATAGTTTCCGTCTAACTTTTCAGTTTCCTCTATAACAATACCTTTGCTATTCTTACCTTTAATAGGAGCTACAACCCTACATCCTACCAAGCTATCATTAATCTCATCTGGTTTTATGTATGTAAGTATTTTATCTATTGGTAAATTAAAAATAACTTTAACATACATTATAATTACATTTTTTCACGGCGTTTTCTATCTTCATATTTAGACATACAATTAACGCATCTTAAAGTATAAGGCAAAGCAGTTAATCTCTCTTCATTGATTTCTTCTTTACAATCTATGCATTTACCGTATGTGCCGTCTTCTATTCTTTTAAGTGCATTATTAAGCATTTCCAATTTATCTTTTTCTTTTTGAGAAAAATTTACTAAATTCTGTTTTTCATAAGCCTGAAATGCTATATCGGCCATATCTCCATGAGAATCTTCTTTAAGAGCTTCATAAGTT
The DNA here is from genome assembly GCF_002379365.1 of Brachyspira sp. G79. Classification (GTDB taxonomy): domain Bacteria; phylum Spirochaetota; class Brachyspiria; order Brachyspirales; family Brachyspiraceae; genus Brachyspira. The sequence continues at coordinate 1,711,237 of NZ_JQIU01000008.1, read as the reverse complement.
TCATTTCCGCTTAAAAGCTCATCTAAAGTTTTCTTTTTTCCTCTAATAAGAGATCTTTAAATTTTTTTAATTTCTTAGCAGTCATTATAAAAACCCTTAAATAAATATAATTGCTAGGATAAAAACTTAACGTTTAGAGAATTGGAAGCGTTTTCTAGCACCAGATCTACCATATTTCTTACGTTCAACAACACGGGAATCTCTAGTAAGAAAGCCGTTTCTTTTTAAAGTAGTTCTGAAGTCTTGACTTTCACCTACTAATGCTTTAGCAATACCATGTCTAACAGCATCAGCCTGAGCAGAAACTCCGCCGCCATGTACATTTGCTAGTACATCATATTTTCCGAAATTGCCTGTTACTTTTAGAGCATCTTCTACTACTTTGATAAGTGCTGCTCTGTTGCAGAAATAGTCTGTGTAATTTCTTCCATTTATTAAAATTTTACCGCTGCCTAAAGTTATACGTACTCTAGCATTAGCAGTTTTTCTTTTTCCAGTAAAAATAGTTAATTGTTTAGCTGCCATTTTTATCTCCTAATTATATATTTACTACAGTAGGTTTATTAGCTTCATGCGGATGTTCGCTTCCTGCATATACTTTTAATTTTTTAAGATGAAGTCTTCCTAACGGATTATGAGAAAGCATACCTTTTACAGCTATTTTTACCATTCTTTCAGGGTTTTTTTCCAATAATTCACCATAGCTTACAGCTTTAATTCCACCAGGGTAGCCTGTGTGTCTATAATGAATTTTTCCTTTCTTTTTATTGCCTGTTAAAACTATGTCTTTAGCATTGATGATAATTACATAATCACCATTGTCTAAGTTGTATGCATAGTCTACTTTATGTTTACCTTTAAGCATATAAGCTGCTCTGCTTGCAACTCTTCCTAATGACTTACCTTTGGCATCAATTATAAGCCAATTTTGTTTGATATCTTTTTGTGATAAAACGTAAGTATTATTTTTTGTTTTTAATGTTTTTTTGTCCATAACATACACACCTTGATTTAACGTTTTAAAAAAATTTGGTAGTTTTAATCTAAAAATGTAACGGTGCGTAATTATAACATAAAGATATTGTAAAGTCAAATTTTAATTATATATATTTATATGAATTTTCGATGTTATTAACTATATTAGCGTATAGATTTTATTATATAAATTATTTTTTTATTCCTACTATCTTGATAAAATCTGCAATATTATTAGTATTTTTTAGTTTTATAATATTTTTTAACCCTATAAGTTTTATTATCATATTTTGCTTTTTTATACCTATTATTTTTATTATTTTGTATATGATTTTCATTGTTTATAAAGTTTATAAATACTAAATACTTTTTTGAAATGCTATTCTCTCTCCATTACCGTTTTTTAAATATATTATTCCGCATCGTTCAAAACCTTCTTTTTTTAGGAAATTAAGCATAGGTCTATTATCTTTATGGGTATCTATTCTTATATTACTGCATTGATTAAAACAGTAATTAAGACAAAAAGAAGCTGTACCTTTTCTTCCATTTAATACTGCTATTCTGTGTATTACTCCGTATTCTTTGTCATTAATCCAATTACCTTCATATATTTTATCATAATTTTCATCTTCTCCTACAAAAAAACAAAAAGTAGCTATAATATTATTATTATCATCTAGGCATACATAACTATGTTTATTATTTATATCATTTTCTATATTTTCTCTTGAAGGATATCCATTAATCCATTGATTATGATTGTTATTTTCTCTCATAAAGTTTCTTGCATAATCAAATATTTCCATTACTTTATCAATATCTTTATATTCTGTTTTTCTTATTTTCATTATTACTACTCCTTATTTTTGAGATAATTAAAAATGCTTTCTATATCTTTTTTATTCAAATTTATTTTAGAAAATATATCCTTTCTATTTTTAAAAGTTTTTATTATGCTTCTTTCTCTTCTGTACTCATCAATTTTTTTATGATTTCCAGAAAGAAGAACTTCAGGCACTTTCATATTATCAATTTCTTCAGGTCTCGTATATTGTTCATATTCTAATAAACCGTTTGCATTTTCTTCAAAAGTATCGCTTGTAACAGATTCTTTATTATTTAAAACACCTTTATATCTTGATATGGCATCTACAAGTAAAAGAGCAGGTATTTCTCCTCCGCTTAATACATAATCTCCTATACTTATAACTTCATCTGCATATTTTTTTTCAACTCTATAATCTATACCTTCATAATGCCCAAGTATCATAGTTATATGTTCTTTATTTGAAAATTCTTTTATTTTTTTCTGAGTGAGTATTTTTCCAGAAGGAGAAAAAATGATTGTATATCCTTTATTATGACTGTCAAAATATTTCTTAAAAATATTGTATGTCATTATCATACCAGGTCCGCCGCCGTAAGTGTAATCATCGCATTTTTTATAATTACCATCTCCATATAAACGCATGTTTATGATATTCAAATCTATTTTTTTTTCATTTAATGCCATTCCTATTACTCCCATAGATGTAGGGCTTTCATAGAATTTTGGAAAGAGTGTAAGTATATCTATTATCATTTTTTTATTATATCCTATAGTTTTTATATATCAATAGTTTTATTAACTTATAATATACTTGTTTTAAAAGTTATTAATAAAATTAGTTATAAAAATTATTTAAATTAAAAAAATTACGCTAATACAATGTTTCACATGTTGTATAATTAATTATTTTAGTAATATACCTAAACAGATATAATTTGTCAAAAACTAAATTTTTAAATTTTAGATTTGTGTGTACTAGCCCCCCAGTTCTTTTGTGGGTATAAAGAACCATATACTGTACGCCTCTCTCTGCGTACCGTAGGCAGGCTAAAAGAATGCATTTTTAGACCAAATTTTTGGTATTACCACACATTTAATACATATATATAAAATATAAAGTTCTAATACTTGCAGTTTTGGCAATTTTTTGTGGCGGAAAAAAGTTGAATAAAAAAATTATTTTTTTAAATTTATTATTTGCCTTACTGTTAAGTACTAACTCTAATTAAAAGAGATATTAAATAGAAAAATATAAGTATTAATAAATTTCGTTTTGAAACAAGTATAATTTTACTTAAATTAATAAACTTATAAAACAGTTTATCAATAATTTTTCAATTAAGCCTAATTATATTATCTATTTATATAAAATATAATTTGTAATTAATTAAAAATTGTATATACTATATAAAGTATAAAATAAATAGGATATTAAGTGAAGAAAATATTTACAGATATACCGCATCCAATAAAAGAAATAGCAAGAATACTGCATATAGAGGGATTTCAATGTTTTTTGGTTGGAGGTGCTGTAAGAGATGCTGTAATGGGGATCGCTCCGTATGAATATGATATCACTACAGATGCCAAGCCTGAAGATGTGCAGAGAATATTTAAATATACTGTTCCTACTGGAATAAAGCATGGTACTATACTTGTTATTATAGAGGATATGCATGTAGAAATAACTACTTTCAGAAGTGACGGTAATTATAGTGACGGAAGACATCCAGATAATGTAGAATATGCTTCAAGTATAGAAGACGATTTGCCAAGAAGAGATTTAACTATAAATGCGATGGCATATAATGTTTTAGATGGCACTCTTATAGATATGTTTGATGGTATGAGAGATATTAAGCGTAAGATAGTGAAATCTGTAGGTGATCCTTATGAAAGATTTAGAGAAGACGGTCTTAGAATAATGCGTGCTATAAGATTTGCTGCTAAATTAAATTTTGAAATAGAAAAAGAAACATTTGAAGCTATAACGCACTCTACAGGTATGCTTGCTTCTATTGCAGCAGAACGTATACGTGAAGAGTTTAACGGTATATTATTATCTTCAAATCCTTTCAGAGGCTTGGAGCTTTTAAGAAAAACTGGGGTGTTATCATTAATCCTTCCAGAACTTATGCAAGGCTACGGGGTTACACAGAATAAATTTCATAAATATGATGTTTATTATCATATACTCCATACTATACAGTCTGTAGAACCTTTAGAAACAGAGGAATTAACTTTATTAGTAAGGCTTGCTGCACTTTTTCATGATATAGCTAAACCTATGGTTCAGAAAAAAGTTTCAAAACAAGATGATCCTGTTTATTATAATCATGAGGTTGTAGGTGCAAAAGTAGCTAAAAACGTAATGAAAAGATTAAAATATTCTAATTCCGAGATAGATTTTGTAACATTATTAGTTAGACAGCATATGTTTTATTATCAAGATGAATGGACAGACGGAGCAGTTAGAAGGTTTATGCGTGCTATTGGTGTTGAAAATATTAAGCCTCTTTTAAAATTAAGAGAAGCTGATAGGCTTGGAAGCGGACATAGAAAAGATAAAGAAAGTAGGGCTATACCTAAACTTTTGGCTAGAATTGATAAGATAATTGAAGAAGAAAATGCTATAACAGTGAAAGATTTGAAAATAGATGGTAATGATTTGATTAATGAATTTCATTTAAAGCCTAGCCCTTTAATAGGTAAGATATTAAATTATTTGCTTGATTTGATATTAGATGAGCCAGAATTAAATAACAGAGAATTTTTACTTGAAAAAACTAGAAATTTTTTAGAAAGCAACAATATAAGGGACGAGGCTTGAAAAAATGTACTTGCTTGCTGATATTGGAAATACAAGAGTTAAGTTAGCGATATTTGAAAATAATAACAATGCTCCAATATACTATAATGCTATAGAGCATAGTAATGCTTTAGATTTGATTAATGTATTAAGTGAAATAAAAAATAATCACAGTAATATAAAGAATGTATTTTACAGCAGTGTATCATTAAAGGTAAATGATCTGTTTGAGGGCAGCATAGAAGATTGTTTTAACATTAATCCTTATAGAGTTACCCATAATGATATAAAACTTAAAGATAATTTATATGAACCTAAAGATTCTGTAGGTATAGATAGAATATTATCAACTTATGCTTCTATACGACTTGAAGGCTATGATGATAATACTAAATACGCTTCTATAGTTATAGATATGGGTACCGCTACAACAGTTAGTGTTATGCTTTCAGATTTTACATTTTTGGGAGGTATGATAATAGCTGGTACTAAAACTAGTTATCAGGCACTTTCAAATATTACTTCACTTCCTTATTATGAAATAGGACCTATATCATCAATACCAAACCCTATAAATAATAATGTAAAAGATGCTATTATGTCTGGAGCTATATATAATACTATAGGAACTGTGAATTATGTTGTTTTGGAAGCGAAGAAATATATAAAATCTAAGTACAATATAAAATCAAAAATCTTTCTTACAGGCGGCATATCAAATTTAAAACTTTTAAAATGTAAAGTTTATCCTTTTTTGGTACTTCAAGGAATTTATTTTAATATGATAAATAAAGATTAAATATGTTCAATTTTTATAATATTTCCATATTGTTAATTAATATACCCTATGTAAAAGAATTATATCTAGTATATAAATTAACTAAAAAGTATGTATTTAGTATATAAAACATACTTTTTAGTACATATATAATTTGACAAATGAGAAAAAACTGATATACTTTAAAATATATATAAGAAAAGAACGGAGGAGTTTTGCCAATGACTACAGGTAAAGTTACTATACAAAATGATACAGGACTTCATGCTAGACCTGGTAATGAATTTGTTACATTTATAAAAACATTACAAAATTGTAAAATAGAAATAGAAAACGAAGCTGGAAAAAGAGTTAATGCTTCATCTCTTTTAAAAGTTTTGTCTTTAGGAGTAAAAAAAGATTCAGTACTTACTATTTATTGCGATGGTGAAAATGAACAAGAAAATCTAAAAAAAATAGAAGAGTTTCTTGCTAATTTAAAAGATTAATTTTTTTTGGACTTATAATATGGAAAAAAGAATTAGTGGAATAGGGGTTTCCCCTGGTATAGCTATAGGAAAAGTATATCTGCTTATTAAAAAAGATATTGTAGTATCTAAATGTCCTTGTGCAAATGTTGCTGAGGAGCAAAAAAAATTATTAGAAGCTAGAAATAAAACAAAAGAACAGCTTCTAAAAATTAGAGAGACAACAGCCAAAAAAGTTTCAGAAGAAAAAGCAGCTATTTTTGATGCTCATATAACTTTGCTTGAAGATGAAGATTTACTTGAAGAGGTAAATAATATTATAGCAGATGACAAAGTTTGTGCTGAATATGCCTTATCTCAAGGTATAGAGGTTTATACAAAAATTTTAAGTGAAGTTGAAGATGAATATTTAAGAGAGCGTGCTGGTGATCTGGTAGATATCGCTGACAGATGGATAAGAAATATTCAGGGTGAGGAAATTACTGATGTTTCTAATCTTCCAAAAGACTCAATAGTTGTTGCCAGAGATTTAACTCCTTCAGATACCGCCAATTTGGATTTAGATAATACTTTGGGGTTTATTACAGAAATAGGAGGACGTACTTCGCATACTTCTATAATGGCTAGATCTTTAGAACTTCCTGCTGTAGTTGGTATTGGAGAAATTTTAAAAGATTTAGAAAATAATCAAACTATTATAATTAATGGAAATACTGGGGCTGTTATTATAGAGCCTTCCAAAGAATCTATAGATGAATGTTTAAAATTAAAAGATGAATTTGATAAAAAAAGAGCTTTATTAAAAGAATATGCTCATAAAGATGCTGTATCTAAAGATGGAACAAAAATAAGAGTATATGCCAACATAGGTTCGCCTGCAGATTTAGGCGGGGTTTTGAAAAATGGTGCTGATGGTATAGGTCTTTACAGAACTGAGTTTCTTTTTATGGAAAATACTGATTTTCCTACAGAAGAAGAGCAGTTTAAGGCTTATAAAGAAGTAGCTGTTGCTATGAGCGGACATACTGTTACTATACGTACTATGGATATTGGAGGCGATAAGTATTTGCCTTATTTGGAAATGCCTAAAGAGGAGAATCCCGCATTAGGCTGGAGAGCTTTGAGAATATGTTTGGATAAAACTTCTATTATAAGAACTCAATTCAGGGCTTTGCTTAGAGCTTCAGCTTTCGGTAAAATAAAAGTAATGCTTCCTATGATAGTTTCTTTGGAAGAACTTAGAAAAGCTAAGGCTATATTTAATGAATGCAAACTTGAGCTTGTTAAAGAAAATATTGCTTTTAATGAGGCATTAGAATTAGGAATGATGATAGAAACACCTTCAGTTGTATTCAGATCAGAGGCATTTGCAAGAGAATCCGACTTTTTCTCTATAGGTACTAATGACCTTACGCAATATACTTTAGCAGCAGACAGAGGAAATGAAAAGATAGCTAATATTTGTGATCCTTATAATCCTTCAGTACTTATAGCTATAAAAATGGCTATAGACGGTGCTCATGCTAATGGTATTATTATTTCTATGTGCGGAGAATTAGCAGGAGATTTACTCGCTGTGCCTTTATTGTTCGGATTAGGTTTAGATGTATTTTCTATGTCTGCTATATCAATACCTGAAGTTAAGAAAATGATTATATCTTTAGATAAAACTGAATGTCAGATGCTCGCAAAAAGAGTTCTTACTTTGGATACTGCTGACGAGGTTAAAGCAGAATTATTAAGATTTTTAGAAATACATGAAAAAGGTGAGACAATAAGCTATTAATAATGGTTTGAAAGATAATTAAAGGGGCTTTAAAAAGCTCCTTTTTTATGTATAAAATCTTGCATATATACCGCAAGGGAGAATCATATCAGAATTTTCTATAGGAAGTCCTATTTCTCCGCTTTCAAAAATACCTTTAGTTTTTATAGATGAAGATAATATATTTTTTAATGATATATGAGAGAAACTTGCTGTATAACAATTGATTAAAAATAGAATAGGGGAGGCTGATAAAAGTTTAACACATTCTTCTACTAATCTTGTTAAACTTGTTTCTATCTGCCAAAGTTCTCCGTTAGGTCCTCTTCCGTACACAGGAGGATCCATTATTATGACATCATATTTTCTTCCACGTCTTACTTCTCTAAGTACAAATTTAATTACGTCTTCTATAATAAATCTTACTTTTTTTTGATGAAGATTATTAATTTCTATATTTGTTTTTGCATGAGACACTATTTTTTTTGAGGCATCAACATGTACAACTTCATCGCATCCCGCATAAGCACATGCAGCAGTTGCCCCTCCAGTATATGCAAATAAATTAAGAGCTTTAATTTCTATATTTTCAGGACCAGAAGATTTTTTTTCTTTGATTTTATCTATAATAAACTGCCAATTAACAGCCTGCTCTGGAAAAAGTCCTATATGTTTGAAATTAGTAAACTCTATTTTAAATGATAAATCACCATATCTGATGATAAAATTATCTTTAGGCTTATTAATATACTGCCAATAACCGCCGCCTTTATCTGAGCGATGATATATTGCATCCATATTAGTCCATTTATTTAAACGTTTAGGCCAAATAACTTGAGAATCAGGACGCGATACTAAAAAGCCGCCTATATTCTCAAGTTTTTCGCCTTCTCCGCAGTCTATAATTTTATAGTCTTTCCATTTATCAGCCAAAAGCATAATTTTTAGTTAGTCTTAATTTATTATTTATCTATCTTTGATTATAGTAAGTAACATCATTTCTTACTATAACAATATCAACTCTTCTATTCAAAGCTCTTCCGTCTGGCAAATCATTAGAAGCTACAGGTCTGGTATCAGCATATCCAGCAATAGAGTATTTATTTCTATCGAGCTTTCCTGTTTGATCATTTTCAAAAAGTTTTTCTAAAATAACCATAGCTCTTGCAGAAGAAAGTCCCCAGTTATTACCAAATTTCTGTTCAGTAATACTTCCGGGTATAATAGAGCCTGAGTCTGTATGACCTTCTATTCTTATTTCATTTGGAATACCGCTAAGCAGTGAAGCCAACTTAATAAATGTTTCTACATTGTTTTGACTGTCTATTATATTAGTAGAAGCCGATTCAAAATATTGGTCAGCACCAAGACTTATAACAAATCCCCTTTCATCTTCTTCCACTCTAACTTTTTTACTTTTTATTTCAGCTTCCAACACAGCTACTGCTTTATCAATACTTCTTCCCATAGAATATCCCCTATCTGTAGAAGGCAGTGTATCAGCATTAGCTCCTCCGTAAACAAGTTTGCTTTGAGACAGAGTAGCACCTCCAGGCATGACACCGAATGAACCTTGGAATGCTGTGGCAATAAGCTGTATAGCAGAATCGTTAACAGAAGTAGACATTGTAGCAAGAAGCATTACGAAAAATGTTAATACTAAAGTTACGAAGTCTCCGTAAGTTTGCAGCCATAATGGGGCTGAAGGACCGGGAGTATCTGCCTTATCGCCTACTTTTTTAGCTTTTTTACCAAACTTAATTTTTGCCATTTTTTACCTCTAAATTATTATCTATCTCCAACTTGTTCATTAACTTTCTGACGCTGAGCTGGAGGCAAGAATGATACAAGTTTATCTTTTACTATTCTAGGGTTATCACCTGCCTGTATAGATAAAATACCTTCAAGCATAATACTTTTTACCATTGCTTCAGAAGAGTGTCTAGCAGCAAGCCTTCCTGATATAGGCAAAGCAAAACCGTTAGCTATAACAGATCCGTAATATGTAGTAATAAGTGCTACAGCCATACCAGAACCTATTGTTTCAAGACCGCCGCCGCCGCCCAAACTTCTAAGCATGATTACAAGTCCTATTAATGTACCAATCATACCCCAAGCAGGGAAAAGCGAAGCAGCATCGTCAAATACCTTTCTTACTGAGTCGTGTCTTGCCTCTATGTTATCTATTTCTGTATTAAGAATGTTTTTTACAAGTTCAGGGTCAGTTCCGTCTACTACAAGCTGCATACCTTTTTTTAGAAATGGATCTGAAACTTCCTGTATATCATCTTCAAGTACAAGCAAACCTTCTCTTCTAGCTTTTTCAGAAAAACTTATCAAGGTTATTATTATTTGGTCTTCTGAATATGCAGGCTTTTGCAAAAGTACTTTAATAGCTTTAGGTACGCCTATTACAGTTCCGATATCATTTGCCATTATAAGTGAGTTAGCACCACCGCCTGCTGTTACTATTATTGATGCTATATCAAGGAAGTTTCCTAATGAACCGCCTCCCCCGATAATACCGAATAAGTTAATTGCTAATGGCATTATAAGACATATAGGTACAATTATATCCATATTTTACTCTCTAACTAAAATTTATTTTTATTATTTTTTTATTCCTCATTACCATAGAATGACGGCTTTTTTACACTATTTTCACAAACTATTCGGCTTCTATACTCTACTATTCTATTAAGTACAGTTTCAAAGCTGTCTTTAGTTACTACCTTCCTTCCAGATAACATTGTTATTACTAAATCAGGAGTCTCCTCCATAAATTCTATTTGATGCGGATTAACATACAATATACTTCCGTCAAATCTTGTTATATGTATCATATTATTAGAAACTCCTAATTTATATTATACTATAAAATTATAAAAAGTATACTACTATTATAATTATCTCTTAAGTGCTATAACTTCCTGAAGCATTTGATCTGCTGTAGTTATAGTTCTGGCATTAGATTGGAAACCTCTTTGAGTTACTATCATATCTGTAAACTGTTCGCTCAAATCTACGTTAGACATTTCCAAAGCACCTGCCTTTAAAGAACCTCTGCCTTCAGCAGCAGCAGTACCAATATTAGCAGCTCCTGAGTTATTACTTGCTACAAATAAAGTGTCTCCTGCTTTTTCTAAACCGCCTGCATTATTAAATTTAGCTAATGCAACCTGTCCTAAAGTTTTTCTATTTCCATTAGTGAATACACCTGTTATTTGACCGCTGTCATCAAAGCTGAAACCCTCTAACATACCCATAGTGTATCCGTCTTGTTCTATAGCTTTAGTTGTTGAAGGGGATTCAAATTGTGTAATACCATTAAATAAACCAACTTCTCCCATAGTAAGGTTGATAGTTTGATTTACTTCACCTTCTGTTCCTTGATAAGTGAAAGATACATTAGGCATTAATACTCCTTCTGTTTGAGTATTAGTACCGTCACTTACAGAAATTAAAGAACCTGCATCATTAAATACTAATTGGAAAGTATTGTTTCCGCCGCCTTCTACTGGATCTCCTGCTGATACGCTTACACTTCCTTCTGTTGCATCTGGTATATCTATTGTCATATCCCATCTATTAACATCTGTTCTAGTGAAAGTTGCTCTTAATTGACGCGGTATTCCTGTAGAGTCATATATAGTTAAATCTGACTGATGTGTTTCTCCGCTTTTTTGTAGGTTACAGAAATATTTTGTATTTGCTGTAGCTCTTGCTGGGTCTTTTGATCCTACTGGTATAATCAAATCTTCCACTCCAGCTGCAGTATTTAATTCCATTTCTCCTGTTTCTGGGTTAAGTACAGCATTCCAGCCTTGTACCTTATAACCTATAGAAGGATTAACTAAATAACCGTCTCTGTCTAAAGAGAAAGCTCCGTTTCTTGTATAGTAAGAATTGTTTCCTCTTTTTTCTATAAAGAAACCTTCTCCCTGAATAGCTAAATCAGTGTTTACACCAGTAACTTGTAAAGCACCTTGTGTATGTATAGTGTCTATAGTTGCAACCATCATACCTAAGCCTACTTGTTGAGGATTGATACCGCCTCTATCTTCCTGCGGTTTTGCTGCCCCGCTTAAAGATTGGCTTATCATATCCTTAAAAGTAACTCTTCCTCTTTTAAATCCGTATGTATTAACATTTGCTATGTTATTTCCTACTACATCCATTCGAGTTTGATGATTTTGTAAACCAGACACGCCGGCAAATAATGAACGCATCATAAGGCGTATTCCTCCAAAAATTTTAGTATTTCTTATAAAATATTTTCGGTATAATTAAAAATTGTTTAATGTTTTTTTTGATATACTGATACTTATAATAGATTTTACATTAATATATTTTAGGATAAATATAAATCAAATATATTTAATGAATATCTTAAACTTATAATAGATATAAATAATATTCTAAATTTACACTAATACTTAATTACTCATATAATTGACTTTTAATTAAAAATAATTTAGAATATTCTCAATCTCAAGGGGATATAGCTCAGTTTGGGAGAGCATCACAATGGCATTGTGAGGGTCGTGGGTTCGAGCCCCATTATCTCCAATTTTGATAAAAATTTTATTTCATACTGCACCTGTTTTAACGCACGGTAAATAAATCTCATTATATAATAAATATTGTTATTACAAATAAATCTGTTATTTATAATTACGTAATTCGTGCGTTAAGTATACATCAAATTTAAAAAAATCTTGGGTGGGCAGCTAAAATAACAGTATCAAACTAAAAAACAAGAAATAGCATATCAGCAACATAATAATACAAATAAATTTAGAGGGCGGGCGGATGTAATAAAATTTATTAAACTAAATCATGAATTAAATATTGTTTATATTTTTGCATTTAGCTATATAATATATTTAAAATATGATAGGGTAAAAAATATGTCTGATAATACAAATAACTTTAATAATAAATATAATACTACATTTATATTATATATTGTTGTATGTTCAATATTTTTAATAGTATTGATTATAATATATTTTTTATTTTCTTATTCAATAAAAAAGTCTATGGATTATAGTATTGGAAAGTTTGAAACAAATTCACAAATACAATTAAGCAATTATTATGAGTTCCTTAAAGAAACGGTTACAAATGAAAGTTTTGAAAGCAAAGAGTTTATAAAAAATACATTAGAAGAAGCATTCAAACCTAATGTCGATTTACTTAGAGAAACACTAAAAGACAGTAAAGACTTTTCAATAAATACAGTAACTTTCTGGCTTGCATTTTTATCTTTAATAATGATAATATTCACAATTTTAGGCATATACGCCAATAATAAAATAATGGAAAGCAATCAAAAGCAGTCGGAACTTATTATAAAAGAAACAGAATTAGAATCAAATAAAACCTTAGAAGAATTAAATAAAAAAGCCAAAGAAATAGAATTAACATTAAATAAAATAGAAAAACAAACCAGACAATCAAAAATAAACGCTGATAGAGCTAAAGCGAGTGAATTGTTTAGCAGAGCATTAAATGAACAAATGAATAAAAATTATGACGAAGCTCTAAAACTTTATACTAAAGCATTGGAAATAAATCCTAAAAATATAATGGCTTTAAATAATAGAGGTAATGTATATTTTGATAAATATAAAGAAACTAAAGAAGAAATATATTTCAAGAAATCATTAGAAGATTATAATAATGCTTTAAGTATTGATAAAAATTATATTAAAGCTTTAAATAATAGAGGAACTTTATATTCAAATAAATACAGAGAAACTAAAGATGAAGAATATTTTAATAAGGCATTAAAAAATTATAATAAAGAGCTAAGTATTAATAAAAATTACTATTCTCTATATGCAAATATATCATTCTTATATTTAAATCATTATGAAATAAATGATAATAAAGAAAGTTTAAAACAGGCTGAAATATACATAAATAAAGGTTTAGAAATTGAACCTGATAGTATAGCACTTTTAAATAATAAGGGTATACTTTCATATTTACAATATAGAGA
>NZ_JQIU01000008.1:1685375-1696998 GCF_002379365.1 Brachyspira sp. G79 | reverse complement strand
TTAAGCATTTTATGGAGAAATAATATACTTAATGTAACAAAAATTATTAATTAAAATATTTCTTAATATAAGATAGAGTTTTTTTAATTAATGAGTGCTTTTGCAACTTTTGCCACGGGAAAAGTTGATATAAATACAATTAAAAAATAATAATATTTGCTTAAGAAACATATAAACCAAACAGTGAGCCGAAGCCAGCAAATAAATAAATTTATTTGCTAATTATAGGCGAAGGCGAACATAGCAACAGTAATAAAAATTTGACATAATGAAAAAAATTAATTATACTATATAAAAATACTATTGAAAGATGAGGTATTAACTATGGAGAATAATATCAGTAATGAAGAACAAATAAAAAATAAGTTTGAAAGAATATTCCAATATGAAAATAATAAGAATGCATTTCTTGATTATTTTTACGGAAGATCAAACAGCTGCCCCACTTTAAGAAATTATTACAGTATTGATGCAGAAGAAATTATTAAGTTTTATTTTGATGAAAACACTTCAGAAGAAGATAAAAAAGCTCTGTCAAGATACGCTGAAACTGTAATAAAAGATATATACAAGGGTAAAGAGGTTTATGTAATTTTAAGATTATGCACTGGTGAAGATTTAGAAAAAGCATTAATAGAAAGTTATAATAATACACTTCAAGGAGATGTACATGATACAAAATATTCTAAAGTAAATCTAAGGAATAATGAAGGGCTTAAATATATAAAAATACAAGTCAATAATTTTGATAATTTTTTAGAATTAGAAGGCTGTATTCCTAAAAAGTTTAATCAATACTTAGAAAAAGTAAAAAATGACAATAAAGCTTTATTGAATAAAGAGCCTCATTTATTATTAACTATTTTGGTATATCTTATAAATAGAGATGATGATAAAAGCCTTATTAAACAATTATTAAATTATATAGACTCTCTAAAAATAAATGATGAAGAAACTATATCATTACTTTTTAGTATAGCTGATAAAGATGAAGAAGTTTATAAAAGATTAATGAATATTTTAAATAAAAATAATAATATCATTTATTTTCTTGTGAATATATACAATCAAATGACAAGAACTATAAAACTATATAAAAGATTATTTAAAGGATATTCAGAGGATAAAGGCTATTATTACTATACACAAAAACTTATACCTGAATATTTAGAACTATGCAATTTCCCTAAAGAATGTATTTTATTAAACACAATCGTTAACAATAAGACACTTTTTATTTCATATTTAACAGTAGAAGTAAAAAAACTATATGATGAAGATAGAGAAACATTTTATAGACTTTATGAGATAATAGAAAACTCAAAATTGGAACAATTATATCTTGATTATGCTATGCTTTCATCAATTATGCTTGCAGCAAATGATAACAAATATAATATAGATACCAATGCTATTGTAGAAACTCTCAAAACAATGTGCGTTGAGTTATTAAAAATAATGGGACCTATTAAAAGTTTTGATGAGATAATTTCTAAAAGCTTTAAATATGTAAAAGAAAACCCTTATAGTAATCACAGTCATTATTTATCGGCTATAATGTCGCTTGATGGTATAAATGATGAAGCATCAGAAATCACTACTAAATTATTAAAATATTACGGAATATATGGCAAAATTTCTATTTATGTTTCTATTCAGGAAATATTCTATAATAGAAATATTTTAGAAGCTAAAGAAAAATTAGTTAATGATAAAAAAGTGCCATTAAAAGATATTTATTTATCATTATTAGATTCAAAAAATGATATTATTACACTTATAAAAAATAATGTAGAAGAAACAAAATCTATCATGGAAGAAAAATCATTTATCACTTCTATAACATCAAATATTCAAGGTACTATATCATTTATTAATTATATTTTCAGGGATGAATTAAATAGTTTAATAGATAATAAATTTGATTTTGTTTTCAAAGTTCTCGATACAGCAAAATCAAAAGAAATAAAAAGGCATTGTGTATTGGTAATAAATAATAATGAAAGCATTGTTAGAAGCGAAGTAGAAAAATTGGCAAATGAAAGAAAAGATACTTCAAGAACAGTTTATAAAGAGATAATTAAATATTGGGATTTACAAAAGTTTGATGATGATTTTCAATTTAAAAGCGTTGATGAAATAAACGAATATTTAAATAAATACTATAATGAAGGACATGAAACTCTAATAAAAGATATAGACGAAAATATACTCTCTAATATTTTATTAAAAGATAAAAAAACTAAAGCTCCTTTAAATATAGTTAAGTATGTTTTTATGGAATATATTGCTTTAAAAGAGCCTTCAATATTAAAAGACTGCAACAAGATAGCAGAGTTTTTTGATATTGATTCACTTAGAAATGCACTTGAAAATATATATTCAAATTGGCTTGATAATAAGGCAGATACAAAATTAAAAAATATACTTATTCCATATTGTCTTTTTCAAACTGAAGATAAACTCTTAAAGTTAAAGGCTCAGATTGAAGAATGGGCATTAAACTCAAGAGGAGCATTAGCAGCACATGCAGTATATGCTATAGCATTAAATGCAAGCAAATTTGCATTGGTATTAGTTGATACAATGTCTGTAAAAGTTAAAAATAATCAGGTAAAAAATGCTGCTAAAGATGCATTAAAAAAGACTGCCAAAGCATTAGAGATTTCAGAAGATGAGCTTATAGATAAAATAATACCAGATTTGGATTTTGATAAAAAGGGTACAAGAGAACTTCATTACGGAGGAGAAGCCGACAGAGTATTTACACTTCAAATAAAAAATGATTTCACTATAGAAGTAACAGATTCAAACAATAAAGTTTTAAAATCACTTCCTGCTCCAAACAGTAAAGATGATAAAGAAAAAGCAGATGCGGCTAAAAAAGAATTAACTTTGATAAAGAAAAATATTAAAATGATAACTTCTAATCAAATAACAAGATTAAATAAAGTTTTATTAAACGCTCGTAAATGGTCTTATAAAACTTTTACAGAACTTTTTGTAGAAAACCCTATAATGAATATATTTGCTTTAAAACTTATATGGGGTGTTTATGATGAAAAAAATAATTTAATAGAGAGTTTCAGATATATGGAAGACGGAAGTTTCAACACTTATGATGAAGAGGAATATATATTTGATGATACTATTAAAAATAAAAAGAATATTACTTTAGTTCACCCCATAGAATTAGACAGTGAAAAATTATCAAAATGGAAAACTCAGTTAAGCGACTATGAAATATCACAGCCTATAAATCAGCTTGATTTATTATTTGAAGAAGTGAAAGAAGAGTATATAAAAAATAATAAAATTATATCATTTGAAGATAGAGAAATAACAGCGGGCGAAATAATGTCAATGGCAAATAAAATGTCATTTGAAAGAAGCAGAGATATTGAAGACGGAGGAAGCTATACTTATTATGAATTAAAAGACTCTATATTAAATATTGCATGCCGTATAGATTTTGAATATATGTGGTTTGGAATAGAGGCTAGCGAAAAAGTAACATTTAAAAATATTGCTTTCCACAGACTAGATGAAAATGGCAGCTGCAATGAAGAAGAGTATATTAATCCTTTAGAAATTAATAAGAGATTTACTTCGTCAATATACGGAACAGTAAAATCTTATTTTATAAAATAGAAACTTTTACAACCTGCATATATTTTTATTATGAAAATATATGCAGGTAACAAATCATATAAAATAACTAAAAGTTATTAAAAAGACTTATTCCAGATAGCATTTCCAACTCCGAATGATTCTCTTCCCAATATACTTCCAGTAAATTCTAATCCATTATCATATTTAATTATGATAGTTTTAGAACTTGCATTTGGAAAACTTAAAGTACCATTTATAAAAGCACCAACATTAGCATCATACATTTGAACATTATGAAGATTATTATTTACTTTTGTTAGTACAATATATGATCCTGGAGCTTGAGCCGAATGATAGGTTCCTTCTCTAGGGATCAAGTAACCGTAAACAGATGCTATTGAACATATAGTCAATATAACAGTTGCAATAATAATTTTTTTCATTTTTTACTCCTTTTTTGTTATATAAATAAATACGTAATAATAAAAATATTCCCGTTTTTTTATAAAAAATTAGATTGGTATTTACTTTAGAATATGAAAAATATATAATTCTGATGTATAGGAAAAAATTAATTAAAGGTACAAAATGAGCAAGGAAATTGAAAATTTTAATAGTAATTTCGATGATGAAATTTTAGACATGGCGTTTGTGCTTAAAGAATCATGCTTAGGAGCTGGTAAGGCTAATAAAGATAAATATTATACTTTATATATTTATGCTATGGCTTTAAAAAATATTTCCTCTAATGAAATTATAGAAAATGGCAATATTCTTATTCAGAAAAAAGTTAAAGAAACAAAAGAGTATTTTCAAATGATTAAAAGTAAAAGCATAGCAAGATTAAAGGTGAGAAAAGAAAAAACTTCATCTGATTTATATATGAGGTTCCTGCTTGAAGATATTATTGATACCAACTATAAAGATAATGATTTAAATATTATATTAGAAAAATATTCTAAGCCTGTTTATTATAAAGATGAAGAATTAGGAGATTTTGAGCTTGATAAAAGTATAGACATGTTTAGTAAAGATATACTATGGAATGATAATAATATTTCAGTCTTATTTGAAGATATTGATGAAGAACTAAATAAAAAAAGTGTTGATATAATAAAGAAAATATTTACTAATAAAAAAGATATTGACAAAAAACTAAAAGAGTATATATCAGAAAATATGATTGAAGATGCCAACAGCTGGAACGATGATGCAGAAAAGCCTCATATAAATAGAGAAGAGTTTGAAAAATTAATAACCTTAACATCTATAACTATAAGCGAAGATATTATAACATTTTGGTTTGATGACGGGGATATTTTCTGGGGACATACTATAGTATTAGAAAGCGACTGTGATTTTAATTTTACAGATGCTCATATAGAAGGATAATTAATTTTTAATTACTTCTACGCACGATAAATAGAATTAAAAACATGAATTTATCTATAATTCAAATTTCGTTATACTATATAAATTTTACTTAGCGTGCGTTAAATAAATTTTTAATATAATGACACTTTAGATTGTGATAAAATATATAAAAACAAAGTATTGATATCTAAGTTCTATTTTATTTTTATGTCAACTTTTCCAGTGGCAAAAGCTGCAAAAGCACATATTTAAAAATTAAATCTACTAGTAAATTTATATATAATAAATGGTTTGTATTAATAAAACTTTTAAAATTTATTATTGATATTTTATCTTAGTATATTACTATATTAATAGGGTATAAAAATGGACAAAGAAATTGAAGATTTTAATAAAGATTTTGATGATGAAATTTTTGACTTTACATTAATACTTAAAAGATACTTGTGAGTTCTATATTAATTTTTTATTTATAGACATATTTTATAATGATGAATATGATATAAGTTAAAATTTAAAATGTATTGGCATAGAATAAAAGTTTGGAGTATTAATAAAAGTTTAAAAATTTCATTACATCTGCCCGCCCTTCTAAATTTATTTGTATTATTATGTTACTTATGTACTATTTTTGTTTTTTAGTTTAATACTCTTATTTCAGCTGCCCACCCAAGAGTTTTTTAAATTTATTGCGTTTTTAACCGCACGTAGAATGAAGTTAATAATTATAGGTTTTATTTGTAATTTAAAATTACATTATATTTAAGAATTTTGTTTAACGTGCGGTAAATATATTTTTTAATTATAGTAATTTCCCTTTCATATCTATACATAAATCAAGTATGGCAATAGCAAGTGCCGCCTCTATTACAGGTACAGCCCTTACAGCTATGCATGGATCATGACGTCCTTTAATTACTAATGTTTCTTCTTCTTTTGTTTCTATATTGAGAGTTAATTGTTCTTTAGATATTGACGGAGTAGGCTTTATCACAGCATTAACTATTATAGGCATGCCGTTAGATATTCCTCCTAGTATGCCTCCGTTATGGTTGGTTTTTGTTTCTACTTTTTTTATATTATTATAGTTTTTTATAGTATATAGATCATTACATTCGCTTGCTTTGTAATTGACAAAATCAAACCCAAGTCCGAAATCAATTCCTTTTACAGCAGGAACAGCAAACATTGACTGAGCTATTCTGCTTTCTATAGATGAGTAAAAAGGATCTCCGAAACCAGCAGGTACATTAAATGCAGCAGCAGTTATAATTCCGCCCACGGAGTCCGTATTCATTTTAGCTTCTTCTATTATGCTTATCATTTTCTTCATAGCTTCATCATCAAAAACGCTTAATTCTTTATTGTAATTGTCTATGAACTCTTCATATGTTGGAAATGTATTATTTGGATATTTATCTTTTATATTGTATATTTGTTTAATATGAGCAGCTATCTCTATATCGAATTTTTCTTTTAAAGCTAATTTTGCTAAAGCTCCTGCAAATACCAAAGGAGCAGTTAATCTTCCAGAAAAATGTCCTCCACCTCTTATATCATTAAATCCGTCATATCTAAGCATAGCAGTATAATCACTATGAGAAGGTCTAGGCATTATTTTTAAATTAGAATAATCACCGCTTCTTTTATTTTCATTTTTAATTACCGCAGCAATAGGCATTCCAGTGCTTTTGTTTTCGAGAATACCTGATAATATTTCTGGTTTATCAGATTCTGCTCTTGCAGTTGAGAGCTTTGCATTTTTAGCCCTTCTTCTTTCCATTTCGCTTTCTATAAAATCATAGTCTATATTAATACCATAAGGAAAACCATCTATAACACAGCCTATAGCCTCGCCATGAGATTCTCCAAATAAACTTAATTTAATATTATTACCAAATACGCTTCCCATAGATATATTCCTAAAATTAATTTTTTATTATAATTTCTATTAGTATATATTATTTTCTATAAACTTTCCATATTATATTAATAATTAAAATTTATAGATAATATAATTTATTTAGTATCAAATGTATTAAAATGGTTGAAAAAATATATGGTTATTATGAAATTATGGATTTGAACTAATGAATGTGAACTATAATTCATTTAAATAATTTTAGATAATAATTATTATTAGTAAAAAAATACATCAGGAGAGTCTTGTTATGGCTAAATTTAATGATGTAATTATTGCAATTGCCAAATCAGTTGCTGAAGCCCAAGCCCAATTAGAAGAAACGCAGGTAAGTAATTTATCAAAATATTTTAAAAGAAAGAAAAATAGAAATTATAAAGATAATGGTGAAAATAAAGAAGATGAGCATTTACCTGGTGTATTTCCTATAAGATTGAAAATTGGTATGCCTGATGAAAATAATAAATATGGTAATAAATATTATTGTGTTCCTTATATAAACTTAATTCCAATATCGCAGCTTAATATAGATTCAATAAAAGCTTCATTTGATATAGCTATTCTTGATCTTATAGAAGCGAAAAAAGAAACAGATAAATCTGTTTTTAATGATGTATTTAAGGGTGACAGAGTAGATAATATGTCTGATTTTAATAATTCTTCAGATGTATCTGTTGATCTTAAAGGTGCTGGTATTAATAAGGATAAGGGTACAAATATTAATATTGAGATTACAATAAAAAAATCAGAAAGTAGTGAAGGAATGTCTAAATTTATAAATGAGATAACAAATTTAAGTCAGGGGTTTTTAACAGTAAATAAAAACAATCAAAATGATGATTAATAATAATTATATTTAATAATAATTTTTAATAAAAAATAATAAATAAAATTTTTAGGGAGGAAATTTATGGCAGTAGGTGATAATAAAGTTATAGCCAATCAATTTACAGGTCTTCCAATGTCGTCTCTTATAGGAGCTCCATTGCAGGCGGCGGCAGAGGCACAGTTAAGATTAGCAAATATTACAAAGGACTTTATAGAAAGTGTTGGAATTGATAGAGATGGTAAAAAAGATGAAAACGGTAAAGAAGTAAAGTCAGAGTCAAAACTTAGGACTGTCGAGTTTGCATATAAAAAAATTGTAAAAAAAGATGATGGAAGTAATGATACTGTAGATATGGTATTAAGAGCTCCTTTGCTTAGTATGGTTAAAGTACCTGCTTTATTTATAAAAAATGTAGATATTACTTTTGACATGGAAGTAAAAAGCAGTGAAGAAGAAAAAGGTTCAGATGATAGTTCAGTTGATACTACAACATCTGGAAAAGTGGGATGGTGGATATTTTCTGCCCGCACTGAAATAAAAGGAAGTGTAAGTTCTCATAAAGAAAATACTAGAAAAACAGATACTTCTGCTAAATACCATGTGGAACTGCATGCTGTAGATCAGGGAATGCCAGAGGGGCTTGCCAGAGTATTGGATATAATAAATGCTACTATTGTTCCTGTAGAATCTGCAAGTGACCCTCAAGGTAAAAATAAAACTGAAACTAAAACTGAAGCTAAAACTGATAGTTAATTAAAAATAAAAACTTATGATTATTAGTTTTAAGTCTCTAAAAGATATTTTAGACGAAAAAGCTGTATTGATGAAAGAGGTTTATGAGAGAGAGCTTTTTAAAAAGTATTCTTCTCTTATACCTCTTTTACAATATACATTTAATATAAAAGATGTGCATAATTTTTTTTCTTATACAAACTATGATATTGATATAAGTTTCAGCATTACAGCTTATCAGGTATATAAAAATGTATTTTGTTTATATGATTATTTCACAGATGACAAATATGAACTTTATTTTTCATCTCAGTATGGAGTAAAAATCAACAATAAATATATAAATAGACCTGAAAGAGTAATGTTTGTTTTGGTATAATAATATTTGATTTTTGGTAATGAAGTAAAAATAGGATATTTTATGTCTGACAGTAAAATTTTTGATCTAACTAATATAAGATATGTAAAAAGAATAATAGTAGGACAGAATGATCCTAATATTCCCTATAAAGAAGAAGATTATCAAAAAGCAAATGAGTTATTAAATAAATGCTTAAATGAAGTTCCAAGAGGAAAAATTATAGGTATAGAAAGAAATTTTTATTTGTTTAATTTAGGAGAACATCAGGTAGTTCTTCAATGGCTTACTTATCATGTGGGATTTGAAAGAAAACCTATGTGGCTTGAAGAATAATTTTATTAATAATTCTATTTTTTTATTCCAAGTATTTCCACCCCAGTTTGAGTGATTAAAACAGTATGCTCAAAATGTACAGCTAAAGAATAATCTGGAGTAGATAAAGTCCAGCCGTCTTTTTCTTTTTCATATTTATCAGTACCGTTTGTTATCATAAGCTCTAATGCAAGTACCATATTAGGTTCTAATATTACATCATTATTGGGGTGATAAAAATTAAATATATAAGGAGCTTCATGATATTCATAACCTACACCATGACCTGTAAGCGATTTTATAACACTGAAACCATATTCATGAACTTTATTTTCAACAGTTTTTCCATATTCGCTTAAAAGTACATTAGGCTTTAATTTGTAAATAGAATATTCTAAAGATTTTTTGCAGGCATCTATAAGTTTATATGCTCTATGATTAACAGAGCCCATACCACCTTCTATAACTACAGTTCTAGCACAGTCAGCATAGTATCCATTATATTTTACTCCCACATCCACACATACAGGTTCCCCATGAACAAGTATTTTATTATTAGTAGGTCTTCCATGTGCTATTTCATTACCGCTTGATATGCTTGTAGCAAATCCGTAATCTGGAACTTCAAAGTTTGCAGGATATGCATTTTGGCTTTTTATGAATTTTTCAACTTCTTTATCTACTTTAGAAGCTCTTACTCCAGAGATGCAAAGTTTGAAAGCTAAATCTATAGAGTCCTGTGCTATTTGAGCTGCTTTTCGTATATTTTCTATAGCTTCATCATCTTTTATACTTGGTTTTACTATACCTTTCATCTCTTTTATAAACATTTTATTTTTATCCTTTATTTTAAAGATTTAGGAGTAAATATATATAAAAGAATAACAAGTATAATAGCACCTAATACGGCAGATGATAAATTTATCCTCACATATTGTATATTGCTTATTCTAGGAAGATAATAAGAACCAAGCAAAGCACCCGCAGTAGATATAAGAAACATCATTACCCAGCCGCCGAATACTTTAATTTTTAATATTTTGCCAAATACTAAGCTGACAATGATACCTATAACTATAAATGCCGATACTACTATAATATATTCCATTTATTTTCTTTTACCTCTTTTATTATAATATTTAATTAGATGAAAGTCCTATGAAGAATGATTTTAATCCGCCTTCATCATTTTCTACTGGAACAAATATCATATGAGATATATTTTCTCTGTCAGCAGCATCAAATTTATTTTTTAATGAATCAGAAGAAAACGGATCTGATACATATAAAGTTTTTTTATGCGATAAAATCTTTTTAAATAAAGCTTCATTTTCAGTTATATTTAATTTATCTTTTGTAGCGTCTGATATATTCTGAGATTCATCTATAGTATAGCTACCATCATCTTTTCTTGTAAGCATAGCAGCATGTTTTATATCCAAACCAGACTGCTCCTTTATCCAATTAAGCATATCATGCATATTTTTATTGATAAATTTTTTACCCCTGATTGATTTTAATACATTTTTCCAACCAGCTGTCATGTTTTCCTTTACTTTTTCTTCTGCTTCTCTGTAAAAATCATCTGGTATTTTAGGTACCTCTTCAGGATCATATAAATCTTTATCTGTAAGATCGTCTGTATCAAATGTGTCTTTTTCACTAGCAGGTTTTACTACTTCTCCGTCATCATATTCTTCCCTGAAACTAGGTGATAAATTAGAATTATTATTATCGCTATTTTCTTCATCATCATAATCACCAAGAAGAAAATCTCTGTTAAGAGAGAAGTTAAAAGCATCGCTTGAAGAAAAATATTCTTCTTCTTTTTTTACTATTTCATCTTCTAAAATAGAACCATGACTTATCAAAATGTCCCCCTCATTATTATCATCTATAATATCATCAATGCTCTTTATTATATCCTCATTTTTATTATTGTCTACATTGTTATTATCAATTGTTTCTTCCAGTTTATCATCATCATTTTTTGTACTATATGAATTTGCTTCATTATCTGAATCAGGTATATCCTCCATGTTTTCAGTTGTGTCATCTTGGTTATTATCTTTATTTTCTAATTCGTCATTTAAATTAGGTATATCATCTAAGTTTTCTATAGTATCATCTATATTATTGTCATCTTCACTTTTATTTTCTAATTCATCATTTAAATTAGGTATATCATCTAAGTTTTCTATAGTATCATCTATATTATTGTTATCTTCATCATTTTTGTCATCTTCACTTTTATTTTCTAATTCATCATTTAAATTAGGTATATCATCTAAATTTTCAACAGTATCATCTATATTATTGTCATCTTCATCATTTTTGTCATCTTCACTTTTATTTTCTAATTCATCATTTAAATTAGGTATATCATCTAAATTTTCAACAGTATCATCTATATTGCTTTCATTATTATCACTATCTAATTTATTTAATTCCTCTGTATCTTCTTGCTTATTATTTTCTTCAT
>NZ_JQIU01000008.1:1678893-1684162 GCF_002379365.1 Brachyspira sp. G79 | reverse complement strand
ATCTTCTTCATCATTAATAATGTCGTCTAAGTTAGGTACATCTTCGTCATCATCTACAATATTATCAGCGTCAAGAAGTTCATCGTCAGTATACTCTTTCATCTCTGGTATACTTTCATCTTTATTATCTTCTTTGTTATCTTTTTCATCATTAATAATATCGTTTAAGTTAGGTATTTCTTCAAAATCTTCGCCGTCATCTATAATATCGTCCAAATTAGGTACTTCTTCAAAATCATCATCATTTGTTATGCTGTCTAAAGAGGATAGATCTCCTATTTTAATACTTTCATCTTCTTTTTTATCCTCTTCAAGTACATCATCTAAAGAAGATAAATCTCCTAATTTTAGACTTTCGTCATTATCCTCTTCATCATCTTTTAAGGTTTCTCCTCCATCTTCAAGTACATCGTCTAAAGATGACAAATCTCCTATTTTTATACTTTCATCATCATCTTCATTATCTTTTTTTATTTCAATGTCTTCTACATCATCTATATCAGGAAGATCAACTTTATTTGCTTTTGGAATTCTGTTTCTTTTGTTATTAAAATATTTTATATTGTCATCATCTAATGTATCTATTTCATCTATATCATAGTCATCTATATTAAACTCTTCATCATTTACAATATTGGCATTATCATAGTTATTTATAGGCGGTTCGCTTTCATCATATATATTTTCATCTTCTTTATTCTCTTCTTCATCTTCTTCATTAACTTTATTTCTTTCAAGTAATGAAGTAGTTATTAAAAATAATGATGATAAAGCTAAAAGAGCAAGTATAATATATTTTAAATATTTCTGTATAATAGGTACATTTAATTCTAATATACCAATACTAAAATTATCTATATCCTTAACTTTGCTTGAATAAAATGTAAAAGTATTATTATCAACTTCAATAGTACCAGAACTTCCAATATCTTTATCCATATACTGAGTTAAACTATCTCTTGATATGCTGTTTATATCTATGGAAGGGTTATGATATACAACCCCATTAGGAAGAACTACGAAGTTTAAGTTGTAAGATGTGTTCTCAAATATTTTTTTAAATACACTTGCAACTATATATCCTACTTCTATTCCTCTGTCATTTTTTATGGGCTTAACAAAATAAACCCCGTCATAATCTTTATCAAAGAATGCTCTGGCATTAGATTTTTTATAGCTTTCCAAATCTACAGGTTTAGTTTTTACAGGCGAAGAAAATACTGATTTACCATCTGCTAAATATAATGCTACAGTGTCAAAAGGATAGTTTCCGCTTCTAAATATTGATATTATTCTGTCTCTTTCTGCTTCATCTATTCCGTTTAATATAACCTGCTGAAGTAAGTTTATAAAAGGATAGCTTTCTACTATTTTATTAAGTCTGTCATCATAGTCTTTTACGAGGCTTACTATACTGTTTTGACAAATCAAAGCATTTCTGTCAAGCTTTTTTGTATCAACATCAAATGCATCCTTTTTAAGTCCGAATACAAATGTTATAAATAAAGCAAGAACTATTATATTTATTAAAATAGATATATATACAAAGACAGATATCTTACCATGTTTATCAGACATATAATCTCCTCTAAAAACTACACTATTTTTATATTATTTTATTTTTTTGTTATGCTTCTTTTAGCATCTTCTTCTGCTTTACTTATTATAGAAGAAAGCATTTTATCAAAAGCTGCAAATACATCATCTGTTCTTGATGTATCTTCTTTTTTTGTATCTTTTATATCTTTTTCTTCTTTTCTGTCATCTTCTGAAGTTTTTATATCATCTATAGCTTTATTGTATGAATTTAATATAATCTTACTAATACCATTTGAATCACTTGTTTTGTAATCATCATTTTTTTGATGAATAAGTTTTTATTCTCTTCTTTATCTTTTAAGCTGTTTATTATTATTTTTTATTAAACATATCATCGCTTTCTATTTTTCTATATTCTAAATTATTTTCTTCTGCTTCTTTTGTTATTTTATAATTATCCAAAGATAAAGTTTTAGCTATAAAGCTGTCTTGTGATTTAGGTTCTAGTTCATCATTAGAAATTGACATAAATACTTCTTCTTTATTTTTTGCTTCTTCTTCATTGCTTCTATTGTATGTATCATTTACAGTTTGCTCTTCTATATATTCTACTTCTTTGTTGTTTTTAACTTCTAATATTTCATTATCTTTTAGTTCTTCTTCAGTGATTGTATTTTCTGTTAATGTTTCTTCTTCTAATGTTTCTAAAGCGAATGCTTCTTCAATAGCTTTTGCATGTTCTTCCTGCAATTGTCTATTTATATTTTTAAAAGCATGTTCTATATCTATTTCTTTATCATTATTTAATTTTGCATCTTCTTCTACAATATTTTCTTCTGATGTATTTACTATTATTGCTGTTTCTTCAGATGTATTATCTGTTTCTATATTTTCTGTTTTTTCTTCTTTTTCTTTTAAATCTTCTTTTGTTATTGCAAATTTATTTCTGCATAAATTTATTTCTTCTTTAATAGAAGATACTATATTTAATATATCTTTTCCTATATGAAACTCTTCTTCTGTATTTTCGTTATTATTTTCTTTTATATATTCATCAGGTATTTTATAATGTACTTTCTGTATTATAGGCGGCATTTCTTCAAGTGCACTAGATTTAGGTATATCAGCGTCTACAATATTTTTATTTAAAAGTTCATCACTTCCTTTCACACTTTCTACATAATCTCTATTGCTTTTAATCTGCATAAGATATTTAAAGAATGCTGCTACGCCTTTTATTATAAGCTGGCATAGTAATATTAATAAAGCAGTAATAGCCAATACTATAAGTTCAAAGTAATTAGGATACTCTTTTCCTATCATAGAAACTGAAAGGGAGTCATTAACTATAAAGCTAGGCTGTTTTTTATAGTATGCATATCTGTTTATTACAGACGAAACTTTTTCTATATTGTTATCGCCTATAGATTCTCTTACATTGTATACAGAGTTTCTTGAATCGCTTACATAAAGTCTTTTATCTGCTACTTGATAATACATAGCTATATCTGATACATAAGCATAATCATTTCTAGTAGCAACTATTATTTCTCCATAAGGATTTTTTATGTATTCCATTATATAGAATGCATTTTCATTAGTAGCATTTAATACTAGAGAACCTTTTGTTTTTATTTCATTTATCAAAGCATCCTGAAGTTCTAAAGGCCATGATTTATTTCTTGATAAGTATAGATTAAGAAGCATTTTTCCTTCTGTATTAAATACAGTCATTCCTCTTAAATATGGATTTTCTACAGTCATTCTATAATAATTATTTTTATATTTATCTAATTGGGCTTTTGAAGCATTATTATTAGGGTTAAATTCTTTTAAAGACTCAGCAGTCTGATACATGCTGTATCCTACATAATCAGATATTGACTGAGTAATTAAATTAACTTGATATTCAGACACACTATTTCTTTTTATTTTCATTTTAACAGCTATTTTATCAATTTTTTGCATCATCATATCTAAATAATCATTTATAAATACAGATACAGTACTATTTTCTGGAAGTATAGTATTGCTTGCTGCACGAGCGAACATTGCTGCTATGAATATAATGAGAAACGATATCATCAACCCAAGTATAGTTTTCATTATTTGTTGTTTTTTGTTTTCATTCATAATGCTTAAGCCTTTAATAAAAAATTGTCTTATACGGAATATATAAAAAACTACTATTAGTTATCGGCTAAAGCGAATTTTACTTGAAAGTTTTATTTTGTGATTAGGAAGTATAGAAGTATATAAAAAGTATGTGATAAGAAATAAAAAAGACCTCCGCTGAGCCGTATACGACATAAATGCGCCTGACTTTTCGCGTCAGGTGGGTTCCTCAGAAACATGACCTTGATTTCTCAAAACCGTATCGCGATACCGGCGAGCCTATCATTAATGCTTCGCTCTAGATCCCTAATGCATTAATTTATACTGGCGCAAGAATGTACAATCGCTTAACGAGAACAGCAGAGTTATATACAATATAAATGCTTTTTTATTATTTGTCAATACTGTAAAAAATATATTAACATAATAATTACTATTGACAAACATTTTGAGAAAAATATAATAATATTACACTTATTTTTATTTAATTAAGGATTTTGTATGATTAAAAATATAATTTCTGATGTTGGCAATGTATTGTATGAGTTTAGTACTGGCAGTATTTTAGATAAATATGTAGATGAAAATGATAGAAAGGATTTCTTTGATAATACTTTTGGAAGTAAAAATTGGAGTTTGATGGATAAGGGAGAAATCAGCTTTGAGGATTCAAGAAAATATTTTATAGATAAATGTCCTAAATATAAAGAACTTATTAATAAAATTTTTGATACTTCTTTGACATTATGCCTCAATAAACATCACAACAATATTAATTTATTAAAAGAATACAAAAATAAAGGTTTTTGTATATATTATTTATCTAATATGCCTTCTGAAACTTTTGAGGTTTTGAGAAAAGAAACTGACTTTTTTGATAATACTTGTATTGGAGGAGTTATTTCGGCTCATATAAAAATGATTAAGCCTAATAAAGATATTTATGAATATTTTTTGAGTAAATTTAATTTGAATGCAAATGAATGTATATTTATAGATGATAATGCTGATAACGTAAAAACAGCTATAGATATTGGAATAAATGCTTTTCAGCTAAAAAAAAATAGATGATATGCATTTAGTTTTAAAAGAAATTTTACAAAAATAATATTTTGATATATTTTTCTATCAATAAAAAATAATAATTGCTAGTGTTTTTATTATTTTAGGAATAATATACAGAAATTTTATTAAGAGTAATATGAAGTTTCTAAAGAGAATATTTGATAATATAAAAAAAGATATGGAATAGTTGTCCCTACTATTATTACAGTATTTACATTAATTAGCCTTATAGTATCTGTGTGGATAAGCACTTTTATATATGAGCCTTCTAATATAGCAGAGCCTTTTTATATGTTTTCTGTCATTTTTTTTCCTTTTACAAGTATAATAATTGGAATTATACTTGTAATAAAGTTTATAATAGATGCTATACTTAAAAAAGAAGGTTCACATTTAAAGTTGGTTATAGTATTCATAATGGGACTTATGACTGTTATGCCTAGTATGTTTGTGAGTAAAATATCAACTTATATAATAAAAAGTAATTTAGATTTATTTTTAGATCAGAATGTTAATGCTTCAGTATCATATATAATAGATTTATCTAATA
>NZ_JQIU01000008.1:1671822-1678461 GCF_002379365.1 Brachyspira sp. G79 | reverse complement strand
TAGACAGTGTTGGTATTAATTATTTCAATAATCTATATAAAAATATTAAATCTGGAAATTTTGATTATAATGGCATATATAAAATGGTTAAAGAATCAGAATATTTTAATAATATAGTTTTTTTATCAAATTCTTATAATGGAAATAACATAATATTTTTTAATTCTGGAAATTACATACCTTTAGATATTAATTATAAACTTGATAATGAAAACACTATATTTGTGAACAGTGAATATAACGGACTTTTTTATGTAAATGCTATAATTCCTTTATCTTATACTAATAATTATGTGATATGGTCTGAAGTTATGCCTAAAAACTATATAGAAATTAGAAATAGTGCTTTGGAGGCCTTTAGGATATATAATTCTGTCAATATGTTTGCAAATGAGTTTTCTGTAATACTTAATCTTTTATATTTATTTATATTGGGTATATCAACTTTTTTTTCTATAATTCTTGGTATTGCTCTTTCAAGGCTCATAACAAGACCTATAAGTTTGATACTTAATGCCACAAATTCAATAACCAATGCAGATTTTAATATAGATATGAAGCTTGGCGGTGTACATGATATGAGGAATTTGATTCACAGGTTTAATGTAATGGCTAGGGCTTTAAAATACCATAGAGATAGAGAAAATACAAGAGCTAGGCTTGAAACTTGGAGAGAGGCTGCTATAAAAGTAGCACATGAGATAAAAAATCCGCTTATGCCTATAATAATGAATGCTGAGCTTATTGAAAGAAAATTATCTATAAATATGACAGAAAAAGATGTTGAAAAATCAAAAAAATCTACAGCTATTATAGTAAAAAATGCTAATATAATATCTAGCCTTATAAAATCTTTTTCAGAGTTTTCTTTTGCTATTAAACTTTCTGATGAGAAGCAGTCAATTAATAGTGTTATTATTGAGGTAGTAGAATCTTTCAAAAATATTAATAATATACAATTTAATATTGTTTTGAGCAAACACGATCATTTTATCAATATGGATAGAGAAAAATTTATAATGGCATTTAGAAATCTAATAAAAAATGCTGTAGAGGCTATGGAAAATTCTAAAAGTTTTATAATATATATTTCTTCATATCATGAGATAATAGATTTAAATGAATTTTTTATAGTAAGTATAACAGATACTGGCATAGGAATAGAAAGCAGCAATTTGCATAAAATCTTTGAACCTTATTTTACTTCCAAAGATAGAGGTACTGGAATAGGGCTTGCCACAGTTGAAAAAATCATATCTGAGCATAAAGGCACTATAGAGGTAGAATCAATAGTTGGTGAGGGTACAACATTTTTTATAAAGTTTATG
Source organism: Brachyspira sp. G79 (assembly GCF_002379365.1). Lineage (GTDB taxonomy): Bacteria > Spirochaetota > Brachyspiria > Brachyspirales > Brachyspiraceae > Brachyspira. The sequence goes on along the minus strand of NZ_JQIU01000008.1, from coordinate 1,677,133 downwards.
ACAGAATCATAAAAATTATAAAGATTCTATTTTACTGACTAATTTAGTTATATGTGAAGGATATTTCATACAAGTGATATTTAGTCTTTGAGCTTCTTTTTCCATATCCAAATCCATATTTTCATAGAGGAAAAATATAGAGAACTCATTAAATTCAGGCATTTTTTGTAATTCACTTATAAACTCTATAACATTAATCCACACAAGATTAGGATTGAATACCAATATCTTTATACTGTATTTATATATTTTACTTATAAGTTCATAAAGATTTTCAGCTATGAAGACTTGTATAGATGAGCTTTCAAGAGCCGCTTTTACTTTGTTAGAGCGGTTATTATCATCATCTATTATTATAGCTGAGTAATTCATAGGCAAACTCATTTAAGATATTGATGTGCCGAGAGAGGGACTCGAACCCTCACTGAGTTGCCTCAGGCAGATTTTGAGTCTGCTGCGTCTACCAATTTCGCCATCTCGGCAATATTATGATATAGTATCATTTTTTATTGCTTAGATTATAAATGATACTTCATAAAAATCAAGTATTATGTCATATATTTTTTCTTTTTTTGTCTATATATGTTTTATTTATTGTAAAATATGATAAAATGATCATATATAACGAGGGTTTGTTATGAAGATTACATTAGACATGTCTATATCAAAACTTCTTGATGCTTTTGATAGGGAGTTTGGCGTATCGCTTGGAATATATAAAGGGGCACATAAATCAGATAATATAAAATTATTTGAGATATCAGACCCCAGAAAGAGTCAAAAGGCTTTTATAGTTATCAATAAAGATACAAGTGTAGAAAGTGCCGAGGCTATGTTTAGAAATACATTTGGTATAAGAGTGCAGATTAAAGATAGGAATGGAAATACTGTAAGCCAAGAAAGTACATTGGGAGGCATTAGAAAACTTGATAAAGGCTATGTTGATAATGAAAATAATTTATTAGAAGATGATAATTCCTCTAATGATGAAAGCCAAGAAGAAGAGAGTAAGAAGAAAAAAAGAAAAAAGCATATTTTCTAAAGCCTAAAACAGTAAAACATACAGTAGAAGATAAAATAAAAGAAATAGACAAATACTATCTGAACTTTCAAAGGTCTGAAAGATATAAATATATGCTTAATCTATTATCTTGTATAGAAGAGGCTAAACTTGCATACCCTGATTCTAAAGAATTAACAGATCATATAGAGGATATAAAGTCAAAGTCATTGAATATATCAAATTTGAGTATAAAGAAAAGAAGATTTGCTATATTGGTATTAATTATAGTAACAGGAGTATTATCAGTAGTAGGTGTTGGAATATGGGGTTATAATCTTTATCAAAAAATAAAAAAAGACAGAGAAGCAGATAGTATAATCAAAGAAATAGATAATTTAAGAATGAGAAAAGGCTCTCTTATGGAAAGTGGTAATATATCCGAAGCTAATGCTATAGATGAAAGTATAAACTCGAAATCAGAGCGTCTTAATAGTATTAAAAATGCAAGCAGTGTATCAATAGCCAATTATTTTTTAATAATAGCATTCTTTATGGCGGTAATAGTGGCTATGTTTATACTAAGGCTCAATAAATATAATGTAACATCTATACGTTTTGGGAAGAATACATAGTAGACTTGTTTCAAAAATACTTGACAAGATTATATATATTTTTAGTATATACCTAAACAAATACAGTTTGTCAACAAATTAGTTTTTTAAATTTGAATATTTGAGTAGCAAAGCCTGCAGTTACGGAGAATTACATTTTTGATTAAAATACAGGTATTATCATACATTTAAAACTTGTTTTATCAATAATTAATAATACTTTATGTTATTTATAACTTATCATTATGTTTATAAATGGTTCAAAATTTATAAATTATATTTGTTTAGGTATATACAAGTATAAAATTAAATAGCGTAATAATTTTATTATCATAAATTATACTTGATAATATATCACTATATGATATTATATAGTGATATTATGATAATTTTTATATATTATATATAGAGAGGGTTTTAAATGGCAAAAATTATTATACCGTTAAATGAAGTAAAAGAGGGAATGAAAGTAGCCAGTAATATATATAATAGTGACGATAAAAGAATAGTGGATATTGGTACTGTAATTACAAAAGATATTATAGAAACTTTAAAAAGAAACTCTATTACAACAGTTAGTGTAATGGAACTTTTAGACCTCAAAAAAGAGAATACGGTTAATACTGCAGGAGATGGTAAAAAAGCTGTTGTAAGAGGTTTAATTGAAGAAAACGGTAAAAAAATATTAAAAATAGATAGTGAAGAAGTTGCCAAAAAAAAGGAAATGACCATAGAAAAAACTAAATCATTATATGAAACTGCCAAACAAGGCGGCGGTATAGATTTTGATTCCATGAAAAAAGAAGTTAATAATATGCTTTCTTCTATAGTAGAAAATAAAGAAGCACATTCTTATCTCTCTATGCTAAAAAGAAAAGATGAAACAATGTATAAACATGCAGTTGATGTTGCTACTTTAGCTGCTATTACAGCAGGCGAATTAAATTTAACTAAAGTAGATATGTCCAACATTATGCTTGGTGCTTTGGTTCATGATATAGGTAAGGTTCTTATTCAGGAGAGTTTGCTTACAAAGGTAAATCTCACTAAAGATGAAGAAGCTATATTAAAAAAACACCCCACACAAGGTTATAAACTTGTAAAAAGAGATAATTTGGACGATAATATAGCAGATATTGTACTCGAACATCATGAAAAGTATGATGGAAGCGGGTATCCTTTTCAAAAAGATAATAAGGATATAAGCCTTTACAGTAAAATAGTAGCTGTATGTAATACTTTTAATAATCTTATAACTAAAGGAGAACATGGAGTACCTTATACTCCTGATAAAGCTGTGAAGATTATAATATCGCTTGCTAAAAAAGATTTTGACAGTGATGTTGTGAAGGCATTTCAAAAGGCTATAGGATTTTATCCTAATAATACAAGAGTTAAACTATCAAATGGTTCTATAGCTAGAGTAATAGAGCAAAATCCTAATCTTCCTTTAAGACCTGTGCTTTCTATAGTAAAACACCTTGATGGTACAGTTAGCGATGGGATGGAAATTGTTGATTTATCTTCTTCCAGTGATTTATTTATTAAAGAGATTATGTAAAATATTTATTTAATATTTTAATTTTTGTTTTTTACTTAATAGCCTTACCAAATATTTTAATTCATATTTTGAGTAGAAATCTTTAACCATAGTAATTCCTTTCTTATTAAAGAAAGAGAAATAATGATATTTTTCTAAAGTTTCTAAAAGTCTAGTAAAATGATCTTTTTCTAGTTTGAAAGCCTTTGAAACTTCTTCCAAAGAGTATAATTTATCATCATCTTTGAAGTATTTATTTAGAAAATTGTTCGATTTTATCGTTACAGCAATATTATTAATAATGATTTTTATTATAAAAGTTATAATAAACAATATTAATAAATATTGTACTATTTTAGGCATTATTATTAATTAGCTTGATTAAACAAAATTAAGTTCATAAATATTTCGCCTAGTTCAGTTTTATAGTTTATGGATAATATTTTATCATTTTCTTTTTCAAGCATAGACATTTGCTCGCTCATAAGTATAGCAGGCGGGGTCATATCCAAATCTATATGTTTTGTAGACAGATCATTAATAGCACTTCCAGCAACCATATTAACAAATTCTTTAATTGTTGCGATGAATATATCATCTATTGAAGTTATAGCTTCCATATTAAGAGCAGAAGCCAATTTAAAAGCAGTAGCTTTGCTCATATTAAACATAAGTCTTCCGCTTAAATCTCCAGTAATTCCTACAAAAACTATAACGCCTCCAACATGATTGGCATTTCTGTATATTCTAACATCGCCTTTTCCAACTTTAGAATTAAAATAGCTTTTTAATATAATTACTGTACCTTTACTGAAGGCATTTACTACATCTAAGTCAAACATATTTATAACACCATATAATTTTATTTTTATTTATTATCGGAAATGAGTATTATATTTTTAACAGTATACATCTGCTGTGTAAATTATCAAGATAAAATATCATTATTTTACTATAAATAATATATTATATAAATCTTGACTACAAATAAAAAGAATGATATCATTAAATAAAATTATATAGTTATATAAATAATTAACCGATAATATCATGAGAGATAGAATACTTTGTTTATCTTTTGTATTATTAGTATTTTTATTTGGTATTTGTATAGATATTTTTCATAAAAATAAAAATATTGATAATAAATTAATAAGCATTACAGTAAAAGGAGCTGTTGTTAATCAAGGGGTATATTTTTGCAGATATGGTGTTTCATTAGCTGAGGTTTTAGAACTCTGCGGCGGTATGACAGAACTAGGTTATTTTCCTTATAGTTTTGATTATAATACGCCTATTACAAATGACACTGTAATCAATATACAAAAAAGGTATTCAACTATAAGAAAAAATTATGAAGAGAATTGAATAGTGGAAAAAGAGTTCGCTAGTATTTTTGAGGATAATAGAGACATCTCGCTCAATGAGTATGATATTAATAAACTTATAGAAAGAACTATAAAAATTAAAGAGAATGAATTTCCTATAATATCTATAGGAAATACTGATAAAGACAGCCCAAAAATACAAGGTATAGTAACTTCTAAAGAATATAATAAAGATATACAAGAATTTAACAACGCTCAGGCAAAAGCAAGCAACGATAAATCAGGTTCTTCAGGTAATGCATACACAGATGAAGAAAATAAACAATATAAAAATTTAGAAGAAAGTTTAAGTTTGTCTGAAAATGATTTAGAGGCTGCAGATCATATTACAGATTCTGAATTAGACATGTCTTCTCTTTTTCAAAATGTATCAAGTAATACTGAAGCAAATGATGATAAAAAAGATAATGACAATAAAAAAGAAGAAAATTTATTAAATGACCAAAATTATATAGTTGATAATATATACTCTAAAGAAGAAAATGATATACATAAAATTGCTGAAAAAGAATCATTATCAGAAGATGAATTGAATACTATTGAAACTGTTGAAGATTTTAATTTAGAGGATTCTTTTATAAAAAATGAAAATCCTTTAGATGATGATGAAGAATCAGAAGGTACATCAGATATTTCAGATATAGAGATGAAAGAGTATAGTGATGAAGAACTTCTTGATATAAATAATATATTAGAAGATGATGAGATTTCTGACATACAAGAAGAAGCCTCTGAAAATCCTTTAGATGATGATGAAGCATCAAATATT
>NZ_JQIU01000008.1:1621184-1666658 GCF_002379365.1 Brachyspira sp. G79 | reverse complement strand
AAGAATGAGGGCTCAGAAAAAATAGATGAAGAAGAAAGTATAGAAGAGCCTTTATCAGAAGAGATAGAACAAACTGAAGAAGTTTCAGAAGTAAAAGAAGAATTACCAGAAGAAGAGATAATCAATAATGAAGAAGATTTGACAGAAGAAGATAAAGCTATGTATGAGGGCTATTTGGATAAAGTAGACAATCATGCAGAAGAGGATTTATCCGAAGAAGAAAAAGCAATGTATCATAGTTATTTGAATGGTGAGCAATCTTCTAATATAGAAGAAACAGAAACAACAGAACAAGCTGATGTAAAAAATGATGAATTACAAGAAGAAGTTAAAGAAAATGATAAAAAAGATGATTTAAAAGACGATGATATACTTGAAGAAAAAGAAATGTATAAAAAACATTTGGATAAGACAGTAGATGAAGATATTCAAAGTATTTTATCTACTAATGATGCCAAAATAGATGAAATACGTGATTCTGATTTGAATATGCTTGAAAATATCATCAAGGGTAATGAAGAGGAAGATGGTGAAGAGCTCATACGTATAAATAATAGTAAAGTAAATGAAAATGATGATAAAGATGAAACTAAGGCTGTTAAATCTGTAGAAAATTTTGATTCTATGGAAGAGCTTTTAAATAAGGAGACAAATATGTCTGAAGAAAAAGAATTACAAACTATAGAGAAAGATAATGTAGATAGCAGTGTTGCAGTTGAAGATGAGTTTAAATTGGGTGATGATAATGGACCTATACTGATTGAAGAAGAACATAAGCCTTCCAATGACAGCGATGATGATGATTTTGACGGAGAGATAACACAGTCTGATTTAGATTATGCTATAAAACTGTTTGAATCAGAAGAAACAAGCGGAAGCAGTAATGAATATAGTTCTAAACAGGATATTTTATTATCAGAAAATGAAATTAATAAATTTAAAAAACTCTTTTGTTATTTCAAAAATATTGTAGAGAAAATGTCTCCTGAGGATTTAAATGATTTTTCTAAAACAGAGTTTTATGATATGTATTCATCATTATTCAGGAAATTTGGAGATTAAAAAATAAAAGGGGCTTAAACAAAGCCCCTTTTTTATTAGTTTTTATTATAACTATTATTAATTTCTGTCTTTTAATAGTACCAAATCTTCACCTTCTAATTCTTTAACTCTCACAGATACATACTGGTCTTCTGGTACATTAAGAGCAAGTCCTACATAATTTGCCGATACAGGCAGTTCTCTTCCAAATCTATCAACCAATACCAATAATGCTACTTTTTTAGGTCTTCCATACTCAAATAAAGCATTCAAAGCTGCTCTAATAGTTCTTCCTGTATAAAGTACATCGTCTACAAGAAGTATAGTTTTTCCAGTAATATCAAAAGGTATATCAGTTTCTTTAATTTCAGGAAACTCTGAAAGTGAAGATAAATCATCTCTGTAAAGGTTAATATCTATTGCTCCAATAGGTATCTCTGTTTTTACTTTTTCTTCCAAAAGTTTTTTTAATCTTATACCAAGGAAATCACCGCGTCTTCTTATTCCTACAATAGCAAGCTTTTCAATATCTTCTTTTTCTATGATTTCTGCTGCTAATCGAGGAAGGACTTTTTCATATTCTTCAGCTTTTAATAAAACTCTCATTTTTATACTCCTTAAGATATTACTTTATTTTTATGAATTTAAGTAATTTTTGAAAATTATAACGATTAAAAAGAAAAAAATCAACATAATTATTTTTTTACTTTTGCATAAAAAATATGTTAAGTGTTTTAATACTTTACCGATATTATATATAAAGACAGTAAAAAAAGTTAAAGTTAACATAAGAGTTGCTAATTTTATTTTACTGTTATATAATTGAAAACAAACATATTAATTTAAGTGAGGAAATTATATGGCAGACGAAGAAAACTTAGACGAAGAATTGGATGAAGGCGAAGAAGAGCAAGCCGAAGCTGCACCAAAGAAAAAATTTGGTTTAAGCCCTATGATTGTTAAAATCCTTATGGGAGTTGCTGCCATTTTAGTTGTGGCTTTAATATCTGGGCTTATAGCATTTTTTGTATCTAAAAGTGTAGGAAAAGCTGCAGGAGTTCAAGGTGGAGTGGTGGACGATATGGTAAAACAGCCGCCTCCATCAATATATCGTATAGATCCAGAGTTCAATGTAAACACAGCTGACATGGATGTAGCTAGATATGTAAAAGTAAGTATTATATTAACTTATACTACTAATGTTAAACAGCTTGCAGTAGAACTTCCAGAAAGATTCTATATGATAAGAGATAGAATTACTACAATCCTTAGTTCTTACACTTATGATCAGTTAAGAACTAATGAAGGCAGAGAGCAGTTAAAAGCTGATATTAAGCGAGAGATTAATAGTATGCTTAGAAATGGTCAAATAGATGGTATATTATTTGATAACTTCTTATTAAGCTAATTAAAGAAGAACGGAAAAAATATTTATAGAAGGATACTCGTATGACAGAAGTATTGTCACAAAGCGAAATAGATGCGTTACTAAGTGCTATATCGTCTGGTGAAAGTTTAGATAATATTGATACTAAGCGTGTAGAAGTAGAGCATAGAAAGATAAAGATATACGACTTCAAACGTCCAGATAAGTTTTCAAAAGACCAAATTAGAACGCTTCAAATGATGCATGAAAACTTCGCACGTGTTACTACAACTTCATTATCAGCACAGTTGAGAACATTAGTAGGTATTCACGTAGCAAGTGTAGACCAGCTTACTTATGAAGAGTTTATAAGAAGTGTTAGTAATCCTTCTACTTTGGCTATAGTTAGTATGGATCCTTTGAAAGGCAGTTCTATACTAGAGATTGACCCATCTATCACTTTTACTATAATTGATAGATTGTTTGGCGGACCTGGTGAAAGTCCTAAGAATTTAAATAGGGAGCTTACAGATATTGAGTTATCAGTTATGGAAGGTATTATAGTAAGAATACTTGGTAACTTAAGGGAGGCTTGGTCTCAGGTAATAGACTTAAGACCGCGTTTGGGTTCTATTGAAACTAACCCTCAGTTTGCTCAGATGGTTAGCCCTAATGACATGGTTGTACTTATTACTTTGGAGACTAAAGTAGCCGATGTGGAAGGTATGATGAACTTTTGTATACCATATATTACTATTGAGCCTATACTTTCTAAGTTCTCAGCTCAATACTGGTATGCATCTATTAGAAGAGGAAGCACTAGCGAAAATTTAAAGATAATAAAAGAAAAATTACAAAATATATTTGTTGAAACTTCGGCGGAACTTGGATCTATGCAATTACCGCTATCAGACATTCTCAATCTTCAGAAAGGCGATGTTGTTAAGTTTACTGATACTAAGATTACAGATCCTGTTATATTCAAGATAGGAAACAGAAAGAAATTCTTATGTCGTCCTGGTATATCAGGCAGCAGAATGGCTGTACAGCTTACAGGTGTTATGGATGGAGAGGCTGATATAACCGAAGACGATTTATTAAAAGAGGAGGATTAAGGTTATGATGAGTGACGGTGCATTATCTCAAGACGAAATAGAAGCTTTGCTAAAAGGTGCCGATGAAGCTTTTGGAGGCGATTCCAAAGCATCTAGTAATGGCGGCGGAAATGTAGATAAACAACTTTTTAATGAAGCTGCTAAAATGATAGCAGAAAATCAAGCCTTTTCACTATCATCTATTTCTACTAAGACTGTATCCATTACTAATATTACTACTACAGTTGGAGATGTTAATAACTTACATCAAATGCTTTCTGGTAAAATGATAGAAGCTAAAGTGGGTTATACAGGCTCTATTACTGGAAATGTTTACTATTTCATGGGAGAAAATGAGGCTTTAATAGTTGCTTCTCTTATGATGGGACAAAAAGAAGCTGCTTTAAATGATATGGTAGCTCAGGTATTAAAAGAGGCTTTCTCACAAATGGTGGGAGTTTCTGATAGTGCTTTATCTTCTAGGTTTGGAGGCAGTTTTACTAATTCGCCTATAGAAACTTCTATACTAGAAGATGCTTTCAGTATCAATATACCTGGACCTTTGGCTATAGTAAGCGGTTCTTTGTCTATTGAAGGTGAAGTGGAAAATGCTCCATATGTATTTGCTTTGGAACTTCCTTTATTACAAAGCCTTTTAGGTTCTGCTTCTTCATCTTCTCAAGCTCCTGCTTCAAATGCAGCAGCTTCAAGTGCTGGCAGTGCTGCTTCAAACCCTATGGCTGGTCTTGTAGATAATCAGGCATTTGATTCTTCTCCTCAGCTTGGTGTACAGCATGCAGAGTTTAATTCTTTAATGCCTGCTTCTGATGTACAGGGAACTGGTAATATAGGTCTTCTTATGGATGTTACCATGAATATGACCGTAGAACTAGGAAGAGCTACTATGACTATCAGAGATATTTTAGGACTTGGTGAAGGTTCTATCATAGAGCTTCAAAAATTAGCAGGTGAGCCTGTAGATTTGCTTGTTAATGGTAAATTGATAGCTAAAGGGGAGGTTGTAGTAATAGATGAAAACTTCGGTGTTCGTGTTACTGATATTATTAACCCTATGGACAGACTTACTAATAAACCTAGATAATATAAGTTAAAATAATTACCAATAAATTAAAGCGGGGAGTAAAATCCTCGCTTTTTTATTTTAAATAGTAAAATTTTTTTTATAACTTAATTGAAATTATATTTGAAACATATATAATATATTTATTATAAATATATAGAAGTAAAATAATGGCGGATAAAAAGACAGTAACTAATAATCCTAACAATTCAGGCAATATCAGTTTGCTTATGGACGTTACTATTAATGTAACTGTAGAACTAGGAAGAGCACGCTTAACTGTAAGAGAAATATTAAGTCTTGGAGAAGGTTCTATTATAGAACTTCAGAAATTAGCAGGTGAGCCTGTAGATTTGCTTGTTAATGGTAAGCTAATAGCAAGAGGAGAAGTTGTTGTTATAGATGAATGTTTCGGTGTGCGTATTACAGAAATTGTTGATTCTATAAATAATATAGTTCCTGAAAAATCTGAAGAAGAAAAGTCCAAAGAAGAAATTAAATAATATTTTTATAATTATTGTATCGTTAAAAAATTATAAATAGGATAATAGCTTTCAAATTTAAAGATTTAAATAATGGCAATATTATAATTTCTAATAATTAAAAAATATTTGTATAATCAAGTGCTTTATAATATAAAAATTATTTACTTGAGCTTTAATTTAATAAAATTCTTTACGATAATTTAATTATTATGAATAACAAAAACCGTTTTATAATTTTTTCAGTAGTTATTATCGTTTTAATAATTGTATCTTTCTCATCACTTATTGTTACAGCAAATACTAAAGTTTCTGAAAATATAGTAAGAGAAAGCGAAGTAAATAAAGTTTCTACACCTAGTGAGAAATTTAATGATATAATAGAAAATAGAAAGATTAGGATACTTATAGATCCAGGTCATAATGCTGCTACTAAAGGTGCATTAGGATATTTGGGTTATGAATATTATGTTAATTTAAGAGTGGCTAGAGAATTAGCTAAAATACTTTCAGAAGATGACAGATTTGAATATTTTTTAAGCAGAGACGGAGCATATTACAGCAGACCTATTAAAGAATACATGACTAATAATTATGCTGAGCTTTTAGGAATATACAATACAAAAGTAAAAGGCGAAGAGAGAAGCGGAAATTTAACAAGATATCAGACTTTAGAGATGTATGCCATAAGACATTATGCTATAGATAATAATTTTGACCTTTTACTTAGTATACATTTTGATTATATGCCTTATATTAGCAGAAGGGCTAAAACTTCTGGTTTCCATGTTATAGTAAGCCCTTATAATAAAGAGTTTCCAGCTTCTATGCAGGTTGCATATAAATTATCTGAACGCATGCAGGAAAAATATAAAATCTCTCCTGTTATAGGTCATGACAGAGTGCTTCCTAATAATGTATGGAAGTTTTATGATAAAGACGAATTAATTAAAGAGGGAATATCTTTAAGAGGATTGATAGTTATAGGTGATGCTTATGAGAATGCCTATAATAAACAGGAAATAAAAAAAGATGTGCCTTCAGTACTCATAGAATCTGCCTTTATACATGAATGGCAGTTTGGAAGTATCAAAGCTATAAGAGAATTAGCAAATCAAATGTATGAGGCTTTGGTTGATGTATATACTACAAAATAGGTATTTGAACTGTTTTATTATTATTGATTAAATATCAATATTTTGTTAAAATAGTTATCAATTATTAGGCAGCAGATTATGATGCATATAAAACATAAGAGAAAAAAAAGTAGTAAATATATTAATAAAAAACCTTCTGCGTTTTATTTATTTTTTAAAAAAATCGGTCAGTTTCTTACGCATAAAATATTTTTTATGTTTATACCGCATTCAAAAAAGAAAACTAAAACATTATCGATTCCAGTATATTCTTTAATAATAATAATTATAATAATTATCTCGGCATTACTTTCTACTTTTTCTTTTCTAACCAAAAATACTGTACTTGCAAGTAAAACTGAAATATTAAGCGGAAGCTATAAAGATAAATTGGCAGAAATAAATTCTTTAGAAACTATTTTTAATTCAGTAGTAACTAATGATTATTATATAACTGATATGTCTAATATTGCAGGTATATTAAAAATAGATGATAATGCCATATCTTTTTCTAATAACTATGTAGATAATATTATGCTTATGAACTCAAGGGCAGATGAATTAGAAAAAATAAGATTATATTTAGAAGAATTAAGAGCAAATATTAACTCTAAAAATAATTCACTTGAATCTATTCCTTCAATACTTCCTATAGATTCAAGATATGCTGTTATATCAAGACCATATCAGGACGGATCTATTATATCTAAGGGTATAGGTTTTGAAACCATAGCTGGTACTTTAATAAGGGCAGCTGCTTCAGGTACTGTTAATGATATATCATATGATAAAGACAGCGGATTTACCATAACTATTTATCATAGATTCGGTATTGTTACAAGATACAGCGGACTTGCTACTTCTGCTGTATCTGAGAAGATGACTGTAAAAAAGGGTGAAATATTAGGAAATGCTAAAACAGGTATTTTTGACTATGATCTTAAAATAGCTACAAAATATGTTAATCCTTTGATATTTACTACTTTAGAATATGAAGATGGAGAATAAGAGTTTAAAAAACGCGGTAAGATATGCAGCTCTTGGTGCTGAGTTTGGAAGTATGGTACTTGGTTTAGCTTTTGTAGGGCATTATGCCGACAAACACTTTAACAGCAGACCTTTATTTACAATAATAGGTATATTTGTTGGGTTTGTTTCTGGTATTTACAGACTTTACAAGATATCAAAGGCTTTTGATAAAATGAATAAAAATAACAAGGATTAAACTATGAAGCCTATAATAAATAGTTTATTGGATACTGATTTATATAAATTTACCATGCAGCAATGTGCTTTAAGACAGTTCTCTGATGTTTGGGTACGTTATGTATTTAAAAGCAGAAATATACTAGAGTGGACTTTTGAGATGCATGAGGAGCTTTTAAGACAAATAAAATATTTCTGCGGCTTAAATTTCAAAAAAGATGAACTTGAATATTTGGCTTCTTTAAGATTTATAAAAAAGGATTATATAGAGTTTCTAAAATTATACAGACCTTTAGAAGAACATGTAAAAGCCTTATTTGATAATGATAAATTAACAGTTGAAATAGAAGGTCCTTGGTATCAGACTATACTTTGGGAAATACCTATGCTTGCTATGATTAGTGAGATTTATTATACATATACTGTTTGTAGGGAGGATAATGGAAGAAAAGCATATGAACAGGCTGAGATTAATTTATTAAAAAAAATAGATGGTAAATTAATACCTATGCATAAGGAAGAAAATGGATTTAAGCTTTCTGAGTTTGGAACTAGAAGAAGATTTTCTTTTGATTGGCAGAATAAAGTTGTTGATATACTAAAGAAAAAACTTCCTTCTTCATGTTTGGTTGGTACAAGTAATGTTTATTTTGCTAAAAAATATGATTTGCTTGCTGTAGGTACAAATGCTCATGAATATTATCAAATAGGGCAGGCATTGGATAAAGTAAGGCTTGCAGAAAGTCAGAAATTCATGCTTCAGTCTTGGGTTAATGAATATAGAGGCGATTTAGGTATAGCATTGTCCGATACATTGGGTACTGATAAATTTTTAAAAGATTTTGATTTGTATTTTGCAAAACTTTATGACGGAATAAGGCATGATTCTGGAGATCCTATAGCTTGGGGATATAAAGTTATAAATCATTATAAAAGTCTTAGGGTTGACCCCAAAACAAAAACTCTGCTTTTTAGTGACAGCCTAAATTTTGATAAAGCATATGTTATATATAAAGAGTTCAAAGACGAAGCTAATGTAACATTTGGTATAGGTACATATATTACAAACGATTTTGAACCAGTTTCCAAGCCCTTAAATATAGTTATGAAACTTCAAAGTGTTAATGGCAAACCTGTAGCAAAACTATCTGATGATGAGGGTAAGACTATTTGCGAAGATGAAGCATTTTTGAATTATTTAAAGATAGTTGCAAAAGAGTGAAGAAACAAAAATAAATATATTTTGAATTCTCAAATTTCTAATGCTATAATATTAATATTTATTATATTTTCATATACTTAAATATTACCAAAATACTTTCACCATAACTTTTTATATCATAATGCATTCTATCTTTTATAAGATCTTTAAAATTTCCTGTTTCTAAAAAACTTTTATAATAATCAGCACCAAACTCTACTGCTAAAATTCCATCATTATTTAATAGTTTTCTTTCTATTATAGCATTTAAGCAGTCAAAATATATATTTGAATGGTAAGGAGGATCAAAGTATATTATATCAAATTTATTACTAGTTCTTCTTACATAATCTAAAGCAGATATTCTTTTTACTTTATAAAGTGAATTATCATTTACAAATATAGCTTTTGCATTTATAAATATAGTTTTTACAGCATCTCTGTCTATTTCTATAAGTGTGGCATGTTTAGCATTTCTGCTTAAAGCCTCAAAGGCAATAGCACCGCTTCCAGAACATAAATCTAATAAAGTTTTATTTTCAACATTAACTATATTAAAAAAAGCCTCTCTTACCTTTGACTGAGTAGGTCTGAAATCTCTTTTTGGAGTTATTATTTTTCTTCCCTTTTTATTTCCAGATATAATATACATGTTTTTTCCAAATAAAAATTATTTATATAAAACTCTAATCTGAGCGAAAGCAGCATTCACATTTAAATAAAGTATATTGTCATGTGTTCCCATAACAAAATTCGTTTCTCCAAAACTTACACTGTCTCCAGTAGGAAGAGATACACTTCCAAAAGCACTTGAAGCCTTTATATGAACTTGAACCCTATCACTTATAAAAATAACAGTATCTGAAAATACAGTGTTTATGTCTATAACTCTGTTTCTGTCTATTTCTAAATCTGATAAGTCTATATTTTTTGTTTTGAAATATACATCATACTTAGTTCTTTTATTTTTAGGAACACTATCTCCAACATAATGCATTCCTAATAGTATGTATGCCCCCAAAAAAATGATAATCATTCCTATAATCATTCTAAATATAGGAGTGTATAGTATAAAAGGCATATTAATGTTGAAGCAGTATCTTATTAGTATGTATATACCGCCTCCTATTACAAATAATCCTAAAAGGAGTTTAGAAGCATAAAAGCCTCTTCCAAATATCATTGCAATACCCCAAGCAATTATTAAAAAAGAAACAATTATTGTAAATACAGGTGTATATGCCAATGCTGGAATATAAATATGAAAAACATACTGAAGCAGTATATAAGCACCTATTATTATTACAATACTTCCTATCAAGAATCTTGAAAATATAAATTTCATTTTTTTAATACCTTAAATATATTTTTTATATACTAAACAATATTAGCAAAAAAACAAGTGTTTTATAAAAAATATATATGCTTTAACTATTTAAAAATTTTTTATACATTTAGTTTGTTCAGTATTTTTTATTAAAAAAGCATCATGTCCGTAATTGGATTCTATTTCATAAAATAAAGTGTCTATATTAGCATGCTGATATGCGGAAACTATTTCAGCTGACTGAGTACTAGGATATAGCCAATCAGATATAAATGATATAACAAGTACTTTATTAAGAGATACATTTTTCTTATTTTTAATTTTTTTATATCATCTTTAGCATCAAAAAAATCCATAGCTTTAGTAAGATATAAGAAACTGTTAGCATCAAATCTAGCTGTAAATTTCTCTCCATTGTAATGAAGATAATTTTCTACTTCAAAAGAAGGAGTAAAATATTTTAATGCCTTTTTTCTTCTTCTTCCGAATTTTTTTCTCATATATTCTTCACTCATATATGTAATATGTCCAAGCATTCTGGCCAAAGCAAGGCCTTTATCTGGAGAGGACATTCCATAATATTTTCCGCCGTACCATTCATTGTCTTCTGTTATAGCTTCTCTTGCTATTTCATTAAAAGCTATCTGCATAGGCGAATGTGTCATTGTGCTTGCTATTATAATTGCTTTTTCCATCATTTGAGGATAAGAAGCAGTCCATTGCAAAGCCTGCATTCCTCCCATAGAGCCTCCTACTACACAGTAAAGTTTTTTTATACCTAATGAATCTACTAATATTTTTTGTACCTTTACTATATCTTTAATTGTAAATGTAGGAAAATCTGTCCCGTAGCATAAATTACTATTTGGTTTTTTTGAGGAAGGTCCTGTGGTTCCGCTGCAGCCTCCTAACACATTTGAACATATGACAAAATATTTATTAGTATCTATTGCTTTGCATTTGCCTACAAAATTACTCCACCAAGAAAGTACATCTGCATCACCTGTAAAGGCATGGCATATTAAAATAGCATTATCCCTATTAATATTTAAATGTCCTGAGGCAGTATAAGCTATTGTAAGCTCTGATATAGAAGCTCCATTTTCAAATTTAAATGATTTATCATAGTGAAAAAATTTAAGATTACCTTTCTCTTCTATTATAGTTTCTTCGATTTTATTGATTTGTTCTTTAATTTTATTTTTTTTATCTTTTATTATATTTTTTATATTCTCCATAAAATAAACCCCTAATAAATATTATCAACAAAAACAAGAGTGATTTATATTGTTATCACCCTTGTTTTTATGCTTATAATTATTTGCTTGCTATAGTTAAAGCTTCATCTAAATAATAGAGTATATCATCAATATGTTCTATTCCTATAGAAAGCCTTATAAAGTTTTTGCTTATTCCGCCCTTTATTAATTCTTCTTCTGATAATTGAGAGTGTGTAGTAGAAGCAGGGTGAGCAACTAAACTTTTTACGTCTCCTACATTAACTAAATGAGAGAATAGTTTTATGTTGTCTATAAATTTAACAGCAGCATCATATCCACCTTTAATGCCAAATACAACCATTCCGCCGAATTTATCTTTTAAATATTTGCTTGCCAAAGCATATGAAGGATCATTTTTTAGACCAGGGTATCTTACCCACTCAACTCTATTATCTTTTTCTAAGAACTCAGCAACTTTTAAAGCATTATACGAATGTCTTTCCATTCTTAGAGATAAAGATTCTGTACCCTGAATAAATATCCAAGAATTATCAGCTGAAAGACAAGCTCCCAAATTTCTAAGAGGTACTGTTCTTACTCTCAAAGCAAAAGCAGCATTTTTAAGTTCATCAGGCAAATCATAAGCCCATCGAAGTCCATGATAATTTGAGTCTGGTTTTGAAAATAAAGGAAACTTATCGCTTTGCCAATTAAAATTACCGCTGTCAGTAATAATGCCCCCTATAGCATTTCCATGTCCGCCTATCCATTTTGTAAGAGAGTTTATTACAATATCAGCACCATGTTTAATAGTCTGCAAAAGATAAGGAGTTGTAAAAGTACCGTCTATTACAAGAGGTATTCCAGAATTATGAGCTATTTCAGCTACTTTTTCAATATCTGTAAAATCAAGCGAAGGATTTGATATTGTTTCTATAAATATTAATTTTGTTTTATCAGTAATAGCCTTAGCAAAGTTTTCTGGATTTTTGGCATCAACAAATTTTGTATTAATACCAAACTTTGGAAGTATTGCCCCAAACTGAGAATATGTTCCACCATAAACATTAAATGCAGAAACTATTTCATCTCCAGCCTCGCATATTGTAATTATAGTATAAAATATTGCATTAGTACCAGAAGATACAGCAATAGAAGCAAGTCCTCCTTCCATAGCGGTAATTCTTTTTTCTAGTACATCGGTTGTAGGATCTCCCATTCTTGAATATATATATCCAAGTTCTTTTAAATCAAATAAATCTGCTGCATGTTTAGAATTTCTAAATAAATACGAAGTTGTTCTGTATACTGGTACTCCTCTGCTTGCGAACTTATCATCAAAATCCTGACCTGCATGTGCTGCTATTGTTTCAAACTTTAGTTCTCTTGACATATACTCTCCTTTATGATTTTTCATAAAAATTTAATTTTAAAAATAAAAAAGCCGCCAAAAATTAATTTGACGGCTGAAATTACAAAATAAAAAATATATTATATTATACAGCCATCATTATTAAACATACACATTTGCATGAGGCAGTGCATTTGATTCATAACGATGATTGATTTCATTCTTTATAATTCCTAAAATTAAATCTTATTTTTTACAGTATATAACAATATATAATTATTTTCAATAGTAATTTAATCATTTTTTATATATTTGTATTTAAGAGGCTTTTATATTATCTAAAACTATAGAATCAGCATTAAATAATAAAATTTTATCTAAAAATGGTATATCTAATTTTTAAAATACACTATAATGCCAGCTATGCCATGTATGTTTGTATTTTATTATATTACTTATATTTTTGTATTTTTCTATGTTCGTTTATTTATAAAAACTTATTTCACAATTTTTTATTATTAATAATAGAAAATAATTTGTTTTTATTGTATTATACTTTATAAATTATCAATTTACTATATGGCGGTATTTATGAAAAAGATATTATTAATTTCTTTGCTATTAATTATTTTTATTATTTCATGTAAAAAGAAAGAAGAAGCAAGTGTAGGTATAGGAGGAAATACTTCATATGTGAGTTCTCCAGAAAATATATATCATGCAGTATATACAAATATTGTAAAGATTCATGGTAAATTTGTTAATATGAATTCTGCTTTCTCTTACGTAAACAGAGAGGAAGGAGAATACAGTGAAGATTATGATATATTTGAAGCTATAGAAAATCATAGTTTAAAAAGAGTTCGGGAATTAATAGCAGAAGGCAATGATATAGGTCATACTTACAGAGGCGGCAGAAAATATAGTGAGGTTCTTAATTATGATTATTATCTTGATGGAGCTACTCCTTTAATGTTTGCAGTATTTTATAGGGATTTAGGTATAATGAAATATTTGCTTGATAATGGTGCTGATCCTAATATTATTCAAGATGAACATGGACGGAATGTATTTTTACTTGCTTGCGGTTTCGGAAATGTTGATATAATAAAGATGATTGTAGATTTTGACTCTGATTTAGTTGATTCTATATCTAGCCTTAATGAGAATGGACTTGATATAGCTTATTTGTATGGGAATATAGAAGTATTCGAATATTTAGTTAATACATTGGGTTTAACTACTGATCTTTTGGATTATGTCGATGAAGAAGATCCGTACGAAAATACTGAGGACATAAAAAAATTAAGAGAACTTCTGAATTAAAGTATTTTTATATAATATTTTTTATCTTAATAATTAATAAAAAATTATAAATAACGCACGGTGAATGAGCTTTTATCTATCAATTCATTATATTTTTTATTTTGTATATTTTATAAATAAAATTCTTCGTGCGTTGTGTAAGCAATAAATTTAAATAAATCTAGGGTGGGCCGTATAAATAACAGTGTAAACTTAAAAATAAAAATGAGACAAAATAGCAGATTAAAATTATAAGCCTAAAGGGCGGGGACTTAAAATAAGTTTTAAAACTTGATTCACATACCATGCCATTTATTCCATAGCACTTTATTAAAAAAAATCAACTTTAATTATCTTTATAACATACTTATAAATTTTAGTCCCTGCTCAAGCTTATATTATGTTTAACTAAATTGTAATAAAAAATTATATATTAATATTTTTTATGAAGCAGCTTTTATATTTAATACAGGCTTTAATCTGTCTATTATATCTGCTGTAGGCATTATTAATTTTTCTATTTCCTTTGAATCTTTATATGCCTGTGGTGCTTCATCTAAAGTATTTTTTGATATGCTGCTTGAATAAATACCTTTCATAGATTCTATAAAATCTTTCATCTCTATTTGTTTTCTTGCCTGCATTCTTGAAAGTACTCTTCCAGCTCCATGAGGTGCTGAAAAATTCCAATCTTCATTACTTTTTCCTTCGCATATTAATATACCGTCACGCATGTTAAAAGGAATTATCATTTTTTCTCCCTTATAACTTCTTATAGCACCTTTTCTTATTATAAAATCTTCAAAATCTATAAAATTATGTATAGATGAAAAAGTATCTTCTAATTTTATATTAAGAGAATCTTTTATAATGTTAAGCATAGCCTCTCGATTGATTTTGGCATAATACTGAGCTATTACCATGTCAATGCAGTAGTCAAACATAGCTTTGCCATATATATAATCTCCGCTTCTTACTATTTCATTATACTCATTATATTCTTTTGTTGTTTTATCATTAGTATCATTTACACTATTAAAAAAATCTTTTGCTTCTTCTATTCTTTTTTATTTTTTCTTACATGATATTGGCATACCATTGTACCGAAATTTCTTGATCCTGAATGTATAGTAAGAAAGTAATCATTATTTATTGAACTTCCTATCTCTATAAAATGATTTCCTCCTCCTAATGTTCCAATAGAGTTATGAAACTTTTCTAAATCCATTTCTATTCTTTGGCATAATTTTTCTATATAGTCATTATCTATTTCAAAGAGTGCAAAGTCTGTATTATATCTTTTATTATAAGCAATTATAAAGTTTCTCATAATTTCATTTAATTCTTTGAAATTAAAAAATGAATAATTACTTTTTTTATGAGTTTTAACACCCATAGGAATATTTTGTTTTATAGTTTTATCAATTTTTTCAAGCTCAATATTTTTGATATTATCATTTAATTTTGAAGTAAGCATTCCGCATCCTATATCAACGCCTATATGAAAAGGATTTACTCTGTCCGTTAAAGGCATTGTAAAACCTATCACTATACCCTTTCCAATATGAGTGTCTGGCATTATCCTAACTTTAACATTTTCGCTTGCTTTTTCATTTAAAATATTATAAATTAATGAATAAGATTCTTCATCAACATTATCAGTAAATATTTTGCAATCTTTGTTGTATTTTCCTTTTAGTTCTATCATAAAGGTATACTCCTTACTTTTATTATTAATAATATCATAAATTATTATAATGTCAGAAATTGTCATTATTATATACTGAAAATTTTTAAGTTTGTCAACAGCGAGCTCCCCCTCATCTTCGTTCGGGACGCTTCGCGTGCACCTTCCCGCACGGTATTGTTTATTCTTATCAAATGTCAACGCGACTGAACGAAGTGAGGAAGTACCCGAGACGAAGTCCGCCTGTGGTGATGGTATGCTGCTGATTACCTATTATTATAAAAAATAAATTATTTATTTTACATTTATAACTTATAAAACTTATGTTATTAACAACTAATAATACTTTATGTTTTTATAACTTATAATTACATTTATTAATAACTTAAAACTGACAAATCATATTTGTTTAAATATATACTGGAACAATTTTATTTTGTCAATTGCTGCACATTATACAGAATTATAACTTTTTTGCATGGCTTAGTCAAAGTTTTTGACAAAGGCACGCGACTGTGTGATTCGCAGGGCTAGTTTCATAAAATAATAAAAACATAAAAACTAATTTTTGATAAACTGTATTTTTTAGATTTATCATTATTAAAATAGTTATAAGTAAAATATTATTCAATATAAATTTAATTTAGTATAAAATAAAATTATATTGAAAACAAGATAAATTTAAATAGCAATTATATTTCAGCTGTTTTTAGAATTTAAAACTTTTTTTACATTTTATCGTCTAATATGATATAATAACTAAATGTATATTATATTATTAAAAAGATAAAAAATAAAAATTAAGAAATTGGTTTATGAGTAAATTAATAGAGATAGTTGTAAAAAGACCTGTAACCATACTTATGGTAATAGTTTCAATACTTATATTAGGGCTTATTAGTTTATCTAGGCTTTCTATAGATTTTATGCCGAACATGCAAATTCCTTATATAAGCATATATACAAGCTATAGAAATTCAGGACCTGAAGAAATAGAAAAATCTGTTACAAAATTAGTTGAAGGTGCTGTTGCAACTGTCAATAATATTAAAAATATAACTTCTACTTCAAGAGAAAATTCTTCAAATGTACTTGTAGAGTTTAATTGGGGTACTGATTTAACGGAGGCAACAGAAGATATAAGAGAGGCTTTAGAGCAGATTACAGATTTGCTTCCAGATAATGCTGATAAACCAGTGATAAGAAAATTTAATATGGACGATACATCATTAATGGAAGTTGCTGTTTATGGTATTGATGACCAGTCTACATTGTATAATATAGCAGATAATCAGATAGCTCCGCAGATAAAACAGGCTAAGGGTGTAGCACAGGCGGAAGTTATGGGAGGATTAAAAAGCCAAATAAAGATTGATGTTAATCTAAACAGATTAAAAGCATACAATATTAATATCAATGAAATAGCTTCAGCATTATCACGCGATAATAATAATCTTGTAGGCGGTCAGGCAGATCAGGGATTTTATAAATATACCATAAGAACTATGGGGGAAATAACAAGTATTGATGATATAAAAAATACTACTATTACTTTAATAAAAGACGGAGAAAATAGTTCTGTAATAAAGGTTCAGGATTTGGCTGAAGTGTATGAGGGGTATGATGATAATGTTAATATTATAAGAGTTAATGGAGAGAACTCTATATCAATAGCTGTAAGTAAAGAGTCTGGAGCTAATACTGTAGAAGTATCAAAAAATGTAATAAAGCAGCTTGAAGAGTATAATTTCCCAGACGGTGTAAAATATCAGATAATGTTTAATACGGCGGACAGTATTAATGAATCTATAAGCGGAGTACTTGATGCAGCTTGGCAGGGGGGACTTTTTGCAGTTATAGTGCTTATGCTTTATATGTGGAATATAAGAACTGTATCTATAATAGCAATATCAATACCGCTTTCTATAATAGTAACTTTTACACTTATGTATTTTATGAAAATTACTTTAAATGTTATATCGCTTTCTGGTCTTGTTCTTGGAATAGGTATGATGGTAGATAATTCTATTGTTGTACTTGAGAATATATTTTATTACAGAAATAACGGATTTGGAAAATACTCTTCTGCTATAAATGGTACTTCAAAAGTATCGCTTGCAATTTCAGCTTCCACTTTTACAACTATTGCTGTATTTCTTCCTTTTCTCTATCTTGAAGGTATGGTTAGCCAAATGTTTAGAGATTTATGTATAACAGTTACAATATCGATGATAGCTTCTTTATTAGTTGCTCTTTTGATAGTTCCTATGTTCGGGGCTAGGCTTGTTACAAATAAGAGACTAAAATTATTAGGCAAATTAGAAACTCTAACCAATAAATATATACACAGCAATATAAACAATATTTATAACAAAATACTTTCTTTTTCTATTAAAAGGAAATTAGTAGTACTTCTTCCTTCTATGATATTAGTATTTTGTGTTATAATATTTGGTTTAAAATTTATAGGTAAGGAAGGCTTTCCAAGAACAGATGAAGGTCAGTTTATGGTTCAGGTAACTATGCCTATAGGTACTAAATATGAGCAGACTGAGTCTTTCGTTGCATTAATGGAAAATGATATAAGAGAAATTATTAAAGATGATTTAACTAGAATTCAGTCAAGAATAAGAAAAGGAAGCGAAGCAAACAGTGCTAATATAAGAATACAATTAAAAGCAAAGAATGCTGGAAGAATTGGTGATATCAATGAATATGCTGAGAGAACAAGAGAAAAACTGCAGTTATATCCAGCCAAAATAAATGTAAGATTATTAGGATCAATGTCTAGTTCTTCAGGGGGAGAGGCTATAAGAATAGAGATGCTTGGATATGATACAGTTCAGGCTAAAGAGCTTGGAGACAGAATAGTTAGTGCAATATCCAATATAGAAGGTGTAAGAGGTGCTATGGTTGATATTGATGAATCAAACAGAGAGCTTCAAGTTTATGTTAATAGAGATATTGCTGCTAAAATGGGGCTTAAAGTTAATGATGTGGCAAGAATAATAAATACGAGTTTTGCAGGAAGAACTGCAACTACAATTACTCCAGAGAATTCTGATTATACTGATATAGATGTTAATGTTCAGCTTGAAAATATTGATAGAGTTACTATAGAAGATGTAGAAAAGATAAGCATACCAGTTAAAGGAGTATTAATACCTTTATCTTCAATAGCTGATATAGTAAAAAGTTACGGACCAAATAGAATAGAGAGAAAAGACAGAAAAAGATTTACAGTTGTAATAGCAAATACTTATGGAAGACCTTTGAATGAAATAATAGATGAAGTAAAACAAGTAATAAAACAAGATGTATTTGTACCAAGCGGTATATCTATAAATTACGGAGGAGATTTTGAAGATATGAATGAGGCATTTTCTCAGCTTCTTCAGACTTTAATATTGGCATTGGTATTAGTATATGCAATAATGGCTAGTCAGTTTGAATCTTTGATAGCTCCTTTTGTAATAGCATTTGCAATTCCTTTCGGTTTTGCAGGATCACTTGCTGCCCTTATAATAACAAATACCACTTTGAGTGCATACAGTGCTATAGGCTGTATAGTACTCATAGGAATAGTTGTTAATAATGGGATAGTTTTAATTGATTATATGAATCAACTTATGCATGAAAAGCATATTAAAGGTGATGAAGCAGCTTTGATTGCTGGGCAGAGAAGGTTAAGACCAGTACTTATGACTACTTTAACTACTATACTTGGTATACTTCCTATGGCTTTAGGAATTGGAAGCGGTAATGAAATGTATAAGCCTCTTGCTACAGCACTTCTTGGCGGGCTTAGCGTTTCTACATTATTTACTTTAATAATAGTACCAACAATATATGCTGCTATAAGAAATAAAATACCTCTTAAAGATTATGATCAAAAAGATAGAGACAGTGCTAATGATTTTGCTTTAAATGATGCTGTTAATAATATGTGAAATATTTAAAATTATTAAATAAAATTACTTATGAACATTCTTGTAAATATTCTTCTATAATTATTGACGAATATCATAATTATAATATAATATCCCGCATACAAATTTATAAATTTATTTCGGGAGAAAAAAGTATGAAAAAGTTTTTATTTTTTTAATTCTAATACTGTCTCTATTAGCTTCATGTTCTAAAACGGAAACTAATTCCAATACTAATCAGTCATCAGTAAATGCTGCCCCTGTTGAAAAGACAAGAGTATATGTAAATGCTGATTGGCTAAAAAGCGTTATAGACGGAAATCAGCCTCAGTCATCTAATTATGTTATTTTAGAGGCTTCTTGGGGAGATGCAAGTGCTGACTATAAAAAAGCTCATATACCAGGTGCTTTGCATATTAATACTGATTTGATAGAAGAGCCTGAGTATTGGAATGTAAGAACGCCTAAAGAAATAGAACAGGTGATGAAAGATTTTGGTATATCAAAAGATACTGCTGTTATAGTATATGGAGAGCCTTCTCCTGCAGCAAGAGTTGCTACTACTCTTCTTTGGGCTGGTGTTGATGAAGTGCATGTATTAGACGGCAATTTAAAAGCATGGACTGATATGGGTTATGCTACTTCAAGCAGCACTGAAATAGCTAAACCTATAGATGACGTAGGAGTTGCAGTTCCAGCTAACCCAGAATATATTATATCACTTCCAGAACAGATAATAGAAAAACAGAAAGACCCTAATTTCAAACTTGTAAGTATAAGAAGCTGGGACGAGTTTACTGGAAAGGTGAGCGGATACAGCTATATAGAAAGAGTGGGTGAGCCTAAAGGAGCTGTTTGGGGAAGAGATGAATTTGATTATGTTGATGATAATGGTAAAATTATAAGTATAGATGAAGCTCAAAAAATATGGAATGAATGGGGCGTAACTAAAGATAATGAGATATCATTCTACTGCGGTACTGGCTGGAGAGCTGCTATACCATTTTTAATAGCTTATCAGGAAGGATGGACTAATGTAACTTTATTTGACGGCGGCTGGTATGTATGGCAGATGAATCCAGAACTTCCTGTTCAATTAGGAGACCCTAGAGAAAATACTAATAATTAATTTATTTTTAAGCATAGATTCTAATTAAAGCGGACATTATTTTTATATGCCCGCTTTTTTATTTTTTAATATTTTTTTTGATTTTTTTATAAATAAATAATACAAAGAAGTTTTTATAAGCTCCACTATATAAACTATAAAGAATATTAAAGTCATATAATAATATGCTAATAAACTTTCTCCTGAAAATATTCTTAAAAAAATGATAAAAAGTATTCCCAAAACAAACAGAGAAATATTTAAAAACATCATATATTTATTGTTCTGTATTTTTGATTTTAAAAAATAAAAAAATACAATTGCGGCAAGTATAATTATGATTAATACTATAAAAGATACCGTATTTATTAAGAAAGGCATGTTGTGAATAGTTTCAAGTTTTTTGTTATAATATACAAAATGTCTCATAATGCCCATTTTCTTTTTTGATAAGAATTGTAATGCCAATGCTGATATTACAAATAAAACTTGTATTACTGTTACAGAAATGAAAAATATTTTTTTAATCATATAAATAAACCATTTAAAAAAATTACTGATAATATATAATTCTAAATTTAATATATAAATAGTCAATATATGTTTTTAATAAAAATATATATTGACTATAATAGAACTTTTATAATTTTTTTTATATAAAGTATTTGTTAATTATGAGTAAATTATATTATAAGAATTTATATAAAAATTATAAAATAATAAATCAATTACAAAATGATTGTTATATTTTATAATTTTTAAGTTTTTAAATAACATTGTATAATAATTATTATATGAATTTTATATAAAATTAAGGGGTAAAATGTGAGTAAAAGTATTTTGGTGATAGGAAGTATAAATAAAGATTTGGTTGTTAATACAGAGCGTTTTCCTGAAGCGGGAGAAACTATACTTGGTAATAGTTTTACTACAAATAATGGAGGAAAAGGTGCTAATCAGGCATGTGCTATAGGAAAATTAGGCGGAAATGTAAGCATACTTGGTGTAGTTGGAAATGACAATTTTGGAAAGGATTTATCAGATGCTTTATCTTCAAATAATGTTAATATAGATAATTTGATAGTTAAAGATAACGTTTCTACTGGAATAGCTTTGATCACGGTTACCAAAAGCGGAGCAAATAATATAATTGTAGTACAGGGAGCTAATGCTTTAATAATGAAAGATGATATTAAAGAAGAACTTATATCTATGTATGATATAATAGTTATGCAGCTTGAGATACCTTTAGATATAGCAAAATATGCAGCATGCATGGCTAAAAAGCTAGGTAAAACAGTTGTTTTAAATCCATCTCCTGCAGTTAAACTTGATAAAGAGTTTTTAAGCTGTATTGATATATTAATACCGAATGAAACTGAAATAGGTATTATAGGAGGTGTAGATTATATACTTGAATGTGGAGTTAAAAATATTATATTAACTTTAGGGGCTGAAGGATGCGATTTAATAACTAAAGAAAAAAGAAAGCATTTTGATGCATATAATGTTCATGCTGCTGATACCACTGCGGCAGGAGATAGTTTTTTGGGAGGAGTTGTAAGAATGCTTGCTGATGATAAAACTATGGAAGAGGCTATCATTTTTGCGGTGAAGGTATCAAATATTACTGTTACTAGAAAAGGTGCTATAGATTCTATACCAAATTATAATGAAGTTATTAATAGAAAATGGTGATTAATTAATGTTACTAAAAAATGAAGTCTGTCTATAAAAGATAGTCTAACTTTTATTAATATTATAATTTTTTACATATGTATAATTATAAAGTTTTATTTACACATTGTATATAAATAAAAAATTGTTAACTTTACTTTTATTTGTATTTTAGTATAATAGTTTTCAAAATAATAAAATTATGATTAGGAAAATGTTTAAATGACTTTTGTATCGCCTAAATTTTTATTCTTACTTTTTATATTACCAATTATAATATTTTTATATATACAAACTAGGAAGAATCATTCATATTCAGTTAAACACCCAAGGGTAAGTATGTCAAAAGTATTAAAATCAAGATACTATGTTAAAGATATACCATTTGCTCTTATTATTTTAGCCCTTCTTTTTTCTATTATAGGTCTTGCACGTCCTGCTAAAGTAGCTCATTTATCAGATATTAACGGTGATGGTATTTATATTTCACTTGTTGTAGATGTTTCGCCTTCTATGATGGCTGAGGATATGATGCCTACAAGACTTGAAGCTTCTAAAAAAACTATGATAGATTTTATAAAAAAAAGAAACTTTGATAAAATTAGTTTAGTAGCTTTTGCATTGCGTGCTTCTGTTCTTTCGCCTTCTACATTTGATTATACTTTGCTTGAAGAAGAGATTAAAAATATTAAAATAGATGAAGAAGGTTCTACTTCAATAGGACTTGGAATAGCTACTGCTGTTGATATGCTTAGAAGTGTAAAAGGTGATAATGAAAAGATTATTATACTACTTACAGACGGAGAAAATAATTCAGGAGAAATAGATCCAAAGTTAGCTTCAGAAATAGCTTCAAACTTTAATATAAAAATATATACAATAGGTATAGGCGATGCTAATGGAAGTCATGCTTGGGTAACTTATGATGATCCTAATTATGGAAAAAGAAGAATAAGGGCGGATTTTAGTCTTAATGAAGAGGCTTTAATTGATATAGCTTCAACTACAGGCGGTAAATATTTTAATGCACAAAATGCTTCTGCTCTGGATAATGTTTATAATACAATAGATAGAATAGAAAAAAAGCCTATACTTGACGATGATCTTATTCAGTATGATGAGCTTTATAAACCGTTTATTGTATTAGCTCTTATTTTCTTGTGCATTAGTGTTATACTCTCTACTACTAGATTTTTGATAATACCATAGTTTGATATGTATTATAATATTAATTAATACTATATACAATAATAATTTTTAGATAAATTAATAGTTATTTATACTAAATTGTAATAATTATCAAATATTTCCTTGACTTTTATATTAAGCAATATACAATAGATTGATTATTTTAAAAAAGAGGTAAAACTATGGCAGAGATAAAAAATTATTATTTCTCTTCTGAATCGGTAACAGAAGGCCATCCTGATAAGATCTGCGATGCTGTAAGCGATGCAGTCTTAGACGAATGTTTAAAACAAGATCCTAATTCTAGAGTAGCTTGTGAAACTTTGGCAAAAACTGGAATGATTTTAATCGCTGGAGAAATCACTACAAAAGCTAGATTGGATTATCAAAAAATCGCTAGAGATACCGTAAGGCGAATAGGATACACAAGCAGCGAAATGGGTTTTGACGCTGATACTTGTGCTGTAATGGAGGCTATTGCTGAGCAGTCTCCAGATATAGATATGGGTGTTAGTGCTGGTAAAGGATTGTTTAATTCTGAATCATCAAATGTTTCTGAAGGTGCAGGTGACCAAGGTATAATGTTCGGTTATGCTATAAATGAAACTGAAACATTTATGCCTTTAACTATACATTTAGCTCATAGATTGGCTGAACGTTTGGCTAAAGTTAGAAAAGAAAAAATAGTTGACTATTTAAGACCAGATGGTAAAAGTCAGGTTACTGTTGAATATAAAGACGGTAAAGCTGCAAGAATAGAAGCTGTTGTTATTTCTACTCAGCATGCAGCAGGTGTTGAGCATAAACAAATAGAAGCAGACATAAAAAAACATGTTATAAATGAAATATGTCCAGCTAATATGCTAGATGAAAACACCAAATACTACATCAACCCAACAGGTTTATTTGTAGTAGGCGGTCCTATGGGAGATTGCGGATTAACAGGTAGAAAAATTATTGTAGACAGCTACGGTGGACATGGTGCACATGGCGGCGGTGCTTTCTCTGGTAAAGACCCTACAAAAGTAGATAGAAGTGCATGCTATATGGCTAGATATGTAGCTAAAAATATAGTAGCTTCTGGTATAGCTGACAGAGCATTAGTACAATTTGCTTATGCTATAGGAGTTCCAGAGCCTTTATCTGTATATGTTAATACTTTCGGTACAGCAAAAGTACATGATGAAGTATTGGCTAATATAGTTTCTAAAGAACTTGATTTAACCCCAGCTGGTATAATCAAAAAATTAGATTTAAGAAGACCTATTTACGAAAAAACTACTGCTTATGGGCACTTCGGTAGAGAGCTTCCAGAGTTCACTTGGGAGAAAACAGATATAAAAGACTTGTTTGCTAATGCTAAATAATTGACCTTAATAAAAATAAAATATAAAAAGTTTTAAACATTCAGGGCTTGTTAATGCTATATTAGCAAGCCTTATTTATTTGTCATAAAAAATTATTTCAAATTACCAAATCCTAGATATTCCATAGATTTAAATATTCTATCATTACATAAAGGAATATTTTCATCGTTACTCATAACTCCAAATAACTCTTTGACACAGCTTTGAGCAAAAACTTTTAATTTTAAATCTTTATTATATATGCAGTTAGCCATTTTTATTTCATACGGTTTATCATTATATAATAAATTATTCTTTTTATATTTTCTAAACCATTATTTGTATTCAAAAATTCTTCTTTCATAGAATTATTTGAAAAAAAGCGTCTTCTATCGTTAAAAGCATTAATAAATAATAAAGCTTTATATAATTTATCATAAGATACTGTATTTATATTATTTTCTTTTAAAGTATCTCTACATCTGTTATAATTTGTAATATATTTATATTCAATGTTATAATTATAATAATCTTCTTTAATAAGATATTGTAACTTTAGTTCTATATTATCATCATTAATTTTTGTATAAGTTTTTTCTTCTATTATTTTTATTTCTTTTATCCAGTTTAAAAACTGATCTATTTCTATTTTTAATGGTAAATTATTGTACTTTCTATTAATTTTAAGTTTTATAAGAGATGATTTATACATTTTGCTTAATCTTTTATAACAGTCCAAAAATATTTGATATTTTCTTTTAAAATCTGAAATATATGATAGTTTTTTGTTTTTTTAGTATTATTAATAGTTATAATATTATCAAATTTAAAATCGCCTATTTCTTCTTTTAATTTTTGTCTAAAGTTTTTTTATTTGTATATCCACATTATAACATTCTTCTTCTATTTTTGAATATTTTTCTATTATATTATCATTTACTACTTCAGCACTTCCCAATAATCATAAAAACAATTTATTAAATCATCAAAAATTATATTATTAGAATCTATTTAAACATTTATTTCTTTATTAGATAATATACCGCTTTTAGTTAAATTTGATGAACCTATAAATGCTACAGAATTGCCGAATATATATACAGTTTTGGATGAAAACTTTCGGATGTAAAAAATCTAATATGAACATTTTTTTATTATATAATTCTTTTAATCTTTATATGGAGGTTTCTAATAATAATCTTACAATAAGTTTTTATATTACAATTTTTTATATGGCATTATTTATTATTTCTGTATCATTAAAAAATGCAGTTGCTATAAATATATCATCATTTCTTTTATACTATACTTCAATGCTGTTTTTAAAAAGTCATGTTTATCATTAGAATTTGTCAATAAATTCATTTTTTATTATCCGATATTAGAAATTAATTAAATTATACTTAAACAAATATGATTTGCTAAAATTAATTTTTAAGATTTGGATATTTGAGGTCTTTGACTTTACTGGTACACAGACCACAGTTCTTTTATGATGCTTGTCCGTGTGTCACACGAAGTACGCCTTACTCTGTGTGTCTTCGGCAGACAAGAAGCAGGTACAGTCTATAATCTCAAAATTCTATATTTTATACTAAATTCAATAATTTATTTCAAATGTAAAACATAATTAGTACAATTTAGTATTATTTTCCATTTGCACTTTTTTATTATTTTTCCAGCCTTAGCTCTGCTGGCTTCCCAAAAGAACCATACGCTGTATGCCTGCGGCTAAAGTGCAAGTATTGAAATTATTATTAAGTCGTACTAATTATATTTTATATGTGGTATAAATTGCTAAATTTATCATAAAATGTGGTCTTTCGCTGCCGACACCACAGGTGGACTTCGTCTGCACCCAGAGCGTGGTACGACTGTGTGTTTCGTAGGACTAGTCCACACAAATACTAAAATTTAAAAATTTATTTTCTGACAAATTATATTTGTTTAGGTATATATAAAATATTTTAATAAAGTTATAGCATTTTAATTAATACTGTTATATAATTACTTCTATTATTATTTAATAGATAAAAAATGGGAGAGATTTATTATGACTTTCACAGATTTAATTATGAATTTAAACAAATTCTGGAGCGAGAATAATTGTATAATACAGCAAGGTTATGACTTAGAAGTAGGTGCAGGTACTTTCAACCCAGCAACTGCATTAAGAGTGTTAGGACCTGAACCTTTTAATGTGGCATATGTAGAACCTTCAAGAAGACCAACAGATGGAAGATATGGTGAAAACCCAAACAGACTTCAGCATTATTATCAATATCAAGTTATAATGAAACCATCTCCTGAAAACATTCAGGATTTATATATACAGAGTTTGGAGGCATTAGGAATAAGTTTTAAAGATCATGATATACGTTTTGTTCATGATGACTGGGAGTCGCCTACCCTTGGAGCTTGGGGACTTGGATGGGAAGTTTGGCTTGACGGTATGGAAATTACTCAGTTTACATATTTCCAAGCTGTTGGAGGTGTAAATTTAAAGCCTATAGCTGGAGAAATAACTTACGGACTTGAAAGAATATGTATGTATCTTCAAAATGTTGATAATGTATATGATTTAGAATGGGGACATGGAATAAAATATGGTGATGTACACTTGCAGAGTGAAAGAGAGTTTTCTAAATATAACTTTGAAGTAGCTGATACAGATATGTATTTCAGGCATTTTAAAGAATATGAAGAAGAATGTGATAGATGTTTAGCTCAAGGCTGCGTACTTCCTGCTTATGATATGGTTATGAAAAGTTCACATGTATTTAATATGCTTGATGCTAGGAATGCTATAAGTGTTACTGAGCGTGCTGGATACATTGCAAGGGTAAGAGAGCTTATGAAAAAGGTTTCTGCTGCCTATATAGAATCAAGAGAAAAAATGGGATATCCTTTAATAAAAAATAAGTAACATTTTATTATATATTTTTGCTGATTTTTAACTTTAATAAAAGGTCTCTGATAAAACCATCATAGACCTTTTTATTTATCAATAAAAATTAACCATATCCAATTTTGTATATACCTAAACAACTATGATTTATCAATTTTCAAACAGATGAAAATTTTCTGACAATGCTATTGATAGTTCTAGTTTCCATTTACTACTTTTATTCCTAAAAAGTTTAAAATCCGAGTAGAGAAACTTTGATAGCCTTTACGGTATCGGTTGTATAAAATTTTCTTCTTCATTAATCTCTAAAGCCGTTCTATTAAATTTAAGTTTTGAGAATATGAAGGCAGATAAAGAATTTCTACTTTTCAGTATAGTAAATATTTTATAAGCAATTTACTTTTATAATAACGAGCATTATAACAAATTAAATAGATTTTTCTTTATATTTTATTTCTAGGAAGTTAATAAAATTAACTATACTAACAGCATCTAACTTCTGAGAACTGCTCACTGCTATTATTTACTAATCGGACTGTAATCCCATTTAATATCAATTCTTTCTATTTCTGTATTGGATTTGACAGCTTTATCTTTTACTTTTCAATCCAAGCATAGGCAGTCATTGTGTTATATGTAGCATGAACGTCATCCATAAAGAATATTTCTTCATTATTTTTCTTTATTTTCTTTGATATTTTCATGAAGTTTTTGATATTTTTCGAGAAATTCTTTTTGTAAAGCTATATAACAACGGGCATGTATTACTTTAGTCTTTTTATAAAGAAAACTGATACGGTGTAATAAGATAAATAAACCAGCTACTGCATATTTTATTTTAAAAATTTTTTAGATATATTTTTTAATTTTTTTAGCATAACTATAACAATTATTTCTTAACTCTTATTTTAACAATTCTATATTTTTCTATACCTTCTTTTCTGTATATATCAAGATATCTTCTAGCAGTTCTCTCATTAATTAATAGAATATTTGTTATATCATCAAAACCAAAATCCTGAACCAAAGCAATAACACACTTTACTCTGTCAGCTATTCTTCTATCTTTAACTTTTTTATGAAAATATTTCAATAATTTTATTTCTTCGTCCGTTAAATGAAAACACATATTTTAATTATACTATAAACTAAAATTTTGATAAACTTAAAAATTTTCAGTATATACAAAAAATTAATAATCTATTATAAAAAACGAAATAATAGTTATTGACATTATATTATAATTATGTAAACTTTATTATATTTGTTAAAAAATATAATAAAGGTTTTGCAATTATGATAAAAGTCAAAGCAGAAAAATTGATGGATGCTGTATTTAATAAGTTTAAATCAGCAGGAGTATCAAACGAGCAGGCAGGCATTGTAACAGATGTACTTATTTATGCTGATATTAGAGGCATACATTCTCATGGGGTATTAAGAGTAGAACATTATATAAATAGAATAAAACAAGGCGGAATAAATTTACAATCTGAATTTAATATAGAGACAAAAAGACCATCCTTTGCATTGATGGATGCTGACGGAGGATTCGGGCATGTGGCAAGTCAGTATGCTATGGAATGGGCTTTAGAAACTGTTGAAAAACAAGGAATAGCTTTAATAGGAATAAAAAATAATAGCCATGCAGGAGCTTTAGGATACTATAATAAAATGGCAATAGATCAAAACAAGGTCTCTCTTATAATGGTTAATACTGATCCTTGTGTTATACCTTTCGGAGGAAAAAGGTCATTCTTTGGAACTAATCCAATAAGCTACGGATTTCCTGCCAAAAAAGATTTTATATTAGGTGATATGGCTACAAGCGAGGTATCACTAGGACGCATATTTACAGCAAGAGAGAATAATGAAACAGTACCTATGCATTGGGGAGTTGATAAAAATGGTAATCCTAGTTCCGACCCTAATGAAATAAAGTATGTTGTGCCTTTCGGAGGAGTTAAGGGATATTTGATAATGACTATGGTTGAAGCTTTTACAGGGTTATTAATAGGTCAGGCTTACTGCAATAATTTAGTAAAGATGTATGGAGATATGGATAAAAAAAGAAACCTTTCTACTTTTATACTTGTTATTGACCCTGCTATTTATAATGATTTAGATACTTATTTAAATACTGTTCAGTCATTCATTGATGATATAAAAAAAGAGCCAGCCTTAAAAGAAGGTGAAACTATATCAATACCTGGGGAGAGAAAAGAGGCTTGTTCAAGGAATTATTTAAAAGAAGGAATACCTTTATCAGAGCATGTTTATAAATATATTTTTAATAAGTAATTTTAAGGTTTTATTAAATGAATAATTTATATGATAATCTCTCAAAAGAATTTGATATTCTAAAAAAATGATAAAGAAGCTGCTTCAATGTCTAAATATATGAAAAATAATTTTGAGTTTTTGGGTATTCATTCAAAAGAGAGAAAATTGGCAGAAAAGCAAATATTTAAAACAATTCCAAAAGATGAAAAAGAATATATCGATTTTAACTTTACAGACAAATGTTATAAAAATAAATATAGAGAATTTCAGTATGCCGCAATAGATTATATTATATTAAAAAAGAAATATTTAAATAAAAAACATATAGAAAAATTGAAAGAATATGCACTCACAAAATCATGGTGGGATACTATAGATTTTTTGGACAGAATTATAGGTGATATTGTTTTAAGAGATGAAACAGTTAATAGTATACTTTTAGAATGGTCTTTATCTGATAATATTTGGCTTAGAAGAATATCTATAGATCATCAGCTTTCAAGAAAAGAAAAAACAAATACAGAATTATTAGAGAAAATTATAATAAACAATTTAAACAATAAAGAGTTTTTTATAAACAAAGCAATAGGATGGGCATTAAGAGATTACAGCAAAACCAATCCCAACTGGGTAAGAGACTTTATAGAAAGGCATAAAGAAAACATGGCTAATCTAAGTATAAAAGAAGCAAGCAAATACATTTAATTTATTATTGTTGCTAGTGATAAACTAGCTAAGAAATAGCTGAGAACTTCCTTCGTCAGTTATCAGCTGCTCGTTTATCACTTTAAAACTCATAATTATAAATTTCAGTATATTCCCAAGTGTTGATTAGATTGAAAAATTATTTAACGCACGGTAAACAAAATTAACAATATGATAAAATTTTAATTACAAATAAATCTATATTGTTAATTTTA
This sequence comes from Brachyspira sp. G79, assembly GCF_002379365.1. Classification (GTDB taxonomy): domain Bacteria; phylum Spirochaetota; class Brachyspiria; order Brachyspirales; family Brachyspiraceae; genus Brachyspira. The sequence continues at coordinate 1,635,802 of NZ_JQIU01000008.1, read as the reverse complement.
TTCTGCGTGTGTTAAAACTAATAAATCTAATTAGACTTATTTAAAAACTATTTTGGGACTAGCCCTGCGAAGCACACAGTCGTGCCGTAGGCAGGTGAGAAGCAGGCACAGCCCGCAGTTGTGAAAGGCTATATATATTATACTAAATTTAACAATTTATTCTTATATAAAACATAATTAGTGCGATTTAATAATAATTTCAATACTTCACTTTTGCGAAGCGTATCCGAGCTTGTCGAGGATATAAGGTTCTTTTGACAAAGTCCTCCTGCGACCGAAGTAAGTACTGTTTAAGTATGGTGTGCGGCTGGAAAAAGTTGAATAAAAATAGTTTTGAAACAAGTCTAATAAATAAAAAACTCTGCTATTTTTGTAAAAAACAGCAGAGCAAAAAACAATTAATTTATTCAAAAATATTATTATATATCAATGAAAAAATGTAAGAAGTATACCCATAACAACAGCACCTGATATAATACCAGATATATTAACAGCCATAGCATGAAGAAGCAGACAGTTGGAAGAGCTATTCTCCTGACCGTAAACATGTGCTCCCCAAGCAGGAACTGGAAAAGCACTCAAACCTGCAGAACCTATTATAGGATTAACTTTTCCGCCTGATAATACATTAATAAGTTTTGCTGCAAGTATACCGATCGCTGTACTTAATACTAATGACACTATTCCAAATACAAATATTAAAACAGTATCTAATGTCATAAAATAATCAGCTGTTGCAGAAGATCCTATTGCCATTCCTATAAGCATAGTAAGTATACCAGTTAAAGATTTCTGTAAAGTAACAGAAAAATTTTTAATAATGTCAGATTCTCTTAAAATGCTTCCAAATAAAAGAGCAGCTATAAGAGGAAAAGAATTAGCTAAAAATATACCGCAAAGCCCCATAGCAATAACAGCAAATATAATTTTCTCACCTCTTGAAACCTGTCTTAAATAATTCATAGGAATTTTTCTTTCTTTTGAAGTAGTTAAAACTTTTGTAAGCCCAGACTGAAGTACTGGAAGAAGCTCCATATAAAGATAAGCAGCCATAACAATAGCAGCAAAATATTTAGGCTCTGTAATAAGCGAAGACATATACATAGCTAAAGCTCCGTCAGCAGCACCAATAATAGCAGTCGCAGCCGATAAACCTTCTGATATATTCAAAGAACTCATAATATAAAATACTACAAGTATACCTATCTGAGAACTAGCTCCAATAAAAAAATTTTTAGGGTCAGCAAGTACAAGACCTAAATCTATCATAGTACCTACCGCAAAAAATACCAATACTGGATAAATACCGCTGTCAGCTCCCTGATGAAGAAGCCCTAAAAATCCGCTTACAACATCTTCTGTAAGTTTAGGAAGAGGCATGTTAGAAGCGAGTATTGCAACCCCCATAGGAAGAAGAAGCAAAGGTTTTCTCTTATAATATATTGACATATATATAAGATAAGCTCCTAAAAGTATCATTATAATTTGGGCTACAGTCGGCGGATAAAAACCAGTAAGTAAATTGTTAAAATCCAAACCTAAAGCATTATTCATATCTACCCCTTCAATATTACTTAATCTGCAATATAACTTGACCTTCAACTACAGATGAACCTTTTTCAACATGTATAGATTTTACCTCTCCAGAAGCAGGAGCAGTAAGTTCATTTTCCATTTTCATAGCCTCTAATATAGCCACAACCTGACCTTCAGTAACTTTATCTCCAACAGCAACACTGAATGATACTATAGTACCCGGCATAGTTGCTTTTACTGATACAGCATTTTCATCTATAGTAGCAGAAGGAGAAGCAGCCTGAACAGCAGGTTTTGGAGCTGCTGGTTTAGGTGCTTGGGTTTGTGCTTGCTGAACAAGAGGGGCAGAAACTCTTACTTTCTCTTGTTTTACTTCTTCTACTGATACATCATAAGTTTTTCCATTAACAGTGATTTTATATTGTTTAGTCATAATGATATCTTCTCCAAAATATTTATTAATATTTATTTTATGATAAAAGTTAATTTACTTATTTAAAACTTTATTAAAAATTGTAGTTTACAGATAAAAAATAATTATTTTATATTTACTCTGTCAGCCATACCCCATATAGGAGTTTTAGATTCCTCTATAGAAGTAATTATAAATTTATTATTAGACATACCTGTATAAGATGAAATTGCTGCAGTAATAACAGCGACAAGCTCGGTATCATCAAGTAAGTCTTCTTCTTTAGTTTTACTCTCTTCTACAACCTTGCTTATTTCCTCTTCTTTTTTAATATTTCTGCTTTTGAATATAATACCCAAAACTAGGGATAATATATAAAAAACTAAAGCGACTATAAAAACAGATAGTATACCAAATATTGTAATAGCGGCATTATGTTCCATTTAATTCTCCTTTTTAATTTAAAATTAAATTTTATAGAGGTATATTACCATGTTTTCTAGGAAGTCTTGTTTCTCTTTTGCTTTTTAAAAGATGCAAAGCATTAATAAGATAGCTTCTAGTGTATTCAGGCTCAATTACATCATCAACATAACCTCTTACCGCAGCTCTATAAGGATTAGCAAACTCTTTTTTATACTCTTCTATTTTTTCAGCTCTTACTTTTTTAGGGTCATCAGCTTTATCTATTTCTTTTTTAAATATTATATTAGCAGCTCCGTCTGGCCCCATAACAGCAATCTCAGCAGAAGGCCAAGCATAAACCATATCAGCACCCAAATGTTTAGAACACATAGCAATATAAGCTCCGCCGTATGATTTTCTTATGATAAGAGTAATTTTAGGAGCAGTAGCCTCTGAATAAGCATATAAAAGTTTAGCACCATGTCTTATAACTCCATTATGCTCCTGACCTACGCCCGGTAAATATCCCGCAGTATCAACTAATGTAATCAAAGGAATATTAAAACTATCGCAGAAACGTATAAATCTCGCTGCTTTATCTGCTGCATTAATATCGAGTACGCCTGCCATAGAATTAGGCTGATTAGCTATTATACCAACTGACTTTCCATCAAGACGTGCAAAACATATCACTATATTAGTAGCAAATAAAGGCTGAAGCTCAAAGAACTCTCCATTATCAACCACTCTTTTTATAACTTCTTTTATATCATATGGTTTATTAGGACTGTCTGGAAGTATATTAGACAATTCTTCATCGTTTCTATTAGGGTCATCACCTGTATTTTCTAAAGGCACATCTTCCAAGTTATTTTGAGGTATATAAGAAAGTAGTGTTTTTACTCCCTCCAAAGTAGAAACCTCATCTGGAAACATCAAAGAAGCAACACCAGAGGTTTTACTGTGAACATAAGCTCCACCAAGCTCTTCAGAAGTAACCTGTTCTCCAGTTACAGCTTTTACTACCTGAGGACCAGTAATAAACATGTTTGAACTTTTATCAGTCATAAATATAAAGTCCATCAAAGCAGGCGAATAAACAGCTCCTCCCGCACAAGGTCCCATTATAACACATATCTGCGGTATAACCCCAGAAGCCTGAACGTTTCTGTAGAAAATATCGCCGTATCCTCTTAATGAGTCAATACCTTCCTGTATTCTAGCTCCGCCAGAATCATTAATACCTATGCAAGGACATCCCAGCTTTATTGCCATATCCTGTACTTTACAAATTTTGGCAGCATGCATTTGTCCTAATGAACCGCCTATTACAGTAAAGTCCTGAGCATATATACATACTTGTCTTCCATTAATTTTACCGTATCCTGTAACTACTCCTTCCCCAGCTACTTTGTTTTTTTCCATACCAAAATCACTGCATCTATGCTCTATAAAAGCATCAATCTCACAGAAAGTATTTTCATCTAATAACTGTAAAATACGTTCTCTTGCAGTTAATTTTCCTTTTTTATGGCGTTCCTCTATTTTGTCTTCTCCGCCAGCCTTTTCTATTTTCTCTTTTCTTTTTCTAAGTTCATTGATTTTTTCTTGCATATTTTTTTAGTCCTTATTAGATTTTTTGTCTAATTATTAGATTTTAATGCCTTTATAAAACATATACTATTTATTATTTATTGCAATCTTATTTTACAACTTTTGTATGTTTTAACAATTTAGTCGAAAGTTTAAATCCTGCTTTATTATTGAATATTAGAATTAATAAATTTAATAAATATAATAATTATTTTTTTGATTGACTAAAACTAAACATTTATATTAATAAAATAGGGGATTTTATTAGAAATCCCCTATTTTTATTTTTTACTATATAGACTTGTTTCAAAACTCAATTTCTTAATATTTATACTTTTTTAATTTAATATTTTTTTAATTATAGTTGGGGCTTTGCCCCAAACCCCCAGTTCTTTTATTGGTATAAAAGAGCCAAAAGAACTGCATCATGTAAAACATTTAATTAAACCATGATTAATATTATTTAATTTAGCATAAAATAACAAACTCGTAAAAATTGTTTGTCAAGTACTTTTGAAACAAGTCTATTATTTTTTCACAAACTTATTGACCAGATTTTGTATAAGTATATTGATTTAATGTATTTACATCAATATATGAAGAAGTCTCGCCTACAACTTTTCCATTTTCTACCATAGGATAATAGTAGTATTGAATAGGAGTATAATTAAATGTTAATTTTCCTTCACTGTCAATTACAAGTCCATCTGAATAAACTACAAAATCTGTATATATAGCTGATGCTCCTGTCCATCAACTTTAAACCAAGAAACAGGTATACTTAGTCTTGCATTTACATTTTCACCTTGCGTATCATAAATAAGAGAGTATGATATTAATGTTTTATCAATTACTAGCTTATGTGTTCTAGATGCATCAGATATTACTGCTTTTTCTACATATTCCCAAGTACCCTCACATTGACTAGAAACTCCTCTTTCCTGAATAGTTCTATTATCAATAAAGCCGTTTATCACTTTAGTTCCATCTGTTATATATAAGTATGCAGCATCTGATGCATCATATATCTCTATATATCCCTTATAAGAATCAGCATAAACTAATAATATATTTTTATAGGTAGCAGATTTGTATATCTGAGATTTGTCAAATGAAACAGCAGCAGAATTATTATCATATTTCAAACCTGATATTCCGCCATCTTTAATTGTAACATCATAAGTATTACCATCTGCACTATAAAGTTTCCAAGCAGTTCCATCGTAGCTAGATGGTATACCTGAAGCAACATATTTATCTCCTGTTGTAGGATTATTAGTATTATTGTTATTTGGATCTGTAGATGGGTTACTGCAGCTTATAACAAATAATAATAATAATAATATATAAATTTTACCTTTCATAATAAATCCTTTAAATAAATTAATTCATTTAAACAGTATAATACAAAAAATCTAAAAAACAATATGACAAATAGTAAATATAAATTTATTTACTATTTTTAGTTTTCTGCTTATATTTTAAAAATTAATATTGATTATATATAATATATAACTTTGTATGTTTTAAAAATTTAGTCGAAAGTTTAAATTTTTTATAAAAAACAAATAATGTAATAAGATATTTTTATAACTTTAAACAATAAAAGCAAAGCTATTTTAACAATAATTATTTTTTAATAATTTTAAATAGATTTATCATTTTTGTAACTGGGTATTTAGTATACAAATAAAAATTCATTAAAAAATATGTAGTTGTTATCTATGCAAATATAAACTTGACAATATTATTAGTATGACATAGAATATTGTAAAATAATAACCCAAAGGAGAAATTATGAATAAAAAAATTCTTTTATCCATTTTATTAGTTTTAGTATTAGCTGTAAGCTGTAAAAATAATACAACAGACAGCACAGCAACAACTAAAGTAACTTTTGATGATTTTAGAGATGAAATATCAAATTCATTAGAAGGTTTGGATATAGCTACAACAGGTCAAATGCCAATACCTGCTATTACTTATGCAGCTACTGGTAGCGAAAATACCATAAACATTCAAGTAACAGGTGCAAATAATGCTACTGCTTCATCTGAAGATGCTGCAACAAAAATGCAGACTGCTTTAAATGGCATAGCTAATTCAAAAATAAAATATACAGTAACTCAAGATTCATTCCCTACATCAACAACTGATGTTGTTTCATATGAAATTGTAATGACCCCAACAAGTGGTGAATTTGATGTAAATAGCTTTATAAATGGCGGTCTTAATGATACTGCTCAGACAACAGCTCAAAAGATAACATTTTGGCTTGATATAACTCCTAACAATGCTACTTGGACAGATGTTATTGCTACTTCTAAATAATTAAACAAAAAATTAATTTATAATAATTATTAGGATATTTTCTTTAATAGAGAATGTCCTTTTTTATTTAACTAATAATTTAAAAAAATCATCTCATAAATAAAAATATATTAAACTTATTTCAAAGCTATTTATAACAATATCTATACACTTATAAAAATGCAGTAATTCAATTATATATTTTTTGTATATACCTAAACAATTATAGTTTGCCAAAAAATTAATTTTTTAAAATATTACAGGGCTTTATCCCACCATTTCTTTTGTGACGCTGTCTGTGCCGTAGGCAGGTGTGGCACAAAGAAGCAAAAAGACTATATTTAAGGATAAATTTAATAATTTATTCTACATATAAAACATAATTAGTACTATTTAGTATTGTTTTTTGGACTTGCACTTTCGCAAAGCGTGCCTTTGGCAGCAACTTTTGCGGCGTGAAAAAGAACAATAAAAAAATTGAGAAACTTAAGAATTTTTAGTATATTATAACAATTTGGTCGAAAGTTTAAAAATATAAAAAAGAACTTGCAAAAAAGTTAGATTTCTCTTACAATTTGCAATACAAGCTACATTACAGCACATAGAATCAATAAACAAAAGCAAACTATATATAGTTTATTTTTTTCTATAGCTGTAGTTTATTATATAGATAATAATCAAAAAAGGATAATAAAATGAAAAAATTAATAATAATAACAAGTATATTAATTATGAGTATAAGCAGTGGATTAATGGCAAAAACAGGATTTAGTTTAGGGTTGCTTGTTCCTCTTGGAGCAAGTTTTAGTAGTTTTAGCGGTAATGATTCATCAAGTTTAAAATCTGATGTTGGTTTTGAATTTGGGGTTCATGTTCAGCCTGCTTATTATTTTGGTTTTGAATATTTGTCATTTGGTTTAGGATTAGATTTAGGATATAACAGAGATGTATTTGCATTTAAATCAGCAATAGATGAAAAATCAAGAGGAGGTCTTGTTTTTGACAGCTTAATGATAGGTATATTGCCAAGAATAGATGTTTGGTTTGTATCTATAGGAGTAGGTGCTGGAGTAAAAATACCTTTAGGAGGAAACAGCTATTTTAGAGAAAGCGACGGAGGATATACTTCTCAAGGATATGATTTAAAAAAGATAAAAGAAAATTTTAAAAATCCATACATACCTTATGTTAAGGCTTCTGTCGATTTTATATTGCCTCTCAATATAGTTCTTGGTGTATATGCCTCTTATGATATACCTTTGGCAGAAACTACAAACCCTTCATTCAATACTAAATTCTCTTCTTTTGATTTAGGTGCTGAAGTGGGATTAAGATTTTAATTAATACATAATATAAAAAGGGGGCATAATTATTCTGCCTCCTTTATTTTTTATACAAACTTATAAAACTCAATATAATTCTTGTTATTAAATATCAAATACTTTTTCTCGACATTTACTTTTGTATTATATAGAATAATAATACAGAAGATTCTCTAGAAGTTTTATTATTTATATTACATTCAGTTCAAATATAACCTATCAAAATAAAAAATAATTATTTTTAATAATTATATAAATGTTTTTTAATATAATATTAAGCATTAATTTTCTATTAAAAAATTATTAATAAAATATAAAAATACAAAAATAGGATGAAATATGAAATTAATTAATAAAAAATTAGGTATTTTTATAGTATTTATAATAACTGGAATCAGTATATTAACTTATAATATAAAACTTTTGATAAGAAAAATTTTAATTCAAATCTAAGACCAAAATACAATTTCACACCAGAATAAAAATGGGTTAACAGGCTATGCTATTATAATGGTATATTTAATCTATATTATCAGTATAATCCTTTTGCTCCTTGCTTTGGTACTATTCATTGGGGTCATGCTAGTAAAGATATGCTAAATTGGAAGTATGAAGATATAGCCCTAAAGTATGATAATGAATATGATAAAAACGGATGTTTTTTCTGGAAGTGCAATAGAAAAATACGGTAAATTACATATATTTTATACAGGAGTTAAATATCATAAAATACAATTAATATACCTATTCTATGCGTTTAATAAGATTAACTATATTTAACAGAATATAACTTCTAAGGACTACTCACCACTATATCTTGGCAAATCTGACTGTAAACTCCATTAATATTAATTCTTTCTTTTTACGTATTGTGTTTGACAGTTTTATCTTTTCCTTTTCAATCCAAGCATAGGCAGTCATTATGTTACATGTGGCATGAACGTCATCCATAAAGAATATTTCTTCATTATTTTTCTTTATTTTCTTTGAGATTTTTACGAAGTTTTTTATATTTTTCGAGAAATTCTTTTTGTAAAGCTATATCACAACGGGCATATACACTTTAGTCTTCTTATAGAGAAAACTGATACGGTGTAATAAGATAAATAAACCAGCTACTGTATATTTTATTTTAAAAGTTTTTTCGATATATTTTTTAATATTTTTGGCATAACTATAACAATTATTTCTTAACTCTTCTTTTAACAATTCTATATTTTTCTATACCTTCTTTTCTGTATATATAAAATATCTTTTAGCAGTTCTTTCATCAATTAATAGAAATTTGCTATATCATCAAAACTAAAACCCTGAGTCAAAGCAACAACACACTTTACCCTGTCAGATATTCTTCTATATTTAAACTCTTTTATGAAAAGATTTCAATAATTTTATTTCTTTGTATGTTAAATGAAAATCCATATTTTAATTATACCATAAACTAAAATTTTTAAGTTTGTAATTTTTTTTATTTAACTTTTGGTTAAGCCCACCTCACACAATAGGCGAACTTAGTTAAATAACATTATATCCTAGACAAGCTCAGATACACTTCTAGAAAGTGCAAGTGTAAAAATAATACTAAATAGTACTAATTTTATATGTAGGATAATTTATAAATTAGTGTGAAATATAGCATTTCTAGACAGAGGTCTGTGCCTGCTTATTTGTCACAACAAAATAAACAGTGTACATGGAAAAGTTCAAATATTTAAAAGTTAAAAAATTAATTTTGATAAACTATATTTGTTTAATCATATACTGAAACAATTTTATTTTGTTAATTTCTATATTTTTATAAATGTATTATCAACTTTTTTGCAGCGACTTAGTTAAAGTTTTTATCTTTAGGATACTCTTTTCGAAAATACAATTACTACAGCTTTATATGTTAGTTATTCTATTAAATGTATCGTAATATCTAAAATACAGTTTTTGCAATAAATGGACAGATCCTTGGTTATTTCATACCATACCAACGGTATTTTTTTGGTAACAGTCATACAGTGTCATAAGATAAATATAAGTTGGTACGACTCTATGTATACAAATATTAAAAACAAAAAATAATATTAAAAAAATTACTATAAATAAAAATTATGGTATATATTTTAAACATCAAATTTATAAAAATACAAAATTATAACACCCATACTATATTAATTAATAAAACTTTTTAAATCATATTCTAATTGTTCAAAGGTTCTATTAATATCATCTTCCCAAGTGTTATGTGTAAATATTACATCAGCACTCTCTCTGTATAAACTATCCCTCTGTTTTGAAAGCTCTAATAATTTATTTTTATCTTTCGCAAGCAAAGGACGCTCTCTTGGATCTATATTTTGAAGTATAATTTCTGGATTTCTGTCTATAAAAATAGTAAGTCCTTTTTCTTTCATAATATTTCTATTTTTTTCTGCAAGTACTATCCCTCCACCAGTGGATATTACAACATTATTCATGCCTGCAAGCTCCTCTAAAATTTTACTCTCTACTTTTCTAAAATATTCTTCTCCATTTTCAGAAAAAATATTAGTTATTGTTTTATTTTCTTTTTTCTCTATAAGTGAGTCCATATCATAAAGAGTATAATTTAATTTTTCTGCTAGAAGTTTTGATAAAGCACTTTTTCCAGAGCCCGGAAGACCTATTATAAATATTATTTTATTATCTATATTATTATTCATCATACTGCCCCAATATTATCAAATTCTCCACACTTCTTTTAAAATCTTCAAACTCTTCTCTATATTTATCAAAGTCTCCAGTCATATCAATATAAAAATAATACTGCCATTTTCTGTCACTATGCGGACGGCTTACTATAGAAGTTAAATTAAAACTTTTTAATTTATCAAGAGAATTAGCCAAACTTCCGTTTTCATGAGGAAGCAAAAACCTCATAGTCATTTTGTTTCCGCTATTTAAAGCATTATCATAATTAGCTACTATTATAAAGCGTGTAGTATTTCCTTTTATATTTTCAATATTTTCTTCAATCATTTCTAAATCATAAATCTTACAAGCATTTTTATTTGAAATAGATGCAATAGTTTTATCATCTCCTTTAGAGACTATAAAAGCAGCCTCAGCAGTATTTGATGCTGTTATCTCTTCAAAACCATTTTCTTTTATAAAATTAGAACACTGCTTCAAAGCCTGATGATGAGATATAACTTTTTTAATATCTTTTATGCTGCTTCCCTTTTTAGCCATAAGTCCGTATTCTATAGGTAAATATATTTCCCCTACAATTTTGCAGTTATAATCAGCAAGTATATCCAAAACCTCATTAACCATACCAGTAGAAGAATTTTCCAAAGGTAAAACTCCATAATAACTATCTCCATTTCTTATACTTTCAAGCACATCATTAAAATATGCTTTTTTTATGAGACATGCATTTTCACCAAAAAATTTTAAAGCAGCCTCATGTCCGTTTCCACCTTCTCTTCCTTGATAAACTACCACCTTATCATATTTTATTTTTTCTTTATTATTGCCATTTTCTTTTTTATTATTACTACTCTCATCAATTAAATGTTTCTGAAGCTGTTTTGATGTGTACATTATATCATTATATATGGTTATTATTAATGATGATAAATCTTTATTTTCAAGAAGTTCTATTTTTTTTGATATAACTTCCTTTTCTCTTTTTGGATCAAATATAGGGGCATTATATTTTTTTTTGTTTCCCCTACTTTCAAACTTACTTTCATTCTCTCATCTATCAAATTTACTATTTGTTTATCAATTCTATCAATTTCTTTTCTTAATTCCTGTAATTCTTCAGCTAACATAACAATATCCTTAAATATAAAATATTTCTTATTGTAGTAATAAGATTATACTAAATAGATGTAAATTGTAAAGTGATTTAAAAATATTATATCATTTTATATTAATAACTACAAATAGTAATTTTTATACTCTATAAATAAGTTTTAAGTATATAAATAAAAATATAAAAAGTCTTAAAAACGAAAATTAAACAATTTTATTCTGTCTATATGTACAACATATATATCAAAAAAAGTATATATACCTAAACAATTATAATTTGTCAAAAAATAAATTTTAAGTTTGTCAACCGATGCTCTTTATATAGAATTATTAACTTTTTTGTTGCACAAAAAAGTTTATTATTCTCTATAATGTGTATCAATTGACAAAATAAAATTGTTCCAGTATATATTTTATTTTGATAAAAGTTCTTTCATTTCATTATATAATTTTATAATATTATTTGCTGCACTTTCTTTTACTTTGAAATTTTTAAATCCGTCAGCAGTTTCTACGCGTATATCTGTTATTGTTTTCATATCTGTTATTTTATTTTCTGCCTGTATGCTGTATGTTCTATCCACATAGGCCGTATCCATAAAATATATAGAAGTACCATATATTACTTCAGTATCCGTTTTTGGAATTAAAGATGTATAGTATAGATCTAAAAATGTACCGTCAGAAAATTTTATAACTATCTTGCTTTTTTCTGTAATATTAAAAGAACCGTCTGTAATATACTGAGCTTCCAATATTATATTACTCGTACCACTTATATTTTTTAATCTGAATTTTATAGTTGCTGACCAAAAAGTTATAGATACATAATCTGTTTGATAGAATTTCTTACCGTAAAAAGAGTCTTCTACCAAATGAACTTTAGCCGCACATGATGATAATGATAAAATTAATATAAAAACTAATATTATTTTTTTCAATATTTTCTCCAAAAAATTTTATATTTTAATAGGCATATTATATAACTATGTAGTATTTTGTAAATAAAAAATAATTTTTATTTCTTATAACTCCATAAATATTAAACTTTTACCTGTATTAATTTTTTGTTTTTTTTAATTGTTACTTACACAATATATACATAATATTATAATTAGAGAAATGAAATATTTTATAGCTAATTTTATCAAGTACTTTTGCAGAAAGTATTATTTACTATAATGAAGATAAGTATTTGTATATATCTCCATATCCTTCATATTGTGCTATGTCTATCGGCGTGAGAGAATAATTATCTTTTATGTAATCTTTAGCACCAAGTTCTATTAATGTAACAACAGCATCATACTTATTATAATAAACAGCCCAATGCAAAGCGGTTCTTCCATTGTTATCAGTTTCGTCTAATAGGTTTCCATAGTTTGATATGTCTTTTATTATTTCTGTATTTCCGTTAAATACAGCATACATTAAAAGTGTTTTGCTTTCACTATCCCTTATTTTATAGTCTATATTTTTTCTATTTTCTCTTACAAGTCTTTTTATATCATTAATATTTATATTATTATTTTCATTAAGGAGTGCTTTCATTACTATTGTAAGACCTGAAGAATCTATTTCGTTTATATTTTTTATTATATTTTTATTGTTTTTTTTATTCATGGTATATATATATAGTAGTTATTACTGTAATAAATATTATAAATATAATGATAAAAATATTATTAATACCATTTTCTTTTGTGGATTATTTTTTTAGTTATTTTTTTTGCTATTATTATTTTTTTTATTAGTCTTTTTCATAAATATGCCTTTATTTATAAACAGTAATTTATACATACTTGTAATATACATTATAAAATAATAAAATATATTTTATTATCTGTAATAATACAAAATTCACTTGAAAAAATTAATATTTATTCTATACTTAGTAGTATTCTAAATAGTAATAATTAAAGGAGAATAAATTATGGAACTTTTAGCACATATTCTAGCAACAGAAACAGATGAAGAGTTTATTAAGAAGCTTTTAGGGGAACTTTTTACTAAGGACGAGCAGGATATGATACAGCAAAGGCTCAGGATAGTCACTTTATTAAGGAAAAAAATGCCTCAGTATGAAATAGCAAAACATCTTAATGCAAGCCTTTGTTCGATAACAAGGGGAGCAAAAGAATTGAAAAAAGAAGACAGTGCTTTAGCAGTAATAGTTGATAAATATCTTATAAACGACAAAAACTTTCAGGAATCTTTAATAAAATCACAGCAGTAATATACTAATCTCATCAGCATAATTAAAATAAGAATTTTTTATAGATAAGTATTTGGGGGATATATTAAAATATTCTCTATAGCTGTTTATCGTTTTTTTATGTTTCAAATAAAAATCTTCATTGAAAATGCAATTATATTTGTTTATGTCTATTCCTTTTACTGTTCTCAGTGAAAGGAATATAAACTCTTTTTTTCTAGTATCTTTATCTAAATATTCTCTTTCTTTTTCTGCAAGCTGATTTTTAGATATAGAGTTAAAATAATCATTAATCATTTTCACATTCGTATATCTTATATTATTATAACAGCCTGAAGCAGATACTCCTATTCCTATATAATCTTTCATAAGCCAGTAATTGCTGTTATGAATAGAACTATAACTAGAAAAAGCAAAATTTGACACTTCGTATCGTTTTAATCCCAAACTATATAATGTATCAGAAGCTAGCTTATAATAAATGATTGATTCTTCTTCACTTGGAAGTAATTTTTCCCATTTATTTTTAAGTGATTCTGTGAGTTCCAAATAGTAAAGAGAGGCATGCTTTATTTTTGGAAGAAGGTCAAATGAAAATAATATATCATCTCTTATCTGTGTTTTTGAGTTTAAAGGAAGACCGCATATAAAATCGAGAGAAATATTCTCTAAAGAAGATTTATTTATTAATTTAAGTGATTTTATAATATCTTTTTTATTTGTATGTCTATTTATAATAGATAAACTTTTTTCATTAAATGTCTGTATACCTAGTGAAAGCCTTATATTTTCTATACTTTCAAGCAAATTAATGTATTTATTATTTATGTTATTTATATTAGATTCTATTGTTATTTCTTTTATTAAATATTTATTTTCATTATGTTTATAAACAATATCTAATATATTATCTAATAAATACTTTAATAAATCAGCACCCAATACAGAAGGAGTGCCTCCTCCCAAATATATAGTTTCTATTTTTTGTTTATAATCTTTTATTCTAATTTTAAGTTCTTCTATTAAGAAGTTAGAA
>NZ_JQIU01000008.1:1598795-1620040 GCF_002379365.1 Brachyspira sp. G79 | reverse complement strand
ATCTTTTATAATATAATTAGCAAAATCTCTGGTAAAATTAATTTCTTTATTATTATCAATTAAAAAATTTACTTTCAAAATATCATATAATAATTGGTTTCTTAAAATTTCAGGGTATATGCTGTATTCTATAATATTTATTTTAGGTATTAATTTTTTTCTTTCTTTTTTTATGCTGCCTATTATTTGATTTTTTTCTTTCATGAAAATATCAAGTATATTTAATAGTTCTTTATCTTTCAAAATAACCTCCATTTATAAAAAATATACTTAAAATTTTATTATTGTAAAAATTATTATTTTTTTAATAAGTTAGTGCAAGTATAATAATTATCTGAAATTGCACAAGAAATATTAATTAAATTTAGTGGTTTTTATAAGAAATTCTATTTTAAGAAATCTTTTAATGAACTGTATTTCTGAGAATGCATTTTTCTTAATGCTTTTTTTTCTATTTGCCTTATACGTTCTTTGGTAAAAGAAAACATCTCACCAACTTCTTTAAGCGTCTTTCTCTCTTGATCTATACCATATCTTGCATTAATTATTTGTTTTTCTATATCCGATAAACTTTCAATGGCAGTCTTTAACTCTTCCATAAGCTCTTTATTTATGGCAGTTTCTTCAACATTTTTTGAAGTTTTATCTTCTATAGTGTCTATAAGCCTGTCTTTCATTCCATCATAATTATATTCGCCTTCAAGAGATATATGCTCTGTACTCATAGACATAATATGCAGTATATCATTTGGGTCCTTATTTAATATGGCGGCAAGCTCATTAACATCAGGAGTATATCCACTTTTATAATAATATTGATGCACTGTACGTTCCAAATCAACCAGATCCATAGCCTTATTAAGAGGAAGCCTTATCAGTCTTGATTTTTCATTTATAGCCCTTAATATACTTTGTCTTATCCAATAAACAGCATATGATATAAAGTGATATCCTTTATCAGGGTCAAATCTGTCTGCTGCTATTATAAGTCCCATATTGCCTTCGCTTATCAAATCTTCAAGCAGAAGTCCGCTATTTTTATACTGTTTTGCAATAGTTATAACAAATCTTAAATTACTTCTAATAAGTTTAGACCTTGCCTCTGCATCGCCTTCTTTTAGCCTTCTTGTAAGTTCTATTTCCTCTTCACGGGTTAATAGCTTTTCCTTTTTAGCATCAGCAAAATATAGAGATATATTATTTTGTTCTTCTATTGTATTCGTTTTTAGTCTGCTATCTGCCATATATTATAACTCTTAAACAAAAATTCTGGTATGATATTCTAACATTTTTGATTATTAAATCAATATGTTTTCTTTATATAAATATCCATCTATAAATATTTATTTGCCAAATCATGCACAACAGAATGATTAAAAGAATGTGAGGATTTATTAGCAGTTATTTTAGCTTTTATTGGTCTTGATAAAATATATAAATCTCCAATTATATCCAAAATTTTATGCCTTACAAACTCATTATCAAAATGAAGTTTAGTATTTATAACTTTACCATCGCATAATAATATATGGCTTCCTATCATACCGCTTCCAGCCATACCCATTTTTTGTGCATAGTCTATATTATCTATAGTATTAAATGATCTAGCCTTACCTATTTCTTCTGTAAACTGATCAAAGTTTTCAAATTTATATGTATATTTCTGAACTCCTATAGATCCCGCAAAATCTATACGCAAAGTTACTTCAAGTCCGTCATAAGGAGATAGTATAATGTAAGTTTCATCATCGTTAACATTTCCATAAGTTAAAGTTTGGTCTATAACTATTGGATCAGCATAATCATCTTGCTCAATAAAACCAGCCTCTTTTAGGGCATTGCAGAACACCAAAGCCGAACCATCTACATTTGGAACTTCTCCGTCGCATTTTACTATTAAATTGGTAATCCCCATCATATGAAGGGCGGCTAAAAAATGTTCTGTGGTTTTTATATACCTGTTTCCAGATACCAAAGCAGTAGAATTAACAGCACCTGATTTATCTTTTGATAAAATATTTTCAGGAGATAATTTTATATGAGTATTTGTATTAATATCTATAAAAACTATTCCAGTATTTGCTTCTGCAGGTACAAGTGTTAAGGCAGTTTTTCTTCCTTCCATTAGGGCAAAACCGCTCACAACTACACTTTTAGCTATTGTTCTTTGATGTATTTTATATTTGCATTCAGTTTTTTTGTTTATATGTTCGTTATTTGTATTTTCTATTTTTATATTATTATTAACATGTTCTTTAAAAACTTCATCACAGCTTGAAAGTAATTTAGATATACTTATAGGTTTTTCTAAAAAATCATAAGCTCCCATTTTTGTAGCTCTTACTGCTGTCTCTACACCAGCATGTCCACTCATCATAATAACAACTGTAGAAGGATATTTTTCTTTTATATGTGATAAAATATCAAGTCCATCTACATTAGGAAGCCATACATCTAAGAATACCAAATTAATATTTTTACTTTCTAATATTTTTTCAGCTTCATTATTATTTTTTGCTATCTCTACATCATAGCCTTCATCTTCTAAAATATTTTGACATGTTGTAAGTATGTCTTCTTCATCATCTATTATTAATATATTTTGCTTTGTTTTTATTGTTTGCATATTAAAAAACTTCCATAAATTTATACCATAAATATAGTATATTAATTATATAAAATCAATATCAAAATTATCGTTAATTTATACAATTTTGTTTAAATATTATTATTCCGCTATTTATATATAACCTTGCATTAAACAAATAGTTAATAAAATTATAAATTATCAGCAAAAAAATATTGTTTTTTTTATATATAAATATAGAATATAAGATATTAATATATTATTTTAAGGAATATTAAAGTGAAAGATTTACTTATTGAAATATTGGTTGAGGAAATACCTGCAGATTTTGCCTATCCTGCAAGTATAAGTTTTAAAAAGATTATGGAAGACACATTGAAGAGTAACGGTGTGAATTTTAAATCCATAACAGATTATACAACTCCAAGAAGATTATCGATTCTTGCTGAAGATGTAGAGGAGAAGTCTAAGGATGAAGTTATAGAGTTTAGAGGTCCTTTGTTTGAAAGTGCTTTAAAAGACGGCGTATTAACAAAAGCAGGCGAAGGTTTTTTAAAAGCTCATAATATTGATTTTTCATCTATAAAAAATATAGATGAAAATGAGTCCTTTAATAAACCATATATAAAAGAAGTAAACGGAAAAAAATATTTATTTGTAAAAGAAGAGAAAAAAGGTATAGAAACTAAAAAACTATTTGAAGAAGTATTGGAAGATATAGTTTCTAAAATAGATTTTAAAAAGAAAATGAGATGGGCTGATAAAGATTTTGCCTTTGTACGTCCTATTAGAAATGTACTTGCTTTATTCGGGAATGAAATTATTAAAACTTCTGTTGCTGGAATAGAAACTAATAATAAAGTAACAGGACATAGACTTCTTTCTCCAGAGTTTACTGAAATTAAAAATCCTAAAGATTATGAGAAAGTATTGCTTGAAAAACATGTTGTAGTATCAAGAGAAAAAAGACTTGAAAATATTATTAATCAGTTAGAAAATATTGAAAAAGATCTTGGTTTTGAAGCAGTTTCTAAAAAAAAGGTATCAGAAATAGTTGTTGATTTGGTAGAAGAGCCATACTTACTTACTGCTGAATTTGACTCTAAATTTTTGGAAGTTCCTAAAGAAGTATTAACAAGCGAAATGATAGAACATCAGAAATACTTCCCATTATGTAAAAAAGACGGTTCTTTAACTAATGTATTTGTAATAACAGCTAATCAGCCTAAAACTCCTCAAATAATAGCTGGAAATATAAGAGTATTAACAGCAAGACTTTCAGACGGAAGATTCTTATACCAAGAAGATATAAAAAAAGGTATGGATGAGATGAATGAAAGGCTTGAAATGCTAATGTTTAGAAAAGAGCTTGGAAGTGTTGCAGATAAAGTAAAAAGACTTGAGAAAAACTCTGAGCTTTTGATAAAACTTTTAGGTTATGAAAAAGATAAAGATAATATACTTAAAGCCATTAAATATATGAAATCAGATTTGGTGAGCAATATGGTTTATAATTTCCCAGAGCTTCAGGGTATAATGGGAGGATATTTTGCTAAAGCTATGAATCTTAATGATGGTATTGCATTAGCTATTAATGAGCAGTACAGACCTTTATTTGCTGCTGACAATATACCTTCTAATGATACTGGTAAAGCTATAGCTATACTTGATAAAATGGATAATATAATAGCAGGCTTCTATGTAGGAGATATACCAACTGGCTCTCAAGACCCTAATGCTTTAAGAAGACAGGCACTTGGTATTATAAATATACTTATAAAATCTAAAAAGAATGTAAATCTTAAAAAATTAATAGAAGAATCAATTAACGCTATGCCTAAAGAAGCAAGAAATAATAAAAGTGAAGATTTAGTAAAAGATATATTTGAATTCTTTAAATCCCGCTTTGAAAATGATATTGATTTTGCTAAAGATTCCGTTGCAGGAGTCCTTTCTACAGGTATAGATGATATGTATGATGCTTACTTAAAAATAGAAGCTATTGATGAGTTTAGAAAGAAAAATGAAGATTTATTCTCTAATCTTTTAACGGTATTTAAAAGAATAAAAAATATGATTAAATCTGCTAAAGATGTTAATTTAGATGAGGCTTTATTAAAAGAAGAAGCTGAGAAATCTTTATATAATACATATAAAGAAAAATTAAATGAAGTTAATAAACTTATGGAAGAGAGAGAATATGAAAAAACTTTCTCTCTTCTTGCAAGTCTTTATGAACCTTTGGATAAATTCTTTAAAGATATAATGGTTAATGTAGAAGATGAAAAAATCAAAAATAACCGTATAGCTTTACTTTCATCAGTAGATAAAATTTTTAAGAATATGCTTGATTTCTCTAGTTTGGTAAAATAATAATTAAGAATAAATAATTATAAAAGCACTTTCATTTATTATAAATGGGAGTGCTTTTTAGTAAATATCATTTATTTTACTTTATTATATTTCACAATTATTTTAATTTTTTAGTGTTTTATTAAATTTGTTTTAAAGTACTTGATAAAATTACTATAATGCTTTACATATATGTATAAAATATACCTTAATCTGTTAAAATGCTGCTCTTTCATTATGTTAAGCTCTATTTTGAATATTCATCAAAGAGTTTAATTATATCTTCTCTATTCTTTTTGGCAGCAAGTCTGTATGCTGTATTTCCATAGCTGTTTCTGTCTTTAGGATTAGCTCCAGCTTTTAAAAGTTCTTCTACTATATTAATAGGTGTTCCTATAGTTCTGTATACTTTTCTGTTTAAACTAGGGTCTTCAACTGGAGATTCATATTCATACATTACTGCACGTATTAATACAGTATTTCCATTTCTGTCGCGGGCATTAACATCAGCACCAAGCTCTATAACTTTCTTAATCAAATCAAAATCTAATTGTCTTTTTTCTATTAAGTACATAAGCAAAGTTTTACCGTCTCCCATATTGAAAGAATTTACATCAGCCCCCAAATTTATATACTCGTTAAAAATTTCTTTAGAATAACTGCTGTCAAAATTCGTAGATACCATTACAGCATTATATATAATAGCTTCATTCAAGTTTGTAGCACCCGAATTTACCAATTCTCTTATTATATCAATATTTGATGCAGCAGTTAATGGAGATTTTTTTTCAGCACCTTCATAATTTCTATACGCATCTATATAAGCTCTTGTGTTAACATTAGCACCTCTTTTTATTAAGTATTTAACAACTTCTAAATTATTACCTTCGCAGGCAGAAACTAAAGCAGGATTAATGTCTTTCGCACCAAGTTTTATAAGTTCTTCTACTATATCCAATTTTCCTCCAAGTGCTGCATATGATAATGCTATATTATAATTACTAGCACCAGCTTTCATCATTTGTTTGGCAATATCCCAATATCCTTCTGCACATGCTATATAAAAAGAAAAATCAAAATCTTTAGCCCCGAAATCAAGAAGCTCATTAACTATATCGATATTACCAAGCTGAGAAGCATACATTAAAGGACTCATACCATATTTTATATTGTATAAATCTAAATTTTCTCCGTCTCTTAGTAAAATTTTTATTTTTTCTATATCATTATCCCTTATAGAGTCCATAAGTTCATCATTTTGTGCTAGTAGTAAAGGGAAATTAAAAAATATTATTAAAAACAAAAAAATAATTATATTTTTCATCATAAAATCCAAGCTGTAAAATACCATTTCAATTATCGGAAATAAAGAAACTATGCTTACTAAATAAAAATTTACTAAAAAACAAATAAAAATCAATAATTAGTAAACATAATAAGGTAATAATTTTAAAGCTGTATTGATATTTATTATTATAAGTTTATAATTATTCACATAGGGGTAGAATTAATAATATTTAAGAGGTATAAAATTATGGAAATAAGTATACGTAATAATGCTCCTTATATAAGAAACAATAATAATATAAGAAATAACAGCAATAATATAGCTAATATTATTCAAGAGGCAAGAGAGAAAACTCCGATTAGCGAAGTAGGCGTATGCAAAACATGTGCCTCAAGAACTTATCAGGACGGCTCTAATGACATAGGAGTATCTTTCAAAACACCAACGAGAATAGATCCTTCAAGTGCTCCTTCCCTTGTAGCTTCACATGAACAGGAACATGTTGCAAATAATCAAAGATCAGCTGAAAAAAACGGCGGAGAGGTTATTTTTCAGAATGTAACATTAACTACAAATATATGCCCAGAATGTAAAAGAGTTTATATATCAGGAGGTGTTACCAAATCTGCTATAGCAAGAAGCAAAGGCAATAATGTAGATACATATGCTTAAAAATATTTAAAAAGTTCTGTTTTTACTGAAACTTCAAACTATATAATGATTACTATTCTTACAATTAAATATATAATTTTATCATAAAGTTTTGAGGTGTTAAAATGAATAAAAAATTTATTATCACATTAATAATTTGTGTAGCTGTATGCTTATCTATAGGTGCTTTAGGGGGACTTAGTGTAAAAGCGGATAATTTTGTATGGTATAATTCACTAAATAGATCACCGCTAAATCCTCCTAATATAGTATTCCCTATAGCTTGGGGTATTCTTTATATACTACTTGCTATTTCTGTTACGCTTGTAATAAATAAAAATCCTGTAAACAAGCAGGCTGTTATAATATTTATAATTCAGTTATTATTAAATTCTTTTTGGACTTTTATCTTCTTTGGATTAAAACAGCCTTTATTCGGTCTTATAGAAATAATTATATTAGATATTATTATAATAATAAATATAATTAAATTTAATGCAATTTCAAAAGCATCCTCTGTTTTGCTTATTCCATATTTGGTATGGTGTCTGTTTGCAAGTTATTTAACACTCTATGTAGTAATGTTTAATTAAAAATTATTATTATAAATACATTTTTATAAAAGTTTCATTGATTTTTTATTTTTTAAATATAAAATATTTGCCATATAAAAAATTTTGGAGTATGTACTAAAATGAGAGAAATAATAAATTTTAATACCAATTGGCAATTTTTTAAAGAATGGAATGATGGCATAAAAACAGAAAAACTGAATGGGGAAATTGTAACATTACCTCATACAGTTTCAGAAATACCATTACATTATTTTGATGAATCAGATACTTGGCTTATTACTGGATATCAAAATATATTTAATTATGATAAATCTAAATTTCAAAATAAAAGAATATTAATTAATTTTGAAGGAGCAATGGCTGCAGCTGAAGTATTTGTTAATAATAAAAGTTTTTCAGAGCATAAAGGTGGATACTTACCTTTTATATATGATATAACTGATGTATTAAAAGAAGGAGAAAATATAATAGCTGTAAAATTAGACAGTTTGGAGAGAGATGATATACCGCCTTTTGGAAATGAAATAGATTATCTATGCTATGGCGGTATATATAGAGAAGTTCAGATAATAATAGTAGATGATATTTCAATAGAAAATATTATGATAACTGGGCTTGCCAATCAAACTATAACTGGAAAAATAAGAATAAGAAATAGCAAAAAAGCAAATGCAAAAGAAACTATATCTATTAATCTTTACAATAGAAAATATCATATATGCGAAATAAAAAAAGATATTCAATTACAAAACAATGAACTATTCACAGATATTGAAATAAATGAACATATAGATTCAGATAGAATAGAATTATGGACTATTAATAATCCTAGACTTTATAAATTGGAAGTTTCACTTTCTAATGAAGATACTACTTCTGTAAGAATAGGTTTCAGAGATGTTAAGTTTACAGAAGAAGGCTTTTATTTAAATGGAGAAAAAATAAAATTAAGAGGCTTAAACAGACATCAGAGTTTTCCTTATGTTGGTTATGCTATGCCAGAGAGAATACAGAAAAAAGATGCAGATATATTAAAATTTGATATGGGACTTAATATTGTACGATCTTCGCATTATCCTGCTTCAAGACACTTTTTAGACAGATGTGATGAAATAGGATTAATGGTTTTTGAAGAAATACCAGGCTGGCAGCATATAGGTGATAAAGACTGGCAGAAAGTTTCTGTAGAAAATGTAAAAGATATGATAGAAAGAGATTTTCATCATGCTTCTATAATAATTTGGGGTGTAAGAATAAATGAAAGTCAGGATAATCATAATTTCTATAAAGAAACTAATGAAGTGGCTCATAAACTTGATAAAACAAGACAAACAGGTGGAGTAAGATATATAGTAGGAAGCGAACTTTTAGAAGATGTATATACTATTAATGATTTTAATTATGACGGTAAAGCTGATCCTATAAGAGCACAAAAATGCATAACAAGATTAGATAAAAATGTTCCTTATATGATAACAGAATATAATGGACATATGTTCCCTACAAAAATGCAGGACTGTGAAGAGAGAACTATAGAACATACTAAAAGACATTATGAAATTATTAATGCTGTAGCTATAGACAAATATTTAGCAGGTTCTACAGGCTGGTGTGCCTTTGACTATCATACACATTACAACTTTGGTTCAGGCGACAGAATATGTTATCATGGCGTCTATGATATGTTTAGAAATCCTAAAATGGCAGCAAGTGCTTATTCATCACAAATGTGTAAAGACTACAAAATAGTATTAGAACCTATAACAATATATGCAAGAGGTGAAAGAGCTATAGGTGGTATTTCTCCTTTAATGATTTCCACAAACTGCGACTATATAGAAATATATCATGAAAATGATTTAATAGTAAAAGAATATCCAGCAATAGGAAAATATCAAGGTTTGAAACATGCTCCTGTAATTGTTAATATGGCTGTTAATATACCTGGAGTAAGCGATATGGACTGGGCCGATATAAAAATTGTAGGGTATATAGATTCAAAACCTGTTATAGAAAAAAGCTATTTAAAAAATCCTACTTTCAAAGAACTTGAAGTAAAAGCTGATGACTATGAAATTAATTCTATAAGTGAAGGTTCTTCTTGGGATTCAACTAGAATTACTGTAAAAGCAATTGATGCTTTAGGAAACAGACTTCCTTATATCAATGAAGCCATAAAAATCAATCTTGAAGGAGAAGGCGAACTTATAGGAAATGACAATCCAGTACTTGAGGGCGGTTATTATTCTTTCTGGGTTAAATCTAATAGTAAAAAAGGTGAAATAAAAATTACTGTATCAAATAAAAGAGTTGAAACAAAAATTATATCAATAAAAGTAAATTAATAAAAATTAATAAAAAATTTATTAAAGGGCTTGAAATATCATTTTCAAGCTCTTTTTTAACAATCAATCAGATTTATATTGAAAATTTTTAAGTTTGTCAGTTTTTTATTGTTCTTTTGCCAAGCCATCAGAATGTAAGTATTAATAAATTGAGTTTCGAGCCTAAATTTTATATTTTCAGTATACAAAAATTAATATTCTTTTAATAAACAATACTTGTTTTATTTTAAATATATTGTTTAATATAAATAAAAATTATATAAAAGCAGGTAAAGTTATGAAAAATGAAGAGCTAAAAAAATGTATGGAAGTAATGTATAATTTTTGGTATACTTCCAATAGATTTTATTATTTATGGGCTAAACAATACGGTATTACAGATTCAACTTTATTTACTTTACTTATTATTTATAATAGTAAAGAATGCTCGCAAACTTCTATCACAGAAAAATTATCATTGCCTAAACAGACTATTTGTTCTATATTAGACAATCTTGAAAAAAAAGGATATATAAAGAAAAAAATTAATGCAGAAGATAAAAGAAATAAAATTATCACTTTGACAAAAAAAGGAATAACTTTTGCAGAACCTATTTTGAAAGATTTAGAAAAAATGGATATAAAAATGCTTAAATGTCTATCAGCTGAAGAGATAAAAACATATATAGAACCTCAGAAAAAACTTATTGAGTTTATGGAAAATTATTTTAACAATTAATATATTGAATTTTAATCAATTATTATTATAATATTTATAATATATTTAAATAAAGGGGTAATTTTATTTTGAAAGTAATACCTTCAGATAGTCTTTTAAAAAATAGACAGGAAAAAGTTAGTGAAAAGTTATGTGCCGACTGCAACTCATTATGCTGTCATGACCTTGTTATGGAAATATCAAAGCCTAAAAATGAAAGTGAACTTAATACATTAAAATGGTATCTTCATTTTAGGCATTCTTTTATTTTTATATATGAAAATACTTGGTATCATATGATAAGAAGTGAGTGCCGATATTTGGATAAAAAAACATATCTTTGTAAGAACTATGAAAACAGAAATGAAATCTGCTCTAAACATAGTCCCCCTAAATGTGAAAGATATGAAGAGTGGTATGATGTGATTTTTGATGATCAATATGAATTAGAAAAATACGTATATGAAAACAAGATTATCAAAAAGAAAAGTAGCAGTACAAAAAAGAAATCTTCTAAAAAGACTAAATAAACTATTTTTATGAAAAAGAAAGAAATAAAAAAAGTATGCATAACATATCCTCCATTTGAATATAACATTGGATATCCATTAATATCTTTAAATAAACAGTTTCAATGGCTAAAAAATCCTACATATTCATACCCTATAATACCTTCATATGCAGCTACATTTTTAAAAAATCATGGAATTAATGTTGTATTCTTAGATACTATAGCAAGAAATATGACTACCATAGAATGGTTTGAAAATATAGAGGAAATAAAACCTGATTTGATATTCTTTGAAGTAAAAACTCCTATTATAAACTATATATGGGATACTATAGATGTTATAAAAGAAAAATATCCTAATACATATATTGTTCTTGCTGGAGATCATGTTACAGCACTTCCTGAAGAAAGTATGGAAAAATCAAAAACAGATTTCATACTTACAGGAGGAGATTATGATATGCTTCTTTTAAACTTGGTTAATCATATTAATAACGGCTATAAACTAAACAAGGGAATATATTACAGAACATCTAATGGAAATATTAAAAATACTGGTCAATTTGTTTTAGAGGAGTCATTAGATAGACTTCCATTTATAGATAGAAATCTTACAAATTGGAAATTATATTCAAAAATAAATGATAATTTTAAAAAAACTCCGGGTACATTCATAATGTCAGCAAGAGGCTCTATATATAATAATTATAACAGCAACTCTTCTAATGTTCTTTTTAACAATGTAAGACTTAGAAATCCTATAAATGTTGTAGATGAAATAGAGTATTTAAATAAACGCTATGGTATAAAAGAAGTAATAGATACTACAGTTTATTTTCCTACAGGAGAATGGCTTTCATTATTCTGTGAAACAATGAAAGAGAGAAAATTGAATAAAAAAGTTTATATTGACTGTTATATGTATCTAGGAGTGCTTGAATATCAGGATTATAAAATGATGAAGAAAGCTGGATTTAAAACTATTATTTTTAATCTTCCATCAGGAAATGCCAAAACTATAGAAAAACTAGGTATTACAGATAATAGTGTTGAAAATATGATTAATTCTATTAAATTGGCTAAAAAGGCTGGGCTTTTTACTGATATGATGGTTAAACTAGGATATCCTTGGGAAAATGAAGAAGATATAATAAATACTTTTGAAATAGTTAAATATTTGATGCTTAATGGATATATAAACTCTATGAATGCCTCTATTTTTGTACCATATCCGGGAACTAAATTATTTAAGTATTGCAATGAAAATAATCTTATTGCTACAAAAAATTGGTTTGATTATGATATGAGGCAAAGCATAATGAAAAACGATATGGAAGATGATAAAATATTTAAATATATTGAGTATTTTTATAATTTATCTTTTAATCCTATTTATGTTATGCAGAAGGTAAAAAGTATAAGAGATATTTACGATATAAAATATCATATAAAATCTTTTAAAAATGTATTGTCATATTATTTAAATAATTATTAGTATGATATAAAGTGTAAAAAAAATTTATACTTGCATATAAGGTGTTTTAATGATATTCTTTTATTATGGTTTATATATAATATAAATACAATAAAGCCAATTACAATAATTAATGTTATATGGTAAACTAAAACATAGCAGCAATAAAAAATAACAATTTTAAGGATTATATTCAATGAAAAAAACAATCATTTTTATACTATCCATTATTTTCATACAAAGCAATTTATTATTTAATGATGTTGTAAACAGCATAGTAGGAATAGTAGGTTCTATGCCTATCACATATGAAGATTTTATTAGTAGAAAATCATTTTTAACATTGCAGGCTAGATCTGTAGGGCAGAAAATAAATGATGATATGGTTTATAAAGATTTGGTTGAAGAGAGAATAATGTATTTAAAATTAAAAGAATATAATTATGTAATAGAAGAAAATGATGTAAGCAGAAGACTTGAGAATATAGCCAAACAATATAATATGACATTAGATCAGTTTGCTAAGCAGTTAATGGCTGAGGGTATATCATATGAAGAATACAGAAACTCTATAAGAAAACAAATAGCTATGGAGAACTTAAATGGTTTGGTAGTAAATAATACAGAAATTACAGATGAAGAGGCTGACGAGTTTTATAATAATACTAAAGATAAATCAGCCTTTGAAGTAGATACTTTAGTAAAATTATCTTGGATATTTTTTAAAGCAACAACCTTTACTGAAAAAGGTGAAAAGCAAGAACTAGCAAAACAAGTAAGAGGAATGGCAGCCAGAGGTCAGGATTTTGCCGAACTTGCCAAAAAATACAGCGATGATAATGCTACAAAAAATAATGGAGGAGATTTAGGATATAACCTTCTTTATGATGCAGGAAAAAGATCATTGCCTGCTCAGATAAATGCAGGACTTAATCTTGCTAAAAGAGGCTATAAAGTAGGTACTGTAAGCAGTGTAAGAGAGCTTGTAGGAAAGGGGTTCTATATAGTAAAAATAGTTGGAATAGAAAAAGATATGGAAAGCATTAGAACAAGAGTAAAAAATTATCTTGGAGAGATGCAGATGAGAGATTCTTTTGTTAAATGGCTTGATGAAGAAACTAAGAGAGTATCTGTTCAGTTATACAAATAAAAATATTAATTTCAATATACTTAAATATTTATCAATAATATACTAAAAATTTTTAAGTTTGTAAAAAAATAAGGATTTATAAAAACAATAATAGAAAATACTATAATATTTTTAAAACAAGTCCTAATTAAATAAAAAATTGTAAAAACTATTAATAAGTCATAGAAGTACCGCAATGTACTGAAGACCAAGATACACCTAAAAAGTTATCCCAACTATTATTATTTGGATTAGAGTCTACATTAGGAAGGTATAAATCTGTAGGAGAAGCTGATGGAAAAGCTGAAACTGTCAGAGCATTTGGAGAAGTTCCTAAATATTCAACATTTTTAAGTGAAGTGCAGTTTTCAAAGCTCGTATTATTTATCTTTATTATACTGCTTGGTATCTGTACATTAACTAAAGATGTGCAGTCTTTAAAGAAATTAGCTGTTATTTGCTGAATAGGAGGAAGAAGTACTGTAGTTAATGCTGAAACTCCTTCTAATGTAAAAGAGTAAGAAGTTGCTAAAGATGCTCCTGATAAATCTAATATTACATCAGTTTCATCTTTAACTGCTCCTTTTATATTATCAAAAATTGATGAATTATCATCTATATGCCCAGTTATTACTATAATATTTTTTCCTGTTACATTTTTATTATTTTCCAAAGCATATTTTATTTCTTCTTCTGTAGAATTAGCCCCAATATTAGATAAAGTTACATCATTATTATTTAAATTACATATGCAGTATGGCGAAATCAATTTATAATTGCAGGAAGATACTACTAAAGATATAAATATTATTATTAGTTTCTTCACTTATTTATTCCCGTTTTAATTTTATTTAGGCATACTTTGACCATAATTTATTGTTTTATCACTCCAGTCATAGCTTAAAAACTTATTCCAACTTTCATCATTAGGATCATTTGCCACATTAGGAAGATATAAATTATCAGGAGTTGAGGCTTTAGCCATACTATAATATGCAGAAAATACTGTTGCATCAGCTTTAACACTTGAAGGAGTGTTTCCTAAATATTCTATTTGTTTCAAAGAAGTGCAGCCTGCAAAAGTATATTGACCTATTGACTCTATAGAGCTAGGAAAACTAATTTTTTCTAGTGATGAACAGTTATAAAAAGCCATAGCAAGAATTTTTGTTATTTTTTCATTTAAAGTTACTTTTTTTAAAGCTTTACATTCTGCAAATGCATAAGTAGCAACACCCTGCAAATCAGGAGGAAAATTAATTTCTTCTAATGAAGAGCATGAGCTAAATGCATTACCTTGTATAGCTAGTATTGATTGTGATAAATAAACATTTTTCAAACTTGAGCAGTTATAAAAAGAATTAGCTTTTATTTCAAGTATTTTTGTTTGGCTTAAGTCTAGTGTTTCTAATTTTATACATAATTGAAATGCTGACTTTCCGATTGATGTTATAGAAGATGGAAAGTTAATTGTTTTTAAACTTGAACAGTCATAAAATGCACTCTCTCCAATTGATGTTAGAGTTTCAGGCAATTTAACACCAAACAAATTTTTATTATCCTTAAAAGTATTATCAGCTATCTCTGTCATTGTAGTTTTGCTTAAATCGAGATAAACACCATCTTTAGTATATGTATCTTTTTCTATTATAGTATTTATTTTTGATATAGTATTATTTTTATCAATATTTTCTTTTGTATCTTCTAAAAATATAGAATAATAACCGTATTCATTAAAATATTCCTGCATTTTAGCTTCTATATTTGCTTCACTTTCATCAGCTTTAATAGAATAATTTTTTACAATATTTTCAGGTACATCTTCAGGTGATGATGAAGATATTTGGCTGTTTGAAGGAGATGTTGATTTATTATTGCATGATGATAAAGATAATAAAAATATCGATATCATTAATAAATATTTTATATAATTAAACATAAGTATTATACTCCTAGTTAAAGTAAGTTTAATTTCAAATTATATAATAGAAAAATAAAAAACAATATGAATATAAAAAATATTTTAGTTTCTTTTTATATTTTTTTATTTAAAATTGTTACAAATATATTCTGTTTTATATTTTAGGAATTTTAAATCTCAATCCAAATAGTACTTCATGATAGCTGTCAGCCCTTGTATCTATTAAATATCTGTATCCCAAATCCAAAGATATATACGAACGCAAATTAAAGGCAAATCCTCCGCTAAATCCAAATACTAATGTACTTGCTGCATTTCTGAATTTAGTTTCAGTATTTTGTGATTCTACACAAAGGCAGTCTTTTATTCTTCCTCCTATTGATACGCCTAAATAAATAGTAAAAGGCGGGTATTTATTTAGTAGTGTTTGCTTATAGCTTTCATCTGTTAATTTTTCTTTTATAAGAAAGAAGTTTATATCAAAATATACAGACCCTAAAAGAGTATGAAGAGTTATATCATCGGACATACTTATTATTTTTCTTCCTAAATATTCAAATTCAAATCTTACAGGAGATGATTTATTAATAGTAGGTATGCTGTATCCTAATGAAAAACCGCCTCCAAAATAATTAAGATATCCTTTTTCTTTATTATCTTTAGCATAATAATAACTTCCGTCATGTGAAAATACAACTTTAGGAGATATGTATAATCCTTCAGGTACAATAGAAAATAGTTTGTTAGGGCTATAATATATAAACATAAATAAAAATGCTGCTATTATATAATATCTTTTCATCTAAGTTCTCCTAAAAATTAAATCTTATAGAAACTGCAGCATCATGGGTGAACTTGCTTTCTAAATTAAGCATAATTCTGTATCCTAAATCTAAACTTAATACAGGCGTTAGATGAAAAGCTAAGCCTCCGCCAGCTCCATAAAGAAATTGCAATTTATTATAATATGTACTGTATTTGAAAAGACCATTATATTCGTATATGGTATTTATAATGCATGTATTTAATGCACCTCCTACTAAAAATCCCAGATAAATCGACATTACAGGTCTTTTCCCATTATTTAATACACTTCTTTTGGAGTCTTTATTATCATAATTAACATATAAGAAATTTATGTCATAATATGCTGCTGCTAAAAATGTATGAATCTGCATAGATTGTATGTTATTAAGATATGCATTATTAGGAGTAGGGTTTTTGTATAAATATTCAAATTCTATTCTTAAAGTACTATATTTATGAAATATATCAAAATTATATCCAATAGAGAGACCACCGCCTACATACATATTCATAGTATTTTTTTTATCGCCTTCTTTTTGTATTCCAGAGTCTCCAATATTAAATATAAATTTGGGAGCTAAATAAAGTCCTATATCCTTAGCTGTAAGCATATTACCAAAACAAGCTGTAATAAAACAAGCAAGCAAAAGTTTTTTTATTATAAACTTCATAAAATAATATCCTTTTTAATTTAAAACAATACCCCAATAGCAAATCTTGGCAAAGGCACAAATCTTAATAAATGATTATAAGAATATCCTATATCAAGTATAGAGATATCAAAAAACGGACGCAAACCGCTATTAATACCAAAACTTCTTGATAAATCTATTCTGAAACCAATTTCCCCTGAAATATAAAAATCATATATGTATGTATTTCTATTTGTATAAGTAGAACTTTCTTTTAAATACTCTTTATTATGAGTTATAAATAAAGTTCCTCCAAATTTTGGCATTAAGAAAAATCCTGATGCTCTATCTTTTTTATTATAATAGAATCTAACACCAACAGAAGCTCCTATGCCATAAACATCGCCATTATATGTTATACTATCATTATCATAATATGTTTTCATAGCATAAAAACCTGCATCTATATTAACATCTATTTTATCAGCTGGTCTGTATGTATATGTAAAATCAAGTCCGAAATTTCCTTGAAGCTTTAAATTATTAATATCTTTGCTTGGAAACATTATATTTACTACTGAAGGAGCTATTAACATATAAAAAACAGTAGGACCGAAGTTTACCCCTATAGAATGTCTATGTGAAATTATATTATTTGTATTAGTATTATCATATTTTACGTTTTTATCTACTGTATTATTTGATACATTTGTATTGCCTGATATATTTTGGGCAAAAGATATGCTAGTAAGTATAAAAAGTAATAAAGCAATTAATTGTTTTCTTATCATCATCTTATTATACCTCTAACTAAAATCTTAAACTAAAGCCTATTCTAGGAAATAATGAAAACTTTATAGCTGATACATAATTTATCCATTTTGGAAAAGATTCCCATGTAGGTACCATAGCATTTATATCAACTAGTCCGCTTCCGAAAAATCCAATTCCTTCATGAATATCTGCATAAAGCCCAGGTATTGCCGATCTTACATAGTATCCTATTTCTAGTATTGATATATCTATATAAGGTTTTACAGGCCATTCTTTATTAGGGAAAAGTTCTATAGTCCAGCCTAATTCATATGAAAAATACATAGTAGTATCAATAGTATGTCTTTTTGTATGAAGTCCAGAAATACCATTTTGAGTTTCAATATCATACATTAATACTTCTACACCGAATCTCAATGTATTTACAATCTGCTTTTTTTTACCTGCAAGGAATTTTACTCCTATTGTTGCAGGAAAATATATTAAAGATGCTTTAAGATAAGTATCAGAACCTATTATAGTATTAACAATATTGTCCACAACCTCATCAGATCCAGGAATATCTATATCTGGAACATCCACTCCCGGTATATTTACATCTGGTATATCTGGTACACTTACATCTGGTATAGCTCCAGCTGGAATAAAATTTACTGCTAAATCTGCTGCTTTATCTTTTGGTACTCCAAGCTGAAATGACATAGACTGTACACCAAAACCTATTTCTATACCTATACGCGGGTGAAGCATCAATGTATATGACACATTAGGAACATACCAAAAACTTCCCTTTGCTTCTATAGCACTTAAATAATCATTTATTTGACCTAAATCAAATCCTACTAATCCTGTAAATGTCTGATAATTATCGAATATTGTATTTAAAAGAGGCGGAAACATACCTGCATAACCAGGGCTTAAGTTTACACTTAAAATTTGTCTGCCTTTAATCCAGCTATAAGTATTAGTATCTGATTGAGTAGATAAAGGTATACCATTAGCATACAAACTAATAAATGATATATTCAATACTATAATAGCTGTAATAATTTTTTTCATATTATAACCTTTAAATAATTACTATTTAGATGGTATGGAATCAACTGTGCCGAAATGTAAACCGCCAAGTATTTCACCTATTTTATTTATTTCTTCTTCTGTAACTGTTGCATTTCCTATTATATCTTCAGGCTTAATATCACTTGGATCCTTACTGTTTGCTATTCCATTAATAACACCAACGGCATTTTGCTGTCCTACTATATCTATTATTTCTTTGAGACCGTCTGTACTTCCGCTGTCTGTAGTAATAGTTATTAAATTTCCAAGCGGTGCTGCTATTACATAGTCATTGCCATTAGCAAAAATACCAGCTATTCCCAATAAAGAGTCTTGAAATTGATAACTTATATCTCCTAAAGTTAATTGATCTCCGCTTATATTAACACCTTCCCAAATACCATTCATTAATTTATTTAAAATATAATCAGGACCTGGTTCTGTTACTGTAAGATTTGTTTTTTTGCATGAAAAAACAAAAAGAAAAGTACAAATTATTAAAATATATTTTAAAAATTTCATTTGTTTCTCCTTAAAAATAAAAAATATACCGTTATTTAATTATATAATTTTTATTCATAAAAACAACTAAAATAAAAATAGTATTAATATTAACTCGGATAGAATAATAATAAAATTTAATTTTGCAGTTATAAAATTTATATATTATTTTTTTCTTAAAAATACATTGTATCAAATGTCTTTCAGTTTTTTATGAAATTGTATTATTTTGTATCTTGACAGAAAATTTGAATTGAAGTAAAATTTATAACATGCATTAACATTTTTAAGGTAAATTTCTTGTCTTATGAATAAAACTACAAAACATACTACCTATATAATCAATCATGAAGAAAGTTTCAAAAGAATTATTATAAATAGAAATTATAAAACAAAAAGATATTATATAGATTTTTTTGTGGCAGGATATAAATATAATGATGGGAAAGATTTGATATACTCGCTTTTAAAAAATGAGCCTATTAATTTGGTTCATGAGATAGCTAATCCTTATGACAGGTTTGCAATAGCTATTTACGATAAGGATTTTGTAAGGCTTGGCTATGTTCCTAGTGTTATATCGCCTTTAATATCATATAAACTTGAAGATAAGAGAAATAGGGTATATGCCATAATAAAAAATGTAAAATTAGATGCAATTGATGAGTGTAAAATAGAAATTAGAGTTTTTATAGATATAGACAAAAAAAGAAAAGGGCTGTTTGATTTGCATATTAATTAATATATGATATTATATATCTGTTATGAATAAAGTTTCAGTAAAAACCGAATTAGACTTTCAAAAAATAAAGGATAATTATATAAAAGAGCCTTTTAAACACTGTATTTATATACTAACAGGTAAAGAAAGGCTTTTTAAAAAAGCGTTTGTAGCTGCTTTGCATTCATCTATGTTTCCAGACGAGGGCGACAGCGAGATGAATTACAGCGTATTTTATGATAAAAATGATGCTGTAGGATTTGCTCCTTTAGAGGTTGCTGATACTCCGCCTTTTGGATCTAAACTTAGACTCATTATAATTTATAAATATAATAATTTTCAGGAGGATTTTCTAGAATACTGTTTAAATCCTTCCAAAACTGCAGTAGTTGTATTAGAAACAGAAAGCTCATTAGAAGAAGATCCTATATATAAATATTTTTCTAAAAAACAGGGTTCGTATAATATTAATTTTGTAGATTTCCCGCTTCCAGATGAGAAGGATTTTAGAGGATTAATAAATGCTTATATAAGCAAACAGGGTAAAAAGATATCTTCTGATGCCGTTGAATATTTAATTAATAATATAAATCTTGATTATGATTCTCTTTATTCAGAACTTGCCAAAATATGCAGTTACAATGATAAAGAATATCTAAATGTAGAAGATATAATGGATTTTACATATGTATCTAAAAATAGAAATATATTTGATTTTTTGGATGCAGTTTTTGAGAGAAATAGAAGAAAAACTTTCAGTATAATGCATAGATTGGATCAGGAGGCTTCAAGTTCTCTTACTCTTATGATGAATAATTTTCTAGCTATTTACTATATGAAAATATTTCCGCCTCAGACTACATTAAGTGAAATAAGTAAATTAACAAAGATTCCAGAGTTTATACTTAAAAAAAAGAAAACTTCATTAAAACTTTTTTCTTTGGAAGAGGTTGATGAAATAATATCCAAAATATCGTATTTAAATACATTGAGCGTTACAACACCTGCAAATATTTTTAAAGCACATTTTGAGTTATTTTTATTTACTGTAACTAAATAGTTAATAAGTTTGCATATGTATATGCCTAAACAAATACGGTTTGTCAAAAAGTAAATTTAAAAAATTCATTTTTGACAAATTATCATTGTTTAGTTATAATATATTTATGAAAAATAAATTAATGACAAAACAAATAAAATATTTTAATCCTTTGAATGATT
>NZ_JQIU01000008.1:1578390-1595928 GCF_002379365.1 Brachyspira sp. G79 | reverse complement strand
GAAACTAAAGAAATACAAAAACTTTCGATTATAGATGATGCAGTTCGTTTTGATCATATTACAAATGAACACTATCATTTTCAATGCAGCAAATGCAAAAAGTTACTAGATATACCTATGGAATATCAAAAAAAACTAGATGAATTAGTTTCAAAAGAATATGATGTAGAAGTATTAAAACATGATATAGTATTTACTGGAATATGTAAAGAATGTAAAAATTCTTAATATTTTATGTATTTGAAAAGAATTGATAATGTTTATTTTTTATTGAT
The DNA here is from genome assembly GCF_002379365.1 of Brachyspira sp. G79. Lineage (GTDB taxonomy): Bacteria > Spirochaetota > Brachyspiria > Brachyspirales > Brachyspiraceae > Brachyspira. The sequence goes on along the minus strand of NZ_JQIU01000008.1, from coordinate 1,595,653 downwards.
AAAAACTATATTCAGAGTCTTGATTTTAATATTTATATTTTATATACTAATTATATATAATATTTTTAATTGAAGGAATAATTATGTCAAAAGGCTATTTAGCTTTAGTGCTTCATGCTCACTTACCTTATGTGAGACACCCTGAACATGAAAATTTTTTAGAGGAAGAATGGCTATATGAAGCTATTACAGAAACTTATATACCTTTATTAGACGCTTATGATAGAATGGTTAATGATGGTATAAACTTTAAAATAACCATGAGCGTAACTCCTCCTCTTATGAATATGTTAGCTAATGAGTTGCTTCAAAATAGATATGTTAATTATATAGAGAAATTGATTAGGCTCTCAGAATTAGAGTGTGAAAGGACTTCATTAGACCCGAATTTTCATCATACTGCTGAGTTTTACAGAGATAAGTTTAAAAAGATAAGAGATATTTTTGTTTATAAATACAATAAAAATATATTAAACGGATTCAGATACTTTTTAGAAAGAGGAAATTTGGAGATAATTACCTGTGGGGCTACACATGGATTTTTCCCATTTATGCAGGAATATCCCAAAGCAATAGAAGCCCAATTAAAAATGGCTGTAAAAACCCATGAAAAACATATGGGAAGAAAACCTACTGGAATATGGCTTGGAGAATGCGGTTTCTTTCCTGGGCTTGAAAAACATCTTGCAAATAATGGTCTGAAATATTTCTTTGTTGATACACATGGTATAATGTATGCTGATAAAGTTCCAAAATACGGAGTTTATGCTCCTTTATACTGTTCAAGAGAGAGCAGAGTAGCTGCTTTTGGAAGAGATATAGAGAGTTCTAGAAGTGTATGGAGTGCCGAAGTAGGATATCCAGGTGATTTCAGATACAGAGAGTTCTACAGAGATATTGGTTATGATTTGCCTTTTGAGTATATTAAAGATTTTATACAAAGCAATGGACTTAGAAAAAATACTGGTATAAAATATTATAGAATTACTGGAAAAGACTGCCCTAAAGAACCTTATAACCCACAGTGGGCTATGGAAGCTGCAGGGGACCATGCAGGCAACTTTATGTTTAACAGAGAAAAACAGATTGAGTACCTAGCTTCTGTAATGGACAGACCTCCTATAGTAGTGTCTCCTTATGATGCTGAGCTTTTCGGTCATTGGTGGTATGAAGGACCTATGTTTATAGAGTTCTTAATGAGAAAGATACATCATGATCAGGACACAATAGAAACTATAACTCCTAAAGAATATTTAGAAAGACATCCAGTAAATCAAATATCAATGCCTTCTATGTCTAGCTGGGGAGCTAATGGATATGGAGAGGTTTGGCTTAATGGAAGCAATGGCTGGATTTACAGGCATTTGCATAAAGCAGCTGAACGTATGATAGAATTAGCCCATGATTACTATAATGAAACAGGGCTTTATGAAAGAGCATTGAATCAGGCAGCAAGAGAATTATTACTTGCTCAAAGCAGCGACTGGGCTTTCATTATGCATACTGGTACTATGGTTGATTATGCTGTTAATATTACAAAACTCTATATTAGAAGGTTTACAGACCTATACTACGCTATAAAAAACAGAGATTTAAACGAAGAATGGCTAAAAAAGATAGAGTGGCGTGATGATATATTCCCAGAGATGGATTTCAGAATATATAGTTAAAAATAATTTGATTAGAAGAAAAATTAAAGAGTATGTATATTTATAATATGCATACTCTTTTTTATTTATAACAATTGAACTAAAAATTAATATTAAACTATTTTATAATTATTTTTTATTTTTTGAATGTACCACTCTGTATCACCTAGATTTTCCTCTAATGCTTCTCTTAAACCTTTTAAGTTAAAATATCCCAATAATTCATCATTGCTGTATAATTCTACCTCTAATGAATCAAGCAGTATATTTATTAGGTTATTAGCTCTAACACCATTGTCTGTTTTTATACCTATTCCAATATATGTTGATTCATCATCTTCAATAATATCTTTATCGGAAATGGAGTATGTAACATAATTATTTGATTTTTTCTTTATACGTAAATATAATTCGTTTTCAGTTATTATTTTATCACTATATAATAAAACAACAGCAATTTGATGATTATCATATGCTGATACCCAACTATCTGCTATTGAAGTATCTACTCCAATTCCTAATACAGATTCATATTTGTTGTCAAAATTCATTATAAACATTAGATCATTATCAATATTAATTTCCCATTTGGCAAATAATGGAATAGAAAATAGACTTAAAAATAGAAAAATAATTAGATTAAATTTTATTATTTTTTTCATAAGGAATAGCTTACTTATAAAAAGTATATGGAGATGGCGGGACTCGAACCCGCGTCCTACGAAGCGTACCATATTCGTCTACATAGCATATCTTATCTTTAAAAGTTTCGCTTTATAGGTAGAAGATAAGCAGAAAAGCTATAAAACTAGTAAGAGTATACGTAATATCAGGCTCTTACAGCACCTAATACAAGTTCTATGTGTTTTGACACCGAGAAAACAACCCATAGACAAATTGCTTAATCAGCGGCAGCTTTAATTAAGCTGCAAGTGCGTATTCGTTTGCACTTATTGTTTAGTATGATATTAATGTGCATACACCTAGCACAGCTATGCAAAATACGTTCCAACCATCGCAGTCGAAGCCGGAGCATCCCCTTTCAAAGAACTGTGTTTATATTGTAGCATTTATGATAAAAATGTCAAGATATAAATTTTTTATTATACTTGTTCCAAAATTATTTTAATAAATTAGTTTTATATTATAAACATTAAAATAGTGAGGATATCTGCTAAAAAGTTCTATATCAAAAGTTTTATAATTATTACTTTCTTTATAATTTTTTATTTCTTTACTGCCATTTAAAAAGAAACCTATTTTCAGAAATGAGTTTATATTTTTCTCATTTAAATTGTAATAAATATTTTTTGGTATTTTTATTATAAACGATTTATTTTCTTTTACAGACTTGTAATTATTATATCCGTCTGTAATTTCTATATTAAATAGAGTAGGGTATATGTTGATTTTATATGTACTTAATATACGACCTAATTTAATTATATTTATTTCTAAAATTTTTATATTGTATTTTTCATTTTGATTTTCAGTTATTTTTAATTGAATATCAGCATCTTTGTCGAATGTTTTAATATATAAATTATTAGTGTCAAAATTATCATCTTCTAAAAATAAATTATAATTATATTCATCTTTATGAAAGCCTATTATATCATATTTTTCTCTGTATATATCATAGCCTTTATATTTTAAATCACTTAATTTATAAATATCATCAGCCGTAATTGAAAAAGCATTTATATAAAAAGTAAAAAGTAAAAAATAAAATATTTATTCATTATTAACAATATTAAAAATAATTTTACTGATCAACTGTAAATATTACAGCCCTTTTTTCTTCAGAAGAATTTTTCCAAAACTCTATACTTCTATAAAAATAGTCCCAAGTATATTCAAAATCTTCATCACTTAATGGATACTCATAATTTTTTTCATCTATTTTGAAATATTTTTCTTTGAACTTTTCTTTTGTGATGGTTTCTATTTTTTCGGCTATGTCTTTAACAATATTTTGTTTTTTTAATGTGATAATATAATCTTCTTCTTCATCACCGTTTCCGTATAAAACATCGCCTCCCATTATAATAGAACCTAAAGGATAATTATCATCTCCAAATACTAAAAGCCCGTCATTAGAAAGGCATCTATGCATAGCGTCCCAAGATTTATCAAGTTCATAAACATATTTTTTATGCTTTTCAAAGTATATTTCTTCTAAATATTCACAAACAAAATCAGGTCTTTCAAGTCTTGAAGTTTTTAATAATTTATTTAAATCCTTATCGCTTAAAGCAAATAATACTCCCAAACAGCCCATAATGATAACTCCGTATTATTAATTTTTTTATTAAAAACTTTTTAAGAATTATTTTGTAAAATTAAAGTTTTTTTATTTATATTTAATTATAAAAGACTTATAAGCAATAATACATGACATTTTAATGTAGTTCTTATATTTATTTGTTTATACATAAAAAATTATTCTCTGAAAATATCTTATAAGTAAACTTATCATATACTCATAATTTTTATTTCATCTATACTTAAACCTGTTATTTTGCTTATATCTTCATTATTCATATTTAATGCTATGTCCTTTACTTTATTTATTTCGCCTTGTTCTATGCCTTTATATATACATTTCTGAAACCACTATTTCTATACCTTATTTTTTTCCTTCTGCTCTCTTGTATTGAAGTATAACAGCCTGTCTGTAGAGAAAAGTGTTCATTTCATTATATGCTGACATTTTTTCATCAGCTACAAATCTTTTGTATTTATCTATAACTTTAGACATAAATTATTCCTTTTATTATAAATAAAAATTTTTCTCTTAAAGTCTCATACAAGTAAACTTATCTGACGCTCACAATTTTTATAATTAACTTATCAATATCTTTTTCTAAATTTTTAGTTGTAAAAAATCAATCCAAGATAAAAGTTTATTCCTGCTATATCATCTATACTAGCATTTTTTAATATTTCTGCAAATCTTTTAATCTCTATAAAATGTATCTTAAAATCATTAAGTCTGTTAATCTCTTTCATAGCTTAATTATACTAAAAATAATTTAATTTGTCAAAAATGTATATAATTGATTTTAGCATTGTTAAATTATTATAAAAGTTGTGAATATTCGATAAGCGAACTTTTAATACATAAAAAATAGAATAACTTTTTATTGGAGATAATAAAAATCTATACCCCATATAATATTATATATGGGGGTTAAAAATTAATTAGTTATTAAATATCAAATTATTTAAAAAACTCAGAGAAAGGATTTTTAAAGTTGAATTTAAACTTACCTTTTTCAGAAGTTTTTTTATGAGGTACATTAACCTGAGTAGCTTCATCTAAACTCATCATAAGTATTCCTACAACAGCAGAGTAGGCAGGGTTATTTGCAATATCTCTTATACCTTCTATTTTGTCAGGTACACCTATTCTTGCAGTTATTGGTGCTGCACCTTTAACAGCAGTTTGATAAGCCTTAGCAAGCTCTACAAGTCCAGGTAATAATGCACCTCCTCCTGTAAATACCATTCCTGCAGAAAGAGAATCAATATATTTCATTTTGCTTAATTCTTTTCCGCATAAACTAAATATTTCTTCCACTCTAGGCTGTATGATTTCAGTTAAAACTCTTTTAGGTATGGTACGCATTTGCCCGCTTGCAGTAGGCACTTCAATAATTTCTTTTTCTCCTACCATATCTATAAAAGCAAATCCATGATCTTTTTTTAATTTCTCAGCAGAAGGTATTGTTATTCTAAGTCCTTCAGCTATATCATTAGTAATATGCTGACTTCCAACTGGTATAACAGCAGTATGCCAAACAGAACCTTCTAAATATACCATCATAGAAGTAGTAGAATGCCCTATATCAAATACAACAACGCCTAATTCTTTTTCATCATCAGTAAGGCATGCTTCTGCACTTCCTCGTATATTAACTATAAAATCCTTTCCAGAAAAACGCATTTTATTTAAAGTTTTTCTAAGATGCTCGCTTACATGTTTAAGACCAGTTATAATATGTACTTTGGTTTCAAGTCTTGTACCAGACATACCTACAGGATTTTTTATTTCATCTTGTCCGTCTAAAGAATATTCCTGTTCTATAGCTTCTATTATTTCTCTGTCAGCAGGTATTAATATATTTTTAGCACTTTCCAAAACTCTGTCGATTTCAAGTGGAGTAACTTCTTTATCTTTTGTGTTTACCCCAATAACTCCTTTGCTGTTTAATCCTTTAATGTGATCTCCGCCTATTGCAGCAATTATATCAGGAGCCTGCAAGCCAGCCATATGTTCGGCTTCATTGATAGATTTTTCTATAGCATTAGCAGCAGCATCTATATTGATTATTACACCTTTTTTAATGCCTTCGCTTTCGCTTTCACCTATTCCTATAACATCTAATTTATCATCATTAACACGGGCAATGACGGTTTTTATTGATGCACTTCCCGCATCTAATCCCGCTATAATTGGCTCTTTCAAGGTAAACTCCTAATTAAATAGTATAATATTATGTTAATAGTGTCGGAAAAATATAAAGTATGATTAATAATAATTTTTTATAAGTTTTTTGATATTTTACATTATAACCCATCTGTTATTTTCATAGCACATTATAAAAGTTTGTCTTGCCTTTGAAGTGGTATTTTCTACTCTGTCATATACTGAAGAGTCAGCATCTATATATGCCTTTTGTCCGTCTAATTTTATATCATAAACTTTATCTATTTTAGTTTCAAATTCAAAATCAAGTGAAGGATCACTTTGAACATATTCATCAGCATTTTTTATATTTCTGCTTTTTCTTAATATTTCTTTATAGTTTGCGGAATAGAACTTTTCATAAGCTATGCGTACATTTTCTTTATTATAAGGCATTGAATAGAATTCTTTTAAAGACGATAAAGCCATTTGCTTTAATTTATCTTCATTATATTCCCTTACTTCTTTATTTTCTTCATTTATATTATCTATATCATCGCTTAAAATAATTTCTACTCTATTTGGCATATTTTCTTTTTTTTCATTATTACTTTTACTGCATGATGATATTAGTAATATTATTGTAATGATTAGTATTGCTATGTTTTTATGCATTTTTATTAAAGCCCTTCCAATATTGATTTTCTTGTATTCTGAGGAGGAGACTCTTCTTTTTCTTTTATTCTTGTATCAGAAGTACTTGTTATATTGTTCATATTAATATATTTAACAATACTTGGTCTTTCTAATATTATTCTTATATCTCCATTCTGCCAAGCAACAGTATTAGCATCTAAGAATGATCCTTTAGTATATTTAGCATTTAATGCAGATAATAGCTCTAAAAAATCAATCTGATTAGGCTGGAAATTTATAGTTATTGAGTATAGAGAATCGTCTTTAAAAACAAAATAACCGCTTTTATAAAATTTATTTTCTTCTAATGCTAGAAAATCAGCACTCTCTTCAGCAGATAAATCGACAGTACCTGTCATATATTGTTTAGGCAAAGTCATAGTATTGTCACTTAATATGGCATTTATAGTGTCTTCTCTTGTAGCACCTAGAGTAATATTTTTAAAACCAGTTATAGGAGTATCTATTACGGCAGGTTTTCTTCCCATAACAGCATCATTGGTTATATATTCTGTATTATTATCTTGATTATTATTATTTTCTTCTGTTACAGTATTGTTGTTATTTGGCGGCACATATGCATCATTTGTAGCATACTGCGGAAACAGATAACAGCTAAATATAAACATCAAAATAATTATATATTTTTTCATAGTTTATTCCTAATTTTTAAGTTATCAAAATAGAATCTTATTATATAATATCGGCTTTATTTAAATTTTCAAGCAGTAAATTTTATTTTTTATAGTGATTTTATGGTATATTAAATTTGACATTATGAGAATAAATTTTATAATTAGCAAATTATTTTTAAGTAAAAAAATTTGAAAAAATTATTAAATATATTATATTTTAGATACTGGTAAATTTATTAGGATTATTTGATGAGTAAATACTACAATCGTGTAACAATAATATGCGGTCACTACGGAGCTGGAAAAACCACTTTTTCTATTAATTATGGTCTGTATATCAGAAAAAATACGGATAAGGAAATTTATATAGCTGATTTGGATGTAGTAAATCCTTATTTTAGGTCTAGAGAGCATTCAGAGTATTTAAAAAATAAAAATATCAAAGTGATAGGTACTTATCTTCCTCAGTCTGGAGCTGATATACCTGCTGTATCTGCGGAGGTGTATTCTATCTTTGATAGAAAAGACATTATAGGAATAGTAGATATGGGTGGCAACTCAGCTGGAAGTTTGTCTTTTGCTACTTTTAGAGATAATGCTGATATTAGTGAAACAGATGTATTTTTTGTACTTAATGCTAATAGAGAGGAAAACTCTACTGTAGAATATGCTTTGGGTCATCTAATAAGTATAGAATCAACTCTTGGATTGAAAGCTACAGCTATAATTAATAATACTCATTTGATGAATGATACATCTGTTGAAGATATAGAAAGAGGTGAGACGATAGCCTTTGAAGTTTCAAAAGAGAGAAATATTCCAGTAAAGTTTACTTGTATTGATAAGAATTTTTATAGTAAGAATTCTAATATAACTTCTAAATATGATTTATTTGTGATGGATTATGATATAAAAGTCACGGGAAATGTTTTTTAGTTTTTGATTATGGATTATAATAACGTCAGATTATATGAGATAGCTTCTATGCTTTCACCAAGTGTATATGAAACTGTGTTTTATAGTCAGTATCAGGGACGTTCGGATAAAGATGCTATTATTTTAGATGATGAAACTTTTGAGAAATGCTATGTTTCAGATAATGTTTATAAAAATTTTTTATTTTCTAATTCGGCAAGATTAGGAAAAAGTATTGATTATATAGGTGTTAATCAGATGCATAGTGCTATAATAGCGGATATGTATGTATCAGATGCTCAAATAAAAATGAAGTTAAATGATATAGCTTTGACTAATTTAGCTAACACATTAATTGAGCTTAAATCTATGGATAAAAGTATAGAACCTTTTTATATTACTTTAATATTTAACGGTATTAATTACTATGCCAATAATTGTTTAGATGAAAATGAGAAATTAATACCTATAGATGAGGGTGTTATTAATTCTGTATATTGTCAGGATCAATTAGCATTTGTTAATGATAAACATATAGATATGGTTATTTCTACTCAGCCGTCAGTAAACAGTAATAGATTAAGATACATGATAATAAATTGTAATAATATTGATGTTATTGAATCTGCTAAAGATGTGTGGAAAAACACTTTTAAAAATGATTTTTCTATGCTTTATGAATATTTTATAAATCTTAGAAAATCTAATAATTTGATTATGGAAGGGAGTGTTTATAAAAACATAATATCGGGATATGAAAGATTTATGGACGATTTTATAGATTTAGATGATTTGGATGATATCTAAATTTTATTATGTTTTTGAGATTATTTATGAGGGATATTAAGAATTTACTTATACATTCGCCTAATTGGCTTGGCGATATAATTATGTCTTTTCCAGCTATTTATCTTATAAGAGAAAAGTATAAAGAGGCTAAAATTACAGTAATGACAAAAAAATCCATGTTTGGTATATTCAAGGCTAGTGATTTGGTTGATGAATGTTTGGAGGTAAAAAGATTTCCTCATTTAAGAAAATACCGTTTTGATACTGTAATATTATTTCCTAATTCATTTGAGAGTGCTTTTAGGGTTTTTGGACATGGTATAAAAAGACGTATAGGATATAAGGCTGATTACAGAGACCTTATGCTTACTGATGCAGTTGATAGAAAGGGAGTAAGATGGATACATACTGCTGATTATTATGTTAATTTGCTTAAAGCTATAGGAATAGATAGAGAAAGACCTGTTATCAAACTTAATATAAAAGAAAAAGTACTAAATAAAGCTAAAGATTATTTAAAAACAGTAAATCCTGATAATAAAAAGATATTTGCATACGGCATAGGAGCAACTAATAGTTTTGGAAAGATTTGGAAAGAAGAATATTTTGCTGAAACAGCTAATTATTTGTCTCAAAAATATGATGCTTTAACTTTGTTTATTACTACTCCTAATGAGAAAGAGATATCAGATAGAATATCAGCTATGCTTTATAATGATCCTATTATACCATATATGCCTCTTGATATGATAGCTGCAATTTTAAGTTTATGTGATGGTTTTATAGGAAATGACTCTGGAGCTATGCATGTGGCTTCTATAGTTGGTATTCCTACTTTGGCACTTTATTTTGCAACACCAGCATATCAAAATTTCCCAATAGGTATAAATAGTCATGCAATAGAGAAAAAGCCTGATAATCCAGCCTGCATATGCGGCGGAAAGAAATGCGAACTTGATACTTTTGAATGCCGAGAAATTATAAAACCTGATGAGGTTATAAGGAAGTTTGAAGAATTAATTAATTAGACTTGTTTCAAAACTATTTTAATAATTATTTTTATATTAATTTAAGCCATAGTGTTTTTTTATTTGTAGTGCGGTTCTTTTATTGGTATAAAAAGAACTGAATTTTTGTAGTTTAAATATATAATTTATACGATATATAAAGTATTTATAAAATTTTTTTATTATTTTAATTAAAAATAATGTTTTATAGATTTTATCATTTTTTAATTTGTAAATATTTATCCTTTTAACAAATCAAAGTATAACATACTATTATAAAAATCTAAAATTATAAAAAGCATAATAAAAATTATTATAGATATTTATAAATAAAACTATCTTATATGAAATATGCTTTTATTTTGTTTTCCGTTTATTAAAGTATTTTTTATCCAGCCGCTGTTATCATTCATGGGAATCCATCTTCTTTCTTCAGTTCTGTAATGCCAGTCTTTATCTTCCTGATAGTATATTTGAACTCCAGTATCTTCATGTATATTAAGTATTTCATTATCATGATAATTAAATTCATCATAATCTGTGCATGATTTTTGTCCCATTTCAGAGTAGTATTCATTTAGAGCCATTAATGATTCATTTAATTTCTCATCCATTTCTTTTACATTAAGACCTAATTTTTGGGCTTCTCTTATTGTAATAGGGTAATTATGTGAAGGATAGGCAGAATTTAGAGAGTTTGATATGTTATCTATTAGTTTTTGATTATCCATATGATATGATAAAATATCTTTGCATAGTTTTATTGATAAACTTGATGCTCTGTCAACGGCACCCAACACTAAAGGGTGTATGTATTTGTATATATGTTCATATGGATTACTGTCATTATTATTTGCCTGCTCTTTCCATAATTTTATAACTCTTGCCAATTCGTCCTGACTTACATAAACTAAATTATTGTCTTTATTAACAGGTGAAAGTTCATGTTGAATAGAAGTATCTACAGCCGTTATAAATGCTAAAGGTCCCATTTGTATTTCATCAGCTCCCAAACAAAGCATAGTAGCTGCACTTGCGGCTTCCAAAGGTAGTAATGCCACAATTTTTTTAGCAGACTTTCTAAGAAGATGAACTATTCTAAGTGATGCCTGTCCGCTTCCTCCTGAACTTTTTATAAAGAAATATATTTTATCACATTTGCCAATATGCTTAAGCACATCAGATAATACTATAACATCATTCTGACATACACTTCCTCCATTGGAATTCCAATAAGAAAGCAGTGGTGCATCTAATTGTTTTGTAATTTTATTAATAATTTCTTGAGTTTTTGAAAATAATATAGGCGGTTTAATAGTCTTAGTTTGAGTTTTATTGGATATTTTTTTTGAAGCCATTTTCTATCCTTTTTTATCTGCTTAATTTACATAACTACATTTTTTTGTAAGATTGTACATTAATAATAGATAATGTCAAATAATGATTTATTTTTTAATTAAATTTGCTTGACAAATTAAGAAAATTAGTGTATAAAAGTTGTATTATTATGCTTATTAATTAGTACAAGGAGTGCAATAAATTATGAAAAAGTTATTCGTAGTATTAACTTCCATTTTTATCGCTGCATCTGCTTACGGTTTAACAAACTCAGTTTTGATTGATTTTGCTTTAACTGGTAATGCTGATAACTTACAAGGTGGAGAAGGTGATACAAATGAATTAGTTCCAGTTGCAGAAAATCTTTATAATGATAACTGGGTAGTGTGGTTGAATGAATCTGCTAGATTAACAGAAAATCGCAGAAATTCTTATGTTACTAACGTAGACAGTAAAGGTAACAATGGTGCTTGGGAAGCTGGCAAAGTTCTTGGTATAAGAGTACATTTCCCATTAGCAGCTTGGAACAGCTATGCTTTAGTAAAACCAGTATATGAACTTGAAATGTATGGCGGTACTGACGGTACTAAATATACAGAAGGTAAAGGTGTTATACATAACGTTGGCGAAATTAAATCTATAAGTTCTTGGATTTATGGACGTAATTTCTTAGTTAGCTATTTCATAAACTTACAAAATGAATTCGGCGAATTAAAATCTTATCCTATGGGTACTGTTTACTTCAATGGTTGGAGACAAGTAAGATGGGAAAACAGAGAATATTTGCCTAATGTTCGCGACAGAGTATTAGTAAGAGAACCTCTTTATCCTAGAATGGTTCCTTCTATCAAATTAGATTCTTTAGGTTTCTATAGAACTAAAGATACAGTTGGCGGTGATTTCATCACTTATGTTAAAGACGTAACAGTTGAGTACGATGTAGTAGTTGTTGATGCTGAAGAAGATATCGATGATGAAGGTACTTGGCAGATCTTAAAAACTGAAAATGACAGAAAACAAGCTATAGAAGCTGCTAGAATACGTGAACAAGCTGAATTAAGAGACCTTGAACAAAGACGTATCGGCGATGGTACTCAAGAACAAGGTACTGCTGATAATGCTGCAGCTGCTGATACAGGTGCTGCTCAAGAGCAAGCTCAATAATAATCAGTTTTAGTATAACTAAATATAAAAATTAAGGGGAAACTAAAAAGTTTCCCCTTTTTTATTTGTATTTTTTATCATTTTGTCTTATAATTTATATCAAAATCATATTAAGGACTTATTTATGAAATTAATGAATAAACCTATACTTGATAAAGAGGATTCATTATATATTTGTATAGATTTGCAAAGTAAAATAATACCTACTATGAGTGATATTGATCCTTTAATCAAGAATACAAACATTTTGTTAAGAACTGCTGATATTTATAATATTCCAGTCTTAGTAACAGAACAATACCCGAAAGGTCTTGGTGCTACTGATGAGAGGATAGTATTTCCAAAGGATTATAAATTATTTGCTAAAGATTATTTTAGTATATTTGGAACTGAAGATTTTGTAAAAGAGTTTAATTCTTTTGATAAAAAAAATATTATAGTTTTTGGTATTGAGACACATGTATGCGTATATTATAGCGTATTGCATTTAATTGACAATGGTTATAATGTTTATGTTGTTGCTGATGCATGCTCATCAAGAACTAAAGAAAATAAACATATAGCTTTAGAACAGATGAGAAAAATTGGTGCTAATATTGTAAGTACTGAAATGATTCTTTTCTGGCATATAGAACATTCTAAAGTTGATTGCTTTAAAGAACTTAGTAAATTATTAAAAGGATAATATTAAAAAATAATCGGAGGATTTTTAAATGGCTAGAAGAAAACTTATTGCTGGTAACTGGAAAATGAATAATTCTAATAAAGAAGCTTTAGAATTAGTTAATCAGTTAAAAGATTTAGTTAAAGATGTTAAAGACAGAGATATTATGATAGCCCCTACATTTACTTGTTTAAGTGATGTACATAATGCTATTAAGGGTAGTAATATAAAATTGGGAGCTCAGAATTTATATTTTGAAGAGAAAGGTGCTTTTACTGGTCAAATTTCTGCTGATATGCTTTTGGCTGTAGGATGTGAATATGTTATTGTAGGACATTCTGAATGCAGAGATATTTTCGGTGAGAAAGATGAACTTATAAATAAAAAAGTAAAAAGAGCTTTAGACAAAAATCTTATACCTGTTTTATGTGTAGGAGAGCATTTAGAAGAAAGAGAAAAAGGAATTACTTCTGATATAGTAAGTAATCAAACTAAAGAAGCATTTAAAGGTTTAAGCGAAGCTGAAGCTAAAAAGGTTGTTATAGCATATGAACCTGTTTGGGCTATTGGTACTGGTAAAACTGCTACTCCTCAGGACGCTGATGAAGTACATAAAACTATAAGAGAAACTTTAAAATCTCTTTATAATGAAAGTGTTGCTGAAGGAATGATTATACTTTACGGTGGAAGTGTTAATGAAAAAAATGCTGATGATTTGCTTAATATGCCTAATATAGATGGTGCTTTGGTTGGCGGAGCTTCATTAGTGGCGGATAAATTTGCTAGAATAGTTAATTATATTGCTAAATAAAAAAATTATTTAATATAAATAGAGTATGTCATTTTATGGTGATATACTCTTTTTTGTATTATACTAAGAAATTTGTTATATTAATTATGGTTATAAAGTACTTGTTTTATTTTTTGTAAATATATATAATAAAATTAAAAATCTCATAAAAGAGTGTAATTTGAATTTGTTTAGAATTTTTGTTATATTGGTATTTGTTTTTTATTCAAATATTTTATTTTCTCAATCGCCTAAATCATATGTAAAGAAATTTTATTTTTGCAGTGGTAATATAGGAAGCTCTAAAATATATTTATACTTATATATTAATGATAAAGATGTTACAGGAAAATATTATTATGACAGCATAAATCAGTTTATCAATATAGAAGGCAGTATATCTAACAATATTATTAATATAAATGAAAAAGTAAATAATAGAATAACAGGATATTTTAGTGGTACTGTTTCAGAAAGTATGGTATTTTCTGGAGAATGGTATTCTTATGATGGAAATAGTAAATATAATTTTGAGTTTGCAAATAATAAATCTTATCCTATAAACAATTTGGATATTATAAATTCATCATTAAAAATAGATTATGGAGATTATATTTTTGAATCGAGTAAAGATGCTGTTATTGTCGATAATGATAAGGGAGTTAATTCTGTAGATAAAATTTCTTTAGATGTTGATGGTATAAGGTCTCTTAATTCTGAAAGAATAGAATTGCTTTTAAATAATGAGATTATAGCTGATTATAAAAGCTGGAAGGATTCATCTTATAGCAGCTCTGATTTTTATATGAAGAAAGAAATTAATGTTTCTTTTTTAGATGAAAAAATAATATCTTTCTCTGTTTATAACTATTCGTATGCAGGAGGTACACATGGAATATATAATTTTGTACCTTCTATATATTTAATTTCAACTGGAGAGAGAATAGGAATTAATTCTTCAGAACTTTTAGAAAATAAGAATGATAGAGAACTTATAAATTTAATGCGGAGTAAATTACTTAGGAATTTTACAGAAAGAGATTTTTTTGATTTTTATTCCATAGAACTTAGTGATATATTTGATATTACCCCTACTGGTGTTAAATTTATATGGCCATTATATAAAATATCGGGGTATGCTCAGGGTATTATAGAAATTGACTTTACATATTTAGAATTAAAACCTTTTGTAAAAAGAGATTCTAAATTTTGGTATTTGTTTGATAAATAATATATTATAAAGGTTTTATTTTATGAATGATAATGATATTCACCCAATAATGAAAGAACTTACTAAAGTTACAAAAGAAATGCCTATGCCTGTTGTAACTGAAATAAAAATAATTACAAATATAGATGCCTATAAAATTTTAATATCTACAATGCTTTCTCTTAGAACAAAAGACCCAACTACAAGAGATGCTTCTATGCGTTTATTTGAAAAAGCTGGAAATCCTAAAGACATGCTAAAACTTACAGAAGAGGAAATAGCAAAGCTTATATATCCTGTAGGTTTTTATAAAGTAAAGGCAAAAAATATACTTGAAGTATCAAAAATGATTATAGATGATTTTGGCGGAAAAGTACCTGATGAGATAGATGAACTTCTTAAACTTAAAGGTGTTGGCAGAAAGGTTGCTAATTTGGTTGTAACTGAAGCATTTGATAAGGATGGAATATGTGTTGATACACATGTGCATAGAATATCAAATAGATTCGGTTATGTTCATACAAAAACACCTGAAGAAACTGAGTTTGCGTTGCGTGATAAGCTGCCTAAGGAGTATTGGAGAATTTATAATGATACTTTAGTAGTTTACGGGCAGAATCTATGCAAGCCTGTTTCGCCTTTATGTTCTAAATGCACAGTATCACAGTATTGCGATTATTTCAAAAACGAATATAAGGAGAAAAAGCCTTCTAAAAAAAGCAAATAAAAACAGTATTATTTTTATACTTTAACTTTTGCAAAGAGTATAGACATAAGGCTCTTTGAAGAAGTCCCACCTGCAACTAAAGGAATTACCGTTAGCTACGGCAAAAACTTTTTGCGGCTGGCTTTGCCTAAAGTTGAATAAAAAATGACAAACTTAAGATTTTTAATAATAGACTTATAGCATCAAATATTATCTTTCTTCTTTAATAAAAAAGAGGCAAAATTTGATTCTGATATTATAACGCCTAATAATATTAATACTACGCCTATCAAAGCAAATATTGTAATATTTTCATTTAATATTATTTTTGAAGCTATAAGCGTGATTATTGGTATGAAATATATATAAGTATTGTTTCTCACAGCACCTAAAATCTTTGTAGAATATGTCCAAGCTATAAAGCATAAAGTACATGCTACAAATGATAAAAATAAAAAGTTTATAAGATTTATAGGTTTTATATAATCACTAATACTAACATTAAATCCAACAAAAAACATTATTGGTATCATAAATATTATGCCGTACATAAATGTCTTTTTTGTTATTGTAACAGAGTGAAATCCCATATCTCCTATCATTTTTATAAGTACAGAATAAATCCCCCACATAACAGCAGCAAGGATAGCAAGCATATCTCCAAGAGGATTTATTTTTAATATAAACTTTCCATTGAATGTTATAACTGCTATTCCTACTATAGCAAATATAAAACCTATAATAAAATTTATTCTTAATTTTTCTTTTAATATTAAAGACGAAAAAATACCAGTAAATAAAGGACCTACAGCAACTAAAATTCCTACATTTGAAGCAAGGGAATAATTTAGTGCCATGTTTTCAAATAGATAGTAAAGCGTTATACCTGTTATTCCAGCAGATGCAAATAATGCTTCTTCTTTTTTTGAGTATATTTTATTGTTTTTAGGATATATTATCATTAAAAGTATAAAACCTAGTACAAATCTGCTTAAAAGAATTTCTATTGGTGAAAAATCATTTAATAATATTTTTGTAGAAATAAAAGTTATACCCCAAATTAATACGCTAAAAATAGTTCCAACATAGGCTTTTGTTTTTTTATTAATAAACATGATTGTTTTTTCCATTTCTTAAATACTTTTAAATTATTTAGAAGAATCCTTTATTATATTTTTTATATATTCATCATCTTCCATCACATTTGGAGTATTTTTTTTCTTTTGATTCTTTCTCACTTTTATCAGCACATGATATTAATAATAATAGCATTATTATACTTAATAAAC
>NZ_JQIU01000008.1:1566507-1578096 GCF_002379365.1 Brachyspira sp. G79 | reverse complement strand
ATCTAAAATTTCCCGTATAAATGTTTTACTATATAAAACAGAAAAGTAAAGAAAATATAAAATTAAAATTATTTATTATTAAAAGAGTTTGACAAAATATATAAATATAATATTATTAATACTATTAATTAACATAATATTTTTAAAAATAATTATAAAAGGATATATAAGATATGAGAAAATATTTATTATGTTTTGCCTTGATTTTAGGATTTTTATTAATGGTATCATCATGCTCTAAAAACGGTTATGATAATATTAATATAAAAAAGGCATTGGATTTAATGAGTAAATCTACAAATTTGGTTCTCTTAGATGTAAGAACTCCAGAAGAGTATATGTCTGGAAGTGCTCCTAATTCTATTAATATTGATGTTTTAAATACTGATTTTACAAGTAAAATAAATCTTTTAGATAAAAATAAAGAGTATATAGTGTATTGCAGAAGCGGAAACAGGTCTACTATAGCCTCATCTATAATGTTTACAAATGGTTTTTTGCATGTTTATAATTTGGCTAATATTAATTACACAGATTTTGTAGATGCTATATTAACTAATCGGAATTAATTTTTATTATTAAAAAATAAAGCAAGGAATTTTTTCCTTGCTTTTTGTTTATTTTATTATTTTATTTTTATTATGCAGTAATTTCTTCTATATCTTCTATAGCATTGTGAATATTATCAAATATCTTTATTTTTTTATGAGCTTCTAATGATTTTACAGACCATTTTGCATATTCATTTAATCCAGTAAGTATCATTTTTCCTCCTCTAAACTCAAGTACCTTCTGAGTTTCAAGCATTAAGTATATAGCATTTGATATAATATATTTTATACTGTTTCTGAAATATATTATAATATTTTTGCTTCCATTTTCTAAAAGTCTATTTAATGTATTATAAAGTTCATTGTACATCTTTTTATTAATATCTTTTTCTATTATAAGAATAATATTTTTATTATTTTTAATGCAGTATTCTTTTATATAATTATTTTTCATAAACTTTAATAATCTCCTTTAACTATAATAAATTTCCGCCTTTTTTGAACATATCAACTTTTTCTTTTAAAGTATCATATAGTCTCAAAAAACTAGGCAGAGATAAGTATACAGCAGCTTCTACATCCACAACACCTTCTTTACGCATTTCATTTCCAAGAAGAAGTACTATCTCTTCATCATTCTGTATGATTGCACTTCTATTACTGTATATGCTTTTATATTTTGACATATTATATTTAGTATTATCTATTTTTTTCATTTTCATAGTTAGCCTCCTAAATGTATATAATTTATTATGTATATAATGTGATTTGTTTTTAAATATACTTTATATTTAAAATAAGTCATTAATTTTAAGTAATATATAGTTCCTATAATTGATAAAAAATATATATATAGATAAAAAAATTGAATTTCATACTCGTTTTTTATCAAAAATGAGTATGAAATTTTTTGTGATTTATTAAAAATAATGATCCCAAATAAAAAATAAAATACTTGTTTTTTATGCTTTTTTATTATATCATATAACATTAGTATAAATTACATCTATTTCATTTAAGGACAAATAAAAAATATCTATGAAAAAAATAATACTTTTTATTATATTATCTCTATCATTATCCTCAATAGCATATACTCAAATAATGACTCCTGAGAGAGTTGTCAGCATGATATCCAATAGATTCTCAAAAATAAACGGATTTTCTGCTAATTTTGTAGAACGTAACGGAGAAAAATTATCATACGGCAGACTAATAACCAAAAATCCTAATTTATTTAAAATGGAGTATACAAGCGGAGCCAATGGACAGTCAATATACTGCAATGGTGAGACTTTATGGATAATTTTCCCTAGAAATAATGTTGTAGCAGAGCAGAAACTAAATTATGGTGATTCTGGGGCTATTTATACAGCAGAAGGTATATTAAGACTGACAAGTAAATTTAATATAGATTTTTATAATGAACGTGAATTAGTATCTATTAATAGTTTTAAAGACTCTGAACTTGGCATTGCAAAATATAATAGTGCCTCTTATGCAGGTAATGATAATAGAAGAGCCTATCATATGCTTTTGACTTCTAAACAGGCTAGTGTAGACAGAACAGGCTTTACAAAAATACATTTATGGGTAGATGATACTGGCATGATTATAAGAATATTAGGAATAACTACAACTAATGTTCCTGTAGAGTATTTATTTACAAGCATAAGATACAATCCCAAATATGAGGACGGAAACAAGGATTTTGAACCAGTAATAGAAGAAAATATGCAAGTATTAAAAGATGGTTTAGTACCAAATAATTAATTAAGGATTTATTAGGGAAATTTATATGGAAACTATTGGTCAAATATTAAAGAATGCTAGAGAGAAAAAAGGGCTTACAATAGAAGAATTAGAGGCTTCTACTCATATAGTTGCCAGATTCATAAAAGCATTGGAAAATGAAGAATTTGATGTATTACCTGGTGAAATATATGTAAAAGGATTTATAAAGAATCTAAGCGACAAATTATCATTAGATGCCAATATGGTTTTGGAAAGATATAATTTACAAAAAAATGGTATAAAATCAGAACAAGATCTATTGAAAAATACCAAAACTACTAAAAATACAAAGAAAACAAAAGAAAATACTGAACAGGATAACAGTAAAGAAAAAGAAAATCAAACACCTTCAAAAGAAAGTCTAAAAGATGCTATAAATACAGAAAAAAATGAAGAGAAGACCATAAAAGAAACAAATAAAAAAAATAAAAATATAAATTCTAACAATGCCGAAGCAGATTTACTTTTTATGGCTAAAAGAGATTTGTATAAATTAAGAAATAAAAATAGATCTGTAATTCCTACAGTAATTATCATACTTGCTGTAATTGTAGTTCTTACTGTTATAATTGTAAATAGAAATAATATATTGGGTTTTTTTACCTCTAATAAAAAACAAAACAGAAATGAGACAGAGATATCTAAAAATATAGTTGACAGCAAAGCAAGACAGAGTGTTAAAGTAGGAGATGTTATATATTTTAAGCCTCTTGGCATATCAGCTACTATAAGATTTAATACTATAGGCAATGTTGTTCATATTAATGTAAATGGTCAGGATTTATCATTTTCTAAGAGCAATCCTATAATATTGGATTTAAATGGTAATGGTATAAATGATTTTAAGATAAGCGTTATAGAAGTTTATGATAATTCTGCTACAGTTGAAATGGAAAGGCTTGAAGAAAATCAGATGGTTAATACAGGCTATAACACAGAAATAGATCAGACAGAATTAAACAGTACCAACTATAATAATACTGTTTCTACTAATCTTCTTGTTATAAACGGCGAAACTTATATAGAGCAGGATACAGAAAAAGTTGATATCCGAATAGAGATAACAGCCAAGCATTTTGTATATGTAAGATACTTTATAGATTCCAACAGACCTGCTACAACAAACCTTTTAAGCGGAAAGACATTATATTTAGAAGCTAAAGATGTTGTTATGCTTACTATAGGTAATGCTGGAGAGGTGGTAGTTAAAGTTAATGGAAAAATTATTAATGTAGGCAGTGCTGGAGAGACTGTTAATAAGACTATAAAATGGATTAAGAATCTTAATGATTCTACTAGATATAATCTTATTATGTCAGATACTAAATAAGGTTTTTATTGAAAAAAAATTATAAGAAATTATTAAATTGTTATAGTTTTTTTATAAATATATTGTAACTTTATTAAGTTAAGTAAATTTATTTATAAGTAATGTTTATCAATATGATACAAAGTTTAATATAAAGGATAATTAATTGAAGAATATATATTTACATAGTTTGGGCTGCGAGAAAAATACAGTTGACGGAGAGCATATATTAGCTATATTACAGAAAAATGGATTTAATGTTACAAACAATCCAGAAGAAGCTGATGTTATAGTTATAAATACTTGTGCTTTTATAGAGGATTCAAAAAAAGAATCTATTGATGCTATATTTGACCATTCTATGTACAAAAAATATGGAAAATGTAAAAGACTTATAGTATCGGGTTGTATGAGTGAAAGATATAAAAATAATTTTCTTGATATGTTTAAAGAGGTTGATGCTGCTATAGGTATACATGATTTGGAAAAGATATTGGAAGCTGTAAATAAAGATGGTTTTCATGACGGAGAAGATAATACGGAATATAAAGAGTATGGAGATAGATTAAATACTGGCTCTAAATACAGTGTTTATATAAGAATAAGTGATGGGTGTCATGCTAATTGTAGTTTTTGTGCTATACCTAATATTAGGGGAGGGCATAGAAGCAGAAAGATTGAAGATATAGTTAAAGAAGCGGAGAATTATGCTAAAAATGGTGCTAAGGAGATTAATTTAATAGCACAGGAGACTACATATTACGGATATGATATTTATAAAAAGTTAGCTTTGCCAGATTTACTTAAAGAACTTTCAAAAATTGAAGGTATTGAATGGATAAGAGTACTATATCAAAATCCTGTTGTATTAAATAATGATATAGTAAAAGCATTCTTTACTATAGATAAAGTCGTTCCTTATTTTGATATACCTTTGCAGCATGTTGACGAAGAAATACTTAAAGATATGAACAGAGGAAAAAGAGCATATAAATTTTATAGAAATATGATTAATAGAATAAGAAGCTATGATGAAAATGCTGTAATAAGAACCTCTTTAATAGTAGGCTTTCCTGGCGAAACTAAAGAGAGTTTTAAGAAGTTAATAAAGTTTGTGAGAAGTGCCAAAATAGATAGGGTAGGGGTATTTACATATTCTGAAGAAGAAAATACTAAAGCATTGTCTATAGATAAACCTAAAATAAGCAGAAACAAAAAGATGATGCTTAGAGAGAGACTTATGAGGGCTGCTATAGAGGTTTCTGAAGAGAGACTTGAAAGATTTATAGGAAAGACTATAGATGTATTAATAGAAGAGAAAGAAGATGATAATAAGTTTATAGGCAGAAGTAAATATGATGCCCCAGAGGTTGACGGCTGTGTTGAAGTTTATAATGAAAATAATTATGATATAAATATAGGTGATATAGTTAAAGTTAATATCACTCATCATACAGAATATGATTTAATAGGTGATTTGGTTAAATAGTTTTAGGAGGATTATTTATGAAGAAGAAAGCTGAAGAAACTAAAGAAAATCAGGAAAAATACAAAGACAGAGAAGATGCTTTCAGGGCATATTTTGAAATAATTACTAAGATAGTTTATACATTAAATTTGATATCTGACAGAAATGATATGACTAGAAGATTATCCAGCAATATTGACAGGGCTTTAGGATATGAAGATGAAATGGTTACTAATAATGAAAAAGCTGTCAATAATGCTAATGAGGTAGATTTGCTAGTTAATTCATTAAAGGGTGATGTAAGAAAAATATCTAGCTTTAAAAAATATAATTTTAATATAGAAAAATTTATATCTGACAGAGAACTTAATTTAGACGAGAGATTTATATTGTATTCGGTTTTAGTATATACAATTTATGGGGATTCTATGTCTGCTATATCTATCAGACGTATACTAGAACTTATTACTTTAAATTCGGATATATATATAAATAAATATCATTATTTTGACCCTAAAGGTAAATTAATGTCAAGCGGCATATTTACCTTATCTCATGAACCATATCCAAGCGGCGGTATATTAGAGATATCAAATACTCTTATAACATTTATTAACTCTAAAATTATCTTTGCTTTTTTGGAGAAAGAGAATTATAGCATTATAGAAGGAGTTATAAACAGCGAAGAAGTTATAAGAAAATATACATTAGAAAATAAAGCAGGCGGTAAGAAAAAATCATCAGATATACTTACCCCCAAAGAAATAGTAGCAGAACTAGATAAAACAGTTATAGGTCAGGACGAGGCTAAAAAAGCATTGGCAGTACATGCATATTTGCATTGCCTTAGAATAAGCGGAAATAAAGAAATACCTTTCAGGTCTAATATACTTATGATAGGCCCTACAGGTGTTGGAAAAACTTATTTGGTAAAGACATTAGCCGATATTTTAGGTCTTCCTTTTGCCCGTGCTGATGTTACTACACTTACAGAAACAGGCTATGTAGGAGATGATGTAGAGGTTGTTTTGTACAATCTATATAGAAAGGCTAATGGGGATTTGGAGCATGCTCAGCATGGTATAGTATTTTTAGATGAGGTTGATAAGATAGCAAAAGCGGATGCACATCAATCTACCACAGGCAATCCTTCAGATAAAGCTGTTCAGGAGGCTTTACTTTCTATGATGAATGGAGAGGATATAAGGGTTCCAGAGTTCGGCGACAGACGTATGATGCATTCAAGCGACGGCATACTTATGAATACTAAAAATATATTATTCATATTCGGCGGTGCTTTTGTAGGGCTTGATGATATTATAAAAATGCGTTTGAAAGGAGAAAATAGCTTAGGTTTCGGTTCTAATGCGGTTATTAATAAACTTCAAAAGGATAGAATATTAAGCCAAGTTGATGTTAAAGATATAGAAAAATATGGTATGATACCAGAGTTTATAGGAAGAATACCTATAATTGTAACTTTAAATGAGCTTACTAAGGAAAATTTAAAAGATATCTTGACAAAAACTTCAGAATCTCCTATCATAAAATATACAGAATTTTTTAGAAGTATAGGTAAAAAACTTACTGTAACTTCAGAAGCCATAAATTTTATAGTTGATAAGGCTTCTAGTATGAATATGGGGGCAAGATCATTAAAAAGTATAGTAGAAACAGCAATGGTTAATATACTTTTTAATTTGGACGGCATAAAAGGAAACACTCTAACACTTACTAAATATGATATAGAGTGTGCATTTAATGAGAAAGAGTCAGTAAACTCAGGAAATGATAAAAAGAAACAAGACGGTTCTAATAAGAATTTTGTTAAAGAAAGTTATATGGCCTGATTTTACTTAAATGTTATTGTATTTGTTATAAATAATGTGTATATATTATTTTAAGAACAGATAATTGGAGTTTGCAGAGATGATAGAAACTAAAGAAAAAGAATTATTAAAAGATTATGAACTTATAGAGGCACATAAAAAAGGCGACAGCGAAGCATTAGATTTATTGCTAACTAGATATAAAAATTATATATTTAATTTGTCATATCGTTTCATGCATAATTATGAAGATGCTATGGATTTAACACAAGATGTACTTATACGTGTTTACAAAGCTATAGACAGATATGAAGAACGTAATTATTTCAAAGGCTGGCTATACCGTATAATAAGCAATACTGCTATAAACATGTATTCTAAGGCTTATAGAAGAGAGTCGCCTTATTTAGAGAAATTAGAGGTAGTAGATGATAAGAGGTATAATACCGAAAAAGAATATGAGAGAATATACCTTCAAGAGAAAATATATAATGCCTCTAGAAAATTGAAGGGAAAACAGAGAGATGTCTTTATATTGAGATATTATGAGAATTACTCATATAAAGAAATAGCGGATATTTTAAATATATCAAGCGATTCTGCTAAGAGTAACTATTCTTATGCTCTTAAAAAAATGAAATCGCTATTAGAAAAAGAAAGGACTCTTTTATGAAATTACATGAGATGATGCAATTTAAAAGCAAAATTGAAAGAAGAAAACATTATTTCGATTTGCCTAGTTTGCCTGATAGAGAATGGCAGTATATGCTTCAAAGAGCTAAGATGGAAAGTTCTAAAAAAAATGAATTTAATCCTTTTTATGCCTTTATGTGTTCTGCTAGACTTTCTTTTGCTCTGTCATCAGCAATAGTTTTAGCATTGGTATTATCATTACTATATTCTAATCCTCAAGATAATACTAACACTAGGACAAATACTGCATCAACTGCTAGAACTAATATAAATGTTGTTAATGTATCTAATAGCAGTTTTATTTAAAATACAAATTGTTATTAATACTTTTATATCTTAGCATCATTATATATTAAATCTATGATTTTATCAGGCTTTAATTAATAATAGTATTTTTATTATAGCCGATAATAATAGCTATTAAACTAAAAATTATAAAAGATAATTATATTTATATATAATGTTATATATAGGATTTTAATATGTTCCAATTTCATTTAACAAGTAAAGCAAAAAAAGTTATAGAACTATATGCTCAGGAAGAGGCTAAAAGATTAAATCATGATATGGTTACTCCAGAACATATTCTTTTAGGGCTTCTTCATGAATCAGAGGCTTTAGCTACACGTGTTTTACTTAGATTGAAAATTGATTTAGATAGATTAAAACTTGAGCTTGAATCTGCTATGGTTAAGTCTTCATCTACAAAAGTATTTGGTACTTTGCCTACTGCTCCTAGGGTGCAAAAACTTATAAGCAGGTCGGCAGAAGAGGCAAGAGCTTTAAGTCATAACTATATAGGTACAGAACATTTACTTCTTGGGCTTTTAAGAGAAGAGGGAGGTACTGCTTATAATGTACTTACAAGTATGGGACTTGAACTTACTATATTAAGACAGGAAATATTAAAAATGCTTGGTGTGGCTGGAAGTAATATATCTTCTTCAGAGCAGACTCATCAAGATGAAACAGTAAAAAAAGTAAAAACTCCTACACTAGATCAGTTTGCTCGTGATTTAACTAAACTTGCTCGTGATAAGGCTTTGGATAAAGTTATAGGAAGAGAAAATGAAGTTATGAGAGTAGTACAAATACTTTCAAGAAGAAAAAAGAATAATCCTATACTTTTAGGTGAGCCTGGTGTAGGTAAGACAGCTATAGTTGAAGGTTTAGCAGAGAAAATAGTATCTGCTGATGTACCTGATATACTTCTAAAAAAACGTGTATTAACTCTAGATTTATCTTCAGTTGTTGCAGGTACTAAATATAGAGGTGAGTTTGAAGAGAGAATAAAAAATATAGTTCTAGAAATTAAAAAAGCTAATAATATAATAATATTTATAGATGAACTTCATACATTAATTGGTGCTGGAGGAGCTGAAGGAGCTTTAGATGCTGCTAATATGTTAAAACCTGCACTTTCACGAGGGGAAATACAATGTATAGGGGCTACTACAATCAATGAATATAAAAAATATATAGAAAAAGACGGTGCTTTGGTTAGAAGATTTCAGCCTATTAATGTTGAAGAGCCTAGTATAGAAGACACTATAGAAATATTAAACGGAATAAAATCAAAATATGAGGAACATCATAAAGTAAAATATACTGATGAAGCCATTACAGCAGCTGCAGTTTTAAGTAAAAGATATATTTTTGAAAGACATTTACCTGATAAAGCTATAGATTTGATAGATGAAGCTGGTTCAAGAGCAAGGCTTATGAATATGACAAGACCTCAGGAGTTTAAAGATTTAGAAAAGAAAATAGAAGAGCTTAATCAAGAGAAAAAGAATGTTGTTGATAATCAGAACTTTGAAGAGGCTGCAAAAATAAGAGATGAAATTACTGCTTTGCAGGAAGAGCTTGCTAAAAAAGAAGAAAAATGGCGTGAAGAAAGAGAAAAAATTGAAACTTATATAGAAGAAGATGATATAAGACATGTAATATCAGAAATAACTAATATACCTATAAAAAGACTTTTAAACTCAGAAAGCAAGAGACTTATAGATATGGAAGAAGAACTTCATCAGAAAGTTGTAGGTCAAAAGGAGGCAATAGCTTCTATATCTAGAGCCATAAGAAGAAGCAGGGCAGGGCTTAAAACTTCTAAAAGACCGCTTGGAAGTTTTATTTTTTTGGGACCTACTGGTGTTGGAAAAACTGCTTTAGCTAAAGTTCTTTCAGAGTTTATGTTTGGTGATAGTGATGCACTTATAAGAATAGATATGAGTGAGTTTATGGAAAAATTCGCTGTAAGCAGACTTATAGGAGCTCCTCCGGGATATGTTGGTTATGAAGAAGGCGGCGGACTTACTGAAAAAGTAAGAAGAAAACCTTATTCACTTATACTTTTTGATGAAATAGAAAAAGCTCACCCTGATGTTACCAATATACTTTTACAGGTGCTTGAAGAAGGGCAGCTTACTGACAATTTTGGAAGAAAGGTTGATTTTTCTAATACTATAATTATAATAACAAGTAATTTAGGTGCCAGAGATATAGTTAAAGGCAGTTCTTTAGGATTTAATGCTGTTGGAAGCGAAAAAGATACTAATGATATCAAAAATTTTGCTTTGGAAGAATTAAAACAAAACTTTAATCCAGAGTTTTTAAACAGAATAGATGATATTATTGTGTTCCATACCCTCACTAAAGATGATCTTAAAGATATCATTAATATAATGCTTAAAGAATTGAACGAAGCTATTAAAGAAAGAAATATAGTAATCAATTTGAGTGAAGAAGCCAAAAGCTATATTATAGATAAAGGCTTTGATAAGAAGTATGGTGCTAGAAGTTTAAGAAGAGCTATACAAAAAGAGATAGAAGATTATGTGAGTACAGAAATATTGTTTGGTAATATAGAAGAGGGTGATATTATTAATGTTGATGCTAATGATGGCTCTTTGGTATTTTCTTATACTAAGTCAGTTAAGACTGAGGATAAGGAATTATCTAAAAGTTAGTTAACATACTCCTATAAATATTTAAGACGCTTCAAAATTGTTTTATAATTTTGGGGCGTTTTTTAATTGTTTGTTTCTGCTATATTCGTAAATATTTTTATTACTTTATAATTAGTATTGTATTTCTCTACTGTATAATTAATCTTTATTATATTAGGACGCATATTAGTATATATATATTCTATATTTATTATTATATCTTTTATTTCATTACCTTCATTTAAATTATCTCTCCATTCCATCTCTGTTTTTCTCATTTCACCTATATTTAAACTTTTGTTTATTGGTATTAAATTATCAATATTAGGTGATCCTCCAAATTGTCTGCCTATAATATGTCCCCCATGATCGCAGCCTTTTATACCGTAAAGCTCTACTATTTTTTTTTGGGCATAATTATTCCTTTTGGCATTAGAGAGTATAAGGCTATTCTTTCTTGTAACTTTATATATTCTTGATAGGGTATCAGTATTATATTCTGTGCCGTCAATATTGTATTTTATATTAGGTTTTAAATATTCTACTCTGTCTATTTTTACAAAATGAGATCTATCATCATTACCTTTTATATTGTATACCATACTAGTTTTGCATGAAAGCAAAAAAAATATAGACATTAAATAAAAAATATATTTTTTCATAATTATATAATTTGTTATCGATTAGTTTAATTAAGATATTATAATTAATATTTTTCTGTATACAACATTTTAAAAGATGACTTTTGTATTTTTTTAAGTATAAATTCATCTTATATTTGGTATTATTTGGATATATACTATTTTTGACTTATTGAAAAAATAATTATTTTGTCAGCTTTTTTGTATTGTTAAATTTAGTTATTTTCTACTATAACAAACTTCATTGGTTTTTGGTATTTTATTAACTTTATTAAGTTAATATTACTAGTCATAATAAAAATATATGATATATTATGAAATAATTAAAATACTTTTAAAACAAGCCTGATATATAA
>NZ_JQIU01000008.1:1561589-1566048 GCF_002379365.1 Brachyspira sp. G79 | reverse complement strand
ACAAAGTACTCAGTAGTATTTACATGAAAAACTTAATATTAGAGATATTTAATGATTACTTTTTATTTATAATTATACATATAGCATTTTTAATTACTAATTATAACTTACATTATAATTAGTATAAATCTATTTATAAAACTTTAAGAAATATTAAATAATTTGTTTATTTAAAAACAAGCCTATTCTTTACTTGTATTTACTTCTGGTATTTCATTATTTTTTAATTTTTCTATAAAACTTCTCAAATCATTTTTGTTTGTTTTTGAACTGTTATTAATTTTACCTCTTTCTATTATTCTTTTAGTACCTAGACTTACCATAGTTTGAATATCCAAAATGAAACTTACAGTACCATCACCCAATACAGTAGCACCAGCCAAGCCTTCACTTTTTGTAATATTATCTTTCAATGTTTTTATAACTATATCCTGTTCGCCTATAAGATTATTAACAAGAAGAGCTACCTTTTTACCTTCTGAAGAAAGTATAACAGCATAGTATGATTTGATATTATTATACCTCGAAGGGAGCCTGAATAATTCTTTAACGCTTAATACATTTATTACATCATCTCTTACTTTAATAACCTCTATACCTTCAAGCTCTTGAATATCCTGCACGTCAATTTTTATAGTTTCTAATATACTGTTAATAGGAACTGCATAATATTCTTTTTCAGCATCAACAATAAGAGCCTGAATAATTGCAACAGTAAGAGGAATTCTTAAAAAGAAAGTGGAACCTTTTCCCCATTCTGTTTCTATACCGATAGTACCGTTAATTTTTTCAAGACTTTTTTTAACAACGTCCATACCAACGCCACGACCTGATACATTTGTAATTTTGGCAGCAGTAGAAAATCCAGGTGCAAATATATATTCAAGCATCTGTCTTTCTGAAAGTTTAGCATCAGCTGATACCAAACCTTTTTTTACAGCACTTTCAAATATTTTCTGCGGTATCATTCCCTTTCCGTCATCAGATATCTTTATGATAATTAAGTTACCCTCATGTGAAGCTCCTAAAACAACAGTTCCAGTTCTAGGTTTTCCAGCTTTTTCTCTATCTTCAGGAAGTTCTATACCATGGTCCATGGCATTTCTTACAAGGTGCACTAATGGGTCTACCAATACCTCAATAACAGATTTATCTAATTCTGTTTCTTCTCCGTACATTTCTAATTTTACTTCTTTACCCAAATCTCTTGATAAATCTCTTATAAGACGAGGAAATCTATTGAATGTCTGAGCTATAGGAAGCATTCTTATTTTCATTACTGTTTCCTGAAGCTCATTAGTTACCCTAGTAAGAAGTTGGTAAGAGTTTCTAAATCTGTCTAATGTATTTTTAAACTCTTCTTCCATTTTTACAAGTTCGCTTAATTTATTATTAAATCCATCTATATAAGTGTTTCTTATTTCTTTGGCTTCTTTTTTCTGCATATGTTCTTCAAACTTTCTAAGTACTTGAACAATGCTGTCTCTATAGTATCTTTTTACTTCATTAATACCGTTTCCTATGATTTTCTGGTATGAAGTAAGATCATCATCATACTGAACATATGAACTTTTATTTGTTACAAGCTCTCCAACCTGATTCATCATAGCATCTATTCTGTCGCTTTCTACTCTTAAAAAAGAGCTTTGTCTGTCAACTTTATGGTCTTTTCCGCTTTTGGCTGCGTCAGGTTTTTTGGCAGTATTTGCAGCAGGGGTAGCAGTCTCTTTGGCTTTTTGTGCTGCTTCTTTTTGATTTTTCTCCTGAAGAAATTTCTCATATTCTTCTAGTATGATATCTTCAATTGATATTTCTTTAGTGACATCTGGTAATGTAATAGCGTCTATTATTGTTTTATCTTCATTAATAGTAGCAAGTATATATGTAACATGTTCATAAAACTCATCACCTTCCAAAGATTCCAAAGGGGGAATACTTCCCATTATTTCTCCAACATCTTTAAGAGCAACAAATACTTGAACACCTCCAACCGTTCTCATAGGGCTTTCAGGGTCAAAACTTACATGTACTAACTTTGTTTTTACACCTTCTTCAACATTATCTCTTATTATACCAAGCAAATCGCTGTCATTAGGCAAAAGTTCGTATTTATTAACTTTTTTTTCAGCTTCAGGAGCAGCAGCCTCTTTATTTACAGCGGCACTAGATGATGATGCTTCGGGAGCAGATGACTGACCGCCTAGTTTGGCATTTTTAAAATCCTCCAGCTTTTTTATCTCTGCTTCTATATCTCCCGAATATTCTCCCTCTTCGCTTGCTGTATTGATAAGGTCTTTTAATATATCTATACCCTTTAAAAGAACATCTATAGTAGCGTCATCTACTTCTATTTTATTATTTCTTATCAAATCTAGTAAGTCTTCAAATCTGTGGGCGTATTTTTGTGTTTCAACAAGTTCTACTGCACCAGCACTTCCTTTTAAAGTATGAACTGCTCTGAATATTTCCTGTATGGCATCAACATTATGTCTTTCATTATCTAAAATAAGAATATTTTGTTCTAGTCTGTCAAGCATTTCAAATGCTTCTTCAAAGAAATCTTTAAGCAGACTTTTTATATAATCATCCATTTACACGCCCCGTAAAAATTGAAAATCTTACTATATATTATCGGAAAAATCTAAAAATGTCTATAGTAAATAATATTTTGCTTGAAAATATAATAATTTATTATATGATAAAAACTATGAAATGTCTATATTTTTATTAAAAATGTAAGAAATGAAAACAATAAATATTATTTAGTATAATGTTTTTATTTATGGATATTATTATATATGATATATTTTACTTCTGATACGCACTTTTTTTATATGCATAGTGCAAGAAAAAAAAAATTTGATGATTATAATTCTATGCATAATATTTTAATAGATAATTGGAATAAAAAAGTATCTGATAAAGATGATATATATATTGTAGGCGATTTTTCAAATGAAAGAGGATATATAAAAACTTCAAATATTTTAAAAATACTTAATGGAAATAAATATCTGATTAAAGGAAATAATGATAAGTTTATAAATAATTGTAAGTTTGACAAAAAATTATTCTTATTTATTAAAGATTATCATGTATTGAATATAGAAGAATATAATAAAAAAATTAAAAATATTGTTTTATTTCATTATCCTATATCAGAATGGGAAGGATATTATAATAATACTATTCTAATACATGGACATTGGCATAATGATAAAAAATATCATAAGAGAGCATTTAATGCTTCATGTGATATTCATAATTACAGCCCAATATCTATAGATGAAATATTAAAAATGGTGCCGCATGAATAGTTATAAAGATACGCTGTTAAATAGACTTCATAAAACTATAAGAGAAAAAAATTTAATAGAAAGAGATTCTATTAGATTATTAAGTTATGATATTACTATTGAGCCAGAAATAGTACAGATAGAAAAGAAAAACAGTATATTATGCACTATATATTTTTATGTTAAAGCACCGCTTTTTGATGATGTATTTTTTGAATCTTCTTCTAGTATAGCATCTGATGAATATAGAGCTATAGTACTTTCTTCAGATAATTTTGTATATTGTGCTTTGCAGGGTATACTCGACTTTTTGTCTGGTATTCATCATCATGAAATAGAGACTTATATACTTGACAATAAAAAGATTTTTACAGTATGCGAAAGTCCTATGATAGGGCTTGGAAATATAGAAAATAAAGAAGACTGCTACCATGAATATGTAGGTTTTGATGAAGATAACGGATATTCTAGTTTTTTATGGAATGCTATAAAAAAAGAAGTGCCTTTTATACTTTCTAATAATAGGGTGAGTTTTATAAAGACTTATGGAGCAAAAATGCCTGACGGAGAAATTATGGCAGAATGCTCTATAAATAATATTAATAATAAAGTATTAGAAAACTGTGTGCAAAATGAGATTATTAAATGGGATAATGATGGAGAGTTCTTTTCTATAAAGCAGTTTTTTTTCATACTTCAGTCTGATACTACATATGTTAAATATCCTTACAGCAGAGAAGAAATTGAATATTTTGTTATAGAGTATGTTCTCGAGTTTGAAAAGTTTGAAGGAGATTATGAAAAGTTTATTAACAGCATAACTAATATTATAGCTGATAATAATATAAGAGAAGAGATTATTAACTTTGTACCTGAAATATGTACTCAATATGCTTTTAGAGAAGTTGTTTTTAATGATATTGCTCATATCAATATAGGAAAAAAATCTTACAAAATATTAAAAACTCAGTTTACAAGCTATAAGTATATAGAAGATGCTTTGATAGACGGATTTTCTAATAATATTTTTAATAAAGATACATTTAATGATTTAGTTCATATAAGCAGTTCATACAATACAATATACGAGACAATTCAAAATAACCCTAATATAGCAATGAAAGATATATTTGTGACATGTACTTTTAACTTTACAAAAATGT
>NZ_JQIU01000008.1:1548021-1560612 GCF_002379365.1 Brachyspira sp. G79 | reverse complement strand
AAATATTCACAGTCATCATCAGTAAGTTTATCAATATCCTTATATTCTCTCTGTATCAGCTGATTTATGTCTTCAAGAAATAAAACCATTTCAAAGTGATTGATATTTCTATTATTCATAATACCATGTCTTTTTAATGAATCTACATATATGGCAGAAGTATATTCATTTACTATAGAAAATATTTCATCTTTTCTATTTAAAGAGCAAGTTTTATTGTATAATAGCATTAATTTTTTGTTTATTAATTTAATGCTCCTGTATGCTAGGCTGTTAGAAACTTTATGTCTTGTAATAAATTTATTAATAACCAAAAATATAAATATTATAAGAAGAGAAGTTAATATAGCTTCCATTCTTAAGTGTATATTTGATATTGGTATATTGTATGCCTGAAATATTACATAAGCAAAGCCGTATATAAAATAGTTTCTAGGTACAAAGTCATCTGAAAGCAAAAATACTATTAAAAAAGGTACTATAAAATTAAGCGATATAACTAATATAATATTCTGCTCTGCTATAGTGGCAAGAAGTCCTAGAAGAAGTATTCTGAAGGCTACAGCAGGGAAAGACCATACTGTAAAACTATCTCTCATAAATGCACATATAAAAATAGCAACTATTCCTATAGTAGAGTTTTCTCTGCCGTATAGATTAGATGATATTACAAGTATAAATATTCCAACTAATACACTTGGTACAAAGTCTATAGCTCTTTTTAGAAATGCTATAAAAATTTCTTTTTGTTTTTGATAAAAATTTTTATTTGTAAAAAACATTGAATTTATTTTAATTTTTTATTATATTATATAAAAGACTATATTATAAATAGAAAAATAGTCAATAAAAAATTATTAATTTCTTAATTATTGCCGATAGTTAAAATAATATATTTTAGTGCTTGGAGTTAATTATTATGCCGCCTTTAATTATAGAACATGAAGAATATCCTTCAGTAGTTGTTATCGAATATAATAGTATATACAGAAATGAACTTCAGAATTTTATACATAATATAAAAATAAAAGATAATAAAGAGGAAGTTTATACTGATTCTTATTTTAATAAAATAATTCATACTAATAATACAAATATAGGACTTTTAACCATAGATGGAAGAATTAACGGTTATTACTATATAAATAAAGAGGGTGTATTGAAATATATATATATGAATTATCCTTATAGAAGAAATGGTTTTGCTAAACTGCTTTTAACTCATGCCATTAAATCAAATCCTAATATACAGTTTGAGAAAAATTCAAATCAGGCTTATACTAGATTAATTAGTTCACCAATATTTGAAGACATACTTAAAGGTAATTCTCAAGGCGGTATGGATAATAATGCTGGCGGTATGGATACATTTGAAGATCTTACAGGCGGCGGAAGCAAAGAGGGAGAACTTACTCTATTTTAGTGCCCAAAAGATTTTTATATTATATAGTTTTGTTAATAGCTTTTCTATTAATATCATGTTCTCACAATTCTGTTTCTGTTATAGAAAAGCCTTATGAAGTAAAAAAAATTAAAATATATAAGTTAATTAGCATGTATACATATGCAAATATAACCATTAGTATAGATAATGGAAGAGTGTATGGTAAGTCGGCTATAAATGATTATTATGCTAATTGTAAAATAGAAGGTGATTTAATATCATTAGATATGATAAATACCACTAGAAAAACTGATACAGCAGAAAAAAGAAGAATAGAAGGCGATTATTTATCTATACTTCAGACAGCATATTCATTTAAAATAGATGGGGATAGACTTATAATATATACAAGATTTATAGATGAACCTCTTATATATGAAGAGATAAAATAATTTCATTAAAATCACTATATTTTCAAAGTGTATTTTTATATAAATACTTGCAATATTATGTTAAGCTAACAATATATTTTTTCTAAAAAATTTTAATTATTTTATAAATATCAATTTTTATATGATTTCATTAAGAATATATTTATATAAAAATAAAGGGACTTAATTTTTATATTAAGTCCCTTTTTTAATTTTTAATTATATATTAAAGTCATAATATATCTGATAAACTCAGCCACAAGAAATATCATCACTATAAAACCCAAAAATATCCAAGATTTTAAAGTGCGTTTTCTAGTTTCTCTTTTATTATATTCTCTCCTAAAAGGATCATTATTATTATCATATTCCATAATAAAATCCGTCATACTTTTTTCAAATATTTTTGCGTATCAACAGCAACAGCAGCAATGATGATAGCACCTTTAATTATGTACTGCAAATATGGAGAAATACCAACAAACGTCATACCATAGTTAATAACTTGGAATATTAATACTCCTGAAACTATACCTAAAATAGAGCCGATACCTCCAGAGAAAGAAACTCCTCCAACAACGCAAGCAGCGATAGCATCAAGCTCATAACCATTACCCAAGTTGTTAGTAGCAGAACCAACACGGGCAACCTCTAAAGAACCAGCTATACCATATAAAGCACCAGCCATAGTATAAACTATCATTAAAGTAACAGGAATATTAACACCACTTACAGCAGCAGCTTCAGGGTTTCCGCCTACAGCAAATATATTTTTCCCCAATTTGGTTTTATTCCAAATAACCCACATAATAGCCGTTATAATGACCGCAAATATGATTAGGTATGATATAGTATAGCTTCCTAATTTTATACCTCCTTGAGCAAGATTAGTAAATCTAGGATCAAGTCCTCCAATAGGCTGAGCACCATAAGGAGGTCTGTCAAAATAAGTACTAGTTACACCGTAAAGTATAAGCTGCATACCTAAAGTAGCAATAAACGGAGTTACATAAAGTTTAGAAATGATAAAACCATTTAAAAATCCGAATACCATAAGTATAACCATAACTAACAGTATAGGAAGTATAACTGGAAGCATAGGCAAGTCTGGATACATTCTAGTAGGATTAGTAGGTGATTGTAATAGAGAAGCACTTACAACAGCAGCAAGTCCTACAGCTCTTCCAGCTCCTAAGTCATTACCTTGTGTTACAAGAAGTGTACCAACTCCTACAGCTATTATCATACGTGTAGATGCTTGAGCAAATATATTTAAGAAGTTACTTAGCCTAAAGAAACTAGGTTCTTTAATGATAATACCTATAATTATTATAAGTAATGCTGCAAATATAGCATTGTTTAATACAAATGATTTAATAGTTTTAATGTTTATTTTATTTGTGTCCATGATTTTTCCTTTTTAAAATTATAAATATTTAGCAGACAATGCCATAATTTCTTCCTGATTAGTATTTTTAGTTTCAACAATACCAGCCACTCTGCCGTTACTCATAACCATTATTCTGTCTGTTATTCCGAGTAATTCAGGCATTTCAGAACTAACTACTATTACCGCCTTTCCAACAGTTGCCAAATCTATAATAAGTCTGTATATATCATATTTAGCACCGACATCAATACCTCTGGTAGGTTCATCAAGCATAAGAATATCAGGTTTGCTTAAGAGCCATCTGCCTAAAATAACTTTCTGCTGATTACCTCCTGATAAAGATTGTATAGCAGTTTTTTCAGAAGGAGTTTTTACCTGCATACTATCTATTACCCATTTAGTATCTTCATGCATTTTTTTATTATCTAAAAAACCAAATTTATTTTTATAATGGTCTATATTTGCTATAGTAGAATTAAAATTAATAGAAAGCATACTAAATATACCAGTCTGTCTTCTCTCTTCAGTAACTAGAGCAAAACCATTTTTTATAGCTTTTCTAGTAGAAGAATTATTAACTTCATGGTCCATTTTTATAACATGTCCTGAAGATAAAGTACGCATACCAAATATACTTTCTAATACTTCGGTTCTTTTAGCACCAACAAGCCCTGCTATACCAAATACTTCTCCTTTTCTTACATTGAAATTAACATCTTTAAGAGAAGGCTGATAAAATGCTGTAAAATCTTTTATTTCTAAAATATTTTCAGCAGGTGTATTTGTTTTTTCAGGGAAACGATTAGTTAAATCTCTTCCTACCATTTGTTTAATAATCATATCAGTTGTTAATTCTTTGGCTGGAGTAGTAGCAACATATTTACCGTCTCTCATTATAGTAACTTCATCAGATATTTGAAGTATTTCTTCCATTTTGTGAGATATATAAATCATACCTACACCTCTGCTTTGAAGTTTTTTTATGATTTTAAATAATTTTGCTACTTCTTTTTCTGTAAGGGAGCTAGTAGGTTCATCTAATACTAATATTTTTGAGTTGTAAGAAACAGCTTTTGCTATTTCAACCATTTGCATTTCAGATACAGATAATGTAGATACTTTTGTTCTAGGATCTAGCGGTATTTCTAAATCATCAAAAATCGCTTTAGTATCATCATACATCTTCTTCTCATCAATAATAACTCCCATCTTAGTCGGATATTTACCAAGCCATATATTATCCTGTATATTTCTCTGTCTAACTTGGTTAAGCTCTTGGTGAACCATAGCTACACCATTATTTAAAGCCTGTTTAGGTGATGTGAAATTAACTTCCTTACCATCTAAAAATATTTCTCCGCTATCTTTGCGGTATATACCAAATAAACATTTCATTAAAGTAGATTTACCAGCTCCATTTTCACCCATAAGAGCTACAACTTCACCTTCTCTTACAGTGAGCTTGACATCATCTAATGCTTTAACACCAGGAAAAGACTTTGAAATACCTTTCATTTCAAGAACGATCTTTTTATTATCCATATATTAAAAACCTTTAAGAATTGAAATTTTATTTCTACCATTATTATAATAATACAGGGATATTAAGATTAAAATAATATCCCTGTAATTTATAGTAAAAAAACTATTTATTATTTATATGCTTCTTCAGCAACATTTATATTATTTTTAGTTATAGGAACATAAGGAACGCGAATAGCTTTTACTTCGTCCAAAGTCCAAGTAGTACCATCTAATGGATCTTTTCCAGCTGCAGCATTTAAAGTAACGTCAACTAGGGCCTGAGACTGACCAACTGGGTCATTAAGTACTGAACCTGCTACAGTTCCTTTTTTGATTTCATTAATCATTTCTGGAATAGCATCAACACCAACTATAGGTATATATTTAGTAGTATCACCTTCTTTATTGTAACCTAAAGCTTGTACTGATTGTAAAGCACCTAAAGCCATAGCATCATTGTTACAGAAAATGTATTCAATTTTATCACCATGTTTTTGCATCCAAGCATCTACTATATCTTTAGCTTTTGCTGTATCCCACATAGCAGTTTGTTCTGGTTCTAATCTTTCTACTTGAACACCATTATTAGTAATGTATAAAGTAACATGACTAGTTCTAGCTTCAGCATCTGGGTGACCTGGTTCGCCTTTTAATAATACATACTGTATAATTCCATCGCCATTTCTATCCCAAGCAGGATTAGCTTTCCAAGTATCTACAACGATTTTACCTTGCATATCGCCTGATTCTTCAGGAGTAGTACCTACATACCAAGTTTTATCATAGCTAGCCATAGCCTGAGCACTAGGCTGTTTGTTAAAGAAAATAACTGGTATATTCTTAGCTTTAGCTTTATCTATGATAGTTTGAGCTGCTTGAGGGTCAACCAAGTTAATAGCTAATGCTTTCGCATCTTTTTGAATCATAACATCAACTTGGTCATTTTGCTGAGCTTGATTATTTTGTGAGTCATTGATTATTAAATTAGCTTTTCCGCTGATTCTGCTTTCAATGTTTCTTCTGTAGAAAGACATAAAGTTGTCATCATAACGATAGATTGTTACTCCAATAGTTGGACCGTCTGTAGAAGCTGCTGCAGATGAAGAAGAATTGCCGCCGCATGATAGTATAAAAATAGAAGACATTATTAAAAATGCTCCTATAACGATAAGTGATTTTTTCATTTTAGAAAACTCCTTAAATTAATTAATATTCTCTATTTAATTAGTATATAAATTTATTTTCTTAAATCAAGTCAAAACAATTTTTTTACATTTTCACAATATATGTTGATACTGTATACTAAATTTATGATTAATTTTTATTGTTTTTGTGAATTAATGTTACATTTATAATATAAATAAAATTTAATTTAAAATTAATATAGAGTTTAACAAAAAACAGCCTATTTTATTATCAACTGTTTTTATTTATTGTTAGACTCTTGTACTTCAATAGTTATTGGTTTATAATGTATCCTTACAGATTTTGTATTATCCAATGTCCAAACTGTACCTAATATAGGATTTGATGTTTCGCCTTTAAATAGATTAAGTGCTAAATCAGAAACAGCCCTAGCTTGATTAACACTATCATTGAGAACTGTACCAACTATATTTCCATTCTCAATTTCTTCAATAGTTTCATTAATAGCATCTATTCCTACTATAGGTATAAATTTATTAGATTCGCCTTTATTATATCCGAATTCCTGTACAGATTCTAAAGCTCCTAATGCCATTTCATCATTATTTGAAAATATGTATTCTATTTTTTTATCAGAATCTTCACTGTTATGATTAGACATCCAAAAATCTACAATAGTTTTAGCTCTGTTTCTGTTCCACATAGCTGTTTTTTTATCTAAGATTTCTAGTTCTATACCATTGTTTTCAATAAATGATATAAGATTTTCTGTTCTGATTTTTGTATCAGCATGTCCTGGTTCGCCTTCAAGTATTACACATTGAATCTTACCGTCGCCATTTTTATCCCAAGAAGGATTTGATTTCCAACTGTCAACAATAATTTTTCCCTGAAGATTAACAGCTTCTTCGCTTAAAGTACCAACATACCATACTTTATCATAACTATTAATAACTGAAATGTCTGGTGCCTTATTAAATAATATTATAGGAATATCACTTTTTTTAGCTTTATCAACTATATCCTGAGCGGCCTGAGTATCCACCAAATTTATCACTAGAACTTTAGCTCCTTTGGCAATATAACTATCTATTTGACTGTTTTGTGTGGTTTGATTGTTTTGAGAGTCATTTACTATGTATTTTGCTCTTCCTGAAATAAATTTTTCTATATTACTTTTTAAACTATTGGCAAATGGATCATCTGTTCTATATATAGTAATTCCTATGAAATTATTATTATTGTTATTACTAGAACATGAAGCTATAATAAAACTTGTTAAAATTATTAGCAATAATAGAATTTTTTTGCCCATATATACTCCTACAATTTGATTTTGCTATTTTTTAAACATTTAAAACCTAATTATGTAAATTTGATAATTGTTATTTATATGCCTCTGCTGCCTCATTAATATTTTCTAATGTAATAGCTCTGTATGGTACTCTTACAGCTTTTACATCGTCTAATTTATATTCAGTTCCTGCAAGCACATCTTCTCCTTTAGCGGCATTAAGAAGCATATCTGCTATTGCCTGAGCCTGATCTTTAGGACTTTGTAAAACTGTACCAACTACTGTACCTTTTTTTATTTCTTCTATAATTTCTGGTATAGCATCTACTCCAACTATTGGTATAAATTTATTATTATCGCCTATATTATAACCTTGTTTTTGAATAGATTTTAATGCTCCCAAAGCCATAGCATCATTATTTGAAAATATAAACTCTATATCATTACCATACTTTTCTATCCAAGAATCTGCAGCTGTTTGAGCTTGAAGTATATCCCAATTAGCTGTTTGCTCATCTAATTGTTCTATTTCTATAGCATTATCAGCTAGTACAGCTTTTATTCTTTCTGTTCTAGCTTCAGCATCTGGGTGTCCTGCTTCTCCTTTTAAAAGAACATATTGTATTTTTCCGTCTCCATTTTTATCCCAAGCAGTATTTTCTTTCCATGATTTTACCACTATCTCTCCTTGCATATTTCCAGACTCTTCACTTAAAGTACCTACATACCATGCCTTATCATAGCTTAGCATATCTTCTTTACTTGGTTCTTTATTAAAAAATATTACTGGTATTCCAGCAGGTCTGATTTTATTAATCATAAAACTTGCTGATGCTGGATCTACCAAATTAATAGCCAAAGCATTTACATTTCTTTGAATGGCAGCATCTACCTGATCATTTTGTTTTACCTGATCGTTTTCTGAGTCGTTCATTATAAATTTGACCTTTCCGTTAAGCATAGTTTCAATATTTCTTCTCATAAATGAAATAAAGCTGTCATCATATCTATATATTGTAATTGCGACTTCTATTTCATCATTGGCAGTTTTTGTATTATTTGAGCAGCTGATTAATAAAAATAATGCTATAATAAAAAAAGAAAAAATTGCTTTATTCATAAAAAACTCCTGTTTTATGTAGTTATTATTTTAGTTTATGAAAAAAAAACTTATAAGTCAAATAAAAATATGTAAAAAATTATAATTTATTATTAATATTATTTATATTGATAAACTTAATATCAGAGCTGTTTTAAAACTAAGTTATAATGTTTTTTAATAATATTTAAATGCTTTGTTATTATATTTTATAATACTCTACAGCTAAATAGATTTATATATTGAAATACAGCATGTTTATAAATAATTTCAGAGTTAAATTATAACTATTTATTCATATATTTTTATAGCCCTGTCTATATTGGATAATGTTACTGGTATGTATGGTATTACAACATATTTATTATTATAGAAATTAAAATGTGTTCCGTCTAAAGGTGATTTGCCGTTTATTATATTGCTTGATATAGAAGATAATACCTCGGCCTGAATAGCAGGATTTTGAAGTACTGTGGCAAATATACCATAATTTTTTATCTCATATAAACATTCTGGTATTCCGTCTATTCCTATTATTGGTATATAGTTAAGCATTCTGCTGTTTTTATTAAGTCCTAATTTTCTTAATGTTTCTAATGCTCCTAATGCCATATAATCATTATTGCATATAATGTACTCTATTTTTTCACCATATTTGGCAATTAAATTTTCCATTACCTTTGCAGCATTATCTTTTTTGCCCATAGCAGAAACTTCGGCTAATATATCCATTTTTATATTGTTTGATGATATATATTTTTTCATGTATTCTGTTCTGTTTATTGTATCAGCGTCGTTAAGGTCACCTTTTATTATAACAGCTTGTATTTTTCCATCTTGGTTTTTATCCCAATTAAGCCTATTTTTCCAACTTTCTGCTATAACTCTGCCTTGAGCTATTCCAGCATCTTCGCTAGTGCCTCCAATATACCAAACTTTATCATATGTATTCATAACTTCTGGATTTGGTTCTCTATTAAAAAATATTATAGGTGTATTTTTTATGCTTACTTTGTCTATTACTTTTTGAGCCTGACTTTTATCTACTAAATTTACTGCAAGTAAATTAACATTCTTTTTTAAAAGCATTTCTATTTGAGCATTTTGGGTAGATTGACTGTTATAGGAATCAACTATAAGTAAGGAAGATTTAATATTTTTTTCTATATATTGTTTTAAATATTTCATGTAACTATCATCATACCTATAAAGTGCTACACCTATGGAATTGCTTTTTTTCTGTGTGTATAAAATAAGAGAAGATGATAATAATATTAATAATAAAATAAAAAATTTCTTCATTTTTACAAGCTCCTAATGCCTTCAATATTACTTTTGAATTATATTTTAATAGTTTTTATTGTCAAGTAATATAATATTGAAATATATAATTATATTTTATGAAAATTAATATGATAACTTTAATATAATAACTTTTTTATTTTTTAAAATACTTTATAATAAAAAAGTTATCATTAATAATAATAAGTAAATAGGAATTAATCAATATGAATAAAGCAGAAGTAAAAATAAAAAATGATGTAAATATTAATTATGATATTTTGGTTCAAAAGGGTTTGATAAAAGAAACAGGAAAATTGGTAAAAAATATACTTAGAGGCAATAGGGCTTTAATAGTTACAGATGATATAGTAGATAAACTCTATACCAATATAGTAAAAGAAAGTTTGGAAAAAGAAGATATTATAACTTCAGTATGCGTTCTTACTCATGGAGAATCAAATAAAAATATAGAAAGCATAATTGATATTTTCTCTTCGCTTGCTAAAAATGAATTAAGCCGTAAGGATATAATAATAGCATTAGGAGGCGGTGTAGTAGGGGATATGGCTGGATATGCTGCTGCTTCTTGGATGAGGGGTATTGATTTTGTGCAGATTCCTACTACTTTGCTTGCATGTGTGGATTCTTCTGTAGGCGGAAAAACTGGAATTAATATAAAAGAAGGAAAAAATCTAGTAGGTGCTTTTCATAGTCCTAAACTAGTGATAATAGACAGTAATACTTTATTAAGCCTTCCCAAAAGAGAGTTTAATGAAGGAATGGCTGAAGTTATAAAGCATGCATTTTTATTTGATGAAAAACTTTTAGAACTTATAGAGGAGCACTGTTATAATAATGCTGAATTGGATATGGACTATATACTTAAAAGAAACTGTGAATTAAAGGCTCATATTGTAGAAATAGATTATAAAGAACAGAGAGAAAGAATGTTTTTAAACTTCGGACATACTATAGGACATAGTGTAGAGAATGCTGCAGGTTATGGAGTTTTACTTCATGGTGAGGCTGTTGCTATAGGCATGATTTTTGCTATAGAGTATGGTATTAAAAAAGGTATAACAAAAGATAAAAATATATTAGAAAGAGCTAAAAATATATTGTCATCATTTTCTTTGCCTATATCTATACCTGATAATATAGATTTGAAAGAGGCTATTAAACTTGATAAAAAAAGAAGCGATGATAAAATAAACTTTGTATTTTTAGAATCTATTGGAAAACCTTGTGTTGAAAAAGTGAGTATTGAGGATATTTTAAATGAATAAATTTATTTTGGCAATTATGTTTTCTATTGTTATACTTATATTATGTGCCGCTAATACAAAATCTGATAAAAAAACAAAATACGAAAATACAAAAACAGAAGTAATAGGTTTTGCTTCTATTGATATAAAAAATAATAGTTACACTAATATAGATAAATA
Organism: Brachyspira sp. G79; assembly: GCF_002379365.1. Lineage (GTDB taxonomy): Bacteria > Spirochaetota > Brachyspiria > Brachyspirales > Brachyspiraceae > Brachyspira. Next base: position 1,549,615 of record NZ_JQIU01000008.1, on the reverse strand, counting down.
TGTTATAGAAACTTTAGATGCTTATAAAGTATATACAAATAAATATAATGATATAATTAACATAAATGGAAATAAATATTATATTTCTAGTGTATATACTTTTAATATTGATGATGAAAGTTTTTATGAAAAACAAGATTCTGAGGATTATGTTTATATAAGTATATGGAAACTAAATAATAATAAAGCAGATTTTGTTTCTGCTTTTTATCCCATTAGTGCATCTTCAGAAATAGATTATATATCTTCTAATATTACTAATAATATGCTTGAATTTGAAATAGCTCGTTATTCTACTAGCTATCAATATGTTAATTATTATAAATTTAATATAGTTGAAAATAATAATACAATTAATTTTTATCTTACTAACTTTTCAGAAAAAACTCCTGAGCGGGATTATAATACAGGAGAAATATCAGATGTTGAATATATATTTGAGCATGATAATGTTAATATGAATGATCTTGGTAAATCAGGTTACGGATATTATAATCTTAATTAATAAATAATTAAGAGGCATTAACTTTTTAATAATCTAATGCCTCTTTTTTGTTTTAGGATTTATTTTTATTTATGCTTTCACCAATGCTTCACCCAAACTTACACATTCACTTACAGCATTATCATCTGGAGTGAGATTTGCGATAAGTCCGTCTTTAACTAAAGAAGCACCTGCCGAGCTTACATCCTCCTGCCAATTTCTCATCCATTCGCCATCGCCCCAGTCATAAGATCCAAATAAAACAACTTTTTTGCCTGATAAACTTCCTCTTATGGAATCATAAAAAGGCTGAAATTCTGACTCCTCTAAAACTTCAGAACCCATTGCTGGGCAGCCCAATGCTATTTTTGAATAATTGTTTATATTTGCCGCATCGAAACTTGATACACTAAAAATATCAACTTCTCCTCCAGCATTTTCTATGCCTTTTTTTACATTCTGAGCCATTAACTCAGTATTACCTGTGCCGCTCCAATATATTATTGCTATTTTATTACTCATATTATTACCTCCTTATGTAATAAATAATAATTTTTAAATATTATAAAGCCAAATATAAAAATTGTGAGCATATAACAAATTCATTTGCTATACATTTTTAGCGAACAATTTTTATTCTTATAAAGAATGAAGTTTGTAATCGTCCATTATTTCCAAAATGCCCTTTCCTCTTAAAAATGTATTTATATAAAAATTTCTGCATCTATTATAATTATCAAAAGTTTTTAGAGCTTCTTTTTTATTATGATACACTTTCCAATATCCAGTACATAAACTATTTTTTCCATAGTTGTTTATAAAACCGTTTATATCTATAAGCGGATAACCCAAAAATATACCTATTTCATGAGGAAAAGTTTTTGAATACAGCATTCTCCTTTTTAAAATACCTATACTTTCATATATATCTTTTGATTTATATCCGTAATTTTTCAAAAACTTAAAAATATTATCATCTGATAAATAATTTTCTAATCTTTTTTGTTATAAACATAAACTATAGCCTTATTATTATAATATTTTATTACAGCTACATTTATACCTCTTTTGTTTAGAATATTATTGTATAAAGAAACTTTTACTAAGTTC
>NZ_JQIU01000008.1:1543943-1547715 GCF_002379365.1 Brachyspira sp. G79 | reverse complement strand
ATACCAGATAAAGCTGGTGCACAATGGTCAATAATTAATTTATCAAACATTCAATCTCCTATTGTTAGAGTATTCTAACATATAGATTAAAAGTTGTCAATAGTTTTGTTAGTATATTCTAACATTTTTTAAAAAAATTTTATTATTTTTAATTTTTAAGAATTAAATAAAACTAATAATTACGCAGAATATCAATGACATTATAATTTGAAGCGACAAGAATCCAGATATAAATTTATTAATTTTTTCATTATTAGTGTACATTAATAGTATGAAAGGCGACGGAGATAGAAAATATATAATCATAGACTTTATGAGAATTGAGTTTACAGTGATTATTTTTGACATAATAAATAAAGCTGATGATATTAATACAGCCATAGTAGCAAATCTTACAAAGAATAATTTAATTGCTTTTTTGAATATATCTATTTCAAATTCAAGTTCAGCACCTATACATATTAATATCATAGGAGATAAAGGCTCTGTTAAAAAAGATATTATTCTATTGTATGTAGATGACAAATTTGAATTGTCAATTTTTTCTCCAAAATTGAATAAAGCTCCTATTATACCTAATATGAGACTTATTATTATTGGGCTTTTGAATATAGATTTTATTATTTGTTTTGCACTTTGTTTATTTCCAGATATTAATGTTAATCCAGTTGTAACTACTGTAAAAACAAATATATTATTTACCATATCCATTTGTATTATTTGAAAGAGATTATCTTTTCCTATAATCATATTAAGTACAGCTAAAGCAAACATTCCGCTTTCGATGCAGGTATTCGTATAAGGTACATATTCTTTTATATCATCTGTAAATAATGGCTTGTACAAGAAGCCTAATAAATAAGCAGAAAACATAATGATAAAACCAGCTATTATTAATATTATAGAATCCTTATTAAATGTGCCATGAATAATAATATTAAAAAAAGTAAATGGAAGAAATAAATTAACTGCTAAATTTTTTATAGTTTTTATTCCTTCATTACTGATTATATTGAAATGCTTTAATATTTTACCGAATGCTATCAAAACAAATATAGGAAGTATCAATTCTATAATAGTATACATTTTTTTACTCAAATATCTTATTATACTATAATAGTATATAAAAATTGTATAAATAATCAAAATTTATAGTAATAAAATATTTGCTTTTTTTTAAATTTTTATTATAATAATAAAATATTCACAAACTTTTTACTTTTTTGATTTTTAACTTTTATATATTTAGACTTTATATATTCACTTTAATACTTTTATATTTAATCTTTAACCTATAAAGAATTTTTTATAAATGAAGGAGTTTATATTATGGCAGAAAAACAAATACTAAATTTTGAAGCCGAAACTAAACAAATATTAAATTTAATGGTGCATTCTATATACACTCATAAAGAAATATTTTTAAGAGAGCTTATCTCAAATGCAAGCGATGCATTGGATAAAGCCAGATTTGAATCTATAACAAACGGCGATAAATATCCTGATATAGATAATTTAAGAATAAAAATAGATACAGATGAACAAAACAGAACTCTAACCATTCAGGATAATGGTATCGGTATGACTAGAGAGGACGTTATTAATAATATAGGTTCTATAGCAAGAAGCGGTACTAAAGCATTTTTAGAAAGAATACAGAAAGATAAAGAAGCATCAAAAGAAAGCGGAATAGATTTGATAGGGCAGTTTGGAGTTGGTTTTTATTCTGCTTTTATGGTTGCTGATAATATTGTAATAGAGACAAAGCATGCTGACAGTGAAAAAGGCGTACGCTGGGAGAGTAACGGAGACGGCTCTTACTCTGTAGAAGATATTGATAAGCCAGAGAGAGGAACTAAAATTATATTAAAATTAAAAGGAAAAGATGAAAAACTAGAAGAAGAAGGTTTTATTGATGATGATTACTGCAATAAATATACATTAGAGCGTTTAATACATAAATATTCTAATTATGTTCATTATCCTATAGTTATGGATATGCCTATACCTAAAAAGGACGAAAAAGAAGTTCAGCAGTATGAAGAGAAAACTATTAACTCTATGATAAGCATATGGCAGAAATCAAAAAGTGATGTTAAGCCAGAAGAGTATAATGAGTTTTACAAAGAGCATTTTCATGATTATACCGATCCTTTTGAGGTTATACATACTAAAGCTGAAGGTACTATAGAGTATACGGCACTTTTATTTATACCTTCAAAAGCTCCTTTCAATTTCCTTCACCCAGATTTTGAAAGAGGACTTGAACTTTATTCAAGAAATGTATTTATAATGAGTAAATGCAAAGACTTACTTCCAGAGTATTTAAAATTTGTAAGAGGATTAGTTGATTCTCCAGACTTCTCACTTAACATTTCAAGAGAGATTTTACAGCACAGCACTCAATTAAAAAGAATAGCTTCTAATGTTGAAAAGAAAGTTCTTGATACTTTGGAAAATATGCTTAAAAATGACAGAAAAAAATATGAGAAGTTTTTTAAAGAGTTCGGCGAATCTATAAAAATCGGCATATATTCTGATTTCAGTAAAAAAGATAAACTTGCAAATCTTTTATTATTTGAATCTTCTAATACAGTGGAAGGGGAATATACTACATTAGCAGAATATAAATCAAGAATGAAAGAAGGGCAGGAGTTTATATATTATGCTGCTGCTAAAGATAAATCCGCTATAGAAAAACTTCCTCATATGGAAGGAATGAAAGAAAAAGGCTATGAAGTGCTATACTTTACTGACAGAGTAGATGAGTTTATGGTTAGTATGATGAGAGAGTTTGACGGTACTAAACTTCATTCTATACTTCAGGCTGATAATTCTGAAAACAAAGATGAAAATAAAGACAGTGCAAACAAAGAAGTTCTTAATGCTATAAAAGATGTATTAGGTGCTGATAAAGTTGCAGAAGTAAGAGAAACTAACAGGCTTAAAGAGAGTGTTGTCTGTTTATCAAATAAAGAGGATTCTATCAGCTTTAATATGGCTAAAGTTTTGGCAGAAACTGGAAACAATATGTTTGGTATGAAGCCAGAAAGAGTATTAGAAATTAATACTTCTCATGATGTATTCAAAGCTATAGAAAAAGAATACAATGAAAATAAAGTTTCTGATATTTTCAAAGAATACAGTGAGCTTTTATATGATGAAGCATGCATACTTGAAGGACTTCCTCTTGAAGACCCAAAATTGTTTGCAAGCAGAATGAGCAAATTGATGCTTAAATTATAAAAAATGTTTAAATAATTAAAATTGGTAACTGATTATAAATAATTAGTTTATCAAAAACTTTAATAAAGGGTTTGAGTTTTAATACTTGAGCCCTTTTCAATTTTCAATCAAATTTTTTTATTTTATAGGAAACTTTTTTATAAAAATACGTCTAATAACATAAATAAATTTAGTAGTTCATATTATGAATATGAAAAAGAATATCATTATAATTATTGCATTGATTTTCGTTTTGCAAATCGCTGCATTCTCTCAGTATTATGGTCTGTATGATAATAATATATCACAAAAAACCATGTCTTTTATCAAATCTGCATACCCTAATACCCAAGTTTTTAAATTAAAAAGCAGTAAAGAGGGCGGATATAAAGTAACATTATCAAATGGGGCAAAAATAGATTTTTCATATTATGAAGAATGGGTTAATGTAGATGGAAAATATAACGGAGTTCCTGAAAATATTATACCAAGAAATATCTTAAGCACTATAAAAAATACATATCCTCAATCTATAGTAGTTAAAATA
>NZ_JQIU01000008.1:1538412-1543387 GCF_002379365.1 Brachyspira sp. G79 | reverse complement strand
ATAATGGTATGGAATTATTAATATCCGAAAATGGAGAATTATTTGGACAAAGATATAAATAAAATAAATAATTTATAATAGGCTGTAATTTTTATAGATTGCAGCCTTTTTATTTTTTTAATTTATTGTAATTTACCAGCTTTTATATTTAAAACTTAAATTATAAAAGTTATAGATTTCAATTACTCTAATTCTTAGTAAAGCTTCAAAATTAAAGCATTGTCAATGATTTTATCACTAACAATGCCTTGTAAAAATTATAAATTATATATTAGTTATTAGCACTTTCTTCTTTCTCTAATTCTTTTATATACATATTCAAAAAAGGCTTATAAATAAAATAATCCAATATAATTAACCCTATTATTAATACTGGCGCTAAGAAATGTAGATTAGTTGATATAAAAGAACCTAATACAGAAGGGGTAGTCCAAGGTACTAATCCTACTATTCTGCTTATTATATTTAATTTCAAAAATGTGTAAGATATAACAGCATTTATAATAGGTGTTATAATGAATGGTATAACAAAAATAGGATTCATAACAATAGGAGTACCAAACATAATAGGTTCATTGATATTAAAGAATCCTGGTACTATAGAAAGTTTACCTACATATTTTAAATGTTCGCTTTTAGTCATAATCATAGCTATACATAATCCCAAAGTTGCACCTGAACCGCCTATATATACAAAACTGTTTAAAAACTCACCTGCAAATACTTTTGGTATTTGTTCACCTGCTGCAAGAGCTGCTTGGTTTAAGGCCAAATTAGTTAAGACAATAGGGTTTATTATAGCATTAACAACGTTAGCACCATGTATACCACAAAACCATAATATATGTACCAATAATAATATAATAATTATAGATACTAAACCGTCAGACATACTTAATAGCGGCTGTAATATTTTCATTATTAAATCTGGCAGCATAATCTGCATGCTGTTTTGTATTACCCAGTTGATTGTTTGAAATAAGAAAGATATAACTGCTACTGGAATTAAAATTTCAAAGGATTTTGATATTGCAGGAGGTACAGAATCTGGAAGTTTAATCATAATTTTTTTGTTTACTAAAAATCTTGATATTTCTACTGCCAATATAGAAGCAATAATTGCTACAAAAAGACCTTTAGCATCCATATATCTTGCATCTAATACAGTTACATTGGTTTCTTCAGCAACATATAATAATTGAGAAGCTGCACCTATTACAGTTACAGCTAATGATTTTGCTGACAATAGTAAAAAAGAATACATAGATAAAAATCCGTTTGTAAGTTTATCTATATTATAATATCCAGCTAATGAATAGCCTATACCAAATGATATAAATAAAGACATTATTCCCATACTAACATTGTATATTTGTATATAATGTTTTGAAAATGCATTTACAAAGTTTTCATAAGGTTTAAAATACATAAAGTTAGTAGGATCATTTAAAGGTAAATTAAATAATAAAAGTACAAATGAACCTATTATAATAAAAGGTGTTGCAAATACAAAACCATCTTTAATACAGTTAAGATATCTGTTTCCAGCTACTTTGGCCATGATAGGGAGAAATTTGCTTTCCATAAAAGCATTAAATTTTTCTTTCATTTTAGAGTCTCCTTGATTTTTTATCTATATATCTATTTATAATCTATATTATTGTTATTTAAATGCCTTTTATGATAGTATCATAGCACAGTATAAAACTCCAATTAAATAATTTCCGTATTAATGTACTAATTTTATTGTTTGAGTTTATAGTTATTTATATTATTATTTTGATATCTATATTACTGTTATTATAAAATTTATTTTTAATAGGAGTTTATTTATGGCTTTTAGAAAAGGTTTTTTATGGGGCGGTGCTACAGCTGCTAATCAATGCGAAGGCGGATTTGATAAAGGAGGAAGAGGTCTTGCAAATGTAGATGTTGCTCCTCATGGTAAAGACAGAGCTGCTGTTATTACTGGTAAAATGAAAATGTTTGATTTTGATAAGGATCATTATTATCCTTCAAAAGATGCTATTGATATGTATTCTCATTATAAAGAAGATATAAAATTATTTGCTGAAATGGGTTTTAGTGTTTACCGTATGTCTATTGCTTGGAGCAGAATATTTCCTAAAGGTGATGAAGATAAACCTAATGAAGAAGGATTAAAATTTTATGAAGATGTTTTTAAAGAATGTTTAAAATATAATATAAAACCTTTAGTAACAATAACACATTTTGACTGTCCTATGCATCTAATAAAAGAATACGGTGGATGGAGAAATAGAAAACTTATAAAATTTTATGAAAATCTCTGCAATGCTATATTTTATAGATATAAAGGATTGGTTGAATATTGGCTTACATTTAATGAAATTAATATGATACTTCATGCCCCTTTTATGGGAGCAGGACTTTGTTTTGAAGAGGGTGAAAATGAGGAAGAGGTTAAGTATCAGGCAAGCCATCATGAATTAGTTGCAAGTGCTTTGGCTACTAAAATAGCACATGAGGTTGATCCTAATAATAAAGTAGGCTGTATGCTTGCTGCTGGAACTTATTATCCTTATTCTTCAAAGCCTGAAGATGTACTAGCTGCTCAGCAGAAAAATGATGAGATGTATTTCTTTGTTGATGTTCAGTCAAGAGGAAAATATCCTGCTTATGCTTTGAAAAAATTTGAGAGAGAGAATTTAAATATAAAGATGGAAAAAGAAGATTTAGAGCTTTTAGAAAAATATCCTGTTGATTTTATCTCCTTCTCTTATTATACTACAAGATGTGCAAGTGCTGATAAAAGTAAATATATTATGCCTAAAGATAATATAGCAGCTGATATAAAAAACCCAGAATTAAAACAAACTGATTGGGGTTGGACTGTTGATCCATTAGGTATAAGAGTTACTTTAAATGATATTTATGATAGATACCAAAAACCTATGTTTATAGTTGAAAACGGACTTGGTGCTTATGATAAAGTTGATGAAAATGGATATGTTGAAGATGATTATAGAATAGATTATTTAAGAGATCATATCAAAAATATGAAAGATGCTGTTGAAATTGACGGGGTAGATCTGATTGGATATACTACTTGGGGACCTATAGATTTAGTTTCTGCTGGTACTGGTGAAATGTCTAAAAGATATGGATTTATATATGTTGACAGAGATGATTTTGGTAATGGTACTTTAAAAAGAAGCAGAAAAAAATCTTTCTTTTGGTATAAAAAAGTTATTGAAAGTAATGGTGAAAATTTAGAATAAATTATTTAAACTTATAAAATTAAAAAGCAAGATTCTGTTTAGATAGTTTCTTGCTTTTTATTTTTTTAAATTTATTATTTTTTATCAGACTTGTAAAAACTAAATTAATAATTTTTTAGTATTTTATAATTTCTCTAATAATCAAAGCTCAATTATAAATTTTAAACCAATGATATTTAAAAATCACTATAAATAATTATTATAGATATTATAATTTTGTACTTGTATAGTGATATTATTATATTTGTTTCAAAAGTAATTTTATTTATATTGCATAGACTAACCGCCATACATCAATTATTTTATGATGTCTGTCCGCTAGCAACATGATATAAAAGAACTAAAATAACTGCATTTTTATAGATTAAATACGTATTTCATACAACATATAAAACATTTATTCTTCTAATAATAGATATTATGAATATCTAATAAAATAATAAATTCACAAAAAATTTTTTTTGAATGATTTTTTGAACAAGTCTAATATTATCTTTTAATTATTATTAAATAATGCTATTTTATTTTTTAATTATATATTTAGCTATAAACTTAATTATTAAACCTTTAATATATGAAATATTAACCTATAATATATATTAATATAACTAAAAGCATTATTAGTACTCATTTTTTACAAAAAATTACATCTATTTTTAATAATATAATTTGTATAATAAGTAAAAAATTACAATATTTTTCTTTTTTTCATATTATAATATTATGAATACCCTATAGGTATATATGTAAATATTGATAAATAGTTAAATAATTAGGAATTAGGTATATAACTCAAGAAAATAGATTTAAAAAATTCTATATTTTAATATTTTTTATTATCAAAAATTCAATTAAAAATGCTATATTAATTTTAAAATATAACAATAATAATATTGTAATACATTTTATACATGAAAACTATTGAAATTCTTTATATTTTGTTTATAATAATAGAAAATAAATTTATTATAAAACAGAAGAAAATATGATTGATTTTAATTTGAAAGACATTAGAGAAAAAATTTTGAAGCTAACGCAAAGTCAATTTGCGAAAATGTTAGGTGTGCGTCAGGATTATATTTCAAGATTAGAAAGAAATGCTAATAATATAACTCTTGACTTGTTGGATAAGTTGGCTGAAAATACAGGACTTAGTATTGATGAGCTTACAAAGTATAAAAAGAACTCTTTTGAAGATGAAGATTTCGATTTATATAATGATCTCATTAATATACAAAATATCGCTGACAAACTGAGTGAAGAAATAAGTTCTGCAGACAAAAAGAACAATGATAAAATAACAGAACTTTTATCAAATGTTTATACTAAAATAAATGAAACATTTGATATTATAGTATATGGAAGATACAGTTCTGGTAAAACATCATTTATCAATGCTATTTTTGATAAGAATATAGATACTAACCCATATTCTGAAGATACAAATAATGATGAATACTATCTTCAAGATGATTCTAAACTATTTAGAATCGTAGAATATAAAGAAAATGTACTAGACACTAGAAAATATAGTAGAAATAATATGTTTATTTATCTATGTGATATAAATGCATTTTCTCAGGAAGATATTACAAATATCAATGCTCTTGCTAATTTTACAAATAATTTTAATAATATATTTGTAATATTCTCTAAAGCAAATATTTTTGATGAAGATGAGCTAGGCAGTGTTATAGATAAAAAATTCGATACTT
>NZ_JQIU01000008.1:1530867-1538154 GCF_002379365.1 Brachyspira sp. G79 | reverse complement strand
TAAATAATACTAATCTTGTTAAAGAAATAAAAAATAATTTTGCTCAAAGCATTAAGTTTGCATATTATAAAAAAATATTGGAATGCGTAAATTTTGATATCGAAATAATAGACAATAAAAACGAATTCCAAGAAAATGATAAGTTAGAATCTAATTTATCTAAAATAAGAACATCAGCAAAAGAAGCTTTCAGCGAAATATATAAAAACACTTTAAATATAGATAATATAATTAAAGCTATAGATGATAACAATGTATATAGAAAAAAAGATGATATAAAAGTTTTATGCAATAGTATTAATTTAGAATTGGATACTCAATTATACAATATGATAACTATAACAGAGGAAGATTTTAATAGTAAAGATAATAATAAAACATCTAAAATATCATCAAATATAACAACATGTGCTATAAATATAGTTCCTACATTTAAACTATTAAATACAAGCAGCTTAAACTTTTTTAATATAATGGGTATATCTATATCATTCCTTCCTAGTGTTGTATTTATACTATCTGGTTTTATGTCATTCTCAGGTAATTGGAAAAAAACTCTTGCTAAAAAAGTTATAAAGGCATATGAAGAAGAGAATGTTACTTCAAAATACAACAAGGTAATAGATGAATATTTTGCAAATTATTTAGCAAATATTAAAGAAATATACAGTAAAAGAGCAGAGATATTAAAGTATCAAGATGACCCTAAACTTTATAAAAATATAAAAACTATATTATCTAATTTTGCTGAATATGTAGAAAATGCTAAGTAAAAAATTTAGTTTATAATAATAAGGGATATGTATTATTTTTTTAATGCATATCCTTTTTTATTTTAATACAACTATAGTTTGTTAAAAAATAAATTAGACTTGATTAAAAACTATTTTTATTTATAATTGCTGGAGGCTAGTTTTCATATAATACTACTCGGTGTGCGGCTGGAAAAGGGACAATAAAAAATTGACAAACTTAAAAATTTTTATTCATACATACTAAAAAAATAAAAAGCTTTACCAAACTCTTTAAGTTTAGCAAAGCCTTATCTTTTATAAACTTAATAATATTATAGGTTATTAAGTCTATTCAAAACTTCTATATAAGCCTCTTCAATAGATCCCAAATCTCTTCTAAATCTATCTTTATCCAATTTCTTGCCAGTTTCTTTATCCCAGAATCTGCAAGTATCTGGTGTAATCTCATCAGCTAATAGTATCTCACCTTTTGAGTTTTTACCAAATTCTACTTTAAAATCAACTAAAGTAATTCCTATTTTATCCAATGCTTCTTTTAATAAATTATTAACTTTTGCAGTTACATCATATATATATTTTAATTCATCATAAGTAGCCAATTTCAAAGCAACAGCATGATGATCATTAATCAAAGGATCGCCATATTCATCATTTTTATAGCATATTTCGAATATAGTATTAGGAGGTACTGTACCTTCTTCTATACCAAGTCTTTTTGCCATAGAACCAGCTATCAAATTTCTAACTATTACTTCTAATGGAAATATTTTTACTCTCTGACAAAGCTGTTCCCTATCATTTAATTTTTCTATAAAGTGGGTTTTAATTCCATTTTTTTCAAGCATTTTAAAAAGTAATGAAGTAATTTCATTATTCATAACACCTTTATCTTTAATAGAACCTTTTTTTTCACCATTGAAAGCAGTAGCATCATCTTTATAGTACACTATAATCTGCTCAGGATCATCAGTAGCATAAACTTTTTTAGCTTTACCTTCATATATCATTTCTTTTTTTTCTTTAGACATATATAAACTCCTGTCAAAACTTTTTATACTATTATATACTTTTTTGATAATTTTTCCATATAGTAATGTTATAAAATATAAAAATAATTATATATCAAACTCTATAGCTTTATTATTATCAGCAATAAAGTCTTCTTTCATTTTTTTTCTGTATTCTATTAATTTATTTTTTATACTGTCATATTTTAAAGCAAGTATTTCAACAGCAAGCATACCAGCATTATAAGAATTATTAATACCAACTGTTGCAACAGTTATAGGTTTAGGCATTTGAACTATAGACAAAAGAGCGTCCATTCCATCTAGGTTACTTGCACTAATAGGAACTCCTATTACTGGAAGTATTGTTTTTGAAGCTATAACACCTGGTAAGTGTGCAGCAAGACCTGCCCCTGCAATAATTACTTCAAAATTTTCTTCTTCTATTTCTTTAATAGTTTTTTCAAGATGTTCTGGAACTCTATGAGCAGACAGAACAAAGGCTTTGTATTCAACTGCGAATTCTTTTAAGCAGGCAGCAGCTCCTTTCATTTTATCAGTATCAGATCTGCTTCCAAATATTATAGCAGCTTTCATATTATTTTCTCCTAATAATAAATTTTTGCTATATTATAAACAAAAAAATATTATAGTGCAAATATTAATAGAGCTACTTTTTTATGATCTATAGATTTAGTGTCTTTGCTTCCTCATTTTGGGTATTTAGGACTGCTTAAAATTGAAAATATAGTGCTCCCAAAATAGGCTTTTTAGATTTAGTGAAAATTTTACTGCAGGAATTGCATTTATACATAAAAGGCGGATTAAAAGGCAGCATAATAAAACTCCTATAATAATTTTTAATTTACTGTTATTATAATGCATACAAATGACAATTTTTGTCATTAATTTAATAGTCATTAAAAAATATTATATATTCTATCTTATTGAAGTCTTAAACTCAGAAACAAATGTAGAATCCTGATTATCTTTTACTGTTACCTTAGCATCATAAACGGCAGAAGGAAGATATTTTCCATTTTTATCCAAACCAGACCATATACATGCGGCAGTTTGTTTACTACTTTCAACAATCATATCCTTTGAATCTATTAAATCTCCATTTTGAGAATATATATCGAGTTTTGCACTTATAATTTCACCGCTTTTAATAGATACTTTATATGTAGTATTTTCTCCGTTAGAAGGCGTAAAAGGATTAGGATAATTATAAAACTCCGAAAGAAGAGAGCTAGGTTTATTTGGCGAGCATGAAATATAAAGGAAAGCTAAAAGAATTAATAGTAATATTTTAGCTTTCCTTTTATTTAAGAAACTATTTATCATTAACAACTTAAATATTAATCAGTAGTAAACAATATTCTTCCGCAATGGAAACACATTATAATTTGGTTTTGTCTTCTAACTTCATTAACAGTCATTTTAGGTATAGCTACATTACAAGCACTGCATTTATAATTTTCTATTTTAGCTAAAGCTTCACCTTTATTTTCTTTGATTCTCTTATAATTTTCTAATACAGCAACATCAATTTTACTTAATATAGTATCTTTATATTTTTTGTACTCTTCTAAAACCACATCAGATTTTTGCTGAGAGTGAGTAGAACTGTAAAGCTCATATGCTTTAATTTGTATTTCAGCTCTTTCAAGTTCGATTAAGAATTTAATTTGTTTTTCAGCTTCAAATTTTTCATCTAATTTTTTGAAAGATTCTAAAACACTATAAAGTTCATCATAACCTTTAGTAGCCATAATCTTATCAAGTATTTCTTTCTGGTTTACCAAGAAGAAAATTTGAGAAAGATTTAATAAATAATCCTGAGGGTTATCAAGGTCAGAAAGTATAGCAAATACAAGTTTTACTGGACTTTTTTCATCAGAATCTGAATCGTAGTTGATTTCATCTTTCAAGAAACCTACAAATATATCAGTTTTTCCATAGCCTTGAATTCTGCCATGCGGAACAGCAACGCCGTTACCTATATTAGTTGTGTATTCATCTTCACGCTTTTTGAATGCATCAAATACAGCATCTGCAGAAGCAGAAGCAACTGGTGCGATTTTTTCACTTAAAGCTCTAAAAAGTGATTCTTTGTCTTTTGATTCCAAATCTTCAAATACATGTTCTTTTGTAATTTTATCAATTATTTTGAGCATACAATCTCCTAGTGTTATACGTATTAAATTATTATATTATAGTATATAAAAAATATCAACTTTATTTTTATATACAGCATTTAATTTTACTCTCCGCTGCCAAGCAAAGCCTTTCTTTCCTCTATCACTTTATCAGCCAAAGGACCTGTTAATTCCTGATAATGAGAATGCTCCATTTCAAAAGTACCTCTGCCTGAAGTAGATGCTTTCATTTCTATAGAGTAAGTAAGCATTTCGGATAATGGAACTTCAGCCTTAATCATCTGTACAGTATTTGAGGCTGCCTCCATACCCAAAATTTTTCCTCTTTTACCTGTAAGTTCGTTCATTATAGCACCTGTAAACTCTTCTGGTACATAAACTGTAACTTTCATAATAGGCTCTAATAATACAGGGCTTGCATTTTTGAATGCTTCTTTAGCTGCCATAGAACCTGCTATTCTAAATGATAATTCATTAGAATCTACATCATGGTACTTACCATCATATAGTCTTACCTTTATATCTACCATAGGATATTTACCTAAAGGTCCCTGTGCCATAGCATCTTGTATACCTTTTTCTACTCCCGGTATATACTGCTTAGGTATAGCACCTCCGAATATATCATTAACAAATTCATATCCGCCGTCTCTTGGAAGAGGCTCTACTTCCAAATGAACTTCACCAAACTGACCGCTTCCTCCAGACTGTTTTTTATGTCTGTATTGTGCCTGAGCTTTTTTTCTTATAGTTTCTCTGTAAGCTACTCTAGGAACACTTTGCTCTATTTCTGCTTTAGTTAAAGATACTACTCTGTCAAGTGCTAATTTTACCTGCAAAGAACCCATAGCTTTTATTATAGTTTCTTTTGTTTCGCTGTCAAACTCTACATGAAAAGTCAAATCTTCCTGAGCAATTGTATCAAGAACTTCAAGTGCTTTTATATCATTCTTTAATATTTTAATAGCTGTAAAATAAATAGGCTGAGGTATTTTTAGAGGCAAGAATTGGAATGGAGAACTTGGAGTACTTATAGTATCTGCTGTTTTGCAGTCTGAAAGTTTAGCTAATACTCCTATATCTCCTGCTGTAATAGTATCTGCTTCAAATTGTTTTTTGCCTCTTGCTGTATATATATGAGATACTTTTTCTTTTTTGCCTGTTCTGGAATTGTATATTTCATCACCGCTTTTTATACTTCCAGAACGAACTTTAAAGAAAGATATTCTTCCTGCATATTGATCTATAGTAGTTTTGAATACAAAAGCAGCAAAAGGATTATTTTCTCCTAATATAGACCTTGTAGCAGGTTCATTTGTTAAAAGGTCTGTACCATCTGTAACAGGAACATATGAAGGAGAAGGCATATATCTTATTATAGTATCAAGTACTGCTCCCATACCTATATCTCTTATAGATGTACCGAATAAAATAGGAACTACTTTATACTGAAGTATAGATTTTGTTAGAGCTTCTATATATTCTTCATCAGTAAACTTTCCGCCTTCTAAAAATCTTTCTGTAAGGCTGTCATCTACTTCGCATACAAGTTCTTTAAGTCTGTCTCGAGTAGCTCTGTACTCATCATAATACTCTTCTGGTATTTCTGCCTCTACAATTTTTCCTTGTTCATCTCTAAAGAAAGCCTTATGATAAATAACATCTATTATACCTTTAAAATCTTTACCATTACCCATAGGTATTTGTATAGGAACTACAGGAGGTTCTTTAAAGTTATGTTCTATTTTTTCTAATAAAGTTTTGTGATCAACCATCTCCTTATCTATTTTATTGATAAATATTATTCTAGGTCTTTTAAAACTATTAGCCATCTGCCAATGTTTTTCTGTTTCTATCTGTATACCAAATTCTGCATCTATTACTACTATACATGATTCTGCTACTCTTAAAGCTGGGTTAATCTCACCGCTAAAATCACCCGACCCAGGAATGTCAATCAAATTAATTTTATGATCTTTCCATTCTATAAAACTTAAAGAAGTACGTATAGACATTTTTTGCTTTATCTCTTCATCTGTATAATCACTGACTGTAGTACCTCTTTCTATTTCGCCTTTCTTATCTATAGATTTGGCTCTAAATAGTAAGGCTTCATTTAAAGATGTTTTGCCGCTTCCTACATGTCCCAAAAGGACTACATTACGAATACTTTCTGGGTTATAGATTTTTCCCATAGACATTCCTCCTTTGATAACAGGTAATATTTTGATATAATAGATTATTTATTATATTATTTTGGTGATTTCTAAAGAAGCTTAAAGAATAAGCTGATTCATAGAAAACTAAGCAATGCATGATAATTCAAGTATAGTAAAAAAAATATCAAAAATCAAATTTTATATTCATTTTTACTATTATTTTACAGTCTGTAATAGTACTTTTTATACAATATTACTTTAAGAAAAAATCAATTTTATGATTAGATAGTTTAAATGTTTTAAATACATAAGGATAATAAAATGCAAAAATACAAACCACAAACTCTAAAAGAATTATATAAACTAACAGAAGATGAGAATATTTATTTAGGCGATATAGATACAAGCACTATTAAAGATATGAGCGGATTATTCTCTGGAAGTAAAAGAAAGGATTTTTCTGGAATAGAAACTTGGGATACTTCTAATGTTTTAAGTATGAACTCAATGTTTTCTTTTGCATCATATTTTAATCATAATATAAATAATTGGAATGTATTTAATGTTGAAGATATGGGCTATATGTTTAGGTATGCAATTAAATTTAATCAGCCGCTTAATAATTGGAATGTTCATAAAGTTAAAATTATGAATGATATGTTTAATGATGCTATGAGCTTTAATCAGGATATTTCATCTTGGAATGTAGGATACGTTAAAGATATGAGTTGTATGTTTAGAGGATGCAGCAAATTTAATCAGACTATTAATAATTGGAATGTATCTAATGTTGAAAATATGTATTGTATGTTTGGATTAGCTTCAGAGTTTAATAAGCCTTTAAATGATTGGGATATATCAAATGTAGAAAATACATCGCATATGTTTTATCTTGCTTCAAAGTTTAATCAGTCTCTTGATAAATGGAATACTTCAAAAGTAAAAAATATGAGTTACATGTTTGGCGGCACTTATAATTTTAATCAATACAGTTCTTTAGAAAATTGGGATATTAGTCAAGTTAATTCTATGGAAAATATTTTTCAATTCTGTAATAACTTTAAGAATTTTAAAAAATTTGAAATGGACTTTATATTTACATGTATTAGATGATTATTATTACGGTAATGATATTATAAAAGACAATTTAAAAGAGATTCATAAAATAGCTTCCGAAAGTAAAAATAAAAAAATATTAGCATTC
>NZ_JQIU01000008.1:1523173-1530293 GCF_002379365.1 Brachyspira sp. G79 | reverse complement strand
GCTTATAATATTTACAAAGAAACAGGTAAAGAAACAGCACAATTAATTTACGGATTATATGGAGGCTATGAAGCATTAGAAGAAATATACAAAAAAGACGGCGAATCAAAATTATTTTTTAAAATACTATCTTTAAATAAAGAAAATGAATACACAATTAAAATACTATTTAATATATATAATAATGCCAAAAGAATGGCGACAAAAAATAATGCTTTTGATATTTTAATAGAAATTGCTAAAGATAAAAAAATTCCTTTTTACAATTTAGAATTGAAATATAATTCAAATATTGGATTTGACAAAAACAGCGAAAAGATTATTGATGAAAATTATAAATTAATATTGAACAATGATTATTCTGTAAGTATATTCGATATAAATATAAATAAAATATTAAAATCCATTCCAAGAAGTTTAGATAGTAACAAAAAAGAAGAAATAAAACATATAAGAGAACAAGTTGCTAATATTATAAAAAAATTCTCGTATATATTAAATAAACTACTAATTGCAGGAGATAAATATAATTATGATTTTTTCAAAGAGGTATTTATTGACAATACAATAATGAATAAATTTGACTTATCACTTATATGGAATTTGTATGATAGTAGTAATAATTTTATAACTACATTCAGATATGCAGGCGATGGAAGCTATACGAATTGTGATGATGAAGAAGTGAAAATTGATAATAGCAGTTTTATTAGTTTAGCAAGCCCTATTGAAATGGAAGAAGAAACTATTATAAAATGGAGAAAACAATTACAAGATTATCAATTATCGCAGCCTATAAATCAATTAAGCATAATAAAACTTGATAAAAATAATTTGGAAAATGAAATAAACAAACTAGAAAATATAGAAATAGCATATGGTACTTTTAAGGCATTTGGAATGAGATATGGTATGTTTCCTTTATATACAGAATATAGAACAATAAAAGAATATGCTTTAACTCTTGATAATGGAGATACTTTTATAATCAAAGCTCAAATTGATGGTGAAGCTGATTATAAAGATAAAGTAAAAATAAATATAGAGTTTAAAAATAATGAAAATAAAGAAGTATCAAAAAGATTTATTTATACTATTCTTATATTTATGATATGGGATTTTCGTTTAACTAATTTATTTTAAATAAATATTATTTTTCAGGTTTTGTAATTTCTGTAATTTTTACTTCTTTTACTTTTTCTCCTGCTGTTTTCTTTAATGTAAGTTTTTCTCTGTCTTTTTCAGCTATGTAGTAGTTATTTCTTAATTTTAATACTATATCTTTAGCTCCATTTATACCATCATTTTTTTTATAGGCACTTACAAGAATTTGTATTAATGATACAGTAGAAGGAAGCCCTATATAAATAATAGCAGCAGCGGCAGATGGAATAGTTGCTATAGAAGAAGCTATTAATGCTTTGTCTTTCCCTAATTTTTTTGATGATATTATAGCAGTAGCTGCAACTAACACTCCTCCTATAAGAACGCCCCAAGCGATCTTACCAGTGTTTTTTATATTTGATATTTTTTTGCCTAGTTTATACTCAGCATAAATAATATCATCATTATTCATTAAAGCATCAACTAATTCCTCTTCATTCATGCATATTTTATAAGAAACTTCTTTCATAATAACTCTTTACCCCATTTATTATTTTTTTATATGATAAATTTATTATAGATAAAAGTCAATTATTACATTAATAATTTTTATAAAAAAGGACTTCATAAAAATGAAGCCCTAATTATATAAATTAGCAAGTCTTATCTATATGTACTTTTTTTGGTATTTCTGTAGGATAACTTCCGTTAAAACAGCCTATGCAGTAATTTTTGTTTCCTAAAGCCTCAAGCATATCTTCTATTGTAAGATATTCTAAAGTATCAGCATTAATCTCCTTTCTAATCTCTTCTACAGAAAGTTTTGCACCTATAAGTTCCTTTTTTGAAGATATATCAACACCATAGTAGCAAGGACTTTTTATAACAGGAGAAGCCGATCTAAAATGTACTTCTTTAGCACCAGCACGCCTTACAATATCTATTAATATTTTGCTTGTAGTACCTCTTACTAATGAATCATCTATAAGTATAACTCTTTTTCCGTCTATCAAATGCTTTAAAGGATTAAATTTTAGTTTAACAGTTTCTTCTCTTGTAGACTGTTCAGGCATAATAAATGTTCTTCCAATGTACCTATTTTTTACCAAACCTATACTGTAAGGTATTCCGCTTTCCTGAGAAAATCCTAAAGCTGCTATAGTACCAGAGTCCTGAACTCCTATAACTATATCAGCATCAACTTTATTTTGTCTTGCAAGAAGTACACCTGTCTGAAATCTTACATTATAAACATTAATGCCGTCTATATTGCTTTCAGGACGTGCAAAGTATATATGTTCAAAAGCACAAGGACAATGTTTAACATCTTCTTTAGTATATTTAAAAGATTTTACACCTTCATCATCTATTATCACCATTTCTCCTGCTTCAATATCCCTTACAAACTTTGAGCCCACAGCATCTAAAGCACATGATTCTGAGGCCAAAAAATAATCACCATTTGCATTTGTACCCAAACATAAAGGTCTTATACCATAAGGATCTCTTACACCTATAAGTTTGCCGTCTACAACTATAACAAGAGCAAAAGCACCTTTTATAATATTAACGCTTTCTTTTATTCCTTCTATAAAATTACTTACTGTTTTTCTCGCTATAAGTTTAATAATAACTTCTGTATCGGAAGTAGCATTAAATGTAGCTCCTGCCTCTTCAAGTTCATATCTCAATTCTTCGGCATTAGTTAAATTACCATTATGAGCTATAGCTATTTGACCCAATCTAAAAAGATTCTCAATAGGCTGAGCATTTTCTATTTTGCTAGCACCTGTGGTAGAATATCTCACATGACCTATTGCAATATTTCCTTCTGTATCTTTAGGAATATTACTTGTAAACAAGTCAGATACAAGTCCCATAGCTTTATATGTAAATAAATGCTTATAATTTGATATTGTAATACCTGCACTTTCCTGTCCTCTATGCTGTAATGAATAGAGTGCATAATTGAGAGTTTTTAATATATCTTTCTTAATATCTTTGGAATAAATACCAAAAACTCCGCATTCTTCTCTAGGCTTATCGTATGTTGTAATATTATTCATATATTATTATAACCAACTTTATTTTTATTTTTGACCTATCAATATTATAATTAATTTCATTTTAAAACAATAGATTTATTAAAATTTATTATTATATAAAATACATATGTAAAATATAGAAACTATTAATTTTTTATCAGACTTGTTTCAAAACTAATTTTATTTATTATCTGCAGGACTAGCACTTAGCTATGAGTACTGTAGTCATAGATGTGATACGAAAAGTTTTGCCACACGAAAAACGCAATTGCTAGAACTTTATATTTTAGACATATGTATGGTAATACTTAAAATTGCGGTTAAAAATGTAGTTCTTTCACCGAATGTTTACAGCTATGGTTCTTTTATACCACAGGCGGACGATGTCATAAAAGAACTGATGGCGGCACTACTGTGAAGCTCTACGAATATTTAAATTAAAAAAATTTATTTTTGACAAATTATAGTTGTTTAGGCATATACTAAATTTAATCAATAAAATTTAAACATCGCCCTATTAAAAATAGAACTCCTATTTTTTATTTCTAAACTATCAATACCAAGCATACTAAGAAGCAAATGCCTTACATTATTTATTTTGTTTCTATTAAAATTACCCGCACAAGTGGCACAATAAACATATAAGTTATTTAATCTTTTACTCTTTAATTTTTCTATAAATCCAGAAGCTATTTTATTTTCATTAACTATGGCACAGCCTCCTAATCCGCAGCAATTAATATCATTTATATCTTTGATAATTATATCTTTATCTATAATATTTAATATAGAGTTCTTTATATGTCTTGTTTTTTTATCAGGACAAGGTATGAATAAATTAATTTCTTCATCGATGTTTAAATTAAATTTTAAACCAAGCTCATTAAGTTTTTCATATATGCTTATAATTCTAATGCTGTTTATTCTAGGACTTAAAAAATAATAGCAATTAGGACATAATGTTACTATCTCTTTTACACCATGCAAAATCATTCTATCTTCAAGTTTTTTTATAATACTATCTTCATCTATACCAAGTTCAGCTATTGGCTTACCGCAGCAGTCAAATACAGAACCTATATTATATTCTTCTTTAAACTTCTTTAATATATATCCCAAAGCATTAGGATAAAATGATGAAAAATTACAGCCTGAAAATATTACAGATTCGCTTATAACATTTTTATAATTCTTAAAAATATAATTGCTTTTTTCTAAACAAAAGAAATTTATATTTTTTCTCTATTTCTTTTTATTTTTCTACATCAGAGTTTATTTTATTTATTCTCATACACATAGATATTTTGTTTCCATCTATATCCTTAGGACAAACTATATTACAGTCATTGCATAAAAAACAATGATAAGCTAAATCTTCTCTTTTTGAAAATGCTTCCAAATCTATATTGTACTTAGTTAAAAAACTGCATTTCTTAACACATTTATTGCAATGTATACAGTCTTTTACATTATCAGGCATATGCATAAAAAACTCCTTACTTCATATTATTATATATATCTGCTATTTTTCCTATATCATAACCTTTCCTAAACATATGCTGAAGTTTCTGCATACAAATAATAGTTTTTATAATACCATTTTTTTCAAAACGTCTGGAAGAAGATATTATATAAGAATCAATATATTTAATAGGATAAAGTTTTTTTAATTTTATGGATAATTTATAGTCTTCCATAAGTGCTATATCATCAAACATTCCTATACTTATAAATAAATCTTTTTCTATAAATATACCCTGATCTCCAAATGCTATATTTCTAAATTTTACTCTCAAATTAGAAAAAAATCCGCATATCCCCATTAATATTTTTTTACTGTCAAATTTTATTTTTAAACAGCCCGATTTACTGCCTTTTTCAATAAACTTCTCTATTTTTATTATAACATTTGTTTCTATAATGCTGTCAGCATGCAAAAATAAAAGTATATTATATTTACTCTCTAAAGCACCTCTATTTAACTGTTTAGCCCTTCCTCTTTCAGAATGCACTATTTTATAATTACTTGTTTCTTTTATTATACTCAAAGTTTTATCAGTGCTTCCTCCGTCAGAAAATATAACTTCAAAATCACCTTTCAAAACTTTTAAATTATTTATTAGTCTCTCTATTATATTCTCTTCATTTAGTATTGGTATTATTATAGATACTGACATTTATAAAAGTCCCATATTTTTTAAAAACTTCTCAGTATTTTCTAAAAGTGCTTCTCCATTATTTATTCTTTCACTTAAAGATAGCAAATCCTCATACTCATCAATATCATGCTTTTTTTCTATAACTGAATATTTAAAATTATTTTTTTCTATAGAGAATAAAATATCTTTCAAAATACCGCTTTCAGATTTTACTATAATGTCACTGTATTTATTCATACCCACAAGATAATATCCGCCGTCAAAACTCTCACCAAATACAAAATCATTATCACTGAGTATATTAAATGCATTTATAATATTTTCTTTAGTTATTTCTGGTATATCAGCACCAATTAAAACGCATTTATCATATCCTAAAGATAATACCTCTTTAATAGAATTATATATTTTTTCATTAAGATCGCTGCCTTCCTGTTTGATATACTCAACATCATTATTAAATATTTCTTTTAATATATTAAAATCACCCTCTGGATTATATGATACTATAATATCAATATTATACTCTTTTAATCCTATCATTTCTTTATATATATCTTTTAAAAAACATTTATGAATATCGGCACATTCATCTGGGGTTAATTTTGTTTGAAGTCTTGTTTTTGTTTTTCCAGCTATTGGTATTCTAGTAAATATTATAAAGGCATCTGATTTCATTTATTCATTACCTTTATCTATCACTTTTTTAGAATATATAATAATAAGTCCGCCAAAAATAAATAAAAGCAGAATAATATTTATAGTATTAAGTTTTAGTGATTTAAAAGCATATAATCCGTCTCTTATAATAGAAGCAGGAATATATGCAGCATTTTTCACAGACAATATTATTAAAGTAATTGCCAAAAATAATATAAGATTAATAGATGAAAATATTTTAAAATTTTTAAAAATATTCTTTTTACTGCTTACAAATAAGAATATAATAAAAAGCAAAGCCCATATAATAAAAAAGCATAAACCTACATTAACTCTCATCTCAAGCCATACATTTTTAAACATAATAAAGGCAATTATCATAGCCCATAAGAAAGTATTATAAAGTATAATAAAATATTTCACCTATCAATCCCTTTAATTTTTAATTATTATCTTCAGCTATTCTAAAAATAACTGACACTCTTGTTCCGTCAGCAGGAAGTACATCTTCTCTGCCGTATCTTCCTATTTTTTTTACTTCAACAGCACCTGTTTCATAAGCAGCATCACTTGTAATACCAACTGCACAGCTGTCAAGACATAGTATGCAGCCTGTTCTTTTAGATTTAGCAGCCTCAAAATTTCCGCCGAATCTAATATCCATAGGTCTTTCTTCATCTGATCTTATTATATCTGCAAAAGGAATTTCTTTACCCAAACCGTCCCAAGTAACAAATACATCTAATTTCTGACCATCAACTGTTTTTTCTAATTTCATATCTTCCATAGTAAGATTGTTTCCAGCTACTGCCCCTATATCTATTAATGCCTGATAAAATTCTCGCTCATCTGACAAACCTCTCAAAACTGATTTATCTCCGTTAGCACCTCTGTCAAATACTATACCATGTCTTGTAGGACTGTTAAAATATTTGGCATTTACTTCTGCTGGAATGATAACTTCTTTTTTCTCTATATCAATAACAACAGGTTCAGCTCCTTCATCTCTAAGTATTACGCTTCCCATAGAGTTAGTTAATTCTGCACTGCTTACTGATGATGATTGTTGTTGTTTATTTCCGCATGATGATAACATAAATGCAAATAATAAACATAACATAATAATAATTTTTTGTTCATACATTACTCCTT
>NZ_JQIU01000008.1:1471687-1522458 GCF_002379365.1 Brachyspira sp. G79 | reverse complement strand
ATTTTATATTATTTATACTTAAAACTAAATAAATATTATTCTGCTATTCTAAATACTACATAAACTTTGCTTCCGTCAGCAGGAAGTACGTCTTCTCTTATATATTTATCTATTTTTTTACTGTCAAGTTCTTTAGTAGCAAAAGCAGCATCGCTTGTTATTGCAATAGGACAGCTGTCAAGACATAGTATGCAGCCTGTTCTATTAGCTTTAGCAGCTTCAAAATTTCCTCCAAATCTAACATCAACAGGTCTTTCTTCTGAAGATTTTATTATATCAGAAAAAGGTATTTCTTTATCCAATCCATCCCAAGTAACAAATACATCTAATTTCTGACCATCTACATATTCCGTTACTTTACCATAATCTTTAAGTTTAAGATTATTTCCAGCTACTGCACCTATATCAATTAAAGCCTGATAAACTTCTCTTTCATCTGCTAGCCCTATTAAAACAGCCCTATCTCCATATTTTCCGCCTTTAAATACTATACCATGATGTCTTGAAGGCGTGTTAAAATATTTACCATTTACTGTTGCTTCTATAATAACTTCTTTATTATCATTATCTATTACAACAGGAACTGCACCTTCATCTCTTAATATGACACTTCCCATTGAATTAGTTAATTGAGAATTTCCTGAAGCTATTTTTTCTGATTCTCCAGATTGTTTACTTCCGCATGATGATAACATAAATGCCGAAAGTAAAGATAAAATAATAATAATTTTTTTATTCACATATTACTCCATTTAATAAAATAAATTTATTTTAATTATTATTTATTGCTACAGAACAGCAGTCTAATTGTTTCATTCTAAACATAACTGAAATTTTTGTGCCGTCAGGCGGAAGTACATCTTCTCTTATATATTTATCTATCTCCTTGTTTTCAAGTTCAGCAGTAGTAAATGATGAATCACTTGTTATAGCAATAGGGCAGCTGTCAAGACATAATATGCAGCCTGTTCTATTATCTTTAGCAGCTTCAAAATTTCCTCCAAATCTAACTATCATCATTCTCTCTTCAGAAGATTTTATTATATCAGAAAAAGGAATTTCTTTATTTAATCCTTCCCAAGTTACAAATACATCTAAAGGCTCTCCTTTAACAGCTTTAGATAATTTCATGTCTTCCATAGTTAAATTTGTTCCTTCAACACATCCTATATCTTTTAAAGCCTGATAAAACTCTCTTTCATCTGCTAATCCTATCAATACACCTCTATCACCATATTTTCCGCCTTTAAATACTATTCCATGATGCCTTGACGGTGTATTAAAATATTTACCATTTACTGTTGCTTCTATAATAACCTCTTTATTATCATTATCTATCACTACTGGAACTGCACCTTCATCTCTTAATATAACACTTCCCATTGAATTAGTTAATTGAGAATTTCCTGAAGCTATTTTTTCTGATTCTCCAGATTGTTTACTTCCGCATGATGATAACATAAATGCCGAAAGTAAAGATAAAATAATAATAATTTTTTTATTCACATATTACTCCTTTTAAAAAGTTAAAAATATTTTGCTTAAAAGTTCTGATGATCAATATTTTTAAGTTATTATTTTATAAAAAACACTATAACAAAACTCCTAAAAATACTCTAAACAGATTTATCATTAATATATTTTCTCTTCAAAAATAATGATACTGCTAATACAAATATTAGAATAACACCTGCAATCAAAAAATATAAATATCTATTATTCTCAGATACAACTCCCACAGAAGCTATAGTAAAAAAAGATATACCTGGAAGCATAAATAAAAATGTATATAGTGAATATTGTAGAAAACTTACATCTGTTATACCATAAGCAAAATTCTGTATATTGTAAGGAAATAAAGGCACTAATCTTGTAATCATCAAAAGAAGTATCGCATTTTTATTTCCTTCCTCAAATAAAAGTTTATTTAAATATTTATTTTTCTCTACCAATGGCTTTATAGTATCTTTTAAGAAAAATCTAGCTATTAAAAAAGAAATTACAGCTGCCAAAGTAGCCGAAAAAGAACATAATATTATACCAAGCACAGGTCCAAATAGCAATCCAGAAAACAAAGCAAATGTTATACCGGGTAAAGCTAACACAGAACTCCCTACAGCAGTTATTATAATATATATGATAGAAGCCTTAACTATATTATCTCCAAGTATATTTCTAAAATCTTCCAAATTATGTATTCTATCATGAAGTTTATAATGATAATTTAATATAATAACAGCTATAACTGCTGCAAAAAATATAACAAGTTTTATATATTTAGTTTTTAACTTCATTATTATTTTCAACTTTATCTTCAGTTTTTGTAGTTTTATTTTTTCTATTTTTATATATCTGTCTTAATAAAATTATCAATGCCGACAATGCAAACAATATTAAAAGTCCAGTAACAAACAGTTTGGCCCCACCTGTAAGCATACCTCCTACATACGAATATACTATTGTAGCAGGAAGCTGTCCTATTCCAGTAGCTATAAAAAAACTTAAAAAATTCATAGATGTCAATCCAGCCGCATAGCTTACTATGTCAAAAGATATAAAAGGAAGAAGCCTAGCTATAAGTACACTTTGTTTTCCGTATTTTTCAAAAAATTCATCTATTTGCTTTAACCCAGTCTTGCTTGTAAGTTTTTCAACAAAATCTCTTCCTAATATTCTCGCTATATAAAAACATACTGCAGCTCCCGCCATAGCACTAGACCAAGATAATAATGCCCCAGCCTTCCAGCCAAATAAATTAGCGTTTGCAAATGTAAGCAAAAATGCAGGCAAAGGTGCTATTACTGACTGAAATACCATAAGTATAAATGAAACTGCCATAGCATAATGTCCGTAAGAAGCTACAAATTCTTTTACTACATTAAAATCACCAGATGCAAACATTTTAAATATTGTATTGAGACTGCTATTTACTTGAGGTATAAAGAAATATGAAAGTACTGCAAGCAAAATTATTAATATCAAAATTACTTTTTTTATTATTGATTTTTTATTTGAAACATTTGACTGTTCCATAAAATAAACTCCTGAAAAAATAATAGAATGATTTTTATTATGATTTTATTAAAGCCGCACGGACTAATATTTTTTATTTAAGAGGGAATTTATGATTGTTAAAAAACATACAAAATAGTACTTTTTTTGATAAAAGAATAAACATAAGAAAAATCCAGTAAAGTTACTTTATAAGTATAATAACAAAAATAATAAAAATATCAAGTATAAAATAGTGATATATAACTTTTTGTAAGCTATTGACATTTTATGCTCTAAATTATATTATTAAAACTCAATTTCAAAGAATAATAATCATTAAAGGTATTAATTTCACTATGAATATTTTATCATCATCACAAAATATGCATTTCAAGAATCAATACCACTTTCCTCAGATAATCTAAATACTGCAGGCAGGCTGTCTGTAAATAACAATATTAATATTCTTTCTTTATATGAATATAAGCTAATAAATTGATTAGTTCTAATCAGTTAATAATAAAAAACTAAAAGGATTGACACAATGAAAACAAAATCGTATTCATTAACTTTTTGTGCTATAGGCGTAGCATTAAACATAGTGCTTTCATTTATAGCGAAACACTTAAATATCCCATTTGTATTTTTCGATGTAATGGGTACAGTATTAAGCGGTGCGGTACTCGGACCATTATACGGAGCTATTACTGGATTTGTTACCAATTTAATTACTTCTATGGTTAATAATCCTGCGGAACTTCCTTATGCTATTGTTAATATGATGATAGGTATAATAACAGGATTTATTTCTATTAAATTTGGATTCAAACTTCCTACAGCAATAATAACAGGTATAATACTTGCTGTTGCCGCTCCTTTAGTAGGAACTCCTATAACAGTAATATTATACGGCGGATTAGCTGGCGGAACTATGGATATTATGACAGGCTTTTTAATTCAAAGCGGTCAGAAAATATTTACTTCTGCATTTATACCTAGAATAATATCCAATATCATAGATAAGCCTTTATCTTGTATAATAGCATATATTATAATTTTAAGAATGCCTAGCTCTCTTCTCTCTAAAATAACTACAAACAAAAAATTATTAGCTCAAAAAAATGCTGCTTCTTCAAAAGATGAGGATATTGATAATGAATAGGTCAAAAAAATTGGCTGTATTATCGCATTGCATATTAAATCAAAATGCTGTTGTCAAAGGAGAATACAAGGATATGAATGTATTTTTTCCATTTGTACAAGAGCTATTTAAAAATAATATAGGAATACTTCAGCTTCCATGCCCTGAAACAGAATGCTATGGATTAAAAAGATGGGGACATGTTAAAGAACAATTCAATAATTCTGGATATAAAAAATATGCTAGAGAAACTCTAAATTCATTTGTGAATACTCTTAAAGAATATATTGATAACGGATATGAAATAGTAGGAATATACGGAATAGCTGGAAGTCCTAGCTGCGGAGTTAATCTTACATGCTCTGCTGACTGGGAAGGAGAAGTAGGACTTTATAAAGATAAAGAAGATATTACCTCAAGAGTAAAAATGATAAATGAAAGCGGTATATTTATGGAAATGTTTAAATCTATACTAAAAGAAAATAATATAAATATACCTTTTTATGATGTTGATGATTATTTAAAAAAATAGATTTTTTTATTAACAAAAATATATTAGGGTTTTTATTATTAAAGCCCTAATATTAATTTTTTATTTATAGGAAATTTCATAATGAGTAAAGCCGTAGAGTTTAAAGA
The DNA here is from genome assembly GCF_002379365.1 of Brachyspira sp. G79. Classification (GTDB taxonomy): domain Bacteria; phylum Spirochaetota; class Brachyspiria; order Brachyspirales; family Brachyspiraceae; genus Brachyspira. The sequence continues at coordinate 1,517,684 of NZ_JQIU01000008.1, read as the reverse complement.
TGTATGTTTTTCATATATTCAAAATGATGATGAAAACTATTTTCTTGACAATATTAATCTCTCTATTGATGAAAACAGTTATTTGGCACTTCTTGGAAAAAATGGAAGCGGAAAATCTACATTAATAAAACTTATGTTTGGAATAGAAAAAGCAAATAAAGGCAAAATAAATATATTTGATATGGATATAAATGAAAAGGCATATGAAATATATAAAATAGCAAGCTTAGTTTTTCAAAATCCTGATGATCAAATAGTAGCCGATACTATAGAACTTGATATTGCTTTTACTATGGAAAATTATTCTATACCAAGTAAAGAGATGCATAAAAGAATAGATGAAGTGCTTGAAATAGTAGAACTTTCAAATAAAAGGAAAGATAAAGTACATTCATTATCAGGCGGAGAAAAACAAAGACTATGTATAGCTTCGTCTTTGGTATTAAATCCTAAAATACTTGTATTAGATGAGCCTACATCTATGCTTGATGCTGAAAATAGAATGAAAGTAATTGAAGTATTAAAGAAAATACATTCAATGGGTACTGCTATAATTATAGTAACCCATCATATTAATGAAATAGAACATTGCAATGAAGTTGTATTTATGGATAATGGAAGTATATCTTTTAAAGGCTCTTCTGATGAATTTGTAAGGGCTTTAATAAAAAATAATGAGTTTCATAAGCTAAATATGCCTATTAATTTTAAGCTGGCTTATGAATTATACAAAAATAAAAATGTACTAATAGATAAAGATATTTTTAACTATAAAAAGGTTTGTGAAAGTTTATGGAAATATGTTTAAAAAACTTAAATGCAGGATATATAATAAGCAAAAAAGAAAAAAACTAATAACTGAAAATTTAAATGCGGTATTTGAAAGCGGAAAATTTCATTTTTTGGCTGGAGTATCTGGAAGCGGAAAATCTACACTTCTTGAAACTATATGCCTGCTTATAAAAAAAATATCAGGCGAAATATTATTTGACAATAAGAATATAGAAGATAAGAATAATCTAAAAGAGTTCAGAGAATCATCTGGAATAATGCTTCAATACACAGAAAAACAATTTTTTAATAATACAGTAAGAGAAGAAATAACATTTAATCTAAAAAGAAAAAAACTTGATAATAAAGAAATTAATAAAAAATTAAGAGAAACTCTAGAAATATTAAATATTGATAAAAAAATATTAAAAGCCTCACCATTTGAAATAAGCGGAGGACAGAAAAGAACAATAGCTCTAGCTTCTATAATAATAACTTCTCCAAAAATATTATTTTTAGATGAACCTACAGCAGGACTTGATTTTGAAAGTAAAAGCACATTTATGAATACTATAAAAAATCTAAATAAAACTTCAAATATTACTATTATACAGTCATCTCATATATTAGATGATATAATAGAATACGGAGATTATGTTTTTATTATTAATAAAAATAAAAAATATATTCAAGGAAAACCTAAAGATTTATTATTTTCAAAAGATATACTTAAAGAATATAACTTAATAGAGCCTGAAATTTTTTTATATATAGAAGAGCTTAAAAAATTAGGAGTGAATAATATTGATAATGTATCAAATGCTGATGAATTAATACAAAAATTATTTTATTAAAAGAGTATTATTATGACAAAAAGATTTGACCCAAGAACTATTTTTTTATCCACATTATTTTTAGCTGTATCATTAGTAGTAATGAATAAAATAAATCAAACTATATTCTGTGCATTAGCTATAATTTTGCATGTACTTTTTATAGGAATAAATATTAAAAATATTATAAAAATATTTATAGCGTCTATATGGCTTTTACTTTCAATCATATTAATTAATTATTTTTTGATAGGCAGAAATATAGATTATATAGCAAATACAGCTTTCAGATTATTTGGAATTATAATACTTGCAGCTGTGGTATTATCGTCTATGGATATAATGGATATAGGTTTTGCCATAGAAAAAATATTTTATCCTTTGAAATATCTAAAAATACCAATAGAAAGCATAAGCATTATAATAGCATTATCATTAAAGTTTATACCATTAATAAAAGATGAAGCTTTAAGAATAAGAAAAGCCCAAAAAGCAAGAGGGCTTGATTATCAATTAATGCCAATAGGAGAGAAAATAGCTAATTCAGCCAATCTTTTTATACCAATAGTAATTTTGGCAATACAGTCATCAGTAAAAACAGCTGTTGCTATGGAAGTGAGAGGATACAGTGCTCCATATGATAAAACAAGGCTATATGAATCATTTATCAAAGTAAAAGACATTTTATATATATCATTCAGCATTTTATTTTTAGTATTTATTATTTTAGTAAGACTTAATATAATAAAAATACTTGATAATATAAAACTATAATAAAAAATAAAGGGCTTAAAAAAACCCTTTATTTATATTATTTTTTAATTATATTTTCCAATTAGGGAAACGCTTAATAACAGCAGAAATTATATCAGTTTTATAATGCTGCTCTAAATTAACCAGCTTTTGGAACTCACTGAATATAATTTTTACATCATCTTCAGATTCATTTTCTATAAACTTGAGTAAATAAGCCTTATCAAATACCAAATCATATACCACTTTCAAAAGTTTTCTAGCCTGAGCAGATGTTTCTTTTTTATCAACCATTTTAGAGAGATGAGGTATAATGCTAAGAAGCCCTATCATAAGAGAGTTTTTATTTATTTTAATGTCTCCCTCTATATCATCATAATATTCTCCATCAAGTATCTTCTGGGCAAAATATACAAATGCCTCTGGATATTCTCTGTAATGAAGAAATATATCATCAATAGTTTTAGCAAGCATATCAACCTTACCGTCAGAAAATAATTTATTTACTATAAGATAATTGTTTTTTACCTGAGAAGAATAAAGCATTTTTAATATAATATTATAATAATCGTCTCTTCTTCCGTCCCAAATAGCTTTTATAAACTTCTCTCTGTAGTTTGAAGATGGAAGAACCTCATAAATATGGGTATAATCATCAATATCTTTAACTATATCAGAAAGAATAGGTACATCTTTATCAACTGATGATTGACTTCTTAAATATATTGTACTCACTATTCTCTCATCATTAGGAGACTTTTTATCTTTAGAAATATTAACAAAATAATCATTCATTTCTCTAGCTTCATCTGAGTTCAAATTAGGAGTATAATTTAAATATTCTATATATATCTGATATCTTTCAAAGAAGTTATCAGTTTTATTGAACTTAGACAAACATTCAGCATCATAAGTTTCAGCTTCTTCATTATAAAGAAAAGTATTTTTATCAAACTTAACAGAAGTAGAAGCCCTTACAGATTTTTTAGCTCCCTCAAGCCATTTAGTATAAGAAGCCTCTGGAACTACTACAGCTGGTTTTGAAGTTAATTCCTGTTTTAAATCTTTAGTTGTAATAGTTTTTTTATATTTTAAAATAATAGTTAAAAGTTCCGTAGGATTTTCTTCTGCTATTTTTTTTATCTCATTAAGTTTGTATGCCTTATAAACATTAATATCATCAGCTGGAAGAGTAGTCAGAGATTGTATAGCCATATCAAATGTCATTTTTCTTACATCTTCCTGAGATACAAATTTTATCATCAAAAAGTTTATATCTATAGCTTTAATCTTTCCTACACCGAAGTTTCTATGAATAACATATTTATCAACATCATATTGTATATATTTTTCAAATATTTCTATACATTCTTTTGGTTTTTTATTAACATTAGTTATAGAGGATATTTCTTCTATTTTTTCAAAAAGTGTATGGTTAGGGTACAATGCTTTGTAAACATCTACAAGTCTGTGTCTGAAAAATTTAGCTTTTTTATTATTTTGAGCTACTATATCTTGTTCATAATTAAGTAAATTTTTTATAGTTTTCAAAGCATCACTGTATCTGTTATTTTCAAAATAGTAGAAAAATATTATTTTCCATACATCTATCATTATATTAGAATCAACCAATGCTTTTAATGCATTTTCATGTTTAAGTAAATAGTTATAATTATCAGGTTCATACTGAAGAACTTTTTTTATATCGCTTTCAGCATTATTTCTCTCTCTTAAAAGATTTCTTTCAAAAGCTATTTTGTAGTAATGTACTGCACTCTTTATATCACCTGCTAATTCTTTTGTATGAGCTATTTTTTCTGGAAGTTCTGGATTTGAAACATCAAAACGTATAAGTCTTTCCCATATTTCTAAAGCCTCAGCTTCTCTGTTTGTACTTTGATAATAGCTGGCTAAATATCTTAAAGCATAATCGCTTTCATAGTATTCGTCCAATATTTGCTGAGCTATAAACTCAACTATATTCCATTTCTTAGCATTTTTAAAAATACCTAAAAGTTTATCCAAACTGCCTTCAGAGTAGTTTTCAATTTTTAAATTTAAAAGTCCGTTTGCATATAATGCCGATATATGATTAGGATTTTTATCTAATTGTAATTTAGCAGTCTCTATAGCAGCACTAATATCATTAGTATCATTTATGTCATTAATTACAGCAGCCAAATCAAAAAAATATTTAGTTGTATAATTAAGTAATGGCTTTCTAGTAAATGTTTCTTCTGAAAATATATTTTCCAATTTTTGTAGAGCTTCTGACATATTATCACTCCTTGTCTAATATTTTTATGTAGTATTGCAGCAAATCCTTATCTATCATAGCCATCTTTCTGCCCCATACCTTAACTTCTTCAATATCAGAATCATTTTGACGCATAATAAGATATGTTGTTAAAAATGCATAAGAAGCTAAAAGTTTAGGTGCTGCTGCCTCTCTCAATTTTAATTTCCTATAGTCAGCTTCAAGCCTAGATATCTTTTTCCTAAGTTCAAACTCTTCTTTTTCACTTAAAGGTCTTTTCACATCCAGTATATTCATAAGCTCGCCGTAGGCACTCATCCAAAGTATTATCTCCTCCTGACTATTATTATGAATGCCTCTTTTTATTATTATATCTCTTATTTCTCTTACTACTTCAATGCTAATATTTTCAAACTCTATACTTAAAGGATCATAAAATAAAGCTTCTCTTATATATAATTTGCATTTCTTTTCATCGCCTAGTATATCATAAATCATAGCAATAAAACTAAGAGTCCTAGAATTATAAGGTTCTATTGTATTTAAATATTCATAAGATTTTAATGCCCTAGAATAATCCTTTAACTCTATAAAAGCATTTGAAAGTAAATGTAATTCCTCCGTACCTTCAATATCATCAGTGTTTTTTTGCATTATTAAGTCTACTGTTTTATTATAAACATAATAATGTATAGCATTAATTGCCATAAGACTCTCATTGTAAGATTTAGCATGTATAAATATACTAAACTTCTTATATGTAGAATCTAAAAGTTTGCAATACTCTATACAATTTCTCTCTACGCTTTTAAACTTATCAAGTCTGTTAATCCAAAATTTAACGCAGGATATATTTTCATATAGATTAGCACATTCAAAGTCCATAGACATAATCTTATCAAAATATTCCATAGACTCTTCAAATAAGCCGTTTTTTAATTTACTTTCTATAACAGAAAAAATATCCTTAACAGACTCCTTCCTAGAAAATAATTCTTCTTCCATTATATTTTATACAAACTACTCCCTTAAAGTAAAAAAACGTACAGAGATATATACGTATATTTATATAATATAATCAAATAAGACTAAATTGTCAAGTAAAATAATACTTTGCATATTTCAAAATAATAAAAAATATATTAAAAAAACTATAATTATTTTTATACTATGATAATTTACTAAATATTAGTATTGTTATATACAATTTCTCCTGATTTAAAAACAATACCGCATAGATTATTATCCAAAGTATAGAGTAAAAAGTTTAATTTTTTAGTATTCCATATTATAATATCAGCCTTTTTACCAACTTCAATAGTACCGATCTCTTTACCTCTATCAATAGCACATGCAGCATTAATTGTTGCAGCATTTAATATTTCTTCAGGTTTTAATCTATATATTAAATATGCTAATTTCATAATGAATTGCATATTAAAACAAGTACTTGAACCAGGATTATAATCAGAAGCTATAGCAACAGGTATACCCTTTTCTATCATATATCTAGCTCTAGCATAAGGCATTCCCAAATAAAAAGAAGCATTTGGTAAAAGTACTGCTATTACACCTTGTTTTTTTATAATATCTATACATCTGTCATCAGCCATTATCAAATGTTCAGCACTTATAGCCTTAAATCTGGCTGCCAAATAAGAACCTCCGCTGGTTTCAAGCTGATCCGAATGTATTTTAAGTTTTAAATTATGCTTTCTAGCAGCATCTAAAATATTATGGCTCTCTTCCATATTGAGTCCGCAATTTTCACAAAATACATCACAGAACTCTGCAAGTCCAAGTTCTACAATCTTTGGTATCATTTCATTGCATATTAGATTAACATATCCTTCTCTGTCATTTTTATATTCCTCAGGCACAACATGCCCTCCCATAAATGTAGAAACTATATCTATTTTATGATTTTCATTTAATTTTTTCATAACGTTTAGTATCTTTATCTCATCTTTAACCGTTAAACCATAACCGCTTTTACCTTCTACAGTGGTAGTACCATATTTTATCATGCTGTCAAGTATTGGAATTGATTTTTTATAAAGGGCATTTTCTGTCTGTTTTCTAGTATCTTTTACAGTAGATAATATACCGTATCCAGCCTTTATTATATCAGAATATCCCATATGTCCTGTGACTATATCATACATCTCATCTTCACGGCTTCCGCCATATACAAAGTGGGTATGGCAGTCAACTAAACCAGATGTAACTAAGGCACCATTAGCATTGATAGTTTTTCTAGCTCTTTCATTTGGAGATTCTCCTATATATTCTATCAAACCATTTTTTATACCTATGCAAATATTATTATATACTTTTACTTTTCCCTGATTTTTACCATATAATGGATTGCTGCCTTGTGCTGTTACCAAGCTGCCTATATTCTTTATAACAATGTCTAACATATATAATTACCGCCATATTAATAGTATAGTAATAATTATAACATAAAACAACATTAAAAGTTATATATTGATAGAAAAATGGTACAAATTATAGGAAGTTATCAAAATTATAATTATTAATATAATTATAAATAGTTTATTAACAATATTAGAATCTATTTTTTTATTAATAAATCTGCCTAATACCCCGCCCAATATACCGCCGATTATCATTACAATCAAAAAACGTAAATTAACTTTTGAAACCTCATTATTTGATACACTTATAAATACGCTTGCAATTTGAGAAAAAAGTATTATATACAAAGAATTCTGAGCTGCAGCTTTTGAATCCATACTAAAGAAAAAATATAAAAATGCTATATTAAAAGGTCCGCCGCCAATACCTAGAAATGATGATAAAAATCCAAGAATAAGTCCTATTATAATACATAAAAATATATTTTGTATATGCAAAGACTTTATTTTTTTATCTCCCATATTTTTTACAGTAAAAATAAATGTGAATATGGTTAATAGTACTAAAATAGACGACTGAAAAACACCTGCAATATTTTCACTTTGAAAAAATATAATAACATAAGAAAATGACATCTTTCCTAGTATTCCGCCAAGTACACCACCCAAAGCAAGAGGAGTAGCTATTTTTCCATTTACAAGACTGTCTCCCTTTATCTTTGAAACTATAAAAGTATACAAACTCATAGAAAGCACTGTGCATGAAGATAAAAAACTTATTTTACTTACTTCCATAATATTTAAAGAATCAAGTACTGGCTTTATTATAACACCGCCACCTATTCCGCAAATAGCTCCTATAGAAGAAGCAAGCAAACTTACAATCAAAAAAAAGATTATCATTTTTCTATATTAAGATATTCCATCAATCTGTCATAATCAGTATTAAGTATAAGATTCTCAGGAAAATCAATAGATTCAAGCATATCTATTGCATCTTTATGATCTCCCACCTTATACATAGAATGAGCATCAGAAGTTACTATTATATTAGTTTCATATTTTTTGCAGGCAAGTGCTACCTCCTTGCATATAGGATAACTTCCTTTTCTAACTTTAAAAGATGATGAATTAATTTCTATTAATTTATTATATTCTTTGCATAATTTTACTATATATTCAATATTAAACTCAAATTTAGGATTTCCGACATGACCTAAACAATCAATGTCTTTATTTTTTATCACTTCAGCATATCCGTTAGTATGCTCCCTTATATTGATAGGCTGTAAAGCATCTTCATGGTATGAAGCTATAACAAAATCCAAATAATTTAATACACTGGCACTTAAATCTACTTTTCCGCTGTAATCTATTATATCAGCCTCGCATCCTCTTAATAGTCTTATACCATCTATATAATCTGGCAAATTATGCATAGCCTTAAAATGAACTTCCTTAGCCCCATCACTTGAGGCAGGACCATGATCTGTAATAGCTAAAGCCAAAAAACCCTTTTTTTTAGCCGCTTGTACCATTTCATTAACTGTATTGTATGCATGCTCACTTACTATAGTATGGGTATGTAAATCAGCTATTATTTTCATAATAATATACCTATCTTTCTAATCTAAATTTAGCTATTTTTTCTATTAATTCTACAGTATTATCAATGCCTACAAAATCACTATTGAAGCAGGCATGATAATTTCTTGCATCCCCCCAAACTTTGCCTGTATAATAATTATAATGTTTGGATCTTAATTTATCTCTTTCTTTTAGGATTTTTTCTATATTAGTACTATCTAATTTATATTCATCAACAGCACGCTTGATTTTGCTTTGCATATCTGAATAAATAAATATATTAATACAATTATCCATTCCTTCCAACACATGATTAGCACATCTTCCCACTATAACACAAGAGTGTTTTGAAGCTACTTCCTTAATAACATTACTTTGAGCAAAAAACATAGTATCTTGCAGCGACTCTCCATTTCCAAATGTCATATTTCCTGCATAAGAGCCAGATATAGCAAAATTAAATAAAGAAGAACCAGTTAATTTCTGTTCATTTTCTTTGATATATTCAGGAGAAAATCCTGTTTTATCTGATGCCATCTCTATTATAGCCTTATCATAAAAAGGTATATCAAGTTTCTTTGCTACCATCTCACCGATATATCTTCCGCCGCTTCCGAATTCTCTGCTGATAGTTATAACAATATTTTTACTCATAGTACACCTCTAATTTATCATTTCCTATTATATAATAGTTTAGCAATATAAATATATTTGTCAAATTAAAATGATACCAATTTTAAGAATATATTAAAATAAAAATAAATAAATTTTATATATAATTATTAAAAAAACTCAGAGAAAGTTTTTTCTCTGGCATTTTCATCTTTCATAACACCTATATCATACAAATATCTAGTAACAGCCAATGAAAAACCGCCCTTTATAGGAGTTTTCGGATAAAGTATTATAATAGGTGTTCTTTTCTGAACTGATATCATAACTTTCTCTTCATCAAAAAGTACAGGTCCTAAAAGAACCAAATTAATATCAAGAGAGAACTTAGCAGTTACCTTCTTAACTTCTCTGTATAAATTTATAGCCCAGTCTATATTTTTTACTTTATTGACTATCAAATACATTTTGTCTGTCATATTATTAACGTATATCATCTTCATAAGTCTGTAGAGATCTGTTAAAGCTGTAATCTCTGGGTTTGCTACTAATATAATATCATCAGACATCTCATAAAAACGCATCATAGGCTGAGTAATACCAGCAGCATAATCTATTATAACATAATCATAATCTTCAGCTAAAACCTTTAAATCTTTAGCAAGGTTTGACAAATTAAAATCATTTTCAAACTGAACAAATCTTTGTATATTAACACCAGCACTAATAACATCAATACCATACTCACTTCTTATAACGCAGTCTTTTAATGTTAAAGTACCCTCAAAATATTCTTGTAATTTAGATTGCGGTTTGACATGAAGTAATATAAATACATTAGAACAGTTAATATCTATATCAAATACTAAAACTTTATATCCTCTTGAGGCTAATTCGGCAGAAAAATTAACTGAGCATAAAGTTTTTCCTGCACCGCCCTTACCGCTAGAAAAAGATATTATTCTTCCCATATTATTGTCCTGTATACAATTTTAATACCTGAGCCACTTTAAGTCTGACATTTTCGTCCCAATCTAGTATATGCGGCTTCAATGCTTTAATTACAGATATTTTATCGGAATTTTCTACATTTTTTGCCAACTCTTCAAGAGCCTCAAGTCTTTTTTCTACCTCTTCGCTTTCCAAAAGTGCAAAAATTTCTTTCATAGTTTCTTCCTTAGTTAAATAAAAGAATCAAATAAACAATACTCTGATTATTCGATAATTATACATTATAAAATATTTTTGTCAAAATATAAAGATTGTTTAATTTTTTTTAAATAATATTATAAAACTATATTTGAAATGGTTTTTCTTTAGTAAAATCTGGCAAATAATTTTCAGAACTATCCATATCCTGAACTAATAAATTTTCAAATCCCAAATCAAGTGCATAGTCTACTACATCATCATACTCTTTTTTATATAGCTTCCTGTTTATATTCTCAAAATCTAAAGCCTTAAATTTAGGATTATACTGCGACATTAAAGATATAGTGCTATTTAAAAATCCTCTTTCCTTTAATTCTATTAGTATATCATAAGAGTCAGATTCATTGTTTGGCAGTATCAAATGCCTTATTATGATTCCTCTCTCAGCAATACCATTATTATTAACGATTAAATCTCCAACCTGACTTTTCATTGTTTCTATCGCATTAATAGCAACATTAAAATAATTTTCAGCCCTAGAATATTTAAAAGCCTTATCATCAAAAACATATTTTAAATCAGGCAAATATATATCAACTATGCCGTCTAAACAATCCAGTAATTCTTTTGTATCATACCCATTTGTATTGTAAACTATAGGAAGATTAAGCCCCTTCTCTAAAGCAATCTTTAAACCTTTAAGCACTGGATATATAACATGTGTAGCACTTACCAAATTTATATTTAAAGCTCCATCTCTTTCTAAACTCAAAAAATAATCGGATAGTGTTTCTATATTAACTTCTTCTCCTACTCCTTCATTACTAATCTGGTAATTCTGACAAAATACACAGTTCAAATTACAGCTTGAAAAAAATACTGTTCCGCTTCCTCTCTCTCCTACAATCATAGGCTCTTCTCCAAAATGAAGTGTGTGGGATGCAACTTTTATATGATGAGTATCTTCAAAAATTTTACATCTTCCTATCTTATTTTTATTACGGTTAATACCGCATATATGTCCGCAGCATATACAATTGTCATAAAGTGCCTTTGCTTTATCTATTGATGCACCTATATTTTTTAAATGCTTTTCATTATACATAATCTGTCCTAATCTTATTTATATTAAATAATATACAAAAAATAAAACTATATCAATAGTCATAATATTATTATAAATATAAACAAAAAATAACAAAAATGCATATTAATATATTGACAATTTTTGTTTAAATGTTAGAATACACAAACAATTTGTAAATATCTTATAATTTTCAAGGAGAAAATTGATGAAACTAACTGAATTGGATATTGAAGAAGGTTTTGTTGTTGATAAAGTAGCCACTGACGGCGAAATTAGACAAAGAATTATAGAAATGGGTTTTACTCCGGGGGCTAAAGGCTGGATTGTAAGAAAAGCACCTTTAGGAGATCCTATACAAGTTCATATAATGGATTATGAAATATCTTTGAGAAAATCTGAAGCTAACGGAATAGAAGTTGATAAATCTAATATTGAAATAAAAAAAGAAAGAGTATTAAAACCAGTTGAACATAAAGAATCAAAAGAAGATGAAGCTTCATTAACTGAAAATAAAAATGATATAGCTAAGAAGATAAAAGTTCCTTCTAATAATACAAAATTAAAAGTGGCATTAGCTGGAAACCCTAATTCTGGAAAAACTACAATATTCAATGCACTAACAGGTGCCAATTATAAAGTTGCAAATTACCCAGGTGTTACTGTAGAAAAAAGACAGGCCAACATGATGTATAATGGATATACTTATGATTTGATTGATTTGCCAGGTGTTTATAGTTTGAGTGCCTATTCACAAGATGAGGTTGTTGCATGTGATGTTTTACTTAATGACAAACCTGATTTTATTATAAATGTTATAGATTCTACAAACTTAGAAAGAAATCTTTATCTCACATTGCAGCTTGTAGAATTAGGTATACCTATAGTATGCGTACTTAATATGTATGAGCATGCTGAAAAAAACGGAGTTAATATTGATGAAAAAAATTTAACAGAGCTTTTTAAACTTCCAGTGATGAAAGTACATGGCAATAAATATGAAAGTGTTGTTATGATATTAGAAAAAATAGAAGATATGTACAAATCTGGAAATAAACTTCATCAGGATTCTGCTATAAGATACGGAGAAGAAGTTGAAAAAGCTATAGAAATAATTACAAATAAAATGCAGGGAGATATAAGCAATCTTCATAAGAGATGGCTTGCTATAAAGGCATTAGAAAAAGATGAGAGAGCAATTCACTCTATAAGAAGAGAATGCAATAACGGCGGAGATGTTATAGAAACTCTAAATAAAGAAATCATAAAATTAGAAAACTCTATGAATGCCAAAACTGATTCTATAATGGCTGATAAAAGATACTCATATATAAGAGGAGCTTTACAGGAAGCTGTTCATAGGGATAATATACAGGCATTCAATTTCACTGAAGCTGCTGATGTAATATTTTTAAATAAATGGCTTGGTCTTCCAATATTTTTGGTTGTATTATGGCTGATATTTAAAATAACATTTACAGTAGGGGCATATCCTCAGGGTTGGCTTGAAATGGGTATAGGAGCATTATCTGGTTTTGTAGGCAGTTTACTTCCAGAAGGCAGTTTAATACAGTCGGTTATTGTTGATGGTGTTATAGGCGGGGTTGGTGCTGTATTATCATTTCTTCCGCTTGTACTTATACTTTTTACAGGTATTTCATTTCTGGAAGACTGCGGATATATGGCAAGAGCTGCATTCTTAATGGACAAAATAATGCATAAATTAGGTCTTCATGGTCAGTCATTTATACCTCTTTTCTTGGGTTTCGGCTGTACTATACCTGCAGTTATGGCAGCACGTACATTGAGAAGTAAAAAAGATAGAGTCGTAACTGTTTTAATTACTACATTTATGAGCTGCGGAGCAAGACTTCCAGTGTATATACTTTTTATAGGTGCTTTCTTCGCTCCAAAAATGGCTGCTTCTGTAATGTTCAGCATATATATGATTGGTGTTTTAATGGCTTTTATAATGGCATTTATATTTAGAAAAGCCTTCTTTAAAGGAGAAGAAACTCCTTTTGTAATGGAGCTTCCTCCATATAGAATACCAAGAGCTAAAGCAGTACTAAGACATATGTTTGACAGAGGCTGGATGTATATTAAAAAAGCTGGTACTTATGTATTTGCTGCTTCTATAATCATTTGGGCTTTAATGACTTTTCCTCAGTACAAACCTACTGATGCAGATAATGAAAGACTTATGAATGAAGCTAAATCATTAGCTGTAAGTCAGGGTTTAGATACTAATGATGAAGAGGTTATAAATGCTGAGTTTGAAAGATTAAGAGCTTCTGAAGGATTAAAACATAGTTATGCTGGTAAAATAGGTACATTTATAGAGCCTGTATTAAAACCTTTAGGATTTGACTGGAGAATAGGAATAGGGCTTGTAGCAGGGGGAGCTGCTAAAGAGGTATTAGTTTCTACAATAGCTCAGATTAAATCTATAGAAGACGGAGATGAAACAGTACTTACTGAATCTTTAAGAAATGACCCTGTATTTAATCCTATAGTAGCTTATACATTATTACTATTTGTACTTTTATACTTCCCTTGTTTTGCAGCAATAGGAGTAATAGGTTCAGAAATAGGTAAAAAATGGATACCTTTCTTAATGCTTTATACATTGGTTGTTGCTTGGATAGTGAGTTTTGCTTTCTATCAAATTGCTGGAAGAATAGCGGGCATTATTTAGACATAAGGATAGTTTTTTAATATAGTGTTTGGCTCAAGGCTTTGCTTTAATGTAAAGTCTTGAGCTTTTTATTACAAAATTAAATCTTATAGTTACTGCAATTTAAATAGACTTGTTTCAAAATAATAAATATTGTTTTTATTTTATAATTGTCTATTTAAAAATATATTTTTAAATTTTAGTTATTTGCGGAGACTATAAACATGCTCTGCGTTTTGATGAAGTACGCCTGCGACCGAAGTAAGTACCGTTAGGTATGTTGTGCAGCTGGAAAAGCTGAATAAAAGAATTGGGAAACTTAAAAATTTTAAGTATATACCTAAACAAAAATGTATTATTAAATTTTTTGACGCCACTTAGTTAAAAGTTTTTATCCTTAGGTAACTGGAGTAAATATGATTTTCCTTTGGTATGCAGACTGTGGGTTAAAGAAAGTTGGGCTATCAAATACACAATTACTAAAATTATAAATATCATTAAAAATTATTATTAGTAGACTTGTTCTAAAATTCAATTTATTAATATTCATATTCTCTAATTATAGTTTGCTATTTGCTATGAAGCACTTCGCTTATGACCGTCTGCATAGTATAAAATAATCATATGAAGTATAGAAGAGAACAGCATTATATAGATTAAATATATAATTTAGGCAACATGTAAAACATTTATTTTTTGTAATAATTTTTATATTATATCATTTAGCATAAAATAAAAACTTATAAATTTGTTTATCAAGTACTTTTGAAACAAGTATATTATGTAATTTTTACAATATTAACAATATATTTTATTGTTAATAGTCTGTTTGCATGTTAAAGACGGATTATTATATTATTATAGTTCATAAAAAATAATTATGAAAAATTATAAAAAATATAATGTAAAAAATATTTATAAACTATTGTAATTTTTCTTTTTTATAATATAATTTTCTCACAAAATTAAACCCTTGATTAAGGATAATATTTTCACTGCATATTCTATTTATATAAATATTTTAATAGTTCCCGCTATAATACTTATCAAATGCTCTCAGTTTATTTTTTATTTAGTAAATAATTTTTATTTTAAGGATAAATTAAAATGGATATAATAATAATAATAGTGTTAATACTTTTAAACGGCATATTTGCAATGTCGGAAATAGCTGTAATTTCGGCTAGAAAATCATCTTTAATGAAAGATAGTAAAGAAGGAGATAAAGGGGCTAAGGCAGCATTATCTTTATCTGATAATCCGGATAAGTTTTTATCTACCATACAAATAGGCATAACATTAATAGGTATATTAACAGGTATTTATTCTGGAGATACTGTTGCAAAAGAACTAGCAAATATATTAGGTAAATTTAATATACCATCAGCATATGCTTCTGCATCGGCACAGATAATAGTTGTAGCCTTAGTTACATATTTGACTTTGATATTCGGTGAGCTTGTACCAAAGAGAATAGGTATGGTAATGCCAGAAAAAATAGCTAAAGTTGTAGCATCTCCTATGACATTGCTATCAAAAATAGGTGCTCCTTTTGTGTGGATCTTATCTAAAAGTGCATTATTAGTTTCTAGGGTACTTGGAATAAAAGATGATAAAAGTCCAGTAACTGAAGAAGAAATAAAATCTATGATAGAAGAGGGAAGACAGGGAGGAGAAGTAAAAGAAATAGAACAGGATATTATAGAACGTGCTTTCTTTTTGGGAGATAGAAAAATAGAGTCTATAATGACGCATAGAAACGATATGGTATTTTTAGATATTAATATGTCCAATGAGAATATAAGAAAAATAGTGTCAAAACATTCTTTTTCTGCTTACCCTGTAGTTGATAATAATCTTGATAATATTATAGGAGTAGTTAGGGTAACTGATATATTTGATAAATTAAATAATTCAAAAGCAAAAATAGAAAAATTTGTCAAAAAGGCACATTATTTTCATAACAATATGGAAGTATATTTAGTGCTTGAGGAAATGAAAAAAAATAATATAAAAATAGGGCTTGTATCTGATGAGTTTGGTAATATAGATGGAATGGTTACTCAAAGTGATATATTCGGGGCATTGGTAGGTTATGCCTCTGAAGGTAAGGAAAATAATGATATAAGAAAGAGAAAGAACGGAGGCTGGTTTGTTGATGGGCAGTGTCCTATTTATGATTTCTTAGATTATTTTGAAATAGAAGATGAAAATGCTTCTAGTAATTACAATACTATAAGCGGACTTATATTAGAATTATTACAGCATGTACCTTCAGAAGGTGAGGCTTTGGAATGGAAAGGGTTTAATTTAGAGATAGTTGATATGGACGGAGCGAGAATAGATAAACTTATAGTAAATAAAATTGAAAAAAAATGTAATGAAGAAGAGATAAAGAATTAATTAAATTGCTCGAGACTGGACTTGAACCAGCACGGTGTTACCCGACAGCACCTCAAGCTGTTGTGTCTACCTATTCCACCACCCGAGCTTCAATAATAATGAATGGTATTATATATTAAATAATTATTTTGTCAAATGATTATTATTTACTTTAATTATATTTTTGTTATTATATTTTTTATTATTACAAAGAAATTTATTAATATTTTATTTAAAAAGGTTTTGTTATGAAATATATATCTAATTTGCATACTCATACCATTTACTGTGATGGTAAAAATACGGTTGAAGAAAATATAGAAACTGCTATAGATAAGGGACTAATAAGCATAGGTTTTTCTGGACATTCTTATTTTGAAAAAGACCATACTTCTATGAGCATAGAAAATACTATTAAGTATTTAGAACATATTAAAAAAGCTAAAGATATTTATAAAGATAAAATACAGGTTTATCTTGGTATTGAAGGGGATTATTATTCTAATTTAAATAAAGATACTGATAGAGAAATGGGGCTTGATTATAGAATAGGATCTGTACATTATATTGATGATGGAAATGGTAATTATTTTCCTATAGATATGTCAAGAGAAAGTTTTAATGATACTATTAATTATTTTGGGAGCATTAGAGAAGTTATTTACAGATATTATGATAATGTTATTAAGATGATAGAAAAACAAAATCCAGACATTATAGGACATTTGGATCTTGTTAGAAAGTATAATTTAAATAAAGAATATTTTACTGAAGAAGAAGATTGGTATTTAGAAAAAATAGATGAAGTAATTGAAGTTATAAAAAAAAGTGGAAGTATAGCTGAAATAAATACAAAGATTATGAATAAAAATAATTTAAATGCTCATTATCCTAATAAAAATACAATAAAAAAATTATTAGAAAAAAATATACCTATTATGATTAATTCAGATGCTCATAATGCTAATAATATAGATCATTGTTATAAAGAAGTTATTGAAGAGTTAAAAAAACTAGGAGTTTCTAATATAAAGGTTTTGTATGATAATAATTTTAATGATGTGAATATATATTGAAAATTGTTAAGTTTGTTAAAAATATATTTTTAAATTTTATTTATTTGTTGGGACCACCACTTCAAAGCATACAGTCTTCCTGTATATGCGTATCCACTTTTTTGCTGTCCGATCTGTAGCACCTACTCAAGTTGACTAAGCTAAGTACTCCTGAGGTAATATGCAAAAAAACTCCATTTTTAATTAAAATATAGTTATTATAATACATTTTAAATTTATTTTATTAATAATGCTTTAGCTATTTATAAGCTATAATTATAAACAAGCAAAATTTGGTAAATTATGGTTATTTTGGCACTATTACCATTAAGAATACTAATCTTTTTTATTAATTAAAAATTCTCTTGCTAAAAATATGCTGAATACTATAAGTATAATTCCGCTTATAGCGGCACTTATATACGGCGTAATTCCAAATAATAATGATATAATAGCCGTCGTTACAGTAGCTAATATGATTACAATTAATTCTAATATTACAAGTACTATAATTCTTTTTTATTAACTGGCTTTTTTTCTTCTGGTTTTTTATATGGTATTGGTTTTCTCATAATTACCTTCCATTTAAGTTAATTTTTTTTATAAATTTAATAATTCGTATCTATATCCAAAGAGGCTCTTGATATCCAAGTTTCTATTTTTTTATCAGTTTCTACTATTAAATAACCTTCTTCTGTTATATCTTTAACTAAAGCTTCAACTTCTTTACCGTCTTTTTTTGCTTTAATAGTATGCCCTATCATATTGCTGTACTCTCTAAAATATTGAGCTAAACTTTTATCACTATTATAGACTTCCTCAAAATAATAAATTAAGTCCTTATAAAAAGTATCTAGCTTAACCTTATTGCCTATTTCCATATAAAGAGATGTTGCTTTATGCTGTATATCCAAAGAAAAATCTTTTTTTTCATGATATAAGTTAACTCCAGTACCTATGATACATGCATTTTTATTATTAGTAGAAGTAACTTGAATTAATGTTCCTGATATTTTTTTATTTTTTACCAAAACATCATTAGGCCATTTTACATGTGCTAATGTATTATACTTTTCTCTAAGGCATTTGCTTAATGCAATACTGGGAAGAAAACTTAAAGCCTCCTTTTTAAATGGGCTATAAAGCAAAATACTAAACCATAATCCTAAATTATTATCAGAATGCCAAGTATTTCCATAACTGCCCTTACCTGATGTTTGCTTTAATGCTATATATACGCTTCCTTCTTCAAGTTTTATATTATTATTTAAATCTTCAATCATTTTTTTGTTTGTACTTTCTAATGATTCAAATAATACTGTATTTTGGCCGTATATTTTTGTATTTAAATTATCTGTAAATATGTTAACTTTCATCTTTTTATTATATATTAAATAATCATTATATCAATATTATGATAACTATATTTTTTTATATAAAGTCTTTTTAGTTTGAAAATGTATAATTGTATTCTTGACTTTTATATTATATTGAAGTAATATTTTTGTATATAAATACTGTTTGTAGTATTTGTTAAATTATATAAAAGAAGGTTCAAAAATGAAAAAAATATTAATATTTATGATGATTATAGTACTATTGTCATGCTCAAACAACTCAAAATCATCTCAAGAAACTGTAAAAGACCCTATATATGTTGGTATAGATGTAGATTTTCCTCCTTTTGGATATTTGGATAACGGAAATATAGCTGGTTTTGATTATGATATTATGAGTGAAGCTCTTAAATTGGCTGGAATTAATGGCGAGTTTGTTCATATGCAGTTTAGCGGACTTTTACCTGCTTTACAGGCTAAAAAAATAGATGCAATAGTAGCTGGTATGACTGTAACTGAAGAGAGAAAACAATTTGTTAATTTCTCAGAGCCTTATTATGTATCTAGTCAGGTAATGCTTGTTCATAAAGATGATAATTCTATTAGCACATTTGATGATTTGGCTGGAAAAAATATAGGTGTTGTTATAGGAACTACTGGAGATACTGTAATGAGTGAAAGAACAGATATTAATGTTGAGAAGTTTGATACTGGTGCTGCTGCTGTACTTGCTTTGAAATCAAAAAAAATAGCTGCTGTAGTATTTGATAAAGAGCCTTGTAAAAATTTTGAAAAATACAATGATGATATCAAATTAATAGAAAGCGATGCTATAAAAGAAGATTATGCCATCGCTGTAAGAAAAGAAGATACTTTACTTTTAGAAAAAATTAATGAAGGACTTGCTCAGATAATGACAAACGGAACTTATGAAAAATTAATAGAAAAGAATTTCAAATAAAATTATAAATTCATACTCCTTAAAAATAATTTTTAAAAAATTATAGGCTTTTAGAAACTTCAAATATTCTAAAAGCCTTTATTTATTAATTCAAAATATAAAAATTATTTTACTTCTTTCAAAGTTCCTTTTAAAGTTAAAACACCATTTTCAAAAGTACCCTGCAAATCTCCCTGCCAATAATCAATTCCATCTTTAGCCTTATCCGTAATCATTTGAATATCAGAAAAATCAGTATCATTAGAAATTTGAGAAGTACTCATTTTATTATTATCTAATCCGTATCCTATTTTAAATATTCCATTAGTATCAGACTTTAACTCATATACCCAAGGATAAACTGTAGGACCTCCCGCATGAGCATATCTTATAGTAATAATTCCAGTTTCGTCTTTAGTTACACCTGTACCTGTAACTTTAGGTCCGTTAGTTCCGTCTAAAGTTTTTTGAGATATTCCACTGCCGTTCATTCCATCGAATCCGAAAGTTTTTGCAGGTGCTACTGCGTATAATACAAAAAATCCGAAGCCTCTTTCTATTTTATTATTAGCAAATTGATTATTCTCATATCTATAAGCGTCCCAAGATTTTGTGGCACCTTTCGGAGTTGAAGCTCCTGTTTCAGCATCTACTTTAGCATCAATATTTCCATAAGTACCTGTAACTTTCAAATATGAGCTTTCCATTAATTTATTATCATCATTAGCATTTTCATCAAATACAGTCTTAAAGTCTATATTCATAGTTCCTGTTGCTGCTTCATTATTTGATGATGTATCTGTTTTTGTACATGAAAATACTAAAACAGATATAATAAGCATAATTAATATTATTTTATTCATTCTTGCTCCTTTTTTGTATTTATTATATAATAAAATATATACAAAATATTACAATAAGAAAAAATGTGAATTTTTTTTATATATATCTTTTAGAAATATTTGAATGATAATATGATCTCTTAAATATGGATTATATTTAGTTATTATATATACCTAAACAACTATAGTTTATCAAATTTTAATTATTTAAAAATGTAATAATAACTTATAAATAGTATAAAGTATTATTTAGTATTAATAAAATAAGTTTAAAATGTATTATAATAACTATGTTTTGATTAAAAAATGCAATATTTTTGCTTATTTTGTTGCCCAAAGAAGCAGGCACAGCCTACCGCTCCGCATACCGACGAAGTCCACCTGTGGTGTCGGCAGCGAAAGGCTACATTTTAGTAATTTATCCTACATATAAAATATAATTAGTACGATTTAATAATAATTTTAATACTTGCACTTTTTGGTTCTTTTTTCGGCGTGAAAAAGAACAACAAAAAAATTGACAAACTTAAAAATTTTTAGTATATCTTCATTTCACGAGTAATTAAATTAATAAACTTATAAAAATGATGTTTAACAGTTTATTATAAATGATAATAAAAACAGCCTATCAAATAAATGGGGTTTTACTTGATAGGCATTTTTAAGAAAACATATGATAAAAAATAAAAACAATCTATACGTATAGTATACTATATATTGTTTTTGTCAATACGAAATTTGAAAATATTTTCAAATAAATGGCTTAGTTTACAACTTTTACGTGTAATATCTTACATATTATACAAAATTTTACATATTGTACAAATAACTCTTTATAGGCTTATTTCTTTCTGACGGCTTATCTTAAAAAATATAATAAGCGATATAATAGTAGTAAATGTAAGTATAGTAGAAAGTGCAGCTGCAGTTCCATAGCTTGCTCTAATAACTTCCTGATAAATAGCTACAGACATAGTACGCGATTTTGTAGTATAAAGTATAATAGAAGAGCTTAATTCATTAATAACTGTAATCCAGCTAAGTACAGCACCTGATAATACACCAGAAAGCATTAATTTTGCTGTGATATTAAAAAAAGTTTTTATTTGAGAAGCTCCGAGACTTATAGAAGCTTCTTCCATATTCTTATTTATTTGATAAAGTATAGCAGAACTTGATCTTAATGTATAAGGAAGCCTTCTTATTACCAATGATATTATAATGATTATAGAAGTTCCTGTTAATATTATAGGCGGCTTATTAAATGCAAGTAAAAAAGTAATACCTAGTATTGAACCAGGTATTACATATGGAAACATTGATACTATATCGATTATATTGGTTAATATATTTTTTCTTCTTGATGTTATATAAGCTGTAAGCATTCCTATTATGATTATTAATATAATTGTGATTATGCCGTATATATATGTATTTTTTATAGATGATGCTAGTGAATGAAATATTGTTATATAGCTTTCAAGTGAGTATTCGCTAGTAAATACTGATCTGTTGGTTTTAAGAAATGAAGTATATATAACTGTTATTTGAGGAAGTAAAGAAATAAATATTAAAACATATAAAAATAGATGAATTAATACTGATTTAATACCTTTTATATTTTTTGGTTTTATAGTATTTATAGAATTAGCAGCATAAGATTTTTTACTTACGATATATTTCTGAATAATAAACATTATTGTTGTAATAACTATCATTATAACAGACATAGAAGCAGAAAAATTAGCATTACTTCCAACCTCGCTTATAAACTCAGAATATATCATAGTAGGCATAGTTCTGTATCCCTCACCTATGAGCATAGGAGTACCGAAATCAGCTAATGCATTCATAAATACAATAAGACTTGCTGATAGTATAGTAGGTTTTATTAAAGGTATAGTAACAGTAATATTTCTTATAAAACTAGAAGCTCCTAAACTTTCTGAAGCCTCCAAAAGAGAAACATCTATCTTGCTTAAAGCACCGCTTACATACATAAATATAAAAGGATATAGCTTTAATGAAAAAACTAAAAGTATTCCTCCAAAACCGTATATTGTAGGAATATTAATACCTATATATGAAAAAAATCTAGTTATAACTCCATTTCTTCCAAGAAGCAGTATCCAAGAATAGGCACCTATAAAAGCAGGAGACATCATAGATATTATTATTAATATTTCTGCTGCTTTTTTGCCTTTTATATTATACATCTTCATACAATATGCTAAAGGAGTACCTATCAATACAGCAAGAATTGTTACTGAAATAGTTACTGTAAAACTATTAATTAATGTACTGTAATAATACTTTTTTGTAAAGAATTTAATAAAATTATTTAATGTCCAAGCATCTGTTTTTATATCTTTAAAGCTGCTTAAAAAAAGAGAAAATAACGGATAAACTAAAAATAAAGCAAATATTAAAACAATTAAAAAAGTAATATATGTCCAAAAGTCCATTTTTTTGAAAAAATATTTTATATTATTTTTCATAATTATACTTCTAATTAGTATATTTTTTATATTTATGTATTTCTATTTTTTAGCAGCTTATATAAATAATAGCCTATATATGTTTATGAGCCTGTAACTATATTTTTAAACTTTTCTAGCCAAGTATCTTTATTTTTATCAACCATCTCTTCATCTTCTTTTATATCATTGATATTTTCAAGTGGTATAAGTATTTCAGAGCCTTCTAAATTTTTTATTATTGCTCTTGTAAACAACTCATCATTAATAATTTTCTGGGCTTCATAGCTTGTTACATAGTCAACAAATTTTTTAGCATTTTCTAAATGTTTGGCATTTTTTATTATAGCCATAGAGTGAGCTTTAGTAAGTACTCCCTCTTTCATATATACCACTTCTATAGGAGAGCCTGTATGTATATAGTTTGCAGCGGCACTTTCAAATGTAAGCCCAACTGCATATTCGCTGTCAGCCACTCCTTTATATACTGCAGAAGAACTACTTAAAAGTTTGCCGTCCAAATTAGCATATAATTTCTCAACATAATCCCAGCCATTATCTGGATTACCTTCTCCCATAGCATAAAGCATATTAACTAACTGTTCAAAAGAAGATGATGATGTTGTAGGATCATTGAATGCTATTTGTCCTTTTAATGCAGGATTAAGTAAATCAGCATATCCTTCTATTTTTATATCTTTTATCAAATTTGTATTTATTATTAATACACTTGGGCTTAGCATAAAACCAGTGATATATTTTTCTTTGCTTCTGTAATCATCATATACATTATCAGCATTTGTTGAAACATATTCTTCAAAAAGGTTGGAATTGTATTTAAGTATATTTTCATTTGCAGCAAAAAATATATCGCCTAAAGGATCATTTTTTTCTGCTTCTATTCTTTTTATTATTTCAGCAGTACCAGCTATAATAATTTCTACGTTTATATCAGGATTTTTTTGCTTAAAATCTTCTGCCAATCTGTCAATAAAGAATCTAGTTGCGGGCGTATAAATTACTAAACTGTTTTTATTATCTTCTTTTTTTGAGCAGGAAGGTACAAATATCATTGTTAATATCAAAAATAATAAAATAATCTTTTTCATGATTGTTTACCTCTTTTTATTTTTTATTATATGCTTGTAATAATATCTTTAAATTTTGAAAGCCAAGTATCCTTATTTTTATTTACTGTTTCATCGTTATCATATATTACTTTAATTTCTTCTATAGGAAGAAGTATATTTGATTTTGGTAAGTCTTTTCTAATAGCTCTGGCATTAAGTTCTTCATTCATTTTCTTTTGTGCCTCATAGCTTGTAATATAATCAACAAATTTTTTAGCATTTTCTAAGTGTTTGGCATTTTTTATAATATATATTCCGTCAGCTTTCATTATAACGCCTTCTTTCATATATACTAATTTTACTGGAGAGCCTGAAGCAGCATAATTGGCAGCAGCATTTTCAAAAGTAAGTCCTACAGCATATTCACTGTCAGCAACTCCTTTATATACAGCAGAAGAACCGCTTAATAATTTACCGTCCAAATTTTCTACGAAGTTTTCTACATATTCCCAGCCGTTTTCTGGATTTCCTTCTCCCATAGCATAAAGCATGTTAATTAAATGCTTAAAAGATGATGAAGATAATGACGGGTCTGTATAGGCTATTTTTCCTTTTAAGGCAGGAGCAAGTAAATCAGCGTACCCTTCTATTTTTATATCTTTTGTAAGATTTGTATTTACTATAAGGATACTTGGTATTGTAGTAAATCTTGTTATAGAACCTTCTTTATTTTTATATTCATCATATAAACTGTTCTCATTTGTGGAAGTATAATATTCAAATAAATTTAATTTGTCTTTTATAAGATTTAAATTAGCTCCCCAAAGTATGTCACCAAGCGGTGTATTTTGTTCTGTTTCTACTCTTTTTATTAATTCTCCAGTACCAGCAGCTATTAACTCTATTTTTATATTTGGATTTTTATTTTCAAAATCTTTTATAAGAGGCTCTACAAAGTCCAAAGCATGAGGTGAATATATAACTAATCTGCTTTCATCTGATGTTTTACTGCTGCATGAATAAAAAATAAGGCTTATAAAAGCGAGTATCAAAATATTTTTCATTTTTAATATCCTAATATTATAAATTTTCTATAATGGTTTTGAATCGCTCAAGCCAATTTTCCTGATTTTCTTTCACAAAATTATCTATTTCCTCTAATTCATCATTATCTGTAATAGCATTAATATCATTTATATTTACTAAAATAGGGGAGCTTCCTAAATCTTTTCTTATAGCTCTTGCATTAAGCTCATCATTCATTTTCTTTTGAGTATCAAAGCTAGTCATATAATCTACAAATTTTTTGGCATTTTCTAAGTTTTTTAGCATTTTTTATAATGTATATTCCAGCAGGCTCCATTATAACACCTTCTTTCATATATACTAATTTTACAGGTGATCCAGCAGCTACATAATTAGCAGCAGCATTTTCAAAAGTAAGTCCTACAGCATATTCACTGTCAGCGACTCCTTTATATACGGCAGAAGAACCTGCTAATAATTTACCGTCTAAATTAGAACATAATTTTTCTATATAATCCCAAGCATTATTTATATCATCTTTACCCATAGTATATAGTATAGTAACTAAATGTTTAAAAGATGATGATGACGAAGAAGGATCATTAAAAGCTATTTTTCCTTTTAACTTTTCATTAGTTAAATCACTGTATCCTTCTATTTTTATATCGCCTATAATATTGGTATTAACTATTAATACACTTGGACTTATCATAAATCTAGTCATTGAACCTTCTGCATTTTTATAGCTGTCTATTATTTCATTTTCATTTGTTGTTGTGTAATTTTCAAATAGATTCTGATTATTTTTAACCAAATTAATATTAGCAGCCATTAAAACATCACATAGAGGATCATTTTGTTCTGTTTCTATTCTTTTTATTAATTCACCTGTACCTGCTATAATAACTTCCACATCTATATTTGGATTTTTGCTTTTAAAATCTTCTATCAATGGGTCTATAAAATCTCTTGATGATGGAGAGTATATTACTAATGATGATTTTTTAGGAGTATCTTTACTGCATGAAAATAATATTACAAATACCGCTAATAACATAACTGTTCGTATTAAATTATTAAAAAAATACATGGCTTTATCCCCAAATTATTTTGCAATAAAATATATCATATTGTTTTTTTGTCAATAAAAAATGCCTTGTTTTTTATAATAATATAATATATAAGTTTACATAATAAAAAAATGCTAATAAAAGTTATCATAATATCGATAATTATGTTAACATTTTAATACTAGGACTGTAATCTATATTATGAAAAGCAAAATAGCCTCTACAGCATATACTTTAATCAAAAAAAAGAAGTATAAAAAAGCGAAAGAGTTTCTTCTAAGTAATAAATCTAGAATTGTAAATGATGCAGATGCACTTGCTATGCTTTCATTTGCTGATATATTTTTAAAAGATTTTTATGGTGCTGAAGAACTTTCAAGAAAAGCTCTTAGAGAAGACAGTTTTTGTATTAACGGTATGCTTGCAAAGGCGTATATAAGTCTCAATAACGGGCATAGAGAAAATGCTTTGAGAGAATATTTTAGAATATTAGATTTAGAGCCTGAAAATAAAGTTGCAAAAGACAATATAGAGAGAATAAGATTTTTAACTAATAATGCCAGAGGCGATGAGATTAATCCCAGAGCATATTTACTAGGCAAAAAGAAAATAGCAGTATCAAAATTTATTCTTCTCATTCCAATAGCATTTATACTCACATTTGCTTCATATATTGCAATAGACAGATTATACCCAAAGATAAGATATGTACTTCTTGACAAAGACCAAAAAGAGTTAAGAGAAAAACTAGAGAATGTTTACTTATTTGAAGGGCTTGAAGATGGAAAGATTCCAGAGAGTGCAAAAAGTCCTACATATTCACCGCGTGAAGTAGCCGAGATGTTTGATAAGGCTAAAAACAATATGAGAAGTGCATCTGTTAATGAAGCTGTTATGATAATAAACGGTGCATTAAAAAGCGATATTAACGAATACCTAAAAGAGAGATTTAGAGTGTTAAAAGAGTTTATAATAGCACCAGACTACAATATATTCAGAGAAAGTCCTAGCTATCTTACAGTTGCAGAGAATTACGATCTATACAATGGCGGATATGTGAAATGGAAAGCCGATGTAAACAGAGTAACTCAGACTAACATTGATGGCATACCTAAAAAGAAAGCAAGAATATTAATTTACGACACTAATGACAAAGATATTGCTGGTGTTGCCGATTTGATAGTGAATGTAACTGTAACATTAGAGCCTAAAAACTATATAGAAGTGTACGGTAAGATTTTGGGCTATGATGCTAAACAAAAATCAATACAGCTTGAAGGTCAGATTATAAAGCATTTGCCTAAGAAGAAGTAAAAATAAATCTCTAAATATATTATGTAAACTTGACGATAATCGTAACGAAATAGTACACAATAATTTAGAGAAGTTAAATAATGCAGTTACAATTTACAGAACAAAAATATCAAGAAGAATGCATACAAAATATAGTATCAATATTCAATAATTTAGAAGACGGATTTAGTTTTGAGTATTCATTAAATAAATGCATAAAGCAGGATAAAGTATCTAATAGTAAAAACATAGATATATTAATGGAAACAGGTACAGGAAAAACTTTTACATTTATCAAAATTATGTTTGAGCTTAATCATAATTTTGGATATAATAAATTCATTATATTGGTGCCGTCTTTAGCTATAAGAGAGGGTACTAAAAAAAATTTTGAAATAACAAAAGACTATTTTAAATCAATATATTCAAATTTCAGGGAAAGAGAAATAGAAGTAAATATATATGATGGTTCTATATCAGTTATAAACAGATTTTTAGATAATGATAATTTTTCTGTATTAGTATTAACTCCTCATTCATTTACTAATAAAGAAAATAAATTAAATAGGATAATAGAGGGAACTTTCTTTAATGATAGAATTATAACTTATCTTGATGCTTTGAAAGAACTTAATCCTATTATTATTATTGATGAACCCCATAAATTTGCAGGCGAAGCATTTTCTAAATATTTTAATGGATTTAATAATTATTTTTTGAGATTTGGTGCTACATTTCCAAAAAGTAAAGATAAAAAAGATCATATAATAGAACTTTCAAATATAGCATATAAACTTGATGGAGTATCATCATTTAAAAATAACTTGGTAAAAAAAATAACTGTATACTATAATGAAACTTCTAATAATAAAGACATAATTTTATCTATAGAAAAAGATATAGTAAAAATAAAAAGTAATATTAATAGTGAAATTGTTTATAAAGATTTAACTGTTGGAGATAAATTTAACGGTGAAGAAATAATAAAAATAAATTATGAAAAAAAAGAGAGTAAAGAATCCAATATTATTTTATCAGATGGAGAGCAGTATTTTGCTGAATATTTATTAGAAGAAGATAATATAAGATTGATGATAAGAGAGAGTATAGAACTTCATTTTGAAAAAGAAAAAAATTATTTCTTCAGGGTATTAAAGCTTTATCATTATTTTTTATAAGGTATATTGCAGAATATAGAAGAGATTTAGAAGATGCTGAAAAATACACAGATGTAAAAAAAATATTTGAAGAAGAGTATAAAATAATTAGAGAAAAAACTATAAATGAATTAAAATATAATGAAAAATATAAAGAGTATTTAGAATATTTATATAAAGATTATGAGGACGGACAATTAAAAGTTCATGAAGGATATTTTTCAGGTGATAAAGGAAATGATGATGAGAAAATAAGACATGGAGTAGATTTAATATTAAAATCAAAGGAAAAATTACTATCCTTTGAAACACAGACTAGATTTATATTTTCTGTTTGGGCATTACAAGAGGGTTGGGATAATCCTAATGTATTTACTATTTGTAAATTGAGCAACAGAGGAAGCCATACATCAAAAATACAGCAGGTTGGAAGGGGGTTAAGAATATGTGTTAATCAGAAAGGTGAGAGATTAACTATAGATACATTTAAAGATAAAAATAGTTTTTGGCAATGCAATAATTTAGATGTGGTTGTTTCTGGTGATGAGGCAGATTTTATTAAAAGTCTTCAAAAAGAGATAGTTGATAATTCACCTGTTTTATATGATGAGTTTACAAGAACAGATTTAAACATCAGATTAAAAGTCAATAATATAGAAACTAATATACGAAAGTTTGAAAAGTTTTTATTATATTATGACTTAATAATAGATTTAGAAAAGGTTGATGATAAAGGACTTGATATTTATAAAAAGGCAGATGATTATTTTAATAAACTTTCTCAATTAAAAGATAAAATTACAGATAAAGAAGAAAAATCAATGCTTGAATATGCTTATAAAATTTTTGATGAGGATATGGAGCATTATATTACAAACGGTAATAAATTAAGAGAAAGAAAAAATCTAAAAATAAAAGGTGAAAAGATAGAAGAGTTTAAAAAATTATGGGATTATATATCTAAAGAGGCATATTATTATATAAATGAACTAAACGAGGAGAATGAAGAAATATTGTTAAACTCTATAATAGAAAAAATAAACAAATCAGATATAGAAAAAAACTCTCTTAAAACAGTAAAATTAGTCTGGGATATGGATAATTTAGAAAAAGATAATTCTATAAATAAAGAAATAGTGCGTTCTCATGAATATAAAGAAAATATTAATTATGTATTTTTAGCTAGAGAATTGGCTGAAAAATCAAAAATGCCTATATCATTTATAGTAAAAATATTAAATGGTATCAATAAAGAATTAAAAGAAAAAATAGAAAGCAATATTAATTATGCCAAAGCAGAAATATTATCTATAATAAAAAATGCCTTGATAGGAGATATGAAAACCCTTATTGAATATAATTTTATAGAAGGTAGAATAAAACCTAATGTAATGTATGATAAAAAAGGAAATTTCAAAAATGAATTAGAAGCAGGAAGTCTTGGAAAAAATCAGGAAAAAGCAGATAATTTCAGTTTAAAGGAAGAATGGATATTTGAAGATATTATAGAATATGACAGCATGTTTGAAAGAAGCATAATACTTAATGATCCTAAAGTAAATAATATAACAATATTTGCTAAAATGCCAAAACTTTCAATACCTACACCTTTAGGCAATTACAGTCCGGATTTTTGCTATGCAATAGAAAAAGATAACAGTAAGAAAATATTTTTAATAGTTGAAAGCAAAGGCTATAATACAGAAGAAGAAATACCAGCAGATGAAAAATCAAAAATAGATTTTGCATATAGATTTTTTGAAAAGCTAAATAAAAATAATTCAAATGATGTTAAAGTTTATTATAAGAAGAGAATAAATAAATCACAGCTTTATGATATGATAGAGGAGGTAATAAATAATGACTAAAAAGGAAGAATTTGAAAAACAGGGATTTGATGTAATAGACACAAGAGAAATAATAGATGAAGAACAAAATCAGCTTTTAGAGTTTTTAAAAAATAATTATCCTTCTATCTATAAAGACGGTGAAATAAATATTGAAGAATTAAAGAGAGTTTTAAATAGTAAGTCAGCAATAAACTATAAAGAAAACGGATACGGTTTAAACTTTATAGGCAGAAATTTGGCAAAGGCTAAATACAGACAAAAAACAGAAAAAGAATTGATTATCAATGAAAAGTTAAGTAAAAACTTTGATGAAACAGAAAACATGATAATAAAAGGCGACAATTTAGACTCCTTAAAAATATTAAAAAAATACTACAGCGGTAAAATAAAATGTATATATATAGACCCTCCTTATAATACTAATACTGATAACTTTTTATATCCAGATAGATTTGATAAAGAAGAACTTGAGGTTTTAGGACTTCAGGATATAGGAAAAGAAGAATATGACAGAATGGAGTTTATCTTTAAAAGAAGCAAAAAATCGCATAACGGCTGGCTTACATTTATGTACCCTAGATTAAAACTAGCAAGAGATTTATTAACAGATGACGGAGCCATTTTTATAAGCATAGACGATAATGAACAGGCGAATTTAAAACTTTTATGCGACGAAATTTTCGGCGAGGATAATTTTATACAAAATATTATATGGCAAAAAAAGAAAGGTGGAAGTCAAGATTCAGATGATTTTTCAAAAGAACATGAGTATATTTTATCTTATTCTAAAAAAGATTGGTATATAAATGATATTAAAGAAAAACATGATGAAAAAGAATATACACATATTATAAATGGTAGAAAAGCAAAGTTATTAAAACTTGAAAAATGGGGAAATCATTCTTTAAGGATTGATAGACCAACTCTATATTATAAAATTAAAGATCCAAATGGAAATGATTTTTATCCGATTGCTCCAAATGGAGAAGATGGTTGTTGGCGTAAAAAACCAGAGAAATTAGATAAAGATCATATTTATTGGAAAATATCAAAGAATAGATTGACACCATATGAAGTTATATATTTTGATGAAATGTTAGATAAAAATAAAATTATAAAAACTAGAACTATATTTAGTGAATATGGTACTACAACTGATGCCACAAAAGAAATACTTTCAATATTTGAAAATAAAAAAATTTTTGATACACCTAAACCACTAAATTTAATTAAACTTATAACTAAACTTTCTAGTAATGAATTTGAAGAAAGTATTATTCTCGACTTTTTCGCTGGGTCGGGTACTACAGCACATGCGGTGATGGAGATTAATGCGGAAGACGGCGGAAACAGAAAATTTATTCTTTGTCAGATTGATGAGGAAATTAAAAAAGAAAAATCGGCTGCTTATGATTTTTGTATTGATAATAACTTTGAGCCTGTGATTTCTTCAATCACTGTCGAACGTGTTAATAGGGCTGGGGAGAAAATAATTCAAAACCTAAAAGAAAGCAATAATATGTTTGATGATAAAAAAATTGATATAGGTTATAAGGTTTTTGATTTGCATGATATCAATACTGAAAAACAAGATGAAAACAAGCAGATAATACTTTTATTAAATGGGGTAACTGATTTAAGCAGAATATATAATATGATTATTAATGTAGGTTTAAACTCTCCAGTGTCTAAACTTACACCTATTATAGAAAATTGTGCTTATATGATAGAAGATGATAATATAAAAAGATATTATATTACTAACTCTGAAATTCTTATAAAAAACGATGAGAACAAGCAGAAGTTTAAAGATATGATAGAAAGCGGTATGGTATATATTGACGGCTGGACTATTACTATTAATGTGTCTTTACAGCAGTATAAAGATAATGTAAAAATTGTTTTATAAATTATAAAACCAAATGCTTTTATTATAAATAAAAATTGCTCGCTTTAAGGCTCTGTCAAGTAAACTTCCCAGAGGCTCACAATTTTTATTAAAACAATTTATTTATTATATATCCAAATGCTTCCAAGCGTCATAGAAATGATTTACTGGACCATGACCCTTTCCAACGCTGTCGGTTTTGGCTGATTGTAAGGCATTGAATAAATATTCTTTGCCGAGTTTGCAGGCTTCAAGCGGAGTTTTTCCATGTGCTATATAACTGCAAATAGCTGCCGATAATGTACAGCCTGTGCCATGTGTGTTTTTTGTGTCTATTCTAACGGCATCCAAAAACTCTTTGCCTTCTCTGTTCATAAACAAATCTCTCGAAAGCTCTCCTTCCATATGTCCGCCCTTAAGCATAACATTTTTTGCCCCCATATCTAGTATTTCTTTTGCAGCATTAATCATATCTTCATCGGTTTTTATTTTTCTTGAAGTTAAATCTTCAGCCTCTGGTATATTTGGAGTAACTACAGTAGATATTGGAAGTATACGGCTTTTCAAACTAGCAACAGCCTCTTCTAATAATAGCCTGTCCCCGCTTTTTGCCACCATAACAGGATCAACTATAATAGGTATATTTTTGGCATGAGTTTTCAAGAAGTCCGCTACTAATTTTATTATATTACTATTAAAAAGCATTCCTATTTTAATGGCGTCTGGTATGATGTCATCAAATATGCAGTATAACTGTTCTTCTATGGCTTTTAATTCTATACCATAACAGTTTCTCACTCCCTGTGTGTTTTGTACGGGTAGTGCAGTAAGTACGCACATCCCGTAACAGCCTAATGCCGAAAAAGTTTTTAAATCTGCCTGTATTCCAGCTCCTCCCGAACCGTCAAATCCTGCTATAGTTAATGCCTTTATCATAGCTTTTATCCTTTATTTTAATTTTTCTATATATTTATCGTATATAAACTTGCATATTAGTTTAGAATTAAATGCAGATAATTCATCAAAAGTTCCTATATATTCATTACCTATTTTTTCAGTTATTATTATAGAGAAACTTATTTTATATGAACTTATAGCCATAGAAGCATTTTTAATAATATGTCCCACTTCTATACTTGCCTCTTCAGGCGGCATAATAAATTTTAACCCCACAGGTGACATCTCTATTATCATACCATGAAGTATCTGCCTTACTCCGTCATGCCTAAATACTAATTTAAAATTATCCAAATCATTAATTACTATATGCTTTAATTTTTTAGGTTTAATATTTGCTTTTTCTAAAAGTAAGCTAAATCTGTTTAAAAAATCTTTTTCATTAAAAGGCTTTAATAAAAATCCAGAAACGCCTATACGCATCATCTTGCTGAAAAACTCTTTACTCGGATTTTCAATATGTACTATAACATGGACATTATACCTGTCATCTAAATATATTTTTTCTAATATGTCTGCAATCTCTTCATCACTTTCATTAACTTCTATAATGGCTGCAGTAAAAGGAAGTTTTCCAAACATAGATAGTATGCTTTTTTTATCTTTTACTGCTACTACTTCATATCCTGCAGTTATAAGAATGCTGATAAGACTGTCTCTTATCTGTAAAGATGAATCATAAACTAATATACGCATAATATTATACCTAATAAAAACTATATTGTTTATTATATAATAGAAACAATTAAAATCAATATTATATACTAAAACAATTAAATTTTGTAAAAAATGAGTTGTCTAAATTAATATGTTTATCTGCTCAAAGCTACGCTTAATAAAAATACTCAAAAATAAATTAGTGAAATATTGATTATTAATTTTGAAACAAATATATTTTTAGTATAATTGAGTGAAACTTGTATTTTGTAAAAGTATTATAATGTGATGATTATAAAATAATCAATTTAATTATTAAATAAATATAATATACTTTTTATATTATTATTTGTAGAAATGTAAAAATACTATTATGTAATTTTAAACTTTATAATGTTCTTCAAATGTTCATAGAGTACAAACTTAATAAATATAATAGTGTTTTTATTATTAAAATATCGTTATAAAAAGTTGTTTTTTTTATTATTCGTATATAATTATAAGAATGAGAGTTTCTGGATATAATTTGTTTCCGCCACTTTTAGGGCATATAAAAAATTGGTACGGTCATGTTGATAGAATCAAGTCTATGGGTTTTGAATGGATATATATAAATCCTATTACATATCCTGGTTTCAGCGGCAGTTTATATGCTACTAAATATTATTATCAGTATAACCCTTCATTTTTTACAAGCAGCAGTCAAAATATAGCTGAAAAAGAGTTGAGAGATTTTATATTTTATTGTCATAGTAAGCAGATTAAAGTTATGATAGATTTAGTTATCAATCATTCTTCAAAAGACTGTAATTTGACTTATGAGCATATAGAATGGTACAAAACTAAAGATGGAGCTTTGCAGTCGCCCGGTGCTTGGGATAATGGTAAGTGGATTGAATGGGGCGATTTGGCTATATTCAATAATAAGAGAGATCCTAATAAAAAAGATGAAGAAGAAACAAATAAAGAAAGTAATAACAGTGAAAATAATGATGAAATATTAAATCCTATATGGTATTATTGGAATGATTTGATAAAACATAATCTTGATTTAGGATTTGAAGGTTTTAGATGCGATGCGGCATATAAAGTTCCTAAAGAATTATGGAAATATTTGATAGATAATGCTAAAGAACACAATAAAAATGTTATATTTTTTGCAGAGAGTTTAGGCTGTTCTATTGATGATACAGAAAAACTTATAGATGCAGGGTTTGATTATGTGGCAAGCAGTGCCAAATGGTGGGATTATGAGGGAGAATGGTTTGTAGAGCAATATGATTTGGTACGTAAAAAATGCAGACAAATAGCTTTTCCAAGCAATCATGATACTAAAAGACTTATTACAGAGTATGACGGAAATATTTGGAGAGTAAAGCAGACTTTTTTATTTACGGCTATAGTGTGTGATATGTGGATGATAACTACAGGCGATGAATACGGATTTATCAACAGATGCAATGTTGTAGGCGGAAGTGAGAAAGATTATGAGAATATAAGCTATGATTTAAGCGAATATATCAAAAATATTATTAAATATGTAAAACAGAATAATATACTAGCAGACTGCGGTGAAATAGTTTCTCTTGATATAGAAGAAAAAAAGAAAATTGAAAAATTAAAAAAAGAAAGCGAAAATAATCTCAATTATGAATATCATGAGCATCATGAATATTATGATGATAATAGTAAGGAAGAAAATACTAAAAAAGATCCTTTTAGGAAATTTTATAAATACAGCTTGGACGGCAAGGAGAAACTTTTAATAGTTATAAATATTACCTCCAAAGAAAGGCTGCTTGATGCTAATAAATATGGTATTAAGTATGATATCTCTTTTGAGAATGTAGTTAATAATATTATAGATACTGTAAAAATATTGCCATATGAGCTTAAAATATTTACATTGAGAGAAGAAACTTATTGGGTATAGAGAATAAAAAAATTATATAAGGCGTTTGTTTTATGGAAGAGAGAAAATCGATAGACAGTTTTTTTTCAGATTTATCTATGGGGCTTCTTTTTGCCGAGAATACCAATGAAATAGACAGAGTCGTTGATTTATTTTTGGAGAAAACTTGTCAATATTACGGATTTGACTGCGGAGAGGTATATTTTCCTAAAGGTGATTATCTTATATTAAGGGGAGTATATGGTATAGACAGATACTATGTATGTAAAGTAGATTTTCCTATAGAGGCCAGCCATTGTAAAGATGTATTATATGATCAAAAAGTTTTTATAGGTGAAAATATCAATCATACAGATATGGAAGTCTTTTCCAATTATGCTTCAATTTTTGTACTTCCTATATTTTTCTATGCACACCCCATAGGTGTTGTTGTGTTTAGAAATAAAGAGAATAAGATTGATTTTTACAGAGAAATAGTTGATGAAATAAAAAATGTTATAGGTCATTTTGCTGTTTATGCTAATAATGTACTTCAAAGTGTAACATACAAAGAAAGAGATAAACAATTAAAACTTCTTAGAGAACTTTATTTGAAATTAAGCGATGTAGATGATTTTGAAAATAATTTAAATAATTTAGCTTCGGATATAGCCAATATTTTTACAGCAAGCAAGGCTTTTATTAGGCTTAGAGATGAAGACAATAATTTGTATTTAAGGTCAAGTTACGGATTTCCAGAAAATTTTGACTATTCTATTTTTGAAGATAATTCTTATATAGAGGAGTATTGGGATAATAACATATTTTTTATAAATAATGCGGCCAATAACAAATATTATAAGAGATTTGAAGGTATAATAAATAGATCAGTCCTTTTCAATAGAATACCAGTAAAAAAAGGTTGTATAGGCTATATTGTAGTTATAGACAAGATTCCAGATGCTGTTAATCCTTTGGGAGATTTTGATTCTAATGATCTTAATTTATTTAATCCGCTTTTAGCTAATATATCAAGCAGAATTTCAGAACATTACAGTATGATAGCATTAAGTAAGGCTAATGAAAAAAATACAAAGCATATGTCTCGTTTAAGCACATTGTACGATATAAGCAATATTTTATTGGAGCGTTCCAAGACAGAGGACATATTATTTTTACTTCTGACAATTACTACTATAGGAGATGTATTTGCTTTTAATAGGGCTTTTGCTTTTCTTTATGATAAGGAGTTTAATGTATTTAGGGGGCGTATGTGTGTAGCACCTAAAAATGCTCAGGATGCAGGAATGATATGGAGCAACATGCAGAACTTAGACAAGTATGCTCTAAGAGAAAAATTAATGCTTTCTTTTGATAAAAGAAGTGTTGAAGATGCATGGGATTTGAATCAGCAGTTTTTAAATACTGTTATACCTAATAATGAAAATTGTCAGCTTTTTTTTGATGTATTTAATAATAAAAATAGTATCAATGTAGTAAATGTAGATAATAATGATAAAGTAAATCAAATAAAAAAATATACCAATATATTTGGAGATTATCCTTTTGCCATTATACCAATAATGAACTCTGTTAATTGTATAGGTATGATAGTTGTTGATAATCCTTATAATGGAAAGCCTATACCTGAAGATGATCTTGATTATTTAAAGATGTTTGGCAGGCAGGCGGCTGTTGCTTTGGAATATTCTTCTCTTTACAATGAGATGGAAAAAAATAATAATGCTCTTAAAGCAGCACAGAAAACGTTGCTTGATTTAAAAAGTTTGGCTATAATAGGAGAAATGAGTTCTTCTATGGCACATAATTTAAGAAACTTTATAGTACCTATCGCAGGATTTGCAAATAGACTTGTAAAAATAAGCAAAGATGAAACTATTAAAAATTATGCTCAGATAATTGCTAATGAAGTAGAAAATTTGGAGAATTATCTTAGAAGGAATTTGTCATTTGCTAAAAGTATTAATTTGGAAATTGATAATATTAAAATTGATGATATGATAAAATATTTGACTATTCTTTCAAAAGAATATATAAAAAAAAGCGGTAAAAATATTAAATTCTATGCTTTAAAAATGACAAAAGAAGATGCAGTAAGATGGGATTATGACAGAATGAATGAGGTTGTGTTTAATCTTATTATTAATGCCATAGATGCTATAGAAGATAATAAAGATGGTTCATTTATTAGCGTCATATTTGATGATAATGCATATAGGGAATCTATGATAGATATAATAGTTGAAAATACAGATTCATATATAGAACCAGATTTGGCAGAGAAGATATTTACTCCGTTTTTTACTACAAAAAGTCATGGAGTAGGTATAGGACTTGCTATATCTAAGAGAATAGTTGAAGCTCATGGGGGAAGTATGGTATTAAAAAGTGTTAATGATTCTTTAAAAATAACAACTTTTTTTGTTTCTATCCCTGTTAGTTTAAATAATTAAAAAATTCAAAGCGTTTTCCGACAATAAAAATGTGGAGATGTAATTATGGCAAAAATAAGCGAGGCAGCAAAAGCCGAATGTACTAGAATGCAGAATAAATATAAAGATCTGCTTGCTGGTATAGAATCAAAATTAGTAAAAGTAGAGAAAGATTTATTACTATTAGAGGATCATTTTGAAATATGCAGAAAAAAGATAGATGCCGCTGTACTCTATATTCAGGCTTCTTCTTTTATTGCAACTACCTGCTATATTGCCATAGAATATATAGATGTGCGTTCTGATAATCAGCTTAATGATGGAAGACGTTATGTTAATAAGGCGATTATGCTTTTGGAAGAAGTTTTCGGAAATCATACTGATGATTCATTATCTTTAAATGAAGAGATACATGATTATTTAAGAGATAAATTAACAGATGAATGGAAATACAAATTTATCTGCTCTTTTGGATATGTTATAGATTATTTCAAATACTGTTATGGTGAAAACTCGAAATGGCTTCAGAACTTTATTGAAATAGAAGGAAGATTTGCTACTTTGGGTAAAAATATGATAGATTTTAAAACGTATATCAGAGATTTGAGCCCTGAGATAGAAGGCTATAAATACAGAGTTAAAATGATGGAGCTTGTAAAAAAATTATTGGCAGCAGCCGCTGAACAGTACAGAACGAAATATGAGCTTCAGGATAAAAGATTAGATGATATGAAAATGGCTCTAAATATAATAGCTTCTCTTAGAAGAATACATGTATATTTAAATGAATCTGAAGAGTCTGAAGAAAAAAAGAAAATGTATGATTTGTGGAAAAAGAAAATGGATGCTGACATAAAAAAAATGAAGTAGTTTTGACAATTTTTTCTTTTTTAGTATAATATTAATTAAGATGAAATTAAAAATAACATTAATATTATCACTTTTTTTATTGCTGTTATATTAAAAATAATAACTTTTTCTAAAAATTTTGTAGAAAACTTTTATTCTAGGACTATATATAAAACTATAGCAGGTTCTTTAAATAAACTCTCTTCTAACGTGAGTTTTTCTATAGGAGAAGTTTTACTTTTTATTTTTATTATAGCAGTTATTTTATTTGTAATAATTGCTTTAAAGCATTCTTTTTTTAATCATAATATAGCTTCTTTTAAAGAAAAAATAAAAACGGTTTTAAACTTTATATATGTTTTTATATGTTTCATAATAATAGTATATATAGTTTTTATGTTAGTATGGGGACTTAATTATTACAGAGTGCCTTTAATAGAGTATTATGCCGACAACAGCAGTATTACTGATGATGATATATATAATTTGGCTGACAGGCTTATAAGAAATGTTAATGATCTTAAAGATGAAATAAAATATACTGATATTAATACTAATTATCAGGTATTAAATAGAATTGTAGAAAGCGAATATAATAAGGTGTTTGAATACTTTGAGTTTCTTAATATGCATTATTCAAAAACAAAACCCATAAAAATATCAAAATTATTTTTACACCTGCAGATAACTGGTATATATTCTCCTTTTACATCAGAAGCTAATGTTAATATTCTTATTCCAAGTGTATCTATACCATTTACAATAGCACATGAGATGGCACATCAAATAGGTATAGCTTATGAAGACGAGGCTAATTTTATATCATATGTGGCATGCTCTAAAAATACAGATGTTTTTGTAAGATATTCTGCTAATTTTGAGGCACTTCTTTATGTACTTGGAGAGATAAAGAGAGATGAAAATTATTCTCATTTGATATCTAATTTGAATAGCGAAACTAAAGATGAAATAAAAAAATATTATGAGTTTTGGCAGGGATATTCAGG
Organism: Brachyspira sp. G79; assembly: GCF_002379365.1. GTDB lineage: Bacteria > Spirochaetota > Brachyspiria > Brachyspirales > Brachyspiraceae > Brachyspira. Next base: position 1,477,376 of record NZ_JQIU01000008.1, on the reverse strand, counting down.
ACAATTATCTAAAGTAAGTGAAAAAGTTAATGATACATATTTGAAAGCTAATAATCAGCAGTATGGAGTAAAAAGCTATTCTAGGGTAGTGAGATTGCTTGTGCTTTATTATAAAAATAATTCTAATCTTTAATATTTTGAAATTTTTACGATAATTATTAAACATTGATTTTTATAATTTTAAATATAATAACAAATTTTTCAAAGGTATTTTATGAAATTAGATGAGCCTCCTTATTTTTATCAATGCAAAAGCTGTAAAAGAAGATTTTCATTAAGAAGAAAAAAGTATACTGTAAATTTACTTATTTTTAAAATTAACCCTCAAAGATGTCCTTATTGCAAAAGTTCAAGAACTAAAAATATTGATCATATTGTAAAAATAGATGATTAATTTTTATTAGGATTTATACTTAATAATGTTAAAGCTGTAACCGTTAATATAATACCTATAATTGATAAAATATCTGGTATTTCATTAAAAAATATAATTCCAAATACTGACGCAGCAATAGGTTCGCATGAGGCAAGTATAGAGGCTTTTCCAGTATCCATATAATTTAATGATATAGTATAAAATACATAAGGAAGTATTAAAACTAATAGAGAATGAAGTATTATAAAAATAAATATATTATTATCTTTTTTTATTAAATCTGCAATTAAATTCCAATCAGCGAAAGGTGCTGTTATTATAGCAATAAATATAAAAGCATATAGAGTAATAGTAAGAGAATGATATCCTTTAAGCATAGCTTTTTTTGATATTATACTGTAAAGGGCATATGAAAAAGCAGCAAGCAGTCCGCTTATTACACCCCATAATGATATTTTTATTTCTGATTTAAGTATATTACTTACAAGTATGCATCCGAAAAATGCTAATATAATAGATATTAATTTTTTTAATGTGATTTTTTCTTTATATAAAAAATATGACAGCAAAAGTACAAATATAGGTGAGAGACTTAATAAAACTGCTGCTAAAGATAAAGATAAAAAACTAACGCTCTCATTAAAAAATATATTTACTCCAAGCATTCCTATTAAAGCAGCGAATATAAATATGAATATGTCTTTTAAATGTATTTTTATTAATGATTTATTATATAATAATATTGATGCAAACATTATAACGGATGCAGTTACAGCTTTTGAAGATACTATTGTTATATTGTTCATTGATAATTCCGCAGATTTTCTTATAAATATACCAGTAGCACCCCATAGTATGCCTGCTAGTATAGGAAAAATTGGCACTATTTTTTTAAGCATTATATAATACTCTTTATACTTTTATTGATTTGTTATTTTGAAGGATTTTAAATTAAAATTATTATTTGTCAAATGCATTTATTTATTGAATTATTTTTTTATTAAAATATACCTAAACAACTATATTTTGTAAAATTTTAATTATTTATAAATGTAATTATAATTTATTTGTAACATAATGTATTATTAGTAATCAACATAATATGTTTTAGATGTATAGTAAATTACTTATTTGGTATAATAAATAGGTAATCAGCCGCATACCCTCACCACAGGCGGACTTCGTCTCGGGTACTTCCTCACTTCGTTCAGTCGCGTTGACATTTGATAAGAATAAACAATACCGTGCGGGAAGGTGCCGCAGTTCACGGTTGACAAACTTAAAAATTTTCAGTATATAATAGACTTTTTAATTTTTATTATTTTCAATTAATTCTTTTAATTCTTCATAATAAACATTTTCAAGTTTTTTTATAAACTCTTTATTTTTCTTATAATTGATTTTATCATTATTTAATTCTGTATAAACTTCTTTTATATCAAGACATTCAAGCATACTTTGAAGTTTCTTTTTATATTTTTTATTCTTACATACATTGTAAAACATTAAAATAGTTTTTATATGTTTAAAAGAATCATCAAATATTTCATCAAACTCTTTTAATTTTTCTATATTCCAAGAAGTTAAATCTTTATTAAAATATAAAGCATTATTAAACATATATTTCATGTCAGTAATATTTGATACGTCCCAAGTTTCAAGACCTTCAAAATTTTTTCTTTTGCTCTCTTGAAATAAGTAAGACATATCAATCATATTACTTGTATCTATATCAGAGAGATTTATATTTTCATCTTTTAGTAAATCAAGTAAGGTATATTTATATTTTACAATATATTTTTTATTAATTTTACAGGTCCTTTATTTTATTTTTTAAACTCTTATATTTGGTATATCAAATACTTTTCCATTTTCAAAGTTTTTCACTTTTTCTTTTTCTGTAACAGTAATAAATACCTGTCCTAATGTTTTTATGTATTCAAGTATGTTATCTCGTCTTGTATTATCAAGTTCGAGCATAGCATCATCAATTAATAAAATAGGTGATTTTTTTCTGTATTCGGACAATATTTTCTCACTTGCAAGTTTCATTATAAGGGTAAACATTCTTTTCTCGCCTTGAGAGGAGAATTTTTTTGAAAGTGAATCTTTATAAAAAAATTGATACTCTGCTCTGTGTATTCCAAAATATGTGGTACGCATTCTTATTTGTTCGCTTAAAGTATTTTCTAGTTTTTTTACATATTCATTTTCATTTAAAATATCTTCTATAGTAGACTGATATTTTATTGCATAAGGATTTTCATCATTGAAAATATTTTTATATATTTCATTCATTTTATCTTCTAAAAGAGAAGAATATTTTTTATTTTCACTAGCTATATAAATAGAAAGTTTTGCTATATCATTATTATAAATATATGCTTCATTTGGTTTTGTACTTAGACAAACATTTCTCATTTTTAAGAGTTTATTATATTTTATTAATGCAGTTAAATATTCCAAAGATATTGTTGATATAAGCATATTAAAATAATCGCGTCTTAATTTTGGTTCTGCTATAACTAAATCTGTATCATTAGGAAGAAATATAACATAAAGTATCCTTCCTATTAAATCCTTTCTTGATGAAATTTCTTTTTTATCAAGAAATACCTTCTTTACTTTTTTTTGATATGCTATTTCTATATTTGTATCATAATTTAATTCATCTTCTCTAAAAATGCCTCTTAAAAAATAATTATCATTTCCGTTTTTTACAAGCTCTCTGTCAAGTCTTGTCCTAAATGACACGCCGTTACCAAGCATATATACTGCCTCCAGTATATTAGTTTTGCCAGAGCCGTTATGCCCGTAAAGCACATTAATTTTATCAGAAAATTCAAATACATTTTCATTATAATTTCTAAAAGAACGAATTGTAAGTTCTTTGAGTATCATTTTTATTTAAGCCTTTAATTTTATTAGTGGAAGTATTATATATTAAAAATTTTAAAAATAGTAGTGTTTTACTATGATTAATAAGGTATTATTAGAAACATTTTTTTATTTGTATATTTTTATATCCATTGTATTTTAATATTCATTAATCTTGAGTTAATAAAATTAAATTATTTATTTTTGCAGTAACTAATATAATTGCATCAGGAAGTTTTATAGAAATTTCTCTTTTTATTAAAATAGTTTCATTTTTAATATAATTATCTAAATTTAGAATATCAATACTTTTAAGAAAATCTTTTATTATATTTTCTTCTTTAGATGTTATTTTTGGATAACATAGTAATTCTATTTCCGATATTATAGATGTATACACATTATATTCACTATCTAATAAAAATTTACCGCTTAGAAAATATATAATTGCATTTGTATCAAGTAATATATTATTTCCATTCATTTCTTATTTCTTTTTGGAATTCTAATGGATCTTTTTCTAATATTTTTAGACTTCCGCTAAATTTATTCAAATCATTTTTTCCATACTTTTTTTGTTTATTGAGCAGTAAATCATAAAAATCTATTATCTGTTTTTTTGATTCATTATCCAATACAGATAAATCCAAAATTTCCATAATAACTTCCTATTAAAATGAATTACTCTTCTCCTATACTCATAGGCATGATGATATAATAATAATCTTCTCTTTCTATCTCTTTTACCATCGTAGGGCTAGAATCTTTATTAACCATAAAAGTAACTATTTCCGAATCAATTTGTTTTATAACATCTTGAATATATGTATAATTGTAAGCAACAGAATGCTCTTCGCCTGAATATTTTATATCTATCTCTTCTAAAGATTCTCCCATTTCTTGGTTAATACCTTTTACTTTAAGAGATTCTTCAGAAACAGTTAATATCATTCTTTTTGAACGCACATCATTAATCATAGGTACAATTCTTCTTATAGCATCAAGCAAATCGTTTTTATTTACTCTAAAACTGTATGCAAACTCTTTTGGAATTACCTGTCTAAAATTAGGGTATTTTCCTTCTATAAGGCTTGATACAAAATCGTATTTTCCTATTTGAAAATAAACCTGCTGACCATCTACTCCCATTTTTACCTGTTCTACTTCATCATAATTGGCAGTAACAAGTATTTCATTTAATACTTTAGGCTCTATTATTATAGAGAAAGATCCGTTTTCCACTCCTTCAAATTCTCTCTCTATTACAGCCATTCTTCTACCGTCAGTAGCAACAGCAAGAAATTTCGAATCAGTTTTTTCAAAGCATATACCTCTTAAGGCAGGCTTAAATGGTTCTTTAGCTATAGAAGAAATAGTTTTATTAATCATAGTAACTAATTCTTTAGTAGGAAGCATTATATAGCTTATATCTCCGTTGCTCTCAGGATATGCTGGGAAATCATCAGTTTTCATTCCTATGATTAAGTGTTTAGTTTTTCCATTTTCAGATTCTATATTTATTTTTTCATTTTCTTCAACATTGATAGTAATAAGTCCGTCAGGCATCTCTTTTAATATAGAACTTATCTTTTTGGCATATACCGCTACAGCACCTTCACCCTCGCAGTCATCAAGTATTATTCTGCTTCTAGCCCAAACAGAGCCGTCAGTAGCAGTTAATGTAAGCATATTTCCTGCAAGATGAAAAAGCACATTGCTTTCTATATTATAAATTACTTTGCCTTCAACAACGTTTTCTGTAACTCCGATAGATTTAACTATATCCTTTTTTAAACATCTAAATTTCATTGCTTCCTCTTTTATTTATTTTAATTTTATTAAATTTCTAAAAAACTTATACTATTTGTACTTTAATTTTAACATTAAAAACTATTTTTTACAATATATTTTAATTTATAAACTTGTTTAAGTGTCATAGATATTGCCCACTTTTTATTTTAAAAAAGCAGGTATTTCTCATAGTTTTATTTACCTCAAATAAACAAAGAGGAATACCCATGAAACAATATAATATAAATCAGAAAAAAAGATAGTATTAATTATTAGTAAAATAAAAAGATTATTAACAAAGTAATTGAAGTTCATAAGAAATATGAATATAGTAAAGTTAAAATATGATGATTTTTAGAGTTTAACTATATTTTGAATATTTTATTTATTTTTAAGAAATTAAATAGTACTTAAATGCATACCTATAACTCATATACAATAAATTAAAGTTATATAAATAAAGCAGCAGTTTTTATTTATATAATTTTAATTTATTGCTTTTTTTTAGTATATTAGTTATGATTATCCAATAATTGATTAGTTATAGGATTATAGTAAATGAAAGAATTTTTTTAAGAAAAATTATATAAAATTAATACTTTTATCTATAATTGTTTTTTCATTTATTATGAATATTATATTATC
>NZ_JQIU01000008.1:1438661-1471250 GCF_002379365.1 Brachyspira sp. G79 | reverse complement strand
TTTATGATATGTACAGATGGTATGAAAAAAGATCATTGCCTTCAACAAGTACTAGATTTGAATTATCTGATACTTATAAAGAAGAGTTTATAACTCCAAGAGTACCGGGCGGAGCTTATTATATATTTTATATTTTATGTTATAAATTAGGTAATGAGAATATGTATACAGCTAAAATTATAAATTATTTTTTCAGTCTTTTTATAATATCATTGTTTGTATTTTGGCTTTATAAAAAATTAGGTCTATTTGTCTGTTCTTTTATGTCTCCTCTTATTTTACTTAATGGTTATTTAGTAAAAGCTATGACTAATTTTTGGAATCCTAATATATCATTAATTTTTAGTTTTATATTTTTTATTTTCCTCTATGAATATATAGATAAAAAATCCAGCAAAAAAACAGTAATATCATCTATTTTTATTTTCCAGTATTAGCTATTGTATCACAAGGTCATTTTGCTTCATTTTTCTCTGTTGTACCTTCTATGATATTTTATTTAATTCTCACTTATAAAAATACAATTAAATATTTGAAATATTGGCTTTTAGGAGTTTTTTTGTCATTTTTAGAATATTTACCCTATTAATCTCAGAAATTAATAATGGATTTTATAATACTAAATTAATGTTTTCAAAAGTATCAGATACTGGAAGAATCATTATTGCAAAAATACAGGCGTTATTTTTATTTCCTACAAATGAGATGTCTTCTTATTATTTAAAAGGTTTTAGTAATATTATAGAATTCTGGATTTCATCACCGTTTTATATATATGGTTTGATATTTTTAGTTCTTAATCTTGGATTTTCTCTTTACTGTTTAATTAATATGTTTTATTTTGTGTTTGATCTTAGGTATAAAGGAAAAACTGATAATGAAAACATATCTTTGGAGATATCAAAATTTTTTGTTTTATCAATATTTATAACACTTTTATGTTTTTTTATATTTAAATTTGGAGAGGGTTATTTTCATTATTTATACGGACTTTTTGCTGTATCTTATGCTCCTATTATATTATTTTTTGTTCAGAAAGAAAATTTTATTATTAATACTAAAAAAATATTTTTTGGTTTATCTATTTTTTTTGTATTAAATGCAGCAGCTATGTTTGGAAGTATTGAAAGATATGTAGTAAAATTTGAAAAAGATTTATCTGTGATACATAATAAAAATATAGAGCTTTTTTTGAATGAACATAAATAATCAATTTTTACATATGAATTTTATTTGACTTTATTATGGCTATATTATATTATACTACTAATTATGAATTTTAAGGAGATATAATAATGAAAAAGCTATTTTTTATATTATTTGCAGGTATCTTACTTCTTTCCTGTTCAAATAATTCATCAAGTTCATCTTCAAATGGTGATAAAACATTTAAAATAGGTATACTTCAGTTAGTGGAGCATAATGCTTTGGATCAGGCTAATAAAGGTTTTGTAGACGGATTAAAAGAAGCAGGTTATGAAGACGGTAAAAACATTACTATAGATTATCAAAATGCTCAGGGCGAACAGGCAAACTGTATTACAATATCGCAAAAATTTGTTAATGATAAAGCAGATTTAATACTAGCTATAGCAACACCTGCAGCACAAGCAGTAGCAAATACAACAAAAGATATACCTATACTTGTTACAGCAGTAACTGACCCAGCAGATTCAAAATTGGTTGCAGATAATAATGCACCTGGAGGTAATGTTACAGGAACTTCAGATTTAACTCCAGTAAAAGAACAAATGGATTTATTGAAAAAATTAGTTCCTTCAGTACAAAATATAGCATTTTTATATAATTCAAGCGAACAAAACTCTAAATTCCAAGTAGATATGGCAAAATTAAAAGCAGATGAAATGGGTATATCATATATAGATGCTACTATAACAAACCCTAATGATATACAGCAGGTAGTTCAAAGTTTGGTAGGCAAAGTAGATGCCATTTATGCTCCTACAGATAATATGGTTGCTGCTGGTATGGCTAATGTTATATCTATTACAGAACCTGCTAAAATACCAGTAATATGCGGAGAGGCTGGTATGCTTGAAGCTGGTGGACTTGCTACTTATGGTATAGATTATTATGAACTTGGCAAACTTACAGCTAATCAGGCAGTAAGAATATTAAAAGGAGAGGCTTCTCCTGCTTCTATGCCTATAGAGTATATACAAAATCCAGTATTAGAAGTAAATACTAATGCAGCACAAAAACTTGGTATAACAATACCAGCTGATTTATAGTAAAATATTTAATTTTTATATAAAAAAGCCTGTATAAATATTATATGGGCTTTTTATTTTGATATTTATGAATAATATAAAGATAACAATACAATATGATGGTACAGATTTTTACGGTTGGCAGATACAACCGAATTTGAGAACAGTTCAGGGAGAGATATATAAAGCTGTTCAAAAAATATATGGAGAAAAAATTACAATATACGGCTGCGGGAGAACTGATGCTGGTGTTCATGCTTTAGGTCAGGTTGCTAATTTTAGAGTTCCTAAAATGCTTGTACCTATTAATAAAGTACATATAGCTTTGAATTCATGTTTGGACAGAGATGTAAGAATAGTAAAAGCTGAAGAAATGGACGATAATTTTAATGCTAGAGCTTCTGCAACATTTAGAGAGTATTTATATATAGTTCATAATAGCAGTACATCTTTTCCATTTTATGAGAGGTATGCTTGGTTTTACAGAAAAAATATTATAGATGAAAAACTTATTAATGAATATGCCAAATATTTGATAGGCGAGCATAATTTCACATCATTTTGTTCTACAGAAGATGAAAATGATAGTAAGTTTAGATATTTAGAAAAAGTGAAAGCGGTAAGAAAAGGAGATACTATATATTTTATTATTAGAGGCAATGCATTTTTACACAATATGGTAAGAATTATAGTAGGAACTTTGGTAGAAGGTCAGAAGAAAAAAATGCCTATAAATTTTGTAGAAGATATATTAAAAAGTGAAAACAGAACAGAAGCCTTTGTAACAGCCCCAGCACATGGACTTTATTTCAGACGTGCCTTTTTTAAATGATTTTAATTATAAAAAGACTTGAAATAAATTTTATATATGTTATAATATATAGCATATTTATTTGGAGAGTTCGTTCAATTGGTAGAGCAGCGGTCTTGAAAACCGCCGGGCTAACACCCATGTGGGTTCGAGTCCCACACTCTCCGATTTTATTAGTACGAACAGCTTCTTTATTGTAGGGGGCTTTAGCTCATCAGGATAGAGCAATGGTTTCCTAAACCGTGTGGGCAGGTTCGAGTCCTGTAAGCCCCAAATTGTTTATCCTAACTCTTAATTAAAAAGATTTTCTAAAATGACGTTCAAAGATTATATATCATATTTATTTAATATTAAAAAGCTAAAAAAAATAAAACTTCTAGTTTCAGATATAGATGGTGTTATGACTGATGGAAAACTTATATTTGATGATAACGGTGTAGAAAGTAAATTTTTTCATACTCAAGACGGAATGGGGATAGTGATGGCATTAAAGTCTGGTATAAAAATAGCTATTATTTCTGGGAGCAGCTCTAATGCCATAAAGGCTAGATTTGATAAGTTTAGCCGTCATGGTTTTGAAGATTTGATACTTGGGAAAGAAGAGAAAATGCCTGTTATTTTAACTTTAATTGAGAAATATGGTTTAAAAATAGAAGAGGCAGCATATATAGGTGATGATTTAATAGATATTAAGGTTATGAAATATGTAGGTATTTCATTTGCTCCAAAAGATGCTGTAAATGAAGCCAAAAAGGCAGCAAATATAATCATAAATAAAAGAGGCGGATATGGTGCTGTGAGAGTTGTTATAGATATGATTCTCAAAGCTAAAGGTATTTATAATGAAGTTATTAAACAGTTTTAGTATTATTTTAATATTATTACTATTTCTATGTGTTTCCTGCACAAATTTTAAAGATCTTGGTAAAGAATTTGAACAGAAAGATAATTTTGTTCCGCCTCCTGATATGGAGTTTTATGGTTTTAGAAGAGAAAATTATGATACGAATTTTAAGCAGCTCGATTCTTTTGCCACTAATGCTAAATTTTACAATAAGAAAAAGCTTATAGAGCTTTATGAAAGCAGAACATATACATACGATTCTAATAATACAGTAGCTGCAAGTATATCAGGTGAGTTTGTAAAAGTAAATCAAGATACATTATATACAGAAATATATACTAATGTTATTGCCAAATCTTCAAATAATACAACACTTTATACAGAATATTTACAGTGGGATAACAATACACAGAAAGTTAAAAGTCCAGTTCCTATACGTGTGGAACAGGAAGATGGAAGCTGGCTTACGGGAAGCAGTATGGAAGCGGATATGGGTCTTGAACATATTACTATATATAATGAAGTTGATGAAGGCGATGCTATAGGAGTACCTGTTGCTGAAGAGAAATAGACTTGTTTTTACTATTTTTATACTGTTTTTATCAGTGTTATATTTAAATGCTCAGTCAAGAAGAAGTGCTGATAAGTTTACATTTAATAATAAAACAAAAGTCTTCCAATATACAGGCAATGCTAAAATGGAAGATTCATCAGCTATTATTACAAGTTATGTTATGACATTTTATCAGGAAACAGAATTAGCAACATTTAGCGGCAGCGTTAGACTTTTGAGTAAAACAAATGGCTCTACAATAACAGGCGGATATGCAAGCTATAATGGTAAAACAAGATATGCATATGTAAGAAATAACCCTATATTAAAATCGCCTACAAACAATATGACAATAAGAAGTTCTTTTATGGAGCGTGATTTTAATACCCCTATTGCCAAAGCTATAAGCAATGTTCATTTGACACACATTGACAGAGAAAGCAAAAGAAAAACAGATGGTTATGCTGATAATTTGGTTTATGATATGGATAAAGAAACAGCTGTATTAACTGGAAATCCTAGACTTTATCAAGGGGCTGATAGGCTTGAGGGTGAAATATTAGAATATAATGCCAAAACTGCTACAGCTAATGTTATGGGCAGAGGAAAAATATATGTCCTTCAAACTAATAATTACATAAATACATCAGAAACAAATAAAAAAAAGGGTAATATTAGTAATTATAACATTATAGTAGCAGATAGATTATTTTTGAATGAGTATGGCGGAAAAGATAATAACACACGTACTTTATATGCATATGGTAATGTTACTGCATTTTTCTATGAAGAGAACATGATACTTAAAGGCGGCTATATTGAATATGAAATAGATAATGAGCATGTGTATATGTATGAAGAGCCTTCTGTAAGAATTCCAGATAGGGGAATTATAGCTTTTGGAGAGTGGATAGAGTATAAAAAGGATGCTGAGTTTAAAGATGTTATATTTCATAATGATGTTGTGATGGTTGATTACGATGCCAATTTATCATTGGAAGGGGATTTGCTGCATTTAGATCCTGATACTAAGGTTGCAACAGTAAGCGGCAGTCCTAAGGCATATGTTGAAAATAGAAGTATCAAAATTACATCAGTTACTATGCAGATGTTTAATGATGAAGAAAAACTGCGTGCTAATGGAAATGTATATGTAGAAGGCAAAGATATGAACTCTCAAAGTGCTTGGGCTACTTACTTTGATAAGCAAAAATATTTAAGACTTTGGGGGGAAAATCCGTACTTGAAACAAAAAGAAAGTGTTGTAAGGGCAAGAGAGATAAAATATTATATAGATACTCAAAAAGTTGAGGCTATGGGTGTGAGCGGTGAAATACCTCAATAATAATACATTTAATATTAAATACTTGTTTTTTATATTTTTGTTCTTATTGCTCTTTTTATCATGTAAAAATAGTACAGAACCGCTTAATAAAGAAAAAACTTATACTGTGAATATTACTTATATAGAAGACGCAGCAATAAATGCATTTTCTCCAAGTGATTTCCTTGATATTTTTGATGATGATCTTTCAAAACTTACTTATGATATTTTAGGATATAAAATAAAATATAATCTTAAAAATGGTATGGAATATGACGATTTTTATATAGCCAATAGAAGAATTATAAATGATAATGCTCATATATTTAAAAGAGATTTTATAGATATAAAAAATATTGATAATAAAAAACTTCAACATTATATATTATACTCGCTTTCCAATGAAACTAGGGCTAATATAAAAAAATTATTTGGATATGAATACGCCGTTCCTTTAGATATAATAGCTAAAAATATAGCACCCTCATATGTAGAAAGTATACTTAATGTTTGGAATACACCTGTAAAAAATAGAAATCAGTTATTAGATGGTAGCAAGTTTATGATTTATACTGCATTATATTGGAGAATAATTGCAGGAGAGTTTAAAGATTCTTCTATAGTAGTAGTAAATATGCCATTAACTGCTAATTATTTATCAATGAGTGCAAAGTCTATTGCAGACGGAGGTTTTGTAGACAGGCTCGTACTTGAAAATAATAATATAAAGCCTTGTAAATCTATAGCTGTTATAAGTACATATACATTTCTGCAGTCTAATGCTGACTGTGAAACAATAAAAAATATGTTTGCTTATTATATTATCCAAACTATTGGTATGATGTTTCCTAAATATGATGTCAGTGATGATAAACATTCTATAATGTCTGAAGTAAATAGATTTGATTATTTTAATTGGTACAGCAATATAGTTAACTTTCAATTAAAAACTCCTTACAAAACAATTAAAGAGTATAGGGATAATATAAAAAATATACTTCCATAAAAGATAGTATGAATTAACTATAATAAAATAAACATTATCTCGAAAATGTCTATAAAAAACAATACACAATAATAAAAATGTCGAGTATATTTGTACAAAATGTATGATTTCTATATATATCAATAAACATAATTATAAATTTGCTGTAAATTTATGTAAAAATAGTATTTACTTAGAAAAAATAAAATAGTAGAATGTAAGTATAAACATTTTTTATAATTTGTCGATTTTTATTAGTGGGAGAAAATTACTATGAAAAAAATATTTATTTACATTTTTATGGCAGCAAGTTTTTCAGCGGCGTATGGTTTTGATGAAGGTTTTATATGGGCATTAAAGGCTAACTTTAACGGCTCTGCTACAATGCCTTCAATAAGTCAGTCAGATTTGGATCAGATAGGTGCTTCATATATGAAAGGTTCTGTAGGATACACTATAGACGGAGAGGCTGAACTTGGTTATTTATTTGGTTCTGAAAAATGGTTTAACGGATTAGATCCTGCTAAATTCAGCGGTATGAGCGTATTTGGTTCTTTAGGTGTAGGAAGCGGATTTGCAGGTCAGATATCAGGTAATACTATAGATGGAGTAACAGCAAATGCTTATATAAATGTTTCTTATACACCTGTAATAAGTTTTGGGGTTGGTACTAAAGCTTATTTCTTAAATAGCAGATTGGCATTAGGACTACATATAGGTGGTAAATTGATAGCAGATACATCTCCAGAATATTTGGCTTATTTTGACAGTGATATTCCTGGTTTCCCTGAAATAGGAGAGATAATAGTAACTGATTTTATGATCAAAAATATGAATCCTGTAATGTTTAGTATAAAATTTATGATAGAATATAATCAGCCTGTAAATGACAGAGTTGAAGTTATATTGGGTGCTTATACGAGATTTAATGTATATTCTCCAAAATATATTACTATGCCAGACAGTTTATTGAGTTTAATGAATTCTGGTTTGGAAAAATTAGAAAAACCTGCATTTGATCCTACAACACCTTTGAAATCTTATTATATAAACTCATTAGACTTTGGTATAACATTAGGTTTGGCATTTAAAGGATAATTTTAATAAAAATAATTAAGGAAATGGTATGAAAAAGAGCTATTTATTATTTTTGGTAATAGTATCGATGTTTATGATGTCCTGCGGAGGGCACTTCTTTAACCCTAGATATTATTATGGAAAGAGCAGTTCTTCAGAAGCAGAAGAGACAGCTCCTGCAGGGGATGTCTCTGTAGGAACTGGATCAGATGTTCCAGAAGATCAGGATCCGTTTAAAGTAGGAGAATGGAACTCCATTGATTATAAATTTGACGGTAATAAAATATTAGACTTTTTATTTGCTGCAAGTTTTGACGGAAAAAATGTTCCAGTGTATACATTCTTTAAAGACGGTACACAGTGGGCCGTTTCAGATGCAGCAACAGCAGAGAAAAAATATAATGCTAAAGACGGAGCTAATAAAGCACAGGGATATAGTATAACTAGTGCTGTTTTTTACAGATATGATGCTAAAAACCCTTTGGTTGCTCCAGAAAGCGAATATAATAAATCTGAAAGAATGCAGAGATTTGTATTCTACAGACTTGTAGGTGATGCAGTAGTTGTTCCTTTAAATAACTACTTGATAGCGGTAGATACATACTCAAAATTGGTATTTGCCTATGGTAAAATAACCAAAACAGGAAGCACTATGGGACAGTCATATCCTACAGCTTTTGAGGCGGTAGAACTTCATGGCGATAAAAGACCTTTCTATGAATATGATCCTATAGGTTTTATGGCTTATGATGAAGCTAAAGATGCAATGACATTAACTCTATATAGAGAATATCAAGAAGAAATGGCAGTTGATGCTAATGCATTTTTCCCAAAAATCCATGACTCTACAAGAAAAGTAGCAGGTTATGAAGATAAAGAAAGTGCAGGTCTCTCTCCTTACTATTATGTAAATGTGGCAGATATAGACCCTTCAACTATATTAGATGAGTTCAAAGGCAAAACTTATGCCATAAGATCAGGCTTAAATCTTTATACTTATGTATTCTCTAGTGACGGAAAACAAGTAACTATAACAAAAGATCATTTCTATGACGGTCAAACATCAAAAAATACATATACATTTACAGAAGTTAGCGGTGCTACTTCATTAAAATACGGCGATATAACAATCACTGGATTAGACAGCTATGCTAAAGTAAGAGATAGTATTAATAATGTGGATGCAGAATTAGACTATGTTGATCCAGGTCCTGAGTTTATATACAGAGTAAGAGGAAAAGTATTTGAAGCAAAAGATAAAAGCTATTCATATAAATTTACTATAGACGGTAAAACTATAGAATATTATGAAAATGGAAAATTTGTAAGATATTATGCATTTGTTCAGCAGGATGCAAGCGACAGAGCAATCTATAAAGAAGAAAGATCTGGTTCATTTGCATACTGGGGTTTGAGAATAGCTGATGATGGTAATACTAAAGACGGTGTATTATATTGGTCATCAGGTGCAGGAGATACTCCAGGCCTTACATCAAGCAGCGGAGTAAGTTCTAGCCCTGGATATTTAAATGTTGATGAATCTGTAATAGATTTCTTTACTGATGAAGTTGCTAATAAAGTATATGCATTCAGAGATTATGACGGTACTCCTGGAGACGGAAGAAGTTTAACAACATTTGAATATAGATTCAGCGGAGACGGCAACACTATTACTTATACAGAAGAATCAGCTAAAAAAGATCCTATTTCTTTAACTTACACTTTAGTAAAAGATAATGGTAAAAGTGCAGTATATAGCCTTGACGGTGTGGAATATACATTTACTCTAGAAAGTGCTGGTGAAGATTTATGGAAAAATGATGAACCTGCAGCAGAACTTGGATTTAGAGATAAAGGTCCTTACTTCTTAGATGTTGTTGTAAATACTACATACTACTCTATGGACGGTAGTTATAAATATGCATTTGACGGAAGCGGAAACCTTACATATACTTATCCAAGCGGTAAAACAGCTACTTATACTATAGATAAATACGGAAGTTCTCAGGCAGATTATAGTAAAGCTGCATATATAGAAGACGGAGCATTAATATTCAAATACTGGGCATTAAGACTTGGTGCTAACGGCACTATGGTACAGATGTCAACAGGTGCTTTGGCTGATGCTAACCATATACTTAACTCTGCAGCTTACGGATATGACGCTTATATTACAGGTAGAGACGGTCAAAGTGTAGACAGATTTATGGAAGTAGTTGCTGATGTAACTTATAGAATGAGAGATAAAGAAAATATTGTTCTTATGAATTATTATACATTCTCTAAAGCTGGTAACTATATAACACATGTTGTTACTAATACTCAGACTGGTAAAGAAACAAGTTCAAACATGTACTATAACTACACAGCTATAGATAAGCAGTTTAATGGACAGTATGAGCAGATGACACCAAAACAAAATAAAACATTTACTATTAAAAATTCTGATGAAGAATTATATATGGATAATGTTATTGTAGGTTATAAAAACTATGATGATAGCTCATTTGAGTTTATGTCAAGACTAGCTGGAAAAACATATACAACAGATGACGGCACTAAAAAATATGTATTCAGTGCTAACGGAGATTATTTTGATTTCTATGTCAATGGACAAAAACAAAATTCTGACCCATATAAGTATCTAGAGCATAATGGTGATACAGGATATTATGATAATAATAAACTTGATGGTATAGATTTTGAAATAACATTGTCTGATTATAACGGTATTAAAGACGGACAGATTACTGAAGGCTCTATAACAGCTCATGTATATGTAGCACCTAAATTTACAGATAATGTAAAATCTAAAACTTATAAGTTTAGAGATTACAGTGAGTATGATACATCTAGTCCGTTACCAGAAGGATATAAACCTACAGGTAAGAGTTTGATACTTTATAGTTATTCATTTGATGCTGAAGGTGATACTTTAACTTATAAAGAGGAAACTTGGAGAGGTAATACGGTAACAATAGTATATACTCTTAAAGAAGAAAGTGAATCTATGGGTACATATACTTCTCAAAGTAATGGAGATATAAAAGTATCTGTACAAGGCAGCCCAGATATACTTTATAAGCTAGATGGTTCTGTTTCTACAAAGGTTGGAGAAACTACATTTAATGATTATGATCCATTATTCCCAGATAGGGTTAGAGGTGCTAGATTTGTTAAAGATGATGTAAGTTATGAATTTAATGATGATGGTTCGGAATTTACATTAAAATATGGTACAGGCGGCTTATTTAACCCTGTAAAAACATATAATTATAAGCTTGCTAGATATGATGATTCACCAGATCAAAACTATACAGCTGTATATGAATGTTTAAATCCTAATGGTGCTTTTAAATATGGTAGAGTTGTTTTAAGAGAAGATAATAATTTGATTAAAACAAGTACAGTTCTTGGTCTTATAGATGGATTAGGTACTGGTGAATCTGATGCTGGTTTGGGTTATGACGCTAATAGAAGTAACTAAGTAAACAGTTTATAATTAAAAAATCAAGCGGGGAGAAAACAAAAAACTCTCCGCTTTTTTCGTTAAAAATTTTATTTTAAGGAAAATATATGATAAAGAGTTATTTGTTATTTTTAGCAATGATATCTATGTTTATGACGTCATGCGGCGGGCATTTCTTTAATCCTAGGTATTATTATGGAAAGAAAAGTTCTTCAGAAGCAGAAGCTGCAGCCCCGGCAGATGTAGAGTTAGGAATGTCAGAAGTTCCTGTTGACCAAGACCCATTTTTAAATGGTCAATGGAACTCTGTTGATTATAATTTTGATGGTAGTAAAATATTAGAATTTTTATTTGCTGCAAGTTTTGATAACAATAATGTACCTGTATATTCATTCTTTAAAGATGGTACACAGTGGGAAGTATCGGATGCACTAACAGCAGAAAATAAATATAATGCTAAAGACGGAGCAAATACAGCACAGGGATACAGCATAAGCGATGCTACTTTTTATAGATATGATTATAAAAACCCATTAATTGCACCTGAAAATTCATATAATCAGTCTGACAGAATGAAAAGATTTGTATTCTACAGACTTGTAGGTAATGCAGTAGTTGTTCCCTTAAATAACTATTTGATAGCTGTAGATACATACTCAAAATTGGTATTTGCCTATGGTAAAATAACCAAAACAGGAAGTACTATGGGACAGTCATATCCTACAGCTTTTGAGGCGGTAGAACTTCATGGCGATAAAAGACCTTTCTATGAATATGATCCTATAGGTTTTATGGCTTATGATACTTCAACAGATTCTTTAACATTAACTCTATATACAGAATATAAAAATGAAATGGCTAAAGATGCTAATGCTTATTTCCCTCAGATACATGATGCAAGCCGAGAAATAGCAGGTTATGATGGGGCAAGTAGTGCAGGACGATCTCCATACTATATGGTTAATATTGATGACATAGATCCTCAAACTATATTAGATCAATTAAAAGGAAAAACTTATGGAGCTAGAGATAGATTAACTTTATATACATATAAGTTTTCTGAAGATGGAAAAACTCTTACTGTAACAAAAGATCATTTCTATGATGGTCAAACTACTACACAATATACTTGCGATGCCAGCAAGGCTGTTGGAGCTACATCATTAAAGTATGGAGACTTAACTGTAACAGGTCTTGGTACTTATGATAAAATAAAAGACGGTACGAGAGAATATATTCTTAACTATCAGGATAATGGTCCTGCATTTATAGACAGAGTAGCAGGTAAAACATATAAAGCATCTGATGGAAGTTATGAGTATAAATTTAGTCCAGATGGTAATACTTTATATGAATATAAAAGTGGTAAGTTAGATGCTACATACACATTCTCTGCCGAATATAAAGATTCGGATAAGGCTGAATATAAAGAAGGTAGTCTTGCATATTGGGGATTGAAATTAGCTAATACTAAGTGAAATAAAGATGATACTTTATATTGGTCTTTGGGTTCTTCTCCTTTTGCTGGAGCTAC
Source organism: Brachyspira sp. G79 (assembly GCF_002379365.1). Classification (GTDB taxonomy): domain Bacteria; phylum Spirochaetota; class Brachyspiria; order Brachyspirales; family Brachyspiraceae; genus Brachyspira. The sequence goes on along the minus strand of NZ_JQIU01000008.1, from coordinate 1,458,422 downwards.
AAGTGCTATAAGCTATCATGAAGGATATTTAAATATAAATATTGCCTCTGGTAACTTTGTAGAAAATGTTAAAGGTAAAACATATAAATTTAGAGATTATAGCGAATATGATTTATCTAATCCTTTGCCTAATGAATATCAAGCAACAGGTAAAAGTTTAACATTATATACTTATGAGTTTACGCCTAACGGACAAACACTTAATATTAGTGAACAAGTTTGGAGAGGTGAAACTAAGACTACATCTTATACTTTTAAATCTGGCGGAGATAAATCAGCTGAATATGAACATGATGGTACTGTTATAGAGTTTAGTATAAAATATGATAATGAAACTCTTTATAGAGGAGATCAGGCTGTTGGTTCTACTTCATTTAAGGATGAAGGTCCTATATTCCTAGATAGAGTGAGAGATAACCCTACATTTGAATATGATGGCAATACTTATATATTCAAAGATGACGGTAAAACTATAGAATGGAATGGAAATACTTGGACATTATATAGATATGATAATGAATCAGAATATAAATATAGGGCTGTTTATGTTAAAGTAAATAATATGTGGTTTGATAATTATTACGGTGTGGAATTGACATCTAATGATGATATAATTAAATCAACTCCAGCATCTACAGAAGGTACAATTCAATGGTGGTTCTTAGGGGATGAGGGTTATAGAAAATAATAATATATAATTAACAAAATTAGCGGGGAGTACCTGAAGAATCTCTCCGCTTTTTATTAAATTTTTATATTTACAAACACAATTTTTTTTATATAATACAATAATATAAATAATGTTAGGATAAATAAAAATGTTTAAGAAAATTATTTTATTACTTATATCTTTATTCATACTTTCATGTACATCTTCTTTGGGAAGTTCTGGAATGAAGTTTAAAGACAGAGCGGGTACTTATGAGAGTAAAGATGCGAATATTAGGGTAACGGTTTCAAGCGGGGATACTCAGAATCTTAAAATTGATGTTTATACCGTTAATGGTGTTACGATTAATAGCGAGACTTTTGATATTACTTCTTCGGTAACTACTGGTAATTTTACTCTTAAGTCTAATAATAATCCGTCATACACCTATATACTTAATTTTTATAATAATAAAAGTTTGCTTTTTAGTGTGAGAGATGGATCAAGCTACAAAATATCAAATGCTGAATTGAATAATTCAACTAAATAAAAATAATAGTTTATATTTATAGGCAGGGTAATGAAATATTTACTTCTGCCTATTTTTTTTAAAATAATTTTTATATATTGTTTACTTAATTTATTTTATTAGTATAATTATATTTATAAAGATTATTTATGAGAATATATATTATGAAAAATATTATATTTGTTATTTTATCAATTTTTTTTATGGCAATATTTTTTAATACCTGCACAAAAAATTTCAGCCCATTATATTATTATCAGGAGATGTCAAGGTCGGATAATACTGGCGGAGATACAGAAGAACCTGATATTGGAGGAGAGGATATTATAAGCGATGCAGAGGATCCTTTTGTTTATGATGCCGCTTCCAAACCTTGGAATGATCCTAATTACAGAGGTTTTACTCTTGACCTTGATACAGAATATGTAATAGCTGCCTCTTTTGGACTTAAAAATGAACCTACATACATGCTTATTAAAGATGATACTTGGAAGGCAGGCGACTTATCGAGAAATGAATATTATTATGACGGAACTAATACTAAGGCTGCAGGATTTACAGTTAATAAAGTAAAGTATTATATGTATAAAAATATGAATCCCACTTTCTCGTCTACAAGTGCATACAATAAAAGCGATAGACTTGATAGGTTTTGGTTTTATCGTTTTACTGGTACTGCAGGGCTTTCTACGGATAATTATTTGATAGCTATAGATAGTTATTCAAAATTAGTATTTGCCTTTGCCATACCTACAAAATGGAAAACTATTGTAGGAATACCTGCTCCTATGGAATGGGGTGCTGTGGAACTCGGCTGGGAGGCTAGTGCTGACACTGCCACTTTAAATGAACAAGTGAAATTTGCTGTTGACGGGCTTACTTATTTTTATGAGTACGACCCAGTAGGTATAGTTCATTCTGACGGTACTATAGAAATATATCCTTGGTGTACTTCGTCTATAGCCAATGACAACAGTTATGCTCCTAGACTAGACGGAAGTCCTACCGATTTAACTAGACAAATTGCTGATTATAATTTTGCAGGACGATCTCCTTATCTGCCTATAAAAATAGTGGAAAAAAATAAAATAGCTTTGCAGGTTCAGGATTTGCAGATACAAAATATTAGTGCTCAAAGTTTTGTTGATAAACTTTCTGGTAAAGATGAATATACAAATTATGCAGGATTTAGTTATGATATAAGACTTGGATATAATTTGAATAATGACGCTCCTGTATTAAATAATATAGCTTCAAAAGATAAGCCTAGTTTATTCTTTGATTCTTTAACAACTGTAAATGTTGGTGAAACTAAAAGCATACTTTCTACAGTATATACTCTTGATGTGCAGTATGAGGATACAGATGAAGTTTATTTTTATTTAGATGCTTCTATTACAATGTATGACAGAACTTATAAAATACCTCAGATTGTTAATGATACTGTTTTAATAGAACAAGAAAAACCTTTGATAAAATTTAGATATGATAAAACTCAAAGTGCTTTTGTGTTTGATTCTGTTAGTGGAGCGGTGAACACAGTTTCTTATACTCAGGACTTTACTCTAAAAGAGGGCGAAACTAAACAATTTGAGATTACAATAAATAATTCTTTAATCGGTGCTGATGATACAGAAGGAAGTATAAAGTTAATATACTCTTTAACTTATTAATTTGTATAATATTTATGTAATAACTTTAAGTTTTTTAAAAAAATTATAAAAAGTAAAGTATATACTGTTTATTTTCTTTAATAAATGGCTTATTTTTAAAAAAAAATTTGTTTAACTATAGGCTATACTATAATTTATTAAGGAAGTATTTATGTATAATGATTTTTATAATAATAACCTGCAGTTTAGTAATGCCGATTTAGTAGACGAAAAACAAATATTAGCCTCTATTATATCAAATGGCATATCTTCGGATAGGGCAAATACTATAGTAGATAAGTTATATTATAGCTTTTATAATTTATATAATATAGTTAATGCTTCAGATAAGGAGCTTTTGAAAGTAAAGGGGCTTAATGATAAAAAGATAAAACTTATAAAGAGTATACCTTCTATTTTGGAATACTATTTATTAAGCAGTTTAAAAGCTAATACTCCTGATTTTAAAAAAAGAGATTTGGTAAATTATTTGATAATAAAATTAGGAAAATTAAAATTTGAAACTTTTTCTATTGTTTGTTTAGATTTAAATAAAAAATTTATATCAATAGAACATATTTTTAGAGGTACTATAGATTCAGCTACCATATATCCTAGAGATTTAGTGGAAAAATCATTATCTTTAGGGGCAAGTTATGTAATAGTATCTCATAATCACCCATCAGGTATAGCAAAGCCTTCTAAAGAGGATATTAATATAACGAATGTACTGTATAAAGCATTTAAAATGGTTGATATAAAAATGCTGGATCATATTATAATTGCCGCTAATTCTTATTATAGTTTCAGAGAAGATGGAATGTTTGATAAATATAAAAATGGTGCGGAGGTTTGATTAATGCTTACTACTAATTTGAAAAAACCTTTCTACAATAATATCGTCAGCGATAGCAAAATAGAAGATGATAAAAATAATGAAAGATCTATTGATGATGAAGAGTTAATATCATCTGTTGGTAAGAATATACGTGCTATAAGAAAATCTCAAATGAAAACTATATCAGAAATAGCAGAAGTATCTGGAATATCATCAAAATATTTACAGAGTGTTGAAGTTGGAAAAAGAAATATATCGATAACAAATCTCAATAAAATAGCAAAAACTTTGAATGTACCTATTGCTGTACTTTTTAGTTATGATCATATTGAGAAAACTAAGAAACTTTTATGTATAGCAAATAAACTTAAAAATTATTCTATAATTCAGTTATCGAATATAGATACTATTATAAAGGATTTAAAAGATATTATAGATTAATTTTTTAATGTATTAGATATATGCAATAATTTTTTGCATATATCTAATATAAATCTATTAAAATATAGTATTGGCATCATATACATAAAAAAGTTTAGAAATTATAATTGTTTAGGTATTTATTAAATAAAAATAGTTTGTAAGAATTATATTAATACAAAAAAATTATAAATTCCTTAAATGAACTTTGCCATTATTATCTATAGTTTTATTTCCTTTTTTATACATTATAAAAAGATAATTAAAACCTCTTAAATAAAAATTATTTTCTATAGCTGCTATATGATAATTGCCCTTATTTAAAGTTTTATTATGTCGTACAACAGACACTATATCTATAGGCATAAAGTATCTACTCATAATTTCAAATAATTTAAATCCTATAGGCATAAAAGGAAATCCTTTTTCATAGGAATCGGAAACATATAAAGCCATGTATCTATCTTTTCTCATTATTCTAAATATTTCACCTATAACTTTTTCCATAGCCTCATAGTATTCATTTTCTTTTGCAGTTAATTTTCCTATACAGTTTTTTTCATCGGAATAATTTATATGTGTACTGTATGGTGGATCTATAAATACAAAATCAGCTTTTTCATCTTCTATAGGTATTTTTCTAGCATCAGCTTTAAAAATATCCTTTCTTTGTAATGCTTTTGGGTTTATATCATATCCTAAAGCACGTCTGTTTAATTCACGGGCTACATCAATAGTTGTTCCGCTTCCAGCCATTGGGTCTACTACTAGGTCTTTTTCTTTGGTGTATCTGTTTAGAAGATTCCATATTATATATGAAGGAGTGGCTCCTATATAGTGTTTATGCTTTTCTTCTTCGCTTTTTAAATATTGCTGAGATGGATAATCCCATAATGTTGTACTTTGTAATTCTAACTTTTTTTTCATTTTTTACTATTCGCTTATTATAAATTTAGTGTATATACTATAATAAAACATATTTATTAACAAGCATTAAACAAAAATTACTTGTTAAAAAAATACTTTAATATATTATATAATTGTAAATATTAATTAAATAGGATTTTTATATAAATGAAAACAAGATTTAAAGCTATAATATGTTCTGCCTTGTCTTTGTTTTTGGGCGGTATAGGAATACAGAAATTTTATTTAGGACAGTATAAGCGAGGGGTTTTATATGTTTTGTTCTTTTTTACTGGTATTCCTTATTTGCTATGTGTTGTAGATTTACTTAGATTTATATTTATGAGCGATGATGCATTTAATATGAAATATAACAGCAGTTATTTTACAGATGAATATTCAGATAATTCAAATAATGATTATAAATACTCTTACAGTAATGAATTAAATTCAGATAAAGAGAGTGAAGTTTATGCAAATAGATTCGATAATGCTGTTGAAGCTCAGTACAGCTATGTTGATGATGATATAGAAAAAAATACTGAAAAAGATAATTATAATACAGAAGATGAATTAATATCTAAAGCACTTCAGTATTATAGTTCAATTAATGAATGCCTAAAATCAATAACTGATTATGAGTTTGCATCTAATATAAGACAATTAAATAGTTTGTTTATGAGTGTTATAGATAAGGCAAAAAATTCTGAAGATAAAAGTATATCAAGAAGAGAATTGGATAAAATGCTTGAATATAATATACCTACAATATTAAAACTTATTAATTCATATATAGATTTATCATATTCAAAAACAGTAAATGGTAATATAATACATGATATTAAAGATTCAGTTTCAGCAGTTATAGAGTATTTAAAAAAGGTTTCGGAAAATATACAAAAAGACGATATTATGGATATTACAAGCGATATAGATGTTTTAAAAAGTACCTTAAGAAAGGGCGGTTATATTTAATAATAGGAGTTAAAAAAGTGGATAGCGATGGTGTATATAAAAGAGTAGATATCAATAAAGTTATAAAGCATATTAGAGAAAATAACAACGATATTACAGAGAGTAAGGCACAGGAAATAGCTTATATTATGATAAAAGAGCTCAATAAAAAGGTTTCTTCTATGGTTAAAGACTTTGAGAATGGAGAAGGAGATTTTATGGCTTGTTACTTTGATGCTGTTGATAAAATTTTTTAAATGGTTTTATTAAATGTATTTTACTATATATAATTGGTTTATATTTTATAAATATGTATTTTTTTCTGTTGACTTTTTTTATTTTAAAGTAAATAATTTATTATTAATAAAAAATAAATATATTAAAAGGAGATAACAATGAGTATATCAGATGATATCAAATCAGGATTTTATGCAGGCATAGGTATGATGCTTAAGGGAAAGGAAAAATTAGAGGATGCAGCACGTGAGTTTGTTAAAGACAAAAATATAAGTGCTGAAGAGGGAGAAAAGTTTGTTAAAGACATGGTAAATAAGGCTTCTGAAACAAAAGAAGAAGTTACACAATTTATAGATGAGAGAGTTAAACAAGTTATAGATAAAATGGGATATGTAAAAAAAGAAGAATATGAATCTATGAAAAAAGAGCTTGATGAAATAAAAGCATCTTTAAGTAAGAATAATCAAGAGTAAATATTGAGCAGTAATTAAAGAATAATGCATTATTAAAATATTTATATATTTTTAATAGTGCATTTTTTTATATAAAAATAGGAAATGAAAATGAATAATATAAAATCTATAAATAGAGCAAGAGAGATAATTTCTATAATAATGGCTTACGGCTTCAGAGATATTATAGCCATAACTCCAATATTAAAAATAATAAAAAATCCAATAGATAAAATCAATATAAAATATAAAGGTATTGATTTACGTAATTACAGCAGGGGCGAGCGTATAAGAATGGCCTGCGAAGATTTGGGAACTACTTTTGTAAAACTTGGTCAGATACTATCAAACAGAAATGACATACTTCCAAAAGATATTACAGATGAGCTTAGCAAACTTCAAAATCATGTAAAACCTTTTGATGAAAATGATGCTATTAATATAATAGAAACAGAATTAGGTAAAAAAATAGATGAAGTATTTGCCTCATTTGACATGAAGCCTAAAGCAAGTGCATCTATTTCTCAGGTACATACTGCTGTGCTAAAAACAGGAGAAAAAGTTGCTATTAAGGTAAAAAGACCGAATATAGAAGATAATATACTTATGGATATAGAGGTTATTATATGGCTTTCAAATATTATAGAAAAATATAATGAAGAGTTTGCTTTAATGCAGCCTCAGAAACTAATAGCAGCTTTTAAAGCTCAGCTTTTGCAGGAACTAGATTTTAATTTTGAAAAAAATAATACTCTTAAGTTTGCAAGATATTTTAAAGATAATAAAAACATAAAAATAGCTAAGATATATGAAGAATACAGTACAAAAAGCATACTTACTATGGAATATATAGACGGAATAAAAATATCAGATATATCACCAGATGATGATAGGTATGACAGAAAAAAACTTGTTTCTATTGGTATTGATGCTGTATTAGAGCAGATATTCATGCTTGGATTTTTTCATGCAGACCCTCACCCTGGTAATTTGATGGCTTTAGAGAATAATGTATTATGTTTTTTGGATTTTGGAATGATAGGATTTATTCCTCCAAATTCGAAAGAAGCATTTTCATCTTTGATTATGAGTATAAGTTCGGCTGATTATTTGGCATTATCAAAAGCAATACTAGATTTATGTTATCATAGCGATATAAAAAATATAGATGATTTTAATATGGCAATATTTGTTTTGGTTAATAAATACATTGATATGTCTTTGGATAATATTAATATAGAAGATGTGTTTAATGAACTTATAGAAATAATAAGAGAGTTTAGATTAACTCTTCCAAGCAATATTATGCTTTTAATAAAATCTTTAATAGTTCTTGAGGGAGTTGCAAGGAATTTAGATAAAGATGTAAAATTAATAGAACATATAAAGCCTTTTGCTTTCAGATATGTTAAAGAACAGATAAAACCTGATAATATATTAAAACAATTAAAAAAATTAATAACTGATTATTCTCATATATTAAAGCAATTACCTGCTGATTTCAGTGATTTAGTTTCAGTGATGAAAAAAGGCAGTATGAAAATTCAGCTTGAGCATAAAAACTTGGAATCATTATCAACTACATTAGATGGTTTGGCTGATAGACTTAGCTACTCTATAGTTTTAGCCTCCTTAATAATGGCTAGTGCTTTGATTATAACAAGCAAGATGCCGCCTTTATTTCATGGTACTTCAGTTATAGGTATGATAGGTTTTGGACTTTCTGCTATTATGGGATTTATAATGATAATAAGCAGATTTATTAAGAAGTATGTTAAGAAGAGATAAATATAGATGATATAAAAAAGCCTCCTATTTAGGAGGCTTAAAAATGCTCCGAGAACAGGGCTCGAACCTGCGACCCGGTGATTAACAGTCACCTGCTCTACCGACTGAGCTATCTCGGATTGTTGCTTAATGTTTAAGTATTATAGCATAAGCATAAAAAATGTCAATACCTAAAACAATTTTTTTTATTTATTTTATTTATAAATGCTAAAATATTCTAGTATTTCTTTATATTTTTGAGATTTATTTCCAGATAATATTAAATATGTATTTAGATATTCATATACTTTTTTCCCATATTCCATTTCTTTTTCAAGATCATTCTTTTTTACAGCATTATCATATTTAGTTTTATACTTAAGAGCAAGTTTATAATTAGAATTAGGATCTGCTCTTAACTCTAAAGCTTTTTTATAAAGTTCTATTATTTTATCTTCTTTAAACTCTTTTTCTAAATATATAGCACCATACATATAAATATCACCTAGTTTTGGGTATGATGGGTGAGATTTTAATGCCTGCATTCCCTTAGAATCTAAAAGGTTTATATATGCTTTTAATCTTGCATAGGCATTAATACTTCCATCAAAACTGGATAATGTTCTTGAATATCCTGCCGCTTTATCTAACTCTTGATCTTTGCTTGGTGTTATTGGTATATTGAGATCTGTTTGAGAAAATGCTGACAATGCAATGCATAAAAATATTGCTGAAATAAATTTTATTTTCACTTTTGCTCCAAATTTTTAATAATTTTTTATTTTTTATTATCGTAATAATATAAATCTAGTAAAATCAAAAAAGTAAAAAAGTTTATCTTGCTTATTGACAATAAAAGTATTTGTTCTATAATTGTCTTGAAAATATAAATTTATGGAGATATTTAATGGCTACTAAAAAAACAGAAAAAGCAGCTGAAGATACCGCTAAAAAGAAAGCATCTTCTACTGCCGCTAAAAAAACTGCAAATGCTAAAAAAACTGATGAAGAAGAAAAAACATCAGTTTCTGCTAAAAAAGCTGCGGTTAAATCTGCTTCTGCTAAAAAAACATCTTTAACTGCTAATAGTAAAAAAACTTCATCTACTAAAAAATCAGTTTCAAAGAAAAAAATTGAAGAAGATGAAGAAATAGAAGCGTTAGATGAAGAAGAGGAAAAAAAAGAAGAGTATATACCTGATGAAGTTGATATAGTTAGAGAACTTCCAGACAGATATAATGAAACAAAATTGGTTCTTATGATGCGTGATCCTGAATGGTGTTTCTTCTATTGGGATATATCTGACAGCGATATAGCTTATCATTCTTTAAAAGATAAAAGAATATCGGTAAGAATATTCCATGTATTTGGATACGATATCACTAACGGAGAGATACATAAAGAAATAGAAGTTAACTATATATATGGTGACAGATATGTTAATTTAGCTATGCCTCATGCTTATTTTATCGGAGAATTGGGTTATTATGATGAAAATAATAGATTCATAGTACTTGCTAGAAGCAATATGATATATGCTCCTAGAGATTCTATAAGCAATGTTTATGATGAGGAATGGATGGTTAATGAAGAGATTATTAAACTTCTAAAATCACCTAAAGCTCTAAGAGAAAGTTTATCTTCTGCTACAATATTTGAACTTATAGATTTGAGAAGACATCATTTAGCTGGTTCATCATCATCTTCACTTTTCTTAAAAAAGAATTAAATAAAAAAGATTAAATTTTTAGGCGGTATTAATTAATAGATATATACTTTATTAATTTTTCTGTTTTTGGTTTTTGTTGACTCTATAAATTAAATGTTGATTAATGCCGCTAAAAATAATACATAAAGCGGAGAATCTATTAATATAGAAAATAAATGTCTGCTTGTTATAATCTTCTTCTTCATTACAATAAAAGATATAATGCTGCTGTATATAATCGGTATAAAATATTTTAATTTATTCAATTCCAATGGAAACTTTCCTATAAGAATACTAATAATCATAAATAATATAAGTACAATTGGTATTATTCTAGTTATAATAGCTAATTTACTTGAATCTATATATGTAGTTAAAGTTACAGCACCTGCTATTTTATCACTTTGAGAGAATTTTATTTCTATTAATGCCTGTCTTATAAACATAAATAAAAATACTATGCTTGTAGAAAATATATATAAAAAAGGTTTTTCTTTTATTATATTTCTATGCATTATAAATATAGAGCCATTCAAAAGTATTGTAACAGCAACTGATATTACTATGGCTTTAAATGGTATAAGTTTTTTAAATAGTTTAAAAAATATGGATGTTTCAAATCTTGATTTGTTTTCAAAACTTATATTATATCCTATACCTAAAAGGCTTGAAAGTATTGTAAGCATTAGTATGCCGATATCTACTTTGTAGGCAAAATAAAACATTGACAATGCACTTACAGTTATAAGTGTCATAAAAAAGAATTTATTTTTTTGATAGAATAAATATCTTCTTTTATCACTTATTTTTATTGTATAATTGCTATATCCGTTTCCCAAACTCATATATAGATAATAAGCAGCTATTATTATGCCTATTCTATACTGAAATGGCTGTGATAATATATCATATATAGCATATGACATTAAAAAAGCACCTACAGAAAAGAATATATATCCGTAATTTAGAAAATCAAATATTCTAGAAACAAATCTTGTAAAAGAACTGGCATATTTATCTTTTATAGTCTGAGCTACATCTTCTATGAGCCAGTCTGGAGTAGAAGCTCCAGCCATTATACCAATATTTTTGTATTTTGATAAATCTATTTTTTCTAAATCTTCTTTGTACTCAACATAAAATGCAGGCTTTATAGACGATGCTATATTATATAAATTTCTAGTATTCGAGCTTTCAGACCCGCCTATAACAAGTACAGCATCATTTCTTTTAGCTATTTCTAATACTTCATTTTGTCTTTGTTCTGTAGCTTCGCATATAGTATTTTTGATTATAATTTCTGTATTAGGGTATTTTTCTTTTATTTTATTTACATATTTATCGAATACAGACTTCTGCAGAGTTGTTTGAGCTGCTATAAGAGTTTTTTTTGCATCGTTAGGTAAATTATTTAAATCTTCATCTTTATATACAACATATACATCATCGGCATATCCGCATACCCCAATTATTTCAGGGTGTTTAGGATTTCCTATTACTATAATTCTGTATCCGAGAGAACTATGTTTTTTTACAAGACTTTGAATTTTAGCAACATATTTGCAAGTAAGATTAACTATTTTTTTTGCATGGCTAGATAGAGCTTCGCGTCTTTTAGGAGATATACCATGAGCTCTTACTATAACGGTTTTATTATTTAAAACAGACATATCCTCATCATCTTCATATGTTTTTACACCTATGTTTTCAAGCATATCAAGAGTCTGAGGATTATGTATTAAATGTCCGTCAATATATATATCATCATTATTATTTTTAGCAGCCTGAGAAAAAGTATTTTCAACTGCATATTTTACACCATCACAGAAACCAGCGAATTTACCTATATCTACGTTCATTGTTTTTATATATTTATATTGATTTTATTTAGCTTTAGCTACTTTGTTGCCTTTAAGACACTTAGTGCATACTAATGCTTTTTTTGTTGCACCATTAACTTCTATTCTAATGTTTTGCAAGTTAGCATTAAAAGAACGTTTAGTTTTTATATTAGAGTGGCTCACACTATGACCATTTTGTTTGCCTTTGCCGCATATTTCACATACTCTTGCCATAATTTTCCTCCAAGAAATGATATATTAAATTTATAATTGTATGATTATATTATAAAAAATTATTCTAGTCAATAGAGCATTTCTAATTGTACTTTATTTTTGCAATAATAGTTTAGTAAAAATAAAAAAATTACCATTGATTATATTTAAAATTGTAGTATAATAATTTAAAACTAAATTGATGTTAAAAAACCTAAATAGGAGAGATATATGCCCCCAAGATCAAAATTAGGTGAAATACCTAGACAAGAAATGCCTACTAGAAGTCCTGAAGAGAGAAGAAAGGACTTTAAAGAAGTTCCTACAGGATATACTGAAGAACAGGCTTATACAGAGGCTTTGAGATGTTTAGACTGCAAAGTACCTCATTGTATGGAAGGTTGTCCTGCTAAAGTAAAGATACCTGAGTTTATAGGACTTGTTGCTGAAAAAAAATTTTTAGAAGCTGCTAAAAAAATTAAAGAAACAAATGCTTTACCAGCAGCCTGCGGAAGAGTATGTCCTCAGGAAACTCAATGTGAAGAAAGATGTGTTGTAGGTAAAAAATTTGAACCTGTAGCTATAGGTAAATTGGAAATGTTTGTTGCTGACTATGAGAGAAAACATGCTCAGCATGAAGATTTGAAAGTAGAAAAAAATGGTAAAAAAGTATGTATTGTGGGTGCTGGTCCTGCAGGATTAGCTTGTGCGGGAGACTTAATTAAACTAGGATATGATGTAACTGTATTAGAAGCCTTACATACAATAGGCGGAGTATTGATGTATGGTATTCCAGAGTTTCGTTTACCAAAAGAATTGGTGGCTCATGAAGTAGAAAACCTTAAAAAAGATGGGGTTAATTTTAAAATAAATGAAGTTGCAGGTGTGTCTTTAGATTTTAATGAATTAAGAAAAGAATATGATGCTATATTTTTGGGAACAGGTGCAGGGCTTCCTGCTTTCTTAAATATACCTGGTGAAAATTTCTGCGGAGTATATTCTGCTAATGAATATTTAACACGTGTTAACTTAATGGGTGCTTATAAATTCCCAGAAGTAGACACTCCTGTTATAAGACATAAAAAAGTTGCTGTATTAGGCGGCGGTAACGTGGCTATGGACGCTTGCAGAACTGCTGTAAGATTAGGTGCTGAAAAAGTATATATAGTTTATAGAAGAACTCAAAAAGAACTTCCAGCAAGAGTAGAGGAAGTACATCATGCTATGGAAGAGGGAGTGGATTTTAGATTTTTAAGAGCTCCTTTGGAAATTCTGGCAGATGAAAATGATAATGTTACAGCTATAAGAACACAAGTAATGGAGCTTGGTGAGCCTGATGCTGACGGCAGAAGAAAACCTGTTGCTGTTGAAGGTCAGACAGAAGATATAGAAGTTGATGCAGTTATTATTGCTATAGGAACTACTCCTAACCCTCTTATAGCTAGAAAAGTACCAGAATTACAAACTACTAAAAAAGGTACTTATGTTATTGATGAAGAGACTGGTGCTACTTCTATGGAAGGTGTATTTGCAGGAGGAGACGCTGCAAGAGGAGCTGCAACAGTTATTCTCGCTATTGGTGACGGCAAAAGAGCTGCTTCTGGAATACATAAATATTTGTCTAATAAATAATAATTAATGTCTTAATATTTTAAGGAGGCTTTTTTAGTCTCCTTTTTTGTTTTAAAAAAAATAAAAGAGTAATATGTTATATGATTAATATGTTTTTATTATCATTCTGTTTCTAGTAAAGCAGTCAATTATAAAAGTAAAGTTATTTTCTGATATACATATCTTATTAAAATATAAATTACAAATGTCAAAATTAACTAAATTTTCTTTTAACTAAAGTCTAATCATCGTATAAAACTATTAAAAAACTATGAAAGCTATTGACTTTTATACCGTTAATAATAATATGTGTTAACATAATTATATTTTTTGTAATAATATATTTTTCTTATTTTAATAATTATGGTTTATATTTCTATAAGCCATAAGATATATTTTATAAAATAAAGATTGGGAGGATTAATCTAATTATGAAGTTAAAGGTACAAGTTGGTTTTATCACCTTAATAGCTTTTATGCTTATTTCATGCGGCGGCTTACCAGTAAAAGAATACGAAAGGGTAACCGCTCTAAGAGATACAGTGGTAAACAAATATTCTGAGATAAAAACATTTGCCCCAGAAGATTTTGATATAGCAGAAAAAGGTTATGCAGAAGCTGATATTATCATGAAAGAAGAAAATAAAGATGAGGCAGAAAAAGCTAAAGAGCTTTTATTAACTGCTGAAACTAATTATAATTTAGTTTTGGATAAAGGCTTGCCACCATATTCTGAAATTTTGAAGAAACAAACAGATGAAAGTGCTACCAATGCTATTAACATTAAAGCTGGTGTAATGTATGCTGATGAGTTTAATAATGCTGATACTTTATATCAGGAAGCTAATGCAATGTACACTGCTGAAACTAAAGATTATAGAACAATGGTAGATAAACTTTATCAAGCTAAAGTAGCATATACTGATTTATATAATAAAACTAAAGAGCAATTCGATAAAAGTGATGAGGCTTTAAGAACAGTAAAAGAACGCTTAGCACAATTAGAAAAAATGATGCAGGAAGTTGAAGCCTTTGAACAGGAACAGAATTAATATATAAGGAGTAAATGATGAGAATAAAAAAAATAATAGCTACTATAGCTTTATTATCTTTTACATGGTCTGTTTTGCCAGCACAAACTTATGAAGATGCTGCAAGAATTACAGAAGAGGCTGATACACTTCAAAATGAAGGACAATATCAGCAGTCTTATGATAAATCTCAGGAAGCTTCTGTTAGTATAGATAAAGCTACTATGGCATTATTCTATAGACTTATGAATGTTAGAATAAGTAAGACTAGAAGTGATGCTGATAAAGCTATTACTGAAATAAATCAAATGGGTGCTTCTAGTGATAATCAATTTAAAACAACTTATGAAGAAGCTGTTAAATATTTTGAAGAAGGAAATGCCAGCGTAGGAAGTATTCCAGCTCCTGATGCTACTGCTCAAACTGATGAAGAGTTTATCGCTGCTTCAAATACTTTTACAACTGTTTTAAACTCTTACAGTAATGCTTTATCTTCAGCTAATACTGTTAAAGAAGGTTATTTAGGCAGAGAAAGAGATACTGCTTCAAAAACTATAGCCGATGCAAGAGCTAAATATAATGCTGCTTTGGGTAAAAGTATAAAAGCAGGTGATAATAATGATAAAACTGTATCTGGTGCTTTGGCTCAAGCTGATGAGGCTTTAAAATCTGATAATTTTGCAAGCGTACAGCAAAATGTTGCTGCTGCTCTTGCTGGAATAACTAAAGCAGAAGCAGATGCTAAAGCTGCTGCTGAAAGAGCTGCCGCTGCTGCTAAAGCAAAAGCAGAAGCAGAGGCCAAAGCAAAAGCTGCTGCTGAAGCAAAAGCTAAGGCAGAAGCTGAAGCTAAGAGAAAAGCTGAAGAAGCTAAAGCAAAAGCTGCTGCTGAGGCTAAGGCAAAAGCAGAGGCTGAAGCAAAAGCTAAGGCAGAAGCTGAAGCTAAGAAAAAAGCTGAAGAAGAAGCTAGACAAAAAGCAGAACAGGAAGCACTTGCTAAAGAACAGGCAGATGCAATTGCTAAGGCTAAGCAAGATATTGCCAATGCTCAAGAAAAATACGACAGTCTTGTTAATGACAATACTATAACCAGAGGAAATGAAGTTGATCAAAATATATCTGCTCTTTTAGCTGATGCTAATAATATGGTTGAAACTGATCCTGCTGCTGCAAGTGAAAAAGCATTAGAAGCTTCTAAAGCTATGGACGATTTAATTAATGAACGTGATAACACTATAGCAAGAGAAGAAAATCAAAGACAGTTAGATGAAATTAAAGCAAGATATCAAGAGCTTGTTGATCAAGGTTATATAATACCAGATAGCGAAGAAGATCAAAATCTTTCCCAAGTTATTAAGGATGCTGAAGATGCATTAGCTAATAATGATAATACTTTAGCAAGACAAAAACTTGAAGAAGCTAATAATTCTATGAACGCTATATATGAAATGGGACCAAAAAGACCTATTGACGGCGATTTAGTAGAAGGAGACGGCGATGGTGAGAGAGGTCAGATAATCGATGCAACTACTGGTCAAACTGTTAATACTGAAGGTAAAGTTACTGTACTTCCTATGTATTATACAGTTGTACAAAGAACTCCTTTAACTGATGCTTTATGGAGAATAGCTGGATACTCTTTCATATATAATGATCCTATACAATGGTACAGATTATATCAGGCTAATAGAAATATATTAAGAGATCCTAATAACCCAGACTTAATATTACCTGGTCAAGTATTAACTATACCTAGTATGAACGGAGAAGAAAGAGCTGGTACTTATGATCCTAATATGGAATACATTACTTATGATGAAGCTATGATATTGAGAAATCAGCAGCAAAACAATACTGCTACAGAAGAAGCTAACACAGCTACTGATACAGAAGCAGCTCAAACAAATAACTAAAAGTTATTAAAAAATAAATAGCCATGTATGAATCATATTCATGCATGGCTTTTTTATGTTTATATGATTTTATTAATATTGGAATTAATATTCTTTTATTAATAAATTTATCTTTTTATTTTTCAAAAGGGTATTTTATTTTCCAACTTCTTCTTAAAGTATCCATTATATTCATCACTCTCAAAATATCCTCATGAGGCATTTCTTTGCATTCTAGTTTACCATTATTAATTGCATCAACGCATGAAAGTATTTGATATTCATAGCCTGTTATTTGTTTTGGAACTTTAATAGTTTTTAAAACTTTTCTGTCAAGAGAATAAACTGTTATACTTTCTGGGTTATTAATATTTTTTATCACCATATAGCCTTTATCTCCATTTATAACTCCTTCTCTGTTGGTTAATGCAGACATTGTAGAGTTTAATACAGCCATTTTTCCATCTTCAAAGGTTAATGTAATAGAGTTTTGTTCATCTACACCTTTTTTAGTCTTTACACAGCAGGAATCTATTTTACTTATTTTATTACCAAATACCATCAAAGCAAAATTGATAGTATAAATACCTACATCAAGTAAAGCTCCTCCTGCTAATTCTGGTTCTATTAATCTAGGAACTTTATTTATAACATACCCTAAGTTGGCAGTTAATGAACTTACTTTTCCTATAATACCGCTTTTTATAGTGTCATTTATTATTTGTCTGCTAGGCATATATCTTGTCCATATAGCCTCTGCAAGTAAAAGTTTTTTCTTTTTTGCTAGTATTAATACTTCTCTTGCTTGTTTGGCATTAACAGTAAATGCTTTTTCACATATTACATTTTTATTATTGTTTAAGCATAGTTTTATATGTTCATAATGATGCGAATGTGGTGTTGCTATATAAACTAAATCAATTTTTTCATCTTTTAACATCTCTTCATAAGAGCTGTAAAACTTTTTAAATCCGTATTTTTTGGCAAATGCTTTGCTTCTTTTTAAATCTCTTGCACTTACAGCATATGATTCTACTTCTTTTATTTTAGATATAGTTTTTGCCATAGTTTCTGCTATATTTCCAGCTCCTATAAAACCTATATTTATTTTTTTCATTTTAGTTACCCCTTATTTTAGTGATTTTATTAATAAAATAATATTAGAATTTTATTTATTGTCAATATAATAAAAACTTATATACTTGAATTTTTATATATTTATAATATAGTATAAAACATTATGGAAAAGAATATAAACGAAACAAATCAAGAAAATAAAGAAAACAGCAATAAAGAAAATAATGCTGATGTATTGAATAATAAAGAAGCAGAAAATAATAAACCTGATTATAAGGAGTTTACTGTTTCATTATCAAGTATAGATTATGAAGGACCTCTATCTATACTTTTTGATATGCTTAAAAGAAGTGAAAAAAATATATATGAAGTTTCTATTTTGGAAATTATAGATCAATTTATTGAGTATTTAAAAGCTCAGGCAGCATTAAATCTTGATTCTACAGGAGATTTTTTGGTAGCAGCTTCTGAATTTCATCTATATAAATCAAAAATGCTTTTACCGCATGATATAGATGATGATAAGTTTACAGACAGATTAAAATTTGAAATAGTAGAACAAATGCTTGAGTTTCAGAGATATAAAATGGTTTCTGAAGAGCTTGACAGGCTTCAGGAGGCTTCGGATTCTATATTTGAACGTAAAGATACAGAGAGAGTAAAATTTTTTAATAATATTAATTCTTTAGATGATAATGAAGTTGCTTGGAAAGATGTTACGCTTTATGATTTGGTATATGCTTTTACAAAGGTTCAGTTTGTACCTGAAACAGATTTGGCAGTTCTATCTGGAATGTCTAATTTCCATATAGATAATGCTATTGATATGATAAGAATAAAATTATCAGAAACAGCTTTTTTCCCGTTTATAGTATTATTTAAAGACGGAGTTACAAAGAGGCAGCTTGTTACATTCTTTTTAGCTATGCTTGAACTTGTTAAAGAAAAAGAGATTTTACTTAAACAAGAGATGCGATTTAAAGAGATATATGTATTTAAAAGAGATGAGCATTTTATATCTAAAGAAAATAGTGATAGTGAAGAAGAAAGTGATAATGCAGAAGAAGTTTCTAATAATAAAGAGGAAAGTACATCAGAAGATAGTACAAATATAGAAAGTAATTCTTCAGAAGAAAATAATGAAAATGTTTCAGATAATCAAAATTAATAAATAAGTTATGAGTAAATATAAACCAAACAATAAAATTGAATTAAGAAGTTTGATAGAAAACAGTAATATATATTTGGGCGATATTGATACTTCTTTAATAACTGATATGTCTATGCTTTTTGATAAGCCTAATTTTGCATGTTTTGAGGGTTCTTACAGTGAATATGAGGATTACAATGTAAGGTCTGATTTTTCAGGTATAGATAAATGGGATACTTCTAATGTTGTAACAATGAAATCTATGTTTCATAATGTAAAAAATTTCAATATAAATATTAATGATTGGAATGTTTCTAAAGTTTTTGATATGAGTTATATGTTTTATGGAGCTAGTAGTTTCAATATGCCTTTGTATAAATGGGATATAAGCAATGTACAAAATATGTGCGGTATGTTTAAGAATGCTGTTAGTTTTAATCAGAATTTAGATGCTTGGAAAGTGAGAGAAGATGCTTACACAAAAGATATGTTTATAAATACAAATTTAACTGAAAGTCCTAAATGGTACATATAATTTTTTATTATTATAAAAAATTATTGGGAGGTATGAATGACAAATTTATTATATAGTGTTTTGCATAGTGAATATTTTGTTTTGATTATTTTTCTTATTATTTTAGTTATTATTTTTAAATACTTAATGAAAAATAAATACACTCCTTATTTTTATATAAAAGATATAACTTTTACTATACTTAAAGACAATATTAATAATATATATATTTACTGTAGTAGATTTGAAAATATCGATGAGGGCATTCATTATTTGTATATGGGCAAAATATTTATAAATAATTCTAATTTTTTGGTATTTAT
>NZ_JQIU01000008.1:1432061-1438102 GCF_002379365.1 Brachyspira sp. G79 | reverse complement strand
GGGATTAACTGTAACAATTCTTAATCATTTATTTAATTTCTATTATCCATTTATAGATAATAAAGAAAAATAAACTTTAGATATTAATGGCGAATATAATTTTTCAGAAGATTTCAAATTTTAAAAAAGAAAAAGAAGACTTTCAGATGAAGTTAGTTCATTTTTAAAACAATTTTCTACTTATGAACTAAAAAAGTATTTTCTTAGACTTAAAGATTTATATGCATTTAATATATTATATTTAGATGAGAAAACTATTTGTATATATAAAAGAATTACTCAAGTAGAAGAAGATAAAAAACTTACAATTAATAATATTTCTCTTATTTATGATTTGAATAATCAAAAATTAATAAGTTCTTATTTTAACGACTTAGTAAATAATTCTGATGATATTTTAAAAAACTATAATGATTTTAATAATGATAATTTAATATTTTTTATAACGGATATGGGTATTATAGTTATGTCTGATAATGGTTATGAAAAAATATTTATTCCTTTAGATGATTTAAAAGACAATATAAATAAAGAACATTATTTGGCTTATTTATTTAATTGATTTTTTATATTATTGTTTTTTTTTATTAATTGATTTATTATTAACATAATTATTTAGAATACTCTTTTTTAAGGAAAATATTTTGAGAACAATAAGACTTGATATAGAAACTAGAGAAAAATCTTTTTTATCTAAAGCCGCATCATTTTCATCTGAAAGCAAAGGAACAGTATATCCAAGAGAAAAGGATGATATAAGAACAATTTATATGCAAGACAGAGATAGAATAGTACACAGTGAATATTTTAGGCGTCTTAAAGATAAAGCACAGGTTATAATGCTTTCAGTAGGCGATTTTAGAACTAGGCTTACGCATACACTTGAAGTTATGCAAATAGCAAGAAGCATAGCAAGGGCATTAAGACTTAATGAAGATTTAACAGAGGCTATTGCATTTGGTCATGATTTAGGTCATTCTCCATTTGGACATGCTGGAGAGAAGGCTATATCAAAATATTTTAAAGGGTTTCATCATTCTTCACATTCTTTAAGAGTAGTTGAACATTTAGAAAAAGGCAAGGGGCTTAATTTAAGTTTTGAAGTAAGAGATGGAATTATAAAACATACAAAAGGAAAAAATGGAAAACTTATCGCTGACTCTTCAGGACCTTCTACTAATGAGGGAATGATTGTAAGGATATCAGACACTATAGCATATGCCAATCATGATGTTGATGATGCTATAAGATACGGACTTCTTAAATATAATGATTTACCAAAGGATATTGTTAAAGTATTAGGTACTACATACGGTGAGAGGGCAGATACTATGATTATGGGTGTAATAGAAGCGAGTATGGAGAAGATGGAGATAGATATTGATGAGAAAGTTTTAAAGGCTATTAATGATTTAAGAGCTTTTATGTTTAAAACTGTTTATGAAAGTAAGGCTATACTTGAAGATGTAGAGAGAGTTAATAGAATTATATCTACTATATTTGAATATTTGTTAAAACATAAAGAAAGAATAGAAGAAGATAATTTATTTAAAAAAGCAGATATTCCTTATAAAAGCGATGAAGAACTTGTTAAAGATTATGTAGCTCATCTTACTGATTCTGAGGCTATTAGTCTGCATAAAAAAATTACTTACGGAAAACTTAATTATATTTAATTTATTTTAATAGAGCTTTTTCTAATGATAACTTCTGGAAAATAACTTATTAATGTCGATTTTTCATTAAACCTTTTTAATATATATTCTGCTGAGTATAATAATTTTTCGTATAGTTTCTGATTCATAGAAGTTAAATCTACGAAATTTTATATTTCTAAATTGTTACCACCTATAATATCTATATCGTTTCCTATTTTGTAGCCTAATTCTTTTATACCCTTCATTCCTTCTATAGACATTTGATCACAAAAATAGAATATAGAATCTATATCAAAATCTTTCAAAAATTTTTTTGTAGATAAATATTAATTTTTTATAGTAATATATTCTGTTTTAAATAACTTGCATTATAAATTTAATTTTTCACACACAGTTTTTACTCCATTAAATCTTTCCTGTTAAGGCTGATCAAAATATTTATATGTAATAAAAGCAGGCTTAATCCAACCGTTACTATAAATATGTTCTATACCCATTTTCCGCCTAAATAATCATTAACATCTATATTAAGTTCGTGCTCCTGCTGCATCATATTAAAAAATACAGTTGGTACTAAAAAATTTTTAGTAACTTCATCTGGATATTAAATAGACTTATAATACTTCTTATATCACTCCATTTTTTTCATTTTTTGAATTAGTTTATTAATGGATATATTTTCTATATTTTTATAAAATCTTATATAAAAATTATATCTTAATGCTATATTTTGAATATATTTTATAATATCTTCAATAATTATAGAATTATGATCTGGTAATATAAATAATATATCCCTATAATCTGTTTTTTCTATATTTCTCAAGTCTTCAAGATAATATTTTGCTAAAAATAGAAATTATTTTATGAAATGTTTCTACGTTCAATTTTTATGGTTCATAAAAAACTTTTACAGTAGTTGGTGCAATATTTATAATGCGTGCTATGTGATATATTTTTATATTTTTGCATAAAAAATATATTTAAAATATTTATTAAACTATATATTATAGCACTATTTTTTATAACAAATTCATATCATTTTTTAATATATAAAAGTATCATAATCATGGATATTAATAATAAATATATCTATCTATACCTAAACAAATATAGTTTGTCAAAAAAAATTTTTAAATTTAGTATTTGTGGTGACATACAGTCGTGCCGCCCCCAACTTTTTTGTGACTGTAGTAAGTGACTTTGGTATTTCATAGGAGAGCAGTCATAGCTGCCGACGAAGTACGTCTGCGATCTAAGGAAGTACCGTTAGGTATGGTGGGTGTCAGCAGCTGAATACTATATTTTATGCTGAATTTAATAATTTATTTTACATGTGAAATAAAAGTAGTACTATTTAGTATTATTTTTTTACTTGTACTTTCGCGAAGTGTATCCGAGGTTATCAAGGATATAAGTTTCTTTTTGTGGCAGAAAAAAGAACAACAAAAAAATTGACAAACTTAAAAATTTTCAGTATATATATTATAATACTAATTAAAAGAGGCAGTAAAAATGGATAAGGATTTACCAAAAATTGAAATATATAATAGCAAAAGAAAATTAGTTTTATTATTATTATTTTCTTTTATTTTTATTGTAATTTCAATATTAGCTTTTCTACATTCAAGTTTTTACAAGAAAATATTATTTACTGTCAGTTTATTATTTTTTTTAATATGTTTTTTGGTATTTATTATTCAGTTACTAAAATCAGGAAAGCCCATAATTATTTTAGATGAAAATGGAATAATGTATAATATTCTATTAAAAAATAAAAATATATTTGTAAAATGGACTGATATTAGAGAGATATATTTTTCAAAAACATTTATTTATTTATACTTAAAAGAAGAAAGTAGCTTATCAAGAAATAGAAAAAATCCTGATGAACCTATTGTTTTTTATATGTCGGAATTAAAAATGAAGAAAGATACTGTTATAGCTATGATTACATTTTATTTTGAAAAAAGCACTGGGGTTATTTGATTATGAAAGATATTAATAAATTATTTGCAAACAGTAAATTTTCTGTTAAAGTTTATATTAATAATATTAGGTATTTTGCTATAATGATGATAGGATTAATAATTGCTATTCTTCTTATAAGTGTATTATTTACAAAAGCTGACAGTTAAATGAGAGCTGCTATTATATTTGTAGTATGCTTTTTTATTTTTGGGGTTGTTATACTCTCTATAATTTTGATAAAAAGTATTATCTTTAAGATTCCTAGTTTTATATTAGATGATAATGGAATATATTATAATAATTTATTAGTAAAAAGTTATATATATGTACTTTGGAAAGAGATAAAAGATTTGGATATTATAGGAGGATATTTATTTATATATTTAAAAGATCCTCAAAGTTATTATTTAAGAAAGTTTAATGGCAGAGTAATATCAGAAAATCCTTTATACATACATTTGGGAGATTTGGATATAAGCAATAAATTTATTAATAGTATGTTTGACTTCTTCTATGATAATTACGATGACTTTGATGACGATAAAAATGCAGGCAAAGAAGAAGATTATAAAAAATACTACAGAGATTACTATTAATAATTTTTAGTAAATTAATTTTATTTAAAATGCCTGTTTATATCAAGTTCTCTTAAAGTCCTAATCATCTGCATTTCCATCTGTATTCTGAAATTATCATTAACAGCACTATTTACAGCATTATTATTAGGATTTTTCTGATTTATTTGTGCCTTAATTGTAGAATTATTTATTTTCATTTGATTTTCAAGCATTCTGTATCTTGGGGAATATCTTCCATTTATAGCTTCTAGTTTTTGTCTGTCTCTGTAGCTCATATATCCGCTTCCAAAATAATGAAATCTTCCGTTTCTATAGTAACTTTTAGTATATCCGGGATTAGCAAATCTTGGAGTTGTTAGATCATTTTTATACGGATAAAGAGGTATTGCAGATTTTGCTCTTGGAGGTACATAAGGCTTTACATTTCCAACTCTAGGTGCTGGGCTGTAATAATATTGTGAAAAAGATAGACTTGCAGCACTTAAAAATACAAATAATATGTTCAATATTTTCATAGTTTTTAATCTCCTTATATACTTTATAATTTAAAACAAACAAAACTAAAAAAATAAAATCTCCCGCATAATAATTTTATTATTACACGGGATATTAAAGTTGAGCGATTAAAAAATTATTTATTTTGGTATACTTTGTCTATTTCTAAAAAGCATTGAGTTCTCAATTTTTGTAAATCAGCAGATGCTTTGCTTCTTGCATCTATTGCAGTATTGATAGCATTTTGATCTGGAGCATCTTTTCTCATTTCAGTATTAATATTTTGTGTTTGGTTATATATTTCTCTTCTTAAAGTATCCATTTGAGGGTAATATTTATCCTGTATAGTTCTTATTTGATCAATTTGTTCTTGAGTAAGCTGATTGTTATAATATCCGTAATAACCTCTTCCGTATCCAGCAGCATATCCGCATCCGCCATATCCAGCACCATAATATCCTCTGCCATATCCAGCACCGCATCTGCCATAGCCTGCACCATAACCAGCACCGTATCCTCTGCCATAACCTCTGCCGTATTGAGCAAATAAAGATACTGAACCAAAAATCATAATTGCTATTGATATTAATATAATTGCTTTTTTGTTAATTTTGTTTGTCATGTTTTTCTCCTTTTTTATTTATAAAAATTTTTATTTTATTTTTTATTGTGCATTGTAATAATAACAGCCGTTATAATATCCTCTGTATCCATTATTGTATCTGTAATCAGGATTATTATATCTGCCATAGCCTGAATTATAACCGCAATAATTTCCTCTTCCGTATCCGCCTCTGCCGTAACCTCTTCCATACTGAGCAAATAAAGACAAAGAAGCAAGAAGCATAATTGCTAATGCTGTAAAAATGATGACGCCTTTTTTCATACGTTTTCTCCTTAATTTTATTTTTGTTATTTTTTGTTTTTCTTATGCTTTATTAGACGAAGACTATATTTAAAAGTTCCCAAAAATTTCTGAAATTTGATAAAAAAACGATTTTTTTTGATATACTAGGTGTAAGTATTATAATTTATTTAATTTTTTTGTATAATTTTCTTATTAAACCTATTTTTCCAAAGCATATATAGTAGAATAATGCTGCTATTAGTACTATAGGTATTGAAACGGCTACAAAACCAATTAAAAAGAATCCTATTGAAGAGAAAAATGCTTTTAAAAATGATATTAAATTTATGTATTTATTATAAAGATTATTATTTCCAGACTTTATAGCTTCTCTGTCTGAAATATTTAAAGTTACTTTAGAATAGTTTACAGATGAATTAAGATTTTCTAATGTTCCTTTCATAGATTCTATTTCATATGTTAAAGTGTTAA
>NZ_JQIU01000008.1:1426560-1431523 GCF_002379365.1 Brachyspira sp. G79 | reverse complement strand
AGGTATTCTTATTGTAAGGTAATATCTGTTTTTTTGAGGATTCTACATTATCAAAATATCCTTTATATTCTTTTATTTTTTCTTCTACGCTTTTATATGTTTTTTCAACATCTTTTGAATTAATTGTTATATTAGCGGTTATAATTAATTTTCTCTCAATATTTTCACTTGTATTAATATCTTCTCTTTCATCAGATATTTCTTCTTCGGTAATACTTGCTGCAGTATCATAAGAGGATTTAGAATAAAGATTAGTAGATGTCCCACTGTTTCCGCCGCATGATAATAATAAAAATATGCTTATTAATATTATGATTGTTTTTTTCATAACTATTACCCCCATTAATAGAAATATATTATAAACATATCATGTATTATTATTTTTTCAATATTATTTTAATTTAATAGAATGCTTATAATATACTTGTGGTAAAACTATTTTTTAAAATTAGTAATTACTGAATAATTTTTTAATATGTATTGTTTAATAATAAAAAAATAGGGCTTAATAATAATTATTATAAGCCCTATTTTAATTTTTTATTTATTTTTCTATATAAGCATAAAAAAATCTTGGAGGTATAACAGCACTAATCATAACACCTTTTAATTCTGGTCTTACGAGTATAACTCTGCTGTAGAAATACAAAGGTATGAAAGGCATATCATCCATTAATACATCTTCTGCCTTATGAAGAGTCTGCATTCTTGAAACTTTATCTCCGTTAGTAAGTGCAGATTTTATAAGCTCTTCATATTCTTTATTATAATAACTTCCTGTATTTTGCGGACTATAGCTTAAGAAAGTATCGAGAAAAGTCATAGGGTCATTATAATCTCCCATCCAGCCAGAACGTGCTATTTGGAAATTTTTATCTCCTCTAGTAGTCTGCATAAATACTCCCCATTCAAGCTGATTAACTATAGTATCTATATTCAAATTTTCTTTCCACATTTGCTGCACAGCTTCAAATATATTTTTTGAACTTTCTGATTCAACAGTAAACTCTATAACAGGAAAATTTTTTCCCTCAGGGTATCCAGCTTCAGCAAGCAGTCTTTTTGCCTCTTCTATATTTTTAGCATAATCCTCTTCTTTTGTGCTGAAATAATCTCCTCCATTTTCTCTGAAAGAGCCTTCTATATCATATACTGGAGGAGGAACTAAAGCAGCAGCAGGAGTTTCTGCTCCCTTAGTAACGTTTTTTATTATATAGTTTCTGTCTATTGAAAGAGAAAGTGCATTTCTTACTCTTTTATCTTTTAGCACTTCATTTGTAGTATTAACAGATAAAAAATAAATTGCAAGCAAAGGAACATAATCAATATATCCTTCTTCTGTCAATTTAGGTATATCCTGAAGAGGAGGATTGCTTCCAAACATCAAAGTACCGTTTTCTATAGAAGATATTATAGTATTAGGATTATCTAAAAGTGCAAATGTAAGTTTTTCTGCGGTGATATTTTCACTGTTCCAATAATTTGTACTTTTTATCATTACTAATTTATCATTATTAATATGTTCGCTTACATAGTAAGGTCCGTTGCCTATATATTTTTTTTGAGTCCAAGAATCTCCATATTCGTTTATAATATCTTCTCTAAGAGGACTGTATATTGTAATTGCAAGTAAGTCCAAAAAGTATGCGGTAGGACTTTCTAATGTAACTTCTAAAGTATAATCATCTAATGCTTTTACTCCCAATTCTTCTATAGGAAGTTCGCTGTTAATTATTTTTGCTGCATTTTTTATAGGGTTTAGCTGATAGCTTACAGAACTTGCTGCTTTAGGATCAACCGCTCTTCTCCAAGCATATACAAAATCATTTGCTGTCACTGGCACTCCGTCATGCCATTTAGCATTTGTTCTTAAATGAAAAGTATATGTTAAATAATCATCGCTTATATCCCAACTTTCAGCAGCTGCGGGAATTAATTTATCATCTTTGTCTCTTGAGGTTAAGCCTTCAAAGGTATGAGCTATATATGCAGAACCGTCATATGTTTCTGTGTATGTAGGGTCTAAAGTTTTAGGTTCAGGTCCTATATTTATTAAAAGACTATCATTTGTTTTTGTATTTGAACATGATATTAAAAAAGTAAAATATAATAGTATTAACATTATTTTTTTCATAAGTAGTACTCCATTATTTTATCGCTTATGTTTTATTAAATTGATTTAAAAACATATTTTTTAATTATTATTTTATATTAAATTATAGAGTATGATTATTATATAGATGTTTTACTTGTTATATAAGGCATTTATTTAGTATTTCGAGATTCAGTTATTTTAAGAATCAAATCAGAAATATATCTATTTATATCTAATTTACATTGGTCAATAAAAAATGAAGCTCGTTATAAACTATATTTAATTACAAAATAATTATTAAAATATTTTTGCAGTGAATATATTTTTAAATTATATTTTTTTAATTAAGCAGCCTGCCTAATATAAGATTAGTCTCGGGAATCTTATATTTTTTATAAAATACTACCAAAGAATATAATTGATAAATATTAATTTTTTTCATAACTTAAAAATCTATTTATTTAATATATATTGTTTCTTATTTCGAAATATTAAAAAACTTAATGCTTCCTTCTAAAAATTTAGCTTTATCAAATAATTTTTTTGAAAGTTCGCTTGACTCTTCAGCTAATGAAGCATTCTGTGTAGTAGCACTTTCTATGTTATTAATAGCTATGCTTATTTGTGAAACTCCAGCCTCTTGCTCTAATGAAGTAGTGCTTATATTCTGCATTAATTCAGAAGTTCCTGATACTTTTTCCTGAAGATGCACAAATAATTCCTGAGATTCTCTTGCTGTTTTTGTTGCCGTATCTATTTTTTCTGCAGTATTATCAACAAGAGCAGTAATATCTTTAACAGAACTTTGAGTAGTCTGAGCTAAGTTTCTTACTTCGCTAGCAACAACAGCAAAACCTTTACCCTGTTCTCCTGCACGTGCTGCCTCTACTGAAGCATTAAGGGCCAATATGTTGGTTTGAAATGCTATATCTTCGATGATTTTAGTTATGTCTTTTATTTTATCGCTTGCTTTGTGAACATCTTCTATATTTGAAGTTGTTTGAGCTATTATATTAGCAGCCCCTTCAATATAGTTCATAGATTCTGACATCATATTTTTTCCAGATACTGAATTGTCTGCTGAAGCTTTTATTGTGGAAACTATTTCCTCTAAACTTGAAGCAGTCTCTTCCAGACTTGAAGCCTGAGATTCTGTTCTGCCAGATAGTTCAACACTGCTTTCCATCATTCTCTGAGAAGCTAAAACTATTTCATTAGAGGCTTCATTAACATCGCTTACAACATTTGCAAGTTTTTCACTCATTATATTAAATGCTTTTTCCAGTTCTCCGAATTCATCTTTTCTTAAAACTTCATTTTTATTTATTTCTATATTTCCTTCAGAGATTTTATTTGCTTTTTTCATCAGTTTATCCAAAGGACTCATAGTTTTAGTAATGTATGATACAGAGAAAAGGTTTATAAATATAATTGATAATATACATACTATTACAGCTATTCTTATCATACGTATATTTTCAGCATATATTATTCTGTTGTCTGCGGCCATAGATAGAGTCCAAGGCATAGTATCCATTTTAGTGTACACAGCAGTTCTTTTTTCTCCGTTAGAATCAGAAATATACTGAATAGTTCCTTCCAACAGTTCAGAGTTTAGTATTTCATTATAGCTTTCATTTGCAAGTGTATTTATCTGATTTCTGGTATCAAGCATTATATTTCTTTCATTGTTTATAGCCATCAATCTTCCACTTTCAGATAATTGAAGCTCTTGAAGTTTTGATAGTAAAGCGTCCCAATTAAGAAGCATGTATATAGTTCCTGCAAATATTCCGTTAGTTTTTACTCCAGCCATAATGGCAAAAGTCATTTCATTTCCAGTAGATGATTTTATTATTTTAGTTCCGTAGGCTACATCGTAATTATTTTTTACCAAATTATCCCAAATACCTGGTCTCAATTCTTTTATATTTCTTCCCAAATTTACGCTTTTTGAGTTTTGAAGTATTATTCCGTCTATATCAGTTATTCCTATATCTACAGAATATTTATTTATTTTTTCAAACTGCTGAAGAGTGCTTATTAATGCTGTACTTTCTTCAGCTGTTTTATTTCCATACAAGTAGTTGATAACGGCAGGTGTAATAGAATATGTTCTTACTAAGGTATTATTTTCTTCAAACCAAGTATCAAGCATATTTTTATATCCGCCTAAAGTATTATGATATCCGTCATATGTTGATTTAGTAATACCTACATATGATCTGTAAGACAATATAATTATTGTAATGATTAGAAGTATAGTTGTTATTATGCTTATAGTTAATGGCATTTTAAATCTTATAGAATGTCTTTTTTTCATATACAAAGCCTCACTAATAAAATATCGCTTAAATAGTATTATATATTCTAAAATATATCTAGTTATTTATCGTTTTTTTATGTAAAAAAAAGAGTTATCAATTTATTATTTTTTTAATATTAGATTAAGTAATTATATATATTTTTTTTATTTTTATTTGATAAATAATTTTTTATATGTTATACTTCTTTTCCGATATATAAAAGTAATAATAATGAAAAATAAATTAGAAAAAGCTTTTGGTTTTATTCCATTATTTATCATAATAATAGCAGTTTTATGGTATAAGCTACCTATTAATGGTATAAGGTGCTATCCTGAAAGTGTATCAAAAATAGATATATCTTATAGTGGAAAGTTAATATCTATAACTGATACTAATGATATAGACTTTATAATAAAAAGTTTAAATAGTATATCTTTAAATAAGGTGATACTAAAAATGGGTAATTCTAAGATAGGATATAACATTAATATTTATTCTACAAATAAAATATATTAAGCAATATTACTGTATATTCTTCAGAAGCAGCCTCCATAGGCAG
>NZ_JQIU01000008.1:1402585-1426046 GCF_002379365.1 Brachyspira sp. G79 | reverse complement strand
TATATTTCAATGATATTTATTTATAATGTATTATTATACTGAATTATTATTGTAAAAAACTATAACACTTTTTTAAAAAAATAATTATAATTTTATTATGTAAAAATATTTTATTAATTCTGGAGAATATTATATATGAGAAAGTTCCAAAGTCTAAAATTTAAGATGCCGCTTATTATTATTTCTATGGTTACTGTTTTTATTATAGTGTTAATTGTAATAACAGAAATTAAGGCATCTGATAGTATAAAGAATGCTACATACAGCGGATTTAATAATACAGTATTAGGTTATGCTTCATTGATTGATACTTGGTTTAATGATCAGCTTACTATTGCCAGTATATATGGAACATCAGAAGAATTAATAAGATATTTAGAAGTTCGTACTGATGATTTAAAAGCTATTGCTTTAAATAATCTCAAGAAATTCAAATCATTAAATGAATATGCTATTAATATAGGCTTATCTGATAGTAATGGACTTGTATTAATAGATTCAGATAATCAGGATTTAGTAGGACAGAATATGTTTGATATACACCCTGATTTAAGAACAAAAATAAATTCAAGCAGTAAAGGAGTGTTTGGTGAAAATATTACACGTTCTTTGACAACAGGCGGTTGGTCTTTGATTCTGCTTGAAAAAGTGATGAATAATAATAATCAGATTATTGGTTATTTATATATAATATTAGATTGGTCTACTTTGAATAAAACTCATATAGAAAAACTTGTAATAGGCAAAACAGGAAATATGTTTGCTATAGATAAAAATTTAATTATAAAAATACATAGTGATCTGAAAAATATTAATGGAGCTGCCCCAACTGTCTATAGAGATGCTTTTAATAAAAATAACGGCATACTAAGTTATGAATTTGATGGATCCAAAAGGGTAGGTTCATATACCACATTGAAATCTCAGCCTTGGGTATTGGGAGTATCAATGACTGAAATGGAAATATATGAGGCCAATAGAGTTCTTATGCAAATGATGATAATTATCTCTATTATTGCTATAGTAGTTATATCACTCTTTATTTCAGCATTTATACGTTCAATAACAGCACCTTTAAATATATTAGTAGGTTTAGCTAAAGAGATAGCAGAAGGTGATTTGAGAACTACAAAACAAAAAATAAAACGTAAAGATGAACTTGGAGAGTTATCTAATGCATTTGTAGCTATGAGAATAAAACTTGTAGAGACTATAAGAGTAGTTGTAGAGTCTGCTAATAATATAACTATGGCTGCTAAAGAATTATCAGAACAAAATACTGATTTGGCTCATAGAACTGAAAGTCAGGCTGCAAGCATTGAAGAAACATCTGCATCTATGGCTGAAATTTCATCAACTATCAAGGATTCTGCCGATAAATCTATAAATGGAAGTAAGATGATATTAGAATCAAAAACTTCTGTAGAGAATGCAGGAGATATTATTGCAGAAACAACTTCAAATATAGAAGAAGTTCATGAGGCTAGTTCTAAAATTAAAGATATTACAAAAATTATTGAAGATATAGCATTTCAAACTAATATATTGGCCCTTAATGCTTCAGTAGAGGCGGCACGTGCTGGAGAACAGGGTAAAGGTTTTGCTGTTGTTGCTAGCGAAGTAAGAAACTTGGCTCAAACTACTCAAACTTCAGTAAAAAGCATTACAGATTTGATAGAAAATGTTTATGAAAAAATAGATAAAGCAACAGGTACAGCAAGAGAATCACAGGAAATATTTATAGATATACAAAATAAAATAGAAGATGCTTCAAAAATTATGGAAGGTATAAGTCAGAGTGCAGTTGAGCAGCAAAATGGAATAGATCAGATAAAGATTGCTGTCAATGAAATGGATTCTACAACACAGAAAAATGCTGCTTTAGTAGAAGAGGCAACTGCTTCTGCTGAATTATTGTTTGCTCAGTCTGAGGAATTAATGGCAGCAGTAAATGTATTCCAGCTTCCAGACGGTAGTAGATAAATAAATTATAAAAATAAAGATTACAAGAGCTTTGCATATTTTATGGGATGCAGAGCTCTTTTATTATATTTAGTATATGATATAATTGTATTACATGTATGAGGAATGTTTTATAATTATATAAATGTGATAAAAATAATATAATATAGTTTATAATTTATAAAGAAAAATATTTTGTAAAATAAATTGATAAACCTAAAACAGCTTCTTTTATATATATTTATAATAAACTATTTTTACATATATAGTTAATTTCGTCTATATGTGTATACGATTTAAGTGTCTAAAAAATAGAACATATTTCTAAAAGACAATTAAGATAATATTTTTGTTGTATATATTTATTTGGAGGCTTTATAAGCTCCATTTTTTATATAATAAAATTTGATATTTATTTATTTTCGTATAAAATAACATTTAAATATTTGAAATAAAGGTATAGTATGTCATTTTCTTTTAATGTATTAAAAACGAGTTCTGAAACTTCTGCTAGATTAGGAAAAATTGAAATAAACGGTATAGAAATAGATACGCCAGTTTTTATGCCTGTAGGTACAAAAGCTACTGTTAAAGCTTTAACTCCTCTTATGATAGAAGAAACAGAAAGTAAAATAATACTTGCTAACACATATCATTTGGTATTAAAGCCCGGACTTGAGGTATTAAAGAAATTTGGCGGCGTAAAAAAATTTATGGCTTGGAAAGGGGCTATGCTTACAGACTCTGGCGGGTTTCAGGTATTTTCGCTTGCTAAATTAAGAAATATTAATAATGACGGTGTTGAGTTCAGCTCTCATATTGACGGCTCTAAATATCTTTTCACCCCTAGAAGTGTGATGGAAGCAGAACATATTATAGGAGCAGACTTTATAATGTGTCTTGATGAATGTTCAAAGTACGATGCTTCGTATGAATATGCTAAAGAGGCAATGCTTAGAACTCATAAATGGGCTAAAGAATGTAAAGACTATCATGACAGCACCCCAAACAGTGAATATCAGTATCTTGGAGGAATTATACAAGGCGGTATGTTTGATGATTTAAGAAAAGAGAGTGCTGAAACTTTAGTAAATATGGATTTTCCTTTTTATTCAATAGGTGGACTTTCTGTTGGTGAAACACCTGAAAAAATGCATGATGTACTTTCTAAAGTAATGCTTTATACAGATAAAAATAAGCCGCGTTATTTAATGGGGGTTAGTGAGCCTCGTGATATACTTAACGCTGTTATGGAAGGTATAGATATGTTTGACTGTGTTATGCCTACTAGAAATGCAAGAAATGGAGAAGCATTTACTATGAATGGTATTGTTAGGATAAGAAACTCCAAATACAGAACAGATGATACAGCTCTTGAGGATAAATGCGATTGTTATACCTGCCGTAATTTCTCTAAAGCATATCTTAATCATTTGGATAAGGTACATGAAATACTGTTTTCTACGCTTATGACCATACATAATGTTAGGTTTATGCAGAGATTTATGAAAGATTTAAGAAGTTCTATTGAAAATAATAAATTTGCCGATTATAGAAAGGATATGATGTTAAAATTTTATGAATAATTGATTAATAATTGTTTTACATATATTATAAATTATTGTATTATATACATTATTATAAAAATAATTTAGTGAGTTTGTTTATGGCTAGTAAATATGCTAAGCAGTTAAATAAGTATAACGCTATTTTAGAGAAAAAGCCTAACGATCCGTATATTTTATCTATTTTGGCTAGAATTGCTCTTAAAGAAGCTAGACTTAAAGATGCTGAAGAGTATTATAACTCAATTTTATTAAAATCTCCAGATTATCCAGAAGCATTGTATATGACTGCTTTTTTAAATATGAAAAAAAAATCAATATGATGCTGCTTTGAGTTATTTTCATAAACTTATCGAAATTGGTAAAGAAAATGCTTTTGTATATGAATATATGGCTGTTATGGATTCAGAAAATAGGAAATATTATTTGGAAAGGGCATTAGAGTTATCAAGAAATACAAAAATAAGACCTAAAGATTATAAAAGATGCTCATATATAGCTTTTCAGTCATTTGCTTGGAGAGAATATGATATAGCTTTAGAATATGCTAATTTTGCATACGATGCTAAGCCTACAAATGATATAATTAATTTGCTTGGATGCATATATCATCATAATGAGGATTATGATAAGGCTCTTTCTCTTTTTCATGAAGTTAATGCCAATTATGAAGGACTTAATCCTTATGTGTTATGCAATATATCTTCCTGTTATAAGAAAAAAAATAGTAATAAAATGGCAATAAGATATTTAGAAAAGGCTTTAGATGTTGATAAGAATAACAAATTAGTATATTATAGTATAGGTTTGATACATGCGGCTACTGGAAATAAAAAACTTGCTATAGAAAATTTTGAAAAGTCTTTGGAAATAGATAATAATTATGAAGAGGCTAGAAATGCTTTAAATTCTATTAAAGAATAGGCGTTTTTTAATAATAAAATTTGTAAAAATAACTTTAAATATTAGTTAATTTAGTATATTATATGATATCTAAAAATTGAAAAATATGAATGGGGTAGTGTAACAGTGAATTTTTTTGATTATATTAAGTACAATTTATTTAACATAAGAACACCCGAATTAGTAGAAAAGATGCGTATGGAAGAATATTCGGACAGAATATCAAAGCAGAAATATGATTTTGTAGATTTGAAAACCAAAGCTCTTACAGTTACTTGTGCTAAATTTATATTTGAAATGTATAAGGTTATTGGTCCTTTGCTTGCACCTCTAAAAGAAGAGTTTATAGTAAAAGATGGCAAACAGTTTTCGTATTATTTGATAGAGTTCTCTTTCAGCAGCGAAATTAAAGAAATATATTCAACTTTAAATAGAGATTATATGCTTGCTAAAATACAGGAGGGAAATAATCCTAATTCAGTATTCAATGAAGTAAAAAATAATTTTGTGCAGTTTAAAAAATATATAAGCGGTGAAAGCGGAAAAGAAATAAATTTGACTTTTAATATTCTAAAAGACTTTGCTCAGCTTTCAAATTTCGATTTCTTTTTATTTTTAAGAGCTTTCTGTCCTTCATTTGTAGATGGTGCTTATAGTTCTAATCCTCAGTTTAAGCCTAGTTCGAATATGCAGATAGTTGATGACTTAGTAAAATTAGATTATGCTGTTAGTTCTATAGTAATAAGAAAAGAGCTTTTATCTGCTTTAAATGTTTTTCAGCAGTATTTAGGTGTTCCTGCTATGCCTGAAAAAAATATTAAATCTTTTCTTGCAAGGGTAAAATATTTGCAGACTCCTAATCTTCTTCATGATATCATAGTATATTTGCTTAAAGATTTTACATACAAATGCACTGTAAGTCCTTCAAATGTGAATATATTTGTGAACTATATTACAGACTTTACTAATAATCTTAAAAAAGATATGGACAGTATAGTTGCTGATATAAAGAGCAGTAAAATAGCTGGAATGCGTAATAAAATGTTCAGCGGTATAGAAATATTAAAACTATCAAATGTTAATGAAGAGAAAAATGAACAGCTAGAAAAATTTGACTGCCCTATATTTACTTGTGTAGAGCCGCTTCAATATATAAAGACTTTTATTATAGAGATGTTTGATATAGATTATAAAGATCCGCTTAATGATATGTTTTTGGGAGCTGAATTTGTTCATAAAGATAGAAATTCATTAGGACTAGATGCTTTTTATATATTAAATGATGCAAGGGAAGTTATACAAAAATTTGATACTACATTAAGTCCAGAATCTGAAAATTTTAAGCGTCTTAAAGGCTGGATTATATCAAAAAATAAGGCTAATGCAAATAGAGATTTAATAGAAACTATGGTTAATAAAATAGATGCTGAAGGAAATAAAATAATTCTTAGTGTTTATAATGCTGTTATAGATTTAACTACTATAGTAAAAAATATACTTGAAGACTGTGCTAATGGTACAAAAGTAGAAATAAGCAATGCAAACAAAATTCAGTATTTGCCTAAATTTAATTTAGATATTGCAAAACATATGCTTAATGATTTTGATAACTTCATTGCTCTTATGAAAAATTTTGTTAGATAATGGATATTTTTAATGAATAAAACACATAAAACTATTATACAGGTTATAGCAGGCATTGTTATTAGTATAGCATGTCTATATTTTGCTTTTAGAGGCATTAATATAAAAGAATCATTAGAAGTAGTAAAAAATATTAATGTTTTGTATTTTGTTATTTCTCTTATATTAAGTGTTGTTATAATAGCATTAAGAGGCTTAAGATGGGAATGTTTTATACCTCTAAAGAAGCCTATAAAGAAAAGAACTGTTGTTATGGCTACGTATATAGGATATATGGCAAATAATATACTTCCTGCAAAACTTGGAGAGGTAGTACGTGCTTATATATTGGGGGTTAAAGAGGATGTAAGTAAATCTGCATTGATAGCATCAGTTGTTACTGAAAGGTTATTTGATGTTATAACAGGAGGAGTTATACTGTGTCTTTCTGTTATATTTATCCCTAATCTTCCTTCAACTGTCACATATGCAGCTATCGCTTTATTTGTTTTATCTATAGTTGGTTTTTTGGTATTAATATTTTTGGTGTGGAAACGTGATTTTGCTCATAAGGTATTTCATAAAGTATTTGGTATACTTCCAAAAAATATTGGAGATAAACTTATATTATTTTCATGCAATTTTATAGATGGTATAGGTTTTAAGAATGATGCTAAACATATATTTTTAATATTTTTCTATACTATCATTTATCTTATAGGTCAGATATTTACCATAAGTTTTCTTCTTATGGCTTTTGATATTAAGGCTTCTCCTATAATAGCATTATTTGTATTTGCTGTAGGAGGTTTTGGTTTTGCCGTTCCTTCTGCCCCTTCTGGAATAGGACCTTTTGAATGGGCTATTATATTTGGTCTTTCTTTAATAGGTGTGGATAGAACTGTTGCTGCTCCTTATGCTCTTGTTTATCATATGATGGGAATAGTACCTATAGTTATTATTGGTTTTATATTCTTATTTATGCTTGGGGTAGACTTGAAGACTGCTGCTAAAGGTGATAATAACGAAACAAATTAAGAGATAATTAATATATGTCGTTCTTTCTCTTTCTTTAGTAACTTTATTATTTCTATATTATATTTATTTTTTTGAATATTAGAGAGTTCCTCTTCTATCTTTTCTATTTTGCCTTTATATAGTATTAGATTGGAGTTTTTATTTCTTTTTAGTTTATTAAAAATTTTTATAAGTGCAGATATATCAGAGAAAGCTCTTGAAGTTACCGTATCATATTTTTCTTTTATCTCATAAGCATTGATACATTTTATTTCTATATTGTTTAATTCTAATTCTTTTTTTGCAAGTCTTAAAAATTCGCACTTTTTATTTTTGGATTCGCATAATGTGAACTTTTTATTATTATAGATAATAGCAAGCGGTATAGACGGAAGTCCTCCTCCGCTTCCTATATCTATTATATTATCATAGTCCTGAAATATATTTAATGCTAAAAGACTGTCTGCTATATGATCATTAAAAAAATCTTCTATAGTTTTAGCCCCTGTAATATTAACATTTTTATTATAATCCATTACAAGATTTGCATATTTCAAAAGTTTATTTTTATTTTCTTCAGTTATTTGTATACTTGTAACAGAGCTTATATTTTCAAGTACAGAATTATAATCAAACATTATTTTATTACCAGCCTAGTTTTTTAGCATCTTGTTTTGCCTTATCGCCTGCTGATACATTTGTAATATTGTATCTTATCTCTCTTTTATCAGTTTTGCTTTTCATAATAAACTCCTGAGGGTAGGGTATATTATTAACTGTGGTATAAGAGCCTAATTGTACATCAATAACATTATCCATAAAAGCAGTAGAAAAACTTCTTACTCTGTATGAGCTTGCTGAAAAAACTATTGTATCTACTCTGTCTATATATCCTATTTGTAAGGTATGCCAATTTTTACCGAGCGTAATATTGCTGCTTACTATTTTTTTTGATAAGTCTATAAATTTATAATCTAGTATATCAGCATAAACTTTTGGAAAACGCATGATAGGAGCTTCTAAGGCAAACTCATCAAAATTTCTTTTTAAAGGAGTTTCTGATTCAGGTAAATCTAATGTAAGACTATTATTATTAACTTCAGCATCAAATATAAGGCTTCCTAAAAGCCCGTCTGTAACATTCATATATTTATTATTGCTGTTTTTATAATAATTAACAAGCATAGGCATTTGGTCTAAATCATCTCCGCTGTAAAATGCTCCTCCTGATGAATATATAGATGTAAAAGGAGATTTTGAGAATCTGTTAAAAGCCTCTTTCATTATATCTTTTTCATTTTGAGCAAATAAAGTAACCGACGAAACTAATATCAATATTATTAAAAAAATAGTATTTTTATTTATCATTATTTGTAAATCCTCTTTCTAAAAATTATATATGATAAAACCTATTTAATTATTCTCAGTTAAACTTTTTATTTTCTCTTTTATTCTATTTTCATCATAATCAAATTCTTTTTCATAAGATGATATAGATTTTCTATAGTATTTAAGAGCATTTTTATAATCATTTTTAGCGTAATAAGTA
The DNA here is from genome assembly GCF_002379365.1 of Brachyspira sp. G79. Taxonomy (GTDB): domain Bacteria; phylum Spirochaetota; class Brachyspiria; order Brachyspirales; family Brachyspiraceae; genus Brachyspira. Next base: position 1,417,427 of record NZ_JQIU01000008.1, on the reverse strand, counting down.
TCTGCTATATGGGCGTATATTTCAGCTTTAGAGCCTTCATCTATATATAATAATGCCTTTAATAAAGTTCTTAAAGCATTATCATAATCTCCTTTTTTGTAGTAGGCTACTCCCAAAGTATCTATATAGTGAGGAGATTTTGGTTCTAACGATACAGCATTTTTTGAAAGACTTATTGCTCTGTCCAAATCCTCGCCTAAATCAGTTAATGCCCAAGACAGACTGTTTATATTTTCTGCTGAGTTTGTATCTAATGAATATTTGTAATTAGCATATAGTAATGCTGAATCTTTATTTTCTGCTGCTAATGCTGTTACATATGGAATATTTATCCTGTAATCATTTGTATTTGATTTGTTATTAGAAAAATATTCAAAGTCTTCATTTAAATATTTAATAGTATTTTCATTGTCTTTATTAATAAATGAGGCATATGCTTTTAAATAGCTAAATGAATATTGTGTTTTTTCATATTTTTCAGCAGCACTTATTGCTAAGTTAGCCTCTCCTATATCGCTTGCTGTTAATACCAATGATACTAATTCATTTTCTTTTATATTTTTATTATCCAAAGATAAATATTTTTCTATCATTTCTTTAGCTGATTTATAATTATTTTGGTTTTTAAACTCCAATGCGGCTTGAAGATATAAGTTATTAAATTTTCCGCTTTTATCATAGCTTAATAAATTGTCTATATGTTTAGGTAAAGCATCTATATTTTTTATCATAAGATAGAATGATATTATATCCATTTCTGATTTTATTTTATCATCTATACTTCCAGTTTCACTTATCATTTTATAATATGTTTGTATAATATCTAAATCTATTTCTCTTCTGTCTAAATCAGTTTCTATCATATTCAAAGCATTGCTGTATCCATTAGTTTCTGCTTCTATAATTATTGATAATATTTTAGGAGTATTAGGGTATGAAGGATCTATTTCATCAAATAATTCATTATTATATTTATCAGCCATAAAACTTAAATATGCACTTAAAAATAAAGCATCATCAATAAGCATGCTGTTGGAATATGCTTTATTATATTTTTCTAATGCCTGATAGCTTTTTACTACCGCATAAGAAGCACTGTATTCATCACTAGGAGCTAACTGAACATTTTGAAGTTTATTTAATCTTGATACAGCATTATTAAATTTGCTTAAATAAAATTCGCTCATACCATAATAAAAATTATAATACTGCATATAATTATTGCTTGCTCTGTTATTTTCATTTACTTTATTAAAATAATATACAGCCTGTTCAAATTCTCTTTTTTGATAGTATGTAAAACCTAATAATATTAATGCATCATTATTTGACTGATCTATTTCATAAGCAGTCTGCAGATAGTATCTTGCTTTATCTATATTGTTTATTACAAAAATATTTCTTTCAGCTGCTTTAACTAACAGTTCTGTATCTTCAGGATTATTCAAAACTAAATTATCATAAATTTTTGAACTTTGATAATATTCTCCCAAAGCTTCATGCGTTTCTGCTAATGTTATATATATATCTTTATTTTGAACATATTTAAGAACTTCTAAAAGTATTACTTTGGCACTTTCCAAGTCTTTAATGGTTTCTGCTGTTGCAGTTTTAGAGGCTAATGCTCTTTCTTTATAATACAAAGCTAAACTATAAGCTGCTTTTGCTTCTTCTTCATTTCTTATATACTGTGCACCTTCATACACATTTTTTTCATTAGTTTGGGCAAATGATATACCAGCTGCCATACTAAAAATTAGCAATACAATACTAATAAGTCTAAACATACTACTCATAACTCCAGAATTTTTTAAGTTTACATAATTTTAATATATATCGGCATTTATATCAATATACAAAATATGTATATATTTTAAGAGGGTATATAAAGAGATGATTTATAATTATTCTTCTTCTTTAGTTTTTTCTTCAGTTTCTTTAGCAAATGCCTTTTCAATCAAATCTTCTAATTTTTTATTGGTATAAAAATCAGCTTTTACTTTGGCTGCTATTTCTAAAGTAGTTTTTCTAGGTATTTTTATAGTTTCGCCCATAAATATATTATAATTATTTTTCATAAGTTTTATGGTTTCATATCCCATAAGTGTTGTAAGAAGGCAGAAATGCCTGTAGCCTAAAGATTTTTTTTCTATAGTCATTATGTATTCTATAGAGTTTTTAAACTCATTCATAGCTGATTTTATCATTTGACTTAAAATTTCCATAGATTTATCCATATAAGCACCGTCTTCAAAATATGGAGCTGGATTTTCATTATCAAATAATGTTAAAGGCCAGAACACTCTTTTTTCTTTATAATCAATTTTTGCATCTTTTATAATATTTACTTTTTGTAGGAATCTTCCTAAACTTTTTGCTTTTTCTCTGTCTAGTTCCAAATTATCAAGCATTTTTACAAGCTCTGTAAGATAAACTCCTACAGTACCTGCTACATAATAACAGTAATCATCTAAATCTTCAAATGTAGATATAGTGTGATCCTGATAATATACCATTCCGTATCCCATTTCTCTTAAATAGGATACAGACATGTTTTTTATTTCCTGTTTAAAAGCAAAAAATGCCTTTAATACAACTTCTATATTTTCTATTAATATTTTATCATTTTCATTGATAGTATGATCTATAACTACCTTTTTAAAATTTTCCAAATTATCAGTATTTTCTGATTTTAATATGTTTATAAATCCAGTTATTAATGTTTCTTTATCCTGTACTGTATGGCTTGAATCTTCTATAGTATCTATTATTCTTGCAAGTAAGTACTGAACTTCTACCTTATTTTTTTTATTTTTATCTAGTAAAGGTATAGTTAAAGCAAAACTTCTCGAAACAAGGTCTAGTAAATATTTATTATTAATTTTTGCAGCAGCCATATATTATCTTTCCTAAAACTTTATTTTTTCTAATAAACATACACAATGAACAGCAATGGCTTCTCCTCTTCCTACAGAGTCCATCTTTTCATTTGTTTTTGCTTTTATTGAAATATTTTCTATATCAGTTGATAGTAATTTAGATAGGTTTTCTCTCATTATATCTATATAATTTCTTAGTTTTGGTTTTTCCAAAATTATTGTAATATCTATATTGCCAATATTATAGTTTTTTTCTTTCATTATAGAAACAGTTTCTTTTAATAAAATGACTGAAGATATATCTTTATATTTTTCATCATTATCAGGAAAATGACTTCCTATGTCTCCAATAGCTAATGCTCCAAATATAGAATCTATCACCGCATGAATAACTGCATCAGCATCAGAATGACCTTTAAGTCCTAATTCATATGGTATTTCAATGCCTGCTAATATTAGTTTACGATTTTCAGTAAGTATATGCAAATCGTAACCATGACCTATTTTCATTTTATTAATTTCCTATTTTATTTTTATGTATAAATTATACAAAAATAGATTAATTTGTCAAACTATTTTATGTGCCTATAATATTAAATTATATGTTTTATTATATGTATAATATGTATTATTAAACCTATCTTATATATAATCTATACATTAAAAAAAATTAAATTTTACATGTATACATTGAATGCATAGAAAAAATTTATATAATACTATGTATAGAAAAAAAAATACGGAGCAGAACAGATGAAAAAAATAGGTCTCTTACCTAGAATTATTATAGGTATAATTTTAGGTATATTAGTTGGTATGTTTCTTCCAGCACCTATAGTGAGAATATTTGTGACTATAAGTGCTATATTCAGTTTATTTTTAAACTTTATTATACCTTTGATGGTAGTAACATTTATAGGTTATGGTATTGCTAATTTAACGGAGGGAGCTCCTAAATTAATAGGTATTACAGTTATTATATCATATGCTTCTACATTGATAGCAGGAAGTATAGCATTTTTTGTAGCTTCAAATTTATTCCCTACACTTTTGGGTTCAGCCACTTTGAGCAATATAAAATTGGAATCTGGTTTGGAAAGTTATTTTACTATACCTTTGAAGCCTCTATTTGATGTTACATCAGCTGTAATATTTGCTTTTATATTAGGTATAGGAATTACTTTATTAAGACCTAAAGGACAGGGGGCAGAATTATTTTCTATAGTAAAAGATTCTGAAGAGGTTATACAAACTATATTAAAAAATATCATTATTCCTATACTCCCTCTTCATATTTTGGGTACATTTGCTAATTTAGCATATGCAGGAAGCATACAGCATATTATAGTGATATTTGCTAAAGTATTTGTTGTTGTTATTATTCTTCATTTGCTTTATATAACTGCTTTATTTATAATTTCAGGTATTATAGGAAAGAAATCTCCTTTAATGCTTATAAAAAATCAAATACCTCCTTACTTTACAGCTATAGGTACTCAAAGCAGTGCGGCTACTATACCTGTTAGTTTGATAGCAGCAGAGAAAAACGGAGTATCCGAACAAATCAGAAAATTTGTAATACCTCTTTGTGCTACTATACACTTGGCAGGCTCTATGATAACTATTACATGCTGTTCTACTGCTGTTATATTAATATTGGGACAAAATCCTACATACAGTTCAATACTTCCTTTTATACTTATGTTAGGAATTGCTATGGTAGCTGCTCCAGGTGCTCCGGGCGGTGCTATAATGAGTGCTTTGCCTTTCCTTTATATGGTTGGAATTACTGGAGAAGAATTACAAGGATTAATGATAGCATTATATCTAACTCAGGACTCATTCGGTACTGCTGCTAATGTTTCTGGAGATAATGCTATTGCTGTATTTGTTGATTGGTATTATCAAAATAAAGTAAAAAAAGATGCTGCTTGATTTTATTATTTAAATTAAAATGATGATATATAAAGAGATGGTTTTTTAAGTTTTAAAAAAGCTGTCTCTTTTTATTATTAATTACATTTATCTAATTATTACTTGAATATAAATGTAATTAATATTTTAGTATATACCTAAACAACTATAGTTGGTTAAAAAATAAATTTTTAAATTTTAGTTTTGTATAACTAGCTATGCGAAGCACACAGTCATGTCCAGTTATTTTGTGACGCCAAAGCAGTCTATGGCAAAAAAGTTGATAATTCTGTATAATGTGTATCAGTTTACAAAATAAAATTGTTCCAGTATATATTTTATATATTCATATACTTTAATTATAAAAAAAGAGAGAAATTTCGAAAACTATGAATAAATACAACTATATAGTATAGTCAAATTATATATTTTCATATTGACTTTTATATTAAAAAACTTTATATTACGGCTAGGTTTATAAAAATTTTATGGAATTAATTTATGCAATATCTGAACATTTATTTTTCTTTTCAATTTCTTAAAAAATAAATATTTTAAATTATTACTCAATTCTATTAGTCTTAAGGGAAAAATATGAAAAAAAGTATTATACTAATCACTCTATTTATAATGACATCAGCATTAGCATATTCTCATAATTTTGTAATGAGTTTGTATATTCCGTTAGCGGGAAGCCGTCCTAGTTTTTATCAAAATGGTATTTTATCAGACTATTTAACAGAACAGGCAGAATCTGCATTTGAAGTAGGAGTTATATTTCAGCCATCAATTTATTTCACGATAAACAAATTACATTATATAGTATTAGGAGTAGATTTCGGCTGGTATAGAGATACTTTTAAATTTCAAGACTTTACACATGAATTTGATAGTATTATTACAGGACTTAGTCTTGAATGGAAGCCTTCAATATTCCAAATAGGTATAGGAGGTGGTGTTAAGTTTACTTTATCTGGTAAATATTCTGTAGGATACAATTATACATTATTAGATTACAAGGCTTTATCATCAAGATTTAATAATCTAGTTATACCTTATATAAAACTTTATACTGGTGTAAATTTCTTTTTAGTAAGTTTATCATTCTATGCTAATTTTGATCTGCCAACCATACAAATAAAAGATAATTTAGCCTCATTAGGCGGAGGATATAGATATCCTATTGAATTAACTTCAGTTGATCTAGGTGTTCAGATTGGTTTACATTTACCTACTATAGAATTTGGTAAAAACAATGATTATTATGATATTAGAAATAGAATTAAGAGATAGTGGATACAAATTTTACGCAGTTAATTTAATATTTATTATTTTATAATTTTTAAATTTGTCAGCTGGATACACTTTATATAGAATCGTCAACTTTTTTGTACTGGTTTATTCAAAAGTTTTTACCAAAGGACGCTTTACTGGTGTACAGCATTAAAAATAACTTTGGCACGACAGTGAAGCCAAGCAAATATTTTTTATTAATAAAATTAATTTTTGACAAATTATAGTTGTTTGTGTATATACCAAAATGCTATAAAATTTTTTTCAATTATTATGATTTCGCTAATAAATAGTAAAATTATATGTTATATTCCATTCTCTCCAAATTCGAATATATCTAAATGTAAACCTATTTGAGCACCTATATCAACAGAAGCTAATTTTCCGATATATTTATATCCTTCACCTAATGATGCTAAGTTATCTTTTATCTGATAATATGGTATATCAAAATTAACATAGAGTGATAAACTTACAACAACCAAATTTATACCTGTATAAAGTCTTACATAAGGTATAATCGTATTATTAAATCTGCTGTATAAGTCTCCTCCGCTTAATTTTATACCGTTGTTGTTTTCCAAGTATGCACCAGAAAGAGGAAATTTAACACCGCCTCCTACACCTATTTGGAATATTAAAGGACGCCATTCTAAATTAATTCCAGTCATAATACTGTCAAATTGATGTGTAAAGTTTTTTGTGCTAGTTTGAAATTGAAAGGTATCTCTATACCAGCCAAAATCCAAACCTAAAGATATATAATTATAGCTTGTTGAACTTATTGTAAAATTCACTCTAGGCTGAAATATTACTCCCATTTCAAATGCTGATTTTGGACTTAATGATGAAGTTTTATATAAATTATCATTTTGATATAGACTAGGAATACTTCCTCCCAATGGAATGTAAAGACCTAAACCTAAAGAGTGAGAGTAGGCTAATACAGATGTCATCATAAGTAAGCTAATTAGTATAATAATTTTTTTCATTTTTTTTCCTTAAAAAATTAAAATGTTGTAATAATTTATAATAATTCTTTTTGAAAAAAATTGGGAGTTAATAAATGAATAAATTAAAAAGAGAAATAAATTACTTTTTAAATATGCATATATTAATTCCATAAAACTTTTATAAACCTAGTATCAGTATAAAGTTTTTGATATAAAAGTCAATATAAAAAATATATGATTTTATTATACTATATAGCTGTATTTATGTTTTTTTGATAAAGATTTAATTATATAAATATAAGTTCTTCTCTTTCATTTTTTCCAAATTGGAATATATCTAAATGTATACCAAACTGAACACCTATATCAATAGAAAATAACTTACCTGGATATTTATAGCCTTCACCTAATGAAGATAAATTATCTTTTATTTGTATATTTGCTATATCGAAATTAGCATATAATGATAAACTTAGAACAAGCAAATTTATGCCTGTATAAAGTCTTATATATGGTATTAGAGGATTTTTAAATCTTGCTGAAACATTTCCTCCATTTAATGCTGTATCGTTGTCTCCAATCCAATATTTACCTGTAAAAGGAAATTTAACACCTCCTCCTATACCTACTTGGAATATTAAAGGACGCCATTCAAAATTAATTCCAGTCATAAGACTGTCAAATTCATGTGTAAAATCTTGATAATCATATTGAAATTTGAATGTATCTCTATACCAGCCTACATCTAAACCTATAGAAATATGATGAATGCCTTTTTTATCTGCTTGAAAACTAACTCTAGGCTGAAATATAACACCTATCTCGAATGCACTATGCGGAGATAATGTTATATTTGGATTAGCATTATCATTTTGATAAAGGCTAGGAATACTTCCTCCTAATGGAATATAAAGTCCTAATCCTAAAGAGTTGGAGTATGCTATAGTTGATGTCATTATCAATATGGTGATTAGTATAATACTTTTTTTCATATTTTTCCTCAAAACCTATAAAATTGTGTGAGATAGAATAATTTAGAATATTTACTTTTAAAAAATTGTGATTTAATAAATTGAAAATACAAATAAATGACTTTTTTAATATTGCCTAAATTAATTCCATAAAACTTTTATAAACCTAGTATTAGTATAAAGCTTTTAATATAAAAGTCAATATAAAATATATAATTGTACAGTATATTGGTATTTATAATTTTTTAAACTTTATCTTTTTATAATGAAAGTATTAAAAAAGGGGATACATAAAAATATACCCCCAAAAATTTTTTTCAATTATAGTGATTTATTTAATAAAATTTAATCTATTAATTATTTTCTCCAAAATTAAATATATCGAAATGAAGCCCTATTTGAGCACCTATATCAACAGAACCTAATTTTCCGGGGTAACTATATCCTTCGCCTAATGAAGCTAAGTTATCTTTTATTTGCATAGTTGGAATATCAAAATTAACATATAATGCTAAACTTACAAGATATAAATCTATACCTGTATAAAGTCTTACATAAGGTATAACAGGATTATTAAATCTTGCTGAGAAACTTCCTCCGCTTAATGCTACCTTATTATTTCCTTCCTTATATTTACCTGTAAAAGGAAATTTAACACCGCCGCCTATGCCCAATAGAAATATAGAAGGACTCCATTTAAAATTAATCCCTGTCATAACAGTATCAAATTCATGTGTAAAGTTTTGAGAATCAGTTTGAAATTTAAATGTATCTCTATACCAACCTACATCTACACCTATAGATATCCTGTTATATTCATCTATCTCAAAATTAACTCTAGGATTAAATATAACTCCAACTTCAAATGCTGATTTTGGACTTAATGATAAAGTTGGATTTAGATTATCGCTTTGATAGAGACTAGGAATACTTCCTCCTAATGGAATATAAAGACCTATGCCTAAAGAGTGTGAATAGGCTAATGCCGATGTCATCATAAGCAAACTGATTAGTATAATGTTCTTTTTCATATTTTTTCTCCTTTTTTCAAACTATAAATAGTAATGTTTGGGTATAAAATAATTATGAAATTGTATAAACAGTATTGATTGTATTATATTAAATATATTGATTTGATTTGATTTGATTTGATTTGATTTGATTTGATTTGATTTGATTTGATTTGATTTGATTTGATTTGATTTGATTTGATTTGATTTGATTTGATTTGATTTGATTTGATTTGATTTGATTTGATTTGATTTGATTTGATTTGATTTGATTTGATTTGATTTGATTTGATTTGATTTGATTTGATTTGATTTGATTTGATTTGATTGTTTCTTTTAATAAATTTCATTTTATTTCATAACCTCTAGGAGCATTATAAATATTTTTGTATAAAAGTCAATATCAAATATAAGTTTTTATTATACAATACCTTGGTATTTATCTATAATAGAGAGAGTTTTTTTAGAAGCTCCGTTATTTTGTATAAGTAAATTATACGCTTTTTCTGCCAGATTATTTTTAAGCTCTTCATTCTCATATGCTTCTTGTATGATATCAGCTAATTTTTCTTTATCCTCGCATGTAAATACAGCTTCTTTCATATACTCGTAAATTTCTATGAAGTTGTACATGTACTTTCCAACTATAACCGCCTTTTTGAAATAAATTGCCTCTAATATATTGTGTCCGCCCATAGTACCCATAAATGTGCCGCCCATTATAACCAAGTCAGAAAGTTTATACCAATTTAATAATTCTCCTATAGTGTTTATAATAATTCCATCTTCTGAACTTTTTTCATAATCAGTATAAAGAGGCAAATCGTAATTTAATCTTACAGCAAGTTTTTGTATATCTTCTCCTCTTTTTATATCTCTTGGAACTATTACAATATATACTTTATCTTTTAGATTAAGTTTATCTATTGCTTTTAATATTAATTCTTCTTCTCCTGCATGTGTGCTTCCAGCTGTTATTACGAATTTATTTACAGGTATAGTGTTTTCTAGTTCATCTATCTTTTTTTCATCGGCATGATATGTTATATCATATTTTAAATTTCCAGTAACTGTTATAAGTCCTTCAGGCATTCCTATAGTAATCATATTTTCTTTATCTATATTACTTTGTGCCAAGATTTTTGTGTACATATTGAAATATGGCTTAAAAAAGAATTTGAAATTTTTATATCCTTTTAATTCTTTTTTTCCTATTCTTCCATTAATCATATATAATGGTATAAGTTTTTTATAAAGAGTATATATAAGAGTAGGCCATATTTCTATCTCTGCTATCATAACATATTCTGGAGATATTAGATTAATAAGTTTATTAATCATATGAGGATAATCTAATGTAAGATAAAAAAGCTCTACTTTATCACCATAATTCTTTTTTGCTATATCATATCCGCCTACAGTAGTAGTTGATAGATAAACATTATATCCTCTTTCTATTAAAGTAAATACTATTTCCCTTACAGCTACTATTTCGCCTACACTTACAGCATGTATCCAGACAGCATTTTTATTGTTTTCTTTAGGATATATAAAGCCAAGTCTTGATAAAGCACCTTTTCTAATAGGCTTATTAAATATCATCATAATAAAAAATGATATAAATATAAAAGGGTATAAGATATACCCCAAAATAGTATATATGCACATTAAAATTTTCTGCATTAAAAAACCTATTAATTAAAAAATAGCAATAACAGTTAATATAATAATTACCATATACATAAAAAAAGAAATTAAGGCTTTTACAATAGCATGCTGCTTCCTGGTACCCCATTCACATCTGAAAGATACAATAATAAATGAGGCAAATAATAATATTTCTATGGCATTAATTATAATAAAAATAGCACTGTATATACCAGTTTTTATATTATTATGTTCAACAATATAAAAAGCTGCTATAGGGAAAAGCATAAGTATAGAGGCATTAACTAATTTATGTATTAAAATATATTTATTAATATTCATAATATAGATTATACTAAATAAATATATTATGTCAATTAATTGCTAAATCAATTTTGATAATTTTTTAAGTAAAATATTAGTATGTTTGAAATGATTTATAATTTCATATTACTTAGTTTGTAAGCTTTTATAAATATCTTTTAAAGTAGTTTTTTTAAGTTCTTTTTCCATAGCATGCTGAACATTATCCAGTTTTGGCTGAAGTATATCATTAATTCTATTTCCAACAGGACATTTTTTATTTGGATTTTCATGAAAGCTGAAAAGTTTTCCTTCATCTAGGCTTTCTACAGCATTAAATATATCTAGCAATGTAATATTTTCTGTTTTTTTATTTAGACTTATTCCTCCAGTTCCTCTTTTTACCGTGATAATATCCGCTTTTTGAAGCTGTATTAATATATTTCTTATAATAACAGGATTCACTTGAACACTTTCTGATATGAAATTTGATGTTATTTTTTCATCTTTAAACTCTAATATGCAAAGCAGTGTATGAACCGCTATTGTAAATCTTGAACTAATCTTCATTAAATTATCCTTAAAATTATTAAAAAATTATAATATATTTATTTTCTTAATGCAAATAAAAAATTAAATAAATGAATTTAAATTTAGTTGTAATACTTGACATTACAACTAAAGTGTAGTATTATTGTAATAATTATAGTTACAATTAGGAGTAAATATGAATAAATTATTATTTTTAATAGACTATCTTATTAAAGAAGGCAATTATGAATATAATAAAGAACTAGAAAATGCATTAAAAGAAAATAATGAAGAAGTAATGTATAACTATTTCAGATATTTAATGAATATAAGACTCCCAAACAATATAAGCGAAGAATATCTTAAAATAGAAGATGAATATTTACAAGAGAGATTAAAAAATAAAATAATAACAAATATAGAGGATATAAAACCTATAAGAGATAATTTATATTTATGGCAGGGAGACATAACAACATTAAATATAGATGCTGTAGTTAATGCTGCCAATTCTTCTATGCTTGGCTGTTTTATTCCACTTCATAAATGCATAGATAATGCCATACATAGTGCTTCTGGTACTAGATTAAGATTATGCATAAATAATATAATGAAAGGAAAAACTGAGGATACTGGAAAATGTATAATAACTAAAGCATTTAATTTACCAAGCAGATATATACTTCACACAGTAGGACCTATAATACAGAACAGTGTTTCAAAAAAAGATGAAGAGCTTTTATACAACTGTTATAAATCATGTTTAGAAATGGCAAAAGATAATAATATAAAAAGCATAGCATTTTGCTGTATATCTACAGGAGAGTTTAGGTTTCCAAATAAGGAGGCTTCTCAGATAGCGGTAAATGCTGTGAAAGATTTTTTATATAATACTAAATATGATATAAAGATAGTATTTAATGTATTTAAAGATTTGGATTATAAACTTTATTATAATATTTTAAAATAATTAGGAGAATTATAAATGAATGATAAGTTAGAATTAATAAAAAAATTAAAATTAAGTATAGAAAAATCAGATTATATATTGATAGGTGCAGGAGCAGGACTTTCTGTTTCGGCAGGATTTTCTTATGACGGGGAGAGATTCGATAAATATTTTAGTGAATATAAATATAAGTATGGCTTAACTGATATGTATAGTGCAGGATTTTATAATTATCCTACTTTAGAAGATTTTTGGGGATATTTTTCACTTTTTGTATATCTTAATAGATATGATATACCAGCAGATGAAACTCATTTAAACCTATTAGAAATAGTAAAAAATAAAAATTATTTTGTTATTACTACTAATGTTGACGGAAGATTTGAAGAGGCAAAATTTGATAAAGAAAAATTATTTAAAGTTCAGGGAGACTATTCTCTTTTTCAATGTTCTGTTCCATGCCGACAAGAAACTTTTTATAATGAAAAACAAATAAGAGAAATGGTAAAGTCAAGAAAAGATTTAAAAATACCAAAAGAACTTATACCAAAATGTCCTCATTGCGGTAAAAATATGACAATGAACTTAAGATGCGATAATACTTTTGTACAAGATGATAATTGGTATCATTCTATGGATAGATATAAAAAAATCTTAGATGAAGCAAAAAATAAAAATATATTATTTTTAGAATTAGGGGTAGGTTATAATACACCTGCTATAATAAAATATTCTTTTTGGGATATGGCTTTAAAAAATGAAAACTCTATTTATGCATCTGTAAATTTAAATGATTCATATGCACCTGATAATTTGAAAGAACGCTCTATATGTATAAATGATGATATATCTAAAGTTTTAAAATATATAAAAAGTTAAAAAATTTAGTTGTAATACTTGACATTACAACTAAATCATGTTATTATAATTGTAATAATAGCTATTACAACTCTTTAATTAAAGAAAATATTTTATATAAAAAAGGAGAATTAAAATGAAAATTGCAATAATAGCAGCAAACGGAAGAGCCGGAAAATTAATCATGAATGAGGCATTAGAAAGAGGGCTAGATGTTACAGCCATAGTAAGAGATAAAACAAAAATAAATAATTCAAAAGCAAAAGTTATAGAAAAAGATTTATTCGATTTGACAAAAGATGATTTGAAAGAATTCGATACTGTAGTAAGTGCATTCGGAGTGTGGGAGGAAAAAGAACTTGATAAGCATTCATTAGTTATGGAGCATTTATGTAAAATACTAGCCAATACCAATATTAGATTGATGGTAATAGGAGGTGCTTCAAGTTTATATGTAAACAAAGAGCATACTATGATATTAAAAGATACTCCTGATTTTCCAGATATTTTTATGGGTGTAGCTGTAAGCTCTATCAAGGCATTTGATATATTAAAAAGTAAAAAAGATGTTTTATGGACGTATATATCTCCTTCTGCTGATTTCCAAGCTGACGGAGAAAAAACAGGACAATATAATATAGGACATAATGAATTACTTTTTAATTCTAAAGGTGAAAGTGCTATAAGTTATGCTGATTATGCTATAGCTTTTGTTGATGAGATACAAAATAAAAAATATTTAAATCAGCAAATAACATTCTGTTCTAAATAATAATTATTAAAAAATATAGAAGTTAATAGAATATTATTTTTATCTATTAACTTCTATTATTTTAACTTCTATTATTAATATATATTAGATTTGTTTCAAAAGTACTTGAGAAAACTAATTATGACAAATAAAATTATTTTGTATATGTATACTTTTAGTATTTTTTATACTAAAAATTTTCATATATAAATTAAACCATAATCTTAGTTTAGCTACACTATATTATTTATTTTTATTATCTTATTAATGATAATATTTATAAAAAACTAAAAATTGAAAATATAATTATTTATGGATAATATATTTTCTAATTTTTATTTATATCAATAAAATAAATCACTCAAAAACTTTCCAACCCCATTTTCTTCATTAGAAAGCGTAATATAATCAGACTTTTGTTTTACATTTTCTTCAGCATTTCCCATAGCAACACCTATACCAGCATATTCTATCATTTCTATATCGTTAAAATTATCTCCAAAAGCAATAGTATCTTTTATATCTATTTTTTTTATTTCACATATTTTCTTTAATCCATTTCCTTTATTTGCTTCTTTATTTATAGCTTCTAAAAATAAATCACCTGAAAAACAAGTGTGAACACAGTTTAATGAATCAATTTCTTTTTTAATTTTTCTAAAATATCTCTTTGTCCTAATATAAGTATTTTATCAAAATTATAGTTATCAGTATTTTCAAGACCTACTACTACATTAACAGTTTTTTCAATTTGTACATATGATTTTATAGGAAAATCCTCTT
>NZ_JQIU01000008.1:1340908-1401595 GCF_002379365.1 Brachyspira sp. G79 | reverse complement strand
ATACATATATATTTGAAAAATTAGGCTGGAATGGTATTTGTATAGAAGCAGATCCTGATAATTTTGAACTTTTAAAAAAGAATAGAAAATGTTATACATATAATTTTGCTATTAATAGTGAAAATTCAGATAGTATTAAATTTATTAAATCTAAAGTAGATGCTTTAAATGTTTTAGAAAAACATTGTTCTGATGAACATGCTAAAAGGATAAAATCTGAAGCTAAAATAAATGATTTAGAATATATAAATATTAAATCTATTACTTTTAATGATTTAATGAAGAATTATCATAGTGAAATAAAATATATAGATTTTTTATCTCTTGATATTGAAGGCGGAGAGTTAGATATATTGAAAACTATAGATTTTAATACTTATAGTTTTGGACTTTTAACCATTGAAAATAATGAAAAAGAAAATATACTAATTGACTTTATGAAAACTAAAGGATATAAAGTTCTAATTGATATAGGCTGTGATATTTTATTTGTAAAAGAATAATATAATTATTATAAAAGCTGCAGTCTTTACTTAAAACTGCAGCTTTATTTTTATATAAAATATTTAATAATTTTTTATTTAAAATAGTTCACACCATTTTCAAAAATATTGTAAATATCTTTTGTGATGATATTTTTGTATAGATTATTTGCATATCTTTCACTATGTCCCATTTTACCTAATACTTTTCCGTCTTCTGAAATTATACCTTCTATAGCATAGGCTGAGCCATTAGGGTTAAATCTAAACTCATTAGTAGGTTCTGATTTGAAGTTAACATATTGTGTAGCAACTTGTCCTTTTTTGATGAGCTCCTTTATAATATTTTCATCAGCAAAGAATCTGCCTTCACCATGTGAAACAGGAACTACTAATTCACTTCCAACAGGTATATTATAAAGCCAAGGAGAATTGTTTGACACTACCTTTGTTGTTACCATTTGAGAAATATGCCTTCCTATTTTATTGAATGTAAGAGTAGGGGAGTTCTCTGTAATGTTTCCTATTTTTCCATAAGGAAGAAGTCCAGACTTTATTAATGCCTGAAAACCATTGCATATACCTAAAACAAGTCCGTCGCGTTCTAATAATTTATGTATAGAAGTTTTTATCTTTTCATTTGTAAGTATTGCTGAAATAAACTTTCCAGAACCATCTGGCTCATCAGCAGCACTAAATCCTCCCGGTATCATAAATATTTGTGAATTATCTATTTTTTTAGACATCTCTTCAATTGATTCTTTTACGTACTCTGGTTTTATATTTCTAAATACAAATATGTCGGTGCAAGCTCCTGCATCAGAAAATGCTTTTTGAGTGTCGTATTCGCAGTTTGTACCTAAGAATGAAGCTATTAAAACATTAGGTTTAGCTTTTTTATTTTTGCATATAAAAGGAGTTTTTCTCTCATAAATAGCTAGTGGATAAGTTTCTATATCTTCATTAGTTTTGTATGGGAATACACTTGATAATTTTTCAAGCCATGATTTTTCTATTTCCTCTAAGTCTATAACTTCACCGCATACTTTTATTTTGTATTCATTTATAGTTTTTCCTATTAATAGAGCATTTTTATAATTTAATTCTTCTCTAGTTTCTACTATAAATGAAGCAGGCATTAAATTAAAGAAGTAAAGCTCATCTTTTATATCAACACCTATTCTGTTGCCGAAAGACATTTTTGTTAAAGCCTCAGCAATACCTCCGAATTTAATTGTATAGGCGGATAATATTTTTTTTCTTTTATATTTTTATGAATAAAATCAAAGTTTTCTTTTATCTCTTCAATATTAGGCATATAATTTTTTTTCATGTTATGCTTTATCAAGTAAACATAATTATTAGAAGATTTGAACTCTGGAGAAATTACATCTTTAGTGTTTATAGCTGCTACTGCAAATGATATCAAAGTGGAAGGCACAGATATATTATTAAAAGTACCGCTCATAGAGTCCTTACCTCCTATTGCTGGTATGTCAAATTCTGTCTGAGCATATATTGTACCAAGTAATGCAGAGTAAACTTTTCCCCATTTTTTAGCGTCATTGCCTAACTTTTCAAAATATTCTTGGAAAGATAATCTTATATTTTTATAATCTACTCCCACAGAAACAAGTTTTGACATAGATTCTATTACAGAATATATTCCGCCATGAAACTCTGACCATTTCATAATAGAAGGATTATATCCCCAAGTAATAGCAGAAGCCGTATTTATTTCTTTGGCATTGTTATCAAATATAGGTATTTTCTGAATACTAACATCAATTGGAGTCATTTGGTATTTTCCTCCGAAAGGCATTAATACTGTAGAAGATCCTATTGATGAATCAAACATTTCAACTAAACCTTTTTGAGAAGCAACATTTAAATCTTCTACCATATTAAACCAATGCGATTTTAAAGAGCATGCATTTTTTGTACTGAAAGGGTTATTTTCAAAGTCAATATTTTTTAATACAGCATTAGTTTCTTGTTTAGCTCCGTTGGTATCCAAAAACTTACGGCTTATATCTACAATTTTTTTGCCTTTTAAATACATTACAAGTCTATTAGTATCAGTTATTACAGCAACCTTTGTAGCTTCAATATTTTCATCATTGGCTAATTTTATAAACTTATCAGCATCTTTACTTTCAACTACAACTGCCATTCTCTCCTGAGACTCAGATATTGCTAGTTCAGTACCATTTAGTCCCAAATATTTTACTGGAAGCACATCAAGGTTAATATCTATTCCTTCAGATAATTCTCCAATAGCAACTGAAACACCACCAGCCCCAAAGTCATTACATTTTTTTATTAATTTTGTAACTTCTTTATTTCTAAATAGTCTCTGTATTTTTCTCTCTTCTGGGGCATTGCCTTTTTGTACTTCAGCACCGCATAGTCTTAAAGATGTGTCAGTATGGCTTTTTGATGAACCTGTAGCTCCGCCGCATCCGTCTCTTCCTGTTCTTCCGCCAAGCACTATAACAATGTCTCCAGCTTTTGGTTTTTCTCTTCTTACATAGCTTACTGGAACAGCCCCTACAACTGCACCTACTTCAAGCCTTTTTGCTTTATATCCTTCATCATATATTTCATTAACTAAACAAGTTGTAAGTCCTATTTGGTTTCCGTAAGAAGAATATCCTGCTGCTGCAGTAGTTGTAATTTTCTTTTGAGGAAGTTTTCCAGCCAAAGTATCTTCTAATTTTTCTAAAGGGTTGGCACTTCCTGTAACTCTTATTGCCTGATATACATAGCTTCTTCCAGATAGAGGATCCCTTATAGCACCTCCCAAACAAGTAGAAGCTCCTCCAAAAGGCTCAATCTCTGTAGGGTGATTATGAGTTTCATTTTTAAACATTAATAAATATTTTTCTGTTTTGTTTTTTCCATTTTCATCTATAGCATCAACATCTATATAAATAGAACATGCATTTATCTCATCTGAAATCTCTAAATCTTCAAGTTTACCTTTTTTCTTTATATATTTTGCTGATACTGTTGCCATGTCCATTAAGTTAATATCTCTTTTACTGTCAACATCTTCACCGTAAAGCTCTTTTCTCATATCATAGTATCTATTAATAGCGTTAAGTACAATTTCTGCAAAATTACTTTTATTTTCTTTTAATGATTCTTCTAACTGCACATCATTAATTTTTGTCATAAATGTTGTGTGTCTGCAGTGATCTGACCAATATGTATCAAGAACTTTTATTTCTGTTTCTGTTGGGTTTCTTTTCTCTTCATTTTTAAAATAATTCTGTACGAACTCTATATCTTTATATGTCATAGCCAAATCAAGATTATTTCTATACTCTGATAGTTCATCACTGTTGAAATTAATAAAGTTTTCTACATCTTTTATATCATCAGCTTTTTGAGATTCTTCTATTTCTAATTTGCTTAAATCTTTTTCTCTGCTTTCAACTGGGTTAATATAGAATTTTTTTATTTTTTCTATAGTGATTTCATCAATATTGCCTTCAAAAACTATTACTTTACCGCTTACTATAGAAACATTTTCAATATTATTATATATTAATTTAAGGCATTGAACTGCTGAATCTGCCCTTTGGTCAAACTGTCCTGGTAAATATTCAACTGCAAAATGTTTTAAGTGTTCAAAGTCTTTCTTTTCAACAATTTTATCAGTAGGGGGTTCTGAAAATATTACTTTAATAGAGTTTTGTAACTGACTTTCTTCTATATTAAATATATCATAAACATTAAGAAGTCTTATACTAGATTTTATTTTAAAATTTTCTTTTAATTGATTTTCTAATCTTTTAGCTTCCAAATTAAAGCCGTCTTTTTTTTCTATAAAGATACGATAATTCATTGATATAATTTCCTAATTAATTTTTTTAATATTATATATGCAATAGTTATTATATCAATAGTTTTGAAAAGTAGTTTTTGTTATAATTATTATTAATAGAAAATTTTATATAATTTTTAATCAATAGTTCATTATTTTTTATCTAATTACTCATATAAAAAGAAAATAACTATTTTTAATTTTTATATTAATGTTATAATAATATAAGAATTTTATTATGAGGCTATAAAATGAAAATATCTCATATTGCTGTTTGGGTTAAAGATTTAGAGAGCATTAAAAATTTTTATATTAAGTATTTTAATTGTAAATGCAATGATAAATATGTTAATGAAAAAAAAGGTTTTGAATCATATTTTCTTACATTTGAAGATAACTGCCGATTGGAAATAATGACTAGGAATAATGTAAAAGAAAGAAACACTAACGATGACATATACGGATTTGCTCATATTGCCTTGTCTGTTGGAAGCAAAGAAAAAGTTGACAGCCTCACAAAAGAATTGGAGAGTGACGGATTTAGAATAGCGTCATATCCAAGAACTACAGGAGATGGGTATTATGAGAGTGTAATACTTGATAATGAAAATAATAAAATAGAAATAACAATATAAGGGGATAAAAATGAAAAATATATACTTCTTTATCTTTTGCTTACTAATAGGCTTTATTATTAACTCATGTTATGATAAAACATCGCATAAAATAAAAGTTTATCATAACGGCAATATACTTACTATGAAAGGAGATGAAGCTTCTTATGCTAAGGCTATTGAAGTAAGAGATAATACTATTATGAAAGTAGCGTATACAGAAGAAGATAAAAAAAGTTTAGTAAATAATGTATATGCTGAAATAGTAGACTTAAAAGGAAAAACTTTAATGCCTTCTTTTATAGATGCTCATAGTCATATGGTGAGATTTGCTCAGTCACTTACTACAGTAGATTTAACAGGCTCTACTAATATGCTTGAGATTGCTCAGAAAATCACTAATTATATAGAAGTTAATAAATTAAAACCAGATGCTTGGGTAGTTGGTTTTGGATATGATAATAATTTACTGCCAAATAAAAAAAATCCAGACAGAGATGACTTGGATAAAATCTCAACTACTCACCCAATATTCATAACTCATGCTTCAGGACATGTCGGAGCTATGAACTCAAAGGCATTAGAAGAGTTTGGAGTTAATGAAAATACTCCAGATATACCCGGAGGTGTAATAGCAAGATATCCTAACAGCAGAAAACCTACTGGATATATGGAAGAGGCTGCATTTATGCATTATGCACAGAGTATCAAATTTTCTTTTACAGATGAGGATTTGATGAACTTTATTAATCAGGCAGAAGATGTTTATTTAGGATACGGCATTACAACAGCACAGGATGCATTAATTTCTACAGCAGAATTTCCTCTTATAAATAATATGATAACTAATAACAGATTTAGAATTGATGTTATAGGTTTTATAGATTTGAAAAATTCTTATTCGCTAGCCAAAACTAATAGCGATATGATAGGTAATTATAGCAACAGATTTAAGATAGGCGGATATAAAATATTTTTGGACGGTTCTCCTCAGGCAAAAACCGCATGGCTTGAACAGCCTTATGTAAGCGGTCCCGCAAGATACAGAGGATATGGAATATATAGTAACAGCGATGTAGAAAAATTTGTAGAAACCGCATTAGATGATAAAATGCAGCTTCAGGCTCATTGCAACGGAGATGCAGCAGCAGATCAGTATATCAATGCATTCAGCAATGTTATGATAAAAAGAGATACTACTAATAATTACAGGGCAGTTTTAGTACATAGTCAGATAATAAGAGAAGAGCAGTATACATCTATGTCAAACCTTAATATTATACCTTCTATATTTGTAGCACATGTATATTATTGGGGAGATGTTCATTTGGCAAATTTAGGTATGGAAAGAGCTTCTCAGATTAGTGCCTCAAAAACTGCATTAAACAATAATTTGGGCTTCACATATCATCAGGACACTCCAGTAATTAAGCCTAATATGCTTGAAACTATTTGGTGTGCAGTTAATAGGGTTACAAGAGACGGAGTACTTTTAGGAGAGAATCAGAAAGTTACTCCTTATGAGGCTTTAAAGGCTATCACGATTAATGCAGCTTATCAAAACAAAGAAGAGGATATAAAAGGAACTATTGAAGAGGGTAAATTGGCAGATTTTGTAATATTAAGCGATAATCCTCTAACATGCGAGCCTATGAAAATAAAGGATATAGAAGTACTTGAAACTATCAAAGAAGGAAAAACTTTGTATACAAAAAAGAATTAATGTTTTAATAAAATTAAACTTTTTATAAAGGTATAAAGTTATTTGCAAATCTTTACAGTTATGCTATAATATTATAGCTATGTTTTACAGTATTAGTAATTTTATATCAACAACAAATTGGCGATATTTCTTTTATGGTCTTGATATAATCTTAGTTGCAATACTGTTTTATATAATATATATGCTCATGTATAATACTAGGGCATACAGCATAGCAGTTGGATTTATTATTCTTTTTTTCATTACAATAATAGCAAAAATATTTGGACTTTCTACACTATCATGGATATTTGACAAATTCTTTCAGGTAGGACTTATAGCTATAGTTGTACTTTTTCAGGCAGAAATTAAACATGGGCTTAGAATATTGGGAGGGAGAGCTTTTTTAAAAAAGTCTTTCCGATATGATGAAGATCAAATTCAAAAGATATTAAGTGCTACTTTTAATTTGTCATATAAAGGATATGGAGCATTAATTGTTTTTCAGAGAAATATATCTCTTCACTCTTTAGTAGACAGAGCAGTTAAACTCAATGCTGATATATCTATGGAGCTTGTAGAGTCTATATTTTTTAAGAATAATCCTATTCATGACGGTGCTGCTATAATAATGGAAAATAGAATAGCTGCAGCAAGTGCATATTTGCCTCTTACAGAAATAGAGCCTCAGATAAAAAACAGAAGACTCGGTACTAGGCACAGAGCGGCACTCGGTGTTTCTGAGCAGACTGATGCTGTTGTTATAGTTGTTTCAGAGGAAACTCAGTGCGTATCTATAGTGCATAACGGAATATTGGAATATAATTTAAGCAGAGAAGAGCTTGACAAAAGAATAGGTGAGCTTTTAGAGATAAAAAAATGAGTGAAAAAAGAAAAACAGAGCTTAAAAAGTTTAGTTATAAAAAAGCGTTAAACTATATAACGAATAGGTTTTGGATAAAACTATTATGCCTTCTTATGTCTTTTTTGCTCTTTTTATTTGTAAGATATCAAAAGGAATATACTAAAGATTATATTACTAAAATAGAAATTAGAAATATACCTTCAAGGCTTCTTATAGCAAATCAGTTGCCAGAAAATATTACTATAACATTAAAAGGTTTTAAAGACAATGTTTATGAGCTTCCTACAGAGTTTAGTGCCTATATAGACCTTACAAATGCCGCAATAGGGAGTAATATGTATGAAATTTATTTAGCTGGCGATATAGATTATAGTAAAATGAATATTACAGTATCTCCGAATAAACTTCCTATAGTTTTAGATGAATTAGCATATAAGACTGTGCCTATAGAAGTGCCTACTATAGGAGTAGCTTCTCTTGGGCTTAGTGTTGATGATATCATAGTTAATCCTTCAAATACAATTATATCAGGACCTAAAAGTCTAATATCTGCTATAGATGAAATAAAAACTTATAATCTTGATTTAACTGATAAATATTTGGACTATTCAACAATATCAAGACTTAATTTACCTAGAAATATTAAATCTGATGTATCTAGGGTTAATGTTAATGTTATTTTTAATAAAGACGTTGAGAGAATGGAGTTTAATAATATTGCAGTTAATATAGATAATTTAAATAGCAGATTTAATATTAACAGCGACAGTGCCTTTATTGTTAATAAGGTGGTATTAGAAGCTAATAATATTTTACTTACAAATGTATTTGTGAATGATATTGTGCTTTCTATAGATTTGAAGGATATTACAAATGCAGGTATATATTCAAATATATCTGTTGAGGCAAATATACCTCTTCATACAAAATTGGTACAAATAGAGCCTTCATATTTTGATGTAGAAGTTATTGACAGAGAAGCAGTTATTAGTAATAGAATTGAATTAAACAATGAAGAGGCAGCTCAGTAATTGATGAGAAATTTAAGATTTGGGGATATTATTATATTTATTTTTATGATATTATTTTCTTTTCTTTATGCTAAAACTCTTATACAAAATAAAAGCAGTAAAATAATAATAGATTCATATAATAAATCATTAAGATATGATTTGAATACTGATAGAGAAATTATTATTGAAGGCTTGCTTGGTGAGTCTAAAATACTTATAACTAATGGTAATGTAATGTTTTCAGATTCCTGCTGCAGAGATAAATTATGTGTAAAGGCAGGTATTTTGAAAAATGCTCCTATAATATGTATGCCTAATGGTATATCTATAAGATTTGAAAAAAATGTTGAAAATCATATAGAGATAGATTCTATTGTTCAATAGGAATTGTTTATGAAATTTTTTAACAATATAAAAAATCATACTGGAAAAAGAAGAATATATGATGTAATATTTTTTGCTTTTATATCATCATTTATAGCTGCTGTTGAAAATATGTTTCCAAGACCTATACCTTATTTTAGAATAGGTTTTTCTTTTATTGTAATATTAATGGTAATAGATGTATTTAGTTTTAAAGAGCTTATTCTTCTTATAGTTATAAAAAATGTATCGGTTGCTTTAGTATTTGCATATATACTAACACCTCCTTTCTATTTGGGATTATGTGGAGGTATTAGCTCTATTATAGTGATGAAGATGATGAGCTATTTAAAAAATATATTTTCTATTTTTGGTATAAGTTTGGCTGGCTCTCTTGTTAGTAATTTATCGCAGGCATTTTTATCAAAGTATTTATTCAGTCTTCCAGATATTAGTTTTTTGATAGTACCTGTATTTATACTTTCTATTATAACTGGCAGTATAGTTGGTATTATCAGTATGATATTATGCAGTGATAAGTTTGTCATTAAAGATAATTAATTGAAATTTGATTATTTTAACGCATAAGTTTTTATGATATAGTTAGCTATGTTTATTTATAAAAAAGATGTTTATAAATAGTTTCATTATTAGTAATATTAATCACTTACAATTTTGCTGTTTTTCTATACTTAATCTTGTATTATCAGCTATGAATTTTATATTTAAACTATAATTTTTGCAATTTTTATCCATTAAGATTTTATTTGATAGACTTTTATTAATATATTTTCCTATTTTTAAAGCTCTTCAAGCGTTATATTTGTTGAAATTTGGTATATACTGGAACAATTTTATTTTGTCAACTAATACATTTTATACAGAATTATCAACTTTTTTACTGCACACGCATAGGTGGGCTTAGCCAAAAGTTACTTCATGAAAAACTCAATTGTTATAACTTTATATTTTTACATATGTATTAAATGTATGCTAATATTTGAAATTTAGCTTACCATAGAGCGTATTGTTATTTTATATCATGCCATATCTAACGGTATTTCTTTCGGTTGCAGGCGGACAGATGACATAAAAGAACTTGGGACTGGTTAAAGCTAAATATTAAAAACAAAATATGATTTTATTTTTGACAAACTTAAAAATTTTTTGATGTATTACCATTATAAAATTATTATAAAAAAGACGAAGTATACAAATAATATACCTCGTCTTTATTTTTATATAAAACTTTACAATAAAATTATTCTAATTCTTTTATATAAACTTTATTCATAGTAGAATTTTCTAAAGGATTGTCATTATGATCTCTTTTTAGAGAAACTATCTTATCAGCAACATCCATTCCATTAACAACATTTCCCCAAACTGTATACTGACCGTCCAAATGAGGAGCATCAGCAACACAAATAAAAAATTGAGAACCAGCACTGTCTGGGTGCTGACTTCTAGCCATAGAGCATATTCCTCTTTTATGAGGTTTATTACTGAACTCAGCAGGAATATTAAATCCAGGACCTCCAGTACCATGTAGATATCTTTTTGTAGCATCTTTGCTTACAGGATCTCCGCCTTGTATCATAAAGTTAGGTATTACTCTATGAAATCTAATTCCATCATAAAAACCTTCCTTAGCAAGTTTTTTAATAGCTTCTACATGTTTTGGTGCTAAATTTTCATAGAATTCTATTTCTATAGTACCATAATCTGTTTCTATAAATAAATGTTCCATTATACTTTCCTTTATTAAAAATATTATAACGATATTAATTAACTTCTTTTACATAAACTCTGTTCATTCTAGCAGGTTCTATAGGGTTATCATTAGCATCTCTTTTTAAGGCTGCTATTTTATCTGCAACATCCATTCCGCTTACAACTTCTCCCCAAACTGTATACTGACCATCTAAAAATGTACTGTCAGCTACACATATAAAGAATTGAGAACCAGCACTATTAATGCTCTGACTTCTAGCCATAGAACATATTCCTCTTCTATGCGAAACATCATTAAACTCAGCAGGTATAACAAAATTAGGACCTCCTGTACCATGCAAAGCTCTGTTAGGTTGTTTACTCAAAGGATCTCCACCTTGAATCATAAAACCTGGTATAACTCTGTGAAAAAGAGTACCATTATAAAAACCTTCATTAGCAAGTTTTTTAATAGCTTCTACATGTTTTGGTGCTTTATCTGGAAAGAAAGCTATTTCTATAGTACCAAAATCTGTTTCAATAAATAAATGTTCTTTTGAAGCTTTAGGTTTCTGTGCTATAAGTACAGCTCCAAACACTGCAACACAAACCAGTGAAATAAGAATAATTTTTAACTTTTTACCCAAAATATGTACCTCTTAATTTATTTTTTACTATTAAACAATTAACCGATCATAATGATAATAGTAATTTTTTATATAATTTTTTTATTGATTTTCAACTTCAGTAGTATTATCTATTTGTTCATCTATAACTGAATTTTCTGTTTCTTCTGTTTGTTCCTGAACATCTTCTTCATCTTCTACAACAATTTCACCTTCTTTAACAGCTGCTCTCTCTTCGGATGTGATGGTATCTTCTTCTCCCTCAATTGCTGTTTCTTCCTCAGTTACAGTTTCTTCTGCCATTTCTTCTTCTGTTACAACTTCTTCATCAGCAGTTACATTTTCATCAGCAGTCATAGTTTCTTCTTCTGCTATTTCCTCATCTACTGCTATATTTTCATTTACTGCTGAAGTCTCTTCATTAACATTTGTTTCAGGAGTTCTTTGATTATTTGTAGAGAAGTTTTTTATACTGCTGTAAGTTTGATTTGAGTTATAAGTACCTTCTCTAAGTTCACCTTTAAGGCTTGGTATAGTTAATATTTGTCCTGCTCTTATTACAGAAGGATCTTTAATTTTATCTTTATTTGCTTCATATATTTTTTTCCATAAATTACCATTACCATATATGAAATCATAAGAAGCTATACGCCATAAAGAGTCAGTATTAGCTTTTCTAGCCTGAACTGTATAATATTTAGGGAAAGCTCCATCTGTTATTACAACCTCTTCATCAATGTTATCGCCTGAAACACCCATTGAATTTACTAAACTAATAACATTTTTTGAATGCATTAAAGATTCTGAATAATTATTAGCTACCAAAGTTTCTCCAGCAGAAGATAAAGATTTTGAAGCTTCATTATATGTATTAGGTTTGCTTTCATTATAACCATCTTTTTTAGCTTTATCCATAGCTTTCTGAGCTTTTGCATACTCTAAAGGAGCCTCTAA
This sequence comes from Brachyspira sp. G79, assembly GCF_002379365.1. Classification (GTDB taxonomy): domain Bacteria; phylum Spirochaetota; class Brachyspiria; order Brachyspirales; family Brachyspiraceae; genus Brachyspira. The sequence goes on along the minus strand of NZ_JQIU01000008.1, from coordinate 1,389,431 downwards.
TCTGTCAAGTATATTCATAGCATCTCTTGATTTTGTTAGAGAGTTTGTGTAGTCATTACTTGCCAATAAGTTTGCAGATTCATCTCTTAAATTAGTTATCTGAGTATCATTAGCATCTCCGTTAGTTAATACTGATTCACTGATTAAATATTCTCTTCTCAAATCTATAGCAAGTACATTATAACCCAATTCTGACTTTTCAGCGGATTTATTATATTCAAGCATAGTATTTGTATAATCTGTACTGTTAGTAGCAGAATCAAACATATTATTTGCTGAATTAATATCATTAACTGATAAATTGTATAAGTTCATAGTAAGTTCATTAGTATCTCCGCCCACACCTTTAAATAAACTTAATTTTCTTTCAGCATCTCTCTGGCTATTTAAAACATATTCATAAACACCATATCTTGATATAATTTTATCTGAATACTCTTTACTTTGTTTTGAATATTCTATACTTTGATTATAATCACCAGCATCATGTGCTTCTATAGCCATTTCTCTGTATCTCTGTGCCAATTTATAATCATCACTTTCTTTTATAGACAAAGGTAAATCAGCAGGAAGTTCTGGCGGAAGTACTAACTCTTCCTGAGCATACAATAAACATGATAATGATAAAGTAATAAATAAAAATAGTCCTTTTTTCATTTTATAAACTCCAAAATATTTTATAAAATATAAGTTATAATAAAAATAAATATTGTTGTTTTTTATTTAGCAGATGTTTTCTCTAATTCATCAACTTGTTTAATTTTTTCTGATGCTTCTTTTATTCCTTTTACACTTTCATCATATCTTATTTTAGTTGTAAAGTATGCTTTATGATGATATTTTTTAGCATTTAAGAAACAACTTACAGCTCCTTCATAATCATTAGTGCTTAAAGCTGATAAGGCATTTATATAATTAAGTTCAGCAAACTCATAATTATCTTTATCTACTCTATAGGCTTTTATTTCTTTAGAATAAACTCTATCCAAAGATGTTTCTTCTTTCAATACTTCTGCATACTGAGGCAAACCTTCATTAAGCACTGTTTGATAACTATTTGATGCAGTAGTAAGAAGTTCTTTTACTTTTTCAGGCTCTTTATTTTCATCTATAAGAATTACAGCCTCTGAAAAATTTGCTTCAGCTATATCAAACTGTTCTTTGGAATAGTTCTGCAAATCATACCTAATAGCTTTCTCTCTTAAAGTAGAAGCATCTTTATATTCTTTTAGAGGCATAGTTTCTGAACAGGATATTACAAAAACTAAACTAAATAATAATGTTGTAGAAATATATTTTGTTAACTGCATAATTACTCCAAACTATTTTCATAAAAAAACTATAATATACTTTTATATTATACTACTAACTGTAAAAGTCAATACTTACTTACAAATTTATATTATTATAGTAAAACTATTTTTTATAATTAAATTATTTAAAAATAAAAAAGCAGGATAATAATAAAATATTACCCTGCCAATTAAGTTTAAATAATTATTAATTGTTAGTATCAGCAACAGGAAGCTATAAATTACCTTTAAAAGTATAAACTAAATTTGTTCCTGAAGCTGTAGTTATAGTTAATACATCTCCATTCAAAGAAATAGTATTTGCTCCGTTTAATATCTGTAAATATTCATTTTCTACAGCCATATCTTCTTCAGGACCTGCCATTTTAGTAGAAGCTAAAGCAGTTAATGTAATTTTGTCTCCGTCTAAAGAAAACTCTGTAGTATAGCTATTAACAGCTGATTTTCCGCCTAACATATTAGTTACTGGAAAAGCTATAGTAACTTCTTTTCCTTCATACATGTTAGTAAGAGAAAATTCTTTACCTACTAAATCATCAACTGTAATTACAGCTGCTGTTATAGCTGTATCAGTAGGTGCAGCATTATTAGATGATGTATCAGTTTTATTTCCTGAACATGATACTGCAAAGATTGTTCCCATACCTGCGAGAACTAGTGATAATAATTTTTTCATTCTATTTTCCTCAAAATTAAAATTTTGAACAATATTATATTATAATTAAATTTAATTATCAATGTTATGAATAGTAATAATTATAAAAACTACTAATATTTTTTATAAAAACACTTAAATAATCAATTAAAATCAATAATATTTATCTTGCTTCTGCGTTCTTTAATATCGATACTATCTCTTTATGATTTCTTTCAGATGCATAATTTAATGCAGTCTTACCATACTTGTCCTTGATATTAATATCAGCACCAGCTTTTACCAATATACGTACTATTTCTATATGACCTCTGGAAGAAGCTCTGCTTAATGCTGTTCTATTTCTAACATTACCTATATTAAGATTAACTTTTTTATCAACCAAAACCTGAACTACCTCTGTCAATCCCTCTTCTGCAGCTTCTATTAATGGAGTTTCACCCATTCTATCTTTTATATTAATATCAGCTCCTGAATTTATTAATTCTATTGCTTTTTTTACATCTCTTCTCTCTAAAGCCTCCATTAATGGTGAAGCATACTGTTTTGCAAATAAACTTACACTAAAAATAATTATAAAAATAATTATATTTTTCATAAAAAATCTCCAATTATAAAATAATTATGCTTTAAAAAATAGTATAACAAAAAAACAATAATTGTCAATTTTTTGTAAATAAATACATATTAATTTTACAATAAAAATAATAAACTTATTTAAAAATATTAATATTTTTAAGCTATTGAAATTTTACTCTAACTGTATTATCTATATAACTGCTGTCTATAGTTCCAAGAGCTTTAATTTTTGATATCATATCGTCTCTGCAGTCTTTACCTGTCATATTAATATTATTTCCATTCTGGGCTATAGAATTGCCGTTTTCATCAACATAACTTCCTCCGCTGTATATATATGTTGATAAAGCCACTCTGTAAGATTGAGACTCATTGATAGGCGTACCATTTAATTTAGCTGATATTAAATCTCCGCTGCTAGTGTATAAAACTTCCATTCCTCTTGACATTTGCAAAAATCCGCCTCCTGAGTTTGTAGGAATTACTGTGCTGTTTTTACAAGATATTTTAAGCAAATCAAGTATATCTTTTCCTGTTAATGATACTAATATTACCTCATTATCAAATGAGGAAACGGTCATTATGTTTGCTAATGTTATATCTCCTTTACTAAATCCTGCTCTAATGCCGCCTGAGTTAATGAAAACTATATCTGCTTTATCTCCTTCCTGATTAGAATCTAGTATCAAATCACAAACAAAATTTCCTAAAGCTGTAGACTGCTGTCTTATTGTCATAACATCATAATTCAAATCTTCAGACAATGTACCTATTTTTACATTAGATTCCTGTTCAACTTGAGCTTTCATTTCATTAATTAAAGCAAGCATATCAGTATCTTCTTCTATTGTTTCATCTATTGCAACTAATTTATAATTAAATCTTGAAATATTTCCATTATAGGTATTTAAATTTATATTTCCTAAATACTGTCCGTAACAGCCTGCCTGCACTATAGGAGTACCATTAACAGTTTGAGGTTTTTCCATCACCGTATGAGTGTGTCCTCCTATTATAATATCAAAAGTATTAGGTATAGCATTAGCAATTTCTACATCAATGTTATATCCTGCATGGCTTAGAAGTATTGTAATATCATTAGTTTTGTTTAAAGGAATTTCTGAGATGAATTTTTTTAATGCTTCTATTTCATCTTCAAATACTAAATTTTGAGTGTATTGAGGATTGTATCCTGAGTTTTTTACAGTTACTCCTACTACAGCAATTTTTATTCCATTGATATTTGTAACCATATAAGGTTTTGCATAATAGCTATTATTATTTTTTATATTTACTGAAAGAGTAGGGAAGTCTCTATCTTTCATTATTTGATTAAAATTATCTAATCCGTAATCTATAAAATGATTTCCTACTGCTGCTGCTCCTACTCCGAGTTTATTCATAATTTTTACTTCATCCATACCTTTGAAAACTGTTGAATAAATACTTCCAGTAATTGTATCACCAGCATGAAGAACTAAGACATTATTGTTAGTATCTCTTAGCTGTTTTATATATGATGCTCTTCTGGCTGCCCCATACTTTCCATTTTCTTCTTCATCTTTTCCATGGGTATCATTCATATGTATTATAATAATATCGCCTGATATATTTTTTTTTGGAGTTAATGTATTATTTCTGCATGATGAAATTATCATTAAAACAAAAATAAAAATATAATAAATTTTTTTCATCATAATTATCCTTATTAAAAATACAATATTATGATGTTATATTTATATAATACATTTGTCAATGTGTATTTTATAGTAAATACTAAACATATACACTTAAGAACTCTATATAAGGCTTGTTCTATAGTATTCATGTATCATCAAAATGTTGACGATATGTTTGGCTGATTAAATATGCTTAAACTATTAAATTTTGTTAAAAATAAAATTGTTTTAGTATATACCAATTTATTATACTTTAAAATAATTTTTGTTATTTGATAAAAATATTAATTTTTATATCTATTGCAATTTTACTCTAAGTGTATCGTCTATATAACTTGAAGGTATATTATTAAGAGATCTAATTTTTGATTCCATATCATTTCTAAAGTCTTTATTTGTATTATTTACATTCTTTCCTTTTTGAGCTATAAAATTTCCATTTTCATCAACATAACTTTTTCCGCTGTATATGTATGAAGATAAAGCCACTCTATAATATTGTTTTTCATCAATAGCTTTACCATTTAATTTAGCAGATATTAGTTTTCCATCACTACTGTATACAACTTCCATTCCTCTTGACACTTGTAAAAAACTGCCTCCTGAATTTGTAGGAATTATAGTGCTGTTTTTACAAGATATCTTAAGTAAATCAAGTATATCTTTTCCAGTTAATGATACTAATATTACCTCATTATCAAATGATGAAATAGTCATTATATTTGCTAATGTTATATCTCCTTTAGTAAATCCTTCTCTAATGCCTCCTGCATTAATCAAAACCATATCAGCTTTATCGCCTTCCTGATTGGAATCTAATACCAAGTCGCATATAAAATTTCCTAATGCTGTAGACTGCTGTCTTATAGTAACAACATCATAAGGCAAATCCATAGGCAATGTACCTATTTTCATATTAGATTTAATGTCAACTTCCTTTTTCATTTCATTAACTAAAGCAAGCATATCTGCATCCTGCTTTATTGTTTCGTCCATTGCAACTAATTTATAATTAAAGTTTGAAACCTTCCCATTATTTATGTTTATATTTATATTTCCTAAATAATGTCCGTAAGAACCTGCCTGTACTATAGGAGTATTATTAACAATTTCAGCTTTTTTCATTACAGTATGTGTATGACCTCCTATTATAAAATCAAATTTATTTGTTATGGCATTAGCAATTTCTACATCCATATTATATCCTGCATGGCTTAGAAGTATTGTAATGTCATTGGTAGTATTTAAAGGTATATCTTCCATGAATTTATTTAATGCAGTTATTTCATCTTCAAGTATCAAATTTTTAAGATCATTTGGATTATATCCTGAATTTTTTGATGTTACCCCTATTACAGCAATTTTTATACCATTGATATTTGTAACCATATAAGGCTTTGCATAATAGCTGTTATTATTCTTATTTTTTATATTTACTGAAAGAGTAGGGAAATTTCTATCTTTCATTATTTTATTAAAATTATCTAATCCATAATCTGTAAAATGATTTCCTATTGTTACAGCTCCTACTCCAAGTTTATTCATAATTCTTACTTCATCATCACCTTTAAAAATTGTTGAATATATACTTCCTATCGTTGTGTCACCCGCATGAAGAACCAAAACATTATTATTAGTAGCTCTTACCTGTTTTATATACGATGCTCTTCTAGCCGCTCCATACTTTCCGTTTTCCTCTTCATCTTTTCCATGTGTATCATTCATATGTATTATAATAAGATTTCCTGATGAAGCCTCTTGTGAGTTTAAAATATTATTTTGGCATAATAAAATTGTCATTAAAACAAAAATAAAAATATAGTAATTTTTTCTAAGCATGAAATTATCCCATTGTTAAATATAGTATAAAAATTATTTTTTAATCAGTTCTATTATAGCAATATAAAGCATCTAAAAAATAGTATTATTTAATATAAATTACTATATATTAAAATAAACAATATATAATTCCTAAATTATCGAATTTTGTAAATTATAATTGTTTAAATAATAAAAAAATGGCGATATCTTAAAAAAGATACCGCCCTGAAAATTTTATTCTAACAATTTAAGATATTAAATTATTTAGCATCAATTATTACTTTATACTGTCCATCATAACCAAATACTTCTGGATTGTACATCTCTTCAGCTTTAGTAGCAGGAAGCAAATATTCACCAGGTGTGGCTGCTCTAACTACATATTTGTACACATGTTCTCCCTTGTCAAGAATATCAGCAAATAATAATATTTTGTCATTGTAATTTTCAATATGATTAAATCCGCCCCACCAGCTTGTACCTTGATTACCAGTAATGTTTTTAACTTCGCTGCTTTCTGTAGCAAATGAAGAGTTTAATATTCTCATACCAGAAGCAATAGGAGTGTCAACTACAACAAAATGTCTCTCATAAGGAACTGTAACTTTCACTACAACAACGTATTCCTCACCTTGTTTGAATTTATCTTTTGTAAGGTCTAATACTTTTCCGTCTTTAGTTTGATACTCTCTTACAACTTTTATTCCAGCATCTCTATTAACAGCCAAATCACGAGGTGCATAAGTAAGTCTTACTCCGTAATAAAGTCTGCCATCTCCGTTTCTTTTAATACTTGCTAAAGCACTTCTAGTATTTAAATTACTTAATCTGTCATTCATAAACTCATCTAATGCATAATTTTTTGTTAGGCTAGGCTGAGTTCTTGAACTGAATGTTTCTGCAAGTAAGGTTTGTCCCTGATATATAAACTCTGCTTTGAAATTAGGACTAACATTTTCATATTTTTTATAATACATATTCATAGCAGCAAATACTGAAACATTATCCTGAGTATTTAAATATCTGCCGTTTTTTCTTGACTGAACAAGCCAGCGAACCACTTTTTCATTAATAGCATTATCATATCCTGTTTCTATTAATGCATATAAAGCAACAGAAGTATCTCTTACTGATGAAGAGTGTATCCAATAAAGATTAGCATATCTTCCTTCAAGTTCATAATGAGCAGTAGTAGGGTCTTCTTTAATAGTATTAAGTATATACTGTCTTACATTAGTAAATGCATTATTGTCGTATTTGTTATAATACATTGCTCTCATTAATTGAACTTGCCCATAGAAAGGAATATTATTAACTTCTGGGTATATTCTGTCTATTATGGCTTTTACATCGTTATTCTTGTATCCGCCCTCAGCAAGAACTGCCGCAATATAAGCTATAGAAGATAAATTAATGTATTCATCATTCCAGAAGCTAGGTTTTTCAGAATTTCCGCTTTTAGCATAATTGTTTATATATTCTAATGCCAACTGTAAAGAGTTTTCATCAATAGCATATCCCTCTTTTTTAGCCTTAATCATAGCATCAGCAGCATAAGCAGTAAGCCATGGTGATATCCAAGTTTTGCTAGGCCAGTATGAAAATCCTCCGTTAAGACTTTGATATGTCGGCATAGTTTTCAAGAAATCAGTTACTGTTTTATCTAATTCTGCCTCTGCTATATCAGTAAGTTTCATGTCTACTAATAATCTTTTGCTTGTTATTATAGGATAAACTCTTGATAACTGCTGCTCTAAACAAAGATAAGGATAATTAATAAGATAATTAATTCCTCCAGAAAGCTCACTAAATGCACTAGGCGACATATAAACTTCCAAACTTCCTGCACCTTTATACGCTTCTGTAATATTAGGTACTCTTATCATCAAGTCGGTATTATTGTTTGTAGTGCTTGAGAATACTGCAACTGACTCTGTAGTCATAGGTACATTAACTTCAAATGATTTCTCTACAGCATCAGTATATTCTCCGCCTTTAGCAAGTATTGTAACTTTAGCTTCCCCTCTGTTTGTAGCTATAATATCAAATCTTACATCAGCATTTCCGCCTTTAGGAATTGTTATTTTTTGAACATCATTTTCTATCATAGCATTAGAGGCAACGGCCTGAACTTCTATTTCTAAATCTTTATCAGAATAGTTGTAAACTAAAGTACCAGCTTTTAATTTATCTTCAACATAAGCAAACTCTGGAAGTGTAGGCATAAGCATAATATTTTTCTTAACTACAACAACATCATCAGAAGCACCAAAATAACCGTCTTTATTTATAGCAGAAGCCATTATTCTAAATGATGTAATATTGTCTGGTAAATTAAATGTAACTGTAGCTTTACCCTCAGCATCAGTTTTTACTCTTCCTTGATAGAAAGCAGTAGTAAGGAAATTTTTTCTTATGCTGAATACGTCCATACCCATAGCTTCAGCTTTAGCCATCAGTGAAGCATTAGCTCTCATACCATCTCCGCCCGGTGTATCTCCTTTCTCTCCGTAGTTACGCTGACCTATCAAATGTATTCTTGTATCGGCACTTGCAACACTCAAAGGTCTTTTTCCGTAGAAAGTATTAAACCAATTAGGAGTTTTGTATCCTATTAAATTTAATACTCCAACATCAACGACGCTTAACATTATCTCTGTTTCCATAGGTTTGCTTTCTTTTGTTTCAACATACAAATCAACTGTCATTTCATCGCGTGGCTCTAGGCTGTCAGCAGATTTTGTTATTTTTACATTAAGCTCTTTTTCACGCGGAGAAACTGAAAGTCCTGCATAACCTATTTTAAATGACGGCTTACCTTCATCAGTGGCATAATTAGTATAAGCCTCATTTTCAACTCTTCCCTTAACAAGTGAAACACCTACATAAACATTAGGTAAATATTCTGGTTTTATAGGTATTTCTATTAAAGCAGTAGAGCCTTCTATATTTGTTACAAAAGAATCTATTACATATTCCCTTTCAACTGTTACCAAAGCAGTAGCAGATTCATAAGGAGATTTTACCATTATTCTAGCTGTTTCATAAGGTTTATATTCTTCTTTTTCTGTGATAAGCTCTAGCAAATCATCATCAAACATAGCCCAAGGAGCATAATCTTTACCTATAACATACATATACTCATCAGAAGCAACTTCTCTGTTTTTAGAATCTTTTGCTCTTGCCAATACTATATAAAGTCCAGAGTTTGTAGGAGTAAAACTAAAAGCAACAGGGTCTTTAGATGTTGTAACTGTAGTAGTTTCAACAACATCATCAATTTGTTTAGATTCCCATTCAAATCTTCCGCCTGTTATAGCCTTTTTCACAGATTCCCAATGTCTTCTTATAACCTGTACTTCTATTTTTTTGCCTTCAAGTCTATTGCCTTCTGGGTCTGCTGCTATAAACTCTAATTGCGTAGGCTTGTCAGTTTCCAAGAAATAGCCTTGTCTTTTTATACCTATATAATAATCACTTCCATGAACTAATACACTTTTAGTTGTGCTTACTCTTTGAGAATCCTCGCCTGATACAGTTGACTCTATAGTAACATAAGCTGCATGTATTGAACGGCTTGCATCTACAGTAGGAGCATAAGCATATTCTCCGTTTTCATCTAATGAAGCTGTGCCGTTTGCTATCATAGAATAATAATTATTATAATACTCATCTTCAAACCAGCTTAATTTTGTAAATCTGAATCCTGCATTATTAGGCGGAGTAAAGAAAGTTTCATTCATAGATATATTATAATCTACCTGATTTGATATCATAGGCTCGCCGAATAAATACCAGCCAGACATTTTTATAGGCATAGTATCGCCTAAATAATAATTTTTATCTTCAACCCATAATCTGCTTTCATATTCTAAAGGTTTAAACTCTTCTACTCTAAAACTTTGCGATAAACTATATGAAGTGTTTTCTTCTCTGTCATTATTAGAATCGCTTTTAAACTCAGCATTTACATTATAATAACCAGTAGGAGCATCAGCTGGAAGAGTGAAATCTATCAAATAAGAACCGTATTCATTTAAAGTAATTGTTCCTTTATGTATCTCTTCGCCTCTTGAATTGTTGATTGTAAATGTTCCGTTTTTCAAATCATTAGGTATTTGCCAACTTCCTATTCTATTTTCTCTTATAACACCTTTTATATGTACCTCTTCTCCTGCTTTATAAATACCTCTTTCTGTAAACATAGAGCCGTTATAATCTTTAGTAGGAGGAGCATCATTATAGCTTATATCCATTCTCCAAGGTGAAACGCCTGTACCCCAATCACTATTTATAAAAGATACATCATCACCTTTTGTAACTATAGCCCATTGTCTTGGTGATGACCATCTGCTTACTCTGCTTATTCCTAAAGCTCTGAATCCTTTAGTAGTGGCTATTCCGTTTTCATCGGTAGTAGCTTTTTCTAATACTCTGTTAAAGTCATCTCTTATTTCTACAGTAGCTCCTTCAATAGGCATTCCTGTTTTTAAATCTGTTACGAATATTGTATTTGAATCTCCTGAGAATTTTCCTGTTACTCCCATAGATGTAATTTGTATCTGTGAAGATGATGAATAATCATACTGACTTTGATATCCAGTCTTACTTTTAAACTCTATTGATAAAAGTCCGTACTGTTTATTGTTCATATAGTTTGTTAAATAAAGTGCTGTTGTGATGTATCTGTTTCTTTCAACATCTGGAGTGTATTGTGTAGTATTATTATAGCCTAATAAGTTTTTATATTGATTTGTATAATTTCTAAACTCTGCACTTTCATCATATCTGTATACTTCTTTATTCACAAATAAAAATGGTATGATATTTTCTTTATCAACATATCTACTTTGTATATTAATAGTATTAGGATTCATTACCTGTACTGGAAGTTTTATTCCTTCATAAGATTCTACAACTCCCATTCCAGAAGGTATAGAAAGGCTTGGATTATAGTCTGTAACATTTAATGTAATGTTTTGTTCTTCTCCTAAAGTTTGACCATAAGCATCTTTAAGACTTCCGTTTATTTTTATATTGTATGTAACATTAGGATTAAATCTGAGTGAATAAAGTGAAAAACTTTTAGAGCTCCAAGAGTTTTGCTGAATATCCTCTTCTGTAGGAAGCTGAATTGCTGGAGTGATTTCAATATTTCTTATCAAGTCAGCCCATTCAACTCTTGTAGAAAAATTAATTCTAGGTGCGTCTGGAGAATATGATGCCGTTACTGTCTGCTCACTATCTCCATTGAAATAGAATTCATCATGTGTAGAAAAAGTAAAACTATCATTATCTGCAGTTCCTAAATTTCCATTAATTGCAGCAAGCCCCTCTTCTATATACACTGTTATTTTATCGTTCTTATCTAAAACACTTTTAGGCTTTATAACTAATACCTGTTCAAGTTTGTATTCATTAGTTTCCCATTCTCTTAAATCTTCTAATCTTGCATATCTAACATCAAAATCTATATTCTTGTAGGTATTGCTTGAAATTAATTCTATATTTTCTTTGGCACTTTCAAGATATATAGGCATATTATAATAAACAACTATATTAACATCAGTAGCCAAATCTGACTGTCTGTCATAAGGAGAGCTTTTCTGCATTATAGGTCTTAAAGTATTAAAACTCCAAGTATAATCATTTTCTAATACTTCTCCTGTAAGTTCGCTTTTTATTCCTTTTTTAAGTGTAACTTCAATAGCAGTATTATCAGGCAAAGGCTCACTAGGATAAAAAGCTAAAGTATTAATGGAAAGCCATCTATAAGTACCTTTAACTTCTACATTAAAACTGAAATATTCATTAGTTACTTCTTTTATAGACTGCAAAGCAACCATCTGCTGATTGAATGTTACAGTTATTGCTTCATAATTATATCTGCTCGTATTTTCACCTATTGGACTTGTTCTATCAATAGCAACAGCTGCAAACATACTTACCCCCATTATAAATAACATAATAACAGCATAATAAATAGTTTTCAATTTTAACATATTTAACATAAACTTCTCCGACAAACTATATTTTTAATTTTATAAAGTTATATCATATATAATTTAAAAGTAAACTATAAAAAGTAAAAATATTTTATACATATTGTACTCTAATATTTTTTATTTACTATAAAATTACATATCATTATATAAAACTAAAAAAATACAAAAAAAGTACTATGTTATTAAATAATTTTCTCATTATAACTAATATTAAGTTTTTTATTCATTTTTGATAATTCAATAATAGTTTTGGCAAAGTATGCTCTGTCATTTAAACAAGGGCATAATATGAAATCTTTAATATTGTATTTATTTAATGCTTCTTTTCTATATTCTATATCTATTTCATAAATTGTCTCAGAATTATCTATAGTAAATGCCAAGGGATATATTATTAATTTTTCACCGCTGTATTTTTTTATCATGTCTATCGTAGTAGGAGAAAGCCATTCTAATTTTCCTATTTTTGACTGATAAGAAAGTACAATATCTTTAAAATGTAATCCTTCTTTATGGAGTTTCTCTTTTAATATTTCTGCATTGCAATTGCATTCATATTTATAAGGGTCTCCTTTTTCAATGTACATTTTTGGTATTGAATGAGCAGAAAATATTAATATATATTCATTAATATTTTTTCCATATATACTATCTTTTATTAATTTTACTATAGCATTATTATAATTATCATCATAATAATATCTGTCAACTATATTGATTTTTGCTTTATATTTCAATTTCTTCATAGCTTTATGAATACTTTCTAATGATGATTTTACAGTAACTTCGGAATACTGAGGATACATGCTGAATAATGTAATTTCTCTCACGTTATTATCTTTTAGTTCTTTTAATACATCATAATATAAAGGATTACTATAATTCATTGCGTATTTATAATCTCTTGAACTGTCCAATTCATTAAGTTTATTAACTAACATTTCTGTGTATTCATTTATTGGAGATTTTCCTCCTATAGCTTCATAATGTTTTACTACATTAGCTTTAATCTTATTTACTATCTTCTTTGCTATGATGCCTCTCATAAAACTATTTTTTATATTTAATATATGATAATCATTAAACATATTAGTTAAAAATGTATTTACTTCTTTTATGCTGTTAGCTCCTCCCATATTAAAAAGTATAACTGTTTCTTTTTTATCATTGTTCATAATATATCCTTATTAATAATAATTACTTATTAGTATAATTTGTATTTCATAATTAGTCAAATTTAAAATAAGATTTTTATTAATAATATAAAAATATTTTTATCAACTAATAAAATATATCTTAAACACATAACGATAGAGTTGTTTAAAAAGTACTTGACAACATTATATATAAAATTTTTATAATTTAGCAAAAATAATGTTTATATATTGTATAAATTACATATTTAAACAGGATTAAATGTAGTTCTTTCATAGAATGTGTACAGTGTATGGTTCTCGCATGCAAAGGTACGCACAGAGAGGCGGGCTGCCATTATACCAATACACAGGACTTCCCACGGTCGTAAAATAACTGTGGGTCGACTGTGTGCTTAACAAGGCTAGTCACTACAAATACTAAAAATTTATTTTTTGACAAACTGTAGGTGTTTAGGTATATATTAATAATAAAATTCTTTTTAATTAACTTTTTTAATATAGATATAAAATTATTAGTCAAACTTCATATAATTTTATTTATAATTAAAATATTAATTTCTTCTTAGTTACTTATTTCTTTATTAGTATTTTATATTATGTAAATACTCATGCATTAGTTTTAAATACATTTATAGATAATCAAGTATGTTTTATAAATATAATATTTACTTTTTCTTTGATATTAGAAAGTATAATTATTTATTTTATTTGTGTATTAAAAATACAAAGTTATTTAGAGAGAGTTTTTAAATAATCTGCTGCTTCTTTCTGCTCTTTACGAATAGCAAATTCCAAAGCCCTTTCTCCGTCTTTATTTTTATGCTCTATATCAGCACCATTTTTTATTAAAAGTTTAATAGTATCAATATCACCAATGCCAGAAGCAAACATTAAAGGTGTTACAAGTTTAAAATTTTTAGCATTAACATCAGCCCCAGCATCAACTAATGCTTTTATTATATCATACTCTTTTGTGAGAGAAGCATATAACAAAGCTGAAAATAAAGGCTTATCTCTTAAATTAATATCAGCACCAGAGTCTATTAAATACTCAGCGATATCTTTATGTTTTTCTGCACATGCAAACATCAATGCAGTTATACCAGTTTTGCTTCTTGCATTGATATTAGCACCCTCTTCTACCAAAAGTTTGGCTATATCAAAATAACCTTTTTTAGCACATATCATAAGTAATGTAAATCTAGACTCTTCATCTCTAGCATCAGATAAACTACTGTCAGCCTCTAAACATTTTTTTACATTATCAAAATCATTATTTTTCACATACTCAACTATATCAGACATTTTGACAAAGCCTTTTTTAATAGATTTATAAATTACTGCCATTTATAAGATTCTACAAACATAGTAGATATCGCTATACAGGCAACAGCCCAAATAAAAAAGAATATAACATTCTGTATATCTATCATACCTTTAGTAAAATCTGAAAAATATGTGGTAATGGAAATAGCATTTAATATTTTGCTAGCCCCCGTAAACATTTCACTAAGCCAATTGATTATATAGGCAAATACTCCCATAGAAACGCCCAAAATGGCAGCAACTAATTGACTCTTAGATATACTTGTAGCAATAAGACCAAGTCCTAATATAGCTGTTCCAAGAAGGAATAATCCCAAATATCCGCTGAATATAACTCCTATATCTGGCTTTCCAAATATCATAAGAAGTATAGGATAAACAAAAGTCATAACAAGAAGAGAAGCATAAACAACTAGTACGGATAAATATTTACCCAAAACATACTGCAAAGAAGTAATAGGAGCAGTCATTATAAGTTCAAAAGTACCAGAAGCACGTTCTTCAGCTATAAGTTTCATACAAAGAATAGAAAGAAATAATATTGTAAAAAAACCTATATTATACATAGTGTTTTCCATAACTGCCAATCTGCTATAATAAACTTCTATAGTAAAGAAATATCCAGTCAAAGCCAAATATATAAATCCCAATATGTAGTATAAAGGCGATACATAAAAGGATTGAATCTCTCTTGAAAATACAACATATATATTTCTCATTTTAACCCCTTAAACATTAATTATCAGTTTTTTCTTTATCATTATAAGAAATTATTTCATCTCTTATATATTTAGATTTATCAAAATCTTCATTTTTCTTTTTATCTGTGAAGTAAATAAATACTTCTTCCAAAGATCTCTCTTTAGCCCTTATTTCTAAAACATCAAAATTATTATTAACTAAATGCTTAACTATTGCAGCTCTAGAATCATTACCTCTTTCACATTCTATAAGTATATCTCCGAAAGCGTTAGCTTCAGCTTGTACTACTCCATTAACTTCTCTCACACATAAAAGAGCATC
Organism: Brachyspira sp. G79; assembly: GCF_002379365.1. GTDB lineage: Bacteria > Spirochaetota > Brachyspiria > Brachyspirales > Brachyspiraceae > Brachyspira. Next base: position 1,373,873 of record NZ_JQIU01000008.1, on the reverse strand, counting down.
ATTATATCTTCCAGCCACTTTAAGTTCAATATTTCCTCCTAATATTTCTCTGTCCATAGCCATTTTTAAGCCTTCAATAGTATCTTCAGCTATTAATTCCCCGCTGTCTATAATCAAAGCCCTTTCGCATGTATCTTCTACTTCGCTTAATATATGAGTAGAAAGTATAACAGTTCTAGTTCCGCCCAAACTTTTAATGAGGGATCTTACTTCTATTAACTGATTAGGGTCAAGTCCGCTTGTAGGCTCATCTAATATTAAAACTTCAGGATCATGAATTATAGCCTGAGCTATTCCAGTACGCTGTTTATAACCTTTTGATAAATGACCTATTATTCTATTTCTGTATTTTGTAAGTCCAGTAATTTCTATGGTATTTTCTAAAGCAGTTTTTATATGTTTTCTAGGTATGCCTTTTAGTTTTGCACAAAATCTTAAATAATCTATTACAGTCATTTCTGTATATAAAGAAACATTTTCAGGCATATATCCTATTCTTTTTTTTATTTCTATAGGGTTATCATACACTTCATAATCATCTAAATAAACGTATCCGCTTGTGGCAGGAAGATAACCAGTAATTATACGCATCATAGTGCTTTTACCAGCTCCGTTAGGACCTAAAAAACCTACTATTTCTCCTTTATTTATAGAATAGGATACACCCTTAAGAGCAAGATGTTCTCCATAATATTTAACTATATTATCAACTTTTATCATCAATAATCCTTAAAATATTTATTATAAAAATTAATGCGGTATTGTAACAGCTAAATTTTTATTTATCGAGTTATAATTATTATATTATCGCAAAATAATATTTTTACAATAACAAAAAATTATTAAACATCAAGTACAAGAAGTAAAAAGCATAAAAAAACCTATCATTTTACTGATAGGCTTTTTTATTAAAATAAAATTAATGTCTTAATTATTGAGCTGCAGTATCATCAGTAGTAGTGGTAGTTGAAGAACTGCCATTATCACCTGAAGCAGGTTTAATGTTTTTTATAGCATCAACAGCAGCCTGTCTAACAACTACAAAGTATTGATCATTTTGAGCTAAATCTATTAAATCGCTTAAAGCAGCCTGATCGCCTATTTTACCTAAAGCAACAGCAACTTCATAAACAATAGCCTGAGTTTTAGCTAATCTTAATTGAAAAAGCAAAGCAGCTACACCTTTAGGACTTCCTATTTCACCTAATGCTTGAGCAGCAGCTATTATATTAGAAGTTTCTTGTTCAGAATATAACATTTGAGATATATATTCTACAGAAGTTTCTGATTTAGCAGCTTTAGCAGCCTGTAAAGCCTGATAACGAACCATAGAGTCAGAATTGTGAGTAGTAGGAGCATTCAAACCATAGCTTACATATCTATTAATTGCTTCTAATAAAGTTTCTGAATTAGCACCTTTTTCGCTTAAAGCTTTAAAACATAAAGCCTTAACTTGAGGAGAGCCACCCTCTATAGCTGATATTAAAAGTCTTTCATCTTGACCAGCTAAGGCATCTACAAAATTTTGAGACAACTCCTCTCTTGGTTTATTACCTTCAGATTCTGTTGTTGTTTCAGCAGCAGTAGTGTCTTGAGCAAAAACAGATGATAAAGAAAATGCAAACATTAATGTTACGATAAATATTTTCTTGAGCATTATACAACCCCTTAATATATTAAGTTCTATTAATAATACTATTATTAGCCAATAATTGCAAGCAAATTTAATAAATTTATAAAAAATAATTATACCAAAAACAGCATACAAATATATAAAATGAATTTACATATTCTTTTTATTTTTACATTATATTTGTTACAAATTCTTTAATAATCTCTTGCAAAAAGATGTTTTATATTTATAATTATTAGTATACATAATACAACATATATGCCCAAAAATAAAAATACATAAGTATGTAAGGGAGGATATATGAAAAAAATCATCAATAATATAAACGATATAATAACAGAAGAACTTTTGGGAATGCAGAAAGCATATCATAATTTAATAAAAGTAAATTATGATCCTATATTTGTAACGAGAGTCTCTAAAAGCAGTAAAGTGGCTTTAATTTCTGGAGGTGGATCTGGGCATGAGCCTTTGCATGCAGGTTTTGTAGGATACGGAATGCTTGACGGAGCATGTCCGGGAGAAATATTTACTTCTCCTACACCAGATCAAATGGAAGAGGCTGTTAAAGCTGTAAATTATGAAAAAGGGGTTTTATTTTTAGTAAAAAACTATACTGGTGATGTAATGAACTTCCAAATGGCTGAAGATCTATGTAAAGCTGAAAATATTGATGTTAGAAGTGTTATTATAGATGATGATGTCTCTGTAAAAAATAGTCTGTATACAACTGGAAGACGAGGCGTAGGTGCTACAGTATTTTTTGAAAAGATTTGCGGAGCTTCTTCTGAAAGAGGCGATAACATAGACAAAATTTTGGAATATGCTAATTACTGCAAAGAAAATGCACGTTCTATGGGTATGGCTTTAACTTCATGTACTGTACCTGCTGTTGGAAAACCTACTTTTGATATATCTGATGATGAAATAGAAATGGGAATAGGAATACATGGAGAGCCCGGAAGAGAAAGAATAAAATTAATAAGTTCTCAAAAAATCGCTGAAACTATGATGGAGGCAATATGTTCTGATATACCATACAAAAACGGAGATGAAGTTATATGTATGGTTAATGGTATGGGGGCTACTCCTTTGATGGAACTTTATATATTATACAATGATGTTCAAAAAATAGCTGAAAAAAAAGGCATAAAAATAGTAAGAAATCTTATCGGAAATTATGTTACTTCTATAGATATGGCAGGAGCTTCTATAAGTTTGATAAAAGTTAATGATGATATACTGAAATTATGGGATTATCCTGTTCATACTGCAGCTTTAAGATGGGGTATGTAGTATTAGAAAATAAATGAATCTTAAATAAAAAAGGAGATATTGATGTATAACAGCATAAAAATAAAAGAATGGCTTATTAATCTCTCTAAAGTTTATGATGAAAATAAGGATTATCTCACAAAGCTAGACGCTGATATAGGAGATGCTGATCATGGTATAAATATAAGCAGAGGTTTTGGTTTTGTAAGAGATGCTCTTAATAAAGATGAAAATGCTTCTATATCATCAATATTCAAACAAACAGCCACTATGCTTATAAAAAATGTAGGCGGAGCTTCAGGACCTCTATATGGCACATTCTTTCTTAATGCTGTAAGTGTATCTTCAAATAAGGAAGAATTATCATTAAATGACATAACAGAAATATTTAATAAAGGAACAAATGCTATATCTGCACTAGGAAAATCAAAAGCTGGTGAAAAAACTATGCTTGATACTCTTTATCCTGCTTTAGAGGCTATGAAAAATAATACTGATAATTTAGAAAATTTCAAAAAAGAAGTGCTAATATCTGCAGAAAATGGAATGAAATCTACAATTGATATGATAGCTACTAAAGGAAGGGCTAGTTATTTGGGGGATAGAAGCAAGGGACATCAGGATGCGGGTGCTGCTTCCTCTTATATGATGATAAAAGAATTGATAAATATATTATAAAATATTAACAAAATAAAAATATTAAAAGGAATTAATGTGGTTAGTTTAATATTTGTTTCACATAGCTATGATCTTGCTAAAACTACAGCTGAATATATAAAAAAAGTTACAAATACGGATATACCTATAGCTTTTTCTGGAGGAAGCGGAGACGATCATAAAGAGCTTGGTACTGATGCTGTAGAAGTTTTTAATGCTATAGAAAGTGTGTATTCTTATGATGGGGTTATAATATTCTGTGATTTGGGAAGTGCATTGATAAGTTCTGAACTTGCTTTATCTATGCTTGATGAAGAAAAAGCAAAAAATGTAAGAATGACTTCAGCCCCATTTATAGAGGGAGGTATTAATGCTGCTATACAGTCATCTTTGGGCAAAAATATTGATGATGTTATTAATGAATCACTTGAAAGTTTGACTCCTAAAATATCATATGTTAAAGACAAATTTGATTATTCTATAAATAATAATGATTTGCTTGAAGATATAGAGTTTAAAGATTATATAAAAGGCGAATATAAAATACTTTTGGAAAATGGTTTTCATGCAAGACCAGTGTTTATGTTTATTAATATAATAGCTAACTCAAAAAGTAAGGTATTTATTTCTAATAAAACAAAACATAAACCGCCTGTATCTGCTGACAGTATAACCAAAGTAACATTGCTCAATATAGAATACGGCGATGTAATGGAGATTTATGCTAAAGGTCCAGATGCCGAAGAGGTATTAGAAAGATTTGAATATTTGGTAAATGGAAAATTTGAGACAAAATACAAAACTCAGCAGTCAAAAGATAAAGATATAGAAAGTGATTATAAAGTTGTATGTGATGGATTTGTAAGCGGTAAGGCTGTATATATGTATTTTGATATAAATGTAAAAAAAGAATATGTAAAAGATATAGAGTCCGAAAAAGAAAAATTTAAATCGGCAATTGAAAATGTAAAAAAGGATCTTCTCGAACAAAAAAGTATTATAGAAAAAAAGAAATTGCAGAACAATGAATATTTAATATTTGAAACATATATATCAATGCTTTTTGATGATTATGCTCTAAAAGAAGTTTACAACTTAATAGAAGATAAAAAATATTCAGCGGCTTATTCATACAATAAAGTTATGAGAAATATATTCAAAAGTTTTGATTCATTAGATGACGGATATATAAAAGAAAGAAAATATGATGTAGAGGACATACTTTATCAGGTATTAAAATACTTATTGGATGTAAAAATAAACTTACCAGAAGAAGATGATGTAATACTCATAGTAGACAATATATATGCTTCTATAGTAACAGAAATAGGCGAAAATATAAAAGGTGTTATATCTATTAATGGAAGTGCTATGTCTCATGCTGCCATATTATTAAAATCATTGAATGTACCTTATATAATATTTCCATATGCTATGCAGTTAAAGGGTAAAGAAATAGTAATAGATACCAAAAATAAAGAGGGTAAAGTTATTTATTTAAAAAAATAGATAAAAAACCATATTTTACATTAACAAATGTCTATTGTTATTATATGTATGTAATGTCATATAAAAACTGGAATAAAAAATGAACATCAATATCAATACTCTGATTATAGTAATAATAGTAGCTGTTGTTATATTGTGGCCTATTATCAAAAAAATTACCAAAAATATAAAGATAGAGAACTCTGAAAGCATACATATAGCTTGCCTTTATGGTGATTTGTCTAAAATAAAAAGACTTCTTGCCTCTGGAATAAATATTAATTCTAAAGATTTTAGCAATAAAACTCCTTTAATGTATGCAGCAGAAGATGGTGCGGTAGACACTATTGACTTTTTAATAAGAAACGGTGCTAATATTAATGATACTGATGTTAGAGGCGACAGTGCCTTAATTATAGCTGTAAAAAACAATAATATAAAAGCATCTCAGTTACTGATAGAAAAAGGGGCAGATTTGAACATCAAAAATGAGGATAATAAAAATGCTTTAAATATTGCTAAAGATTTGGGATATAAAGAAATTACAGATTTTATAGAAAATAAAGCAAACTAAAAGAGGTATTTAAATAGATATAAATACCTCCTTAAAAAATTGTTAATTATTGTTATTGCTTCTAGTTATATTAGTAGAGCCGCATATAGGACAATGTGATACTGAATCCTCTATTATATCATCAATCTGAGTTATATCATCATCTTCGGATATATTGATTTCTTTATCATCTACTGCCCAGAAATTTGAACAGTCTTTACAGTAAAAATGAATTAAATACTCTCTGTATGTAGGGTAATTGCCCTCTATTTTTCTATATCCGTCTATAATATTGTGAGCCATACTTCCTCCAATTTTTAATATAAACAGAATTTAAGAATTTTTATAAAAAAGTCAATTAAATATATTAATCAAATAATACATAAATTCTCTTTTTTGTATAAAAAAATCATAAATAGCTATTTATTTCTATTTTTAATTACATAATACAAACAAAACATACATAAAATTGTAAAATATATTATATTTTTTATGTACTAATTTTACTTTTTATGTAGCTATATGTTTTATTATTATCCAAAAACAACAAGGAGGTAAAGTATGATAAAAAATACTAAACTTTTCATCTCTATACTATTTCTAACTATCTTGCAAGCTTCAATACTAACAGCAGCCGACATGCCTATACAAGCCAATCAGCTTCCAAAAAAAGCTCAGGATTTTATAAGTGCTAATTTTACTAATGACCCTGTTGTATATGCTGAACAAGACAGAAATAGTTTTAAAGCAGAACTACAAAGCGGAATAGAAATTGATTTTGATAGAAATGGTGACTGGACTGATGTAGCTTCTGAACGTACTCCTTTGCCTACAAAATTTATACCTGCTAATATTATAAATCCAGTACAAGCAAAATATCCTCAAGTCCCTGTACTAGAAATAAGTAAAGAATATAATAGTTATAAACTAAAACTAGGAAACAACAGGGAAGTTTATGTTGATAACAGCGGTAAAATAGTAGGTGATAAATTAGACTAATACATTTTACTAAAAAATAATAAAAGCTGGTATTTTTATACCAGTTTTTTTATTGCAAAAATACATACATAAATATTTACTTAATAGTATATTTATTTACCTTTTATTTACTTTTCATATAAAAAAGTAAATTTTTATTGATTTTAATGTAAAAAATATTGACAAAAATCTGTTTTTTTACTATACTGTAGTTATAATAAAAAAATAAAAAAAGGAGCGATTTTTTATGAAAAGAAAATTAAAACAAATTATTTTACTAGCATCTGTGATGATGTTATCAATAGCGAGTGTATTTGCTGCTGACATGCCTATACAAGCCAATCAGCTTCCAAAAAAAGGCTCAGGATTTCATAGCTGCTAACTTTGCAAATGACGCTATAGTATATGCAGAACAAGACAGAAACAGTTTTAAGGCAGAACTTCAAAGCGGAGTAGAAATCGATTTTGATAGAAATGGCGACTGGACTGATGTAACTTCTGAACGCACTCCTTTGCCTACAAAATTCATACCTGCAAATATAATGAAAGCTGTTGAAGGAAAATATCAAGGTGTTGCAGTGCTAGAAATAAGCAAAGAATATTTAAGCTACAAATTAAAATTAGGAAATAACAGAGAAGTTTATGTTAATAATAATGGACAAATAGTAGGTGATAAATTAGACTAATAGTTTAAATATTAAATAATTAAAAAGGACTTATGGAATAATCATAAGTCCTTTATTTTTTATAAATATTTAATTATTTTATATTAGGATCAAAAATAGTATCTTCATTTAATAAATCTTTATATTCTGTAAGATAATAAGCGATAAGTTCATCAATCTGTTTTTTATATTTATTTTTTAAATTTGGCGTAGTCCCGTTTATTGCATCTTTCCATAAGATTCTATTCAAAATATCTCTTACTACACCATCAAGAGTATAAGGAACAGCATATTGTCCTACATGATGAAAACCTATATTATGCATATGCTCATGAAACATTAAAGCTGCTACATTTGCATATTCCTGACTCTTCATATATGTATAATAGTCGCCATACAAAGGATCGTCTAAACTGCCCCATTTGCCGCTACTAAATCCTACCCATCCGCCTGTAGGTATTTGACTTTCTGGCTGAAGTCCATAACGTAAATATCTTGATTTTCCCATTTCACCTGTACCAGCACCTGCTGCAGTATTCATTTTTCTGTATACAAAATCGTATTTAAGAGAACGAACACAGTCTATAACTTTTTGGGCATCATATTTATCTCCTATTTTTAATACATGCCCGTCATAGCTGTCATTTACAGAAGAGCCTAATTCATTCTTTTTTGCATTTACACCGTTTACAAACTCTTCAGTATTAACTGCCAGTCTAATAAGTGCCATACATATTAACATATATTTTTTTCATCTACTGTAATAGTAGTATATTTTGTCAATCTGCTGTCTATTTCAAAACGATCTATACCTACCTGCCAGTAAGGATATTTTTTATCAATAGTTTCTTTACTAAAATCATCTGGTTTTAATGCACTATTAGTACACCCTAAAACAGATAATAACACTAAACTAAATACAAATAATTTTTTTATCATATATTCTCCTATTTCAAATTAGGGTCAAAAACACTGTCTTCTGTTAATAAATCTTTATATGCTGTATAGTAGTAAGCAGTAAGCTCATCTAATTGTTTAGCATATTTATCTTTCAAATCTCCAGCCAATATTCTATTTAAAATATTCTGCACTATACCCTGAAGTACATATGGAACCTGATTTTTTCCAACATGCTGAAAGCCTATATTATGCATATGTTCATGAAAAAGCAATGCTGCCGTACTTGCAAAGCCTCCTATGGTATTTCCGCCCGGCCAAGTTGACCAAGATATCCAGTTGGCATTTACAAACTGTACAAAATCACCAGTTTTTACTGTAGTATATCCGTAACGTACATATCTTATATCTCCAACAGCACCGCTTGCACCTGCAGGATTAGAATTTGATTTTCTATATAAAAAATCATATTTAAGAGTTCTTATTATTTCTATAAGCCTGTCTGGATCATATAATTCATCTTGTTTTATTTTATAAGCACTTGCTGCAAACTGATCTGTTACCGAAGATCTAAGCTGATCTTTATTTTTATATATCTCTTCTACAAACTCTTCAGTATTGACAACTAATCTCATATATGCCATACATAATAATATAAAACGTTTTTCTTCAACTGTTATTGTAGTATATGTTTTCTCAGAACTTGCAATCTCAAAACGTGATACTCCTACCTGCCAGTAAGGATATTTCTTATCTATAGTTTCCTTACTGAAATCATCTGGTTTTAATGCATTGTTAGTACAGCTTAATACTGATATTAATAAAATAAAAACAAATAATTTTTTTATCATATATTTCTCCTTAAAATTAATTGTTAGGGAGTATTTTCACTCCTACTTGAAAACCTATATCAAAACTAGATATAGTCTGTTTAGTCATTTTAGCAATAGTTTGATTATTAATTAAAGGACTTTTTAATGACATGCCAAAATTTCCGCCTATATATCCTCCAAGTACTAGAGCAAATTTTTTATCTGTATAAATAGAATAATCTACTGAAAATCTCAAATAAGCCATTAAAGGAACATTAAATACTTCTTTCATCTGAGAAACATTATAATGTTCTATATTTCTATCTATAGTTTCTGCTTTATAATCGGTATACGCTGACATTGATTTTGCATATAAAGGAATTTTCATGCCCACATTTAATCCAAATGAAAACTTCTTCCAATTAAATTTAGGATATATTCCAATAGCCAAACTCTCAAACATATATGTGTATGTATTTTTATAGTTTTTATCAGTACTTTTTCTATAAAAAACAAATTCATCATGAGAATATCCCAATTCCCCGAGGACACTGACACTCATATCTTTGTTTATTTCAAACCTGTAGCCTATATGAAATAAAGCTCCTGCATCAAAACCTACACCCGAATGTCTGTTGGCTTGTTTTACAGCTGCCTCAAAATCATTTGTCTGCTGCTTAGTTGCTTTTTTATTAGTAAGAGAATAGCTATTTATACCTATTCCCATTCCTAAAGGTACAAATATACCTATCTCTATACCGCTTTTAGCAAAAAGACTGCTTCCTGCAAATAGTAATACTATTATCAATATATAAAATAATCTTTTCATAATTTTCTCTGTTATTATTTTTTACTTATATCCTTTTTTACTTAAAAATTAATTCATAGGTCTTATTTTAGTGCCTATCTGAATTCCTAAATCAACACTAGACATATTTCCTATAGGGACATCTACCTGAGTATTATTGATCTTTCCCACATTATTAGGATATTTTAAAGCAAAGTCATATCCTAAATATGCTCCTACAACAAAATCAAATTTAGCAGATGTATATACTGCATAATCAAGTGTTATTTTTAAATATGGTATTATATTAGAAGAAAAATAATTTTTATAATTTTTCGTATCAATCATTTTAATAGTTTCTGTAGAATAGCCCAAAAGTTTATTATAGCTGGAATCATTAAACGTACCGCTTACAATAATTTTCATACCAAATCCTATACCTATAGAAAATCTCTGATAATTAAATTTAGGCAGTAATCCTATAACAATACTATCAAAATTATAGTATTTATATTTCTGCATCCTTAAAGCAAGAGAATTAGTATTAATATCATTGCCTCTGTAGTTAAGAGTATCTCTGCTGTATCCAAACTCACCCATAAAACTAAAACTCATATCTCTATTAAGCTCTAGTCTGTATCCTGCCTGAAACAAAACGCCTGCTTCAAAGCCCACCTGTGAAGTCATTGTATTATTGCTTATATAGTTATTATATGTATTGCTCTGAGCTTTATTTAGTGTTGAAGGAGGTTTATTATAATAATGAATTCCTACACCTATGCCGAGCGGTACAAAAACACCTAATTCTAATCCGCTTTTTGCAAACGAAACAGAAGTAAAAGCAAATAATACTAGTAATATTTTTAATGCTTTCATCTTTATCCTTTCTTTTAGTATAAAGTTATATTATCATATGTTAACATATTATTCAAGCATTTTTTTTACATTTCAAACAAATATGCATATTATAATATAAACAATTAAGCAAAAATAAACAAAAAATAAATTGTGTAAAAAAAATTATATTGTATAATTTAACATTGATATATTTTATACTTCGGATAATAATATGAAAAGCAATACATTAAAAAATAATAGTTTTTTATAATATCATTAATATTGATAACAGCAATGTACTATTCTATAACTCAATTAATATTTCCAATGTTCTCTGTAAATAAAATGAATTTCAGCATTATAGATATAATTTATGTATATGTGTTTTCAATAATATCATATATACTTTCAAATAAAAATAAATTAATTTCATACTTTTTTATAATAGTTGCAGTATTTTCTTTTTTTACTATAGAACCATTAGGAATGACAATAGAAGCAAAACCTTTATTTTTTACTGACATGCCAGACATGTATCCTTCTCTTATAGAGGTACTTCCGCTATATATGCAGATAATAACCATTACTGCAACAACCCTTTATTTCGGACTATTACTTGCTTATGCTTTGTACTTTATATACGTACTTTATAAAATGTATAAAACAAATATAATAAAAGCTATCATAATGACAATAATAGTTGCTCTTGTAACTTATATATCATTTTTCAGACCTGTAAAGATTAATTCAATATATGCTGACTATAATGATATAGCAAATAAATACGGCATTATCAACACTATAAGCTACAGAATATCATACGATAAGTCTGTAGAAGCAAGAGACAATAAAGAAAGTGTTGAAGAGGCTTTGAAATTATTAACAGACATTCAAAATAAAAGAGATGTATCAAACTTAATACTTCCATATGATACCGATAAAAAAAGAGATGTATTTGTAATATTTATGGAATCATTTTATGACTATGAACATTTTCTCCCTCTTATGGATAAAGACCCTTTTCCAAAAGAGTATAGGGAATGGGCAAGCAATTCTACAAGAGTGGGACCTAATGACAGTCATGGAAGTTTATTTGCAAGAACATCAGGTCTTATAGCTTCTTCTCCTTTATTTCCTAAAAAACAAAAAACTCCTATATATTCAGCTTTGCCTTATATTATGAAAGATAACGGATATCATACAATAGCACTAGAAGAATCGGGAGTAACTTATTATCTTGATGCATTACTTCCAAATATTGGAATGGAGGAAGTAGTTTTCAGCTTGGGACTTACTAATATAAAAAATTATATAAAAACTAATAATTATGATAAGCCTATATTTTTGTCAGGTTTTACATTTATGGGGCATGCTGGAAGCCATGTTTCAAATGATTTAAACGTATATAAAAACAACAAAAGATTGATGGATAAAATAAGTAAAAAAGATATACCAGTACTTATAGAGACTATGGAAAACTCGGCATTAGCGGCTAAAGATATAATAGATACAAAAGATACTATATTAGAAAAATATCCTGATGCAATTATAATATTTAAACATGATCACTTATACCCGTATTTAAAAACAATAATAGAAAACTCATCTATAGATAACAACATAAAAGAAGATTTCTTAAATGATAATACAGTATCTCCAATGTTAATATGGAATGGTACAAACGGAGCTTATAAATTTGAAGAAAACGGATTTCCTCCAGAAAATATCCCTATGTTTGTAGCAGTAAATACAAAAGCAAATTATACTAACTCTATAATATCGCTTTTATATAAGGATAAGATAGATAATATTATAAGATATTATAATGCTTTCTATACTAATGATAATGGAAACATAAAAAAAATAGAAGTAAAAAAAGACAGCACTTCATATATAGTAAATCATGCTCAAAAAATATTATCTGAAGATATTTTAAGAGGAAAAAAATATATATATAATAAATAATGAATATTTATAGTATTTTATTTTTTATTTATGTATGATATAAATCTCAATTATAAATAAAATTAGTTTTGAAACAAGTCTAATATATTTTTATGCTTTTACCTTTCTTTGAAAAAAATACACTATAAATGCAAATGCTAAATAAAGTGCTGAACTTATTATAGCAGTAATAAAATTATCCCAAGTAGAACCTACAGCAAGTACAGTATTAAGTATAGGTACTATTAAAAGACCAGTAACTGACATAAGAGAAAACCCAAGAGAGAACTCTGTCAGAGCAGGACTTTTATATTCTGGATCGCATATTTTTAGAAGAGTCATTCCAGTTATTAATACTCCTGTTAAAGTACCCCAAGAAATTATTGCTCTTTCAAATGCATAATCATTTTTAAATAGCATATTATTAAATATAAATACTATTAAGTAAGTGAATATAAATCCCGCTATACACATAACTATTATAGGAGCTATATAATGTATTATAGCTTTTATAGGAAGGCTTGTTATTGCAGATACTATAGCAAAGTCGCTTAATGTACCAATTATTTTTGCCTTTACTTTTGAATCTACCATCCATTCAAGTTTTAATTTTTTTATGAGCATATTTAAAGCAAACATTATTATCATAGAATAAGTCCATACTGGAAGAACATCTAATCCAGCTACACCTATTTTTTTTATAAAGTTTAAAACTACATAGGCAATACCGCATACTGCAAATATAATAGCCAAATGAAAAGTAATAGTTTCTATAGAACTGCTTAAAAAAGTCTCACGTCCTAAACTTGCTTGGGTATTTATATCACTATTATATCCTCTTTCCATATTTTTATCTATTTTATTTATATTTTCAGTATTTTCATTAACTATTTTTTTTATAACGCTTGTTTTATTTGTCCTAACTGCTATGTTTATAAATATAATACCGAATATCATTCCCCCTACAAGACCTATAGTAGCGGTAGTTAAAGCAACACCCTGAGCTATTTCCCATTGAGGTATTCCAAAACCTTCAAGCAGTTTTCCAGTAGCGGCCGCAAGTCCATGACCTCCTGCAAACCCAGCTGAAAGTTCGTATCCAAAAGTTCTGTACATTCCTATTTCTGGATTTATTTTTGTAAATAACATATTAGTAGCATATCCTATAGCTGACTGAAACATACTTGCACATTGAAATATACCAAATGCTATTAATACTTTTGTAGGATATAAAGATTTGATATTTTTCTTTTCATTTAAAAACATTCCTAAAGGTACAGCCGCAAATATAGGAACAGATAAGATACCGGGAAGAAGAGAATAAGTTTTTATATATTCTTCTGATATTGATATGCTTGATAATCGCCCTAATATTTCAGGAGATATTAAAAGCCCTATAAAACCTCCTATTACTGAGGCTGGAAGATATAGTTTTTGAAATAGTTTTACTTTAGCCCTTAAAAATACTCCCAAAAGAAGAAGCAGTGAAAGCAAAGATAAAGCCTGAAGTAATTGAGTTAAGATTTGAGATGTCATGTTTGTTTCCTTAAAAATTGAATTGTTTTTATTTTTTTATTATTTATTTGTTATGATTTTATTTTTGATTTATCGAGTTTATTGCTTTTATTTATAATAGTATTTTCATGCTCTTCTATTTTTATAATGTCTCCATAGAATTTCGGAGGTCTGTTTAATATAATATCAATAAACATCAAAACCCTAGCTCCTATTTCTCTTGGAAATTGTCTTAATCTATATAGTTTTCGTACATTATGTGCATTATATGCTATTGCATCAATTTTTTTCTGCCTTGCTATAAGTATTGCTCTTTCATTGTGAAAAGGCTGAGAGACTATAGTAAAATTAGTTAGTTCAAAAACTTTATTAGCTCTTATAATGGAATCTCTAGTTCTAAACCCAGCAAAATCAAGAAATATATGTTTTTTATCTACGCCTAATTTTATTAGATCAAGACGCATTTGTCTAGGTTCATTGTAGGATCTGTGTCTGTTATCACCGCTTACAAGTATATACTTTACTTTTCCGCTTTTGTATAATTCATAAGCAGCATCCATTCTAAATTTGAAATACATATTTATTTTCCCATTATATAAATATTTACTTGTGCCAAGTACTAAGGCAACATCATTGTATGGTATTTTTTCTATAGAAGAGTATATATATTTTTTTTGAGTATAATGATACTGATAAATACAATGCTGATATAAAAAAAATAGAAAGTATTATAATTTCAGGTATAAATTTATATACGGATAAAAATATAAAAATGATATAATTAATAAATTTATTAAAAAAAGATTTGTTTTTAACAGTTTCTTTTATAAGAGATTTATTATTTTTTATTTCTAATATTTTTTTCTTGTATCTGTTTTTTAATATCTTCATAAATCCTGCATTATTAGCTTTATGAATTAGTATACTAAAATAATTTATATTGTCAATTATAATAAACATTAAAAGTTAATAAAAAAATTGTTTTTAAGTATTGCAATATTACTCAAAAATATTATAATATGTATCAAATATCGAAAGGAGAAAGAAGATGAAAATGTCACCTGCTTACAGTATGACCTATGATTCTGTTTTTATTAAACAAATCTCATCTGCAATTAATTTTAATAATTCTAATAAATCAATAAAAAATATTATTCTCAATATTCTCCTCTCTATTCTTGTCAATATCCTGTTATAATTAATCCAATATCTAAAAATATAATACAATTTTATTTAAGTTAACATAGTTTTATAATAAAGTTTCTATGAATAGAAATACCAATGATAAAATTTAAAAAGGCTATAAAATAATTTAAGGAGTTTGTTATGAAGTTGAATGGTTCAGAAATAATAATGGAAGTTTTAATAGAAGAAGGGGTAGACACTGTATTCGGATATCCGGGCGGTGCAGCTTTATTTATATATGATGCTATCTATAAATATAGAGATAAAATAAAACATATAATGCCTGTAGATGAAGTAGGGGCATGTCATGCTGCTGACGGTTATGCCAGAGCAAGCGGAAAAACAGGTGTTGTAATTGCTACAAGCGGACCTGGAGCTACTAATTTGGTAACACCTTTAGCTACTGCTTATATGGACAGTGTACCTTTAGTTGCAATAACAGCTAATGTTCCTGAAAGTTTGATAGGAAAAGATTCATTTCAGGAAGTTTTTATTGCAGGTATAACAATGCCTATAACTAAACATAATTTTGTTGTCAGAGATATCAATGAACTTGCAAACACTATAAGAAAAGCATTTGTAATAGCAAATAATGGAAGAAAAGGACCTGTTTTAATAGATATACCAAAAAATTTCACATTGGCAGAAACAGAGTTTATTAAAAGAGAAAAGTTTTCTCCAAAACAAGCAGAGATAAGTGCAGAAGATGAAAAAACTATAGAGTTAGTTGCAAAATTAATAAATGAATCTAAAAGACCTATTATATATTTTGGAGGTGGGGCAAAAGACTCAAGCAATAAATTAAGAGAGTTTATGATTAATTCTAATATACCTTCAGTACATACATTAATGGGGGCTGGAGTATTAGGATATAATGAAAAATTGAACATAGGACTTTTAGGAATGCATGGATCTGCTACTGCAAATAAAGTAATGAATGAAGCCGATTTGATACTTGCTGTAGGTACAAGATTCAGCGACAGAGTTGCTTTAAATACTTCTAAATTTGGAGGAGTTGCTAAAAAGATTCATATAGATATTGACAGAAGCGAGATTAATAAGAATGTTAATGTTGATTACAGTATAATTGGTGATTTGAACGATGTATTAGATAGATTTAATAAATTAGTAAAAAGAGTAGATGATGATGAATGGGTAAAATATCTATCAGACTTAAGAGCTAAAGAGATGAAAGAGGATTCTGACAGGAATACCAATAAAGACGGAATTTATCCTAGTAAGGTTATGGATATAATAGGAGAAAAAACTAAAGACGAGGCTATTTATGTTACAGATGTAGGTCAGCATCAAATGTGGGCTGTTCAGTATATAAGGCATACTAAACCTAGAAGTTTTATAACGAGCGGAGGTTTGGGTACTATGGGATTCGGATACGGTGCTGCTTTAGGCTGTCAGTTTGCTAAACCAGATAGAAGAGTAATACATATAACAGGGGATGGCTCTTTTTATATGAACTTAAATGAAGTAGCTACTGCTGTTGAATATGAATTGCCTGTTATAACAATAATACTCAATAACAGTACATTAGGTATGGTTAGACAATGGCAGACTATATTTTATGATAAAAGATATTCAAGTACTGATATAAATAAAAAAATGGATTATGTAAAAGTTGCAGAAGGTTTTGGAGCCAAAGGTTTTCGATGTGAAACTATAAAAGAATTTGAAGAGGCTTTTGAAGAGGCTTTAAAATGTAAATGTCCTGTATGGATAGAATGTATTATAGATAAAGATTTAAGAGTTTTGCCTATGATACCAGCTGGCGGAACTATAGATGATATAATAGTAGATTAATAAATATTAGGAGTAAAAAATGGATAAGAAAGAAAGAAGAGTTTTAGTTTTATTTGTAGACAATAGTGCTGGGGTATTAAATAGAATAACTTTATTATTTAGTCAAAAGGGTTTTAATATAGAAACTATTACATGTTCTGTAACTTGTGTTCCTAGTATTTCAAGAATGACTATAGTTACGGAAGGTGATGATTCACATATAAATCAGATTATTAAGCAGACTTCAAAACTTATAGAAGTTCATTCTGTTCATTTAATAGATCATTCTAATAATATAATAAGAGATTTGCTTTTAGTAAAAATAGAAATTAATAATAGTAACAGACGTAAAGCCTGCGATATAACTAATTCATATAATGGGCTTATACTTGATATTGGAAATAAAAGCATTACAGTAGAAATAACGGCACCTTCTTCTATAATAGATGGATATTTAGAAGCATTAAAAGACTTTAATATTTTAGAGCTTTCAAGAACAGGTGTAACATCTATACAGCTTGGCGATGATGTTCCAAATATGAATATAATCAATAATTTTGAATATTAATAAATATAAAAAAGAAAAAAGGAGAAATTAAAATGATAAAAAAATATTATGATGCTGATTGTAATCTAGGAGTACTAGACGGTAAAACTATAGCTATAATGGGATACGGCAGTCAGGGACATGCTCACGCTCAAAACTTAAAAGACAGCGGTATGAACGTTATAGTAGGACTTAGAAAAGACAGTGCTAACTGCAAAAAAGCAGAAGAAGCAGGTTTTAAGGTAATGGAAGTAGAAGAGGCTGCTAAGGCTGCTGATATAGTTATGATGCTTGTACCAGATGAAGTAGCTGCTGATATATATAATAGTCAGGTAGCTCCTCATATGAAAGAAGGAAATGTACTTATGTTTGCACATGGATTTAATATCCATTTCCATTTTGTAATGCCAGCTGATAATATAGATGTTATTATGGTTGCTCCAAAAGGACCTGGACACACTGTAAGAAGTCAGTATTTGGAAGGAAGAGGTGTTCCTAGTTTGATAGCAGTTTATCAGGATAAAAGCGGAAGAGCAAAAGATTATGCTTTAGCTTATGCTTCTGGAATAGGTGCAGGACGTGCTGGTATATTAGAAACTACATTCAGAGAAGAAACAGAAACTGATTTATTCGGGGAGCAAGCTGTATTATGCGGCGGCGTTACAGAATTAATGAAAGCTGGTTTTGATACTTTAGTAGAAGCAGGATATGAACCAGAAATGGCTTATTTTGAATGTATACATGAAATGAAATTAATCGTTGATTTAATATATTCTGGCGGTTTTGCTATGATGAGATATTCTATTTCAAATACTGCTGAATACGGCGATTACAGAACTGGAAGAAGAATGATAACTGAAGAGACTAGAAAAGAAATGAAAAAAGTATTAAGAGAAATACAAGACGGTACTTTTGCAAGCGAGTTTATTCAGGAGTTTAGTGCAGGACGCAAAGCTAAATTTAATGCTACTAAAAGATTAGAAAGAGAGCATAAATTAGAAAAAGTCGGTGCAGAATTAAGAAAAATGATGAGTTGGATTAAAAAATAATAATATATGCTGAAAATTTTTAAGTTTGTAATTTTTTATTCAACTTTTTCTCACCGCACACCACTGACGGAATTCGTAAAATGCAGTTCTTTCGCTGCAGGCGGGCTGTGCCTGTACCACGCCTGCCTATGGCACGGACAGTGTCCAAAAGAACTGGGGTTACTGACACCAAAGGTGGACTTCGTCGGCATGCAGAGCGGGGGCAAAGCCCCGCAAATATTTTGAATTTAAAAAATATTTTTTGACAAACTATAGTTGTTTAGTTATATATTATAATAAATATTTTTTATAATCCAAAGCATCTTTAGTTATAAATGATGTTTTTATTATAAGGGTTTTAACAATGAGAAAGATTAAGATTTTTGATACTACTTTAAGAGATGGAGAACAATCTCCTGGTTGTACTATGAATTTAGAAGAAAAATTAGAGATGGCATCCGAGCTTGATAAATTAGGCGTTGATGTTATAGAGGCTGGTTTTGCTATATGTTCTGATGATGACTTTAATGCTATAAGAGAAGTAAGCAAGGTTGTAGAAAATGCTAAGCTAGCTAGCTTGGCAAGATGCAATAAAAAAGATATAGATAGAGCCTATGAAGCACTTGCTGAGGCTAAACACCCGATGCTTCATACTTTTATAGCTACAAGTGATATACATTTAAAGCATAAATTAGAGATGACCAGAGAGCAGGTATTGGAAACAATAAAAGAATCTGTTTCTTATGCTAAAACAAAATTTGAGTTTATAGAGTTTTCTGCTGAAGATGCTTCAAGAAGTGATAAAGACTTTTTAGTTCAGGCATATTCAGCAGCCATAGAAAATGGAGCTACTACAATCAATGTTCCAGACACTGTAGGATATACTACTCCTTTAGAAATGGCTGAACTTATTAAGTATTTAAAAGCTAATGTTAAGGGTATAGATAATGTTGATATATCTGTGCATTGTCATGACGATTTGGGACTTGGTACTGCTAATTCTTTATCGGCTGTTTTGGCTGGTGCTACTCAGGTGGAATGTACTATTAATGGTATAGGAGAGCGTGCGGGTAATACTAGTTTGGAAGAAATTGTAATGGGTATTAAAACCAGAAAAGATTTTTATAATGCTTATACTGATGTTAATACAAAACGTATTTATAAAATTTCAAAATTATTATCTACTATATCAGGTATGGTAGTTGCTCCTAATAAGGCTATAGTTGGTGCTAATGCTTTTGCTCATGAGGCTGGCATTCATCAGCATGGAGTATTAAAAGAACGTTCTACTTATGAGATTATGAATGTTGAAGATATAGGAATACCTCAGAATAAAATGGTATTGGGTAAACATTCTGGAAAGCATGCTTTTAAAGACAGAATAGAATCTTTAGGTTATGATATTGATGATAAGACTTTGGAAGAGGCTTTTATCAAGTTTAAGAACTTAGCAGATAAGAAAAAAATAGTTACTGATACTGATATAGAGGCTTTGCTAATAGGAAATAATGCTAGTATAGAAAACCCTATGTATACTTTAAAAAGTTTTATGGTTAATGACAGCGATTCTATATCATCTTTTGCTTCAGTATCTATACTTGACAATAAAGAAAACATTGTTGAGGCTATAGGTAAAGGAAACGGTCCTATAGATGCAGCATTTGGAGCTATAGATTCTCTTACTTCAAATAGAGCTAAATTGGTTAATTACAGTATTAATGCTATTACAGAGGGAGAAGATGCTTTGGGAGAGGTTATTGTCAGATTGTCTTCTGATGATAAAACAGTTATAGGAAGAGCAGTTAGTACAGATATTATAGAGGCCAGTTTGATGGCTTATATTAACGGCTTGAATAAATTATAATAAATATATAATAGGGCTTATACGATTAAAATATTGTAAAAGCCCTTTTTTAATTTAAGGATAAAATTATGACTATTACTCAAAAAATTTTAGCAGCACATGCAGGTGTTGATAAGGTTGAAGCAGGCGAGCTTATTATGGTTAAAACTGATTTGGTTTTAGGAAATGATATAACAAGTCCTGTTGCAATTAATGAATTTGAAAAATACGGTTTTGATAAGGTTTTTGATAAAGAAAAAATAGCTTTGGTTATGGATCACTTTGCTCCTAATAAAGATATTAAAGCTGCAGAACAATGCAAACAATGCAGAGATTTTGCAAATAAATATGATATTACCAACTACTATGATGTAGGCGATATGGGAGTTGAGCATGCTCTTTTACCAGAAAAAGGATTAGTTGCTCCAGGAGAGGTTATAATAGGTGCTGATTCTCATACTTGTACTTACGGAGCTTTTGGGGCTTTTTCTACAGGTGTTGGAAGCACTGATATGGCTGCTGCTATGGCTACAGGTCAGGTTTGGTTTAAGGTGCCTTCTGCTATTAAATTTAATCTTAAAGGTAAATTAAAGCCAAATGTATCTGGTAAAGATGTTATACTTCATATTATAGGTATGATAGGTGTTGACGGTGCTTTATATAAATCTATGGAGTTTAGAGGAGAAGGTGTTTCATCTCTTACTATGGACGATAGGGCTTGTATTGCTAATATGGCTATTGAGGCAGGTGCTAAAAACGGAATATTTGAAGTAGATAATCAAACTATAGAATACTTAAAAGATATAGTAAAAAGAGATTATACTATTTTTAAAGCTGATGATGATGCGGTATATGAAAAAGAATATGATATTGATTTATCTTCAATAGAGCCTACAGTAGCTTGTCCTCATTTACCAGAAAACACAAAAGATGCTAAAGAATTAAAAGATATAAAAGTTGATCAAGTTGTTATTGGTTCTTGTACTAATGGAAGATTGTCTGATATGGCTACTGCTGCAAACATCTTAAAAGGAAAGAAAATAGCTAAAAATGTAAGATGCATAATTATACCAGCTACTCAGAAAGTATATAAAGAATGCATAAAATTAGGCTATATGGATATATTTATTGATGCAGGCTGTGCAGTATCTACTCCTACTTGCGGACCTTGTTTAGGCGGATATATGGGAATACTTGCCCATGATGAGGTTGCTGTTACTACAACTAATAGAAACTTTGTAGGAAGAATGGGAGATAAAACTTCTAAAGTATATTTAGCTAGTCCAGCTACTGCTGCATACAGTGCTTTGACTGGATATATAACAGAGCCTAAATAATGATTATAACAAATGATTATAATAAAATAGGAGAGATTAAGTAAATGAAAGCTAGAGGTTTCGTTCATAAATATGGAAATAATGTTGATACTGATGTTATTATTCCAGCAAGATATTTAAATACTGCAAATCATAAAGAGTTAGCAGCTCATTGTATGGAAGATATTGATAAAGATTTTGTAAGCAAGGTAAAGAAAGGCGATATAATGGTAGGAGGAGAGAATTTCGGATGCGGTTCTTCAAGAGAGCATGCTCCCATTGCCATTAAAGAATCTGGTATATCCTGCGTTATAGCTTCTTCTTTTGCCAGAATATTTTACAGAAACTCTATTAATATAGGGCTTGCAATACTTGAATGCGAAGAGGCAAGCAAAAAAATAGATAATGGAGATGAAGTTGAAGTTGATTTTGACAGCGGCGTTATAACAAATATTACTAAAAATGAAAGCTATAAAGCAGAGCCTTTCCCAGAGTTTATTAAAAATATCATTAACTCTAATGGGCTTTTGAACTCTATAAAGAATAAGGGGTAATTATTTATGGAAAAAAATATTGTTGTTATTAAAGGAGATGGAGTAGGTCCTGAAATAGTAGACAAAGCTATTGATGTATTAAATAAAATAGCTGAAAAATATTCTCATAAGTTTAATTTAGAATATGTTGATATGGGAGGCTGCTCCATTGATAAATACGGAGTTCCTCTTACTGATGAAAATTTAGAAAAATGTATTAAGTCTGATTCTGTGCTTTTAGGTTCTGTTGGAGGTCCTAAATGGGATAAAGTAGCTCCAGAAAACAGACCAGAAAGAGGTTTATTAAAACTTCGTAAAGGTATGGGATTATATGCCAATATAAGACCTATAAAAATATTAAAATCTTTAGAATATGCTTCTCCTCTTAAAGAAAGTATATGTAAAGATGTAGTTGATTTTGTTATTGTAAGAGAGCTCACAGGAGGCGTATATTTTGGTGAGCATAAATTTGAAGTAGTTAATGGAGTAAGACAGGCAACTGATCTTATGGTTTATAAAGAAGATGAGATATTAAGAATAGGAAAAGTAGCTTTTGATTTGGCTAGAAATCTTAAAAAACCTTTAACTTCTGTAGATAAAGCCAATGTTCTTCATACTTCAAAATTATGGCGTGAAATTATGAATAATCTCTCTAAAGAATACAGCGATGTTCAGTATAATGACATGTATGTTGATAATGCTGCTATGCAGATAACTGCTAATCCTTCGCAGTTTGGAGTTATAGTTACAGAAAATATGTTTGGAGATATACTTTCTGATGAGGCAAGTATTATAAGCGGTTCTATAGGAATGGCTCCTTCTGCTAGTCTTTCTGACGGATCTGTTGGTATGTATGAGCCTATACATGGTTCTGCTCCTGATATTGCAGGTAAGGATTTGGCTAATCCTATAGGTACTATACTTTCTCTTGCTATGATGTTCAGATATTCTTTTGGTATGTTTAATGAAGCAGAAGCCATAGAAGATGCCGTTTATAAGGCTATAGATGAAGGATATAGAACTGCTGATATTATGCCTAAACATAATATGATGACTTATTTGTATAAACAGGTAAGATGTTCTGAAATGGGTGATATTATAGTATCTAATATATAATAAGTTTGTAAATATAAATTATTGCAGTAATTATGATTTTATTTTTAATTACTGCAATAATTATTATTCAATTATACTTGACAATCGTTTTATAATGTACATAATAGATAATATGATATTAAATAATTGAGGACTTTAGGGAAGTGGAATACAGCGATAAAGACATCATTTTAGAACTACAGGAAGATAATAAACTGCTTTCTTCTAAAATTGATATTTATAAAGAAGAGATAAATGAATTAAAACAAAAACTAGAGTATGCCCAAAAATTTTTTACTTTATATGAAAATATTATGGAACAATCAAGAAATGAAACTAAAGAATTAACTAATAGGGTAAAAGAATTGGAAGCTGAGATAAAAAGGCTTAAAAATGCCTGATATTTTTTATCCTTCAAAAAATGATAACATATATATAGCAGTACTTGCCAAAGGTGCAAATATTGAAGCTAAATATGTGACTATCGAATACAGAAGAAAAAAAGAAGATGAGTTTTTTAAGTATATAAATCTTGATATAAATAAATCCATTTTTATGCGTCAAGTTCATCAGGTAAATATAGAAAAGATAGATGAAAATAATATTAATAAGTTTGGCGGAAGAGAAAAACTTGTTGAAAATACCGATGCTTTAATAACAAATCTTAAGAATGTACCTTTAGTTGTACAGACAGCAGACTGTGCTCCTGTTATTATATATTGTAATAAAACAAAGTCTATGGCTGCTGTTCATTCCAGTTGGAAAGGAACACGCGATAAAATAGTACCGAAAACTATTGAATTAATGATAAAAGAATATAATGCTGAACCTTCAAAAATGTATGTTTATATTGCTCCTTATATAGCTTTAAAAAATTATGAAGTTGGTGAAGAGGTTGCTGTACATTTTAATAATAAAACTATGATTAACAATAGATGGCATTTTGATAATGGTCTTGAAATAAGAGATCAGATGATTAATTTAGGCGTTTTAAAAGACAATATAGAAATTTCTTCACTCAATACTTATGATAAAGAGTTTTATTCTTATAGGCGTGATGGTGTACAGGTGGGGAGAATGATTACTGTTGGGGTTATTCTTTAGTTTTTAATAAAAATATTATATATAAACAATTATATTTGTCAATTTTTATATTTTTGTAAATTTATTATTAACTTTTTTATCTGACCTTGTTAAAGCTGCTGGCATACATAATGACTTCATTTGCAAGACTGATAGTGTAATCAAGTATGGTTTTGCTATAATACTCTGTGTGCTTCATACGGCAGCTATAAATAATAATGTTAATAGGCTTGTTTCAAAACTAATTTTATTTATTAATTGTGGGGACTAGCACCCACGCCACCACTTATTTTGCCGTCTAGGCACCTACTCAGTGGTGACCCAAAGAAGCAGGCACAGCCCGTAGTCGCGAAAGACTGCATATTTATATACCAAATGTAAAACATAATATTTATAATTTTATACTAATCTTATCAAGTAGTTTTGAAACAATCCTAATTATGAAATAACTTTATTAATTTTATCTTAAATACTTATGATATTCATTTATATCTAAATTATCAGAATTAGCATGATATATACATAATGGATTTTCTACTCTTAAGCCTAAATATTTAAAACTTGTTGTTATAGGAGATAGTATAGTGTTAATACCAAACTCCAAAGAATCATAAAAAGATTTTTCTCCGCCTGCTGTAGTAATTATTTGAAAAGTTTTACCTTCTAAACATTTGCTTTCACTTCCATAAAGTATATCGGTTAAAACAGTATCCTCCCATTCTTTTAGTAGGCTCGGAGTGCTGAACCAAAATAATGGAAATTGAAATACTATTTTTTCATGTTCCTTTAATAAAGATATTTCTGATTTTACATTGTCTTTACTTATTTTATTATCTTTATATGTTTCATTTAAATTATGAATTGTGATATCTTTAAAATCTTTTATTGATTCTAATAGTTTACGATTAACTTTTGAGTTATTCCAATAGGTATGTGAAAAAATTATAAGTGTTTTCATTTTCTTTTCTCCTTTGATATATTAATTTTTATTTTATTATTATTTTTTCTAATTTTTGGTAAATAGTAGCTTATAAATATGAATAAACCCATTATAGATAAATAATCCGTAAAGAAAAGTATTACAGGCTCTTCATAATTAAAAAAAGCA
Source organism: Brachyspira sp. G79 (assembly GCF_002379365.1). GTDB lineage: Bacteria > Spirochaetota > Brachyspiria > Brachyspirales > Brachyspiraceae > Brachyspira. The sequence goes on along the minus strand of NZ_JQIU01000008.1, from coordinate 1,348,300 downwards.
AACTCTACAAGCAAAAACATTTTATTATATAATTCTCTTTTTATAAATGAAATAATACCATATACAGCAATTAATGAAGCTATTATTAATGCTGTTTGTTTTTTTATATTGATAAACTTCTTACTCATATTGATAAACATACCCCAATGCATTCCCAAATGTGCCGACATAAATATAAATCCCCAAGAGCTTGAAATCATATGAAGGCGTCTTGTAAACATTCCGCTGTTATGAATATTCAAAAATCCAAGTACCCTTTGAGAAAATAATATTCCGCTTATCATTAATCCTATCATACATAAAAAAAGCATAGTATTAATAAATGTACTTAAAACTCTATTAAAACTATATTTTCCTTTAGGCAAGTTTTTATACCAATTAAAATTAAGTATATGATGAAGTATAAAAAATATAAAAAGAAGAAAACCCAAATATTCATGTACGGCATCTCCAGTGAAATGATATGCCATCAAAATAAAAAATAGTAAAGTCATTATTATATCTACTGTTATTTTTATTATTTTTTTAGTCATATATATTTTTACTCCTTTTTATATTATTATATTCATCATAATTTCTTAATAATCCAACTTTCTAAGCCAATCTAAAACCTTATTTTTTGATGTTTTTACCTCTGGTCTGTATATTCCTATAGGCTCTAATACTTTGCAGTCATCTGGAAGTAAGTTTTTTAAATCTCTTATAGTTCTTGCGAGTCCTCCTGTTCCATGCGTACAAAATGGTATTATAGTTTTTCCAGATAAATCATAGCTTTCAACGAATGTAAAAACTGCCATAGGGCAAGTATACCACCAATTAGGAAAGCCTAAAAATATAACATCATAATCATCTATATTACTAATTTTTTCAGTAAGTCTTGGTCTTTCATTGTTATCCCTTTCTTTTCTAGCTTGATTAAGACATTCATCGTAATCGCTTGAATATTTATTTTGTGTTTTTATGCTGAATAAATCGCCTCCTGTTTCTTCTTGTATCCAGCCTGCAATTAACGCAGCATTTCCGATAGGAAGCACGCTTGCAGAAGTTTCAGCATCTGGGTCTATAGATGAAGGATTTTCCACTACAGTATTATCTGCCCAAGTAAAATATGCTATTAATATTTTTGAATTGCTTTGAGTATAATTAATATTAACATAATTATTTGTATAATTATTTGTATCTTCTTTATTATTAGAAGTATTATTACTGCATGATATTATAATTAATAAAAGTAAAAATATTAAATTTCTCATATAACCTCCTTAAATATTATTTTTTAATAATATTCATATTATTTATTATTTGATAATTCTCCATACCACCAAGAAGCTGTTACACCTCCGTCCATAAGAAAATCACTTCCAGAAATAAAAGACCCTCTATCACTCATTAAAAGTTCAGCTACATTTGCTACATCATCTGGAGTTCCTGCTCTTTTTGAAGGGCAAAGTTCAAGCATTTTTCTGTAGCTTTCTCCTCTTGGTCCGTTTAATTCATCATTGGCTAAAGGTGTAATTATTATACCGGGACTTATTGAATTTAATCTTGCTCCTCTTTTACCCCAATTCCCAGATTCATACATTACTCTTAAACAATTACATCTTTTTGATAATTGATATGCCTTTAAAGTATCTGCTGCTTTATCAAGTATAGGCAAAGATAATAATTTTTCAGTAGGAGTAGTTGCGAGTATTTTATTTTCTTCATCTGTCAAAGAACCTAAACGGTAGCCAGATTGCGAAGATATTGTTACGCCGCTTCCTCCTTCTTCTATTACTTTTCCAAACTCTTCAAGAAGTACAGCTGTTCCGTATAAATCAACTTTTAAAATATCCTCAATAGATGCTTGAGACGGCGAAACTCCTGCAGCATTAACAAAATATTTTATTTTTCCAAAACTTTTTGCAAAATCAATAAGTTTTAATATAGATTCTCTTGAAGAAATATCTGTTTCATATACAGAAGTTTGAAATCCTGCATTATATAATATTTGAGATTCTCTTTCAGCATTTTTTATGTTCAAATCTGCAAGTACTATATGCTTTCCTATTCCCATTCTTCTGGCTATTGCAATTCCTATAGAACCAGAACCTGTTAAAACAAATACATCTTTTTTATTGTTCATTTTTATTCTCCTTAATTATTTATTTTTAAATTTCTTATCCAAGATTTTATTCTATCGTCCTCGTATTGTATATTAGAAGCGTTTAATGCCAAGCCATCTAGTATATTGGCATTTTTTATCATGTTTCTAATAGTATTATATGATCTTCCAGCACCGTATCCATCATGAGTACAAAATGGGACTATAGTTTTTGATGATAAATTATAATCTCTTATAAATGAACGCACTGCCATTGGTACATCAGTTGCCCATACAGGATATCCTATAAAAATAGTATCATATTTGTTTATATCAATATTTAATGGCTTTATTTTCGGAAAATAATTGTTACGCATCTCTTCATGATTTTTATCCACTAAATCATCAAAGTTGTCAGTGTATTTATCAACTGTTTCTATTAATCTTATATCAGCATTTAATTCATTTTTTATTATATTAGCAGCATATTCTGTAGTACCTACTCTGTTGTTATTAGCTATAATGCTTGCTGAAGTTGAGGCATCTATATTATCTTTAAACAAAGTGTTTCCTACTCTTGAAAAATAAACAATCAGAATTTTTGAATTCTGTCCATACCCTATGCATGTAAATACTAGATAAAGCATTATAATAATATATTTTTTCATGTACACTCCTTTTATAATAAAATTAATTTCTATGTTTTATAAATGTATTGTCAGCTTTCGCAGAGCGAAGGCGGTAAAAGAATAACAAAAAATTTACAAACTTAAAAATTGTCAGTATAAACTAAAAGTTATATCTGCTATCCTTTCTCCGTTGTTATATAAATCATGAAAAATACTTAAGTCTGATGTAACTTTTCCAATTGGTATAACTTCCATAGTAAGATTAGGATTAGATGACTGTGAGTAGAATATGGCAAGTGAATTATTTCTGGCACAGTATGTTATATCTCCATTTTGAAAATTTAATTGTCCTTTTGTTACATTTTTGGGTTTATAATCTATTGAGCCGTAATATTCTCTGCTGCCATAACCTACCATAGAAACAGTAATTGGAAATATATTCATTATCTCTTTTGATAGTTCTGTATCATAAATAACTCCTTCCAATACTTGATTGTTTATAGTAATTTTGATTTTTGTATTATTATTGTTTTGAGCATTACATAGACTAAAGAATATAAAAAACATCATTATACTAATTTTTTTCATAATATATAAACTCCGTAATTAATTTTATTATTATTTATTTTTTACTTGCTTTCAGTTAAAAAATATTTACTAATTTATCAACTGAAAGCAAGTTTACAATTTTTATAGTATGTTTATATTTTGAAGCCATGTTCTTATATTATTTTCTGAGCCATTGACACCTCTTCCAGATATACTTAAATGATTTAATATCTCAGAGTTAGGGCATAAAGTTTTTATATCATTTAAACTTCTTCCCATACCGCCTCCTCCATGTGTGCATAAAGGAGCTATTTTTTTACCGCTGAAATTATGAGTTTGTAATAATTGTTTTACTGCCTGAGGAATAGTACCCCACCAATTAGGATAACATAATATTACAGTGTCATAGTTAGCCAAATTATCTATATTAGCACTTAATCTAGGTAAAACATTATTATTTAATTCATCTCTTGCCTGATTTATAGTTTCATTATAATCAGTAGGGTAGTTTTCTGCGGTTTTTAGTTCGAACATATCTGCCTGTGTCAGGTTCTTTATCATATTGGCAGCTGTTCTGGTGTTTCCTCCCCAAGAGAAATACACTATTAAAGTTTTTGAGCTTTGAGCGTATAAACCTCCTATTAATAATGTTGATGAAATAAGTGCATACATTAATATTGTTTTGATAATTTTTCTCATATTTAAACTCTCCTTTTAATTAATTTTTTCATTAGATTTTATAAAAAATGTATAGTTATTTTGCATTTTTATTTATGTTATTATCAATGTATATAATAAGTATTATTCTTATTTATTTTTTATTGTATATTGTTAATTACAGTTATAGCATTCAATGTTCTTGGGTATCCTATATAAGGAAGACATTGAGTTACAGCTTCTATCAACATATCTCTTGTGTTTCCCATCGCCATATTAGCATTTGCATGTGCTATAGCCTGAGGTTCAGCACCTCCCAAAGATATTATCATTATGAATGTTAAAAGCTCTCTTGTTTTTAAATCCAAACCTGTTCTAGTATAGAAATCTCCGAAACAGTTAGCTGATAAATAGTTCTGAATATGTTTTTGATTAGGAGCCGCATTTGAATGAGCAGTGAGTATTGCATTTCCAAATATGCTTACCTGAGTTTCTAATCCTATATCAAATCTTGTTTCTTCTGTAACAGTTGATTGAGATTCTATAGGAAGTGATATATTTTTTGCTTTAAAAACTTCATTTGCTTTTTCTAATGCAGCAAATACTCTTGGAAAACCTACATAAGGCGAACATTGATATAATGCCTCTTTTATCTCTATAGGTGTAACTCCTACATTTAAAGCTATTTCTACATGATCTTTTATAAAGTCAGTTCCTTGCGAAGCTGTTAAAGAAACTAATGTTACAAGCTCTCTTAATTTTGCATCTAATGATCCATGATTATAAACTTCGCCGTATAAAAAGTTATTGAATATACTTTCTAATTCTTCATCATTGGGTTTTGTAGAAGCGGCATCTCTTTTTAATAATTCATTATATTTACTGTTTGCTTTTTCTGTCATAGTTAAATTTTCTCCTTTGATATTGGTATTATTGTTTGCCTGACAAGATAATATTGTCATTAATAAGAATATTGATAAACTTAATTTTAATATTTTTTTCATTTAATAATCTCCTTATATTTTAATATTTCATATTTAATAATTTTTTTATAAACTTTTCATCTTCATTGAGAAATATTATATTTTTATTATTGTCTAAAGTTTTTATAAGATTCATATCATTATCATCTAATATAAAATCAAATATTTTAGAGTTTTCTATTATTCTATCTTTATTAACACTTTTTGGTATAATAGGTATATTTCTTTGAGTAAGCCATCTTAAAATAACTTGAGCAGCAGTTTTGTTATATTTTTTTCCTATGCTTTTTAATATTTCATTATTGAAAATATTATTACTGCCTTCTGCTAAAGGACCCCAAGATTCTAATGTAATATTATATTCTTCCATTAATTCTTGGTCTTCCCATCTTTGAAAAAATGGATGAGTTTCTATTTGATTAATAGCTGGAATTATTTTATGATTATATACAAAATCAATTAATCTTTCTTTATAGAAGTTGCAAACCCCTATGGCTTTTATATGTCCTGCTTCGTATAATTCTTCCATTGCTTTCCAAGCGGAATAATAATTACCAAAAGGCATATGGATCAAATATAAATCTAAATAATCTAATCCTAATTTTTCCATAGATATTTGAAATGCTTTTTTTGCCTTATCATAATCCGCATCTTGTATCCATAATTTTGTTGTTATGAACATCTCTTTTCTATCTATACCGCTTTCTTTTATAGCATCTCCTACCGCTTTTTCATTCATATATATAGATGCTGTATCTATGTGTCTGTAGCCAGCTTCAATAGCGTAAAGACATGATTTTTTGCATTCTTCGTAATTATCTATTTGGTATACTCCAAATCCAAGAATAGGCATTTCAACACCATTATTCAATTTTATATTATTCATAATCTCTCCATTTTTACTATACATAAATTATTTTTTTATTTTAGCATTAGAGTTTACTCCAATGTCAATAGCAAAATTCTAATTTTTTATTTAATTTTATAAATTAATAATTTTTAATTTGCTTTCTCTATACGAATTTCAAAATCTCCTTTTATATTTGAAAGTTTTGATATATCAGAAATATTTTCAAATCTTCCTAAATAAATTAAATTATTTGAATACCTGAAATTTTTATAAAATATAGCCAAATTACCCCAAGGAGAATAATAAGTTATATCACCTGCTTTTGGAGTTATACCATCTGGTTCATTTTGAGTATTTAGTTTTTTACTCAAATATGATATTTTCTCTGTATCATTAAAATCTTCAATCTTCAAATTCATAGGCAGAAGTGATAAAAAATCATTTCCAGCATTTGAATTTGTTATTAAAGCATAAATTTCATTATCATTAAATGTTAATTTTATTTTTGTGTTTTGTGTAAAAGCGTTCATTGTAAATATACTCAATATAAGTAATATAAAAGTAATAGTATTTTTCATAAATAAATCTCTAGTAAAAATATTTTTATTGTATATTATTAATTAGTATAGCTGTAATATTCCTCATCAGTAACATGTTCCATCCAAGTAACATTGTTGCCATTAGAATCACCTGTTATAGCAACATGTTTCATATAAGAATTTGGAGAAGCACCATGCCAATGTTTAACATTTGAAGGGCAGTATAAAATATCTCCTGCTCTAAACTCTTGAATAGGTTTTCCTTCTTCCTGAGTAAGTCCTATACCTTCAACTACTATTAAATGCTGTCCAGCTGGGTGAGTATGCCATGCACTTCTTGCTCCTGCCTGAAACGTAACATAGGCTACTGAGAATTTAGATGTTTCATTAGGTGCTGCTATACTTTCAACTTCAACATCGCCTGTAAAATAGTCTGCTGAACCTTTATATTTCTGACCTTCTCCATTTTTTGTCAATACTGTTTCTGTTGGTGATTTTGCATATTCATAACCGTTTGAAACCTCTTTATTTCCTGCATTACATGATATAGCAGTAAATATTATTGATAAAGTAAAAGTAATTAGTAAATATTTTTTCATTTTCTCTCCTTATTTGTAAAAAATGTTTTCTGATTATAGCATTAGAGTTCACTCCAATGTCAATATATAATTATGAGAAATTGAAAAAATTTTTATTAAATTTTTTAGTTATTGTTTTATTTAAAAACTATTTAATGCTTATTAAGCAGTTTTTTTCTCAGCATTAATTTTGTTTATTTTTATTCTTATGATTATTCCTATCAATGCTATTATGAATGTAATAAACAATGCATGATATAAATTTAATTTTACATCATATTTTAAAAAACTTATATTGCTGAATTTGTATGCTAAATCTATTAATAGTGAAGAGCAAAATTCTACTGTCAAAGCAGGATAAACTGATATGGGACTAAATATTATATATGAAACTATGGTTATTATTGATGATGAAAGTATTATAAACGATAAAGGCACTGCAAATATATTAGCTATTATAGAAGTTAGATTTAATATTGAAAAAATGATATATGCTCAGTGGAAGAACTATTATAAGAGCGAAT
>NZ_JQIU01000008.1:1335069-1340630 GCF_002379365.1 Brachyspira sp. G79 | reverse complement strand
ATTTATAGATAAAAGATATAGATTTTATTATGATACTTTTTGCTGTTTCTAGTACTTTATTATTAGTATTAATATTTTTATATTTTTATTATATAGAAATTAATAATAGGGTAGTAAAGAATTATTCCTAAAGTTGCTAAAAATGAAAATTGGAAGCTGATATCTTTTATAGAGTTAGGATTAAGCAGAAGTATTATCAAAGCAGATAAAAATAATGCATTAACAGAGTTTCTATTTCTGTCAAAATAATATGATATAGTAAAACATACTGCCATTATACTTGCTCTTATTATAGAAACGGAAAATAAAGTAATTGGAGGATATATTATTACCGTTATGATTGATGATATTAATATTTTTTTGTAAAAGTTTATAGGGAAAAATGATAATATTAAATATAAAATTGAGAGTATCATTGAAATATGAAGACCCGATATAGAAAGTATATGAGATATTCCAGAATCTATAAAATATTTTCTTATATGATAAGGAATGATATTTTTATCACCTATCATAATACCTTGTGCTATAGTATAGGGTATTGCATCAATATTTTCTCCAAGCGATTTCTTTATAATGTTTCTTATTTTTAGAGCATATGCATTTATATAATTTATAATAGAAAAGCCTTCTTTTTGGACAACAAAATTATTATACGGATATATGCTTGCTGCTCCGTAAAGCATTCTTTCAGAAAGTACTTTTATTATAGTTTTTGAATCATAAATATCATCATTGGTTAATATGTTTTTATATAGATTTAATTTTGAAGATACAGTTATTTCATCATTAATGTATATTGGTTTTAGTGAGTTATTGTAAAGTCTTATATTTCCTGCATAATTATACCAATTCGTACCATCATAGACTTTATCTACATAGGCAATATATCTGTCTCTAAAACCTACAACTCCGTCATATGATAATATTTTTGCATTGTATGCTTTTATTGGTTTATTAAAAGTATTAAGAGGATTTTTAAATATATCATGATATCTTGCAATAGTATAGCTATAGCCTATGAATAAAGATGATAGTATGAGTATTATTAAAGAAAGATAATAATATTTTTTTAATGTTAGTATTATTGATATAATAATTAGTATAAATGCTGCTGTAAGTGAAATATGTAAAAATGTCTGATTTACAAATGCTAAAGAAATGCCTGCTGCAAAAAATAAAGTTATGTATATAATGTATGTAAGCGGATATATAAAAATATTTTTCATTATATTAATATTTATCTTTTGACAATTCCGTAGAATATGATATTTATAATAATATCCAAATCTTTTTCATAATCTCCAGAATTTTTATTTTTTACCCACTCAATCTCAAAGCCTTTTATAATAGCCAAAACAGCCTCTGTAGCAAGTCTTAAATCTATATTAAAAAGTCCTTTTTTTACGCCGCTTCTTAATATCATTTTTATAGTGTTGTACTCTTCTTTATGATACTGTGCCCTCATATGTTCTATAAGAGTAAAGTCTTCGAATATTTCACTATGCAATGCTTCATAAAGATTTGCCAATTTTATATAACCTTTCTGTCTTGTGAGAATATATGCTCTTAATTTAGCTTCGGCTGTATCTTCTTTTTTTATAGCCTCATATAATTCTTTTTTTAAGTCATTAGCTTCATTTTCAGCTATGGCAAAAAATATTTCCTCTTTGCTTTTGAAATAGTGATAAATACTGCTTTTAGATTTATGTACCATCAAAGCTATATCGCTCATAGAGGCTTTTTTAAATCCGTACTTTTTGAATAGTCTTTTCCCAGCATTTACTATTTGTTCACGAGGCGTCATCTATATTTACCTTTTAGCACATATTTAATTATTATTATATACTCAATTTTTTATTTGTCAAAGATTTAATATATTATTTTGTTTCATTAGTGATAATTAAAGTAGTTCTGTTTTCATTAGTATTTCCTACATAATCAACAGATGTAATTTCAGTATTAGTTTCACTTATAGTTTTATTATTATATTTTTCATAATAATTTTTTACATCAGCCATATTGGATACTTCAGGTATTATTGCTTCAACATAAGGCATAGAAGTTACTTCAATTATATTATTTTTAAACTCTTCATTGAGTTCTATGTTTTTTGTTGATAATTTATTGGAATTGTCAATATTAACTTCTGTAAACTGAGCAACTTTAGTTCCATTAATTTCGCCTTCTCCGTATAAGAATTGAGCTTTTGTGTTTCCATTCGTATATGATATTGCAGCTGCTCCTGACACTTTAATACTTGCATTAGAAGTTAATACTGTAATAGAATCTGCTTTAGCATTTGATGAAGAAGCAATTAAAAAATCTCCACTATCTAAAGTTAATTTAGTGTTTCCAGTTTTATCATAGGATTCATCTATATTTAGAGAAGAGTTTTCTTTAACTTTGAATATATTATTGCTTTCTAAATATGAAGTTAGAGAAGAATTATTCTCTGTGGAGATATTATCTTTAGTGAATAATAAATCGCCGTTTCTAGCAGGTTTTACTATAGCCTTTTGAGAAGATATTTTAACTTTTCCTTTAACATCAACTACTTTCATATACTGATTTGTTTTATATGCAGACTGAAGTGTTAAAGCTATGGAAAGCATTAACAATATAGAAATAATTTTCTTATTCATAGATAAACTCCGTAAAATACATATTACACTATTAATATTATCGGCATTAAAAAAATTATCAATACAGTTTTTTTTACTGTACGTATATTTTTACAGTAGAACTTTTTATAGTTTCTCCATTATCCGTTTTTGCTTCTATATGAAAAGTATAATCTCCATTCTTTAAATTCCATTTTACATAATCTTTTTTTAAATCATCAATATTTGCTATCACTTCCTTATTGCAGTATAACTCAGCAGACACTATATTTTTTGGTATGTATGATGATATGAATATATTTTGATATTCTATAGGCAGAGTAGAGTCTATTTTGTATACAGAGTTATCAGTAGGTTCTTTTATTGAAAGTCTTTCTCTTATATTATTTATGCTGTTATCATTTTTTGTTTCAGATGAAGAATTATAAGTATTTATATTATTCACATTCATTTGAACTTTGTAAGCTGAATTTAAATTAAAACTATTTTCTTGATTTATACTTTCTAAATTTCTATTTTGATTATTATTTTTCATTCTATTATACGCATAAATATTATTAACTTTTGTCCATTCTGCGGTAGGGCGTTCTATTTGCTGCTCTCTTATCCAGCCATTATATTCATTAGGAAGGTTAATAAAAACTTTTTCTGTAATAGAACCATCTGAATTTGTTTTTATATATAAGTTATGAACATCGCATTCTTCTTTAGGAACATTTATATGAGAAAACTCTTCAACTCTTGTTTCTTTGCAGAACTCCCCTCTAAGTTTTCCGCTTATAAGGCATATTTCTCTTTTTACTATAGTATCTGGTTTGTCCCATTTAGTTTCTTTTTGGCTTTTATTAAGCATAGTAAATATATCATAAAGTATAGGCACAGCACCATTTCCGCCAGTTATATTAATCATTTCACTTCCTGCAAAATCCCCAAGCCAAATACCCACTATATAATCTTTAGTATAACCTATAGCCCATGCATCTCTTGATCCTTTTGATGTTCCTGTTTTTATTGCTATAGAAAATGGATATACTATTCCTTTATAACTTCTAAAAGACCCCATTCTTGCATTTCTGTCAGAGAGTATGCTTGTTATTAAATATGCACTTTCTTCTGATATTACTTTTCTTGTTATTTTTTTAGGAAGTGTTATAACTTCTCCGTTTGCTTTTTTTAATGAAGTTATTGAATAATGATTTATAAATGTACCAGAATTTGGAAATATACTGTATGCAGAAGCTAAATCTATCAAACGTACTTCGGCACTCCCAAGCACCAAAGAATAACCGTAATAGTCTGGATTTTTATCTATAGAACTTAATCCTGATTTTAAAAGTATATTTTGAAAATCTCTTATACTATATCTTGCAAGCCATTTAACAGCTGGTATATTAAGAGAATTAGCCAATGCATCTCTTATAGTAACAGGACCTCTATATTTATGGTCAAAGTTTTCTGGTATATAATCTCCGCCTGGTGAATTAATATAAGTTTTAATATCTGATATAACAGAAGCAGGGGATTCGCCTTTATCGAATATATAAGCATACATAAAAGGTTTTAATGTACTTCCAGCCTGTCTTAATGCAGTTGCTCCATTTACAGCTCCATGAGTTTCTGTATCAAAATAGTCCATAGAGCCTATCATTGAAAGCACTTCTCCTGTTTTTGCATTAAGTATCACGCATGAAATATTGCGGACATTAAATGTATGAAGAGACTGACTTGAATTGCTTATAACTAAAACGGCTTCTTTTTGTATATTATAGTCTAATGTAGTTCTTAATTCTGTTACGCCTGTATATTTTAAGTGTTCAAGCGATTCTTTTGCATACATTGTAAAATGAGGAGCTTTAAAAGTGTATTTATCTTTACCATCATATATATTTAATTTTTCGTTAATATATTTATTATAATTTTCTTCAGTGATGAAATTATTATTTTTCATTTCATTTAATACATATATTCTTCTTGATTTTAATCTATCTTCATATTTATAAGGATTAAACTTTGTACCAGACTTTATTATAGAAGCAAGCATTGCAGATTCATTATTATTTAAATCATTAACTTTTTTATGAAAATATAAATCGCTTGCAGCACCAACTCCATAGCAGTTGTTTCCAAAAAATACTCTATTTAAATATTCAGTTAGTATTTCTTCTTTTGTGAGATTTTTTTCTAGTCTTATGGCGTCAAGTGCCTCATAGAATTTATTAATATATGTTCTCTCACGAGGAATTATACTTTTAGCCAGCTGCTGAGTAATTGTACTTCCTCCTGAAACTACCTTTCCGCTTATTAAATTTGATAAAAATGCCCTTATTATAGCCTTATAGTCTATACCTTTATGATTAAAGAAGTTTTTATCCTCAGCACTTACTACAGCATTAATCAAATTTGTTGATAAATCTTTGTATTTAACCTCTTCAAAAAAACCGCCATGCTTTGGAAATATAGTTGATATTAGTATTGAGTTTCTGTCATATATTTTTAAAGCTCTCTCTTCATTTATGGATAATTCGTCTTTTGAAAATGGTTTATTTATATATTCTTTGCAATGTTTATAAAAATTATAGCCTTTGGGTATGAATATAATTGATAGTATTATTAAAGATAATAATATAGTGTATATTATAGTTAGTGCTGTTCTTCTTATAATTTTTTCCATAGGCATTATTTTATATAAAAGAAAAAAATAGTCAAATTATTTGTGATTTTGTTCAAAAGATAATTTTTTATATTTATGCTGTCATTTTGATATATTAAATAATAGCATTATATTAACATGGTTATTTATGCGATGCAGTTTATGTATTAAAATTTATAATGATAAAGCATATAAAAATTACAAATAATTTTCTATGTATTTTTAAACAAGTATATTATAACGTGTTAATAATAATATTTTATATAGAGGGACAATTAAATTTTGTC
>NZ_JQIU01000008.1:1329136-1334556 GCF_002379365.1 Brachyspira sp. G79 | reverse complement strand
AAAAATAAATAATTTTTAAATTTAAAAAATAATTGTATTTTAATGTTATTAATTATTCTTATTATGACTAATGAGGTATATATGCTAGATTATATATATTTGTATAGTATGTTATATTTTTTTATCGTAAAATCATATTATTACTAAATGCAATTGACAATCACAATAATTTTTACTATAGTTATTTTGTAATCATCAATAATAGTTTTGGAGTTATTTTATGAAAAAAGTTAATAGTTTAGCATTTAAATTACCATTATCTATCAGTCTTATAAGCGTTATAATAATAATAGTTTTATTAAGTGTTTCTCTATTTTTTTCAAGCAAGGGTATAAGAGAAGCCATTAATGTAGGATTTAGAAATACAGTAGAAGGGTATGCTTATTTGCTTGACTCTATGACAGAATCACAAATAATGCTTGCCGATTCTTATGCTAGTGATGCTAATATTAGGAATTTTATGATTTTTAGAGATGATACTTATAGAGCATATAGTGAAAGAGATATTGAAGTATTTATGGAAAAAAATCCGTACGTAGAAAATATTTATCTTACAGATATAAACGGCAATGTTATATTAACAAAATCAGATGTACTAAGAAATAGAAATATGTCTGAAATTAGACCTGATTTATGGAAAAAACTATCTTCAGGAGAGGCCTCTGCTTTGGGAAGCACAAGAGAATCTCCAGTAACTGGTGAAATAACTTTGGCTGTAGGTGTAAAAGTAACAGATTTTACTAATAATACTTTGGGATATTTAGTAAGTACTATTAAAGGCAATGTTATACATGACCGTTATTTCTCTAAAGTTGAACTAGGAAGAACAGGAAGAATAGTATCAGTAAATGAAGATTTAATAGTTACTATGGATATGGATACTGCCAATATAAATAAAGAAGCACCAGCAGAATACAGAAATATATTTAATAATTCATTAAAAGAAGGTCCTTACAGTTACAGAAGCGGTGACATAATTAGAATGGGATATTACAGAAAAATGGATTTTCAGCCTTGGATGGTAACATATGCTATGAATGAAGATGAGATATTTGAGCAGATAAGAACAACTATAGCAATTACATTATTAGTTGCTGTTATCTCTATAGTTATTTTAATTATTATTATGTTCTTCTTTGCTAAAAGTATTACAAAACCTCTTAGTATTGTTGTAGAAGAAGCTAAAGAAATAGAAAATGGAAGACTTGTTATGCATAGGAGAAAAGTAAATAGAAAAGATGAAATAGGGGAGTTATCTCTTTCTTTTCACAATATGAAATATAAACTTATAGAAATAATAGAGAATTCTTTAGAAGAAGCTGCTAAAATGGCACAGGCTGCTAATAGTTTGGCTACTGGTAATAAGGATTTGGCAGAAAAAGCAGAAAGTACAGCTGGAAATCTTGAGGAAACTGGTTCGTTTATGGAGGAAATAGCAGCTGCAATTACTGTATCTATTAATAATTCAGTAAAAGGTAATGAGATGATGAATGATTGTAAAATAGCTATAGAAAATGCAGCGTCTGTAGTAGAAGATACAGTAAAAAGTATAAGCGAGGTTAATGAAGACAGTGAAAAGATTAAAGATATCATAAGAGTTATAGAAGGTATAGCTTTTCAAACTAATATATTGGCTCTTAATGCAGCAGTTGAAGCGGCACGTGCTGGAGATCAGGGTAAAGGTTTTGCGGTTGTAGCAAGCGAAGTTAGAAGTTTAGCACAAAACAGTCAGAATTCTGCAAAAGATATTACTGAGTTAATTAATAAAGTATATGAAAAAATAAATAAAGCTAATAATATAGTGGGAAGTCAAGAACAGCTATTTGTAGGAATAAAAGAACAAATAGAAGAAACAGCCGATACTATAAAAAGTATAACAGAAGCTGCTGTGGAACAAAAAGAAGGTGTATCTCAGGTAAATAGGGCAGTTGAAGAGATGGATAATTTAACACAGGAAAATGCTGCTTTGGTGGAAGAGTCAACCGCTTCTTCTATGTCTTTGTATAATGATGCTAAACATTTGCAAGAGCTTATTAGTTTCTTTAAAATAGAAAAATAAAGAATTAATATATATTTATACTTTTTCTGGTATATTATGATTTTTGATTTGCAAAGCAGTTGGGACTATGCATTTTACTGCTTGTTTTTATTTATTTCTGAGTATCATATTTAAGTTACATACTAGATGATGATGCATACGAAAAATATGTCTTCAGTTAGAATAAAGATTGTGTACACTCAGCTTCTTCAGAACTGCATATTTATATACAAGATAATAAGTTACACAACATGTAGTATATTTATTTATGTAATAATTAATATCATATAATTTGGTATAAAATGATAAACTTATAAAAATTATTTATTAATAGTTTTTAAATGAGTCTATTATATTATAAATAAGTTTTTATGTTTTTTCAAAATACAATAAAAAAGAGATACTCAAATAAAAAGTACCTCTTTTTTATAATAAAAATTTTATTAAATTAATATTTTATAGCATTGGTTTGATTATAATTTATCAAGATATATGAATGAAGTCTTCCGTCACTTCCTTTATAAACATTCATATTAAGTGGGTCAACTTCCCATATTCTATCAACTACGAAATTGTAATAATAGTTTCCTGATTCTGGTCTTAATGTTATAACCCATAGATTATTAGAATATGTCATAGGATATCTTAAACTGTCAAAACCTAATTTATCTGAAGTAAACATAACTTCTTTAGCTGTATTATTACTGTAGAAGAAAGTAACTGTTCCGTCAGAATTATAAATAGGATTTTTTTCGTAAAAACCTATATCATTAGTTAAAACAAAATAACTTACAGACTGATTATTATTATCATATTCTGTATATGGATTGACAGGATCATTAATCCATACACCATTAACCCTGTAACGGTATGAATATTTGCCAGCTTTTAAAGGAGTCTGACAAAGATAATAGTAAACTCCATATGAGCTTTTAATGAGAGGTATACTGTCTTCCCAATTGTTAAAATCACCAGACACTTCTACAGAATCATAATTTTCAGCAAAAGTAAATAATACGCCGTCAGTTACTATACGAGGTGCCATAACATCTTGTATATTATAATATTTTAAAAACTCGAGACTGTTCATTCTAGCTTCGTATTGTTCTATACTTTCATAATCTTTATCTTTACAAGAAATAAAAACCATAGAAATAATTATAATTGCTGATATTAATGCATATATTTTTTTCATTGTTATTTCAACCTGTTATATTTAATTTACTTTCACCTTCATCTTTTTTACTGCCTGAAGATTGAGCTTTGTTTTCGGCATTTCCTTTAGCAATCTGTTCTTCAACACCTTCCCAAGCCATTTTAAGTTCTTTAAGATACCTTATTACTTCAAGCAAAGGAGGCTTAGTTTTTGATATATTGCCTTCTGTGAGTTTTTGATTCATATAAGTATATATAGAAGCAAGTCTGTTAGCTATGTCTCCTGCTTCATAATTTAGAGAAGACAAAAGTTCATAAATGATTTCCTGAGCTTTTAATATATTATTATGGGCTTCTTCAGTGCCATGTTTTTTATCCATAGCTGCACATGCAGTTTCTAAAAACTTTATAGCACCGTCATAAAGCATAATAATTAATCTGTTTTGAGAAGCTGTGCTTACATCAACCTTTTTATATTTTTCGTAACCGTTATTACTAGCCAATTGAATCCCCCAAATATATTATTATGTTAATTGTTTAATATTATCGGAAAATCATAAAAACCATAAGATATTTTTTAACAATTAACATCTTATAAAAAATTTGCTGTAATAATATCTATTATAGCATATAATTATATCTTATAACAGACTTATTTTTTTATATTGATAATTTAATAAATATTATATACTACTTTTATATTGTAAATAAGTATTATAAATTAATAAAACTAACAAATAGGAAATAATTATGATTAATATAAAATTAAATAACTCTATAGAAATGCCCATATTAGGACTTGGAGTGTATAAAATAACTGATAAAAAAGAATTAGAAAATGCTGTAAGATTTGCAATAGAAGCAGG
Source organism: Brachyspira sp. G79 (assembly GCF_002379365.1). Taxonomy (GTDB): domain Bacteria; phylum Spirochaetota; class Brachyspiria; order Brachyspirales; family Brachyspiraceae; genus Brachyspira. The sequence continues at coordinate 1,330,497 of NZ_JQIU01000008.1, read as the reverse complement.
ATATAGAAAATTTGATACTGCACAATTTTACAATAACGAAAAGGAACTTGGAGAGGCTATAAGAAAGACTGGAATAAAAAGAGAAGAAGTATTTATAACAACAAAAATATGGAACACCAAACAAGGATATAATTCTACAAGAAAATCATTTGAAGAGAGTTTAGAAAAACTTAATATGGACTATGTAGATTTACTTCTTATTCATTGGCCTGGTCAGAATAAAGATAGATATTTGGATACTTACAGGGCTTTAGAAAATATATGTCAAAGCAAGAAGGCAAAATCAATAGGCTTGAGTAATTTTGAGATAAAGCATTTAAAAGATATATTTGCTCATTGCAATATAGCTCCTACAGTTAATCAAATAGAAAGACACCCTAATTTGCCTAGAAACGAATTAGTTGATTTTTGCAAAAAACATAATATGGCTGTAGAGGCTTGGTCTCCTTTAGGAAGAGGAAAACTTTTTGATAATGAAGTTATTATTGATATAGCTAAAAAATATAATAAGACACCTGCTCAAATAATATTAAGATGGAATATAGAAAGCGGTATTTCTGTTATACCTAAATCTGTAAATAAAAATAGGATAGAAGAAAATATTGATGTATTTGACTTTACTTTAGATAAAAATGACATAGAAAGGATTAATTCTTTAGAAAATGGGGAGAGAATAGGTGCTGATCCTTTAGTTTTTGATTTTTAAAATGTTTATTTTTTATTATATTCCATAGAACTAATTGTTTGAAATAATAATAATTAGTATTTACAAAGTTTCAAAAAAATGTATACTGAAAATTAATTTTTATTTAAGTAAATTAAAAAATAGAGGTTATATAAAGAATGTTAGTGAAATTTTCAGCAGAAAATTATAAATCTATTTATGATAAAGTAGAGTTGGATTTTAGAATAAAACCAAAAAATACTGCTGATGAAGAAATATTAAATAATAATCCTTTTGTACTAAAGATAAATAATGATTATATTTCAAAATTATGCCTATTTTACGGACATAATGGTTCTGGTAAAACTAATATATTTGAGGCTATATTAGGTGTATGTTTATCTAATTTTAACAATATTTATCTGCATTATATATACAAACCTAATATAATTTATGGTGAAAATGAAGAGGCTAAATTTGAAATAGAGTTTTATTCCAATGTTTTAAATGAAAATAAAAATGAATATTCATTATATAATTATAAATTAAATGTAAAAAATAAAGAAATAGATGATCAATATAAAGATAGTATACAAATTACAAAAGAAATACTTACAGAAAACGATAATATAATTTTGAAAGAATTAATAATGATTTAATAAAAATAATATAACAAATAACAATAATGAAAAAATTA
>NZ_JQIU01000008.1:1325390-1328742 GCF_002379365.1 Brachyspira sp. G79 | reverse complement strand
ACCTGATTTTACAAATGTTTTATTTAATGATATGTATAATGTATTAGAAAATATTAATATGTTAGATTTTTATATAGAACTTATAAAAAATAGCAGATATAGGAATAGATGATATAAAGTTTGAATTATCAAAATTTGACAATATAGAGAAATATATCAGTTATATTAAAAAATATTCTAAAACTGAAAAAAAAGAAGAGGTTGAAATAGTTGATAATTTATTAAATAGCATGAAAGATATTGATAGTGTATATAAAAAATTAGATTCTGTTAAGAAATTTAGGAATACTTTTTCATATAGAAATGGTAAAAAAGCTCCTTTTAATGAAATAGAGTCTGATGGAACAAAAATATATGCTTTTCATATGTTTAATATAGTTACATCTTTAAAAAACGGCTCCTTATCTTTACATGATGAATTTTATGGAGTTCAGGCAGATTTGATAAAAACAGTATTTTTATTATTTAAAAAAATAGATATAAAGAGATTGAACAAACTTCTCAGTTATTTATGACAACCCATGATATAATGCTTATGGATTTTCAATATCTGCTATTAGAACAAGTTAAATTTGTAGTAAAAGAAAAAATAAAACTTATGTATATTCTGCTTCGGATATAGAAGGTATAACAAAAGAAAATTTGATTGAAAATTATAAAAATAATAGATTAGGGGCAAAATATTTTCCTAGAGCTTATAATTTGCCTTCAAAAATATATATTAGTGATGATAGTGAGTGTTAATTTATGAGTTTTATTCTTCCAAATATAAAAGATAAAAAAAACACTATTATATGTTTCTCTACTGGTGTTTATGAAAAGAAGTATTTATCTGATATATTGAAATATAGTAATAATATAGATTATTTTGACAATTATAGTGAATTAAATCAATTAGATAAAAGACATAAAGATGAACAAAAAGCAGATAAAGCCATAAAAGATATATGTAATACTATAAAGGAAAATTAGAAGATCAATTTTCTTTTGGGGAACAGAATTCCAATTATATATTAGTTATAATAACGGATTGTGATAAAGCACCTTTTGACATTTTTAATAAATTAAAAAATGAGATCTTTAATGTGCTTAGTATCTTTAATTATAAAATTGATTATTATTTTGTGTTTTCATATAGAGGTTTTGAGGATTGGATGAAATTCTATCTTGAAAATGGAGAATTCATTTCTAATCTGCAAAATATAAAAGATAATATTAAATCTATGATAAAAGAAAAACATTCTGATATTTTTGGAAGGCATAAAGAAGCTATAAATAAATACAAACAATTTACAAGTTATGATTTACCATTGAATAATTATGAAAGTATAAGTAATTATCCGTATTCTGACTTCCCGTACTTTTTAGAATATTTAGAACAAAAATATCATATACATATATAATTTTTATATAAAAAATGTTAAAGCAGTTTTTTAATAAACCGAGAATAATTGTAAGTATTATTTTATTATTTAGGATAAAAAAACTATGAATATGTTTGCTGATACAACTTATGCTAAAACTATGACAGTAGCTAAAAAGCTTTTAAATGTTTACGGGCTTAGAGCTGAAGTTATAGCGGATAATATAGCAAATGTATCTACTCCGAATTTTAAAAGAAGCGATGTAACTTTTGAATATCAGCTTGCAAGAGCTTTAGACAGTGAAAAGTATGACGGTATGGAAGCTAAAAGGACAGATTCCAGACATTTTCCTTTTCATATGCCTATGAATTATCAGGACGTTGCACCTACTCTTACAGTAGATTATGATACTAGCTATAGAAATGATAAAAATAATGTTGATATAGATAAAGAAATGGCTGAAGAAGCTAAAAATACTTTACGTTATCAAATGTTTACTCAAATAGTTAATGCTCAGTACAGAGAAATCAGAAGAATGATAGGTAATGCTTAATAGTTGGTATTAAGGAGAATAATAGAATGGGAATATTTTCAATTATTAATACATCAGGAAGCGGTTTAACTGCTCAAAGAACTAGATTAGATGTTATAGCAGATAATATAGCGAATGTTAATACTACAAGAACTACAGAAGGCGGAGCTTTTAGAAGAAGCAGAGTTATATTTAAGCCTAGAGATGACGGCAACAAATATAGAAGCCCATTTTTACCAGAGGCTTTGCAACCTAATGTTGGTACAGGTGTAAGAGTTTTCAGCATAGAAAAAGATATGGAAACTGCTACTAGATTTGTTTATGATCCTTCTCACCCAGACGCTATTAAATACGGCGAAAAGGCAGGTTATGTAGAGATGCCAAATGTTAATCCAGTTACAGAAATGGTTGATATGATGGAGGCTTCAAGAGCTTATGAGGCTAATTCTACTATGATTCAGTCAGCTAAAACTATGTTTGGAAGTGCTTTGAATATTATTAGATATTAATTAATGTTTTTATAAATTTTTTATAAAAGGATATTTTTATGAACGTTGGAAATGTTGGTGATAATTACGGATTTGTATTAAAAACTACTGACCCTAGACATTACGGACCTGCTCAGCAATTAAGAAGAAGTTCCAGTAATGATTTGATAAGTAATTTTGGTACTATGCTAAGCGATGCTATTGAAGCTGTTAATCAAAAACAAGTTGACAGAGATAATATAATAGTGCAGGCTGGTATAAGACCAGATCAGGTTGATGTATCCGATGTGATGAATGCTATTGCTGAGGCTGAATTATCACTTAGTTTTACAAAAGCGGTTGTAGACAGAGCAGTAAGAGCATATCAGGAAGTTACAACTTACAGATAATTATAGTTAGATAATAAAGTAAAATATAATAAATTAAGAAATAATGAACAATAATAAGCTGTTCTCCTTCAAAAAAGAGTTATTAAGGGCAAGCGTTTATGGTGTGATAGCCATAGCGTTTGCCAACTTAATTTTTTTCTCTATATACAATAATAATCAAATATATATAACAATTATTCTTATAGTTCTTGAAATAATCACTATTGTATTTTTATATTTGGATGCATCAAGCATAAACAAAAGAAAATTGATATTTATAAAAAATAATTCACAGCTAGAACATATTTTAAGTAAAAATGTAACTAAAGATAATATAATAGATAGGCTTAGATATTTCGGATATAGTATGTATTCTATTAATTCATCAAGAGTGTTTATAAATACTGATGTAATAAAAAATAAAAAATCTATTACAATACATGCATACTATTTCTTTTTAGCAGATATTGATAAAGACGGAGAAGCTATTTTAAATAATATAAAAAATGAAGTAAATGAAATATTTGATTTATATATAGATGATAATCAAAAACTTTTTAGAAAAGATGAAAATGATGATAAAGATAAAATATTAAAAGC
>NZ_JQIU01000008.1:1317924-1324140 GCF_002379365.1 Brachyspira sp. G79 | reverse complement strand
ATATGATAAATAACATAAGGAAAAGCTATAATAACAACAATATAGATTTACTTTATACACAGCATTATCCATATAAGAATAAAAATACGATAACATTTAAAAATATAGATAATATTATACATTTATATTCATATGATAATAGTCCAAAATGGAATACTGAGTTTTGGAAAGGTGATATCGAAAATACTATTAAAGTTTTAAAAAAATATAGATTGAAAAATACATAATTAATATATTTTTATTTTAATTTAATAAAAATACTTTTTACTGTATATATTTACATATGAATATTATCAATATGTAGTATACTTATTTTAAAGCTACTTGTGATATAATTATTTTAATTGCAGTCTTTTTGCTTTTTTGTTGTATACCATAATTATTCCATTACATAGTCATAAATTATATGAAAATAAGATGGGCTTATGGTTGTCAAAGTTCTAGATATTAAATACAAAATATAACTTTATTTTTTACAAATTCGCATGTATTGTTTTTTATTATTTTTTGATTTATATTTTTATGATAGTTAATTCATACTGTTATTATATAAATAATTAGTATGTAGGTTTTATTTTATAATTTGATTTATATAATTATATAGGTGTAATAATAAATTATAGAGGAAATATGTCAGAAAATAAAAATGTAAGTAAAGAAAAAATAGCCAAATCATCATTAAAAATGTCGCTTGTAACAACAATAAGCAGAGTATTCGGACTTGTCAGAGATCAAATACAGGCGGCATTACTTGGAACTACATTTATAGCTGATGCTTTTGCTATAGGATTTATACTTCCAAATCTTTTAAGGCGTTTATTTGCTGAAGGCAATATGGTGGCAAGTTTTATACCAGTATTTACAGAGCTTGAAAAAGAAAAAGGAAAAGAGGAATCAAAAAAGTTTTTCAGAGCTGTTTTTACACTTCTTGGATTAATACTTATAGGTGTGGTTGCTATTGGTATTATAATTTCTCCTTTACTTGTTAATATACTTTATAAATCAGGCAAAGATAATATAGAAGCATTAAGTTTGGCATCTGATTTATCAAGAATAATGTTTCCATATCTTTTATTTATATCATTAGCGGCATTAATGCAGGGAGTTCTTAATATAAGAGGATATTATTCCATTTCGGCAGCAAGTCCTATACTTTTAAATACAGTTATCATATCTATGGCACTGTTTTTTTATTTTTTTATGCCTAATTTTTTCAGTAATATGGCTTATGTATTTGCATTTGCTGTATTATTAGGCGGATTTGTACAGTTTGTGTATCAAATGCCTTTTGTTCATAAGCAGGGATTTAGTTTCAAGCCTTATTTTAATTTTAAAGATCCTTATGTTATGAAAATGATAAAATTATTCGCTCCGGGTATATTTGGGGCTAGTATATATCAGATTAATTTACTTGTATCTACAGCATTTGCAGGTGCTATTGGAGAGGGTAGAGTTTCTGCTGTTACATTTGCTACTAGAATACATGAATTTGTATTGGGAGTTTTTGCTGTAAGTGTTGCAACAGTTATGCTTCCTACTTTAAGCAAACTTATAACAGACAATAAAAAAGATGAGGCTGTTGAAACTTTAGCATATTCTTTAAGACTTGTAGCATTAGTTACCATTCCAGCTACTTTTGGATTTATAGTATTAGGTAAAGAAATAGTTAGAATGATATTTGAATATGGGGCATTTTCTTCAAAATCTACATATTTAGTGTCAAGTGCTTTGAGGTATTTATCCGTTTCATTATTTTTTGTGGCAAGCTATAGAATACTTGTACAGTCATTTTATGCTATGAAAGATATGAAGACCCCAGTTTATATAGCATTTTTTACATTTATAATCAATGCAGTTAGTAATTATTTATGTGTTTATGTATTTAAATTTGATATTATTGGAATATCTATATCAAGTGTTATTGCAAATATTGTATCTTTTTGTATACTATATGTATTACTTATGAGAAAATTGGCTGTAAAGTCAATAATAAATAAAAAGCTGGAAATAGTAAAAACAATAGTATCCAGTTTATTTATGGCAGCATCTGTTTACGGAGTTAAATATTATTTATTATCAAATACGGCTGATTCTAGGATATTTTTCATATTTAAAGTATTTATAGTAATACTGTTGGGAGTTTTATCATATTCTATTATTAATATAGTGATAAGAAATGATGATTTTATATCTTTTATTAATATGTTTATAGGCAGATTATTTAGGAAGTTTGTAAGAAAATAATAAATATCACTCTCAATAATAAATCAAAAATATCCGATAAGTTAAGTAGTAATTTTTTAATAAAGATAAGGTTTTTTCTATGAGTCTAAAAAATAAGGTACTTTTATTAGTTATTATCGTTGTAATTTTGGCATTATCTCCTACAATTTTTATAAATACAAAGACTAATAAAGAAGCATTATACAATTCTGCTATGAATGTTTCACAGAATTATTTTTATGATATAGGTTCGACATTTGATAGTATATTTTCTTCAACTACAGTAGGTACAGTATCTTTAGCTGATATAGCTACAGTATCTTATGATTTGTACTCCACAGGAAGTGTTACTGATGTTGCAACCAATCTTAGAAAAGTTATTTATCGTTTTCATAAATCTCAGACAGCTTTGCATCATATTATAGCAAATGGAATATACTTTGAGCCAAATATCATAGAAAATAATCCTTATATGAGAGGTATTTATTCATTATATTTGTACGATGTAGGAAATACTGGAAATATGCAGCCTATAATAGAGAATGCAGGCGAGAACTATACTCAGGAGGAATTTTATTCTTTAGCTCTGCCAGATAACTGGAACAGAGAATCAAAAAGACCTAGAAATATTTATTATTCTTCACCTTATCTTAAAAATATTGATAAGCCTCAGAAAGTCATATCTTTTTCTTCGCCTATATATTCAAGTGTAAATGATAATCTTATAGGGGTTTCTTTATCAGACCTTTCTTTGGATATAGCTTATGAGATGCTTACAAATATAGTAAAAACAGGACCTTTTAATACAGTTATTTTTGATTCAAGAAATAAAAAGATAGTTTACCATGATAATCCTAATTATATATTAAACAGTATAGAAGATATAGAATGGATTAATAATGCTATCAATAACACCACATTTTATACTAATACAAGAATAAGAGAAAATTATCAGGTTGGAAACGAAAATTATACATTATTTTTCAGACAATTTGATAACGGATTTTATAATATATTCATGTATGTTCCTACAACATTTTTTTACAATGTACTTACTACAACCAATAATACAATATTTTTAATCTTAATAGTTGCTATACTTATTATTATAATAGTACTAAATATAACAATACCTATATCATTAAAACCTTTGGATAAGATATCTCAGGAATTAGAGTCTGGTGTATTTGATAATAATATATTTGTAAATGTAACTAAGATTAATTCTAGGGATTCTTTGGGCGATTTAAGTACTTGGATAAGAATATTTTTTGATATGGTTCAGCATGTATTTTCAAGTGTATCAAAAACGCTTAAAGTATCAAAAGAACAGAGTAATGCTTTAAAAGCTAAAATGACAGATATTTCTGAAGCAGCAGGTGCTATGACAGAAAATGTCAGTATGATAATAGATAATATATCGTCTCAGCAAACAGAGTTTAAGCATGTAGAAAGCAGTAATTTGGAAATATATAAAATCATCGCATCAAGTTTGGCACAGCTTATATCTATTGATGATATGACTAATAATCTTCAAAGTAAAATAGATGATCAGTCAGTAAGTTTAAATCAGATAAACTCTCTTACTGTAACTATGCAAAAAGATATGCAGGAGGTATCTACTTCTGTTGGAAAAGCTAAAGAAGAATCAGAACATGTTGTTTCTTTGGCACAAGATAGTAAGGATAAAATAGTAAAAACAGAAAATATTACAAAATCTTTAATATCTTCAATAAGAGGTATTACAGACTTTGTAAATTCTACTATAGATATATCTCAGCAAACTAATATGCTTGCAATGAATGCGGCTATTGAAGCAGCACATGCAGGAGAACAAGGTAAAGGTTTCGCAGTTGTTGCTGAAGAGATAAGAAAATTGGCTACTACTACAAATATGCAGTCTGAGAAGGCTTGGAAAATACTTAGAGACATAGAAAAAGAAATGAATCAAATTATGTCCAGTATGACAGAAAGAATAGTAGCAACTGAAGATATGCTTGCTAAAATGCAGAATTTTGTTAATACCATGAATAAAGTAAAAAAGGTAGCTGATGAGAAGTATGTTTCTACAAAGGAAATAAGTGTTTCTATAGAGAGTTTGTATGATGCTGTAAAAGTTATTAAAGAACAATATACCGATTTGCATGGAAGAATATCGGTTGCCAAAGATGATTTGGTTAATTTGTCTGATTTCTCTAAGAAAAATGATGAGGCTATGAAGTTAGTATCTCAGAATACGGACGATATAGTTTCCAAAACTCAGGATATGGGTAGTCAGATAGGAAATGTATTTGACCTTATAAAAGAAATAGAACAGCTTTCTACTGTTGCTAGTGATTCTGTAGATGAACTTGAAAAAGAGATGGCTAATTATGTTATTAAAGACTTTGAAGAAGTACTTAAAGAAAAAATTAAGATTATTAATGAGGGAGACAGAGCTTACAGCAGAAAACCATTTGTTCAAAGCCTTTATAAATTTGTAATTTCTTCTTTTGGTAAAGATAAATTTCAAAAGCTATTGGAAGAGATGCCTGATGAGTGCAGATATATATTTAAAGATATTACTAAAACTAAATTTAGAAAGAAATATCCTTTATCTTCTTCATTCTTTATACCTATGACTTCTATAATGGACGAGTTTTATGAAGGTGCCAGAGAGGGTATAAGGGAAAAAGCAAGATATGATTTTAAGAAATTTTCTTTCTTTACAAAAATGTTTATTAAAATATCATCTAAAAATGCTTTGGCTGATGTATTTGTTAACTTTAATAAAAAGATGTTTAAAAATATAAATATAGAAGTAGTTAAAGCTGAAAAAAGACGTATAATTTATCATTTACAGTATTTCCCTAATTATGATTCTATGATAGAAACATATTATGATGAAATGATAAAAAATATATTCAGATTTAAATATCCTAATGGTTCTAAAGTGAAAATGACAAAATCTATAAGTAAAGGATATATTTATACTGAATATATTATAACTTGGTAATATAAAAAATATAATATTAATAAAGCCTGAGTCTTAATAATTTTATAAGATTTGGGCTTTTTTTATTACTAATAGCTTTATATATTTTTCCGAAAAAATACCATATAAATTTATTATTAGGGATAAATTATGAACATAACTGATAAATATAATTTGAGTATAAATAGTGCCAACATTTCAAAATTAGAAAATACAAAAAAACAGTATGGAAATGCAAAATTTTCTATAGATGAAAATGTACAAAATAAATCTGATAATAATGCTGTATCAAAGTATGGAAAGGATTTTGAGAAAAAACGCCTAAGACAGGTTTCAGAAGATTTTGAGGCTTTAATGATTAATCAAATGCTTAAAGAAATGAGAAAAACAGTAGATAAAAGTGGTTTGATAGACGGTGGTATGGCTGAGCAAATATTTGAAGATATGCTTTATGATGAATATGCCAAAGAGTTCTCAAAAACAAAAACTTTTGGTCTAGCTGATATTATATATAATCAAATGGAAAAATATGTCTGAATATTTATTGCATTCAATTTATTAATATCTGTAACATATAATTTTTATAAAGTTATGAAGATATTAAAATTTATATTGTTGGCTTTTATAGCTTTATTTATCATTTATGACAGTAAAAATCATCTTAAATATTACAATATAGAAGTAGGAGAACTCTGCTTAATAAAAAGAACTACAGGTTTTCCTTGCCCTGCCTGCGGTATGACTAGGGCACATATAGAAGCTGTTAGATTAAATTTTAAAAAAGCATTTTATTATCACCCTTTATTTATATTACCTTCAATTATATTTGCTATAATTATATTAAGAAATAAATCAAAAACAGTAGATTATATCTATAATAATAATTATATAATATTTTCAGTTTTATTTATTTTTATTGCAGTCTATATAGTAAGATTTGTATTATTGTTTCCAGATAAAGAGCCTTTTACGTATAATTATGACAGTAATTTATATATAGTATTGAAAATTTTTAAAAA
>NZ_JQIU01000008.1:1308349-1317434 GCF_002379365.1 Brachyspira sp. G79 | reverse complement strand
AGATAAAAACCTACAAAGTCAAAGAATATAGCAGGATTAATTAAAGAGTATGCTAATATAGATATAAAAAATAAAACAGTATATTCTCAGTCTACTTTTATATTAAATGGTGAAATATTAAATAATGAAGAGAAAAAGGTTTATCTTTTTTTGTATGATAAAAATAATATAGATTCTATAGATATAAATTATTATGTTTTGAGCGGATCTATAGTGTATAATATTTTAAGTAAAAAATATGCCGAATCAGAAAAACTTTTATATGTCAATCTATCAAGAGATGTTCAAATGGATTCAGATAAAACTATTAAATATAAGAAAACTCAGACAAATGAAAGTAAAACTACAGGAAAGATGAATTTACTTGAATATAATTTAAAAAATGAAAATAATAGTTCATTAAAGTTTAACCTTAATACTTCAGGAGAAGAGCGGGGAGGAAGTACTAAAAAAAGTACATCTGCTGATTTTAGGTCATATGTTAATGGAGATGTGAATTTTAATATAAATCCAATTAAACAAATAACATTTACAGGAAAATATTTTGTTAATATGCAGACGGATATTGCCCTTCTTAATAAGGGATATACTAACAATATAAAATCACAGAATCTCTATCAAGGAGGAAATGTAGGATTAGCATTAAAGCCCCATGATATAGTAACAATAGAGGCTGTATATTTTGTAAGTTCTAAGAAAAATTTATTAACTAATAATAATCAGTATTTAACTACTCAAGGAAGCAAAACAAGTATAACTTTCAGTATACCTGTAAAGGATATTAATTCTACAATAAAAATAAAAGGGAATTATTCATATTTAATAGGACAAAATTTATATAATGTAAGCGTACAAAATGACAGTCTTCCAGGACTTCCAAGACATCAGTTTAATACTTCTCTTGAATATGTGTATAGTAAAAACAGTAAATTTGAGGCAAGTATTCTTTTTAATGTTCAGTATATAGGTGATAAATACAATAATACAACAAAATCAGAAGCCGACAAATCCTATACTACTTTTGATGTAATAAGTTCATTTGTATTTAAAAAAGATATATCATTAAAATTGGGTATAAAAAATATATTGGATGTAAAATATGAAACTATTAAAGGATATCCTATATCAAGCAGAGAATATTTTGTAAATGTTTCTGCAAAATTACGATAATAATTAAGTTATAGTTTAATATTTATTAATCTATTAAAATAATAGTATATGGAAATATTATGAAAAAAACTTTTCTTATTATCGATGCTTTTGGTATACTTTATAGGTACCACTTTATTTTTCTAAAAAGACCTCTATTAAATTCTAAGGGGCAGAATGTTTCATCTATTAATGGTTTTATGAGAACTTATTTTTCTCTTATAAATACATATCCAGCAGAATATACAGCTATAGCTTTAGACAGCTCAAGAAAAACATTTAGAAATGAAATATATAAAGAGTATAAAGAAAACAGAGAAAGTATGCCTGATGATTTAAGAAGTCAGATACCTATACTTTATAATTTGATAGATGCTTTGGGAATATCAAGAATAGTTCTTGATAATTATGAGGCTGATGATATTGTAGGAACTATCTCTGAAAAAAATAAAAAAGAGAATATTAAAACTATTATTTACTCTCCAGATAAAGATATACTTCAGCTTGTTTGCGATGATGTTAGGGTGGTGGCTAGTAATAAAGATAATGAGCTTATGGAGTATAATGAAGAGACTGTTAAAGAGAAGAGGGGAGTTTATCCTAATCAAATAATAGATTTGCTTGCTTTAATGGGGGACGCTTCTGATAATATACCGGGAGTTAAGGGAGTAGGGGAGAAAACTGCTTTAAAACTTCTTGAAGAGTATAAGAGTTTGGACGGTATATATGAAAATATTGATTCTATTAAAGGAAAAGTGCAGGAAAAATTAATTGAATCAAAAGACATGGCATATATGAGTTATAAACTTGCTACTATAGAAAAAAATATAAAAGATTTTAATTTGGATTATAATGAGATAGCAAAAAATAAAATAAATATTGAAGAAGTTAATAAAATATTAGATGAACTAGAATTAAAACAAATAAGAGATAAAATTAATTCTTATATATACGGAGTAAGCATTAAAAAAGAAGAAAAGGTAAAAATATCAAATAGTACTTCTGGTTCATCTAAATCTGAGGAGAATAAAGAAGATAAAAAAGATGAAAGCCCAATACTCAGTGCCAAAGATAATAAAGCAAGCTATTATTTAATAGAAAATGAAACAGAATTAAAAAATTTATTAAATGATATTAATAGTAAAAAATTAGTATGCGTAGATTTTGAAACTACAGGTCTTGATGTATTTAAAGATACTATAATAGGAATATCTTTTGCGATAAGGTCTAATGAAGCATTTTATTTAGATTTAAGTTGTAGAACAAATATAGATAAAGATAAATGCATGAATATGGTATTTGAAACTTTAGCTAAAGAAGATATAAAAGTTATAGGGCATAATCTTAAATATGAATACAAGATGATGAGGGCTATTAATAAAAGTTTTGGAAATATGTATTTTGATACTATGGTAGCTGCATATTTGATTAACCCAACAAGAGGAAGATATAATATGGACGATTTGGCTATTGCGTATCTTTCATATAATACCATCAAATACAGCGATATAACAGATAATGCTAAAAAAACTTTATTAGAAGTACCTTTAAAAGATGTTGTTGAATATGCATGCGAAGATGCAGATGTAACATTTAGATTTTATGAGTGCTTTGCTCCGCTTTTAAAAACACATAATCTTGAGGAATTATTTTTTAATATAGAAATGCCTCTTGTAAGCGTACTTGCTGATATGGAGTTTGACGGAGTATATATAAGCAGCGAAAAGATGAAAGCATTATCTGATGAATACTCTTCTCTTTTAGAAAAAACAAAGAAAAAAATATATACAGAGGCAGGGGAGGAGTTTAATATTCAGTCTCCTAAACAGCTTGAATATATATTATTTGATAAAATGGGAATACCTCCTACAAAGAAGACTAAAACAGGATTTTCTACCGATGAGGAAGTATTAACAGAACTATCACAGAAATATAAAATAGCTGAGTATATGCTCACATACAGAAAATATGCCAAATTAAAAAATACTTATCTTGATGTATTTCCTACTTTGATAAATGAAAAAACTGGAAGAATACATGCTTCATTTAATCAGACAGTAACAGCTACTGGACGTTTATCATCATCAGAGCCTAATTTGCAGAATATTCCAGTGAGAGGAGAAGAGGGTAGAGAGATAAGAAATACATTCATAGCTGAAAAAGGAAATTTACTTATAGCAGCTGACTATTCTCAAATAGAATTAAGACTATTAGCACATTTCAGTAATGATCCTGCATTAGTAGAAGCATTCAAAAATAATGATGATATTCACAGAAAAACAGCAATGAAAATATATTCTGTAAGTAAAGAGCATGTAACTGCCTCAATGAGAAATATAGCTAAAATAATAAACTTTTCTATTATTTACGGTAAAACAGCATTCGGACTTTCAAAAGAACTTGGTATAAAACGAAAAGAAGCTGAAGATTTTATAAAAGGATATTTTTCTACTTATTCAAGGGTAAAACCTTTTTGTGAGGAAGTTGTTGAGGAAGTAAGAAATAAAGGCTATGTTCGTACTATGTGCGGAAGAATAAGAGATTTATCTAAGACTATAAACTCATCAAATGCTATGGCTAGAAATGAGGCTGAAAGAATGGCTTTGAATACCCTTATTCAGGGAAGTGCTGCGGATATGATAAAGGTAGCTATGGTTGCTATACATAAAGAGTTTAAAAATCATTTTAAAACTGCAAAAATAGTTATGCAGGTGCATGATGAATTAGTAGTTGAAGTTTCAGAAGCAGAAGTTGATAAGGCTATGACTATAATGAAAGAGATAATGGAGCATTCGGTAAAAACTAATGTGCCTATAACAGTTGATATACATAAGGGTATGAGCTGGGGAGAGGTTCATTAAAATTATTATATAAATATTAAATTTTGGTATATACTGGAACGGTTTTATTTTGTCAACGGATGCACTTTATATAGAATTATTAACTTTTTTGCCGCACAAAAAACTTGCTGCCAAAGACACGCAGAGCGAAAAACTCAATTGCTAGAACTTTATATTTAAAATATATGTATTAAATGTATGGTAATACATAAAATTTAGTCTACACCTTGCCTACGGCATGCAGAGCGAGGTTGACTTTGTCAAATGTAGTTCTTTTGGTTCTTTTATATCAATAAAAGAACTTGGGGTACGGCACGACTGTGTGCTTCGCAGCAAAGCCCTGCAAATATTTTAAATTAAAAAAATTAATTTTTGACAAATTGTAATTGTTTAGGTATAAATTTAATAATGTTATTATTTTACTAATTAAATATTATAAAAATTTTTTATTGTTTCAGCTACTTTATCCAAATCATTTTCATTTATCCTTATATGTTCTTCTCTTCTAAACCAAGTAAGCTGTCTTTTAGCAAAATTTCTAGTACGCTTTTTTATAAGTTCAATAGTTTCTTCCAAAGACATAGAATTATTAATTAAATAATCATAAACTTCTTTATATCCTATAGCCTGCATAGATGTATAACTATTATCAATACCCATATCTATGAGTTTTTTTACTTCATCAACAAGCCCGTTTTGAAACATTATATCAACACGTTTGTTTATATTATCATAAAGAATGTCTCTTTCAATATTGATTATATAACTTAAATATTCTAAATCTATCACAGGTTTTCTCTGTTTTTTTAATTCTGAAAATTTTTTTCCAGTGTTATAGTAAACTTCCAAAGCCCTCACAACTCGTCTGCTGTTAAACCTATCTATATTTTCAGCAGTTTCTTTATCTATTTCTAAAAGTTCAGAGTATAGGCTTTCAAGTCCGTATTTATCTATTCTGTCATAAAACTCTTTTCTAATCTTTATAGAATTTTCTTTGCTGTCATTTTCTTCATCAAATATTCCGTATTTTATGGCGTCTATATAAAATCCAGTACCGCCTACACCAAATATAGGTTTATTATCAATACTTTCAATAACATTTTTAAATATATCAAGGTATTCTTTTATATTGAAGTTAATATTAGGTTCAAGGATATCAACCATTCTGTAGTTATATTTACTAATTTCTGATTTGGTAGGTTTAGCTGAGCCTATATCCATATATCTATAAACTTGTATGGAGTCTATAGATATTATGGCGGCATTATTAAAATATTTGTCTATTAATTTATGAGCAAAACTGCTTTTTCCTGATGCAGTAGCACCAGATATAAAAACTATTTTTTTCACTTTGTTTATTCATCTTTCTTTTTAGAAGCTCTTTTCTTTTTTTAGGTTTTTCATCATCTTCCTGATAATCTTCATAATCATCATCAGAATCATCTATATCAGTAGATGTATATTCTGTTGCTGTTTCTTCTTCTGAAGTATCTTCATCAGATTTGTATTCATTTTCATCATATACAGTTTGATTATGTTTGAAAGGTGCTTCTTCATCTATAGTCATATCAACACCTTCTTCGTATTCATACTTAATTTTTCCATCAAGTATATTTTTCATAACAGTAGGTATGTATTTTCCCCCTCTGTATTTAGTTTCTCCTTTAAGAAGTGAAGAACCATTTTTTGCTAATTCTATCATAGCTCTGCTAAGTTCATAGCGGTTACCTTTATATTCTATAAGTTTCTCTAACGGTATTATACCCATATATTAAACTCCATATAATTGATTTTTATAGTTTAGAATTGATAGCTTCTTCTAATTTTGTATAAGCTTCTTCAATATCATTATTTTGTATAATGACATCGAACTTATCTTTATATTCCAATTCTCTTTTGGCATTCCATATTCTAAGTTTGATACTTTCTTCTGTTTCAGTGCCTCTTTCTTCTAGTCTTTTCTTTAATTCCTCTATAGAAGGAGGGGTTATGAATATATAATTTGCATCTATACCTTTTTCTTTTATATATAAAGCCCCCTGAATATCTATATCCAGTATTAAGATAACATTTTCATCGTCAGCCTTTTCTAATTCTTTGAAAGATGTTCCATAGTAATTATCATGTACTGAAGCCCATTCTATAAAATCGCCTTCATTAATCATTTGTTCAAACTTTTCTTTGTCTATAAAATAATAGTCTTTGCCTTCTACTTCATTAGGACGCTGAGGTCTGGTGGTATAAGAAACGCTGAAAGTTGCGTTGGGGTGATTGGATAGATATTTTTTTATTAAAGTAGTTTTACCTGCAGCTGATGGGGCTGTAACAACAACTATATTACTCATATTACACCAAATATAGAATTATAATTAATTATATCATAAACCTTAAAAAAAAGCAAGTTCTAATATAAAAAATCAATTAATATATAAATTACTTAATATATACTGTAAATAAATATTGTTAATCATAAGTTAAGATATTTATAATCATTATTTTGCTTAAAAATTTATTTTTGCATAAAACATTTATATTAATTGATATTTATTTGTTTTGATGTATAATTAGGAAAGTTTAAAAAGAACAAGGAGTAATTTTTATGTCGGATATAAGAGTTCGTTTCGCTCCATCTCCAACAGGTTTTTTACATATCGGAAATGCTAGAACTGCTTTATTTAATTGGCTATACGCCAAAGCTATAAAAGGTAAATTAATTTTAAGAATAGAAGATACCGACCAAGAAAGAAGCACAAAAGAAGCTGTTGACATGGCTATAAAATCATTAAAATGGCTTGGTATAGATTGGGACGAGGGTCCTGAAGTTGGAGGAGATTACGGACCATATTTTCAGTCTGAAAGACTTGATATATATAAAAAATACACTGAAAAACTTATGGAAGAGGGTAAAGCATACTATTGTTTTTGTACTTCTGAAGAGTTAGAAAAAAAATCTAATATGCAGAGAACTCTTAATCAGCCTATTATCTATGATGGAAAATGTAAGGATATACCTTTAGAAGAGGCTAAAAGAAGGGTGGCTAATGGAGAGCCTGCTAAAATAAGATTCAGAGTGCCTAAAGGTCAGGTTATTACTTTTGATGACTATGTAAGAGGAATTGTAAAGACAAACAGTGATGAAATAGGTGATATTATTATTGTAAGAGAGAATGGTTTTCCTACCTACAACTATGCTGTAGTTATAGATGATATGCTTATGAAAATTTCTCATATTATAAGAGGTGAAGATCATATATCAAACACTCCAAAACAGATACTTATTTATCAGGCATTAGGTGCTGAAGTTCCTAAATTTGCTCATACTTCATCAATACTAGGAAATGACAGAAAGAAATTATCAAAAAGACATGGGGCTGCTACTTTAATGGAATATAAAGATGAAGGATATCTTCCCCAGGCTATGAGAAACTTTTTAGCTTTGCTTGGTTGGACGCATCCAGATGCTTTGGAGACTATGGTTGATGATGATATGATTAAAGCTTTTAAATTAGACCGTTTCTCTAAAAGCCCTGCCATTTTTGATACTGCTAAATTAAGACATTTAAATGCTTGGCATATTAAAAATACTGATTTGGACGAAATAACTAAACTATTTATACCGTATTTAGTTAATGGCGGATTTTTAAAAGAAAATTATACAGAAACAGAATATGCTTGGGCTAAAAAGTTAGTATCCGTTATAAGACATAACTGCGTTGTTTTATCAGATATTGTCAAATATGTACCAGTATTTTTTGAAAATGATTTTGAGCTTACAGATGATATGAAAGAGCTTGTAAACAAAGAAGAAAGTAAAAAACTTCTTCAATTTATTAAAAACGATATAGAAAATACTGACGAAATCACAGATGAATATATGAAAGCATTAATTAAAAAAGCACAGAAAGAAACAGGATTAAAAGGACCTAATCTATACCACCCAATACGTTATGTATTGACTGGAAGTGCCGCAGGAAGCGAATTATCTCATATATGCGAACTTCTGGGCAAAAAAAATGTTCTTTACAGACTATCTAAATACATTTAATATTGGGGAATTAAAATATGATAAATGGTAAACCTTTAATACTTGCTGTAGATGATGAAGAGCCTATTAGGGATCTTATCACATATACTTTAGAACCTCATAATCTTGAAGTTGTTACAGCAGAAAATGGCAAATCGGCTATAACTATATTAGAGCATAATCCTGTAGATGTTATTATTACAGATTTGCTTATGCCTTCTATGACAGGTCTTTCTCTTATAAGAGAGATGAAAAAGAGAAAGAGTTCTATACCTATTATAATAATTACTGCTTACGGCAATACTGAAATGGTAAAAGAGATTATTGCTGAGGGAGTATTCAGACTTATAGAAAAACCTCTTGATTTTGATGTAGTAGTTCCAATAGTTTATGAGGCTATAGAGTATAAAAATAAGCAGGAAGATAAATAAATTAATTATTGATATAAAAAAGGCTTGAGTTAATTAAAAACTTGGGTATTTTATTTTTATAATTAAGGAATAATTATGTTTTTTTCAATAAAAAATTACACTTTCCTCCGCAGCCTGTATCAGGGGATAGTTATACTAATTTCAAACATATTAATGATGAGAAATTATATACTGATAATGAATATACATTAGAGTTTTTGAAAAATAGTTTAGATAATGATATAGCAGAGAAGAAGAATATTTCTTATCATGCATATTGGTATGGAAAAATAAATGAAAAACATGTTTTTTCCATAAAATCTCTTTTATGTACACAAGAAAATAAAAAAGTATATTTATGGATTGATAATAAAACTATAAAAGAAAATTTAAACAATAAATATATTAGTGAAATAGAAAAGTATATTGAAATAAAAACTTATAATCCAAAAATTGAAATAAAAAAATACATGCTTTGAAAAATTTGATTATATTTTTAGTCAAAATAAAAATTTACCAGCTAGAGCGGATGCTTTTAGATTATTAATACCATATAAATATTTATCTGAAAATAAATATGAAGGTATAATATATTTTGATTTGGATGTACGTTTTTTTTAAGAGATTTTTCAAATATATTAAATGATAGTTTCTGTTATCAA
>NZ_JQIU01000008.1:1301786-1307774 GCF_002379365.1 Brachyspira sp. G79 | reverse complement strand
TTAATTTTTCCAATTTAGAATTAAAAGATTTGACTGTACTTCCTTGTGCATATTTTGATCCTATTTGGAATATGAAAGATAAAACAAAATATGATTATCCAATATTATCTTTTGAAGATTTTTTTAAAAATTATTCTGGAAATATAAAATCTTATAAAGATTTTTTTACTGGAAGCTATGCATATCATTGGCATAATCAATGGAATGTAAAACCAGAACCAAATTCATTATTTAATAACTTTAATGAAGAATTTAACAATATATTAAAAAATAATAAATTATAATGAATTAGCAATAATAAAAGGATTGAGTTATTAAAAATTAAGTCTTTTATTTTTTATACTACATTTATTTATACACATATTACTAAATAAAAATCTATGAGTTAGTTTATTGTATTCTATTATAATATTTAAAACTTTCATAAGAAATATTGACATAACAAAATATAAATATATAATATCTCTATGTATAATTTTATCAATAATATAATTATCTCCAAGCTCCAAGCTCCAAGCTCCAAGCTCCAAGCTCCAAGCTCCAAGCTCCAAGCTCCAAGCTCCAAGCTCCAAGCTCCACTATAAATTTATAGTTTTTAATAATAATGTATCAATTAAAAATAAATACTTAATTAATAATATCTTATCTTTTGTCATTGCAAAAATTTTAATTAATAAAAATTTAATAAATATATTTTTAAGGAGAAAAATATGAAAAAACTTTTATTTACATTGATAATGCTATTATCTATATTAGGCATTGGCTGTGAAAAGAAACCTACAGCCCCAAATACTACTAATAACAATACAGGGCATTCTCAATCCTTTACAGGTAATTTCGCATTCGGAACATTTGGTAATGCTTCTGCTTTATCTATCAATGAAGATGGAAGTATTTATATGAATATGGATAATGTTTTATTAACTATAAAAAAAGAAATGGTTACAAAAATATCCGATTCACAGTACCAAATAAAAGGACAAATGCCTACTATAAAATATGATACTTCATCAGCAGCTGCAAAATCAGTAATGTATGCTCAAAGTGCTTCTGATATTAACACTGTAGATGTATCACTTAATTTAAGCGACGGAAGTTTATCATTATCTGGTAAAATTAATGATAATAGTGTAAGCGGAAGTTTGAAAGAAGTAAGCGGATATATGCCAAGCGATTATGCAGGTATATATTACTTGGAGGGTACTCCGAATACTGAAATTGAAATAAAGTCTGATGGTCATGTAAGTCTAAAAAGAATACAAAATGGTAATACTAGTTTAGAACAAAATTATACTGACAAATTGATAAAATTATCTGAAAATGAATATCTATTAAATGAAGGTTCTTTAGAAAATAATTCATTGTCTTCAGGTCAAATGACTACTAGCGATGCAGAAAGTATTTTAGTGGCAGAAACTTTGAAATATTATAATATATATACAAAATCTACTTTAAGATTTGAAAATAATGCCATTACAATGGAAACCAAAAGGCTAAATGTAGATTACAAAGATTATAATACTATTAATAATTATATTCAAGAAATAATTAAAGATATATCATATACAAACCAAATTGACTATTCATTAATTACAGTAAAATTTGAAAATCCAGAGTCTTTAAAATTTATAAAAAAATAATAATTATGATAAAGTAAAAATAATAAAAGGCTTGAGTTCAATTAAAAACTTAAGCCTTTTTTATTTTCACAACAAAATATTAATAATCAATCAAAAAGATTCTCTATTTTTTCTCCTGCTTCATCTAATGCCTTTTCAGCTTTCTCACCTGCTTTTTCCATATTTTCTTCGGCTTTATCCATTGACTTTTCTATTTTGTCAGTTACTTTATCAATTTTATTTTCCACCTTGTCATCTTCGCATGATATAAAGATTATTGAGATTATCATACAAAAAATAAAAATAATTTTTTTCATAAGTTTTACTCCTAAAATATTTATTCTGCTAATGAACAGTAAAGTATAGCCCAATATGTGTTTTTAGCATTTTTGTATATTCCAATGCCTATATGAGTATAATCCATATCTAATATAGAAGATGAATCGCTTGGGTCTTTAATCATAGCTTTGAATATGCCGCTTGCTGTTTCATAGCCTGTTCTTATAGATTCGCCGTAATATGCAACTCTTATACCGTTTTCTGCATATATGGTATGCATTTCGCTTCCGTCTGGTCTTTTTGATTCAAAAACTTTTGATATTTCTTCGGCTCTTACTGCTGCTGCATTTTGAAGTTCTTCATTTGTTTGGTACTCATAAAGTCCAGCTTTTTTTCTCTCGGCATTTATTAATTCAAATAATTTGGCTGCCTCTTCAGGGTCTTGCGAAAACAAAGGTAATGCTGATATCATCATACATACTAAAATAAATATAGCTTTTTTCATAATACAAATCCTAATATAAACTTTATATAATATATAAAAGCATCGCATTTTATAATAGTAAAAGTATTTTTATGCTTTTTTATTATTTACATTAAATATCCGCCGCTTTTTTCCAAAACTTCAGCATATTTTTTTACGCCTGTATTAACATTCATAAAATCTTTATTATATCCAGTTGCTCTCAATTTTTTCAAATCTGCTTGAGTGTATTTCTGGTATTTGCCTTTTAAAGCATCTGGAAATCCTATATATTCTATTTCAGAAGATTTATAAATTTCTCTTAAAGCCTTTGCTATTTCTACAAAACTTTCAGCATTTCCAGTACCGCAGTTAAATATACCAGATTTATTTTCATTTTCAAAGAAGAAATTATTAACTGATACTACATCATCAATATGTATAAAATCTCTTAAAAAGTTTTCACTTCCTTCAAATATTTTCATTTTTTCTCCTGCCTTTATTTGATTAAACAAATGAAAAGCAACAGATGCCATTCTTCCTTTATGATTTTCCTGCGGACCGTAAACATTAAAATATCTAAGCCCTACTACTTGACTTTGAACTTTATTTTCTTTGAATAATTTATTTAAATATCTGTCAAACTGATATTTGGAAAAAGCATAAACATTTAAAGGATATTCATTTTTTTCGTTTTCTTCAAAGCCGTTATCTCCGTTTCCATATACTGAAGCACTTGAAGCATAAAAAAGTCTTATTTTCTTATCTAAACATACATGTAAAATATTTTTAGTATATTCATAATTATTTTTCATCATATATTTACCGTCTGTCTCCATAGTATCAGAACAAGCACCTTGATGAAATATTGCTTCTATTTTATTTCCATTTACAAAAGAGGCTGCATCAAAATCCTCTTTATCCATATAATCTTTAAACTTAATTCTATTTAAATTTTTGTGTTTTGAGGCATTTTTAAGATTATCTACTATTAATATATCATCAATGCCCAAATTGTTTAATCCTCTTACAATATTAGAGCCTATAAATCCAGCTCCTCCTGTTACTATAATCATACTAATAACTCCTATAATTTTATTTTAACTGTTAATTTTTTTTATAATATTGGTAGTAGAATATCCGTCCACAAAATCTATGAGCACAGTTTCCTTAGCAAACTCTCTGCCTACAACATCTTCTATTTTATAATCTCCGCCTTTTACTAATATATCGGGCTTTACTATTTTTATGAGTTCAAGAGGCGTATCTTCATCAAATATCGATATATAATTAATGCACTCCAAAGCTGATAAAATAATAGCTCTGTCTGTTTCATTGTTGATTGGTCTGTCATTACCTTTTAAGCGTTTGACAGAATTATCGCTGTTAAGTCCTAGTACAAGTAAATCTCCAAGTTCTCTTGCCTTTTGTAAATATTGAACATGTCCGCGATGAAGTATATCAAAACATCCGTTTGTAAATACTATTTTTTTATTTTCTTTCCTATATTCTGACAGTACGTTATTTAACATACTTCTTTCTATAAGTTTGTTATTCATATTTGTTTCCAAGTATAGAGTTTATTTAATTATAGCATAGAACATATTAATAACAACAATATAATATTAAGGTTATATATTAAAAATTATTTTTTTTCGCTTCCTCTTAAATTAAACTGTGCAGAATAGTTATATATCTGTTTTGGAGTATTAAGGCTTTTTTGTTCAAGCAGTACAGTTGTAGCATTAACTCCTATATCAAAAGCAGGGAATACAACTTCTGATATATTATCATTTTCATAGTATAATGACTGATAAAGATTTACTAATTTATCGAAAGTAATTATTGATACATCATTTGGTATTGATAATTTTAATTCTCTTAGAGCTTTTAATATCCCTATTGCTAATATTTGATTGGCTGCCAAGATAGAATCAAATTCAACTTTTTCTTTTACTAAAGTTTTTATCATATCATATCCGCTGTAGCTGTTATTAAAATCTCCATAATAAACTCTATTAATACCATTATCCAAGTTATGATTTTTTATGCTTTCCAAAAATCCATCTTTTCTTTCTTGGGCATTGCTTAGATTCAAACTTCCTGTTATTATGATGGGATTTCTAGCTCCGCCTTCTATCAATAAATCCGTAGCTTTTTTTGCAGCACTGAAGTTATTAGACAAATTTTTTATATATATATCTTCAAATTCCAAATTTCTATCAACCAATGATATGATATTAGTATTTTTATTATAAGGCAGTTTATCCCTTTTATCTGAAGCTGGAACCCATATTACACCTATACCTTTATCTTCTTCTATTCGAGAGAAAATTTTTATTTCTTCTTCTATAGATTCATTAGTTAAATATATTTCAAAAGGTATATTATTTTTTTGAACAACTGAAACTATTCCGTTAAACAAATCCAAATAAAAAGTATTGCTTAAATCTGGTATAACTAATATTACTCTTTTTACACATTTTATACCAAAGCATTTATCCATGCCGTTATTTTTTAATATATTGTTAACTTTATTTCTTGTAGATTCTTTTACAGAATTTGGGTCTTTTAGCATTCTAGAGATAGTAGCAGGCGAAATTCCGCTTATCCTAGATAGTTCTCTTATTTTCAATTTTATATTTCCTCAAAATTATTTACAAATGTAGTATTTGATAATAAATACCAAAAATATATTATAATATTAGATAAAAAAAATCAATCTATATTATTAGATAAAAAATTAATCACTACTAAAAATATTACACTTATTTTTAAAACTATATCAATAAATATTTATACTGTTTCATTTTTTATTATTTTATGATACCTATTTTCAATACAGTTTTGCATCTCTTACTTCAGTATTCCCATACGCCTCATAAAACGCCCCCCTAACGCGACCGAAGGAAGTACCTTTAGGTATGCGGCTGATTATCAAACATTGAACAATGAATATCAATCATGTACAAAATGTATCATAAAAAATATATAACAATTACAAAAGCATATTAATAAATATATAAATCCCTTATAAGTTTCTGGAATAGTATCTATAATTGAAACAATCTTTATAAATACTATAGAAAAAAATAACAAAATATGAAAATATGATTTGTTTTTCATTCTTTTTAATAACTTATACATTTTTTGATTATTTTCTTTTTCTTTGTATTGATTGTTGTAATCATTATCCATAATATATAGAACTAATTTATTTAATTGTTTTTTTATTTTCTCCTTAAATTCTCTATCATCATTGTAAGAATCATATATTCCATAATTCCCATACTCATTTTTAAATTTTTCAATCTCTTGTAAATTCTCAGAAACTTCATATATTTTATTTCTATCAATTGGTTTATTAGAAAAATATACAAAAACTTTTTTACTTGATTTTTTTATTATCTCATTAATTTCTTCTATAGTACCAGACCTAAATTTACC
The DNA here is from genome assembly GCF_002379365.1 of Brachyspira sp. G79. Taxonomy (GTDB): domain Bacteria; phylum Spirochaetota; class Brachyspiria; order Brachyspirales; family Brachyspiraceae; genus Brachyspira. The sequence goes on along the minus strand of NZ_JQIU01000008.1, from coordinate 1,301,966 downwards.
TGTATCGCTACCTATTTTTTCTCCAAATATAGCTATTATAAAATCAGCACTTCTTACTATTTGATTATTTATTATTTCTTGAGGTCTATCTCCATATTCAGGTGAAACATCATCTTTCCAATATAGGGTTGATAATATTATATTTGAATTTTTCAAAAAAGAACTATTAATAAGTTCAAT
>NZ_JQIU01000008.1:1289064-1301060 GCF_002379365.1 Brachyspira sp. G79 | reverse complement strand
GATTTTATATTTTAAATAGTTATTTTTATAATTTTATAATATATAAAATATAACTTATTATATATAAAAAAGTAAAATAAAAAATTAATTTTTTAGAAAAAACATAAAAAACAAGGGAAATAGCTCCCTTGTTTAAATAAAAATTAAACTATTAAACTAGTATTTTTTAGTTACCACCCTCAATAATCTTTATTTCTTCATCACTCAACCCATATAGTGAATAAACAATCTCATCAATATTTTTTTCTAAAGGAGTAGTATCTTTCTCTTGCTTTTTTAGCATTATAATATTATCTACGAGTTTTGTTATATTATTTTTAGTCTTAGAGTCGGCTTCTGGTATAGGCATAACTTCAACATACTGATTAGAAAGTCGAAAACCTGTACCTCCATATTCATGTACATTATGTTTAATCCAAAAATAAATTAATTCACTATTCAATATTCCTAGTATATAATAAGCTTCTTCTTTAGAATTAAAACCTGAAATAAAAGCCATACTATCAAGAATATATTCCCCTTTTCCAGAGAAAATAAATTTATTTTTGTCTGTAATACGTTGCCATGCTATTTTATCTTTTTCAAAATTAGATAAATAATCCATAGTTGCTGAATTATCTAATTCTATCCAATGTCTATTTTTACTATTTTTTACTTGACCTCTATTTTCTAAATATTTTTTGTATTGTAATAAATGCTTGTATATTGCAGGATATTTTTTAGATACCTCATCAAAACAGCCTTGATAAGCTAATATTATATATTTATTAGCAAATTCAGATTTATATCTCTTAATATCACGCCCTCTAAGTAAAGGTTTTATTAAATCTGCACTCTTTTTATCTTCTTTAATAAGCCTATCTTTAGTTTCTTCATCAACTATAAAGGCATCATTACAGCCTGTTCTTATTCCGTATTTTATACTAATATCCCAGTCCTTCAAAGCCTTGTGCCTGCTAATCTTGTTAAAAATGCTCCTCTCCAAGCCGCTCATTATCACCCATTCTCTGCCAGCCTCACTAACCACAGCGTCAAACTCGGCACTTGCAATCTCTTTCAAACTGCCCGAATATGTAACCCCTTCAAAACTACGCTCGCCGCGTATATATTTCTCTTTAGTTTTAGAATAAAAAATTATGTTAACATCCACCGTAGCACTTTCAAACCTGCCAGCTCCCAAATCTATGATACGAAACACATCGGCATTCTTATAAAAATATTCCCTAGTACTAGCTCCATAACCTGCACGCATCCACTTATTAGAAGTTATCAAACTAGCCACCCCGTCATCGCTGAGAAGTCCCAAGCATTTTTCATAAAAAAGCTGATATATGTCACCAGTAGATTTAAAACTCTCATAACCAGCATTCTGATACATCTCTTTTAATCCCTTAGCCATACCCTGAAGCTGTATATAAGGCGGATTTCCTATCACAATGTCAAAATCCCTATCAATACCAAACTGCACCAAAGGCGAAAAGAACTCTGCAGATTTATTGTCAAACGGACACCAAGACAAAATTTTCGCTTTTATACTCTCATCTATAAAAGCAGAATTTTTTACAAACTCCCGAAACTCTTCAAATTTTATTTTTACCCTCTCTTTTTCTTCCAAAGACGAAGCCACATAAAACATTTCAGATATATTTTTCATCATTGTTTTTATGCCCTCTAATACGCTGTACTCAAAAGTTCCTTTCTTTATATTAAAATCCACCCCTATTAACGCATTGGTGCAAAGAAATTGAAACTCCAAATTCGGCAAAGTTCTAATACCCAAATTATGCTCTTTTTTCTCTTTTTTCTCATCAACTACCAAAGATAAAAACGCCCTCAATTTACTAACTTCAATCGCTATAGGCTGTATATCTACCCCATGTATCATACTCTGAAGTATATCAAGTTTATACGCATAGCTGAATTTCTTTGCATCATACAATTTTTTAAACTCAGCCTTAGCCCCAGAAGGCAGCTTATCAATAACATAATTTTTATAATACTCATGATTAGGGTCTAGCTTATCAATCACATTAAAAACCCTCTGTAGTATCCCCAAAGGAAAAGCACCGCTTCCGCAGGCAGGGTCTAATATTATCATGTCATGTATATTCTTCAAAATACCCTTTCGCTCTTTGTCTGTATATTTTACGCTCTCATCAACATCAAAAATCCTGTCAATCTTGTTTTTCTCCATATCGGGCATTTTCTTATACAGATAAAGTTTTATAGCCTCCATTACCATATAGTCCACAATCTCACGAGGCGTATAAAATGATCCCGTCTCCTTCCTCGCACTCTCTTTTGTCTCTGGGTTTATCTCCGCAAGCAGATTTTCAAAAATACGTCCTAGCATCTCTGGGTCTATGCTTATCTCCACATCAAAAGGGGCACTCTCATCAACCGTGAAATTGTACATCTCAAAAAATTCAAACAACCCCTTTATTATCTCATCATCTATACTCTTTACAGCCTCATCGTCCTCTTTCTTTGAAAATAATCCCCCATTCAAAAATGGTATAGCCTTCTCATAATTATATATCACCCTCTCTTTTGAAAATTTACGCTTCTCCATATCCATATTAAGAACATTAAAAAACAAATCCTCAAGCACATCGCTGTAATAATTTTTCTTGTATTTAAGATTTTCAAAAACCCCGCTGTTTAATATCTCATTCGGTATCAATTCCTTCTCCCGTAAAAACCAGCAGAAAAGCACACGTCCCAAAAACCTTAATGCAAACTCTTTAGCCTTGTTTTCGTCCTTATCAAAATATTTTATTATATCATTATGTATCTTCTCAAAATATTCCTTAACCCCTTTATAAAACTCCTTATTAACACCCTCTACACTAAAAGCATTTTCTATACTCTCAACACTTCCAAAAATATCGCTTGTAATCCTGCTTGCTGGCGTATGTACCTTTATTCCCTCCCCAAGCAAAAAAGTATATCTTTTAGGATTACTGTAATCATCTTTCATTATGATAAGCCCGTTTTCGCCTTTTACACCTGTCTTGTCATGCTTTACATACGATACCCTATAATTATTTTTATTATCCTCATAAAGTATAAAAAATATACCCTTACCATAATTGCCAGACATTAATATCCTGCTGCAAATCCTAGAAATTTTTACTCTGCTAGCAAGCCTAGTATTTTTTATATATACCTCAAACACCCCAATCGTTTCATTTTCATTTATATTCAAATCCCCAATCCAAATAATGCTATTTAAAAAATCTTTATTTTTTTCAATTATCTCTTCTTCGCCAGACACAGATCCATATTCTTCTTTAAAATTCTCTCCAAAATGCTCAGCCCATTTTTGTTTATTGTAAGGCTCATCAAATTTAAAATTATTATTTTGAGTATTTATATTTTTTACACTATTATTTTTTTTCATAATATGTATTCCCTAAAATAAATTAAATATTAATAATACTAATAATATATTAAATCGTCATAAAAATAAACAATATTTTATATAGTTTTAATGTAGTAAAAAATGTTTTATTAGCAAATAAAAAGTAATAATATTTAATTGACTTTAATCTAATTTATGTTAATATACGTTTATCATTTATAGGGTATAATTAATATGTGTATAATTAATAACTTAAAGCTAACTTTATTTACTAATCAGTACGCTTTTCCCGAGACACACTCTCTATAATATACCGTGCGTATATTCTAAAAATCATATCTAACAATAATAATCAATTTACATTATTTTAAATAAATTTTTATATTATTTTTATTTTAGAAATTAAGTTTTTATTAATATTTTATAAGGATTTTTTATGTCTAAAGTATTAGTTGAATTTATTAATACATGCCCAACCTGCGATGGCTACTCATCATTTTTAAACGAATTGCAAAAACAATATAACGACCAAATAGAAGTAAAACTCTATTATGCAGGCAAAGATTTTGATTATTTAGAAAAATACGGAATGGTAGACAGAGGTACATTAATTATAAATGGAAAAGACAGATACGATGTCTTAAGCAAAAAATTAATAGAAAAAGAAATTAAAAAGGCAGTAGAAGCACAAAACGCTTAATAAAATTATTATGATAATGAATTTTTTATATGTATTTTGGGACTTTCTCCTAATAAGTTCTGAATGGATTGTCATAAGTTTGATATTATCTGGAATAATACATGCTTTTGTACGTCCTCAGGTACTGCAAAAATCAATAGGCAATAAAAAAATATCTTCTTTGATAAAGACTACAATATCAGGGGCAATTCTTCCTATATGCAGCTGCGGAGTACTTCCTTTGGCATTAAGTTTATATAGGACAGGTGCCTATTTAGGACCTACGCTTTCATTTTTGGTATCTACCCCAATAATTAACCCAGCGGCAATAATAGTTGCTTTTGCTATGCTAGGCAAAGAAATTACAATTATATATATATTATGCGGAATATTTCTTCCTTTAATAATAGGAATATTAGGAAATACTTTCGGCGGTAAAGAATTAATAGCTCCTGAAGTTTTAAAATTGCAAAGTATGAATATTAAAATCCCAGAAACAAATTATGTGGATAAAACGCCTTGGTACAAAAAATTATACAATGGCATTTTATGGGGATTTAATAATCTTGGAATAGAAATAAGCAGATTTATTTTAATAGGTACTTTATTTGGTGCGTTGTTATTAACAGTTGTTCCTCAGTCATTTGTCATGCAGTATTTAAGCAACCCCAAATTAGTATCAATACTAGGTATAACTTTGGTAGGCTGTATGATGTATGTATGTGCTTTAGGTCATATACCTTTAATAGCCGCTTTAATATCTGCAGGTGCTTCCCCTGGCATAGCAATAACTTTTTTGATTACAGGGGTAGCAACCAATATTTCCGAATTAATCAGCATATATAAGCTCATAGGTAAGAGAACTTTAATCATATATTTAGTTTCTATGCTTTTTTTTGGTATCTTGATAGGTTACATTACAAATATTTTATTAACGGATAATTTTACGCCCATCTTTGATTTATCAAATTCTACTAAGCAGATAGAAATAGCCAATAATATAAATATCACTTTTCCAGATTGGTTCAAGAATATATGTGCTATTGCAGTTTTATTTATGGGCTTATATTCATGGTTTATGATAATAGTAAAGAAAATAAAGTTGATTATAAGCAGGGAAAAAGAAGTTCAATGCTGAGATTATTTTTTGTTTTATGTATTTTTATATTTGTTTCATGCAGTGATAATACGCAGGATATAAAAAGTGCAGAAGGCATAAATAATAATGAGCTTTATAAAGCCTATATGAAAGAATACTCTGAAAAAGAACTTCTTACATTTTTGGAGGGTGATTTTAGCGGGGATAATAAAGACGATTTAATAATAATTTACAGAGAGTCAAAGTATTCAAATAAACTGATTGGTATATATAAAGACTATAACCGCGGAAAAATATTAATGACATCTCCTATACCTGCACCTATAGAGAGCTACACTATAAAATTTTATAATATAGACGAAAAAGTACCAAATGAAATTTTGGTGTCTGGTAAAAAGGGTGCACATATAGGTTTTGCTGTTTATAGACTTGAAAACGGAGAGTTTATAAGTTTATTTGAAAACGGAATGGAAGATTGCTGTTAAAAAAAATAATATATATATAATTTTTTAAGGAGAACAATAATGAAAAAAACTATGATTATTTTTTCTATGTTTATTATGATGCTCGCTGTTTCCTGCGGAAGCGAAAATAGTTCATCTAATAAAGAAGCATCTCAAATACCTGAAGATGTACAGGCTATAGTTGCTGACTACAATTTGGAAGAATTAAGTGATGATGATAAAAAATATAAAATTAATTTGGGTTATTATAACTGCGACCATATGACAGCAGCTTGTGTAGGCGAAGATACAGGTATATTTAAAGCATTAGGTTTGAATGTTACAGTAACAGGTAATGGTAATGTTCCAGAGGCTATGAGTGCTGGTCAGATGGATATGGCATATGCTGGTTTTACAACCACTTTAAATGCTGTAAAAAATAAAGTACCTCTTTTTATAGCCGCAGAAAATCATACAGGCGGAGCTGAATATTTTGTTGTTTCTAAAGATATTAACAAACCAGAAGACCTTTTAAACAAAAGAATATCTATGGGAGCAAATGCCGAAACAGTAAATTTAAACTGGGCTGAATGGACAGAACAATTAAATATACCAAGAGATACAACCTATTATGAAAACTTTTCTATGAGTGATTCAGATGCTTATTTTGCATTCAAACTAGGTCAGTTAGATGGTTACGGAGCATGTGATCCTTGGGGTTCTATGGCAGAATATGAAAATACAGGTAAAATATTGAAAAGACAAAATACTGACAGAGAAATAGACGGTCATGGAACTTGCTGTAAAGTTTGTATGAATTATAACTTTGCTAAAGCTCACCCGAAATTGGCTGAACGCATACTTCTTGCTCATGCTATGTCTATAGAATATATGTATCTTCATCCTTATAAAGCCGCCCAAATATTTGCTGAAAATTATAATGTTCCTTTAGAAGTTGGTCTTATGACTTTATGGAAAAAACTTAATGAAGAAGGAAGAACTATTACTTGGAAATTAAATAGAGATTATGTTCATAACCAAATGAAAACTATGAGAAGATTAGGAGTAAGAGATGATATTAACTCTCTTGATATAGATGATTATATAGATTTGTCATACTTTGATAACTGCGGAGCTAAAGATTTTGATGTATTTATCAAAGAACAAGTTGATCCTATCTTCCCTCTTGGTATGAGCTATGAAGATTGGAGAGCTAAAGCTGTAGAAGTAGATAATATTAAAGAAGAACCTAAAGCATAAAAATATAATATTTTATATATAGTAATAAAGGAATGAGATGGGGCATATAATAAAAAGAAATAAATATATTATTATATTTAGTATTGTTTTTATAATATGTTTCATCTTATTTCAAAATTATAAAAAATCATTAAACGATATAAATAAAGATAAAATTACAGTAGCATGCGGCAATGATGCTTCTGGAATGCTTTTTGATTATATAATAAATGATAAAGATTCTAATATAGAGTTTTCAAATATTGATTATGTTCAGTTTTTGGACTGCTGCGGGTCTCAGGCTGAGTTTGCTTTTATATCTGGTAGAGTAGACATGGCTGTTTTATGTCCCGATGCTGCATTTCAATTAATTTATACTGATACAAATTATTATATAGTAGGCTCTATAGTTAAAGGCTCTAATATATTGGTTTATTATAATGAAGATTATGATAATAATAATATTGAACCTAATAATATAGGATATATGAATAAAAGGATTCTTCAGGAGGCTTTGCTTAAATGTAAGTACTCTAATTCTAATTATTACCCTATGCTTGCAGCGGCACTGCCTTATGCTTTAGAGAAAAAAACTGTTGATGCTATTTTTATTGATATTATATTGGCTTTAAAAATAAAAAATGCCAGATTTAAAAAAATAGATACTGAAGAGTCAGATTATTATTTGGTTGCCTCAAAAAAACTAAAATATACTGTTATTCTTAATGATTTTATTAAAGTTTACAACGAAGCAGTTGATGATATAGAAAATGATACAATATTATCTAATATCCTTGTTAATTATTTAGATATTTCAAATTCAGAAGGAGAAATGAATATATGGAAAACAATGGGAGTCAAGTTCAGCAAAATAAAAGCAGAGTTATAAATTTAGGAAATGCTGGAAATAGTATTTTTATGAAATTCTACAGTGTTTCTGTGCTTATAGTTATAATGATAGTTTGGTATTTTCTAGCCAAAAAGATAGATAATAATTTACTTCTTCCAGATTTTTTATTAACCTGCAAAGAATTTTTTCTTTCTTGGGTGGATCCGTATACTGTTCAAAATTTGCTTATAACATTAGAGCGTGTATTTAGAGGATTTATCATAGCATGTATAATAGGTTTACCTTTGGGGCTTATTATGGGATATTCAAAACCTATACTTTTAGCTATTTCTCCGATTATAAACTCTATAAGACAAGTTCCCATAATGGCTTGGATACCATTAGCAATAGTATGGTTTGGTCTTGGCGATGGCCCTACTATATTTTTAATAACTATGAGTGCTATATTTCCTCTTATAATAAATACTATAGACGGAGTTAGAGGAATTGACCCTAACTATATTAATGCTGCTAGAAGTATGGGGGCTAGAAATATAGATATTATGTTTGATATAATTTTTCCAGGTGCTTTGCCTTCATTTTTGACTGGATGCAGGCTTGCTTTGGGACTGGGCTGGATGAGTGTTATTTGTGCAGAGTTTATTGCTACAAGCAAAGGTTTCGGCTTTATATTAGTTGAAGCACAGCAGAGACTTGAAACCCCTAAACTTTATGCTCTTATGATAATATCTGCTATTATAGGATTCAGTATGGATAGGGTGCTTGTTATATTAGAAAAAATATTAACTTCTTGGAGATTTAAAAATGGCAATTCTTGAAGTAAATAATGTATGCAAATCTTTTAAAACTTCAAAAAAATCTCCTGAAGTTGAGGTATTAAAAGATATTAGTTTTACAGTGGAAAAGGGTGAGTTTGTAACTTTACTTGGACCTTCAGGCTGCGGTAAAACTACACTTTTAACTATAATAGGCGGTTTTCAGAGTGCATCATCTGGAGAGGTATTGCTTGAAGGTGAAAGAATAGAAAAACCTTCTTCAGACAGAGGATATGTTTTTCAGAATTATGCATTATTTCCTTGGATGAATGTTGAAAAAAATATACTTTATTCCCTTAAATTTTCAAAGATGAGTAAAGAAGAAAAGAAAAAACGTTTGGAAGAACTGCTTGAAATGTCGCATCTTAAAGGACATGAAAAGAAGTATCCTATTTCTTTATCTGGGGGGATGCAGCAAAGGGTGGCTGTTGTAAGAGCATTAGCACCTTATCCTAAAATACTGCTTTTAGATGAACCGCTTGGGGCTATTGATTTACAGATGAGAGAGCATATGCAAAATGAGCTTTTACAGTTAGTTAAAGAGAGTAACAGTACCATACTTATGGTTACGCATGATGTTTCTGAGGCTGTTTATATGAGCGATAGGGTTATTGTTATGAGCTTAAATAAAGGTGAGATAGTGGCTGACATGAGAATAGATATTAAACATCCTAGAGAAAGAGACAGTGAAGAGTATATAGAATGTGTCAGAGAACTTACTAATAATGTTAAAAAGGCTTTTATAAATAAAGTTCCTGTTTCAGTATAAGTAATTTTTTAATATATAAAAATAATATAAATAAATTATAAATATTTTGGAGGGTAAATAAATGAAAGTAGCTTATATTTTCAGCAGCCAAAATTCGCATATGATTTTGGACAAAATGATAATTCCGCAATTATTAAATGATAAACATGGTGCGGAAGTTGTTGGTATGATGTTTTTTGCAGACAATACTTTTCTTCTTACAAAGGGAAGCAGTGTAGGAGATAGACTTGCAAAAGTATTAGAAAGCAAAAAAATTCTTCTTATGGCATGCAATATATGTGCTATAGAGAGGGGGATTGATGACAAACTTATAGACGGTGCTTGTATAGGTTGTTTCCCAGACTTATATAAAGCCTTAGAAGGAAGCGGGGTTGAACAGGTTATAACTTTATAAGGATTGTTTATGTTTGATACTGATTTTATGGAAAGATACGGTATATCTGATAAATATCATAATTTACCTTCGGATATACAGGATGCTAGATTAAGATTGATGAATAGAGTTATAGATACAGGCTGTACCATTAACAAAGATGAAGCTGTGAAAATATGCGGCGATGAAAGTTTATATAAAACCCTGCTTGAAAAAGAAATTATTACTTTAAGCGGAGATGACGTTGCTTTTCTTTATCCTGTATCTGCTATGGAAACTAACCATAGGGTAAAACTTGATGACGGAAGGGAATTCTGTTCTATGTGTGCCATAGATGCACTTGGCTCTTACAGTTTATTTCATCAGGATACTGAAATTAATTCTATATGCAGTCAGACTGGTGAAAAAATATATGTAAGAATTAAAGACAGATGTATTGCCGAGCATTCACCTGATGATATACATGTAATACATGTTGATTTAAATAAAAATAAGAATTGGGCTAGTACCTGCTGAAATATTATGAATTTCTTTGGGTCAAAGAATGATATGAATGAATGGCTTAAAAATCAGGATATAGATAATAATACTATATATCTTTTAGATTTAGAAACCGCTTTTAAAGTGGCAACTGCAATATTCAGACTATAAGCTGTTTCCTTAAAATTAATTATATATTATAGGTGATAGATATATTTTTTATATCTATCACTTTTTTATTTTTAATTGCTATATTTACTAAACTCTTCTTTTACTATCAAATATGAATCTTCGTATATACTTTGAAGATTGTTTGAAGAATAATTGAACTTTTCGTTTACCTCATCAAGAGATATAATATTCTGAAGGATATCTACAGAACACCCTGTTTTTAATGCTTTATCTATCTCTTTTATAGTTTTATCAGACAAATATTTATTTTCTGTAATACTTATCAATTTTTTTACATAATCTCTTTCATTATCATTGTCAAGATATTTATAAAAATTATTAAGTGCTTTATGGCTGCTTTCAGACTTTTTAATATTTTTTCTTCTTTTCAATTCATCTTCAAAATTTTTTTATATTTTCGCTTGGAGGAATATATTTTTCATTTTTATCAGCTTTTAGAGTTTTAAATATATTTTCTATATTAAAATCCATTTTTGAGTTTTTTAATAGAGAACCGAATACTCCGTTTTTTGATTGTATTATCTCTAATAAACCGCTGAAATTTGATTGTCTTCTTATAACTATATTATTTTCTATTGATTTTATTCTCTCAAGAAGTTTATCATCATTTTTTAATAAGTTGTAAACTTCTCTGTATTCATTATCCCAGCTTACATCGTCATCGGTTAGTATTTCATTTTCTTTTTTTAATGAGAAGAGTGAATTAATTTCATCATCTTTTTTAAAATTTTTGTATCATTTCCGAATATAGCATTTATCAAGTTTAATTTAAAATTAGATATCTGCCAATTTTTTATATCTTTCTGAGCTTCAAGTCTAGGTATGAAGTTATGTATATATATTTTATCAAATAGTTTTTTCCCTATCCTATTTATACGTCCTACTCTCTGTATTACTCTTGTAGGATTGTACGGAATATCATAATTTATTATTATACCAGCCCTATGAAGATTGATACCTTCAGATAATGTATCAGTAGCTATTAGTAAAAAATAATCATCTTCCTGCTTATTAGTATCCAAAGAAGCGTCAAAATTGGATGCTATTATGTCTCTGTTTTTTGACTGCGATGTTGATTTTATAGGTTTAAATAATTTCCTTAGTTCATTATCTTTATATACAGATTCATATAAATAATCTGCTGTATCTTTAAACTCTGTAAATATTATAATTTTTCTTTTATCATTTTCTTTTTTGAATTTCTTTAATTCTTCTATTAGTTTAATAAATTTTTTTATCTTTATCTGCTGATATATTATCCCAATCTTTTTTTATTTGTTTTAATATTTTTAAATCATTTTCAAAATCTTCAAAAAATTTATCTTCTAAAACTTCTTTAACATTTTCTATTATTTTTACATCTTTAATTTTTTTATTTACCTTATTAAAATCTAATACTTCATCATATTCAATATCGTTCTCATCATCTGATGATTCACTATATAAAAAGAAATCTTCTATATATAGAGTATCCCCTTTTTTATAAATAGGGTATAAGTCTTTATTAATCCAAGTTTTTATGTTTTCGTATTTATCTATCATATTATCTATACTTTTTTTAAAAGCATAAAGGGAACTCTCAAATCTTCTTACAAGCAGATGTTTCATAAATTTAGTAAGGTTTCTTGAAGAGGTAGATGCAAAATCTGCATTAATATTTTCTCCATATACATATGCTATTATTTTATCAGCG
>NZ_JQIU01000008.1:1273446-1288556 GCF_002379365.1 Brachyspira sp. G79 | reverse complement strand
TTTTTCTTTAGTTTCTTTTCATTATCATCTTTTTTGTATTTGCTTTTTATAATTCGCTCTTCTTTTAGAATAGATGATTTAATTTCAGCTATACTTTTATCTGTAGTGAGCATTCTGTCAAATATATCTATTAAAGAAAATATATCAGAAGTTGTATTATGCATAGGAGTTGCTGTAAGAAGCATAACTTTATTTGCTGAGCATATATTTTTTATAATATTGTATGATTCAGTTTTGCTGTTTACAAATCTATGAGCTTCATCTATTATAATAAGTCTTGTTTTTTTATGATTATGTACATATTCATATAATTCATCTAATTTACCAACACTTTTTATTAAGGCGTTTAATTTGAACTCTGCATTATAATTTTCCCAAGAATATATTATTTTTGGAGGAGATACTATTATAATTTCTTCAACGGCTTTCATTTCAATTAAATTTTTAGCTATTGCCGAAGCTATTATACTTTTTCCAAGCCCTACAACATCAGATATTAAAACCCCGCCATATGTCATAATGCTTTTAATTCCGCTTTTTATAGCATCTATCTGATATTTATAATTTGAATAATTGAAGTCTTTTGGCGTAAATAATAATTTTTCATTGGTAAAAAAATTAAAATATTCGTATATAACTTTTAAATATATTTCATAAGGAGTAGGGCGGTTAATAGTTTCTTTGATATCATTATTTTGTTTTATTTCTTCTTTATCTTTTATTCCCACTTTATCAAAGAATTCTTTTTCATTTTCTTTGTCTAATATGCTTGATGTGTTTTTCCATTCATCTTGAAAAAAGTTATAAAAATCTTCAAATCCATCTTCTGTATACGCATTAATTTCTTTTCTTTGATGAAGACCTTCTCTTGAAAAATTACTAGAACCTATTATTGCACAGCCGTGCATTTTCTTTATTGTACTTTTATCAGTATATCTTAATACATAAAGTTTTGCATGCGTTTTATCGTTTGCACTTCTTATTTCAAGGGAGGAGTTTTGGCATTTTTCTTTAAATAGTTCCAATACTGTTTTATTTTTTTGATTTTTATTTAATTCGCTAATTGTATACTCAACAAAATCATTGAATTCTTCTATATTTTTTTTTGTATTATTTTGATTATAATTAATATATAAACACTGAATTTTAGGGTCAATATTCATACCCATAATAATTTTTACATTTGCTTTTAAAAAAGTTTTTCTTGCTATTTCATTATTTGCTATATCATAAAATGCACTATAGCTGCAATAGGCAGAAAGTATTCCTATTTCTTTAATACTTTCTTCAGTTTTAAAAATTTCAAAAACTTTAGTATTAACATTATCTAATATATTCATAGTATATTCCAACTTATAAATTTATAAAAATTATAACATTAAATATATTTTTTATGAAGTATAGAATGCTGTTAATAATTAATAGTAAATAATACTTATCAAAAATTAATCTACACTGTATTCTGCTTCGCTGTCTCCGCTTATAACAAATCTGTACGGATTGGTAGGCAGTATTTTTATTAAATAGTTATATAATAGAGTAGAGCTTTGAAGCACATTATTATTGGTATTATAATAAAAATACTTAGGATAATCTAGTACATATTCATAATAAGGATTATTTTTAGAGCTTACAAGTTCGCCTATTTTATTATTAACTTTCCAGAGAAAATATACTGATTTGTCGGTAAAATAATTTGTTTGAGGACTGTTTAATACATATGAAAAGAAATCAGATGATTTTAAATAATCATAATTTTTATATGAGTTCATAGCTGATTTATAATTTTCAAATATATCTTCAATATTCTGTATATTATTAGTCATATATCTTAAATAGCTCCAGCCCACTATAGGTCCGTAGTATGTGTCGTATCTTACTAAAGCCCAATCTTCTCTTTCTCTCTCTTTAGCATTGTATACATTAGTTTTATTTAATACTGTTACAAAATCATAATTGTATAGTCTGTAAAGTTCTTTCTCTGTACCTGATGTTACTGCAGGTATTCTGTCTCTTATAATAATACCATTTCCTATTACATAATATTCTTCTTCATATGCTGCTCTTATTCCCTCTATTCTGTTTTTAACAGCTTCTACAGTATCATTATAATTTTTTTTCTCATTAGCAGTTAAATCAAATGGAAGAACATCTGGAAAATATGATTTATTATTCAATATGTTTTCCTGTAATACACTTGTTCTGTAGCGTTCAGAGAATCTTTTTAAGTATGTGATATTAGTTATAAATTTTGATTTATCATTTTCATTTTCTATATTGCTAAATCTGTGTCTTATACTGAAGTAGTAGGCAAAATCTTTTAATGGAAAAGCACTTTCTTCATCTTGAAGTATTCTGTCAAAAGTATATCCGTTAAAAGAATACTTTCCGTCTTTTACAATAATTCCTAATTGGCTGTATATATTATTTAAAGATGCTGTGAGATTTGTAACATTATCATCGTTATTCTCTTCTCCTTCAACTATACCCTCTGATAATAGCTGAGTATAAAACTCTTCTATATATGAAGGTTCATTTTCTACCATATATATTAAAGCCTGACCTAGTAAATAAGATGCCTCGCTTTCATAATAACTTGACGGATATGTGAATAAAAACCTTGCCAAAGTCTCAAAACCTTCTTTGTAGTTTGATGATAATATTTGATTTCTTCCTTTAATAAAGGCTGTTAATTCATTGTATGGAGATTGAGCATTTTCTCCTTCAGTTTTAGGAAGTGTTTTTAAGAAATCTCCTAAAGGTCCGTAATCTTCTGTTTTTTCTATTGTTTTTAATTTTTGGTATTCATCTATAGATTTTGTTACTTTGCATGATATTAAAATGCATGCAGCTATTAATATTAATAAAATTTTTTTCATTCACTTATGCCTTTATAATTTTTTATATCTATTTTTTTAATAAAACTATTTAAAATTGATTTAGAAAAATTGTTGTCGCACTTTTCAAGCATTTCATTTACCAATTTTGTGCATTCTTTTATGCTTATACTTCTTATAAGATTTTTTATTTTAGCTATAGAAGTAACAGACATAGAAAGCTCCCTTATTCCAAGACCAAGAAGAATAGGAGTATACTTGGCAACGCTTGCCATTTCTCCGCATAATGTTATAGGTTTATTATTGTTATTGGCTGTTTCTATTACTCTTTTTAATACTCTTAAAACAGATATATCTATAGGGTTGTATAAATATGATAGTTTCTCATTAGTTCTGTCGCAGGCCATCATATACTGAACTAAATCATTAGAACCTATTGATATAAAATCAGCTTCTTTTATTATCAAGTCTATTATTACAGCAGCAGAAGGTGTTTCTATTAAAACTCCTATTTTTATATTTTCATTAAATAGCTGATTTTCGTTTCTTAATTCTTCTTTTATATCTTCAATAAATTTTTTAGTTTCAATAAACTCTTCTAAAGTGCTTATCATAGGAATCATAATTTCTATATTTCCATAATGCGAAGCTCTGAGCAATGCTTTTATCTGGTCTTTAAATAACTTCTTATTTGATAAGCAGAATCTTATAGCACGCCAGCCTAAGAATGGATTATCTTCTTTAAAATTAAGTCCTAAAGCAGGAGATATTTTATCGCCTCCTATATCTAAAGTTCTTATTACAACTCTTCCTTTCATCTTTGAAGCTATATTTTTATATACTTTAAATTGAGTTTCTTCACTAGGTAGCGTTGTAGCAATATCTTCTTCTGAAAATATATATAAAAACTCTGTTCTGTATAATCCTATTGAATCTACACCATGTTTTAATAAGTTTTCTGTCTCTTCTGGTATATCTATATTCGCATGAACTTTTATTTCTATATTATCTTTTGTCAATGCTTTTTCTTTTGCATCTATTATAGACTGCTCTTTGAATTGTTTTATATTTTCTGTAAGTATAGTGTAGTTAGTAATATCTTTTTCGTTTGGATTCATAATTACAATATTACTTCTACAGTCTATTATTATTTTTCTTCCATTTTTTATTTTGCTTGATATATCGGCTATATTGAATATTGTTGTTATGCCGAATGATTTAGCAAGTATAGCAGCATGCGAAGTATATCCACCGCTTTCTATTATAAATCCTGCTACTCCTATACTATTAAACTTTAATACATCACTTGGAGTAAGCGTTTTTGCTATTATAATACAATTTTCTGGTATTTGAGAATAATCCCCTGAATTAGGCTGTATTAGATTTCTTATCAGTCTTGATTTTATATCTGCTATATCACTGCTTCTTTCGGATAGCATTTTATTATTTACAGAAGATAGTTTATCAAGATATCCAGATATTATTGTATCATATACATGCTCTACATTAAATAGTTTTGCTTTTACTTCTTCTTTAACTTGCCTTATTATTACTCTGTCCTGAAGCATTAATATATGAGTATATAAAATATTTTTAATATTATTATCCACATGATTTTGAAGTTCTTCAATTTCTTCTATTG
Source organism: Brachyspira sp. G79 (assembly GCF_002379365.1). GTDB lineage: Bacteria > Spirochaetota > Brachyspiria > Brachyspirales > Brachyspiraceae > Brachyspira. The sequence continues at coordinate 1,284,077 of NZ_JQIU01000008.1, read as the reverse complement.
ATTTTTTAATTGCTTCATCAAATCTTTTGTATTCTTCTTCTACATCACTTTCTTCGATTTTATAAACAGGGGTACTTAGTGAAGGTGTATAAAGAAAAGAATTTCCTATTGCAACATCATCACCTACGCCGTTACCGTTTAATATCGTTCTTTTATCAGGCATAGAAACTCCGATATTATGTTAATTAATTATTGAAGATTATATTATAAATGTATAATATTTTCAATAGTAAATTTATTGTAAGTAGTAATATTTTATATATGTATGATATGTATATATGAAAAAACTATTTAATTTTAAAAATTGTGAATTATTTTATTTGTGAATCTGATTTATGTGGAAGATAAAAATGTATGTAATACTTGGATTATAAACAAATAGAGCCGTTTAAAACTTCATATATTTATTTTTTAAACAACTCTATTATTTATTTTTAAAATTATTTCATATTCTCAAGCATTTCTACCACTATTTTCATAGAGTTCTGAGCTGATTTTACTACAAATTTAGGAAAATCTACTACCGCATCGCTGTCAGCTTTATCAGATAATGAACGTATAACTACAAAAGGAACTTTATACATCAAAGCAGCATGAGCTACAGCAGCTCCTTCCATTTCTATAGCACCTGCTTTAAACTTATTATGTATTCGTTTTACTTTTTCATTATTACCTACAAACTGATCTCCTGTAGCTATAGTATCAATATATATTTTATTGTCGGTAATAACTTTTTGTGCAGATTTTTCAGCAAGTTCTATTAATGCCTTATCAGCAGGATAATAATTTTTATCATAGCCCTTTACAAGTACAGTAAGTTCATCACCGTCTAAATCGCTTGTATCAAAATCATGCTCTATTAAGTCTTTTGATATCACTATATCAGATATATCATAATCAGGATTTCCAGAACCAGCAACACCTGTAAATATTATTTTTTCTACATTGAATCTCTCTATAGCTATAGTTGTAGCAATAGCAGCATTAACTTTTCCTATTCCAGATTTTAATAATACTACATTTTTTCCGCATAATACTCCCTTATAATAAGTAATATTAGCTATTTCAATTTCTTCTATATTTTCTATCATACCTTTAAAATTGGTTATTTCAGAATCCATAGCTCCTATTATAGCAATTCTTTTTACTTCAGACATAAATAATCTCCTTAAAAATAATATAATTAAATAACGAATAATCATTATACATTAAAAATATTTTTTTATAAACTTATTATTTTATTTTTTATAATACTTAATTAGTTTATTATAGGTTTTAAAAAATAGAATGTTAAAAGATATATAATTTTTATGGGTATTGATATGAATATAACAAAACAAATTAATTCTGATATATTAATAGTAGGAGGAGGCATAGCTGGTCTTATTTCATCAGAGAGAGCATTAAAGATTTTTAGAAATGTATGCCTTGTTACTACTGGAAAAATTTGCGGAGGGGCTTCTTATTTTCCTCTAAAAGCCACATTAGGTATACAAGTTACAAAAGATAAAAATGATTATGATAAATATTATGAAGATATTACCAATATGGGTAAAAGTGTTGAAAATAAAGAGCTTATAAAAACGTATATAAAAAATATTAAAAGAAATATCCATTTATTAAAAAAAATAGGATTCAAACCTTGGCTTAGAAAAGATAAAAGACCTGCATGTTTTGCAAAATATTCAAGAAATATTTTTCTTATTAATAATTGGAATGAGGCTAGAGAAAGAGCCAAAAAAATATTCAGAAAAAATAAAAGATTAAAAATATTTGAAAACTCTTCATTAGTAAGAATTATAAAAAATAATGATAAAGTAATAGGAGCAGTATTTCAAGATAATAATAATTTTTTCTTTATAAAGTCAAAAGTAATAATTTTGGCTACTGGAGGAATTGCAGGAAATTATAAAAACAGCTTGTATCCAAAAAATATTAATGGTGCTGCACTTACTGCTGCTTTAGATGCAGGAGCTTCGGCACAGAATATGGAGTTTATACAGTTTATACCAGCGTATTTAAAACCTAAATATAATGTTTTATTTGGAGAGCATACACTTAAATATTGTACTGCTATGTATGATACCGAAAATAAATTAATTTTAGACACTTCAAATAGCGAAGAAAATAAAAAATTATTTATTGAAAGAAGTGCTTACGCTCCTTTCAGTAATGATTTTGAAAGCAGAGAAATAGATTTTAAAATATCATCTAAAGGTGTAAAATTAAAATATTCAGAAGATTTATATAAGGATAAAGAAGAGTTCTACACTGTATATTTGGATTGGCTTAAAAAAGATATAGGCATAGATTTATTAAAAGATGAAACTGTAATAACACATTTTGCTCATAGCTGTAACGGCGGTATAAAAATAGATAGTAATGCATATACAGGCATTGATGGTTTATATGCAGTAGGTGAGTTATCATCAGGTATAGAGGGTGCTAACAGATTAGGAGGCAATTCTGTAGGCGGGGCTTTAGTATTTGCAGATAATGCTGTAAAAAATGCTTATGAATATATTAAAAAAAATAATTTTGATGATTTTGATAGTACGAAATTAGATCATAAAGAGCTTAATGATTGGATTAATGATATTTCGAAAGATGATAAAGAAAATAATCTTACAAAGATTGAAGCATTAAAAAATATAAGAGAAATAGCAAGTGAATATTTATCTGTTGTAAGAAACAAAGAAAAAATAAATACGGCACTTAATAAACTTAAAGAGATTAGAAGTAATTATAGTATAAAAGAAAATATTGATGAAGGATCTATTGAAGTTTATTTAATAATTGAGGCAGTAAAAATATTAGCTTTAAGTATGCTTGAAAGGGAAGAGAGCAGAGGTGCACATTATAGAGAAGATTTTGATTTTTCACTTGATAAGGTTTATAAACTTGAAGTAAGACGCGAGAACAATAAAACAATAATAGAAAAGAAATATTAATATATAATTTACTTGTTTAGGATAATATTTTTATATGTGTAAGATATTTTTTTATTATAAAAAGTAAGCGGAGCTATAAGCCGTATTCTGTCATTTAAGGTAAACATTTATCTTGATATTATATCACTATAATATTCTAGCGAGCCACCTGAAACTTAGGAAAAGGGCAATCCGTTTCTGTTTGCTCTTGCCTCTCATGGGGTTTACACTGCCATTCATGTCGCCACAAATGCGGTATGCTCTTACCATGCCTTTTCACCCTTACCAAATTGGCGGTATATTTTCTGCTGCACTTTCCATAGGCTTTCGCCTTCAAGCCGTTAGCTTGCATGATGCCCTTTAGAGGTACGGACTTTCCTCAGTATTAGTTACTTAAATACCGCGTTTACCCGCTCCGCATAGTCAATTACTCTATTATAAAAATCATAAAATGTCAATCATAATTTTTTATATAACTATTTAAATATTTTTATAAATATAAAAAATAAGTACTAAATAATTACTTTATAAAATTAAATGATTATGTATATAAATTTATTATTTCTTTATTTGTTGGTATTTTATTATTGATAAACTCTATATTGATTAACTTATAATTGTACTGCATCAGTTATTTATACTAAAAATTTTTAGATTTGTCAATTTTTTATTTAATTTTTTTGAATCCCGCCTCACACCATACTTAACAGTACTTCCTTCGGTCGCAGGCGGACTTAGTCAAAGAAACTTATATCCTCGACAAGCTCGGATACACTTCGAGAAAGTACAAGTATTGAAATTATTATAAAATCGTACTAATTATGTTTTATATGTAGGATAAATTATTAAATTTAGCCTAAAATATAGCATTTCGTTTCCGAATGAACGCAGAGCAACGAGTTTATGCATGCTTATCGCCACAGGCGTACAGCGTATGGTTATTTGTGACACACTGAATGCTACAGCGTCACAAAAGAACTGTGGTGGTACAACTGTGTACTTCGTAGATATAGTCCCAATAAATACTAAAATTTATTTTTTGACAAACTATATTCATTTGTGTATATACTATTATCAAAAAATATATTTGTTATTTAATTATATCTATTAATATTTTTAATGTAGTAAGCAGTGATATAGTTACAAATATCGGTTTTATAACTTTTATTCCTTTTTTTATTGCAAACTTAGCTCCAAAGTAAGTAGATATCATTATAAAAGGTATAACAAATATTCCAGCCATATAATTAACTTTTCCTTCTATAGCAAATATTATCAATGAACATAAATTGCTTGTAAGATTCAAAGCCTTAGCATTACCAGATGCAAGAAGAAAATCCATTTTATAATAAAGTACAAAAAACATTATTAAAAAACTTCCAGTACCAGGTCCGAATACCGCATCATAAAAACCTAAAAGAAAGGCAAAAAACATACCTACTATATAATTTTTTCTTTTTAAATTATTTTCATCAAATAAGTTCTCGGTTCCAAAAGTTTTTGAAAATAAAGTATAAATGCCAACAGCTAGAATTAATACCATTATTAAAGGCTGTAATATTTTAGCATCTATCAATACTATAACCTGCACACCTACAATAGAGCCTAATATTGTCATAGGTATTAAAAATTTTATTAGTTTTGAAGTAACTTTTCCATTTTTAAAGAAGGTAAAGGCAGATACTACAGCACCTGAAGTGGATGTAAGTTTATTTGTAGCTAGTGCTGTATGCGGAGGAATACCAGCTATTAAATATGCAGGAAGACTTATAAGTCCGCCTCCTCCAGCAGCCGCATCAACAAAACCTGCTATTGAGCAGCCTATAATTATTATAATTAGATTATCTATACTCAGCATAATACACAACACCGCTAATTTATTTTTTATTAACCAAAAATATTATACCTATGATAAATTTTTGTCAAATGATATTTATAAATTTATTTATTATAAAATACATATTATACTTGTTTGAAAAATTTTCATTGTTATTTAATAGTAATTTAAATATTATTTATAATTGCAGTTTCAAGGTATTTTTTGATGTCTGTATATCCATTAAATATTATAATTTTTGATTAAGTATATCACAATACTCTTTATTAAGAAAGAACCGCGTTTTTACAGATTAAATAAGATTTCGAATAATACATAGGTGTTTTTATGTATTAATAAATATTATATAGTTTATAATAAATAAGTATATAAAAATTGTATGCTAATAAGTTTTTAAACAAGGCTAATTTTCTTAATTTCAGTTTTTAATTATTGAAATAAAATATTTTATGGTTATAATTTGCTTATATTTTAATTGTAAGGCATGATAATGTATTTAGAAGAAATAAATAGTCCAGTTGATTTAAAGAAATTAACGGTAGAAGAATTGAAAATTTTATCATCTGAGATAAGAGAGTTTTTGATAAATAATGTTTCCAATACTGGAGGACATTTAGGTAGCAATTTAGGAGTAGTAGATTTAACTATTGTACTTCATTATTTATTTTCTTCTCCGAGAGATGCTTTTATATTTGATGTTGGTCATCAGGCGTATACTCATAAAATTCTTACTGGAAGAAAAGACCGATTTCACACATTAAGAAAATATGGAGGAATTTCAGGATTTCCTAAAAAATGCGAATCTGAACATGACATAGAAGAAACAGGACATGCTTCTACTTCATTATCATTTGCTTACGGTCTTGCTTGTTCTAGAAATATATTAGGTTTTAAAGGTGATGTTATAGCTATAATAGGAGATGGAGCTATGACTGGAGGCATGGCTCTTGAGGCTATGAATAATATTGCTAATACTGATACAGATATTATTATAGTATTAAATAATAATGAAATGTCTATAGGAAAAAATATCGGTGCTATATCAAAGTTTTTAAATACAACTTTAAATGATTCATTAGTTCAGGAGGCTTCAGAAAAGGTTAGGGGATTAGTTTCAAGTTTACCTTTTGGAGATATTGCAAATGAATTTATAGATAGAGGTAAAGGTGCTATTAGAACTTTTGTTGCTCCAGGTATTGCTTTTAGAGAGATGGGATTTAAATATTTCGGTCCTGTTGACGGACATAATTATGATGAGCTTATAAATACTTTTCAGAAGGTAAAATCTATAAGAGGTCCAAGACTTGTTCAGGTTAATACGGTTAAAGGAAAGGGATACAAAATAGCTGAAGAAAATCCTTCAAAATTCCATGGAATAGCTCCTTTTGATATAGAAACTGGAGAACTAAAAACAAAACAAAAATCAAAAACTTTTTCTTCACTTGCTGGAGAATGTATTGTAAATGCGGCAAAGGAAAATAAAAATATTGCAGCAATAACTGCAGCAATGGAATCTGGAACTGGATTAACAGAATATGCTAAAATGTTTCCAGATAGATTTTTTGATGTTGGAATAGCAGAGCAGCATGCTGTTACATTTGCTGTAGGGCTTTCTGAAAGCGGAATAATACCTTTTGTTTGTTTATATTCTACATTTCTTCAAAGGGCATATGATCAGGTTATACATGATGTTGGTATTATGAATGCCAATGTTAAACTTATGATAGATAGGGCAGGGCTTGTACCAGAAGACGGAGATACTCATCAGGGCGTATTTGATGTATCTTTTTTAAGAATTATACCAAATATTACTATTATGGCTCCTGTAGTTGAAAAAGATTTTAGAAGTATGGTGAAAAAAGCTGTAGAATATAAGGGACCTGTTGTTATAAGATATAATAAATCAGTTGTAAGAGAATTGAAGAATAACAAAGTATTAGATGATATAGAAATAGGAAAAGCATACATTCTTAAAGAAGACAAAAAAAATAATAATGTTATAATAAGCTATGGTCAAACTCTTATTGATATAATAGAAGCTGCTGATGAACTTAATAGAGATTTTACCATTATTAATCTTTCTACTCTAAAACCTTTAGATGAAGAGACTATTCTAAACGAAGTAAAAAAAGCTAATAAAGTTTTAATTATTGAAGAAGGTTTAGAGGCAGGTGGAATTGGAAGTGCTGTACTAGAATTATTATCAGATAATGAAATATATAAACCCGTAAAGCTTCATGCATTGCCTAATAAATTTTTTGAATCAGCAACAAGGTCTGAACTTTTGAAAATGTATAAACTTGATAAAGCTGGATTAAAAGAAGTGATAAGAAATTATTTTTTATAATTTTATTTTTTTTACTTCTTTTAAGTATTGTATAAACATATCTGTGATAATTGGATCAAGCATTATATCTTTTTCTATAAAGTTTTCTGTCATATAGTTTACAGTTTCTTTGATTGATTTTTTAAAACTATTTGTTAAAGTGTCGTATACATCTATAACTTCTAAAATTTTAGCAGGTAAATATGTTAAACTTTGCAGTGTTAATATATCTTTATAATCATAAGAAACTAAATATTCTATATGATGATTAGGATTTCTTTTTATAGCTGCTTTATATAATTCGCTGAAAAGTCCGTATCCATGTCCATAATATTCATGATGCAAAGAAACGGTTAAAGATACGCCTTCATTTCCTCTCATAAAATATTTAGCGAAAGTATAATCTTTTATAGAGTGGTTATCCTTTTTTTCTTCATTTATTGGTATATAGTCATGATCATTTTCAAGAGCAATATCATGCATTAATATTGCTACAGATGTATCCAGTAGTATATTGGCTTCTACTTTTCTTATTCCTAGTTTAACATTTGTTTCCAAACTGTTTTCGGTATCTATATTGTACATTTTGTATATTTTTTCAGAATATTTGTAATAAGTTTTTTAAAATCTACTCTGATTTTATTAGTTATTCCTTGACTCATTTTTTCATTAAAAAAAAGTATTGCTTCTATTGCTGTTAAGAATACTCTGTTAATATGTCCTATAGTTGAGTCAGATTTAAATGCTCCCATATTTTGAAACATATTATTAGTTTCATACTCTTTTTTATATATTATCATAGAGATTTCAGAGATTAAAAGTTTTATCATTTTCGATAAGCCAATTATATCTTCATCATCATTTTTTAGTATATTATTTTCTTTTTTCTGCAAATAATCGGCATATTGAAGTCTTAGTATAAAAGCTATTTCCATAAGCATTTTAGATATTGCTGATGCAGTTTCAGAGTCTAAGAAGTTTTTACGGTAATATGTTAATTTTGCTATATATTGTCTTAAATAATTCTGTGCCTCTTTATTCGACATATTAACAATATTTTGAAGTATATCTATTTCTTTATTTGCAATTTCTTTATTTGTAGGGAGGCAAAATTTGAATTTATTGTAAAAATCTTCTACTTTTTTCAAAACTTCTCCTTAAATATGGATATAATATTTTATATTATAATATGATATTTTTCAATTATATTTTTTGTATATGCATGTATTAAAATTATTATTAACGGTAATTTTTCAATTTATTTAATAAAAAATATATTAGTTATGATATACCTAATTTTTTCACAGCTTCTGAAATATGTTCCAAACCTATAATTTTTATTCCCTCTATATTCTTTACTTCTTTTAATGCCCTCTTAGAAATATATACTTCTTTTAAAGAGAATTTTTTCATTTCTTTTATACGTCTTTCTATAAATCTTACAGGTCTTATTTCTCCAGAAAGTCCCAATTCTCCAATATACGCAGTTGTTCTTTGAATAGATATTCCAGACATGCTAGATGCTATTGCCATTGCTATAGATAAATCGCTTGCTGTTTCTTTTACATTAAGTCCGTTTGCTATATTAATATATACATCTTGATTTGAAAGGTTTAGATGAGCACGTTTTTCGAGTATTGCTATTATTATAAGAAGTCTGTACTGATCATAACCTATAGTAAGCCTTCTAGGATAGCCAAATGCACTACTTCCAACCAATGCCTCTTCTTCTACACAAAATACCCTGCTTCCCTCTATTACAGGTGTTATGACGCTTCCAGCAAATACTGCTTCATTTAATCCTCTTGTAAACACTCTTGAAGGGTCTTTTACTTCCATTAATCCTTTTTCAGCCATTTCAAATATACCAACTTCATCTACTGCCCCGTAACGGTTTTTTACAGCTCTTAATATTCTGTATATTCCTTTGTCATCACCTTCAAAATAAAGAACGCAGTCTACTATATGCTCTAAAATTTTTGGTCCTGCTATTGTTCCTTCTTTTGTGATATGCCCTACCAAAAATATAGTTATATTTTTCAATTTTGCAGTCTGCATTAAAGCCCATGCACAGTTTTTTATTTGTGCGGGAGAGCCTGCTATACTGTTTGTTGAAGGGCTATATACTGTTTGTATAGAGTCTATTATAGCAAGTGTAGGCGGATTATCTAATAATGTATTTATTATATTATCGCAGTTTGACTCTGATGATATTAAAAAGTCTGAATCTTCTAAATCAAGCCTATCAGCTCTTAATTTTATCTGCTCAATAGATTCTTCGCCTGTAAAATAATACACTTTTTCATTTTTAGCAATATTTGAAGCAACCTGCAAAAGCAAAGTGGATTTACCAATACCTGGTTCTCCTCCTATAAGTATAACACTTCCAGATACAATTCCACCTCCCAAAACTCTGTTAAGCTCATCTATATTTGTTGATATTCTTGCACTTTCATTAGTTTTTATTTTTTTTATAGATGTTAATTGAGCTTTATCTGAAGAAACAGAAGTTCTATCTCTTATAGCTTTGCTAGTATTTTCAGCTGGTTCTGTAAAAGGTTTTAAGCTATTCCAAGAACCGCATGAAGGGCATTTACCCATCCAATTAATAGTGCTTTCTCCGCAGTTATCGCAGACAAATATCGTGTTATTTTTCTTTGCCATATTTATTAATTATAGTTTATTTATTTCGTCTACTGTAAGTCCTGTTTTAAAACCTTCTTTAATTCCTAATTTTCTTTCTTCTTCAAGCATTATTTGATTTCCATATAGGTAAGGCTGTCTTTTATCATATTCATTCATCATAAGTCTATTTTTTATAAAATTATTGTACTTTCTTTGTATTTCTTCCATTATAGGTTTTTCTTTTACTAGTTCGGACATAATAGCCTCCTTATCATCTTTATCTTTCATTGTAAAAAATGTAAGCCAGCAATTTAAATAATATTTTATCAAATTAGATTTAAACTTTTTTAATTCAATTATATGTATTTGTAAATGATCAGTTAATAGTTTTTTATTTGAAGTATCATAAATCATATAGCATGAATGTACATTATTCCTATCATCTAAATTGAAGTCAAGCATATTGATACTTATTACTGGTGTTAAAGCATCATATTTCTCCCCATGTTTTAGAAGTTTGCTGTAATTTGAAGCCCAATAATAGAGTATACGTTCTGGAAATCTTGAATTTCCTTGTAATTGTATTTCTATAATAACAACAGTTCCATTTTGTGTAATGCATTTAATATCAAGGCGTCTGCCCGCCTTTGGTGCTATTGTTTCTTTATCCTCATTATTTTCTTTATAATTAAAAGGAGTAAGAATTTCAAGCGATCTAAAAGTTTTCATTTCCATATTGATCATTGCTGAATTAATGAAATCTAATAGTAATAGTTTACTATCTTCTGATGCAAATAAATACCGCACAAAATAATCATTAATTCTATTTAAATTATTAACAGTTATGGGTTCATTTAATATTTGCTTTAATTTTTCTAAATCTTACATAAGATTTATTATACAAAATATATAA
>NZ_JQIU01000008.1:1263297-1273051 GCF_002379365.1 Brachyspira sp. G79 | reverse complement strand
TTTTGTATAGTTAATAAAGTAAAAGGCTGTCATATTTAATGTCAGCCTTAATTATCAATTAAAAATTATTAAAATCTTTTTTTTCTGTCATGTTTATCATGCTTTCTTTCTTTTCTTGCATAATCTTCTTCTACATAATCGGCAGGTTTTTCGAGTAATGCTCTTCTGCTTAAAGAATATTTTCCGCCTTTTATATCTATGATTTTTACTTTTACTTCATCGCCTATTTTTAATACTTCTTCAACATTCATAACATGTTTATATGCTAGTTCAGATATATGGCAAAGTCCTTCGATTCCTGGAAGTATTTCTATAAAGGCTCCAAAATCTTTGATATCTTTTACAACTCCATCATATACTTCGCCTACTTCTGGGTCTTTAACGTAAGAATTAATAAGTTTTATAGTTTTATCGAGGGTAGGGGTATCAGGGGCAAATATATTAACTATTCCGCTATCTTGTATATCTACATCGCTTCCAGTTTCTTCTATTATTGCTTTAATATTTTTTCCTCCAGGTCCTATTAATATTCTTATTTTATCAGGATTAACTTCCATAGTTTTATATTTAGGAGCAAAATCAGATACTTCACCAGCATTTGATATTGTAGAATCAATTATATCAAGTATAAAATATCTAGCTTTTTTTGCCTGTTCTAATGCTTCTTTTAATATCTGAGTAGAGATTCCAGTAAGTTTAATATCTAATTGGAAAGCTGTGATACCTTTGCGTGTTCCAGCAACTTTAAAATCCATATCTCCCAAATGGTCTTCTACACCTTGTATGTCAGTAAGTATTTTGTATCCATCTTTGTATGTAGCAAGTCCCATAGCAATACCTGCAACGCTTGCATTAAGAGGTACACCTGCAGATAATAAAGACATAGTAGAAGCACATATTGTAGCCATTGAAGAAGAACCGTTACTTTCTAAAATTTCAGCAACAACTCTTACTGTGTAAGGGAATTTCTCTTTGGAAGGAAGTACGGCATTAAATGAACGTTCAGCTAAGTTACCATGACCAATTTCTCTTCTTCCTGGAGCTCCGTAGCGACCTACTTCTCCTACAGAGAAAGGTGGGAAATTATAATGAAGCATAAAAGTTTTATTTTCTTTGCCGTATATATCGTCCATTAATTGAGCATCTTTTTCACTTCCTAATGTAACTATAGATAAACATTGAGTTTGACCTCGTGTGAAAAGAGCAGAACCATGTACTCTAGGAATGAGATTAATCATAGTGCTTATAGGTCTTATTTCATCTAAAGCCCTTCCGTCCGGACGCATAGATTTTTCTACTATAGCTTCACGTACTATTTCTTCTTCTATAGAATGACATATACCTTTAACTTGAGATATTAATTTTTCATCTTCAGTTGTAGTTTTTATATACTCTTCTATTTCATTAAAAGCATTATCCATGCTTTCATTTCTTTTAGTTTTATCTGGATTATAGTTAGCAGCTTCTATTTTTGCTCTTCCGTATTCAGTAACAGTTTTTACTAAATCGGCATCATATTCAAATAGTTCCTGTTCTATTTTCTGAGTGCCACAAAGAGAAGCCATTTCATTTTGCATATCTATATATTTCTGCATTTCTTTATGAGCTAGTTCTATGGCACCAATAAATACTTCTTCAGAAACTTCTTTTGCTTCTCCTTCTATCATCAAAATGGCATCTTTACTTCCAGCTACAATAATATCTAATTCGCTTGAAGGAAGTTCGCTGTTTTTAGGATTTATTATATATTCTCCGTTTTTATATCCTATTCTAACAGCAGCTACTGGTCCTCCAAAAGGTATCCAAGAAATAGTAAGTGCTGCAGATGAAGCTATTAAAGCCAAAGCATCAGTAGGCATATCAGTATCTACAGATAAAACAGTAGGTATTATTTGTACCTCATTTCTAAAACCTTCAGGAAAAAGAGGTCTTAAAGGTCTGTCTATAATACGTGATATAAGTATTTCTTTATCTCTAGGTTTAGCTTCTCTTTTGAAGAAACCGCCGGGTATTTTACCGCCTGCATAATATTTTTCATTATAATTAACTGTTAGAGGGAAGAAATCAGATTCCAAATTAGGCTCTTTAGCTGCTACAACAGTTGCTAGTATAGTAGTATTTCCTAATCGCAAAGTTACAGATCCATGAGCCTGTTTAGCTAGAAGCCCTGTTTCTAATATTAATTCCTCCCCGCAAAAAACACTCTTAACTGTGACCATATTCTACTCCTTTATAGCCGAAATACACACCGAGAGGGGGCATTTAAATTTTTAACTTCAAATTATTTTCTTAATTTTAATCTTTGTATAAGACTTTTATAGGCTTCTATATCAGTTTTTCTTAGATAGTTAAGAAGTTTTCTTCTTTTAGCAACCATTTTCAAAAGCCCCATTCTGGAATGATTATCTTTTGTATGAGTTTGAAAATGACCTTTTAAATAAGTTATACGATTAGTTAAAAGTGCTACTTGTACTTCTGTAGAACCTGTATCATGTTCATTTTTACCAAACTCTTTAATTATTTTTGCTTTTTCGTCTGCAGTGATAGACATTGTTTTGTTCTCCTTTTGAAATATTTTCTTATCTTTTTTTCATCATTTTCTAATAATTTTTTTACTTCATCTATAGAATTAACTTTTATGTTATCTCTTATATATTTGAGCAGTACAATAGTAATCTTCTTACCATATATCATTTTAGAAAAATCTAATAAATGGCTTTCTACTCTTAGTTCTTTATTAATATTACTAACACCTATAAAGGTTAGGGCATGATATATTGTATCACCATTGCCTATTTTTACAGTAGAACTATATACTCCCATTTTAGGTATAAATATAGTTTTAGGTATTTCCAAATTTGCAGTTGGATAACCTATTTTTCTTCCCAAAGCATTACCATGAACTACTAATCCGCTCATAGAATACTCTCTTCCAAGCATTCTATTAACACTTGTCATGTCTCCGTTAGAAAGGGCTTCGCGTATATTTGAGCTTGATATTTTATCACCTTTATAATTAAGGAATTTTATAAAACTTACTCCTATACCGCATTCTTTGGAATATTTTTTTAAAAATTCACTGTCTCCCATTCTGTCTTTACCGAATGCAAAATCTGCTCCTACGGCAATATGTTTCATGCGGTAATATTCTATAAGTTTGTTAAAGAACTCTTTAGCCTCCATTGTATAAAATTCTGGTAAAAAGTCAATAACAATTATATAATTAATACCTAATGACCTTATAAAACTATTATTTTCTTCTGTATTATATATAGATAAGTTTTTCTTTTTAATAACTATTGCTATAGATATGAGGTTATGTTTTTTAGCGTATTCTACAGTGTATTTAATAAGTTTTTGATGACCTTTATGTACGCTGTCAAATTTACCTATCGTTACAATACTATCTTTTTTTAGGTCTAATTTGGAGAAATCATAGATAATGTGATTCATTTTAGTATTCTTTTTTTATCCTTAGTTTGTATCGGTTTTTTTATCATTATTGAGTATTCTTTTTAAGATTAATGATATTAGTATAATAAGTACTGATATAACAAATAAATATATATTCATAGTCCAGTAATTCATATTACGTACTACAAATTCCAGTAGATTATAATGTTCTATAGAGATAGCAAATATTATTTTTATTACAGCATATATTACAAAAGCATTTAGTATATTATGATATATATATTGTCTTGAATTTAATGATAATCCAAGCATGTAAAAAGAGAAAAACATAACAGCAAAATTAATAAATAAAATAATAATGGCATAAGGCTGTATATCGCTTAAAGTTACTATTTTGAGCATTGCTGTTATAATAGGAAATACTTCAAAACCAAATATAACATCTGCAGCAAAATTTGATATGTAATTATCTAAGGAATTTCTAGGAAATACTGTAGAAGTTTTTGTTGTTTTAGTTGTTCCTGATATTTCAGTAACTTCATGCAATGATATTTCTTTTTCTGTGAAATAAATATAATCGCTTAAATATAGCTTGCCTTGCGATGTATTATCTATAAATATAGCATTTTTATATGTATTATCCAGTAATTTATATCCTACTCTTATTAAATAGTTATCAACCTTTGTTAAAAATCTGCCGTTTTCATCTATAAATAAAGAACTTTTATCATTAAGTTCATTTCTTAAATAGTCTATATTTTTATTAAAGATAACTGTATATGCTGGATATATAGAGGCTACAGCTGCTATAACTATCATAGTGATTACTACAGAAATATTTCCCACAAACTTATTTAAAGAACCTATTACTATCATAGCGGAAGTCGCTGCCACTATAGTGATGGCAAAGAAATAATGCTCCATTAAATTTTTTATTAAATCGGCATTTATGTTTTGGTATATATTATTTGTATCTAAAACTTTAAAAAAGTATATTACAAAATACAGTACAAAAAATATTATGAAAAATACTGCTAGTGTTATCAAATTTTTTATAATCTTCATGTTTAATATATTATACTACAATAAGAAAAATTCAAGTATAAAAATAAAATTAAGCTGATTTAATATCGGTTAATATACCAAAATTATAGAAAGCATCGTTTATATTATTAAAAGATTCTATATAATGCGACAATTCCATTAAATTATAATCATTTTTTACCATTCCGCATATGCCTGATATAACTAAATCACCTTTATTATGAATTAGATCTTTTTTTAAATTTATCAAATATTCCCATATATCTTTCTCTATAAAAAGACATTTTGATAGGTCTAATATTATATTACTAATATTTTTTGTTAAAAACTCTGAAAAGAGTTCTTTTAACTGAGGCAAATGTTCATTATAGATATTATTATATAGTGAAATAATAATAACTGAATTATCTTTGAAAGAATAGCTAGTTTCTAATGAAATACTCATCATGGCTATACTTTAACAAATTTATCATTTTTAGTCAATGAATTTTTTTTGAATTTTATTTATATATAAAAAATTATATAAAAGAATTATTTTCCTTTTTTAGTTTATCTCTTGTGCTTCTATACATTATTATAGGTTTATCACCCTGTATTAATTTTTCTTCTTTCATACCCAAATGAGATTCTTTTTTAGACTGAGTTTTTACTACATTTTTATCTTGTTTTAATACAATATCTGAATATTTTTTGCCTGCAAAGTTTATTATATTTTTTACAAAAGGAATATTCACTATTTTTTGATAGAATCTCATATATACTACTGTATTTTCATCGTCTACAGGAGCAAATACTCCAAATATACGCATTTTTTCAAATATATAATTCTGCCAAGTATTTGGAAAATAAAAATAAAGAAAATATTTAAAATCTTCTTTTTTCATTTCTGATGCACTTAAAGCCTTCTGACCATTATCGATGACATTATTTACATAGAATTTTAATGTATTATTATTTTCATCTAGTTCAGCCAAAGGTCCATTAACAACTGTTTTGTTTCCTCTTCCTATAGTGTTATGATGTACAAAAGATATATGTACTACATCAAGCTGATTTTCTATGCATCTTGTATAATGATTATTCCATTCATCTCTAATTGTAGAATATGAGAATTTATTATCTTTCAAATCATCTGGAAACATTATTTTATCATTGATTTTATCTTTATCTCCATACCAAAACCAAATAAATCCATACAATTCTTTAACTTCATATCCCTCAACAAAAAAGTTTTTATTAACTTCAGTATTTTTTCCATTAGCTGGAATCATTACTGTTTTTCCACTTTTATCAAACTGAAATCCATGAAAAGGGCAGGCTATATTATTACCGCATACTTTTCCATAAGACAATGAAGCTCCTCTATGACAGCATTTATCATCTATACAGCATATATTATTATTAGAATCTCTCCAAAATACCAGATTTTTATTTAATCTATTAGCAAAAATAGGTTTATTTTTCTTTACTTCTTTTGAATCTAATACTGCATACCACATATTATATATCATAGCTGTATCCTCAATTTTTTATATATTGCTAATTATATATTGTTATTATAATAAATAAACACTTTATAAGATGATTTACAAAAATGATAATAAAAAAGTTTAATTATTTATAAAATATCTAAACTAATATTAATTAAAGGATTGATTATTTTGATATTACCAACAGATTTAAAACCAATATCATTTTTTTAACAGCATTAACAATATTTTTCTAATATATCTTTATCGCCTTCAGTACAAATTAGAATATCGTACAAATAAATCATTAAGCCTATTTATCTCTTTCATAGTTTTATTATACTGAAAAATTTTAAGTTTGTCAAAAACAGTTTTCTTTTTATTGGAATGTATTAATCTGCTTTTTAAATAAATTACTAATGATAGAATTATAATAAACTGAAATATTTAATTAACTATAAAAAATATAGAGAGAATTATAAATTAACAAAAAATTTTTTATTATACATTTTTAATGTACTTGTTATTAATATTTTTTAATATATAATATTACTGTAAAAAATAATTTTTTATAAAAAACAATTCATATTTTAAGGAAATAATTATGGCTCTATCTATAGGAATAGTAGGACTTCCGAATGTAGGAAAATCAACACTTTTTAACGCTTTAACTAATGCTCATGCTGAAGCGGCCAATTACCCGTTTTGTACTATAGATAAAAATGAAGCTACAGCTATAATAAAAGATGAAAGAGTTGATAAATTAGCAGCACTTTTCAAATCAAAAAAGAAAGTTTATAACACAACAACATTTGTAGATATTGCAGGACTTGTAAAAGGAGCTTCAAAAGGGGAGGGATTGGGTAATAAATTCTTATCTCATATTAGAGAAGTTAATGCGGTGCTTCATGTTGTACGTGTATTTGAAGATGGAAATATTACCCATATAGGAGATGTTGATCCTTTAAGAGATTTAGATATTATATTGACAGAGCTTATGCTTGCAGATATTGAAACTGTTAATGCCAGAATGGAGAAACAAAAAAAGATAGCAAAAGGTGCTAAAGTAAAAGCTGCAGAAGAGGAAGTTGCTTTACTTGAAAAGATACTTCCAGAATTAAATAATTTTAAGCCAGTATTTAGTCTTGATTTGACAGATACTGAAAAAGAAATATTAAAGCCATTATTCCTGCTTACAGCAAAAAGTATGATGATAGGTGCTAACTTATCAGAAAATGAACTTGCAAACCCAGAGAAAAATCCTAATTATGTAACATTACAAAAATATGCAGATGAAAGAAATATTGAGTTAATACCTTTCAGTGCTAAGATAGAAGCAGATTTACAGGATTTGGACGAAGAGGAAAGATTAAGTTATTTAGAAGATTTGGGTGTTAAAGAATCAGGTGTTGCAAGACTTACAAAGGCTGGACACAGATTATTAAAACTTTTAACATTCTTAACTTCAGGAGAAGATGAAACAAGGGCTTGGACTGTAAGAGAAGGTGCCTATGCCCCAGAGGCTGCTGGTGTTATACATAGCGACTTTGAAAGAGGTTTTATCAGTGCTGAAGTTATAAACTGTGATAAACTTTTAGAGCTTGGAAGTTTTGTTAAAGCCAAAGAGGCTGGTGCTATAAGACTTGAAGGAAAGCAGTATCTTATGCAGGAAGGCGATGTTGTAACATTTAGATTTAATGTTTAATTATCAAAATTAATAATAAAATAAAAAGCATATAAAAATAAAAACAACGATTAGAATAATGAAACTGAATTTTGAAATTAAATATATAAAACTTTTTGTCTTGTCGGCATGTATAGGTGCTGTTGTTGGATTTATAGTTTCTATTTATAGATTAATATTGTATAGACTAAGTGTTAATGTATTTTATGTCTCGAATTTTATATTTGACAGATGGTATTATCCTATACTTCTTTTTATATTTCTTATAGGTATGGGCTGTCTTATAGGTTATATATTAACACATTACCCTCAGATAAGAGGTGCTGGAGTTCCTCAGATAAAATATTATATATCGCTTCATGAACCCAAAAATATTTTTCTTGAAATTTTATTTAAACTTTTCGGCAGTATGATATCTTTTGCAAGCGGTATTTCATTAGGGAGGGCTGGTCCTTCTATGCATGTAGGTATGCTTGTAGGGCTTTTCTTTCATAAATATTTTTCTAAATTATCTAAATATAGAAGATATTTGCTTGTTTCTGGAGCTTGTGCGGGAATGACAGCTACTTTCAGTGCTCCTTTTACTGGAATTGCTTTTTCTTTTGAGGAGCTTGGAGAGCAGAAAAACCATATAGTATTTGTATGCATAGTTTTTTCTTCAATAGCCTCAATACTTGTTGTGGAGCATATAGTAGGTCAGGGATTTATACTTAATTTTGATTTGCCTAAGATACTTGAAGTAAGACATTATATATCTATTCTTCCTTTTGGTATAATATGCGGAATACTTGCATCACTTTTAAACTTTCTTATGAATTTCTTTTCTAAGATGTATCAGAAAATTAAAAATGATATAATTCGTCCAGTTCCTGCTTTTTTGCTTGCTGGTTTTATGATAATGTTTTTTCCTTATGTTTTAGGAAGTGGTGATTTGCTTATAGGGAGTATTGTTAAGGATAAATTTTCTGTTTCTATGCTTTTTATACTTATATTCGTTAAACTTTTTTATACTTCTGTATGTGCCACATCTGGTGCTGTAGGAGGAGTGTTTTTTCCCACATTTATACTTGGGGCTTCTATAGGTTCTGTATATGATACATTTCTTATTAAATATTTTCCAGATTATGCTGTATATGGTGATTTATTTATACTTCTTGGCATAACTTCTCTTATGTCTGGAATTACCAGAACACCTATAATGGTATGTATATTAATCCTAGAGATATCAAATTCTATTTCAAACTTTTCAGCTCTGGTAATGACTGCCATTATATCATATATGGTTGCTAAAGTTCTTGGTGTAACTTCAATATACGACCAAGATTAATCTATTATTTGGAAAGATTATGGAACTTTATCAAGAATTATTTAATGACTATTTAAAAGAATATTATAATGTTTTTGAAGAATTATTAAATTATTTAGAAAATGATGATAAAGAACAATTTGAAATAAATATTGCTCCATTTGTATATAAAGAAGATAATGGGGCGGAATATACAAAAGATAAAAATTATATTGAAAGATTAAAATTAGTTTTATCCATACTTTATCATAAAAATAGAAATGATTTAATGAATAAAAAATCATTTGAAGATTTGCTTGTTTTTTGTTTGAAGAAGAAATAAAAGATAGACAAACTAATTCTTATCAAGGTATAGGTACTTCTTTGGAAATTATAAGTTTTTTATTTGTCAAACTTTATAATGGTGATATAAATAAATTACTCTCTAAATATAAAGATTTATTTGATAAAGCAAAAAATGCAAACTTTGATTGTAATTGCGGTTATAATCTTGATAATTATGATTATTATAATGAAAGATTAGATGAATTAAGTATAGATGACATAATATCATACTCTATAGATATTTATGAATTAGAATTATTTTCAAAACTTCTTGATATATGGAAATGTACTGTAAAAGAATGGGACAAAAATAATTTAGATAAATTAAAATATTATGTGTCATTTATAGAAGATAAAGAATCTTTACTGAAAACTACTAAAAAACTTTTTGAAATGACTCTTCAAGAAAATGAAAGTAATTGGGAGATAGTTTCTGCTTTAAATAGTTATCTTAAATCTTTAATTGATAATAATAAATATGATTATGCTTGGCAATTAATATTAAAATATATG
>NZ_JQIU01000008.1:1237218-1262642 GCF_002379365.1 Brachyspira sp. G79 | reverse complement strand
ATTGTAAAAGATGAAAAATTACAAAATAAAATATTAAAAGAGTATCAGAAAGAATTGAAAAAAATCAAGGATATATTTAAATAATTATTAAAATATACCTAAACAACTATAGTTTGTCAAAAATGAAGTTATATTTTGTTTTTAATATATGGGGCTTTGTCCCACACCACAGTTCTTTTATTGGTATAAAATAACCAAAATAACTGCATTTTTAGCCTAAATTTAGGGATATACACTACATTTATTAGTTAAACCATATATTTATATTGTTTGATTTGTATAATTTTTGTATTATCCAGCTATATCGCCGTATTCTATCTTTCTTTCACCATCAATATAAACTATTAATGAGTGATGTTTGAAATAATCAGGCTCAAATAATATATGTAATGTAGTATCAGGTCTTGTTTCATCTTCGTCAAAATCTATTAATATAGTATCTATATACATAGCATTAAAGAAATCTTCATCTTTGATAGGTATATTTATGATTTCTCCAGACTGATTTTTATATGTATTTTCATCTATTTGTTCTCCAGTAATAACCCATTCTTCTGCTAATGCTAAACATTGCTTATCTATAAGAAAATCTGAAACATCTTTTTTATGCTCATCAATCCATTTTAATATTTCATTAATTTTATATAAATGTTTCATAAGCATTTTTGATTTATCAGCTTCTTCTCCGAAATCTATTAATAATGATATTTTTTCATCATTCCATAAATCACAATCCGATTCGTACGAGAAGTAGTCATTTTCAAAAAAATCTTTAATCTCTTTATTCTTCATAAATAAATCCTTTTACCTAAATATCATATTATAGCTACTAATTAAATATAGTAATATATTATTAATTTTCAAGTTTTTACATATTTTTTTTCATTGCATTTATTATTATAGAGCATATATCTTCATCATTAAAGTATCCACTGTCTATGGTGAGGTTATAATTAGTCATATCGCCCCAATCGCCTCCTGTATAATATTTGTAGTAATTTGCTCTATATTTATCAGTATTTTTAAGCTGAGTTTCTGCATTTTCCATTTTTATTCCGTATTCATTGGTTATTCTTTGTATTCTTCGGTCATTTGGGGCATGAACAAATATATTGAAACATTTATGACAGTCTTTTAATATAAAGCTTGCACATCTTCCGATAATAACACAGTTTCCTTTGTTTGCTATGTTTATTATAACTTCTCTTTGTATCTCAAATATTTTATCAAGGGTAGAATTTCTAGTTTTTGAGGCAAAAGGGCTTGAAAAAAACTCTTTATGAAATGCACTAAAAAATAGATTATCATTGGTGAATTTTTCTTCTTTTGACTCGAGATATTCTTTATTAATCCCTGTCCTTTTAGCTACTATTTCTATTAATTCTTTATCATAAAAATTAAAATTTAGTTTTTTGGAAATCAGTTCGCCTATATGCCTTCCTCCGCTTCCGTACTGCCTGCTTATAGTTATTATTCTATTTTTCATATTTACCTTTTAGTGTATTTTATCCGAAATATTATATTATAAAATAAAATTTATTCATTATATATTATTGTAATTTTTAATATATTTTTTAAAAAAAAGTTTGATTTTTTTTTACTAATTGATATTATATAGTGAAGTTAATCTTATAAATAAGAATTTTTTATTAAAAATAAATATATACATACGAAACGGAGGAAAAATAAATATGGCTGCTAAAACATTAGAAGAAGTTTTATATTCAATATTTCAGGGTGAATCTAATGCTGCAAATAGATATAGTTCATTTGGAAAAGCATCAAGCAATAAAGCTGTTCAGAAAGTGTTTTCAACAACATCATTGGCAGAAAAAATACATGCTGAAAAAATGAGAAAATTAGCTTTAAGAAGCGGATTAGATATGAGCAAATTTGTTCCAGAACTCAATCCAGTAGCTCCTGCAAGCGATAGAGAAAATTTGGAAGCAGGTATAAAAGGAGAAGTATATGAATCTACTATACTTTATCCTCAGTTAGCTCAGGTAGCAGTAGAACAAAAAAATAAATTGGTAAGTGAAACAGTAAATTCTTTAGGAAAAGTAGAAACAGAACATGCTAAATTATTCCAAGACATTATAGATAATTTTCTAAATAAGGATGCAGATGTAACTTTTTATCTCTGTCCTAGCTGCGGCAATATATACAGAGATAAAGCACCTGAAACCTGTGAAACTTGCGGCGGTTCTGGAAAAATGTTCCAAAAATATTAATGCAGTAATTTATTTATATACTTTTACAATCAAATAATATTATTGACTTTATATAAAAATCATGTTAATAATATTGTTGTAAAAAATGTATTAAATATTAAAAATAATAACGAGGTGAAATATGAACATACCTTTAATAATCACCTTCGTTGTAGTTGCGTTTGTTTTTGGATATATAACCCGTTTTGTTATAGCAAAAATAAAGCTTAACTCTACGGAAATAATAACACACAAGCTGCTTCAAAGTGCAAGAGAACAAGCAGAAAATGAAAGAAAGACTATACTTTCTGAAGCTAATTCTGAAATACAAAAGGAACGTAGCAGATTAGAAAATGAGAATAGAGATAGAAAAGCAGAGATTCAGAAATTAGAAAATAGAGTACTACAACGAGAGGTTAATCTTGATAAAAAATCTCAGTATTTGGAAAATAAAGAACATAATATTGAGAATAAAATGAAAAAAATTAAGGAG
Organism: Brachyspira sp. G79; assembly: GCF_002379365.1. GTDB lineage: Bacteria > Spirochaetota > Brachyspiria > Brachyspirales > Brachyspiraceae > Brachyspira. Next base: position 1,259,939 of record NZ_JQIU01000008.1, on the reverse strand, counting down.
CAAGAAGATAGACTTACTTCTGTTATAGAAGAAGCTGAAAAAGAATTGGAAAAAATAGCTGGTCTTACAAGAGAAGAGGCTAAAACCAATTTGATAAAAGAGATAGAAGAAGATGCCAAAAAATCTGCTACTAAAATAGTAGATAATATAGAAAAAAATGCTATAGAAACAGGTGAAAGAAAGGCTAGAGAAATAATAGTTCAAACTATACAGCGTCTTTCAAGCGAAGTAGCACAAGAATCTTCTGTAACTTCTGTATCTTTGCCTAGTGAAGAGATGAAAGGAAGAATTATAGGCAGAGAGGGAAGAAATATAAGAATGCTTGAAACGCTTACTGGGGTTGATATTATTATAGATGATACTCCAGAGGCTGTTGTTATATCATGTTTTGATCCTGTAAGAAAGCATATTGCTAAGGTCTCATTAGAAAAACTTATATTAGATGGAAGAATACACCCTGCAAGAATAGAAGAGGTTGTTGAGAGAACTAGAAGAGAAGTTGAAGATTCTATAATGGAAGCTGGAGAAAATGCCATTGTGGATTTAAATCTTACAACTATGCATCATGAATTAATAAGGCATATGGGAAGACTTCAGTACAGAACTAGTTATGGACAGAATATGCTTCTTCACAGTAAAGAGGTTGCTAATATTGCAGCCATGATAGCAGCTGAAATAGGGGCAAATGTTGACTTGGCTAAAAGAAGTGCATTTCTTCATGATATAGGTAAGGCTATAGAAACTGAAGGTGAAGGTTCTCATGCTATGAGCGGTGCTGATCTGGCTAAAAGATGCGGAGAAAAAGAAGAGGTTGTTAATGCTATAAGAGCACATCATAATGATGTTGATACTCAAACTGTTGAAGCTGTTATAGTAAAAGCGGCTGATGCTATCAGTGCAGCAAGACCTGGTGCTAGGAGAGAATCTTTTGAAAGCTATATAAAACGTTTAGATAATCTTGAAAAAATAGCTGACAGTATGGATGGTGTTGAAAAATCATTTGCTATACAGGCAGGAAGAGAGCTTAGAGTAATGGCTAAAAGCGATATGGTAGATGATATTCAGGCAAAACAGATTGCTAGAGATATTGCTAAACGTATAGAAGATGAGTTAAAATACCCTGGTATAATAAGGGTTACAGTTATTAGAGAGACTAGGGCCGTTGAGGTTGCCAGATAATTTTTAAATTAATTTTTTAATTAAAGGTAAATTAAAAATGTCTATAAAAAATATATTATGTCTTGGTGATGTAATTGGTGTTACAGGACGTTATGCTGTAAGAAGGCATTTAGAAGAGATAAAATTAGAAAATAATATAGATTTTGTAATAGCTAACGGTGAAAATGCTGCTAATGGTATAGGTATTACTAGAGATACAGCAGCTGAACTTTTTGACTCTGGTGTGGATGTACTTACTTCTGGTAATCATATATGGAATAATAGAGATGTATTTGCTCTTATAGGCAATGAGCATCGTCTGCTTCGTCCATATAATTACCCAAATGATGCACCAGGTCTTGGCTATTATATATATGAGATGTTAGATTGTAAGATTGGCGTGCTTAATCTTATGGGAAGAACATTTATGGATCCTTTAGATTGTCCTTTTAAAAAAGCTAATCTTGCAATTAAGCATATGAAAGAAAGAACTAATCTTATATTTGTAGATTTCCATGCTGAGGCTACAGCAGAAAAAATAGCTTTTTCATACTATCTTGAAGGTCAGGTTTCATGTGTTTTTGGCACGCATACTCATGTCCAGACAGCAGATGAAAAGATATTATCTTCTCATACTGCTTATATATCTGATATTGGTATGTGTGGAAGCTATTATTCTGTTATAGGTATGAAAAAAGATGCAGCAATTGCAAGATTTGTTACAAAAATGCCTCATAGATTTGAGGTTGAAACTTCAAGTCCTATGATTAATGGTATTATAGTTCAGGCTGATAGTGATACTGGAAAGGCTCTGTCTATTAAAAGAGTAAATTTTGTGTATCATAATGATATAGTAGAAAGGCAGGAAAAATAATAAAAATAATTTTTTAAAGACTAATATTATGGAAAATGATAATTCACCAAAAATATTTCTTAGACATTTTTTTATTTTTTATATAAAAGTTGCTGTTATACATACACTTACATATATAGTTTTTGGTTTATTATTTTCTAATTTATTTGATTATGAATCTGTTTATAATGATCCTATAATAATAAATTTTATGAGAGGTTTTGAATCACCTCTAACTGTCATAGGTCCTTTTTTACAGCCTATAAGAGCTATATTTATAGCTATAGCTTTATTTCCTATCAGAAGAATTATAGCCTCTAAATTGGGTTGGCTTATTGTATGGCTTATATTTATTTGTATAGGTGTTATATCTGCTCCTATCTCTGCTCCAAGCTCCATAGAGGGTATAATATACACTCAGATCCCTATAAAATTTCATATAATTTCTTTTCCAGAGGTATTTATACAAACTTTAGCCTTTTCTCTTATATTATGGGTGGCCGAAATTATACCTCATAGTGAAAAAGAATTTTCTAACAGAGAATTTTTAGTTAAAATATTTCTTTCCGTTATCTATACTATGTTTGGTATATTTTTAACTTCTGTATGCGGTATAATTATTATGAATTTTTTAGAATTAAATTATCAGGACGCTAAATTAGACAGAGGTACTATTTCATATTTAAGTACTATATCTATATTAACTATAATCATATCATATTCATTTGCTAATAAAGTATCTAAAAATAAATGGTGGCTTTTGCTTACTATACCTCTTATTTTAATAATTTATATAGCTTTCCCTTATGGTTATAATTATATATTTAACACAGTTTATAATAATAATATTGCTTTAATACCATATATTTCATCTGCTGTCTTGATGGTCATTATTTACTGCCTTATATTTGTGTTATTTTACGGAAAATTAAAAAATAGACGTAAAAAAACAGATGATATTAATACAGAAAATGATTATAATGAAGTAAAAGTTATAGAAATTAATCCTGATGATGACAAAACAGAAGAGGGCGATATTAAAGTAATAGAGATTACTCCTGAAAATAATGATTCGGATAAAAACTAAAACTCCATTAATAAGACAAAAAGTTTAAAATGTTCATTAATTTATAAACAATAATAATGAAATGTAGTGCAAAATGTATTAAATGTATTGCAAATATATAAAAAATATAGTTTTTTGTTTATTTATCATAAATTTAGTTTACATTTCAAAACTTGTTATATTTACTTATATATTATTTAGTGTATTATTAACTATATAAAATAATTTAATTTGAAGATATTATTATGAAAAGAATATTTTTTTATATAGCAATTATATTTATAAATAGTTTATTATTATTTTCAAAAGAAACTGTTGAAAGACCAGTTTCAGATAATCCTAATTTTAGCTCTTCAAAGTTCAAAGATTGGCTTTTAGTAGCTACATTTGATAAAAATAATGTTCCTAGTTTTCAATTTATAGATAAAACAGAGGATAAATATTGGGAGCTTAATAATTCTGATACTAAAGAGTATATGTACAGCGGTAAAAATTCAAAAGCAGGTATATTCTTTATATCAAGCATGAAATATTATCAATACAGAGGCTATAATCCTTTATATACAGCCAAAAGAAACAGAGATAATGCCGATGCTATGAAACGTTTTTATTTTTATAGATTTACTGGAAAAGGCGGAGGAATAATATCATTAGATAATACATTAGTTGCTGTTGATATATACACAAAATATGTTTATATATACGGCATACCAGTAGAGGAGGATACTGTATTTGGAGTGGAAGTTCCGTTAAGATGGGGACCTTCTGATAATGTTACTTATAAAGGATCTCTTCTTCCTTTCTATGAGTATGATCCTGTGGGACATGTAAATGAAGATGGTACGGTTGTCTTATATCCTTCATATCAAAACTCTTTTTTGGATAAAGTTAATCGTTATCAGCCTTTTTATAACAAAAAATATATCTACAGATAATTTTCTAATCTGATAAAGTTTTATTAACATAAAAAAATGCTATTGCTTTATTAATAAGGTGATAGCTATTTTTTATATGTTGTTTATTTTTATTAGAGTTTTTTTGAAAGTATTTGAATAAAATTATTCAATTAAAAAATTATAAATATAATGTTTTTCAGCTATATTACTTATTATTTTACTATATACCTAAACAACCATATTTTGTCAAAAATTAATTTTTTGAATTTAAAATTATTCTTCTATTGTTTCTGTTTCTTCTGTTTCTGGTATTTCAGGTATAGATTTTAAATAGATTGATGATATTTGCCAATTATCTCTATTCATATATTTAAGTTTGGATTTTAATTTTATAGTAAACTCGGCTATTTTATTTTTATTGCATATTTTAAATCCGTCTCCTGAAAAATATGTTCCAGTAATCCATTTCTGTTCTTTTTTTGTATATAGGCAGTAAAATGAATCCTCTCCTAGAGGCTGTCTGCTTACTATTTTAAATATTGAGTTTTCTGGAGGCACTATATAATTTTTTCTTGCTTCTATTTTATTATAGTATTGATTATCTATATAATTATTAAAGTCATTGGGATGCATTAGTATTACAGTTCCGTCATTTTGAAAGGCAAAAATATATATATATCCTTCTGTATTGGATCTGAAATTTAACGAAAATGATTCTCCTTCTATTATTTCTCCAGAATCATATATTGAATTAGTTTTATTTTCTAATGATATTCTGTCTATTCTTAAAGTTAAATTGACACCGTTTATAGGTGGTTCAAAAGTTCTGAATATATAATTTGAAAAGTAAAACTCCAAATATGTGCATATTTCCTGTATTACGGATATAGTTTCTGTTGATGTTTTTAGTTCATATTCTTTTAGTGTTTCCATTGTTTCTATATCGATAACTTTAAAATTATATTTTATATCATAAAGTTCTTCATCGCTCTTTTCATCAGCAGCTTTATCTGTACCTTCAGTTTTTTTTCCTATACCATATTCTATTAAATCTCCCAAATCTTTAATTTCATTTGTGAGAGTTAGACCATTTGTTATGACTATATCATTACTTAGCATATTATTCGTAATATTGTAATTACTAAGAACTGTATTTATATTATTAGAATCAATTACTATATTATTATTTGAAACTGCATTATTTGTATTTTTTAATACTTTTTCGCTGTCCATTATAATAGCTGCTTTTATATTAAGATTAGAGGCTACGGTTAATCCTTGTTCAAGCGTTAATTCATTAGTAGAGAATAATTTTTTTTTCTCTCTATCTACTGATATAGAAGTTTTTTGTTTTAAATATGCAAATCTGTTTATAGTTCTTACAATTTCTTTTCTTAAAGGTTCATTGGCTCTTAAACTGTGATCTAAATCTATAGTTGCTATTTTCATTCTTTCTCTTGAATAAAGGCTTGATGCTATTAATAATGATGTAAGAAGTATGTATAATAAAAAAAACTTTGACTTCAAATTGTCTCCTAATATTCAAGAGTAGGTATTGTGCTGTTTTCTTTTTCATGTATTTTTTCAAGCATATCCATAATTCTTGATAAATCATCACTACTGTAATATTCTATAACTATTTTTCCTTCTTTACCATTTTTATCTATAACATTAACTTTTGTAGAAAATATCTTTTCCAAATCATTTTCTAATTGTCTTATATTAGGGTCTTTTTTTATCTCTTTTTTTGTATCTTTTTGATTATTTTCAGTATTTTCTTGTGAATTATTATCATTTTTTCTTTCTTTGACTATTTTTTCACATTCTCTTACTGAATACCCATTTTCTATTATTTCTTTTGCAAATGCTTCTCTTTCATTCTCATCAGTTAATGATAATATAGCTCTAGCATGACCTTCTGTAATTTTTGATTCTAATATTAAGTTTTGTATATTTTCGCTTAAATCTAATATACGCATTGAATTTGATATAGTGCTTCTGCTTTTTCCGACACGATTTGCTAATTCTTCTTGTTTGATATTTAAATCATATATTAATTTTTTGTAGCTTCTCGCTATTTCTATAGGGTTTAAATCGGCTCTTTGTATATTTTCTACAAGCGTAAGTTCAAGCATTTTTGAATCATCTATATTTTCTAAAACTAATGCAGGTACTTTATCTCTATTTAAAAATTTAAACGCCCTAAATCTTCTCTCACCTGATATAATTTGATACTGACCGTTTTTTTCTCTTAAAGTGATAGGGTTTATAAGTCCGTTTTCTCTTATAGATTCTGCAAGTCCCTGTATTTCTTCTTCATTGAAAATTTTTCTAGGCTGGTCTGGGTTTACATCTATAAGTGAAATATCTACTTCTAGTACACCTCTTTTTTCTGCCTCTTCAGCTGCTTTTCTAATTTCACTGTCAGCAGATTTTATTAATGCATTCATACCCTGACCGCCAAGTCCGCCTTTTCTGCTCATAAAACCCTCTTAATATTTATTTAATTAACATATTATATTATTTATTGATAACTTTTTCAAATTTAAAAAACTCTTCTGGACCGCTGTCTATTCCTTCAAGTTTATTATATTGATTATAAAAAGCAACTATATGAAAACCGCATTTATTCACATAAAAGTTTATATTACGCTTTTCAAAATATGGAGTATAACATGTCCAAATTTTTGTTTTAGGATATTTATTTTCTATAGCTTTCCAAGATAAATATCCTATTTTTTTATTTTGATGTTCTGGATATATAAAGAAAAAATGAAGTTCATTATGATTTGTTTTATCATTTATTTCTACTATAGTTCCTCCTACTTTTTTATTATCGAGTATTAAATGATAGGAATATGTACCATTTGTATTTAGAGATTCATCAATATCCTTTTCTTCTGGAATTTTATCTGTAATATCTTTTCCAAAATAGTTTTGAGCACCAAATATAAATGATTCTTGTAATTTATTTTTAAATATAGAAATATCTTCTTTTTTTACATCTTGTAAAATAATATTATTCATACCATCAATATCCTTATATTAAAAAACATAATTATTTAGACTTTTCAATAAACTCTTTAGCAAATTCTCTGTAACTTCTAGCTCCCACACAGTCCTTATCATAATCACTTATAGCCTTGCCATATGAAGGGGCTTCGCTTAAACGTACATTTCTGGGTATCATAGTTTTATATGTCTTTTCTTTAAAGAAATTTACAACCTCTTTTACTACATCAGAGCTTAATTTTGTTCTGGCATCATACATAGTAAGAAGTACGCCTTCTATTTTTAATTCTTTATTAAGATTTTCTTTTACAAGTGCTATGGTGTTATTAAGTTCTGCTACTCCGTCTAAAGCATAGAATTCGCATTGTATAGGTATAAGAACAGAGTCGGCAGCAGTTAGAGCATTAAGTGTTAGTATACCCAAAGTAGGCGGACAGTCTATAATAATATATTCATAGTCATTTTTTACAGTTTCTATAGCTTTTTTTAATTTGTATTCTCTTGCTATTTCATTAACAAGTTCTATCTGAGCACCTACCAAATCGGAGTCAGCTGGTATTAAAAATAAATTCTCCTGATATGTAGGCATTATTACTTCTTTTGTACTAGCTTCTCCTATTAATAAATCGTATACGCTTTTTTTCATCTTATCTCTTGTAATGCCGATACCCAAACAAGCATTTGCCTGAGGGTCTATATCTATAAGAAGAGTTTTGTGCCCCATTTTTGCTATGCTTGCACTTAGATTGACTGCTGTAGTTGTTTTTCCAACTCCACCTTTTTGATTGACTATAGCTATAACTTTAGACATAAATATATCCTTAAACTAAAAACTATCATGAAATTACATTATTATATCAAAATCGGGCATTTTATCAAGTTTTTTATTATCTAATTTTATACTTAAAAATATATAAAATACGCATAAAGTATTGACAAATTAATATTGTTATATATACTAATTTAATGGTATATTAGTTTAATTTTTGTTTAATTTAAGTATTTTTGCTTAAAAATTATTATAGGAGTTTTTATGAGTGATTACAATAATGATAACAATACTAACAATGAGAACAAGCCTGCCCAGTCTGGAATACTGCCTTGGATACCTTTAATATTGGCAGTTATATATACAGTTTCGCCAGTAGATTTAGTGCCTGATGTTTTACCTGTTGTAGGCTGGTTTGAGGATGCATTGTTTCTTTTAGTGGGAGGTCTTAACGGCATACAAAATGGTGTTGTAGAAGCTAATAGTTCCATAAGAAAAATAATAAAGTTCATAAAATGGGGTCTTTTAATATTAGGGGTAATAGGTATTTTAATAGTTGTTCTTTTGGTTGTTTTGGTATTCAAAGTATCTACAAACTAAAAAAAATAAATTAACTAATAGATATCATTAATTTTGTAATAATCTATTAGTATTGCTGTTTATTATAGTAATATGCATAAAATATTGACAAATTATATATATTATATATAATAATAAAATATATAATACGGGAGAACAATTATGTTTAATGTACTTTTGTTTGGTTTTATAGCAATGATAATTGGAGCATTATTATCTCAAATACTATCGTTTATTAAAATTAGGATAGTTGTGGCTGCTTTATTTTCTTTAATTGCTTTTGCTTTTGTAGCTACTGAAAGTAAAAGTTTATTTCATACAATATTATCTTTAATTATGATATTAAGTGTAATTCTTAAAATTATACAAGATATTGTAGTTTTTAAGATAAGAAGTATTAAATATGTTAAATTTGTAAGTTTTGTATACTACTTTGCTATATATACAATCTCAATAGTTTATATGTATTTTGTTTTATTTAGAAATGATGGTATAAATTATATAAATCATTCTATAACATTGAGAATATTATCCGTATTTTTTGTTATGGCTTCAGCATACGGGGCTGTTGATTTAATGATATTTATGAAGAAAGTATCAAAAGTTATAAAAAGTTTGACATATAGTAATTTTGAAGGATTATGTGAAAAATTAGAAATAGATTATGAAGATGACAGACATAAAAGCGATGAAGAAATAAAAGAAGATGATGAAATGGCAGGAAAGAGAGCTATGCTAAGATTAACTTTAGAAAGGCTCGCTCAAAGAAATGAAATAAAAATTTTATATTTATCAAATACAGATGTTTATTTTAACCCTGCATTTTTTAATCGTTGCAGAGAATTGGCAGAAAATATATCAAAATCAGATATTAGAGTTGATAAAAATCTTGCTATATTAAATATAAAATCCACATTGGCTTTACCTGATAATTTATTGACCGATTTTTTTGTAGTTGAAAATGATAGCATAGAATTACATGAATTTGATGACGGAGATTTTTTTGTACATAATATAAATATTGATAAAATAGTTACTTGTGCATCATGTGGTAAGGCAAAATTAGCTTCTATGATGGAAGAAATAGAAGGTGAATGGTTCTGTTCTGATATGTGTGAAGAAACAGAAGATTTATGTTATAAAATATCTTATGAGAAAGATTTTGGAGAAAAACCTATAGGTGAAACTATAAGCGATTATGGTTCAGTTGGTGCAACTACACTTGGAGCTGGTCAGGCATATTCTTATGATTTTATACCATTAAGCAATAAGGATACAGGACATGGTTTTATGGCTGAGAGATTTAATACTATAGTAGATAAATTTTCAGGTAAAGAAGCATCTATTGTTGGAAATGATAATATTAAAGGTGGACCTGATAGGTTTGTAAATGGCAGATATATACAGACTAAATATTATTCTACAGCAGTAAGAAGTGTAAATTCTAATTTTGACCAAGATGGAAATTATACTTATACTAAAAATAATCAAGATATAGAAATTCCTAAAGATCAAGCTATAGCTGGAAGAGAATATCTTTTCGATCAATTATATAAGGGATTAAAAAAAATACCTAATAAAGATTTAGCTGGTAATAAAGATAAAATAAATGAATTTTTGGATGAATATTTTAGACCTGGCAGTGCAACTTATGAGCAAGCTAAAAACGTTTCAAAATTTTTTACTAAAGAATCTTTACAATATGATGCTGCTTTAGGTAGTTTAACTGCTTTATCAGCAGGCGGAATATCTTTCGCAATTAATACAGCTATCACTTATTGGAAAACAAAAGATATAAAGCTAGCAATAAAATCATCTGTTGTAATTGGAGGAAAAAAATCATGTATGTCTTTTGCTACATTTATGACAGCTTCACAATTAAATAAAATAGATCAAGTTCATAATTTTTTAAATAAAGCTATTAATATTAATTTAGGTGGTAATATTAGTTCTTCTTTAGGTATTTTAGCGGATACTAAAAGTAATATATTGAATTTAGAAACTATAGGGTCAAAATCTAAAATGTCCAATATAAATAAAGCTAATTCTACATTGCAAGGAGCTACTGTAGCTGCTGCGGCTACTATAGCGGTTACATCAAGTATAGAAATTATCAAGATGGCTAGAGGAAGAATATCAAGTATGCAATGTATTAAAAATATTGTTGTTTCTGCAAGCGGTATTACAGGCGGTACTATCGGAGGAATTATAGGCGGTGCATTATTAGCTCCTATACCTATAGTAGGACCGTTGGTTGGATCTTTTGTAGGCGGTGCTGTTGGAGGAATGGTTGCAAGTAAAGTTGCTAAAACTGTTATGGATGAGTTTATAGTAGATGATAGTATAAAAATGATGGAGATAGTTACAAGACATTTAGAGTATTTAGCTAAAAATTTCTTATTATCTGATGATGAGATGAAATTATTAACTAATGAAGTTGATATGCTAATAACACAAAATGGAAAGTTTTTAGAAGAGGTATTTGCTGCTGCTTCAAGAAGAGCTTTTGTTAATAGTAAATTAAAACCTATAGTTGTCAGAATAACAAAAAATACAAGAGCTAAAGTACCATTTGAAGCATTAGAAGAAAATAATATTATAGATGTCATAGCAGAAGAATTTCCTGCTTAATTTAATAAATAAAAAGGCAGGAGCTTTAATAAAAAATCTCTTGCCTTTTTATACTTATTATAGTTCTTCTATTTCTTTTATACTTAAACCTGTTAATTCACTAATAAGATTAAAATCCATATTCCTATTTTTCATGTTTTTTGCCATAGATATTTTTGTTTCTTTAATCCCTTCTTCTCTGCCTTCTTCTCTACCTTCTTCTCTGCCTTCTTCTCTACCTTCTTCTCTGCCTTCTTCTTTAGATCTTTTTAAATCTAATTCTATACTTTTATTAAAAAAATAAGTATCTACTTCTCTTTTTTTATACTTATCCATTACAGGAGTTTCATTTACAAAAGTTAGACATTTTTTTTCTACTTCTTCAAATATTGTATTTTCTTTCATTAAGATAGACATATCTTCTCCTTTAAAGAATTTTATCCAAGAAATGAATTCATTATGTATATTATTTAAATCATCTGATTTTGGAATATTTTTTAAATTAAATTTAGGAAGCTCTATAAAATGTAATTGACAATGGTCTGTAAGTATTTTATTATTATTTAATTCTTTTAAAACATAACAGTTATGTACTTTATCTTCATCTGTAAGAATAAAGTTTGTAATATTGATACTTACAGTAGGATTTAATTCATCGTAAATTCCGCCTCTGTTTAGGCTGCTGCTGTAATTGTAAGCCCAATAATACAAAGCTCTTTTAATAAAATCTTCATTTCCTCTAGCTTGTATTTCTATTAATACCGTTATGCCTGTTTCAGTTGTTGCCTTTATATCTACTATTGATTCTTTTTCACCGTAGTTTTCAGCTATATTAAATGGATTTAGTATTTCTATTTTTTCAAAAGTAGCAAAATTTAGATCTTTAAATACTGAATTAATAAAATGTAAAGCTATATTTTCATTTCCGCTATGAGAAAACAGATAGCGTATAAAGTAATCATTAATTCTATTTAAATTATTAACAGTTATAGGTTCATTTAATATCTGCTTTAATTTTTCTAAATCTTTCATAATTTTTATTATACTAGATTAATTATAAATGTAAATATAATGTTGATAAAAAAGTATTTAGGAGTTTGGTTTTTTATGTATAAAATACTTACATTATATATATTTGCTTTTATGTTAAATAATGTAATTATCTTAGATTATATATTTTTTTACTGTATTGACAAAATTTTTATAATATATATTATTTGAGGGTATATTGTATTATAACAATATATAGGAGGTTTATATGATTAATAAGAAAAGGATTCTAAAATTTATATTGTTGATGGTATTGCTTTCATTAACATCTTTATTTTTGACATCATGCTCATCATTATTTAACTCTGCATCAAAATTCAGGCCATATGATTTAAGAGGTACTTGGAGAAATATGGATAATTACAGAGAAGGATTTACTATTTCTTCTTACGGCGTATTAACTTTTTATAATGATGATGGTTCATCTAGCACTCATTATATTGAGAATTGGAATAATGATAAATATGATGAAAAAAGTTATTATGAGCTGATTATACCTAATATTCCAATTTTAGGAAATATTACATTTTATTTTACAAGTGATAGAGAATGCGAAATAAGTTATGGAACTGTATCTGGTATAACTTATTATTTTGAAAAAGTAAACTAAATAAAATATTTAAAAATAGTAAAGAAACAAGCTGATATTTTTTAAGTTATCAGCTTGTTTTTTATATTTAATTTTTCTATGTTATTTTATTCTCTTATGCTTGAAGCTAGATTTATGAGTAACATAATCATCTACAATTTGATAGTTTCCAAAAATTTTGTATTTGTATATTGTTAAACCTTCCAAACCTACAGGTCCTCTTGCATGCGTTTTGTTTGTAGATATTCCAACTTCAGCACCAAAACCGTATCTGAATCCGTCAGAAAATCTTGTTGAAGCATTACAGTATACATTTGCAGAATCAACGAATGTCATAAACTTTTCTATATTGTATTTATCTTCGGATATTATTGAGTCTGTATGATGAGAGCCGTATTTGTTAATATGATTGTATGCTTCTTCTGTATCTTTTACTATTTTTAATGATACTTCTTTATCTCCGTATTCCAAATGCCACTCTTTTACTTCGCCTATGTCTTGAGTATTCAATATTTTTTTTACTTCTTCATCACCGTTCATCTTTATTTCATTTTCTTTAAACAGATTATAAAGTTTTGGCAAATATTCTGAAGCCATATTTTTGTTTATGAGTATAGTTTCAACAGCATTGCAGGCACTTGGATACTGAGCCTTTGAATCCAAACATATTTTTAAAGCCTTTTCCTGATTAGCACTTTCATCTACATATAAATGGCATATACCGTCAGCATGTCCTAATACAGGTATGTTGGTATTTGACTTTATATACTGTACTAAACTGTTGCCTCCTCTTGGTATTATAAGGTCAATGTATTTGTCCATTGATAATAGCTCTTTTATATCCTCTCTTGTGAATACTAAATTAACAGAGTGCTTTGGAAATTCTTTTATATTGTTTAGAGTTTCTTCTATTATATTAAATATAGCTTTATTGGTATTTTCTCCCTCGCTTCCTCCTTTAAGTATAACAGCATTAGATGACTTGATGCATAAAGAAGATATTTGTGATATAACGTCTGGACGAGCCTCAAATATTACGGCAATTAAACCAATAGGGCAGGATATTTTTTTTAATATTAAATTATCATCAAGTTCAGTTTCTAATAATACCTTATTGATAGGGTCTTCAAGTTTAATAACATCTCTTATACCAGAAACAACATCTATTAATTTATTTTCATCTAATTTTAATCTGTTGAACATTGATTTAGAAATTTTGTTTTCATCAAGAAGTTTTTGAGCGTATTCCAAATCCTTTTTATTAGCTTCAAATATTTTATCTTTATTTTCTTCTATTTTTTTAGCTATTTCAAGTAAGGCTTTATTTTTTATATCAGTATCAAGCGATTGTAATATATATGTTGCTTCTTTTGCATTTTTTACTAAATCTATTAATTCCATAATATACTCCGTAAATTTTTATTATTTTATTGTTTAATCATTTATTGTTTAAGCATTAAAGATACCCAATCATTTTTTGATTTTCTTAAAATAATATTTAGTTTATTTTCTCTTATAGCATTTTTCATAAATGATTCTTTTTCTAATAATATACCTGATAATATTAAAGTAGAATCTGTTTTTAATAAAGATTTTAAATCTGGAAGTATTTCTATTAATATATCAGTTTCTATATTGGCAATAACCAAATCAAATTTAAAATTCATATTAATTAAATCTTTAGCACTTCCAAGTATAACATTATCTATTTTTATATCGTTATATGAAGCATTATCAAGAGTACAATTAACAGCATCATTATCTATATCGATTGAAGTAATATTTCTAGCCCCAAGTTTGTATGCAAATAATGATAATATACCACTTCCGCATCCAATATCAGCAATACTCTTTGAGGCTATATCGTTATTATTAGAGTATTCATTAATCATTTTAAGAGCAAGAGATGTAGTTTCATGAGTACCAGTTCCGAATGCATACTGTTTTGCTATATAAAGAGGATTTATACTTTCTTCATTATGAAAATCTTTTAAGTTCGGCACTATAGTTATATTTCCAATATCAAAAGGTTTTAAAAACTCTATGTATGAAGTTAAATATTCCTCTGATTTTAACTGTTTTGTAGTTAAAGTGTAACTAGCAATATCTTTTATATTTTCTTCTATTATAGAGAGATTATTTTTTAATATATCTTCGTTTTCATTATATATATTTACTATAGACGAATTGCTGTCATCTATCGGAAACTCTATATTAAAGCCCAATATATTTAATTGACCGCTTTCTATAACAGCTTCTATTATATCCTCAAACCCTCTTTCTAATTTTATAGACAATGAATATATCAGCATAACAACTCCAAATATTTTTTATATATTATAATATATTAATTAAATTATTAATATCATTTATTTTATTTTCCATGTCTTTTTTATATTTTACAACGAAAGTATTATCATTAACAGTACCTCTCACAGCCTCAAAATCTTTTTCCATCATAGTTTTATCATCTATTCCAGCACTAACCATTTTTGCTATATCATACTCTTTTTCAACATCTTTATAAAATATATCATACGCTTTTTCTAATAATATTTTATGCTCATCTAATAATTTTTTTATATTATCTTTATTAATACTTTCTATATTATTATATCTTAATTTGATACAGTTCATAACCCAAGATTTTTCATCTTCAGAGTATATATTGTATAATTTTTCAAATGCTTTTGTAAGAGCTTTTATATCATTTATTTTATTATTTTCTAAGTCTTTTATTATATTATCAACTCTCTCTTTAGCACATATAAGCCCTCCAATATCAGACCAACTCTCAAATACATTATTTTTATCGTATTCTAAATTTAATATTATCTCATCTATATTTTTAGAGTTTTTTATATATGAAAGTATTTTGTTATGCAAATATAAATCTATTGCTATAGAATATCTTTTTGAGTATTTATCTAAAGAAGATTTTTTTATTATCATATTTTTGTATGTCAAAAAATTTTTATTATCATTGTATTTTTCTTCTTTAATATTTTTTAATATCTCTTCAGACTTAATCATTTTTGAAACAGTATATGGACTAAACACATCAAATATTATCAAATCTTTTTTATCACCTTTTCTTCTGTCTCTGTCTTTCCATTTATTTTCATCTCTTGAAAGTCCGACACCGAATAAATTTAATGCAGGTATTAGTCTTGTCTGATGATATCCATGTTCGGTTATATATGAGAAAGGAAAATCGGAAGTGTCAACATTATCATAATGAGCCCCTATAACAGTTGAAAAAGCCCCTATATGAGAAGGCCATAAAATATATGAATTACTTCCAGTTTTGCATCCTCTTTCCATAAAACCATGATGATAAGGTCCTAATTTGTACATATGATTGCTTTGATTAGTACCGCTTCCTGCATTAAAAAATGAAAAATGACTTGCTATTAAAAGTGTTGCTTTATGATGCGTAACTGTATAAGGACCTGCAAATATAGAGAACATCTCTCCATGCTCGCCTTCGCAGTTGGCAAAAAGAAGAGAATCTTCACAGGAAAACTGCCTTGCAAGTCTCACACCTTCTCCTATAAAAGCCTTTTTTATTACTGTACTGTCTGTTATGTCGGCACCTTTAAGTACAATAGAATCTTTCAATATCACAGAAGTTCCTATATATGAAGGACATTCTTTTGTACTGATTATTGTAGTATTATTAATTTCATCGCTATTCTCTATAGTTGTGTATGGATCTATTAATGAGTTTTTTATAAGTCTTGCATTTATAATTTTTGCGTATTTTTTAATTTTTCCGAATTTTCTTGTTTTTTGATTAGTATAATCATCTATAATCGAATTAATTTTTTCACGCATTAATTTTTTGTGTCTGTATATTGCAACTAGATATGCTATATGAGAATTAAGCCTATTAAATATTTTAACACTTCTTCCGTCTCCCTCCATAATAGGCGAAGTCTCTACACCGTTACCGAAACTGCTTTTTCCTTCCATATATATAGAGCCTGCATTTTCTATTATAACGCCTTTTTCTATTTTGTAATTGGCTATAAATCTTCCTATATTATTTATATACACATTTCCATTTATAAATACATCTATTAAAGTGGCTCTGTTAATAGAGGCTGGTACTTTAAGTTTTTTATGATATCTGACATTTCCATTAAGAGCATTAATTTTTACTCTGCCATGAAACTGAACATCTTTTATTCTGCTTAAATCTACGTTTTTGATTAGTATTTTTTCCCAAGACTGGGAAGAACAGCCCTGAGATTTTAGAAAGTTAATCTCTTCATTTGTAAGATTTCTAAAATCCTTATCCTGTTTTTTAAAAATGTACATAACTAAAAAATTTCCCTTTAATAATATTATTTATTAATCATTATGTTAACTTTATAAAATTGTGTAAATTTTTTGTAAAATTAGAAAATCGTTAAAAAATGAAAAATATTAAAGATTATATATCAAAATTAAATAATTTGCTATTCTTTATTTAAAGAAAATTTGATAAAGATATTGACTTTTTTTATTATAGTTATACTATGAAAGTAATTCAATTTTTTGTATGGCAGGGATATAATATTATATACCTGCCAGTAAAAATAATCTATGCTTTTATGCTTTGAAGAAAGAAATTAAATGTCTTATTATTTAAAGGGTTTAATTATTATTTCTGTTTTTTATATAAAATACCAATTACTTTTTTAATTAGGTGCAGACATATATTATATGCCCACACCTTAAAATTCAATTTTTTGTATGGCAAGCATTGTTTTAACTTACCTAATAAATATCAAACATGTTACTATTTGAATTATTGTTTTGCTAATTTTACATATATATCTATAGTTTGGTCATTGTATCCTTCAACTGAAGCAGTAATAGTAAGTTTTACTAAATCAAATTTATCGTTACCACTTAAACCTGAATCTCCTAATTTTGTTTTGTTAGGTATTGATAATTCTGTACCATTAAATGCAAAACTATCTTTAGTAAGAGCAGATAATTTTTCTTCATTAGCTTTTTCTTTAGCTTCAATGTTGTCAAAACCTGTTATAGTATATTTTACACTTTCAGCCTTGAAAGATTTGTCATCATCAGCACCTGTAGCAGTGATTTTTAAATTTGCTTTTTTCTCATCAGCAGTAGTAGCAGCATCTCCAACTACTATTTTTAAAGCTGATTCTTCTTTTGTACCATCTGGATCAGCAGTTAATGATTTAAAAGTTTTCTTTTGAGTTTCTTCTTTACCGTCTGTAGGTGTAGTTGTTGGATCTTTGTCTGTAGGTGTAGTTGTTGTTTCTCCACCTGTAGGTGTAGTTGTTGTTGTGCTTCCTGTATTCTCTTTTACAGGGTTTGTTGTCTTGTTGTTACAGCTTACTGCTAGTATTGCTGATGCTGCAACTACCAAAAATAATGTTAAAATCTTTTTGTTCATATAGTGAACTCCTTTATAAAATTTTTTTATTATAAACATTATTGCTAATGTTTACTGCTTTAAAATAATATTAGAAACTTTTGATATGTGTTAATGGAATTTTATGATTTGATTGTTTTTATTTGTAAAGTTTTTTCTTTACTATTTCTGTAATTCAACTTTACAAAGTTTTTTACCAACTTTTTTATCAATGTTTCTAATTTAATCATACTTAAATGCTAGAGGGCTTTATATTTTATGTCAATACCAAGCAATTATTTTTGTCTAAAAAAAATTATTTTTTTATTTTTTTTAGATGTGTTTTTTTAGATATTAAAGAAAAAGTTAATTTTTCTGTTATTTTTTATAAAAATATTATTTTATTTTTTTCTAATTTTTTTAAAATCATAATCAAAATATAATTTTTTCACTTGTAAATAAAATATTAAAAAAAAATTCTTATGTAATTTTTATTTGTTAAACCCATGAATATATTTAATATTGTTAAATAATGTTTACTTTGCTTTTTACACAATTTTTTTGAAAAATAATAAAAAATCTTAAAAAATTTATTTTCTTATATTGACTTAATAGTTATATAAGTATATTATTATATTATAATATACTTATATAAAGGTTGGCTCTAATGAAAAAAGAAGATATTATCAATAATGATGATGATTGCGAAGTTACTACAGCTGATGAGAATATATCATCGCTTATTCCAAAACTTCCAAATGATGAAGAGTTTTCGCTTTTGGCTGGATTTTTTTCTGTGTTTTCAGATCCTACCAGATTAAAAATAATATCAGCATTAAGCGAGAAAGAATTATGTGTGCATGAATTATCATCTTTGCTTGAGATGAAGCAGCCTTCTGTTTCTCAGCATTTAAAAATGCTTTGGCAGGCTAGGGTAGTAAAAAAAAGAAAGGTGGGGCTTCATGTATTTTACAGGCTTGATGATGAACATATAGAAAAAATTTATACTTGGGGGTATGAGCATGTTAAAGAATAAAGAAAGACTTTTATTTTTAATTGAGATTTTTTTAGGACTTGCGGTTTTAATATTACTCTATGCTTTGCATGATAAAATACATGGCATAACAGAATATATTATTTTCTTTGTACCGTATCTTATTTTGGGAAGAGAAGTTTTTAAAAATGCTGCTTTAGATTTTGTAAAGGGCAAGTTCATGCGTGAGAGCTTTCTTATGAGTATTGCTACAGTAGGTGCTATTATACTTCATCAACTTCCAGAGGCTTTGGCTGTACTTATGTTTTATAGAGTAGGAGAGTATTTCGAGGACATGGCTGTTGATAAATCGAAACGTACAATAGCGGCATTAATGGCTATAAGACCAGACTGTGCAAACATTATAAAAGAGGATGGAAATATTGAAAAAGCGGATATATCAGAGGTTCATATTGGCGATAATATAATAATTAACCCTTTTGAAAAAGTGCCTCTTGACTCTGTTGTATACGAGGGTGAAAGCTGGATTGATACTAAGGCATTAACAGGTGAGAGTATGCCTAGAAGTGTTAAGGTGAATGATGAAATTTTAGCTGGTACTATAAACGGCGATAACACTATCAAAGCAAAAGTTGTAAGAGCTTATGCTGAATCTTCCATTGCTAAAATACTTAAATTGGTTCAGGATTCTCAAAACAGAAAGGCTAATATTGAACAGTTTATAAGTAAGTTTGCTGGTATTTACACTCCTATAGTTGTATTTGGGGCAATTTTCCTCACTGTTATACCTACATTAATATACGGTAAAGAGGTTTTTGCTAATTGGTTTCAGCGTTCTTTAACTTTGCTTGTAGTGTCTTGTCCTTGTGCCTTTATGGTAGGTATTCCTTTGACATATTTTGCTTCTATAGGCAGGGCTTCAAAATTTGGTATAATGGTTAAAGGAGGGGTGTTTTTAGATTTGCTTGCTAAAGCTGATAAAGTGATTTTTGATAAAACTGGTACTCTTACAAAAGGAGAGTTTAGTATAAAAGAAATATACAATACTGGTGTATATGATGATGAAACTATGATTAAATATGCTGCTTATGCTGAAACAGGATCTTCTCACCCTATTGCAATATCTATAGTAGAACATTATAAAAAACATCATAATGCTACTATAAATGACAGTTTGATTTCATCTCATAAAGATATCAGCGGTAAAGGTGCTTCTGCTGTAATAGAAAATAAAAATATACTCATAGGTGGTATTAATTTATTAAAGCAGAATAATATTGATACTTCTAACTATAAAGAAAATATTAATGTTCATATAGCCATAGATTCAAAATATGCAGGCGGTTTTTTAATTGATGATAGTGTGAAAGATGATACTAAAGAGGCTATATCATTATTAAACTCTATGAATATAAAAACTGCATTAATAAGCGGAGATAATGTTAATAGAGTTGAAGCATTTGCTAAAGAAATGAATATACAATCATTTAAAGGTGGCTGCCTACCTGAAGATAAAGTTGCTACATTAGAAGGTATGATGAAAGATTCTAAAGCTTCAATATTTGTAGGTGATGGTATCAATGATGCTCCTTCTTTGGCACGTGCTGATATAGGTATTGCTATGGGAGGTCTTGGTTCTGACGCTGCTATTGAGAATGCGGATGTTGTTATTATGGACGATAAGCCTTCAAAAGTTGCTCTTGCCATAAAACTTGCTAAGAAAAATCATATTGTAGTTTTGCAAAATATTCTTTTAGCATTGGTAATAAAATTTGCGGCTATTATATTGGGTGCTTTGGGACTTGCTAGTATGTGGCTTGCTATATTTGCTGATACTGGGGTTACTGTGATAGTAGTATTAAATGCTTTAAGGCTTCTTTATCCTTTGGGTGAAAAAACTGAAAATATTAATGTTGATACTAAAGTATGCGATATAAAAGTTACTGACTGTGATTGCGGTCATTGATTTATAATATTAAAAAAATCTATAGAGATGTGTATTTTATATATGCATCTCTATTTTTATTTGACATTAAATAAGAATTATATTATTATAGGTTGTATAATTTCAAATTAGGAGAATAAATATGCTGACAGCACAGCACAGCACAGCACAGCACAGCACAGCACAGCACAGCACAGCACAGCACAGCACAGCACAGCACAGCACAGCACTAAAAACAAATTCATATATAATCTTTTTTAACTTGGAGCTATAATTATGTTATTTAGCTCTATGATTTTTTTATGGTTTTTTCTGCCAGTAGTTTTTATTCTCTATTATTTAATGGATAAAAAGTTTAGAAATTTACTTCTTCTTATAACTAGTATTATATTCTATGCTTGGGGAGGAGTTAGCTATACTCTGATAATGTTTTCTTCTATAATTATTAATTATCTTTTTGCATTATTAATTGATAAAGCAATTGAAGAAAATAATAAATCAAAGAAGAAAATATATTTAGCATTATGTGTAATAGTTAACTTATCAATATTAGGCTATTTTAAATATACAGATTTTGCAATATCAATAATTAATTCTATATCTGGCAAGGAATTAATTTCATTAAAAAACATAGTTCTTCCTATAGGAATATCATTTTACACTTTTCAGGCTTTATCATATGTTATAGATGTTTACAGAGAACATAATAAAGCACAGAAAAATATTATTAATTTAGCATTATATATATCTTTTTTCCCTCAGTTAATAGCAGGACCTATAGTAAAATATCATGATATAGATAGTCAAATAACAAATAGAACTGAGAGCTTAGAAAATATAAGCTACGGAATAAAAAGGTTCATTTACGGACTGTCCAAAAAGGTAATACTAGCTAATATGTTTGCTTTATCCTGTGATGAGATATTAAAACAGCCTGTAGGTGATATAGGTACTGCTTTAGCTTGGGTGGCTGCTCTTCTTTATACACTTCAAATTTATTATGATTTTTCAGGTTATTCGGATATGGCTATAGGTTTGGGTCATATGTTTGGTTTTAAGTTTTTGGAGAATTTTAATTATCCTTATATATCGAAGTCCGTTCAGGATTTTTGGAGGCGTTGGCATATATCCTTATCAACTTGGTTCAAGGAGTATTTGTATATACCATTAGGCGGAAACCGTAAAGGAAAATATTTTACTTATTTGAACTTATTAATAGTTTTCTTTGCTACTGGTTTATGGCATGGAGCTAGTTTTAATTTTATTTTATGGGGATTATGGCATGGTTTGTTTTTGGTTATAGAGCGTATATTTTTAGGTAAGTTGTTAGAGAAAAATAAATTAAAATTCTTAAATCACATTTATGTAATATTAGTATTTGTACTAGGCTGGGTATTATTCAGAGCAAACAATTTAAGTCATGCACTAGATTTATATAAATTAATGTTTAGCTATAAAGAAAGTATTTTTACTGTTAGATATTTCTTTTATCCTCAGACTTTAGTTTGTTTTATATTTGGTATATTGTTCAGCGGGCTTTTT
The DNA here is from genome assembly GCF_002379365.1 of Brachyspira sp. G79. GTDB lineage: Bacteria > Spirochaetota > Brachyspiria > Brachyspirales > Brachyspiraceae > Brachyspira. Next base: position 1,237,499 of record NZ_JQIU01000008.1, on the reverse strand, counting down.
CAGAGTTTATTTCCAAAGATTAAAAAAGCTGTATTTTCAAGTAAGGTTTATATATTAGAAAGTATTATTCAGTTTGTACTTCTATTTATTTGTATTATGTATTTAGTTAATGGTACTTACAATCCATTTATTTACTTTAGATTTTAAGAGGGTTATTTATGAAAAAGAAAAGTTCATTTAATAAATTATTTGCATATATTTGTATTGTATTATTCTTATTAATATTAATTTTATTTGTGTTAGGTAAAATTAGTAGAACAGGATATTTATCAGATTTTAAA
>NZ_JQIU01000008.1:1182732-1235496 GCF_002379365.1 Brachyspira sp. G79 | reverse complement strand
GATTATATTAAAAAGAATTCATCCTGAATATAACTCTACAGATAAATTAGTAGAATATTTAAAAGATAATTCTAATATAAAAATCATATATACTAAAAAAGAATTATTGAAATATAAAGAATCAAATTTACTATATTATAAATATGATGCCCATTGGAATAGACTTGGTGCATATATAGGTTATGTGGAATTAATGAAATCTATGAATAAATCCTACACTGATTTAAAAGATATTAATATTGTTAGAAATGATATGGGAACTCCTATTTACAGGTTAGCTGGTATGATAAGTTTGTCTGAGAGTCAATTATATAAGTATGATACAGAATATAGTATATCAAATTTTACTTCCAATAATTATGTATTAGTAAATATGTATAATACAAATTCAACTACTATTGAGCATTTTAATTCTGATTCTTCTGATAAGAGACGTGTTGTTGTACTTAGAGATTCTTTTTCTCAAGCAATGCTTGATTATATATCATCAAACTTTTATGAAGTAATTTTTATATCAATAGCGTATGATGATTTGAATGTATTGGATTATGCTATTAAATTAGATCCTGATATAGTAGTGTTTCAGACTGTTGAAAGATATTTGAAAGGTAGAGTTTTAAATATATTACCAAATTATAAAATAGAATAAATAAACAAATATTTATAAACTAATTCTACTAAATCTAATAATTAAATTGACAAATATTTTTATATTTAGTATTATATAATCATAGAATTTTTTATGGGGTTATAGATATTGAAAATAAGAGATATAGGTTTTGATGAATATTTTGAAAAATTGGTATTAGATAGTTTGAATATTAATTCTTTGGAAGAAATTGATAATGAAGAGCTTGTGCCTGCAAGAGTAATAAGAATTAATAAAAGATACTATACTCTTTTTTCCGATGAGGGTGAGTTTTTAGCTAGGATTAAGGGAAAAATTAGATATAATTCTGAAATACAAAGCGAACTTCCAGTTGTAGGTGATTGGGTGCTTATGAAAAAGTCGGATAACAATGCCTTTATTGATACAATACTCACTAGAAAAAATATTTTATACAGAAAAGCTAATATTAAAAAAAATGATATTCAAGCTATAGTAAGCAATATTGATTATGCATTTATCATAGTAGGTATTGATAATGAAATGCCTATGTCTGCTATAGCAAGATATTTGTCAGTGGTTCACACTTCTAATATAAAACCAATAATAGCCATAAGTAAAATTGATTTGTATGAAGATGAAGAATATAAAGAATTATTAGCAACTATAAAAGAAACTTATCCTAATGAAACAGTTTTTGCCTATAGTTCAAAGACTGGTAAGAATGCTGATATATTTTTAAAATATATTAAAAAATATACCTCATCAGTATTTATAGGAGCATCAGGAGCTGGAAAATCTACCATTATTAATTATCTATTGAAAGATGAAAAGATGAAAACTCAGGAAGTAAGAGAGTATGATTTTAAAGGAATGCATACTACAACTCACAGAGAGCTTTTAGTACTAGATAGCGGCGGAGTAGTAATAGATACTCCAGGATTAAGAAATTTAGGGCTTTGGGAAGATGATAAAGGTATAAAGAAAACTTTTGAAGATTTAGAAGAATATGCTAAAAGATGTAAGTTCAAAGACTGTACGCATCAGCATGAACCAGACTGCTATATATTAGAACTGCTTGAAAATGATGAGATACCATATGATAGATATGATGCTTATGTAACACTCCTTAATGAAAATAGACAATTGCAAAAAAGTTCTATAGAAATAAAGAAAGACAGAAAAGAGGCTTTAAAAAAAATAACAAAACATGGAAATAGGAATAAAAAAGTTAATAAGTAGTGTTTGCCTAATGCTATAAACGATTAGTTTACAACTGACAAATGAAGTTGTAAGCTATTTTTTGGCGAGTTTATAGGTAGTAATAATAAAAAATGGCATTAAAGAAAATTACGAAACATAAAAACCAATAGCTAGTTTTTATATTTTGAAGCTATACAAATTTTATATTAATTGAATTATTTTTCTTTAATATAAATATTACTATTGATTAATATGTAGTTAGTTATATAATATTAGCGTTTAAAAAAATAATAACTATACGTACTATATATAAAGAGGATAAAATATATGACTACTGCAGAAAATGATATATCATTTCATAAACAAAATAGAAATTTTATAATAAGCGGAGAATTAGCTTTAATTATTGTTGTTATTATCAATAGTTTTGGTGTAGTATTAATGCTCTATTCAGGTTCTGGTATATCAGCTATTTCAAGCGTACCTTATGCTTTTTCTGAAGTAATAACAAATATATCTCTTGGTACTTTCACATATATTTTTCAGGGTATATTGGTATTAGTGCTTATGATACTTAGAAAAAAGTTTGTGGGTGAATATTTGTTTAGTTTTATAGTAGGGTTTTGTTTCGGTAAATTTATTGATATACATGAATTATGGATAAGTCATCTGCCATTAACTATTACATATAGAATAATATATTTTGTAATAAGTTATTTTATCCTATGTTTCGGTATAGCGTTATCAAATAGATGTAAACTTCCTATTATACCTACTGATTTATTTCCTAGGGAGCTTTCAAATATAATAAGTATTCCATATTCCAAAATAAAGATAATTTTTGATGTAACTTGTCTTTTTACTACAGCGGTAATTACATTTATATTTTTAGGTCATATAAAAGGACTTGGAATAGGTACTGTACTTGCTGCTTTTACAATGGGAAAGGTTATAGGAATTATGGGGCAGTATATGGATAAAAGAATAGAATTTGTATCTTTAATAAAACAAAAATTTAATATTGATAAATAGAATTAATTTAATAATTCTTATCATATAAAAATTATTTATCTTTATTTATCTTTATAATTTTAGGAGATTTGCTTCTTCTAACATAAGTTCTTTTTTTACTGCTTTTATTATTTTTGAAATTGGCTTCTGTAATGCTCATATTATTTTGATTATTCTCATTTTTTATATCTTCATTATTTTCTATTTCATTAATTTTATCGCTTTCTATTTCTAGTATAGTATTTTTTATTTTTCTATTTTCCAATCAAGATCATTTTCTTTTTCATGTATAACTGGTATTATTAACTGATTGAGATTATCTTTATCAAAATATACTCCTGAGTTTTTTGTGTTTATAAGCTCTATAAGTTTATTAGTGTCTATTTTAGAATATTTATCAAGTTTTAAATATATATTATACTGACCTTCCATTACTGATAATACTCTTATTCTTTTTAATATTACTTTAAGTCTTGCTATATCAAAAATATCTTCCAATTCTTTAGGGAGTTTACCGTATTTATCAATCATATAATCTTTAGCATAGTCAATATCTTCATTATCCTGAGAACGCATTATAAGTTTGTATGCTGATATTTTCTCTTTTGAATCTGCTATATAGGAATCTGGTATAAAGAGATTATGTTTTAAATCTATTACTGTATCAAATGTAACTTCTTTTATTTCACCTTTATATTCATTTGTAGCCTCTTCAAGCATTTGAGTATAAAGTTCATAACCAACTTGATATATCATACCAGACTGTTCTTTTCCTAATATATTACCCGCTCCTCTAATTTCTAAATCACGCATAGCTATTTTAAAACCAGCTCCTAAATCTGTGTGTTCTGATATAGCTTCTAGCCTTTTATAAGCAACTTCTGTTAATGCCAAATCGCTAGGATAAAACATATAAGCATAAGCCTCTCTGTCACTTCTTCCTACACGTCCCCTTAATTGATAAAGCTCTGACAAACCTAATCTATTGGCATTATCTATTAATATGGTGTTGGCATTAGGTATATCTATCCCGTTTTCTATTATTGTAGTTGAAACTAAAATATCATATTTATGATTAATAAAATCTTCCATTATTTTTTCTAACTGATGCCCTGTCATTCTTCCATGTGCTACACATATACGTGCTTTAGGACATAGTTTTTTTATCATCAATGCAAATGATTCTATAGTATCTATTCTATTGTATAAATAAAATACCTGACCATCTCTTTTAAGCTCTCTTTCTATTGCATTTACAACAGCCTCTTCGCTGAACTCTGTAACAAAAGTTTTTACTGGTATTCTGTTTAGTGGAGGAGTTTCTATTATGCTTATATCTCTTATTCCAGTTAAAGCCATATTTAGTGTTCTAGGTATAGGAGTAGCTGAGAGAGTAAGAACATCTGTTTCTAATCTTAATCTTTTTAAAGCCTCTTTATGCTTAACTCCAAAACGCTGCTCTTCATCTATAACTATAAGCCCTAAATTTTTAAACTCTATGTCGTCGGATAAAAGCATATGAGTACCTACTATCAAATCACAGGAACCATTTTTTAATAATTCCTTGTTTCTTTTAGCCTGCTTACTTGTAACAAATCTGTTTAAAACTTCTATACGTATAGGAAAATCTTCAAATCTTTTTTTGGCATTGTTATAATGCTGCTGTGAAAGTATAGTAGTAGGACATAGTATAGCACATTGTTTGCCAGCCATTATAGCTTTAAAAACCGCTCTAAATGCCACCTCTGTTTTACCAAATCCCACATCTCCGCATACAAGCCTATCCATCATCTTTCCGCTTTCCATATCTTCTTTTATATCATTTATAGCCCTTAATTGATCAACTGTTTCTTCATATTTAAATGAAGCCTCAAAATCGTCCTGCCACTGAGTATCCGCACCATAAACATTTCCCTGAATATTAGACCTTATGGCATAAAGTTTTATCAATTCTCTTGCAGTAGCTAGTGCATCTTCTCTTGCCTTACTTTTTATCTTATCCCAAGCACTTCCGCCAAGCTGAGTTAATTTAGGCGCTTCTCCATGACCTGATATGTATTTCTGTACAAAGTTCATCTGCTCAACAGGTATATATAATTTATCACCCTTAGCATATTCCAAAGTGATATAGTCTTTTTCTTTTCCGTTGGATAATTTTCTTGTTAGTCCTAAATACTTTCCTATACCGTAATTTACATGCACAGCATAATCGCCTACATTCAAATCAACAAATGTTTCTATTAGATTTTTATTTACTTTAGGTATTTTTCTAACCTTTTTTCTTTTTCTTCCAAATACTTCCCAGTCTGCTATAAATATAGTTTTTATGTTATCTTTTACAAATCCTGAAGATGCCTGAGCCGTTATAATATAAAAATTGTTTTCATTTTTTGAATAGTCTTCTTTTTCTTCTGCTATGTTTTCTTCTGATATGCTGCTTTTATCTTCTAAAACTATCTCTTTATGATTTTCTTCTGTGTTTTTTATTTTTTCTTTATTTTCTTTGTTCTCATCATCATTTTCTTTTTTATCAATATCTTCTTTGGCTTCTTTAACACTTTCTTTCTTATTCTCCTCTTCTTCTGGTGCTGCAATTATAGGAGATAAATCCTGCATTATTTTATAGAATCTTAAAGCCTGATCATAATGTCCAGTAGAGAGAACTATTAAATAGTCTTTTTTCCTATATTCTTTAACATAATCAAGAAAGTCTGTTAATCTTGATTTGAAAGAAATACCCTCTAAAAAATTAAATTTGTATATATCAATGTCAGTTATAAAAGGTGATATATTAATTGATTTTTTTACTATTTCATTAAAATAATCATTGTTAATATATAGTTTTTCAATATCACCTATAAGAGAAAATATATTATCTATATCGTTAAAATTTTCTCTTATAGTATCAAGTATTGTTATTAATTTTGTCTTTAATTTTAAGGCATCGTCTATAAATACATATCCGTAATCAAAATAATCAAATATAGTTTCTAAATTTGAATAAAACATAGGAAGCAGATTTTCACTTCCAGCAAAATATTTTCTTTTGATTATATTATCTTTAATTTCATCTTCTGTACTATTTTTATTTAAAAAAACTTCTACATCTTCATCGCTGTAAACAACTTCACGTACTGGATAAATTATTATATTATCAATACTTTTAAATGATCTTCCGTCTTCTATATTAAATAACCTTATACTTTCAATCTCATCATCAAACATTTCTATTCTTATAGGGTTATCATATTCTACAGAAAATACATCTACAATACTTCCTCTGACAGATGCGGTACCTTTTTCAGCAACTTCTCTCTCTATAACATATCCTAAATCATATAATTTTAATCTTAAATTATCCAAATCTAATTTGTTGCCTACATAAAGTTCTATATAAAGTTTTTTTAAGTCTTTTCTGTTTGCTATTTTTCTTGTTACGGCATTTATGGTTGTTATTATAATGCAGTGTTCTTTATTTATTAATCTGTATAAAATATTTATTCTCTCCTGAGCTATATCGGTTATAGGAGACATTTTTGTAAAAGGCACTGTATCATAATCTGGAAAATAATAATTAGGTATGTTATAAAAGTTTAATGACTGGCTAAGGAGCATTGCTTCACTTTCATTTTCTTTTATTATCAAAATACTGTTTTTCTGAAAAAGTGCTGCAAATAATAATGCATCGCTTCCGCCTTTAATGCCTGTTATACTTTTTGTGTTTTCTATATCAAAATTTAAATACTCTTCGCTTTTAGTAAATCTTTCTATTAATATGTCTGATATGATTTCGCTACTGTACATGATGTTTTTACCGCTTATAAAAGGTATAAAATATTTTCGTATAAATATAAATAATATTCTATTAAATAGCAATAGCTTATAATAAAAGATTATACAAACTTTTATATATATATTTGTTTCAAAAACTATTGAATTACAATTTTTATAAATTTCTTATTTTATATTGAAAATTTTTAAGTTTGTCAATTTTTTATTTAACTTTTTTGGAATCCAGCCGTACACCATACTTAACAGTATTTCCTTAGGTCGCAGGCGTACCCTCAAATATCAAAATTTAAAAAATTAATTTTTGACAAACTATAGTTGTTTATGTATATATGAAATTATTAATTATTTTTAATAGAAATGTTTTATATGTTAAATAATTTATATATAATATAGGCATTTCAATTTTGAATTTTTAGAATATATAATGTTCTTTCGTACATACCAAAAAGTGTTAATTATAAATAATTTTTTAATCTATTTATTATTAATGTCGAGAATTTGTCAAAGAGGTGCCTTATGATAAGACTATATAGTATATCAATTTTTTTATTTTTAATAACAGCATGTGCTTCTAATGATAAAGTGGCAGACAGCAATTATAATAATGTTTGGATAAAAAAAGTTCGCGGAAAAAGTGTAATGGCACCAAACGGATATTTGTATACTTTTAAAGAAAATGGAAATGTTGAATACAAAATTAATGGTATGGTAAGAGGTAAGGGGGTATTTTTGTATGCAGAAACTGCTACAAATGCATATTATTATGAAAAAATGCCTTTGAGCTATGTTGCTTATAGTGTAAGAGATTCAATACCAAATACTAATGTAAATATGTTTGTTGGTTTTGTACTTGACGATAACGGGAAAATAAAAATGACTTCTGGATATACTAAAGAATATCAAAACAGATTAGCTGATTGGAAAAAGAGTAATTTAACTATATATAATACTTTACGTGAAGGTAAAGATATGTCGGAGTATCCAATACCTTATGTAGAAGAAGTTAATACTTTAAATTTAATAGAGTTTGGAGTATTAAGATAATATATTAAATTAATATAAATATTTTTTATTAATAAATAAATCATAAAATAAAATTCTAAATACTTATATTTATTATTTTACCCTATATAAAAATTCCTTTTGACAATTATCATTATTTGTTTTATATTATAAAAAGATATTTATAAATAATTATAGTGGGATTTAGTTATGTTTTATTTACAAAAAGAAACTGAATTTAGAGATGAATATAAAGACATTGCCTTTATAATAGGCTCTCCAGACTTTTTAGGGGCAAAAACAGAAGATGATGATAAAATAAATGTTCTTATTATATGTATTGCATATAAAGATATGGAGACTAACTATATAGAAAAAATAAAAAAATACTTGTCAGAATGAAAATAGATGAAAAAGAAATGGATTATTATAAATCTATTCTTAAAAGGGAGTCTGTTGTAAAATTAAAGGTGAGATACGAAAAAGAGCAGGGAGAGGAATTAGCAGAGTTTTTACTTGCAGACATTATAGATAGTAATTACAAAGATGAAGATTTAACTCCTATGCTTAAGGAATATTTAGAGCCTATTTATTATAAAGATGAAGTTTTGGGTGATTTTTTGTATAACAGAATGGTAGGTTCTTTTGATAAAGAGTTTGATTGGGTTAATAATAGAAAGATACTTGTAGCCTTTGACGATGCAGATGAATACTATAAAGAAAGGGCTGTTAATTTTATTAGAAATATATTTTCTGATATAGAATATTGGGATAATAAAATTAAGGATTACTCAGCAAGAAGTATAATTAATCAAGGCAATAAGGCGGCTTCAAAGAGGGGGGAGAATAGAGTTGATGAAAGAGAATTTGTCAAAGAGTTTGCTAATAAAATAGATCTTATTGAGATTATAATACATGAAAAAGAAAATTATGTTAATTACAGATTGGGCAATAAAAGAGTTTTTCCTTTAGATGTTATTGTTGAAGGTGATTTAACAGCTAAATTCACAAATGCATTCGTAAGCCAATTCTAATAATTAAGTTATAAATGTATAAAATGTATAATATATTTAATAATAGTTATAGTATATAATAACTATTATTAATAAATATCTTTAATTATAATATTGACATTTTTTTGTCATATAAGTAAAATATTTGTAAAAATAAGTTAATAATATAATAAGAAAAGATTATTTTTTGGATTTATTATTATTATGATGAGAAGTATTATAAAGTCTAAGATACACAGACTTACGGTAACAAGAACTGATTTAAATTTTAAAGACTCAATAACAATAGATGAAGCCTTGATGGATAAAGCTAATATACTAGAAGGGGATAGGGTATCTATTATTAATTTGAGTAATGATAAAAGGTTTGAAACAGTTGCAGTTAAAGGCATACGCGGAACAGGAGTTATAGGTATTAATGGAGACAATGTTCATTATGCCAAAAAAGATGATACTATAATAATACTTTCTTATGGACATGCAGCTGAGGATAGTATAAATAACTTTAAAACTAAAGTAATATTTGTAAATATGAAAAATTTTATAATAGATTGAAATACTTAATATTTAGGAGAGATATTATGGAAAAAATTTTCAAAGCGGGTATTGATATAGGATCAACTACTGCTAAAATGGTTGTATATGATGATAAAAATAATATGATATTTAAAACTTATGTAAGACATAATGCTGACATAAAAGATACATTATTATCCATACTAGAAAATCTTCAGGCTATGCATGGAGATTTAACTCTTGCTTTATCTATGACAGGTACTGCAGGTATGGGGGTATGTGAAAAGACTGGCATTAGTTTTGTACAGGAAGTAATTGCTTCTTCAACTGCTATTAGAAAGATTTATCCTTATGGAAGGACATTGATTGATATAGGAGGAGAAGACGCAAAGATTATAGTATTTGATGATAATTTCAAAGCTGATATTAGAATGAACGGCAACTGTGCAGGCGGTACTGGAGCTTTTATAGACCAAATGGCTACACTTCTTAATGTTCAGCCTTCTGAGCTTTCTACATTGGCAGAAAAATCAACTTCTATTTATCCTATGGCAAGCAGATGCGGAGTATTCGCTAAAACAGATGTACAGACACTTATAAGCCGTGATATTCCAAAAGCTGATATTGCTAAGAGTATATTCCAAGCTGTAGCGGTTCAGACAGTTAATACTTTAGCTAAAGGTTTTGAAATAAAGCCTAAAATATTATTTACTGGAGGTCCTTTAACTTTCCTTCCAGAATTAAGAAGAACATTCCTAGCACTTTTAAATGCCACCGAAGAAGATATGTATACAGTTGAACACCCAGAATTAACTGCTGCAATAGGTGCTGCTTTCGGAGAAAAGGAAGATCAAACTATAATAAAAGTTTCTGAGTTTACAAGATTAGTTGAAAATATTTCTGCTGAAGTAAAAATAACTAATTCTAAAACAAGAGAAGCATTATTTACAAGTCAGGAAGAATATGATGATTGGAAAGAAGAGCATAGCAAAGATAAAGTAAGATCTGCTGATGTATCTACAGTTAATGGAAAAAATACATTTTTAGGTATAGATTCAGGCTCTACTACTACTAAAATAGTTATTATTGATGAAGACGGACAGGTAGTTTTAAGACATTACAGAAACAATAATGGTAATCCAGTAGGTGCTGTTACTGAAGGTCTTACAGAGATAAAAAAAGAACTAGATGAAAAAAATATTAAAATAAATATAGCAAGAACTGCTGTTACAGGATACGGTGAAGATTTAATAAAAGCAGCATTCAATATGGATGAGGGTATAGTAGAAACTATGGCTCATTACAGAGGTGCTAAGGCTTTTGATAAAGATGTAAGCTTTATACTTGATATAGGCGGACAGGATATGAAAGCTATATTTATTAAAGACGGTATTATAGAAAATATTGAAATTAATGAGGCTTGTTCTTCGGGCTGCGGTTCATTTATAGAAACATTTGCAAGAGGAATGGGGTATAAAGTAGCTGATTTTGCCAATATAGCATGCGAATCTGCAAGTCCTTGCGATTTGGGAAGCCGCTGTACAGTATTTATGAATAGTAAAGTTAAACAGTCTTTGAGAGAAGGCTCTTCTGTTGCGGATATTTCTGCAGGACTAGCTAAAAGTGTTACATTAAACTGTTTCACTAAAGTATTAAAAATTACTGATACTTCTATTTTAGGAGATCATATAGTTGTTCAGGGAGGTACTTTCAAAAACTCTGCTGTTCTTCGTTCTGTAGAAAAGTTCTTAAATAAAAAAGTTATTCGTCCAGATATATCCGAGCTTATGGGAGCATACGGCTGTGCATTGCTTGCTTTGGATACTTATAACACTAAAGAAGAAGATACCACTTTTATAGGTTTGGATAATTTACAGGAAGCTAATGATTATGAAAGAAAACAGCTTACTTGTAAAGGCTGCGAAAACCTTTGTACTGTTACAAGATTAAAATTCAAAGATAATAAATCATTCTATACTGGAAATAAATGTGAGAGAATATTCACCAATAAAGGAAACAAAGAAAGAAATTATGGAATGGATATTACTCAGAAAAAACTTTCTCTTCTTTTTGACAGACCTTTAGCTCCAGCATCAGATGAAATAAAAGGTACTATTGGTATACCTCGTGTACTTAATATGTATCAAAATTTCCCATTCTGGGCTACTATACTTGTAGAATGCGGATATAGAGTACAGTTATCTTCACCTTCTAGTATGGCTATAGCAGAAAAAGGTTCTGGTACTGTTATGAGTGATAATATATGTTTCCCTGCTAAAATAGCTAACGGACATATATATGATTTGATAGAATCTAAAGTAGACAGAATATTCTATCCTTCAGTTGTACTTGAAAAAAGTGAAGATGACGGAAGTGCCAATAGCTATAACTGTCCTGTAGTAACAGGATATCCAGATGTAATAGACAGTTCTATCAGCCCATTAACTAAATACGGCATACCTTTCGATGCTCCGACAATTTCTTTTTTGAATGAAGATTTATTATACAAAGGCTGTAAGGCATATTTTGTTAAAGGACTTGGCATAAACAAAAAAGATTTTGATAGAGCTTTCAAAATAGCTTTGCAGGAACAAGTAAGAGTAAAAAATGAATTAAAAGCTGAAGGCAAAAAGATAATAGAACATGCCAAAGAAACTCAGACACCTACTATACTTATAGTAAGCAGACCTTATCATATTGACCCATTAATTAATCATAAAATACCAGAAACTATTGCTTCATTTGGTATTAATGTACTTACAGAGGACGGACTTGATATCAATGATACTAGTCTTGGAGATGTACAGGTATTAACTCAATGGTCTTATCCTAATAAAATGTTTAAAGCTGCTTTATGGGCTTGCCAGCAAAAAGATATGAAACTTGAAGTAGTTCAGATTAACAGTTTCGGATGCGGTCCTGATGCTACTACTTCAGATGAGATAAAATCTATACTTAATGCTTATGGAAAAAATCCTACTTTGGTAAAAGTTGATGAAATTTCAAGCCCCGGAAGTATTAGATTAAGAATACGTTCTATGATAGAAAGTATGAGAATGAAAGGTGACTTTACAGTTACTGATAAACCAAATAGAACTATCATTAAAAGATATGAAAAAAATGACAGACGTGCAATACTTGTTCCTAAATTCGGTCAATTCTATGATCCTATGATTTTAACTCTATTAGAAAGAAGTGGGTATGATACAATTCCTCTTCCAGAACCAGATGTTGAATCAGTTGAACTTGGTTTAAGATATGCAAATCAGGATATATGTTACCCTGCTACTATTGTTATAGGAGATATTATAAGAGCTGTGCAAAGCGGCAAATATGATCCTAAAAATATAGCTGCTGGTATTACTCAGACAGGCGGACAATGCCGTGCTAGCAACTACGCTTCTCTTATAAAAAGAGGATTAATCAATGCAGGTTATCCAGATGTTCCAGTAGTAACTGTAGGGCTTACTGTTATTAATGATCAGCCAGGTTTTGAGCTTTCAAAAATTGATTTGATGAAAGAGGGTATTATAGCTATGCCTTATGCTGATGCTATATCTACAATGTATTATTACACAGCAGCACGCGAAGTAAAAAGAGGCGAATCTTTGGCACTTGCTAATAAATATATAGCTTTACACCCTAAAGATTTTGCTCTTAAAGCCACTGATAAATTATTAAAACAAGCAGTAGCTGAGTTTAATGCTATTGAAACTAATGATGATTTAGAGCTTCCTAAAGCTGGTTTGGTAGGCGAGATTTATGTAAAATATAATAAGTTTGCTAACGGTGATGTTTGTGATTGGCTAATGGCTAAAGGAGTAGAGGTAATAGTTCCTCCTGTATTTGACTTCTTCGTACAAAAAGTTATAAGCGAACAGGTAAACAAAGAAACTAATGCAAGAGATGTATCATTCCTTGGATATTACGGCTCTAAACTTTCAGAAAAAGTTATTGATGTAAGGGTAGATTCTATCAATCAGATAATGTCAAAATTCAAAGGTTTCAGACCTGCTCATCATATACGCCAAATAGCTGAGAATGCTGCTAAAGTTACTGCTATGACTAACCAATTTGGAGAGGCTTGGCTTTTACCTGGTGAAATAGCTACTTTTGCTGAAGAGGGTGTTAATAATGTACTTTGTTTGCAGCCTTTTGGTTGTATTGCTAATCATATCATAGCACGCGGTATTGAAACTAGACTTAAAACTAGATATCCTAATTTGAATCTTCTTTATTTGGATATGGATGCTGGTGCTAGTGAAGTTAATACTATAAACCGTTTAGAGTTCTTCGTACGTTCTGCTAAAGATAGTATGAATAGTGTAATGGTTGAAGATACTATAAAAGATGAAATAGGTGCTTATGCTAAATAATTAGTATAGTTGCTTAAAAATAAAAAAGATTAATAATGAAAGGCTTGCAGATTATGATAATTTGTGAGCCTTTTTTATTGCATACACTGAAATGATTTTATTTTATCAATTTGTGTATTTTTGTAAATGTATTATAATTTTTTTGTTGCAATAAAAAGATTACAATCTTATATTTTAAGTATATGCATTAAATGTAAAGTAATATTGCCACAACTGTATGCTTCAAGGAGATAATCCCAACAATTATAAATAAAATTACTTTTTAAACAAGTATATTTTCTAATTATATTTCTTTGTCTTAAATGTAGTATTCAGCAAAATTTTATTATAATAAATTTAAAATAATGTATAAAAATACATTATAGATACTTGTAATTAACTTAAATTTAGTATATATAGTATTCTTATACAGTATAAAAATATACTGTTTTAGGAGTTCTAAGATGAATAAATTTCAAAGCAATATCTATTACAAAAAAATAATAAAAAACATATTAGATAATATAGGGGAGGATGATTATTTCTACAATAAAAAAACTAATTGGGAGGAATGGGTTATAATGCGTGTTGATATTAATAGTGCTATAAGCAAATTAGATGATATTGACATTTCTAATTATAATCAGGAAGTTTTGGATAGTATATTAAATATATTAAAGGAGTATTGATAAGAATGTGTAATTTATGTCCTAAATACGACACCTGCAAAAAACTTTGTAATGATGTTTTGAAAGAGATTAATAAGAGTTTGGGTACTAGGAAAGTTAATTCTGATAGAACAGACAGCAGAGAAACAGTATTAACAAATGATGATTTGGATAATATACTTTATTCAAATGCTCTAACAGAAAGTGAGTACAGCAGAGTATCAAATTTAATAATAGCAATACTTACCCCAAAGCAGAAAAAGATAATGAAGCTTTTTTCTGAGGGCAGAACTCAGGAAGAGTTAGCAGTTATGCTTAATGTAACACAGTCTGCAGTATCTCAGTATTTAACAGCTATAAAAAAAGAGATATCAAAGCAGTTTAATATGGTTATTAATGCGTAGAAATAATTAAGAGTAAAAATTAAAAGGGAGGCACTCATTAAAGAGTGTCTCCCTTTATATGGTTAATATTACAAAACTAATAATTGAAGATTAATTATTGTAATAATCTAAGAGCACCTTGTGGTAACTGATTAGCTTGAGCAAGCATAGACAAGTTAGCTTGGTTAAGAATTTGGTCTTTAGCAAGTTTAACTGATGCTTCAGCCATATCTGTATCACGGATTCTGCTTTCAGAAGCCTGCATGTTTTCGAATCCAACCATTAAGCCTTGAGCTGTCATTTCTAATCTGTTTTGATAAGCACCTAAGTCAGATCTTTGTTTTAATACTTTAAGAAGAGCTTCGTCTACCATACCTATAACAGAGTTAGCTTTAGCTGGGCTAGAAACACTGATGAATGTAGCACTAGTAGCTGGACCAACTGGATTTTTAAGTCCAAGAGCTTGGCTGTTCATAGTACCTATATAAACACGTTTTCTTTCATCCATGTTAGCACCAATATGCAACCACATAGAAGCTGTAGGAGTGTTTTCACCTGTAGATCTAGCGAATCTACCAGTTAACATGTTAAGCTTGTTGAATTGAGCTTGTGAAGCAACTCTGTCGATTTCATCTACTAATTGAGAAACTTCAATTTGTACATAAAGTCTGTCTTCATCAGTATAGATACCGTTAGCAGCTTGTATAGCTAATTCACGGATTCTTTGAAGAATGTTAGTAGTTTCTTCTAAGTATCCTTCTGTAGTTTGTATGAAAGATATACCGTCTTGAGTATTTCTTTCAGCTTGGCGTAAACCACGAATTTGTGTACGCATTTTTTCAGATACTGCTAATCCACTAGCATCGTCTCCTGCTTGGTTGATTCTTAAACCGCTAGAAATCTGAGCAGCGTCTTTTCTTAAATCTACTTGGCGAAATTTAAGAGTGCGTTGTGCATTAATAGCACTTATATTATTGTTGATAACCATATGGTTCCTCCATGAATTAATTATATGTATTCTTCCTTGAACACATAATTATTATCGGTTAGTGCTTATTAATTATTAATTTTTTTTGTTAAAAATAAAATTTTTTTTCTTCAGCTTTACATAAAATATTAGTATAATATTATGTTAATTAAGTTATGTTAATATCTATTACCTGTCTTTAATTTATTTTTTACTATTATATTTTAATTGTATTAATAAATACTTATAGTTAATAAAAATTTTGGGGTAAATAATAGTTATAATTTCTTTTTAAAGTAATAAAAGAGCGGCGTATGTAGCTATATTTCATTATATAAAAATATTTATAATATTTATTTTAAAACATTTACACAATATAACATATCTTAATTTTCGATTGATTAATTATACAGTTTTTGATATACTTTATAAAATAAAAAATATTAGAGGTTTATGATGTTTACAAATAAAGAAAAGATTGAATTTTTCAATGCTGTAGAAGACGGCAATATTCAGCATATAAAATATTTATTAAATAAAAATGATTATATAAATATAAATATATTTTCAGTAGCAAAAATATTAATTGAAAATAAAAATAATAAAAAATGTTGCTTCAGAAAAAGATATTGAAATTGACTTTAAGAATAAAGACGGATATACCCCTTTAATGATTGCTTCTTACAAAGGAAATGTTGATATAGTAAAACTTTTATTAGAGTATAATGCTTCTGTAAATATAACTAATCATTATAATTATACTGCTTTGATATATGCATGTATTTATGGCAATGCAGATGTAGTTAAAATTCTTCTTGAACACAAAGCTGATATGTATATAGAGACTACATTAGAAAATAATTATTTAACTGCATTGATGATAGCTTGCAGCGGAAATCATGCTGAAATAGTGAGAATATTACTTGAAAACGGCTATGATCCTAATTATAAAAATCAAAAAGGAGAAACGGCATTAATATATTATGCCTTAATGGAAAATAATAAACCTAGTAGAGAAATAATAAAAATATTATTAGAGTATGGAGCAGATATAAACGCAAAGGATAATAGAGGCTTTACAGCATTAATAGGGGCTTCTTATGCTGGAAAAACTGATTTTGTAATAGCTTTATTAGAGAATAATGCTGATACAGAAATAAAAAATAATGATGAAGAAAATACCGCCTTAATATATGCATGTGAAAGTAGAAATATTGATATGGTTAAAGCTTTACTTGAATATAATGCAAGTCCTAATGTACAAGATAAATGGGGCAGAACTCCTTTGATAATTGCATGTGATGATAGTTCTTATGATATAGCAAAAATATTGTTAGAGCATAATGCTGATATTAATTTATCCGATCATAGAAAAGAAACCCCTCTGATGTATAGTGTAAATGGACATAATATAGAGATTGCTGAGCTTCTTTTGAAATATAATCCTGATTTGACATTAAAAAATAACTATGATGAAACTGCATTAGATATAGCACATAATAAAAATATTTATCAAGAGAAAATGGTAAAATTAATATTAGATGCTTCATCTAAGGAAATAAAATTTTTATATGCAGTTATTGAAAATAAAATAGATGATGTTTTAAAATATATTTCTGAAGGAGTTGATATTAATAATGCTGTATACGGGAAATTCGGATTTAATGCATTGCTTTTAGCTTCACGCAGTCATTATAAAGAAATAATAAAAATATTATTAGAACATAATGCTGATGTTAATTTTAGAAATTATTTAAATAATACAGCTTTAGAATATATTTCTAATAATGACAATAACTTTGATATAGCAGAAGAGTTTATAAAAAGAGGAGCCTATGTAAATGCTATGGACAATGACGGTATTAGTCCTTTAATGTGTGCTGCTTCTTATAATGCTGAAAAAATATTAAACTTATTAATAGCAAATAATGCTGATATTAATATTCAAAGTAAATTAGGTTCTAGTGCTTTAATTCTTGCTGCTATGCATAATCATATTAATATAGTAAAAATTTTAATAGAAAATAAAGCTGATGTATTTGCAAGAGATGTTTATGGAAGAAGAGCATTATATTATGCGAGTAAAAATGAAAATTATGATATGTTTAACATTTTTAAAAGTTATCATGATAAAGAATATAAGAGAAATTCCAAATTTCTTAATAGTGTTTCATATGGAGAAATTGAAAAAGTATCAAAATATATATCAAAAGGAATAGATGTTAATTTTCAAGATGATTTTGGAGATACGCCTTTAACTCTTGTTGAAAAGAGAAAAATTGCAAAAATATTATTAGATAATAATGCAGATATTAATAAAAGAGGAAAAGATGGATATACTCCTCTAATGGCTGCTATTAAGAAAGAACATGTAAAACTTGCAGAGTTTTTTATAAAAAATAATGCTGATATTAACATGACAGACCCTGAAGGAAATACTGCATTAGTTATAGCAGCCAAAAAGAAAAATGCTTACATATTTGAGCTTTTACTAAAAAATGGAGCAGATTTATCTATGAATAATGAATATATAAAGTGGTCAATAATCTTTGATGATGAAATAAAAAGCATATTCGAAAAATACAGCAAGTGATTTTTTTATTAGTGGTTATATAAATAGTTTTTTATTTCTTGTTTATTTATATTATACTTGTTTCAAAACTAATTTTTTATAATTTTGTGGGTACTAGCCCTGCGAAGCACACAGTCGTGCACCGCTCTGCTTACTACGTAACCCCCCCACTTCTTTTGTTGGCACAAAGAAGCATACGCTGTACACCTTCAGTGAAAGACTGCATATTTATATACTAGAATGATAAATGATACAACATATAAAACATTGCTTTTATAATTTATAAATTATAAAAATTTTATATATAATCTTGTCAAGTAGTTTTGAAACAAGTCTATTAGAAATTATAACTCCCACACAAGCTTTTTTAAATTTAGAGTATAGTTAATAAACTATTTGTGATTAATTATTATATTAAATTAATTTTTTATTAGATTAAATTATTTATAATGTAATTTTTCCTTATTAAAATAAAAATATTATTTTAATTATTTGATTTTTTGTAATTTTTATATTATATTATAATATATGAAAAAAAATTAGTTTTTTAAAAAATATCTAAATTTTTTTTAGTTTATTTTTTATGTGGTTTGTATATTATGAAAATAAATAATCTTTCATTTAGAATACCTTTTATAATTTCAATTACTTTTATATTATGTATGTTTGTTATAGTGCTTATAATTACAATAGTAAGTTCCAAGTCTATAGAAGATACTGCTATAAAGGGATTAAGAGTTGCTGCTAAGTCGTATTCAGATATGATTGATTTATATTTTTCAGAAAAGAGACTTGTTATGGATTTATACTCTAAAGATCCTAATTTATCAAGATATTTAGTTAATCCTACAGAAGAAAATAAACTTGCAGCTGAAGCTTCTTTGAAAGAGTTTACAAGAGAAGTAGCAGATACAGAAGTTTTTTATAATTATTCATTAGTAAACTTTAATGCCAATATAATACTTGATTCTATAGGAGGTAAACTTCTGCATATTAATTACGGAGCTAACTCATCAGACTGGACTAGATTTAAAGAAACAGGCTATGATTTTGCAGGAAGAGATTTGATACAGCCTTCTTCAGCTAATCCTCTTAATGCTATATGTGTTATATGGAAAGGTGTTAAAGATGAGAATGGTAATGTAGTAGGTGTATTAAATAGTTCTATTAATTGGATGAAGTTTATAGCAGATTATATTATGCCAAGTCAGTTGGGAAGTACAGGTTCTATAGCTATTATAGATAAAAATAAAAATATAATAGCACATAATGATACAAATAAACTCTACATATATGAAAGTAATATAATAGGAACATCAGCCTATGAGAGAAAACCAGAAACTATAAGAGAAAGAGAGGATGAATTTTTTCAGTATGTTTTGGATAATAAAGAAGGTATTTTAGAATATGTAGATGATAATAATGTGTCAGAGATATCTTTATTTAATCCTATAAATAATACACCTTGGTATTTGATAGTAAGCTACAGTCAAGATGAAATTTACGGTGATAAAAATAGACTTACAAAAATAGTTATAGTTATAGCTTTGATTATGTCTTTTATAATTTGTATAATAGGAAGATTAATAGCAAAATCAATAATAAAACCTTTAAATATTGTTGTAAAAGAGGCGGATAATATATCAAATGGTTATATAATAAATAGTGATGTTACCTGCGGTACTAGAAGAGATGAGATAGGTAATTTGATGTGCAGTTTTTATAATATGAAAGAGGCACTTACAGATGCAGTTAATGTAGTAAATGTTATTTCTGCAGAGGCAAAAAATAGGGCTGGAGAGATATCTTCAAAAAATGATAAACTTCATAGTGAAACAGAAAATAATTTTGATAAGATGCATACTGCTTTTGATATTACTAATAATATAGGCAATTCTGTATCAGAGACGGCAAATTATGCTAATGAACTTATAGATATAATGAAAGAAGCTAATGCTTATATAGATATGGCTGATAACAGTATAAGCGAGGCAGCAGATAATTCTAATTCAGTAAGTGAAGTAAGTAATAAAATAAAAGATATTACTAAAGTTATAGAACATATAGCTTTTCAGACTAATATATTAGCATTAAATGCTTCAGTAGAGGCAGCACGTGCTGGTGATAATGGTAGAGGATTTTCAGTAGTTGCTAATGAGGTTAGAAATTTAGCCCAAAATACATCAGGTTCAGTTAAAGATATATCTTCTCTTATAGAAGAAAGTCAGAAACGTATAGAACTTGCTGCACAGTCTGCTAATAAATCAAAAGAATTATTTTATGATATGAAAGAGAAAATAGAAAAAACATATTCACTTTTATCTAATTTTACTGAGGCTTTAAAACTTCAAAAAGAAGGCATAGATTCTATAAGTATGCATATAAGCGACATAGAAAAAAGTTCAAAAAGTAATACCAAATTGGCAGAAGATGTAAGTGAAATTTCTAAGGAACTTGAAGAATTATCCATAAATTTAGAGGAAGCAGTATCATTTTTTAAGTTAAAATAGGTTATCATTAATAAAAAGTACCTATAATGTGTATATATTTATGATATTACTTGAAAAATCTTGCAGTTTATGATATAATATATAAGTGTATAATCTTAATTAAATCAAGGTTAAATTATTATGAAAAATTCTCAAGTATTTATGGAAGGTGTATGGAAAAATAACCCAACCTTCGTTCAGGTTCTTGGTATGTGTCCCAGTTTAGCAGTAACCAGCAGTGTTATGAATGCTATAGGTATGTCAGCAGCTACTATCTTTGTATTAGTATGCTCATCTGCTTTAATTTCACTTATAAAAAAGATTTATGCTAATGAAGTTAGAATTATGGGATACATTGTAGTTATAGCAGCTTTTGTTACTTTAACTGATATAGTTATGAAAGCTAAGTTTTATACTTTGTCTTTAGCTTTAGGTCCTTATATTCCTCTTATAGTTGTAAATTGTATTATATTAGGAAGAGCTGAGGCTTTTGCAAATAAAAACGGTATTATACCTAGTATATTTGACGCTTTAGGCAACGGTGTAGGTTTCTTCTTTGCTTTGACACTTCTTGCATCTGTTAGAGAGATATTAGGAAATGGTACTTGGCTTGGTTTTGATATAGTAGGAAGCATAAGAGGTTTTGTAGAATCTGCTATGCCTTTTGCTTTGAATGCCTATAACGAAATTACAACTCCTTGGGTTGTTATGATTATGGCTCCTGGTGCTTTCTTTACTTTGGGTACTTTAATTGCTATAAAAAGGGCTATAGATGCTAGAGGAGGAAAAGCTAATGGTTAATTTAATTTTACTTTTTGTTGCTACTGTATTAGTTAATAATTTCGTACTAACTAAATTTTTGGGTATATGTCCTTTCTTGGGAGTATCAAATAAATTAGATTCTGCAATAAGTATGGGTATTGCTGTTACTTTTGTACTCGTACTTACTGCCGCTGTAAGCTGGATGATTCAATACTATATATTAGTTCCTTTTAAAATTGAATTTCTTCAAACTATATTATTTATTATAGTTATAGCAGCTTTGGTTCAGTTCGTTGAAATGGTTGTTAGAAAAACTAGTGAAAGTTTGTATTTATCTTTAGGTATTTATTTGCCTCTTATAACTACTAACTGCTGTGTATTAGGTTTGGCTTTATTTGGTGTATTATACAAATATAATTTTATACAGAATATAGTATTTGCTTTGGGAGCAGGAGTAGGATTTACATTGGCATTAGTTATAATGGCTAGCATAAGAGAGCGTTTATCTACTGCTGATATACCTCAGGCATTCAGAGGACCTGCTATGCCTTTCATAACTGCAGGAATACTTGCTCTTATATTCTATGGTTTTTCTGGTATAATCAAGATATGATTATTATTAGTGTGTTAGAAGTTATTTAAAAGGATAATAAAAATGATGACATCTGTTTTAGTAGCTTCAATATCTTCAGGCTTAATTGCTTTGATATTGGCTGTTTTATTGATATTTTCTTCTAAAATTTTTAAAGTTGAAGTTGATGAGAGAGTTACTCAATTAACCGAAATGCTTCCGGGTGCTAACTGCGGAGGATGCGGTTTTCCGGGCTGTGCTCAGTTTGCTAAGGCTTTAGTTGATGACAAAGCTCCTGTAGATGGCTGTTCTGTTGGAGGAGCTAATACTGCAGCTAAAGTTGCAGACTTTTTGGGTAAAGTAGCACCTCCTCAAAAAGAAAGAACAAGAGCTTATATTTTCTGTCATGGACATAATGGTATAGCCAAATCTGATAAAGTATATAATGGTGCTGATACTTGTGTTTCTGCTGTTATGGCTGGAGGAAATAAGAACTGTTCTTATGGCTGTGTTGGTTTTTATGATTGTATGAAGGCATGCGAGTTTGGTGCTATTATTAAAGATGAAAAGACTGGAATGCCTGTTATTGTTGAAGATAAATGTGTATCATGTAATGCATGTGTTAAGGCTTGTCCTCAAAAACTTATAGAAATACACCCTGTTTCTCAAGAATTCCATGTATATTGTAAGTCAAAAGATAAAGGTCCTATTGCTAAAAAGGCATGTGATAGAGCTTGTATAGGATGCAGTATCTGTGTTAAAGCTACTAAAGAGGGCGGTATGAAAATAGATAATTATCTTGCTATAGTTAATTATGATGATTATTCTATTACAAATGAAAGTATAGCTAAATGTCCTACTAAAGCTATTACTAATGAGAGAGTAAATTCTGTAAAAGATCTTTCAGAAGTTAAACAGGCATAAAATTAATTAATTTGTGAATATAAAAACAAGAGTTTATATAATTATAGGCTCTTGTTTTTTTATTGCATTTTTTTAATATTAATAATTTAATCCAATATCAAATCTATCATTAATTAATGGTATTATATTCATTACTGGCTCTTCATATGGGTGAACTTCTTTCATAACCTTAATAATATTTTCCACATTTTTTATATCAGTTGAAAACTCCACCTTATCTTCAGGAGCTTTTGATATTTTATCAACTTCTCCGTCAAAAGGATTAGCTCCTTTAAGAGGACGCCAATACCCAGTAATTTTTGTTACAGACATAACATTATCATAGTTGCCAACACCTAAAGCTCCTATATTATTTAAAGCCTCTCTTAATTTATCAGTATATTCTTCTGGTATATATATTTCTATTTTTACTTTTTTAAAATCCATAAAATGTTATCCTTTTTTATTAATAATAAATTATAAATCTATATAATAAAGTACAATATCTTCATATTCATTATTTTTATTAAGATATCCTTTTTTTACTATTCCTATTTTATTAAATCCAATCTTTTCATATAATTTATGAGCTGCATTATTGGATATTACAACGGCATTAAACTGTAGTATTTTATATCCAAGCTCAGCACCTTTTTTTATAGAATCTCTTACTAAAGCCTCTCCTATACCTTTACCCCTTGCATCTTTACTTACAGCATATGAGGCATTAGATATATGTCCGCATCTTCCTATATTATTTGGGTGAAGTATATAAACTCCGTAGATTTTATCATCTTCATATGCAATAGCAGTATAATCCTGTGAACTAAAGTATTTATGAGCCTCTTCTTCATTTTGAAGAGTTTCTATTTGAGGAAAATATATTCCTTCTTTTATTATTTCATTCCATATATTTAATGCTTCTTTAATATATTTCTTTTCGTATTTTATTATTTCCATTTTTTATTTCCTTTATTATTTTAAAATTTATTTAATATTGTTTTAGCCAATTTTTTCCTTTAAATATTCTAGCCATAATCATTCCAACTCCTACATCATTAGTGGCATTTATTGTAGTAGCTGGTGCGTCTGTTATTGTTCCTATTAATACCATTATAGGTATAGCCTCCTGTGGGAAATTGAATGCTGATATTATAAAAATCTCTCCTACATATCCTCCTGCAGGTATTGCTCCCATAACAGAAGCAGCAAGCACCGATACTAATACGGCAGTAATAATATTTTGAGGCTCTAATATATTAACATTAAACATGCTGCACATAAAAGTAATTTTTAGTACAGTTATCAATGCAGCTCCAGATTTATGAAGATTGCATCCCATAGGTATAGTTAAGTCATTAATATCATCTGGTATTCCTATATTTTTTCCAGCTATCAAATTGGTAGGTATTGTAGCTGCTGATGAGCAGGTTCCAAGTGACACTAAAGAAGGAGGTATAATATATTTCCAAAATAGTTTTACTCCTTTTATTCCAGCCCCAAGATATGCAAATATTGTATTTGATAAAAAATAAAATACAATAGCAGCTATAAAGTATATTATCAAAGCCCTAGATAAAGGTCCTGATAATGCAGCACCATTTTGTCCTACCAAAACAGCAAAAAAAGCACCTAGTCCTATAGGAGCTAAATACATAACATATGAAACTACTTTAGATATAATCACAGTTAAAGAACCAAATAATTTTATTACAGGTTTAGCAGTATCTCCTGATTTAACTGCAGCAATTCCAACAAACATAGCAAATACTATTAATGCCATTAAATTTTGTCTTGACCATAAAAGATTGAAATCACTCACAGTAAACATAGATAATATATTTGAATTGCTTTTAATATTATTTACAGTTTCATTCATCACTATATTATAACCTTCTGCAGGGTTAAAGATTATAGTTATTATTAGCATATAAATTGAGGCTATTATCTCTGCTAATAAAAAAATGATAAGCATAACAGATAGCACTTTTCCTAATTTGTTTGTATTTTCCATATTTGATATGGAATACACTAATGAAACAAATATCATAGGTACAACACAGCAGTATAGCAGATTTAAAAATACATCTGCTATAGGCTGAAGTACAGCTGCTTTTTCTCCAAACACTGCCCCTATAACTGTACCTAATATCATTGAAAAAATCAATATAAATGAAAACTTATAATTTTTTAAAATATTCATATATAATACTCCAAACCTATTATATTACTGTAATAGGTTACATGAAAAAAATTAATAAGTCAATATATTTTATATCTTTACATCAAATAAGGATTATACTGAAAATTTTTAAGTTTGTTAATTTTTTTGTTGTTATTTTCCAGCCTTTGCTCTGCGGGCTTCGCCAAAATAACCTTATATCCTCGACAAGCTCGGATACACTTCGAGAAAGTACAAGTATTGAAATTATTATAAAATCGTACTAATTATGTTTTATATGTAGGATAAATTGCTAAATTCAGCATAAAATGTAGCCTTTTTGCTTTTTTGTGGCACACCAAAGGCGGACAGCGTCACAAAAGAAGTAGGGTGCGGTACGGTAGTGAAGCCTTGAAAATATTTTGACAAACTGTATTAGGTATATATTGAAAATAATATATTATATGTTAATCTTATTGAAATAATAATTAGAGCATATATATGAAATTTAGCTTAAAAAATATAGAATTAATTAAATTTGAATGGGACTATACATATTTAAAAGCTGTATTAAATATAAAAAATAATTATCCTCTAAAAATTAAAGTAAAAAATGTTAAAGCAGATTTAATAAGTATAACAGAAAAGGTTTTTACCAATATTGAATGCGAAGACTTTTCTATAAAAGCTATGAATTTAGATGATATAGTTTTAAATATTACAATACATAATAAAGAATTATCAGCATTTATACATAATTTTATATATCATAAAAAATCTGTTTTTAATGTACAATTTATAAGCGGTAAATTATATCTATTTTCTTTAATACCAATAAATTTATCAAATAAGAAAAAAAATATCGATATACTTGATATTATCAAACATTTATATCATTCTTAAAAATATTACTATTTATATTTATATCTGTTATTATTAAATATAATATATAAAAGGTATAATACATGTTAAAAAACACACTATATTTTGCATTAATATTTAGTATAATGTTTTTTGTATTGTCTTGTGAAACATTACAAAAGTCAGCAACAGAAATTACAAGAAGTTATATAGAGGAGCATAAACCAGATATAAAAATAAAAAAAGCCTCTATTTCTGAAGTTAAATTAACAGATATGACTTTAACTACTCTTTTAGAAATAAAAAATAATCTCCCGCTTGAAGTTCCAATAGACAAAGTTCAGATAGATTTAGTTAATACATCTGGTAAAACATTTGCAACAGCAAGTTCTGTAGAAAATTTAACAATACCTGCAAATAAGTCTAAAGAAATTAATATTAATTTTAATGCCAAATATTTAGATGTATTTACTACAGCATTTAATGCCGTAAAAAGTAAAAGTTTCAAATGTACTGCTGCAACAACTTTGACATTTACAATATACGGAATGTCATTTAGTTTCCCTTATGATAAAGAAATAACATTTGTAGAATAAATTTTGTAATATACCTAAACAAGTATAATTTGTCAAATTTTAGTTATTTATAAATGTAATTATAATTTATAAATAATATGAAGTATTATTTAGTATTAATAAAATATGTTAAAAATGTATTACAATAACTATATTTTAGTAAAAAATGCAGTCTTTTTGCTTCTTTGTGCCACACCTACGGTACGCAGAGCGAGGCGGACAGCGTCAAAGAAGCTTATATCCTCAATAAGCTCGGATACGCTTCGCGAAAGTGCAAGTATTGAAATTATTATTAAATCGTACTAATTATGTTTTATATATTGTATAAATTATATATTTGAACTACAAAATGCAGTTCTTTTGGTTCTTTTATATCAATAAAAGAACTGGGGTTTGGGGCAAAGCCCCAACTATAATAAAAAATATTAGATTAAAAATTTATAAATATTAATAAATTTAGTTTTAAAACAAGTCTAATAAATTTTGTAAATAAATAACAAAAAAGAGTGCTTTTTTTAAGCACTCTTTTTTTGATACAATTAATTTTTTTAGCTCATTTTATTATTATCAAGCCAATTTTCATTAATTTTTATCACTTCTAAAACAGCATTTTCATTAGGGCTTCCCAACATAGTTTTATTAGCAATCTGTGCCTCTGGAGTTATAAAAGAATATATATCATCTTCAAATAGGCTGCATTCTTTTTTATATTCTTCTATACTTAGAGAAGAAAGATTTTTATTATTATTAATGCAGTATACAACAAGCCTTCCAGATATGCCATGAGCATCTCTGAAAGGAATACCTTTTCTTACAAGATAATCAGCGACCTCTGTAGCATTCAAAAATCCTTCATTAACAGAGTTAAGCATATTTTCTTTATTAATCTTCATAGTTTTTAATACATTAGGAAGTATAGATAAACAGTTTTCAACATTTTTTAAAGAGTCAAATATTCCCTCTTTATCCTCCTGC
This sequence comes from Brachyspira sp. G79, assembly GCF_002379365.1. Taxonomy (GTDB): domain Bacteria; phylum Spirochaetota; class Brachyspiria; order Brachyspirales; family Brachyspiraceae; genus Brachyspira. Next base: position 1,208,110 of record NZ_JQIU01000008.1, on the reverse strand, counting down.
ATATCTTTATTGTATGCCAAAGGAAGAGATTTCATTACTGTTAATATAGAAAATAAGTTTCCATATACTCTTCCAGTTTTTCCACGAATAAGTTCAAGTATATCTGGGTTTTTCTTTTGAGGCATAAGGCTTGAACCTGTTGTAAACTCATCATCAAACTCTATAAACTTAAACTCAGAAGTGGAATATAAAATAAGCTCTTCAGAAAATCGGCTTAAATGCATCATAATTATTGATAAATCAGCTTCAGTTTCAATAACAAAATCTCTGTCAGATACAGCGTCCAAAGAGTTAAGCATTACATTTTTGAAGTTTAATGTTTCAGCAGTTTTTTTATTGTCTATATTGTAAGTGGAACATGCCAAAGCACCAGCTCCAAGAGGCATTACATCTATACGTTTATAAGCGTCATTTAATCTTTCAAAATCTCTTTTAAACATCTCTACATAAGCCCCTAAATAATGTGCAAATGTAATAACCTGTGCTCTTTGAAGATGAGTATAGCCACTCATATATGTTTTTGTATTTTCTTTTTGAATGCTTATTAAAACAGAAATTAAATTTAGTAAAAGAGATTTTATATTTTCTGTTTCGTTTTTTAAATACATTCTAAGGTCAAGGGCTACCTGATCATTTCTGCTTCTTCCAGTATGTACTTTTTTACCAACTTCGCCTACTTTTTCTATAAGCCATTTCTCTATTTGAGTATGTATATCTTCAAGTTCAAAATCGAATTGAAGTTTATTATTTTCTATTTCTTCTAAAATTTGTTTTAAGCCGTTTATTATAGTTACGCTTTCATCAAGAGGTATAATAGAACATTCGCCAAGCATTTTTGCATGTGCTATGCTTCCTAATATATCCTCTTTATACATCTTACAGTCAAAAGATAATGATGAATTAAAATCATTAGCTTCTTTATTAAGAGCTTTTGAAAAACGTCCCCCCCATAATTTTTCTTTCATAAATTAATTATTTAACCTCATTTATTTTATTTTGTTCTTTCATTAAGGCATTAACTTTCAAAGGAAGTCCGTATAATGTTATAAAGCCTTCAGCATCTTTGTGATTGTATAATTCGCCTGTGGTAAAGCTAGCCAAACTCTGATTATAAAGAGAATAAGGAGAAGAAGCTCCTGCAGGTATAATATTTCCTTTATATAGTTTTAATTTTACTTTTCCAGTTACAGTTTCCTGAGTTTTATCAACAAAAGCACTCAAAGCCTCACGAAGAGGAGTAAACCATCTTCCGCTGTATACAAGGTCTGTTAATTTATTTGCAACTATAGCTTTGAATGATAAAGTTTCTCTGTCTAAACATAGATGTTCAAGCTCTCTATGTGCTGCATAAAGAATAGTTCCGCCCGGAGTTTCGTAAACACCTCTTGATTTTATACCTACTACACGGTTTTCTACCAAATCAACTATACCTACTGCATGTTTTCCGCCTATTTCATTTAAGTATTTTACCAAATCTGAAGGTGAAAACTCTTTACCATCTGCTTTAATAGGTATTCCTTTTTCAAACTCTAATTCTACAAATTGTGCCTCATTAGGAGCATTTTCAATAGTATTTGATAATTTCAAAAGTTTTTCGTAATTAGGCATATTAGCAGGATCTTCTAGCTCTAAACCCTCATGTGATAAATGCCAAAGGTTTTTATCTCTGGAATAAGAATCATCTTTTTTCATAGGTACTGGTATATTTCTTTCTTCCAAATACTTTATTTCATCTTCACGTGATGATATATCCCATATTCTCCAAGGGGCTATTATTTCAAGATTAGGTGCTAATGCTTTTACTGTTAATTCGAATCTTACTTGGTCATTTCCTTTTCCTGTAGCTCCATGTGCTATAGCAGAAGCTCCTTCCTTCAATGCTATTTCAACAAGTTTTTTTGCTATTAAAGGACGTGCTGCTGAAGTACCTAAAAGATATTTATCTTCATAAACTGCATCAGCTTTTAATATAGGGTAAATATAATCTGTAACGAATTCATCTTCGCATTTTACTAGATAATATTTTGAAGCTCCTGTTTTTATAGCTTTCTCTTCTAGTCCGTCTGTTTCTGTTCCCTGACCTACATCCACACATGCAGCAATGATATCATAGTCATAATTTTCTTTAAGCCATGGTATAATAACTGTAGTGTCTAATCCGCCTGAATAGGCTAGTACTAATTTCTTTTTCATAGTGAATTTCCTTTTTTTAATTAAATAAAATATTTATAAAATTGTTTAAATTACAATATTTCTATTATTATTTTTTATTATTCTTTTATTATGCTGCTCATTATAGCCATTTGGGCATGCATTCTGTTTTCTGCTTCAGTATAAATATATTCAGAGTTTATCTTAAATATATCTTCATTTATCTCTTCACCCTTATGAGCAGGAAGACAATGAAGGGCTATAGCATTTTTATTTGCAAGAGAAAATAATTCTTTAGTGAGTGTAAAACCTTTAAAATCATTAAATCTCTTTTCCTTTTCTTTTTCTTTTCCCATAGAAGCCCATACATCAGTATACACTATATTAGAGTTTTCTACTGCTTTTTTTACATCATTCATAATATCAACAGTGCATCCATTTTCTTTTGCATAATTTTTGGCTAGTTCTGTTATTTTTGAATCAGGTTCATAGCCTTTAGGAGTTGCTACTTTTATATTAAGCCCAAGCATAGAACAGCCTATTAAAAGACTATTGCATACATTATTACCGTCTCCTATAAATGAAAGAGTTAATCCTTTTAGCTTTCCGAAATGTTCTTTTATGGTAAATAAATCCCCCATAATTTGGCAAGGGTGCGAAAGGTCTGTCAATGCATTTATAACAGGTACTTTTGAATATTTAGCAAAATCTTCTACATCGCTGTGAGCAAACGTTCTTATCATAATCAAATCACAGTATCTTGAAATAACATTTGAACTGTCTTCAATGCTTTCTCTCTCTCCAAGTATAATTTCATCTTGTTTTAATACAAAAGCATCTCCGCCTAATTTTTTCATTCCTATTTCAAAACTTAAACGTGTTCTTAAACTAGGTTTTGAAAAATACATTACCATAGTTTTATTTTTCATTATATTCATTTCTTCATTATTTTTTATTTTTGCTTTAAGATCAAAAGTATAATCAATTAATGCTGATAACTCTTGAGGTGTGAAATCTTCTAAATTGATAAAATGTCTTCCAGATAAATTTACTTTTTTTGTATTATTCATAATTTTTACCCATAAATAAAATTTAAATGTTACTTTTTTAAGTAATACTATATACTGTTTTTGTAATATTGCAATAATTTATGATTAAAAAATAATAGAACTATTTTTACAAATTATAGTTGTTTAGGTATATACTGAAAACTTTTAAGTTTGTTAATTTTTTTGTTGTTATTTTCCAGCCTTTGCTCTGCGGGCTTCGCCAAAATAACCTTATATCCTAGACAAGCTCGGATACACTTCGAGAAAGTACAAGTATTGAAATTATTATAAAATCGTACTAATTATGTTTTATATGTAGGATAAATTGCTAAATTCAGCATAAAATGTAGCCTTTTTACTTTTTTGTGGCACACCAAAGGCGGACAGCGTCACAAAAGAAGTGGGGCACACAGAGTGGTGGGCAAAGCCCTGCAAATATTTCAAATTAAAAAAATTAATTTTTTGACAAACTATATTTGTTTAGGTATATACTAAACATATAAAAAAACTTATAATCAGTTATATTCAACTGCTATATAAAAAAGTTTTATATTTATATATCTATTATTAATAAGAAAAATATAAAAATGATTTAATAGAACTATTTATATATTTCATAAAAATTGTCATATTCTATATCATTTTCTTTTAATATATTAGTTAATTTATCTTTTAAATGTATTTCACTTTCCCAAGACATTCCGCATCCTGCTGATATTTCGCTTGGTATTGATATTATTTTTCCAAGAGGCTCATTAGTTTCTGACATAACATTTTTAAATGATTTTTCAGCCCTCATAACATCTGTTGTGGTATTAAAAGTTATTATTAATCTTTTGTCTTTTATCTCTTCTTTTTTTTCATTGTTTTTTATGTTTGAAGAGTTTTGTTTTATTTTATTTTTATTAGAGGCATTTTTCTCAAAACCAATAATAGCAGCCCCTATAGCACCTGCATATTGTCCTCTGCTGTCTGTAATAACTTTTCCGCCTAATGTTTTCTCTAAAGTTTTTATTAAATAATCAAATACACATAATCCCCCAGTAAGGAAGTACGTATCATCTTTAAACTTTCCACAAAGAGAAGCAACTTTATTTGCAACAGAGTTTACTATTGCATATGCTATTTCATTTTTTTGTTTTCCGCTTGCTTTAAGGCTTATAACTTCTGTTTCTGCAAATACTGTACACATAGAGCTTATAACAACATCAGTATCATTACATTTTTCAGCCTCTTCAAGAAGGGCAGGTATAGAACAGCCCAAAGAGTTTGCCATTAATTCTATGAATCTTCCAGTACCAGCTGAGCATTTATCATTCATAATAAAATTATCAACTTTTCCATTTTTTATGCTTATTATTTTTGTATCCTGTCCGCCTATATCAATTAAAGTTCCGTTTAAATTATTGAATAAAAAATTAGCACCTTTGGCATGACAAGTAATTTCAGTTATAGTTTTATTTGCATATTCTATTGATACTCTTCCGTAACCTGTACCTGTAAAATATGAATTCTCTTTATTTATATTTTTTTCTTTAAGCATTTCTAATATTTTTGAAGCAGCCTCTACTCCAGACCAGCCTGTAGGAATCATAAATAATTCTGTCAAATCATTTTTTTCATCGTCAAAAACCGCCACTTTTGAAGCAGTTGATCCTATATCTATACCAATATAATACATTTTATTTTTCCTTTATATTTTATTTATCATTTATTAATATTTTTTATTACAAATTTAAAAACGCCTGCTTATTTCTTTTACAGCATTAACTCCATTTTCTATTTCTTCTATTGTATTAAAGTAAGAAAAACTGAATCTTACAATCCCCTGATTAACAGTATTAAGAGAAGTATGCATAAGTGGGGCACAATGTCCTCCAGACCTAGTGGCTATATCGTATTTAGAGGAAAGTATATCAGATATTTTGGCAGAATCAATATCTGCAATATTTAAAGATACTATTGATGTTCTTTTATCAGTATTATAATTACCATAGAACTTTATATTTTCTATATTTTTTATTTCATCATAAAAATATTTTGCTAATTGTCTTTCATGATTTCTTATTTTTTCTATGCCTTCTTCTTCTATAAACTTTAATGCAGCATTAAGTCCCGCTATAGAATGACTATTTAAAGTACCTGCTTCAAGTCTTACTGGCATGTTTTCATGCTGAGTTTTTGAATAAGTTTTAATGCCAGAGCCTCCAGTTTTTAACGGTTTTATATCTATACCTTTTTTTATACATAGCCCTCCAGTTCCTTGAGGTCCCATAAGCCCTTTATGACCAGTAAAGCATACAATATCAATATTACTTTTTTTCATATCTATATCTATACTTCCTGCACTTTGAGAAGCATCCAGTATAAAAAGTATATTATGTTTTTTACATAAACTGCCTATAAAATCTATATCCAAAACATCGCCTATAACATTAGAGGCATGAGTACATATAATTGCTTTTGTATTTTGTTTTATATTTTTTTCTATATCATTATAATTTATCTCACCTTTGATATTGGTATTTATTATCGTAAGTTCCGTACCAAGTTCCTGCATTTCATAGAGAGGTCTTAAAACGCTGTTATGTTCTAATGATGTTGTTATAATATGAGTATCTTTATGATTTTGTATTATACCTTTAATTGCGGTATTTAATGCTTCTGTAGAATTACTTGTAAACACTGTATAGTTTGGAGTGTATCCATTAAAAAGTTTTACTATTCTTTCTCTTGTTTCAAGTATTATTCTTTCGCTGCTTAATGATGCTTCATAAGAGCCTCTTGATGCATTAGCAAAACTATTTATAGCTTTAAAAACTGCTTTTGCAACGGTATCAGGCTTTTTTAATGTAGTTGCCGCATTATCAAAATAAATCATAAAAGTATCCGATAATTTTTTATTCTAGGTAAACTAGTATATTAATTAATACTAGTTTACCTATTAAAAAATGTTTTTTTTATTATTATTTTATTATTATTTAATATTATTTAAATATTTTTTAATATCATCAAAGCATTTCAACAAACGCTTCTAATCTAGTTCTTAACTGAGGAGCATCGCTGTTTGAGTAGTTAGTTTCTATTGCCAAATATGATTTTCCTAATCCTTCTACTGTCCTTCTTACTTTTTCAGTTTCTATTGCATATGTGTGGCATGCTGTAAGCGTAACATCTACAACACCGTCAACTTTATAATCTTCTATATACTGTTTTATTCTCTCCATTCTTCCGTCATTAGGAGTCATAATAGAACAAGGTATATTTATGTATCTTTCTGCTATAGCTTCTATAGGGTCTTTATTTTCTTCATCAACAAGCATTTCAAAGTTTTTAGTTCCCACACAGTTTTCAATACATACAACACTTCCACCAATTTCTTCTATTTGTTTTATTACTTTATCAACAACACCTCCAGTAGGGCAGCCTGTGATAAGTATTCTAGGAGTATCTTCATTAAAAGGAGTTTCGCCTTTATCATATCTTTCTTTCATATTTTGTGTAGTTTTTCTTATTTCTTCAAAGAATTCTTTTTTATCAAATTTAAAATTAGAAGAGTTCATAACATCATGCATTTCAGTTCCTTTAACTGGGGAAGGTACTAATTTTGCAAGCGAGAAAAATTCTTTCATAACATTTCTCTCTTCATTGCATAATTTTATAGCATCTTTCAATTTTTCTTCTGTTATTTCTACATTAAACTTTTCTTCTAGTTTTTTAATAAGTTCTTTTATTTCATTTTTCCAAAGTTCAAAAGAATAGCTGTTTCTTGTATGAGGCAGCTGCATAACATGAGTATCTTTTACCTCTCCTAAAAGTTCATACATTTTCTTTTTACCGTCGCAGGTAGTTTCCCCTACTATTAAATCAGAAAAATACATATAAGGACATTTATCTGTAATAGCAAATCCATAACTCGATTTTATTAGAGGGCATAAATTTTTAGGCAGATGTTTTTCTGCTTCAGGTATAGTCTCTTCGCTTGTAGAACATAATGATACGCTTAAAGCATCAGCAGCATATATTATTTCTCTAGGCGTATAAGTACAAAAAATACCTACTACATTTTTTCCTTTGTCCTTTTCAGCTTTCATAGTAAGAAAGCCTTTTTTGCGTGCATCAGCAAATGTTTCAAAAATTTCTGGTAAATTGTTGTTAGACATATTATTACTCCCTAAATATATTTGTTTATAAAAATAGAAATGGATTCTATATCCTATAGAATTAAAAGATTATAATGTATGTTTTGTATATTTATTGGATAGGTAAGAAATGGCTACTATCAATTTGTTTATAGCAAAATCAGTAATCATAATTAAAATTATAATCAAAATAACTTTGTTTGTCAATCAAAATATACAAATAATTTATAACATTTCAACAAATGCTTCTAATCTAGTTCTTAGCTGAGGAGCATCACTATTTGAGTAATTAGTTTCTATCTGCAGATATGATTTTCCTAGCTCTTCTGTAGCTCTTCTTACTTTTTCAGTTTCTACAGCATATGTATGGCATGCTGTAAGAGTAACATCTACAACACCGTCTATTTTATATTCATCTATATATTGTTTTATTCTCTTTATTCTTTCATTATTAGGCGTCATCACAGAGCATGGAATATTTAAGTATCTATCTGCTATAGCTTCTATTGTATCCTTATTTTCTTCATCAATAAGCATTTCAAAACTTTTTGTCCCCACACAGTTTTCAAAGCATACTACACTTGCACCTGCTTCTTCTATTTGCTTTATTATTTTTTCAACAAGTCCTCCTGTAGGACAGCCTGTTATCAAAATTCTAGGAGTATTTTCATCAAAAGGATATTCTCCGTTATTATATTTTTCTTTTAAATTATCTATTAATTTTTTTATTTCTTTTACATAAAGTTTTCTATCAAATTTATAATTAGATGACTGCAAAGCTTCATGCATTTCACTTCCTTTAATAGGGGATGGTACTAATTTTCCTAAATCAAAAAACTCTTTTATTATTTTTCTCTCTTCATTGCATGATTTTATTGCTTCTCTTAATTTTTCTTCTGTAATTTTTATATTAAATTTTTCTTCCAATCTTTTTATAAGTTCTTTTATCTCATTTTTCCAAATTTCTAATGATAATTTATTTTGAGAATGCGGGAGCTGCATAATATGAGTATCTTTTATTTCACCTAAAAGCTCGTACATTTTCTTTTTACCGTCGCAAGTTGTTTCTCCTATTATAATATCAGAAAAATACATATAAGGGCATTTATCGCTGACAGCAAATCCGTAGCTTGATTTTATTAGCGGACATAAATTTTTAGGCAGATACTTTTCAGCTTCAGGTATAGTCTCATCATTGGTAGAGCATAATGATACACTTATGGCATCAGCAGCATATATTACTTCTTTAGGTGTATATGTACAAAATGTTCCTACTACTTTTCTTCCTTTATCTTTTTCTTCTTTCATAGTAAGAAAGCCTTTTTTGCGTGCTTCTGTAAATGTTTCAAAAATTTCTGGTAAATCATTATTATTAGACATAATTATATCCTTTAAAATAAAATTAAAAATTAATTATTATTCTATAGACTATAGAAAGAATATATTAATTATGTCTGGTATATTTCTTAGATAAATAACCTACAGCAGCTATTATTTTTGATTTAGAAAAATTGTTTATCATTATATAATTACTTTATAAGTATTTTTAGTATCTCCAAATTCCCCATACATCTATACCGCCTCCGAATGCATTATTAATTTCAAAGTCAGTACTTTTTCTCATTATTCCTTGACCTTCAGCATATGCGGTAAGACCAAATGTGAGATTTTCTATAAGTGTCATTCTCATTTCACCCTCTATACCATAATGCATATTATAATATCCGTCTGTTTTGAATATATTTCCTTCAAACATCAGCCTAGGCATAATATATGCATAAAAAGCACCAAGTTTTGTTTCAAATTTGGCAGGCACTAATACATAGAATCTCATACTGTCAGTGGCACGTTCACCATTATCATCATATAAATAATTGTTTAAAGCATCTTCAGCATATCCAGCATCTATACTAGCCCATCTGGCTCCTATACCATAGTAAAATGCTACTTTTAAAGGCATACTTATCTGTACTGGGAAATTATCAAATCTTGTAAGCATAATATTACCATATAAAGAACCACCTATGACCATAGGTGCTATATTAGTTCCTGTTACAGTAGTATTTGTAACTGAAGATAATTGAATACCATAATGAAGAGATATTGTAAACTCATCTAATAAGCCGCCTCTGAACATAAAACTAAATTTCGGAGTTGTACTTATAGATACTTTTCCTCCATAATAGTTTTTATCTCCAAAAGAAAATGATATAGGAAGAGAGAGTCTGTATCTTTCATTTGCAAATCCAAATGAAAAGGAATGGCTATGAGCAATAGGTCTGTTTTTATCTGTAAGATCATTATATAAATTAAACTGGTATCCGAAAGCAAACATTCCGTAACTTAAGCCGACAAATGCTTTAGGCAGAAACGCTAGTTTTCTTTTTCCGTCCTGATTTGTGTAACTGTTATCGACTATATGTGATAAATCTAATATAGATACTCCCAATTTTAAAGGTGTATTGCTGTTCATAAGCGGAGCAAAATCATATATTGTACTCACTCTATCAGAACCGAATCTTGTTGATGTTACTCCTTCTATCAAATTGTGCATATTATCTTTATCTACTATATCATCTATAGCGAATGCAAAAGAACTCAGTAATAACAGCATAAATACAATTTTTTTCATTTTTTCTCCACTTTTTATATTTTATGTTCTTAAAAACAGATATTATTCAATAATGTAATAGTTTTACAATTTTTTATAATATTACATAATAGTTTATAGTAGAAACCTTATTTTTTCAAGTGCCTATATCATATAAAAATATAGTTATTTAGTTTATTAAATTAAATACTGTTTTCTTCCGATATATTTGCAAATATTGGTATTTAGTTATGATAAGAGATTTTATTTATTTTGTAGTTATTATTTTATCCAAAACTGTAATAGATTTATTTAGGTTATTTGGAAGTATTATAATATTCGGATTTATACTTTATGTTCTTTCATCGGTAACAAGAAGGATATTTGCCAAAACATTAGGCTCTAAAACAGAGGTTTATATAACAGGCTGGATAGGTACTCCTATACATGAGCTTTCTCATGCCTTATTTTGCATTATTTTCAGACATAAAATAAATGATATAAAACTTTTTAACAGTAAATCTGATACTATAGGCTACGTGCTTCATAGCTATGATTCAAGAAGTTGGTATCAGCAAATGGGTAACTTCTTTATAGGGGTTGCCCCAATTATAATTGGTACTTTGATAGTATATTTGCTTTTTATGCTGTTAGCTCCAGAACTTAAAAATAATATATTTACTGTTCCTGAGCTTAAATATAAGCAGATGTTTAATTCAGAAATTTTATCTATCATATATTATAGTGTTTCTAATATATTTATTTATACATACAATATTTTTATGAATATAATAAAAAATTTTGCTGTTTATGCCCCTTTTAAAAGTATAACATTTTGGATATTTTTGTATTTATCTATTTCTATAGCTTCTCATATGGAATTAAGTCCTGCTGATATTTCACATGCTTGGAAGGGTATTATTGTTATATTTGCATTGTCTTTGATTATAAATACATTTTTAATTCTGATAAAAGTATTTTTGAAATTAGAAATTCCAGATTCTGTTTATATTTTTATAAATAGAATGCTTGAAACTTATAATATGCTTTTAATATTTTCAGCTATAATATCTTTATTTAATTTTATAATATCATATATCATTTTGACGCCTATTAATCTTATAAGAAATGGAAAACTAATAAATCCTTTTTAATAGTGTAGAATTTATATTGAATTAATTATAAGAATATAGATTAAAAATTATCAGCGTATAAAATAAATTCTAATACTTTTGGAATAAAACTTCAAATATAAAAATAAAAAATTAATTATTGAATAAGTTTAGAATATGATAAATAAAAATTATTTTTTGTTATTATTTCCAAATTTATTTTTAACAAAATTACTTAATATATTTAATTTATCAGCTGTAGCCTCTTTAGACGCCTCTAAGTTTTGGCTTTCTATCTCTTCATAAACTTCTTTTCTGAATATTTTTACATTTTTAGGGGCATTAATTCCTAATTTTATTTGATCGCCTCTTATATCTACCAGCATTATTTCTATATTGTCACCTATGACTATGCTTTGATTAATTTTCCTAGAAAGTACGAGCATATTATGAACTCCTTTCTGAAGAATCGTTATCTTCTAATAAAATAGAGTGTCTGGTAGTGTATTTATCTCCTGAAACAGTACATTGTTTTGCTTTATGATTTTTTATATTAAAAACTACAGGTGCTACTAAGTTAGCACTCATAGTTTTTAAATCACTGTTTGGAATGCTGACTATTGTAAGAAGGTATAAATCCTCTTTATTTTCTATTCCCAAATATTTTATATCATCGTCATGAACATCAGGTTCGTAATTTTTAAATACTAAAAATGGGTCTATGAGTATAAAGCATACATTTTTATCATCTTTAGACTGCAGTATTTTAAAAGTTCCCTCTTCGTCCATATTAACGAGATAGAACTCATCATAATCTTCAAATGCTAATATAGTACCATTAAGATGATATAATGAATTATCAGAAACCTCTATTTTTCCTAATATCCTAGATTCTATTTCTGGCATAAAATAATTTCCTTTTATACTTTTTGTACTTTCTTTAATAAAGAATAAACTTTTGCAATTGTCAGCATTTTTTATTTATATTTTAATTATCTTAAATAGTCCATCAATGTTCTGCCCAATAATCTTCCAGCTGTTTGAAGCGAAGCATTATGAGCATACTGCCACATATTGAAATTTACTATTTCTTCGGCATAATCAATATTTTCATTTTTAGCCAAAGCCTCTTCAATAGCTAATTTTTGATCCTCAAAGCTAGTGTAACCCATATCAAGTCTTGTTACTTTAGATGAAGCATTAGCCTGAACAGTTGCAACATTGTCTAAAGAACTGTCGATATATCCTAAAGCCTCACTGCCTATAGCTCTAACATCATCATTAAGCATAGCGTCTCTTAAATATATTAAACTTTCAAATACACTTTTTCCTGTTACCAAAGCACTAGGTTCATAGTTATTTTCAGGAGTATTAGCCGCTCCTACTCTTACCAAACCTATATCCTGTAAAACAGTACCGCCTGCCAAATCCTGTAATAATATTTTATGAGGAGTACCTGTTTTTAGCTGTATAACTTTTTGTCCGCCTTTTAAATCTCCAATACTTGCACTTACATTGCCGTTAGCGTCATTTATTCTTTGAACAATTGTTTCTATATTATCACCTTGTTTAATATTAATAACCATATCATCTATCATAATATCTTGATTTTCAGCAGCTACATAAGCAGAAGCATCAGTTGTAGATATTATTTCCATATCAGTTCCCCAAAATGCATAATTACCAGGGGTAGCAACATTTATAAGCTGACCGTTTTCTATTTCTCTGTTTTGAGGATTTCCATCACCTTCATACATAACAGATTTTATTATAGAGCGTCCTGCTTTTTCATCATGACCATAAAATGCTCTGAAAGGTGCTGTTTTTATACTTGTACCAGAAAATACAAATTCGCCTTTGCTTTGAGTTTTTGATATATCATATATTCTCTCTATCATCTCCTCAACTTCCATAGCCATTTTTGCTCTGTCATCAGCACCATATGTACTGTTTGCTCCCTGTACTGCTAAATCTCTAGCTCTGTTTAATGCCTCTGTTATTGCTGACATAGAGTCATGTGCTACGCTTAATCTTTCTTTACCATCAACTATATTATTCTGATATCTGTCTACTGATGACATTCTAGTTTTATAGTATATAGAATTGATAGTTGCAGTAACATTCTGGTGAGGGTACTGAACCCTTTGACCAGTAGATAATCTAGTTTGTGAAGCTTCCATCTCGCTATAGTTTCTTTTTATTGTACTAACTGTTCTATTAAATTGGGCTTGTTCAGTAACTCTCATAATTTTTATATCTCCTGTTTTTATATAGAAGTGATTATATCGTTTCTATTCTCGTAATAATTATAAATTCTTTTATTATTTTTTTATGATATAGTTTTTGGTATATCCTTTTATATTCCTTTTTATTATCGGAAAGTGTGATTATAAAAAATATTATGACTATTAAAAATTACATTATTATACTTGTTTCAAAATACTGGACAAAGATTATATATAAAATTTTTTATTACTTTTATTATATACCAAATATACAATTTTTATCTTGCCTATGGTATGCATAGCTTAGAGTAACACCTGATTATAAAATATAAAAGACTAATTAAAATAGTATGATTATCTGTTAGTTTTTGAAATAAGCCTATTTATATTATGATAACTTATTATAAAAAGAAGTATATTTATTAATTTTTTTGTTAACATATTTATATTTTTTTAAAATAGTATTATAATAATATACTTCTATTTAATAAGGTTTTTATTTTTATGAATTTTTCAATATTATTATCATCTATAATAATTATTCTTTGTATAATTGTAAGTAAAATTTCAACAAAAGTAGGAGTTCCCTCTCTTTTGCTTTTTCTTGTTTTGGGAATGGTATTTGGTACAGATGGAGTTTTAAAAATACGTTTTGATGATTATAAAATAGCAGAACAGCTTTGTACCATAACATTGATATTCATTATGTTTTACGGAGGATTTGGTACCAATTGGAAAGCGGCAAAACCTGTTGCAAGTAAGGCATTTTTACTTTCATTTATAGGTACTTTCATCACTTCTATGGTTACTGGAGTATTATGCTATTTTGTACTTAAATTCGGACTTTTTGAAAGTTTTTTGATAGGCTCTGTTATAGGTTCTACTGATGCAGCTTCAGTATTCTCTATACTTCGTTCAAGAAGTCTTAACCTTAAAGACGGTTTAGCTTCATTGCTTGAGCTTGAGAGCGGAAGTAACGACCCTATGTCTTATATGCTTACAGTTATATTTTTGGGACTTTTAGGAAAAACATTAACCAGTCCTTTAGCCATTATATACATGGTTTTTGCTCAGATTGTTTTTGCTTTGGCAGTGGCAGCTTTAGTATCATTTATGGCATATAATATGCTTAGGAGATTCAAATTCCCAGTTAATGGACTTGATACTATATTTGTACTTGCTGTAGCATTGCTTTCATATTCACTATCTTCTGTAATAGGAGGAAATGGATATTTAACTGTTTATATAGTTGGAATAGTGCTTGGAAACAGCAGCATAAAAAATAAAGTTACTTTGGTTCATTTCTTTGACGGAGTTACTGGACTTATGCAGATGGTTCTTTTCTTTTTGTTAGGACTTTTATCTTTTCCATCAAGAATATTTAATGTGGCACCTACTGCTATATATGTAGCTCTTTTTGTGACATTTGTGGCAAGACCTATAGCTGTATTTTCCATACTAACTCCTTTTAAGATATCATTCAAAAAGCAGCTGCTTGTTATGTGGGCAGGACTTAGAGGTGCTGCTTCGATAGTATTTGCTATATTTGTAATAGTTAATAATAATTCTATAAGTTATGATATATTTCATATAGTATTTTTCCTAGCTATAATATCAGTATTATTTCAAGGTACACTGCTTCCTATTATAGCTAAAAAGCTTGATTTGGTAGATTCAGATGAAAATGTACTTAAAACATTTAACGACTTTGTTGATGATTCTGATATGGAGCTTATACAGATAACTATACCTCCGCATCATCATTGGGTTGGAAGACCAATAATGGAGATAGAGCTTCCAGAAGACTCTATTATTGTAACTGTAGAGAGGGGAAATACCACTATTATACCTAATGGAAAAACTGTTATTGAGGCTGGAGATGTTGTTATACTCAATGCCAAAAGAACTAAATATTATGATATAAGTTTAAGAGAGATACATATAAATCTTCATCATCCTTGGAGAGACAAGGAATTGAAAGATTTAAATTTGCCTAAAAATAATTTGATAGTTATGATAAAAAGAGATGGCGGAACTGTAATACCAAGAGGTAATACAGTAATAAGAGATAAAGATATTGTATTATTAAGAGATGTATGATATTTTGATATTTATTTTTTACCATATCTTTTATAAATGGTTATAATAGATAAGTATTTTTCATAAATAATCTCCCACTTTTATTTAGCTTTTAACAAATAAAGCTAAATAAAAGTGACTTTTTATTTATATCTGCATTATAATTGACTTTTTTTACATTTTGTTAGTATACTCAAAATAAACATTTATTGGATACCTTGTTTATGTTAGATGATTTTTATACAGATGATATAAAAGCTATAGATGCCAGATTTGAAGCTCAGAAAATAGCTTTTGCTCCTATAGTGTTTCAAGCTGCAAAATGTATGATAGATTTTAATATATTAAATATTATCGAAAATAGCGGTGAAAATGGAATAACTGAAGAAGATATATTAAAAAATACAAATTTATCTTCTTATGCTCTTTCAGTTTTGCTTGAATTAAGTTTAGGACTTTGTCTGATAAAAATAGTTAAAAATTCTAACCCCTATAAATATATTTTGGGTAAAATAGGTTTTTTTCTTATTAATGATAATCTTACTAGAGTAAATATTAATTTTGTTAATGATATATGCTATAATGGCATGTTTTATTTGAAAGACAGTCTTATAAATTCTAAACCAGAAGGACTAAAAGTTTTTGGAGATTATGAAACAATATATAAAGGTCTCTCATCAATACCAGAAAAAAAGTAGAAAAAGTTGGATAGATTTTGATAATTATTACTCTGATAATTGTTATCATAGTTCTCTTCCTATAATATTTGAGAAAAAAAGAAAAAATATAATAGATATAGGTACTAATACAGCAAAATTTTCTATATCGGCACTTAAATATGATAATGATGTAAAATGTTCATTGATAGATTTAGAAGGACAAATAGAGCTTGCTAAACAAAATATAGAATATAATCATTTTTCAGATAGGGTAGACTATTTTTCTATGAATATATTAGATAATGATAGTAAATTGCCTGATAACTGCGATGTTGTATGGATGAGTCAGTTTTTGGATTGTTTTTCTATAGAACAGATTAAGTTTATAATGAGAAAAGTAAAAGCTGTATCAAATAAAGATACAGATATATTTATTTTAGAGCCTCTTTGGGATAAGCAGCAGCATTTATCAGCAGCTTTTTCTATACAGGCAACCTCATTATATTTTACAGCTATTGCTAACGGCAGCAGCAAAATGTATCCCTATAAACTTTTAATAGATACAATAGAAGGGGAAGGATTTAAACTTGTGAATGAATATCATAGAATAGGAAATACATATCATTCACTTCTTAATTTTAAAATGCTAGTATAACAGATTTATTTCTTCCAGTTTCTTTGGCATTATATAATGATTGATCGGCCTGATGTATAAAAGTTCTTAAATTTATATTCCCTTCTTTTACAGCACCGCCTAAAGAAGCAGTAGCTTTTAATGAGTATTCTTCATTAGAGAAATCGCTTTCCATTAGATTTATTCTTATTTTTTCCATAGCATTATAAAGTTCGTCTCTGTTGTTTATATCAAAGATTACAATAAACTCTTCTCCGCCATATCGTCCAAGTACAGATTTATGTACAATTTTTTTTAATGTTTCTTTCATCACTTTAGAAGCATTCTTTAATACATGATCACCTATATTATGTCCGTAGCTATCATTATAATGTTTGAATTTATCCAAGTCTATTATTACAATAGAATATATATGTCCGCTAATTTCTTTTTCATGAAGATATTTTAGTATATATCCTCTGTTATATAGACCTGTAAGTTTATCTCTATTTGCCAAAAAAGATAGCTTTTCACTGTAAAGTATTATAGATAAATAATTTATTAATATTTCAATTTTTTCTTTATCTTTTTCACTGTTAATTATTATAAAGCCGAAGTTATTTCCTCTTGCAAATAATTTATATTTTTTATTATTATCTTTATCATCTATTACGGATTTATTTGCAGATACATACCATAAATTAGCCTCAGCATTTTCTTCTTTATAAAAATAAACGGCAAAACTTTCTATTATATTTTTTGAACTTGCTTCAAATGTTTTTATTATTCCGTCTACAGAGAAAGGCTCTGGTATTTCATTTAATGTGTTAATAATTTTTATAATATCATTCATAAAGATGTATTATACTCAAATAGATATAATTGTAAATAGTAATATGTATAAAAAATCAAAAATATTAAAAAATAAAAAAGGACTCATAAAAATGAATCCTTTTTATATGTATATTTTTAATAATTATATTATTATCTTCTTCCTCTCAAAAACTTTTTAATAGGTATGAAGTCAGCAGGATTAAGTGCTACACCATTTCTTCTAACTTCAAAGTGTAAATGGCTTCCAGTAGATCTTCCTGTGCTTCCCATTCTTCCTATCATAACTCCAACACCTACATTTGCTCCTGCTTTTGTGGTTATAGAATTGAGGTGACCGTAATATGTAGTGTATCCCTTATCATGTCTTACTATTACCAAATTTCCGTATCCGCCGCTATATCCTGCGAATATAACTTTACCTTTTCTTGCTGCATATACTGGGGTATTAAGTCTTCCAGGTATATCAACACCCATATGTTTAGTTCTTACTCCAGTAATAGGGTGTACTCTGTATCCGAATACACTGCTTATTCTAGTTATAGTTGTAGGAAGACTGAACATCTGTCCGAATTTATCTATTCTCTCATCTAAAGTATATTTAGCACCAGGTAGGAATATATCGTCTCCTGCTTCTATATCGCTAACATCAGATATTTTATTGAAAGTAAGTACTCTTTTTAATGAAACATCATATCTTTCTGTAACATCTTCTAAAGATTCACCTTTTTTTATAGTATATAACAGTCCGTTTCTATTAGGCACTATAATTTTTTGTCCAGGTCTTAATCTATTTGCATTGCTTATTTTATTAACACTTACTAAAGTATCTAAATTAGCACCTATTTTTCTTGATATAACAGTGAGATTATCTCCTTCTTCTATGATATATTCATCGTATTTCATTCCTATAGTTCCGTCACCTACTAATGTATTATCAGAAGTTATAGTATTATAAAATATATCTGTGGCATTTTCTATTGTTACAGCAGAAGTTACTGTAGGTACGTCAGATAAGCTAGATTCAGGACTGCTGGATAATTGTTCTGGAGACATTTCATCTAATACTTTATTGTATGCGATATTTGAAGGCATTTTATCCTTTGGAAGTATTGCGGCATTAGAAGTTTGACGCATATTCATTATTAAAAAATTGGCAAGGAATAGAAATAGTGAGAATGATACAACAGTTAATGCAAATTTCTTAATTAAACTTGTAAATATTTTGTTTGGTTTATTTTCATTGTACCTTGTAGAATGTACAAAAGTAGTTCTTATTCTAGGGGCATTATTTTGAAATTTGGATTTGATACCTTCAAGTATATTTTCTATATGAAGAAATATACCTTTACTTTTTCTGATTTTTGTGTACTTAAATTTGTTATTTTTCATGTCTCTGTTAAATTAATACTAATTGTTTTATTTAAGAAATAATTTCTTCTAATATACAAACATTTTTTAGTATTGTCAATAGTTTAGTATTCTTTTTTTAAATTTACTTTCTTATAATACATAATCGGCAATTTCTCTAAATGAATTTAAATAATAATCATTATTATTTAAATTTATCAGAATATTTTTGTCAGTTATGCCGTATAATGCTAATATGCATTTTATTTTGGAATTAACGGCAAATTCATAGTCTGGTACACCATCTCCAACCATAATAGTTTCATCTTCTTTCAAGTTATAATCATCTTTTATACTATACCATATATTTACATTGGGCTTCCTGTATGGATAAACACCGTCTCCTATCACAGCTTTAAAAAATTTGATTATATTTAGTTTTTCTGCTGTTTTTTTTACCATTTTATTAGGCTTATTGCTTATAATAAACATTTTAATATTATGTTTGTATAATAACTCTAGAGTATCATAAACTCCGCTGTATAATTTTGTATTATCAACGCAATGCTCTTCATAATATTTTATATAAAAGCTGTATACTTCTTCTTCAATATTTTCATTATTATAGTATTTATTTACAGCACGTTTTATAAGCATTCTAGCACCATTACCTACAAAATTATGTGTATCTTCAATTGTTATATTTTTTAAGTTAAAATATGTAAGCGTTGTATTGACGCAATAGTAAATATCGTCTATAGAATCTGCTAAAGTACCATCCAAATCAAATATTATGTTTTTAATCATTTTTTGCCCATTTTTAATTAATTGTTAGTATTTTGCAGCTTTTCTCTGTTTTGTACCTTTTTTATTTCTCTTACAGTATTATTTCTAAGTTCTTTTAATTCTCTTTTTAATCTTCTTTTTTGATATGATTCAAGTCTGTCAATAAATGATATTCCGTTTGTATGATCTATTTCATGCTGTAGTACCTTTGCTATATAGCCTTCAGCTTCAAGTATCTGTTCATTTCCTTCTTTATCTAAATATTTCACTTTTATTTCTTTATATCTTGCTACATCGTCTCTTATTTCTGGAAATGACAAACAGCCCTCTTCTAATATCTCTTTTTCTTCTCCATGCCATATTATTTCTGGGTTTATAAGTGCTAATTTGAAGTCTGCTTTAGTTTCATCATCCAAATCTGGTACTGATATAACTATAAGTCTTTTTAATATTCCTATTTGAACAGCAGCAAGTCCTACACCACGCTCTTTATACATAGTTTCAAACATATCATCTATTAATGTAATTATTTCATCATCTATTTTTTCTATTTTTTCTGATACCTGCTGAAGTCTTTCATCTCCATATATAACTAACTCTCTAAGCATATTTATATTTTCTCCTAAAAAATTGTCTGTAAAAATTGTATATTCATTATTCTAATAATAATATTCATTATTAATTAATATTAAATTTCCTATATAATATTAAATTTTTTGCTTATAGTCAAGACATTTTTATAGTAAGTTTACATAATTTTTTTGTATAAATTGATTAAATTCCTTTGACAAATGATTATTTTGTAGTAGAATAACATTATTATGATGAAAGCGGCATATTTTGATTTGGATAAAACTATCTTGAAAAAAGATTCAATAGTTCCTTTTATGAAATTCTATTTAAAAAAGAATCCTTCAAGTTTTATATATTATATAGCTTTGCTTCCTTATTTTATCTTATTTTGCTTAAGAATAATAAATAATGAAAGTGTAAAGTATAGAATAGCACATATATTTAGAAATATAGATATAGAGTTTGGAAATAATATAGGAAAAGAGTTTGCCGATACTGTAGTACCATCTCTTTATTATCAAGATGCTTTAGAAGAAATAAAAAAATTAAAGAGCAAAGGGTATACATTAGTTTTAGTTACAGCCAGTTTTGAGATTTATGCCAAATATATAGCAGAAAATTTAGGTTTTGACAGATGTATGGGTACTGAGCTATGGACTTTTAGAGGAAAGTATACTGGTTATATGTACGGAAGAAACTGCTATGGTTCTGCTAAAAGATACAGACTATTTACCGAGCATTTTTTTCCTAAACATAGAGATAAAAATATAGCATACAGCGACTCTATAAGTGATTTACCTCTTTTTGAATTTGCCGACACTAAAATATGCGTTAATCCTGATAAGAGATTAAAAGAGCATGCTTTAAATAACAAAAATAAAGGCTTTATTATAGTTAATTGGAGATAAAATTATGTTAGCTAGTGAAAGTGTAAATAATATCAATGTAGATGATGATATTAAAGAGGTTATAAAAGAAAGTAATGATATTGTTATAGAAAAGATAAATAATTTAATAGATATAAATAATATTTCTTATGCTAAAAAACTAGCTTTAGAATTAATAAAAAAAGACAATAAATATAAATACGGATATTTAGTTTTAGCAGATATATATTATGAAGAAAATAATTTTAACTCCGTAATAGAATTAATGGATAAAGGTCTTAGTTTTATAAAAGATGATAAGGATTTGCTTGAAAACAAAATTGAGGCGCTTATAAATACTTATCAGTATGATAAAGCTAAAGATGTAATAGAAAAACTTATATCCATTGGAGATATTAATTCCAGTATTTATGGGCAGTATGGAATTATACTATCAATGGAAGGAAAGCATAATGAAGCCATAGAAAAGTATAAAAAGGCTGTATCTATAGATAATGATGATGTTTTATCTATGATTAATATGTCAGTAGCATACAGAGCTATGTATAAATATGATGAGGCTTTTGATATTTTAGAAAGAGCATTAACTATAAGTAAAAATGATGTTAATATTATAAACAGAATTAATAATATTAAATATTTGATAGATAATTCTAAATTTTATATGGATAAGTTTACATCAATTGAGGCAAATCCAGACAGATTTCATTTGCTTGTACCAGAAAATTTTAATGCATATATAGAAGGTTCTTTATTAAAAATAGAAAGCCCAGATAATAGAATATCAATCATAATAAGCTATAGCAATGAAAAATATGATGAAAAGGCTATAAAAGAGTTATTTGACGGCTTTAGAGATAGAAGGGGAGAGCTTTATTCTATTATTAAACCAATATCTACAAAAAACAGAGAAGATTATAATGATTTATTTGCAGAGTTTATTTTTACATCAAAGATAAATAAAAATGATTTTTTTAATGCTATAGCTGTTGTAAGTAAAGGAAGCGAATCTATAATACTTACAATTTCATCTACTGTCACTATAAGCAATAGTTTGATATCATTTGCCTGTGATGTAATGAATAGTTTATATTTTAAATGATTTTTAGGAATTATTTAAGAATCGATATCTTTGTTTTGTATATTGCTTAATAATTTTTCTACTAATAAAACCAAAGTTTCTTTTCTTTAGATGACATATTGTGAAACATCATTTCATTATTTTTATTAATATCTTCAAAGACAATTTCTTTGACCTTTTTGCTTTTAGGAGTTAAATATATTTCTTTATATCTTTTATCTTCACTGCTTATTTTTCTTTTTATAAACCCTTTTTTTTCTAGTCTATATAGAGTTCCAGCTATTGTAGGATTGCTTAAACCTAAAAAATTTTCTATATCCCTTTGATTAACAATTTTTTGCTCGTTATGATAAAGGAACATTAGTATATCCATTTGAGAAGATGTTAATTTATGTTTATCCAAAAATTTATTAAATCTGTTATCCAAAGCAGTATGAAGTTCTTTTATTAATTTTCCTATAAACACATCTTCCATATAGATATTACCTCTGTTCAAATTGTATTATTTATTATAATAATATATATAATATATAAATTTTTATACAAAAAACAAGATTATAAAATATTTAAATAATTTATAATTGACAAACTTAAAAATTAGTTTTTATGTTTTTATTATTTTTTTTGACTAACCCTGCAAATCACATAGTTATACCGCCACCTGCTTCTTTTGCATGCTTTAGACAATGCAGCATTTAATAATACAGGCTTATCTTCCAAACTAAGCTCTTTTAATGTATTATCTTTATTCTAATTAATATTTTTTAGTTTATCAATTTTTTTATATTTTATTATATTTATAAAGTAAAGAATAAATTTATAAAAATCATTTACTAAAAAATCATTTTATTGTATAATACTTGCAACAAATTTTTATAAGGAGTAATATTCATGAAGGTTGAAGATTTAAAACATGAGAAGCTAAAAGCTTGGATTAAAGAAGTAGCAGATATGTGTCAGCCAAAAGATATATATGTATGTGATGGAACTAAAGAAGAATATGACAGCTGCATGAACGGCTTAGTAGAATTAGGTTTAGCAAAACCTTTAACTAAAAGACCTCATAGCCACTCTTTCAGAAGTGATCCTTCTGACGTAGCACGCGTTGAAGATAGAACTTTTATCAGTTATCCAGATAAAGAAGATGCAGGTCCTACTAATCACTGGATGGCTCCAGATGAATTAAAAGGTACTATGAAAGAATTATACAAAGGCAGTATGAAAAACAGAACTATGTATGTAATTCCTTTTTCTATGGGTCCTGTAGGTTCGCCTATTGCTAAAATAGGTGTAGAAATTACTGACAGCCCTTATGTTGTTTGTAATATGCATATAATGACTAGAGTGGGTACTAAAGTATTAGAAGTATTAGGTTCTGATGGTGAGTTTATACCTTGCTTACACTCTGTAGGTGCTCCTCTTGCTGACGGTCAAAAAGATACTAAATGGCCTTGTGCTCCAATAGAGAAAAAATATATTTCTCACTTCCCTAATGAAAACTTAATTTGGTCTTATGGTTCTGGTTACGGCGGAAACGCTTTGCTTGGTAAAAAATGTTTCGCTCTTCGTATAGCTTCTGCTATGGCTAGAAGAGAAGGCTGGATGGCAGAACATATGCTTATCTTACGTCTTACTAATCCAGAAGGCAAAAGATTCCACATCGCTGCTGCATTCCCAAGTGCCTGCGGTAAAACTAACCTTGCAATGTTACAGCCAACAATACCTGGTTGGAAATGTGAAACTATAGGTGATGATATTGCTTGGATGAAAATTAATCCAGATGACGGAAGACTTTATGCTATCAACCCAGAAGCTGGTTTCTTCGGTGTAGCTCCTGGTACTTCTTATGATTCTAACCCTATGGCTATGGAATCTATCAAAGAAAACACAATATTTACTAACTGTGTAGAAACAGATGACGGCGATGTATGGTGGGAAGGTATGGGTCCTGCTCCTAAACATGGTATAGACTGGAAAGGTAATGACTGGACTCCAGAAAGCGGAGAAAAAGGTGCTCACCCTAATGCTAGATTTACTGCTCCTGCTAGACAATGTCCTGTAATTTGTCCAGACTGGGAAGATCCTAAAGGTGTACCTATAGATATATTCATCTTCGGCGGAAGAAGAGCTTCTGTTATGCCTTTAGTACATGAATCTTATAACTGGGATCATGGTGTATTTATGGGTTCTACTGCTGCTAGTGAAACTACTGCTGCTAATATCGGTGCAGTTGGTGCTTTAAGATTTGACCCATTTGCTATGCTTCCATTTGCTGGATACAACA
Source organism: Brachyspira sp. G79 (assembly GCF_002379365.1). GTDB lineage: Bacteria > Spirochaetota > Brachyspiria > Brachyspirales > Brachyspiraceae > Brachyspira. Next base: position 1,183,698 of record NZ_JQIU01000008.1, on the reverse strand, counting down.
TGGGCGATTATATGAATCACTGGCTTGAAATGGGAGATAAATTAGGCGATAAAGCTCCTAGAATCTTCTATGTAAACTGGTTTAGAAAAAATGCTGACGGCAAATGGTTATGGCCTGGATTCGGTGATAACTCAAGAGTATTAAAATGGATGTGTGAAAGAGTTGAAGGTAAAATTGATGCTGTTGACACTCCTATAGGTAAAATGCCTAAAGAAGGCGATTTAGACCTTAAAGGTTTAGATATACCAGAAGCTGATTTCAAAGAACTTATGAGAGTTGATGTTGATGCTTGGAAAGATCAGGCTAATCAAATTGAAGCTCATTATGCTAAATTTGGTTCAAGACTTCCAGCTAGACTTAAAAAACAATTAGAAGAATTAAGAGCTAGATTAAGCAAATAATTTTAGTTAATAATTTTTCTTAGAAATAAAGCCAATAGTTTAATTTAATATTAAGCTATTGGTTTTTTTATTACTATTTTTATATTTAATTAAAAAGTTGAAAAAACTCTAAAAATAAATATAATCTATTTCTATAAATTTTATATTATAGTTTGTAATTATGAATAATTTTTTTAAAAAATTAAAAATATAACCCGCAAAAAAATATTATAATATTAGCATTAATTTCAATATTGCCTTTTACTATATATTTTTTATTTTTCGCTTTAAATATAAATTCTGATTATAGAATTACTGAAATAACATCATATTTTTTTGTTTTTAAGATTTTTTATTTATTTTGTTTTAATTTATTATTTAATAATAAGAAAAATATATTTATAACTTTTTTAATATTTTTGTTTATAGGTATTCTTAGTGTTCTTATACCTTCCTCGGAATTTACATTTAAAGATATAATGTCTGCTGATAATAATTTTATTTTTTTCGTTCATACTATTTTAAATAAAAATCTATTTTTTAGATATTATATTTTTTATAATGACTGCTTTATCATTTAACGAAT
>NZ_JQIU01000008.1:1176164-1181977 GCF_002379365.1 Brachyspira sp. G79 | reverse complement strand
GATATTAGAATAAATTTTATACTTTATAATGTAGCTATTGCTATAGGAGCAGTAAATTTATTTTTTGTGCGTATTGATTATAAAGCAAGTATATTCACAAAGATAGTTTATATTATATTCCCTGTAATAGCATTTATTTTTAATATAATAATTTTTAGTTCTCTTGTATACAGAATAAGAGAATATGGAATAAGTCCTAATAAATTAACTTTGATTTTTACAAATATAATAATTCTTGTTCATTTTATTTTGATAATTATTGATAATATAAAATCATTAAAAAAATTAGGTACTATAAGAAATATAAAAAGTATTATATTAACAAACAATAGAAGCTGTTATGTATATGTTTATGGCATTATAGCTTTTATAGTATGTTTTATAATGCCTTTATTTTTTGTTTAATTCTCTCATTTATAGTATCATCGCTTAAATTAAATTCAAAATGTTTATTTAAAGCATATATTATAGTTTCATAACATCCGAACCCTTTACCAAAAACATTTTTTGCATTATTAATACATTCTTAGATATTGATATTTATTTTCATAAATTTACTTCCTTAAAAAATATTTGTAATATACCTAAACAACTATATTTTGTCAATTTCTATATTTTTGTAAATGTATTATAAAGTTTTTTGCCTCTGTTTCTCTAAAGTTGCTGCCTCAGGCATGTTTTTCGAAAACGCATATACTATAGCTTAATATTTTAGGAATATGCATCAAACTTGGTATAATACCTAGTTTTAGATTAAAAATGCAGTCTTTTTGGTTCTTTTGGTCACAAAAAGAACTGGGGGGCTGGCACGACTGTGTGCTTCGCAGGGCAAAGCCACCACAAACAATAAAATTAAAAGGCTAAAAATTGACAAACTTAAAAATTTTTAGTATATATTAAAATTATAATTATTTTTTCTTTTTATAATATTTGCTTACTATGCTAATCATTTTTTTATCCTGAATAGCCTCAGCATATTCTAAAACATTGTAGCTTTCTTTTATACTTCTGCCATAGTCATTATCAGGTTTCATTTTTATATTTAAATCAACACCATTTTTTAATAAATATTCAGCAACTTCATAATTATGTTGGTCTATAGCATGAAATATCGCAGTATAGTTTATATCATTAGGATAATAGTTCACATCAGCCCCATTTTCAACCAATGCCTTAACTATTTCTAAATTACCCGCACCTGCAGCAATTGCTATAGGAGGATAATAATCTAAAAATTTTGTATCTAAATCAGCACCATTATCTCTTAAGAGTTTTACCACTTTAGGAGTAGATGCCGCAAGTATAGTAGCAGGAGCAACTCCGCCATCATTTGTAGCATTTACATTGGCACCATTTTCTATTAAAAGTTTTGAAGCTTCATAAGGATTTTCTCCTGTAACAGCCCAAAGTAATGGAGTATCCCCATTATCATCAGCTTTTCCATTAACATCTATTCCATTATCTATTAGATATTGCATTATATTAGTATTTCCTTTTTCAGAAGCATAAATAAGTGCAGATGCTCCCCAAGATGATTTTTCATTTATATCTGCATTATTTTCTACTAATAGATTAAACATTTCTTCATTGCCGTTTTCGCATGCAATCATAATCATATTTTTTCCGTCTTTATTTTTTATATTTATATCAGAATTATTGTTTATTAGTAATTTTGCTATCTCTATATTATCAGTTCTTACAGCTTCCATTAAAGCATTAAATCCATCACTTGCTCTTAAATTAACCAAAGCACCATCATCAATCAAAGCTTTTGCTATATCATAATGCCCATATGATGAGGCTATCATTAAAGGTGTTGTATTAGCATAATGTGTAATATTGCTTATAAGAATCTCTTCTTTTGACTGAGCATTTATACCACCCTCATTTATTAATTCTATCATTTCAGCAACGCCTGTTTTATTTTTATTTCTTTCTAATAGTTTTAATAATTCTTCGCTTGGCTTTATTATTTCATTAATAATTATATTATTTTTTGATTTCTCATTATTGCTTTCATTAAAATTATTGTTTGGTGTTTCTATATTATCTGCTATTTCTTTTACTTTTTCATTATTACTTTCATTTATTTGATTTGAATATAGAGATGTAATCACTGTTAATAATATAATTATAATGTTCTTTTTCATATGACTCTCCGATTATTAATTGTTTTTAATATATCATAAATAATAAAAAAATAAAGTAATGTTATTACATAGCACTATTTTTTATAAAATTATAGTTTATAATAAAATAATAAATAAAATATTAAGGATAAATATTATGATAAGCCAATTAAATGAATATAGAAAATTATTGTCTAATGATATAATAAAAACATGTATTAGAATGCAGAAAGACGGTATTAATCAGGGTACATCTGGAAATGTAAGTGTACGTTTTGAAAACGGTATGCTTATTACACCTTCAAGTATGCCTTATGATACTATGAAAGCTGAGGATATAGTTTTTGTTGATGAGAACGGAAAGTCAGAAGAAGGCAAAAGACCTTCAAGCGAATGGAGATTTCATTTATCAATACTAAAAGATAATCCTAATTTTAACTGTGTTATACATAGTCATTCTATATATTCTACAGTAGTATCTATAATGGGAGTTGATTATATACCTGCTATACATTATATGATTGCTGTTGCTGGAGGAAAAATTATACCTTGTGCCGAGTATGCCACTTATGGAACCGAAGAGCTTTGCAATAATATATCAAAGGCTATGAAAGGGTATAAGGCTTGTATTATGAAAAATCATGGACTTGTAGTTTCTGATTCTACTATAGAAAAGGCTTATGGTGTTTTGGTAGAAGTAGAAAATATTTCAAGAGAGTTTGTGGAACTTAGTAAAATTGGCAAGTATAATGTTTTATCAGATGAAGAGATGGATATAATACTTAAAAAATTCGGTAATTACGGATTAAATGCCCAGAAATAATAATTAGTTTAATAATATATCTTTTTTCTTTTTTAAGATTAAAGATATATTATTATTTTGTTTTTTTTAAAGTTACTAAAATATCCTCATTTTCTATATGTTCAAAAGTACCTTCATATCCATATTTTTGACATCCTCTTATTACACTTTCGCAGCTTGAATGCCCGCTTACTAAAACTTCTATTATTGTGTTTAATTCCTGATTATTTATAGCGGCACATTTAGCCTGAAAAGATGCCTGAGAGCATGACATTCCTCTGGTATCAACTTTAATAGTTTCAGACATGATATTTTCCTTTTTTATTTTATATGTATTTTATAAAATATATTAAATTAATAAATAAGCACCATTTGTTAGAAGCCTTAATTATTATAATAAGCATTAGAAATTATCTAAATATCATTTTTTATTATAACCTCTGCCTCTGCTGCATATTATCATAACTTATATGTTCTAATAATACACCGCAGAAGCAGAGTTCATTATATAACTTCCAAAAATTTTGTGCAGTATATTTATTATATAATGACAACAACCTGCTGCACGATAAAGTGTATCAGCTTGCAGTATTTTCTTTCATTGTAAATCCTATGATTACACAGAATATTAAACCTAAAATAACAGCTCCCATTCCATATACTGTAGGACCTGCAGTTGAACTTGCCAAATTAAAGTTATGAGCAAATCCTGCACCTACTAGCATTCCTATAACAAATATAAAACTGTCCATATTTCCTTCAGCAGATTGTATCATTTGTCTTCCAGGACATCCTGCACCTAAAGTAAATGCTAAACCAGTAAGAATCATTGATACTGTATTCCATAAAATATTTGTATGTGCTATAGGCTGATTTTCCATAGATAAATTAAATCTGCTTGTAGCTATATTAACTATAAAAGCAGCTACTATAAAAGCTATAACACCTTTAGTCATGTGAAAATCTTTCATAAATATTCCGTCTCTAAGTCCGCCTACAGTACAGAATCTTGATTTTTGAGCTACAAAACCTATTACTATAGAAGCTATTAATGCTATGGCTATAGGAGCTTTCATACTTCCGGGACCTGATTCGGAGAAAAATATTGGACCGCCTTCAGAGAATTTAGTTTGTTTTAATAATAGAATTAAAAGAATTAAAGCTACAACTAAAGGAAGAAATCCAACCAATTTATTTTTATATGCTTTAGGCTGACCCAAAGAGAAATTTTGTTTCCAGAAGAAAACACCTATTCCTCCTCCTATGATAATTCCTATTAATCCGAATATACCATTGATGTCTCCTCCAGCTACTCTAAGCAAAGTTCTCCAAGGACATCCTAAGAAAACCAAAGCACCTATCATAGCAAAGAAACCTAAACAGAATCTTATAATAGGAGAGCTTCCGCCTTTAGGAACAAATTCCTTTGAGATTAATGCAGATATTGTAGCTCCAATAACAAGACCTATTAATTCAGGTCTTATATATTGTACTGCTGCGGCTCTATGCAGTCCTAGTGCACCTGCTAAATCACGGGTAAAACATGCAATACATATTCCCATATTAGCAGGGTTGCCCATTACAGAGAGCCAAGCTGCTATAGCTCCTATTACAGCACCAATTACTATAATACCTATAGAGCTTGTGAAAAAGTCTTTTTTCATTTTTGACTCCTTTGTGTAAATTGTATTTTTTTATGATTTTATAATAAAAAAAATTAATTATCAATACAATTTATTAATTTATATTATAGTTATTCAAAAATAGTTAATTATTAAAGTAAATTACTTATCGATGTTTTTATTTAAATAAAATATAAGATTGTTATTTATTTTTTTATAGTAAAATATATATAATTAAAAATTAAGGATTTTGTTTATGAAAAAGATTATATCTGCTTTATTATTTTCTCTATTATTTATAGGATGTTTGGATTATACACAGTATGTAACTATAGATAATGATAAAAATATAACAGTTGTTGCTATAGTTACTATGTCTAAGTCTTTAGTAGAATTAGCTGCTTATTCTGAGGGCTATGAAGAAGGTGTTCCAGATTATTATTATGACGATATACTTAGAGATATGGAAAGTGAAGCAAGAAGCAGCTATCCTAGAAATTTTAAATTCAAGCAGATAAATAATGACAATGAAGTTGGTCTTTATATAAACGGTATTTTAAAAGCTGAAGATTTAACAGAAGATGACAGTTTATTAGTTCCTATAAGAAATGGAAATAAGTTTATGTTTACTCCTTTTAATTATTCAGAAGATACTCAGGATTACAGCGAATATGCTTCCATGTTTAGTTCTATGAAAGTAAAATTGATTGTTTCAAAAGATTATATACCTACAATAACTTCTTGCTATATTTCATCTTATGATGATGTAAAAGATGTTAATGTTTATGATTTGAAAGATGCCTTTTTAATAGAAATTCCTATGTTCTCAGGTATAGACACTCCGATTTTGTATATTGAATTATAATATATTAAAGATAGTTTACAGGAGATATTCTTATCAATATTTTTTGTAAACTTCTTTTTATAAAAACTAATAATGAACAATAAAAATAAATATTCATAATTGACAATTATTTATTATAAATTATAATATAAAGATTATGAAACTTATTGTAATATTGTTTACATTTATTATATCTGTATATATTTTCCTGTATGCTATATATTTTATCATTCTAATTATCATATGCACCATTCAGATGTACATTGTACAATATGTATTGAAATGTTTTCTATAGTAAAGGCTGTAACTAAAATAGCAAAATTTAATAATATATACAATTCAGTTATAATATATTTATCGGTTTCTTTAATATTTTTTGTAAAAATAAGGAAAGTAATATATTATTTAAATATAAT
>NZ_JQIU01000008.1:1159798-1175600 GCF_002379365.1 Brachyspira sp. G79 | reverse complement strand
TATTAATTCTCATTTTTTATTATATCAGTATTATCATGTAATACTAATAAATCATCAAATTATGATGATACAAGTAAAGAAAACAATAAAATAAAAGTTGTAACTACAATATTTCCAATATACGACTTTGCAAGGAATATATTATTAGATAATTCTAGCCTTCAAATGATAATAAGACCTGGAGTAGAGATTCATTCATTTAATGCTTCGCCTTCAGATATAATAGATATACAGAATGCTGATGTATTTATTTATATAGGAGGAGAAAGCGAAGAGTGGGCTGAAAAGGTAATATCTTCAATGGATACCAACGGTAAGAAGATAATTAAGTTAATTGATTATGTAAATGCTTTAGATGAGGAGATTGTTGAAGGTATGGAGCATGATGAAGATCATAATCATGAAGATGAAGCAAATCATGATGAGCATGATGATATTTTAGAAACGCATATCCATGAAGGGGTTTATGATGAGCATATATGGACTTCGCCAAAAAATGCTGTTTTAATGGTTAATGCTATAAGTAAAGCTATGTCCGAAATAGACCCTAATAATGCAGATATATACAAAGCTAATGCTGATAAATATAATAGTGAACTCTATCTACTCGATAATGATTTTAGAGAAACAATAAACTCATCAAAAAGAAAAGATATAGTATTCGGGGACAGATTTCCTTTCAGATATTTGGCAGATGAATACGGACTTAACTACCGAGCCCCTTTTAACGGATGCAGCAGCCAGTCGGATGTAAGTCCTAAAACATTAACATATTTAATAGGCTATATAAAAGATAATAATATACCTTATCTTTACTATATAGAATTAAGCAATGAAAAAATAGCAAATACTCTTATAGAACAGACTGGGGTAACAAAATTAAAACTTCATTCTGCACAAAATGTAACTAAAAAAGAGTTTGATGATGGGGCTTCATATTTATCTATTATGAGAGATAATTTGGAAAGTTTAAAAAAGGGTTTGAATTAAAATATGTTGGCTATAAAAGATTTATCAGTATTTTATGATAGTAATGAAGTATTATCAAATATTAATTTCTCTTTATCAAAAGGAGATTATCTTTCTATAATAGGTGAAAATGGTTCTGGCAAAACTACATTAATAAAAACCATACTTGGACTAATGAAGCCTAAAAAAGGAAGTATAACGTTTGATAATATAAAGAAAAATGAAATAGGATATTTGCCTCAGCAGGGGATAGTACAGAAATCATTTCCTGCAAGTGTATTTGAAGTGGTGATTTCTGGAAGACTTAATAATAAAAAATTTCTTCCGTTTTATACTAATAATGATAAAAAAACGGCATTAGAAAATTTGAAAAAACTTAATATAGAAAATTTAAAAAATAAGTCATATAAAGATTTATCAGGCGGTCAGCAGCAAAGAGTGGCATTAGCAAGAGCATTATGTTCTACTAAAGAGTTACTTATATTAGATGAACCTTCTACTGGATTAGACCCTATAGCTACAGTTGACCTATATAATCTAATAAAAAAGCTTAATAATGAAGTTACTATAATAATGGTTTCTCATGATATAGCAAGTGCTGTAAAATATTCTAATAAGATACTTCATTTAAATAAAAATATTCTTTTTTTCGGAACAACAGAAGAATATATAAAAACTGATATATATAAAAGAATATCAGGGGAGGATATGAAATGATTGCTTTGCTTCAGGAACTTTTTTCATATACTTTTATTATTAGGGCTGTTATAGTTGGAATATTGGTTTCATTATGTGCTGCACTTTTGGGAGTTAATTTGGTATTAAAGAGATATTCTATGATAGGTATAGGGCTTTCTAATGTTGGGTTTGGTGCTTTGTCTCTTTCTATGATGCTTGGATTTTCTACTCTTCAGCTTTCTATACCTATAGTAGCTTTGGCATCGATACTGCTTTTGAGATTAAGTGAAAATAGTAAGATAAAAGGTGATGCTGCTATTGCTTTAATATCAAGCGTATCTTTAGCTGTCGGTATTATAGCTATTACTGTAAAGACAGGTATTAACACAGACGTATGTAACTACATGTTTGGAAGTATACTTGCTATGAGCAAAAGCGAAGTTTATATAAGCATAGCAGTTAGTATAATAGTAATAGTTCTTTATATATTGTTTTATAACAAAATATTTTTAGTAACTTTTGACGAAAACTTTGCCCGTGCTGTTGGTATTAATATAGGGTTTTATAATACGCTTATATCTATACTTACATCTTTGATTATAGTATTAGGTATGAGAATGATGGGAGCTATGCTTATATCTAGCCTTATAATATTTCCAGCATTAACTTCTATGAGGGTGTTTAACACTTTTAAGGGAGTTATAATTTCATCGGCAATATTATCGGTGTTTTGCTTTTTTGTAGGAATAGTTCTTTCATTTCAATTAGAATATCCTACAGGAGCATGCATTGTTATGGTGAATTTGGCTATGCTTTTAATATTTTCTGTAATAGGAAAAGTATTAAAAAGATGATTAAGGAGATAATAATGAAGTTTAAATATATATTATTTTTATTTATAATGATTTTAATTTTATCATGCTCAAAAAAAGAGTATAATGACGGCTGGTTTGATATAGAAAAAAATTATGTAGACATACCTCAAAAAAAATATGATTACGGTAATCCTAGAGATAAAACAGAAAATAATCAGAAAGAAACTTCATCTGTGAAAGTTAATATGAATGCTATTGATATGAACAGTATTATAGAAATTAAAGAGAGAATGTTTATCAATCAATGCAATGATGTTTATCTCAATCCTGATGACTATAGAGGAAAATTAATAAAACTTGAAGGAATATATGACGGCTTTACTGACGAAGAGACTGGAGAAAAACTCAACTTTGTATTCAGATACGGACCAGGATGCTGCGGATATGACGGAGTTGCAGGATTTGAGTTTAATTATAACGGAAATATACCTAATCCTCAAGACTGGATTGAAGTAGTTGGTGTTGTTGAGATATTAGAGATAGATAATTATGAAACAGTAAGACTCAATGCTATAAGTTTGAATGTTCTTGATAAGAGGGGCAAAGAATTTGTAGCTAATTAAATTAAGACAATTTCGTATATTTATATTTTATAAACCTTGTTTAGGGCAGGATAATTGTATTACTATCTTGCCCATTTTTTTATTTATATTAAACAATTTTATTTCCAAAAAGCATTAAGTCTCTTTTTAGCATTTTCTTTCAAATCATAATAATAAAGCGATATATCATAAGCATGATAAACACCTTTTTCAAAAATACTTTGTTCTCCAAAATAAAAATCATCAGCATTTATAGTACTGCATTTTACAACGCCTCTTTTTTTATCTACTTTAGCATCTGCTATTTTTGTGGGAACACCATAATTTGTATATATATTAGCTCCTAAACTCTGCTCTTTTGATGCTAAAGTTTCTTCAGTAGTCCAAGTTATGGGATTAATTGCTATTGATTCTTCAAGAAGAGTAGGATTATATCCGTTAAAATTAGGACTTTCTGTATTATAAGATATTATAACTCCAGTATCATATTCATTATTTGCAAATCTCAAATGAGGATTTTCTTCTAGGTCTTTTTTAGTAACAGAATATCCGAATATATAAGCTGCAATCATTCTGTTTTTTAAGTTTTCATTTGTTTTTAAATAGTCTATGAGTATTTGTTTTATCATCATAGCACCCTGAGAATGTCCTGCTAATATAAAAGGTCTTCCGTTATTATAATTTTTTATATAATAATCAAATGCTGCAATTGCATCTTCCTTTGGAGCGGAATAAAAATATTTATTTTTCTCTTCTTCGCTTATATTGTTATTTTTATCCAAAAGATATATAGCATCAGCCTGCCTATAAAACGGAGCATATATACTTGCTATTTCTTCAAATATTCCAGTTTGTTCAGTCATTACATTTGTAGTATATCTTCTCATAGAAGGCGAATCTATAGGGTATATCATATCTTCGTTAGTATTTGCTCTTGACCAAGTTGTAGGATATAGATAAAAAACATCAGATTCTCTTTCATTTTGATTTTCTGCTATATTAAGCCAATTATTTTTATCTGAATAATTTGATGCTGTTATAGTTTTATTGATTGTATTATTTGAACAGCTTATTATAATGCTTATTAATATAAGACTAGTTAATATTTTTGACATAATAATTCCTTTAATATTTTAATATATTATTTTGTAATTCTGAAATTATTATATTATCAAAAATATATAAATCAATAAATATATTAAATAAAAAAACATGCTATTAAAAAAAATAGCATGCTTCTTTAATATTTGTTTATATTATTTTATAATAATGCCTTTTTTAGGTATATTAAGAACTTTTATTTCTGATTTGATTTTCTTTTTAGAAAAACTATTTTCCATAGCATTAGAAACTTTTTTGATTATTTTTTCATCATCTTTAACCAAAGCAAGTATTGAAGAGCCTGCTCCGCTTATAGTAACAGAGTATGCCCCAGCTGTTTTCACTTGTTTAAATAAATCTTTCAGACCAGGTATAAATTTAGCTCTGTAGTCCTGATGAAGTTTATCGTCAGTTGCAACTTCAAGCAAATCAAGTCTGTTAGAAGATAATGCAGAAGTAAGAAGTGCTGCCCTTGAAATATTAAATATAGCATCTTTTAAGCTAATCTCTTTAGGAAGAGCATTTCTAGCTTTTTCTGTACTTAAATAAAAATTAGGTATTGCAACTACTGCTTTTAATCCTTTAGGAGGATTTATTTTAACATATTTAAAATCTTCATCTTTTCTTACAACACCAGATATTATCCCTCCTAATATAGCAGGCGATACATTGTCTGGGTGTCCTTCAAGCTGAACTGACATATTTAATATTTCATTTTCAAGAGAAAGTTTATTTCCCAATATGTAATTTGCAGATAATAAACCTCCTATTATAGCCGCCGAACTGCTTCCAAGCCCTCTTGAAAGCGGTATTCTATTTATACATTTTATTATATATCCTTTATCAGGTTTTGCTTTTAATCTTTTAAATACCAGTTTCATAGCAGAAAGTATCATATTATCATCTTTTGATATTTCTTTTTCACCTTCGCCTGTTATTTCAAAATCTATTTTTTTAGAATTAGTATTTTCGTATATATGTATTTCATTATATAAATCTAAAGCTAGTCCCACACTGTCAAAAGCAGAACCTATATTAGCACTAGTAGCAGGTATTTTAAAAGTTACAAGTTTTTTGTTTGTTATATTATTTTTATTTTCTTTATTGTTTTTCTTTTGAGCTTTATTCATATTATATTCCTATAGCCTTCCTTATTTCTTCTATGTTATTATCAACTTTTATAGGAGTAGAGCAAATTTTTATAGCGTTATCTGGGTCTTTAAGTCCGTTGCCTGTAAGTACAGAAACTACAGTATCGCCTTTGTTTAATTTTCCAGCCTTATAAGTTTTTATAACTCCAGCAAGAGAAGCAGCAGAAGCAGGTTCAGCAAATATTCCTTCTTCTCTTGTGAGCATTTTATAAGCCTCTAATATTTCATCATCAGTAACAGAATCTATAAATCCTTTTGATTCATTAGAAGCATTAACAGCCAATTTCCAGCTTGCAGGATTACCGATTTTTATAGCTGTGGCAATAGTTTGAGGATTTTCTATTACTTTATTTTGCACTATGGCAGCACATCCTTCAGCCTCAAAACCTATCATTTTAGGTAAGTTTGATACTTTTCCATTTTCTTTATATTCTTTAAAACCCATCCAATAAGCAGATATATTTCCAGCATTTCCAACAGGTATAGCCAAATAATCAGGTGCTTTTCCTAATGCATCGCAAATTTCAAATGCGGAAGTTTTTTGTCCCTGAAGTCTGAAAGGGTTAATTGAGTTTACTAATGTAATAGGATATTTATTTGTAATATCTACAACAGCTTTTAATGCTTCATCAAAATTTCCTTTAATAGCTATAACTTTAGCTCCGTACATCAAAGCCTGAGCTAATTTTCCAAAAGCAATATTACCATCTGGTATAACTACTATACATTGAATACCACTTCTTGCAGCATAAGCAGCGGCTGATGCAGAAGTATTTCCAGTAGAAGCACACATAATAGCTTTTGAACCTTCTTCAAGTGCCTTAGCAACTGCCATTACCATTCCTCTATCTTTGAATGAGCCTGTAGGATTAAGACCATCATATTTAAAATATAACTCTATTCCGCCAAGTTCTTTTCCTATTTTTTCAGCTTTTATTAATGGAGTATTTCCCTCATTTAATGTAATAAGTGGGGTTTTATCTGTAATAGGTAAATATTCTTTGTACTCTCTTAAAAGTCCATTCCAAGTTTTCATAGTATTATCCTTTATTGTTATTAATTAATAAAAATAATTATCATTAGCAGTATTAAATATAGAATATAATATAAACAATAATTTTTCAAGGCTTTTTATCTATTAATGTTAGGTAAAAGTTTTATATTTTAGTATTATAATTGATTGTTTAAAAACTTCTTTAATTACTTTATAAAATAAAAATAAATTTTTATAACATGTGTAATATATACCTAAACAAATATAGTTTGTCAAAAAATTAATTTTTAAATTTTAGTATTTATGGTAACTAGCCCTGCGAAGTACACAGTCGTGCACATCCCTACTTATCGCCTGCGTGCCTTTGGCAGCGAAATGATATATATTATACTAAATTTAGCAATTTATCATACATGTAGTACTAATTAGTACGATTTTATAATAATTTCAATACTTGTACTTTCTCGAAGTGTATCCGAGCTTGTCGAGGATATAAGGTTCTTTTGGCGAAGCCCGCAGAGCAAAGGCGGGAAAAGTTGAATAAAAAAAATAACAAACTTAAAAATTTTCAGTATATATTTATCTTACTTTTTGTAAAAAATGATTGTAATATTAATTATATATGTTATAGTGTATCAAAATAAAATATAAAAAATAATGTTATGAATTATAAGAAATATAAATTAAAGAAAGTTCTGCAAACGATGCAGTGTTTAATAATCTTAAAAAAGATTGGAGATTGACATTTTGTTGATTTCCAATCTTTTTTTTATTTTAATCAAAAATCTAAAAAAAATTTAGAATAATAGGAAGGCTAAAATTGAAACGTTATTTAATACTTGAAGACGGAAGTCATTATGAAGGCATAGGATTTGGTTCTGATAATTTTAGAATAGGGGAATTGGTTTTTAATACATCTATGACAGGTTATCAGGAAATACTTTCAGATTTATCATACTGCGGACAAATAACAGTTATGACTTATCCATTGATAGGCAATTACGGTATAAACAGAGATGATTTTGAAAGTTTGAATCCAGCTATATTTGGATTTGTAGTTAAAGAGGCTTGTAAGAGTCCTAATAATTTTAGGAGTGCTGAAACTATAGACGAGTTTTTAAAATTAAAAAATATTCCAGCTATAGAAAATATTGATACAAGAGAGATAACAAAAAAAATAAGAGAAGCAGGTACTCTTAAAGCTGTGATGAGCGATACTATAGATAATAAAGATGATATAGTAAAAATTCTTAAAGAGACTCCTTATATGAATGATCATGTAAAAAGGGTTTCTACAAAAAATGCCTTTCCTATACCAAACAGAGGAAAAAAGGTTATATTAATTGATTTCGGAGCAAAACTTGGAATAATAAGAGAATTAAGCAAAAGAAACTGTGATTTGGTAGTAGTTCCTTATGATACAGATTATAAAACTATAATGAGTTTAAATCCAGACGGTATAATGCTTTCAAACGGACCAGGGGATCCCAAAGATGTAAAAGAATCAATTAATACTATAAGAGAACTTATAGGAAAAGTGCCAATATTTGGTATATGTTTAGGACATCAGCTTATAAGTTTGGCATGCGGAGCAAATACAATTAAATTAAAATTCGGACATAGGGGAGGCAATCACCCTGTCAAAGATTTAGAAACTTCAAAAGTGAGCATAACAAGTCAGAATCATAGCTATGCTGTTGAGAAAGAGAGTTTAAATAATACTAATTTAATTATGACACATGTATCTTTAAATGACGGAAGTGTAGAGGGAGTTAAACATAAAAAATATCCTGTATTTTCTGTTCAGTATCACCCAGAGTCTAATCCAGGGCCTGAGGACAGTAAATATTTATTTGATAAGTTTATTAATATGATGAATGAAGGGGTAAAGAATGCCTAAAAGAAATGATATAAAAAAAATATTAGTAATAGGTTCAGGTCCTATAGTTATAGGTCAGGCTGCCGAGTTTGATTATGCTGGTACTCAGGCTTGCCAATCTTTAAAAGAAGAAGGATATGAGGTTATACTTATAAATTCTAATCCTGCAACTATAATGACTGATAGTGCTGTGGCAGATAAAGTTTATATTGAGCCTATTAATTTGGATTTTGCAAAGAGAATAATTTATAAAGAAAGACCAGATGCAATACTTGGTTCTTTGGGAGGGCAGACTGGGCTTAATTTGGTTGTTGAGCTTGCTGAAAGCGGGATATTAGATGAATATAATGTTGAAATTTTAGGAACGGATTTAAATGCTATAAACTGTGCTGAAGACAGAGAGCTTTTTAAAAAACTTATGAATGATATTAATGAGCCTGTACCAGACAGTGTTATAGTGCATAGTGTAGAAGAGGCTGTTGCTTTTGCAAATAAAATAGGGTATCACTTGGTGGTTCGTCCTGCATACACTCTTGGCGGCACAGGAGGCGGATTTGCACGTAATGAAAAAGAGTTAATAGAAATATGCGAAAGCGGATTAAAAATAAGCCCTGTACATGAATGCTTGGTTGAAAAAAGTATTGCTGGATATAAAGAGATAGAATATGAAGTTATGCGTGATAATAATGACAATGCTATAGTGGTATGTAATATGGAAAATGTTGACCCTGTTGGTATACATACAGGGGATAGTATAGTAGTAGCTCCTTGTCAGACATTAAGTGACAGAGAAAATCAAATGCTTAGAAATGCAAGCCTTAAAATAATAAGAGCTTTAAAAATTTGCGGGGGATGCAATGTGCAGCTTGCACTTGACCCTAAAAGTTTTAATTATTATATAATAGAAGTTAATCCTAGAGTATCTCGTTCCAGTGCTTTGGCCAGTAAGGCTACAGGTTATCCTATTGCCAAAATTAGTGCGAAAATAGCTGTGGGTATGACTTTAGATGAAATACTTAATCCTATTACAAAAAAAAGTTATGCCTGCTTTGAGCCTTCTATTGACTATATAGTTACAAAATTCCCAAGACTTCCTTTTGATAAATTTCCTAATGCCGACAGACAGCTTGGCACTCAGATGAAAGCTACAGGCGAAGTTATGAGCATAGGACGTAATTTTGAAGAGTCATTTTTAAAAGCTGTTCGTTCTCTTGAGATAAAATGCGATCATATAATTCATAATGATGTTTCTAATTATACCACCAAAAAATTATGGGAACGTATAGAATTAAGAGATGATTTGAGAATATTTATTATAGCCGAACTCTTAAGAAGGGGAGAGGATATTAATGATATTATATATATTACTCATATAGACAGATTCTTTTTAGAAAAAATAAAAAATATAATTATACTAGAAGAAAAATTAGAAAATAATAAAATGAATATAGATGTATTGAGAGAATGCAAAGAGAGAGGATTTTCTGATAGCTATATATCAAAAGTTTGGGGTATTGAAGAGATTGATTTATATAAATTAAGACATGAAAATAATATAGTACCAGTATACAAAATGGTTGATACTTGTGCGGGTGAGTTTGAAAGTGAGACTCCTTATTTTTATTCTACTTATGAAAAAGAAAATGAATCTTTTAAAAGCGGAAAAGAAAGTATAGTAGTATTAGGATCTGGACCTATTAGAATAGGGCAGGGTGTTGAGTTTGATTATTCCACTGTTCACTGTGTTATGACTATACGAGAGGCAGGATATGAGGCTATAGTGATAAACAATAATCCAGAAACAGTATCAACAGACTTTTCAATATCGGATAAACTTTATTTTGAACCTCTTACTATAGAAGATGTTATGCATATAGTAGAATTAGAAAAACCAAGAGGGGTTATAGTACAGTTCGGCGGACAGACTGCTATTAACTTGGCAGAAAAATTAGTTATGCATGGAGTTAATATATTAGGTACTTCATTAGAAAATATTAATAAAGCAGAAGACAGACATGAATTTGAAGAGATGTTAAAATCTCTTGATATACCGCAGCCTAAAGGAAAAACTGCTTTTACAATAGATGAAGCTGTGATAATAGCTAAAGATATAGGATATCCTGTTTTAGTGCGTCCGAGCTACGTACTTGGTGGACGTGCTATGGAGATAGTTGATAATGATGTTTCTTTAAAAATATATATGGAGACTGCTGTAAAAGAGATAAGCAATAAAGCTCCTATATTGATTGATAAATATGTTATAGGTAAGGAAATAGAAATTGATGCTATTGCAGACAGTGAGAATAATGTATTTATTGCTGGTATTATGGAGCATATTGAAAGAGCTGGTATTCACTCTGGGGATTCTATAAGTGTATATCCAGCACAGACTATTTCAAAAAAAGTAAAAGATACTATTATTGATTATACTAAAAGAATAGGAGAAGGATTTAATTTTATAGGGCTTTATAATATACAGTTTATAGTTGATAAAAATGATGATGTTTATGTTCTTGAGGTTAATCCCAGAAGCAGCAGAACGGTACCGTTTTTAAGTAAGATAACAAATATTCCTATGGCTAATGCTGCAACTATGTGTATACTTGGAAAGTCATTAAAAGATCAGGGTTATAATAATATATATAAAGAAGAATCTAAAAATGTATTTGTTAAAGCTCCTGTATTTTCCTTTGCCAAATTAAGAAGAGTTGATACTATACTTGGTCCTGAGATGAAAAGTACTGGAGAGGCTTTAGGTTTTGATGTTAATTTTGAGAAGGCTTTATATAAGGCATTGATAGCAAGCGGAATTAAAATACCTCTTCAGGGAAATGTGCTTCTTACCATATCTGATAATCATAAAGATGAGGTATTAGATTTGGCTAAAAGATTTTCTAATATTGGTTATGGAATATATGCTACAAAAGGTACTGCCAATTTCTTAAGAAGAGAAGGTCTTTATGTTAAAGAGGTTTCAAAGATTGATGAAGAAGGTTTTGAAAATATAGTAGATACTATAAGACTTGGAAGGGTTGATTATGTTATAAATACAATAGAAACTAACAGTCAGACTCATTCTGATAGTTTGGAATTAAGAAGGGCATCTGCTGAAAATAATATATCTTGCATTACATCATTAGATACGGCGTACGCTTTGCTTAGAGTAATAGAGTCTATGAACTTTAGTATAATGCCTATTGCATAATTATATTATAATTAATAATAAAAAAGATGCTCAGATTTATTTTTTCTGTTCATCTTTTTTATTTATAAAAAGATTTATAATGTTTAATAAATATTAATGTTTTTATGAGTGTAGTATGTCAATTTTCTCTATAATATACAAAATAGTAATAATTATAATTGGGGCTTTCGCCGTACTTAATGGATTTTTTTATGGCAGTAATTTTACAAATATAAAACTTGATATAGAAACAGCATACTACTTCACATATCAAAGCAATATACTTGTTATCGTATATTTTATTTTAGATATTTTCAATATTATAAAGAAAAAAGAAACATTTTATCCAAGATTTAAAGGTGCTGTTACTATGTCTATAACAGTTACATTTTTAGTTTATCATTTTTTATTGAGTCCTACTTCTGGTAAATTAGAAGGTATTGATTATATTAGAAATATTATACTTCATTATATACTTCCTATTATGACTATTTTTGATTATATAATTTTTGATAAGAAAGGCATTTATAAAATAATAGACCCTATTCTTTGGCTTATAATACCGCTTTTATATTTTGTGTTTGTACTTGTAAGGGCTAGAATAGGAAGTCCTTTTTCAGACGGAAGTTATTATCCTTACTTTTTTGTTGATATAGATAAATACGGACTTAAAACAGTATTAAGAAATGTATTTTTTATCACTTTATTTTTTGCACTTTTAGGTTATATAGAATATTTTATTGACAGGTTATTTAATAAATTATATGGTAAACATAATAAATGATTTTACTTTTTTATTTATTTTTATATAATAGTTTAAATATAAATAAAAGGATTTTATATGATTATAAATACTATAATAGAAAAAGATGAAAATGGATATTTTGCTTTTGTACCAGAGCTTAAAGGCTGTGTAAGTGAAGGTGATACTTTTGAAGAAGTTAAGTTAAATATAAAAGAAGCTATAGAGCTTTATTTAGAAACTATGAGTGAAGATGAATTAAAGCAATTAGAGAATAAAGATTATTCAATAACTCCTATAGAGGTTGCACTTGAAAGATAAATTACCTAGACTAAATGCTAAAGAAGCTGAAAAACTTTTATTTTGTAATGGTTTTATTTTAGATAGATAAAAGGGAAGTCACAGGATATATAAAAAAGGTAATAAAAGAATGGTTATCCCTTTCCATACTTCTAAAATATTGCATCCTAAAATAATAAAAGAACTTTTTGATATCATAGAATAATTTTAAAGTACCTGATTAAAAAATATAGATCAAGCACTTTAATATTAATTAATTTTTATTAAATTCATCTGATATTAATTATATCTATTATTTTTGCTGCTGTATTTTTATAAGGTTTTATTTCATTAATAAATAAAATATGTGCATAATAAAATAAATTACTATGCACAAAAATAAAAAATAATTTGTTTATAAAGCTGGTGAATGATATCCTTTGTTAGGACCATTTGGATGTTTAATACAATGTCCATTTGTCAGTGAAGCTATTGAATGATACTTATTTCCGCAATATTTACAGAAATAATCTGATTTTTCTCCGCCTTCATATAGTTTATGCTTTCCTTTATTTGGGCCATCTGGATGTTTGATACAAGCTCCGCCTGTAAGAGCACCTATTGAAGAATATCTTGTTCCGCAGTATTCGCAGTAAAAATTTTGAGCCATATAAAGCCTCCTGTATTTAATATTTATTTTATATTATTAATATAGCATATCACTATGACAGAAATTGTCGCAAAATTTAGTTATTATAAAAAAATTGATAAAAAATTAAAAAAAATTCTATTTAATTTATATTCAAAAAAAGTGTCAGAATTTGTCATACCTTAAGATTATAATTAAATTAAAAATTTAAAAGGAAATAATCTTATGGAAGAATTAAACAGACAAAATAAAAAATATATTATACAAAATAAAAACGATTACTATTATAGCAAACATTCATTAAACTATTTCTTAAAAGAACTTGATAAACTTATAGAAAAAAATAATATAGAAATAGAAGAATCAGATAAACTCATAATAAATGATCATCATAATTGTTCAGTATATACTTTTATAAGAGTATTAGAAAAATATTTAATAAGAATTAACTTTGAACAGTTTGTGCATCCAGACCCAGAAATACAAAAAGACTTATTGGGCGGGGATTATAAATGTTTATTAGAAAAGGATAAATTTCCAGAGATTTATGAAAAGTATCATAATGATAAATTTCCTATACTAGATGATGAGTTTTCAGAATTGCATGTATATGCAGAAGATGATGGAATGTATGAACTATTAATTCCTTCTTGGTATTATGAATATGATAACGGAGAGTACAGAGATTTTATAGAAAAAGAAAGAAAAGAGTATGATGAAGAAGATAAAAAAGAAATGATTTCTGAAAAGTATAGAAAGAATGGATATATATATTTTGAAACTAAAGAATTGGTTGATGAGTTTTTTGAAAGCGGAGAAGTTGATTCAAGAAGATGGAATATGGAATGGGGAAGCGAAAATAAGAATGAAGCAATGAAGTATTTTGATGAAAGACTTGATAAATATTTTGATGATGAGTACCAAAGAGAATTGGATAAATACAATATCAAAAATAAAGATGACTGTATGAAAAGTTATATTATATACGATGAAGAAGATATTGATTATTATTTTGAAAATAGAGATTTATTTTCATTTCCTTTTTTCATAACAGAATACAATGAATTATTTGAACATTTTTATAAAAAACTTATGAAAGACAGAGAAGAAGTTAATAATTCTATAAATGATGACATAAAAGAGAAATGCGACAGGCTTTTATATGATTATATGTTGGGATACAGTCCTAATCATAGATTTGCTCCTAATAAGGCCTTTTATGTATTAAAAGAATATATAAAAGAAAATTACAAAGACAATTCCAAAGAGTATATTGATTTGGCTTTAAGATACATTATGAATTATACAAGGCATTTAGACAGGGACAAACTTATAGAAAGATATTTCAAAGGTGATAAGAGATTTTTATATAAACTGTAATTATTTATACTGATTTATTGTTTAAAAACCTACCGTGAAGCCGTTTTTTGTACCTCTATATAATAAAAAATAATAAAAATATAGGAGCTATACTATGAAAAAATCATACACTTTAGAAGAAATTGAAAATATAATAAACAAAGAGTGTTCTTATGAACCCGATGAATTTGATAATCAATCAGATAATAAAGAAAATGATGAAGATTATAAAAATAATGATGAGAATAATAATGAAAATATAATTGATAAAGTTATAGAAGTATTAAAAGAGTATATTAAAAAAGATAAAAATGATACAAAAGCTTTAACTTTATTAGGAAGAGCATATTATTCTAATAGAGATAATAAAAAAGCAGAAAAGCTATTTAAAAAAGTTTTGTTAATAAACCCTAATGATGATAAAACATTATACTATACAGCAGTCAATTATCTATATAATTTTAGAGGAAATGAAAAATATAATGATGCATTAAAACTTATTAAAAAAGCTATAGAATTAAATGAAAATGATTCAGCATATTGGCATCTTTTAGGATATATTAATCGGGAAAATGAAAATTATTATGCGGCAATAGAGTATGCTGAAAAAGCAGTTAAGTTAAATAAAAGCTATGTTGTTGATGATAGTAATTATATAGAATATTATCTTACTGTGATAGGAGAATCATATTTTAAATTGGGTAAATATGATAAAGGAATAGAAGTGTTTAAAGAAATAATAAAACTTCCTCGTCATGATCAAAGCGATTTTATGTATTTAGGATTATCATATTTTGAGAAAAAAGAATATGATAAGGCAATAGAAAATTATGAGAAGGTATTAGAAATTCATCCTTCTTGTGATTATATAGAAAATACCAGTGCAATAAATGCATTAGCTAAATCTTATATGGCTTTAGGAGAGTATCAGAAAGGTATTGATGCATATAAAGAATATATTAAAAAACATGAATGGCGTTGGATAAGATATCTATATAATAAAGAGATTGAATACTATAAATATTTGATAGAAGCATTTAATCAGCTTATAGAAGAAGAGCCTAATAATTTTGAATATTATGACGGATTAGAAACTATATATTCTTATGATTTGAATATATGTGATAAAGGAGCTAATGTACTTGAGAAATATTTACTAAATAATACTGATAATATTGACTATCAAGTTTATAAAACTTTGGCTCATTTATATGAAAATATTTACAGATATGATAAAGCTATTGAAATGTATAATAAACTTATAGAAATTAATCATTTTGACAATTATGATTATTGTCGTTTAGCTGATATTTATAAAAAATTAAAATTATGATAAGGCTTTGGAGATGTATGAAGAAAATACTTACAGTAATATAATAAAATTATTAGATTTGTATGAT
>NZ_JQIU01000008.1:1140693-1159319 GCF_002379365.1 Brachyspira sp. G79 | reverse complement strand
AATTATCTGATTTATATTTGCATATAGGCGAAAAATATAAGGCTATTGAATATTATAAAAAAGTATGTCAATTTAGATGATGATAAGAATGATGGATATAATTTTACATCTATTGCAGAAAATTATGAGAGTTTAGGAGAAAAGGAAAATGCAGAAGAATATTATAAAAAAGCAATAGAGATTTATGAAAATAAAAAAGATAAAAGTTGTTGGACTTTAGAGATAATAGGTGATTTATATAATTCTATAGGTAATAAAAACAAAGCTATTGAAGCGTATAAAAAAGCTATAAAAGTTGAAATAAAAAGTGCTAGTCGTATGTACAGAAGAGAAAACAGATGGGAGAGAGAAGATCTTAAAGGTTTTTATTCAAAAGAGATAGGTGATTTATATATGAAAATAGGCAATAAAAATAAGGCATTAAAATCTTATAAACATGCTGTTTCATTAGAGCCTAATCGTGAAGAGTATTATGTTTCTATTGCTGAAATTTATGATGGTATGAATGAAAAAGACTTGGCAAAAGAATATTATCAAAAGGCTATAGATATTAATAAAAAATATTTTGAAGATCGTCCATACAGATGTGATATTCTAAAAGATATTGCTGAATTATATTTAAAAATTTATGATAAAGAAAATGCTGAAGAATGCTATAGAAAAATTTTAGAGATTAACCCTTATGATGATAAGGCAGCAGATTATTTAAAAAACTTGAATGATTGATACAAAATATTTTGACAATTATTATTTATATTAGTATAATTATAAACTATATTAAAGTATTACTTATTAATTTTTTAATGAGTAATACTTTATAAATTTTAATGTTTATTTTTATGAAGAAAACTTGTAAAATAATAATAAATATATAGTAAAGGAAATAGTAAAATGGATCAATTTATAGATGTAGTAAACTTTGAAATAGAGGCAGGACATGGAGGAGCAGGCAGTGTAAGTTTCAGACGTGAGGCACATGTACCTATGGGCGGTCCAGACGGAGGCAATGGAGGAGACGGAGGCGATGTTATAGTAAGAGTTGATGCTAGAATAAACAGTTTCGGAAAGATAAAAAGCAGAAAAAGATTCAGAGCAAGAGACGGAGAGCCAGGAAGAGCAAGATTAAGCGATGGTAAAAAAGGCGATGATGTGGTTATAAGAGTACCTATAGGAACGGTTATTTATGATGAAGATACAAATAATATATTAGCCGATTTACTTGAGGATGGACAAAGCTATACTGTTGCAAGAGGAGGCAAAGGCGGTAAAGGAAATAAATTTTATGCTACTGCTACAAATCAGGCACCAGATTATGCACAGCATGGCTTGGACGGTGAAAAACTCAATATAAGGCTTGAAGTTAAATTAATAGCTGATATTGGGCTTGTAGGTATGCCTAATGCTGGAAAATCTAGTTTGCTTGCAAGACTTACAAGAGCCAATCCTAAAATTGCATCATATCCTTTTACTACTTTAACTCCTAATCTTGGGGTGTGCTATTTAGATTATGAAAGAAGTTTTGTTATTGCTGATATACCAGGTATTATTGAAGGAGCAAGCGAAGGAGCTGGACTTGGTCTTACTTTTTTAAGGCATATTGAGAGAACTGGGGCTTTATGTTTTGTTATAGATTTAACCGATGAAGATGTTGCTGATACTTATAAAAAATTAAGAAATGAATTAAAACAGTACAGTAAAGAATTAATAAAGAAAAAGTCTATTATAGTACTAAATAAAACAGATATGCTTGAAAAAGATGAGATAAAAGAAAAGGTAAAAGCCATAGAGAAAACCGTAAAAAAAGAGTATAAAAATAATAAAGAAACTCATTATGAAGAGCCTGAAATATTTGCTTTGTCAGTATTTAGTTTAGAAGGTGATATGCTTGATAAGGTAATAAATGCATTTTATAAAGCCAATGAAGAGAGATATGATAATACAGCCAAACAAACAAAAGAGCCTTTACTTCTTAATCAAAATAAAGATAAATCTAAACTTAAAACAAAAAGAGTATTCGGACCTGTTATGTCAAAGAGACTTGGTAATTCTTTGGGAATAGATGTTATACCTCATAAAACCTGTAGTTATAATTGTATATACTGTCAATTAGGTTCAGAAGAAAATACTAGAACATCTCTCCACAATTTCTATTCTGTAGATGAGATAATTTATGAATTAAAAGAGGCTTTGCTTAATAATAAAAATATTGACTATATAACATTTGCAGGTTCTGGAGAGCCTACTTTATATAAAGATTTAAAAAAACTTATTTACGAAATAAAACAGATAACTGATATTCCAATATGTATTATAACCAATGGTTCTTTGCTTTATAAACAGGAAATGCGTTCTGATTTGCTTATGGTCGATTTGGTAATACCTTCGCTTGATGCTGGAAATATTGATACTTTTAAGATAATAGATCAGCCTAATAAAGAAATTGATTTTGATAAAATGGTTAATGGACTTATAGAGTTTAGAAGAGTTTTTAAAGGAGAGTATTGGCTTGAGGTATTTTTGCTTAAAGGTATTAATGACAGCAAAGAAGAACTTGATGATATAATAAAAATAGTAGATAAAATAAAACCAGATAAAGTTCAGCTTGTTACAGCTACTAGAAGAACTGCTAATGAAAAAGCTAAGGCATTAAATGATGAAGAGTTAGAAAAAGTAAAAAAATATTTTAATGCCAAATGCGATATTGAAATAGATGTTCCTAGTGTATCTGATAGTGCCAAGGGAAATGTAAAAAAAATCACTGAAGAAGATATAATAAATTTATTAATAAGACACCCAGATACTTCTCATATGATAGCAGTAAGTTTCAATGAAGATGAAAAGAGAGTAGAGGAATTATTAAAAAAATTAATAGAAAGCGGAAAGGTTAGGGAAGAGATAGTTAATGGAGTAGTTTCTTATGCTGCTAATATTTAATATCATTTTATAAAATACTATTAATTGAAAAATACGGATTTTATTATGAACTTTTATGATAATACTTATACATCTAAACGTAATGTTGTATTTGGAAAGAACATAGTTTCAACAAGCAATATACTAGCTTCAGAGGCTGGAATAGAGATTATAAAAAAAGGCGGTAATGCAGTAGATGCTGCAATAGCTTCAGCAGCTGCACTTACAGTTGTTGAACCCACTTCAAATGGACTTGGAGGAGATGCTTTTGCCATAATAAATTTTGAAAATAAAATGTATGCAATTAATGGAAGCGGATTTTCTCCAAAGAATTTGGATATTGATAAAATACTTTCATGTAATTTTGATAAAATACCTTTATACGGAGTTATTCCAGTAACTGTTGGAGGCATTCCATCAGTTTGGGCTCTTCTTATAAAAAAATTTGGTAAGTTAAAACTTATTGATGTGCTTGAGCCTGCCATTAGATATGCAAAAGAAGGATATGCTATTCAGCCTCAAGTAGCTCTTGATTGGAAAAAGGCTTATAATATATATTTGAATGCTTCTGATAATTTAAAAAAAGAAGAGTTTAAATATTGGTTTGATACTTTTACTTTTAATGGAAAATCTCCTGAACTTGGAGAAATAGTAAAACTTCCGTATCATGCTAAAACTTTATATGATATAGGAAAAACAGATGCAGAGTGTATTTACAGAGGAGAATATGCTGAAAAGATAGATTCATTTATGAAAAAATACGGAGGATATTTATCTAAAGAGGATTTAAATGAGTATTATCCAGAGTTTATTTCTCCTATAACTACTAATTATAGAGGTTATGATATTTATGAAATTCCTCCAAACGGACATGGTATTACTGTATTAATGACTTTAAATATTTTATCAAATTTTGATTTTAAGTATTTAAGCGAATTAGAAAAAGTACATTATCAAATAGAGGCTTTAAAACTAGCTTTTACAGACACCAAAAAATATGTTGCTGATATTAATTATATGAAAACTTCTATAGAAGAAATGCTTTCAAAAGACTATGCCCAAAAAAGAGCCTCTCTTATAAATAAAAATAAAGCATTAAATCCTATAAATCATATATTCTCATCAGGTGATACCGTTTATTTAGCAGCCTCTGACAGTTACGGAAATATGGTTTCATATATACAAAGTAATTATACAGCTTTTGGCTCTGGTATAGTAATTCCAGAAACAGGCATAGCTTTGCAAAACAGAGGTGCTAACTTCTCATTGGACCCTAATTCAGATAATTTTATAAAAGCCCATAAAAAGCCTTATCATACTATAATACCAGGCTTTATATGCAAAGATTCAAAACCTTACGGAGCATTTGGTGTGATGGGAGCTTTTATGCAGCCTCAGGGGCATGTTCAGGTAATAAATAATTTGATAGATTATGATTTAAATCCGCAGGCAACATTAGATAAACCTAGATGGCAGTGGGTGGGTGATAAAAATATAGAATTGGAATATAATTTTGATAATAATATCTATAAAGAACTTTCATTACTTGGACATAATATAACAAAAAAAGATTATCTTACATACTTTGGGTATTTCGGACGCGGACAGATTATATTAAAAAATGATAATGATATTTATTTTGCAGGCTGTGATGGAAGGACTGATTCTGCTATAGCTGTTTGCTAGGTTAAATCTAAAAAAATAACAAGCCTTTAAATAAATTAAAGACTTGCTAAAAGATTTTATATTTTAGGGATATTATTTCTTGTCTGGAAAAATTACACCTTTTTTTAGTATAATATTTGCATATATTTCAAGTTCGCTTGTAGCAACAATAGCATAAACATTTTTGCATCTGTCATAATATGCAAATCTTTCCAGATATTCATAATTTACTTTTTGATATTTTGCTATTATATCTTTATATTTAGCCCATACATCAGGTTCTCTGCCAAAATCAGCATTAGGCTGCATTAATACAACAGGACTTTCTACAAAGGTATCCAATGGAAATAAAGGCATAATAGCTTTCAAAACAGTAGGTATATCTATTCCGTCAAGTCTTATAATTTTTTTTACATTATAATCATGAGAAGGAAAATTACCATCTGCAAATAATATTTCACTGCCATGTCCCATTTCACATAATACTTTTAATAGTTCTGGTGAAACAACTGGGTCTATTCCTTTTAACATATTACAAATCCTTAAAATTATTTTTTACAAAAGCCCCATTTAATATTTTAGTACTAAATGGGACTTAAGAAAAATTATTATTACCTAGTTACTTTCCCAAATAAAGGTCCGAAATGCTTGCATGCTCTAAAGTCAGCACCTTCAATATCTTTTGTACCAAATGCTTTCCATGCTTTAGGTCTGAATATTCTCTCTTCGCTTACATTATGCATACTTACAGGTATACGAAGCATAGAAGCCAATGTGATTAAATCGGCACCTATATGACCATAAGCAGCTGCACAGTGATTAGCACCCCAATCATTCATAACGGAATAAACATCTTTGAAAGAGTCTTTTCCAGTAAGTATAGGAGCAAACCAAGTAGTAGGCCAAGTAGAGTCCGTTCTTTTGTTAATAGGGTCAAATATACTGTCGTCAATATTAACAGCATAACCTTCAGCTATTTGAAGTACAGGTCCAAACCCTTTAACTAAATTAAGCCTTATAATAGTCATAGGCATTTCACCTTTAGTTAAGAAAGTAGAAGAGAATCCGCCTCCTCTGAAGTATTCTCTGTTAGCAGGTGAGAATTGAGTTGCATCAAGACATTTTTTAGCTTCTTCTTCTGTAATATTCCAGTACTCTTTTAAAGCAGGGTTTCCATTAACTTTCTGTTCTCCAGTCCAGTCTAATGAAGCAGCACCAGAGTTTATCAAGTGAATTATACCATCTTTAGCTTTTCCAGTAAGCTCTTTACCAGTAACTCTTTTAACAGCTTCAGGACTCCAATAAGTTCTAACATCAGCAAATAACTGAGATCTACTTGTTAAAAGGTGAGCAAACAACATAGAAAGACCATTCAAAGAGTCATTTTCAGTAGCAACAACATAAGGTTCTCTTATACCGTTCCAGTCAAAAGATGAATTAAGAATAGCTTCAGCAAAGTCTCCGTTAGGCATAAAGTCAGTCCAATGTCTTTGTCCTTGGAAACCGCCAACTATAGCATTATGACCTTGAGCTTCTTCTATATATCCCATTTCGGCTAATTTAGGATTTCCTACCATCAAATCACGCATAATCATAGCCATTTTGATAGAAGTAGCCCATTCTTTTTCTTTTTGTTCATCTGAGGCTTTTACTTTATTGTTGTCAGAACCAAATTTACATTGTTTAGCCCATTCCCATGCTTTTTTAAACTCTTCTTTATCGTATATTTCTAGTTCTAATCTTCTTTTGATTTCGCTCATATCTACGAATTCAGTTCTCATTCCTAAATAGTCAAGTAAGAATTCAGCGTCAACCATAGAACCCATAATACCCATAGCAACATAACCCATACTTACATAAGATTGATCTTTCATAGTAGCAACAGCAAGACCAGCTCTTACAAATCTAAGTATTTTTTCTCTAACATCTTCAGGTATATTTTCATCTCCTGCATCTTGAACATCTTTACCGTATATAGAGAAAACTGGTAAACCTAATTGAGTATGTCCAGCATCAGCAGCAGCCAAATAAACAGCACCAGGTCTTTCAGTACCGTTAAATCCCCAAATTGCTTTAGGTATAGCTGGAGTCATATCGATAGTTTCAGAACCATAACACCAACAAGGTGTAACAGTAAGAGTTAATTTAACATTGTTTTCATCAAATTTTTTCTGACATCTTGCAGCTTCAGCAACACCGCCTATAGTAGTATCAGAGATTACACATTCAACTTTTTCTCCGCTAGGGTGTTTTATATTTTCTTCTATAAGTTTTGCAGCTATTTTCGCCATGTTCATAGTGGTATCTTCTAATGACTCTCTAACGCCATTTCTTCTTCCATCTATGACAGGTCTTATACCAACTTTTGGTAAATTATTTTGCATTCTAAACATAATTGTTATAATTCCTCCGTAAATGTTATATAATTTTATTCGTATAATAATTTAGCTATTTCAGGATCGTCTATATTAGTTTTATCATACCATTTAGCACCAGTATCTATATTAGAAACAGATTCGCCTTTAGAAGCTTTATATGCTAAAGTAACAGCTTGGAAACCAATACTGTAAGGGTCTTGTGTAACAGAACCTTGTATTATTCCATTTCTTATAGCATCTAACTGAGGTTTTCCAGAGTCAAATCCCATAACAACTAAATCTCCGCCGTCTTGAGCATCTCCAACTATAGTATTAGCAGCACCTGCTTCAGCACTTTTATATACTACCAAGAAACCTCTTGCCATAGCTTCATTGGATAAATATATTCCTAAAACACTTTTACCTCTTAAAGCATTAACCTCATTAGCTATATCAGCTTCATTCTGAGTAGTAGGAACTATAACTTGTAAAGTGTATTTACCTGCGGTAGTAGCGTCTCCGTCAGCTAATTCAGTAAATCTTTTTACAAAACCTTCGGCTCTTCCTATACCAGTATCAGAGTTATCTAATTGAAGTACAGCTATTTTAGCTTTGTTTTGAGCAGTAAAAGCAGCTATTCTTGTTTTTAAAGCTTCAAACATTTTATCAGCAACTATAGCAGCAGCAGCTCTGTTGTCAGTAGAAGCAGTAGCAAGTACAGCACCTTGAGCTTGATCTGGTAATATACCAGAGTCAAAACCTATTAAAGGTATGTTTTTTTCTTTTATTCTTTTTATTTGCTCAGTAAAATCGCCTGTTACAGCAGCAAAAGCTATAGCATCTGGGTTTTTATTAATTTCACTATCCAACAAGTCTTGCTGTATTTTCGAATCAGATTCTGTTTCAGGACCGACAAAACTTATTTTTACGCCATTTTGTTTAGCAGCAGCTTCGGCACCGTCCCTAACAGTTACCCAAAATTTGTGCTGGAATCCTTTAGATACAACAGCTATGTATGGATCTTTGTTTCCGCAGCTTGATAACATAACTGTTAATCCTATTAAAGTAGTAGCTAGTAATAAAATTTTTTTCATTTTATTCTCCTTTTATTTGTTTATTTTAATTTTTTCTTTTCTTCTATTAAAGTATTAATTTTAGATTGTACTTCTAATATTTCTTTTGAATAATCTTTGGTATTATCAGATATCATATAATCTATTTTTATCCTGAAGGATTCTATTTCTTCTTCCAACTGTTCCATTCTCTCTTTTTTTACATCTACTTTTTTAACTTTATTAGACATTTTTATTCTATAAACGTCTATAAGTACAGCTATAATAACTACTATACCTATAGTGAAGTATTGGAAGAATTGCTCTACGCCTACAGAAGGAAGTCCTACTTTTAATACAGACATTATATATACACCTATTATTGTACCTATTATAGAACCAACACCTCCTGAAAGAGATGTACCTCCTATAACTACAGCTGCAATTGCATCAAATTCATAACCCTGACCTGCCCCCGGGCTTATACTAGAATAACTAGCAGCAAAAGCTAAACCTCCTATACCGCAGAAGAATCCAGCTATTGTGTATGCTATTATTTTCCATTTGTTAGTTTTTATACCAGAAAGTCTTGCTGCCTCTTCATTGCTTCCTAAAGCGAATATATATCTTCCAACTATAGTTTTGGTTAATACAATTACGGATATTACAGTAAATATTGCAAGCATTATGAAACCAGATGGAAAATTAGATTCAGTTGCATTAAATAATACTCTAAACCAGCCATACTGAGGATCTGTTATTGTAGGATAGTATATAGTTTGAGATTTTGAAACTATACCTGATAAACCTTTAGTAACCATAAGCATACCTAAAGTAGCAATAAACGGAGGTAAATTAAAATATGAAATTAAAAAACCGTTTATAAATCCGCCTAAAGTGGCAACAGCTATAACTATAATAAGTACAGCCCACATAGGAGTTTGAAAATTAGTTATCATTACACCGCCTACCATAGCAGCAAATAATGAAAGCGATCCTATAGATAAATCTATACCGCCTGTGATTATAACAAAAGTTACTCCAATGGCTAAAAAACCTATAAAATATGAGTTTCTTAATATCAAAGAAAATGTATCAAAAGTGAAGAAATTTCTTCCAGCTATAACAAAAAATACATACAAAATAAGAAGAGCGACAATTGTTAAAAATTTTTGAAGCCCATTCTTTTTCAAATAAATTAATATATTTCTTGTCCTTCTTCTCATTTTAGCTTTGAAACATAGCTTTCCAGTAAAAGTATTGTTTTCGATATTGTACATATGATTTACTCCATTTTATTTTATTTTTATTATAGTTATTAGTCTATCTCATAGTTGCATATTTCATAATATCATCTTGAGTAGTTCCTTTTATATCTAATTCTCCTGTTTTTTTACCTTCTGACATAACAAGTATTCTGTCACTCATTCTAAGTATTTCAACCAAATCGGATGAAATCATTATTATAGATTTGCCCATAGATACTAATTGTTCCATAAGATTGTATATTTCACTTCTTGCTCCTACATCTATTCCTCTGGTTGGTTCATCAAATATTAATACCTTGCATTCTTTTATGAGCCAGTTTGCTATTACTACTTTCTGCTGATTACCTCCTGATAAGTTTTTAACTAATTGATTAATAGAAGGGGTCTTTATATTTAATGATTTTACTTCCTGCTCTGAAATATCTCTTACTTTTGTATTCTGCACCATAAGCATATTTGAAAACTTATCATAATTTCCCATCATCATATTTTCAAATACTGGAAGACCTAATGCCAAACCGTATCTTTTTCTGTCTTCTGAAAGATATCCTATTCCGCTTTTTATAGCATCTACAGGGGATTTTATTGATACTTCATTTCCTTCAACGAATATTTTTCCGCTTTCAAATTTATCTGCTCCAAAAATAGCCCTTGCTGTTTCTGTTCTTCCAGCCCCCATGAGACCTGCAAACCCTAAAATTTCACCTTGTTTTAAAGAAAAACTTACATCTTTAACTACACCTTGAACAACTAAATTCTCTACTCTTAATATTTCTTTTGCATCTTTTGATACTTTGCTTTCTGTTTTAGGTGTTTCATATATAACACGTCCTACCATCAAATTTACTATTTCATCTTTATTGGTTTCTTTAGTCATTTTTGTGTCTATATATTCACCGTCTCTTATAACTGTTATTCTGTCAGATAATATGAATAATTCATCTAATCTATGAGAAATATATACTATTGATACGCCTGTTATCTGAAGGTCTTTAATGATTCTAAAAAGTTCTTTTGTTTCTGATTCGGTTAATGCTGCTGTAGGCTCATCTAATATTAATATTTTAGAATTATGAGTTAATGCTTTTGCTATTTCTACTAATTGCTGTTTTCCTACAGTGAGAGAGCCTATTTTTGCAGAAGGATTAATATCTACATTCATGCCTTCAAATATTTTCTTCGCTCTTTTTATCATTAATTTATCATCTATGAGTCCGAATTTATTTAATGGTTCGTGACCTATGAAAATATTTTGTGCTACTGTTAAATGATTCATTAAATTTAGTTCCTGATGTACTATTGATATACCATTTTCTTCTGCTTCTTTAGGACCTGATATTTCTAATGGTTTACCGAAATATTCTATACTGCCTGCATCTTTTTTATATATTCCAGATAAAATTTTCATAAGTGTAGATTTTCCAGCACCATTTTCCCCTATCAAAGCTAGTATCTCACCTTGAATTAAAGAGAAATTAAAGTTTTTTAATGCATATACACCTTTAAATCTCTTTTCTATTCCAGTCATTTTTAAAATTACGTTATCACTCATAGAATAATTTGATCCTTAAGTTAAAATTTTTTTGTATGATTATATTCTAGTAAAAAAAAATAGTATAATCAACATTGAAATGTTTTTTTTATATAAAAAAATATTTTTATTTTATTTATTTTATTTTTTTGTTTTTTGTTTAAAAAAATGTTTTATTATTTAAAAAACAAACATTTTTTGTTGAATATGAAACAAAAATATATTATATTATAATTATATTAATATAAATGGTGCAATTATATGACTAATAATAATGTTTATTCTATAGCCTGTGACTTTGGATCATCAGGAGGAAAAATTTTTCTTTCAAAATTTGAGAATGATAAAATGACATTGGAAGAAGTGCATAGATTCTCACTTACACCTATAAAAATTAATAATTATTATTATACAGATTTTATATATATGTATAATGAACTTTTAAAAGGTATAAAAAAAGTTGCTGATATGGGAGTTCAGCCTTCATCTTTGGGGATAAACTCTTGGGGTGTAGATTATGCATATATAAATAAAAATGGAGAGCTTTTATCAAATCCTATAAATTATAGAGATACAAGAACTATCAATACAATAAAAAAACTTGAAAAAATAGGTTTGAATGCTAAAAAATTATATGGTATAACAGGTATATCATGCATGCCTTTTAACAGCATAATGCAGATATATGAAGACATAGAAAAAAGGGCTGATATAGTTAATAATGCAGAAAAATTATTATTTACTCCAGATTTGTTCTGTTATTTTTTAACTGGAAATATTTCTTCCGAATATACAATATCCTCTACTTCACAGCTTATAGATATTAATAAAAAGAATTGGTCTTCAGAAATTTTAGAAGCTATTAATTTTGATATTAATAAATTACCTGTTTTAATTGAAGCAGGAAGTAAAAAAGGTTTATTAAAACAAGAAATAGCAGATTATTTAGGATTAAAACCTTTTGATATTATTGCAGCACCATCACATGATACAGCATCTGCAGTATTATCCGCACCAATTTTTAATGATACTTCAGCTTATTTGTCTTCAGGATCATGGTCTCTTCTTGGTGTAGAATTGAAAGAGCCAATACTTACAGATGAAGCTTTTGAAAATGGTTTTACGAATGAAATGGGATACAATAATACTATAAGGTTTTTAGAAAATATTAACGGGCTTTGGACTATACAGCTTTTGCAGAAAAAATATCAAATTTCTTTTAATGATATGGAGAAACTTGCAAGAGATAATATTAAAGATGAGCATAGAATAGATATTACAGACAATAGATTTTATAATCCAAAAGATATAGAAGATGAAATACTTAATTACTATAAAGATACTAATCAGTCAGAAGTCTCAAAAGATTCAAAAGGTATTATTATAGCTTCTGTATATAATTCTTTGGCTGATAGTTATGCTAAATATATTAATAGTCTTAAAAAAATATTAAATAAAGATATTGATACTTTATGTATTGTAGGCGGCGGTACAAGAGATAAATTGATATGCGAGCTTACTAAAGGAAAGACTAATTTAAATGTTTATGTTGGTCCTATAGAATGTACTGCTGCGGGAAACATATTATCTCAGTTTAAGTCTTTGGGAATATTAAAAGATACTGAAGATATGAGAAAATTAATTGTAAATAGTTTTGAGATAAAAAAAATATAATAGTATTATTTTAATTTTAAGGAGAAAAGATGTCTAGTTTTGATAGGAAAGATTTATCTAAAAAGATAATAGATGCTTGCTTGAGCATGAGAAGAGACGGAGTTAATCAGGGTACGGCTGGAAATATAAGTATAAGATTTAAAAATGGAATGCTTATTACTCCATCTGGAATGCCTTATGAGATTATGACTCCAGACGATATTGTTTTTGTTGATGAGAATGGAAAAGCTGAAGAAGATAAAATTCCTTCAAGCGAATGGAGATTTCATTTATCAATTCTTAAAGATAATCCTAATTTCAATGCTGTAATACACAATCATGCCGTATATTCATCTACAGTTTCAATTTTAAATATAGATCATATACCAGCAATTCATTATATGGTTGGAGTTGCAGGCGGAAATAAAATACCTTGTGCTAAATATGCTACTTATGGTACTCAGGAGCTATGTGATAATATATCTGAGGCTATGAAAGGCTATAAAGCTTGTATATTAAAAAATCATGGTTTAGTAGCTAGTGATGAAACTTTAGAAAAAGCGTATCATGTTATGATGGAGGTTGAAAACTTAGCTAGATTATATATTGGGGTAAGAGGCATAGGTGATTTTTCTATTTTACCAGATAGTGAAATGGAAGTAGTTTTAGAAAAATTTAAAAATTACGGACTTAATGTAAAACATAAAAATAAAAAGTAAATTAAATCTTCTTAAATTAAAAGTAAAAAGAAGAATAATTATAAAAAATAAAAAATAATAGGAGAGTGTTATGGCTAGATATATTTTAAATGAAACAAGTTATTTTGGCGTAGGCATAAGAAGCGAACTTGCTAATGAAATTAAAGCAAGAGGATTCAAAAAGGCACTTTTAGTTAGTGATAAAGTTTTAGATTCCTGCGGTGTTCTTAAAAAAGTAAAAGATGTTTTAGATGATGCTAATATTTCTTACGATGTATTTTTAGATATTAAACAAAATCCTACTATAAAAAACTGTAAAGACGGTTTAGCAAAATTTAATGAATCAGGAGCTGATTTTTTAATTGCTGTTGGAGGCGGTTCAGTAATGGACGTTGCCAAAGCTATAGGTATCACTAAAAATAATCCTGATTTTGCTGATGTTAAATCTCTTGAAGGGGTGGCAGCTACAAAAAATAAAAGCGTACCTATTATGGCTCTTCCTACTACTTGCGGTACTGCTGCTGAAGTTACTATTAACTATGTAATTATTAATGAAGAAGAAAATAGAAAAATGGTTTGTGTTGACCCTAAAGATATACCTATAGCTGCTTTTGTAGATGCTGAACTTATGGCTTCTATGCCTAATAGTCTTGTTGCTGCTACAGGTATGGACGCTTTAACCCATGCTATCGAAGGATATATTACTAAAGCAGCTCATACTATTTCTGATATGTTTGAATATAAAGCTATGCAGCTTATATCTAAACATTTAAGAGGGGCTGTTAAAGATAAAAACATGACTGATATGGATGGTATGAGTATTGCTCAGTATGTTGCAGGTATGGGATTCAGCAATGTTGGGCTTGGTATTGTTCACTCTATGGCTCACCCTCTTGGGGCTATATTTGATATACCTCATGGTGTTGCTAATGCTGTCCTTCTTCCAATAGTTATGGAATTTAATATGCCTGTTTGTATAGATAAATATGTTGATATAGCTGTTGCAATGGGGGAAAAAGTTGATGGATTAAGCAAAGAAGAAGCTGCTAAATTAGCTGTTGAAGCTGTTAGGAAACTTTCTAAAGATGTTAATATACCTGCTAATTTAAGAGAATTAAAAATTAAAGAAGAAGATTTGCCTAGACTTGCAAAAGATGCTTTAGCTGATGTATGTACAGGCGGAAATCCTAGAGATGTGACACTAGATGATATACTAGCTTTATATAAGAAAGCTTATTAATAATTAATTATATATTCTTAAATATTATTTGTGGCTGAAGCTTTTTATACAAGTTTCAGCCTTTTATATTTTTTTATCAAATTTCTATTTTAAGTCCGTCATAGGCAGGATGCATATTTGAAGGGAGTTCTCTTTCTAAATGTCTATGCAAAACATCATGAGTCATATGAGTAAAATATGCCTTTTTTACCCCGAGTTTATCTGCTATATTTACAGATTCCTGTAATGATAAATGTGTATGATGAGGTCTGTATCTTAAGCCATTTAGAACTAAAACTTCAGTTCCTTCTATAAGTTTTAAACTTTCATCACTTATACTACTAGCATCAGTTATATAAGTAAAATTATTAAATCTGTACCCTAATATATTTAAAATGCCATGTTTTACAGCTATTGGTGTAACTTTTATATCATCGAAAAACATTTCTTTTTCTATATGATGAAATACCACTTGAGGAAGTCCGCCTCCAATTTGAACTGGATTAAAAAAATAGTCGTACTTTTCTCTAAGTGTATCCATAGTATCTTTATTGCCGTAGCAGTCTATAGAAGTATGCATTATAAAGTTTAATGATCTTAAATCAACTATTCCAGAAGTATGATCTGCATGTGCATGCGTATAAAATACTGCATTAAGACTACCAATTTTTTCTCTTAGCATTTGCTGTCTGAAATCCGCTGAAGTATCAACTATATAGTTCTTATCATTATGCTGAATAAGTATAGATGAACGAGTTCTTTTATCTCTTTTATCTTTGCTTTTGCATACTTTGCATTTACAGCCTATCATTGGTACGCCGTCAGAAGTGCCAGTACCCAAAAAAGTTATTAACATAAATTTGCACCTCCATTTATTATATATTGATATTATATAGTTTTTATTCTTAATATCAAGTTATTATTTTTTAATAAATAGAGGTGCTTTTTTATATATAACTTTTTTAATTAACCTTTTTTATAATCCATTGAATAGCGAAAGCATCTTCTACTATTTCTCCTAGCATAAGACCAACATTCATTAATTCAGAACCTGTGTAAAGTCTATCTGAATTATTTACTTTATATTTTGATATTGAATCCAAAGCCTCTAAACGCAAACGTTTTGTTACTAAATTAGGTATTACACATATCTGTACATAATTTACAACTATAGTCTCTTCATCAATACTTTTGTGCATCCAAGCATATTCATTTTGAGCATGAAGTCCTTTCAAACGGTAAATACTTCCAAACTGAATAGTGCTTCTTATACTTTTATATATTTTTAATTTTTGAGATATAACTTTTTTATCTTCTTCGCTTATTTTATTTAAATTAAGTTCAAGTCCCAAATTACCCCACATAGCAACATTAGCTCTTGTTTCTATTCTCTCTTTTCTTCTGGTCTGATGATTAGGAATATCTGATATATGACAAGCCAATGATATAGAAGGATATACCAAAGAAGCACCGTACTGTATAGCAAGCCTTTCTATAGCATCTGTGTCATCGCTAGTCCAAACCTGAGGCATATAATAAAGCATACCAGAATCGCATCTTCCTCCTCCTCCAGCACAGCTTTCAAAAAGTACATTAGGAAAAGCATTAACTATATTATCCAATACTCTGTAAAGACCTAGCATATATCTGTGGGCTTGTTCTTTTTGTCTTTCTGCTTTTAAATAAGATGAACCCAAGTTAGTAATATTTCTGTTCATATCCCATTTTATATATGTAATATTATTTTTAGAAAGAAGTTCAGTCATAAAATTTATTATATAATCGCATACTTCTGGGTTACTTAAATCCAAAACATATTGATGTCTTGAAGTTTCTATTTTTCTTCCATTTACTTGAATAGCCCATTCTGGATGCTTTCTAAATAAGTCACTGTCTGGAGATACCATTTCTGGCTCAACCCATAAACCAAAACTTATACCTTTTTTGTTTATATCATCTATCAAACTTGATAAACTTCCGCCTAATTTTTGTTCATTAGGTGTCCAATCGCCTAGGGATGTTTTATCATCATTTCTTTTTCCAAACCAGCCGTCATCTAATACAAATAATTCTGCTCCTATGTTTTTACCTTCTTCTGCTAGTTTTAATAAACTTTCTTTATTAAAATCAAAATAATTAGATTCCCAGCTGTTAATTAAAATAGGACGTTCTTTATAAGCATATTTATTTGACATCAAACAATCCTGATATAATTTATGAAAAGTCCTTGACATATCGCCCAAACCTTTATTAGTATATATTAAAACTGCTTCTGGAGTTTGGAACTCTTCATTAGGCATTAATGTCCAACCGAAATCAAAATCATTTATTCCCATTTGAAATCTGGTATTTAAATGCATATCCACTTCAGCACTTATTATAAAGTTTCCGCTGTATATAAAGTTCATAGCAAAAACTTCTCCGTTGTTTTCATCGGTATTAGGAGATATTAAAGCTGCAAACGGATTTTGTCCATGTCCTGAAGCTCCTCTTATACTTCCTATAGACTGCATTCCTTGTTCTAAGCGTCTTCTTTTTATATGGCATTCTCTTCCCCAAGCTCCTGCTAAATGAATAAACTTAAAATTACTTTCCTGAATATCAATATTTGCAGACATTATTTTTTCTATATATAAATCATCAGAAGAATTTTTATTTATAACTTTAACGGATTTTGTAAAAGCATTATGTTTTTCAAATACTGCCAATGTAATTATAACTTCTACTTTTTTTAATTCATCGAATAATGTTAATTCTAAAACTTCGCTGTCATCATTTGATAGTACAGTAGGAAGTCCGTTTAATTTTTTCTTTGTTTTATATATATTATGAGATTTATAACGCAAATCTGTAATTCTTGAGCCATCTTTATAAACAAAATGAAAAGCTGGATTTTTCAAATCTGTATAGCCGTATGAAGGGTATATTTGAGGTATAAGTTCTAATTGAAATTTCTTCTTATTATCAGTATCAGCCATATAGTTTGCTTCTGTAATACCATCTATAATATAGTCTATATCTAAAGCCTCTATCTTTGCCCCAAAGTAAGGTAAAAATATGTAATTATCCTCATGTATCATAATAACTAAAGTTGATGAAACGGTATTCAAAAAGAAAAGTTTTCTATTTTTATTATTTTCAATTAGAGTAATCATTTTTCTCTCCTAAAAATATTTATAAAATCTTATTAAATTTAATATAAATAATATAAATAATTATAATAGTTTTCAATAGCATTTAATTAAAAATATGAAATTTATTGGTTTTATTATCAAAAAAACTAAAAAAAGAGTAATCGATTACAGTTTTTGATATATAATTTATACATTTTGTTAAAAATTTATTAATTTTCATATTCTATTTACTGACAATTTTTTTATTTTTAATTTATTATAATATATAAATATTTTAAGGAGTGCGATAAAATGAAAAAAAAAATTGATGTTTTTGATTATGCTAATTATATTTTAAAAGAAATGAGGAAAGGAATTCTCATAACAACAAAATCAAATGGAAAAATAAACAGTATGTCTATAGGCTGGGGAACTTTGGGAGTAGAGTGGAATAAAAATATATTTATGATTCTCGTAAGAGAGAATAGATTTACAAGAACTATGCTTGACGAAAATCCAGAGTTTACTGTTAATATTGCTATGGATAAGTCTGATAGAAATATTATAAAAGTATGCGGTACAAAATCTGGAAAAGATACTGATAAAATAAAAGAACTTAATTTAACTTTAGAAGATGCAAATATTATTTCTGTTCCCGCTATAAAAGAACTCCCTTTAACTCTTGAATGCAAAGTTATTTATAAACAGATACAGGATGCAAATAATATACCAGAAGACATAAGAAATAAATTTTATCCTCAAGATGTTGAAAGTAGTGCAGCAGGAGCAAATAAAGATTTCCATATAGCATATTACGGAGAGATAGTTGATAGTTATATTATAGAGTAATTATAGTTTAATTTTTTTAAGTATATGACAATAAAAATTATACTAAAAATGTATAGTAAAAAGTTCTGTGTAATTTACAAAATCGCTTGAATATAATGTTATTGAATTTACTTTGAATGATAATTTTTCGAAGTATGAATTATTAACTTCTTCAATTTTTTCTTTTAATTTTTCATTGTCATATACTCTTTTTACTCTTGCCAATGTTATATGAGATTTAAAATCTTTTTTATCGTATTTAAGATTTTCTATATTATTTAAATTATCTCTCAATACTTTTACATATTTTTCTAATTCTTCACTTACTT
>NZ_JQIU01000008.1:1132680-1140196 GCF_002379365.1 Brachyspira sp. G79 | reverse complement strand
ATTATTATTTTTTCATTCAGTATTTTTTTAACGATGTAGTAAATACTAATACAATTTTTTTATAGTTAATAATTTCCAAAATATAATTTTTTATATATCGAGGCTCAATGATTTTGCTATCATATCCATTGTAACATCTTTATATAGAGTTTTATTAGGCACTACATTACCATTAAATTGTTTAGGTGTTATTTTTAATTCATTAGTATTTTCTGTGTTTATATTTTCTGTAGCTTGTAAAATCATACTTGTTTTATCTAAATATACTTTTTTATCATCATTATATTTAAATGTTATATACATTCTCACGTTTGACATAAGGTTATGCTCTATAGTAAAATAATTGTCTTTATAAACTATATTGCAAATAAGTCCTTCTATATTTTGATTATAGCTTTTAAAAGCAATATTGCCAATATATTTATACTGATTATTTTGTTCTATTTGAAATAAACTGTAATAATACCAATAATTATTTTTTAATATTACCATTTCATATGATGATTTGTCAGAAAATCTAATTTTTCTAATAGCATAAACTGACAGATCTTTATTGTTTTTTAAATTTCCATTTTCAGTAAAATATTTTTCATTTACTTTTATAGGTTTGTCATCAATATTTTGAGAATAAAGATTAAAAGAAAATATAATAACGAATATTAATACCAATCTTATTGACATAGATAAAAAACTCCAAATTGTAATAAATGAAGTTATACCCTATAACCCTTTATTTGTCAATATTTAAATTGATGAGTTTAAAATAAAAAAGCCATTCCTAAAATATTTAGAAACGGCTTATTGTTTTTATTATTTTTAAGAAAAAACTTTTATGCTCCCATATCCATTATACCGTCATTAAGCATAGCATCATTATTGTCTGGCATATATGATGGGAAGTCATTAGGTGAAGAAGGTACTGTATTATTACCAGGATTGGATCTTGCTTCATATTTCTCTAATATTCTAGCAGCAACGGTAGCATCCATCAAACTCAAAAGGTATGAAGTAGTACTGTTTCTTCCTTCAGCAGCAGCCATAGAATCCATTTCAAGAAGTACATCTATTACCAAATCATCAGAACCGTTTGCAGCAAGCTGATTAAGCAAGGCTACAGAGTTTTGAGGAGGCATGCTGTTGATTTTGTTTGCCAAATCTGAAAGTACCAACTGATACTGTGAAGATTCGTCCATTGTTGCCTGATAATTAGACCAAGCATTTAATAGATTTTGTCTGTCTTGTTCTATCAATTCAGACTGAGTATTTAATTCTAATGCTCTGCTTGCTATTAGAGATTCCTGAGCCTGTAAATCTTTTTCTCTTAAGTTAAAAGATTCTCTCATTTTATTTAAATCATCTCTTGCAAGTAGGGACATATCTTCTACTCTTTGCTTTTGAGTAAATCTGTTTAAAAAGCCAGGTACATTAGGAGCTATTTTATTACGCATTAATGTGTAGTAATTTACAACTCCAAAAATATCAAACATATAGAGTAATGCTATAAATGCTATTAAATTGACTATAGTTAAAATTGCTATTTTAAATTTCATAACCCTTAATCACCTTATAATATTATTACAACATAATATAGATAAAACAATAATATGTCAACTAGATTTTGTTATCATAATTATTATCGTAATAATAAAATATTTAGTTATCATATTTTTTGTTTTGTAGAAATAAAAATAATAAAAAAGAGGCTTTTTTATTAAGCCCCCTTTATAT
This sequence comes from Brachyspira sp. G79, assembly GCF_002379365.1. Classification (GTDB taxonomy): domain Bacteria; phylum Spirochaetota; class Brachyspiria; order Brachyspirales; family Brachyspiraceae; genus Brachyspira. Next base: position 1,138,468 of record NZ_JQIU01000008.1, on the reverse strand, counting down.
ATATGCCCTAATTTTATCTTATTTCTTAAATATCCCTAAAGGTTTTCCCACAGGAAGTACAACTCTTCCTAAATTTTTGTTTAATACACCAGCAGCAGCACCATAAAAACCTAATAATCCAGCAATAAGTTCTGAAATACCAGCTACAATTTGAGTTTCTTTTACAGCTATTCCTAAATAATTTAATGCCATAGCTACTAAAAGTACATCTACAGCAACAAATATAAAGAATAATACTTTATGAGCTTCAGCAGCACCAAAAGTTAAAGGTCCTACAAGAAATAAATAAGCTATACATACAACTCCAAATTGTCTCATATCGATAGTGTTTTTCATTTCTTCTCCAAATACTCCCAAAGTTGTAAGCCAAATAAAAGCTACAGCTATCCAAAATAACCCGAAAGAACCAAATACTGTAGCACCAAATACATTTTCTTTTTTGAAATCAATAATAGCAGCAACAAATTGTGTTATACATCCAAGAAATATTGCCCAAGGAATAAGTCCTGAAAATCCTGATGTAAGCCCTAATTTTTGTGTTGAAGCTACAAATGTTATTACTGCAAGACCGAATAAACCAAATGGTGCTGGGTCTGCAAGCGTTTGTGTTACTTTTACTTCATTATTCATAATACATACTCCTGTATCCTATTTTTTAAACAGTATAGAAAAAAAAACTTGTATGTCAAATTTCATGCACATAAAATTAAAAAAAATTACAAAAAATATTAATTTATGTGATTTTTTTCATTTTTTTATAATAAATTAATGATTATATATTAATAATAATAAAACGTTTAATAATATATATGTTTGTATTTATATGTATTTTATTTTATATTTACTTCACATGTAATACGATAGAGCAGTAAAAAAATGTAAACGGTTACCTTATATTTATTTCATAAATATTTATATATGATTGATAAATTATTATATGCTGTAGAATTTAGTTATTTAATTGTATATATTTATATGTAATAATAATATATTTTAGAATATTATTCAGTTCTTCTTAACATTATCATACTTATATCATCAGATAATATGTTATTTGAGAAAGATTTTAATTCTTTTATTATGCAGTCTTTTATTACATTAACATCTTTATGTGAATGTTTTACAAATGTATTTTTTAAAAGTTCATCTCCAAACATTTTACCATCTTTATCAAATATTTCATAAGCTCCATCTGTAAATATGAAGATTATATCATTATGATTTAACTGTATTTTAGTTTCAGTATATTCTGTATCCTCCATCATACCTATGAGAGGTCCTTCCGCATCAATTTCCATTACTTCATCTTTAGATTTACATATTGGTTTTGGAGATCCTGCAGAAGAGCATATTAATTCTCCTGTTTCATTGTTATATATTGCGTAAAATACAGAAGCGAATAAATTTTTATCAAAATTTTCTCCTATAAAAAAATTATTCATTTGTTTTAAAAATTCAGAAGGCTGGGTGTTTTTAGTATCTATAATAACATGTGAATCAAAAAATGATTTTATTAATATTGTAAGCATACTAGCTGCCACTCCATGACCTGATACATCGGCAAGAAGTATGGCATACCAGCCATTATTAATAGATTTTATACCGCTATAATCTCCAGACACTTCATTGGGAGCATAGTGAAATATTGATATATCATTTTTTGGTATAGAAGTATTACCATAGGAGAGAATAGATTTCTGCAGTTTTGAAGCATATTCAATATCCTGCTTTAATATGTTCATATACATAAGATTAGATTCTATAGCCTTTTTTAATCTTATGTATGCTTTCATTTTTGCTAATAATATATCAGTATCCATGGATTTAAGAAAAAAACCATCAGCTCCGCATTCATAAGATTTTAGGCATTCACTTTTATTGTCAGTTGCAGTTAAAAATAATACAGCTATATTTTTTAGCATATTATCATTTTTTATATGTTCCGAAAGCCTTGAAGCACCTGCATTTGGGAGCATATAATCTACAAGTATACAGTCTGGTATTTTATCATAAGCCATATTCAAAGCATCTTCATATGATAATGCTATATAAGATAAATAGCCTGATTCTTTCAAAAACTTCTGCAAAAAACTAGCATAATCTATATTAGAATCTGCTATTAAAACTTTTTCTGTTAAAATATTACTATTTTTCATATTAACTGCTTACCAACTAATGGACATATCTTCTGGCTTCTACATTAAATATTAAACCTATAGAAATAGAAAAAGTCCATATCGATGAACCTCCGCTGCTTATAAAAGGCAATGTTAATCCAGTAATAGGCATCATACCTACAACCATACCAATATTAATTATAACATGGCATAAAAACATAGCAATAACCCCAGATACTATTAATGCCCCTAATCTATCTTTGGCAAAATATGCTGCCATAGTTCCGCGTATAAATATAACGGCATAAGCAAGTACAACTAAAGCACTTCCTACAAATCCCCATTCTTCGCATATATTTGAAAATATAAAGTCATTTACCTGCTGGGGTATAAAATTTAATTGTGATTGACTTCCGCTTAAAAATCCTTCTCCAAATAATCCTCCGCTTCCTACTGCTATGAGAGACTGTATGATATTATATCCAGAACTTAATCTGGTTAATTGCGGATTCATAAATACTAATAATCTTTGTTTCTGATATTCTTTTAATCCTATATCAAAAGTTAATGCTGCCCCCATACATAAAAATAATACAAAAAATGTAAATGATAAAAGACCTACATATTTACTGTTCATATAAAAATTGAGTGTAAGTAAAAGAGCAGATACAAAAAGAAATATTCCAGCAAGATATCCTATATATATTCTTTGAGATAAAAAGTTAAAAAGTATATTATCTATATCATCTGACATTCTTTTATATTCCAAAAACATAGGTATTGAAAGCCCGACAACCCCGATACTTATTAATGCTATAATATATCTAGTAGGCACACCTCCTACAAAAAGCATTATAAATACTATAAAACAATATACTAATACAGTACCCAAATCTGGCTGAAGTAATACTAAACCTATAGGTATGGCAATAAATACTCCAGCTAAAGCAAAATATTTTATTTCTTTTATTTTATCACCTATTTGATCTAAATATCCTGCTAAAAATATTATAACTACAATTTTACCAAACTCAGAAGGCTGCATACCAAATAGCCAGCTGCTGCTGCCGTTTACAGTAGTTCCAACCCCAGGTATTAATACAAGTATAAGTATTCCAAGCATTGGTATATATAAAGACATTCTGTGTTCGGCTAATTTTGTATAGTTAATAAACATACTTATAAATATAAGTACAATTCCAGTGGCACAGAAGAATATAAATTTCAAGAACATCCAGCTAGTTTTACCAGATTCAGGCGAATATGTAGAAGAATATACAGCTATAGCTCCAGCTACCATTAAAAATACAACAGCTGCTAATATTTTCCAATCGAAGACAAATAATTTTTTTAATTCTTTTTTATCATTCATATTTTATCCTTTCATCTTCATTTGCATCTTTTTTATCTTCTTCTTTTTGCTGTTCGCCGTCAATATTTTCTAAATTTTCACTGTTTTCCTGTTCTTCTTTCATTTTTTCTCTTGCTAATCTTATCTGCTGATAAATGTACTGCATTCTAGCATATATAACGTTTCTAGCCTCAACAGCATTTTCTCCGCCTAATATGGATCGAAGCATTGCAGTAGCAATAGGACCAGCAGTAGCTCCGCCGCCGCCGCCGCTATGTTCTAACATAACTGTAACGGCTACCATATCATCAGTAGGTCTAGGATTATAAGGTCCGAATATTGTAACCCAAGTATGGTCTTTACCTTGAGCATTCTGAGCAGTACCTGTTTTTGCTGCCAATTTTATATGAGGAGACCAAGCACCATTTCTTGCTGTACCGCCTGATACCGCCATTCTCATACCTTCTTTTACTACTGTAAATATGTTTTTATCTATATCTAGTTTTTTGATTATGATTTTATCATTATTATATATTACCTCATCTGTCTGAGAACTTCTTATTTCTTTAACAACATGAGGTCTATACATAACTCCATCATTAATTATAGCTGAGGTAGACATATGTACAGCTATAGGTGTAGCTGACATGTATCCCTGACCTATAACATACTGAATAGTGTCTCCGTCCCACCAGTATTCTCCAATCTTTCTTCTTTTCCAATCAGCACTAGGAACAACTCCAACTTTTTCACCAGGTAAGTCTATACCTGTAATATCGCCAAAACCTAGCATTTCAGCATATCTTTTTATGAAGTTAGGACCAAGCTCATATGCCAAGTTATAGAAATATGTATTGCATGAGAACTGAATAGCTCTATACATATTTACATAACCATGCTGACCTGTACATCTGTAGAACCTATTTTCAAGAAGCATACCACCTCCACAGTATCTTGTAGTATTTACTCCTATTCTTTTTTCAGCTAAAGCTCCTACAGCTGTAACTAGTTTAAATGTTGAAGCTGGGGGATATCTTCCTCTTATAGCTTTATTCCAGAATGGATTTGCAGGGTTATTAATAAGTTCTGTATACTTTTGTCTGTCTATTTTACCTATAAATATATTAGGATCATACCAAGGAGAGCTTACCATAGCCAATATCTCTCCTGTAGTAGGTTTTGATACTATTACTGTACCTACTTGTCCTCTGATTAGGTCTTCAGCGTCCTTTTGTATTTTAGAATCTATACTCAATATAAGTTTTTTTCCCGGTATAGGTTTTCCTATTGCTGGGCTTATAGTTTCTTTTACCCTATTTCTTGAGTCTACTATCCACTGAACATAACCATCTATTCCTCTAAGTTCTTTATCATAAAACTGTTCAACACCTTCTTTACCTATTACACTATTTCTTCTGTATCCTTCTGCCTGTTTGCTTTCAAACTCTTCCTGCGATATGTTTCCTATGTACCCAAGTACATGGGTCATAGTTTCTCCAAGAGGGTAGTGTCTTACCGATTTGCTGCCGTAATAAACTCCGGGGTATTCTTCAGACCTCTCTGCCAAATAACTCATCTGAGCCATGCTTATATTTTCTGATATTTCTACTGATTCATAGCTGTTTTTTGATACTTTTTCTAAACTTGATTTTATATGTCCTAAATCTATATTAAATACTTTTGAAACTCTGTATAATAATTCTTCTCTTTCAAAATAATTTTTTGGAAGATAAACTGGTATCATATACATTGTATAAGTTTTTATATTTTCTGCTACTATAATACCGTTTCTATCATAAATTTCACCTCTGTATGCATCTATAGGTATTATCTGTTCTTTATTATTCCTTGCTAAACTGTCATAATGCTCATTTTGTATTATCTGAAGATAAAATAATCTTAATAAAAGCAAAGTTGTTACAAGTACTGATATTATAAATACAACAATTAATCTTTTTCTATATTTGAAGTCTTCGCTTATAATTTTTTTGTCTTTATTTAATTCTATTTCTAAAAAATTCATGCATAAACCTTCTTAGGAATTATTAATTATATAAGTAATATTATACTAACAAAAAATTTTTATCAATACTATAAGTAACGGTATTTTTTACTGTATTATTAATATTATTAGTTTATTAATTATATATACTTAAACAACTATAATTTGTAAAAAATAAATTTTTAAATTTTATATATTGGCATGGCTTTAAGCATTTTGTGAAGAAACTATATTTGAAGAAGCAATACAGTTCTGCATACCTTTGGTAAGGTATATTATAAATTTGTATTATACTTTATGTTTAATACATATCTATTT
>NZ_JQIU01000008.1:1119856-1131986 GCF_002379365.1 Brachyspira sp. G79 | reverse complement strand
CTTTAATTTTATCTTTTAAAAACTCATCTGAAAACTCCATAACTCCATTAATAGAATAATTTTATTTTTTCTTTTCCATTTATAAAAAGATAATCAAAATTAAATATATTGCCATAGAATATTCTCTCAGAACTATATAAACTACTTCTGTAATTATCCAAACCAAATATTTCTGAATTGTGTAATCTTATTATTTCTGCTTCATCTTCTCTTATAATTTCAAAAGTTCCTTCTATTTTTACAGGCTCTCTTAAAGTTTTTTTTATATTATCGCCAACATAGTCAACAATACTGTCATAAGGCTTAAACTCAATAATATATTCAATTTGTGATTTTGATGTATCATCTAATTTTGTCTTGAATTTTATTTCAGCAAAAGTTTCTGCCTCATATACATAAGATATATTACCCTCTGATGAATGTTTATTAATTAAAATTGGATTATCTTTATAATAATAATTGTCAATTCCTATTCTTTCAGATGAAAAGTAAATATCATTTATAATAAAGCCATTATCATTATTTATATATACTCTTCCTATATATGGAAACACATTATCTCTATGTAAGTATAAATCATTATAATTATCATTTTTCTTGTGTTCATAGACATAAACATATATATTGTTAATTTTATCTTTAAGCATGAAAAAATTATTCTTATAAAATCTTATAGGTTTTTTCTTAGCATTATTTTTTGGTATATTAATAATTATTATTACAGCAGCTACTAAAATCACTACTGCTACAATAATTATTATGTCTTTATCAATAAATGATTTACCTATTAAATTTTTCATTGTTGTTATTATCCTATTATTGTTATGTTCACCTTTTATTATTACTAATAAAAATTGTTCGCTAATTGTATCTAGCAAATGACTCTACCTGCCTTTAGCGAATTTGCTAGATGCTCAAAATTTTTATATTTAGCTTTCTAATATTTTATTATGTTTGCATTTTATTGTTGCTAGCAATAAACTCACTAGCTGGCTTCGGCTCGCTTATTAATCGTCATATTCGTTCGCTACTAACTCGGCCTATAATAACCTATTTGCACTTGTTTAATTCTATATTAAACTTTTATATTTTAAATTATACGCCCCACATTATGTAAAAATCAATTATAAAAACAATTATTGCCTATCAAAAAAACTAAATAAAGAACTACTTCTATTTAAATAATTTTTTAAATCATTAGAAGAAATAAATATTTTATCGGCATTTTTTTCATTCGTATTTTCAAAATCATAATCCTCATCGCTAAGAATTAGATTTGTATATTCAGGCATTACTATGATTCCTGTATCTGTTAAAAGAAATATTAAATTATCTATATTGTCATAAAAATAGTCGCCAACTACATAATTAGATAATAACTCTTTACTATCAACAACTAAATCTTTTAGATAGGAACTTATACTTTTTTCTCCGTTCAATTCAAATATAAAAGAATGATTTTTTACTATAGCTTCATCGCTTCTTTCATCTGCTTCTACAGTTCTTTTATATATGCATATTAATTCATCATCATAGTATAATATATCAAAGCATCTAAAGTCTTTAAGTTTTTTATAATATATAATACCAATTTTATCAGCATAATAGGCTTTGTTTTGGTCATAATGATGGAATTTTTCTATAATAAGTTCTTTATTTTTTAATTCTTCTTCAAGATATCTTCCTTTTTCTTCTTTAAAATTTTCATCAAAATTATAGGCTCCGCTGACAGCTGAATTTATTCTTTCTTTGCCTCTAATAAAAGGATAATTGAAATTAAATAAATAATTAGTAAGCATTTTCCTTACTTCTTCCATACCAAGATAAGCTGAATATTTATCATCAGTAAAAGTGGTCTGTTCTACTGGAATATAAAACTCTCTTATTTCCATTTCAGGCTTTCTAATAACTTCAAAAACTCCCTCTACTCTTCCGCCTTCAATATCCATAGTATATTCAATTTCTGATGTTCTTTCATAATCGAATTCTTTTTTGAATTTGATTTTTAATAAAATTTCTCTATTGTTTTCTTTTGAACTCCAACCGCCAAATTTACGTGCTTCTTTCCATGAATTTTTATAAGGATCATCATATTTAAATTGCTTTTCTTCTAATCTTTCAAAATAAGCTATATCATAATCACGGTAAACATTAATTTGATTATTATTTAATTCATTAGTTTCACGAATCATTAATTTATTTTCGCTATTTATAAACATTTGACCTGTAAAAGAAGCAAAATATTCACGTGCGAAATTGTCAAATTTTGCTTTAACTACATACTTAATTTTACCGCGATGTTTTCTGTACCATTCATCATAATTATTATCTTTATATTTATAGCAATTAATATATATATTATTTACTCTATCTTTCAGCATGAAAAAACTTTTTTCATATACCAGTATTTTATTTTTAGCATACCATTTTTTTGCTTTCTTCTCAATTGTAAAAATTACAGCTAGAAAAATAGCAATTGCTCCAAACAAAATAGGCCAGAAATAGTCACTAATAAGAAAAAGTCTTAATGGTTCCAATATTCCAAATGATATCATAAATACTCCTATTGTTGCTATGTTCGCCTCAGCTTATACTAAGCTGCCAACTAAAGTTGTCAGCTGCTTCGGCTCACTTTTTAGTTGCTATGTTCCATTTTATTATTGCTAGCAATAAACTCTCTTAATATATATCTAAACAATTATAATTTGTTCAAATTAGTTTTTATATTTTTATTATTTTCGGGGACTAGCCCCCGAACCCCACTTCTTTTGTTGCCACAAAGAAGCAAAAAGTCTATATTTCAGGCTAAATTTAATAATTTATTCTACATATAAAACATAGTTAGTCTAATTTAGGATTATTTTTATACTTGCACTTCTTGTTTTTTCCCGTCGCACGCCTGCATACGGTACACAGAGTGAGGCGGCCAGCATCAAAGAACCATATGAAGTACACCTGCAGCGAAAGTGCAAGTATAAAATCAGTATTAAATCATACTAATAAAAAATATAAAAATTAATTATCTCCTATTAAAAAAGTTAAATAAATAATGTCTTTCATTCAAATAATTTTTTAAATGGTCTGTAGGGATAAATATTCTTTCTGCAATTTCTTCATATTCATCTTTATAGTCCTTAATAGCCAGATCAGGATATTCAGGCATTACTATAATTCCTGTATCTGTTAAAAGAAATATTACATTATCTATATTATTATAAAAATTATCAGTAAGTTCATAATTAGATAATAATTCCTTACTATCAACAACTAAATCTCTTAAATAAGAACTTATACTTCTTTCGCTTTCTAATTCAAATATAAGAGAATGATTTTTTAATATAATTTCTTTAGGTGCTTCTACTTCTACAGTTCTTTTGTATACGCATATTACTTCATCATCATAGTATAATATATCAAGGCATCTAAAATTACTAAGTTTATTATAATATGCAATACAAGTTTTATCATCAAGACAGAATTTATCTTCTAAAAGCTCATCTTTATGGTTCAATTTCTCTTCAAGCTCTTTTCCTTTTTCTTGTTTGAATTTTTCATCATAATTATAAGCTCCGCTAATAGCCTTATTTATTCTTTCTTTTCCTTTAATAAAAGGAAAATTGAAATTAAACAAATAATTAGTCATCATGTTATTCATATCAGACCAAGCTGTATCATAGGAATCTATCTGTTCAATTGGAAGAAAAAATTGTTTTATTTCTATTTCAGGCTTTCTAATAACTTCAAAAACTCCTTCTATTCTTTTATTTTCAATATCCATAGTATATTCAATTTTTGATGCTTTTTCATAATCTAATTCTTTTCTGAATGTTATTCTTGTCAATTTATCTCTTATCCCTTCTTTTGACTCAAATTTATCTCTCTTTCGTATAGCTGAATGATTTTGTTTGAAATATATTTCTTTAAAATATTTAACATCATAATCATGATAAACCATAATTTGATCTATGTATAATGGACTAGTTTCACGAATAATTAATTCATCGCTGTTATTTATAAATATTTGCCCTGAAAAAGAGTCAAAATATTCATGTGCCCATAAATCGAAATCTAATGAAGGAGATACATCTCTCAACTTACGGCAGGATGCCCCATATGAATAATAATGTTCATCATATTTAATTTTATAGCAATTAATATATATATTATTTATTTTATCTTTCAGCATAAATAATTCTTTTTCATTTAACCATATTTTATTTTTAGAATACCATTTCTTTAGCGACGGTAGAATTTTACCAATATTAAGATATAATACCAGAGGACCCAGAAATACAATAAAAACTAAAATACCTATGATAAGTTCAATATCCATAAATAACTCCTATTATTGTTATGCTCGCCTTGCCTATAATAAGCTAGCGAGTAAACTCACTAGCTGGCTTCGGCTCACTTATTTTTATTATACTCGCATTTTATTATTTTTTGTGATACGCGTATAAATCCATTATAAAAAAATAATAAAGTGAATAAAATTTTAAAATACGATTTTTTATACAACTAACTTATTGTATCTAATTATAATTTTATTCACTTAAGATATTTTTCAATATTTTTTTCCTAGTTTAGGCAAATTAATTGATTTAAGCTTTTGTGTGCCTTCATAAACAGACATTTCAAGTAATCCATTATTAAATTTAAACTCCATATGAGCATCATTTGTAGATATAGTTTTATAATGATTATCTGATACTTTTGATAACTCATCATTTCCTATAGCTCCTTTTACAGCTCTGTCGCTTTCTAGCACAACATCCACACACTTTTTTACGACTTCTATTGTAGATTCATCATTAGGATAATCAATTTCTAATCCATTATAACCTACAATTACATAAACCGATTTCATATATGTTTCATCTTGAGACATAAAATATTGCCCGTATAGGTCTTCAGGGATATTTGTGTTTTCTTCTGTTTTCTTAGAACATGAAATATTAATAAATAAAAAACTTGAAATTAATAAAAAGAATGAAAAATTTAAAATTCTACCCTTCATATCATATAACCTCCTATAGTATAGAATTATAAATACATTTTATAATTATGTCAATAAAAATTTGTTTTATATAAAAAATATTTGATGTTCTTTACTTGGTTTCATTAGAAACTATATTTACTTCTATAAGATATAGTATTAAATATTTCTATTATTATATATAAAACAAATAAGCAAATTTATAGTACACTTTGTAAGATATACTAAAACTTTTTAAGTTTGTCAATTTTTTATTTAACTTTTTTCCGCCACAAAAAGTTGCATAAAATGCAAGTCTAAAAATAATACTAAATAGTACTAATTATGTTTTATATTATAGATTGTTAAATTTGCCCTGAAATATAGCCTTTCGTGACCATTGGATGTGCCTGATTTTTATGGCACACCGAAGGCGGATAGCGTCACAAAAGAACTGGGGTGACTACCACAACAAAATTATAAAAAATTATTTTTTAAACAAGTATTATATGAAATAATAAATTTATTGTATACCAAAATGTAAAATACACAATTATAAAATATTTACTTAAATTTGATTATACTATAGAATATAATAAATTATTTAAGGTTTTTTTATTATGATATTGAATTTCACAAAAATGCATGGCATAGGAAATGATTATATTTATATAGATTGTTTCAAAGAAAAGTTTACAGTAGAAGATGCTATGAAATATTCTCCTATATTAAGTCATAGACATTATTCTATAGGTGCTGACGGAATTATACTGATAATGCCTTCTGATAGAGCAGATGTTCAAATGAGAATGTTTAATTATGATGGTTCTGAAAGTGAGATGTGCGGTAATGGTATAAGATGCGTTGCCAAATATGCTTATGATAAAAATATTAGTAAGAATAATCCTATGAAAATAGAAACTTTAAGAGGTATATTAGATGCAAAACTTTTTATAAAAGATAATGAGGTTGACAGTGTTGAAATAAATATGGACTCTCCTATACTTGAGGGCCTAAAGATACCTACTACTATAGATAAAGATGTGATAATAGATGAACCTATAACTTTTAATGGCAAAACATACTATTTTACCTGCGTTTCTATGGGAAATCCTCATACTGTTATATTTGTGGATGATGTTTCTAATATGAATATCGCCGATATAGGAAGCTATATTGAAAATAACCCTATATTTCCAAACAGGACTAATGTAGAGTTTGTAGAGGTTATAAATAGGGGCGAAGTTAGACAAAGAACTTGGGAGAGAGGAAGTGCTGAAACTTTAGCCTGCGGTACTGGTGCTTCTGCTGTATGTGTTGCAGGATTTATAAGCAAAAGAACAGATAATATTATACTTAATCATCTTTTAGGAGGAGATTTAATATTAAGATATGAAAATAACAGTGTATTTATGAAAGGTGAAGCAAGATACTGTTTTGAAGGCTATATTGAATTGTAAAAAATGTATAAAAATATTAAATATAATGTAAAAAAATTGCATTTTGTTATGACATTAAAAAAAAAATGTTAATTTTAAAGTATATACTAATTGCTTTTTAGCGTTTATATATAGCTTATCTTTTAAATAAGAGGGGGTGTATGAAAAGAACGGTTATAATATTGGCTTTATTTCTTTGTAATTTAAATTTGGAAACTCATAATTTTAATATTAATGATTATTCTTTTCCTTCTGATAATTGGGTTACTTTAATAAAAGATGTTTCAAATCATTATAATCAGGACTTTTGGTTTATAAAAGATGTTTTTGATGTTTGTGGTAATTATGATGTAGACCCTCTTTTAATGGTTGCTTTAATAAAAGTTGAAAGCAGCTTTATTCCTACAGCTTTATCCAAAAAGAATGCATATGGATATTGTCAAATAACTCCTATAGCTAATGAAGATGTTGATCCTTCATTAAACAGATATAATGCAAGAGATAATATTATACTTGGTGTAAGATTTATAGATAAACTATTAGATAGATTTGATGGTGATATAATAAAGTCTTTAAGATATTATAATGCAGGAAATAATTATAATGAATATGGAGAATCTTATGCTGAAAGTATAAGATATGAATACACTAATATGGTTAGTCTTTATGTAAAAGATGAAAGTTCATATGGAAATATATACAGAAAAGAGGTCTTTGAATAATATAATAATATCAAGACCTCTTATATGTAAATTACTAGTTATGTAAAAAATTATCTTTTTAAGTTTACAACAGTAGCAAGTAAGTTATCGCTTGTTTGTACTGCTTTAGAGTTCATCTCATATGCTCTTTGTGCTACAATCATATCAACCATTTCATCAACTACTTTAACATTTGACATTTCAACGAATCCCTGATGTATTCTAGGAAATCCGTTAGCACCTGGTTCGCCTTCAAAAGCAGGTCCGCTTGCTATAGTTTCTTTATACAAGTTATCGCCTATAGAAAGAAGTCCTGGCTGATTGATAAATCTATGAAGTGTAATTTGTCCTATTTCTACAGGATCATTTTCATCACCTATTTTTACAGATACAACACCTTCTCTTGATATGGATATTTGCTCTACCAAGAAGTTTTCTGGAAATACTATTTCTGGTACTAGTCTGTATCCGTTTGAAGTAACCATTTGACCGTTAGCATCAATTTTGAAAGATCCGTCTCTAGTATATGAAACACTGCCGTCTGGCATTAATACTTGAAAGAAACCTTCTCCTTCCAATGCCAAGTCAAGTTTATTTCCTGTTGCCTGTAGCGAACCTTGATCAAACATTTTTTGTGTAGAAGCACTTTTTACACCGAGTCCTGTTTGAAGTCCTACAGGTCTTACTGTATCTTCTGTAGCTGGTGTGCCTTGTATTTTTAAATTTTGATATATTAAATCTTCAAAATCAGCTCTTACTTTTTTATATCCTATAGTGTTAACATTGGCAAGGTTATTTGCGATAGTGTCAGTTTTAAATTGCATACCGTTCATACCGCTTGCTGCTGTCCATAAAGAACGTACCATATAATACACTCCCTAATTTTATAAATTTATTGATACTATATATTCGGTAATTACAAAAATTGCTTTATAGAATTTATATAAAAAATATTATGTTAAGTTGTACTTATGTAATTTTTTTATCAATTTCTATATTTTTTATAAATGTATTATCAACTTTTTGACGTACAAAAAAGTTGCTTACTACTCTATATATAATGGTATTTCCTTCGGTTGCCATAAAGTTATATAAATATATAAATTGTTTTTTAATAAACTATAATTGTTTAGCTATATACTGTAAATAATTCTTTATATATTTTTCTTATTGATATTTTTACAAATAGTATTATAATGACATTTCAATTAACTTTTTATATTTATTGGTTTTATTTATGGATTATGTAATATCTACTACTTTATACCTATTAAAAGGAACATATACTACTTTATGTCTTTACTTTGTAACGGCGGTAATTTCTCTTCCATTATCTATGCTTTTTGCAGCATTGCAGTTTAGTGCTCCAAAGTTTATAAGGTATATTTTTGATATATATGCTTGGATATTTAGAGGAACTCCTTTAATACTTCAGCTTATATTCTTTTATTACGGACTTCCTCTTATGACCAATAATATGATAGCTTTTCCAGCTTTTACATCAGCTGCGGTAACTTTTATACTTAATTATTCTGCTTATCTTATGGAGATATTCAGAGCTGGCATTGAAAGTATAGAGAAAGGTCAGTATGAGGCTGGTTTTGCTCTTAATTTAAGCTACAGACAGATTATGACTAGAATAATACTTCCTCAGGCTGTAAGAAGAGTACTTCCTCCGCTTTCTAATGAGGCTATTAACTTAATAAAAGATACTGCTTTGGTTATAGTATTGGGTATAGGAGATTTAATGCTTCATGCTAGACAAATACTTACAAGAGATTATAAATTACTTCCGTTTTTTATAGCAGCCATTATATACTTGCTTTTTACTTCTGTTTTGGTTCTTGTATTCAGACAATTGGAGAAGAAATATGTCATTAGAAACTAAAGAAACTAATTTGAAAGTTGTAAATATAAAAAAACATTATAAAGACACTCCAGCTATAAACGGAGTATCATTTACAGTTAATAAAGGCGATATACTTTCTATTATAGGACCTTCAGGAGCTGGCAAGAGTTCGCTTTTGAGAAATATTATACAGATAGAAGAACCAGACTATGGAGAGGTTTATATAGATAATGAAGTTTTATTTTGTAAGAGGGAAGGGGAGAAGGCATTGAATATTAATCATGTTGATTTTATGAAACGAAAGGAAAAAATAGGAATGATATTTCAGCATTTTAATCTATTTCCTCATAAAACTGCATTAGAAAATATAATAGAAGCTCCTATCATAGTAAAGAAGCAAAATAAATATGAAGCTATAGAGAATGCATTAAAACTTTTAGATAGCGTAGGACTTAAACATAAAAAAGACAGCTATCCTAATGAATTATCAGGAGGACAGAAACAAAGAGTTGCTATTGCCAGAGCTTTGGCTATGAAACCAGAAATACTTCTTTGTGATGAGCCTACATCGGCATTAGACCCAGAACTTATAGGTGAAGTTTTATCGGTATTAAAAGAGCTTGCAAAAGAAAAAATGACTATGATAGTTGTAAGTCATGAAATAAGTTTTGTAAGAGAACTTTCTACAAATATTGCTTTTATGGACGCTGGAAAAATTATAGCTATGGATACTTCGGATAATTTTTTTAATAATCAGAGTAATGATAGGATTAAAGAGTTTTTGAATAAAATATTTCATAAATAATATTTTTTCTGTAATTATTTTATTAGTTATTTTACTATAAATCAAAAATTGGAAATTAATTTTCAAATAAATGTTGACATTTTCTTAAATAGTATTACAATACACAGTAATGAAGTAGGTTATGGAGTTACTTATGAATAGTTATTATTTATACAATATTTCTTATACTCTTTTTTTATCATTTCATTTTACTACCAATCATTAAAGGCCTTTAATTATAAGCTGATTTTATAAGCTAATTAAAATATTATAAAAATTTCTTAAGGAGAAAACTATGAAACGTATTTTAACTTTTTTATTATTGGCTTCTTTTGCAGTTATTATAAGCTGTAATAATTCGGCAAGTACTAATAATGCATCATCAGAAGCAGTTGAGGATAACTCTCTTCAAAAGGTAAAAGATGCTGGAAAATTGGTATTAGGATTGGACGATACTTTTGCTCCAATGGGTTTTAGAGATGAAAACGGAGAAGTTGTAGGATTTGATATCGATTTAGCTAGAGAAGTTGCTTCAAGACTTGGTGTAACATTAGAGATAAAACCTATAGAATGGTCTAGTTCAATATTAAGTCTTAACAAAGGCGATGTTGATGTGCTTTGGAATGGTGTTACTATCAATGATGCTAGAAAACAGCAAATTAATTTTTCTAAACCTTATCTTAATAACAGACTTGTTATAGTAAAAGCTATTGATGATGCTACTATTAATTCTAAAGATGATTTAGCAGGAAAAGTATTGGGTGTTCAGGTTGGAAGTAATGATGAAGCATTAACTGCTGATCCTGCAAGTAAAAATGCTAAAGAAATACGCAGATATGATGTTAATGTAAATGCATTTTTGGATTTGCAGGCTAAAAGAATAGATGCTGTTATTATAGATGAAGTAGCTGCTCAGTACTATATATCAGAAAAGAAAGCACCTTTTGTTGTAGTGGATAATAGTCCTTTAACAGAAGAATTATACGGTGTTGGATTTAGAAAAAGTGATGAAAAACTTTTAGCAGAAGTTGACAGAATATTAGATGAAATGAAAGCTGACGGAAAGGCTGCTGAAATATCTCAGAAATGGTTTGCTAAAGATATAGTTTTGAAATAAAAATTATATCTTTGATATTTTATTTATTATGGAGAAAAATAAAAATGAAAAAAGCATCAGTTATTATATTGGCTTTATTTTTATTATTTACTGTTTCATGTTCTAAAGAAGATAATAAAAATCAGCCTTTAAATAATTTTGATATTGTTAAAGAAGATGAGATACAAGTTCAGGAAGAAGATAATTCTTTATCAAGAGTACAAAATGCTGGAAAATTGGTACTTGGTTTAGATGATACTTTTGCTCCAATGGGATTTGTAGGAGATAACGGCGAAATAGTTGGATTTGATATTGATTTAGCAAGAGAGGTTACTAAACGTATGGGAGTTCAGCTTGAAACTAAACCTATAGATTGGGGTAACTCTACAGCCATTTTAACTAATGGTGAAATAGATGTTCTTTGGAATGGGCTTAATATTAGCGATGAAAGAAAATTGCACATGAATTTTTCAAAGCCTTATTTGAATAATATGCTTATTATTGTTAAACATAATGGCGATGAGAGCATTAATTCAATAGATGATTTGGCTGGTAAAGTTGTAGGTGTTCAATATGGCGGTAATCATGAGCAAATAGCAAATCACCCTATAGTTTCACAGATAAAAGAATTGCGTCAGTATAATGGAAATATTGATGCACTTGCTGATTTGCAAAATGAGAGATTAAATGCTGTGATAATAGACGATGTGTTTGCTGAGTATTATATAGCTCAAAAAAATGCTCCTTTTACTATAGTATATAGCACTCCTTTTACAGATGGTTTATATGCTGTAGGAATCAAAAAATCTGATAAAAAACTTTTAGAGGAAATTGATAAGATATTAGATGAGATAAAAGCTGATGGAACTGCCTCTAATATATCAGTAAAATGGTTTAAAAAAGACTTAATTATAAAGTAGCCATAGATATTATTAATAATAAGACAAGGGTAAATACATACTCTTGTCTTATTTTTTATGAATAAAAAATATATTAGTTATTGTATATCATGCCATTTATATATAAATATTTTAGTTTTTTTAATTTATATATTTCACTAGGTAAAGATGATAAGTTTCCTTTTATATAGAGCTTTCTTAAATTTTCTAAATTATAAAAATCATTTTCTATAGTTATTAATGAATTGCTGCTGAAATAGAATTCTTCCAAAGTATTGATATTTCCTATATATTTACTTATAACTTTCAAATTATTATCTAGTAGCGATAAAATTTTTAATTTTGGAAGTTCTGTTATTGTTTTAGGAATAGATTTTATTTTGTTAT
>NZ_JQIU01000008.1:1115426-1118303 GCF_002379365.1 Brachyspira sp. G79 | reverse complement strand
TATAATCAAAATTTGAAGTATCATCTATAAAAAATCTGCTCTCCATTCTATAATATCAACAGGAAGTTTGTTTATTTCTTTTATGTATTTTATTATATCTTTTTCATTTTTTTCTACTACTGGTATACATATTTTTGGGGTTCCTTGTCCTAATTTTATATTTTTTACTTTTACTATATTGTCCATTTTCTAAATCCTCTTATTTACGTATACTTAGTAATTTATATTATTATATTTATTTAAATATAATATTTTTTATATATTCTACAGGCATTTTTTCATTAGTCCAAAGCTCAAAAGCCAATGCACCCTGATATAGTAACATTCCCATTCCATTTATTATTTTACATCCTTCTTTTTCAGCTATTTGAAGTAATTTTGTTTTTGCAGGACTATATATACAGTCGCTTACTACTAAATCAGATCTAAAAAAAGTTTTATCTTCTATTAAAGAAACATCTTCTTTCATACCAACACTTGTAGCATTAATTAATACACTGCTGTTATCTATTTTCTTTTTTAAAATATTTTTATTTTCAAGTGAAAATAATTCTATAGAGCAGTTAGTCTTTTCTGCTATATTATCAATGATCTTTTTTTGTTCGCTCCAGTTTGTATCTCTTTTAAAAACATATATTTCTTTTACACCATATAAAGCTGCTTGTGATATTATAGCTATAGAAGCTCCTCCAGTACCTAGTATTATGATATTTTTATTTTTTATAAATATATTTTCTTCTTCTAAGGATTTTATAAACCCCTCTCCATCTGTAGAGTATCCTGTGAGTATTCCATTATTATTAACTATAGTATTAACACTTTGGGTTAGCTCTGCTGCCTCTGATATTTTATCAAGATATTTAATCACTTCTTTTTTGTTCGGCATTGATAGATTTACGCCTCTCATATTTAATGATCTTATTGAGTTTACAGCCTCTTTTAAATTATTTTTATCTACTTCAAAAGCCAAATAAGCATAATTAAGATTAAGTTTATTAAAAGCTTCATTATGCATAATAGGCGATATGCTATGTCGGCATGGAGAAGCGAATAATGCAGTGAGTATAGTTGAAGAGTTTATTTTCATAAATATATAACCTTATAAAATATAAAAAATACTGCTATTAATAATAATATAATTTTTATTATTGTCAATTAATACATTTTTAATTCTTAAAAATAATGTTTAATTACTTGATATTTTGCAAAAACTAATTATAATTAACATAATAGAGTAATGAAAAAAATATTTAAAAATAGAAAGGAGAATTAGTATATGGATAAAAAAATCATTAAAACACACAAAGCTCCGCAGGCTATAGGACCTTATTCTCAAGCTGTGAAAAGCGGAAATTTCATTTTTGCTTCAGGTCAAATACCTTTGGATCCAGTAAGCGGAAATATGGCTGAAAATGATATAAAAAAACAAACTGAAAGAGTTATGGAAAATATAAAAGGTCTTTTAGAATCAGAAAATTTAACTATGGCTAATATTATTAAAACTACTTGTTTTTTAACTGATATGGCTAATTTTGCTGCTTTCAATGAAGTATATGCTGAATATTTCCCAGAAAATCCTCCTGCAAGAAGTACAGTTGCAATAAAATCTCTTCCAAAAGATGCTTTAGTAGAAGTTGAAATAATAGCTGTTATAAGCTAATTAATAAATTTGAATTAATAACAGCCATGAGTATAGTTTTATATTCATGGCATTTTTTTATAAAAATTATAATTATTTATATTAAAAAATAAATTTAATAAACTTATAAAGAGGAAACGATGAGAAATTATATATCATATTTTATAAAAGGAATGGCTATAGGCATTGCTAATGCTATTCCGGGAGTTTCAGGAGGCACTATTGCTTTTGTACTTGGAATATATGAAAAATTAACATATTCTATATCTATTTTGCCTGAAGCATTAATAAAACTTAAATGGAATGATATTAAAGAGAGTTTGAAAGTATTAATACCAGTTGCAATTGGAGCAGCTATTTCTATAGTATTATTTCTTAAACTTATTAATTATACTTTTACATATTATCCTATTCCTACAAGAATATTTTTTGTAGGTCTTATATTAGGTTCATTTCCATTTATAACAAAGACTGTAGAAGAGTTTAATATTAAAGTATTTATAGCATTTGTACTTGGGGCTTTTATTATGTCTATATTTGTGTATTTTGATATTAATAAGCCTGTAAGTGATACTGCTGTATATACTGGGTCTTTTTCAATTCTTTATGGTATCAAATTATTTTTATGCGGTATTGCAGCTGCTGTTGCTATGGTTATACCTGGTATATCAGGTTCTTTACTATTATTAATATTAGGAGAATATGAAAATATATCATACTTCATATCAGCATTTGTTGAAACTTTTAATTTATCTTTATTAATACCTTTAATATTTTTGGGTTTTGGTGTTGTTATAGGTATATTCAGCATATCCAAATTGGTAACAGTATTGCTTCAAAAATATAAATCTATATTGTTTGGCTTTGTACTTGGTATTATTATAGTATCTTTTCTAAGTTTATGGCCTAATATAACAGCTTTAAGTATTCCTATGCTTGCTTCTACTGTTATTTCTATGTGTGTTGGATTTTTAGTGGCTATCGTTATGGAGAAGATATAATATTAATATATACTGGAACAATTTTATTTTGTCAACTGATGCACTTTATACAGAATTATCAACTTTTTTGCTACAGGCACGTTTCGTGAAAAACGCAATTGCTAGAACTTTATATTTTAAAGATATATATTAAATGCCTGGTAATACCTAAAATTTGGGTTAAAAATGCAGTTCTTTTGGTTATTTTATATCAATAAAAGAACTGGTGTGCGGGACAAAGCCCTGCAAATATTTTAA
>NZ_JQIU01000008.1:1110134-1114906 GCF_002379365.1 Brachyspira sp. G79 | reverse complement strand
TTTAATACTAATAATATAACAAATACATATATACAAACTAATGTATATTCAGTTACAAATGTGTATGCATTGACTAATATATATTCTGTAACAAATAGGTATAATATTACAAATAGAGTTAATAATAATGCTTCCTCATCATCTTTAATCATTAAATATAATAATGATTATAATAGAGCATTGGCAGAGTTTAAAAATAAAAATTATTTATTAGCAGCTAATATTCTAGAGCCAATATCGTCAAGAAATATTAATAATGATATTTATTATAAAGTTAATTTACTTTTAGGAAAATGCTATAAATATTTAGGAAGAAAAAATAATGCATTAGGAGTTTTTAACAGAATAAAGACTTATAATGCTCAAGAGGTTAATTTTTGGATTAATCAGGTTTTAAGCGATTTATGATTGGAGTGTAAATATTTATGAAAACTTATGCAGCAGTTTTGGCATCTGTTATAACAATAGTAGCTATTTTAGGCGGAGTATTTATTACAAAAATTTCTGCCTTATCTTCACCAGAAAGATATTTTCAGAAGGGTAAAAGAAGTTATGAGATAGAAAATTATGAAGATGCTATTAATAATTTAAATGAATATTTATCCATAGATAGTAGATCCAGACCTATAACTAATATAGCAGAATCATATTTTATGGTTGCAGATTCATTAAAGAGATTAAAAAAATATTCTTTAGCAAAAGAAAGACTTACGGATATAATCAATAATCCTAATTTTGTATATTATTCTACAAATGCAGTTCTAGCTTATGCAGATATTTCAAGATTAGAAAATAGTGCTGATCCTTATATAATGTCAAAATTGCAGGAAAATTTAAAAACAGCGGATAAAGATTTGGCTTCAAAGATGAATATTCAGTATGGATATCAGTTGTTCCTTCAGAAAAAATATGGTGAAGCATTAAGTTATTTTTTAAGAGCTGATGGAGAATTAGCTGTTTTAGGAAGGGCAAGAGTGTATTTTAATATGAATGAATATGACAGAGCTTTTGAAACTTATGAGGATTTCCTTAAATATAATAAAACAAGTATATATTATGATGAAGTTGTAAGAACATACTTAATACAAGTTCCAGCAATGGCACATAAAACTTTTGTAGAAGGCAATTATATAAAAGCGAGAATGTACTATACAAAAATAGCAGAATTATTTCCTAGAACAGAGTATGCTGAAGAGGCTTTATTTAGAATAGCACAGTCTTATTATAATGAAAAAAATTATAACAGAGCTATTGATTATTATAATAGGGTAAGACTAAATAATGTTTATACATTAGACGCTGAGGCACTTCTTTATATAGGTTTGTCATATTTCAAAGTGGGAAGATATTCCGATTCTTATAAAGCTTTAGATAATTTTGTATCAGAATATCCTTCTAATCCTAATGCTTCAAGAGCAAGAGAGTATATGCAGGCTCTGCAGGAAACACTGCTTGCAATTAATTAATTTTATTTTAAAATACTTAAACAACTATAATTTGTAAAAAAATATTTACTCTATATTTTTGTATATATTAATAAGACTAGGTAGAATTTCTTCAGGTTCTAATTTTTTCAAACAGTCAATAGTTTTGCAGCCTCTTTTTATATATTCGCAGTGAAAACTTTTTATAGTACTGCAGTATTTTTCTCTCGCCTCTATATTAAATGCTTTAATTCCTCTGGCACCGTAAATGACTGGAAGGGTATCTCCAAATATGCCTATAGAATATATATTGCAGGCATTAGCTATATGAAGAGGTGCACTGTCGCCTCCTATTAAAGCATAAGAATGTTTTATTACAGATATAAGCTCTCTTATATTTAATTTGCCTGTAAAGTCATCTTTAATTATATTTCCTAATTTGCTTTTCATATTATCAGCAAAACTTATATCATCTTTAGAGCCTATTAATATTACGGGAACTTTTTTTTCTCTGTAGAACATATCTATAAGTTTAGAAAAATTTTCATAACCATATCTTTTGCTTATTCTAGTAGCTCCTCCATGTACAAGCAAAGCATTTTTATAATCTTTCATTTTATTTATTCCAAAATTATCTTCTTCTTCATTTAAGAATATTTCTGTACCAATTCCGTCATCACTTATATTAAGAGGCTTGAGTATAGAGAGTATAGTATCAACAATATGTCTTTTATGTTTTTTCCAAGATGTTTTTTTAGTGAGAAGAAATCCTCTGCATTCACTGTTTACTCCAACTCTTACAGGTATTTTAGCTTTATATAATAACGAAGCCCCGTAAAATGCTGTTGTAGCAGTTAATCCTATATCATATTTTTGTTTTTTTATATATTCTAATGCATTATCATCTCTTACAATTATATTATTTATATAAGGATTTTCTTTTAATATATCAATTCCTTTAGCACCATTTACAACATCAATAATGCAGTCTTTATAATGCTTTTTTACAGCTCTTATAAGCGGAGTAATAAATATAGTATCTCCTATATAATTCATTCCTATAATTAGTATTTTTATCATTTTTTATTAACTCTTACAATATTTTTTTTCTTCTTCTTAGGATTTTTTCTTTTTTTGCCTCTAATATTCTCTCTTCATTGTATATTTTCATAATTTCAAAGAATAGTATAAAAGTTAAAGGTCCTAGTATAATTCCAGACAGTCCGAAGAATAAAACTCCTCCAAGTATAGCAAAGAAAATAAATAATGGATGAAGTTCTATTCTATTTCCAAGAAGAAGAGGACGCACAAAGTTATCAGGTATTGTGATAAAAAACCAAGAGCAAATAACAAATATTATGGCTTTTATTAATTGTCCGTTAATAATAAATAGCACACCTAAAGGAAGCCATATTATAGTAGTTCCTATTATAGGCATAAAAGATGCTATTATAGTAAGAAATGCAAATGTAAATGAATTTGCAACTCCAAATACACTATATACTATAAAGGCACAAATTCCTTGAAATAATCCAGTAAATAAATTCCCGAATACAATACCTTTAATACCTTCAGATACCTGCTTTATAAGTCTGTCAAGATATTTTCCCTCTATAGGTACTAATGTTCTTACCTGTTCTACTAAATATTCTCCGTCTATAAAGAAAAAGAATAATGAGAACATCATAAATATAAATGAACTTACAAATCCGCCTGTGCTTTTTAATAAACTTGCAACATTTTGTGTTAAATATGAACTTATAAATGTTAAATTAGAAAGTGATGAATCCTGTATTCTTTTTAATATAGTTTCCATAGACACATCTATAGGAAGAGTTTTTAAGAAATTATTTATATTGGAGTTTCTTAAAACTTCATTAACATCAAGATTCATAAAGTATTTTATTCCTATATTTGATATATCTATAAGCTGAACTATTATAGTGTATGCCAATATACTTGTAGGAACTAAAAATATAATTAAAGATGTAAGAGAAAAAAGTAATGCTAGAGTATTTCTTTTAATAGTGGATAATTTATCTTTTTTCTTATAGCTTTTTCCCATAGCTTTTATAAATAATGGATTTAAGACTACATAAAAAACTACTGCAAAGAATATAATCATGCCGAATGGTTTTAATAGTTTATACATTATAAATATAGATAAAAATATAAAAGCTATAAAAAATATATACCCAATATTGTTTTTATTCATAAAATCTCCATAATCTAATTAATTAGAATGTTTATCATAATATATATACCATATTTTTCAAGCATTTTAAATTTGAATTATTATGTATTCATGTTATTATATTATACATGGAATTTGCATTAAATAAACAGCAAGAGGATATAATAAACTGTTTTTTTAACAATGGAATATGTTTTGTTAATGCCTCAGCAGGTACAGGTAAAACAAGCACTATAACAGAATTATATATAAAATTGTTGGAAAATAGAGAAAAAGTATCTTCTATAGTAGTTATAACATTCACTAAAGCAGCAGCCAATGAGATGCTTCTTAGAATAAGGCTTAAAGTAAGAAATAAAATATCATTTGTAAATACAGCAAAAGAAAAAGAGTACTGGCAGAAAGTTTATAAAGATATACTTACAAATGCTAAAATATCCACTATAGATTCATTTGCTAATTCTATAGCTATGGAAAATGCCTTGTCTCTTGCTATGCCTCCTAATGCTTCTATTTTGGAAGATAATTCTGATATAAAAGAAACATTAAAAGATGAAATACTTAATGTACTTAATGAGGTTAGCTATAGCGAAACAATACGTACAATATACAGAATATATACTGAAGAATCTAAAGATGATTTTGCAGATAAAATATTGAGTTTTCTTTTAAAAATAAAGCCAAGACTAAAAACTATAGATGAATTTGAAAAAAGAGCATTGTCTGTATTGAATATAAAAGAAGATTATAAAAAACTTCATAATGAAATATCTTTTTTAAGCAGTTCTTTAATCAATGATGACGGAAGTGAAAATAATACTATAAAACAATTTAAAGTATTGATATCAAATACAATAGATTCTATAAATAAATTATCAAATTTTGAAGATATAAAAAATATTAAAGAAAATGATCTTGAGGCTTTAATAAATTCTTTTAGCGGTGTAATTAATCAAAAAAATTCATGCGGAAGTAAGAATGCAGCATTTAGAGACGGTGTTAAGTCTTTAAAAGAAATATACCCAAAACTTTTTTATTATATAGATATAGAAAGAAATAAAGAAAAATATATAACTGTAATAAGATTTATAAAAGATACATATATACATTTTGAGGAAGTGAAAAAAAATATCGGAGTATATTCATATGAAGAT
>NZ_JQIU01000008.1:1095480-1109688 GCF_002379365.1 Brachyspira sp. G79 | reverse complement strand
TGTATAAAGCTATAGAGGCACTAGAAGATAAGAATATATCAGATAGAATAAGAGATAATATTTCTACTTTGATACTAGATGAAGCACAGGATACAAGCTATCTTCAATTTTCTTTTATAAATTTGATAGTATTTGGAAAAAAAGATATAACTCCTAATGATAAAAATCAAAAAAAATTAATGATAGTGGGGGATAAAAAGCAGTCTATATACAGATTTAGAAATGCTAATTTTAGGGCATTTATTGAGGCTAAAAATAATTTTAATAACTATGTGAAATATCTAAAAAAATAATTATAGAAGCAATTCTATGTTAATAGAGTTTTTTAATGACTTTTTTGAAAACGTAGTATTTAAAGGTGATGATATAGATTATATAGAAGAAGATAATCTTCAATATAATAAAGAATCCAAAGATAAATCAGTGTCCCTTCTTATACTAAACAGAAATATAGAAAGCGAAAATATAGATTTAAATATAGAAAAAAGAACAGAATTAGAATCCTATTCAATAGCAAAATACATAAAAAAATATTATGATAATAACTATAAAAATGTTGTAATACTTCTTCAGACATTTAATAGATTAAATGTATACTTAAAGGCATTATCCGATTTTCAAATACCTTATTATATTGACGGCGGAAATGGTTTTTATGAAAGAGAAGAGATTGTTTTAATAAAAACATTTTTGGAATATTTAATACTTAGAGATCATGCCAAATTGCCTTCACTTCTTAGAAGCGAATTATTTGATATAGATATAAGCAATTTATCAGACTTTTTATTCAGCTTATTTATAAACGGACTTGATATTAATGATTATTTTCCAAAACATATAGATAATGAAGATAATTATAAAAAAATATTAGAAATAGCTTCTTCAAAAAGTTATTATTCTCAGTTAAAAGATGCAAAAGAGCTTTTAAACTCCATAGAGAGCAAAGTATCTATGCTAAATGCTTCGGATATAATAGAGACTATATGTATTGATACAAACTTTTATAATTATTTAATGACTATGGAAGATGCCGAGCTTTCATATGCCAATATAGAAAAATTAAAAAAAATAGCTGATGAGTTTGAAAATCAGACGGGTAATAATGTTTATGATTTTGTATTAAATTTGCAAAATGCTGGAGGAAATGAAGCCTATTCTTCAATACCTAAACTATCAGTGGATGCTGTAAAGATTATGACTATACATAAATCTAAGGGATTGGAATTTGAAAATGTATTTTTAGCTGGAATGGGGCATTATATGTCTCCTAAATATAAAGATTTTGATTTTATAGAAGATTATCCTTTTATAAGACTTCCAGTATATGAAAAAAATAAATATTATACATTAGATTTTTCATTCTTTGATAAAAGTTATAATGCTGAAAGTGAAGAGTCAGAAAAAAGAAGACTTTTTTATGTAGCTTTAACACGTGCTTCTAACAATTTAATACTTTCAGGAGAGTACTCAAAAGGAAAGAGCTACATGTCTTATATTAATAATTATATTTCTTATGACGCTAAAAAACATCATACGGATATAAAAAGCGAAGAAAATGATGATTTTGTAATGGAAAATAGTTTGGAGAATAAATTTATTAATTCATACTTATATGGAATTGCTTTTGAGCCTCAAAATACAGCTAATAATACAGAAGCTGATATAGAAGATATGTTTCAAAAAATGGAAAGTATAAGAGAAAATAAAAATGAATTAAAAGCAAAGACTATATCAAATATTATGCCTTCTTTGAGAAACAAGTATGATAATCATTATAGTTATTTTGATATATCAGGTCTTCTTGACAGGAAAATATTAGAGCTTGAGAATTATATAAATAATGATGAGGAAGATTATGATGATGAAAATGTATCATTTATATCATTTAAAGATTTGGGTATTATAATACATAAAACACTTGAACATTTTGATTATAATAAATATATTAAAGAGAAAGATTTATATTTAGAAAAAGTAAAAACATTTGTATTAAAAAGCAATATTCAATATAATCAAAAACAGCTATCTGATAGTTTAGATACGGCATTTAAAAGATTGTTTGAAAATGAACATATAAGTAATATATTAAAAGGCGATGAAGAGATAATATCAAGAGAGCATACATTTCAGGATTATGACGGAGAATATAGGACTACTGGAAAGATTGATATTATAACTAAAAATAAAAATGGAGAGTATTTTATTTTAGACTATAAAGTATCCAAGTTCAGTGAAGAGAATATAAACTTTTATAAGCCTCAATTAGAAAGCTATAAATATATGTTTCAAAAGACTTTTAATATAGATGAAAGTAAAATAAATACTGGTATTATATTCTTGAAATAGATATGTCTTTTTATATAAAAAAGCATAATTTATAATTTTTATATATTTGCAGTGTTTTAAATTTAATAAAAGTTTAAATAACTCTTAATATAAGGTGAATAATATATAAATACAGTATTTTTGTATATTATCTTTACATATTTTTATCAATTATATTCTATTATATTAATAATTTTCTTTACTTTTTTCTATTATAATGTATATATTATAATTATAAGGAAAAGAATTAATGAAAAAAACTTTAAAATATTTTTTATTATTAATAATTTGTTTTGTATTAATGATATCATGCAATACTCAGGTTTTTCAAAACAGGTTTAAATTAAATAAAGCATATTCTCTGTATGAAAAAGGAAAAAATGCTGATGATGATAAAGCCTTGCTTGATATAACTTCTACGTATAATGATATTATTAATCAAAAAATATATGCTCAAGACAGACTTGCAGCGGTATACCGAACATTAGCGGAGAGAAGTCTAGTAAAGGAGCAGTACGGCTATTCCGCAAAATATTTTTCTGAAGCATTAAAAATACTTCCTAACAGTCCTTATTTAAGATACGGTCTTGGTATATCTTATGCTAATTTGGCAGATAGTGCAGATACTGAAGATAAAAAGACAAATTTTTTACAAAGAGCTGAAAATAATATTAATTTTGCTATTAGTAAAGACCCTAATAATGCAAACTACTATGCTGCTTTGGCATCTTTGAAAGGCTTGCAGCAAAATGATTATGAAGCAGCATTTGAAAATATAAAAAAAGCAGTTGAGATAAATCCTAATAACGTAGACTATTTATTTATATTAGCTAGAATACAATACAGCAGAGGTAATTATAATGAAGCAGTAGCAGCATATAGGAAAATATCAAATATTGCATCTGAAAATAATATAAAACAAACTGCATTAAATAATATTAATCAAATAATAGGACAGCAAAATTGAGTAAAGATAATAATGATATAAAAACATATTTGATTGCCTTAAATCAAATTGATAAAGTTGGGGATAAAAGAATATCTGAGCTTATTAATCATTATGAATCTGTAGAAAATATATTTGAAGATAAAGAAGAAAATATAAAGAACTTGCTGGAAAAGAGATTCAAATCTCAAATAGGAATGTTCAATAAAAATGAAATATTAGACAAAGCAAATGAAATAGTAAATAAATCAAAAGATTACGGTATAGGTATATTAAGTTTATTTGATGAAGAATATCCTTTTAACTTAAAACAAATAGATAATCCTCCTTATATACTTTATTATAAAGGAGATTTAAAAAAGTTAAGAAGAAATGCAGTGGCAATGGTAGGAACAAGAGAGCCTACTAATGAAAGCCGTAAATATTCTTTTGAACTTGCTAGTAAATTATCTTCTTTAAATATTACTGTAGTATCTGGAATGGCTAAAGGTGTGGACAGAGAGGCACATCTTGGGGCTATATCATCACTTGTTAATACTGCTGCTGTTTTGGGTAATGGAATAGATACAGTTTATCCTTCTGAAAACTTAAAGATATATAATAAATTAATAGAAAAAGGAATAATAGTAAGCGAATTTGAAATAGGAAGAAAACCAGATAGAATGAATTTCCCTAGAAGAAACAGAATAATATCAGGTCTTTCATATGCTGTTGTTATGGTTGAAGCTGCAAGCAAGTCTGGGGCTTTGATAACAGTTGATTATGCTCTTAATCAGGGAAGAGATGTTTATATAGCTCCTTATGATGAGAAAAATAATGCTTATTTCGGTAATCATAAACTATATAAAGACGGTGCTAAAATAGCTTATGGTGTACAGGATATATTAGAGGATTTTGATTCTATATTTTCAAATGATGATGATTATGTGAAAATGAAATTAAAATACTTTGAAGGCGGAGATATAAGTGGTAAGTCTAAAGATGAAAATAAAGATAAAAAAGAGAATAAAAAACATAAAGAGCATAAAGAACAAACTTTAGAAATTAATAAAAAACATGATAAGAAAGTTAAAGGAAAAAATAATGAACTTATCAGCAGTTTGAATGATGATGAAACTTCACTTTATAATATAATAAAAAAATCTGATAAAATACATATAGATGATATAGTAGAAGAGAGCAATATAAAAGTGCATACAGCAGCAGCTATTTTAATGCAGCTTGAGATTAAAGGTGTTATAAAGCAGTTATCTGGAAAATTTTATACTATAGAAAATAGAAATTAATTAATTATATATAACTTTTTTAGGATATTAAAGGAGATTTAACTATGTCTGATACAACAGAAGCAAAAGTAAAAAAAACAGCAAGCAGAAAATCTAAGGATAAAAAAGAGGCTAAAAAGAAAAAACTTGTTATCGTAGAGTCTCCTGCAAAAGCTAAAACTATTAACAGATACTTAGGCTCTGATTATCTTGTAATGTCATCAATGGGGCATTTAATAGATTTGCCTAGAAGCAGACTTGCTATAGATGTTGATCATGGTTTTGAACCAGAATATATTACAATAAGAGGAAGAGCAAAAATATTAAATGATTTAAAAAAAGAAGCTAAAAAGGCAGAAGAAGTTTTACTAGCAGCCGACGATGATAGAGAGGGAGAGAGTATTGCTTGGCATATAGGAAATAAAATAAGAGGTGTTAATTCTGCTGTACCTATAAAAAGAATAGTTTTTCATGAGATAACTAAGGATGCATTAAAAGAGGCTATTGACCAGCCTAGAGACATAGATATTTCAAAGGTAAATGCCCAAAAGGCAAGAAGAGTATTAGACAGACTTATTGGTTATAATCTTAGCCCTTTGCTTTGGGATAAGATAAAAAGAGGACTTTCAGCTGGACGTGTTCAGAATGTTGCTCTCCTTATCATATGCAACAGAGAAGATGAAATTGAAACTTTTGTACCAGTGGAATACTGGACATTTGGAGTATTTTTAAAGCATAAAAATAAAGAGTTTTTAGCAGACCTTCAAAAATATAAAGGTGAAAAACCAGATTTAAAAACAAAACAAGATGTTGAAGATATAATGGAACACCTTAAAGATAAAACATATACTGTTTCAAGCATAGAGGTAAAAGACAGGCTACGAAACCCAACAGCTCCATATACTACAAGTAAACTTCAGCAGGCAGCAAGCAGTGCATTAGGATACAGTGCTTCAAAAACTATGCAGGTAGCTCAGTCACTTTATGAAGGAGTGGATATAGCAGGAGAGGCAACAGGTTTAATAACTTATATGCGTACTGATAGTGTAAGAATATCTCCAGTAGCACAGGAACAGGCAAGAGAGTTTATAGGAAAAGAGTATGGAAATAATTATTTGCCTCCAGAGCCTCCTACATATTCTGTAAAAAAGAATGCTCAGGATGCACACGAAGCTATAAGACCTACTAATGTATTTTTAACTCCAGACAGCATTAAAGAATATTTAAAAACAGATCAATATAAACTCTACAAACTTATATGGGAGAGATTTGTATCTTCTCAAATGCTTCCAGCCAAAATGAAAAATACAAGAGCAATTATAACAGCAGGCGACTGTGAGTTTTCATTATCCTCATCAAAAATAGAGTTTGACGGATTTATGAAAGTTCTTACAATAGATAAAGAAGATAAAGAAAAAGCTTCAAAAATGCCTAATTTGTCAAAAGATGATGTATGTGATTTTGTAGAAAATAATCCGCAGCAGCATTTTACAACACCTCCTCCTAGATATACAGATGCTTCGCTTGTTAAAATACTGGAAGAATCAGGCATAGGAAGACCTTCTACTTATGCTCCTACTATCAAAACTATTATATCAAGGCATTATGTACAGAGAAAGGGTAAGCAATTAGTACCTACAGAATTAGGTAAATTGGTTAATGAACTTATAAGCGAAAACTTCCCAGAGCTTGTTAATATCAATTTTACAGCTGACATGGAAAGTAAACTTGATAAAATAGAAGACGATAATATAGAATGGAATAATATATTAAAAGAATTCTATCCTCATTTTTTGGATACATTGAAAACAGCTACTGAAAATATTAACAATATGAAAGACTTTTTCAATGAAGAAACAGACTTTGTATGTGAG
Source organism: Brachyspira sp. G79 (assembly GCF_002379365.1). GTDB lineage: Bacteria > Spirochaetota > Brachyspiria > Brachyspirales > Brachyspiraceae > Brachyspira. The sequence continues at coordinate 1,103,278 of NZ_JQIU01000008.1, read as the reverse complement.
AAATGCGGTAAGAAGATGATTAAGCGTTTGGGAAGATATGGGTATTTTATTGCTTGTTCTGGATTTCCTGAATGCAAAAATACTAAAGGTATATCATTCGGTGTTTGTCCTAAATGCGGAGGTGATATAACTTTAAAACGTTCAAAGAGAGGAAGAGAATTCTACGGCTGTTCCAATTATCCTAAATGCGATTTTGTAAGCTGGGATAAACCTCTTCAAGAGCCTTGTCCTAAATGCGGAGGACTTATGGTTGAGAAGAATATTAAAAACAAAGGATTGTTTAAAGTTTGTATCAAGGAAGAATGCGGTTATTCAGAGGAGATAAAAGAAGACGAAGAATAACATTAATTTTTATTTTGGTATTAATTCTATTTAATACATGCTTTTTATACAGTCAGAATAATGATAAAATAAAATTAAACAATTTAAATATAAAGCCTGAAGATTTAAAAAATGCTTTTAATCCTGCTGTAAATAAGTTTAATGAAAAAACTATATCTACCATCATAATAGACCCAGGACATGGCGGAAAGGACCCAGGAGCCATTGGAGTAAATAAATTATATGAAAAAAATATAGTTCTTTCTTTTTCATTAGAATTAAAAGAAGAATTAGAAGAGTTGCTGCCTGATGTAAAAATAGTTTTAACACGTACTAATGACATATATCCTACACTTGAAGAGCGTTTTAAAATAGCAAATGAGGCTGCCAAAATAAATACTGATAAATCCAAAAATGCATTATTTGTAAGTGTGCATGCCAATGCATCATTTAGTACAAGTGCCAGAGGTTTTGAGGCTTATTTTGTAAGTGCTCAGGAATCTAGCGAATATGCTAGGGCAGTATCTATGTTTGAAAATAATGCTTTGGTGAAGTTTGATAATATAGATACTTCAAGATACGAAAATGATTCCTCGCAGATAACGCATAATTATATGCTTATAGAACAGTATCAAAAAGAAAGCCGATTATTAGCTGAATCAATTACAGATGAAGTGCTTAAAGTATCTGGAGTAGCAAGAAGAACTAAACCAGTACAGAATGCTTTATTTTATGTATTAAAAGGTGCTATTATGCCTTCTACTTTAATAGAGTTAGGTTTTATTACCAATCCAGAAGACGCTAAACTTATGAATACTAAAGAGACAAGGCTAAAAATGGTAAAAGCTACTGCTGACGGTATAAAAAAATATATAGAACTCTTTGAAAAGACTAAAGGTTTTACAAAATAATTTAATATATAATTTGGAATTAGCATGGAACTTCAATTAAGAAATATAGGAATGATAAAAGGGGCTGATATCATATTGGACGGACTTACTTTGATAGCAGGAGAAAATGATACTGGAAAAAGTACAGTAGGAAAGGCTTTATATGCTGTAGTTGCTGGCTTGAATAATGCACATAAATATCATGATTTAGATAATAGAACTGATATAATTATTAATTCAATAATGATAAATAATAATTTAGAAAATGCTGTTCTAATAAAATTAAAAGACAAAAATTCTAAAATATATACTATATATAAAAAAGAACAAAATAATTATGATAATATTAATGATTTTATAAGTAATTATATTAGAAATTTTTTTGATGAAGATATTAAAGATAGGAATAATTTTAAAATATTTTGTGATAAATTAAAAGAATACGAATTATATGATTATTTAGAAGAATATATTAATAAATTAGAAACGTTATTAAATAATAATATACCTGATTATAAAATAAAATATTCTGGTATAAAAAATCAAATAGAGTTAGAATTTATTGATTCAATTCACTCTTTTAATACAGAAAAATCAAATATATCAATACTTGATGATGACAATAATAAAATTATAGATATTAATATAGAAAATAATAAAATTGATGAAAGTGTTGGAATTGGTAATATTGAGCAGAAAGATATTACATATATAGAAAGTCCGTTTATTTTTTATTTTAAAGATGTTTTTGATAGATATGAGCATTATTTTGGTAGTGTAGTTGATGAACTTGAAATAAAACGCCGTAAATCAAGATTTATTAATTCCGCACTTTTAAATCGTATCGATAATTTATTCATTAAGTTAACATATAATAAAACAATAAATAAAAATAATACTATTTCAAATTATATAAACTCAATCGTTGGAGGAGTTGTAGAATATAATAAATTAAATAGTAAATTATTATTTAAAAGAAATAATAACTATATAGAACTTTCAAATACAGCAGTTGGTATAAAATCTTTTGCTATAATAGATTTGCTTCTTAAATCTGGTGTTTTTAATGATAAGCATATTTTGATACTTGATGAGCCTGAAGTGCATTTACACCCAAAATGGCAGATTGAATATGCTAAACTTATGGTTAAAATGGCTGAAGAATTAGATATACAAATTTTAATCAATTCTCATAGTCCTTATTTTATAGAGGCTATACAAAAGTATTCTGAAAAGTCAGAAAAAATTGCTGATAAAACGAACTTTTATTTAAGCGAAAAACAAGATGATGGTTATGCTGTAATAAAAAATGTTAATGATGATATAGAAAGCATATACAAGACTTTGGCTGATGCTTACAGAAAATTAGATGAAGATACATTATGGAACGAAACTAAAAAATGACATCAGAACAAATAATAACTATCACAAATCAACTAAATTACATACTAAATACAGATTTTAATAATTGTAAAGATAAAATATCTGAAGTATGCAAAGATACTTATAGAAATATAAGTAAAATAATTTCAGATATAGAAGTTTTTGATTTTGATAAAATAACTCTTAATATAAAAAAGAATAACAGACCAAAATCAGCTGACATGATACATATACAGGATAATATAATATATTTAATAGAATTTAAAAATATATCTTTATTAATAAATTCAGCAAGCAGTAAAGACTTTAAGCAAAAATTAAAAAATGAAATAAAATTAAAAGGTATAGAAAGTTTAATAACAATACATAAAATAATTAATAAAATGATAGATGAAAGTATTAAATTCAATTCCATTTTGGATTTAAATATATATTATTATTTAATAGCAAATGAAGATCAGGAAAACAATATTTCAGAAAATAAAGAAAATAGAAGTAGGGTTAATATGAATGAGGATTGTGCAAGATTGACAACAGATTATAAAAACCGTTATTTCAAAGATATAAAAATTTCTACTTTTGAAAGTTTTGAGAAATATTTTATTAGTAAATATTTTAATTAAAAAATAATTTTATAATATAATTTCATCAAAAAATGAATAAATCATATTGACAAATATATAATTAGTTATATATTACTTCACGTTTTTATTTACTAGACTAATGTTTTTTAGAGATTATATTATGGATTCTATTAATAAAAAGAAAACACTTTTCGGGAATTTTGACTTTTATAAATTATGCATATCCATTGCAGTACCAGTAATGCTTCAGCAGCTTATAATGGGTATGGTATCATTAATAGATAATTTTATGGTGGCAGAACTTGGAGATATAAAAATGGCTGCTGTAAATGTATCTAATCAATTAAACTTTATATATCTTGTTATACTTAATACCTGTTATGGAGCAGGCGGTATATATATGGCTCAGAATAACGGAGCTGATAATAAAGAAGGTATGCAGCAGGCTTTTAGATTTAAAGTTATACTTCCGCTTGTTATTTCTATTATCTATATGGTATTAATGCTTATTAACCCTGAAATATTTATGCGTTTGATGACTAGAGGAAATACTTCTCAGGAAGCTATACTTGTATCAAGCACAAAATATATGACTATAATAGCTTTTACATTTATACCAATATCTATATCGGGTGCTATAGGCTCTTCATACAGAGAAATAGGAAAACCGCATATACCGCTTATAATATCTGTTATAGCTACATTATGCAATACTCTTGGAAATTATATATTAATATACGGTAATTTTGGAGCTCCAAGACTAGAAGAGAGAGGGGCTGCTATTGCTACACTTATAGCAAGAATAATAGAGATGATACTATTCATAGCTTATATAAAACTCCATAAAGAGAAGTTTTATGTGAGAACTAGAGAAATTTTAAAAGTAAAATTAAATGTATTTTATTCTATGCTTAAAAAATCTAGCTTGATATTTTTAAGTGAGATAAGCTGGGGATTAAGCGAGATGTTTATGACAGCACTTTATAACAGCAGGGGAGGGGCTGAAACTGTAGCGGGTATGGCTTCTGGTTTTACAATAGCCAATATATTTTATCTTGTTTTTCAAGGTGTATTTGTTTCTACTATGGTTGTAGTAGGAGGTACACTCGGAAGAGGAGAGCTTGAGGATGCAAGAAATAAGGCAAGATGGATTATGAATGGTGCTATTATAGCTGGTTTGATTGTAGGGCTTGTGCAGATGTCATCAACTTTACTTATACCTGTAATATTTTCAAAACTTACTGCTGATGCTCAAATGATTACTAGAAATTTAGTAATATTAATAGCATGTTATATGCCAGTATGGACTTATATTAATTCTCAGTTTGCAGTTTCTAGGGCTGGAGGTGATACAGTGTTTGGTTTTGCTGTGGATGTACCAGTATCTTTGTTTATGTTTGCTCCTTTGGCTTTGGTACTAGCTAAATTTACTTCTGTAGGTCCTGTTGCTATGTTTGGTATAGCAAAATTAACCGATTTTGCTAAAATTACAATAGGGGTGATAATGCTTAAGAGAGAAAGATGGGTTAGAAAACTTACTGAATAGCAAATTTTTACTGGTATTTCAAAATTGATGATAAAAACATACAGTATATAGTATTAAAAATTGCATCATACAAAGTAAATACTTAATAAACTAATTCCGATTATATAAACGATATTTTATTTTTTAGTTAATTTTATTTTTTTCATACTTTTAATATCTTAAAATTAACTTATAATATATTGTAAATTGATTTAATTGTAGAGGATTTATGAATTACAATTTTTCTCTTATAACATTAGAATTAGGAATTCCAGTTATAGCAACTATTATATCTATTGTAGGTATAATATTATATGCTTATATATATTTTCAATTATATGAAGAAACACAGGCTATTATATTGTCTTTAGGTTTTTTATGTTTTATATTTTCTGCTTTGGAGGCATTAAATATAATAATATCATTATATAGCCCTAATCACCCATTAGCATTAAATTTATATAAATTTGAGCAATTGGCATTATCTCTTACCATTATTCCTTGGCTTTCATATATAAGGACTCAGCTTGAATTAAGTGATAGATTCCATTTTGTATTGGATAAGCTTTATGTGGCAATTGTGTTTATATTTATATTGTTATCAGCCATAGCATTATTATATCCTCAGGCTTTTATATCTTCTAGTGATCCTATAACTACTTTAAATGAGACTATGAGACGCAGTATAAAAAGCAGAGGAGAATTGGGTCCTGTGTATGTTTTCAGGGATTTTGTATTTACAATATATTGTTTTGTTATTATATGTTCTTTTATATATGAAATGACAGTAAATAAAAAAGTTAAGAAAAATATACATTTACTTGTATTGATATCACTAATATCTTTAGCATTTTTTGATGATTTTAATGGTGTTTCAATATATAGTCAATATTCAAGTAATTTCTTATTTTTCCCAAGTTTAACTTTTTCAAGAATTACATTAGTATATGCTATATTTAATATCATAATGATATATTTTTCTGTAAGCAGATTCATTTCAGCGATACATAAAAAAACTACTCAGTCTTATGATTTAGAAAGCATAAAAGCTCAGGATTCTATTATTATTAATACAGCAATAAATACTTCTGAAAAATTGTCAGAACTAAAAGATAATTTTGCTGATTCTGTTAATAATTTGGTAAGCAGAGTAGAAAATACATATTCTACAATAAATAATTTAAAGAATGATATAAATAAAGTAATAGAATATACTAATGAGTTTATAACAATAGAAAATTTCCAAATTAATGACGGGAAAATAAATGTAGATAAAATTAATGAATTGGTAGAAACTTACCCTAATTTGCAAATGTCTGTAGAATTGCAGAAAAAGGCACTTGAAGAATCAAATTTAAAACTGCAGGAATCTGTAGAAAAAATATATAAGCTTCAGTCAGAAAGCAGAGATATAGTAAGTTTATTTGAAGATTTCCAAAAAAAGTTGGAGGAAGAAAAAAATAATTTTATTAGAGAGTTTAGCAAATCAGAATCTTTTAATCAATTAAGTTTCCAAATTAATAGAATTATTTCTTTTATGACTAATATGTCTGATAAAACTAAAACTCTTGCCATAAACTCAAGTATACAGGCTTCAAAGGCAGGAGAATGGTATAATAACTTTTCTGTAGTATCTAAAGAGGTAACAGAATTGGTATCTGAAACTTCTGATGCCACAAATAATATGCAAAAACTATTGTTTCAAATAGAGGATATATTTAAAAAGTTTAATTATTCAAGCAATAATATTACAAATAATGTATCTTTACTTATAGAAGAAATGAAAAATCATTATGATAGACTTAATAAGTTTAATAAAAATATGGAAAAACAAAATGATTACAATATGAATATAATAAAAAATACTGATAAGATGTATAGTTCTATATCAAACATGACTAATATTATAGTTAATGAGGAGAATGATTTTCTTAATATAAAAGGCAAAATAGAAGAGATTAATGATTATATAATGGATATATCTGAAAAAGCATATATAGAAAATAATGAAGTAAAAAATCTTATGAGAGATATGAATAAATTATTGGCTACTTCTAATGATTTAGAATCTGTTACGAGCAAACTTAATGATGAGATGAAAAGATTCTTAGAATATACTAATGATTTAGAAGATAAAGTTGATGAATATTCTAAAGTAATGTAAAAGGAATAGATATGAATATATTATCAAATTTAATATTAGGATATAATATAACGATACTCAAATTGTTAGTACCTATTATTGGTATTTCTTTAATGTCAGTATTTATTATGTTGTATCTTTTGCTTTCTATCAAAACGAAAAAAGGCTATATATATTACTATTTCTGTTACACTTACATTTATACTTATTTATAATATTATATCTCTGATTATAATATTTTTTGAGCTGTACGGCATTAATAAAACGGCTGCTTTAAATATGTATACTATAAATAATGTACTGATACTGATTGCTGTAATGCTTATGCCTATAAATACAAAGAGTTTTATATCTGGAAATAAAACTTTATCAAATTTGAATAATGCGGTATTTGTAATAGGTATAGTTTTATCTGTTGTATTAATAGTTTTTACGATAGTATATCCAAGCAGATTTTTGTTAGTTAATATTAATTATTATGATTCTTCAAGTGTATCATATTTCTTAAGACCTAGAGGTCTGTTTTTCTTATTAAGATCTTATATTATTTTATTCATATTTTTTGTAATGTTTATATCTGCTTTATCAGATATGATAATGAATTATAATTATAAAGTAAATGTTCCTATGATTATAGCTAATACAATATCATTAATTTTAGTAGTAAGATATTTATATGTAGATAGAACTTTAAATGGGCTTGATTTTGATAGAATAGGTCTTGCTATAATAATATCATCTTCTTTCAGATCTATATCAATATTTTCTTCATTTGCCAAAAATGCTCTTGATTCCATAAAGAAAGAAAGTATATTAAATAATAAACTTCATCTTAATTTGAGAACTTTAAATAATATAGACAAAATATCAGAGGAATTAAATAATATAGATAAAAATTTGATGGATACCTCTATGTTTGTATTTGAAATAGATAAAGAAACTAAAGATGCTT
>NZ_JQIU01000008.1:1083856-1094976 GCF_002379365.1 Brachyspira sp. G79 | reverse complement strand
GGATTAAAATATACAAATACTATATTTACATTTTTTGATAAATATAAATCCCAAATGCAGGAACATTTCAGAGTATTAAATCAGACAATATCAAATTTGAAAGAATCCGATTTTTCTAATGAACAAATAATGACTTTGAAAAATGAATTAAGACTTATAAAAGAGAGTTTAATTGAAACATCTAATAGATTTTTAACTATTATATTAGAATCAGCAGATCAATTTAAAGATGTAAGTACAATAACAGAAGCAATATACAGCACAATAGAGTATATAAAAGCTATAACAAATAAAACAAATCTTTTATCTATTAATGCTGGAATACAGGCATCTAAAGCAGGTTTTTACGGAAAGAGTTTTTCTGTAGTGGCAAAAGAGATAGGTGCTTTATCTTTTGAAATATCTAAAGGTACAGAAGCAATAGAAAAGATGCTTACAGATATATTTGCAGGATTAGTAGTAATAGAGAACTCTTCATTTTATATACATGATCACTGCAAAATCATTTCAGAAGAGGTGAGTAATATTACAGAAAATATTGACAATCTCATTAATAAAATAGAAACTGATATCAGTAGCGATTCTAAAAAATTAAGTAATTTTAAATCTTTAGAGCAGTATAATGAGGTTATGTCTAATATTTTAATAAATCAAAACTTGATAGTATTATCCATAAAAGAAAATATTGCTGCTATGCTTGATGTTCAGAATAATTTAAATGCAAAAATAGAATATCAGAACCAAGATGTTTATAAAATATTTAATAATTTTAACAATATAATAAAAACTAAAGATGAACTTAATGATATAACTAAAAAAATAGGAAGTTATTCTTCATTTTCTCACACTGATATAGAGGCATTATCAAATATTATAAATACACATAGGAAGAAAAGCAGCTTTACATTTGCCCCTATTATAGCTTTATTAAAGAAATCATAATGATTACTATTGATACATTATTGATTATAATATTGGCTGTATTATTTATATACGGTTTTGCAAAGGGACTCATATCTATTATTATACCTATTGCAGCTGTAATATTTTCTTTTATAATATCACCTCTTATATATAATCACATGTCAAAGTATTTTGATCATTCTATTATTTTGAAGATTATATCTTTAATAGTTACTTATTCTGTTATAAGGATAATACTTTCAAAGGTAGAAAAAAGTATAAAGGATATTTTGAAAATAATATATTTATCTTGGGTTGATAGAATTATTGGTGCCGCTATAGTATTATTTGTTGCCTGCATTATTATTTATTTTTTATCTTCGATAATTATGTATTATTTTCCAGAATATTTTAACTATATAGAAAAATCAAAAGTGATTAATTTAATATTTGGATTATTTAAGAATAATTATATATCAGATTTTATCAATAATAGAGATATATTATAAAATTAAACACTTGTTTTTTATTACTAAAAAACAAGCATTTAAACATTTTTTTAATTTTCAGTATCTTTTACCTTTACAACTAAACCAGCCGCCTCAAGTAATGACACAATATATACTTTGTCATTATCTTCTATATCTATAGCCATGTTGCATACGCCAAATACAGGTTCGGGTGCTGGTCTTACAACCACTTCTATTCCAGCATCAAGTAAAATTTTCTCTGCCTTAATTAAATCTCTAGGTGTTTGTAAATAACAAAAACTCTTTACCATAATTCATTTCCTAATGTATTAATTAAATATTTTAAATCTTCTTTCGTAGTATACGGGGAGAAAGAAAATCTTATAGCACCATTACTATTTTTATAGAAATTATGTGCCAAAAAAGCACAATGAAAACCATATCTGCATTCTATATTATAGTCTTCATATAGTTTATGAGCTAAATCTGACATACTTATAGAATCAGTAGTTATAGAAAATACAAATCCTTGCGTATCTTTATTTTTAGACCATACTATTTTATATTTATTAAGATTTTCTATTTTATTTATTGTGTTTACTAAATCTTCTATTGTAATATTCCAAATAGGTCTGTTTTTTAGTGCTGCCAAGAGTCCTATAATTCCTACAGTATTTGGTGTTCCTGCCTCATATATTTCTGGTACACTAAAAGGAGTTTCATACCCATCTCCAAAACCTCCTCCGAAATATGCGGGATTTAGTTTTGCTGGATTTTTTACATAAAAACCGCCTGTTCCAGTAGGTCCTAAAAGTCCCTTATGACCAGTAAATGTTATAAAATCAATATTCCATTCATCAGCTTTTACTTCATGTACTCCTACAGCTTGAGTAGCATCAATAAGCAGAGGTATATCACCTATAGCTTCTTTAATTTTATCTATAGGCTGTATTACTCCGCTGATATTACTCTCCATATTAACTATAACTAATGATATTTTATCTTTTTTTATTATATTTTTTAGAGCATCTATATCTATTAAACCGCCTTCTAATGAAGGTATTATTTCATATTCCACATTTTTATTTTTATTTAACTTATATACTGGTCTTAATACAGCATTATGCTCTAAGGTTGATATCAATATTTTACAGTCATGCAAGTCCAAACCTATAAGTATATCGTTTACAGACCTAGTTGCCCCAGAAGTAAATATTATATTAGCATCATTTTTAGTACCTATAAATTTTTTAGCTAATATTTCCCTACATTCTTCTATTTTCTGAGTTGTTTCTTTACCTCTTTTGGTATTAACTCTTCCATAAGTACCGCCTACATTCATTAAGAAATTATACATCTCTTCGGAAACTTCTTTTGGTTTAGGAAAACTAGTTGTAGAGTTATCAAAATAATAATTTTTCATAATTAAAATAAGTTTTATGCTCTTATTACAGCAGAGGCATTAGCCATAGCTTCTATAATTCCAAGCATATTAGTTTGTTCTTCTACTTTAATTCCTTCTAATTCATAAAATTTAACACAAGTACCGCAGAAAAATATTTTAATTCCTGCATCTCTTAATTCCTGAAGTAAAGTTTTATAAGGTTCATCAATACCCAAATAAACTCCGCCATTATAGCAGTATAGTGCTTCAGGTTTTGGATTAGCATCTTTTAATGCTCCCAAAAATGCTTTTAATAATAATTCTCCAAGCTCATCATTTCCCTGTCCCATAACTTTTTTATCAACTACCGCTATCACAGGTCCTGATGATTTTTCTTTGCTGTTATTCAATGACAATTCTTTATTTTTTACAATTTTGAAGTTTTGACCTTCATTAGTGTATGTTATGCCGTTATTTTTTAAGAAGTCTGTGATATTGTGAAAAGCAACATCATCGTCTATAAGAACTTCTATTTCTTCATTTAATGCAGCATTATTTAGAGCAGTTTTAGTTAGAATTAATGGTTTTGGGCAAGGTATGCCTCTAGCGTCTATAGTTTTCATAGTCTTACTTCCTTAAATAATTTTGTACTATAATAATATATTAAAATTGTTTTATTGTCAATTATGTATTATAAACTTATATTATTTATTAAAAACTTTTGATGATTTTATTAAAAGTATAGCTATAAAAGTTATTATACTTATCAAAACTATAGTAGCACCTGGTTTTAATCCTTTATAGTATGAAATGAATATTCCAAGTATTGTAAAAAATAAATTAAAAAGCACAGCATATACAATAGTCTTTTTATAGCTGTTTGCAATCTGCATAGAACATGCTGCAGGAACTACCATCATTGAAGAGACTATTAAAGAGCCTATAGTTCTTGCGGATATTGATACGGCTGCAGCTGTAAGTATTGTAAATATAAAGTTTATTCTATTAACTGGAACACCTGATAATTTAGCTAGTCTTTCATTAAATGTTATATAGAAAATTTCTTTATATAAAAAAATAAAAATAAGTATAGATATTAAACTTATTAATATTATTAACTTTAATTCAAAATCACTTATAGCAACTATACTTCCAAACAAAAAACTATTAAAATTAGCATTATTTGAAACAAATCCAGATAATATACCAGCAATTCCTATTGATAAAGACATTATAATTGATATTGACATCTCTCCATATTTTGATATTTTTTTTCTGATAAACTCAATGGATAAAGCCGCCAATATACAAAATATTATTGAAGCTGCTATAGGGTTAATATTAAATACTAGTCCAAAGGCAACACCTGCAAGAGATGTATGAGATATTGCATCTCCTATCATAGAAAGCCTTTTTAATACAACTACTACACCTATGCAAGGTATAATTACAGCAATCATAATACCCACTATAAAAGCCTTACGCATAAAATCATACTGAAATATTTCCATATAAATTTTCCAAAAATTAATGATAATTTAAGATATTATACTATAATTATTTTAAAATGAAAGTTTAGAAAAGGGCTTATATTTAAATAAGCCCCTTATATAATAAAATTATATTAGATATTTATTATTCATTGCCAAAAGAAGGTAAATACCAAGTGATACCAGTAGTAGTTTCAAAATATACAGGTATAGAATTCCCATTTGGAGCATAATCTCCATTAATGTCCATCTCAAAATACCATTCTAAATCTTCAACAGGTGTGATATAAAGTTCAGTGTATGCAGACCAAGCTAATGCATGAGTAAGAGAAGAACCTTTTAATCCGTTATCAATAATAGAATATCCCAAACCAGGCTCCATATATAAAGTAACTATATCGCTACTTGCTTCTAATCCTAGAGTAGGAAGTATTGATAATTGATAAGTTTCTCTTTCAAGCAAATTAGCACCAGTATTCATAGGTATTATTACACTGTCTGAATATACTTCATAACTGCCTAAAGTTTTTCCTTTAGCACCTAAAGAAGTATCATAAGTAACTTTAATAAAGGGAAGAAGTGAAACATTTCCAACTACTGCTCCAAAATATAGTCTAAAATCAAAACCGAATGATGAAGAATTATATTTACTTACAGCATCTCCTTTTGCTGTTGTTTCAACTGTACCGTATTTTAATGTTAATCTGAATTCTTTAAAAATATCTGAATCACTATAATATCTTATTTGAGGATCAAGACTTATTCCTTTATGTGTATAATCTTCACTTCCGTATAATTTATCAGTAATAGCAATCTGTACTGGAACTACTATTCTTAAATTATTATCTAAAGCATTAACGGCTAAAACAGGTGTATGTATATCCAATTTTTTATCAGCAAGAGCAAAATCTTCTGATATCCCAGCATAAGTATAATTATATCCAATACCTATACTTATTAAGCTTGATGTATAAGCTATTCCAGCAGATATAGTAGCATCCAAAGTAAAATCATTATCAGAAGAAGATAGTATTGAGCCTAAATAACCAGTATTAGCCCTAAAACCAAATGTACCTTTAATAGTATTGTTTCCTAATGTAAATCCTAATTGATCCATTCTAGCCCTGAATTGATTTCCGTCTGTGAGAAAGTCAATCCAATCATTATTATTGCCGTACATACCAAAAACTAATGCATTGCTTATAGACAGCACAGCGATTACAGTAAATAAAACTTTTTTCATAATTGAATTCTCCTAAAAAATTTAGGAAATTATATATATTTATACAGAAAAATCAAATTTATTTTACATTAAAATATATTTTTTATAATTAATACCATAAATATGTAATCAAAATTAGCATGAACAAGCTTTATCACTATTTGGGTGTTTATGCTTATGTGAAAGCTCTATATCTATTTGATTTTTTTCAAGCTCTATTAAAGTCCCGTCTTCAAAACAGAATATTCTATTAGATATTTTAGATATTCTTTCAACATCATGTGTAACCATTATTATAGATACATTTTCATTTTTATTTAAATTATAAAGTATACTGTATATTAGTTCTGTAGTTTCTCTGTCAACACCGTTAGTAGGTTCATCAAGTACAAGCAAATCTGGTTTTGATATTAATGTTCTAGCTAAAAATACTCTCTGTACCTGACCTCCTGAAAGTTTGTATATCATTCTATCTTTATAATTTTCCATACCTAAAAGTTTTAAGGCTTCTATAACTTTGTCATGATGTTTTTTATTAGGAAATCTAAATAACCCTATATCAGCAAAATTATTAGACATAACAATTTCATAAACTGTAGCTGGAAAATTTACTATTTTAGAATATGCATTTTGTTCCAAATATCCAATTTTTTTCCAATCTTTAAAATTGCTTATATCTTCTTCATACAGTTTTATACTTCCTTTATATTGATGAAGTTCTCCTAGTATAAGTTTTAATATAGTGCTCTTTCCAACTCCGTTAGAGCCTATTATCGATACGAAATCTCCTTTATTTATATCAAAACTTATACATCTTAATATATCATCTGAAGTATAACCGAAATGTACGTTTTTAAACTCTATAACTTTATCCATAAATATTATTCTTAATTATTATTATGTTATTCTTTTCAATCTATAAATATTTTATTGATTAAGACCATTAGTCAATGATATAAGATTTTTTTCCATTACAGAAAAATAATCTTCTCCATTTTTTATATCTTCTTCGCTTAGGGCTTCTATTGGGTTTAGAGTGTATGTTAAAGCAGAAGTTTCTTTAGCTATAGAATCTACCAATTTTGAGCTTGAAAACTCTTCATAAAATATAGCTTTTATATTATTATCTTTCATAAAGCTTATTGTTTCTGACATAGCTTTAGGGTCAGCTTCATCTCTTGCAATAGCCACTTGATTTAAAGAATATTCTTTACAGAAATGTCCGAAAGCAGGATGAGTTACTATGAGATTAGTATTTTTTACATTAGATAAATTATCTTTGAATTTTTTATCAAGCTCATCTAAACGTGCAGCATATATATTGTAATTAGAATTATAATAGTCAGCATTATCTTTATCTATTTCTGAAAGAGCATTTTTTATATTTTCCATTTGTTTTTTTGCTTTTATAGGAGAAAGCCAAAAGTGAGGGTCTAGTTCTTCTTTTTCTATACCATATGAACTTTCTAAATAATTTAAATCATTTATACTTTCTTTTACAGTATCTGCCCAATGTTCCATTCCGCCGCCATTATATATAAAAATGTCAGCTTTAGTTAAATTACCCATATCTTTTGAAGTTATTTCAAAGTCATGAGGTTCTGAACCAGATGAAGTCATATTATAAACATCTGCTTTTTCTCCGCCTATTTTTTGGGCAAAGTCATATATAGGGTATATACTTGCATAAATCTGAAGTTTATCAGCATTTGATTTTGGCTTATTTATTACGAGATAATTTTCTACTGATTGACTGTTATTATCTTTTTTGGCATTATTATTGCAGCCAATAATTAATATTAATATAAAAATAGTTGTTATAATTTTATTCATATGTTAAAAATCCTTTAATAAGTAATTGATAAATATTATTTTAATATTATAATACTATAATTGTCAAATTTCAATATGTTTTATTTCACTAACATTTTGATAAGATATAAAAATACATATTCAAATATAAAAACTTTTTACCGACAATAATAAAGGTATTATAAATTAAATAGGATAATTATGAAATATATTGTACAGGTTTTAGCTATATTATTAGTTATATTATCTTGTTCAACTACAAAATCTGTTACTCATACAGAAGTTAATACGGATAGTCTTAATGGCAGAAAATTTAAATTGGTAAGTATATATCCAGAAATGAATATTACTATAGAGTTTACTCCAGATACTATTTTTGGATTTTCTGCTGTTAATGATTATTCATCATCATATATGATTGACGGTGATATATTTAATGTATTATCTATATCTATGACAAAAAGAACTGGAAGCAGAGAGGAAATTGCAGCTGAAATTGAATATCTTAATATGCTGAAAAATGCAACTTCATATGAGATTAAAGGAAAAAATTAACAATATATACATTGTTGTCAAACAATAACTTAGTGTTTGAAGAAATATAATTATTGGGATATTTTAATGGTGAGAAATTTTGTATTAATATTTAGTTTTATTATGATAATTTTTATGAGCTCCTGTGCTTCATCAAAGAAATCAATAGCAGTATCTACGAGTACACTTAATGGAAAAACATTTCAGCTTACTAATATGTTTGAAGGAAGAGGTATTACTATATCTTTTTATAATGAAGAGTTTTATGGATACAGCGGTTTTAATACTTATTTAGGAAAGTATGAAATGAGAAGAGGAAACATGATTATATTTAAAGATATGGTTGTTACAAAAATGGGAGGAGAATCAGAAGCTATTGAGGCAGAAAGACAATATATTGAGCTTTTAAACAAGGCATCTTCTATAGAACTTACAAGCAATATGCTTACCATAATAACATTAGATGAGGAAAGACTTGTATTTAAAAGAATAAAATAAAAATGAAATGAATAATAAAAAATTATATATATATTACTTGGTATAATTATCTTTATTTTGTTATGGTGCTTTATTTCTATTAAAATTAATTCTGAAATAATATTTCCAAATATATTTACAATAATAAAAAAGTTAGGTGATATTGTATTAGAAAAATCATTTTATAAAGATTTGATGTACAGTATAGCAAGAGTATTTGCTGCATTTATTTTCTCTTTTTTTTCTGCTTTTTTATTTGGAGTATTATCAGGTATATTTTTATCCTTAAGATATATACTTATGCCTATAATAAATTTTATACGTACTATACCTACAGTACCTCTTATATTAGTTGCGGTAATATGGTTTGATAATAATACTGTGCCTATATTTGTTTCTATGCTAGTTATATTTCCTATAATATATGATGCTATTAATAACGGCATTATGAATGTTGATAAAAATCTTATAGAAATGTCTTTATCTTATAATGTTTCTTTAAAAAATCAGATAATCAGTCTTTACATACCTTCTATAAAACCTTATGTATTAACTGCTTTATCTCAGTCTATGGGTATTACTTGGAAAAGCATATTAGCAGCTGAAATATTGGCTCTTCCTAGCTTTGGTATAGGAAGCAGACTTTATGAATCGCATTTATATTTAGATACTGTAAGTTTATTTGCTTACTCTCTTATTGCTGTAATATTTAATGCTGTTTTTGAAATCATTATAAGGATTACTCATGACAGATAAAAGATTTAAATTAAAAAATATAAATCTTTCATATAAAGATTTAATAGTATTTAAAAACTTTAATATAGATTTTCATATAAACAATATAAATATAATATTAGGCTCTTCAGGTTCTGGAAAGACTTCGCTTTTAAATATAATCTCTTCAAATATTTCCAAAGATGATAAAGCATTTGTATATCAGGAACCTAGACTTCTTAATTATTTGAATTGTTATAAAAATATAGAATATGTGCTGAAAGATAAAATAAAAGAAAAAGATAAAAAAAACAAAATAGATAAACAAATAAAATATGCTTTAGAAATGGTAGGGCTAATAAAAAATATATATTCAAAGCCAAACGAATTAAGCGGAGGAATGAAGCAGAGATTATCACTAGCAAGGGCTTTGGCTTATGATTCAAATTTTATACTTATGGACGAACCGCTGCAAGGACAGGATATAAAAAAGAAAAAAGAGCTTATTGATATAATAAGAAAAATACAGATAAGTACAAATAAAACTTTTTTCTATGTTACACATGATGTATCTGAAGCTGTTATGCTTGGAGATTATTTGTATGTGCTTTCAAATAAATCGGGATATACTAAGCTCATATATGAGAGAGATATAAAAAATAATGATTTAAATAGTGCATTACAATCAGAATTAATAGAGGTTTTAATTGATAGCTAAAAAATTTATTTTTTTATGTATATACTGTAAGAATTTTATTTTGTTAACTTATGCATTTTATACATAATTATTAACTTTTTTCATGGCTTCTCCAAAGTTTTACCATAGGCACGCTTCACGAAAAACGTAATTATTAGAGCTTTATGTTTTATATGTATGTATTAAATTTAACATATAACATAAATTTAGACTACCCATAAAGATGGACTTCGTCAAATGCAGTTCTTTTGGTTCTTTCATACAACGCCACAGGCTGATAGACGTCATAAAAGAACTTGGCTATAAGGCAAAGCCACAGAGATTAAAAACAAAATATAACTTTATTTTTTACAAACTTGTTTATGTGTATACTGCAATATTCACAATAAAGAAGCCCTGCCATAATCTGTTATATCTGTTCCTATTTTTTGTGCTAGTTCTTTTACCGTGATTCTTTTGTCATATATAGCATTAAGCTCATTATCAGTTGCTCCAATAAGCTCAACAAAAATAACTTTTCCGTTAGGTGTATTTATTTCTCCTGCTTCATCTGGTATTGTTATAAATCCTGTTATTTTAGATTTTTGCTTTGAGTCTATTCCTTCTTTCTGCTTAGTCCATATATATTGGTACGGATTAAATATTGATCCGCTTTCAAATACATATCCTGCTAATTGCTGTAAAAATCCTACTGCTGATTTTATTTCATCATCTGATACATCTTCATCTTTTGTATTATTAATTTGTTTTTCATTCATTTTTAATTTAAAAGTGAGTTCAAAACCAAATCCGCTGTATTCTTTATCTTCTGATTCTTTTTCATAAAGTTCACTAAATCCATAAGTAACAAAATGATAATATCCGTTTCCTCTGTAAACGCTTACTCCGTCAAGAGGGTCTTTTCCTCCAAGTTCATAGCTTATTATAGGTCTGTAGTGTAAAGGCTCTTTTTGTTCTTTATATATTTTTTCAAAAGTTTTAGTTATGGCATCAAAACCAGAAGTGTTTATTTCTTCGTTATTGTTTAAATTTTCTTTGTTCATAGTGTTCTCCAATTATTAATATATCCATTTTATTTATTCCTAATAGTGTATTATTTTAATAATTAAATATTCTTTTTGAAGTATTATTGATAAAGTCGATTATATATTTATCTTGAGGCTCATTTAGTTTATAATATTCTAATAATTTTTGATATTCTGTTTTTATTGTGTTTATTATTTCTTTTTTATATTTTTTATTATTTTTTAAAATATTTTCTAGGTATGATGTTGTATTTCTTATTTTTTCTGTGTCTTTATTTGAGCATGCTTTTATAAATTCATCTATATAAATATTTAATATATTATCATTTTCTAAACTGCTGATAGATAGAAGATACAGTATAGTATAGTTTCTGTTACTAATAAATATATCA
>NZ_JQIU01000008.1:1066504-1081556 GCF_002379365.1 Brachyspira sp. G79 | reverse complement strand
TATATATAATATGATTAATAATATATTAAATAATAAGATATTAAAGATAAACCATTAATAAATGATATAGGTGTAATAAATAATTGGAAAGGTTGATTTATTTTTCTGTTAATATATTTTATTTATTCACAAATCATAATACCGCTTTCATATTTTAATGCCTTTGCAGTAGTAAGTTCTTTTTTGTTTAGAGAGGCTTCACTATGAAGTTTGCATTTTAAGTATTCGGCACTTGTACCTATATAGTTATTGTCTGATAAAGTTTTTTCTATGACTATTTTTAAATCTCTTCCTTCAGCATTTTTGTAATATAAATCTTTTAATTTACTGTTTAGAGTATTTAATATTTTAGCTCTTTTTAATTTTTTTCTGTATCCTACTTGAGAGTCCATTTTTGACGAAGGAGTATTTTCTCTGTTAGAATATCTAAATATATGAATCTTTATGAACTTTGACTTTTCGCATAAATCATAAGTATCATTAAAATCAGTATTTTCTTCATGAGGAAAACCTACCATTACATCGCTGCTTATTGCCATATTGGAATTAGTTTTATATAGTTTTTCTGTAATTGAGAGATAATCTTCTCTAGTGTATCTTCTGTTCATGAGTTTAAGTATTTTGTTGCTTCCAGACTGAAGAGGTATATGTGCATGAGGACAAAGTACATCATCATTTTTAAATAGGCTTATAAGGTTGTCATCAAAATAAAGCGGTTCTACAGATGAAAGCCTTATTCTAATGCCGTATTTTGAAGAATGTTCTAATATTTGAGTAAGTATATTATAGAAGCTAATTTCATTATTGTAGTTGTATGAACCAAGATTAAGACCAGTGAGTACTATTTCTTTATATCCGTAGTCATTAGCCATTTTTACAGCATCAAATATTTTTTGGGGTTCTACACTTCTATGAGTACCTCTTACCCTTGAAACTATGCAGTATGTACAGAATACTTCGCATCCGTCCTGTATTTTTAAATATGCTCGGCTTTGCTCCTGAGGAAAGAATATGGGATTATTTATTTTATTTTCAGAGTTATTATGCATAGTATTAAATATTATTTCGGAAGCCTCTTCTTTTTTCTCATTTGGTATGAGTATAATATTGTCCTTTATAATAGAAGAATCTTTGTCTTTTTTTGAAACATAGCAGCCTATTAAAAATACCTTTTTTTGAGATATATCTCCAAGTTTTTCCAAATAAGCAATGAGTTTTTTATCACTGTCATTAGTAACAGTGCATGTATTTATAGCTATTGCATCGGCATTATCTAATTCAGTGATGTTTGCTCCCATATTTTTTAGCTCATATGAAATTTTTTCACTTTCATATTGATTAAGACGGCATCCGAAAGTATGTAAATGTATGTTCATAAATTTCTCTTTTATAAAAGTATTGAATAAATAGTATTAATTCTCTATTAGTATATATTAAAATCTATAATAACTCAAATATTTTAAAAATATTTAATTAACATAATAATTTTTTGTTATAGAAGAGTAGAATATTCCGATTAACATAATAAGATATTTTTTTATTTTTGCTACTTGCAGAATTTGACAATTATGTTAATATAATTATGTTTATTAAATAAAATATGAGTATAGTATCAATTTTCTAAATTTGATAAATATATATTATAACTTTTAGGAGTAGGCAATGAATCCTAACTATCGTATAGAGTTGGCAGATAACAATAAAGGGAGAGAAAAAATGACATTTAATAATAGTCCTTCTTTGGATACAGTAATAAAAGTAATAGGAGTCGGAAACGGCGGCTGTAATGCTGTAAACAGAATGATAGAAGAGGGATTAGAAAATGTTGAATTTATTGCTATGAATACAGACGCTCAGGCACTTTCCCGTTCTAATGCTCCTACTAGAGTAGTTTTAGGTGATAGAATAACACAGGGACTAGGTGCAGGTACTGATCCAGAAAAAGGTGCTGAAGCTGCAAGAGAAGATATTGCTAAAATAGAAGAACTTGTAAACGGTGCTAATTTAGTATTTATAGCAAGCAGTTTCGGAGGCGGTACTGGAACAGGAGCAAGCCCTGTTGTGGCAGAGGCAGCTAAAAAGGCTGGAGCTTTAACTATAGGTGTAGTTACTAAACCTTTTGATTATGAAGGTAAATTAAAAATGAATAGAGCTGAGTCTGGTATAGATAAAATGCTTACTGTAGTGGATTCTCTTATAATAATACCTAATGAAAACCTATATGATATGGTTGATATGGACAATTACAGCTATGAACAGGCTTTATCCGTTGTAGATGATATACTTCGTCAGGGAGTTCAGGGAATATCTGATATAATAACTCAGACTGGATTTATAAATGTAGACTTTGCCGATGTAAAAACTATGATATCTCTTTCTAATGGAAGAGCTCATTTAGGCATAGGGGTTGGAAAAGGTGATGACAGACTTCAAAAAGCTATTACAAACGCATTTGAAAATCCGCTTTTAGATGTTTCAAGTATAAAAAATGCAAGAGGTATACTTGCAAATATAGTATGTCCTAAAGATTTTGCTATGAAAGAATACAGAGAAGCAAGCAAAATCATTAATAATTATGCTAATGAAAATGCTAATATAAAAATAGGTGTTTGTCCTAAAGAAGAACTTAAAGATGAAATTATTGTTACTATAGTAGCTACAGGTTTTGATGCCAATAGACAAAAAGATTCCGATGAAAATGATAATGATGAAAATGCTAATGACAGATTTAATATATTAAAAAATACATCATCTAAAGCAAATTCATCTAACAGCTCTTCTATTAATAATTCTTCTATAGATAATAACTCACTATCTTCTAAATCTTCTAATAGTGAAATTGTTAATAAAAAAGAAATTGATACAGAAATTAAAAAAGAAGTTAAAGAAATTAAAGAAAATAAAATAGAAGAAAATGAAACTTCCGATAATATAGTAAATGCTAATAATAGAGTAAATACATTATCACAAGAAGAAAACAAAGAAAATACTAAAAAAATAGCTGTAGAAGATAAAATTGTAGCTGAAAGTAAAATATTATCAGATAATAGAGCAGAAAATATTACTGAAATAGATAGTATTAATACAATAGTTAAAGAACCAGAGGCAGAAAATGAAGTTGAATTAAACACTTCTAATAATAATACTCTTGAAATAAAAGAAGAAATTAAATCTGATACAATAAAAGAGGAAATATTAAAAGAACAAATAATAGAGGAAGAAAAACCAGAACATTATAGTTTTGAAAATAAGATAAAAACTCTTAGAAAGCCTCTTATAACTAAATCAAATAGATTTAATAATATGAATAATATAGATAATAAAAAAGAGGAAGACAATAACATTGAAGTTGTAAAAGAGGAGTTTAATAGAACAAGTGCTGATAATACTCAAATATATGAAACTAAAAGATCTACTATTCATAGCACAGCAGCCGAAAAAATAGCAGAGGAAATGCGTTTTGAAGATGAGGAAAAACATAATAACCCTCATTCTGATTATAAAAGACCGTTTGATATAGTATCAGATGATTATATGGATAAACATAATAAATTGGGTTCAAAAATTGCTATATTTGGAGAGACAGTAGTAACAGATACAGATTTGGAAAAACCTGCTTTCTTAAGACGCCAAATACAGGCAAGAAATACTATGAGATAAGGTGTTATTTTTGATATGAAGAAAAATATTATGAAGAAAAATAAGAAAAGATTATTAATAAATCTTTTTATTTTCTGTATATTTAGTTTTTCTGCTTTTTCTCAAAATACTGTAGAAAATGCTTTAAAACTATACAATGAAAGAAATTATGAATATTCTATAAATATATTAGAAGCTCTTAATGTTAAGCCCAGTGATTTAGATGCTTATTTGCTTTTAATAGATAATTATATAAAGCTTAATAATTTCTCTATGGCAGAAACTTTAATAGCAGATGCAGAGCGTTATCATTCTAGAAATTACAGACTCTTTGAAAGAAAACTTACTATAGAACTTCTAAATAATAGAAACTCTGAAGCTAGAACTACAGTTAATACAATAAAGAATTTAGACAGTAAAAATTATCTTGCAAGTTATGCAGAAGGTTTATTAAGCGAAAGAGCAGGATATTATAAAACGGCTATGAGTATGTATGAAAGAGCTAGAGTTATAGACAGAGTAAGACCAGAGGCTACAACAGCTTTAGCTTATTTATACCTTGCTATAGGAAGTAATGAAACAGCTTTAAATCTTTTTAATGAAAATATGACTAATAATCCTAGAATGTCAGAGTCGTACTATCATTTGGCTAATTACCATTATTTAAATAAACATTATAATGCTGCTTTAGATGAAGTAAATAATGCATTATTTTATTATACAAATTATAATGATGCTAAAATATTAAAAGCTAATATATTAATATCATTAAATAGATATGATGAAGCTATCGCTATATTAGAATATATGCCTGATACTAGTTTTAGAAATAATTATAAATATTACTATATAGGCAGTGTTTATGAAGGAGCAGATAATTATGTAAGGGCTAAAGGGGCATATATAAATTATCTTAAAACGAAACCAGAAGATGAGCTTGGAAGACTTGCTTATGAGAGAGTGCTTCTTCATACCAATCCTACTCCAGACTATGAGAGAGACAGAGCTGCTTTATATTATGGTAATTTGGCTTCTTATTATACAAGACTTGCAGATAATGTAAGAGCTCAGGCTTATTTAAAACATATGTTGAGGCTAAATCCAGCTAATACTTATGCTAGATTAATGCTTTCTGATGTGTATAGAAGAATGGGTTTGGAAGAGAAATCTTTGGAAGAATTGGAAATAGCAAAAAATGTAAATCCAGAAGAGAAATCTATTATATACAAATATGACAGTTATAAAAGGAGATTAGATAAAAATATAGTATCAAAATCTTGGGGTATAGAGCAGTATAATATAGAAAAATCAGGTTTTACTGTTGCTATAGCTGATACTATTACTGCTCAGAAAGACAGCCCTATGTTTTTGAATACTTCATTATATCAAACTTTATCATATGTATTGCCTCAGTTTGGAAGGTTTAAAGTTATTGATATGTATACTAATTATTATGAAACTAGAGATTTATATAGAGAATTGAAGGCAAGAAATGCTGATTATTTTTTGAGAGGTTCTACTTTTCAGAATGATGATACTTTCACTATTATGCTTGATTTAATTGATGTAAAAAGTGAAAAGTCAGTTACTAATTTTACTATTACTACTAGAGGCAGAGAAAAAATGATGGGAGCAGCTGTTATGGCTGGAAGAGTTATTAATAATTCTATACCTTTCTACTCTAAAATAATAAAGATTCATAATGATAATATATATATAAATGCAGGAAAACTGCAAGGTGTAAGTAATAATATGAATATGCTTGTATACAATACAACAGAACCTAGAACTGATTTGGCATCTAGAGGATATAACAGTTCTATAGGTATGATAAAAATTATAACAGCAGATGAAAATGTATCTTTGGCTAAACTTATAGACGGAAGACTTTTAAATAAAATTAACTTAAATCAAATAGTTATGCCTTATATAACAAACACATCTGTTCAAAGTACAAATACAAATATGCAGTAAAATGGATAATAATAAAAATATTATAGGTGTATATGGGCTTATATGTTCTGGCAAGAGTTCTTTTTCAAAAATGCTTGCCAAAGAGATGAATGCTTTGTATATTGATGCTGATTTAGTAGGTCATGAGGCATTAATAAATAATAAAGATAATATAGTAGGTGAGTTTTCATCAGATATATTAGATGGCAGCGGTAATATAGATAGAAAAAAATTAGGTGCTGTTGTATTTAATAATTTTAAAAAATTAAAAAGATTAGAAGAAATTAATTATCCTTATATAGAAAATAGAGTAAAGGAATTGATAGATTCTTCTTGCAAAGATGTTGTTATAGAAGCAGCACTTATTATGAGAAGTAAAATACGTTTTATGTGCACAAGTCTTATATATGTTAATTCTAAAACTTCTGATATTATAAAAAGAATGAAAAAAAGCAGAAATATTTCTGAACATGAAGCAAGAAAACGTCTAAAAATGCAAAGAGATGTTAAAAATAATAAGTTCAATGCCGATATTCTAATAAACAACATGAAAGATTATAATAATTTGATTATAGTCTCAAAAAAATTAGGAAGGCATTATGGAGTTAAATCAAAACACAGAAGAAAAAGGCTCTTCTACTAATAATATTAATCAGTTTAGCAGAAGAAAAACTCTTTATATAGTCAATTTTACACCTATAAGATTATTGGTATTTTCTGTTAGTGCTGCAGCTTTGATATTATTTATTTTTGTATTAGGTTTTCATTTAGGCGGATCTAAACCTGTGCAAGTAAGTAATAGTTCAAGCGATTCTATTGAGGCATTAATGAGAGGAGCTGAGCAGTCTGAGAATATGTCTACAGAAATGAGCACTGCTGATGTTCCTAATAATAATACTGCTGCTTTAAGTGAATATGATAATTCAAGCATTATAAGAGAGGGAGACACTTCTGCTGACAGATATAATGAGTATACTCAGAATTTAGCTTCAGAATTGGATGCTATTAACGAAGATATTAAAGAAAAGGAAACAGCAGGTCTGACACCTAATACTACATATACACCTCCTCAGCAGATTGCAAGCATAGCTCCTGTTACAACAACATCAAGCTCTGCTTCTACTACTAGAGTACCTTATACAAGATCATCATCTGCTGATTCTATATACTTTATACAGGTAGCCGTAGGTTATGATAAAGATAATACTTACTCAGCAAGAGATAGTTTGAAATCTAAATTTCCTAAGGCTTTTATTAAAGAAGAAACTATGTCTGATGGTAAGGTTATGTATAAATTAAAAGTTGGAAGATATGATACACGCGAAGAAGCTCAGAAGGCTTTGGCTGAAATAAAAAAGATACCAGCTTATAAAGATAGTTATATTTATTCCGATAAGAAAGTAAGTTAAATAAAAATATCCTAAAAGTTATAGTTGTGCCCTTATAAGTAAGTATTTATTTATAAGGGCATTATTTTTTATACTATTTGCTGAAACAAAGTATTTTTTGACTCTTCTTTATTTATATCAATGTTTTCATTTTTATATTTATTACCATTTTTGTAGTATGAGGTATTTATAGATAGAGTATCTTTATCCTCTTTTGAGAAATATCCCATTATCATAGCTGATTTTAATACATTATTATAATCTACATTTTCAATATGATCATAAACTTCCAAATACCCAAAAGGTCCTTTATTATAATTGGGTTTTAATACTATGCAGTTTTCTCTTTTTCTTTTCTCTAATGCATCATTTTCTTTTTCATTTCTTCCTAGTATAAGTTTAAGACTTTTATTTATTCTTATATGCCTTCCTATAGCAAGATACTGCATAAGCTCTATATTTAATATTTCCTTTCCATTATTTGAAATTAAATCATTGTATCTTCTAGCATATCCTTTATCTACTATAGAACAGCCTGCCCCTGCTGGTTCTGGATAATCAGTTATACCAAAATCTTTTGCTAACTTCATTTGCATATGTCTGGATCTTCCATATATATCATATAGATTTTCTCTGTTTATAAGTCCTTCTTCTTCAGGTTTTGTTATGGGAAGTAGTTTTGCGGATAATGGTCTTAATAATCTGCCTTCAAGTCCGCTTTCTCTTATTGCATTTATAAGGTCTTGAGATTTCTGACTCATAGGTCTCTGCCCGCTTACCTCTCCTGTTGCTATAAAATCAAATCCTTCTTCTTCCATAATTTTTTTTGCTGTTTTAAGCATTAATATATGGCAGTCCAAACAGGGATTAATAGCACTTCCATAACCATATTTAGGATTTAAAAACATATCCAAATAAACGTCTTTTAGTGAAACAAATCTTATTGGTATATTAAGAAAATCCGCAGCCTTTTTAGCAGGGTCTTCATTATATATATTTAAAAGCTCTTCTTTTATAACAGCATACTCTAGTCCAGTAACAAATCTTAAAGCAAGAACATCAATATTTTCTCTTTTTAATATAGCTCCAACAAGCATACTGTCTAATCCGCCCGATAATAGTAAAATAGCCTTTGCTTTTTTATTCATTATATTTCCTTATATATTTTATTATTTATACTATATAATAACTGTAAAATAAAAATTGTCAAAACAATTTGAATGTTATTTAGATTATATATCTAAATAAGTATAATTTATTAAAAAAACAAAATATGATTTTATTTTTTGCAAACTATATTTGTTTGTGTATATACTAAAAATTTTTAAGTTTATCAAAAGTTAGCTTTTCAAATTTATTGTTTGTGCTGGCTTTGTACCAACACCCAAACTTATTTTGCGACCGTAGGAAGTGCCTGTTGGTATGCGGCGGGAAAAATAACAACAAAAAAATTAACAAACTTAAAAATTTGCAGTATATATGAAACAGCAATAGGTTTAATATTCAATAATGGACTTACAAAAATTATATGTAAATGGGTTTAATATAAATATAATATTTTAATCACGTATGCTGAACTCACATCCGCAGTAATTTTGTCTGTAAAGCCCTGCATTATTTGCTATTATATTTGTTTTTTTGAATCCGTCTTTTTTCTTAAAATCAAAATGAAGATATTTTATTTCTTTGTATTCATCTGACAAAGAATTTCCTATCATTTCTATAACCTTACTATTTTTATGCGGGCTTACTGTCATTACTGTAGTAACATATTTAGCATTGATATTTTTAGCATATTCAAAAGCTCTTTTAATTCTATGTTTAAAACAAATACTGCATCTTGTTCCTTTTTCAGGTTCATTTTCAAATCCTTTTATATCATCATACCAATTTGAAACAGCATTATCCTCTTCTTCTACATAAGTTTTTATTCCCAAGCTATTAGTATAATTGATAAACTCATCTCTTCTTCTCTTATACTCTTCTATAGGATATATATTAGGATTATAGAAATAAAATATACTGTCATAATCTTCAAGTATAGTACGCGGATATGACATACAAACTCCGCAGCAAGTGTGTACTACTAATTTTTCTTTCATAAAATAATTATTCTACCTCTTATTTGCTTTTAAAGTAATAGTTTTATCATCAAAGCTGCTTATTATAATTTGATATCCCATACTTCCAGCCTTTGAATTTATATCAACAGCCAAATCTCTGCTGCTTCCTATATAAGTAACAACATATTTAGATGATGAATCAGATACGCCTCTGTTATAAACACTTTTTAAGTTTCCTATATTTTTCTTTAATGCCTCTTCAAAACCTATAGAATCATTAAAATCAAGACCATTAACATATATAGTATATTCTGTTCCGTTTTGAACTTCACTCTGCCATTTCTGTACTATTTGATTAACAAAATCATCAGATATATAGTCGGCAGATTTAACTAATGCAATAGAATGAGCATCTTTATCGCTTCCTCCAACACCTCCAGCCTGATGAGTGGCACGAGCTATTGTACTGTAATCTGATATATTAATAGCCGTAATTGCAACATCACTTCTGTAGCTTTTCATAGCTGTACCTTTTATAGAAGTAAAGAAAGAAGCACCAGCTTTTCCTAATATTACTATTTGAGCACCTGTGGCATTAGCTATTTTTTTTATAGAGTCTGAAGAGCTTGAAGTATCTTCATAGCTGATATTTTCTTTTCTCATAGCATTTCTTAGAGATGAAGCACTTACAAATTTAAATCCTTTTTCACTCATATTTTTTTCAAGCTCTGTATTAAAAGATTCGCTTAAGTTTCCAGTTTCATCTACTACAAGCGTAACTATCAAAGGCATATTTTTTCTGTCCATAAGTATGCCCATAGCCTGCAAATTATCCTGAAGCATATCTACACCAACGGTAGCCTCTATTTTTGAATACCATACACTTCCAGATTTGGCAATATTAATAACTTTATACTCTGATATATAGCCAGTGGTATTATCATATATTTTTGAGCTTATAAGTTTATTATTTTCTACTAGTGTAGTTCCCTGCACTATAGATCCCACTGCTTGTTCTACAGCATTTCTTTTGGCACTTTCTATTGATCTTTCTATGGCATCAGCTTCTCCTCTTCCATCAGCAGAAGCAAATCCTTCAGCAGTTATTTTTGTTGTTTTTCCGCCTTTAAAATCTGGATTTTTCCATTTATTAACTATTCCTATTTCTCCAGTATCTTCTCCTACATATACACCGCTTGATGAACTGTTTGATGTTGTAGCACATGATATAAAAAATGATGATATAGCAATTATTAAATATATATTTATTAATTTTATTTTCATATTTCATAAGCCTCTGTTAATATAATTTTATATTTGTTACTATTTTATAATAAAGTTATATTTTTTCAAGAAATAATTTATTATTGCTGTATGATTTATATAATGAATAAAATTGAATTATTATTTATTATTGAGGGGAATTATCCCCCCAATATAAAAAATAGTTTAAAAAACAGAAAAAAATAATTAAATGATACTTCCATCTATAGAAATAGTATATTCTTTTATAATGATATTTTTTTGAGCGATTTCAAGAGCCTTTCTTACAACTGTTTCTACACCACCGCAGCAAGGAACTTCCATTCTAACTATGGTTATAGAATTAATATTTTTCTCAGTAAATATACTAGCCAATTTACTTATATATCCGTCAATATCTGAATCTAATTTTGGACAGAACATTAGTAAAGTTTTATCTTTTAAAAATCTTGAATGGAAATTAGGATATGAAAAAGGAACACAATCAGCCACTATTAATAAATCAGCATTATCAAAATAATTAGCATTAGGATTTATCAATTTTAATTGTATAGGCCAGTTTCTTAATTCAGAATGCATTTGAACATTACTGTTATTATTTTCTCCTCTAAACTGATTTCTTAAATCTCTCTGCATACTTCCCGGACATCCGCAGGCTTTATTTTCTTCCATATTAGGCACCTCCAAATTATTATCTTTTAAGTATTTTACAGCTTCATCAAAGAGCTTATTTTCTCCATGGTCTTTTAAATGTTTTAAATGTGCTTTTATAACATTAACTCCGCCTTTAACTATATTTACCATAACTTTACTTTCATTATATTCTTCAGCTTCTCTTTCTTCTATTTCCATAGCATTTTCAGGACATGCTTTTATGCACGCTCCCAATCCGTCACAGAATAAATCGCTTATAAGTCTTGCCTTACCGTCTATTACTTGCAAAGCTCCTTCAGGACAGTCTGGAATACATATACCGCAGCCTGTACATTTATCTTCATCTATCTTTATAATTCTTCTTTTCATTAAACTTCCTTTAATATTGAATTTTATAAAGATAATAGTAGAATATTCTAACAAAAAAATCTATTGCTATGGCAACAGAGAGAATAAAATTAATAATTCTATATAAATTTATGATTAGTATTACATTAAATACATATTTATGGTTATTTATATCAAAATGATACTATTGATATTATACTAAATATAGGTATAATATTACAAATTTAAAAAATGGAAATATAATGTTTTTTGGTGATTTTAAGTTTATAGTTTTATATGTATTAATACCAGTACTTATAATATTATTTGTTATATCAAGAATGAGAGTGCATAAGGTATTATCTTTATTTACAAGAAATTTAAGTTTTCAAAATGATAAAGCTTATAAAAGAATATCAAATTTGAGGATATTTTCTATAATATTTATGATACTTTCAGCAGCTGTACTAATATTTGCATTAATGCAGCCTAAATGGGGTATAATAGAGCAGAAAATAAAAACCGATAATTATATGGTAACAATAGTATTAGATTTGTCTAGATCAATGGATGCTGATGATGTATGGCCTTCAAGACTTGAAAGAGCAAAATTAGAAATAGAAAAATTTGTAAAAAATACTGATAATTTGGCTGTTTCATTAGTAGGTTTTGCAGGAACTAGCTTTATAGCTTGTCCTTTTACTCAGGATATGGAAACTTTTTCTTATATACTTGATAATTTGAGTACAAAATCTGTTACTCTTCAAGGAACTAGAATAGCCGATGCCTTGGTTACTGCTAAAAATACTTTTAATGTAGATGCTTTAAGCAAAAAATCTATAGTATTAATAACTGACGGAGAGGATCATGGCGGTTATTTTGATGAGGTATTAAAAGAACTTAAAGATATGAATATAAGTGTATATACTATAGGGGTTGGAACTTCTCAGGGTGCTGCTATAAGTACAGATTTGGGTGTAAGAGAAAAATCTGTTATTTCAAAAAGAGATGATAATACATTAAAATTAATAGCAGATTCTACACTTGGAAAAAGCTATATTGCAGAAAATGTTTCATTAGAAAGCATATTTGACGATATGAAAAAAAATATGGACAGTGTTTCTGCTGTGAGAAATAATAGAAGTTATAAAGAGAGATTTCAAATATTTTTGGGTATTTCTGTGATTTTTATAATGATATCGAGCATACTTAATATATTAACACAGATAAGAATAAAACCTGAAAAAATTAGTGATAAAAAAGCAAAGTTATATCAGTAGTATTTTATTATTATTTTTATTTTTTTAATTAGGATTTGTATAATGAGAAAACATGTACTATTAATTTTTATTATATCTGTAAGCTATGCATATTCATTTTCATTAAATGAATTAACAGCAAAGTTTGATGTAGACAGAGCAAACAGACTTATGAGAAAAGGAGATTATGAGGGTGCTGTAAGTTTGTATGAAAAAGCTTTAAGCAAAGTTCCTAATTCTCCAGAAATATTTTATAACATGGGTACTACTATGTCTTCTATTGGGGAATTGGATAGTGCATTACAGTTATTTGATATGGCTAAAAAAAGTGCTACAGAAAATACAAGTAAAGATATAAAAAGTGCTATTTATTATAATTCTGGAATAACAAAGATAGAAGGACAGGATTATCAAGGTGCTATAGATGAATTAGTAGAATCTCTTGTTAATACTCCAAATGATAATAATGCAAAAAGAGCTTTAGAATATGCTTATAAAAAATTAGAAGAACAGCAGAATCAAAATAATACAGGTCCTAGCTTTCAGCAGAATAATGAACAAAATCAAAGCGGTCAGAGTGATGATAATAATGGAAGTTCTGGCGATAATGATGAGAATAATCAAAACAATAATAATCAGGGAAATCAAAACGATCAGGATAATAATAACAATCAAGATAATCAAAATAATCAGAACAATCAAAATAATAATGATAATCAAGACAATCAGAATAATAATCAGGATAATCAAAACAATAATAACAACAGCAATAATGATAACGAGGAAAGCAAATCCGATATTGACAGACTGCTTGAATCTTTAAGACAGCTTAGAAAAGATAAAGA
The DNA here is from genome assembly GCF_002379365.1 of Brachyspira sp. G79. GTDB lineage: Bacteria > Spirochaetota > Brachyspiria > Brachyspirales > Brachyspiraceae > Brachyspira. Next base: position 1,068,165 of record NZ_JQIU01000008.1, on the reverse strand, counting down.
TAATGGAGATCAGTACTATGGCGGAGGAAGAATTGATAAAGATTGGTAATATTATTATAAAATATACATTTGTGATATTTTTTATTATATGCCTGCCTCTTTTTCCGCAGACTAGTATTACAGCAAAATTCTCCGATGAAAAGATAGGTGTTGGAGAAGTATTCAGTTTGTCTGTAACTATTAACAATAATTCTGGAAGAGTTACAGTACCTGATATAGACGGTTTTACATTGAGAGGTACATCTCAAAGTGTTAATATGATGTATTCTTCAGGATCATTTAAAACTATAAAAACATATACTTATACATATGTGGCAAATAAAGAAGGTATTTATAATATAGATAATATAAGAGTTAGAGTAAATAATAATACTTATGTTGCAAATCCTGTAAAGATAGAAGTAATTGACGGACCTGTGAGAAACAGAGATGATAATTATACACCTAATGGAAATCAATTTGAAGATTTTATGAATTATGGAGATGATATATATGTTGATAATATTATAAATAAAAAAGAAGTTTATTTGTATGAGCCTATATATATAACACAGAAAGCATATGTTCATGTTCCTGTAAATGTTTTAGGATTTTCAAAAATACCAGACAGAACTGACTTTATTTCATATTCTGAAACTTCAGAGTATAACTCTTTTACTGAAATAATAGACGGAAAAAGAGTGAGTGCTATACCTTTGAAAACTGAAGTGTTATATCCTGTTAAAACTGGTGATAAAAGAATATTAACTACTCCTTTTGTTTTTGAAAAAGAGGGAAGATTTGTTTTCAATGAACGTGTAGAATACGGAGAAGATGAGTTTGTTATTAAAGTGCTTCCGCTTCCTGATAGAAAGGGATTTGATAATTTTTCTGGTGCTGTAGGTAATTTTGATTTTAACACTAAAGTAAATAAAACTAATGTTTCAGTAGGAGAAGAGGTATTAATAACAATGGAGGTAACAGGCGAGGGCAATACTTCTATAATAACTATGCCTAAAATTAATGATAACATAACTAATTATTTTTCTGTATATCAGCCTAAAGTTTATGAAACAAATTGGTTTGACGGTAAAAAAATGATGGGAAGAAAAGTTAAAGAATATGTATTAGTTGCTAAAGACGAAGGAAGTTCTATAATATCAAATATTAATTTTTGCTATTTCTCTCCTAATGATAAAAGTTATACTAATATATATTCAAAGCCTATTAATCTTACAATATCAGGCACAAAACAAAATTTAAACTCATTTATTAATAATAATGGAGAAGAGATTAATGTTATACCTATAAAAAATGCTTTGATTAAAGAGGATAAAGTATTTAAAATATTTAATATGAAAATTGTGTATTTATATATAATAATATTAATAGCTTTATCTGTTATAATTTATAATCATAATAAATTTGATAAGTTAAAACTTTTATTTGCTAATATTAAAAAAGATAAGCATTCTGAGACAGATGATATTCTTAAATACTATAATGAAAATAACAGAAAAGAATATTGCAGACTTATAGAAAATAGTTTAACTAATACTATAAAAAAATAAGTTTAATATAGATTATGATAATAATATATATAATAAATTAAATGATTATATTGAAACAGAAAAAAATTGATGAAATAAAAGATATAATAAGTAAATGCAGATACGAGCTTT
>NZ_JQIU01000008.1:1060150-1066289 GCF_002379365.1 Brachyspira sp. G79 | reverse complement strand
ATATAATAAGTAAATGCAGATACGAGCTTTATTCTGGAAAATCATCTGATAATGAAGATTATCATACTAAAGCAGCAGAATTAATAAAATATATAAAAGATTTAAAGATAAAAAAATAAATACGGGTAATATAATAAATATGAAAAAAATAATTATAATGTTTTTTATATTCCAGTCATGTTTTTTATATAGTCAGATAAAGTCAAACACTGATTTGGAAAAAATAAATAATTTATTTAAAAGTGCTAATGAACTTTATAATGAAGGCAAATATTTAGAGGCTAATTATTTGTATAAGGATATAGCATCGTCAAATGTTATTTCAAAAGATTTGTATTATAATTTGGCTTCTTCTTATGCTGCTATAGGAAGTAATGGTTATGCTGTTCTTTATTATGAAAAGGCACTTAATATTTCTCCTTTTGATAAAGAAGTGAAATTAATGATAACTTCAATTAATGGAAATAGCGATTATGATTCTGTGATCATTATATCCACGTATTTACTCTTAATATTATTTTTAGTATTTTTTACAATGCTTATAGTATTATTTATTAAAAATAAGAAAATCAATAAATTTTTAATACTGCTTTCAATAGTATTTTTTATACCATTAATGATATTAAGCAGTTATGCAAACTCTGATTATATTGTAACTATTGATAATGCCAATTTATACAGCGGAAGCAGTACGAAATCGGATATAGTTTCTCAAATAGCTGAAGGAGAGAAATTAAGGGTTATTGAAGAGTATGATAATTGGTATTATGCAGAGGGTAATTTTAAGGGTTGGATAAATAAAAGCTCTGCTGAGAAAATATAGGGAAATATATAATAGAAATATAATAAAAGGAAATTTTGTATGCAGAAAATAGCGGTTGGTATGAGTGCAGGAGTGGATTCTACTACTACAGCAAAAATATTGAAAGAAGAAGGAAATGAAGTATTTGGGGTTACTATGCTTCTTTGGAATGGAGATAAGAGAGCTCCTTTAATCGGTTCATGCTACAGTCCTTCTCAGTCAAAGATGGTTGAAGAGTGCAAAAAATATGCTCAGGCTATAGGTATAGATTACTATGCTTTTGATGTGAGCGATATGTTTCAAAAAAAAGTTATAGATTATGTTGCTGAATCTTACAAAAAAGGACTTACTCCTAATCCTTGTATTATGTGCAATAGTCAGATTAAATTTATGGCTTTATTTGAATCTATAGAAAAACAGGGACTAGAATTTGATAAATTTGCTACTGGTCATTATGCTGGAATAAAATATGATGAAAAAACTAAAAGATATCTATTATTAAGAGGAAAAAATTTGATAAAAGATCAGTCATATTTTTTATACAGACTTACTCAAAATCAGTTATCAAAAATAATGTTTCCTATGCATGAAAATACAAAAGAAGATACCAGAAAAATTGCAAGAGAGTATAATTTGGAAGTTGCTGAAAAAAGTGAGAGTCAGGATTTTTTTGCAGGAGAGTACAGCAGACTATTTGATGAAGATATAGAAGGTGATATAATCAATATAGATACTAATGAAATATTAGGACATCATAAAGGAATATGGCATTATACAGTAGGACAAAGAAAAGGTCTTGGTATAGCGTATAAAGAGCCTTTATTTGTGGTATCATTAGACAGCAAAACTAATACTGTTTATGTAGGAAATAAAAATCATACATTTGTTAATGAAGTTACTATATATGATGTTAATTGGATAGCAGAACCTAGAGATAAAGAGTTTGAGGCTTTGGTAAAGACAAGAAGTGCTCATAAAGGAAGTATGGCAAGGGTAATACCAATAGAGGAAAATGTAATCAATATAAAATTTTTTGAACCTACAGGAATAGTTGCTAAGGGACAGTCATGCGTATGTTATGATGAAGATGTAACTTTATGCGGAGGAGTTGTTTATTAACAACATTTTATCGTTAACATAATATACTTGTTTCAAAACTATTTATAAGTTTTTAATTTAGTATTTTTTTATTACAGCAGCAGATTTTACTCTTTATATATTTCAAGTTTTTTATAAGCTAAATCATTTCATTATATACTTCAATAATATATTTTTAATAAAAAACATAAATAATTAAAAAATAGTATATAGTAATAGATGCAGAAGATTAATAATAATGTTATTTATATTTCTAACTTTTTGCTTATATTATAAAAATAGTAGAATTATCATATTAATAATTTTTGTTATAGCTTCTATATAAGATGCATACAATATTTTTATATTTAACTATATATTTTTTTATTAAAATATGAATTTTATTTTTTTATATTGTTCATAATTATTAATATTAGGTTAAAACTATATTTAATAAAAATCTTTAAGTATATTTATAGTTTTCCGACAAATTAACATAATATTTTAAAGAATTACAGGGAGGAATGAAATGAGTTCTGATATTAAAATGTTTTCTGTTGATTATTTGCCAAGCAATTATAATTATGAATTATTAGGTTTAGTAAAAGGAAATGTAGCTCAAGCTAAACATATAGGTAAGGATTTGCTTGCAGGATTAAAAAATATAGTAGGCGGAGAGGTGGAAAGTTATACAGAAATGCTTAGTGAGGCTAGAGAAATAGCAACAAAAAGAATGATAGAAGAAGCTAAAAAATTAGGTGCTAATGCCATTATAGGTATAAATTATTCATCATCGTCTGTAATGGAAGGAACTACAGAAGTTATAGCTTATGGTACTGCTGTAATAATAAAATAAAATATATCGGAGAATGTATGAGAAGAGAAACTTATGAACTTCAGAATTCTGATATGCCTAATGAATCTTGGCGTATATTTAGAATAATGGGCGAATTTGTAGAAGGTTTTGAAACTATGTCTTATTATAAGAATGCCGTTTCAATGTTTGGAAGTGCAAGAACTTCTGAAAATCATCCGCATTATAAATTAGCTTATGAAACAGCTAAATTATTGGGTGAAAATAAATATGATATAATAACAGGAGGCGGTCCTGGTATTATGGAGGCAGGCAATAGGGGAGCTTTTGATGCTGGTTCTGGTTCTATAGGATTATGCATAGAACTTCCTTTTGAGCAGAAAACTAATCCTTATGTAAAAGAGGAGCTTAAATTCAGATATTTTTTTGCAAGAAAGGTTATGTTTTTAAAATATGCTAAAGCCGTTATAATATTTCCTGGCGGATTCGGTACTATGGACGAATGGTTTGAAACTTTAACTTTGATACAGACTAAAGTACTTCAAAGAATGCCTCTTATTGTTATGAATAAAGATTATTATTCTGATCTTATAGAATGGATAAAAAAATATATGATTAATGAAAGCTATATAGATGTTAGCGATTTAGATTTGATGCAGTATGCTGAAAAACCTGAGGAAGTATTGGATATTATTAATAGCTTTTATAAAGATAATAAGTAGAAATGAAATATATAATAGTAATTTTATTAATAAGTGCTAATATCATTTTTGCACAATTACCTGAGCTTTTTGACCTTAATGGTTATAAAGATTTAAAATTTGGTATGAGTATTGATGAGGCTAATGATAAAATTACTAATTATAACTTAAATATATATGCTGATTTTTTAGAATCATTTGAACTTAAAAATAATAGGGTTATTAATATATATAAAAATGATACTGAAAAATTAGCGTATTACTTATATTTTTATAATAATGAACTTTACAGAATAGAAATATGCAATCATATAGGGGATATTTATAATAATCCTTCATTTTATAATCCTGCTTCTTTGGCTGAAATTGATGATATAAAAGAGAAACTCAAGTTTAAATATGGTGAAATAACAAAAACAGATGTTAAATATTATTCATTCAATAAAAAGCCCTTTGAAGAATATACTATATGGTGGTCATCAGATTTAGCAAGTGTGTCTTTGTATGTAAAACCTGATTTGGATAGTTTGGATAGAGTTATTAAGCTTTATTCTTACAGAATATCTTTTTATGATGAGATAAGATTGAAAAATATATATTCATCAAATTAAACTTTTTATAAATTTTGGTTTACTAAAAATTTTTAAGTTTGCTAATTGGTTTATTTAACTTTTTATCTGCCGCATACTTAATCGTACTTAAAATAACTAATATTTACTTTAGCAAATTTAAAAATATAATATTTTAAACTTACAGCATAAAATAAAAAACGCACATTTAAAATATTTTTTAAATGCACGTTTTTTGAGCTACTATGAACGAAAAAATTATATATGAACTAAAAATTATAATTGAACTTTTTTAATTAAACTAGTAGAAAGTTCTGGTATATATATAACATTATTAACTAAATCTATATCAGCAACACCGCTTAAAGAACCTTCTATTTTTTCTAATTGATTTTTAGTATTCAAATCAAATACATATATGCATGCATTGTTATTAGCACCGTCTTTACCCCAGTCAGAAACATATAATTTACCATCAGCAATAGCTATACCGTCTAAAGCACCAGCACCTAATACTGAAGCTGTCCATTTAGTTAATCCAGTGCCGTCTATATTTAATGTGTATATATCTCCGCCATTAGGGTCTCCTCCAAATGTACTTCCAGCTATATATAATACTCCGTTATCTAAGAATATTCCATTAGCACCAACTACACCTGTTACTGATGAAGATATAGATAAAGAAGAATTATTATCCACTTTTACAAAGTAAACTGTAGAAGCACCTGTATCAGTTAGAGCTACAGTTGTAGGATCTATTACTACTGTATCATTTAAGAATTTAGAACCTTCTATAGGAAGTTTAGTAATTATTTTATTTTCTTTAATATTAGCTAATACCAAATTTCCAGTTAAAGAACTGTCATTAACTTGGTCTGGTATAATAATAATATCATCAGTTAAGAAAGAAAAACCTTTAGGGCTGTCTAATTGACCTTCAAAAAGTTTTTGAGGGTTAGAGCCGTCTTCATTAGCTACAATTATAAATCCGTCAGCAGGAGCATTAGGATCTCCCAAATTAGCTATATATAATTTTCCATTTCTAAACTTTACACTTTCTGGTGCAGCTGCCCCTTCAACATTTATGGTAACAGCTTCTTTTTTTGCAGCAGCATTATTTGAAGCAGTGTTATTATTTGTTTTATCAGCATTATTTGAACATGATACAGCAAATATGAAAGCAGATAAAACTATTGCATAGTAAAGCTTATTCATTTTAAAGTTCTCCTTATTAGTAATTTGTTTTATTTAGGTATATAATTTTATATGTTTTTTTATATATATCAACTAAAAACTAAAAAACATTGTTACCAAAGTTGTAACAATATTTTTTGTTCAATTAATTATTGACTATAAATAATTTTTATTTTATATTATATCACTATGAAGATTAATACAAAATTATCAATAGCTACTCATATAGTATTGTGCATAGCATTTTTTGAAAATGAAGGCACTACATCAAATTTACTTGCCAAAAGTGTAAGGACTAATCCTTCAGTTATAAGAAGAATACTATTAAAACTTCAGTCTGCTGGAATAGTAGAAACAGATAAAAAGGGAAGCAGGCTTATAAAAGATGAAGAGGATATAACACTCCTTTCTATATATGAAGCAGTATTTACTAAAGAGGAGAGAGGACTTTTTAATTTTCATGAACCTAATCATGTATGTCCAGTAGGCTGTGCTATGTTTGATGTTTTGGGTGAAGAGTTTAATTCTGTAAGGCTTGATTTTGAGAGATCTATGTCAAAGATAACTATAAAAAAAATAGCCGATGAAGTTAGAAATAGAAAAAAACATATTGATTTTATGAATAAATGATGCAGTTATTTTTCTATTATGATAGATAAGATTTATTTTATAATTTTATAATAGTTATTTTGCTGCCGTCTAGTTTTATAATATTTTCTTTTGATAATCTGTTTAATTCTCTTGATAATGCACTTCTGTCAGCTGATATGAACTCTGCAAGTTTGTCTCTATTATATGGTATTACAATATTTCTGCTTTTCTGTATGTTCGACATATATTTTAAATATAATATAATTTTGCTTCTCAAACTTTTTTGGCTCAGAATATCATTTTTAAAAGCTAAAAATTTATTCTTATCAGATATTACCATTAATAAATTCTGTAAAAATATGTTTTTATCATTGTTATTTGTATTAAATAT
>NZ_JQIU01000008.1:1055904-1059651 GCF_002379365.1 Brachyspira sp. G79 | reverse complement strand
TTTTATATTTATTTTTAATATTTCAGTTTTATCTAATGATATAGCCTGTATAGATGATATTTTATTAGTAGAAAATGCCAATGCTTCAGCAAATATATCTCCATCATTTAATATATTTACTATGTTTTTTCTAGTATCATCATATTCTTTTGAAATTTCTACTTTTCCTTTTAAGATAATATATATGCTGTCAATTTTATCTCCTGCATCTATTATAATATTATCTTTATCAAAATACTTTTTTTCAGATTTGAAATCTTCTAACAGAACTATTATCTGTTTATCATTCATATTGCAAAATAGATTTGATTTTTTTATTATGTCTATATATTTTTCCATATTAAAAACTAATATTTTTTTATATATAGTAATAGTTTTTTATAAAAAATCAATATGTATATCAAATTTCTATATTATGTGTGTATTTTTTATATTAATATTATTAAATGTTATTACTTAAAGTATTTTAGCATATATTTTTAGTGAGAAATTTCATTTTTTTTATGATGAATTGTATTAAATTGTAATATTTTCTATTTTTTAATTGACATTATAAATTTATTTTACTATAATATAATTGTTCACGTGAACAAAAACTTATTTATAGGAGAACAAAACTATGGCTTGGCATTGGTTTTGACTGGGTAGTTATCGGACTATACTTTGTTGTAATGTTTTTAATTGGTATGTTCTTTGCCAGAAGAACAAAATCAACTGATGATTATTTCAAAGCAGGCGGAAGGGTTCCTGCTTTGGTAACAGCTATGAGTATTTACGCTACAGCTTTATCATCTATTTCATTTATAGCTATACCTGCTTCTGTTTATAATAACAGTTGGCTTTTAGGTATGGCTCCATTGGGTATTATTTTAATAGTATTATGGGTAGCTCCTACATTTGTACCATTTTTTAGAAGAGTTAATGTTACTACTGCTTATGAGTATTTAGGAAAAAGATTTAATAATTCTTTCAGATTAGTAGGAAGTTTAACATTTATACTTTTTCACGTTGTAAGAATGGCTATAGTAATTTATCTTCCTACTTTGGCTATACAGCAGGTACTTCCAGCACTTAATCCAGTGTTAATAACAGTTATTGTATCTATATTTTGTGTTGCTTATACTTCTATGGGCGGTATAGAGGCTGTATTATGGTCTGATGCTATACAAACAGTTGTACTTCTTTTGGGAGCTTTCCTCATTATTATTGTAGGTTTTGCCTCTGCACCTGAAGGAATAGGTCAAGGTTTCAAGCTTTTAGCTGATGACGGAAAAATTATAACTCCTGATTTCTTTACTTTTGATTTGTTTAAAACTAGTATATGGACTATCATAATTGGAGGGTTTGTTAACTCTATTTATTCTTATATAGGAAGCCAAGATATAGTTCAAAGATATGCTACTAATAAAGATGAACATGAAGCTAAAAAAAGTTTGTATATGAATATTCCTTTACTTTGTACTAGTATAGTAATATTTATAGGTATGGGTTCTGCTTTGTATATTTATTTTCATTTCAAAACTCCTTTGCCTGAAAATGTTAATGGTAATGCTATACTTCCTTATTTTGTGGTAAATGCTTTGCCTGTTGGTATATCAGGACTTGTAATAGCTGCCATATTTGCTGCTGCTCAGTCTACAGTATCATCTAGTCTTAACTCTGTTTCTACTTGTATGACAGCTGATATATTAGAGTTTTTAAAACCTGGTATGGAAGATGCTTCTAAATTAAAATTTGCTAGATTATCAAGCTGGGTAGTAGGTATATTTAGTACAATATTAGCTATTTACTTTATATATAATGGTCAAGGTGATATGTTCTTATATTTCCAAGCTATAACAGGTCTTTTAGGAGGTCCTATAGCTGCTGTATTCTTGGTAGGTATATTCTTTGATAAAATTGAAACTAAAGCTGTTTGGGTAGGATTTATACTTTCTGTTATAGTAGCATTTTATATAAGCGATCCTGCAGGAATGCTTACTAAATTTATACCTGGATATACTAAACCAGAAATATTTGAGTTTATGCTTTCATTTATAATAATAGCAGTTGGAGTGATAGGTTCTTTCTTAGCTTCTTTTGCTTTTGGAAAACCATCTGCTGAAAAAATAAAAGGATTAACTTATTCTACAATTATGAAAAATAAATAATAATGAGGAGATAAAATGAAAAAAATATGTTTAATTTTATCTATTATATTTATAATAAGTTGTTCGGGAACTAACACGGCTAATAATAACACTAATGTGCTAGATTCAAAAACTGATAAAAAAATAGTTTGGGAAATGGGAGGACATTTGCCTTCTCAAACTGGAATGGATAAAAATATTGGTACAGCTGGAGTTTTGTATGGCTCTTTAGGAGGTAAATATATAGTTGTAGGCGGAGGTGCTAACTTTCCTGAAGAGTCGGTATTAAACGGCGGAGCTAAAAAAACTTATTCTGATATATATATGCTTGAAGATAAAAATGGTGTATTAGAAGTAGTTGAACATATTAACTTAGAAAATGAAATAGGATATGGTGCTTCTGTAACTACTGATGATGGCATATATTATATAGGAGGCTCTTCAAACCCTGAAGCCGATGATGATATATTATTTATTACATTAAAAGATAATAAATTAAATGTTGAAAAAATAGGTGATTTGCCTTTCACATTACAAAATGGGGTAGCTGTTTATAGAGATAATAAATTATATATAATTACTGGTAAACAAGCAGGCAAAGGCAGTAATAAACTTTATGAATATGATTTAGCAGCTAAAGAAACAAAAGAATTAGCCCCAGTACCAGGAGAGGAAAGCAGAACTCAGGCAGTTGCTCAATTATTAAATGGTAATATATATGTATTTAGCGGCGGTGATTTAACAGCTTATACTGATGGATATAAATATGATTTTGATAATAATACTTGGACTCCTGCTGCAGATGTAGCTCTTGACGGTGAAGGAATATCTTTGCTTGGTGCAGCATCTGTTAAACTTAATGAAAGCGAAATGCTTGTTATAGGTGGATTTAATAAAGCTGTTTATGATGATGCTGTTTATAATTTAGGTAATCTTCAAGGTACTGAATTAGCTAATTTCAGAGCAGGATATTTTGGAGCTGACCCTTATGAGTTTAATTGGAACAGTAATATACTAATTTATAACTGCGATTCTAATACTTGGAGAACAATAGGAGAGATTCCTTTTGATGCTCCTTGCGGAGAAGGTTTGATATTAATAGGAAACAAAATATATTCTATTAACGGAGAAATTAAACCTGGAGTAAGAACAGATAAAATGTATGTTGGTACAATTATTGCTAAATAAGATAGATAAATAATAATAAAGACATATCCAACTAAAAAGTTTTCCATAAATAAGGGCTTATTTCTATAAATGGAATAAGCCTTTATTATTTAATTTATTTATCTTATTTATACAAAAAGTTATTGAAATTTTAATAAATTAATGTTATTTTATAAAAAATATATTATAAGGCTTGTGTTTATGGAAGATTTTATATCTAAAGAATTTGAATGCAGAAATAGTTTGACATCTGATAATAAAATTGTTAATTCTATTGTTGATTTTTTTAGGACTATAGATGATAAAATTGAAATAGAAAATCAAAATGGAAAAAGAATTAATGCCAAATCTTTTATAAAAATGATGGGGCTTGATATAAAATACGGATTTAGATTTAAATTATATGTTTATGGTAATGATAAAGAAAATAATCTTAAAATGATAGGAGAGA
>NZ_JQIU01000008.1:1050646-1055464 GCF_002379365.1 Brachyspira sp. G79 | reverse complement strand
ACTAATAGGTGTAGAAGATTTACATGAAGAATATGATACTGTTATCATTAATAATTTTGTTGAAGAAGCTATAAAAAATTTGGATTATGTCCTTGAAGATAAAAGAAAATCAGCGGATTATTCTATTAATATTTATATGATGGATAATATTAATTCAAACTCTAATAAGTATAGAGTAATAAATATAGTACAGACTATAGGAAAGATTTATGAGATAAAAGAAAGTATTATAGATAATATTATTGACAGGATAAAATATGATTATGAACCTTCTATTAATTCTAATATAGATGAGTATAGTGATAGTATAAAAGAGTTTAAGGAGCTTTTACAAAAAGAATTTGAAAATATTTATACTTCTAAAGTATTAGAAAAAGACACAAGTAATTTGAGTATAGATTATCATAATATATTAACACTTGCAAGGAGACTTTAAAAATGAAAATAGCCATTATAGGTGATTTGCATGGAAAAGATTGCTGGAAAAAACTTCTTGAAGGGAGATTTACTGAATTTGATAAGATAATCTTTATGGGTGATTACAGCGATGACAGTTGGGTTCGCTTTTGTGATGAAGATATAATTAACAATCTTGAAAATGTAATAGAGTTTAAAAAAAATCATAATGATAATGTTGAGCTTCTTATAGGTAATCATGATTTTCAGTATATAGTTGGCTATCCTACAGCAAGCAGATACAGAGAAAGCTATGCAAAAGAAATGAATGGAATATTTAATAATAATGCTGACATATTTAATCCTATACATATAGAAAATAATTATATATTTACACATGCTGGAATAACAAACGGCTGGATTGATTATATAAAAAATAAATATGATATAGATAATATAGATATTGATAATATTGAAAGTATTGTAAATATAATATATAAGAATGATAAAGATGACTGTAATATAGCATCTTTCAGACGAGGCGGATTAAGTAAATTTGCAGGTATTTTATGGGCTGATACAGAAGATTTGCTTGCGGATTCTTGGATTGGGTATAATCAGGTAGTAGGTCATAATAGGGTAAAGCCGTATAGTATTATAAAAAAAGATGATACCATTATTTATATGTCGGATCATTTTGATAGCGAACAGGATAAATTATTAGCATTAGAAATATAGTTCAAGGAGTTATTAATATATGTTTCCAGATAAACCGCCTTTTTTTTATAAATGCACAAAATGCGGACATTATTTTAGTTCGGATAAAGATTTGCATGCCCCTTCTATTTTTTCTGATGTTTCATTAGATTTTGAAAATACTCAAACTGATGAAGATGGAAATGTAATAACAGAAATTACCTCAGATGATAATAAATATTCTAAAAAAGATTCTTTTTTTACAAAAATTATGAAAAATATAACTTATCCTAAATGTCATAAATGTAAAGAACATTCCGTTGTGAGTATGAATAATATTATAGAAAAATGATTTATCTTATGTAATTGACTTTTATTAGCATTTAGATTATCATAAAAAGTAAATATTAGTTAGTTAGTTTTTATGAAAAGAATAATTATTTTTTTATTTTTATTTATTGTAATTATTGTATTTTATTTTACCTTTATCAAGGTTAAAGAAAATTATGGAATTAGTTTTGAATATGCAGATGATAATAACAATTATGCATCTGAAAAAACTATAACATCAAGAAAAACTAATGATATATTTTATTTAGCAGATATTAATTCTCCTAATATATCAGAACCTATATTGGATAATATTAAAAAACCCATAGAAAGCAGTAATTTTATAAGTATTATAATAGATGACAGCGGCAATACTCTTGATTATACAGATAGGTATTTTCAATTAGCTTATAAATACGGCATAACATTTGCAGTACTTCCAGATTCTCCTCATAGTATTGATTTTTCTTATTTAGCATATAGTAATGATGTTAATGTTATTTTGCATATGCCTATGGAAGGCAGCGATTATTTCGGAGAGGAGACTATAATAAGAACTGGAATGAATAAAGATGAAGTTTTTAATTTATTAGATTATTCATTTTCAAAAGTTCCTTATTCTGTTGGAATGAATAATCATACAGGCTCTCTTGCTTGTAAGGATATTAATATAGTTTCATATATGATTGACTATGCTAAAGATAATAATAAATATTTTGTTGATTCTTATACTTCTGCAGAAAGTTTGATATATGATTTGGCATTAGAAAATAATGTAAGAACGGCAAAGAGAAATGTATTTTTGGACAATGATAGAGATTATGATAGTATAATGAAGCAGTGGAGAGAACTTGTTAAATTATCAAAAGAGTATGGTATTGCTATTGGTATAGGGCATTATCAAAGCGAAGAAACATTAAAGGTTTTGGAAAATAATCTGCCTCTTCTTTATGAGGATAATATATTAAGCGTGGATATAACAGAAGTTTTAACTAAAAAACTTGAATGATATAAAAAATCATAAAAAACAATTAATAAAAATATAGGAGCGGTATAATGATAGGCTATAAAAATAATATATTAATGTGCGAAGATATTGATATAAGAGAACTTATAAAAGTTTATGGAAGTCCTTTTTATCTTTATTCAAAAAATGACATATTACAGAAAATAAGATTTTTGAAAGATATATTTTCATCTTTAGACGATGTATTAATAGCATATGCTGTTAAGGCTGAGAATAATTTATCTATATTAAAAATGATGGTAGAAGAAGGAATTGGTGCAGATGTTGTTTCTCTTGGAGAGAGTTTGAAATATATAAAAGCTGGAGGAGATGCTAGTAATATAGTATTTTCTGGTGTCGCTAAAACAGAAGAAGAGATAAAAAAATCTATTGAGCTTAATATAAAACGTTTTAATATAGAATCAATACCCGAAGCTGTAAGAATTAATAATATAGCTAAAGAACTTAAAAAGAGAGTAAAATGTTCTATAAGAGTTAATCCAAATGTTGATGCACATACACATGAAAAAATCACTACTGGTGTAAATGGTAACAAGTTTGGAGTATGTATTAAAACTATAATAGAAAATTCTAATCTTTTAAAATCATTAGATAATATAGAAATAGAGTCATTATCAATGCATATAGGCTCTCAAATGACAGATGCTGAGCCTTTTTACAGAGCCATTTTGGTGATGAAAGACTTAATAGGCGAAGTTAATAGTATGGGATTTAATATAACCGATATTGATATAGGAGGCGGTTATGGGGTAAGGTATAATAAAGATCATTCTGGGTTTGATTTTGATAAGTTCAAAAATGAAAGCATAAATCTATTGAAAGAAATGAATCTCAAAGTAACAACCGAACCAGGAAGATATTTTGTAGCAGAATCTGGTGCTTTGATAATGAGGGTAGAATATGTAAAAGAGGAGCTTGGAAGAAAGTATGTTATATTAGATGGTGGTATGAACGATTATGTAAGGGTAGCTATGTATGATGCTTATAATGAGATATATCCTTTGGTAAAAAGAGAAAGCGTATCAAACTATGATTTTGTAGGACCTATATGTGAAAGTTCTGACTTTTTTGCCTATGACAGAGAGTGTTCTGTAGTAGAAGAGGGAGATTATGTGGCTTTACTTGATGCAGGTGCTTATGGATTTAGTATGTCAAGTAATTATAATTCAAGACCTCTTATAGCACAGGTTATGGCAGATAAAGATAAGCATTATATTATACGAAAAAGACAGACTTTTGATGATATGATAAAGGATGAAATAATATAATTTTATTTAATATGTCAAAATTATATAAAAAATAGTTTTGACATATTAATCACAATTTTTAATATTATTCATACTATAATAGCATTTTATACATATATCAGGAATCGTTTTATTCTTTACAGATTCTGTCAAATTATATCTTAATTTTTTTCTAAGATTTTTATAATTTTTATCATTCCAAATTTGTATTATATTATTTTCTATAATATTTCCAACTTTTAATTCTCTAAAGTAATCATTACAGCACACTAACATATTTCCATCCTTGTCTATTATTGGGTTTATGAATACATCGCAATACTTGAAAGACATATATTCTCTTTTTACTTCAACACTTCCAGCCCTTGTACCTAATTCTTTTTCTGTTAAAGTTTTTATTATAAAAGAATTACCTATTTTTTCTTTTATAGCTGATAATTTTTTGTATGCGTTATTAGGATTTTTATCATGTATAGTTACTATAAACATATCAATACCATTTTGCTTATATTCTATGCTGTTTTCTAATGTTAAAAAATCTCCGTTTGTCAATAGTATATTTGTAACTCCTTTTATTTTTTCTTTTGATAGTTTTATAAAATTTATGAGTCTTTCATCTAATAAAGGCTCATTATAAAAATTCCAGCCGATCCAGCCTGCATATTTCATTTTACTTAAATCATCTATAAATTTATAAATAATTTTTTCATCAGCATATAACTTTGGTGTTGGATTATTATGATTCGGGCAATATATACATCTTCTATTACAGTATGTTGATGTTTCTATAGATATGCCTGTAAATATATCAAATGTTCTGTATTTTATTAAATTATTTATTTTTTGAATAACTCTATATATTTTTCTTAATTTATTATCATCATATGAATCTAAAATATGAGGAAAAAATTTTAATATTATATTTAAAAGTATAGTTTTCATATTTATATCCTTTTATTTTTTATGCTTAAAGAATAAGCAAAATAATTTTTATAATTTTTTAAGATACTGTATGTTTATTTTGATTTGTACAATTTTTTTATATTGTTTTGTATGTAAATAATGATATATGTTCTATATTATATAGACTGTAGACTGTAGACTGTAGACTGTAGACTGTAG
>NZ_JQIU01000008.1:1044884-1050023 GCF_002379365.1 Brachyspira sp. G79 | reverse complement strand
CTGTAATTTACTAAAAATCATTTAAATATATTATCACAATTAATTTTTTGTCAATAAAAGACCATTTATATACATATGTCATACTTTATATATGATGAAAATATTTAACAGTATACACAATATATTAGTTTCCTTTGTTAAAAATATTTTCTTTTTTGCAGTATCCGCAAAGAAACTCTTTAAATTTATGCACAGTATCTCTGCTCATAGCATGTTCTATTAGGCAGGCTTCTTCATCCGCTATTTTTTCATCTACATTTAATACGTTTGTAAGGAAGTAATAGAATATAGCATGTCTTTCAGCAATATCTTTTCCAATAGCCCTTCCTGATTCTGTAAGTTCTATGTCTCCATAATGTTCATGCTTTATGTGTCCGAGTTTTGATAGAGTTTTTATAGCTGTATTAACACTTGCTTTGGAACGTCTTACAACATCAGCTATATCTGTTATTCTAATAGCTTCTTTAAAATTTTTTTCTACTTCTAGGTTGTAGATAGTTTCTAAATAATTTTCTAATATAGGTGTCATATCTTGTTTCATAGAGATAATTTTAATATTAAATATATTATAAGTCAACATTTAAATTTAATATTTTTTACTTAATATTATTAATGAAAGTTATTATATTAAACAAAATACAAATGATTTTTTTAGCGGCTATAAAAAATTTTGACAAAAAATAAATTTTTATTATATTATTATTGTATATAAGCTGTATATTAATAGAGTAAAATATACGGTTTATATAACAAAAAATTATATTATTTTGGTAGTTTAGATTATGAATAAAGAACTTATTTACTCAGTTGAAGATGATGATAACATCAGAGATCTTATTAAGTATACTGTTGAAGAAGCAGGATATACTATAGAATGTTTCTCAAACGGTAATGACATGCTTGAGGCATTAAAAAAGCAGACACCTAATTTAGTATTGCTTGATATAATGTTGCCAGACGTAGAGGGTACAGAAATATTAAAGATTATCAGAACAGATTATGCCCATTTGCCTATTAAGGTGATAATGCTTACAGCGAAGGCAAGCGAAATTAATATTGTTACAGGTCTTAATTTAGGTGCAGACGATTATATGCCTAAACCTTTTTCTGTTCTTGAACTTCTTGCAAGAATTAAGGCTAATTTAAGAAAAAAAGATGTTAGGCTTGATGCTGAAGAACTTACTTTTGGTGAAATAAAATTAGTAGTTAAAAAAAGAAGTGTTTTTGTTGGAGAAAGACAGGTTATTTTAACACAGAAAGAATTTGATTTGCTTAAACTTTTAATGGAAAATGCCAATAATGTAGTTGATAGGGAAACTATGCTTGAAGAAGTATGGGGTGTTGATCATTCTATGGAAACAAGAACTATTGATATGCATATAAAATCTATCAGACAAAAACTTGATTTAACTAAAGAAAATATAATAACTGTCAGAGGTATGGGGTATAAATTGACAGAAGCATAAAAACACCATGATTAGAAATATATTTTATAAATCATTACTTATTCTTATATTATCAAGTGCATTAATGTTTATAGGAATACTGTTTACTGTTCAATATAATAATATTATGTACAGTCAGGTTATGATATTAAATATTATGGATATGCTTGAAAAAGAAATTGATTTATATGATGTACAAACAGAAGATGCCTTTAGGAAATTTGTGCTTCAGTCGGATAAAGAGGAACTTAGGATAAGCATAATATCTACTAATGGAATGGTTGTAGCAGATACTCTTACAGATACTTCTAAAAATCCTATGGGAAATCATACCAATAGAAGCGATGTAATAGAGGCTCTTCATAGTGCTGAGAATAAACCTGCTTTTTCTATACATACTTCTATAAGCCAGAAAACACCTTATATGTATGTATCAAAAAAGATTAAGGCTGATGATGACAGAGATTATATATTAAGAATTTCAATACCTATAGATTCGGTTAATAAATATTTAATAAGTTTTTTATTTACTGCCGTTATGGTGATAGGGGTTGTTATTATAATTATGGCTTTGGTACTTCCTTTGATGAGCCGAAATATAATGATTCCTTTTTATATGATAAAAGAAACTCTTGATAATATATATAATAATAAATCAGCAGCTCCCAAGAATCTGACGGGATATAATGATATTAATACTATTCTTTATGATATTAACGAGTTGGCTGTTAGTCTTAATGAAAATATTACAGGTTATCAAACTGAAAAAGAAAAACTTAATTATGTACTTGAAAATATAGCACAGGGTATTATAGCGGTTAATAAAAATAAAGAGATATTTTTTATTAATCAGTACGCAGTTGATTTGCTTGAAATATCTGACAGCAATATAAAAAATTTAAGTGAAATCATAAAAAGCAGTGAAGTAATAGAGAGAATTAACAATGCTATAGAGTTTAATAGATTTTCTAAATTTGATGTAAAAGAACATACTATGGATATAGAAATTACTATTATACCTATACGCAATAATGAAAATATATCAGCATTAATAAAATTTGAAGATGTTACTGATATAAGAAAAGTAGAGATAGAAAAGCAGGATTTCTTTATTAATGCCTCTCATGAATTAAAAACTCCTCTTACTTCTATAATAGGATACTCTGAACTTCTTATCGCCACAGGCGG
Organism: Brachyspira sp. G79; assembly: GCF_002379365.1. Classification (GTDB taxonomy): domain Bacteria; phylum Spirochaetota; class Brachyspiria; order Brachyspirales; family Brachyspiraceae; genus Brachyspira. Next base: position 1,047,390 of record NZ_JQIU01000008.1, on the reverse strand, counting down.
CGGTAAAAATCAGGCTGATTTTATTAAACGTATAAATAATGAGGCTTTGAGAATGAAAGACCTTGTTATAGATATGCTTACATTAAGCAGAATAGAGGCTAATTGGAAAGAAACTATTGATGAAAAGATAGATATTAAGGATATTATACTTGATGTTTTTGAAAGTAATAAAATAAAGGCAGAACAAAGAGAAATAAATATAGAGCTTGATATAGAATCTGCATTTATAATGGCTAATAAAGAAAAGATTACAGAAGTAGTTAATAATTTGGTTGATAATGCTATAAAATATACTGATGATGGCGGAAATGTAAAGGTATTTTTGAAACAAAAGGCGGATAAGGCAGTATTTACAGTGAAAGATACAGGATGCGGAATAGCTCCGCAGTATTTGAATAGAATATTTGAAAGATTTTTCAGAGTAAAAAATAATAAATATCTTAAAGTTCATGGTACTGGACTTGGACTTACAATAGTAAAAAATATATGCAATTACTATAATGCTGACATTCATATAAAAAGTGAAGAGAATGTAGGAACTGAGATGAGTGTTGTTTTTAATTTGTATAAAGAGGAATCAGAAAAAAATAAATAATATTGTTTTTCTGTTGCAAAATACCCTTATCTAGTATATAATTTTGTTAGATAATTAAAACAAAAGGAGTATTAAAAAATGAAGAATATAACTATAAAAATAAAAGGAATGGGATGCCAAAACTGTGTTAAAGCTGTTACAGAAGAATTAACAGCTTTAGACGGTGTAAGTAAAGCTGATGTAAGTTTGGAAAAGGCATGTGCTGAAGTAGAATATGATGAGTCTAAAGTAAGCACTGATAAAATGCTTGAAGTGATAAAAGAATTAGAATACGAGCCTAGCTTATAATATATTTTTATGTTTGCTTTTATAGAAGGTAATGTTCAGATAATATCCGAGGGTATCATAGCTCTTGTTTGTAACGGTGTTGGGTATGAGATTATAGTATCAAGAAAACTTGAAGTAAAAAATGATGATAAAATAAGACTTTATACACAGCTTATACATAAAGAAGATGCTATGATACTTTATGGTTTTTTAACAAGAGAAGAAAAGAAAATGTTTTCTACTCTTATAGCGGCATCAGGGGTTGGACCTAAACTTGCTATGGAGATACTTTCTACATATTCAATTAATGATCTTATGCATATACTTTTTAATAAAGATATTAATTTATTAAAAAAAGTTCAGGGTATGGGATTAAAAAAGGCTGAAAAACTTTTATTTGAACTTAGAGATAAAATAGAAAAGATTGATATTAATATTTCTTCTTCTTCAGTTCAAAATTATAATGATAATGAAAGCGATGTTATAAAGGCCTTAATATCATTAGGTTTTTCAAATAATGAGGCTGTTAAGGCTTTGTCTTCAATAGAAAATAAAGATAATATGTCTCCTGAAGATTTGATAAGTAATGCTTTGAGAAATTTAAGCTCTATATAATAAAAAATGATTTTTAAAAATAATTGAAAATAAATAGTTATTAATATATAATGATAGTAATTAATAATGATTATTATTAGGATATTATTATGGATATAGTTGTAAAGAAAGCAGAAATAAAAGATATTTTTGATATAAGTAAACTTCATGCTATATGCTGGAAAGATGCTTATAAAAATATTATACCTGATTCATATTTGAAGAGAATATATTTAGATGATTGGTGTACTGAGTTTGAAGAGGGTATTAATAATAGAACAAGAGAGGCTCATATTGCCTATATTGATGATAAACCTATAGCAGTCATTTCGCATGGAAAGAGCAGATGCAGTATGGAAGGTTATGGAGAGATAATATCCTTATATGTACACCCAATATATCAGGGTTCTGGAATAGGTACTTTGCTTCTTGAAGAGGCTTTAAAATATATGAAAGACTTGGGCTATACAAATATATGTCTTTGCGTTTTTGAGAAAAATGAAAAGGCAAAAGAGTTTTACGAGAAAAATGGTTTTAAAGATTCTGGAAATAAAAATACTCTGAAAATAGATGATGAAGATATAGAAGAAGTTATTTATGTTTATGATTTGTAATAAATATTTTTTATTTATCTAAAAATTTTTAAGTCTATCAACTGTAAGCTATCAATCATCTTTGTTCGTGACACCACAGTATTATACATTCTTATTAAACTATATGTGTTGCTGGTTACATCTAATGTTTTAAATTAGCTATAGTGTGATATATTTTATAAATATGAATATGCTTTTATATAGTGGGATAATAAAAGAGAAATTATAAATGATATTAATATTATCATAGAAACCATAATAAACATTTGAATTTTAAATTTAAATAAAATAGTTATTACAATAGAAGATATTATTAAAGATAAAATCAAAGATATTATATAACCAACATTTACAAATACAAATCTGCTCCAAGGATGCATAAACTTAGATGACATTATGTTAAAAATTGAGAGTATAGCTGATGATAGCAAAGAGTTTGATATACTTAATAAAATAA
>NZ_JQIU01000008.1:983256-1044289 GCF_002379365.1 Brachyspira sp. G79 | reverse complement strand
ACCAATAAAAGAGAATAGTGTTTTATTTTTTATTTCTTTCTTGTAATTTTTAAAAATATTAGTATAAACTGTACGGGAATTAATAAACATAAATACTGAAAAGAAACTAAATAAATATACTGCATTAAATGTTGTTAAATTAAAGTTATTTATATTGAGTAATGCTGTTAAATTTATTAAAGCTGATATTAAAGAGATTATTAAATTAATTCTTCCCTTATATCTATAAATTGGAGATGCATATCTATTCATAATATATCCTTAAACATTAAAATAGTTTTGAAACAAGTCTATTACAAACACATACATTCATATTTAAATTATGATATTCTATTTATTTATCTCAAAAAATTAAGAAATACTTAAATGCAATATCTGCAATTACTATACCTTTATTTACAATATTATATATAGTAATTTTTTATGAATATCTATACAACTATCACAAAGCAAGATTATAACTGCTTAATAATATCTTCATATCTTTCTTTTAAAATTTTCATGTAATTATGATATTTATTTGCAAGCATCAAATCAGGCTCTATTACATTATTATCAATTAAAGAGTCTCTAATTTCATCTAAAGAAACTTGTTTTTTCAAAAGAAGTATAGCAGACAAAGCAGCACCTAAAGAAGCCCCAGCTGAAGGCAGTATTCTTATAGGAGATTCCCAAATATTTGCTATTATTTTTACTATTTCTTTATTTTTTGAACCTCCGCCTGTAACAGCAAGATCTATTTTATTATCATCTCTATTTTTATGAGTAAAATAGCTTAAATATATTTCTAATAATCCTAGAGAACTTAAAACTATACCCTTATAATCATCATCAAATGAAGGTTTTTCATAATATCTTTTTATAGGAAATGCCTTGCTTATAGGTGCTGATTCGTATTCTTTTTGCCACAGCATTATTGGGAGATTATCAGTATTTTTTTCTAAAGATTTTTCAGCTTCTTTGTATGTTCTATCATAAGAGTTCATAATTTCATCTAAAACTATGCCTCCGTTTGTTCTGCATAATATCATAAAAGGATTGTCTATACCATCATACATATTATTAGCAGCACCTGAATAATCTCTTGTGTTTTCATCTATATCAAGCATATAAACAAAACTCGTTCCTAATGATAATATATCGCCTTTATATAAAACTTTTGTCTGAGGATTATCTCCGCTTCCTATACCTACTATACATTCACTGTCAAAACCGTATCTTTCTATAAAGTATTCAGATATGTATCCTGCAAAACTAGAAGGAGCATCAATCTCTCCTAATTTTTGTTTTAAATCACTTGATATAGTGTTCAATAAAGTATCATTCCATTCTCTTTTATTATAGTCCATTAAACTTGTACCTGAAGCATTACCAAAATCGGCAGGTATATTATCTTTGGCAGTTAATATTGAGGCTATAAATGTATTCAATAAAAATATTTTGTATGTATTCTCTGATAAGCCTTTATTATGGTCAAAATAGTATTTTATAACAGCACCTGTAAATCTAAGCGGGGAATTTGAAGCTGTTATTTGTATCATTTTTTCTTTTCCGCCTGCCGCTTCTCTTAATTCATTGGCTTCTTTCTGTGTGCAGGAAGTTCTCCATATAGGGGTAGCATTATATGAATATGAATCTTTAAACATATCCATTAAAGTTTGATTTGCTGATGATTTATCTCTTAACTTCTCTAAATTATATTTATATTTTTCAGCTAAATAAACATGTCCATGCTGTTGTGCTGATATTTGTATTGCTTTTATATATTTTATACTGTATTTTTGTTTAAGTTCATCAAATGCTTTATTTAGTGCTGCTAAAAATATATTAGGGTCTTGTTCAGCTTTTCCTCTTACATTAGAATAAATTAAAAGGCTATTTTTATTCATAGATGTTTTTTTTATTTCTTCTAGTGAATTAAAAGCTATAGATATATTTAATTCATTTTTTTTAGTTTCATAATTTAAAATACTTAGACTTACACTTTGAGTGCTTAAATCTATTCCCAATGTATACATTTTTTACTTCCTGATATTTTATAAATTGATTGTATTATTTTTTATGATATGTATTATTTATATAATTTTTTTATTATTTTTAGCATGTTCTAATAGTTCTTCAGCATGCTTTATACTTGCTTCTGTAATTTCTTTTCCAGTTATCATTCTTGCTATTTCATTAACACGCATAGAATTATCTAGTTCTTCAATAGTAGAAGTTACAATATCTTCACCTTCATTTTTGGTAACTTTAAAATGATTATTAGCATATATTGCAATTTGTGCCAAATGAGTAACACTTAATACCTGTTTTCTTTTTGAAAGAGCAGCTATTTTTTCTCCTATTACTTCAGCTATTCTTCCTCCAACTCCGACATCTATCTCATCAAAAACGCATGTTTCACAGTAGTCACCTAAAGAAAGTACATTTTTTAATGAAAGCATTATTCTTGATATTTCACCTCCAGAAGCTATTTTTCTAAGAGGCTGATATATGCTCTGTTTATTTGGTGCTATTATAAACTCTATATTATCTATTCCGTTGGAATTAGCTTTTATGTTAGAGCCGTCAATATTTAGTATGCCTTCATCATCTTCATCTAAAGTTATTTCAACATCAAATTTTGTAGATGACATTCCTAAATCATTCATTTCGCTTTCTATTGCTTTTATAAATTCATCTTTTCTGTTATGTCTTATATCCGATATTTCTTTAGCAAGTATTGAAGTTTTTTCTCTTAAAGATTTTATTTCTTTTTTTAAATTTTCAATATCCTCTTCTGAGAAATTTAAAGACTCTAGTTTTTCTTTTGCATCTTTAGCATATGATATAATTTCTTTAATATTAGACCCATATTTCTTTTTAAGATTATTTATAAAGAAAAGCCTTTCATTAAGCATCTGGAGCTCTTCAGGGTCAAATTTTGTTTTGGATCTTATTTCTGTTAATACGCTTTTTATATCCTCAAGGTTTAATGTTATTCCTTCTATCTGCGAAGCAATATCCGAAAGTCTGCTGTCATATTTTGATACTGCCTGTAATGCTCCTATACTTCTTGTAAGTTTTGTATAAGCTCCAGATTCACTCCCAAATATATCTTTATTTATAGAAGAAAGCGATGAAGCTATGCTCTCAGCATTTGACATCATTGTTATATCGTTTTTTATATCTTCATCTTCATTGGGTTTTAATTTTGCTTTTTCTATTTCATCTATTGCATATTCTAAAAATGATTTTTCTTTTAGAATAGAGTTTTTATTTTGTGATATTTCATTATATTGTCTTATAAGTTTTGTTAACTTATAATAATGATTCTTATAATTTTCAAGTTTATCTTCTATATTTAAATAGCTGTCATAAAAATTAATATGATTTGCAGGATTAAAAAGCGACTGATGTTCATGCTGCCCATGAATATCAACTATTAAATCTCCAAGTTCTTTTAATTCAGCAACTTTTACCCCGACATTATTTATAAATGATTTACTTTTTCCGTCTTTAGTAATTTCTCTTTTTATAGTAAGTTCATCATTATTAATTTCTATATTCCATTCTTTTAATTTATTTTTTACTATTTCTGAAGATGACTGAAGTTTGAAGTTTCCAGTAACAATGAGTCTGTCTCCGTTAGAGCCTACCATTCTTATAGAGCCTTTTTCACCAGTAATAAGTTCTAAAGCACTGATTATAATACTTTTTCCAGCTCCAGTTTCTCCAGTAAGTACATTAAAACCGCTACTGAAATTAATTTTTAATTTATCTATCAAAACAAAATTTCTTATTTCAAGATACTTAAGCATTATCTGCCCCAATTAAGTTTATTTCTAAGTATATCATAAAACAGTCTGTTAGCACTTTGAAATATATAACAGCTTTTATCACTTATTTGTGCCTTTATTTTATCATAATTTTTAAATTGGCATATATCATATCCATCTATAATAACCATAGCTTTTAGAGATTTTTCTGTTAATTCTAATTCTATAGTATCATGTTTTGGAATAACAAGCGGTCTGAACGTAAGCGAATGCGGAGCTATAGGTACAAAAGATATGGCATCAATACTAGGCGACACTATAGGACCTCCAGCACTTAATGCATATGCAGTAGAGCCTGTAGGTGTAGCTATTACTACTCCGTCTGCTACTATTGAAGATATAAGTTTGCCTGATATCATAATATTAATATATATAGCCCTTCCAGAACATTTGCTAAGTACAAGTTCATTAACAGCTAAATATTCTTTAATAACTTTCTTATTAGAAGAATATAGACTTACAGATAATAAAGTTCTAGGCTCTATTTCATAAAGGGTTTTTTTTCCTTCAAAATATTCATTAAGTATCATATATGCTTCATTTGGAGGAATCTCTGATATAAAACCAAGTGTGCCGTTATATATTGGAAGTACAGAAATATCATATTTTATGGCTATTTTTAAAGCGGATAATAATGTACCGTCTCCGCCAATAGATATAAGCATTGATACATCTTTTAATTTTCTTATTGCTTTTTTGATATTCATATAAGTAGATATATCATAATCTATTATGATAGGTTCTATATTGTATTTTTTTAATATCTTTTTAATATTTTTTAGAATGCAAGCAGGATCACCCCTAAGCGTATTTACTATAATTCCTATTTGCTTTTTTGCTTTGTTGTTCATATTAATAATCAAAACTCAAAAAATAATTCATTTGATTATATCAAACTGTTTCCAATATATCAAGTTATATATTGATAATTTTTTATTTTTATAATAAACTATTGATATGATATTGTTTAGTTTAATTTATTTTTTGTTGGGATTTATCCATACATTATTATGCATTATTATAGCATTTCCTATTTATCCGTTTATACGTATATTTAGTAAAAAGAAAGCAAAATATTGGGTGCATTCAATGGCAAAAGTTTGGGGAAGAGGACTCATGAAAATGGCTTTTATCTCTTTTGATTTGGAGGGAAAAGAAAATTATAATCCTAATAAAACATATCTCCTCACTCCTAATCATCAAAGTTCATTTGATATATTTGCATGTTTTTCAATATTTAAAAAGTCATATGCTTTTGTTTCAAAAGATACTTATGGGAAAGTACCTTTAATAGGTTTTGGTATGTCGCTTGCCAATTATATATTTGTAAAAAGAGGTACTGTGGGTGCTGTAAAATCTATAGATGATATGGAAGACAGATTAAAAAATGGTACTAGTATAGTTATATATCCAGAAGGAAGCAGAAGTGTTGATGGAGAAATAAGAAAGCCTAAAAGAGGAATATTAAAAATAGCAGAGAGATGCCCTGATATAGAAATACTGCCTGTTGTTATATATGGAACTAGAGATATTATGAAAGCAAAGAGTATTAGAATTAATCCTTTTAGAAAAATAAAAGTAAGATTTTTAAAACCTTTCTATTTAAAAGATATAGAGGGAGATGATAATACCAAATTAAATTATTGGTATGAAATTATGGATAAGAATTATAATGAGCTTAAAAATAGAAAATAAACTATAAAAAATTATCTGTCCATTACTAGTTTATACTTGAACAATTTTATTTTGTCAATTGGTACATATTATATAGAATTATTAACCTTTTTGCCGCACAAAAAGTTTTTATCCTTGTATAGGTTTCATGAAAAATGCAATTGCTAGAACTTTATATTTTAAAAATATGCATTAAATGTATGATAATCTCTAAAATTTGGGTTAAAAATGCAGTTTTTTTGGTTATTTTATACCAATAAAAGAACTGGGGTGCTGCGTAGCACACAGCATGGTTGGCAAAGCCCTGCAAATATTTTAAATTTAAACAATTAATCTTTACAAATTGTAATTGTTTAGGTATATATGAATCGGTAATCAATTTTTATTAATAAATAATAATTTATAACTTTAAAAAAGTAAATCGCTACAAGAATAACTTATAGCGATTTTGGAGTTTTATGTACTTATAAAAAATTGATAATTTTCTTTTTTAATAAAGAGCTTTTAGTAAATTAAATAAACTATTATTTTTAGTAGTAATACTATATTAAATAAGTATTAAAGTCAATATATTTATATGCATTTTTTTATAATTTTAAATTAAAGCCGTAAAGCTGATTAAACTTTACGGCAATGGTGTAATAAAATTTTATTTTTAATTTGTTTAACTTGCTAATGCAGCTTTAGGATCTGTATATTCAATTCCAAATGCTTCAGCAACACCTTTAAATGTACATTTTCCATTATAAGTATTAAGTCCAGTAAGCAAAGTATTATTTGTTTTGCAAATTTCTTCTAATCCTTTTTCTGCAAGCATTATTCCATAATGAGTTGTAGAATTGGTAAGTGCTATAGTAGAAGTTCTTGCCACAGCCCCCGGCATATTGGCGACACAGTAATGAACAATATCATCTACTATAAATATAGGATCATCATGAGTAGTAGGGTGAGATGTTTCAAAGCATCCGCCTTGGTCAATAGCAACATCTACTATTACAGCCCCTTTTTTCATAATTTTTAAATGTTCTTTTCTTAATAGTTTAGGAGCTTTAGCACCCGGTATAAGTACGCTTCCAATTACAACATCAGCAGTTTTAAATAACTCTTCTAAAGTTGAAGGAGCACTAAAATATGTATTTATTCTCATATTGAATATTTGATCTATATACGATAGTCTTGCTACATTAATATCAGTAATAGATACATTAGCCCCAAATCCCATAGCTATCTGAGCTGCATTAAGACCTACAACACCAGCACCTAATATAACAACATTCGCTTTTTGAACACCCGGAACACCGCCTAATAATACACCTTCTCCTCCGAATTTCTTTTCCATATACTTAGCAGCTTCCTGAATAGATAACCTTCCAGCTATTCCGCTCATAGGAGCTAAACAAGGCAGCTGATTCATTTCATCTTTCATAGTTTCGTATGCTATTGATCTTATTTTTTTCTTTAAAAGCATTTCAGTTAAAGGTTTATCAGCAGCTAAATGCAGATATGTATATAATATTTGATTTTCTCTAAAATATTCATATTCTTCTTCTATAGGTTCTTTTACTTTAATAATCATATCTGCTTCAAATACTCTTTTTTTATCAGCTATTTCAGCACCAACTTTTTTATATTCTTCATCGCTAAATCCTGAACCTTCACCTGCACCTTTTTCCATAATTACTTTATTGCCATGCAGTATATAATCAGCAGCATTAGCTGGTGTTAATCCAACTCTGTACTCTTGATTTTTAATTTCTTTTGGGCATCCTATAAGCATATAAAAACTCCTTTAAAATTAAAATTACTTCATATAGAAGTATATTATATTATATATAAAATTCTATATATATACAATATAGTTATTTAATTATGGTTTGTCAAGAAATAAATTAGTTTTTTATTTAATTTAATATGTTTTTATTTTGTATTTTTGTTTGATTATTACATATTTAATATGAATACTATATACAATAAATTTTTGTACATAATTTGAATATTATACTTGAAAAAATTAAATTTCATATTATAATATATGATAATAAAAATGGTATTAGTTAATTTAATTTAATATCAAATCACTTAAAAATAATAGGAGAATATAAGGTGAATATTAATAATAATGCCTCTCAATTAAAAAAGGAAATTTTGGTAAAAATAGCATTAATGTTTATTGAAGACAGATTGATAGAGGATATAGATAGATTGCCTATAGAAATTATACCAAGAGATAGTAAATCTATAAGATGCTGTATACATAACGACAGGGAAATCATAAAAAATAGAATTATGGCTAGACTTGGAATAAGTGTTGAAGGTAAAGAAGACAGCGGAATACCATTATCTGAATATGCTAAATTAGCATTAGAGAGAGAAAAACCAACTTGGCCTATGCTTACAGTACTTGATGAGGCATGCAATGCTTGTGTTAGGGCAAATTTTATGGTTACTAATGCTTGTCAGGCTTGTTTAGCAAGACCTTGTATGATGAACTGTCCTAAAAATGCAATTACCATTTTAGATGAAAAAAGGGCACATATAGACAGCAGCAAATGTATAAACTGCGGATTATGTTTAAAAAATTGTCCTTATCATGCTATAATATATATACCTGTTCCTTGTGAGGAATCATGTCCTGTAGGAGCAATTAATAAAAATGAACAGGGTAAAGAAGTAATAGATTATCATAAATGTATATTCTGCGGAAATTGTATGAGAGAATGTCCTTTTAGTGCTATGATGGATAAGGGGCAGCTTTTAGATGTTTTAAAACATCTAAAAGAAGATAAAAAAGTTAATGTTATGTATGCTCCAGCCATAGCTTCACAATTTAATGCTAAACCAGGACAATTAAAAAGTGCTTTATTAAAAATAGGATTTAATAAAGTTTGGGAGGTAGCTTTGGGTGCTGATGTTACTTCTGACAGAGAGGCAGCTGAGTTTGAAGAGAGGATGGAGAGAGGAGATAAACTTATGACTACTTCCTGCTGTCCTGCTTATGTTAAAGCTGTTAGAAAACATGTACCTGAATTGATACCTTGTGTATCCGAAACTAAAACTCCTATGCATTATACTGCTGAAATGATGCATGCTGAAGATCCTGAGGCTGTTAATGTTTTTATAGGTCCTTGCCTCGCTAAGAGAAGAGAGAGCATAGATGATGATTTGGTAGATTATTGTTTATCTATGGAAGAGCTTGATGCTTTATTTATAGCTACTGGTACAGAAGTTGCTAAGGAGCCTGATTTGGATATAGAAACTGTTCCTACTGCTTCTGGAAGAAAATATGCCATGAGCGGCGGTGTAGCTGAAGCTGTTAAAATAAGATTAAAACACCCTGAAAAATTAAAATCTGCTGTTATTAACGGACTAGATAAAGAAGGTATGAAACAGCTTAAAGGATATGGTAAAGTTCAGTCGGGAGAAACCCCTGTTACCGCTGATACACCTAATCTTGTTGAGGTTATGGCTTGTAACGGAGGCTGTGTAGGAGGTCCTTGCGTAGTAAAAAATCCTAAAGCTGCTGCTGTTCAATTACAAAGATACGCTTCTACTGGTACTGAAGTTAAAAAAGACTAATAGTTTTGTTAAATAAATAAGTAATAATTAAAGGCAGGAGTTTAATACAATGGCTCTTGCCTTTTTTATGTATTTAATTATTCTGTCAATAATTTTTCTATATTTTTCAAATTTCTTTCTTTAGCATAGTATAAAGCATCATTTCCTTTACTGTCTTTTATGTTTTTGTCAGCATTATGCTCTAATAGAAGTTTTACTATTTCTACATAGTTAATAGTGTCTTTTCCAAATATTGCTATTTCAAGTAAAGCGGTTCTTGATAAGTTATCTGCATGATTAACATTTATATCAGTATTTTCAAGCAGAAATTTTACTGTTTCCCAATGTCCTTTTTCGCATGCCAGTGTTAAAGCATTTGCTCCATATATATTAACTACTTTAGTATCAGCATTAACATACATTATTTTTATTGTATTTATATATCCTTTCTCGCAGGCATATAAAAAAGGAGAATTAAATTTATTATCTTGTATATTAACATTTGCCCCATTATCAATAAAAAGTTTAGCCATTTTCATATCATTTTTATATATTGCTATCATTAATGGAGTTCTTTTCATATCATCTTGTATATTAACATTAATACCCATTTCTATATATTCCTGTACTGTTTTTATATCTCCACTATGTACAGCTGAAAAGAAACCTATTTTTATATCTGCAAATAATATTGCATTTGATATTAATAAACTGATAATAATTAACAATTTCATATTAAATCCTTAAATTGTAGTCTTTTTGCCAAGTCAAACAATATATTTTTATATTGCTAAAATAACATTACTATTAAAATAACTGAAAAATACTTCCAAATATAAAAATTATGATAACATATTTTAATTTTTTTTTATATTTAAAATATAGTATTTATTTTGATATATTTTTACAGTTAGTATAAATATATAGTTTTTAATAGACGTTTTTATTATATTTTTAATAATGGAATTAAAAAAATATCCGAATAATTATTAAAGAATTATAAAAATAATTAGGAATTGAAAGTGCGTTATATAGGCAGTTTTATAGCGTTTATTTTATTTTGTACAGTCAATCTAAATGCGGCTGTTATTAATGTTTTTTCTGATACAAATAATATTTATTACAGTTCAGTAGATAATATTACTAATAGTTTTGTATTAAATAATGGTAATTCAGATGAAGTATCAAATGATATGACATTGATATTTGAGAGAACTATTTTAGGGTCTTCATATTTTCATGGATTAAGCTACAGTTCAGATATAAAATATATAACTGGTGCTAATGGAGGAAAGGCTGTATTTTTTCCAAATATTAGGTCTTATGTAAAAATAGATCATTATTTAGATAGTTCTGATGATGTTTCTATGTCAAGTTTTACTTTTGAATTTTATTTAAATCCTTATAGAGTAAGAATGAATTCTAAAGTTCTTTCAAAAATGGCTATATATAATGATAATGGTGTTACAAAATATGCAGGTATAAGAGCAAATATTATTAATGGCAGATTAGTTTGGCAGTTTAATAATTTATTTTCTTATAATGGTCAGTATACAAATGTTACTTTATCAGGAGGAGAGTATTTAAAGGAAAATGAATGGAGACATCATAGTGTTAGTTTTGATGCTTCTACAGGAAAATTAGTAAAATATATAGACGGACTTGAAGAAGAAGTTATATATTTAACAAGTACAGGGGATAGAAACGGATCTCCTTATGTTGCTGAATTTGAAAATATCAAATTAGATCCGCTGTATTTGGGACAGGGTTTTATAGGAGGGTTAGATTCTTTCTATTTTACACCTGATTATAAACATGATTTTAATTTATATAGGTATTCATCAAATGGAGAAATAATAAGCAGAGTTATAGATTTTGAAGATAAAAATACATTTATAGACTCTATAAATTATACAGGAAGTTTTACGAATGGCTGCTATATAGACCTTTATTATAGAACTTCAGATTATTATTTTGCCCCAGATGATAATAATATAGCTTGGCAGTATTTAGATAATAATACTAATGCTATTACATCTAATGTAAGATATCTTCAGATAAGAGCTGTATTGAATAGTAATGCTGATAGAAATATAACTCCTATATTAAATAATGTTGATATTTTATACCATAAGGGAAGACTTCCGCAGACACCTGTTAATTTAACGGCAACAGCAGTTAATAATAATTCTGTTATGTTAAAATGGGATAGTGTTCATGAAGATGTTGCTGGCTATAAAATATATTACGGCACAAAGCCAGGAGTTTATAACGATGCTGAGTATACTCCTATACGGATAGGAAATCAGACTGAATACTATATAGAAGGACTTAATACAAATGAGGTTTATTATTTTACTATAACTGCTATAGGTGGAGAAGGCGGGAATATAGAGAGCGGTTTTTCTAAAGAAGTTTATGTCAGACCAGTTCATTAAAATAAAAAAGGAGATTAACGTGTCTACTAATACTAAAGCAATGAAATTAAGTAATCTTGCAGAGGAACTTTTAAAGAAAGGAGTAAATGAAGAAGCTATTGAGGCTTTAAAAAGAAGTATGAGATTAAGTACTTCTGAAGACATGAAGTCGTATTTACAGGTAGCAGTTTCCTTATTTGAAAACGGTGATTATGAACATGCTAAAATATTTTTAAACACTTTCTTAGAATATTGGATGGCAGCTGAAGCATATTTTATTTTGGGGGCTATTGCCAAAAAAGAATACAGACTTCAGGATGCTTTTGAACTTTATAGAAAAGGAATTACATTATATACTTCTCAGAATCTTGATCCTTATTATGAGTTTTTATCTTTATGTACTATGCTTAAGGAAGAGGACAAAGGATTAGAAGCTGCTAAAAATGTACTTAAAATTAATTCAAAAGACAGAGTTGCTTTAGTTTATATGGCTAATTACTTCTTTAGAAATGAACTTTATAAAGAAGCTATGAATTTTTATAAAATATTAGTAGATAATAATTTGGCTGACCATAATGATTATCATTATTATGGCGTATGTCTTCATGAAATTAAAGATTATAAAAGAGCTGAAAATATGTATTTGCAGGCTTTGGCTATGTATCCTGCTGATACGCCTGAAATTCTTGCTCTTAAAAACCTTAGAAGCAAAAGTTTGAGAGATAATTATCCTAATTTGGAAGAAAGCAAGGCTAAATATACTAAAAAAATAAAAGAAAATCCTGATTCTAGTTCTTATTTCCATTTAGGCAATATTGAATTTATCAATGGAAATTATGAAAAAGCTGCAGAGTTTTATTCTAAAGCTAAAGAAGTTTATGAAGAGAAAGTATGTGTATATTAAATAATACTTTATTTCTAAAATTATTTATAATAAAATCTTTTATTATAAATCTGAATTATATATCTTAACTCTATTATTTTACAAAATAATAGAATTACTGATATATAAATAATTATATTTTGTCAGAATAATTTAATTAATAAAATAATCATTAGTTTTGAAGCAAGTATAATATTAAGATTATTACCTATTTTTATTATACATTTCATATATTTGTTGTATATTTTACATATTCATTAATAAAACTTTTACAATTTCATAATTATATAAAATTAATTTACTTTATTGACACTTATATATAATTGTACTATACTAAATTTATAAATTTTACATTTATCATTCATTTAATACAAATTTAGTGTTTTATTTAGGAGTCTATTATGAAGAAAATCCATAGTTTATCTTTTAAACTTCCAGTTACTATTAGTGTAATGTCTATATTGATGTTATTATTTTTATTATCGGCTTCAGTATATTTTTCAAATAAAGGTATAACCGAAAGTACAAATACAGGATTTGAAAATACTGTTGAGGGTTATGCTAACTTATTTGATTCTATATTAAATGCTCAGGTAATGGTTAACAAATCATATACAAGCGGTGCTAATATTAAGAATTTCTTTTCAAATATGACAGCATATAGTAATAATGTTTATTTAGATATAACTTCATTTGTAGAAAATAATAATTTTATAGAAAATATCTCTATTATGGATACAAGAGGTGTAATAGTTTTTGATAGAAACTCACAATTAATAGGCAGAAATTTTATGGATTTAAGACCTACTATGATGAATAAATTATTAGCAGGTGAAGAAGTGGCATTTGGAGATGATATTGTTAAATCAGCTGCTACAGGAGATCTTACAATATCTTTAGGTGTTAGAATACTTGATTATAATGATCAATTAATAGGTTATTTAGTTTCTATTATAAAAATAATGTCTATATATGATACTTATTTTAGTAATGTACGATTAGGACAGTCTGGTAGAATAGTAACTGTTAATAATAAATCTGTAGTTATAATGGATACTGATCCTGCAGAAATAAATAAACAAGCCCCAAGTGAATATAATAATATAATGCAAGGTACATCTGTATCTGGAAAGTTAAGATATGGTGTAAGAGAAGGATTTTATAAAAAAATGACTGCTCAGCCTTGGATAGTCGCTTATGCTATGGATACTAAAGAGATATACGAAGTTAATAGATCTATTATTGTAATAAGTGTAATAATAGGCATTATATCCATGGTTATTATGACATTAGTAGTATTTTTATTTACTAGAAGCATAATAAAACCTCTTAATATTATAGTTGAGGAAGCCAAAGAGATAGAAAGCGGTAGACTTATTATGCATAGAAGAAAGTTGAATAGAAAAGATGAACTTGGAGAATTATCACATTCTTTCCATAATATGAAATATAAATTAATAGAAGTGATAGAAACCACTTTGAATAATGCTGATAAGATGTCTCATGCGGCTAATGCCCTTGCTTCTGGAAATAAGAATTTAGCTGCAAAAGCAGAAAATACAGCAGCCAACCTTGAAGAGACTGCGTCTTCTATGGAAGAAATATCTTCAGCAATATCTATGGCTACGAATAATTCTGTAAAAGGGAATAATATGATGAATAGCTGTAAAGAATCTATAGAGAATGCAGCTTCAGTAGTATCAGAAACGGTAAAAAGTATGAATGAAGTTAATAATGATAGTGAAAAAATTAAAGATATAATAAAAGTTATAGAAGGAATTGCTTTTCAGACTAATATTTTAGCACTTAATGCGGCTGTAGAGGCAGCACGTGCAGGAGATCAAGGTAAAGGTTTTGCTGTTGTAGCAAGCGAGGTTAGAAGTTTGGCACAAAATAGTCAGACTTCAGCAAAAGATATTACAGAATTGATTAATCAGGTATATGATAAAATTAATAAGGCTAATGAAATTGTAGAGAGTCAGGAACAATTATTTATAGGAATAAAAGAGCAAATAGAAAATACAGCAAATATTATAAAAGATATAAGTGCCGCTGCCGTAGAACAGCAGTCTGGAGTAGCTCAGGTTAATAAAGCAGTTATGGAAATGGATACTATTACTCAGGAAAATGCTGCTTTGGTGGAAGAGTCTACGGCTTCTTCTATATCGCTTTATAATGATGCTAAAGAACTGCAGAATGTTGTGAGCTTTTTCCATATAGAAAAATAATTATAAAAAATTAATAAAAGCTATTTACAAAATAATTCATAGTTTTATAATAAAATAGCCTAAATGAATAACTGTTAATGTTTATCATAAAGGAATATATTTTTTAATTATATTTATCTTTTTTGGTGGTTTATGGAAAATAATAGAATTGCTGTTATAGGTATAATAATTGAAGACACCAATGCTGCGGCAAAGGTGAATGAAATTCTTCATAGCTACAGTGATTTTGTTATAGGAAGAATGGGTATACCTTACAGAGAAGAAAATATAAATATTATAAGCATAGTATTAAATGCTCCTATCGATAAAATTAATAGTTTAACAGGCAGACTTGGCATGATTGAAGGTGTTTCTGCTAAAGCACTTTATGCAAGTAAAAAATAATTAACAGTTTAATTATAAAATAGGAGTATATTTTATGTCTTTAGAAACTTTATTCAAGTACGATTCAAAATCAAAAAATGCAAATGAGTTTATTAATGATGAAGAGATATTAAAAACAATATCCAAAGTAGAAAGCGGCGATTATAATATAAGAGAGATATTAGATAAAGCAAGTCTGATGAAAGGCCTTGAACCTTATGAAGCATTAGCTTTACTTCTTTGCAATGATAAAGATGCTGAAAATGAAATGTTTGAGATAGCAAAGAAAATTAAATTAGAGATATATGGTAAAAGAATAGTTTTATTTGCTCCGCTTTATTTATCAAATTATTGTATTAACGGATGCGTTTACTGTCCTTATCATGCTAAAAATAGCCATATAGCAAGAAAGCAATTGAGTCAAGATGAGATTAGAGCAGAAGTTACAGCATTACAGGATATGGGACATAAAAGACTTGCATTAGAAACTGGAGAAGACCCTGATTATGCTAGTATGGAATATTTACTTGAATCTATAAAAACAATATACAGCATTAAACATAAAAACGGAGCTATTAGAAGAGTTAATGTAAATATTGCTGCTACGACAGTTGAAAATTATAAAAAGCTAAAAGATGCAGGAATTGGTACTTATGTATTATTCCAAGAGACTTATCATAAACCTACTTATGAGAAAGTTCACCCAAGCGGACCTAAAAGCAATTATGAATATCATACTGAGGCAATGGACAGAGCTATGGAAGGCGGTATTGATGATGTAGGTATAGGTGTATTATTTGGGCTTTATGATTATAAATATGATTTTACTGCTATGCTTTATCATGCTAAACATTTAGAAGATACTTTCGGATGCGGACCTCACACTATAAGTGTTCCTAGGATAAGACCTGCTGATGATGTAGATGTTAAAAGTTTCCCTAATGCTATTGTTGATAGTTTATTCAAAAAAATAGTTGCTGTTTTAAGAATTGCTGTTCCTTATACTGGAATAATAGTTTCTACAAGAGAGAGCCAAAAATCAAGAGAAGAAGCATTAGAGGTTGGAGTTTCTCAAATAAGCGGAGGATCAAGAACTAGCGTAGGAGGATATGTTGAAGAGGAAGAGGAGAATTCAAAGCAGTTTGAAATATCTGATAACCGTTCTCTTGATGATATTATTAAATGGCTTTCTGATATAGGATATCTTCCTAGCTTTTGTACTGCTTGTTATAGGGAAGGAAGAACAGGAGACAGATTTATGGCTTTTGCTAAGAGTGGACAAATAAAAAATTTCTGTCAGGCCAATGCTATAATAACTTTAAAAGAATATGAAAACGATTATGCCAAAGACGAAACTAAAAAATCTATAGATAAAGTTATGGCAAATGAAATAGAGAGAGTACCTAATGAAAAGGTTAAAATGAAATTAGTAGATGCTTTAAAAGGCATAGATGAGGGAAGAAGAGATTTTAAATTTTAATTTGTATATTATCTAATTTTATATATTGGGATATAAATTATTGATTTAATTTTATGAGATATTTATTGCACCGAGCAGAAAAATGCTTTTATTTGCTCGGTGTATTTTATATACCTAAATAATTATAATAGACTTGTTTCAAAACTCAATTTATTAATACTTATAGCTTTTTAATTTCACATTTTTTAATTATAGCTTGGACTTCACAGTTGTGCGTACTTTTTTCCAACGCTCTGTGTACCGTAGTCAGAAAAAATCTATACTTGATACTAAATTTAGAAATTTATCCTGCATATAAAATATAATTTAGTATTATTTTACACTTGTACTTTTATGAAGCATATCTGAAGTATCGAAGTACGACCGCTACTAAAGGAAGTATGATTAGGTATGGTGTGAGGCTGGCTTCACCAAAAGTTGAATAAAAAAATTAACAAACTTAAAAATTTTCAGTATATTGTATAAGTCATGAAAATTATAAGTGCTTGACTTTTTATATTTTTTATATATAATTTCTTACTATGAAAGGTAATTTAATTTCACTTACTTTTAAAAGTATCTATGCTTATTACTTCTTCTACTATGGCGTTTAAGACGCCAGAGTATCTATTTTTCTAATTAAAACAAATTTATATATTTAAACTTTTTATCAATACTTAATTTTTATATTTTAGCTTATCGATTTTAAATTAATTATTTTATTTAAGGAGAATTTATTATGATAGTAGTAATGAAACCAAATACTAAAGAAGAACATATTAATAATATTATAGAAAGATTAAAAAATGCAGGTCTTGGCATCAATAAAAGTGTAGGAGTAGACTATACAGTAATAGGTATGGTTGGGGATACTTCAAAGATAGACAGAGATTTAATTTCATCTTTACCAGGAGTATCTAAAGTATTAAAAGTGCAGGAACCATTTAAAAGAGCAAATAGAGCATTCAAAAAAGAAGATACTGTAGTTGATGTAAGCGGTGTAAAGATAGGAGATGGCAAACCTACAATTATTGCAGGACCTTGTTCTGTTGAAAGCGAGGAGCAGGTTATTAATATAGCTAAAAGTGTAAAGGCTTCTGGTGCTTCTATACTTAGAGGCGGGGCTTTCAAACCTAGAACTTCCCCTTATGCATTTCAGGGGTTAGCTTTGGACGGACTTAAAATATTAAAACTTGCAAGAGAAGAGGTTGGAATACCTATTGTAAGTGAGATTGTATCTATAAGACATTTAGAAGATTTTGATAATACAGTGGACATGATTCAGATTGGGGCAAGAAACATGCAGAACTTTGAACTTTTAAAAGAAGTAGGAAAATTAAAAAAGCCTATACTCTTGAAAAGAGGTTTGTCAAACACTATAGAAGAATGGCTTATGAGTGCTGAGTATATACTTAATCAAGGCAATGAAAATGTTGTGTTATGTGAGAGAGGCATAAGAACATTTGAAACTTATACTAGAAATACATTTGATGTGAGTGCAATACCTGCAATAAAACGTTTAAGTCATTTGCCTGTTATAGGAGATCCTTCGCATGCCAGCGGAAAATCATGGATGGCTCTTCCCTTAACATTGGCAGCTATTTCTGCAGGTGCTGACGGTATGATTATAGAGGTGCATAATGATCCAGAGCATGCTTTATGTGATGGAGCACAATCTATAAAACCCGATGTATTTGATGATATTATGGAAAGTGTTAATATGATATCTGATACAGTTCAAAAAATAAAGAAAACATAACGGTAAAATTATACTAAATAATTAATTTATATAATTATTATTATCTTTTTTAAGAGATGAATATATTTTGTTCTGTTCATCTTTTTTATTTGAATAATATTTTATATTGATTTATATAAAATATATTATAAAATCTTTCAAATAAAAATTTAGGAGATATTATGAGATCAGCACAGATTGACAAATATTCAAAAGACATTGATATAAAAATTAGAGATATAGCAATACCAGATATAACTGATGATGAAGTATTGGTTAAAGTAAAGGCAGCTGCAGTAAACCCGCTTGAAATATTAATACTAACAGGCAGTGTAAGACTTATACAGGATTATAAAATGCCTCTTACATTAGGAAATGAATTTTCTGGTATAGTTGAAAAAATAGGTAAAAATGTAAAAGATTTTAATGTTGGCGATAAAGTTTATACTCGTATGCCTATACAAAAAATAGGTGCTTTTGCGGATTATGCTGCGGTAGAAAGTAAGTTTTTAGCCTCTATGCCTAATAATTGCAGTTTTATTGAATCGGCAGCAATACCTCTTACGGCACTTACAGCTTATCAGGCACTTAAAGAAGAATTAGAAGCCAAAGCAGGTGAAACTGTATTGATAACAGGAGGGTCTGGAAGTTTCGGAGAGATGGCAGTGCCTATTTTTAAATATTTCGGGCTTAATGTCATAATTTCTGGTAATGATAGATCTAAAGAGCATTTTATAAGTTTGGGTACTGATAAATATATTGATTACCGTAAAGAAAATTATTGGGAGTTAGTTTCAGGCGTTGATTATGTTATTGATACTCTTGGGGCAAAAGAGTTTGATAAAGAGTTATCTGTTTTAAAGAAAGGCGGACGTATATTGAGTTTAAGAACAAGTCCTAATAAAAAATTTGCTGAAGTTCATCAATTTCCTTTCTTAAAAAGAAGTTTATTTTCTTTGGCAGGTTCTAAATATGATAAAAAAGCTATGAAAGAAGGAAAAGAGTATAGATTTATGTTTGTAAGAGCTGACGGCAGAGAGCTTAAAGAAATTACAAGAATAGTAGAAGATAAAAATATAAAGCCTAAAATATTCTCTAAAGTATTTAATATTGAAGATACAAAAGAAGCTATTCAAACTATGTCTAAAGGCGGTATTGAAGGTAAGATCATCATATCTATGTGATTATTTTTTAATAAAAAATTAAATAACTTGCATGCAGTATAATTTGAGAAAACTATATGAAATTATATTGTAAAGCAAGTTTTTAAATAGCCGATAATTTTAACGAATAATTTTATTTACAGCAAGGAGGCGTTAAAATTATGGGAGTCAAAAAGTATTTCTTTTTATTGCTAGTATTATTGGCAATGAATAGTATATATGCATTTGCAAATCAAAATATTATCAGAGTACAATTAACAGATGTAAAAGCTCCATATACTATTAATATCAAAGGTCCTTATAAAGCGTACAATTACAAATATGAAAGCGAAATAATATCAGCTTTAACTAATGAAACTGTAATGGTTGTAGAAAACAGATTAGGTTTAAAAGTTAATGAAGTAGGTGTTTATAAAGAAGGAATAGTATTTGAAACACAAGACGGATTTACTTTAAACGGAAAAGAATATTATGGTTCTTTAATGTTTATTCCATATAATGATACCATGATAGTGGTTAATGAGCTTAATATTGAAGACTATGTTAAAGGTGTTTTACCTCATGAGATGTCTCCAGATTGGCCTATGGAAGCATTAAAAGCTCAGGCAGTTGCAGCCCGCACTTATGCAATGTATCATATATTAAAAAATGCTAATAAACTTCCTTTTGATGTTGATAATACTACAAAATATCAGGTTTATAATGGCAAAGAAAAAATGAGCTGGTCTGTAGAACAGGCTGTTGACAGAACAAGATATGAGATTGCCGTTTATAAAGGTAAAGTTATAGCTACATATTTCAGTGCTTTATGCGGCGGACATACTGATAGTGCTGAAAATGTATTCGGTGTTGCTGTGCCTTATTTGGAAGGTGTTTCTTGCCCTTACTGCAATGCTCAGATTAAACCTTGGACTAATGCTTTAAGCTATAATGAACTTAATGATGATTTAGCTAATTATTCTGTACATGCAAGCGAAAAATCTTCTATTGGTATTAGCACTGATCCTAAATCTGGAAAGGCTACTAATATAAAAATAGATGATAGCGATATTACTTCAAGAGATTTTAGAAGTACGCTTTCTCCTAAATTGGTACCATCACTTAATTTTACTATTAAAAAAGTAGACAATGGTATAATAATCACTGGTAAAGGAAGTGGACATGGTGTAGGTATGTGCCAATGGGGTGCTTACGGTATGGCTCAGGTTAAAAAAGATTATAAAGAGATTTTAAAGTTCTATTATAATGGTATTGATATTGTTGATTATAATAGAGTTAATAAAGAATTTGAACCTGATGTTTGGGGAAAATAAAACTTTATAGCTAGATAAAAATTAAAGGCTTGTATTAATGAATTTTAATGCAAGCCTTTTTTCTTATTATTAAATAAAATTATTTCTTTACCAAATTATATAATAAATTAACTTCCTTAATTTTTGTAGAATAAGGCGGATATTTTGTTTTTACTTCAAAACCATATCCTTTAGTTAAAACGGTTGTTTCTTTTGAAAAGCATTTAAAACTGTAATAACCATGATAATTACCCATTCCGCTGTTTCCAACTCCTCCAAATGGGGCATTAGAATTTAATATATGGCTTATAGTATCATTAACAGAGCAGCCTCCGTAACTTATCTTCTCTATAAAATAATAATTAAAATCAATATCTTCAGAGAATATATACATAGCAAGAGGATTAGGACATACTTTTTCTATTATATCTCTGGCTTCTTCTTTTGTTTTATAATAAAGTATTGGGAAAATGCTACCGAATATTTCATCTTTTATAATATTAGTTTCTAAGTTTTTTGGTTCTACTAATGTTATAGAAATAGACAAATTATTATCATCATATTCCCCGCCGTAAATAATTTTGCCGTCATTTAAATATGATTTTAATCTTTTATAGTGGTTTTCATTTATTATTCTGTGTAGCTTTTTTTCATCATTGAATAATTTTATTTCATCATTAAATGCTTTTAAAAATTTTTCTTTTAAGTCTTCTCTAATTAGTATATAGTCTGGGGATACGCAAGTTTGACCCGAGTTTATAAACTTGCCCCATATAATTCTTTTTACAGCCTTATTAAAATTATCTCCTTTTATATCATCAATTATAACAGGTGATTTTCCACCAAGCTCTAATGTTACAGGTGTAAGAAACTCTGAAGCGTTTGACATAATAATTTTTCCAACTCTTGGAGAACCTGTAAAAAATATTTTATCATATTCTATTTTGCTTACATTTTCTGGCGGTATACTTTTATCTACAACAGCAATATATTCTTCATCAAATGTATCTTTAATAGAATTATATATTACATCATAAACAGTAGGTGTTAATTGAGAAGGTGCTATTATAGCGGTATTGCCAGCTCCTATTGCACCTACAAGTGGAAGAAAAGTTAATTGTATTGGATAATTCCAAGGCGATATTATTAATGATACTCCAAATGGTTTATTTATTATAGTGGTTTTTGAATCTATAGTTACCATATTCCTTTTTGCATTTTTATTATGCATCCATTTTTTTAGATTTTTTATGAATGTTTTAATCTCTTCCATTACAAAAAATAATTCTGTACCTATAGCTTCAAATTCTGACTTCTGCATATCTTTATACAGAGCGTCTATAAAATCTCTTTCATATTTTATCAGCATTGATTGTAATTTTTTTAACTGTTTTATTCTAAAATCGTATGATAATGTTTTTGAACTTTTGAAAAATTGTTTTTGTTTATCTCTTAATTCTGTTAAATTCATTTTCCCTCCGTTTTTTGTTTAAATATATAAAAAATAATAAGAAAATTACATACTTTTTTATAAAATTTTAATTAAATATATAATCATTATGGTAAGTCAAAATGTAAAATTTGTTTGCAAAAAATGAAAAAAATAATAAAATAATAATTACTATATAAAAACTATTTTTGATGAGGTTCAATGAAAAATCAAATTCTTCATATATTTAATAAAAGAGTATTATTATTTGCCGTTTTTTTTGAAGCTATTATTATAATAATGACTTCTATGTTAGATGCTAAGGGAATATCGTTAAAAGAGAATATTATATCAAAAAACAAGATTAATTATGGAACTGCTTTAGAACTCTATAACAGAGAGAAATATTTAGAGGCTTATAATCAATTTACAAATATAATGAATACTCAAGAAGATTTGCTTATAAAAGATTATATTATATATTATGGGGCTAAAAGTGCATTATATACTAATATGTATAATGAAGCTATAGATTTGTATTCATTACTTATGAAAGAGTATCCGCGTTCATCTTTGTATCCTTATGCAGAACAGTATAAGGCATTGGCGGAGTTTTATAGAGATGATTATCCAGTGAGTAATTTTTTTAACAGTAAAGCACAGAAATGGATTAAAGAGTTTGTAGGTATTAGAGCATTAAGAGATACTGATGATACCAATAAGGCTAAGATGATAGCTTATGAGCTTTTAAGCAGATTTTTAAATAGAGAAGCTATTATATATTATAATAATAATTATGAAGAAGATATAATGTCATTTGATAATGATTTGAAATATAAAGTTTCTACTGAGCTTTATGAGGCTGGTTATAGAAAAGCATCTTTACAATATTTTGAATATTTTTATGATAATAATTTATATAAAGCAAATTCTACTTACTATATGGCAAGAATAAAACAGCAGGCAGGAGAGAGAGAAGATGCGGCAAAATTATTTGATGAGTATTTGTCAAATGCAAATAATAAAACTCATAGAAGATTAGGTATTTATTATTCTGCTGATAATTATAACAGATTAAAAAACTATGATAAATCGCTTGAACTTTATAATACTTTTTTGAAAGAATACCCAAGAGATGATTATGTGCCTAGAATATATAATAATTTTGTGAGTGTAAGTTTAAATAGAAATAATCTTGTTCAGGCAAAAACTTATTTAACAAATGTTATGACAAAATTTCCAAAAAGCTGGCAGACAGAACTTGCTTTAAAATCATATTTAAGAAAATCATTTAAGTTAAAAAACAAAACAGAAACTTATTTTGCAACTAAGGCTTTAGAAGATAGATATCCTAGTTTTAGGCATGATTTTGCTTTATCTTGGAATATGTGGACTGCTGAAGAGTTTGGAGATGATGAAAAAAGAGATGACTATATAATGAAAAGCCTTTTAAGCAGTAAAAGTCATTATTTTATTAAAGGGGCATTAAGTCTTGCAAGCGATGAGATGATTAGTAATGTAAAACTTAGCAATACTTATTATTTAAATGAAGCTAAAAAGTATTATGCTGACTCTAATTTTACTAAATCTATGGAGATGCTTGATAAAGTGCAGTTTTTAAATTATGCTGCTACAGGGAAGGAAGATAAAACTGAAAAAGAGGCTAGAAGTATAGCAAAAAATATACTTATGCAAAGCAGATTTGTAAAAGAGATGTATTCTAAAATGAGTGAGAATGATCTCTTTAATGAACTGTCTCTTCAAACTAGAAGAGAAATTAATAAGGCTATAGTGCTTTATTATTACGGAGATTATGACAATGCATATACAGAGTTTGATAAAGTATTCAAAAAAACTCAGGTAACATATCCATTATATTATTTTGCTGAGAAAATATTTATAAGTTCTGAAAATACAAAAAGGCTTATGCAGATATCAGCTAATATAGGTAAATATTTCGGATATCCATATTCAGATAATACTGACTTGCTTCCAGATGAGCTTAGAAGAAAAGTTTATCCTAGATATTTTGATGAGTATGTAGTACCAGAGGCTAAGTATTATAAGATAGAGCCTGCATTTGTATACGGAATAATGAGAGAGGAGAGTTTATTTGATCCTAAGGCTAGGTCTTGGGTTGGAGCTATGGGGCTTATGCAGCTTATGCCTACAACAGCCGCTGCTGAGAACAAAAAAGCAAGATACAGATATGATCCTTTAGATTTAACAGACCCTAAACAAAATATTAATTTGGGAGTTTCGCATTTGGGCTGGCTTTTCAGCAGTCAGAAAGCAAGCAATTATATACTTGTGGCAGCAAGCTATAATGCAGGTTCAGGACGCGGAAGAAGGTGGAAAGCTGAATACGGAACTAATAATATGTACCGTACAGGAAGATTTATTGATATAGAAGAAACTGAGTATTATGTAGAGCGTGTTATAAAGAGTTATGAGTTTTACAGTAAGTATTATAAGGATTAGTATTATAATATTTGTTATTTTGTTAAGTATTTAATAGTATGATATATTACATTTTTGTATATATTGATGTTATTATTAAATAATTTTAAATAATAATTAAAATTATTTTTAAGTATATAGCTAAACAACTATATTTTGTCAAATTTCAATTATTTAAAAATGTAATGATGACTTATAAATAGTATAAAGTATTATTTAGTATTAATAAAATAAGTTTAAAATGTATTATAATAACTATGTTTTGCTTAAAAAATGCATTCTTTTTGTCACCAAAAGAAGTGGGGATTCGGGGGCTAGCCTCAGAAAATATTAAAAACATGAAAAACAATTTTTGACAAACTTAAAAATTTTCAGTATATACTGTAATAATTTTATTTTATCAACTGATGCACTTTATATAGAATTATCGAGTTTTTTGATGCCCATGCTATTCGGACTTCGTAAAAGTTTTTATATTCGGATACGCTTCGCTAAAAATATAATTGGTAGAACTTTATATTTTTAAAATATGTATTTAATAATACATAAGATTCAGGTTACACCTTGCCTACTGCACGCAGAGCGAGGTTTATACTCCACGAGTGTACAGGTGTCATAAAAGAACTGGGACACAACTGTGAAACCCTGCAATATTTAAAATTAAAAAATTAATTTTTTACAAATTGTAATTATTTAAGTATATTCTCTATTTTAGAAGTTAAATTTATTTATGAATAAAATATTTATTTTTTACAAATAAAAAAGCCCTGTTTATATAAAACAGAGCTTATTATTTTTACGATTTTTTATTATATTTTTTTAAATACTATAGAAGCATTATGTCCGCCAAAACCGAAAGAATTACTTATGGCATATTCTATTTTGTAATCTTGAGCAGTATTAGCAACAACATCTAAATCACATTCAGAATCTTGTTCATCTACATTGATAGTAGGGTGAACTTTTCCTTCAATCATACTCATAATTGTAGCAATAGCTTCTATACCGCCTGCAGCACCCAAAGCATGACCTGTCATAGATTTAGTAGAGTTTATTTTTATTTTTTTAGCATGATCTTCGCCTAAAGCCTTTTTAATAGCTTTTATTTCAGCAATATCTCCTACAGGAGTAGAAGTACCATGAGTATTAACATAGCTGATTTTATCAGGTGAAATTTTAGCACTTTCTATAGCCAAAGACATAGCTCTTGCTCCCATAGCACCGTCTTCTAAAGGAGCAGTGATATGATTAGCATCAGCAGTAAAGCCGTAACCGCAAACTTCAGCAAGTATATTAGCATTTCTTTTTTTGGCATGTTCATATTCTTCAAGTATCAATATACCAGCACCTTCAGCAATAACAAATCCGTCTCTTCCTTTATCAAAAGGTCTTGATGCTTTTGAAGGCTCATCATTTCTAGTAGATAAAGCTCTGGCATTATTAAAACCAGCTATAGTAAGAGGATTGATAGTAGCTTCAGAACCGCCTACTACCATAATATCAGCTTCATTATCTTTTATATGTTTATATCCCAAACCTATAGAGTGGTTTGAAGAAGCACAGGCAGTAACAGTACTGTAGTTAGGTCCGTTCATTCCATATTCCATAGAAATAAGTCCTGGTGTCATATTAATTATCTGCATTGGTACAAAGAAAGGTGAAACTCTGCTAGGACCATCAGCAAGTATAACATTATGATTGGATAGAAGAGTAGTTATTCCGCCAATACCGCTGCCAAGAACACATCCTGCTCTTAGAGGATCAAAGCCTGTTTTAGGTTCTATACCAGCTTGTTTAAAAGCATGATAAGCTGCATATACTCCAAAGTTAATGAAAGGATCTAATCTCCTTAACATCTTTTTATCAGAATAATAATCGCCTTCTAATGGTAAAGCTTCAGCACCGATTTTAGTAATAAGCTGCTCTTTTTCTGGATCAAAATATTTGCTTAATGTTTTAATTCCAGAAACTCCATTAAGTAAGTTATTCCAAAAAGTTTTAACATCATTTCCTAAAGAACTTACTATTCCAAGTCCTGTTATTACAACTCTGCGTTCACTCATATATAAAACTCCTATGATTTACAATATATTAAAAAATTTCCCGTAAAAGATTTTAATATATATCTGTTTACGGGAAAAATATAATATATTAATTATTTTTTATGTTCTTCGATATATTTAGCAGCATCTGCTACATTTTTGATTTTTTCCTGATCTTCTTGAGGAATTTTGATGTCATAACGTTTTTCTAATTCCATGATTAATTCTACTAAATCAAGTGAATCAGCGTTTAAGTCATCTACAAAAGAAGCTGTATCAGTAATTTTGCTTTTGTCTGAGATGTTTAATTGATTAGCAACAACATCTTTAATTTCATCGATTAATGCCATTTTTTAATCTCCTTAATTTTTTATAATTTATAATAAAGTGCCTATTTTTATTAAGCACGTTATATACCTTTTCTATATTTTATTAAATAATTACATAGACATTCCGCCGTCAACAGCAATAACTTCCCCAGTAATATAGCTGCTCATATCTGATGATAAAAATAATACTAAGTTGGCAACATCTTCTGAAGTACCTAATCTTTTTAAAGGAGTTATACTCATAATTCCTTTAACAGTATCTTCAGGAAGTACATCTGTCATATCTGTTTGAATAAATCCCGGTGCTATAGCATTTACACATATATTTCTAGGAGCAAACTCTTTAGCCATAGACTTAGTAATACCAATAATACCAGCTTTAGCAGCAGCATAATTAACTTGTCCAGCATTACCCATTTTACCTATAACGCTTGATATATTAATTATTTTTCCTTTTCTAGCTCTTAGCATAGTTTTTGCAGCTTCTCTTGACATATAAAAAGCACCTGAAAGATTTGTTGATATTACATCATTCCAAGCACTATCGTCCATTTGTATAACAAGCATATCTTTAGTTATACCTGCATTATTTACAAGTATATCTATAGAGTTAAATTTTTCTATAGTTTTAGCTATTACTTCTTTGCAGGATTCGCTTGATTTTGCATCATGCTGTAATGCTAAAGTTTCTATATTATAAGATGATTTTAACTCTTCAGCGACCTGAGAAGCTTTATCAAGATTTGTAGCTGTAACTACTATATTAGCTCCTTCTTTGGCTAAGGCTTCAGCTATTTTTTTACCTATTCCTCTGCTGGAACCTGTTACTATAGCTGTTTTATTTTTAAGATTTAAGTCCATATTTATCCTTTTTATATGTATAAAAGATATATAATAAATATACGCCTATATTAAAACAAAATATGATAAATTTGTCAAGCAAAAATCATAACTTTAAAATGTTCGACTTTTTTGGTTTAAAAGTCGAAGTAGTTAATTTTTACTATTAAGATTTTATATAAATTGATAGTGTTTCACATTAGACTTGTTTCAAAACTACTTGACAAGATTATATATAAAAATTTAACAATTATAAAAATAATGTTTTACATGTTTTATAAACTATTATTTTGATATATTTTCACGACTGCGGGCTGTGCCTGCTTCTCGCCTGCCTACGGCACGCAGAGCGTACGGCAAAAGAAGTGAGGGTGTGGGAGCTAGTCCTACAATTATAAATAAAATTAGTTTTGAAACAAGTCTATTTATATTTGATAAAATAAAACAAGAGATAAATACATACTCTTGTTTTATTTATATATTAATTATTAAATATTATTTTTTAGTTTTTACTTCTTTTGGTTTATCCTCTTTTCTAGTTTTAGATGATTTAGATGTTTTATTTTCAGATGATTTTTTTAAAGTTTTTTCACCTTTTATCATGTCCATTGCTGCATTTATCAATTCTTTAGCCTCTTTTTTAGTTTTAGCTTCTGCAATGATACGCACAATAGGCTCTGTATTTGAAGAACGTACATGAAGCCAGCCTTCTTCCAAATCTATTTTTATTCCGTCAATAGCTGTTATTTTAGCTTTAGGGTACTCTTCTTTTACTTGTTTTAAGAAATTATCTTCATCAATTTTTGATACTTCTAATTTTTCTTTTACTATTTCATATTTAGGTATTTCATGAACTAGCTCTGTTATAGTTTTTCCTGTTTTAGCCATTAATTCTAATATTAATGCTATACCCAAAAGCGAATCTCTTCCCGGTGTTACAGCAGGAACTATTATTCCACCATT
Source organism: Brachyspira sp. G79 (assembly GCF_002379365.1). Lineage (GTDB taxonomy): Bacteria > Spirochaetota > Brachyspiria > Brachyspirales > Brachyspiraceae > Brachyspira. Next base: position 1,015,636 of record NZ_JQIU01000008.1, on the reverse strand, counting down.
GCCTTCGCCTCCGAAGTATAATTTATTTTTTACAACATGAGAAGAAACATTTATTTCTCCTATCTTTGTACGGTCAACAGAATATCCTTTTTCTTTTGCCAAATCATCTATCATTCTTGAAGTAGATAAGTTTACCGCAGCATTTCCTTTTCCTACAAGCCATAAATATTTAGCACATAAAGCCAAAGTATACTCTTCGCTTATTATAGTGCCGTCATCAAGAACTATAGCAAGTCTGTCAGCATCTGGGTCTTGAGTAAATCCTATATTGACCTTATTTTTTTTCACTAACTCTGACAAACTCTTCATACTAGCAGCAGAAGGTTCAGCAACATGGGCAAATTTTCCTGTAAGCTCATTATTTATTGAAACTTCTTTTACTCCTAATTCTTTTAATAGTTGAGGGGTAGCAAATAAACCTGTACCATTGACATAATCGCATGCCGCTTTAAAATTAGCTTTTTTTATAGCATCAACATCTATAAATCTTATAATACGTTTTATATGCTCTTCTATAGCATTATCTATTTTTTCATATGTTCCTGTTTCTAATGCTTTAACAAATCTTGAAGATTTTTTCTCATAAAGTTTCATAAGTTCATTAACAGCTTTCTCATCTAAAAAATGTCCGCCTTTACCTATAAGTTTTAAAGCATTCCATTCTATAGGATTATGACTTGCAGATATCATTATACCGCCATGTATTTTTAGTTTTTCAACCATATATAATGCGGTAGGTGTAGGTGTTATTCCTATATCTATTACATTTATGCCTGATGCCATTAATGTAGAAGCAACAGCATTTAATATAGATTCTCCTGTTATTCTTGTATCTCTTGCTACCAAAACTTTTGCCTTTTTTGGGAATAGACATGCAAATGCCGAAGTATAATCTACTATAGTTCTTATATCTAAACCATCTCCTATTATTCCTCTTATTCCTGATATGCTTGTTTTTAATGTTGGCATTTAAAACTCCTGAAAAATTATATGACTATATTATAAAATAAGTATATATAAAAGTAAAATATTTTATTTTATAATTTTTATTGATATTTGATTACTTAGTTTGGCGTTCTATACTGAAGGTTGTGAATTACACTAATAATATTAAAAATACATCATGCTATGATGATGAGTACTGCTTAGTCTGTTAATACAGTTTCGGTATTCTATTATAAGGCTTTTCATATCCGTTATATTAATATACCCATCTGAAGATATTGATACGCCTCTTACTCTGTTTAATTCTCTTTCTATAAGTTTTACATCTTTTATATCTGTTAAAGTTTTTATATCATTTAATGTATATAGTAAATTTACAGAATTAACATCTTCTGTAAGTATTTCTGTTTTTAATATATAATAAAGTGTTATAAGAAGTTTTGATAATATATCATCTATAGTAAGAACCATTAGCTTTAATATGGTATTCCTTATTTTCACGCTTACCATTTTTATATAGTAAAGATTAAGTTCAGGGTCATGTTCTGACATATTTATTAATTCATTTCTTGTTACTTTTTTTACTGTAGTGTCTTCTAAAGCTATAGCACAAGTTGAAAGCGGAAGATACTGCAAAACTGGCTTGTATCCGTCTATCATAGTATTTTTTGAATAAATGGCTCTTGTAATTTGTTTAGAATTTATTATATTGTATATTCCAATTATTCCAGATTTTATAATATAAAGTGCATTAGTATATTCCAATTCTGTATATAAACAATATCCTTTTTTATAATAGTATACATTATCATCATTTTTTTGCGGTTCTTCTATTGGAGTTATTTCTGATAGTTTATCTTTTACATCATCAGCATTTTCTGGGAATAGTTTTGTATATTCGTTATATAGTTTGTATGCAATATGTTTAAATCCGTTTTTATTATAAACATCTGCCATATTCATTATTTCTTCTTTTGTTCTTATATGAGAAATTTCTTTATTTTTTGAAAGCTGCATATAATATCTTCCAAGCCAAGTTTCAAATGAAGCATCTAAATTTTCAGCTATTTTTATCATTAACTCTTCATTTTTTGTTTTGACAACTTCTTCTATATCCACTTCTATAGCTTCTACATCTTCCATTGCCTTTACATTAAAGAAATAGGGCTCATTTAATAAAATATTTACTAGTCCTAAAATGTCGCCTTGATTGAATTCTATATTATAGTTAAAAGTACCGTATGATATAGCTTTGCCTTTTGTTATTATATAAAATACATCTTTAGGTATTTGATCTTTAATGTAAATAATAGTTGATTTTTTAAAATGTATAGTATTATATCCGTGCATATGTTTTATCCGTAGTTATATTACTTTATTCTAATTTATTATCATTATTAGTCAATATTTAGTTTTTATTTTTATTTGTCATATTCAGTTTTTTTGTAAAAATCACAGTTTACCGAATGATCATTTACTATACCAATACCTTGCATATAGCTGTATATAATAATACTTCCCACAAATTTAAAGCCTCTTTTTGTCAAATCTTTACTTATAGTGTCAGATAATTCATTTCTTGCGGGAATAGCTGATTCATCATCTAATTTATTATCTATTTGTTTATTATTTGTAAAAGACCATATATATTTATCAAAACTTCCATACTCTTTTTGAACTTCTATAAATTTATTAGCATTTACTATAAGAGCATTAATTTTTCTTTTATTTCTTATTATGCCTTTATTATTTAATAGCTCTTCTATTTTTTTATCGTCATATTCAGCTATTTTTTTATAGTCAAAATTATCAAATGCCTTTCTCATATTCTCACGCTTATTTAATATGCATCTCCAGCTAAGGCCTGCCTGCATACCTTCTAATATAAGCATTTCAAATAATTTATTTTCATCATGGCATATTCTGCACCATTCTTCATTATGATATTTTATTTCTATATCTGTTTTAGCCCATTTGCAAATATTATTCATTTATTTTATATATCCTAATTTATTTTATTTGTTTATTCTATATTAATGCTGCATTCATCATTATCTATTTTTATGTTATACAATCCTTTTTTTAAAGCTGCAGAATAGTTATCCTTTTGACCAAATATATTTACTATTTTCTCTCCGTTATGCTCTATAACACACCAGTTTTTTATATCGTTTATATTAATAAAATATTCGTTACAGCTTTTACTTATTTCTATATTTTTATAAACATAAATATCATTATTATTATTATCATCTCCTCTTGATGCCATAGGAGATATTCTGCTGAAATAAAGCATATAATCTATTATACCGTCTTTTATATTGATAACTGATTTTTTCTTTGATTCTATAAACATATTTGAATCCTCTATATTTTCCATAATAAACAAATCATTTTTTAGGCTGCTTACTTTTCTCTGAAGCTCTTCATCTGTTTCAAGCATACTTAAAAAGTTATCAGAAACTTTTATTCCATTAACATAGTTTATGATTTCTTCTTCTGTATAATTCTTTTTATTCATATATTATTCCATTAAATTTTTAAAATTTTCTTTTAAATCAGATTTAATCTTATTAATTATTTTTGTAACTGTATTGCTTGTGATATTTAAAAGTTTTGCTATAAAACCATAAGGTACATTTATTTTATTTTGTGCAGCTTTTTATATAATCTTGTTTTTGCTTGCCAAATGCACAGTAAATATTCCCTTTTTATTATTTTCTTCTATCTTAGCATTAACTTTTGCTATTTTATCCTGCTGTTTTAATATTTCATTATATTTATTTATATATGTTGCTCTTGCTTTTTCTATTATAGAATATGCTTCTTCATAGTTTATATTAAAATACTTCATTAATGGAGATATAATAAGATTTATAAATAATTCGAGATTATGTATAAAGAATGCTATGGAATCTCTACTTTTAAACTCTTTTTCTATATAGTTAAATATATTTAAAGCTATTTTTCTATATTGCTGTCATCATTATAATTTTCAATATATTCATTTATAGAGTATGATTTTGTTTCATAAAGCACATCATGAAGAGTAATAGCCTCTCTTTCATATAATGATTTATATAATGGAGCGTCCATTGATATTTCTTTTTATTGTATTTTTCTTTCTTTTTTTGAAGTCCAAAAAATTAATGTAATGCGTTCTTAGGGTATATGTAAACCAAGTAATAAATTTAGCATTTGTTTCATTGTATTTAAGTATTATATTATCTATTCTTTCAATATAGTATGAGTAAAACTCCAAAGCCTTTTCATGATAAGCTCCGAAAACTTTTCTAGGGTAGTTATAAATATAGTTTGATAAATGTTCATTGATTTCTCTTAAAGCTATTATACTTTTTGTAGCTTTGTACTCAGAAATTTTCTTTTTCATAAACTCATCATCAATCATTGTCGTCCTCATACTTTAATATATTATAAAACATCTCTTTCATTTTTTCATCTTTGATATTTGCTTCTTTTATTATTTTATCCATCCATTCTTTATGTTCTTTAGTAGGTTCTTTATGTATATCAGATTTTTTATTTAAATTTTCTGATAGTTTATTGCTATTAATCTCTCCGATTCTTGTCTTTAATTCTGCTACTTCTATATTGGTTTCTTTTTTTATATTTTTGAATATGTTTGTTCTGTTCATAAATATTTCATTAGCCCATACGCTGTCTCTTACAGCTATAGTAAGAACGGCATTTCTAAAAAAATAGAGGATAGCATATTTTGGATAAAACTTCTCCCATAATATCATTCCATTTTTGAGATATTTTTATATAACTTGCTAAATTGATATTTTGATACAATTTATTATCAGAGTATTCTTCTAATGTATTTTTAATAGTGTGCATATACAATAATCCTAATGATATATAATACAATAATTTTTTATATAATCAATTAATTATTAGTATTATTTTGAATATTTGTTGATGATGTAGTATTGGTTGAAATATTATTTATATCATTTGTTATAATATTATTATTTGTGATTATAGAATTAGTTATTATATTATTGGTATTAAGGATTATATTGTTTGTATTTATTGCATTAGTATATATTTCGTTGGTATATATATTGTCCATTTCTATGGGTTTAACTTCAACATCTTCATCATAAGTGATATTGATATTTTTATTTGTAGATACAGTTTTATTTTCTGCTATTTCATTTATTTCATTGTCTGTTTCCGTATTTTTACCAGATATTCTGTTTATTATGCCTTTTACTCTAATTACAGAATCTCCTAAACCTCTGTAATTAGGATTTATTTTATATGCTTCCTCGTATACATTTAAAGCAGAACTAAAATTTCTGTCTCTTTCATAAGTAGCAGCGAGATTAACCATATAAACTACATTATTAGGGCTATATACAGTTGCTTTAAGAAAAGAAGATTCTGCCTGTTTATAATCTTCTACATATAAATATAAGAGCCCTAAAAAATTATTCATATAAGCATCATTAGGGTCTAAACTTATAGAATATCTTATAGATTCTATAGCCTTATTAGTATCCCCCAATTTATATAATGCATAACCTTTTTGGAAATGAAGTTTTGGTGAGAATCTATTAACTATTATTCCGCTTCTTGCTGCCCTAAGCATATTTGTATAATCTCTAAGATTCATATATGAATTGGCGAGATTTTCAAAGTATTCTATTTTTAATATAGGGGAGTTTTCTATTTCATATTCAAATAATTCGGCTGCTTTTTTATAGTTTTTAGCATTATAATAACGGTATGCATTAGATAAATTTTTTCTATTGTAAGTAAATACTTCATTAGTTTGAGGGTATAATGATAATGTAATAAAAAAAAGAGCTATTAGTACCTTATTAATGAGCATCTTTTTTGAAACTTTGAAGTCTGAAATCGTTTATCATAGCATTAGCATAAGCTATAGTAGCATCATACATTTCTTCTTTACTTTTTCCTTTAAAGAATTTGTATACTCTAGGAGACTGAACATTTAAATAGTCTGGAAGTACTATTTCTCCGTCATTGCTAGCTTTTAGTGCTATCGTTTTAATATTGTTCATTTTTTCAATAAATGCATGAAGGAAAAATCCAGATTCTTTAAGTATAAATTGTTCAGCTCTGCTTGAGTTATCTCCATTGTTTAAAGCATAAACATAATCAACAAATATCTGAGGAACTTTTGTTTCACCCACAGGTATAATAAACTTTTGGAATTGATTATCATAATCTTTGATAGCAGTTTCCACAACATAGTCGCTTGCAGGTCCGCAGCAGAAGAATCTAATAACAGAGAAACAGTTATATAATTCTTTAAAAGCACCATATAAATGTCTTATTTCATCATCAGCTTTAGGGTGAATATCTTCTAACGGGTATTTTTCTGTTGCACTTTTGAATTTTTCTATCATATTGTCAACTTTATTCATAAAAGAATTTTCTTTAGCTTTTTCTTCTTCTGCTTTTTTTCTTTGGCGTTCTAATTCTCTATCTCTTAATGTAGTTTTTATGTCTTCCAATATTTTTATTTCTACTATTAGAAAGTTTGATAAATCTTGTCTGTTTTGTAAAGCTTCTCTATATCTGTCATTAAAACTGTTTAGATTGTATATTTTATTACCATATTTTTCAGCACCTTGTTCATATTCTCTTCTTATTTTTGCCAAGGTGGTATTAATTTCTTTATCGCTTAAACTCGCCATTGCAGACTCCTTAAAAATATTTCTAATTTGTAAAATGTTATTACAATATATCGAAAACTATCATTAATAGATTATACAATTTTTTAAAAATAAATCCAGTATAAAAAAATATTATACTTTTTAATTAATAAGCAGTACACAAATTTATTATTATTTTTTAATTACTTATCTATCATTATATTGAGTATTTCGATGTCCGTACCTTTCATACCTTCTTTAGCCATTCTTCCTATGCTGTCAATAGTAGCTTCAATATTATCTTTTACAAGACCGTCTCCAGATTTGAACACTTTTCCGTCTTTTGCTAAATTATAAGCAAGTATTCCGCAGTCAAGAGCCTCTGATATTTTTGAAGCACATGAGGATTTAGCACCATCGCAGACCATACCTCCTATAGTACATAAAGCATTTGTAATAGTATCACAAATAATTTTGTAATCGGCATTATTAAGATATGCTATACCAGAAGCAGCACCAGTTGCAGCACAAACAACTCCGCAGAATGCTGAAAGTTTTCCTATATGTTTTTTCTGAAGTATTGCAATCAAATTTGAAAGTACCAAGGCACGGTATAGTTTTTCTTCAGAGGCATTCATTTCTTTAGCATATATTATAACAGGTACAGATACAGTTATACCCTGATTTCCGCTTCCAGAGTTTGTAACTACAGGCATAGGACAGCCGCCCATTCTGGCATCAGAACCTGCAGAAGCATATGCCTTAGCTCTGTTGCGTACATCTTCACCGTAATATTTTATTAATGTTTTTCCTACACCAGAACCGTAATCATTTTTTAATCCTTCTTCGGCTATTGCAGAGTTTAAATCAATTTGTCTTTTAATGGTTTCTCTAATATCTTCTATATTGACTTCATTTGCAAAGTTTAATATGTCTTTTATATTTAAAAGTTCTCTGTCATCATGTTCTTTTTGTTTTAAAGAATTATCAGCAGAAAATAGTTCATTACCATCTTTTATAATCCTTGTTATATTGGTATGTGCATTTTTTATTTCTACTAATGCAGAAGAATCTTTGTATTTAGCTTCTATTATAATATGCAAATTTTCAGAACCTTCTATCAAATCACATTGACAAAAGTTATTACTTATAAGTTCTTTAGTTTTTTCTATATCTTCTTTTTTAATTGATGATAAAACTTCAAGATTTTTATTAGCATCTCCTCCCACTATACCTAAAACAGCAGCTACATCAATACCCTTTAATCCGCCTGAGTTTGGTACAGTAACACCTTTAACATTTTTAATAATGTTACCACTGCATTTTACATTTACAGAATCAGGCATATTTCCAAGTACTTCTCTTACTTTAGCACCTGCAAAAGCTATAGCTATTGGTTCGGTACAGCCTAATGCAGGTATTAGTTCTTCTTTTAATATATTTATATAACTACCATATAAAGTTTTATCCATAATTATTTGTCCTTTCAATAAATGTATTATAATTAGTATTATATTATTCTTTATATTCAAAATCAATATTTTTAATAAATTATTTATTTTAGTTTTATAAAAAATTTACGATTTATAAAATTAAATGATTTATTTTATGAAAATATTATTTTTTTTATAATAGTATTGTTTACACTATTGATTTTTTTCTATTTTATGATATTTATAACAGATAATTTTTGAGAGAATTAAATTATGATACCTAGATTACATTTAAAAATAGTAGCAAGATTTAGAGAAGTTTTCGGACACAAAGGCGATACAAAATTATACTTTGCTCCCGGAAGAGTAACAATAATAGGGGAGCTTATAGATTATTCAGGCGGAGATACTATAACTACTGCTGTAGACAGAGGTACTTATATAGTTACAAGAAAGAGACCTGATAATAAAGTTAATATATATGCCCATTCTTTTAAGGCAAAAAAATCATTTACTTTAGATGATTTAGAAAGGAATAAAGAAGATGAATGGGCTGTTTATTTTAAGGGCGTTTTTTTTGTTATTTTGGAAAAAGAGTACAAAATACATGGTATGGATATTTTTGTTTATACCGATTTGCCTTTTAATACATCTTTGGCATCTTCAAGTTCATTATGTGCTTGTTTAACGTATGCTGTTTTGGATATTAATAATATAAAAGATGTTGATCCTATAGAAATGGCAAAACTTTCTTATGAAGGCGAAATAAAATATGCTTCTCATAGAACTTCTTTAAGTGATCATGTTACAATATTTATGTCTAAAGAAAATACATTATTTTTCTTTAATATGAAAACACTTAAATATGAATATTTTGATTTTAATTTAGGTGACTATTGTATGGCTGTTGTTAATAGTAATAAAAAAAGAACTTCAAGCGACAGTGAATATAATGCCAGAAAAAGAGAATGTGAAAATGCATTAAAAAAACTTAAGGATAAAAAGCCAAATTTAAAATCTCTATCAGATTTAAAGCCTAAAGATGCTGATTTTATAAAAGATACCCTTCAAAATAAAGAGCAGAGACGTGCTTTATATGTTTCAGCAGAGCAGGACAGAGTAAATCAGGCGGTAAAAGCTATTAAAAAGGGTTCTGTAAAAGATTTGGCTAATTTGATACTTAAAACTCATGATGGTTTGAGTAAATTATATGAGGTATCTACTGCTGAACTTGATATATTGGTTGAAGAAGCCACTAATATGGACGGAGTTTTGGGTGCTAGAATGATAGGTACTGGGTTTGGAGGCGGAGTTTTATTATTTCTGAAGAAAACTGAAGTTGAAAACGTTATAGAAAATTTATATGCTCATTATAAAGAAAGAACAAGAAGAGATGCTGATGTTTATATATTAAAGCCTTCTAATGGCACAAGAGTTCTTCCTACTGAGGAATAATTTTTTTAGTGACTATAAATTATACATTATCATTTTATTAATAATTAAATATAGTAAAATTAAAATTTTGTATATATTAAATCTGCATATAAATTTGTATATTATGACTTTTTAATATATAATAGTTAGTTATATTATAATAGGAAGTGGTTTTATGACATTATCTGAGATAAAAAATACAGTATCAAATATTAAGGAACAGTCTGAAATATTAAGGGGGTATCTTTGACCCTGATTCTATTTATAAAAGGGTTAAAGAGATAGATGAAATATCAGCTAAAGATGACTTTTGGAATGATAATATAAAAGCTCAAAAATTAATGAAAGAGAGAATGCTTCTTCTCGATAAGATAGAGCCTGTAGAAAATCTAATAAAAAATTCTAATAATATATATGAACTTGTAGAAATGGCTATAGAGTCTAATGATACAGAAATGGAAAAAGAACTTGAAGGCGAATGTTTAGAACTTCAGCGTATTTTTGATGAACTTGAAACCAAAAATCTATTTTCTGGAGAATTTGATAGTAAGAATGCATATTTAACTTTGAATGCGGGTGCAGGCGGAACAGAAAGCTGCGATTGGGCTTCTATGCTTTCAAGAATGTATGTACGTTTTTGTGAAAGACATGGTTTTACTGTTGAAACTACTGATGAACTTCCAGGTGATGAGGCTGGAATAAAACAGATAAGTTTTTATGTTCAGGGGCTTTATGCATATGGTTATTTACGTTCTGAGATAGGTGTTCATAGATTGGTGAGAATATCTCCTTTTGATGCCAATGCTAAAAGACATACCTCTTTTGTGGCAGTTAGTGTTATGCCCGATATAGATGAAGATATTGAAGTAGAAATAAACCCTTCAGATTTGAGAATAGATACATATAGAGCTTCAGGGGCAGGCGGACAGCATGTTAATAAAACTTCATCAGCTATAAGAATTACACATATACCTACTAATATAGTTGTTCAGTGTCAGGCAGAAAGAAGTCAGCATAATAATAAAGATATGGCTATGAAAATGCTTAAAGCAAAACTTTATCAGCTTGAAAAAGAGAAACTTGATAAAGAAAAACAAAAAATAGCTGGAGAGAAAACTGATATAGCTTGGGGAAACCAAATTAGAAGTTATGTTTTTCAGCCTTATCAGCTAGTTAAAGATTTAAGAACTGGGCATGAAACTGGAAATATGAACTCAGTTATGGACGGTAATATTGATGAGTTTATATCAGCATATCTTAAACAGCAAATAAAAAAATAACAATTTTTTATATAATTTAAAATTACTAATATAATCTTTTATTATAAAATAATCAAAAAAACTTTATGCTTTATGTAGTTTTAGTAAAATAAATTTTACTATTTATCATATAAATGAAACTTTTATTAAATAATATTATGTTAATTATTGACATTTTTATACATAAATAGTATAGTGTCTATAAATAAAACATGGAGAATATTATGTTTAAAAAGATTACGCTTGTAGCAGCTATGATATTAGTTTTAGCTGCTGCTATGCCAAAAAAGGCAGAAGCTGCTTATTCTGATGGTGCAGCAATAGGAGCTTCATTATTTTTTGGATATCCAAATCAGGGTTTAACTTTAGTAGGACAATTTAAAGGTGTACCTTTGATGTTTGGTGTTCAGGCTGTTGCCAATATAGTTAATACTGGTTATCAATATTTTGGTGTTGGTTTAACTATGGATTGGTGGGGATTAAAAATACCTTTGGGTAAAGCAGGGGAGTCAGATGTTCATTTTTATTTAGGACCTGGACTTGCTGCTGATACTGCTTTTGGTTCAGATTATTGGTCTATTAATGCAGGATTAAGAATGCCTATAGGTTTCTCTTTCTTAATAAAACAAAAATGGGAGATTTTCTTAGAACCTGCACCTGTTCTTAATGTTATACATGCTGATAGTTATGGTGTATCTTTGTTAGGTCTATATCTTGGAGATACTGATGATAGACATAGAAATCGCTGGAATTTTGGACATTTTCTACATCTAACATTCCAGTTCGGATTCAGATATTGGTTCTAATATAAAAATGTAATTGAAATTAATGGCCTCGCTTTTTATTTAAGCGGGGCTTTATTTTTTGTAAAGATAATTTCTTTACTTTTCGATATTATTTTTTATATTTATTAAAAATAATAATTAAATACTAATTTGGACTTTTATACTATGTTTAGAAAAATGGCAGTTTATGCTTTTATAATAATTTCTTTTTGTTCTATTTTTTCATTATCATCAAAATTATATGCCGATTACCCAGATGGAAGCAGTGCTGGATTTTTTCTTAGATTTAGTTTCCCAAGTCAGGTATCTTTAGGTGTAACAGGAAAATTTGATGTTGTTCCTTTTATGTTCAGCGGTATATTTAATGTAGGTATATCTTCTAAAGGCTGGGCATGGATAGGATTAAGTGCTAGTGCAGATTGGTGGGGATTAAAGCATAGACTTGGAGAGGCTGGAAAATCAGATGCTTGGCTTTATTTTGGGGCGGGGGCTGAGGCTGTTGCAGAGTTTGGTAATAATTATTGGAATATAGGTTTAGGTTTTAGAGTTCCTCTTGGTGTTTCTTTTATAGTTGATAGAGATTGGGAGATATTTTTGCAGATTGCACCTGGACTTAATGTAATAGCTGTAGGTAGTGAGGGATTTGGTACTTTTGGTTGGTATCCTAGTCATACAGGCTGGACTTTTGCCAAATTTTTTAGATTTTCTGGTGATTTTGGATTTAGATATTGGTTTTAAATAATTTAATCCATTTTCTGACTTTCTAATAATTTTTTTATCTCTTCATTTGCTGAGTTATTTATTAGGTTTATGGCATTATTATCTATAGAGGCATTATTTATTATAAGTGTTCTGCACATTTCGTAATTATTATTTTCTATTGATATGCATAATGGAGTATATCCCCTTATTTCATCTTTTATATCAGCATACGCTCCATTTGACAATAATTTTTTTACAGCATATATATTATTATTTTTCACTGCCATATGAATAGGAGCATATCCTTTATAAATATTGTTTAATTCTGTCTTTGAATTTATTAGTATATTCATAGCTTCAGTATAGTTATTTTCAGCTGCGATATTTATAGGCATTGCATTATTATTATTTAATATATTAAGATTAGCATTGTATTTTATGAGCAAGTTCATGACATTTGTATATTCTATTGATTTGTTTAAGTTCATTACTGCTAAATGCATAGCGGTATTACCGTTTTTATCTTGTATATTAGGATCAGAATTTTTTGATAGTAAAAGACTTACACTTTCAAGTAATTTATTAGAATCATTTTCTATTACATACTGCAAAGGTGTTTTGAAATTGGCATTTGTATTATTAACATTAGCACCTAATTTTATTAATTCTTCCGCTGCTTGAATGGAACCAGCACCTACAGCATAATGAAGCATTGTATTTGTATCTTTTGTATCTACATCTATCCCCAAAGTTTTTACCAAATAGTTTATATTTTGAGCATTATTTCCAATAGAAGCAGATTTTATTAATGATATAACATCTTCACTGTTCATAAGAAGATATATATTTTTATTTAAGTAAAGCTCTAATATTTTTGGGTTTGCATATTCTGAAGCTAGAAACTCACTTCTTGGTTTTTCTTTCATTTGAAAATTAATATTAGCCCCAGAATCTATTAACAATTTTACACTTTCAAAGTTATTATTAATAGCAGCAATGTCCATAGCAGAATAGTATGAAACATTTATATTTTTATTATTATTTGTGATATTTGTATTTTTATCTAAAAGTATGTTTAAATCGGTATATGGGGAGTTTTTTAATGCGTTTATAGAAGAGGTTTGATTATTTTCTGCAGCTATATGCAGCAGAGAATATCCTCTTTCATCTTTAGTATTAGGGCTTACATTTTGAGATAATAATGTTTGTATAGTTCTTACATCTCCTATTTTGACAGCATTTATCATTTTGTTTTCATTTTCAGTTACAGCGTATAGATTTATGATATTTATAAATATAAGAGCTATTATAATTTTTTTCATTATTAGTCCTATTAATAATATTATGTATACTAATACTATATAATAATCGTTTTTATATTAATTTTTATTATAATTTTTTTGTGATATTTATTTTAATTTATGTAAATATAAGAATAAAAATATTGAAAAATAGGAAAATATAATATATACTTATGCTAATCTTTGGAGGTTTTTAAATGGCAAGCATAGAAAGAGAAAGAGCTATTGAATTATTTAAAAAATACAATGAAGAGCAGTCTCTATTTAAACATGCTTTATCTGTAGAGGCAGTTATGAGATATTTTGCTAAAAAATACGGCGAAGATGAAGATGAGTGGGGTATGGTTGGATTTTTGCATGATATGGATTATGAGAAATATCCAGATGAACATTGTATAAAAGTTAAAGAGATACTTGAAGAAGAGGGACTTCCAAGAGATTTTATACGTGCTATTCAAAGTCATGGTTACGGACTTTGTACTGATATTGAGCCTTTAAACAATATGGAGAAAACATTATATGCGGTTGATGAGCTTGCAGGTTTTATTACAGCATGTGCTTTAGTGAGACCTTCAAAGAGTTTGGACGATATGGAAGTAAAATCAGTAAAGAAGAAATTAAAAGATAAAGCATTTGCAGCTAAAGTTGATAGAACAGTAATAAATAATGGTGCTGATATGTTAGGAGTTCCCATTGATGAACTTATTAAAGAAACTATACAGGCACTTATACCTATACAGGAGAGTATAGGTCTTAAGAAAATTTCCTAAATTACGGATTTTGTGCTATGAGTAAAATAAAGATATTGACAATAGTGGATATGCAAAATGATTATATGGAAGGCGGTCCTATGGCAGTAAAAGGTGCTGTAAAACTTGTACCTATAATCAATGATCTTATAAAAAATGGAGAATATGATGCTATAATTGCCACTCAGGATTGGCATCCTTCCAATCATATATCATTTGCCTCTACTCATGAAAAAGAGCCTTTTTCAAAAATAAAAGTAATAGATCAGGATACAGGAGATGAAGAGATATTAACTCTTTGGCCTCGTCATTGTGTTGCAAGGACTTACGGATCGGCTATAGTTGATGGGCTTAGAAAGAAGAGAGACTACATATATGTTCAAAAGGGTGTTGATCCTGATGATGAGGGAAATTCTGGTTTTTCTTATATGCATAAAGAGTTTATCGATGCTGCAAGAGAAAATAAAGAAACGCTGATACTTGATTTTGTTGGAGTTGCTTTGGATTACTGTGTATTTTATACCGCAAGAGATACTGCAGAATATGTAGCTTCTATTGATGCTGAGTATTTAGTCAGTGTTAATGTGCTTGAATATGCATCAGCTGCTGTTAATCCAGATGTAATAGAAGGGCTTTATTCATCATGCCCTCTTATTAATCTTAAAAAGGTTAGACTGTGAAGATTATTAGGCTTGATAAAAAAGAATATTCTAAAAAAGCCTATATTTATAAAAGTCCTATAGGGGATTTAATAATTACTTCTAATGATGACTGTCAATATATTACTTCATTAACATTCGATTTAAATGATAATCAAATTATTATAAAAGATGAAGAGCCTTCCATTATAAAAAGAGTAAAAAAAGAACTTGATAATTATTTTTCTAAAAACAGCAGTACATTTACTGTAGATTTAGGAGTATATGGTACAGATTTTCAATATAAAGTTTGGATTGAAACTTCAAAAATACCTTTCGGAAAAGTTTTGACATATTCTGATATAGCGAAAAATATTTCAGATAAAAAAGGAAGTATAGCAAGGGCTGTAGGCACAGCTGAAGGAAAAAACAATATAGCTATTATAATACCTTGTCATAGGGTTGTAGGTTCTAACAGAAGATTAACTGGTTATGCTGGAGGATTGGATAAAAAAGAATATCTGCTTTCTCATGAAGGATTTAATATCGTAAATCTTAAAATTATGCCTTAATGATTTTTGTTTAAAGAGGTTGTTTTTTATGCTTAAAAAGACTTATAAAACCAGCAGACTTTTTTTAGTTCAGCCGAGCATAAATATGGCAGAGAGTATAACCGATTTTTACAGCAGAAACAGAAATTTTTTTAAGCAGTTTGACCCTCAAAGACCTGAAGTTTTTTATAAAGTTAATACTCATAAAAACATCATAAAAAGAGAACTTGAAGAAATTAAAGCAGGAAGAATGCTTAAATTTTGGATTTATAAAATAGAAGATAAAAAAAGAATTATAGGAATGATTAATTTTACTAATATATTTATGGGAAGTTTTTTATCATCTACTGTAGGCTATAAATTAGATGAGTTTGAACAGCATAAAGGGTATATGACAGAAGCATTAAAAGCAGCAGTAATAATAGTTTTTAAAGAGTTAAAACTTCATAGAGTGGAAGCGAATATTATGCCTCATAATAAACCTTCATTAGAATTGGCAAAAAGATTGGGTTTTGAATATGAGGGACTTGCAAAAAAATATTTAAATATTAACGGTAAATGGGAAGACCATATTCATATGACTATAATAAATGATGAAGTATAAAATTATGTCAAATTATAAAGTATATCTATTGAAGTTTTTTTTATTTTTATTATACTTTATAAAATGAATAGAACTAATCAGTTTTTTGATAAAATTTTTCAGAATTTCGATAAGGTTTCTGATACTGAAAAGAAGAAAGTATTTCAAAGATTATCTACGCTTTGGTATTCGCAAAATATTATCATAGAAAATCTCGAAGAGGGTATAATAGCAATAGATAATGAAGGAATGATACAGGGAATAAATAAAAAGGCTTGCTTCTTATTTTCAATACCTAGAAACTCCGAAGGAAAATCTCTTTCAAAATGTATGCCTGATAATGATATAGGAAAAACTATACTTGAGCTTATTAATAGCAGCGACTTAGAAACTAAACTTTTAAAAGATAATGAAAATGAAAGAATACTTCAGATAAATATACTTCCTATAGGAGAGAACGGAAGAATTATAGGTACGCTTATAAAAGCATTCGATATAACAAAAACTTATGAGAGTGCTCAGAAACTTAAACGTGCAGAACAGCTTGCTTCTCTTACAACTCTTGCTGCTGGTGTTGCACATGAAATAAAAAATCCGCTTGGATCTATTTCTATATATGTTCAGCTTATAGATAAGATAATAAAAAAGAATATGGATAATGACTGTCAATGCTATAAGGATTTTAAAGAATATTCTGATATTATCAAAGAAGAAATTGGGAGGCTTGAAGATACAATTAACTCATTTTTGTTTTCTGTACGTAAACTAGAATTAAATATTGAAGATGTTAATATAAATGCACTTATTCTTTCTACAGTTTCATTTTTAAAATATGAGATAGAGAAAAATAATGTTAGTATAGATATAAAATTTGATAAAGACAATTTAATACTAAAATTAGATGAAAGATATATAAAACAGGCTTTAATTAACATAATACAGAATGCTATTGATGCTATGAATGATAATAAAGATAATGAAAAAGATCATAATAAAAAAGAGATTTATATAAAATTAAAAACTATTGATAACTATGCTATTATAAGTATAAAAGATACTGGCATTGGAATGAAAGAAGAGACATTAAATAAAATATTTGAACCTTACTTTACAACCAAAAGACATGGTACAGGACTTGGACTTACAAATGTAGTGCGTATAATAGAGGCACATAATGGCAATATAACAATAGAAAGCGAATATGAAAAGGGCAGTGAGGTTATAATAAAATTGCCTTTAAAGCAAGAAAATCAAAAATTTTTAAATACGGATTTATTAGATTATGCCTAAGATATTAGTAATAGATGATGAAAAAAATATAAGAGATGGTATCAAAAAATCATTAGAGTTTGAGGGTTATGAAGTAGTAACTGCAGAAAACGGAGAAAAGGGTATAGAAACCGTTTATAAAGGCGGAATAGATTTAGTTATAACGGATTTAAAAATGCCTGAAAAAACAGGAGAGGAATTTTTAAAAGATATACTTGAGTTTGATAAGCATATACCAGTTATAGTTCTCACAGGGCATGGCAATGTTGAAACTGCAGTTGAGATGATGAGGTTAGGAGCTTATGACTTTATGACTAAGCCTTTTAATCTTGATAAAATGCTTTTAATAATAGCTAGAGCATTAGAGAGCAAAAATATAAAAAAGACTAATGAAACTTTAGAAAAACGTGTTGACTACAATGAAAGTTTTTACGGAATGATAGGTCATAGTGCTAAGATATTAAAAGTTTATGAAGCAATAAAACAGGTGGCTAGAACTAAAGCTACAGTTCTTATAGAGGGAGAAAGTGGAACAGGTAAGGAATTAGTAGCAAGTGCTA
The DNA here is from genome assembly GCF_002379365.1 of Brachyspira sp. G79. Classification (GTDB taxonomy): domain Bacteria; phylum Spirochaetota; class Brachyspiria; order Brachyspirales; family Brachyspiraceae; genus Brachyspira. The sequence goes on along the minus strand of NZ_JQIU01000008.1, from coordinate 997,776 downwards.
TTCATCAAATATCTGACAGAGCGAAACAGCCATACATTACTGTAAACTGTGCGGCACTTTCTGAAGGTGTACTTGAAAGTGAATTATTCGGTCATGAAAAAGGTTCTTTTACAGGTGCAGTTGATAAAAAGATAGGTAGATTTGAGGCAGCAAATAAAGGCACTATATTTTTGGACGAAATAGGGGAGATTAATCAGGCTGTTCAGGTTAAACTTTTAAGGGTGCTTGAAGAGAGGGTAATTGAGAGGGTAGGTTCTAACACTCCTATTGATGTTGATATAAGAGTGATTGCTGCTACAAATAAAAAATTGTCTGAAGAGATAAAAGCAGGTAAGTTTAGAGAGGATTTATATTATAGACTTAATGTTATAAAAATAGAGATGCCTCCTCTTAGAGAGAGAAGAGAGGATATACCGCTTTTGATAGATAATTTTATTAAAGAGTTTTCAAAGGTACATTCTATAGAAATAAATTCTGTTGATAAAAAAGTTTATAAAATATTATCGTCTTTACAATGGGATGGTAATGTTAGAGAGCTTAGAAATACAATAGAAACTATGGTTGTAATGTGCAGAGATGGTAAAATAGATGAAAACAGTATTCCTGATTGGGCATTGAAAAGCAGCAGTAATGATGATTTTGTTGTTGAAGAAAATGTTACTTTGGAAGAGCTTGAAAAGATGTATATTAACTATCTTCTTAGCCATAATAATTTTAATAAAGCTCAGGTTGCAAAAATATTGGGTATTGAGAGGGCTACACTTTATAGAAAGTTAAAAGAAGATTCTAAAGATTAATTATTTTATTAATAATAAATTGGAGGAGCTAATAAAAAACACTCCTCCTTAAAATTATTTTATTTTTTATTAAATCTATTAAAAAAATATTATTTAACTATAGTCATTATAACATCGCCAACTTCAACATCTCTATGTTCAGTTTTTTCTAATGATTTTAATTCTGAGAAGTTTGGTATTATAATAGGTGAAGTGATATCATATTCTTTTTCAATTTCTTCTTTGTCAAATTCTATTAATAAGGCTCCAGCTTTTACTTTACTTCCTTCCTTAACATGAGCTTTGAAATGTTTTCCTTTTAATTTAACAGTATCCATTCCTATATGCACAAGTATTTCTACACCTTTAGCAGATATTCCTATAGCATGATTACTGTCTACCATAGTAACAACTTCACCATCAACAGGAGAATAAACTTTTCCTTCATAAGGAATAATAGCCATTCCATCTCCAAGTGCCTTGCTTGAAAAAGCTTCATCTTTTACTTCAGTAACATCAATCAATTTTCCTTTTACAGGACTTTTTATTTCAATTTTTTTAGAGAATAAACCCATATAATGCCTCCTCATATTTTTTATAATTTTATCATAAAAGTTTTTAAAGTAAATAACCTTATATGTAAAATAAGTAAAATATATAACTATTTGTTTGTTAGTTAACAAAACTAACAAAAAGTGCTTGATAATATCATAAATAAGTACTATACTAGTAATATATGTAAAAATTATTGTTTTTTATTATTGTAATTTATAAAATTATTTTTTATATTAATGACGAAAATATAATTGTAAATAATTTTTAATAATAAAAGATAATTATTTTTTTTATTTTTTATGGAGGATATATGTTTAATTATCTACAAAGAATAGGTAAATCTCTAATGGTTCCAGTAGCTGTACTTCCTGCTGCAGCTATTTTGTTGGGTATTGGTTATTGGATTGACCCTAATGGCTGGGGAGGAGGAAGCCCTGTTGCGGCATTCTTTATTAAGGCAGGCGGAGCTATTATTGATAATATGCCTATATTGTTTGCTATTGGTGTGGCATTTGGTATGTCTAAAGATAGAAACGGAGCTGCTGCTTTGGCAGGACTTGTTGCTTTTTTGGTTGTAACAACTCTTTTAGCACCTGCTACAGTTGCTATGATTCAAAGTAAAGATGTTGCTGAAGTACCTGCAGGTTTTGCTAAAATTAATAACCAATTTATAGGAATACTTTGCGGAGTTATAGCTGGAGGTTTGTATAATAAGTTTGCTGAGGTAAAACTGCCTGAATTTTTGGCATTTTTCAGCGGAAGAAGGTTTGTACCTATAATTACTTCTGTAGTTATGATGGTAGTATCTTTCATCTTAATGGTTATTTGGCCTGCAATTTATGGTGCTTTGGTAGCTTTTGGTGAGGCTATAATAGGTCTTGGTCCTATAGGTGCTGGTATATACGGCTTCTTCAACAGACTTTTAATCCCTGTTGGTTTGCACCATGCTCTTAACTCAGTATTCTGGTTTGACGTTGCTGGTATTAATGATATACCCAATTTCTTAGGCGGTCAGGCTTCCATAGATGCTGGTACTGCTACTATAGGTGTTACTGGTATGTATCAGGCAGGATTTTTCCCTATTATGATGTTTGGTCTTTTAGGTGCTTGTGTGGCTTTTGTAAAAAATGCTAAACCTGAAAATAAAAATAAAATTAAATCTATAATGCTTGCAGCTGGTTTTGCTAGTTTCTTTACTGGTGTTACTGAACCTATAGAGTTTTCATTTATGTTTGTAGCTCCTGTATTATATGTTATACATGCTTTGCTTACTTGTATATCTTTGATTATTTCTGCTAGTATGAAATGGATGGCTGGTTTTGGATTCTCTGCTGGTTTAATAGACTTGTTATTATCTACTAAAAACCCTCTAGCTACTCATTGGTACATGCTTATTGTACAGGGTATAGTATTCTTTATACTTTATTTTGTTATATTTGATTTTGCTATTAGAAAATTTAATCTTAAAACTCCGGGAAGAGAAGATGATGATGAAGCAGAAATAGAAGTTACTGTTTCAGGTGATGCTTCTTATGCAGAAAAAGCATTATTACTTCTTCCTTTACTTGGAGGTATTGAAAATATAGTTGATATTGATAATTGTGCTACTAGATTAAGATTAGAAGTTAAAGATAATACTATTATACAGGCTTCTGAAATTAAAAAATTGTTCCCTGGTGTTTTAACTCCTGGAAAAACTTCTGTACAAGTAATTGTAGGACCTAAAGTACAGTTTTTGGCTGATGAGTTTAAGAAAATAGCTAAGAAATAATTAATTATTATAACATTTAAAAGTATTATAACCTGCAGTATTATTATTTTACTGCAGGTTTTTTATGTGTATATTATATAGAAATAAAATAAATATTGTGTTAATATTATAATAATTAAATATTATGAGGCTTAATAATGAAAGATAATAAAAAAAATATAAAATTTATACTTCCTTTAAGCTTGTTAGGAGGAAGAGGAAATATATTAAAAGTGAATAATTGTGCTACTAGATTGAGACTCGAATTAAAAGATATAAGTAAAGTTGATGTTGAAGAGATAAAAAAATATTATCCAGCTGTACAAAAAATAAGTGGTACAGAACTACATATAGTAGTAGGTACTAATGCCAGTTTGCTTGCAGAATCTTTAGAAAGAATATTGGCTTCTGATGATAGTTCATGCAATAGGGCATTACTGCTTATTCCTTTGCTTGGAAACAGAGAAAATATATTAAAAGTAAATAACTGTGCTACTAGACTTAGACTTGAAGTAAAAGATATAAATAAAGTTGATGCTGAAGAAATAAAAAAATATTATCCAGCTGTACAAAAAATAAGTGATACAGAACTACATATAGTAGTAGGTACTAAGGCTTTTTCTTTGGCTGAGGAGCTTGAAAAAGTATTGAATATTCCTAATACTTCTTCTGGTGAAGATAGTAATGAAAACTGCTATGGAAGCAGAGCTTGGGCTATTATTCCTTTTATTGGAGGAATAGAGAATATAGTAAAAGTGAATAACTGTGCTACTAGACTTAGACTTGAAGTAAAAGACATAAATAAAGTTGATGCTGAAGAAATAAAAAAATATTATCCAGCTGTACAAAAAATAAGTGATACAGAACTACATATAGTAGTAGGCACTGATGCTAGTTTGCTTGCTGAAGCTTTGAAAAAATTATTAGAAAGTCAGAAAGTAAAAACAGTTTTGCTCCTTCCTTTGGTTGGAGGAATAGAGAATATAGTAAAAGTAGATAATTGTGCTACTAGATTAAGACTTGAAGTGAAAGATATGAGTAAAGTTAATACAGAAGAGATAATGAAGTATTATCCAGCTTTAGAAAAAATAAATAATAATGAACTTCATATAGTAGTAGGTACAGACGCTAATTTACTTGCTAATGAGTTTAAAACATTTACTTTATAAAAATAAAAAGTATATACTCAAATAAACATAGTTTTTCAAAAAATAATTTTTTAAATTTGTATATTTGCTGTACTTTGCTGCGAAGTTATGCTAGCACCTAATACCAGTTCTTAGATGCTATCCATCCGTAACTGAAGGAAATACTGCTATGTATGGGTATGGTACACCTTCTGCTAGAACTAAGTCTATGCCAACTCCACTTTGTTATGTAAAAAACTAAATTTTTAGATTAAATTTGGGTATTATCATACATTTAATATGTAATACCTACATATAAAGCTGTATCAATTGAGTTTTTAGCGAATAGTATTCAAAGGATAAAAACTTTGACGAAGTAGCCTTTTATGTATGTTTTATGCATGTGTGTGCGGCAAAAAGTTGATAATACATTGAGCAATTTAAATTGACAAAATAAAATTGTTTCAGTATATTATATTTTCAATTTAAAATTAAATAATTTTTTGATATAATATTAAGTTTTATAATTTATACTCTGTAAAATAATTAACTTTTTCTATTATGATTAAACTTCTTATTATGTTTTAAGTGAAAAATACATAATTTCATATTTATTTTCATGTTATTGATTATAAATGTGAAATATAACAATAAAAATCTATTTATATGTTATAAAAACTTGACAATTATATAAAAAGCTATTAAACTTTAAAGATATATGATTTTTTAATAATTTGTAATTTTTTTTGCTTAAAATAATTTTGATATATTAAGTATATGCATGACTAAAATAATAATATTTTATAAACAAAAGGAAGGGCTACATTATGTCAAGTATAAAATTTGAGCATGTAAGAAAAGTATATGATAATAAGGTAGAAGTAGTTAAGGATTTTAGTTTAGATATAGAAGATAAGGAATTTGTTATTCTCGTAGGTCCATCTGGCTGTGGAAAATCTACTACACTTCGTATGATAGCAGGATTAGAAGATATAACAGATGGTAAACTCTATATTGGGGATAGATTAGTTAATGATGTAGCTCCAAAAGATAGGGATATTGCGATGGTTTTTCAGAACTACGCTTTATATCCGCATATGTCAGTATTTAAAAATATGGCATTTGGTCTGGAATTAAGAAAAACTCCGAAAGATGAAATAAAAAAACGTGTTGAATGGGCAGCTAAGGTTCTTGATATAGCTCATTTATTAGACAGAAAGCCCAAAGCATTATCAGGAGGTCAGCGTCAGAGGGTAGCTTTAGGAAGAGCTATGGTAAGAAATCCATCTGTATTTTTATTAGATGAGCCTTTATCAAACCTTGATGCCAAATTGAGAGTGCAGATGCGTACAGAATTAATTAAACTTCATAAACAGCTTCAAACTACTTTTGTATATGTAACTCATGACCAGGTAGAGGCCATGACTATGGGTACTAGGATTGTTGTTATGAAAGATGGCGATATTATGCAAGTTGATGATGCTAAAACACTTTATAATAGTCCTAAAAATTTATTTGTAGCTGGATTTATTGGGGCTCCTCAGATGAATTTTATAAATGCTGTTTTAACTAAAAAAAGTGGAAAGTGGTATGCTAGTTTTGACAGATATGAAATTGAACTTAATAACGAAAGAATTTCAAAAGTTGATGATTCTTACGATGGAAAAGAAGTTGTACTTGGAATAAGACCAGAAAATATTTCTTTATATAAAGATAAATCAGAAAGCAGTTCTCCAAATTTAATACAGGCTATTATTGATGTTATTGAGATGATAGGTTCTGAAAGTTATTTATATATGAACTTTGGAGATTCTCAAATTACTATAAGGATAAATACAAGTGATGATTATGAAAGAGATCAGCAGGCATTTATGGATTTTGATTTAAATAGACTTCATATATTTGACAAAGATACTCAGAAAAATATTTTAGTAGAGCAGTAAGTAATAATAAAATAGTAATACTAAAATAAGGCTTTGCTTTTTGATGCAGAGCCTTATTTATTATAAATATTTAAATTATTAAGATATTATGCTGTCTAATATTTTAAATAATTCTTCTTTACTTTCGCATTTCATAAGATCAATTTTTTTTTCCATTTTATATCCAGTAAGATATTTCATAACAAATTTACGCATAAAATGTATGCCGCTTATTTCACCATACAACTCACAGCATCCGTTTATATGTTCTTTAATAATGTTTTTTAAGCTGTCATTTTCTGTTATATCATTATTATAATAATCATTATCTTCAAATATTGTATTAAGCTCTCTAAATATCCAAGGATTGCCAACAGCACCTCTTCCCACCATTATGCCGTCTACATTTGATATATTAAATGCTTTTAATGCATCTTCTTTTGTTTTTATATCCCCATTTCCTATTAGTATATAATCTTTTCCAAGTGCATCTTTTACTTTTGCTATAGCCTCCCAGTCAGCAGTGCCTCTGTATAAATCGCTTGCATATCTTCCATGCAATGTAAGAAAGCATGCTCCATTTTCTTTTAATGCTAATGCTCTTTCTATTTCCCCGCCTTCTCCTCGTTTTAATCCAAGTCTTATTTTTACGCTTACAGGTAAAGGCGATACGCTTTTTACTGCTTTTAATATAGAAATCATTTTATCTGTATCTTCTAAAAGTCCAGCCCCTCCGTTATTTTTTACTACTTTTTTTGTGGGGCAGCCCATATTAATATCTATAAATGAAAATCCGCTTAAATTGGTTATTTCTATTGCTTTTTTATAATCATCTTCATTAGCTCCGAATAGCTGAAGAGATATTGGGTATTCATCTTCTTTATGCTCCATATATCTGTAAGTTTTTTTAACCTGTCTTGCCAAAGCAGCAGCACTTACAAGCTCTGTTATAAGAAGTCCTGCTCCAAATCTTCTTGACAATCTTCTAAATACATAATCAGTATATCCAGCCATTGGTGCTAGAAAAAATCTTGATGGTATATTTATACCTTCTATTGTTATGCCTCTTTTCATACTTTCCTTAAAAATATATATAAATTTTTCTCTATAATATATACAATTAATAAAAAAACTTCAATATCATATCACTAAATAAAACTAATCTTAATTAATCAAGTTTTGCAGCAAATATAATTAATTATAAATATATGTTGACTATAAAATACACTATGATATAATAAAATAGTATGTACTAATAACGTTAGAGGTATTGTGTGGATATATATGATATAGTAGATAATCCAGAAAAGCAGCTTGAAGTATTTTCAGGTATTATCAAAAGAATGAATGCCAGCAGTGATCATGATGAAACTTTGGTTACAATCATATCAGAAATAAAAACTATAATGTATACAGATTCTATTCTTTTATATTTGGTAGATCAGGAATTGTATAATCTTCACTACGAAATGTCCATAGGTCCTTTAGGGAGTAAATTTTTCGGAAATATTATAGATAGTGAAAGACCTCTAGCTGTAAGAGCTTATACTACATCATCTTCATTATATTCTAATGATCCTCAGGACGATTCTGCTTTTATTCCTATGAAAGAAGTATTAGGAGAAGAGCTTAAAAATATATTATTTGTACCTCTAAAAGTAAGAAAAAAAATATAGGCTCATTATTTTTAATAAATAAAAAAAATGGTAAGTTTATAGAGCAGGATACAGTTGTAATGTCATTATTTGCAAATATTGTATCTTTAGCTTTAGTTAATAAAATGGTATATGACAGAGCACAGTCAAGGGCTTATGAGGTTGGTGCTTTGTATCAGATGTCTATTTCTATTAATAAATGCGAAACTATAGAAGAGATACTCAATGATAATATTAGTATAGTGTGTGAGGCGTTTGAAGCTCATCGGGTATCTGTAATATTAAAAGAGAATGGAGTTTTCAAGTTTAAGGCTGGTATTGGTATTGATGAAGATGTTCTTAAATATGGAGTTGTAACTGTTGATGACAATGTACTTTCAGAAGTTCTTCGTACTGGAAAGCCTGTTTATTCTTATGATGTAGACAGAGATAGCAGATTCAGACCTAATAAAAATCTTAGATATAAAAGAAATAGTTTTATGGTAGCTCCTATAGTAGCGAAAGATGAGATAATAGGTTTTCTTTCTGCTACAGAGAGAAATATTGATAAGGCATTTAATTTAAGTAATTTATCGCTTTTAGAGATGCTTGCTCAGCAGATAGGCGAGAATTATATGCATGTATTATTATCTGAAGAATCAAAAATAAAAGAATCTTTAACAGAAGAGATTAATTTTACAGAACAGCTTCAGAAAAGCGTACTTCCTAAAGAGTTCCCTAATGATGGTTTATTTGATATAGCAGCGGTAAGCATACCAAGTAAAAATGTAGGTGGCGATTTCTACGATTATATAAAGATAAGTAATACTAAATATGCTCTTGTTATAGCTGATGTATCTGGTAAAGGTTTGGGGGCTGGATTTTTTATGACTATGACACGCTCTATACTTAGAGTGTATTTTTCTGAGATGGACGATCCTGCCAAAATATTAGAATCTGCCAATAAGCATATATACAAAGATTCCAATAATGGTATGTTTGTTACTTGTTTCCTTCTTGTTATTGATACTGAAAATAAAACTCTTACATATTCTAATGCAGGACATTTAACCCAGTATTTAATTAAAAAATATCAAATTAGTTCTTTAGATTCTATATATGAAATGCACACTCATGGTAAGCCTTTAGGATTTATTGAAGATGCTTCATATCAAAATAAGCAGATTTCTTATTCTAACGGAGATACTATTATTTTATATACTGACGGTATCACTGAAACTTTCAATAAAGATGAAGAAGAATATGGCGAAGAAAGGCTTAAAAATATTCTTAAAAATGATTATGATGATGCTAAAGAATTAGTTGATGATATAGTTAATGAAACTATTTCTTTCAGAGGAAAAACTCCTCAGTTTGATGATATCACTCTTTTAGTTGCAAGATTATTATAATATTTTGTTGATATATTTGTAATTATATTATACTATACTAAATTATATTTGTTATGGAGATTAATATGAAAAAAATACTTTTATTAATTACAATTATGTCTTTATTTATAATTCAGTGTGGTAATAAAACTGATAATCAAACAAATGTTAATGTAAATACTGTTAATACAAATGAGTCAGTACAGTCAAATAAAACTATACCAGCAACAGAAATATTATCAAAAGAAGATGCAGCATTTTTAGAAAAAGTAAAAAATAAAATATTAATAGGCGGAAATTCTCAATATACTTTCAAAGATAACGGAGATATAGAGTATGTATTTGAGCATGGAAGTTATAGAGAAGATAAAAATTACATATTTGAATCTTCAAAAGATGGAACTAATGCCTACTATTATGAAACTTATAATATACAAGATAGATACAAAGAAGGACCAAGCAATATAGCTACAAATTATAAAGGCTTTTCAGTAATAAACGGAATTCTTTATGAAGATAATTATGCAGGCTATGAAGGCGACCCTATTGAAACAATAATGACTAAATGGGAAAAAGAAAATTATTATTCTAATTATTACTACAGAGAAGTAAAAGAAAATCCTAATTTTGATAATTTTCCTTATGAGAATAAAGCCGATGTAACTTTTGATGAGTACAATAGAATATCAAGAGGCATATTAATATCAAAATCAGATTACAGACCAGAAGAAGTAGGGGATATTAATAATTATAATTTTGATAATGTATATACAAATGGTTATAATGCTTCTATCGAATTAAAGAAAAATGATGACGGAACATTCTATTTCTATGCTGTTAACATAACTACAGATGAAAATGGACAAACAGTAACCAATATTCAAAGTACAGATGTTAGTAAAATGTTATTATCAGAAAATCAGTATGTTGAACCTTATTGCGGTATAGGTTCTCAGACTTTAGATTATGAAGAGGTTGTAGGTGCTGATGGAGGTTATATTATATCTATTCAGCCTATAAATATTGATACTATTATGGTAACAGAGCCTAACGGAAGCTATGGATTTACTGGTATATATAAAAAAGCTCCTGAAATAATAAATGCTGATGATAAAAGCACTAAAGAAAAAGCGTATTATAATGCCTGCAGATGGTATGCTGAAAATTACAGTGAATTAAATGATATTTTTAATAAAACTGTAGATTTTGATTTTGAGGGCGGCGGATATTATGAGATTAACATGGAGAATGTATATCTCTATATAGCTAAATTTGAAAATTCAGGATATTTTTCTGACAATTATATTAAAAATTTAGAAAATAGTTTTGAAGAAATAAAAAAGCATTTGGAAGAAAATAAACAAAATGACGGAGCTGTTGAGGGTATGGAAGCAGACTGGTTTTTAGCTACACAGGAAATTGATTATTATCTTAATATTATAACTAATGAAATGACGCTTAAAGATATAGTAAATTATGATGGAGATTCTCTATGCATAAGGAGTGATGCAGGAGAGTCTGTAATTTTAGAGGTTAAAAAATATGGTGATGAATGGCTTATTGAAAAATAAATAAAACAAATAATATAAATTTTTTAATAAAAAAATAAGGCTTTACTTAATTACTTAATTTGTAATGGTAAAGCCTTAATTATAAATTCAAAAAATACTATTTAATACTTTTATTCTTATTATACTTTTTATTAAGCACCCTAGAAGAGCAGTCCAAACTATAATCAGCAAAACTTTCTTTATCTTTCATATAGTATGCAAGTCCTGCTACCATAGCGGCATTGTCGGTAGTGTATTTTAAAGCTGGAAGATAGCATTCAAAATCTTTTGAGTTTCCAAATCTCTCACGAAGATAACTATTGCAGGCAACCCCTCCAGATAATGTAACTCTTTTTATACCGCTTTTTTGTGAGTATTTAAGAGTTTTTATATATAAAGGCTCTATAGCACTTATTTGAAAGGCGGTAGCTATATTTTCATTTGTAGCTTTGTATCCTTCTTTTAAATATTTTTTTGTAGAGTATACGCATGCTGTTTTAAGTCCGCTGTATGAGAAATTGTATTCATCTATACCGTTAAGTAAAATAACAGGGTATTTTATTGCTTCTTTATTTCCTTCTTTTGCAAGTTTATCTATTATAGGTCCTCCTGGGTATCCTAGATTTAAAAACTTGGCTACTTTATCAAAAGCCTCACCTACAGCGTCATCTAATGTAGTACCTACAACTTTATATTCTCCGTAGTCATGAACTTCTGTTATTATAGTATGTCCTCCAGATACAACTAATGCTATATATGGAAACTCTATATTATTTGTAAGATGAGGTGAGTAAATATGTGCTGCTATATGGTCTAATGCTAGTAATGGTTTATTTAGTGAAAAAGCCAATGCCTTTGCACTTCCTACTCCAACAAGAAGAGAACCTAAAAGCCCTGGTCTGTTTGTAACTGCAAATAAATCTATTTCCTCTAATGAGGTATCAGCATCTTTTATAGCTTTATCTATTACATAAAGTATAGCTTCCAAATGTTTTCTTGCTGCAATTTCTGGAACTACTCCTTGAAAATCTTTATGAGCGTCTATTGATGAGCTTAATACTGATGATAAAACTTTATTTCCATCTTCAACTATTGCCACAGAAGTATCATCGCAGGAAGTATCTATGCCTAATATTTTCATATGTTCTCCAATATATTTTTAGTGATTATAATATATATATTTATATTTGCAAATAGTTTTTATTAATTAAGAATTATATACTATCATTACTGCTTATATTTTTTAATATACTCTTTATTTCAAATGGGGAGAGATTTTTATTTTTTTCTTTAAGAAGAGCGACTATTCCAGATATATGCGGAGCAGCAAAACTGTTTCCAAGCATTGTCATATATGAATTGTTAACCCAAGGTACTTTTACATATAAACCTCTTGCCAAAAACTCTATGCAGTTGCTGTCTCTGAAATAAAACTCATATTTATCATCGCTTGCTATAGCTTCAACAGATATTACAGAAGAAAATATTGACGGTATGCTTGGTATGGGCTCATTATTATCAGCAGCAACTAAAGTTATATTTTTATAATATGCTTTGTCTAATAAATTATAAAAATTGCTACTGTATGTCTTATTTGTAGTTCCTAAACTCAAATTTATAATATCCATTTTGTTTTCTATAGCCCACTCTAAACCTTTTAAAAATACATCTACTTTTCCAGACAATTTATTTCCCAATACCTGTATGCTGTAGAGTTCAGCATCTTTAGCTATAGAATGTATTATTCCAGCACATGCAGTTCCATGTCCGTACTGATCATATCCTTTATAATCTTTAATAACAGCTTCATCATTTTCGTATTCTACTACAACACCTCCTTTTATTGGGTTATTATCTTTAAATGCATTATGAGAGGCTTCTATACCGCTGTCTATAATTCCAATTTTTACTCCCTTTCCGCTCAAACCTTTTAATATATCATCTTTATTTATATGGAATATTTCAGACTTCATAATTTATTTCCTTAACAGCATTTTTTCTAAATGTACTAAATAATTATTCAAAAATTGTTTACAGAAAACTAGTTCTCTTTCATCTATATTTCCTATTTTATTTAAAAGATTTGAAATTTCCAGTGCCTCTTTTAATATTGGGTTTTTAGTATATGAATCAAGCTTTTCAATAACTTTTTCTCTTTTAGAAATATCTTTAAGAGATGAGGCTAATATTTCTCTTATATTTCTATCAGTATAATTATCTTCAATAACAATAGAAGCTATTTTTGCAAAAGAATATAAATGATTCATATCCTGCTGTGAAAAATGAGAATTATCTTTTTTATTTATAACTTCCAAAACTCCTATAACTTCATCTTTTATTTTTATAGGTACTATTGCTATATCATCTATTTCTATTTTTATAGTATTTTCTGTATCATGCAAAGCAGAACTTACTGATTTATACATATCTTTGTTCTCTGATATATCTGCAATATTTAAAGCCTGTCCAGACATAAATACATTTCCTGCAATACCTCTGCCTATATGTACTTTAAAATCTTCAACCTTTTCATTGTTTATTGTCTTATATGCTTTTAATACTAAATATTCCATATCATCATCTAATAGAAGTAAATGTCCTGCTTCAGCATCTGTTATTGATACAGCAGTATCTATGATTATATTAAAACAATCCTCTTCCTGCTTTGAAGCTGTAATTAAAAGAGCAAAATCCATCTGCTTTATAAGTGAATCCAGATTTAAACCATCCATATTATATAATACCTTTATCAAAAACTATATTTAATTAAATATATTAATAGTATTATAGTATATTTAATTAAATATCTTTATATATTAATTAACATATTTTTATAAAACTTCAAGTAAAATATTTTATTTATGTAATTTTTATAAATAAATAAAATATTGTATAAAAAATTATATATTTATAATTTTTATTTATAATTATTTATTATACCATTAGTTTTATTATAGTAGTTTTTATATGATTTTCTGTTGGGGCAATAATAAATAGTCATTTTGGCATATCAAAATCGGTTTTCAGTAAGATTATTATTTAAATTATGGAAACATATTTAATTATTATGTTACTATTATCATATTTTTATATAATGTCTTATATTAAATTTAAAAAATTATTATAATGAAATTAATATTTATAAACACTCTTTTATTTTAAAATCTATTGCATCTTATATTTTTATATATTATTTTTATTATTTATTTCCTCATATTAAAATTTTATTATAGATATACATTTCGTGACATTTATTTCTTTTTGATTAGTACCTAAATATGTAATTTTACTTCTTGTTGAATTATTATATTCATATATAAGTCCTGCACATTTTATTTTGTCAAAAGCGGAATGTTCATATTTTACATCTGCCATACATAGATTATTATCTATATCATAAAATAAGATTTTTATAACATTACCGTTATCATCATATTCACGTGTAAGTTTATGAAATCCAAAAAACAATTTTTTTGAATTAAGATAAACAGTTTTATTTTCATTACTGTCATAATAAGTTTCTTCAGTAGGCAGTCCTATATCATTATAACTGTATCTGCATATTGCATATCCTGATGATATATTTTTATAGTTTCCGTTTTCATCTAAATAAGCATTTTCTATAATATTACCTTTTTTATCATATTCTATTGAATGAGAAGCATAACTTTCATAACATAAATATTCATGGCTGTATACATAGGCATTGATTTTATCATCATTGATATCATAATATGAAATATTAGTAATTCTATTATGATCATTATACATTATCAATTTTTATGATAATTATAATTGTTTAAAATATTATTTGT
>NZ_JQIU01000008.1:934396-982871 GCF_002379365.1 Brachyspira sp. G79 | reverse complement strand
ATAAAAGAAATATTTGTGTTGGCATCATAATATATTTTTTCTATTATATTATCATTATTATCATATTTTATAGAACATATTGAATAACCGTTTGTATGATATGCATTTTGATTACTCATATTCTGAAAATATGTATATATATTATTACCTAATTCATCATATTTGAAATAACATTTTGAGTATGAGAAACGTATATATTCATCTTTAGTATCCAAATAATTAGCACAAGATATATTTCCAAAACTGTCTAATTCATAATATACAGAAGAATAAAAATTATTTAAAGGTATTATTCTATTATGATTATTGTCAAAAAAGGATTTTTTTATTAAATTACCGTATTTATCATATTCTTTTTTTATATATGAATATCCATAATCTTTATGTGTATTAAAAAACAAATTATTTTCACTATCCAAAAACTCTTCTTTTATAATACTGTATAGTTTGTCATAGTGAAATTTTATTTTAAATACGCCATTTCTGTTTATTATATTTTCTCCTTCCATATTAATGCCGTATTCTGTTACTATCATACCATTTTTATCAACTTCGTATCTTTTTCCGTAAAAACCGTTTTTATCTGATACAAATGTATTCCAAGAATCTCTGTAATAAACCTCATTGGTAATATATCCTTCATTATTATATTCAACCTCATACCTTACTATAGAACTTCCGTCAGATACAAATGGAAGATTAAATTCATTTTGAAACTCTATTATTTTTAAATCAGAGCTATATTCTCTAATCATTACTATTTTATTGTTATGATCTTTGCATATTATTCTTTTTACATTTCCAGACACATCGGCTTCTGGAATCCATACGCTTATATTAAAATTATTTTCATCATCTCTTAATCTTCCAAAACTATTAACTCTTCTTACCTGTTTTAAAACACGCCTTTGCTCTTCAAATATGTATGTAACAGCTCTTTTTAAATACATAGACTTTTTTAATTTTCCTATGCCTTTAGGAAGTCCGTATTGATATACAAAATTATTATAGTAAGTGATTTTTAATCTATTATAATCCCATATTAAAATGGCAGCTAAAGATAATGCGGCTAAAAAACATAATGAGATTATAAATTTATTCCTAAATTTTCTATTTTCTCTTCTTTTTTCTCTTTGTCTTAAATCATCAAAATTGCATGCCAATATACATGATAATATTTTTAATAATGCTATTTTTTTAGTTTCTTTTTCTTTTTGATCAGTTTTATTTCTTACATCAGCAGCAAGCGGTTCTATTTTTTTTATTATACCGTTTTCTTCTATAAATGTTAATTCATTAGGAAAAGCTTCATAAGGCTCTCCGTCTATTAATAGAGCAACTATTCTTTCAGAACGTCCTAATTCTTTAAATATCTTTATTTCTTTTTCTATTCTTTCAGATTGTTTGCTATTCTTTGAACATATTACTACTAAATATTTTGAATGTATTAATGCTTTTTCTGTATTTATATTGATATTTTCTGAAGATTCTTCGCTGTCTTTAAATACCCTCCCTATTCTTTTTGGAAAACCTTTTTTTATTAATTCTTTAGGCACGCTCCAAGTCTCAAATTCTCTAATCAGCCAATTAGCCCATTTACTGTCTAAATCTGTATTTCTAGAGCTTATAAAGACATCATAGTTATATATCGCTTCTTCATCAATCATTAATGTATCCTAATCAAATATAATATTTAATAATATAAAATTAGTAATATGATAATATGAGTGTATAGAATTAATTTAATTATATCATAATTGTAAATTTAGGCAATATAAACTATATGATAAAATTGTTTAAGAGCCATAGATATTGCATTTAAGTATTCCTTATTACAAAGGTTATAAAATTCTTTTTAATTTCTGTTATGTTGTGATTTAAACCTTTTTTAATAAAATATTTTTAAAACAAATTTAATATATATTTTTTGTAAAATTATAATTTAAGAAAAATTAATAATTGAAAAATATTGTATATAGTATAAAATATCATATCAATTTTTAGTATTAATTTGCGATTTTATCGGAGGAAAAAAGAATATGAAACACACTTTAGAAGGAGCATACACTCCTAAAAATATTGAAGACAAATTATATAATTTCTGGAAGGAAAACGGATTTTTTCATGCAGTTATGGATAAAAATAAAGAACCATATTCTATAGTCATACCTCCTCCAAATGTTACAGGCGTACTTCATATGGGACATGGACTTAATAATACACTTCAGGATATACTTATAAGATTTCATAGAATGCTAGGCAAATGCACTTTATGGATGCCGGGTACTGACCATGCAGGTATTGCTACACAGAATGTTGTTGAGAGAAGATTAAAAGCCGAAGGTAAAAATAAATATGATTTAGGAAGAGAGGCATTTGTTAAAAAAACTTGGGAAGTGGCTAATGAACATCACTCTATAATAGTAAAACAATTAGAAAAAATAGGCTGCTCTTGCGATTGGGAGAGAGAAAGATTTACTCTTGATGAAGGCTTAAGCAATGCTGTAAGAGAAGTATTTGTTGAGCTTTATAATCAGGGATTAATATATAGGGGAAAATATCTTATTAACTATTGTCCTAGCTGCGGCACTGCTTTGGCTAATGATGAGGTAGAACATGAAGAGACGGCAGGAGCTTTGTATCATGTTAAATACCAAATAGATGGCACTAATGATTATATTGAAATAGCTACTACAAGACCAGAAACTATTTTGGCAGACGTTGCTATTGCTGTTCACCCAGATGATGAAAGATATGCACATCTTACAGAGGAGAATGTTTTGATACTTCCTATAGGAGGCAGAAAATTAAGACTTGTAAAAGATACTTATGTTGATAAAGATTTTGGTACTGGAGCTTTAAAAATCACACCAGCACATGACCCTAATGACTTTGCTATAGCTCAAAGACATAATTTAGAGATTATCAATATATTAAATCCAGACGGCACATTCAATGAAAATACTCCTTCTAATTATCAAGGTAAAACAGTAAAAGAAGCTAGAAGTATGATTATAAAAGAGCTTGAAGAGTTGGGAGCATTTGTCGGAAAGGATAATATTAAGCACCAAGTAGGACACTGCTACAGATGTCATAATGTTGTAGAGCCTTATTACAGTGATCAATGGTTTGTAAAAATGAAGCCTTTGGCAGAAAAAGCATACAAGGCAGTTAATGACGGCAATACAAAAATATATCCAGAAAGATGGATTAATACTTATAATCACTGGATGACTGATATTAGAGATTGGTGTATAAGCAGACAATTATGGTGGGGACATAGGATTCCAGTATGGTACTGTGATGACTGCGGAGAGATGATGGTGTCAAAAACTGATATCGCAGAATGTAGTAAATGTAAAAGTAAAAATATTCATCAAGATGAAGATGTGCTTGATACTTGGTTTTCTTCTTGGCTATGGCCTTTTTCTACTTTCGGCTGGCCTGAGATTAATGAAGAATTAAAATATTTTTATCCTACTACGGCACTTGTTACTGGTTATGATATATTATTTTTCTGGGTTGCTAGAATGATTATGGCTGGAACTCATTTTATGAATGATGTACCTTTTAAAGATGTTTATCTTAATGGACTTATAAGAGATAAAATCGGAAGAAAAATGTCTAAGAGTTTGGGAAATGGTATTGACCCTATAGAAATTATTGATGAGCATGGAGCTGATGCTTTTAGATTTACTTTATCATTTATAACTTCATTAGGCGGTCAGGATATTTGGCTTGACAGAGAGCTTTTCAAAATGGGCGGAAAGTTTGCTAATAAAATATACAACAGTGCTAAATATATTTTTGGTAATATTGAAGATAATGCTGATATAAAAGATTTAGACAGTTTTGAACTTGAAAATAAAGATAAATGGATATTATCAAGACTTCAGAAAGCTGTTGATGATACTGCTAAAAAATTAAAAGAGTATAGATTTGATGAGGCTTCTCAGACTATTTATAAATTCTATTGGAATGAGTTTTGCGATTGGTATATAGAGATAAGTAAGTTTGATTTAAAAGACGAAAGTAAAAAAGAAAAAACTATTGCTGTATTATTGTATGTGCTTGAAGAGTCAATGGCTATGATTCACCCATTTATGCCTTTTATCACAGAAGAGATTTATTCTAATTTACCAAAGCATAATATTGATTCAAAAGCATTGATGATTAGAGAATACCCTAAAGCTAATAGTAAATATATATTTGAAGATATAGAAAAAGATTTTAACTTAATTCAGGATATAGTATCTGGAATAAGAAACTCACGTTCATCATTTAATTTGCCTCCTAATAAAAAACTTGATGTTATAATAAGATATACTTCAGACTATTTTAAAAATACTACAGAAAGCTATAAAGATATTATATCATCACTTTCGCTTGCTGAATCATTAAATATAGTTTCATCAAAAGATACTCAAAGAAATAAAGGTTCATTTGTTAAAGTATTTGAAGGCGGTGAGGTAAATGTTAATCTTGTAGGAATAATAGATTTAGAAGCTGAGAAAAAAAGATTAGAAAAAGAGGCATCTAAATATAAAAAAGATTTGGAAGCAGTAAACAAAAAACTTTCCAATGAAAATTTCATTAATAAAGCTAAACAGGAAGCTATTGACACAGAGAACAGAAAGAAAAAAGAGTTTGAGGATAAATTAAAAGGTATAGAGGAAGTTTTATCTTCTTTATAATTTTAATGCTTAAATAATATTTTTAATAGAAGTAAAATTAAAAACTTGGCTTATGTTTTTTATAAAATGTAGGTCAGGTTTTTTTATACCTAATAAAAAATTCAAATATCAATCATATAAATTTTATAATTAATCTTTTATTAAGAAATTTCTAAGCTTTTTCTAAAGTATATAAACAGAATTATTATTGTATACTGTATTATTTTATTCTATGCTATGTATCTATTTACTTTATTTTTATATTTGTTATAATCGCTCTCTATTAAAATATCAATTTTTAAGGAAACATAAATGAAAACTTTATTAAAAACAATCTTTTGTTTTGCAGTATCGTCTGCATCGGTATTTGGTATGTATGGTTTTAGTAATGATTGGATGGATTTTCTCACAGACAGCAGTCATCTTAGAGCTAGGACAGATCAATTAGGTTTTGTATTGGGTAATAGGGGAGTTAAAGGTACTTTCGGCTTTAAGGCAGATACTCTCTCTTTTGGTAATATAATGAGCTATATTGGTAATGGAAAACTATCATTAGATGCAACTGTTTCTTTGGGTTTGGCATACACTTCAGAGATTATAAGTGTAGGACTTGGATATAATTATACTTATATAGATTCTTCTTTAGATGTTCACACTCCTGTTTTAATGATTAATGCTATGAATGACAGTTTGAGAATATGCGTGCCTTTTCAAATAGCTGATTCTAAAGACAATTCCGATTATTCTGCTTTTAGTACGACTTCTGAAATAAGATATTATACTGGGTTTGATTCTATCAATGCTGTAAGACTTTATATTAATTATGGTAAAAATAGTTATAATGGTAATAGTGCTTCTTCTTTTGGATTTGAGTTAAGATTTTATTTTCTTCCTACTACTATTAATAGTGTTTGGATTAATCCTTTTATAAAAGTGTTATATTCTTCATCATTGGATGCAAAGGGTAAAGATATCATTAATGAAAATACTGATACTTTAGTAAATATACAGTCTCATGACAGAATACAGTATACTTCAAATAGGGTAAGTGAAATATATGAATCTAATCCTTATATTGTGAGAATAACTCCTGCATTGTCATTGTATGCTAATTCTGATTTTGTTAGTTTATATTTTGAACCTAGTATAGGCTATAAAATAATATATGATGGTAAAAAAGTCGGAGAGCTTAATCATACGCTTACTTGGGGAGCTTATTCTGAGGTGAGAATATATCCTGTAAGTGATTTGGAATGGTATTTTGAAATGGGTATAAACTCATCAAATAATCCTATACCTGTTAATTTTAGGTCAGCAACAGGCATAAATTGGTATTTGCCTCAATTATAATATTATATTTTATAGGCTTTGTATATTAATTTTTTGTAATATACAGAGCCAATTAAAATTAGAGTATTATATTTTCTATTTTTGTATATATGCAATTAATGTTATAATATAGCTTAAAATATAATTAGTACGATTTAGTATTATTATCTATTCTTTAGTCTTTCCAATAATTGCCTGCTGACATATATCGTTATATCTTGTGTCTCTTTTTCTTTTTTCTATGATAACAATTCCGTCATAATAATGTATAGAATATGCACTGTCAGTAAAACTATTGGGGTATAAATCATCTTCTTCAGTGGCCCAATATGCATTTAAATAGTCTATTAAGTTTTTGGTATATTCTATAAATGAATTAGGATTTTTATAACCGCCTCCGAAATTAGGCCAGTATGAAGTATAAACATCTTCGCATAAATAAATACCGTCATCTTTTATATGTCCGTACATCTCTTCAAATGTTACTATCTGCTGATTCATTCTATGTCCGCCGTCGTCTATTAGTATGTCCAGCTTTGGTATTTGATTCTTTACTTCATTTAAAAAATCTCTGTCATCTTGAGAGCCTATAAATATTTTTATATTATCCTGTTCAAATTGTTTGCATTTTGGATTTTTATCTATTGAGTATATATTGACATTGGCCTTATCGTTGTTATTTTTGAAATATTCTCTCCACATCTTCACAGCTCCTCCGCTTCCGACACCTATTTCCATCATGTTAATATCTTTACCTCTGTATTTGGAAAAATGTCTTTCGTATATATCAAAAAAAGGAAGATGTTTAAATATTGCTTCTCCTTTATTATTAAGAAAATAGTTATGCAAGTCTGCTTTATCTTTATTATCTTCATTTATTAGTATATCTCTTATTATTTCAAGTTTTTTTTTATCTTCTTCGCTGTCGCTTTTTACTAATAGTAGGTTTTTATGCGTTTTTACTCTCAATTTTTTTATTTCAGACTTTTTGCCTTTTTTCATTTTTATTCCTTTTATTTGTATCCGTAATTTTATACAATAAAATTTTAATTTGTCAAGAATTATATAATTTATATTTTTATATAAAAAGTAAGTTTTTTTTATATAAATAATATATATTTGTAAAAAAATATTATAAATATAAGATTTTTTTATTGATAATTTTACTTTTAATGTTAAATTTTTAATATCATATAAAATACAGTTGGAGTTCAATTTATGAAAAAGATAATACTTTCTATTATGATATTTGTATTTACATCATCTGCATCATTTGCAGTTAGCGAAGGATTTGAGTTTATATTAAATGTACCTGTTGGTATGAGTGTAGGTGTTTACGATTATGAGCTTACTGATTATGCTGAGAGAATGGATGCCATTAACGGTGGATCTATACGCAGTCAATTTGCTAGAAATGGAGGGATTGGTTTTGATATAGGAGCTTCTCTGCAGCTTGGATATATGATTAAGTTTACAGATACTATGGGGCTAAGTATACTCGCAGAAGCAGGATATAGTCATGATACTTATTCTTATATAAGCAGATTAGATAAAAATAATTCTTATTCATACTCTTTTGAAAGTTTGCAGTTGGGTGTTATACCTAAGTTTAATATTAAAAACTTTGCTATAGGTATTGGAGGAGGAGTAAAGATTCCTTTAGCTGGAAATATTAACACAAAAACTTCATTATTTGAAAGCAATACTAAATTAACTTCAGATGATATAAAAAGATTATATGAAAAAGCTTTAATGCCTTATATTAAAGTTACTTTTGATTATTCTATATTTTTTACTCAGAAAACAGCATTTAATATAGGATTATATTTAGGATATGATTTTGGTTTAGAGCCTAATATATATACTGTAGACGGAGCTATTGATGGAAACAGATTGGTTGTTGATGAGGTATCATATTCTAGTTTTGATATAGGACTTCATGTGGGATTAAAATTCGGACCTAGCACAAAATAGATTTGTTTTAATTGCTTGTATAAAAATAAACAGCTTATTTATATATTTTTATAATAGGCTGTTTTTTATTATATAAAATTTATTTAGGATTAATATATGAATGATAATATTATAGATATTTCATTAAATAATCAAAAGAAGGCTTTTAATATTATAAAAGAGCTTGATATAGAAGATGCTTTTGAAGCTATCGGTGCAAGGGTAAATTTAGTAGGTTCTTTAAAGATGGGGCTTTTAATGAAAAATAAAGATATAGATTTTCATGTGTATACTTATTCGCTTGATATAGAAAAAAGTTTCCTTGCCATATCAAAAATAGCAAAAAATAAAAAAATAGAGAAAGTAACATATACTAATTTAATAGATACAGATGAGCATTGTATAGAATGGCATTTATCTTATAGAGATGATTGTAATGCAGATAATATAGAAATTTGGAAGATAGATATTATTCATATATTAGAAGGATCCTATTATGATGGTTATTTTGAAAAAGTTTCTGATGATGTAATAAATATGCTTACAGAGGATAAAAGAAATACAATACTTAAGATAAAATATGAAACTCCAGATGATATAAAAATAATAGGTATAGAATATTATAAGGCTGTACTTAAATATAATGTTCAAACATTTGAAGAGTTTATAAAATGGAGAGACAAACAGTCATTTAGCGGCATAATAGAGTTTTAATTATATTCTATAAATTATAATTGCTATCATATTTAAAACAGCGTATAAGCAAATATAATTAATATATTTAGGTTTTGTATATTTTATATTTTCTATAAAGTATATTATTGGTACAAATCCAAGTGTAAATGATGAATAAAAATAATGCGGACGTCCTCCTCCAGCAATACCACAAATCATATAAAATGCTATTGTTGAAATTATGTAAACCATATAAAAAATAAAAGTTCTTTTAAAGTTTTTGTTTCTTTATCATTATTAGTTATCATTTTTTTAGTAAAGAAATGTTTATATGCATAGATTAATGCTATTAATGCAAATATAAATGAAAGTATATAGAATATAAATGTAAAAGTATATAATGGATTTTTACCAAAGTATGAATTTATAATGTCTTTTAATCCATTTACATATTTATCTCCTCCTTCATTTGTAGTAAAAAGAATTATAGAATATATTTGCGGAGGCTGTATTACATAATTAGTGCTTAACTCAGATTTTCTTCCCAATATTTTTGATAAACTTTCAAAGTGATTTTGAAATTGATATATTAAGTAAGGCAGATATGTTAGAAATGATATAAATACTCCTATAGTTAAAGGCAGTATATTTTTTCTAGTATCTTTTTTCCATCTTATTATTAAAAACACTATTAAAGATGGTATCATAGAAAAGAAATTTGAAAAATGGCATTGTGCTGATAGAGCTAATATTGGAAATAATAATACAGCATATATAAACTTTTTATCATTATATAAATATTCATATAACACAGGTAAGAATATAAAAGATAATATTAAAGGATTATGAGGATTATATATATTATTTCCAGCATTTAGAAAATAAACATTTACAGACATAAGGAGAATCATTATGCTAAATGTAGTCAATGAAAATCTTTTATAAATCCAAACAAAAAATATAATGCTTACTAATATAGATGTAATTAAATTAACAAGTCTTGCTCCTTCATAAGTTTGCCCTCCAATTAAATATTTTACTATATATGCTAAATAAAAATATCCGCCTGGTACCCTAGCATTTTCTTCATTATCATAATTTTTAGGAGTATTAAGAAAAACACCTTCTATAGGGAATCTTTTTTCTTTTATATGTTTTTCTGTTTGATAAAATTGGTACTGTTCATCTAGTCTTGGCGGTTTGCCTATAATTGTTTTATTGTATATATAAAATCTTAAAACTATTCCTATTATAACTGCAGCTATAGAAAGTATTATTAATAATTTTTTGTTATTAACTATCATTTTTATCCTTATAAACATTTTCTTTTTTTGAAATGTTAAATTTTGAAAGTATATAAACAATTCCGATTAAAAATCTTAAAAAATACATAGATATTGAGTAAATAGGGTGGGCTAATAGTTTTTCCCATTTTCCATTTTCTATGTACACACCAATATAACGGTAGAACATACCAAACTGTTTTTTAGTGGTTTTATCATACCCCCATTTTTTGAAGTAGTTATCAAAGTTTGATGCATAGTAGCTTTTTTTAATTATATATTGTTTTAATGTATGATTTTCATGATGATATAGAGGAGATTTTATTATGGATACTTCTCCTATTTGTTTTATACGTCTGTCGATATCCCAATCTTCAGTACCGTTTAAGTTTAGATCAAAGCCTCCTATTTTTATAAAAGCCTCTCTTCTAAAGAAACGTACAGCATCTATTACAGTAGCATCATAAAAAGAACGTTCAAAACTTCTTACTCTATTAAAAAAGTTTTTTCCGTATATTTTTTCTGGTATATATAGAGCATTAACATTTTTATTATTTTCAAAAATCTCTAGGCACTCTGTAATAACATTTTCTGATAAAGTCATATCTACATCTAAAAAACCTATTATTTCGCCGCTTGACATTTCTGCTCCATAATTTCTCTGTGCTGAACGTTCTGGTCCTTTTATAAAAGTTTTTGCTCCTAATGACTTTGCTATTTCTACTGTTTTATCTGATGAGCTATTATCTACTAATATTATTTCTGTATCTTTATAGTTTGAGTTTTTTACCGCATTGATACAGTCAGCAATAAAGTTTTCAGAGTTTTTTGTTGTGATTATAATGCTTACCATTTATTACTTACCAATATTTTAGTGTTTTTATATTATATTAATAATAAAAAAATAACAATGCTATTTAATAAATAAAAAAACAAGAGGTTTTGTATGCCCCTTGTTTTTAATTATTAATGATTATTAATGATTAATTATTTTTAGATCTCCAAGTTTCTTTTTCAAACTCGCCCTGTATAGGTACTAAAGATTCATCTAAATCTATTTTTAATACAGCATTAAAATTATTAGTAGCCATCATCTGAGCTGCAAAACCTACTATAGTAACTATTTCAGAATCATTAAAATGTTTTTTAAGATTGTTAATTAATTCATCAGTTACGCCGTTAGGGTCTTTTACCATCTGCATACCTAATTGTGATAATAATTGTTCTTTTTCATCTAGTTTAAGATTTTTAGGGTCTTCTCCTATAGCTTTTAAATCTCTTATAAAGAATAAAGAACAAAGCATACAGCCATTAGTAGTAGAAACAGAATGTGCTAATATCATAGCTGCTCTTTTACCAACTACTTCTACCAATCTGTCAAAAGAAGTGTACCAACCCATAAATGCTTCATAAGTTGCATAGTCATTTAATAATGCTTTTTTCATATTTGTAACATTGCCGCTTTTTTTTAATTGATAATCGAAAGCCTCTTTTACTTTACCTTGGGCTTCTTCATATTCCATAAATTTAACTCTAGCCATAAATCAATACTCCGTTTTAAAATTAACACTAAATTTAAATAATGTTTAATCTAGTATAACATAAATTGTAATAATATAAATACTTTATTTAGTAAAAATACTGAAATTTATATTATTAAGTAATATTATGATTTTTATTATTGAAAAAATAAGAGGCTTTAATATGAAATAATTACTAAAGCCCCTTATTAAAAGATTGTAGGATTAAAATATTTAATATTCTAAAACTAATTATCTTAGAATCAATTATTGTACATAAGTTCTTTTTTTGTCAAAACCTGTCTTAAACCATCTTTAGCCTGAGAATCGCTACCGTTATAGCTTAATGCATTTCTGTAGCTTTCTTCAGCATTATCAAGCTCATTCATTCTATAATAGCATTTACCTAAAGCTAAATTAATATCAAATAAATCTCTTTTAGATGACGCCAAGTTTAAAGCTTCATTATAAGCATATATGGCATCATTATACTGGAGTCTCCTATAAGAGAAAGCCCCATAAAGCATGTAATTTTCTACACTAGGAGACATTTCTACAAGCTGTCTGTAATAATCGGCAGCATCATTATAAGAACGTATCTCTTCCATCATAGTAGCTAATGTTATCCAAGCATTTTCTCTTACTAATGTTGTATTGTTTTCATCGTTTGCTGCTATAAGTAAAGATTCTTTTGATTTTTCGTAATCTTTAGTTTTATAATAAAGCATTCCAGCTCTGTATATACTCTCTCTATCTTTAGGATATTTTGAAAGTGTATAATTATAATAATTTAATGCCTCATTATTATTTCCTATGCTTTCATAGTAAATAGCAAGCGTTCTGCTTGGAAAGGCATTACCTACATCTTCAGCAATAGAATCTTTTAATAATTTGATTCCCCTGTCAGAATTACCGTAATATAATTCCAATTCTCCAAGTCTAGGCATAAATATAGCATTATTAGTTTCTATTTTGTATATCTCCTGATAATATTTAAGAGAAGGTAAAAAATCTTTTTGTCTGTATGTTATATCGCCAAGTCTTTCCAATGCAGTTTTATAGAGATCATCTTTATTGTCAGCCATTAGAATTTTTTTATAATTAGCCTCTGCCTCTTTAAGCATACTTCCTTTATAGTAGGAATTAGCAAGAAGTCCTATAGCTTCATAAGTATTGGTATACTCTTTCATTTTTGTTAATTTCAAATAATACTTAATAGCTCTGTCATAGGCATTTTCTTTTTCGTATAATTCACCCAAAGCAAGTATAGTATCAATATCATTAGGGTTTTGCTCAAGTATTTGTTCATATACTTTTTTTATACCGTCATAGTCTTCAACCTGCTCGTATATTTTTACAAGTCTTCTTATAGAGTCTGGTTTGGTATCAGAATTAACTAAACTTTTTAAATACATTTCTATAGCACTATCAGTATCTCCAGATATTACATAAATATCTCCAAGTATTGTAGCAGCTTTGTCAGCA
Source organism: Brachyspira sp. G79 (assembly GCF_002379365.1). Taxonomy (GTDB): domain Bacteria; phylum Spirochaetota; class Brachyspiria; order Brachyspirales; family Brachyspiraceae; genus Brachyspira. The sequence continues at coordinate 969,953 of NZ_JQIU01000008.1, read as the reverse complement.
TATTCACCTTTGCTTCTTCTTACTAATTTACTTAAAGTATCATAAGCAACACTTTGGAAACCTTCATTAAGTGCTATTAAACCAACATAGAATAATGCTTCATCACTCTCTTCTAAAGATAATACTCTCTCATAATATCCCTTTGCCAAACGAGGTAAGTTTCTTTCCATATAAAAACGTCCCAAAGTAAGAAGGCTAGGTATATAATTGCTATTTATGGATAAAGAAGTTTCTAATGAAGTTAAAGCTTCATCATACATCTCTTTTTCCAAATATGATATTCCTAAATTATGTTTAAGTTTTTCATCTAAATATAATGAATTTGTCATAGTATTAAATATTTTTATAGCATTATCATAATCTTCAGTTTCATTATATATTTGACCAAGCAGTATATTTGCTTCATACTGTTTTTTAGGATCTATAGTTGTGCTTATTTCTTTTTTTAATATAGATTTAGCTTTGTTGTAGTCTTTATTTTTATAGTATTCTTTTGCCAAAGTGTAATCATCAGCGGCCTGAGAGTTTAATCTTACTTTACCTTGCATTATTGCCACATTTAATGATATTATAGCTATAAAACCCAAAGCACCTATACATAATATAAAAACCACCATTTGAAGATTTTTATATTTGGCTAGTCTTCTATTGTATGTCTTCTTCCTGTATACCATCTAAAATCCCATTAACAAATTTATAAGAATCTTTATCACTAAACATTTTAGCGATTTCGACTGCCTCATCTATAACTACAGATTTAGGTATGTCTTTTAAAAATATTAAAGAATATATAGACATTCTGATAATAGATTTGTCTACATATTGTATTCTTTTTATGTCCCAGTTATTAGAATATTTTTCTATTAAGCTGTCTATTCTCTCTAAATTTTTTATAGTTCCTTCCACTAGATTTCTTGTAAATGCAAATATATTTTCAGGTATTTTTTTATCATAATCAAAATCTAAAATATCATTTATACTTATTTTTCTTTCATTAATTTCATAAGAATATAAAGACATTACAGCATATATTCTTGCCTGTCTTCTGGCTCCATAGGAAGATAAATCCAAGTCTTTAATATTTTCTTTGTTTTTGGATTTAACTATCATTTTCTTTTTTACTACTTTTCTAGGAGCATTATCTGAAACCGCTTCTTCGTTTGTATTTTCTGTGTTGTCAATATTTTTTATCTCTTTTTCTTCAGACATATTATAAACCTATAAATTAATAATTTTCTTCTATATTTTTAATCTTTTTAAAGATTTTCGGAATATATATTATAAAAATGATTTTACCTAATATTTTTATTTATTAAAAAATTTTATTCAATAATGAATATTTTTCATAATAAAAAAGACTATAGTATAAAAAACTATAGCCTTAACAATCAAATAATTATATATTAATTATAGTGAATCTAATTCTTTTTTTATTCTAGCATACACTTCTTCTGGTGTTCCCACACTTTCTATTTTTATTATTTTTGCTTTGCCGTTATAATAATCAAGCACAGGTTTACTCTGACTCTCAAACACTTTTAATCTATTTTTTATAGTTTCTTCATTATCATCGGCACGGCCTCTTTTTAAAAGTCTCTCTATTATTATCTTTTCAGAAGCAAATATATCTATAACAGCACTAATTTTATAATTTAGGCTGTCAAGTATAGATGATAATTCTTTTGCTTGCTCCATAGTTCTAGGGAATCCATCAAGCATAAAACCGTTTTTACAATCATCTTTGGTTATTCTTGCTTTAAGCATATCAATAACTAAACTATCTGGTACTAATTCACCTTTATCCATATAAGATTTTGCAGTTTTACCTAATTCTGTACCATTAGAAATATTTTCTCTTAGCATATCACCTGTAGCAATATGTGCTATAGAATAATCTTTTTCTATTAAAGCAGATTGAGTTCCTTTACCTACACCAGGAGCTCCTATAAAAATTATATTAAGCATATTACAACTCCTAAAAAGCATTATTATTAGTAGTATAGTAAATAATACATTTTTGTCAAATTTATTTTAAAAAATAATGTTATTTATTTATTTTTTATATTGTGAATATTGTTACCACCGCCATGAATACATTATATTTGCTCCGCTATATCCTGCGTTAAAGGATAATTCCTCTACAGCAAAGTTGCTTTCATTTATCCAAAGCATATAATATATACCAGTAGTTAGTGCAAATGCTCCAGTAAGTACCATTCCTGCTATATATATATTCATAGCAGTATTATATGTTCTTAAATCTACCTCTGGTCGGTTAGCAACATTTTGATATTGATTATAATATTTTACCATTGTAGAATCTAATATTTCACCTGCATATACATAAGTACCTATTGAAAATATAGCACTGGCTATAGTTAGTCCGAAAAATATTTTTGTGTTTCTTTCATAATTTTTAAATATTTTATCAGCTAATGTAGGTTCTTTAAATTTTTTCATATTTGGTGTAAGATTAAGAGAATTGGTACTGTCTACAGTAAATGTACCGTAATAATCTATATAATTTGTATTTGTTATTTTTAGAGAATATGTACCAAAACCAAAATATCTATTTATTACATTAGTTGGTGTTTCTTTTACACCATTTATAACCACTGAACTTTCTTCTTCTCCCGGTATATTTATCTGCACCCTAGCAGCATTTGTAAGTTTATCTAATGTGAATTGAAGGAGTATATTTTCATTAGGATTTTCAAATGAAAGCATAGTATCTATAGTTTCATAAGATTCTTTTTTGATAGTAAACCTATGGCTGTTAGTTGTAAGTGCTGGAACATATAATGTATCGCCGCTTTTTCCTACAAATATGTCATCAACATAAACAAAAGAGTCTGGAGGGCTTACATCTATTGCTATAATTCCTGTTTTATCTAAATAGCTTATTCTATTTGCTATTTCTAGGGCATAATTTGGAACTTGTTCATCTATTCTAGCTTCAGGTACTGTCATAGAATATGAAGTTATTTTTCTATCTTTGATATATGCTACATATGTTACTACATTAATATTTGGTCTTTTATATTCAACAGTTCCGAATATTGCTATATCAGAGTTTCTGGTAAATACATATTTTTTTATGTCATCTCCGAAATATTCATAATAGTTTTTTCCTATATCTACTTTTTGAATAAAATCATTAGTACCTTTTAGTATTACATTAGTTCCGTTATAGTCAAATATCATTTCGTTAGTCTGAAGTACAAATCCTTTAGTTTCAGGAGTTATTAATTTTACATTGCTTCGTACATCTCCCCAGTTGGTATAAGTTGTATATTCATAATTTGTTATTATCGTAATATTTGTTCCATTTTGTCTGCTTGTGTATGTTATATTTGTAAATTGGAATACTTTATAATCATATGCTCTTTCAAAGTCTACGGGGGTAATTGTATAATTTGTTTCAGACTGAAGCCTTATTGTTTTATTATATTCTAACTGATTGGCTATTGCATCTGCTACAGCAAATGTAATATAATTATAGTTTGTATTATCGCTTATATTTGTATATATATAGATGTCTATTTTTGCAGTTTCTGAAGTTGTATAGTACGGTCTTACTTCCTCTAGTTTTATTGGTTTTCCTCCAAATGGGTAGAGCGGTACTGAGGCAAATAATAATATTAATAATAATTTGATAATTTCTTTTCTATACATATATTCCATTTTTGTTTTTATTATTAATTCTATATTAAAAAATATCTTTTATCAATAGCAGTTATTTTATAATTTGGCTCTATAAATATCAATAGATTAGACTTACAGCAAGGCTATTCTACTGATTATTTTAGTAATTAAATATAGTTTATAAATTAGCTTTTTAAAACTGCATATATCAAAATAAAAATTCATCTTGATAAAATACAATTATTTAAAAATATCATTAGTGGCATCATACCAAAATACAAAGTCCAAATATTCCATAGGTATTTTTTCGCTTTTTGAATATTCAACTAGATTTGATTCGCAGCTTAGATAATTATTTTTTGTAAGGCTTGTTTTAGGTGTCATACCTTCAGGCAGAATGCTCAGCTTATCCATTACACGCATTATATGTCTGTCAAGTATGGCAATTTTTTGTCCGAACCCTATATTTCTAAGAAAATGACTAGCCTCTTTAAGTCCGTAGCCTTTAACTTCTTTAGCAAGCTCATTTCTTAATTCTACCATAGTATCATTTTTTAAAGCTTCATTGATTCTGTCTTTTAATACAAACTTCTCATTAGGAAAATAAATCTTTCTAGCAAGCACTATATTTTCAGCCTTCATATTATGAAATCTTACATGCTTAATAAGTATATTAGCTACTTTTTCAGCACTTCCTTTGAAAAGCAAATTATTATTATACAAATCAATTATAGCAGCCGCCCCGCTTCTAGCCTTTGTCTGAGGCGTACATATACAAAATGCAAGTTCAGCAAAAAGTCTTTTATCATTATCTCTTTTAAAAACCCTCTCAAAATATTCAAGTCTTCTTTTCATTCTCTCATGAAGAACTTTATCTTTATATATTCCCATTAAATGTTTAGCATATTCTTTATCCATAATTAGCCTCTAAAAACTAAAATATTATTAGAGTGATGATACTACTATATAAATTAAATTTCAATATATAAAATACTTTATTAATATTTAAACTCCACAGTATAATGCGTAACAGCCTCATTGGGCATAATGTATTCTCTGTTATTCATTAAAAGCTCAAGCATATCAGCCCTAGCATCATACTCCATACCAACACGTACATCTTTTATATAACTATTGGCAACATCACTCCAATAAGTTCCATCTCTAAATTCTTTTGCTGTTTTTCTCAAATAATTTATTACAATAGAATATTCTTTAATAGTATTGTACATAACTTCTATTTGTTCATAGTCCACAAGCTGTACTGCCTTATTATCAATATTAAGCATAACTTTTTCGCCTCCGCTCTGCCATACCATTAATTTATCTGTATAATCTATAGGAGTGATAACTGTCCAATCTTCATCTTTATTCGGCTCTTTATCTTTGGTTAAAAACTGATTAAGCCCTGCACTCTTTATATGAGCTTCTGTGATAGTAAAATATTCCTGCCCGCTGTCATAAGCAGCTTCTATTTCTTCATAAGGAGGTATAGGAACATAATAATATTTATTATTTATTCTATAAGTTCCATAAGGAGAGTTGTCAGATTTATAATATCTCCCATTATCAAGTTTTATCCAATTAGGCTCTTCAGGAGTTCTTATCTTTTTTTGTATATATGGCAAATCTCCTCCAGTAGTTGATAAATATTTTGCATTATTATAAGCTGAGGAATTAGGCTCTACTTGCCAATTTACGCCGTCAGTAGTTGACCATATAGTATTATCATTTTCAAAAGATTCTTTTTTAGAAGTCCAATAAGGAGGGCTTATCCATTCCCAATATTCTCTTTCGCCTTTTGCAACATATATTTTATCTTTATCATAGCGAATATTAGGATAACTTCTTTGTCCCCAAGGAGTATTAATCTTCTCCCAATTAGCACCTATAGAAGTATCTTTATTTTTATCTATTCTATAATAAACGTTCTTACTTACAGTAAATGTTCCTAAAGATGTATTTCTGCATCCGCTTGGATTTTGCTCATCAAAATCTTCTTTTAAACCAATTACATATATATAATTTTTAAACTCTACAATTTTATAACTGCTAACACCAAATCTTCCTTGAAAACTAGCATTAGGGTCTGTACTTACTGAAGGAAAAGTTTTATAAATATTATCATCAGAACCTTCTGTTGTCCAATTTATTAAATCTGATGATGTTCTTATCTCATTATTAAAAGTTATGCCTGTACGAAATGAATGATAACCTTCTTCACCTTTACAGTCTGTAGTATAAAAAGAACTTGAAGAATATGAATACTTTCCATAATAATAATCTTCATATAAAACTCTGTTTTCTTCTATTACATTCATTCTTAATAAATCATCATATCCTTTACTGTCTTTATCATAAACTACTATATTTCCGCTCTCATCTATTTGAAGTATTATGTCTTCAGCTTTTTTATTTAATGTTTTGCTTTTAGGGTCATAATCATACATATAGTCAGCTAATATATACCATTTACCTTGATATTTAAACTTCCTCTGAAAACCTCCGAATACTTCGCCGTCTTTAGCAGGCACTGGATTAACATCAACATGACTTGGTATTGTGTCTTCAGGCAATCTAAAATCAGTTGGCGGCGGTATATGTATAGGGCTTAAAAGATTAATCCCCTTACATGAAACTATTAAAACTATTATAAAAATTAGTAAAAACAATATTAAATACAATCTATTTTTCATAAGTATGGCCCCTATTTTTAAAAAATAGTAAAATTCTTTAATAAACATATTCTATATATAAATGACTTTTATATGATAAAATCATTACTTCAATTATTAATACGTATAAATAAAAAAATATACGTAAAAATTTTGTATTTTTTTGATTATTAATTTTTTAAAATAAATAAAAAATAGTTTTGAAATTAAGTATATTGATTAATTGATATATTTAATTTATAATACAAAAATACAGTTTTGAAAATTTTTAAATATATTAAATTAAAAAAGAGAAAGTTTATTATGCCTAAATTATTAATATCAAGCGACCTGCATTTAAGCCTTCAGGAAAAAGAATACTCGCTTTCAGTATTAGATGAAATATTAGAACAAGCAAAAAATTATGATGCTCTTCTTTTACTTGGAGACACTTTTAATACATTTGAGGATTTACAAGAACTAAAAGATACATTCTCAAAAAAAATAGAAAGCTATGATAAAAATGTATACTTACTTAAAGGAAACCATGAAAACCTAAAATCAAAAGGCATAACATTAAATAAATTGAAGTTTCCTGATAATTTAATAGTAATAGAAGATATAAGTTTTTTTAATATAGATAATTTAGATATTATAGCACTTCCATATAGTGAAAAATATATTATAGATAATGAATTAAATAAAAAAATAGAAAATCTAAATGCTGACAACAGGATAGTAATAGCACATGGTATAGTAGAAGGCACATTATGGGCTATAGAAGAAAATGAAGAGGCGGCAAGCATACCAATAGATATAATAAAAAAAATAGAGCCTAATATTGCTGTAGTAGGGCATATTCACAAACAAATGGAAGTTAATATTGAAAATATAGAAATAATATATACAGGTTCTGCAAGAGTATGGAGAAGAACAAAATCAGAAATGGGTGAAAGAAGATATTTGGCTATTGATATACAAAATAACTCTATAAATAAAAGTTTTATCAATATAAAAAATGCAGGTGAATACAGAGTATATGAAAGTAATATTTATAATATATCAAATTTAGAACAAAAAGCCTCTGAATGGAATATAAATGATATTATAGATATTAATATTTATGGAATAGCTGAAGATGAAAATGAGCTTGAAGAAAAAATAAACAGCATAAAAAATAAATATTCAAAATATGTACGTGATATTAATATAAAAACTAAAGAATTATTCCTGCTTGAAAATGCCCACAATGAAAGCATAATAAAAGAGTTTTTAGCTATAGCAGAAGAACATGAATTTGCTACTAATAATGAAGAAGACCTAGAGATAGTAGAAATTGCCAAACGCATAGGAATAGAAAAAATATATTCTGCTTTGCAAAATAAAAGATAATATAAACTCTATATTTTTTTTATTAATCTTTCAGCAAGAAGTTTTGCATCTATATTTTCTATACATATATGATTATTAGGACAATTTTTTCTTTTATAGCATCTAGCACATTCTAAATTTTCAACTCTTATAGTCTCGGAGTTTTTTGCTATAGGTCCAACACGTACCTCGCTTGTAGGACCGAATACTGCTATTAATGGTTTTTGAAATGCACATCCTGTATGCATTGGAAATGAATCTACTGTAACCATTCCCTTTGATTTTTTTATTAAATACGCTAGTTCTGGCAGATTAAAAAGTCCAGAACTATTTAAAACATTATTAAATCCCTTTACTATTTCTAAACATTCTTTATCATAATCGGATGTAGCTGAAACTATTATTTGTATATCCTTTAATTTTTGTATCTCTTTTATTATTTCTCTTGATTTATTTACTGATAAATCTTTAGTATCCCATCTTGAAAATGGAGAGAAAACTATATACTCATTATCTATATTAAAATTACTATTTATGCTGTATTTTATATGTTCTGTTTTTTTATTAAAATCAGCTTCTATAGTGTCAGGTAAAAAATAGTCCAAGTCAGTACCGTCATCAGGGCAATCAATAAACTTCAAAAAAGATATAAGTCCTTCTATAGCATTTATATCCTTATAATAATTACTTTTTACTCCAAACCATTTTCCCTTAGCATATTTCTTTTTAGCATGACATAAATATAAAAATATTATGCTTCTTTCAAGTCCCTGCAAATCCATAGCTATATCATAACTCTCTTTTCTTACTTCTGCTATATGAGAAATAAACTCTCTTATAGTAGAAAAAAATAATAAAGGAGATTTAAATATCTCATTTTCATATCTGTATATATCCAAAACATATAATCTGTTTATATAAGGATTGTTCTCTAATATACCTAATGCTCTTTTATCTGTTACTACATCTATTTGACAGTCAGCCTTCCATTTCTTTAATGCCCTTATAACAGGTGTCATATGTAGAACATCGCCTAAAGAAGTTTGTTTTATTAATAGTATTTTCATAAAATTATATAGCCTGCTTTATTATAATATCATAATCATATAATAATTTTATAATATATCAATAAAAAATGAATAAAAATAAAAAAAATTACTACAAACAGTATTGACAAATATTACTTTATATAGTAATATTACTATATAAAGTAATTATATATACTTAAATATTTTAATAAAGGAAATAACAATGAAAAAAAATCATATTATAATTTTTATATTAATAGCAGTATTTGTATTAGTAGGAGCATTTGGTATAAGCAGGCATGAAAATGATAAAAAGACAAACGCCTCAAATGATAAGGTAATAAAGATAGGTGTAAGCCAGATGATAGAACATGAGGCATTAGATTTGATATATAAGGGAATAGAAGATGAACTTAATAAATACTATAATAACAGCAATAAAAAAATAGTAATAGACTATAAAAATGCTCAGGGGGACACCGCAAACTGTAATACTATAGCACAAAAATTTGTTAATGATAAAAGCGATATCATAATAGCAATAGGTACTCCTGCAGCTCAGTCGGCTGTAAATCTCACCAAAGACATACCAATAATAGCTTCGGGAATAGGAGATCCAATAGGGGCAAAATTAGTCACCAATCTCAATAAACCTAATGTAAATGTAACAGGCACCATAAATCTCCCTCCTATAGAAAAACAAATAGAACTCATGCATACATTACTTCCTAATGCCAAAAAAATAGGACTTTTATACTGTTCAAGCGAAATTAATTCATTATATCAGATAAAATTAGCAAAAGAGAAATTGGATTCACTAGGACTTGAATATATAGATCTAACAGTTGCAAATGCAAATGAAATACAGCAGATGATGATAAGTGCAGCAGATAAAGTTGATGCTATATTTTCACCTACTGATAATATAATAGCAAACAGTATGGCAAATGTTGCTATGATAGAAGAAAGCGAAAAACTTCCAGTTATATGTGCTGATGCTAGTATGACAAAAATAGGAGGCACTGTAACATATTCTGTTAATTATTATGATATGGGAGTTCTTACTGCTAAAAAAGCAATAGAAGTTTTGGAAGGCATCAAAGATATAAAAAACATACCTATTGAAACAGTTGACAGCTACAATTTTGTTGTAAATACAAATATGATAAATAGATTGGGACTTACTATACCTAGTGATATATATATGAATTAAAAACAAGTTCCATATTTTTTAGATACTACATAACACAAAAACCTGCAGTTTAATACTGCAGGTTTATTTATTTTATAAAAATAAAAATACTATTAGGCAAAATCTTTTAAGTGTCCAGATGATACTTTTTTGAAAGCCCTTAAATAATATTTAATATCGTCCAAATCTCTTATAGATAATACTTTATGCATTAAAAACTGCGGAGTAAAACTTAGATTATAAAGTTTTTGTACCCATTCTTTTATTTCCTCTTCGCCTACATCAGTTTTCATTATAGCTTTACGCATATCATAATCTTCCCAATTTTCTGTAGTAAGCCAATTTTCTTTTTTACATTGATTAAATAACTCTGTTCCAGGATAAGGTATTATAATTGTAGCCTGCATAGTTTTAGCATAACCTTTAAGAAGAAGTTTTTTAGTAAGCTCATAAGTTTTCTCAATATCCTCTTCAGTTTCCCAAGGATAGCCAAGCATTACAGTTACATGAGGAGAAAGTCCTGCATTTGATGCTGCCTTACAAGATGGAAGTATCTCTTCAACCTTATTTCCTTTTTTAAGTTTGTCCAATGTATTCTGACTTGCCGATTCCAAACCAAATAATAAAAATCTAAATCCAGCTTTTTTCATAAGTCTGTACTCATCTTCATTACATGCCCCAAAACGCATATTGCAGTCTATATTAACTTTTTTATTTAGCTTTTTATCTATCATAAAATTACAAAAATCATTAAGCCATTTTTTTACTGGAAAACAGCCTGTATCGTCCATTATCTCTTTAATATTATATTTATTATAAAGAAACTCCACCTCATCAACCACATTTTCAGCAGTTCTTGCACGGAAATTTGTATATATACCAGTCCAAGAGCAGAAAGTACATCTATGATGCCAGCAGTCTCTTCCAGCCATTATATAAGTACCTGGTATTCTTTTGAAGTTGCCATTATCATATGCGTATCTCTGCCACTGAGTTAAATCTCTGTCTATAAATGGAAGGCTTTTTAAATCATGTCTTAATTCAAAAAATCCTGTATTTTTTATACTATTATTTTCTCTATAATATATACCTTTTTCTAACTGAGTTTTTCCATTAAGATGCTCTATTAAGTTTAAAAGAAGAAAATCATAATCCCCGCCCATTAATAAATAATCAACTTTGCAGTTATTCATAGTCTCTTCTGGCATAGCGGTAACATGGTCTCCAGCAATAACCACTATCATATTTGGGTATTTAGCTTTCAAGTCATTAACTATTTTCCAAGCCTTATATATAACAGGGGTTTTTACCTCAAAAAATAATAAATCTGGAGTTTTCTCATCTAAATATTTATACCATTGTTCAGTTGTCATATTTCTAGCAATGGCATCAACAAAGTCCACATCATAACCCGCATTTTTTATCATAGTTGCTGCAGTAGCTGGTACTACTGGGTAAATATATGTAGGGCTTTTAAACCATTGAAATTGTCTATTTTGAGATAATAATGCTACTCCTCTGTCGCTTTCAAATGGCGGATAGCCTATGTATATCTTATTTATCTTATTACTCATAAATTGATTTGCCTTTTTACTAAATTACTAAATATTAAAAAATTATTATACTTTAATAAGTAAAAATGTAAATAAGTTCATAATGTAAAAAAATATTATCCTTTCTTTCCGCCCATATCCATATACTGACTATACATAGGTGAAGGAAGACCAAATCCTCCTGCTACGGGCATAGTTTCACCTGTTATAAATGATGAATAATCGCTTGCAAAGAAAAGTACTGCATTAGCAATATCTTCAGGCTCTGCTGGTCTGTTTAATGGAACATTTTTTAAAAACAATTTCAAAAAATCTTCTGACATATTTTCCATAGCAGCATCAGTTGCAACAAAGCCAGGAAGTACAGCATTGCATCTTATATTTTGTCTTGCATACTGAACAGCAATATTTTTTGTAAGAAAATTGATTGCCGATTTTGATATGCCGTATGCTAGTCTTGACATATCTGGAAATATGCCGCCTACTGAAGAAATATTAATTATACTTCCTCCGCCAGTATTAATCATATGCTTAACAGCAGCCTTTGAAGGAAGATAAACACTTTTTAAGTTTTCATTAACTATATTAAAAAATGCATCAGTATCACCGTTAATTAAATCAAAATCTTTATTAGTATCAGTAGTACCGAAATTATTAACTAGTATATCTATTCTATTTTCTTTTTTTACTGTCTCTTCAATCATAGAAGTAAAAGTTTCTTCTTTAGAAGCATCAAAATATACCGTGTCAGCCTCTCCGCCATTTTTTATAATTTCATCGACTATTTTCTTACCTGCATCAAGTCTTCTTACAGCTAAATAAACCTTTGCTCCATTTTCAGCTAGTTTTTTTGAACATGCTAAACCTATACCTCTGGTTGCTGATGTTACTAGTGCTATTTTTTTATCTAAAAGTTTCATTTACTTAAATCTCCTTTTTACAATGTTTATATTAAATAATTATATTCTATTTAATAATTATTTCTATAAAATATATAATTATTTTAAAGTTCTATATTTTATAAAAAATACTGCTGTTACTATAAAAGTTAAAACTTCTGTAATAGGCATAACATACCATATACTCTCTTTTGCAAATATTAAAGGCATTACAAATATTAAAATACCGCTTATTATAAGACCTCTCAATATTGCAATTATAAATGAATAAGCTGGTTTCATTATAGCCTGAAAATAGTATGTGGCATATATATTAAATGGGAGTATTAAGAATGATATAAAATAAGCTCTCATAATATTTTTTGATATACTCAAAGCTTCATCTGAAGGCTTCATAAATGCTTTCATTAAGAAGTCAGTATTAAAGTATGTAAATAAAGTAGAAACTATTGCCAATATTAAAGCTGTAAATATACCATATTTCACTGCAGATTTTATTCTGTTCATATTGCCTGCTCCAAGATTAGCAGATATTATAGGCTGTGCTGCTTGTCCTATTGCATAAGCTGATGACTGAACTAATATATTAATATTAATTATTACAGAGTACACTGCCAATGCTGAAGAGTTAAAATATTTCATTATCTGATTATTAAACATTAAAGCAAGTATTCCCATTGCTATATCTATAAAAAACGTAGAAAAACCAATTGATACTATATTCTTTGATAATGAAAATAATTTATTTACTTTTACAAATTTTAAAGTATTCTTTTTTGTAAATAGATGAGATATTAAAATTAAAGCAGTAATAACCTGTCCTATAGCGGTGGCAAGACCAGCACCGAATATACCCATATCGCATACAAATACAAAAAAGTAATCACCAAATATATTAAATATTCCGCCAGCCATAACAGCAATAGTAGCTTTCATAGGGGCATTATCATTTCTAAGATACGCAGCAAAAAATTGACTGAAAGCAAATAAAGGAAGGATTATTTTTATAGGAAGAAAATATATTTTAGCCAATCTTAAAAGCACATCATCAGCACCGAAAAAATAAAGTATATTATCTTCAAATACTATTGATAAAACCCAAATTATAAATATGACTATTGATAGAGCAATGAATGAAGAAGTAAAGAAAATATTTGATTTTTCATGTTCTCCAGAGCCTCTTGCCTTACTAAAAAGAACAGAACCTCCTATACCAAATAACATTCCTATGCTGTATATTATATTCCATATAGGAGCAAATACCGCCAAAGCAGCAGCTCCATTATCACCTTCGTACTGACCAACCATAGCAACATCTACTATAGAATAAATAGCAGCTATTAAAGCACTTCCGAAACTTGCATACAAATACTTAAAAAATATTTTTTTCACATCCGTTTTTAGAATATCCATAAAATAAACCCTTACAAAAAAATAAAAGGCTGGAAAAGAAATCTAATAATTAGACATCTTATCCAACCTTTGGTATTTTCTATTTCCAATAAGTCCTCCGATGAACTTAATTACATTATACCATATACTTTTTAAAAGTCAAATTTAGGACTAATAACATACTATATTTCTAATAGTTATAATAATTTATTTATTAATATTATTTATTGATATTTTTTTGTATTAAGTGTATTATAAGTATATAAATACTATGGAAGATTTTTAATATATGAGAAGATTAATTTTTACATTTATTTTAATGTCTGTATTATCAGCATTGGCTTATTCTTTTCCATATAAGATGTACACTGGAATGACAGGTGCATTGCGTTTGGGCGGTACTATTTATGTTAATAATGATAGAATAGGTACTAAAAAATATACATTATCAAGTCCTATTATGATTAACTTCGGAATACTTAGAAACTTTGATATATTTGCAAGAGTACTTCCTATGACGTATCTTCCAGAATTAGGTGTTGGTGTAGAAGGAGAGCCCCAGTTTTCAATAATGCCTAGATTTCAGTTTTTTAATGGCTTTATAGGAGCTGTTGAAGTATTATTCCCAGGCTCATCAAAACAAAAATTTGGTCTTAATCCTCAAATACATTATTTAATAGGATTAGGAGATTTTTTAACTATGTATGCCAACTTAGAAGTTCCTATGTATTTTAATGATCCTAGAGGCGTAGTAGAATCTTTAAGGCTTAAAATGGCTTTAGGAGTATACCCTGGAGCTTTATTCGGATTTTCTCTTGCTGGTATATATTTAGAGTATCATATAGCCTATGATTTCTATAATAGTGCATTTTTATATCTTAATCATTTGGGATTAGGACTTTATCTTGTACTTAACAGCGATGCAAGTCTTTCATTAAACTTTACTCCTTATTTGGAACAGCTTGCAAGCGGATTTTATTTTGGTATAGGTGTATCATTGTCATACACTTTGGATTTTAATAAGTTTAGAAGATAACTATTGACTTTTTTTACATTTTTATATAATCTACTTCAATGATTAAATACTATATTTTTTTAATAATGATAACAGCAAATGCACTATTATATTCTATAGTAATAGTGGAGGATAAAGTTAATAAAAAAAGTATGTATGAATGGGAAAATATAGAATATTCTCTCCTTTATACTGGAGATGCTGGTAAGTTCAAACCGTCTGGCATTAATGAAAATGCTATAAGTGATTTTGAAGTTATTAATAAAGAAATAGAAATGGAAACTATACATAAAGATAATGAAGTTCCTACTATGAATTATAAAATAACTTATACACTTAAACCCATTAGAAAAGGAAAATTAAAAATACCTGAACTAGAAGCTGCATACTATAACGTAGAAAGAGGAAATAGTTTAGTGCCTCAGGAACAATTAATTAAAGAATATAATATAAGGGTCTTCAGTTCTTGGTTTATATTAATTATGATAGGGCAATGGGTTGTTATAATTCTTATAGCTTTTTTAATATTTAAGTTTATAAAAGAACAGCATAATTTTAATAAAAAAGCATTTGAAAATAAAAAAAACTATAAAATAGGAAGTTGACATGACAGAAAATAATTCTTTGCAGGCTATTTCTGAAGCCTCAAAAATGGCACTTGATGTTGTGCAGGCTATAAAAAGCGAAATAAAAAAAGTAATAATTGGTCAGGAAAATATGATAGACAAACTTCTTTTGGGTATTATATGTGATGGGCATGTATTATTAGAAGGAGTACCTGGGCTTGCTAAAACTTTAACTGTAAAATCATTGGCAAGTACTATAGATGCAAGCTACAAAAGAATACAGTTTACACCCGATTTACTTCCTGCTGATATTGTGGGAACAGAAATTTACGATATAAAAAACTCGGCATTTGTACCAAAACAAGGACCAATATTTTCAAATATAATATTGGCAGATGAAATAAACCGTTCGCCTGCTAAAGTACAGTCTGCTCTTTTAGAGGCTATGGGTGAACATCAGGTTACTATAGGAGATACTACTTATCAGCTGCCCGATGTATTTTTGGTACTTGCAACTCAAAACCCTATAGAACAGGAAGGTACTTATCCATTACCAGAAGCACAAGTTGACAGATTTATGCTCAAAGTAATAGTAAAATACCCTACTAAAAGCGAAGAGAAAACTATTATAAAAAATATGTCTTCTTCAAAACCAGAAGAATTAAAATCAATAACTACTATAGAAACTATAGAAAAATTAAGAAAATTGGCTAATCAAATACATATAGAAGAAAGATTAATTGATTATATAGTTAATATTATAGACGCCACTAGAAATCCAAAAGAATATAAACTTCAAAGTGAATATATAGAATACGGTGCTTCTCCAAGGGCTGGAATATACCTTACAAAAGCAGCAAAAGCTAATGCTATGATGCAGGGAAGGGGATTTGTTATGCCAGAAGATATAAGAGCAGTTGCTTATGAAATATTAAGGCATAGAATAAGCATAAGCTATGAAGCACAGGCAGAAAATATTAATAGCGATATGATAATAGAAAACTTGCTTGCTAGTATAAATGTGCCTTAAAAAAATATACTTGAAAAATAAAAAGCCTATATAATAATTTTATATAGGCTTTTTTATAAGGTAAGCATTTATTAATCAAATAAAAACAAACTAAAGCTGCTTTGAACCGCATAAACCTCCAAAATGTTCAAAGCAGCTTTATATGCATAACACTTTAAAATCATGAAATTTAGTTTACATCATTAAAAGTATTAAGCAAAAATAACCTCCTTTAAAAATTTAACATAAACCTCTAAAACGATTTAATTTTATAAATCAGCTTTATTTAACATATTAGACGTATAAATCTATAAAAAGTTCCCTATAAAAAATTGCTAAAAATAAAATTTATATAATTATTTATTGAAATATTTTCAAACAGCGTCATTAAAAATTAAATAATAATTTTGGATAAAACTGCAGTATACTACTATAAAGCAGTTTTATCCGTTTTAATATTGTACAACACTGTAAAACTTTTATAAATATGTCATTCAAAAGTTTTAAGCGAAGGCATATTAAAATAAATATGCTTTTAATTTAACACAAACCTCCAAAATATATAATCATATATCTGTTTGATATATTAGACGTATAAATATTAAAAAAGTTTCATATTAAAATATAAAATAATAAAAAAATTATGATTAAGTCTTGAAATAATATATATTATTTAGTATAATATATTTATTAGTAATTAATATCAATAAGGAGATTTTAATATGTCTGATAAAAAATTAACAACTGAATTTGGGGCTCCAGTTGAAAACAATCAAAACTCAATTACAGCAGGACCTAGAGGACCTATGCTTCTTCAAGATGTATGGTTTATGGAGAAGATGGCACATTTTGATAGAGAGGTAATACCAGAAAGAAGAATGCATGCAAAAGGTTCTGGGGCATACGGTACATTTACAGTTACACATGATATAACACAGTATACCAAAGCAAAAATATTTTCTGAAATAGGAAAGAAAACTGATTTATTTGTAAGATTTTCTACAGTAGCTGGAGAGAGGGGAGCTGCAGATGCCGAGAGAGATATCAGAGGATTTGCAATTAAATTCTATACAGAAGAAGGAAACTGGGATTTGGTAGGGAATAATACTCCAGTATTTTATTTTAGAGACCCTTTAAAATTCCCAGATTTAAATCATGCTGTAAAAAGAGACCCTAAAACAAATATGAGAAGTGCTCAGAATAAATGGGATTTTTTAACTTCTTTGCCTGAAGCTATTCATCAAATAACAATAGATATGAGTGACAGAGGAATACCTTATAGCTACAGATATATGCATGGTTTCAGCAGTCATGCTTATAGTTTTATAAATAAAGATAATAAAAGATTTTGGGTAAAATTCCATTTCAAAACTCAGCAGGGCATTAAAAATCTTACTGATGAAGAAGCAGCAGCAGTAATAGCAAAAGACAGAGAAAGCTCTCAAAAAGATTTATTTGAAGCTATAGAAAGAGGAGATTATCCAAGATGGAATATGAAGATTCAGATAATGACAGAAGAACAAGCTAATGCAAGCAAAAGAAATCCATTCGATCTAACTAAAACTTGGTCTCAGAAAGAATATCCTTTAATTGATGTAGGAGTTTTAGAATTAAATAGAAATCCTGAAAATTATTTTGCAGAAGTAGAACAGTCAGCATTCAGTCCTTCTACAATAATTCCGGGAATTGGTTTTTCTCCAGACAGAATGCTTCAAGGAAGATTATTCTCATATACTGATACTCAAAGATATAGACTTGGCGTTAATTATTCAAGCATACCAGTAAATGCTCCTAAGTTTAAAGCTAATACTTATCATAGAGACGGATATATGAAAGTAGATTCTAATAATGGCTCTAAAGTAGAATATGAACCAAACTCTCAGGGTGAATGGAAAGAGCAAAAAGAGTATGCTGAGCCTCCTCTAAAACTTTATGGTGATGCTTTCAGATATGATTACAGAGAAGATGATGATGATTACTATACTGATGCAAGAGCTTTATTTAATCTTATGACTGATGAGCAGAAAAAAGTATTATTTGAAAACACGGCAAGAGATATGAACGGCGTTACTAAAGAAGTAAAATTAAGACATGTTAAAAATTGTATGAATGTGGACAAAGCCTACGGATTAGGTGTACTTAAAGCTTTGGGCATTGATGAGAAAGATATATGATAATTTTTTAGTATAATGATTTTGAAAAAAATATAAAAACAATCAAACTATTATTACAGCTAATATCTTTTTTAATAAAGGTATTAGCTTTTATTTTATAAAATAATAAAAGATATAATAAAAGAGAGCCATAAAAAACAGCTCTCTTTTTATTAAGATTATTAATATTTTATTATAAAAAAGTAAATAATACTTATTTTTCTACTTCTTTATATTTAATCAATGCTTCTTTTAATATATTCATAGCTTTTTTCAAATCATTAGAATCTAAAGCATAAGAAATTCTAACTTCATCTTTACCCAAGCCTTCAGTTGCATAGAAACCTTCAGCAGGAGCAAACATAACAGTTTCTCCATTAATATTAAAATCTTTCAAAAGCCATATTATGAAATCTTCAGCATTTTTAACAGGAAGTTTTGCAAGTACATAAAAAGCTCCTTCAGGTTCTCTTGCAATAACACCTTCCATTTTATTAAGCTCTTCAAATATAATTCTTCTTCTGTAATCATACTCTTTTAAAGCTGCGTCAAAATAATGATCTGGAAGTTCATACAAAGCAACAGCTCCAAGCATATCCAAAGTAGGAAGAGAAAGTCTTGCTTGACATTCTCTGAATACTGCAGTCATTAATTTTTTATTTTTACTTATAAGACAGCCTATTCTAGCTCCACATGCAGAGAATCTTTTTGATATGGAGTCTATTATAACAACATTTTCTTCTATATCTTTGTAAGTACCAAAACTAATTGCTGTTCTGTCTCCATAAACAAACTCTCTGTAAACTTCATCGCTTATCAAAAACAAATCATATTTTTTTACTATGTATGCTATATCGTCCATCTCTCTTTTAGTGTACACAACACCTGTAGGATTAGAAGGATTTGCAAGCATAAATGCTTTAGTTTTAGGAGTTATATGTTTTTCTATTTCCTCGCGGCTAGGCAAATGGAAACCGTCTTCAGCATAAGTTCTAACAGCATTGTATTTAATATCAAATACATCATAGAAACTTTTGTAATTAGCATACAAAGGCTCAGAAACTAATATCTCATCTCCCTCATCAAATATAGCAAGCATAGCAAAAGATATAGCTTCAGAACCTCCGCTAGTGATAACTATATCCTCTACATCATAATGAATACCTAATTTTTCATAATATTTTTGTATTCTATCAATAAGCAAAGCCAATCCTCTTGAATGCTCATATCTGAGAGTTGTACCGTTATATTTAGAAATTGCTTCAAAAAATATCTTAGGAGTTTCTATATCTGGCTGACCAATATTAAGATGGTAAATCTTAATTCCTCTTTTTACAGCATCTTCTGCATAAGGGTTCAATTTTCTAACAGGCGAAACTTTTAATCTTTGAATTCTTTTAGATATATCCATAACACTTCTCCAATAATTATTATATATAGTAATCTAAAAAAACAAGATATATCAAATTATAAAAATTGTCAATATACTTAATAAAAAATTTGTTAAAGAATACTATGTTTTAAAAAATATTTTAGTATGTAATTATTAATTTTTTGTTTATATAATATTTGTGCAGCATAGAAATTTTACAGTTTTATAAAAGATGTTATATGTACTTTTGCTTAAGTATATATTATGAACTATCAAAATCTTAAGTTTAAAACATTATAAATCTTTATTGATTTAGTTTTATAGCAAGTCTATTCTTATACCGAAAATTATTATATATAAATTTGAGGCTTTATTATGAAAATAAATATTTTAGATGAAATTATAATTTTTGAAGATAGAAATTTATATCCTGCTTTTCCTAGTATTATCAAACTTGATAATAATAAATATTTAGTAAGTTTTAGACTAGCACCAAAAATAAAAAACATTATTCTCATCTTCATTCATTAAGCAAATCAATGCTTGCTGTTATTAATAAAAATAGGGTAGAGAGAATATTTGAATTTGCTAAAGATGATGAAGCTGCAAAACAAGATGCCCAGCTTTTTAGAATAGATGATAAAACTATAATGGCATACTATTTCAGATATACATTTCACCCAATTAATGAAAAAGAATTATTCAAAGATTATACTTTTATAGAATATGACAGCACTATAGCATTACTTTCTGGAATAGGTGTATGTATAAGCTATGATAATGGAGAAACTTTTTCGAGTCCTTATATTATAAAAATAAATAATGAGAATGATATAATGAAAAACTTTGCGGTTAGAGGCAGTATGTGTAAATTAAATAACAATGAAGTACTTGCTCCAATATACGCATACAAAAAAAATATAAATAAAAATAATTTTAAATATCAGTGTTATATTATTTCTAGTAAAGATTTAATTAATTGGAAACTTAAAACTTTTTTAGCTGAAACTGATTTAAGAAAAATAAATAGAAAAAAGTCAAAAATAGAATATGTTGAACCTTCTCTTTTCAATTATAAAAATAATGTTATAGCTTTCATAAGAACGCATATTAATAATGAATATGCTTTTACATCTATAAGCTATTCAAAAGATGAAGGGAAAACTTTTTCAAACCCAATATCGACTAATATAAAAGGCTACCCGTTAAATCCTCTAATTTTAAGTAATGGTAAACTTCTTCTTACTTACGGATACAGATTAAAGCTGTATGGTATAAGAGCTATTTTACTTGATAATACTGATGATATAGATGATATAATAGAAAAAATTAATTATAAAGCCTTAAATGAAGAGATTATAATAGATTCTTCTATGAAAAGTACAGACTGCGGATATCCTTGGTGTGTTGAAGATAATGGTATTATATCATGCGTATATTACGGATATAAAGATAAAAATAAAATAAGAAAAATATATATGAAAAGGTTTACTTTTAATTAAAAATATAGTATAAAGTAAATATAACTATATGATAATAAATATTAATAGTGTATCGGAGGGTTTATATGGACGATAAAGATATAATGGATCCTAATGTATATCAAATAAAAAAAAATGACTGGGAAGTTTTAGAAGATGATAATTACTATATTTATAAATTATTAGCATACAAATTATCATCTTGGAGTGAGGATACATACTTAATTATAAAAATAAATAAAGAAAATCAAAATAAAGAAATAATAATATATTGGAACAGTAAAGATTTTGTATTTGCTCATCATAAAACATTTTTTAGATTTGATAATGATTTGCCTGATAATTTAGACTGCAAAGCTAGTGAAGACAGATTGAGCTCAATAGTTTTAAAACCAGATTATGTTTATGATAATTTACTTGATGCTGATATGCTAATAGTACGTGCTTCTTTAGAAAAAAGCAAAACTACAAGAATGTTTGATGTTTCGAAGTTTAGAGATATAGTAAAAAAATAAATATATAAAAAATGGTACTATGTTTTTTACAGCATAATACCATTTTATTATTTAATTACATTTTATTAAAATTCTTTTATCTTTTCTTTGTTTAGAGTTTTTATCAATTCTTTAGCAATGTTAATAGAGGCTATTATATCATCATAAGAAGCATAGCAGTAATGACTATGAGCATATCTTGTTGCTACACCTAACACCACACTTGGTGCACCTAAATTAGTTTTATGATAAACAGCTCCATTGGTAGAACCTTTTTCACGTACAATAATTTGATGAGATATATTATTTTTTTTAGCTATATCTATTGTGTATTTATTTAATCTAGGATTGGTAATCATACCGCCGTCAATTACTCTAAGCTGAGAGCCTTTTCCTATAGCACCATGAGCTCTATCTCCGTAATAAAATGTATCATCTGCTGGAGAGCCTTCAAATACTATAACTAAGTCTGGCTTTACTTTATTAGAAGCTACAGCAGCACCTCTAGCACCTACTTCTTCCTGAGCTGTCATCATTCCAACCAAATTAACATCTAGTTTTTCATCTTTTAAAGCTCTTAAAGTTTCTATTACACATAAAGCTCCAACTCTGTTGTCTATTGCCTTAGCACATATACTTTTTGTTCTGTCATCATATCTGAAATCAACATCAGGAGCTATAGGGTCTCCTATTTGTATACCAAATACTTCTTCAGTTTCATTTTTACTTCTAGTTCCAACATCAATATACATATCTTTTAATGAAGGAAGTTTTCTTTTATCTTCTTCACTCATAAAATGCGGAGGTTTTGAACCTATCACTCCTTTTACATATTCTCCGCTTGAAGATTTTATTACTACAGAGTTTGATACTATATTAGGTATATGCCAGCCTCCTAATGGTATAAAAGATATTGTGCCATTATCATTAATATGTTCTGCCATAAATCCTAATTCATCTATATGACAGTCTAAACCTACTATAGGTTTATTTTTATCTATTTTGTTTAATCCTAAATAAAGATTATTAATAGAATCTCTTTCATTATCTATAAATGCTGTGTTTTTTATTATCACTTTTATAACATCATCTTCAAAACCAGAAGGTCCGAATGCATTAGTTAAATCTTTCATTAAATTCAAAATATCATCCATGAATATTCCTTTATCAAAATATTTAATTGCAAATATAATAAATCATTTGAATAAAATATCAATTAATAATTTAGGTTTTATTATTATATATATTGTGTATTAATTTTTATTTCTGAGTATCTTCTTTATTGGTAGGATTATTCGAGTTAAGATCATGAAGTCTTTCTCTTATTTCAGAAGTAGTTTTAAGTGGGTCTTTTTCTTTCATCTTTGGTTGCTTGAATACAGAAAGTGTTTGATTTAAAATATTTTTAAAGCTGTCATCTACAATATTATTTTTAGAGTTAATATACATCATTTTAATTTGATCTTTAGTTTCTTTATCTTCAATTTTTGAAAGCATATTAATATTATGATCTGATATAGAAACTAAATACATATCATCAACAATTTCTATTATAGAAACATATCTGTTAGGTGCTAATGGAGTAGTGGCAAGTACTTTTATGATTTCAGAGGAACCAGAAACTTTTTTCGATTTATTTTTCATATACATAAATACTAAATATATTCCAACTAAAGTAACTATAAAACCAATAATAGCTTTAAAAAACATCCAGCCATTACTTACTTGGGCTCTGTTTTCTATATTTCTAATATCCTGAAGTATAGCAGGTTCATTAATATTGTTTGTATTGTTTAGCTGAGCATTGAAAAAGTTTGTTTCTGTATTTTGTATATTTTCATTAGTAATTATTTGATTAGTTATTGTGTTATCATTTGTTTCCTGAGAAAGTGCTGCCATAAAAACAGCTAGGAATATAATAGAAATTTTTTTAATCATATATAAACCGATGCGGAGAGAGCGGGATTCGAACCCGCGGTAGGGGTTGCCTACGACAGTTTAGCAAACTGCTCCCTTCGGCCTCTCGGGCATCTCTCCATAACTATATATTTTCTCAAATAGTTTTGTTATCATAACATAAATATAATTTTTAGTCAAGTTTATATTTAATTAAAGTTTATTTTTTATTAATTTTGTTCTTTATTAAGTTCAGGTATTATATATTCATTAAAATTCTCTTTTGTACAGGCAAATGACTCTTTAAATAATATTTCTTGCAAAGTATTTAAATCTTTAAATTTATATTCCTTATAAGTCAAAGCATTTTTAGCAAAATATTTATAAATATTATCTTTGTTAGGCTCATCATTTTTTAATTTATTATAAACAACTATATATGTCAGATAGTTTCTTGAATAATTTAAATTTTTTATTATTCCTATATCAAGCAGCATTAAAAATGTATCATAAGCTTTTTTAAAAATATCTAATTTTTCTTTATTATTTATTTTACCATTTTTAAATTCTATTATGTATATATTTCCATTTTCAAATTTATAAACAGCATCTGCAGATTTTGGTCTGTTATTAAAATTATATTTACTGTTATAAATATCTTTCAAAATATCACCATTAATTACAATATTATCAGCATCTGTCATATATTCATCATTTGAAGGCGAATACGAAGTTATATTGATAGTATTTTCTAAATTATTTATTTCTCTGCTTTGTATAAAATTAGATATTATCTGTTTTATATCTTTTATAATTTCATTTTTCATTATTCTATATCTTCGTCGTATTTCATATTGTTTAATATTTCTATAGGTTCATACATTTTTTTATATATTAAATCAATGTTTTCATTTACATTACTAATAATTGTATTCTTATTATCTTTTTCTAATTCTGATAAGTAAAAATTAGTATTATTATTTATTTCATGTAGTTTAGCATATCTGTTTATAGCATCTACAAAATAAGGGCTATGGCTTGTTATTATAACAATTAGATTTAAATACTTATTAAGTAATACTATTAACTCAGCGTATATTAATTGCCATTTTGGGTGTAGATGTATTTCAGGCTCGTCTAATATTAGAATATCATTTTCTTTTAGAGATGTATTTGATAGAAGCATTTTTATAATTATAAATGATTTTAATCCTGCGGATAAATTTTCAAATACTATATCAATATTATCTTCTTTTAGATAGTAAACTCCATTATTTTTTATTATTTCTCCAATAGTTATATTTTTTAATAATTTTTCTAAATTTTTCATTATATCATTATTTTTTACAGCACTGAAAATATTTTCATACATGTTTTCAGTATAATCTTTTGTAAGAGAAGCAATTAATTTTTTATCTATAAGGCTGTATTTATTTTCTGTACCGTTAATTTTATCTAATATAAACGGATTATCCATATAGTAAATATTGTTAATAATATCAAATTCCTCTTCAAATTTTATACATTCATTATTTTTAAAGTCTATATTCATTTTTTTGTTTTTTATTTCTAGTTCTAATGATGCTGTACTTTCTCTATGGTACAAATTGTTTATTTGATTTTTAAATATTTCATTAAAATATCTTTTACTTACTTCCTGCATTATTTTTCTATATGAATTTTTTAATGTTTTTTCTGCATCATTTGAAATATTATTTATAATATTATCATAAGTTTCTATATTTTTATTTTCCGAAGTTTTTTCTAAAAAAATCATAAAAATTATGGTCAAATATTTCTTTGAAAATATTTTTTTATAAATTCAATAGATATATTTTTTGTATCTTTAAAATAATTTATTTCTTTTAGAATAAGATCTAATTTTTCAATAATTCTATTATATAAATACTTATTATGTGCTGTAATATCTATAGAGTTTTTTAAAAATATTAATTGAAATTCAAATAATAATTCTTCTTCTATTTTAAGATATTTATCTTTATTAGAATCAAAAATAGAGAATAAAATCTTTCCTACAGTACTTTTTCCTGTATTATTTTCACCGCATATTACTGTTATACCTTTTAGTTGTATATCAGCCTTTTTTATTTTGGAAAAATTATTTATTGTTAATTTCATTTTGTCATTATATCATTTTTTTAAATTTATAAAAGGCTTTAACTAAAATATATTTAATCAAAGCCTTTTTATAAATATTTATATTAATTTTTTATTTAAGCATGTGTCACCCATTCATGGTCATAATTATACTCTTTGTAGTTTCCTTTAAATACCACACCTTTTACTATTAGGTTTTCATCTAGTATCACTAAGTCGGCAATATAACCTTCTTTTATTCTGCCGTATTTGTCATCTATGCCCATAACTTTAGCAGGATAAAGCGAAGCCATTTTCAAAGCCTCTTCTACAGCAGCACCTACATGATTAACTACATTTCTTACAGATTGACTCATAGTAATAGAAGAGCCTCCCAAAGTACCGTTATCATCAATAAGCCTGTTGCCGTCTCTATGTATTTTTTTACCAGCCCAAATATATTCTTTTATCTCTGGAGCAGCAGCAGGAGCTATAGCATCAGTAACTATACATATATGACCTGTTTTTAATTTGTATGCAAGCTCTACTGAAGCAAAATCACAATGCACACCATCGCATATTAAACCAGCGTACATGTCTTTAGTTTCAAGTACCGCTCCTACAGCACCGGGCTCTCTTGAACCCCAAGGACGCATAGCATTAAATAAATGTGTGGCAAAAGTTATTCCATAAGGTATTTTTTCTTTTATTTCATTGTATGTGCCGTTTGTATGTCCTACAGATACTACTTTTCCTCCCATAGCAAATGCTTCTATAACTTCTCCTTTTACCATTTCTGGAGCTACAGTAACCATTACACATTTTGATGCATTGATTTTTTTTATCATTTCAATATTAGGCTCTCTTATAAACTTCTCATTGTGTATACCTCTTTTCTCATGCGATATATAAGGACCTTCAAAATGTATTCCTAATACCCCCATTACAGATAGATCCTCTATATTATTGAATAAGTCTATAATTTTTATCATATATTCATCACTGTTAGTAATTACTGTAGGCAAATATGAAGTACAGCCGTATCTTTGACAAACTTCATTCATATTTTTTAATGTTTCAACAGTAGGAGAGGCATTAATATCATATCCGCCTATACCATTAACCTGCAAGTCTATATATCCTGGAGCAACTATTTTTCCTCCTAAATCTATTCTGGTAATAACAGCATCAACATCTATTTCTTTTTCAACGCTTTTTATAACATTATTTTCTATAACAATACAATGTCCGTCTATAAACTTTTCGCCGTCAAATATTTTAATGTTTGTAAGAGCATAATAAGATTTATAAAGCCCTTTAATAAGTTCTTTAGGGTGAAGACTTTTACTTTCCAAACTTTTAGCATATTTATAAGTTTTTACTTTCAAATCGCTGCTTGACTCTTCATCAGCAACGATTATAAGTTTTTTATGTTCCTGAAGTACAGAAGTAGGGTAGAACTGAGTAATAGCCCCCTCTACACAATGAGCCAAAGCATCGGACACTTCATAACCGCTAGCCATTACAAGTACATATTTAGCATTAAAAGCCTCTTCAAAACCTAAAGTAAATCCTTCTCTAGGAAACATCTCTATCGGCATACCAAACTTTTTTGATTCATAGCTTCTTATTATTTCGCTTATTTTTTTATCTCTAACACTTCCTTCTAGTGAGGAGCTTGGAGTATTAAGAAGAAAACTTCCGTCTTCTGCTAATGTATCTATTAATAATGTTATATTTCCTAATTCTTTTATCAAATTAGCCATTCTTTTAGCTTCTTCTTTTCTGTTTGCCACATTGCTTTCAAATAAATGGACATTCTCTCTAGGTATATCTATAAACTTTAAGAAATTATCCTCTAAATACTTTTGCGATATGTCGGAGTCTATATATTCTCCAGATGAAACTATATGTATATTTTTAAATGATACTATATTGTCATTATAAAAAGATAATAGTTTTTGATAGTATGATTTATTAACATATCTTAAAGGAAAAGATAATACGAAAGGCTTATCAGTTTCCGAATAATCTAATATGCATTTTACTGTGTAGTAAGCAGCCCATTCATAAACGCTTTCATTTGTAATAATGATTCTCATATATTCTCCTTATTATTTTATATTCTTTTCTATTTTCATAAATACAGTTTGGCTTGAAAGTCTTAAAGAAGATTCATAATCAGCTATTACAGTAACATCGCTGTGTTTTTGAAGTTTGCTTAGAGGAGAAGAATTACTTATTCCATATTCCAAACAATCTCTCAAAGAACATGATTTTTCTATACCAGATGATGTAAGCAAAACTGTATCAACAATATTTATAAAACCCATACCCATACTAAATACCGTTGTAGGTACTTCCTCATCTTCTGAAAATCTTTTTTTTATTTCACTTATAGAATGTTCGCTTAAAGTTTTAATTCTAAATAGTGAGGATAATGACGACATTCTTTCATTGCCTGCAGAAGTAGAATCTGCTGTAAGAGAATACCATATAACATCAAATCTGCCTATTTTTTTTATAATTTCAAGCTGTTTGTCCATTTGAGATTCATCACCCTTTCCATCAAATAAAAAAACATTTTCTTCTGGTATATCTAATTTTGATATAAGATTTTCTCTTAAAAAATATGCTTTGCTGTTTTTGTCAGTAGGGGAAAGCCCTATATATTCAGATTGCTGAAATATAAATATATTTTTGAAATTTATTTTATAAGATTTAATATTTTCTATTATAGATTTATAAATATCTTTTGTATCATATTCGCTTGAAACGGATATATATTAATTTTTCTTTTTTTCCTGTTTCTTTTCTAAAAAAATTGAGAATATGTTTAGCTGTAAAATCAATATAGTCTTTATATGAATTAGCAATATATATATTCATTAATAAGTCCTTCATTAATATGAACTTATTATAACACTTTCCCTATTTTCTGTATATACTATATTGTTTATTTTATTTGTATTATCTGATGTATTTTTGTAGTTTGCTATGTTTATATTATAATCTTTATATCCTGCTTTAAAGTTTAAATTTGTGCTTGTAAAGCTGTTTATAGTAATATTAGTATTAATAATATTTCTTCTCATAGCTATAGGAACATTATTTTTAGGCATTGTCTTTACTATTACCCAAGGCTCAAATTTTTTTATGTTTTCTTTTGTAAAAACTTCGGCTCTGTATAATATATTATTTCCTATATTAGTTTGAATAACTTTATATTCTAATTCATTTTGAGATAATATTTCTACGTATGTAGATGAATAATTACCTTCTATGATAAATTTATTATTTTCAAGCACCATAGGAAGTTTTGAGTTAAACGCCCATTTATATTTATAACCATAAACATGGTACTCTCTAGTGATGTCAGGCAAAGCTTCAATATCTTCTTTTATTATTAGAATATTAGGTTTTAAATAATAAAATCTTCTGTCATAATTTTTGAGATTTACAGAATAAGTATACTGCTGATTTGCTTTAGCATGTGCATAAAACATTTTGTAATAATTTGTTATGCTTTCTATATATGAATAGCTTCCAGTATTTTCTTCTATTTTTTCATTATCTATAGATATACCATTATGAAAATCCGCATCTTTAAATAATTCATAATTATTAGTATCAAAATTATATCCTAACTCATCAATTATAGAATCACCATAATTATAATAAACAAAGCTCATTCTGTCATTATGATTAAGCCCAAAAGATGTGTCAGCATTTCTGCCCTTTGCATATACGGCTAAATAAGGAGCATTAAGAGTTTTTATATTTTCATTATATATAGCAGTTTGTATTTTTTTTAATAGCAATGTTTCATATTGAAATTCTGGATTAGAAGGAACATTGTCTCTAAGATAATAATTATTCCACATTAATACATAAGGCAGATATCTTAAATTTACAGCCTCGCTTTGTGCAAATACTGCATAATTTTTATATAATGGATTTGCACTCATTTTACTTAAAAGCTCCATAACAGCACTTCTAGCACCAGTATCAAATCTTAATTTGCTTCTGTTATCTATGGCAGTGTATCCTATAGGTAATGTGTATCCTGAAGGATATCCTACTATAGATAAATATTTTCCTATATTTTTAAAAGATTCTAAACTGAAAGCATCAAATATTCCAACATTTTTTAATGATAATGCATATGTAAGTATCGGAAGAATAGTGTCAAATGCCTCGCTTATAGAAGATTTAAAACTGCCGTCTTTTTCAAACATAGAAAATATCATTCCGTTAATATAATTCATTGAAAAATAATGCCAATTTCTAATTTGATCCTGATTAACATTTTCATTAAGCATATTTATAGCTATTAATCCTAATGCTGAAGCGTATTTTATGGTGTCTTTTTTCCTATACTCTGCAGGATTTTCAGCTATATAATTATAAAGAGTCTCTCCGTATTTAATAAACTTCTGCTTCATCAAAACTATTTCTTCTGGAGAGAACTCATCATACATTAAATCAAAAGGCATAAGAAGAGAATTAGCCAATATAGTAACAGCATCTGTTTCTTTATAATTTGGTATATTTGCTTCATCTAGGTTTACTATATCCCTTATCATCTGTTTAATTTCATATTTTAATAAATTATTATTAGGTTCAAATGCAGCTTTTAATGACATAAGCATAGTATGAGAAGGAAGGTCTTCAAAGTGTAATTTATTAGTATCATCAGTATTTGTGTACGATATATTATTAACCGACCATTTTCCCATACTGGCAGATGTGTATAATTTGAATGCATTTATATTTCTAAGTAGGGTAGATGCTTGAAGACGGTTTTGCCTGTATAGTAAATTGTATAAAACATCAAATGTCTGTTTATCTATAAATACAAATGGTCTTTTTATATTAAATGTTTTATTTGTTATTGGTATAATCTTTGTACTGCTATCATCTATAAAGAAATGATAAACTCTTCTTAAATTTGTATCTCCGTTTTCGTCAAATGCTATATACCATTTACCGTTTTCTAATTGATTTGTCATAGAAAAGAAACTATTATTTCTTAATGTGTATTCATATCTTGAAGAAAAAGAAAGTTCCTTTGATACCGATATTCTTGTAAAAGTAGTTCTTTTATTCACCATTATAAAAGGAGGATTGCTTTTAGCTATATGTCCGCTTTCTGGAAGTATTAAGGCAATATTTTCTCTTGAAACTCTTTTATCTTCATTTTCTGCTATTGCTATCTTTACTGTGTCTTTAGTGTCAGTACTTCCTATACTTTTTATACTTACAGAAAGCTCATCAATTTTATCTCTTTCTAAAGGAGGATTAAAATTGGTGGCGTATATTGTAAGGTTTATATTTCTATTAACTAAAGGATTTTCTATATTAAATGTTTTTTTGATATTATTTTCATTTACTTCTATATTTAATTGTATGGGTATATTATCTGTGTCTATATTGTAAGTTAATATTATACCATTTTGTATTTTTACTGATTTACCATATTTTAATGATATATATTTAGGGTATTGTTTATTATATTCTGGGTAAATAATAGTATATGAATTATCTCTTTTATCGTAAACGGCTTCTATTTCTCTGTCATATATTTTCTTTTTAGAACAGGAAAAGATAATAGGTATTATCAATATTATTA
Organism: Brachyspira sp. G79; assembly: GCF_002379365.1. Lineage (GTDB taxonomy): Bacteria > Spirochaetota > Brachyspiria > Brachyspirales > Brachyspiraceae > Brachyspira. Next base: position 938,504 of record NZ_JQIU01000008.1, on the reverse strand, counting down.
ATACAATTTTTATAATTTTTTTCATTACTATTTTTTATATCCCAAATATTTTTTGTACACTATTCCATTCTTACTCTATGAAGACCTCTTAAATAGTAAGTAATATCTTGTATATTTTTATCTATCATTTGTTTATATTCATCAGGTATATTTTGATCTCTTATAAGTTTGAACATTTCGAGACCTTCCTGCAGATTGCCGAATAAACTTATTCTAGCAGCATTTCTTAATATTCTTTTATATTTAGAATAGTATGTATTTTCTGGCATATTATCAAAACCATAAGTAATTACAAGTTTTTTCTCATAATCATCTATATCATCTAAAAGCTTCATTCTCATAGTAGGAGTTTCGCTTGCAGGTTTAAGCTGAGTTTCTGGTTTTGCCAATTTAGCACTTTCTTTAGGAGCTTCTACTTTTACTGTAATATTAGGCTGCTGAGCTGGTGTTTGAGGTGCTTGTGATGCATCCTGAGGAGCTGCAACTATAGTCTGTCCACCTGAAGGAGGAGTGTATCCCTCATTAATTTCTACACGGCTGTTTTCTATTTTATCTATAATAGTAAAAGGTCTTTTGCTTAAATTTTCATCTTTGCTGCTGTCAGAATCTTCAAGTCTGTTTTCAACTAGATTTTCTAACTCTTCAGAGGCTTTATTTAATCTCTCTTCTCCTTCCGACATTATAGGCTCTGAACTTTCTTTTTCAAGCTCTTCTCTTTCTTTTTCTTTCTGCTCTCTGTAATCGTCCATAGCAGCACATAATAGAGTAGCTAATTTTGTTATGCCTTCTTCTGTTTTGGCGTCCATATTAGAAAGTAAATTGCCGTTTTCTTCATTATCCTCTTCATCATCAGCAAGATAGCTTTTTTTCATTGTTGAAGCTATATCTTTTGCGGAGCTTTTTATATCTCCTCTTATTTCTTTTAATTTTTCTTCTTCTTTTTTTAGAAGTTCTCTTTTCTTATCTAATGCTTTTGATTCTTTTTCTATTTGTTTTAATATCTTTAAGTTTTCTTTATATTGTTCTTTATCTTCTTTTGATAATTTATTAGTGTTTTTCTTAGCATTTTTTAATTCGGATACTGCTTCTTTTAATTTTGCTTTTAATTCTTTTTTCTCCTGTTCAGATTCAATTAATTGTTCTCTTAGAGCTTTTATTTCTTTTAATGTTTCTTTATCTGTTTTGGCTGTTTTTGATTGAGTTGCAGATTTTGATTTTAAAGCTTCTTTTGCTTTTTGTTTTAGCTCTTCATTTTTTAATTCTATTTTTCTTTTTTCTTCTTCTAGTTTTTGATTAGTTTTTTCCAATTTATCTAATCTTTTTTGAAGTTTATTAATTTCAGCATTACTGCTTTGACTTTTTGCAGGTATTGATTTTTTTGCTTCTAAATCCTCTATGATTTTTTTATATTTATCTTCTATTTTCTTTTTTTGTATGTCTACTACTTTTTTATATTTTTGATTAAGTTCTGCTATTTTTTCTTCAGACTGTTTAAGTTTTAATTTTAATTCTTCAGACAATTCTTTGTATGAAATTCTTACCGACACTTTTTTTTCTGATTCTGCTTTTTTTACTGGTTTTGCAGCTTTAGTAGTTTTTGATACCGCAGAAGTTTTTTTAGCTGTATTTTTTTTTGTATCTATTTTTTTTACTGCCATATAAAGTACCTGCCATTATATTTTAATCCTTATTATTGTTAACGGAAAAATTAAAATTTAATAAAGAAAAAATATTTTTTATTTAATATATTATACATTAAATTTAATACTTTTAAACACTTGAAAAATATTTTATAAATGATATAATTATATGCAATTATTTTATAAAAATAAAACTTTTAAGGAAATATATATGAATGCTTTGCTTACTTTAGGAATAGTTGTTTATTCTATAATCTGTGTATTATTAATATTAATAATTATTATACAAGGCGGTAAAGCTGAAGGTTTATTTTCAAGTGCACAGGCTAATGTTTTGGGAAGCCAAAGAGGAAATGCCTTAACTAAAGCTACTACTTTTCTTTCTACTATATTTGTAGTAGGTGCTCTTCTTATATCTGTTGCTATAAGTACTCAGAAAACTGCTTTTGAAAATGTAACTACTAATACAGCTACTACTCAGCAGCAAAATACTCCTTTGTCTGCTCCTACTAATACTGGAACTTTACCTAATAACACTGTTTCTTCTAATCAGTAAAATATATTTTTTAATGCTTAAATAGTATTTTATTTAAATTTCTTGTAAAATTGTAATATTATATCTTTAGCATGTAATTTTAAATTTATAAATTAGTGCTTATCTTTATTAAAAATATATTTATAAATTGATGAAAATTATTATCACTATTTAAACTAGTTTTGAAATAATACTATTATTTTTTTGCTTAAAAAAAATTGCATACTATTTTTTAAGCATGCAATTTTCTATTTTATATTATAATAATAATTATCTGCTTATTAAATACGCTCCTATTTGAAAGCCTATATCAAAAGCAGCTATCGATTCTTTGTTTACAACTATATCTTTTAAAAGTCCATTTTTATCTATATTGATAGGAAAGTCATAATTTGCATAAACTCCCAAAGACATCATAAATTTCCCTTTTGTTTTTATTAAAAAGTCAAGAGAAACTTTAACATAAGGTATATAAAAAGTTTCAAATGAATCTTTTATATCTCCAAAATCTAATGAGTATTTGTTGTAGCTGTATGCATCTCCTTCTTTAGAATATTTTAAAGATAATGGAATTTTTATGCCTCCTCCAACACCTATAGAAACAAAACTAATATTAAGTCTTGGAAATAATCCAAATGATATACTATTGAAATCATAATTTTCTAAAAGTCTTCCGCCATTTACATTATATTTTAATTCATATTTATCTTTATTGTATCCTATATCAAGAAGTAATGCTGTAGACAAAAAATCATCATATCCCCAAAATACACCAGGCTGAAATGAAAAAGATGTTTCAAAATCCCTAAAGTCAGTTGTAAATACTTTATTTCTGTTAGCTGTAGTACTGCTTGCACCTAAACGTCCTACAAAACCCGCAACAAAATCTGCAGCGTAAATATTATTTAATGGTACTAAAAATGTAATACTTAACAAAAAAACTATTAATTTTTTCATAAAAATCTCCCTCAATAATGATAGTCTCTATTTAGATTTATGTTTAAATAATAACCAAATTGAACTCCTATATCAAAAGCACTTATAGAATCCTTATTTATTATTGTATCTTCTATATAGTTATTATATTGGAAATAAAGCGGAAAATCATAATTTGCATATACGCCTACTAATAAATAATTAAATATAGTAAAGTCAATGGATACTTTTATATATGGTATTATAGCTCTTTCAAATATATCGTTTAAATCTCCGAATCTAAATCTATAACGCTTGTATTTATTATATGATTCTAATTTGTAAGAAGCATAAACAGGTATTTTAACTCCTCCTCCTGCTCCTAATGACATGAAGCTGAAATTAAATCTTCCATATCCTCCAACTAAAAAACTTTCAAATTGATAATTCTCTGTAGCTCTTTTCCCGTCTATTGTATATTTAAAATCATAAGCATCATGACAGTATCCTAAATCCAAAAGTAGTGATAAAGACATAGATGATGATAAATCTTTATTAATACCTATTGAAAAAGAAAGTCCGCTGTCAAAATCTCTGAAACTTGATGGAAATATTTTTGATGAGTTAGTATTTGCTCCGCTAATGCCAAATTGACTTACAAGTCCGATTGCTAAATTAATAGCATTTAAATTATAGCTAAATGCTAATAGTACGAAAAAACTTGAAAAAAGTAGACTTTTTCTCAAAATATAAACCCCCATTTATAATTTGTACCTATATATAGTATACTACAAAAAATATATAAAGTCAATTAAATAAAATTATAATAAAAAATATAATGTATATATAATTGTATGTAAATATGAAATTTCTGTACTTTTTTATAATTGCAGCTATTATATTATGTATATAATTAGCAATTATTATAATATAAAAAACGATAATAAGTGTATCTGAAAATAATGATGTATAATTTTTAAAGTAAAATATAGAAAATATTATACAAACAGTATTTGAT
>NZ_JQIU01000008.1:897380-933750 GCF_002379365.1 Brachyspira sp. G79 | reverse complement strand
GTTAATGGAATTAAAAAAGAGAAAAATATTTTTATATAAAATATCAAATTCTCGCTTAAAATAGTTTCTAGTAATTCTAAATTGGTATCAGAGTTGATTTTTGGAATATTTATACTAAATATAGAAATAATATATATAGAAGATGTTAATAATATAAAGCTAATACCTATAACTATATTAAAGTTTCTTATTATATTTTTATAAGCATTGGTATTTATATTATTTTTATCAATGTTTTCCACTTTATTGAAGCCTTGTAAATTATTTTTGTATTTGATACTTTTATATTATTTTTTATTTTACTATATAATAAAAATTATCATTCGGAATTTTACCGCCTATTAATTTATTATCAAAATTATACAAAAAATTATAATAGCTATTTAAAGCAAATTTCATTTTCTCTCCATCATAAAAAACTAATCCCATTCTGTTTAATCCGTAATATGCAGCTTCAGCATTTATTATCATGTTTCTTTCTTTCAGAAGATTTTTTATTTCTTCTCTATTGTTTATGATATAATCAGTAGACTTTTTATATTCATTTAATATTTCTTTTACAAGCATTTTATTATGATTTATAAAATAATTTTTTGCTATAAGTACAGCCACAGGGTAATTATCAATATATTTTGACATTTCAACAACTATATGCACATCTTTATTTTCAAGCATTGCAGATGATAAAAAAGGCTCTGGAAGTATGGCTATATCGACATTTTTTGAGGCTACGGCTTTTGATAAATCGGGATTGCTTAAAGAATAATTAATATTAACATTTGGAATTTGCTCTTTTGAAATTAAGTACTGAAGCATTAAATCAGGTGCAGCTAATTTAGTACCGCAGTATACAGTATTATTTTTTATATCATTTATAGTTTGTATTTTATTATTTGCAGATACTATAAAGAGTTTTGTTTCGGATATTACGGCTATAACTTTATAATCTAATTGTCTGTTAAAAATTATGGCAGCCATATTAGCAGGTATTGCCGCTATATCAGCCTCGCCTTTAACTATCAATGAAAGCATATTGTTTGGGGCATTTACAGTATTTATGGTTATTTGCTTATAGTCCTTCATCATTTTTAAACCACCTATTCCAGTAGGTCCGTTAAGGAGATACATTTTTTGAGAATAAAGACTATTTATAAAAACAAAAAATATTATTAATCTTAATTTAAAATTTTTCATATTATTTCCCATATCTTATTATCTAATTTATAAATACAATTTTTTTGATACTATATAATCATAAACTTTTTCTGTTACAAAGTATCTAAATCCTTTTTCTTCTTTTATTCTATCTCTAATAAGACTTGAAGATATATCTATACGCGGAGCCATTATTACTTTGATATTATATTTATCAATATGTTCTTTATATAGATTTTTATTGTCTTCTCGGTTTACAACAATTATGTCGGATATTTCAGCAATTTTTTGAGGCTCTCTCCATTTATCAAAATCTCTTACAAGGTCAGCACCTATTATAAGACCGATTTTTCCTTCAATATCATAATTTTTATATAGATAATTCAATGTATTTATGGTATATGAAACTCCTTCATGATTAAGTTCATATTCATCTAATAAAAATCTTTCATCATCTTCTATAGAAAGTTTAAGCATATTTAGCCTGTCATTATTTGATACTTTTCCGCTTATAGTTTTATGCGGAGGAATTTTTGTTGGTATAAAAATTACTTTATCATAATTGCAGTTAGTTATAACAGTATCAGCTAGTATTAAATGTCCCAAATGAGGAGGGTCAAAAGTTCCTCCAAGAATAGCAATTTTCATAATATATAAAACCTAGAATTTTTTGACTTATTTTAATATTTAGAGAAATAATTTGCAATAATATTATATAAAAAAGCATGTGGTTTTAAAAAATATATTATTTTGCTGTAATTAGTTAAAATATCTATTATTTTTACAAATATTATACTATTAAAAACTTAAGTATATTTTTATATAATAAATATTCTTAAACTTTTTGTTATTAAGATATTACTTATGTATTATCAAATGTGTATATATAAAAAAAATATATATATATTGTATTTTCAGTTAATATTTATTATTTATTAAAAATATATGAGTAAAATTATTGTGAAAAAAACAATAATTTTGCTTATGTAGAATAAAAAATATAATTTTAGTATTTGTTCTAATAAAGTTTCTGTAAGTAGTATTTTTTGTGTTGGTTTTATTTTTATTTATGATGTTAAAGTGCTATTATTAACAGTAATTTTATTTTATTGAACCATAAAGTAAATTTAATAATAAAATAAATAAAAAAAAAATTGACATAAAATAAAAAATGATATATTATTACCTTGCTTGGAGGTAGATGAGGCCCGGTGGTCTCCGCGCTCTTCAAAAGCGTTGGACGCTATAGCAGCGTTGGCAGGTTCAACTCCTGCCTCTTCCGATAAATAGGCAATTGTAAAAAGTATAGTATGATTAAATTACTACTAATAATTAAAAATAGTCTCTTATCTTGAAGTATATTTTATTTTTTATATTAAAAAGAGAGGGGCTAATAATGAACAATAAATTCAACTTGGTACAAACCAATACCGTATTAGAACATGATTCTATAAAACCATATTATGAAATTCTTTCACGTCCAATTATAGCAGATATTATAAGAGATACTTTAGAAAAGCTAAGAATAGAAATAAAAAATAATCCCAATTTTTCTCCTTCCAAAGATGATATAATAAAACTTTGTGAGAAAAAAATAAAACAGAAATCTAATCTCCCAATAAAAAGAGTAATTAATGCTACAGGTACAATTATGCATACCAATTTGGGACGTTCTCCTATAGATGCGGAAGTTTGGGATAAAGTGAAGCCTTTAAATGTATGCAGCAATAATCTTGAATATAACATTAATAATGAAGGCAGAGGAATAAGAGGCGAGTTTTTGTATTCGCTTTTAGCAAAATTAACTGGTGCCGAAGATGCTTTGGTTGTTAATAATAATGCAGCGGCTGTATTTTTAATATTAAAGACTTTGGCTAAAGATAAAGAGGTTATAGTTTCAAGAGGAGAGCAGGTTCAGATAGGTGGAGGTTTTAGAATACCTGATATATTAAGGGAGGCTGGAGCTAAACTTGTAGAAATAGGTACAACTAACATAGTAACTATAAAAGATTATGAAGAAGCTATTACAGAAAATACTGCTATGATACTTAAAGTGCATGCTTCAAATTTCAAAATACGAGGATTTGTTAAGCACCCGTCATTTAAAAAGATAAGAGACGCTATACCAAATAATATACCATTAGTTTATGATGAAGGTGCTGGAATATTTGATGAGAGTATGAGTGAGGAGGAACATGTAAAATCAGCTTTAAGAAGCGGAGTTGATTTAGTATGTTTTTCTGGGGATAAAATGTTTTCAAGTGTGCAGGCAGGAATTATAGTAGGAAAGAAAGAATATATAGAGAGAATATACAAACACCCCTTAATGAGGGCTTTCAGATGCGGAAAAACTGTACTTTCTATATTAGAAAAAAGTGTTATAAAAAGACTTAATACTGAAGGTCAGTTCAAAGGATATTGCGAAACTTTATTGTCAGTCAAACCAGAAATCATAAAGCAAAAAGCTTTAAAAATCATAGAAAATATTGAAGGCTTTGAAGTTATTGAAGAATTAGTTGAAACAGGAGGCGGAGCTATGGCTGATACTTTTTATCCGTCTTATGCAATCAGTTTTAAGCCTAAGGATATAAAAGCTGTAATAAAGTTTATGCATAATTTAGATGTGCCTATTATACCGAAAGTAAAGAAAGATTCTGTACTTATATATGTTATAACAATAAAAGATGAAGATATAGATTATGTAAAAGGGGTTTTAATAAAAATAAAGAATGGTAATTTTTTAGCAGTGTAATATTTAATGTGAAAGTATTATAAGAATGAGTTTATCACTAGCAATAGATAATTATTATAATGCTAAATATTGTGAGCGTCTAGTAAATTTATTTATTAGACAGTAAATATCTAACAATTTTTATTAGAAGCAATAATAACTGAACCAAGCTTTTCAATACTTTAGTATTGATGATTTTTTAACAGCAATAATAGGAGTTTTTATAGTATGAACAGAATTATAGGGACAGCAGGGCATGTTGACCATGGAAAATCCGAATTAATCAAAGCATTAACAGGAATAGCTATGATGCGTTTGCCTGAAGAGAAAAAAAGAGAAATGACTATTGATTTGGGATTCGGTTTTTTCAAGCCTAATGATGATATTACTATTGGTGTAATAGATGTACCAGGTCATGAAAGGTTTATAAGAAACATGGTTGCTGGCATGTGGAGCTTGGATTTGGTTATGCTTGTTGTTTGTGCCAGTGAAGGCTGGATGAATATGACAGAAGAACATGCTAAAGTAGCATTGTCTCTTGGTATAAGAAATATTATATGCGTAATGAACAAAATTGATTTAGTTAATGAAGAGAAATTAAAAGAAAGCGAAGAGGATATTAAAAAGAATTTGTACAGAATATTTAATAAGGATATAGAAATAGTTAAAGTTTCTGCCTTAAATGGTACTAATATAGATTTATTAAAAGAAAGAGTTACAGATATATTAATTAATGAAAAATATGAAGAAGATATAAAAACACATATTTATGTTGATAGAGTTTTTTCCATAAAAGGTGCTGGTCTTACTATTACAGGAAGTATTAAAGGAGGCAGTATAAAAAGAGATGATACTTTAATACATTATCCCACAAAAAAAGAAGTTTCTATAAGAAATATTCAGTCATATCATGAGGACAGAGAAATAGTATATGCAACGTCCCGTATAGCTATAAATTTAAAAAATATAAAAAAAGAAGAGATTAGAAGAGGACATCTTTTATGTGATAAAGATGAAACAGTATTTTTAACAGATGAGATAATATTAGAGTTAGTTCATAACAGCGATGTTGAATATTTAAAAAAGATAAAAAATGCAGAGTTTGCTATAGGTACTGAATGTGCGGTAGCCCAGATAATACCTATGTATAAGAGGGCGGTTTATAACGATGCTGATAAAAAGATAAAAACAGATGTTGATATTAGAGAAATAGATGATAGGTTTATAAGATTAAAATTTGATGATCCTATATCAGTATTTTGGAAGGAGAGAGGCATATTAATAAGTCATGGCGGAAGTAATATAATAGGTACTGGCGATGTGTTTTGGGGCATTAAAACAACACCTCAGATTAGAAAAAGTATAATGGATAATGCCCATGACTTTTTGGGTAAAGTGAAAAGAGAGATATATACAGATTTGGTTATGTCAGTAAATGGATATTCTATTGCTGTAGGAAAACTTCCAGACTATGCAGTAAGTATATCTAATTATTTTGTGAAAAAAGATTATTTAAATAATCTTCTTGAAGAGTCAAAAAAATTAATAGATTCCAAAAAAGATGGGTTTTCTTTTGAAGATATAAGAAATTATCTCAATATAGATAATTCCTTTACAAAACCTTTTATAGATTATTTAGTGCAAAATAAAATCATAATGCCTTTTAATAATATATACAAGAAATATAGTCAAAGTATTGATTTAACTAATTCTCAGAAATTATTATTAGATAAGTTAAAAAAAGAAGATTTAAACGGATTAGATGAGAAGGCTATAAAGGCATTTCCTAATGGAATGAAAGATATAAAAGTATTATCCGCATCTAAACAGGCTATGTATCTTGAAGATGGTATATATTATCATATAGATGTATACAATAGAGTAAAAAATTTAATAATGAAAAATTCTAAGCCTAAAGATATTATAACTATAGCTTTTGTCAAAGAAAAAACAGGTCTTTCAAGGAAATATGTAATACCGCTTTTAAATGCTTTGGAGAGAGAAAAACTTCTAAAGCGTCAAGGTAATGACAGGGTGGTAATTTGATATATACTTTTTTATAATTATCAAAAAATCAAAGTGCTTTTTATACTTGATATTATATTTTTTTATAGTAAAATATGATTAAGTTTTTTAACAGATGTCGATATTTTAACGAATAGTATAAAAATATTTGGAGATAACAATGAAAAAATTCATTTCTATTGCATTGGCATTAATATTTTCTTTGCCTTTATTCTCTCAAAATAATATAACATTTCCAGAATATATAGAGGATTTGCAAGATAAAGCTCCTAAAAGATCTATAGAATGGTTTAAGAAAAATGGTTATTCTTATGAATACGGAGTTAATAGATATGTTTTTGATTTTTATAGAGGAGTAAGCAGATATTTGTCATTTGTAAAGTTTAAGGCAGCAAGAACAGAAGTTAATAGAGCAGCAAGTGATTTTAGACAGGCTTTAGAACTTCCTAATGATCCTGTTTATTCTTATAATGACAGAGCATTTTTGTACATAGGAGGCATACTTACTATTCTACCTGGTGATAAAGAACTTCCAGCAAGAATATTCAAATATTATGCTGATAACTGTAAAACTTCAAATCCTAATTATGCTACAGCTATATATTGGAGTATGTATTTAAGCTATATCACTCCTATGGTATACAGCAGCTATTATGAAACTTTAAATATACTTTCAAGAAATCCAGAAAATACTATATATGATTATTTTACTGGTGATAATAAAAGTATTTCTGAAATGATGAAGAATTTAAAATCTCCTGAAAATATGACACAAAGAGTTTATGAGTGGACTACTTCAAATATGGACGTATATACTCTTATTAAAAACTCTATTCCTATACTTCCAGAAGAAGAAGGATTATCTACATTTACATCAGAGAAATTTGCCGTTTTTGAAAGATATGCTCCTACTAAGGAAATTGAAGATATAGAAAAAGAAATAGAAGAAAAAAATGAAGAAGATTTAGCACAAAATAGGGTGGCACCTGAAGAAAAGAAAGAGTTAGACGAACTTCAGGATATAGCTAAAAAGGAAAAAACACCTGAAAATGCTTCAAACAGAAGAATACCAGCTATAGAAGAAGAAATACTTGATGAAATAGTAATAGAAGACCCAGAAGTTATACCTAGTGAAGATGCAGAAAAAATATTATATCCATTAACTATTTTAATAGATAAAAATCCTAATAACGGAAATATAGGTGTGGATATAGAAGATTATTCATTTAATACAGATATTTCTACTAATTTTGTTATAGAAGTTTCAGAAGGTACATATGATGCTTATATATCTTTTGGAGATAAATTATATACTAATAGTGTAAAAGTAGAAAAAGACAAATATAATTTATTTTCTATAATAATAGAAGATCATTATACTAATGAAAATACTAATATTTCAGAAGAAAACAAAGAGAATGCTGAAGAAACTTTAACAAATAGTAATGAAGTCAGTAAAACATTGGAAGAGGAAAATGTAAAAGAAAATGCAGAAGATGTTTCTTTAACTGTAGGAAAAGAAAACACACCTGCTAATAAATACGATGGTAATGCAGAAAATACTAGAAATATAATAAGAGAAGTATTATCAAGACCTGCAAAAGTGGCAACAGAGTGGTTTAATACCAACCCTTATAATGAATATATGGGAATATCTGTAGAAGAATACACTTACTACAGAGGCGTTGCTTATTACTCAAGATTTTTAAATGAGGGCAGAAAATCGGCAGAGTTTGCAGCTCAGTCAAAATCTGACTTAACATTTGCATACAATAAAAAAGATAATTCTAATCTTTTAATGAGAACAAGACTTTATTTGGGTGCTGTTAGTTTATTTGCATATAATGATTTATATGAAGCAGATAAAATGTTTGCTGAAGTAGGTTCTTCTCTCAGTGAAGATCACAGATATTACCCAACAGTTATTTATTGGAGAGCTAGAATAGGTGTTGTTGATGAAACTCAGAGAAATAATTTTATAAATATACTTTCATCAAAACCTAAAGATACTCAAATACTTGATTATTCTTCTACTATGTTTAAAGATTTATCCGCTATGCCTTCTTATGAAGATAAAATAACAGGTATAAGAGCAGTAAAAAATTCAAAACCTTTGTATGAACCTCCTAAAAATATTTCCAAAGCTGGAAGCAGTAAAACACAGGAGATTTTAAATTAAATAATAAATTAAAAATTAGGATAAGTTGAGATGTTAGATATAAAAAAACCAAGAGGAACTAATGATTTTTTCTATGATTCTTCTAAAAGATTGGAGTTTATAGAAAATAAGATAAAAGATATAGTAAAACTTTACGGATACGGAAGAATAAGAACTCCTTTATTTGAATATACAGACCTTTTTACAAGAGGAATAGGAGAGGGCACTGATATTGTAGGAAAGGAGATGTTCACCTTTGAGGATAGGGGAGGACGTTCTCTTACTTTAAGACCTGAAGGTACAGCATCCGTAGCAAGAGCTTATGTAGAAAACTCTATGCAAAATGAGTTTGCTATAAATAAATTATTTTATTTGGGTACTATGTACAGAGCCGAACGTCCGCAGAAAGGAAGATATAGAGAGTTTAATCAATTCGGTGTAGAATGTATAGGAGGAACTTCACCTTTAATAGATGCTGAGATAATTCTTCTTAATATAAATGTGTTAAAAGAGTTTGGAATTGATAATGTAAATCTTTTAATAAATACTGTAGGCTGTTCTAAATGTAAGGGAGCTTATAATAATGCTCTTAAAGAAGCTATAGGAAGCAGAAAAGATGAGCTTTGCGAAACATGCCAAAAAAGATATGAAGGAAATATTTTAAGGATATTAGATTGTAAAAATGAGAAATGCAAAGAAACTATAAAAGACATACCAAAATTCTATGATTATGTATGTGATGAGTGCAAAGAGCATTTTGATAAATTGTGCGATGAGCTTACAAGGATAGGGCAGAACTTTACAATTGATCATATGCTTGTACGCGGTCTTGATTATTATACAAAAACTGCTTTTGAAGTACAGACTAATGCATTAGGTGCTCAAAGTGCTATACTTGGCGGCGGAAGATATGATAATTTGATTGGTCTTTTCAACAATGGAAAAGATGTTCCTGCTGTAGGAAGTGCTATGGGTATTGAAAGGCTTTTACTTGTGCTTGAAAGTCAGAATAATATTATCACTGATAGGCTTGATGTTTTTATTGTTGCTTTTAAAGAAACTGAAAATAATGTTTTGAAAGTTATGCAAACATTAAGGGCTAATAATATAAGTTGTGATTATGATTTTGCATGCAAGTCTGTAAAAAGTCAGTTTAAATCTGCAAATAAGAGAAATGCAAAATATGCTTTAGTTCTTGGAGAAGATGAGCTGAAAAGAGGAATGTGTAAATTAAAAAATATGGACACTGGTGAAGAGAAAGAAGTATCATTAAATAATATACATTCTAATATAAAATGATATTAAAAACTTATTACATAAAGATTAATCATCTGTTTTAATCTAAAAAATAATAATTTATATAGAGAATAGTTATGAAAAAATTACTTATTATATTAATAATATTAGTTGCCATAGTATCAGCTTCATCTGTGGCATTTATACAATACATGATTAGTCCAGTAGGCGGTGATGAAGAGAAAGTATATTTTGAAATAAAGCAGGGAGAAGGTGCTTCTACAATAGCTAAAAAATTAGAACTTCAAGGGCTTATAAGAAACTCAAAAATATTCGTTGCTTTTGCTAAATATCTAAAATACGACAGAAAACTTTTAAGCGGATACTATCAGGTAGACAGAAGTATGAGTATGATAGATATTATGAAACACCTTAATAGCGGTAAGCAGGCTATGGTAAGACTTACTATTGCTGAAGGAAAAAATATCTATGAGATAGGTACTTATCTTGAAGCTCAAGGCTTTACTACCAAAAAAGAGTTTTTAGAAGTATGCCATGATAAAGAAATACTACAAAAATATAATATTCCTTCAGACAGTGTTGAGGGATATATATTTCCTTCTACATACTATATAGTAAAAGGCAATCCTACAAAAGTATTAGTTACATATATGATAGATTCTTTATTTAAACAGTTTCCTGATTTGGAAGAGAGAGCCAAAAATATAGGACGAAGTGTTCATGAAGTGCTTACTATGGCTTCTATAGTAGAAAAGGAAATGGGACCTTTAGATGATCCTAAACTTATATCTTCAGTATACTACAACAGATTGAATATTGATAAAAGATTAGAGGCAGACCCTACTACAATATATGCTATGACTTTGGTAAAAGGTGATTATATAGAAAAACCTAATCTTAAATATGCAGACCTTCGTATGGAGCATCCTTATAATACATATAAAAATACTGGACTTCCTCCTGGACCTATATGTTCTGCTGGTGCTAAGGCAATAGAGGCTGCTTTAAATCCTGCCGATACTGATTATATTTTCTTTGTTGCTGACGGTACTGGAAAACATGCTTTTTCTGTTACTTATGAAGAGCATGTTGAAAATATTAACAGATATATTTTTAAGAGATAAGTTTATGATTATAATAAAAGACAGTATTGATAGCAATGCGTTTTAAAAAGAAAAATAATATAGAGTATTCTAAAAATGCAGCTTACAGAGCATTGGAATTAATTGATTTAACTATATTATGCAAAATATAAAAAGCATAGTATTAAAGAGTTTACAAGGCTTAGAGAGGTTATATGCGATTATCTTCTTGGAGATAATGAATTTCATGCAGATGAAAGCATTATGAAATATTTTGACAGTTTTGCTTATATGGCTAATAAAGATAAATAATAATTATTTTCCTCGGCATACTCTATTTGAAACTTCATCAAAACCTTCTTCTATAGTAAGTCCCCAATCAGTTTTTATTTTATACCATTCACGCACATATTCGCATTGATATTCTTCATTGGAAGGCAGCCATTCAACTGGAGATTTATCGCCTTTAGATCGGTTTGCTCCTTTTGATACTGCTATTAAATGATTTTCATTTTTCATATAATTATAATATTCGTTTTTCTTTTCTTTGCTCCAATTACTTGCACCGCTTTCATAGGCATTTTTTAAAGGTACTAAATGATCTATGTCCAAATCTCTAGCATTAGTAAAATATTTGCCTGTAAACTTATCGTACCATTTACCAGATATAACTCTGTTATTTGATATAACAGGCTTTATTAGCGATTCTCTTGCAAGTACCTCATATCTTGTATTAAGTCCGTCTTTATCCTCATCAATCCAATCTCCCCAATCATCTCTATTATATCTTGTTACGGTTTGTTTTTGAGATTTTTCTGTATCTGTTTTATTATAAATATTATTGTAATAATAGTATAGAGATGCAATTATCATAATAAGTATTATTAATATTGGCGATGATTTTTTCTTTCTTCTCGGCATATATTTTTCCTAATTAAAATGATTCAAAATATTA
Organism: Brachyspira sp. G79; assembly: GCF_002379365.1. Taxonomy (GTDB): domain Bacteria; phylum Spirochaetota; class Brachyspiria; order Brachyspirales; family Brachyspiraceae; genus Brachyspira. Next base: position 922,387 of record NZ_JQIU01000008.1, on the reverse strand, counting down.
TAACTATTTTTATTTAGTTTTAATATATATATTAAAAAGAATAAGTCAATATTTTATTATAATACTATAAGGTCGGTAGGAGTATTATTCATAGAAACTCCTCCTTCTTTTGTAACTATTATCATATTTTCTATTCTAACGCCTCCCAAATTAGGAACATATATACCTGGTTCAATAGTAACAATAGAGCCTCCGTCAAGTATATGGTCCACAAGAGGAGAAAGTCTAGGAGATTCATGTATCTCAAGACCTACACTATGACCAAGTCCATGTCCAAAATATTGTCCGTATCCGCTTTTTTTTATAATTTCTCTTGCTGCATTATCAACTTCTTTACCTAATACTCCAGAGTGTACAGCTTCTATTGCTTTGAGATGAGCTGTTCTTACTATATTGTATATTTTACTCATCTCTTCAAAATGCTCTCCCTTGCCGAAGAAAAATGTTCTAGTAATGTCGCTTTTATATCCGTCTTTTGACAGACCAAAATCCATAAGTATATTATCGCCTAATTTTAATTTTCTCTCTGAAGGCACACCATGAGGAAGAGAAGTTCTATCTCCGAAGAGCAAAATAGTATCAAATGCAGTTTTATCTCCGCCTTCCTTACGCATTTGATATTCAAGTTCGGCTGCAAGTTCGTTTTCTGTTACACCTTCTTTTACAAAAGCAAGCATTTTAGTCATGGCTTTTTCAGCTCTGTTTAAATTGTCTTTTATTATTTTAATTTCAGCTTTTTCTTTTACCTGTCTTATAACATCAACATCTATTTTGCTTATTCCTATTTTTATAGAACTATTAACCATTGCAGAAACTATAGCTTCATATTCTGAAAGATAAAGTCCGCTTTTAGCAGCATACACTTCTTTTATATTATTTTCTTTGCAGAACTCCGCCAAAGCATCAGCATATGTAGTAGCTACAAGTATAACGGTAGTTTTGTGTGTAACTTTTGTAGCATGTTCAGAGTATCTTGAATCTACAAATAAATATTTTTTTCCACTGCTAATAAGAAGCCAGCCTGCTGTACCTTTAAATCCTGTAAGATAAAATATATTTTCATTTTTGGTTATGAGCAAATTTTCTTTTGTCAGTTTTAATAATCTGTTTAACCTAGAATCATAATCAAATTTTTTGTTTTCCCCACTTTCATTTAAAGTCAATTTACACATTTTCAAACTCCGTTTATATTAATCATTTCTTTTTTGTATAGACAGCAAATGAGCCAAAGCCAATATGTAACTATTATCTCCAAAACCTGTAATTACACCTAACGCTATATCAGATAAATAACTTTTAGCTCTGTAACTTTCAGAAGCATGAACATTTCTCATACTAACTTCTACAAAAGGTATATTTGTAGCAAGGAATGCATCTCTTATTGCTATAGAAGTATTAGCATAAGCTCCTGCATTTATGATGATGTAGTCTATACTTTCATCATAAGCTCTATGTATTCTGTCTATTATAGCACCTTCATGGTTTGACTGAAAAAATGATACTTTAGCACTTCCCAATGCTGCTTCTTTAATTTTTTTTTCAATATCGCCTAGTGTTATATTTCCAAAAATTTCAGTTTGTGCGGCACCAAGCATATTTGTATTAGGACCGTTGATAACTAATATATTCATATAAGCCTTTTTATAAAGAATTTTAATTTGTACTAATAATATACCTATTACAAAAAAAATCAAATATCATAATTGTGTTATGTTAATTTGAAAAACATAATTGTTATAGTTTTTTATCATGATATTAATTTATTTAAGTTTGTTTATTTATTATGCATAAAAAAGTTATATACCTAAACGACTATAATTTGTCAAAAATTAATTTTTTTAATTTAAAATATTTGCAGGGGGCCTAGCACCTCAGTTCTTTTATGACGTCTGTCCGCCCGTGGCGTGGTATAAAATAACCAAAAGAACTGCATTTTTAGCCTAAATTTTAGATATTATCATACATATAATACATATTTAAAAATATAAAGTTCTAGTAATTGCATTTTTCGTGAGGCGTATCCGAAGGATAAAAACTTTTTATGCGGAAAAAGTTATAATTCTTTATAATGTGTACCAAATGACAAAATAAAATTGTTCAAGTATATACAAATAATATATTACAATATATAATATTTTTCAATTTTTAAATGAATAATAAGGAATTATTATGAATATTAATAGATTAAAAAGAGTTATTAACTCTATGAAAGAAAAAAATATTTATCAGTTTGTTATAACAGACAGAATGTCAATATATTATTTAACTAATATCAATATACATTCTGGAGAGAGATTTTTGGGTCTTTATATTAATCAGAATAATGAAGTTCGTCTTATCAATAATCAGCTTTTTCCATTAAATAATAATGATATAGATATTTTATATTATTCTGATACTGAAAGTGCTGTAAAGAAATTATCAAAGTTTGTTCGTAAAGACAAGAATCTAGGAATAGATAAGGTAATGACGTCCAATTTTTTGCTTGAGATGATGGAGCTTAATATTGCAGAAAGTTATTTAAATGCGTCAAGCTGTATAGACTATGTAAGAATGCAGAAAGATGAAGACGAAATAAAAAAGATGATTAAAGCCTCTGAAATTAATGATAAAAGTATGAATGATATTATTAATTTTGCTCAAGCAGGTATGAAAGAAATTGATGTTTTGGAAGAATTAAAACTTATATATAAAAGAAATGGGGCAGATGATGCTGGCTTTTCATTTGAACCTATTATAGCTTTTGGAGCCAATGCAGCAAATCCGCATTATTCTACTGGAGATACTGTTATAGGTGATAAAGGCTGCTTGGTTATAGATATGGGCTGTATATATGACGGATATTGTTCTGATATGACAAGGACTATATTTTTTGGAGAGCCTAATGAAGAGGCTAAAAATATTTACAATATAGTAAAAACTGCAAATGAAAGAGCTATTGATAAAGTAAAAGAAGGATTAAAATTTTCAGATATAGATAATGAGGCACGTTCTTATATAACAGAAAATGGATACGGAGAATATTTTACTCACAGAACTGGTCATTGTATAGGTATGGATGTTCATGAATATGGTGATGTAAGCTCTATTCATCATGCTAATCTTAAAGAGGGTATGATATTTTCTATAGAGCCTGGTATTTATTGTAAGGATAAAAATATAGGTGTTAGAATAGAAGATTTAATACTTGTAACTAAAGATGGGCATAAAAATTTAAATAGTTTTACTAAAGAAATGATTATAAAATAATGATTGTTGATACAGTAATACATTAATTTGCTTAAACTTTATTATTTTTTTATGATTGTCATTTTATTAGTATAAAATTAACATAATAAAAAATGATATTTGACTTTAATTAAAATTTACATTATTATTAGTATCTGTATAATAATATTTTTTATTTATAAAAGGGTTAGTCATTATGGAAAAATACACTGTAGAAGAATCTATAGAATTAATTACACGCGGTATAAGCGAAGCTATAGGACTTGAAGAAATAAAAGAAAAATTAAAAAGCGGAAAACAGTTAACAGTAAAAGCTGGGTTCGATCCTACAGCACCAGATATACACTTAGGACATACTGTACTTTTAAGAAAGATGAGACATTTTCAGTTATTAGGTCATAAAGTAGTATTTTTAATAGGGGATTTTACTGGAAGAATAGGTGATCCTTCTGGAAAAACTAAAACAAGACCTAGACTTACTTTGGAAGATGTATTAAAAAATGCTGAAACTTATAAACAGCAGGTTTTTAAAATTTTAGACCCAGAAAAAACTATAGTAGAGTTTAATTCTAAATGGCTTGAGAAAATGAGTTTTGCTGATGTACTAGGATTAACTTCAAGATATACAGTAGCTCAAATGATAGAAAGAGATGATTTTTCTAAGAGATATAAAAACGGACAGCCTATAAGCATTATGGAGTTTTTGTATCCTTTAGCTCAGGGGTATGACTCTGTTGCTTTAGAATGTGATGTTGAGCTTGGAGGAAATGATCAGAAATTTAATCTGCTTGTAGGAAGAACTTTGATGAAGGAGTACGGATTATCTCCTCAGGCTGTTATAACTGTTCCTTTATTAGAAGGTCTTGACGGTGTGGAGAAAATGAGTAAATCTCTTGGTAATTATATTGGTATATATGATAGTGCTAAAGATATGTACGGAAAGGCTATGAGTATACCAGATAATTTGATTTCTAAATATATGGAGCTTCTTACTGATATACCTATAGAAGATATAAAAAATTATATTAAATCTATGGAAAATGGAGAAAATCCTAGAAATATTAAAGGAATATTAGCAAAAGAAATTGTTAAAATATATCATGGTGAAGAAGAAGCCAATAATGCTGAAGATGAGTTTAAAAGAATATTTAGTTCAAAGGGACTTCCTGATGAAATTGATGAAGTGTCAGTTAGTAAAGATGATAATATTTTAAATATATTGTATGTTTGTATGCCTTCAGAAAGTAAATCTAATTTAAAAAGACTTATTTCTCAGGGAAGTGTTAGTTTGGACAATGAAAAAATTAATGATATAAATTCTTTAGTTTCTAAAGAGGGTATTTTAAAAGTTGGAAAACGCAATTTCTTTAAAATTAAATTTTCTTAAACAAAAGCTTTAGATAAATTTTAGAGGATATAATGCGGATTTTAATTTTGCTTTTATTTACATTAATATTTAATGTATGTTTGTATGCACAAGATACTAATGCTCAAAATACCAATAATAATGTAAATAATACTGCCGCAAATAATGTAGGCGAAAGTGCAATAATGCAGGTAAATAAATTTGATGCTAAAAAGAATCCTATATCCTTTATAAATTTGGTAAACTTTACACCGTATTATGTACTTCAGGAATATGCCAGAGTTAATAATATAGAAATTTATCCTTATGATACAGAATCTACTTTAAGAGCTAGAATTATAGAAAGACAGGTTAATATAAAACAGGAGGTTATAACTGATAAAGATCAGATAAAAGAAGTAGCAAGAAATACTATAAATACAGGTGGTGCTCAGGTAGAACTTATAGGGGCAGATTTTGTAGAACGTTATGAGATAAAAGAGGCAGAAGAAGAGCTTATATCATTATACGGCAATGTAACTATGAGAATGTATAATAATACATTAATTGCAGATAGGGTTGTATATAGTTTAAAAACTGGGGAGGTATTTGCCGCAGGAAATTTAAGGGTAGAGTCTGGAGAAACCACTCTTCATGGCGAGTGGTTTATGCTCAACAGAGAGAATAAAAAAGGCGTTCTTTTTGGAGGCGGTACTAAGTTTATGAGCTTTACCGTTGAAGGACGTATAATAAAGTTTAATGATCAAGATTTCTTTGCTGAAAACAGCAGTGTAAGTTTTTCGCGTCTTACCCCAGTAGCCCATGACTTTTTAACAAGTAGGGTTTATCTTTGGGACGATAAGAAGATGATGGTTTTTAACAGCATTTATAGAGTAGGCCGTCAGCCTGTATTTTATTTTCCGCTGTTTTTGCAAAACTATATGGGTACTGGCATAATATCTTCTTTTGGAGAATCTTTGAGAGAAGGTGTTTATATTCAAAATTATAAGATATTTAATTTATACGGGGTACAGCATAAAATAAGATTTGATGCATATCAAAAATTGGGTTTTCTTATAGGCGATGAGATAAGATATACCAGTCAGTATCAGGATTTGTCATTAGATGCCATGTTTGCTTTAGGAAGACAATATTATTTACTTGATTCTTATATTACTTCCAGTATAGGTTATGGTACAAGGTATGTTAACTATTTTGCTTCAGGGGAAGGAGGTAAGTTTGTACCTAGATATAAATTTCAATATGATCATACCATTCAGTTATATAGCAGTCAAAATATTAATAGTTATATTACTGGAAAACTTAATTTAAATAGTGATTTGTATTTTAAATCTGACTTTTATAATCAAAGAGGGCAGTTTGATATACTTACATTCTTTACATCTGTTACAGGTAATCTGCAGGATATAGGAGACAGCTACCCTGAATATTATACAGAAAATTCAGTGTATGTTAATAATAATATTTATGGAGTTAATTTAAAAGTTGGTGCTGAATGGGATTTGCAGGCTGTAAGAAATATTTCAGTAGATGTTAATACAAATTTTGACTACTATATGCCTAAACCTTATAAACTTATTTTACCTTCAGTTGAGGCTAGTTATAGTTCTGTCTTCGGAGATGAAACTTCATATTATTTCCCTGGTCTTAATCTCGATTATAGTTTGAGGGCTAATTATAATCATACTATTGACTATAAAACCTCTGAAGGTATTGCTTTTTATAATAATCCTATGTTGGACGAACAGCTTAATGATAAACTTGCTGAAAGAAATAATTTAAATTTGTACGGTTCTTTATCAAGAAATTTTACTAATGATTTTATTAGATTTGTTCCTAGTGTTAATATGGAGTATTCATATCAAAATAGTATTGATGCTACGGCTGAAGATTTGATTTATGATAAGGATAATACTTATTTGGGATTAGGAACTGGAATGAATTTTTCTATATTTTTGCCGTATAGTATTTTACCATATAATTTTACACATTACTTTGAGCCTACAGTAAGATGGGATACCACTTATACATTAAATTATAGATTTAAAGAAAAATATATAGATACTGATGCTATTGGTTCTCAGGTGGGGGAGTTTAATAATCATAATTTTACTACAAAGTTTACGCTAGGAGGTACAGGATATAGTTTATTCTTTATACCAGATTTAAATCTTAATTTGGAATCTTCTATAAGAACTGGTTATGATTTTATACCTACATACAACTCTGAAACTAGAACTTATCAGGTAGAGTTTTCTACTAATAAAATGCTTACTACTGAAGTTGGAGCTTCGGCTAGGCTTCTATATAATCAGTCTTACATATCATATGATATATCAAGAAATTTACTAGGTACTAATTTGACAGTTAATCGTATTAATTCTTATTTTCATTTCCCAATACCTCTTGGAAAAATAACTGACTGGATATTAATAAAGAATAATAAAAAACCTTTTTTTGACGGTATCATTAATGATTTCAATTTATATTTTGGTTTTTCTTTTACTCATGATTTTATTAATTACAGATACAATACAGCAGCATTTACCTTTGGTATAGAACTTCAAGTTTTGGATCAGTGGAGATTTAGAATAGCTACTACTAGTGCTAATGAAAAAGCATACAGATATATAAAGTCATATGCTGAAAAAGAAAATGAAACTTGGGTTAATCCTTTTTGGGATATTGTTAACTCATTTAATTTTTCAGATTCTCAGAAACGTACGGATAGTTTATTTAAATTAAAATCGATAGAGGCAAGCATTTGGCATGAATTAGACGGATGGCAGATTCTTGCTACATTTGCAGTAAGACCTTCAACACTTCCTTCAGACATTACATCAGGTTCTGTAAAAGGGATTTATTGGGATAAAGAGTTTTGGATTGAGTTTACTCTTACTGACTTTCCTAATGTCGGGCTTCCTAGAAAAGAATATAATCTTAATAGTACAATCACTGATTTGCAGGATAGTGCAGCTACTCAATAGTATATTTTTATTACTTATATTATTTAGAATTGTTTTATAATACAGTATATATCTGAGAGTTATTATTATGAAAAATATTTTGATTATTTTATTTGTTTTTAGTGTATTTATTTACGGACAAGATACTGATAATATTGATAACATTATTGAAGATGATGAAGTTTTAGAAAATGATTATTATTATGATGTTTTAGATGATAATAAAGTTACAAATAGTATAGAATATGCTGATATGTATGATGCAATTGATAATAATGATTTGGAATATATAAAAACGATTATAAGCAATAATGCTGATATTAATACAAAACTTCCTGATAATTATGAGGATAATTTGGGAGGAGCTACTCCTTTGCTTTATTCTATATATAAAAACAACAGAGATATAACAGAATTCTTAATAGAGAATGGTGCCGATTTGTGTGTAAAAGATTTTAAAACTTGGAACAGTGTAATGTATGCAGCAGCTTTTTCAGATTTGTATACATTATCATTATTGGCAGAAAAAGACAGTAGTTTGCTTGATACAAAAACAGAGTTTAATGTAACGCCTCTTCATGCGGCAAGCGATTATAATAATCTTGAAGCTATAATGTATTTATGTACCAATTCAAATATAGATATTAATGCTAGAGATATTGACGGATGGACAGCACTCTATTATGCAGCCAATTCTAAAAATATGGAGGCTTATAATTTGCTTATAATGCTTGGTGCTGACAGTACTATTTCAGATAATAATAATGTGCTTCCAGAAACTGTTTTAACCAGAACTATAGAAGAAGAAAATAATGAACTTAGAGATATTGATATTGAGTTATTTAAAGCTATAGAAATTGATGATTATAAAACTATTAGAGCTCTTATAAACAGAGGTGCTAATATTAATGCTAAAGATGGATACGGTTTAAGTGCTTTGCATTTGGCTATAAAAAATAATAGTATAGATTCTTTGAACACACTTATTGCAAATAGAAATATTAATTTGGAATCTACACTTCCAGAAGGTTATTTTACTCATTTGGGAGATGATTCAAATGATGCTGTATATATAGGTAAAGCAACTCCTCTTATTTATGCTATATTTAAAAGTAACGGCAGCAGTAAAATAGTAAATGCTCTTATAAGAAAAGGTGCTGATGTTAATGCTGTTGACGAAGAGGGTTGGAGTACTTTTTTATATGCAGCTGCTTTTGGAAATACGTCTATTTTAAGAAGCATATTATCTAAAAATAAAAATCTCGTTAATAGTAAAACAAAAAATAATGTTACAGCTCTTCATATGGCTGTAGTTTATGATAATTTAGAGAATATTGGATATTTGGTAAGCCGTCTGAAAGTGGATATTAATGCAAAAGATGATGACGGCTGGACTGCTCTTTATTATGCTGCGGCAAACAATAAAAGGGATGCGTATAATTTGCTTTTAAGATTGGGAGCTGATAAAAATATAGCAAATAATGAGGGATTAAAACCTGCTGATGTTTTGAAATAAAAGATAATTGTTTATTGTTATTAATAAGTTATTAATATATAATTATGTTTACTTGATTTATTGCTTAGTATTGGAGGAACTTAATTTTATTATGAAAAAAGTATTATATGCAGCCGTACTTTTAATTTGTTTGTACATGGATATTTTTGCTCTTACTTCAAAGGAAGAAGAGTTTTTTAATGCTGTGAAAGAAAATAAATATGAAGCTCAATTAAAAAATATTTTGAGGTACAAAATTAATTTCAATGCTACAAATGAAAGAGGATTAACTCCACTTTTGTATGCTATTGAATGCGGTAATGAAAGAGCTGTAAGGGTATTGCTTGAGTACAACGAAGTTAATATTGAATATAAACTTCCAGACGATTTTGCAGATTATCCGTACATAAATAGATATGAAGGAGACAGCTTTAATATAGGAGGTGCTACTCCTTTAATGTTTGCTATATTTAAAGGAAATGCGAGAATAGTTAAACAGCTAATAGATAGAAATGCTAATGTTAAAGCTAGAGATAATGAAGGAACTCCTGTATTTTTATATGCATGCGGTTTTGGAAACGGTAATATTATAAGAATGCTTCTTGTAAAAGATAGAACTTTGGTAAATGATAAAAACAATAATGGTAATATTAATGGGCTTCATTATGCTGCATCTCTTAATAATTTAGAAACTATTAATTTTTTAATTAAAAATGTTGATATGAATATTAATGACAGAGATATAAACGGATGTAGTGCTTTATATTATGCTGCTTATTATGGAAAAAGAGAGGCATATAATCTACTTATAAAACTTGGTGCTAATAAAGATATAGGAGATAACTACGGAGTTAAGCCTGAATATATTTTATCTGGAGGAAGCTCTGCTGTCGATTTAGATGCTGATAACAATGAAGAAAATAATAATTCATTTACAAATACTTATGAAGGAAATATGTTTATTGCAGAAATTATTAGTACATCAGACACTAATGCTTTAAGAAATATAATGATGTATTCTAATTTTAATATGAACTCTGTAATTACAGCATATGAAACTCCTCTTACTTATGCTATACATCTTGGTAAAGATGATATGGTTAATGAACTTTTAAAATATAGAATGAATAATACAAATATTATTAATATAGAAACTAGTTTTATACCAAGAGATGATTTATATTTTAATGAAAGCAGGGCAGAGTTCACAGGTAATGTATATTTGGGAGATGCTAGTCCTTTGCAGTATGCCATATTCGAAGGAAATACTAATATAATAAATACTCTTCTAAAACATGGAGCTGATATAAACAGAAAAGACAGTTTAGGAAATAATGCTTTAATGTATGCAGCAAGTTATGGAAATGCAGAAGTTATTGATACACTTTTAAATTATTCAAGTAATTCTTATAGAGTTGTTGATATATATGGTGATACTCCTTTACATAATGCAGCATTATTAGGAAATACTAATACTTTGAGTGCACTTATAAATAGAACTCCTATAAATATAAATGTACAAAATATTGATGGTAATACTCCTTTGCATTTGGCTGTAAAAAATCATAATACTAATACATACAGATTTTTACTCTTAAAAGGTGCTGATTATACTATAAAAAATTATGATGGAAAAACTGCCTCTGATTTATTATATATAGATGGCATTGAGAGTATAGAGGGTATTATAAGTAATGATACAAATAATAAGATAAATACAAATAACAATATAGAATATAATAATACTAATTTTAATCAAAATAATAATATAAATACTAATTATTCTTCTGAAACTTTATATTATGATGATATACAGTATACTAACAGCATTAATAATGAGAGTACATTTGATAATGTTAAAGCAGTTAATGCCAATACTTTTGCCGATGACTTGATATACGAGTACAGTGATGAAGGTATTTCAGATGATAATTCTGATGATTATGCAGAAGATGATAGAGATGATGATTATTCAGAGTATTATAATGCAAGCAAGCCTTTATTTGAAGCTATATATAATAACAATGTTTCTGATGTATTAAAATCTGTTTCAAATGGTATTAATATAAACTCAAGAAATGAAGAAGGTTTTACTCCTTTGCTTTATGCTATTAATTATGACAGACTTGAAGTTATGAAGGTTCTTTTAAGCTATAGCAATATTATAGATATAGAAATGCCTCTTAATAATTATACCAACATATATTCTGTTAAAGGAAAAAATTTCAGCGGAGAAGTATTATTTAATGGTACAACTCCATTACAGTATGCTGTATATAAAGGAAACACTAATGCTGTAAATATGCTTATAGAAAGCGGTGCAGACACTAGAAAAAGAGATTATAATGGATACTGCAGTTTATTTTATGCTTCAGCTTTTTCTGATGCTAATATGATACACTTTTTACTTACAAAAGATCCCTCTCTTACAAGAGAAAAATCTTTAAGCGGAAGAACAGTTATCCATTTTGCTGCTTTGTATGGGAATGATGAAGCTATATCATATTATTTATCTAATACATTTTTGAGTATTAATGCTAGAGATAATGAGGGAAACACTCCTTTGCATTGTGCTTGTGAAAATGGATATTCTTCTACTATTGGGTTGCTTATACAAAGAGGAGCTAAAACTGATATAAAAAATAATGCGGGATTAACTCCAACTGATATTGCTAGCTGAAATAATTGTTTATTATTGACTTTATATTAAATTAATTTTATATTGATAAGTATAGATTTAAAATAAATATGATAATTATGTATTTAAATACATAATTATATTGTTTGATAAATAAAGATGGTAGTATAAAAAATATTAATTTATAAAATGGAGAACTAATGAAAATAATTTATAAAAATATGGTAAAATATTCTTATATTTTTATGTGTATTTTTTTCTTTTTAATTTTTGCTAAAAAGGAAGATATTACAGGTACGATTAGAATGGTTGGAACTTCAATATTTCCAGAGATAGTTATAACTACAGAAGAGAGAGATTATTATTTTGATAAAAAATTTTTCGATGAATATGCCAAGTATGTAGGACGAAATATTACTGTAACAGCTAAAGTAAAGAAAGATACTATATGGCTTGCTGACAGAAGTAAATCATTTGACAGATATACTATTAAGTGGGTTGAAAAGAAAGAATAGTATTTTATTAGTATCTTTTTGATAATTTAATAATAATTATTATATATTTTTAGCACATTTTTTATAAATAAATGTATTATATGTATTATATATGCTATTTTTTTTGATATTCACATATAATTATTTTATAAGTATATTTAAATTAATTATATTGTGAAATTGAAATATTAAAAAAATTGTTATATACTATATAGTACTATATAAAGAATGCTTAATATTTAATTTTTTATAAAGGAGTTATTTTATGAAACCAGAAAAAAGTAATCTTTTTACACCTTTAAAAATAGGTAATCTTGAAATAAAAAACCGTGTAGTAATGCCTCCAATGTGTATGTATAGTGCTGAAGACGGATATGTTAATGATTGGCATATTCAGCATTATTCCACAAGAGCTATAGGCGGAACAGGACTTATTATTGTTGAAGCTACAGGAGTGTTTTCCACTGCGAGCTATATTACTGACAATGATTTAGGCATTTGGGACGATAAATATATTGACGGTTTAAGCAAACTTGTTAAAGCTATTAAAGATAATGGAGCTACTGCTGCAATACAGATTAATCATGCTGGAAGAAAATGTGATTCTTTGAAAGTTGATAAAATATATGCTCCTAGTGCTATAGCATTTAGCGATCAATTTAAAACACCTGTTGAAATGACTAAAGATGATATTAATGAAGTTGTTGATGCATTTGTTAAAGCATTTGTAAGAGCTAAAAAAGCTGGTTTTGATATGGTTGAAGTTCATGCTGCTCATGGTTATTTAGTTTCTACTTTCTTATCGCCATTATCAAATAAAAGAACTGATGAATACGGAAAAAACAGAGCTAAAATTTTAGAAGAGATTTTAAGAAAAGGAAAAGAAGCTGTAGGTAAAGATTATCCTATACAAATAAGAATATCTTCTTACGATTGGAGAGAAGGCGGAAACACAGTAAAAGATTTTGTAGATATGTTAAAACCATTAGAAGAAGAAGGATTATTTGATTCTATCAATGTTAGTACGGGAGCTGTTACTGCTGACGGTAAAATCATACCTTATGAAGGCTATCAAATACCTTTCTGCAGAGAATTAAAACAATATATGAAAGTTCCTTGTATAGGCGGAGGACTTTTAACTGATGCTAAAATGGCTAATATGATAGTAAGAAACGGTGCTGCTGATGCTGTATATATTGGAAGAGAGATTTTAAGAAATCCTTATTGGGCATTACAGGCTGCTAGAACTTTAGGTATTGATGTTCCATTCCCTAAACAGTATGAAATGGCTAAAAGATAATTAAAGAATAATATATAATTAAATATTTTTTTGATTATAATATTTTAGGCTTGATTATGTGTATTTATTATGCATAATTTAAGCCTTTTTTATTTTTATTTGCTTATAAACATTATTTTTTCTTGATATATTTTTATTTAATAATAGAATTATAATGTTATATATAAATTTTATTGATAATGTAAATTATGAAGTGCTTATTAATTATAACAGCTTTATTTATCAGCATATGCTTTAATATTTTTTCATTTACCCAAGATGAAAATGATTTACTAATTGCAGCTGAAACTTCGGATACTGTTTCGGTTAGAAATATACTTAATAGAAAAGATGTTGATGTTAATGTGAGAGATAAATACGGTGTTACTCCTTTAATGCATGCTGTATTTAATAAAAATATTTATATACTAGAATTATTATTAAAAAATGATGCTGATACAGATATACAAAATGACAGCGGTAAAACAGCTTTAATATACGCCTGTCAGTTAGGAGATTTTGATATTATACAAATGCTTATATGGTATAATGCTGATATTAATATAACTGATAATTATAAATCTACAGCTTTAATGTATGCAGCAAACAGCAGTACCAATATTATAACGCTATTAGCAGAGTCTGGGGCAGATATTAATGCTCAAAACTTAGACGGAAAAACTGCTTTAATGTACAATATTTTAAATAGTGCTGATATTAATATGATTAATATTTTTATTAGTTTAGGTGTAGATATTAACATTCAGGATATTCATGGCTATAGTGCTTTAATGTATGCTGCTATACTTGATTATAGAAATTTAGTTGAAATGTTAATAGAAAATGGGGCAGATGTAAATAAAAGAAATAATTATAATAAAACCGCTTTAACTATGGCGGAAGAAAATAAGAATTATAAAATGGCTGAAATTTTAATTAAATATGGTGCTTTAAGATAGAGATTATTTTATTATGAATTAATCAAAAAACTTAAATTTTGTATTGAAAAAAATTTTTTAAGTTTTATTATATATGCATAAAAATATGTGGGATATATTGTATGTCTAAAAATAAATCTATACTTATCGCAGCTTCAGCTTATATAATCTGGGGGCTTCTTCCTATATATTGGAAAGCAGTTCAGAATTTTGATTCAGCATTTGTTTTGGGTATTCGTGTTATAACTACTTTTATATTTACTTTGATAATAATTATTTATAAGAGAGCAAGTCTTTACAGAGGTATAAAACCTTTAATATCAATAATAATAGCAGGTATTTTCTTGGGTATTAATTGGTATTTATATATTTATACTGTGAACTCTGGTCATGTCCTTGAGGCTGGGCTTGCATATTATATAGCACCTATTTTAAGTATACTTACTGGAATAATATTTTTTAAAGAGAAAAAAACATTATTAGAATATGCAGCTATAATTTTGATGTTTATAGGTATGGTTTATCAAACTATTACATTGGGTAAGCCTCCTATAATGGCATTTTTTATAGGGCTTACTTTTTCTATATACGGCATATTCAAAAAAATGACAGTATATTCAGGCTGGGAGAGTTTGTTTTTAGAAACGGCTGCTATACTTATTCCTTCAATAATCTTAAGCAAAATATATTTTCCTTCTTCGCCTCAGTCTGTTTCTTCTTGGGTAACTTTGATGTTTGCAGGCATTGCTACTGGTATACCTCTTTATTTGTATGCCAAGGCAGCTAAAGGTCTTGATGTTTCTACTCTTGGTTTTTTACAGTTTTTACTTCCATTAATTGCTACTTTACTTGCTATTTTTGTATATAAAGAAGAAGTTAATGTAAATAGGGCAGTTACGCTCATTATTATAATAATTGCTGCGGTGCTTTATACAATATCAATATTTAAGAATTCTAATAAGAAAGATAAAGTATAAAAAATATTTGTATGTTTTTTATATATGTAAATTATTTTCTTATCTTTTTTGAAAATATCTTGATAAATCCACTGGGCTGTCTTCAAGCCAAGATGACATAATGCATTCGTATTTTCCTTTACTTTTACTTAATTTATATATTTGATATTCCACTCTGTCATTTCTTCCGCTTATTTTTTCTCTTGACTCAACAAGCATTTCATATATTCCGTCCCCGTCAATATCTTCAAATATATTGTCCATTTGAGTAATTACAGAACTTTTCATAGAATTAATTTCTCTATAAAATTCTATGTCAGCTATAAACTTTATACTTGCTCCGTCTATTCTAAACATATACATGTATATATCTCTGTCCTGTCCATTGTCATTGATAATATAATATTTTATAATTCCTATTTCATCTTTTCTATCATAAAAGTTTTCTAAATCTACAGCAGAGTTTTTTCCAAATCTGTCTGTGCTGTATGAAAACTCTTCTTTTTCGTTATTATATATGCAAATTTTATTTCCCTGACTAGATGATACTAAAGCTATAAATTCATTTCCTTCTATAGGAAGAACATCAGCAATAACTATAGAGTTTACATAGTATCCTTTTTTTTCTAAATCAGCTTTTAATTTTTCAGCCTGAGTATAATCAGCATTATTTATATTTTCACTTTTATAGTATACAATTTCTCCATTGCCTGAAAGATTGAATAAGCTCTCTACATCAATTGCATATAGATTAAAAGCTAATGTTAAAGAAGTTATAATTGTTAATATTTTTTCATAATTCGTTATCCGTAATTTAAAATTTTATATCAGTAAATTCTATTTCGGAGTTTACCTTTCCGTCAGAACTTTTATATTTAATAATTTTAGGCAGAGTATAATTTTCTATATTTTCATAACTGATGCTTACATCATATATTTTAGATTTTTTATTATAATACTCAGCTTTTTCTATTAATAAAATTTCTTTATCAACAGTATATACCACACTATAATTAAGGTTTTCTCCTTTTGCTCTTAAAGTGATTTCATATTTATTTTTACTTTCCTCTAAAGATTCAAAAGTGAATTTTTTTGATAATGAATCGTAACTTGACGAACTTCCAACTAGAGTATAAAATCCTATAGTTTCTAAAGCCCCTTCAAATACAGAAAACATATTTCTGTAAAAACTATCAACATTTTCTAGTACTATAGAAGGTGTACTTCCTTGTGTAAAAGAAAATTTTAATTTTATATCATTTTTAGTTTTTGTATAACTTTTTGCAGGAATAGTATCAATTTGTCTTTGTACTATTTTTCCGCTTATATATGCTTCAAAATGTTTTGGATATATAGAAGAATATTTATCTTTCATTTTTGCATATAAATCCTGAAAGTTCATATCAGTGCTTTCTTGAGAGTACAAAGCAACTGTATATAGTATAATAATTATTAATGCTGTTTTTATATATGTCATATTAACAATTCTCGTAAAAAAATTAATTTTAAATATTATTTTTTTAATTATAGTAAAAAAGCCATATTAAAAAATTATGTAATTATTAACGTACTTAAATATTTATGAAATTTTTTAACAAATTAGTAATCTTGACTTAAATCTTAAAGTTTGTTATACTTTTATTATAAAATAATTAAAACAAATATATTTATGGTAAGTATTTATGAGCGAAGAACAAAATGAACAAGTGTCAGAAACAGGTATATATTGTGCTAACTGCCGATATTGCGTATTGTTTAGAAAGTCAAGCGGAGTAGACGGCAACCAATATTTGCTAAGAGTTAAATGTGCACAGGAACAATGGCGTAAAAAACTTGGTGAAGAAAAAATGTACAAGTATTTTACAGTTGCAAGAAGAACGGTTGAAAAGTGTGATGACTATAAGGAAATGGGTGATTTAAGAAGTTTCCTAAAGGCTTTACGCAAAAGTCTGCCTGTTCGTGATGAGGTATATACTATAAAAAAATAATGGATTTTTTAGTGAAAAAAAGTTTTGTTTTTTTAGTTATACTTGTTTTTTTATTAGCTTCATGTGCCTCGGCAGTTAAGATATCCGTTGAAGAAGAGAGATATCCAAAAATAATAGCTGAGAAAGCATATACTGAATTTGGTAATAAAAACTACAAGACTGCTATAGCTTATTATCAGTATATAATAGATAATTTTGATAGAGAAAACTATAGTAAAGATGTGGCTTGGGCTTATTATGAAATAGGCTTCTGCTACTATTATCAAAATAAGTATGAAGAGGCTTTAACATATTTTGATATAGTTATAAATAATTTTACAGTTTTACCTCCTAGAATTTTGGCTCAAAAGGTTATGCAGGATATTTATGATAAAAAACCTAAATTAAAACCTGTAGAGATAATAGAAGAGGAAGTAGAAGTTATTGAAGAAAATGTAGACTCATGAAAAAAGAACATAGCATTACTACTAGACTTATATTAAATTTTTTAATAATGAGTATTATAGGTATAGCTGTTATATTAATAATATATGTTTTGTATTCCAGAGGTGAAGGCAGAGATTATTCTTTATTTACATATATGTTAATAAGTTTAATATTCTATAAAACTTATATGCCGTATATAATATCTCTATCTGTATATTTTGCTTTCTTTAAGGCTAAATATCTATATCAGGAAAATATATCAAAAGTTATAGCTTTCCCTATAACTGTCATTATAATTTTAGTTATATTTTATACACTATATGATTATTCTTTTGTGGATTCTTTTATCTCTATTGTAAAAGAGCATAATTCTTCTAGGGATGCTATGGTTTATTATGAATATGGACTAAAACTAAAAAATGAAGCATATGAAAAATCTAAAAATGAACTTATCAGCGGTAATTTAGATTCTGCTGCTTATTTTGCTGAAGAGGCATTATTTTATGATAGAAATGACGGTAATGTACTTCTTTTAATAAAAAGCATACAGGAAGAAAAAAGAAAAGAGAATGAAAAAAATCATCAATTAGAAATTAGCAATATTAATAATTTAATAAGACTTGGTACTAGAGAATTTAGCTATTCAAATTATTATGAGGCGTCTAAATATTTTAATCAGGTTATTGCTTTGGATAAATACAATCCTTTGGCTTTGTATTATATAAATAAAATTAGCATTGCAAATAATCAAAAACCAAAGTATGCAATTACTACAACAGAAGAGGCATCTGTATATGGAAGATTGTCAGATGTTATCACGCTTTATGAAAATGGAAGATTATGGGACGCTTATGATGGGATTTCTAAATTATACATGGAAGCTCCGAATATAGCGGAAGTTGATAATTATTATTCTATTATTAGAGATTCCATAAGCAGATACGATTTCTTTATTAGGGAAGCTAAAGAAATAAGAAATGCTTATATTAACAATCCAGATATATTGCAGTACACATCAGCATTAAATCATAATGGAATAAATTTAATGCTTGATAAAAATACATTGCTTTCGTCTTCAAGCAGTTCTGTGTTTAAAAATAGTTTTTATATATTTGATGTATCACTTATTAAACTTGATGATGAATTAAAAATTGTAAGCTGTGATAATTATTTATATGGAAAAATAGCTGATGAATTTAAATCCACAAATAATAATAAAAATATTATCTTGAAGGCACGTTTTGATACAAATAAAAATGATTATATCTATAGTGATACTAACAGTTTAATTATCCCTATTTCTATATCATACAGTACTTTAGATATTATTAAAAATTATACTTCTTTGGAATTAAAGTATATTAATTTATCAGATTTATTTACATTAAGAAAAGAAATTAAAAGATTTGGATACTCAGATAAAGAGATTAATCTTGAATTAATAACTAAAAATATAGAACCTATTACATATCTGTTATTATTTCTTATAATAGCATACTATTCATTTAGATACAGGCTTTCTATGTCCCCTTCAGCCACTTTCCATATATATAATAGAGTTACTGGAGTAGTCGGAACTATATTGCTTGCTTTGGTATATAGGGTAATAGTTAGTTATATTGCTATGCTTCTTGTGATGGTTTCTGAGATTACTCTTAGTGTTATAATTATTGTAGTATCAGCTTTTATTTTAATATTGATTGTAATATTCCAAATGGCTAGAATTCCGAGAGATGTTAGATAATTTATACTCAAAGAGAGAAATAACAGAATATTTAAAAGAGAAGTCTATATTTCCAAATAAAAATAGAGGTCAAAATTTTTTATGTGATAGAAATATTGCATATAATATAGCATCTACTGTTCCAAAAAATTATTTGAGAGGTGAATTTTCTTTAGAGATAGGCGGAGGGCTTGGAGCTTTAAGTAATATGCTCATAAATATATATAATGAAAATCTCACTATAGTAGAATATGATAATGCTTTGTACAATCATTTAAAAGAAAAATTTAATAATATTAATATAATTCATAAAGATATATTAACTTTTGATATATCAGATTCAGATAAGAAATATGATGTTTATGGGAATATACCATATAATATAGCAAGTCCTATAATGGAATGGCTATTGCAAAAATCTTATGGTAAATGGAACTATGCTGTATTTATGGTTCAAAGTGATTTTGCTGAAAGGCTTACAGCTAAAGAAGATACAGAGAATTATTCAGCTTTAACACTATTTGCTAATTTTATGTCAGATGTAAAACTTGAATATAATGTTTCTAAAGAAGTTTTTTATCCTATTCCCAAAGTTACATCGTCTATTATAAGTATTACTCCAAAAGAAACTGATATTGATATGATAGATATATTTAAATCCGTGTCAAAAACATTATTTCATAATAGAAGAAAAACTATAAAAAATAATTTTATTAATTCTCCATATATTAATATAAATAAAAGTTGTATAGATGAAATATTTGAAAAATCAGGTATTGATGGAAATATTAGAGGAGAAACTTTAAACTTGAATAAAGTAATTAAACTTTCCAATACATTAAAAGAATATATTAATTAATCATTGGTATTATTTTCTATTATTTTTACAGATTTTATAATGTTATTTATTTCTCTATCATCTTTTTTACTGTTAGCATTATACATACATATTATTTGAAGTATGCCATCGTCATGAATCATTGAGAATGATTTATGATAAGTTTTATTAGGCCCGTAATAAAAACTCATTAAAATTTCATAAGCATTATCAAAACCTTGGGCTGGACCTTCATTAACTATTTGAAATTCTTGAATAGCATTGTTGTTTTTCAAACCGTTTATTATATCGTTTCTAACTTTTTCTAAATTAATTATCCCAGTATATGCAGCTTTATATTTTGTATATGCTGCAGTGTATATTGCTGTTTTTCTCTGCACACCGTATGAATTATAATATTCTATTCTATTATTATCAGCTTCTACCGCTTGTCCCAAAAAATTTTCTGAAAAATCTTCAGGAACATCTATTGATATATTATTAAAGATTATAGTTTTAGTTTGATGTTTGCAGGCATATAGAGACAATGCCAATAGAATACTTAAAAATATTATATATCTTTTTTTTGTAGTCATTGTTTTATTATATATCATAATATATATTTTTAAAGTAAAAAATTATTTTATATAAGTATTTTTTTATAAATCTTAAAGATTTTTTTATAACATTGCTGTATAATTTTTTATATTTATATAATATAAGATTTATGGTAATAAAAATTACAAATAAAGGAAATATGAATGAGAAAAACTAAAATAATAGCTACTTTAGGACCTAGATGGTCTAGTGAAGATATGATAAAAAAGATTATAGAAAATGGTGCTGATGTATGCAGATTAAATTTTTCATTTGGGGCTTATGAAGAACATTTAGAGAGAATCAATATAATAAGAAAAGTTTCTAAAGAATTGAGAAAACCAGTTGCAATATTAGCTGATATGCAGGGACCAAAAATAAGAATAGGAAAGTTAAAAGACCCTATAGCAGTAAAAGAGGGTGATATCGTAAAATTAAGCGGATATAAAGAAACTAATGATGACAATATTATTCCTACAACGCATTCTAATATAGCACATGATGTAAAAAGCGGCTCTATGCTTTTAATAGCTGATGGTACTATACAGCTTATAGTAGAATCAAGCGATGAGGCTTCAAAACTTGTGGTATGCAAAGTTATAACTGGAGGAACTATATTAAGCAGCAAAGGAATTAATTTACCAGGTGCTCATGTTACTACAGAAGTTTTAACAGAAAAAGATATTAATGATGCACTATTTTGTGCAAAAAATGGTGTAAATTATTTGGGTATGAGTTTTGTTAGGCGTGCTGATGATGTTATAAGACTTAGAAAAATTTTAGATGATAATAATTTTCAGCATGTTGGTATAGTATCAAAAATAGAAAATACAGAATCTTTAGAAAATTTGGAAGATATAATAAAACATTCTGACGGAGTTATGGTAGCAAGAGGTGATTTGGGGGTAGAAATACCATTCGGAGAGGTCCCTGTTTGGCAGAAAAAGATATTAAAAATGGCCAATGATTTAGGTAAAATTACTATAATAGCTACTCAAATGCTTGAAAGTATGACAAAAAGTCCTGTACCTTCAAGAGCGGAAGCAAGTGATGTTGCTAATGCTGTATTAGATGGAACAGATGTTGTTATGATGTCTGCCGAAACTGCTTCAGGTGATTATCCTATAGAATCAGTTAAAGCTATGGTTTCTATTGTAGAGGCTGCTGAAAGATCTATGACTAAAATATCTCATGATAATATGAATTTATTAGATAGAGGAATAAATGATGCATTAGCTGATAGTGCTTCTTATTTATCATATAGTTTGAATAATAAAGTGATAATTGCACTTTCTAAGTCCGGAAGAACTGTGAGAAATTTATCAAAAAAAAGACCTAAAACGCCTATAGTATTTATGTCTTCTGATACTAATTTATCTAATAGCCTTTCTATATGTCATAATGTCTATACTATACTTATGCCTGAAGATTTAAACTTCAGTTCTGGAATTAGTCATGGAGGACAGATAGATATACTTGAAGATACTATAGTTAAACATAACTTGGCAAATCATGGTGATACTGCAATAGTTGTAAGTGGAAGCAAATGGCAGGGCAGATGGCAGGAAAATAGCGTTCGTATAGTTATTATACACTAATTTATATATCAATTTTATTTGGGATTACTAATGATTTTTAGTAATCCTTTTTTTATAATTTTTTGTTTGTAACAAAAAATTGCATATATTTTATATATTACTACTTGAAGTAATATATAAATATTGTATAATATGTAGATAATAATTTTGGAGTTGCTAATATGCATAATGAAAAAAGAGAAAAATTATCGAATAGGCTTGGTTTTTTACTTGTGTCGGCAGGATGTGCTATAGGACTTGGAAATATATGGCGATTCCCTTATATAACAGGTAAATATGGCGGAGCTGCTTTTGTTCTTATTTATCTTATATGTTTAGCAGTAATAGGTTTGCCAATACTTATAATGGAGTTTAGTATAGGTCGTGCTGGAGGAAGAGATATAGCTGGTTCTTATAAAGCATTAGAAAAAGAAGGGGCTAAATGGCATTTAATAGGATATATTCAGATGCTTGGCTGTTTAATACTTATGATGTTTTATACCAGTGTTACAGGTTGGACTATAACTTATGCTTATTATATGGCTACCGGTGCTACATTAGGATTAAGTCCAGATGGTGTGGCACAGTTTTTTGGGACTATGCTTTCTAATCCTAAAATAATGGTTATTAGTTTATTTATAGCTGTATTTTTTGGTACATTAATATGTTTTAAGGGGCTTCAGGCAGGCGTTGAAAAAGCATCAAAGTTTATGATGTCATCATTATTTATAATAGTGATTATATTAATAATTAGGTCTGTAACTTTGGAAGGTGCTATAGAGGGAGTAAAATTTTATCTTCTTCCAGATTTATCTAAGATTTTTAATAGAGGAGCAGAAAATTTATTTGAGGTAATATATGCGGCAATGGGGCAGGCATTTTTTACTTTAGGTATTGGAATAGGAAGTATGACAATATTTGGCAGCTATATAGGAAAAGAAAAATCTATAACAAATGAATCTGTAATAATAGTTATATTAGATACATTAATAGCACTTCTTTCAGGGCTTGTAATATTTCCAGCTTGTTTTGCATTTGATGTAAATCCTGGAGAAGGTGCAGGTTTAGCATTTGTTACTTTGCCTAATATATTTAATTCTATGCCTCTTCCTAGATTATGGGGTACATTATTTTTTATATTTTTGGCAATGGCTGCTTTAACTACTGTTATAACTGTATTTGAAAATCTAATAGCTTTTACTATGTCAGAGTTTAAAATGCCTCGTCATATTGCTTCTATAGCAGTTGGTATGGTTGTATTTGTATGTTCTCTTCCTACTGCTTTTGGTTTTAATGTATTATCATTTATACATCCTATGGGGGCGAATACAAGTTTCCTAGATCTATTTGATTTTATAGTAAGTTATAATTTGGTTGAGCTTGGGGGAATATATATAATAATATTCTGTGTTTCTAAATATGGTTGGGGATGGGATAATTTTATTATAGAAGTTGATTCTGGAAGCGGAATAAAGTTTCCAGTTATATCAAGATTTTATGTAACTTATATACTTCCTATAATATTATTTGCTATGTTTATTATTAATTATATATATAAGTTTTTTATTTGAAATTAATAGTTAATAATTCTTTATGTATGCAGTGTATGTATTACCTGCATACATTTATTATTAATGTTAGTATAATAAAATTATGATAGATTTAGATAGATTAAAACAAATATTAAATGGCCTGTTACAGTTGATAATTTAAATAGAATTAATGATTATTTTATACGCTATTTATTTTCGCATGTTGGTAATGAAAATATAGCTTTAAATTTCATTAATGCAATATTTAAATATTTAAACTTTGAAACTTTTAAAAAAATAGAAATACTTAATCCATCGCCTAAGGCAGCACGTAAGGTGGACAGATGTCGCAGTCGCCTCAATATTGCTGAAAATTATGATGAGAAAGAATTAATAGCACCGAAGGTTGGCAGACATCTATATATAAAGGCAACAACAGAAACAGCTATAACTGTTTTAATATAGATACAGTCAAGAGAGAATGAATATTTTATAAAAAGAGCATTATATTATTGGGCTTATAATTATAGTTCTAGTTTAAATAGAGGAGCTTTTTATTATGAATTAAAACCTACTGTGAGCATTAATATTACAAATTTTATATTAAGTGATGAAGATAAAGATGTATTAAAAGAATTAAATAATAACAAAATTCTCACAGATCATTGTCAATTGCATTTTACACAGAATGTGGGCTGTGACTAGAACTTCCCAAATTCAATTTAAAAAATATTTATGCAATAGAAAATTTAGACAATATACATAAGGAATTCATTTCTTGGATAAAATTTTTTATATAAAAAATTATGAACGTATTTTAAGTAAACTTAAAAGACCCTAAAAGTGAATAATTTTTTATTTATAAATGAGGAAAATATGTCAGTCTTGATGAAAGAAAGTACTTATTTGAAGAAGTATAAAAGAAGTGTCATACATTTGTCAATGATAGCTCAGTAATGGATAAATATAAAAAGAGAGAAGTGGATA
>NZ_JQIU01000008.1:890681-896853 GCF_002379365.1 Brachyspira sp. G79 | reverse complement strand
TTAGATATAAAGAAGAATAAAGAAGAATAAAGAAGAATGTATTGAAAAAGGTATTGAAAAATAAAATAGCAATAGCTAAAAATTTAAAAAAATCTGGTTTAGATATAAAGTTTATAAGTGATAATAGAGGTTTGAGTATAGAATAAATATAAAATCTATAATAAAATAAAAAATTATAATAAATAGTAAATAATATTTTATTATTAGGTAATAAATAATATTTACTTTATTAGAATGTATTTTGTTTTTTATAGTGCTTTTTTATTTGTATGTTTAAAAACTGTAAATATATTTATAGTTTTTTAGTTTATAATATTACTATAAATTGACGTATATCTAATATATTGTCAAAGCTATTACTTTATTTGTTAAAAAAAATTTCACAATATCATATAAATGATTGTTTAAAATCGTTATAATTGTTATTATAGCATAAGTAATAGAAGTAATTTTTTAGTAAAAGGAGTTTATAATAATATGACTAATGAAGAGATGTTTAAAAAGGTTGAAAAGAGATTCAATTCTCAGGATTTTTTATCTTTTGTAGGAATGAAACTTGAGCATATAGAGAAGGGAAAAGTTATTATATCATGTGAAAATAAAAAAGAGTTTTCTCAGTATTTAGGATATATGCATGGAGGAATGGTTGCAGCACTAGCTGATACTGCGGGAGGACATGCAGCTGCAAGTATACTTGAAGAAGGATACAAAACTGTAACTTCCGAGCTTAAAATACATTATTTAAAGCCTGTTGTTGCTAAAAAAGTAATAGCAGTTGGTGAAGTTTTAAGTGCTGGAAAAAAGTTAATAATAGTAGAGGCAGTTATAAAAGATGAAGAGGATAATATGCTTGCTAAAATGATAGCAACTATGTTTGTAATAGACCCTGCTTAAATTTATAAAAATAATATATAAAAAACATTATTTACTATTTTTAATTTTTATTAGTTTATAAAATTAGATACTATAAAATTATATTGATAATTTAAGGAGATTAAATATGATAATAGGATTTATTGGTGCTGGTGCTATGGGAGGAGCTTTAATAGAAGGCTTTATAAAGTCTGGAATAGAGTATACAAATATCATAGCTAGCGTAAAGACAATGGAGAAAAAAGATTATCTTGAAAAAAATCTTGGCATAAAAGTTTATACAGATAATAGAAAAGTGGCTTCTGAGGCTGATATTTTATTTATAGCAGTTAAGCCTTATATGGTTAGCTCAGTAGCGGCAGAGATATCATCATCTATTAAAGTAGGGGCTACTATTGTTAGTGTTGCAGCTTCTGTAAGTAAGAGGGATTTGTCAAGACTTTTTAATGGCAGCAGAATTGTAAGAATAATGCCTAATACACCAGTAAAAACATGTAATGGTTTTATATCAGTTGTGGAGTCGGAAAATAAAGTTGTAGAAAATGGTGTTGTGGAGTTATTGAAACGTGTAGGAATGGTTAAGGTAATAAAAGAAGAGCAAATACATGCATACAATGCTATGGCAGGCTGTTCTCCAGCTTTTATGTATATATTAATAGAGGCTATGAGTGATGCAGGTGTATTAATGGGTATAGACAGAAGAACATCTATAGAAATGGCAGCACAGGTTTTTAAAGGTACTGGTGCTATGGTATTAGAATCTGGAAAACATCCTGCACAATTAAAAGACGGAGTATGTACTCCTGCAGGTCTTACTATTAAAGGAGTTGAAGTTCTTGAAGAAAAATCTATGAGAAGCGGTCTTATAGAAAGTGTTATTGCAAGTTATAATAAGTCTATAGAAAGTGAAAAAAAGTAAAAATTGTGTTATAATATATATATATAGTATGATTTTTTTGTCATATTATATAGAATTATAATAATCAAATTGAAAAATTCTGTTTGACTTTTTTAATTCAATTATTATAATATCAATATAAGATATATGGAGAAAAATATGCCTAAAAAGACAATATTAGTTTTAGATGATGAAAAAAGCATTAGAACTCTGTTTGAGGAAGAGTTCAAAGATGAAGGCTATGATGTAGTATCCACAGACAGCGGAGAAGAAGCCTTAGAAATGCTTGATAAAGGTACTCCTCATATTGATTTAATAACTTTAGATATAAAAATGCCTAAAATGGACGGTTTGGATTTTTTAGCTAAAGTTAGAGAAAAACATAGAGAGCTGCCTATAATAATATGTACAGCATATAATAATTATAGACATGAGTTTTCTGTTTGGAATGCAGATGGTTATATATTAAAATCAGGCAATCTTACAGAAATTAAGGACAAGATAAAAAGACTTATAGGTTAAATATTTATGCCTCATATTCGTAAAGATCCTGTAACTAAGCAGTCCGTTATCATTTCAGCAGAAAGAACAGTAAGACCTAGTGATTATGTTAATTTGAATGAAAAGCATATAGCCAATTCTGAGCTTAGCTGTCCTTTTTGCAGAGGTCATGAGATGAAAACTCCAGACCCTGTTTATACTGTTTATGCTGAACAGGAAGAGATTTGGCAGGTTAGAATAGTGCCAAATAAATACCCTATAATATCTGAGACACATCAAAATGAATTGCCTAAAGAAAACAGCCTTTTTTGTGCCAGCAGTTCTAAAGGGTTTCATGATGTTATCATAGAACACCCAAATCATTATTTTAATTTTTACCATGCACAGACAGAAGATTTTTTCTATATTTTTAAAGCAGTTATGATGAGACTTAGAGACTTGGGTAAGAATGACGGTATGTTGTATAGTCTTCATTTTAAAAACTTTGGTCCCGAAGCTGGGGCGAGCCTTTCGCATTCTCACTCACAAATTATAACAACTCCTTTTATACCAGTTCAAATGCTTGATGAAATTAATGGTTCTTTTGAATATTATAATGAAAACAATAGATGCGTATATTGTGATATTATATCCGAAGAAAAGAAACTTAATGAAAGGGTAATATATGAAAATGATAATTTTATAGCCATTGCCCCTTTTGCTTCAAAGTCTCCTTATCAGATATATATAATGCCAAAACAACACTCTAATAGTATAATATACGCTTCTAGTCCTAATATTCTTGATTTTGCTTCTATACTTAAAAATATATTCGACAGGCTATATAAACTTTTAGGTGAAGTGAGTTTTAATTATGTGCTTCATACTCTTTTACCTGTATTTAATGATAAATATAAGTACTCCAGTCATTGGTTTTTAGATATAATGCCTAAAATGAGCAAACTTGCAGGCTATGAATTAGGAAGCGGTGTATTTATTAATTCTATTACCCCAGAAGATGCTGCAGAACAGTTACGAAATGCATTATAATATTACTATATGATCTCTGGTAACAATAGCATCATAATTTTTGTAGCCTAATATCTTTAATATATCATTAGAATGATGTCCGATTATTTTCTCAACATCATCAGAACTGTAATTAATTATTCCTCTTGCAAATTCATTTTCATTTTCATCTATAATGCTTACTATATCTCCTTTTTTGAAAGTATTAATTACCTTTGTTACACCTATAGGAAGCAGGCTTGATTCTTTTTCTAGTACAGCCTTTTTAGCACCTGCATTTACTTTTAATTTTCCTATTATAGTTGTAGCATAAGCAATCCATCTTTTTTTTGTAGGAAGTTCATTAGGCTCTTCTACAGGATAAAATATAGTTTTATCTTCACTTTCAAATATATTATTAAGCACATTAGGCTTTTTACCGTTTGCTATAAATAAGGCACAGCCAGACCGAGTAACTATTTTAGCAGCCTGAAGTTTTGTTTTCATTCCACCTCTTCCGCCTTTGGAAGCATCAAGACCAAGATTTTCTATTTCTTTTGTAACTTCAAATACTTCATGTATAAATTTAGCATTGGGATTTGTTTTAGGGTTATCATCATAAAGCCCGTTAATATCTGAAAGTATTATAAGCAAATCAGCATCAAGTTCGCTTGCTACTAAAGCAGAGAGTTTATCATTGTCAGAAAAACTTATTTGGGTAACATCGTATAATTGTTTAAGTTCATCGCTTGATACAGTATCATTTTCATTTATTATAGGTACAACCTTATATTTTAAAAGCATATTTAAAGTAGAGTGAAGGTTAAGATATCTTCTTCTGTTTGAAAAATCTTCTTCTGTGAGAAGTATTTGAGCTGTAACTATATCAAATTTAGAAAATCCATCTTCATATATAGACATAAGCTGAGACTGTCCTATAGCAGCACAGGCTTGTTTTAAAGCTACCTCGTCCAAATCCTGAACATTAATTTTTTTAGCTCCAAGTCCGACTGCTCCAGAAGTAACTATCAACACCTCTTTACCCATTCTGTGAAATTTTGCTATGGCTTCTATAAAAGAATATATTCTGGCTAGAGAAATATATCCTTCATCATTTCTTAAAACATTAGTTCCGAATTTGAATACTATTCTGTTTATATTATTTAAATCTATTTTTTTCATAGCGGGTATTATAAATTATATATATAAAAAAATAAAGTTATAATTTATGATTATTTTAAATTTATTTATAACATCATGCGATTATTATAAATAAATTTAAAAACAAATCATATTTAGTAACAACTTTGGTTTTTATAATTATTTGTTTCCCCATACTCCACCAAATTTAAAGCTTAAGCCTAAATAAAAATCATTATCTACTGTATAGTGTCCGCTTTTTTCATTGTACGATATAACTCCTACTTGGTTTCTATTTTCTAATTCATAATATTGGTAATTATTTTTATATACTGGATCATATGTAAAAGTATCAGAAAGCATAATTTTGAAATCGTCGGTTATATTAAATGTTATTCTTAAGAAAGCTCTGTATTTAAGCTGATAAATATCTTCTGCATTTGAATATATATTATTATCATGTATACCAAAATGTGCTGTTATATCAAATTTCCATAATCTTCTTGCTTCAAAAAATATAAATCCACTCATTCCATAATATGGTTTTGCCCCATTAAATGTCTGCACAGAAAAATCAGTATAATATCCGTCATTAAAATGAGGTGTATTTGTATTGGCTTCACCAGGAAAATATTGATTATATACTCTTATACCATGTCTGAACCAAAAACCCTCAATTCCTACGGTAAATCTTCCGTTTTTTCCATTTCTGAAGTAAAAAAATGCATTAATACTGTCTCCCCATTCTTTAATTGGCTGAGAGCCTATTTCTGTAACTATGCCTGCTACTCCAGTATTTACATAGTCATTACTGTATGCTACTTTAGCCATAAGTCCTTTAGAAGAATTAGCATCAAGTCCCATTTCGCCATTAATCATTCCTACACCTATAAATGCTCCAAAGAAATTTGCTTCTATCATTAATCCAGTATCATATCTTGGTATAAACTGAGTATCATATCCTATAGGCATATCTCTTGGTCCAGACAGCACAGTTGCTTTATTGCTGCTTACTGTATGATAATAAAATAGGGTGGGAAAGTATGAAGTCATAGGTATATTTTTTGTATATGGTTCTAAAACTCCTACTCTTATACCTACATATTTGAAATTTACAAATATATTCATCTTTGAAAAATCAAGTACTGGAGGCGACATATCTTTATAAAATCTTGCTTTATGAGATAATGGTTCATAAAATCTTACATTCATATCAGCCTCTATAGAAGCATATTTATATTCTTTTATATAATTTAAATCCCCATATAAAAGCACTCCTAATGTATCTTCATTTCCAGTTTGTTCTATAAGATCGCTCATTCTTCCGTATGCTACCATTTCTAAAGATGCAGATAATTGTCCGTATATTTTTATATTATTGGTATTTGTTGTTTGAGAATATGCATTATAACTAATTATAATAATTAACATAATACAAAAACAAGAGAAGTAAAAAATTTTTGCTATGGGTATTAACTTTTTATAGTGTGTTGTGTGTTGTGTGTTGTGTGTTGTGTGTTGTGTGTTGTGTGTTGTGTGTTGTGTGTTGTGTGTTGTGTGTTGTGTGTTGTGTGTTGTGTGTTGTGTGTTGTGTGTTGTGGTTTTTTCATTAATCATCTCCTTATAATATAATATTACTACATATAAGTCAATAGACTTGTTTCAAAATTACTTGACAAACAATTTTACAAGTTTATTATTTTATGTTGAATTAAATAATATTAATTATTGTTTAATTCAATGTTTTACATGTTGTATAAATTATGTATTTAA
>NZ_JQIU01000008.1:885453-890282 GCF_002379365.1 Brachyspira sp. G79 | reverse complement strand
AATAAATTTAGTTTTGAAACAAGTATAATATATTAAATAATATTATATTAAAATTCTTATATTTCTTATTGTGTATTTTAAACTTTTATAATATAATTTGCAACGTTATAATATTAATATGGAAGGATATAATTATTTATGAGAAAACTATATATTATTTTCAGTTTGTTTTTATTAAGTTTTGCCTTATATTCTCAGGAAATAACAAATTCTGAAATTATGACTAATTACGAACAATCTGCTAATTCTAACAATATATTTTTTACTTCTATAGAAAACGGAGATATTGGTAAGGTAAGAGAACTTCTTAAAAATGGTACAGATGTTAATAGTACAAATGCTGAAGGCTGGTCAGCTTTGCATTTAGCCGTAAAAGCTAATAAGCCTGCTATAGTAAAAGAGTTATTATCACATAAAAAAATTAATATGGATCCTACACTTCCTGTTGATAGTGTATTTACAGATGGTGATGATAAATGGTATGCTGATGGACAAACTCCTCTTTTACTTGCTGCATATTATGGATATAGTGATATAGTAACTATGCTTTTGAGTTATGGGGCAGATATTTTGGCAAAAGATAGTATAGATGATGCTATGGCTATACATATTGCTTCAGCAAAAGGGTATTATAAGGTTGTTGAAGCTATATTAGATTCTGCTGCTGCTAGAAACTCTAAAATAGATATTGTTAATGTGGGGGATAATACTGGTACTACTCCTTTAATGTGGGCTGCTATGAATAATCAGGTAACAGTTATATCTATTTTAATTAGATATAAAGCTGATGTTAATATGCAAGATGATGACGGCTGGACTCCATTACATTTTGCTGCTGCTTCAGACAGTTACAGAGCTGTTGAGATTCTTTTAAATAATGGTGCTGATGCTAATATTGCAGATATAGAAGGTAAAAAGGCTGTTAATGTAACTAATGATACTGATATAGAAGCATTGTTAAATAAATATATGACTGTAAATAATACTCAGAGAGAAAACCAATAATTTTTTATATTATTTATATTTTATGGAAGCAAAAAAATTACAAAGATTTAGTGAATATAGTATGTCTACATATTTGCTTTGTCCTAGAAAGTACAGGTATACATATATTGAAAAGCCTTTTAAAAAACAAAAAAGAAGTGTTAATGTTTACTTTATCTTTGGTAATGCTATTCATTTAGCTTGTAAGGAGTTTTATGAACAGAGGGCTGAGGAGAGAAGTTTAGAGAATTTATATACTATATTTAGAAATGTATGGAAAAGAAGCGGTATAAGAGCTTTCTTTAATAGCAGAGAAGAAGAAAAAGAATTGGGGGAGAGAGGACTTTATATGCTCTCCAATTTCTTTAATTCTTTTTCAAATAAAGTGCCTTATAAAATGGAAAGCTATATGGAAAATAGAGTTAGAGATTATATTTTATTTGGCAGAATAGACAGAATTGATTTATCCGCTGATGGTACATTGCAAATAGTGGACTATAAAACAACCAAATATTATGATGTAGGTGAAGATAATGATGAAAGGGATAGAAAAACCATACAGTTAAAATTATATGCATGTATATTAGATGGTCTTAAATTCAAAGTTACAAGCGGGTCTTATTATCATTTTGAAGATGATAAATTTGATACTGTAGAGTTTACTCCAGAATCTATTAATTATTTAAGAGAATGGTTTGACGAAATAGTTGATGATATAAGATATGATAGAGCCTTTGATAAAAAAATGGGAAGGCATTGCGAGTTTTGTGATTTCTTTAAATTATGTCAGGGAAAAGATGATAATGTTCAGGATTTAGTTCTTCCTTCAGATGAGCTTTTTATGGCTAATATAGAAAATTCTAATAATAATTAATTTTATAAAAACTTATTAATTCTACATGTCATTAATTATAAAATAGGTAATTTTATGAGCAGTCATAATAAAAAAGAACATTCAAAAGAAAATATAATAAAAAGAAAGAAAGATAAATTTAAAATAAGATATTTAACGTTAGAAGATTTAGAAATGTTTAATAATCTTTTAAGATATGCATTTCAGGTAAGCAATAATGAGCTTATTAATTTGGGTTATGAAATAGATGAAATAAAACAGGCAAAATCAGCTGTATTGAGTAAGGCTAAAGTACTTGGCTGGTTTGACGGAGAAAAACTGGCTTCTCAAATAGCTGTATATCCTATGAATATGAATATACATGGTGTCATATATAAAATGGCTGGTGTTACTGGTGTTGCTACATATCCCGAATATTCTAATCTTGGTCTTATGAATGATTTGATGATAAAAAGTATAGAGATTATGAAAAAAGAAGGTCAGACTATATCAGTATTATATCCTTACTCTATACCTTTTTATAGGAGAAAGGGCTGGGAGATTATTTCTGATAAGATGAGTTTTGAAATTAAAGATACTCAGCTTCCTAAAACTATTACAAACAGCGGAAGGGTAGAGCGTGTCTCTTCAGACAGTAAAGATTTGAAAGAGCTTTATGATAAATTTTCCCATATGAGGCATGGGGCATTGATTAGAGGTGATTTAGAGTGGGAAGAGTACTGGAGATGGGAGGTTGATGATACTATAGTTGCTATATATTATGATGAAAAAGATGAGGCTAAGGGTTTTTTGGTATATGTTATAGAAAATGATATTTTTCATGTTAAAGAAATGGTTTATCTCAATTTTGAGGCAAGGCTTGGGCTTTGGAATTATATATCGGCACATTTTTCTATGGTAGATAAAGTTCATGGATATAATTATACTAATGAACCTATGGCTTTTTTACTTGAAGACAGCGAGATAAAAGAAACTATAAGACCTTATATAATGGCTAGAATTACTGATGTTAAAGCGTTTATTATCAATTATCCTTTTTCAAGAAAGCCTAAAAATAAAAAGATTAATTTGATAATAAAAGATAATATGGCGAAATGGAATAACGGCAGCTTTTTAATATATTGGGACGAAGATAGAAACACCATATGCAAAAGATTAAGTAAAGAATATAAGAGAAACTCTAAAGACAGATATATTATAAAAATGAATATTCAGACACTTACAGCTATGCTTATGAGCTATAAAAGTCCGTCTTATTTATACAAAATCGGAAGAATAGAATCTAGTATAAAAGGTATTAATTTACTTGAATCTATTATACCAAAAGAGCAAGTCTACTTTTCTGATTATTTTTAATTTTAAATATTGTTAGATTTTGACAATTTATATTTATTTTAGTATAATAATATTATGAAAGAGATTAATAGACTTAATGATTTATTTGTACGATACTTAATCGGTACAGAAGGCAATGAGGATATATTAGAAAATATTGTTAATGCTGTTTTAAATGATGTTGGTTTTGAATCTGTAAGTAATCTTGAAATAATTAATCCTTATAACTTGGCAGAAAATGAGAATTTAAAAGAATCAATATTGGATGTTAAAGCAAAAACCAAAGATGGTAAAAAGGTACTTGTTGAAATACAATTAGTAGGAAATAATAATTTTATAAAAAGAATATTGTATTATATTGCAAAAAATATAGCTTCTGAGTTAAAAGAAAGTGATTTGTATATTGGTATAAGTCAGATGATTAGTATTAGCTTTATTAATTTTAATTTAGATATAGGAACTGAAACTGATATAAGAAGAGAGCATAAATGTTTAACATTTGCTGATATTCATAATCCTAGTATTAGACTTGATGATTTTCAGATACATTTTATAGAAATTAAAAGATTTGCAGAAATACTAAAAAATACTAGTATAGACAACTATAATAAAAATAATCTTTTATCTTGGATTGATTTTTTTACAACTAAAGATTTAGAGAAAGATATTGATAAGTTAGTAGGAGGTAACAGCATCATGTCTAAAGTAATAGATAAATATAAAAGATTTGTAGCCGATGAAAAAGAGATGTCTGCATATAATGAAAGAGATACTTTTCTTTATGGACAGGCTGCTATGCTTCAATATGAGAGGGCAGAAGGAAAAAAGGAAGGTATAGAAATAGGATTTCAGCAAGGTATAGAGAAAGGTATAGAGAAAGAAAAATATTCATTAGCTAAAAATATGAAAAATAAAAATATGGACATTAATCTTATTAGTGAATTAACAGGACTCAGTATAGAAAAAATCAAAAACTTGTGATTGATTAATATTTGTAGATTATTGCTAGCAAGTTTTTTATATTATAAATGGATAAAACTATTCTATGAAAGTTGAAATTATAGATACAGCTTACGGCGGATACGGAATTGCTAAAAATAATGATGGGAAAATTATATTTATTCCTCATAGTGTTGAGGGAGATATATTAGATATAAATATAACAAAAGAAAGTAAAAAATTTTCTTATGGATATATAGAAAAAATAATAGAGCCTTCCAAATACAGAATAAAACCAAGATGTAAATATGCTGGTATTTGCGGAGGATGTGTATTTAATCATATAGATTATAGTAAACAGCTTTCTATAAAAAAGAATATAGTTTTAAATGCTATCAGAAATATAGAATATAAAAAAGATATAAATATTATTTATGATAAAAATTATAATTACAGACTTAGAGTAAACATGATAGTATCAAATGAAAGTATTGGTTTTTACAGATTTAAAACTAATGATTTTGCAGCAATTGATGAATGTGTTATTTTAAAAGAGAGTTTATTTAAAAGAATAAAATGTTTTGCAAAAGAAAATAATATTACAGGCAGTATTTATGCTGTAGAAAACAATGACGGAGAGTCTCTTGCTTTTTTGGAGTGTAATAAAAAAATAAATATAAAATCTTTTGAAAAATATTTTAATGGTATAACTGTAAAA
>NZ_JQIU01000008.1:869594-883131 GCF_002379365.1 Brachyspira sp. G79 | reverse complement strand
ATGTATCTTTTACTTTTGTATATATATTTCTGAAAATATTATTAGTATGAAGTCCCAGATGAAATATCATAAGCACAAATCCAGACGATGTTGATACTACATGCAAATTTCTTGCAAACTGATTAGCTATAAAAGGAGAGAATGCAAATATATCTCCAGACATCATGATAGAACTTACAGCCATTATAATCATATCTAAAAATAATAAAAAATTAATAGTTATAAATAGTTTTTTTATAAAGCCGTATTTTCCTTTTATAATGCTGCCATACCATTTTATATTTAATATATGATGAAGTATAAATAAAATGAATAGAGTAAAACCGAATATACCATGAAGAAATAAACCTCTTCCTGGTCTGTAGCTCATAAGATAAATAAATATAATATACATTAGAATATCTATTATAATTTTTATTATTTTTTTTAATTTCATTAATTGTATGCCTTACTAATTTTTTATTTAACTCCCAATACTTTTTATAAATATTGGGAGTATATATAAATAAAAGGAAAATAAAATAAAAAAGAATTTTTACGTAAAATTTCAATTATATTTCTTTTATGGAGTTTAATTTTAACCACTCAGAAATTCTATTTTCTAATTCTCTTCCTCCAGAATAATTAAATTCTAAAGCTAATCCTACATAAGCATTTGGTATAAGTTTAGCCAAATCGGAAACGCTTTCTCCAAACATAGTACCGCCATGACTGCTGAATGTGATAACACTTTTTCCAGAAAAATCATATTCTTTTATAAATGAAAATACAGGCATAGGCATAGTAGCCCACCAAGTAGGGTAGCCTAAAAGTATAACATCGTACTCTTTCATATTTTGAATATGATCTGTTAATTCTGGATATACATTATTATTCAAATCTATCTGAGATGTTTCATATATATTTCCTCTTCCTCTGTATGGGGATTTCATTTTTATTTCTATTATATCAGCCCCTGTTTTTTCTTTTATAATCTCAGCAGCGTTTCTGGTATTTCCAGAATAAGAAAAGTAAGCTATTAATATTTTAGGGTTTTGAGGTATTTCTTTATTTATAGAATAAACTGTTTCTATAATATCATTAATAGGTTTGGCATTTCTTGCTATTCTAAATCCTGTATTTCTGTCTGTGCTTAAAGGATTGCATGCAGAACGGTATGCAGCTCTTAAATGTTTGGCAAAGTCAATATAGCTTCCGCCTCTGCTTACTCTTAAAGAACCGTTTTTATTACCGAAAGGATTATTACTATTTTCTATATCATATTCTCCGTAATAATCAAAGCACCATTCTGATACATTTCCATGCATATTATAAAGTCCGAATTGATTAGGACTTAAACTATTTACTTCTAATGTTCTTCCTCTATAACGGCTTGTTTTTACATCAGGATTATGAGGATTAACATAATTTTCTTCTATAAGATAAGGATAGCTTCCTTCAAAGTTGGCATTATCACTTGTAATATGATTAAGAGAATTAAATACTGTTCTTGTACTAGCTCTTGCTGCATATTCCCATTCTGCTTCAGTTAAAAGTCTGTAGCCATTAGCATTTCTATCCCATTTTACTGTATTTCCTTCTATGGTATATGCTGGAGTAAGTCCTTTGGCTTTGCTTAAAGCATTGCAGTACTCTATAGTATCATACCAAGTAACATTTTCTACTGGAAGATTTTCACCTTTAAAATGGCTTGGATTTTCGCCCATAATATTTTGATAATCCTTTTGAGTAACTTCATACGGATCTATATAAAAAGGATTTATCATAACTTCATGTAAAACTTCATCTTTATCACGCTGTCTTTCAGTATCTGGGCTTCCCATCATGAAAGTTCCGCCTTCTAATAATATCAAATTATCATTTATCATTTTTTCATCTCCTGAATTATTTGACTGTGTGTTTACTTCCTGAGCAAAAACCTGCTGATTTTGAATTACATTATTTTTTGATTTGTTTAATGCATAAAAAACTATTACAGCTATAATCACAACAGATATTGATACTATTTTTTTATTTTTCATAATTTTCTCCCTTTAATTAAAAACGAAGTTTATAATATATTTTATTAATCTTTATTTAAGATGAAAAAGTATGTAGAAAAGTTATAGAATAAAAATCATATATTATTTTTTATTCTTTTTATAAGCATTATACTCTTCATCGCTAACATGTTCTAACCAAGTAACATTATTACCATCTTTATCTCCTGTTATTGCAATATGCTTCATTCTACAGTCTGGGGACGCTCCATGCCAATGTTTTTTATCTTTAGGGCAGTAAAGTGCTTCTCCTTCATGAAACTCTAAAATCTCTCCTCCTTCTTCCTGAGTAAGACCTATGCCTTCAACTACTATCAAATGCTGACCGCATGGGTGAGTATGCCATGCACTTCTTGCACCTGCTTCAAATGTTACATAGGCTACAGAGAAATGAGAATCTTCATTAGCATCTGTTAATAATTCTACTTCAACATCGCCTGTAAAACATTCTTTAGAGCCTTTAAATTTTTTACCTTCTCCTTTTTTTATAAATATTGTTTTTTCTGGTGCTTTTTTGTATTCATAATCTGACATTTTATTTCTCCTTGTTTTAATCATTTAATTTTTTATTTTACGTTTATTTTTATATTTTTAATCCATTTTTCTATTTCACTTTCTGAATTATTTATACTGCTTGTATTTCCATATACACTTAATATTTTTCCAACTTGTTTTGATTTAGTTAATTTTTCTATATCTGCTCTGATAATACCAGCTCCGCCTCCGCCATGAGTACAGAAAGGCATAATAATTTTATTAGAAAAGTCAAAACTGCTTATAAAAGAACCTACAGGACTTGCCATTGTATTCCACCAATTGGGACTTCCTATAAATATAACATTATAATCCTCTATATTTCCAATATTGTTTTTTAATTTGGGTTTATGATTATTTTTTATATCTCTTTTAGCTTCATCTAGTACTTTATTATAGTTTGATGAGTATGGTTTTTCTGGTTCAGTATAAAAAAAGTCTATTTGTACATTTTGAAATTCTGATTTTAAAACTTTTCCTATAAGTTCAGCAAGTTTTTTAGTATTTGCTGAATGCGAATAATATGCTATTAATGCTTTCATAATTTCTCCTATTATTGCTACCAATAAACTCACTTAAAATTTCTAGCAACTAAAGTTGCTAGAAGCTCGTTTATTTTTTATTATTGCTAATAAAAATTGTTTGCTTCGATTATCTGCTAAATAAATTTAGCAGATGCTCATAATTTTTATTGTTGCTGCTAATAAAAATTTATTACTTAAAGACTCTTTTAAGTAAACTTAAAATACGCCTAAAAATTTTATATTCGTTGCTAGCAGTAAACTTATTCTTAAATTACTTCTTTATTTTCCAACTATTTCTAAATGTTCCTTTGGATATCTGTCTCCGTATATTTTTATGCCTGAAATAGCTTTATTAATATCTTCTAATTCCTCTTTGCTAAACTCTACATTGACAGAAGCTATATTCTCTCTTAATCTCTCTATTTTTCTTGTCCCAAATATTGGTACTATAAATTGTTTTTGATGCACCACCCAAGCTAATGCTATTTGAGATTTTGTTACATTTTTTCTTCTTGCTATATCTTCCAAAACTTCAACTAAAGTATAATTATCTTTTATATTTTCTTTTTGAAATCTAGGAATAGAACTTCTAAAATCATTACTTGAAAAGTCAGAAGCATTATTAAATCTTCCTGTTAAAAATCCTTTACCCAAAGGTGAGAAAGGCACAAAACCTATATTTAATTTTTCTAATAACGGTATAAGTTCTTTTTCTGGCTCTCTCCACATTATAGAATATTCGCTTTGTATGGCTGTTAATTTGCATACTTCATCAGCTTTTTTTATGCTATTAATACCTGCTTCAGAAATACCCCAATGTTTTATTTTACCTTCTTTTATTAAATCTTTCATTGTATCTGCTGCTTCTTCTATTGGAGTATTAGGATCAACTCTGTGAATATAGTACAAATCAATACAGTCTGTTTTAAGTCTTTTTAATGAACCTTCCAATGATTTTATTATAGTTTCTCTTTTAGCATTTAATACAGGTTTGCCGTTTACAGTTTTTATTCCGCATTTTGTAGCTATCACAACTTTATCTCTGTATTTTTCTAATGCCTCTCCTACAACCTCTTCATTTTTGTATGGACCGTAAGCCTCTGCTGTATCAAAGAAATTAACACCCAATTCTATAGCCTCATGTATAACGGATATTAATTCTCTTTTGTCATAATGCTCATCATATACGACACCGTATCCCATACAGCCTAAACCTATTTCTGATACTTCTAAATTTCCTAATTTTCTTTTTTGCATAATTGCTCCTATTATTACTAATAAAAATTGTTCGCTTCAATCATCTGCTAAATAAATTTAGCAGGTGCTCACAATTTTTATGTTTATTACTAATAAAAATTGTTCGCTTCAATCACCTGCTAAATAAATTTAGCAGGTGCTCACAATTTTTATGGTTATTACTAATAAAAATTGTTCGCTTCAATCATCTGCTAAATAAATTTAGCAGGTGCTCACAATTTTTATGGTTATTGCTAATAAAAATTGTTCACTCGCTTTGCATGCCTTTGGCAAATTATCTGCCAAATAAATTTAAGAGATGCTCACAATTTTTATTGTTGCTGCCAATAAAAATTTCGGGCTTAAAGGCTCTTTTTAGTAAACTCAAAAGACACCAAAATTTTTATATTTGCTGCTATTAATAAACTCATTTAAAATGAGATATTAACAAAACTTGCTATATAATTTTACTTAAAAAATATGTACTTTAAAAACTATATATAAATCACATCTCAATTAATTTTTAATACCAGTCATGTTTTTCATCACGGTTTAATTCTGCTATTTTTTTCATGTCATCATCACTTAATTCAAAATCGTATATCTCTGTATTTTCTATTATATGCTCTCTATTACTAGAACCTGGTATTACAATTACTTCTCTTTGCAAATTCCATCTTAATATAATTTGTGCAACTGACTTATTATATTTGTTAGCAATATCCTTTAATACTTTATCATTTAAAAGTTCTCTCTGATGTCCTCTTCCTCCCAAAGGATACCAGCCTTGAACAGCTATACCTAAACTTTGAATATACTCTATAACATCAGTATCTTGATAATATGGATGTATTTCATTCTGAACTAAAGCAGGCATTATACTTATTTTAGGAAGAAACTCTTTTAATTCTTTTATGTACCAATTAGAAAGTCCAATAGAGTGAATCTTTCCTTCTCTTACTGCTTTCTCTATAGCCTTGTATGCTTCAACATCATTTTGGCTTGGGTGATGAAGAAGCATCATATCAATATACTCAACATCTAATTTTTTTAATGCCTCATTTATGGCATTTTCTGCATCGCTGTATTGATTAGGATATAATTTTGTAATAATAAAAATATCTTTTCTATCAACCTTTGAATCTTTTACAGCCCTTCCAACTTCTTCTTCATTTCTGTATATATAGGCTGTATCAATTAATCTTACACCATTTTGTAAAGCGAAAAGTACAGAATTGTAGCATTCGTCATTTAATAAACTGTATGTTCCTATTCCGTTTAATGGTATTTCATATCCACTGTTTAATTTTGCTGTTTTTGTATTAAAGTTAAAAACTACTTTATTGTTTTCCATATTGGTATTTGCCTCTGCTTTTTTATTTAATGAAAATATTGTGATAATTAAAATAAAAGTAAATAATAAACCAACAAATATTTTTTTCATCATTTATCCTTTTTATTAATTTATAAACTATACACCTATAGTGCATTATAATATTTGTATTCTTATGTTCTTCTATAACATAAATTTTTGATTAAATTAAATGTATCAAATTTTATAATTACATAAATATTTTACAGTTTCAATATCAGTATGCGATAAAAATAAACTCTTTTTTGTATCGAGTTTTAATATTTCATTCATATCACTATCATCTAATTCAAAATCAAACACATTAAAGTTTTCTATAATTCTTTCTTTATGCACACTTTTAGGTATGACAACAACATTTCTTTTTATAAGCCAATTTAATATAACTTGAGCAGTGGTTTTATTATGTTTTTTTGCTATTTTTGTGAGAGTTTCATTTGTGAACATATTGTTTCTTCCTTCTGCAAAAGGTCCCCAAGATTCTATTTGAATGCCGTATTCTTTCATAAGTTTATTATCTTCTTCTCTTTGAAAAAATGGGTGAGTTTCTATTTGATTAATTATAGGAGCTATTTTGTTGTGCATAACTAAATCTAATAATCTGTCTGGATAAAAGTTACACACTCCTATAGACTTAATTTTTCCTTCATTGTATAAATCTTCCATAGCTCTCCAAGAACCATAATAATCACCAAAAGGCTGATGTATCAAA
Source organism: Brachyspira sp. G79 (assembly GCF_002379365.1). Classification (GTDB taxonomy): domain Bacteria; phylum Spirochaetota; class Brachyspiria; order Brachyspirales; family Brachyspiraceae; genus Brachyspira. The sequence continues at coordinate 876,714 of NZ_JQIU01000008.1, read as the reverse complement.
TATAAATCCAAATAATCTAAACCAAGTTTTTCCATAGATACTTCAAAAGCCTTTTTAGAATTATCATATCCTGCATCTGTTATCCATAATTTGGTAGTAATAAATAATTCTTTTCTGTCAATACCGCTTTCTTTTATAGCATCACCTACAGCTTTTTCATTAAAATATGCTGAGGCAGTATCTATCAATCTGTATCCTGCTTCAATGGCATTTAATACTGATTTTTTACATTCTTCATAATCTGGTATTTGAAAAACTCCGAATCCTAATATAGGTATTTCAAGTCCATTATTCAACTTTACAGTTTTCATACATTCTCCTATTATTGTTAATAAAAATTGTTCGCCCCAAGTATCTGTCAAATAAATTTGTCAGATGCTCACAATTTTTATGGTTGTTGCTATCAATAAACTCACTGAAATTTTACTGCTAAAATACTGTTTATTTATCAATTATTTTCAAATTATAGCATTAGAGTGCACTCCAATGTCAATAGTTATTTTTATAATTTTTTTAATTTGCACTAAAAATTATTTCAACGCTTCCTCTTCCAAGTGATTCTTTTAAGCCTTCTGTATTTTCTATATATCCAAGTCTTGTATAACTGTATGAAGTTCTAAAACTTTCATAAAATAATACTATGCAGTTATTGCCGTATAGTAAAAAATCGCCTGTTTTTATACTTCCTATATTCTCAGTTTTAGTTGTAAGGTTTTTGCTTAAGTTATAATATTTTTCATTTCGGTTTAAATCATTCATATTAACAGTCAAAGGAAGAAGGGATAAAAAATCTTTTGCTGTTTGATTATCATATAATTTTAATTTGTACTCTTCATCTTTTATTTTTACATTAACTGAGGTATTTAAAGTATCTACATTATTCATAGTTGTATTATCTCCGTAAACTGAATTGCATGCTATAATTGAAAATATTAATAAACTTAAAAAATATTTTTTTATTTTCATAATTATTTATCCTTAATTATTATTTTTACTTTTAAGCATATCTTTTTCATGTACTGACATTTGATTTCCGTAATTTTCTATTTTTCTATTTAATTTATCTAAAGTAGCCTGAAGTTCATTTAATTTTTCCTGCATAGCATCTCTCTGACTTACTAAAAGCTGTTTTCTAGCTTCTAATGTAGCATCGCCTTTATTGTACAGTTTTATATACTCTATTATCGCTTCTATAGACATACCAGAGTTTCGCATGCATTTTGAAAACTCTATCCAGCCTAAGTCGTAATCAGTATAATTTCTTATTCCACTTTCACTTCTTTCTACTTCAGGTATAATTCCTATCCTTTCATAATACCTTAAAGTATCAGCAGATAATTCCGTTTTTTTGCTTACTTCTGCTATTGTCATAATCTTAATTATCTCCTTTTTTTATTTTTGTAGATTATAGCATTAGAGTGCACTCCAATGTCAATATTTATTTATTCAAAAATTATAATATTTAGTTTAAATTATTAACAAAATATATCAAATACTTATGTATTATAATTATTTATAATCAAAAAGTATTGAATAATGAAATTTAATATTTTTGTAGATGTATTGTTATACTTTTTATTGATATATATTTGATTTTATTTTTAAGTTATATATTTAATAAGACTTTTTAAATATGCTTTAAATGATTGAATAATGTTTTAAATTATTTAATTTATTATGAAACAAGTATTTAATAGTTGACTTTATAGTATAATTTAGTATAATTTGTAAAAGTAGAATTACAATTTTTATTTAGGAAATTTATGTCAGATTTATGTTTTAAAGTTTTAGATTGGGACTTTTTTGCTCCTAATATAGATAAAAAATTTATATTGGATAATATAAATAATGATATAAAAATTACTTATGATGAGGCTAATCCAGATTTGGATTTTATACCAAGAGCTCAGAAACGAAGGCTTAGTCAGATAACTAAATTATCATTTGAATCTGTAAAAAATATACTTAAAGAAAATGATCAAATGCCTATATTCTTTGTATCCAAATACGGCGAGATAAAACAGCAGTACAATATATCTAAAAAGATAGTTACAGAGCATGAGGTTTCTCCTGCACTTTTTAGTTTTTCTGTTTTTAATACGGCAGCAGCACAGCTTACTATATTTTATAAAAATCATGAAAGAGCAGTTGCCGTTACCTGCTATGATAATTTTGTAGATACAGCACTTATACATGCCATTTCTTTTTTAAATAATTCTGAACATACTAAAGCACTTATAATAATAGCTGATGAAAAACTGCCTGAAAGCTATGAAGCTATATCAAAAGATATTAATTATTCTTTTGCCTTTTCATGTATTATTTCAAAGGAAGATGCTGATATAAATATGAATATGATTGACAGTAATATTAAAAAAGATGAAAACTCTATTATTGATTTTATTAAATTTATATCAACAGATAATACAAATTTGAAATTGGGAAAAATCGAATTAACAAAAAAATAACTTAATTATTATTAGATTTATGTAAAATTATTATTAAGGAGAATTATAACATGACAATTGAAGAACAAATAAAGCAAATAGTGATAGAGGCGGCAAATTTGGAAGGTATGACAATAGATGATATAGATACGGATGCTCCTTTATTCGGCGATGAATTAGGGCTTGATTCTATAGATGCTTTAGAAATAGGGGTTGCTATTAGAAAAAAGTTTAATATAAGTTTTTCTGATATAGAAGAGAATAATAAAAAACATTTTTATTCTGTAGCTACATTGGCAAAATATATAAGAGAAAATTCAGATAATAAATAAAATTAAAAAACTAAAATTAAAAAATATTATGAGAAAATTAAGCAATACAAATTTTTATTCATTAAAAGATTCAGAAGATATTTTTCTTTTGCATAAGGAAAATACAAGTTCTATAAAATATAAAGACTTTGTTTATGATATAGTAAGAGCTTTAGACTACATTTCTAAATATAAAGAAGATACTATTACAATATTTATTGAAGATGCATACAGATTTATTGTAGTAACTGTATCTGGATTTATTTTAAAAAAAAGAGTAAATGTATTAAACAATAATAGTCCAAAATATGTAGAAAGTATAATAGGCAGTTCTATGGTTTATATATCTGATAATGATAAATCGGATATCAATTTAGATGAAGTATTTGAAAGTGCCTGCAATGATAAATGGTTTGATATACTTAAAAATGCTGTTATAGATGAAAATATTAATATCAATTTTTACACTTCAGGTTCCACAGGATACCCTAAACTTATAGAAAAAACTCTTAAGCAATTTGAGGCAGAGGCTTCAAAAATAGTTAATCAATTTACTGATGATATGAAAGATTCTGTATTCTTGTACACAGTGCCTCATTATCATAGTTATGGTTTTGTTTTTGCAGTATTAGTTCCTTATATGCTTGAACTTAGATTTTTAGATAATAGGATAAATTATTTAGAGACAGTTAATAATTTTCATGAATATAAAAAAATTACTATAGTTACAACTCCAGCATTTTTAAAGAGAATAGATAGATCTTCTTTAAAAATAAGAGCAGAGTGGCATTTATTCTCATCTACAGGATTATTAGATAAAAAAGTTAATGATCTTGCTAAATATGTATTTGGAGTTGATGTTACAGAGATTTACGGCAGTACTGAAGCTGGTGCTATGGCTTATAGACGAAGAAGTGAAAATGACTTATGGACAAGACTTAGTGTAGTAAGCCTCAAAACTGATGAGCATGGAAGTATAGAATGCTGCTCTGGTTATACTGGGGATAATGTTTGGATACATGTCGGCGATGTAGTTAATATGAAAAATGAAAATGAGTTTGAGCTTATTGGAAGAGAGGATTCTATAGTAAAAGTTGAAGGAAAAAGAATCAGTGTTCAGCAGATAGACAGGCAAATACTTATGGATAAGCATTTTAAAGATAGCTACACCATATACTGCAGGTCTGATAAAAGGGAATATATCGCTTCTTTTATAGTGCTTAATAATAGAGATAGAAATGCTGAACATATGAAAAAGTATGTTATAGATTATTTAAAAGGATATTTTGAAACAGTTGTACTTCCTAAAAAGATATATTTTGTTGATAGTATTCCAAGAACAGAAATTGGAAAAATAGATAGAAAAGCACTTGATACTATAATGCAAGGAAATTAATTTGGATAATTATATTGATTTTAAAGACTATAAGATAGAAGAAAAAACTTCTGATATGTTTAGAGTAAAAGTTTTTATAGATGAAAGAATGCCTTATTTTGATGGGCATTTTGAAAGCTTTAAACTTTTACCTGCTATAGCTCAGGTTAAAATTGCTCTTGATATATATAAAAGTATTTTCAGCAGAGATTTTTCTGTTAATAAACTTATGAAATTAAAATTTGTTAATATGATTTTTCCAAATACTATTATTACATTAGAATGTTATTATTTAAATAATACTCTTTCTTTTAAGATGTATGATGAAGATAAAAAATATTCTGACGGTAAGATTTATTTAAAATAAAGGTTCATCTTATGAGTCATTGGAGCGAAGAAAAAGAAATAGGCACAAGATGGAAAGTTATATTTTCAGCTTTTGTTTATAAACTTCTTGGAAGAACTTTTGTTATAATATATCTTATTCCAGTAAGTATATTTTATTTCTTTTATTCTAAAAGCAGAATGAAAGCTTCAAGAGAATATCTCAAAAGAATGTCTAAGTATAATAAAAAAGTGAAATCTAACTTTATTTGTTCATATAAGCATTTACTTTCATTTGTTGTTTCTGTAGCTGAAAAAATAGCAGCTTGGAATGGGGATATACCTATAAGAGACCTTATAGTAAAGACAGAAGATGAGTATAAAAAAGTTATTGATTTGCTTAATAGTAAAAAGGGTATGATAATATTATTTTCGCATATTGGAAATGTTGAGCTTTTAAAGGCACTTGCAGTTATCAATGAGGGAAACCCTATAAAAAATTATAAGATAAATATAATAATAGATTCGCGTGTTAATAAAAATGTTAATCTATTAATGGGTGAGGGTAAAAATAATTCTTTTATAGATTTTATTGATGCCTCAAATATAGGACCTGAAACCATTTTAAGCATTGAAAATAAGCTTGATAACGGAGAGATAGTTGCTATAGCAGGAGACAGAACTTCCAACAAAACTGACAGAGTAAATTATATAGAGTTTTTAGGCGAAGAGGCTCCTTTTCCATGCGGTGCTTTTCTTATACCTATTTTACTTAAATATCCTGTTTACTATTTCTTTGCTTTAAGAGAAAATGATAAAATACTTTCAAAAAAATACAACTTTTATATATATTCTTCTAAAATAAGACTTGATAATACAGAATTAAAAAACAGAAAGAAAAAAAATGAAACTATTTTAGATTTAACAAAAGAATTTGCTTCTATTATTGAAAAAAAAGCTATAGAATATCCTTATCAATGGTATAATTTTCATGATTTTTGGTATAAGGGGAATTGATTTATGAAAAAACGTACTTATAATAAGAAAGTTTATTTAGAAAATGATTATTATATAAAACCTTCTTTTTATGATTTAGATCCTATGGGAGTAGTTTGGCATGGAAATTATGTAAAGTTTATGGAGCAGGCTAGGGAGGCTATGCTTTCTATTATAGATTATGATTACGATATTATGACAGCTAAAGGTGTTATGTGGCCTATAGTAAAACTTGAAATAAAATATATTAATTCCATAAAATTAAATCAAAGGGTAAGAATACATACTGAAATCACAGAATATTTAAATGGCATGAAAACAGAATATACTTTTTATGATGAAAATAATAAAATTATATCAAAATCAAGCACATTGCAAATGCCTATAGATTCTGAAACTAGAAAGAGTTTTTTAAATAGCCCTAAAGATTTTGTTGAAAGAATAGAAAAACTTAATAAACTTTGATGTCATTTATATAAATTTTTTTTACAAATTATTGTTTTTTTGTATTATAATATATAACTAATAATCATTGGGGAATAATAAATGAAAAAATTTTGTTTATTAATTATATTAGCTCTTTCTTCTCTCTTATTTGGACAGGTAAAAGATGAATATAAAAATTCTAAACTATTAAAAGGCACTTATACTCAAATAGTAAGCCAGAAAGGAAGGAGTTTTGAATCATCTGGAGATTTTATAGTTGCAAGCGGATATGGTATATGCTGGATTACAAAACTGCCTAAAGAATCAATAACCGTTATGGGAGAGAAAAATGTTGTGCAGATACTACCTAATGGAAAAAAGAAAGTTATGGCTGATTCAAGTAATGCTATGTTTTCTCAAATAGCTAATATTATAAAGTCAATTTTTACATATGATGAAAAAACTATCTTAGAATCATTTAATCAAAATAAAGAAAATAATAATATAGTTTATACTCCTAAAACTGAAGAGTTAAAAAAGATAATAGAAAAAATAGAGGTGAGTTTTGCAAAAGATGGATATATAGAAAAGATAAAAATGTATTCTTCAAATAACAGTACCACAGAGTATATTATGAAAGTTTTATCCAAATCAAACACTTTAACTTCTGAGGAGATAAAATATTTTGAATAGGAGTAAACTTCTAATAGTTTTATGGATATTTTTTCATCTATCTGCTTTAATTTTATTTATAGCAAGATATGATAAAACGGCAAAGATAGATACGAATTTTTTGTCCATAACACCTAAATTTTTGGAGGATAAAGATTTTCAAAAACCTTTAGAAGATTTCTTTTTAAAAAACTCAAGCAGTATTAAAATATTTATAGAAAGTGATAATTTTGACATTGCCAAAAATAGTGCACTAAAATTAGAAGAATATTAAAAAACTTATACGGCAATGTTTTAGTTAATCTATATTCAAGAGATTATGATGATATTTTAAATATAATGATAAAATATAAATACCAGCTTCTTTCAAAAGAGATAAGAGATTATCTTTTGAATGATGAGGCTTATGTTGTTGCAGAAAATTCTATTATTAACTTTTATTCTCCTTTTTTATTCCTATAGTAGATAATATTGAAGATGATCCTTTTTTTGTAGTTAATTCAAAAATAAATGAAATTTTAGTTTCTGAAAATAATATGCAGTCAAGAGACGGTATTCAATTTGTAAAT
>NZ_JQIU01000008.1:843319-869376 GCF_002379365.1 Brachyspira sp. G79 | reverse complement strand
AATATACTTATCAATATAGATATGCCTAAAAAAATAGACAGTGAAAGTTTTTTTAATAATCTTACAGTTTTTTTAAATGATTTGTCTGTTAATGATAGTGTAAAAACATATATATCAGGTGTTCCTATTCATACATATTATAGTCAGAAAAGTGCCAAAAAAGAAATTACAATTATATCTATAGTCTCTCTTATAGTTATATGTATGATGTTTATATTTATATTCAAATCTCTAAAACCGTATATTATTTCAATGTGTACTATATTTATAGCAGGTGCGGCAGCATTTTTGTATTCATCGGTGTTTTTTAATTCTATTCATATATTTACTTTTGTATTTGGAACTAGTTTGATAGGTATATCAATAGATCATTCAATACATTTTATCACAGAATGGTACAATGAAAAAGATAAAAAAGAAGTTTTAAAAAAATATTTCCAAGCATGCTTTTAGGTTTTTAACAACCATAATAAGTTATTTGTCGCTTTTTTTAACTTCTCTTACATTATTAAAGCAGATAGCATTATTTTCTATATTCGGTCTTATAAGTTCTTTTCTTACTGTAAATATAATGTATCCAATTATATTTAAAAATGATAAAAGAAATATCAAACAGTCTGTATTATCAGGCAGCAGAAATATATTAAGTGAATATGTAAAAATAATAAATATCAAAACTGTTTCTATTATTTTTGTAATAGTTATTATACTTTCTATAATATTTATACCTAGAATAAAGGTTAATTTTTCTGCAAATCAGCTTTATGATACTCCTGATTTTCTACTTGAAAGCGAAAGTGAAGTTTATAAGAGATTGAATACATCACTTGCAAAAAATATTATAATATCAAGCGGAGAAACTCTTTCAAAGGCACTTGAGGCTGAGGAAAGTGTAGAAAGTTATTTTACTAATAATTATAATGCTATATCAAGAATATTATATTCTGAAAAAAAGCAGAGAGAAAATATAAAACTTACAGAAGATAAGTTAATGCCTCTTTTAAGAGAACAGGTAAGAGAGCTTAATTTAGATGAAACATCATATAATAAAATAAAAACAGAGTTTGAAAGTATAAAAAATGATGTTCTTGATATAAATAGTATAATAGAATCAGATAGTTTTTCTGAGCTTAAAAAAATTATCACTGTAAATAATAATAAATATTTTATAATAGCTACAAGCGATTATGATACTAATAATATGATAAAAGTTACTAATAATAATGTAAAAGTTTTTAATCTTAATGAAGAGATTAATGAAGCATTAGACAGCACAGCAAAAACAGCAGTAAAAATGGCTTTGATAGCATATATTTTAATATTTATAGCAATGGCAGTATTTTTTAATAAGAAGCAGGCATTTGCTATAATATTAGTTCAATTAATGTCTGTTTTAATAAATTTATCTATACACTCTATATTTGGTATTAATATAAATATATTTTCTATATTTGCTTTGATACTTTCTATAGGTATATCTATAGACTATGCAATATTTTTCTCAAACAGTGCTGCTGATAAAGAGATTACATTTTTGGCGGTATTTTTATCTATGATGACAACTGTATTATCATTTGGTACTTTGGCATTCAGCAGTTTTATACCTGTTAAATCTTTTGGTTTATTTTTGTTTATAGGAGTTTTATCATCATTTATAATTTCTCCTGTATTATTTAAATTTAATAGATTAATAGAAAAAGTTTAATATAAATAGTATATTTTATGTATATATGAACTATTTGACATTTTTTTTATAGAATTATATACTTGACGTTTGAGGTGATAACATGAGCAATATATTACTCGATTTCGGCATTATTAATTGTTTGGCTAAAGATAAGGAAGAGCTTTATAATAAGTATTTTATAAAAGGAGAATACGGCTTAAAAGAGAATAATGATTATAATAAAAAATTTTTTCTTGGTAAAATAGATAATGACTTTTTTAATTTTAAGTTAGATGATCCTTATAATAATAAAATAAATAAAATGGCATTGCATGCTGTAAATCAATTAAAGCCTATTATAGATGAAGCAAAAAAGAGATATAAAAAAAATAGAATATCTGTTATAGTGGGAACATGCGAAAATGGAAGCGATGAAACCAAAGATTATATATTAAAAGGGTCTGTTTCTGATGAGAGAAGAATATTAGTTATGCAGAGTCTTAATATATGCTGTGATTTTTTACAAAAGTATTTTGATGTTTCAGGACCTTCTTTTACTATATCTACTGCATGTACATCAAGTGCTAATGCTTTAATAGCTGCTGACGAGCTTATAAGAAGCAACATAATAGACGCTGCTATAGTTGGCGGTGCTGATGTTGTAACAGATACTGTTGTTTATGGTTTTGATTCTCTTGAAGTTGTTTCTTACAATAAAACAAATGCTTTTTCAAAAAACAGAAGCGGAATAAATTTGGGAGAAGGTGCTGCTTTTACAGTTTTGGCAAGAGAGAATTTTATTGATTCTAAAGATGCTATATACCTTAAAGGCTATAACAGTAATTCTGACTCTCATCATATGACAAGCCCCGATATAGATGGAAGTACTACAAGCAAATGTATCAATGACGCTTTAAAACATGCATCTATGAATATTGATAATATAGATTATATTAATCTTCATGGTACAGGTACTTTGATAAATGATAAAATGGAGAGTACTACATTAAATAGAGTAAATGCTTCTGATATATGGTGCAGTTCTAGTAAAACATCATTTGGTCACACTATTGGAGCTGCTGGTGCTATGGAGCTTGGAGTTTGTTTTATTACTCTTTCATCTATGAATAAACAAAAAATACTTCCTCCTCATTTATATGACGGAGAATATGATGACACATTAGAAAAAATAAAATTAGTTAATGGAAAAGTTGTGTCTGAAAGACTTGAAAATTGTATGAGTGTATCATTCGGTTTTGGTGGAAGCAATACTTGTTTGATAGTTGGAAAATAATTTATTGTTGATTTGTTATTATTATGGAAAATAAATATAAATTAAATATACCGCATAAAGGCAGAATGCTTTTGATAGACGGTATTATTGATGTTAATTTTGATGATAATGAGATACTTGCTTTTTCTCAAATAAAAAAAGACAATGTTTTTTATGATAGTTCAGAAAATGAAGGTATTGATTCTTATATTTTTACTGAATATGCGGCACAGACTGCTGCAGCTTATAATGGTGCTTTAGAAAATAGTGCTGATGATAAGAGAATAGGTTTTCTTTTAAACATTAAAAAAGCTGATTGTTATATTGAAAAAGTTAAAGCAGAAAATAAAGTTTATATATTTGTAAAAGAGACTTTAAAAGACGGAAATATTGCCTATTATGACGGTAATATAATTATTTGTAATGATGATATAAAAAGCATAGAAGAATATAAAAATATAATAAGTAGTGATAATATAAAAAAAGTTATGGACTGTTCTATAATGGTAATGGAGAGTTCTGCACAAAATTTTGTATTTTAGTTTTTTTATTTTAATAAAGAATGGATACAATTATGAAAAATAAATCTATTTTAGTAACAGGTGCTTCTGGAAGTATAGGGCTTGCGATATCAAAAAAGATTATATCAAGCAGTTATGATACAGTGATGTGCTATAATAAAAATAATTCTTTTATAGATGATATAAAAACTTATTCAAAAGATTATGATGTTAATATAAGGTTTTTAAAAATAGATGTTTCAAATAGAGAAGAGACTAAAAATATTTTATTAAAAGATATAGAAGAGAATGGGGCATATTATGGAGCAGTGCTTTCATCTGGTATAACTATGGACAATGCTTTTCCTGCTATGACTTCAGAGGAATGGGATAAAGTTATAGATGTTAATTTGAAAAGTTTTTATAATATAGTCAGTCCCATAATTATGCCTATGATAAGGTTAAAAAAAGGAGGGCGTATTATAGCGATAAGCTCTGTTTCTGGTATAATAGGCAATAGGGGACAGGTTAATTATGCTGCTTCTAAGGCTGGGCTTATAGGGGCTGTTAAGTCTTTGGCTATAGAATTGGGAAAAAGAAATATTACTGTGAACTGTATTGCTCCAGGTATAATAGAAAGCGAGATGATAAATGATGAAATAATAGAGCATGCCAAAAATATGATAGCATTAAAAAGAATAGGAAAACCCGCTGATGTTGCTAATGCTGTGAACTTTTTACTTTCTGAAGAAGCTAATTACATAACTAAACAGGTTATTAGTGTTGATGGAGGAATGTTTTAGTTAATTTTATATTTAAATAATTGTTTTTTTCTGTATAATTTGTATATTTATAAAAAATATTTTACAAATACTGTTTTAATCTTATTTTATATTATATGATTTATATATAATGGATTATTTATGAAAAAATTATTTTTTATATTTTTAATGTTTATTCTAATTTTTAATGCAGCTTATACATTAACTGATAATGAAACTAGTTTTCTTAAATCATGCGAAGAAGGAAAATATGACAAAGTAGTTTCTCTTATCAATAAAAAAGTTGATGTAAATGTTGTTTCAGAAGATGGAGTTACAGGTTTAATGCTTGCCTGTCATCATGGTCATAGTGCAATTGCGAGGCTTTTAGTTAATTCAAATGCTGATGTTAATATTGCTGATAAGGTAGGGTATACTGCTCTCATAATGGCATCTACTGGAGGATATACTGATATCGTAAAAATACTTTTGAAAGCTGGTGCTGATGTAAATGCGGCTAATACATATGGTGAAACTGCTTTGCATATATCCTCTCATAAACTTTATGCAGATATAGTTCAAACTTTGATAGATTATAAAGTGAATATAAATGCTGTAAATAATGACGGAGATAATGCCTTAATAATGGTTTTTATGTCAGCAGATAAAAGTGAGAATATGATTCCTGTAGCAAGACTTTTATGTGATAATGGTATTGATGTTAATTTTAGAGATAAGAAAGGAAGAACAGCTCTTACTTATGTTAAAGAAAATTATAAAAAGGCTGATACATTAATAGCTTTTTTAAATGAATATGGGGCTTTGGAATAATATATTTTAAATTTTTGAGAGGTAGAATTATAAATGATAGAAGATTTAATAAAAAGACTTCCTAAATTGGAAGGTATAAAAAAAGATATAGAGAATGCTATAAATGAAACTATAAATGCTTATGAAAGAGGCAATAAAGTATTAATAGCTGGAAATGGCGGAAGTGCCTGTGACAGTGAGCATATAGCTGGTGAGCTTTTAAAAAGTTTTTTAAAAAAGCGTCCCATAAATGAGGAGATAAGAAAAGAACTTCTAAAAATTGAAGATGGGGAATATATTGCGGATAATTTGGAATCTCCGCTAAGAGCAGTAGCTTTAACATCACATTTGGGACTTTCAAGTGCCTATCTTAATGATAAAGAGCCTTATTTGGTATTTGCTCAGCAGTTATTAGGTTTTGGTGATAAGGGAGACATTTTCTTTGCTATAAGCACATCTGGAAACGCTAAAAATATTATTTATGCTGCAAAACTTGCTAAGGCCATGGGTATAAAGGTTGTATCTTTTACAAATGAAAATGGTGGTAAATTGGCTTTAATGGCTGATATTGCAATTAAAGCTCCTGCTAAAGAAACTCATATATCTCAAGAATATCATGAGGCAATATATCATGAGATTTGTATAAGAGTTGAAGAGCATTTTTTCAAAGAAAATAGATAATTATTATTTAGTTGTTTATTAAAAAATTATTGTTAAATATAAAAAATTAAGCTATTGAAAAATTATTGATTATAATATATTATATTCAAAATAACTAATTATAATTTTTAAGGATATAATAATGACTACAGATAGAGAAGAATTAGAAGCTCTTTTATATCAAACCAGATTAAGAATAGAAGACAATCAAAAAGATGAAGTATTGGATAGATTAAATAAAGATTTAAAATTTATAGAAGAATTATTTGAAGTTAATGTTGATGGTATAGACCCTTTATATCATGTTATAGATTTGCCTGAATATTTGAGAGAAGATGTAGCTGGTAAAACTTTGGATAATGAAGTTATAATGGATTTATGCCGCAGCGGAGAATATGGTTATATTGTAGTTCCAGCAGTACCTGCAGCTTTAGAAAATAGCGAGCATCAGGCTAAAAAATCATAAAAAATTAGAGGTCATCAATTATAGATGAATTATTCTTATGATAGAGAAGAATTAAAAAAAGAAAAGCGTAATGCTCTTAAAGCTATATTAAAGCCTTTTATATTTATATATTATAGAAGTAATAGTCTTATTTATAGAGCTGCTGCTAGGCTTGTACTAGGTTTTATTATAGCTTTTATTTTGTTTGGTATTCTTACTTTATTTATCAGATTTGACAGAATGAAAAGTTCAACTATGATGAATACGATAGAGCCTAACGATATCGTTATAACTTCAAAATTGAGATATGCTGTTTCATTAAGGCCTTTTGTTTCATCACTTACAGGTAAAACAATAATTTTCTCAAGACCTAAAAGAGGGGATATTGTATTTATGATAGACCCTAGAACAAAGAGAGAATTTTTTCTTAAAAGATTTGCTTCATATTTTGTATATTTTGCAACTTTCGGAAATGTTAATATATCAAAAACAAGATACTTAATAAAAAGAATTGTAGGGCTTCCGAATGAAACTATAGAGATAAAAAATAAAACAGTTTATATTAATGGAGAAATGCTTAATGAACCTTGGGCTAATATCGATTCTGACAGCAGGATATTAAATAAAGAAATATCTTCTAGAGATAATTTCGGACCTCATATTATAGGGTATAATGAGTATTTTGTAATGTCAGACAATAGGGATTATGGATATGACAGCAGAGATTTTGGTAATGTGCATTTTTCTAATATAGACGGAAAGGTTATTTCTAAATAATTTTTATTTATTATCTAATTATATATGGGTTTTATTATGAAACTTAAGGATAATCATAAATTAACATTATATTCTTGCTATATAGGATATATAACTCAGGCAATTATTAATATATTTCCGCCTCTTGTTTTTATAATGTTTCAAAAAAATTTTAATATATCATTAACTCAGATAGGTATTCTTTCATCTTTTAATTTTGCTGTGCAGATGATTGTAGATTTTTTATCAATTAAGTTTATAGATAAAATAGGATACAGAGTTCCAATAGTAGCAGCTCATATATTTTCTGCTTTGGGATTATTGCTGCTTGGAGTACTTCCTTTTTATATAGAGCCTTATTTCGCTATGTTAATATGCTTTTTTATTAATGCTGTAAGCGGAGGGCTTATAGAGGTTTTGGTAAGTCCTATAGTAGAGGCACTTCCAGAAAAACAAAAAACTAAAGCTATGAATATACTTCATTCATTTTATTCTTGGGGTTCTATGTTGGTAGTGATATTATCGACTTTATATTTTAATATATTTGGAATTGAAAATTGGGGATATATGTCTATGCTTTGGGCTTTAGTTCCTTTTATAAACATATTTTTATTTTCAAATGTTCCTCTTAATGTATTAAAAACTCATGAAGATAATATGAATGCTAATAATGTAGTTTCTATAAGAAAATTATTGTCTGTAAAGATAGTATTAGTATTTGCTGTTTTGATGATATGTGCAGGGGCAAGTGAGCAGTCTATAGCACAGTGGGTATCATTATTTGCAGAGGCTGGTCTTAATGTAGATAAAACAATAGGCGATATCTTTGGTGCTTGTATGTTTGCATTTTGTATGGGCATAGTGAGATTAATTTACGGAATGAACTCTGAAAATATAGATATAAAAAAGGCACTCCTTATATCGTCTTTTTTTTGCGTGATTGGCTACTTAATAACGGTATTTAGTCCATATGCTTTTTTATCATTAATAGGATGTGCTGTATCTGGTTTATCTGTTGCTATAATGTGGCCTTCTGTATTTAGTCTTTCTTCAAAAATATATAGTAAAGGAGGAACTGCTATGTTTGCATTACTTGCTTTGTCAGGAGATGCTGGCTGTTCTTTAGGGCCTTTTATAGTTGGTTTGGTTTCAAATAATATTTATAATAATTTTAGCAATAATATAATTGAATCATCATTAAAGATAGGAATTTTATTTGCTGTATTTTTTCCTGTTATGATGTTTATAGTTTTACTATTTTTCAAAAATAGTAAAACAAATTCGTAAAAGTAAATTGATATAGTTCTTTATTATAATTTTTGATTGTTTACAAAAGTTTGTCAGATTAAAGTATATGAATAGTGTATCTATCAATATTTCTTAGACTTTGAATATGTTAAGAAGTTTTATTATTTTATATTCATCAAAATTATTAGTATTCTTTATGCAGTGTCAGAAAAAATATATCAAGTGCTTTATCATACTATAGATAACTTGATATATTCTTGTAAGTTTTATTATAGCTTTTCTATTTCTTTTATCATTTATAAAAAACTTGTTCGTTAATAAACTCCTGCCATTCTAACGAATGTCAGGTACTCACAAGTTTTTTATTTCTTCTATACTCAATCCTGTTAATTCACTAATAAGATTCAAATCCATATTTCTATCTTTCATATTTTTAGCCATAGATATTGCTTTATTTTTTTCACCTTCTTCAATTCCCAATCTTCTTTCTTCTTCAAGCATTATTTGATTACCATATAAATATGCCTGTCTTTTATCGTACTCATTCATCATTAATCTGTCTTTAATAAAGTTATTGTATCTTTTTTGTACTTCTTCCATTATAGGTTTTTCTTTTACTAGATCGGACATAATAACCTCCTTATTATCTTTTTCTTTCATTGTGAAAAATTTTAACCAGCAATTTAAATCTGGCTGTAATAAATTATATTTAAATTTTTTGAGTTCTATTATATGAATTTGTAAATGGTCTGTTAATAATCTATTATTAATAGTATCATAAATCATATAGCATGAATGAATATTATTTGAGTCATCTAAATTGAAATTAAGTAAGTTGATACTAATTACAGGAGTTAAAGCATCATACTTTTCTCCATGTTTTAATAATTTACTATAATTTGAAGCCCAATAATATAGTATGCGTTCTGGAAATCTTGAATTACCTTGTAACTGTATTTCTATTATAACAACTGTACCATTTTGAGTTATACACTTTACATCTGCTATGGTTTCTTTATCTTCATAGTTCCCCTTATAGTTAAATGGTGTCAAAATCTCTGCACTTCTAAAAGTTTTCATATTAGAATCAAGCATTGTAGAGTTAATAAAATCAAGCAGTATAGGATTGCTGTCTGGTGATGAGAATAGATATCTCACAAAATAGTCATTCAAAACATTAATATCTCTCATAACTTTATTATACTAAATTAACTATAAAGTTACAAGTTTAATCATCAAAATTTAATTTCTATTTCTTTGAGCTTTTTTTAAAATACCTGTAATTTTTCTAAGTTTAAAATACTCTGCCCTATCTAAAGCAGTATCTCCATAGTCATTTTCTATATTTACATCGGCCCCTTTTTCTACTAGAAATTTAACATATGGTTCATCAAATTTTCTTGAACAAGCCCAAATTAAAGAAGTGTATCCATTATAATCTTGGGCATTAATATCTGCACCTTTTTCTAATAAAACTTCAGCTAATTTTATACGATATTCCTGAAAACTTTTATTATTAAAATTACCTTCACCCATACCAAGATATATCAAAGGAGTATATTGGTCTTCATTCTTTATGTTTACATCAGCACCTTGCTCTATTAAAAAATTAGCTATTTCAAAGTCTAGTATATCAATACTACCTTCATCTGAAGTATCAAGAGTTTTATTTAAAGCTGTGTCTCCTTCATTATCTTGGGCATTTATATTGGCATTTTTTGAAACTAAATATTTTATTACATCTATATTTCTTTCATGACTATACTCACATGCTGATATTAAAGCAGTACTTCCTCCTTTATAAAAGTTTACATCAGCACCGTTTTCAACTAATAATTTTACTGTTTCTAAATTATTTACACCATATATTAAGGCTGTATTTCCATAATTATCGAAAGCATTTATATCAGCACCTTTTTGTATTAGAAGTTCTATCACTTTTATATTATGAACTTTGGAAGCATACATTAAAGGTGTCTCTCCATCCTCATTTGTTACATTTATATCAGCACCATTATTTATTAAATATTCTGCAACAGATGAATTTTCATTATCTAATGAGAGTAATAGGGGAGTTACTACTGAGCTATATTCAAAATGTGTTTTGGCATTTACATCAGCACCTTTTTCAACTAAAAATTTAACCATATCATAGTCATTTATTGCAGCTGCTATCATTAAAGGAGTATAATCATAATCAGGAGGACAATGCTCCCCAGCCTTTATTCTTGATTCTAAGTCAAAACCATTTTCTACTAATACTTTAAACATTTCTCTATTTTGTGCCAATGCTGTTGAAGGTCTATAAGATTTATTAAGAAGTGATGCTCCATCATTGTCTTTAGTATTTACATCAGCACCGTATTTTATTAATAAATTAAATATTTTTTTAGCATTTTCTAGCATTTCTTCTTTTCCATAATGATCATAGCGAATATTATAATATAATACAGTGTTTCCATCATTGTCTTTAGTATTTACATCAGCACCATTTTCTAATAAAAATTTAACCATTTCATAGTCTCCGCTTACAGCAGCTCTCATTAATGCTGTATAACTATATTCATCTTGTGTGTTTATATTGGCACCTTGTTGTATAAGTAATTTTGAAATATCAAAATTATTATTAGCAATAGCAATCATTAAAGCTGTTTTGTTTTCATTATTTGCTGTATTAGGATTGGCACCTTTATCAAGCAAATATTTAACCATATCATAATCTTTTTTATAAACAGCAATCATTAAAGGAGTATAATCATAATCAGATCTATCCGCCTTTATTCTTGACTCTAAATCAAAACCATTTTCAACTAATATTTTAAACATTTCTTTATTTTTATCAAAAGATTCTGAAATTCTATAGGATACATCAAGAAGAGATGCTCCTTTATCGTTTTTAGTATTTACATCAGCACCGTATTTTATTAATAAATTAAGTATTTTTATAGCATTTTCTGTTTCATTTTTTTGTCCGCGACTATTATGCTCAATAGTATAATATAATGCAGTTTCTCCTTCTATATCTCTAATGTTTACATCAGCACCATTTTTTAATAAAAATTCAACCATTTCATAATTTGTATCTCTAGCAGTATACATTAATGCTGTAGCACCTGCTTTATCTCGAATATTGACATCAGTACCTTCTTCTATAAGTAATTTTGCTATATCATCATATCCACTTACAGAAGCATTTATTAAAGCCGTTCTATTATAAGAATCTAATGCATTACAGTTTGCACCTTGCTCTAAATATGATTGAACTTTTTTTATATTATTATTTTCTACAGCGGAAAATAACGATTCATCTAAAGTTTTAGAATACAAAAGAATATTAAACAATAATAATAATATAAATACTTTTTTCATATATCCCCCTATGTGTTTATCTCATATAATTGCATTCTATATTTAAAATTATTTTATGTCAATGATATAGTTTTTTTGTTTTATAAATTGCTATTAATGAAATTTTTAGTATAATTAAGCTATGAAAGAGATTAACAGACTTAATGATTTATTTGTACGATATCTAATTGGTACTGAAGGTGATGAAGATATATTAGAAAATATTGTTAATGCTGTTTTAAATGATGTTGGATTTGAATCTGTGAGTAATCTTGAAATAATCAATCCTTACAATTTAGCAGAAAATGAAAACTTAAAAGAATCAATCCTCGATGTTAAAGCAAAAACTAAAGATGGTAAGAAGATACTCATTGAAGTACAATTAGTAGGCAACAACAATTTTATAAAAAGAATATTATATTATATAGCTAAAAATATAACTTCTGAGTTAAAAGAAAGTGATTTATATATTGGTATAAGTCAGATGATTAGTATTAGTTTTATTAATTTCAATTTGGATATAGGAAGCGAGACTGATATAAAAAGAGAGCATAAATGTTTAACATTTGCTGATGTTAATAATCCTAATATTAGACTTGACGATTTACAGATACATTTTATAGAGATTAAAAGATTTGCAGAAATATTAAAAAATACTAGTATAGATGAATATAATAGAAACAAACTTTTATCTTGGATTGATTTTTTTACTACGAAAGATTTAGAGAAAGATATTAATAAACTCATAGGAGGAAATACAATTATGAGTAAGGTAATAGATAAGTATAAAAGATTTGTAGCTGATGAAAAAGAAATGTCAGCATATAATGAAAGAGATACTTTTCTTTACGGACAGGCTGCTATGCTTCGGTATGAGAGAGCAGAAGGAAGAAAAGAAGGTATAGAAATAGGTTTTCAGAAAGGTATAGAACAAGGTATAGAACAAGGTATAGAACAAGGTATAGAACAAGGTATAGAACAAGGTATAGAACAAGGAGAAATAAATAAGGCAAAAACTATAGCATTAAACCTAAAAAATATGAATATGAGTATTGAAGATATAAGAAAAATAACGGGTTTAACTATAAAAGAAATAGAAGAACTATAATAAAAAATTATGTGCTTCTGATAATTAATATAGTTTTTGTCAGATACTTTTTGTGATTAAATTTTTTATGTATAAATAATAAATAATGGTTATAATTATAGGACTATAATATGAAAAAGATTATTATAAAAAACGGTACTATAGTTAATGCTTCAGAAACTTATAAAGCTGATGTATTAATAGAAGATGAAAAAATCTCAAAAATAGGTTCTGATTTAAAATGCGATGATGCAGAGATTATTGACGCTTCAGGCAAATATGTAATGCCGGGTGGAATAGATGTTCATACTCATATGGATATAGATGTTGGTATAGGGCGTGCAGTTGATGATTTCTATACTGGTACTATTGCGGCTGCTTGCGGAGGTACTACTACTATAGTTGATCATATGGGCTTTGGACCTAAAGGCTGCGATGTATTTCATCAATTAAAATATTATCATACTCTTGCTGACAAAAAGGCTGTTATTGATTATAGTTTTCATGGAGTTTTGCAGCATGTTGATGAGGATGTACTTAAAGGTCTTGAAGTATTAGCTAAAAAAGAAGGTTTGCAAAGTACAAAACTTTATTTAACTTATAACTATAAAATAGAAGATGATGATGTCGTAAGGGTACTAAAAAAAATGAAAGAGCTCAATGCTGTTTCTGCTTTTCATGCAGAAAATCATTATGTTGTAGAATATTTAAAAAAGAAATTTGTTGAAGAGGGTAAAACCTCTGCTCACTATCACCCTATAAGCAGACCTCCTGAAGCTGAAGCTGAGGCAGTTAATAGAATTATACATTTATCTGTTATAGCTGGAAACACTCCTGTATATATAGTGCATACTTCTGCTGGAAAGAGCGTTGATGAGATAGTCAATGCAAGAGCTTTAGGTCATAAAAATATTTTTTCTGAAACTTGTCCTCAATATTTAGTTTTGACAGATAAAGAGTATGACAGAGAAGACGGACTTAAATTTGTAATGTCTCCCCCTTTAAGAAAAAAAGAGGACAGCGAAAGATTATGGAAAGCTATTGCTGAAGGACATATTCAGGTCATAGCTACAGATCATTGTCCTTTTAATTATAAAACTGATAAAATTAAAGGAAAAGATAATTTTACTAAATGCCCTAACGGAGCAGGCGGAGTAGAGGAGAGATACCCATTAATGTTCTCTGAGGGCGTTATGAAAGGAAGAATAACAATTAATAAATTTGTTGAAACTCTATGCTATAATCCAGCTTTAATATACGGACTTTACCCAGAAAAAGGTGCTATTATACCAAATGCTGATGCTGATATTACTATAATAGACCCTAATAAAAAATCTATAATTACAAAATCAAATATGCATGGAGCATGTGATTATACTGCTTATGAAGGAATGGAGCTTTTATGTTCTGTGGATACTGTTATATCAAGAGGAAAAATAGTATTTAAAGATAATGAGTTTTTAGGCAGTAAGGGATACGGAAAGTTTATAAAGAGAAAAACTTTAGATAACTATACCGACTTTAATAATCATTTCAAATTGGGTGATTATATAGATATTGACTGCAATTAAAAATTATAATATTAATTGAATATTTAAAGGCAGCTCTTATTTTTTAATGGCTGTCTTTATTATTTATTTTACAAATATAATATTATCCATATCAAAACCCAAATTTAAATCATTCCCTTCTTTATAATTACTTTTATAATTTTCTTTATTAAGTCTCCAAGTTATTTGAGTATTTGTATTGATTGGTACTGATGTTATAATATAGGAAAACATATCTTCTGTAATATTTGTTATTTTAGATTTTATATATATATTATTATTATCAAAATTATCACAATCAAAAAATGAGTACGGACGTATGCCTATATAGTTAGCATTTTCTATATTTTTTTTATCTTCTTTTTTTAATGCTATAGTTATATTCCAGTCTAAGCATTCTATTTTGTTATTTGAAAGTAATTTTATTTTTGAGAAGTTTTTATATCCTGTTAATAATGCTGAAAAATATGTCTTTGGATTTTCAAAAAGATTGTATTTGGAATCTATTATATCAAATTTTCCATTATTGATTATACCTATATTGTCGGATAGTCTGTATACTTCATCTCTGTTATGCGATACAAATAGAGTAGTAAGATTAAACTCTTTTATACTGGACGATATAAATTTTTCCAATTCCCATTTTATATGATAATCTAATGCACTCAAAGGCTCATCAAGCATTAATATCTTAGGAGATGATACAAATATTCTAGCAATTGCGGTTCTCTGCTGTTCGCCTCCTGATATTTCTCTTGGCTTTTTATTTCGTATATCATATATAAAAAATTTTTTCATTATGAGGTCTATATCATGATTTATTTTTTTATCTCTTATTCCACATTTAATATTTTCTTCAACAGTCATATTGGGAAATAATGCATAATTTTGAAATAAAAATCCTACATTTCTTTTCTGAGGTTTTATATTAATTCTTTTTTTGGAATCATAAAAAACTTTTCCGTCAAGTTCTATATATCCGCTGTCTGGATTTTCTATTCCAGCAATGCATTTTAATGTCATGCTTTTTCCGCTTCCAGATGCACCTAAAATAGAGAATACTCCTCCTTTTACTTTAAACTGCAAATCTAAATTAAAATTAGATAATTTCTTTTTTATATCAACTATTAAACTCAATATAAACCGCCATGTATTTATTATAATCTTTTTTTAAAAGTATTAGAAATAGGCTGTATCATATTCATAAACATTATACTGATAAATGATATAGCAACTATTATCATCACCCATTTAAAAGCAAGTTCTCTGTCTCCAGCCTGTACTGCAGTATAAACAGCAAGCGACATAGTCTGTGTTTTATTGGGTATATTTCCAGCTATCATTATTGTAGCACCAAACTCTCCCAAAGCCCTAGTAAAAGATAGTATAGTACCTCCTAATATAGAATGCCAGCTGTTTGGTAGT
The DNA here is from genome assembly GCF_002379365.1 of Brachyspira sp. G79. Classification (GTDB taxonomy): domain Bacteria; phylum Spirochaetota; class Brachyspiria; order Brachyspirales; family Brachyspiraceae; genus Brachyspira. The sequence continues at coordinate 853,847 of NZ_JQIU01000008.1, read as the reverse complement.
ATTAATTTCCAAAAAATCCAATTTTCTGATTTTCCTAATGTTCTTGCAGCATTTATTATATTTTTATCTATTTGTTCAAAAGCCCCTTTGCTTGTTCTGTACATTAGAGGAAATGATACTATAAAAGAAGCCAATACTGCTCCTCTAAGTGTAAATACAAACGGAAATCCTAATTTCTCAACTACCCCACCTATAAAAGAATTACGCCCAAAAAATAATAAAAGAAAAAATCCCACAACAGTAGGAGGAAGTACTAAAGGAAGTGTAAATATTATATCAAAAAGAGATGAAAATTTTTTTATTTTCACTGCTATAATAGCGGCATATATTCCAACAAAAAAAGTAATTATTGTGGAATAAAATGCCGTTTTTATAGACAGTATTAACGGAGTATATTTCATAATTGATGATTTCTTATTGTATTACAGTAAAGCCGTAAGATTTAAATATTTCTATAGATTTATCATTAGATATATAATCTATAAACTTTAAAGCTTCTTCTTTATTTTGAGAAGATTTTATTACAGCTATAGGGTAAATAACTTTTTTATGTGTTCCTTCTGGAGCTTCTGATATTATATTAATATCTTTTGCTATTTTTGCATCAGTGGCATAAACTATACCAGTGTCAACTTCTCCTATTTCTACCCAAGAAAGTACATTCCTAACATCAGAGCCATAAACTGCTTTTTGTTTGACAGCATCAAGTATGGATAAATTACTTAATATTTCTTCTGAATACTGACCTACAGGTACGCTTTTAGGCTCTCCGAGTCCTATTTTAGTAACATTAGCATTGGTTATATCTGTAAATGATTTTATATTTAATTTTGAATTACTAGGAGCAATTAATACCACTTTATTTTCAAGCAAATCTTTTCTTGTATTAGTATCTATTATATCTTTTTCCTGTAATGCGTCCATTTGTTTTTGTGCGGCTGAGAAAAATATATCGGCTGGTGCTCCTGATTCTATTTGAGACTGCAATGCCCCAGATGATGCAAATGAAAATGTAACTTGAGTTCCTGTTTCTGTTTTATAATTATTAGCCAATTCTGTAAGTACATCAGTTAGGCTTGCAGCTGCCAGAACCAAAATTTCTTTATTGTTAGATGATGAAGTTTTATTATCAGCAGTGTTTGAAGAACTGCATGATACAAATAGATACGATATTATTAAAATTATAAGTATTAATTTTTTCATAAGTTACACCTTTTATATATTTTTATTTAATGACCTTCGCCTTTAATCATACTTATTATATGCTCTAAAAGAGGTATTATAAGATTAGTGCAGTATTTAGCAGCTTTTTCACTTCCGGGAAAGTTTACTACAAAAACATTATCATTAATACCAGCATATCCTCTTGAGAGAGAAGCAAATATAGTTTCTTTCATAGATTCTTGTCTTAAATAATCAGATACCCCTCTTACTTCTTTTTTACAAAAACTTTCTGAAGCTTCAGGAGTTACATCTCTTTTTGATAAGCCTGTTCCTCCTGTTGTGATTATTATATCAAATTTTTCTTTATTTTCTTTTAAAGTGTTTAATATAATATCAAATTCATCTGGTATAATAATTTTTTCTATATTTGTAATTTTATTTTTTAATTTCTCTTCAAGAGTTTTTATTATAACAGCACCAGATTTATCTTCATATATTCCTTTATATGCTCTGTCAGAAACAGTAATAACAAGTATTCTCAAGATTTATTTCTCCTCCCTTAATAACCCTTGCAAATATTCCTCTTTTTGGCATAATGCAGTCGCCTACTAGATTTTTTATATCACAGCCTTTATGACATTCTTTTCCTATTTTTGACACTTCTAATATAGTATCTCCTATATATATTTTAGTACCTAAAGGCAGAGTAAAAAGCTCTATTCCTCTGGTAGTGATGTTTTCTGCAAAATCGCCTGCTTTAAGGGTGCTTTGCATTTTACTGTTTGTATATTCAATATCTTCAATGGCTAATATAGAAACTTGTCTGTCGGTTAATTTATTGAAATGAGCGTCATTAAGTACACCTTTATCTTCTACTAATGTAATTTTATCTACTGGAGTTTTTACTGTACCTGTATTTTTAGATATGTTTAAAGAAACCAGTTCGAAATATTTCTTTTCCATTATATTATCCGTTTATCTTACATTTATTTTAAAACTGCTATTATTTAGAAGTTTATACAAAAAAGTAAAATATTCAATATTATAATAAATTTTTTTTTAGAATTTTAGTTTAAAAATTAAAAAAATTTATTATAATATTATTTGAAATTAATTTTATGGTTAAAGTAAATGAATAATAAATATATATTGGATAAAGCATTAGAGTTAATAGATAATAATATAGAAACATTGCTTATAAAAATAGATAAAACTTCAGGCTCATCTCCAAGAACACTGGACGCTTTTATGATAGTTTATAATGAAGATAATAATCAAAAAACTATGGGTACAATCGGAGGCGGTATATTAGAATTTGAGGCTGTTAAAGACGCTTTTGATTTTTTAACTAAAAAAGAAAATCATAATAAAAAATATAATTTAAACCCAGAGGCTTCTGGTGGAATAGGTATGGTATGCGGAGGAAGTGTAGATATATCTTTTACATACTTGAATAATAATAAAGATTTTATAAATACTCTAAAAAAAGAAATAGAAGATAAAGAAATAAATGTTTATATATTCGGTGCGGGTCATGTATCTTTTGATTTGGCAGAGGTTTTATATAAAATAGGATTTAACTGTATAGTTATAGATGACAGAGAAGAGTTTGCTAATAAAGAGAGATTTCCTAATGCATATAAAGTATTTGCAGAAGACTATAATAATGTATTTGATAAAATAAATATTACAAATAAAGATTATATAATTATAGTAACTAGAGGTCATGCTGATGACTATATAGTAGAAAAAAAATGCTCTAAAAACAAATGCAGCCTATATTGGTATGATAGGAAGTAAGAATAAAATAAAAACTCTTCATGACAGATTAAAAAAAGAAGAAAATTACACAGATGAAATGATATCGAGAGTGCATGCCCCTATAGGTTTGGCAATAGGAGCAGAAACTACAGAAGAGATAGCAATAAGTATAGCAGCAGAACTTATACTCACTAGGGCTATATCTGAAAACAGACGAAAAATAAAAAAATAATTTTTTATTTAAGTTAAATATTTATAAATGGGAATTGTTATGGGAAGAACTTTTTTGCATCCGAATGAGGCATTGGAATTGGTATTAAAAAATTGTGAGGATTATGGTAATGAAAAAATATCAGTACTTGATTCTTATAATAGAGTTTTGCTTAATGATATTTATGCTTTAAATGATGATCCTCCTTTTAGTAAATCTTCTATGGACGGATATGCTTACAAAAAAGAAGATGAGAATAAAGAAAGATATATTTTAAATGAAGAGAAAGTTATATATGCAGGTCTTTGCGATAAAATAAGTATTAATAGCGGTGAATGTATAAAAATAATGACTGGTGCTATGATACCAGATAATTGCAATGCTGTTCAGAGGGTGGAGTGGACAGAAGAAAAAAAAGAGAATAATAAAACAATTATTAAATTTACAAAGAAAGAAATATCCAATAATATAATAAATAAAGGCAGCAATAAAAAGTCTGGAGATAAAATATTACATAAAAAATTCTTACTTCCGAAAGATATTGCCATACTTGCAGGATTTGGATATAGTAACATAGAAGTAAAAAAGAAAATCAATACTGCAGTAATATCTACAGGCAATGAGATAGCAAATATAGGAGAAACTTTAAAAGAAGGACAAATATACGATGCCAATGCCCCTATGCTTGTTTCAAGAACTTCTGCCTTATCATGCAGCAGTAAATTTTACGGAAAAGTTGATGATGATGAAAAAGAGATAAGAGATGTACTTTCAAAAGCAATAAAAGAAAATGATATTATACTTATAAGCGGCGGCGTATCTATGGGTGATTTTGATTATGTGCATAAGGAGCTTATTAATCTTGGGGTTGAACAGATATTTCATGGTATTGCTATGAAGCCCGGTAAGCCTTTATTTTTTGGTAAACTTGATAAAAAGGCTGTTTTTGCTTTACCTGGTAATACTGTTTCTTCTTTTATGACTTTTGAGATAATGGTTAAGCCTTATATATTAAAATGTTTAGGGCTTGAATATGATAATAATTATACTAAAGCAGTACTTTTGGAAGATTTTAAAAGAAAAGATACTGAAAGACTTGAGTATGTGCCTGTAAAATTATTTTATGATGAAACGGTATTATCAGTACAGCTTATTAAATATAATAACTCTTCTATGATATCATCATTTTCTGAGGCTAATGGTATATTAAAAATAAATATTGGAGTTTCTAGCATTGATAAAGGGAGCATAGCTGATGTTAGATTCCTTTGATAGAGAGATAAATTATATAAGAGTGTCAGTTACAGACAGATGCAATTTAAGATGCGTATATTGTATGCCTGAAGATGGAATTGTAAAAAAATCCCATAATGAAATACTTACTTTTGAGCAAATATACAGCATTGTTAAAGAGGCTTCAGAACTTGGTATAAAAAAGGTAAGAATAACAGGCGGTGAGCCTTTAGTTAGAAAAAACATTGAAGAGCTTGTGTCTATGATTAGAAGTATAGAAAAAGTAGATATAATAGCTATGACTACAAATGCTGTTTTACTTTATAGTTTAGCAGAAAAATTAAAAAATGCAGGTCTTGATTCTATAAATATATCACTTGATACTTTAGATAGTGAAAGGTACAAACATATTACCAGAGGCGGAAATATAAATGACGCTATTAAAGGCATAAATAAGGCTTCTGATTTGGGATTTAAGTTAAAGATTAATACTGTAGTATATGATGAAAAAAGCAGAGAAGAACTGCCATTATTAAGAGATTTTGCAAAAAGTGTCAATGCTGAACTTCAGACTATTCAATGCTATGACATTAATAAACAAAAAGAGGATGCTTTGGAATATGACAGACCTGCGAAATGCAAGTACTGCAATAGAATAAGGCTTTTATCAGACGGATATTTACTTAGCTGTCTTCATAGTAATATAAAGTTTAAAGTAGATTTTAATGATATAAGAGGCTCTATAATAAAATGTATTGAAGGAAAACCAGAAAATGGTTATTACAGTGATGTAAGGTCTGTTAGTATGATAGGCGGATAATATTTATAATAATTGAGGTTAATATGAGCAATAAACTAACGCATGTAGATAAAAATGGCAATGCCAATATGGTGGATGTCGGAGATAAAGATATTATAAAAAGAACAGCAGAGGCTATTGGAAAAATATATTTGTCAAAAGAAACTTTAAAATTAATAGAAGAAAATAATATAAAAAAAGGTGATGTCATCTCTGTAGCTAGAATTGCTGGTATAATGGCTGCTAAGCAGACATCTAATTTGATTCCTTTATGTCATAATATTAATATAGAAAAGGTATCTTTGGATTTTACTTTAGAAGAAGATGGAATATTGATAAAATCGTACTTAAGATGCAGCTATAAAACTGGCATAGAGATGGAGGCATTAACTGCTGTTAGTATTGCGGCACTTACTATATGGGATATGTGTAAGGCTGTTGACAAAAATATGAGAATATCTGATATTACTTTACTTTCAAAAACAAAAGAGATTTAGTATCATAATATACTTTTTTGTTTGATTATCATAAGTTTTCATTATATAATAAAAATGCTATTTGATTAGAATTAAATATTATTAAAACTTACGGATTATTAAAAATGAATGAAAAACTAAATAGATTAACTTATCTAATAAAATATGATATGAAACCTGCATTAGGTGTTACAGAGCCTGCTGCCATAGCTTTTGCAGTGTCAAAGGCTAGAAGCTATACCAAAGGCGATATAGAAGGTGCTGAAATAGTATTAAATTCTGGTATATATAAAAATGCTTTTACCTGCGGAATACCAAATTCAAATGAATTCGGAAATTTATTTGCTGCTGCTTTAGGAATAGCTGCTGGAAATTATGAAAAAGGCTTGGAAGCATTGGAAGATGTCAAAGATGAAGATAATAATAAAGCTAAAAAATTAATAGATGAAAATAAAATAAAAATTGTACTTGGAGATATGAGTTCTAATATATATATAAATGCTTCTGTTAAAACTAAAACAGATACTGCAGAAGTTATTATAAAAGATTATCATACTAATATTGTAAGTATAAAGGTTAATGGTACTGTTATATTTAATAAAGAAGATGATGAAAAACAAAAAAATGAAAATGAATCAGAAAATATTTCTTCAAAAGATATACTTGATTATACAGTAAATGATATATTAGAGTACATAGATAATGTTAGTATAAAAGATATATCTTTTATAATGGAAGCACATAAAATGAATATAGATTTATTTTATTTGTCTTTAGAATCAAGACGTACAGATATAGCTAAAAAATTATTAAAAATGAATAATAATACAGTGTTTTCAGACGATGAGATATGTACAGCACGTTTATTGACAGCAGGAGCAATAGAGGCTAGAGTTTTGGGACTTAATAAACCAGCTATGAGTATTACTGGAAGCGGGGCACATGGCATAATATGTACTATGCCTTTATATGCTTTATTTAAGGTTAATAAACTTAGTGAGGATATTTTGCTTAGAGCAACAGCATTGAGTTTTTTGATAACTATGTATATAAAAGAACATTCAGGCAGACTTTCGGCATTTTGTGGCTGCGGTATAGCTGGGGGTACTGGGGCTGCTTGTGCTATAGGGTATTTAAAAGGTGCTGATTATAAAGATATAGTTCATATAATTAACAATATGTCATCTGGAATAACTGGAATGATATGTGACGGAGGAAATCAAGGCTGTGTTATGAAGGCTATAGTTGCTTTGGATGCAGGATTTAGAGCGGTTGAACTTTCTTTAAGCGGCTCTTATATATTTCCTATTCATGGTATAAATGCAGAAACTCCAGAAGACACTATGAGAAATATGGGGCTTATAGCTTCAGAAGGTATGGCTGAAACAGAAAAAACTATAATTAAAATCATGCAAAGTAAAAGCTAATTAGATTTATAAAAAAGTGACTATTAATTTTTAAATTGATTGTATTTTTATTAAATATGATATAAAATGTTTGTTAAAGAATAATAAAATTACTTGACTTATATACATTATAGATTATAATCTATAGTACGATTTAAAGGAGTTAACATGAGCGATGCCATACCAACAAATCAAATACTTGTATTTAAGATAAATAACGAATTATACGGAATAGATATCCTTAAAGTTCAGGAAATATTAAATTTTATGCAGCCTTCGCCTATACCTAATTGTCCAGAATATTTAAAAGGTATTATTAATTTGAGAGGTACTATAATTCTTGTTATAGATTTAAGAGCTAGATTCCATTTTGATGAACCTATGAATCCTGAAAACTGTGTAATTGTTGTTGTTGCTATAGGTGATAAAAAATATGGATTAGTCGTTGACTCTGTATCTGATGTTCTTACTATAAATAGCGAAAATATACAAGAAGATATAGATATGCATGTTGGTATAGACAGCAGATATATAATGGGATTGGTAAAAGCCAATGAACAGATGATCATTTTAGTTGATATCGATAAAGTATTCGTTAAAGATGAACTTGATGATTTAAGTAATGCTGTTAATAATTCTATAGTAAAATAATACATATGTCTTCACACAGAATACTTAGAGTAAATGAAAATATTAAACAAACTCTCTCTATGATTATAATGAGGGAGATAGAAGATCCTAGAATTAAAAATAATCTTGTTACCATTACTAAAGTAGATACAGCTAAAGACTTGAAAAATGCTAAAGTTTACTTTGTATGCCTCAGTGAAGATAAACAAAATGAGGTTCTTAATGGTCTTAATAGTGCTAAAGGTGTAATATTTTCTTATCTTAAAAAACAGCTTACTATTAGATATGTTCCTAATCTAACATTTCATTATGATAAAAATTTGATAGAAACTAATAAGGTATTAACAGATATAAAAAATTTAAATATACCTGAAGATAATTAATTTATAAAAACATTACAATATATTAAAGGCCTATTTAATGTCTACTGATAATATAAATACCACAAAAAAAGAGATAATAGAAAGATTATCAAAAGCTCAGAATATTACAATAACAGGGCATAGAAATCCAGACTGCGATTGTATATGTTCTGGTCTTGCTTTATCTTTGATTATAAAAAACATCTTTAATAAAGAGGCTATTGTTGTTAATACTGATAAAATGCATAGAGATTTGCACAATGTTTTATTTGTTGATAGAGTAATTTTTGAAGTTAATGAAAATAATCTCCCTAAAAAAGATGTTTTAGTTATTTTAGATTCTGGAGATATAGATAGAATAGGCTGGCTTTCGGATATTACAGATAAATATAATGAAGTAATTTTTATAGATCATCATAAAGTGAGAAACATTAAAGGTGTTACTATGTTTTATGATGATACTTCAGCAGGTGCTACTTGTGAGATAATATTTGATATATTTCAGGATTATGTAGATAAAATGGATTCTTCAATAGCAACACTTTTATACAGTGGAATTTGTACTGATACTGGAAGTTTTATATTTAGCAATACAACAGATAGAACACTTCTTTATGGTTCAAAGTTAATGAAAATAGGCATTATACAGGAAAATCTTGGAAATGTTGTAAGAAAGAGATACACTAGAAACGATGTAGATGCCTTAATGGAAATATACAAAAGAATGGTTATAGACTATGACAGAAAAATAGGCTATATATTTTTGGAAGATACTATTTGCGGTACTAGTATAAAAGAGCTTGGAGTCAGTGCATCAGACACGCTTATACAAATGGAAGATGTGCTTATAGGGTTTATCATTCATGAAGGCGAAGATAATTTTAGAGTAAGCATTAGAAGCAGATGCTCAAAAGATATAAGAGATGTTGCAGAAAGTTTCGGCGGTGGCGGACACCCTAAAGCGTCTGGTTTTTCTGTATCAAAAAAAGATTATACTAAAGAAAGATTAGCCGAGGAGATAAATAATAAATTAATTGATTTATTAGCTTCGTAATGTATAGTAATTTCAAATAAATATAATAAAAAAATCATGATAAGAGATAATATTATAATATATACAGATGGCGGATGTAGAGGAAATCCTGGACTTGGTGCTTGGGGAGCTATACTTATAAGCGAAAAGCATAATTTGCGTCTTGAAATAGGCGAAAGTGAAGATAATACCACAAATAATAGAATGGAAATGAAGGCTGCTATTAAGGCACTTGAAAGATTAAAACATTCTCATAATATTAAATTATACAGTGACAGTGCTTATTTAGTTAACGGTATGACCAAATGGATATACTCGTGGCAGAGAAATAATTGGATAAAAAGTGATAAAAAGCCAGTTGAAAATAAAGAGTATTGGTTAAGATTGATAGAACTTTCAAAAAAGCATGATATAGAGTTTATAAAGGTGAAGGGGCATTCTAATAATAAAGAAAATAACCGTGCTGATGAAATAGTAAATATTTTGATGGATAAGCATATTGAAAGCGGTAAAACTTCTTCATTTAATGAAAAAACTCAGTATTGTTAATTTCTTATTGACATAATTGATATAAAATATATAATTAAGTATAATCATATTATTATTGTTTGTTAGCATGAACACAAAACACAAAACACAAAACACAAAACACAAAACACAAAACACAAAACACAAAACACAAAACACAAACACAAAACACAAAACACAAACACAAAACACAAAACACAAAACACAAAACACAAACTCGTAAAATATCCTAAATCATCTATAATATTTCAAAGCAGAGAAAACCTAAAATTATTTTTATCTAATTATAAAAGGTAAAACATTATCTTATAATAATTTTATTAAAAACTCTAATTTTTTAGTAAAAATGGCGATATTATAGGTTTAATATCATCTGTAACAAACGAACCTTATTTTTCTTTGATAGAAGCTATAGAAGATTGTGAGCTTTTAGAGATAAAAATAGAAAATATAAACAAGATTGATAATCATAATATCATAAAAAGAATATCAAGTTATTTATTATTTACTCTTGAAGTGTGGCTTAGTAAATATTATAATATTCTAATAAATAATAAAATAGATTTGTACAATAAAGAAGATACATTATTAATGGCTAAAATATATAAAAATAATGGTTTTGAAGATGTAAGTTATAAACTTTGCATTTCGCATATAAATATATTTCAGGATTGTGAAAATTGTGATAATGTAGTGGAGTTCTTAAGATATTTGAAGCCAGCCTATGAACCTATAAAAATTGATAAAAATATATATAAATTTCAAAAAGGCCATTGTTTATACACTGAACTTGATATTATTAATAATATTTACTGTATAAAATCTGGAAAAATCGGAGTATATAATATCATCAATTCGAAGCAGACAGCAGGAGTTATATATAAAAGTAATCATATTTTAAACTTTGTGAAGCCTAAATTGGAAT
>NZ_JQIU01000008.1:839808-842736 GCF_002379365.1 Brachyspira sp. G79 | reverse complement strand
ATAATTAAATTAACATAATAATACTTTGCAATTTTTATTATTTTTAGTATAATGTTTTGAAAGGATTGTATTATGTTTACTTATTTTGTTATAAAACGTATATTGAAAGGCATAATCATGTTTATAATACTTATGTTTATGTCATCTGCTATATTCAATACTGTAAGCGAAAAAACTTTAAAATCTCAGATAGAAGAAAATATAAATGCTGAAGTTAGAGGGCTTAGCAATATGCGTACTGAAGATATAGAGAATTTTATCAAAGAGAGAAGGGCATATTACTATGATATATATTGGCTTAATAGAAGTATAGGAGAGAGAATATTTATACGTGCTGTTAATACAATAACTTTTCAGTTTGGAAAATCAGCTATTATGATGGATTCTAACGGAAGCAGAGAAGTTATAAAAGTAATAGGAGAGGCACTTCCTCGTTCTATAATACTTTTTACAACAGCTTCAGTGATACAGATGATAATAGGACTCATAATAGGGCTTATAAAGGCAAGAAAAGCAGGAGGATTATTTGATAGGACTACAAGCATTATTACTATGATAGTATACGGCATGCCTACTTGGTGGCTTTCTATGATACTTATAATGGTATTTGTTTATAAGTTCAATTTATTTCCTTCTGGAGGAGTACATTCAATACCTGTACCTACTGGTATAATGTATTATTTGGATATGTTATGGCATATGTCTCTGCCTTTGATTACATTAACATTAATAGGATTCTGGGGGCTTTCATTTGTTGTAAGAAACATAGTATTATCCACTTTGCAGGAAGATTATATAATGGCTGCACGTGCCAGAGGAATATCCGAAAAGTCAGTTTTACTTGGTCATACTTTGAGAAGTTCAGCTCCTCCTATAGTTACTATAACATTATTAGGACTTCTTGGTTCTATTGCGGGCTCTATTATATTTGAGGGTATATTTTCTTGGCCTGGTCTTGGTAATCTTTATTGGATATCAGTTCAGCAAAATGATATACCTGTATTAATGGGTAATTTGGCTATCACTACAGCACTTTATCAATTCGGACTTGTAGTTCTTGATATATCCTACGGATTTTTAGACCCTAGAATAAAAGTAGGAGGCAAGTTATAATGAAAAATAATATAAGTAAAAAACTTGCTCCATTAATAGAGTTTTTTGAAGAGTTTAAAAAAGATAAAACAGGAGTTGTAGGTTTATGTATATTAGTTTTGGCAATATTAGTATCATTATTTGAGCCTTTGCTTTTAACCTATAAAGAAGCTCCTAAACGCTGGAGAGATATAACATATTGGCAGGATAACCCAGCTTCAGCAGCACCAGAGTGGCTTAATTTTTTTCAGAGAGAAAAGTCCGCTATTACTACAGATATAAAGGCTATAAATATTGAAACTAATTATATTGATAATCAATTAACTTATAAAGCAGTATTCGAATATGATTATAAATTTGATAAATCCCCAGTTGATTTAATTTTTCATGCAAATGTAAATGGTTCAGCTGCAGCAGTATGGACTGTTACAAGACCAGACGGGGCAATGATTACATTATCAGATAGTTTACATAATATAAACGGTGATTTGAGAATATCAGCCTTTAATGATTCAAAAAATAGAATATTTAGGTTTTACAGAGATTCTGTACCTAGAATGCTTGCAAGACAGATTGATACTCTTACTACCAATCCTATGAAAATACTTTTTAATACTAAAAAAGATGATATGGCTAAAGATTTTAAAGCATTAAAAGGTATTTACAAATTTGAAGTTTTGTTAAAGTTTTCGGATAACAATAATACGAGTTTTGAAAATCCATATATTGTATTAGTAGGCTCTATGTCTGGTATAATGGGTACTGATAATATGAAGCGTGATATATTTTCTGGGCTTGTATCAGGTCTAAAATGGGCATTATTTATAGGAATAGCTACAAGTTTTATATCGGTTATAATTGGTGTAATGTACGGGATAGTGTCTGCGTATTTTGGAGGAATAGTTGATAATATTATGCAGTTTATTTATCAGATATTTATAGGTATTCCAGTTCTTCCAGTGATGATAGTTATGAGTGCGATATTTAAACCAAGTATATGGACTATGATAATGATGATGATATTTTTTTCTTGGACTGGTTCTGTTATGACTGTTCGTTCTATGGCTATGCAGCTTAAAGAAGAAACCTATATTGAGGCAGCACGTACAATAGGGGCTGGGCATTTTAGGATAATATTTAATCATTTAGCTCCGCTTCTTCTTCCTTTTTCATTTGCTTCTATGGCTTTGGCTGTACCTTCTGCTATAGTTTATGAATCTTCTTTATCATTGCTTGGACTTGGAGATGCTTCTATAGTTACTTGGGGACAGATTCTGCATGATGCGATGAAAGGTTCTGCGGTGTTATCAGGGCTTTGGTGGTGGATAATACCTCCGGGCATATTAATTGCTATTTTAGGTATGTCATTTGCATTTTTGGGTTTTGCTTTGGATAAAATACTTCACCCTAAATTAAGGAGCAGATAATAAATGTTTAAAAAAATAATAATCTTTAATACACTTATATTTATTTTAATATCATGTTCAAACAAATCTAATATGGATATTGTACCAGTGGATTCTACTAAGTCTTTTTCTGTATTAGGTTATTGCACACCAGTACCAGAGAATGCTTTTAATGTCAGGTATTCTATTGTTAATAAAACTATTGCAGAGTCAAATTTTGATTATAATAATATTAATTTCTATTACAGAGCTTCAAAAAATTTAGATGAGCTTTTAGCATTGTATGATAATCTAAAAGAATATAAAACTTATACTGATAATGAAACAGGAATAGAAATAATAATGGAGACTTATAATAAAGAATATGCTGCTCATTGGAATGTTAAAGGAATATATTATTCTTTATCTGGAAAAGATGAGAATGAGCTTT
>NZ_JQIU01000008.1:809575-839188 GCF_002379365.1 Brachyspira sp. G79 | reverse complement strand
AAATAAAGGCTTTTAAAATTAATTTTTATTCTAATTCCAAATCTATTACTATATCAATTTCTGTAATAGAGCAGTTTAATTTTTTAGCGATATCTTCTTTGCTCATGCCTTCTTTATATAGTTTGATAATATTGGCATTTTTATCATCTGATGATACTGTTGTATTATCTTCTTCTTTTGATATTTTTTTATCGGTATCATTATTTTTATCGTATATAGACATATTAGATTTTATAGTTCTGTCTAACTTGCTTCTTAATATCTCTATAGCCTCTTTTCTAGCTTCATCATCTATAGCTTTTGCGGCAGTATCTATATTATTTTTTTGACAGTTTTTTTAACTTCTTCTTTTTTTATTTCTCTATTTTCTTTAACTTCTTTTTTATTTTCTTTCTCTTCTGGCTTTATATTTAATTGTACATTTTCATCTTCTACTCTTATATCCAATTTTTTCTTTTGGCTTTCATTTTGAATAGTTATATTGTTATTAACTTCTTCTTTATTTTCTTTAACTTCTTTTATTGTATTATCTTCGGTACGTATTTCTTTATTATTAGAAGTTAATTCACCTGTGAGTTTATTTGCTCTTGTTATAGCATCTTCCAATATTGAAATTCTTGACAATGCTATATTATTAAACTCTTTTACTAAAGCCTCTATTTCTTCTCTAGCTTTTGACATAGTTTCTTTTTCTAATCTCTCTCTAGCTTTAGAAACTATATATATATAAAACAGCGGCAGAACAACCGCTAATATTGTTACATTGATTATTACACTGATTAAAATTTGCATAACTTGAAAACTGTACTAGCCTAAAAGATCTATTTTTGATCCCTTAGTTTTCTCTGTAGCCGAAACCTCTTCTATTTCTATAATATTATTATCATTTTCATTATTATCAATAATTCTTTTCTTATTTTTTTTTCTATAGGACATATAACCTTGATCTTTTTGTTTCTGTTCATCATCTTTTTTTTCTTTAACTTTTGTTTCATCAGAAATATTTTCAGATTTCACAACAGTAGAATCTTTTATATAAGAATCTCTATGTATATCTCTATCTTCGGATTGCATAGCTATGGTTTTGGCGGCCATTCTCGTATGCTCCATACGTCCTATATGCGACTGCTGCATATATAATTGCTGTAAATCCAAAGGTGCTATAGGCATTTTTTAATCTCCATATAATATGCCTTAAATTTTATATCCTATATTAATAAATATATATATTTTTTATTATTATTGCAAGTAAAAAACAAAAATAATATATAAAAATAAAATATTATTATTTCTTATATATAGAATATGCATATGCTATAACAGCAGAGGCCGCAGATACATTTAATGAATCAAAATCATTAGATTTATTTATTATAATACTGCCGTCAGAGTTTTTCTTTAATATATCTCTTACTCCGCTATGTTCATTACCAAGTATAATTGCAGTAGGGGTATTAAATTTAAAATTTTCTAAAGAAGTTTCACCTTTTTCACTTGCATAATATATCCAAAATCCTTTATCTTTCATAAGTTCTATAGTTCTGTTAAGATTAGTTTCTATAGATATTGGAAGATGATAAGCAGCACCTGCAGATATTTCATAAACTTTTTCATTGATAGGGGCTGAGTTATCTTTAGGTATTATTATGCCTGATGACCCAAAGAAGTATGCATTTCTAATAATAGCTCCAAGATTATGTACATCAGTTATAGAATCTAGTATAAATATTAATGGATTATACTTTTTTTCAAGTGCTTTTTGTAAAAAGTTTTCAATACCTATTTCAGCATTTTCTTTTATATCAGCTGCTATGGAATATATTTTTCCTACAATTTTTTCCATTTCATTTTTATCAACATTTTTTATTAATACTTTCTTTTTTTCAGCTAGTTTTATAATGTCTTTTTCTCTTTTAGATATTGGAAATTTTACATATAAAGTTTCTACTAGATTTTTTGATATAGCTTCTGTTATTGCATTTTTACTTGTTATAAACATATTTTATTTTCCTCTGCTAAAGAAAGATCTTATCATAAAAAATCCGCCCATCATTGCAAGCACAATATTCGGAAACCACATAGCTAAAATAGGCGGTACTTTTTTACCTCCTGCTAATAATTCAGCAGCTGTTATAAGAAGATAATATATAACTACAACTATTACAGATATTCCAAATCCAAAACCTTTACCGCTTCTTTTTCCTACAATTCCTAAAGGTGCACCTATTAATACCATAAATAAACAAGCTGCAGGTATAGATATAAACTTATAAAATTCAACGTAATAAAAATAAGGTACTGACTCTTCAATAGCTTTCTTACGTATCGATACCAATTCTGCAGAATTAGTTTTAATATACTCATTAGAAAAAGATGTTATATCTATTCCAGTATTTTGTACATTGTTGTATGAATTATTTATCATACCAGTTATTTGTTCATCTACAGATTTATTCGCCTTACTTTTAGCTTCATTAATTTTTTTAAGTATTTCCCAAGAAGGCATTTCTCTTAGTCCTCTTTCATGAGAAGTAAGAGTGCTTACATTTCTAATTATATTAATATCCATAGAATCAAAAACCGTGTAATCATTGGTTACAAATCCGTAATTAGGCATTTCCTGTACTACTCCGTCATAGAGTGTTAATGTTACAACCTGAGAATTAGCTTCATTGTTTTTCCATAATCCATATTTGGCAGTTATAACTCTTTTTGTTTCTGATTTGTCATATATTACAACATTTGATATACTTCTGTCATCTGCATATTTTGCTCCTATTGAGAATCCCATATCGGAAATTTCAGTAAACTCTAACTTACCAACAGCAATAGAAGGTCTTATATTTACCATATATGAAATTAATGCTCTGTATCTGTAATTTGATTCGGACATAATCACATTATTAAAAAATAATGAAAACAGAAAAGTAAAAAAACCTAATACTATTATAGGCATATATATTCTCATATGAGGAAATCCCAAAGCTCTCATAACTATTATTTCATTATCTGAAGAAAGTCTTCCGTATCCTATTATACTTGCCATAAGTATTGACATAGGTATAGTTATAGCTATATTAAACGGAAGCATATAAACAAAAGTTTCTAATGACATTAAAAGTGGGGCTCCGTTATTCATAATGAGCCTTATTAATTCTGGTAAAAGCTGAATTACAAATACAAATGTAAAAAATAATATACCCGCTAGAAATGGACCTATAGTTTCAAGAATAATATATTTAGTAATTTTTTTCATATTATATAATGTTTATAAAACTTCCGAATATTAATATTGCTAAAGCCATATATGCTAAATAATCGTATATTATAGGTGCAAACAAAACTAAAACAGCTCTGAATGAACTTTTGATATTAAATGAATACTTAATATTACTATACATAAGTACTATATAATATAACTGCAGTATTAATAATGTTCCTACTTGTATCCAATATATAGAACTAAATTTTCCAAATATCAAAGTTATAGGAAGTATAAAAATAAATATTCCATATATACCAAAACAGTTATTAATAAAAGTAGTTATATTTTTTTTATCATTATTTTTAAAAAATACTGATACTGTAAGATGAATTATAGCTATTTTTACTATGTTTGACACAGCAATATAAGCAGCTATTCCAAAAGCAAGCAAAAATAAATTTACTATATTGCATCTTGAATGTGATGTATATAGTGCAGATACTGCGATGCTTAATATTGAAAGTAAATATATTAAAAATGAATATTCAAAATTAATATCACGTCTCATAGCATATTTAGGACTCATCATGTATAAATATATTGCTTTTGATATTCTCATCATTTTTCTCCGATATAGTTTGGAATATAAATATACATAGGCACTCCTATATATTTCGTGTTAATAATCTCTTCATACGGTATAGGAAGTGAGGATTTAGGTTTTATATTTTCAGATATTCCAGAAAATAGCATATTAAGTAAATTATCTTTTTGCTGAGGCTTTTTAATGATGTAAGGCTCTTCATCTTCTATGCCGCCTAATTTTGCTGCATCTTTTATAGCGTCCTGCAATGTACCTATATCATCTATAAGTCCTACTTCCAATGCTTTTTTTCCGCTGAATACTCTTCCGTCAAATATATCTTCTCTGTTTCCTTTTATTTTATCGCCTCTTGCCTGTTCTACAACATTTGTAAACTGAGCGACAAATTCATAAGTCATATCCTGCCAGTAGGCAAGCTCATCTTCTCTAGGTTCTCTGAAAGGGGAGAGTGAATCTTTATTTCTTCCGCTTTTTATTGTATACATTTTTACGCCGTATTTATCCATTAAGTCAGAAACATTAAGAAATTGTGATATAACACCTATACTTCCAGTAAGAGTAGATTCATTAGCATATATTTTATCGGCTATCATAGACATATAGTATCCGCCGCTTGCTGCCATACCTCTAAATGAAGCTACTATTGGTTTAGGATATTTTTGTTTTAAATCCTGCAAATATTTTAAAGCCTCTTCGCATGAAGTTAAAGCTCCTCCTGGACTATCTACCTGAAGAACTATTGCCTTTACTTTTGGGTCTTTTATATAGTATTCAAAATCTTCCATAAGCTCTTCAGTTACAGAAGGATATTCCAAACCTATGCTGGTTTTTCTCTTTGCATGCGTTATAACTCCAGTTAAATCTATAATAGCAATACCATCTTGTGTATTTGCTGATATTGTATTAATTTTTTTTGTTATTTGTATAGAAGGAGTTTTACTTTCATTATTAAAAAATAAACTATATATTCCAATTATAATTGATGCCAAAACCAAAGCTGTAAATATTAACTCTCTTTTACTGCTTTTTTCTTTTTGGATTTTGTTCTTTTTATTTGGGCTGTTTTCTTCTTGGCTGCTGTTTTCTTTATTCTCTTTTTCTTCTTCGTATGACATTTTATCTCCTCTTTATTTTCTGTTATTATTTTTTCATTATTGAAATTATCTATATTATCAATATTAATATCATTTTCTGATGTTTCTGTATTTTCTATATAAACATGATCCATATATAAACATACAAATATTACGGGCTCACGTCCTATTATCTGCATAAATTTTTTACGCAATGCTTCTCTTACCTCATATTTTATTGTAGAAGGAGTTCTCTTATTTCTATCTAGCAATTTTTTTTACAGCTGCCATTGCTGAGTTAATTCCTTCTTCTCTAAGCTGTTCAGTTTTATGTATTAAGCCTTCTTTTTCTCCTCCGTTATAAGTAAAGCCTTTGCTTTCTAAATCTACTTTTATATCATATTGTCCTGTTTTATTTTTTTTAGCTATTACATTGGCAACAACGACACCGTTAAGAGATAATTGTTCTCTGTCATGAAATATACTTTCTTCTAAATCTCCTACGCCTTTACCGTCAACATATATATTTCTAATTTCTATAGGTTCAGCCAATTTTGCTTCTAAAGTTTCATCTATTTCAAGTACATCTCCGTTATAAAGTAAAAATCCTTTAGTATCTAATCCATTTAAATTTTCAACTAATTTTATATGAGTTATTAAATGTCTTTTCTCTCCATGAATAGGTATAAAATATTTTGGCTTTACTAATCTGTACATTAGTTTTAAATCTTCGCTTGAGGCATGACCTGATACATGAAGAAGTTTTTTATCTTCACCTACCATTTTTGCTCCTAGATCAAAGAGGTTATTTATCATTCTAGTAACAGCCATTTCATTTCCCGGTATAACACTTGATGAAAATATCACCATATCTCCGTCTTCTACTTTTATATGCTTATGAGCCTCTGCTGCTATTAAAGAAAGAGATGAATAAGGTTCTCCCTGTGTTCCAGTAGTTATACATACTATTTTCTCTCTTGGATATCTGTTTATTTTATCTATTGGTATTACTATATCATAAAGATTTAAATATCCCATATCCTGAGCTATTTTAGTAAATTTGAGTAAACTTCTTCCAGAAAATGCGACATATTTATTGTTAACTTTTGCAGCAGTTACTAAATCCTGTATTCTCTCTACACTGCTTGCAAATACTGCAACAATAATCATACCGTCTTCATAGGCAAAAAGAGGCGTCATATTATTTTGAACAACGCTTTCGCTCATAGAAAAACCTTCTTTTTGGCAGTTGGTAGAGTCGGCAAGCATTAAAAGCACTCCGTTTTCTCCGTATTCGGCAAACTTATACAAATCTATAAATTTATCAGTTGTAGGGTTTAAATCTATTTTGAAATCACCTGTATGTATTATTACTCCGAGAGGCGTTGTTATAGCAATTCCCATTCCGTCTGGTATACTGTGATTAACTCTTATAAACTCTATATCAAAGTTCATACCCAACTGTATTTTGTTTCTAGGCTCTACTTCGTATAATTTTGTATCTTTATATTCATTTTTATAATCATTAAGTTTGGCCATTAAAAAGGCTATAGTCAGCCTTGAACCATATATAGGAATATCTGGAAATTTTCTTAAAAAATGAGGTATTGCCCCTATATGATCCTCATGCCCATGGGTAAGTATAAGCCCTATAACATTTTTATTTTCCAAATATGATGTGTCAGGTATAACATAATCTATTCCAAGCATATGGTATCTTGGAAACATAAAACCGCAATCAATTACTAAAACTTCATTTCCATATTCTATGACTGTCATATTCATACCAATTTCCTGCACGCCGCCAAGAGGTATGATTCTTATTTTATCATTACTATTCATTTACATTAACTACTTTATTATTTAAATTTTCAATATATCAGACCCAGTACTATTTTATTTATTTTAACTATAAAAAAATATTAAGTCAAGCTATAAAATAATGTACTTTTTTGATGTAATAATATTTTTATACAGTATTCGTGATATAATTTGTCTAATAAAAAATAAAGCATAGCAAGTTTTTAAACCTGCTATGCATACTTATAAAAAAATAATAGAGATTTAGTTTTGCTGATTATCATTCATAATCATGCCATTTTTTATTATATAAATGTTTTTTCCGTCAGAAACTATTGATATAGCATTTTCATTATCATCATTTAAAGGAGATACATAATCATATCCGCCGAATTCTCTTCTTAATGATGCATTTTTGTTTAGTATGAAATAGTAATATTTACCTAATCTTTCACCAGTAAAAGCAAATGAATCACCTAAAAATTTAAATGAAGTGATATCATTGTATGAAGGGCTTTCAAAATCATTTCCTATAATATATTCTCTTTCATTTTTACTTGCATTATAAACTAGATTATTATTTGTAGAAAAGTATATATCATTTATAGCGTCATAGTTATTAGGAAGTCTTCTGCCGTTTAGAATTATAAAAGATACTCCATTAGTTTGAGCTCCGTAAGCTAGAATAGAACTGTCATCAGAATATTTATAATTATGTATTATATTGTAGTTAGTAGTCATATTTCCGCCTACATATAACTGCATAGTATTATTTGTATTAACATTTATAAATATTAGAGTTTTTCCGTTAGGGGAGAATGACATATTAGTTACAAGATTGAATTCTCCGTAATTTCTTCCATTAGCGATAACACTTGTCATAATAAATTCATTTGTGATTATTGTATTTGAAGTATCTGCTGCTTTAGGTAAAGACGGAATTTCATTGTATCTTATATTAGTGATAACGTTTGTTACTGTCATTAATGCTATAGTGTTTGACTGACCTTTAACAGTTATTCCCTCTTCATTTGTATATACGCTTATATTTGAAAGATTATAATTTGTAATAGTTGAAGTATTAGTTACTATATCATTTGTAATTTCAAGATTATTAGTTAATGAATTAGTATTAGTTTGACTATTTGTATCAATTTGCGGCATCATTTTTACAGCATATGCTATACTGTTATTATTAAATGAAGCAAGATCATCAACTAATCTAAAGTTTTCGCTGTCAGAAGTTCCAGTAAATATTACAGCATTTCCTTCATTTTCAATAACATATACTATATTATTTCCGTCATTTGAGAATTTTAATCTGTCTGCTTTAGATGATATTTGTTTTTCTTCTCCGTTAATATTTATATAATATAGTCCGTCTCTTGAATATGAGAACGCGTATGAATTATCATTTATTACACTGTCAAATAATTCTGAATATTGTACTTTTGCCTCTCCATTTATAACAGCTATTCCGTAATTCATTAATCTTGCAAATATTATTGAGTTGTTTCCAGAAAAAATAGTTCTTTCTATAGAATCAAATTCCTGTTCAGTATTTCCATATATTAAAACCCACATATCTTTTCCAAGAGAAGTTTTAAGCATGGTAGCGGTTAATGTTCCGTTTGGAAGTATTTTAATGATTCCAGCATCTTTATATCCAGTAAGTCGGCTGTTTTTATATATTATATCAAATGTTTTACCTTCATTTGCTGAGTTTTTTTCTATAATTAGTGCATAATTAGTTTCTGATGAAATATATGAATTATTCAGTCTTTCATTATTTTGTAAAGTGTATATTTGAGTGAAAGCTTTTGTATATAACAGAAAAAATAGTGTGGATACAATATATAATCTTTTCATAATAATTCCCAATATTAATATGTTTGTATATTTTTTATATAATCGGAACATTTACAGTCTAAAATTAATAATTATGTAAAATTATTAACTTAAAAAAAATTAAAATTTGACGAATATTGTAGAAGTATATTTTTTATTTGGAGGCACTATGAAATATAATTATTTAATACTAATTGTTTTTTCTTTTTTGGTATTATCCTGTAAGACTGTAGAAAAAAATAATGTACAAACTTCAAATATTATCAATCTTAATGAAGGCTGGGTAAATGAAAGTAAGTTTATAGCTACATCTATAGGCTATCCTAATGGTTATGCTTCAACCGAAGAAGAGATAAAAACAAGTGCTTTTAATGCAGCTTTAGCCTTATCAAAAGTAAAAATTGAGAATGCTTTTGCTAAAGAACTTCCAAATAGAGAATATGAAAATGGTGAATTAAAAAATATCGTTGAAAAGTATATAAAAGTGGAATATTCAAGTTTTATAGATGATAGATATTATCAGCTTAAAACAACTGTTGAATATGATAATCTTCTTTCATTGTTAAGGGATGGAAATATAAAAAAAATTCTCAATTAATTTACATTTTTTTACGTTTTAAAAAATAATAAGTTTATAATAATAACTATATTAAAAAAGGGGAAAATCGTATGAGCTTAAAAAAAATTATGGTTTTGGTTCTTGCTCTAGTTTTTGCAGCTAGCATGTTCCTATTTGCTCAAGGTAAAGTTGATTTGTCTAAAGTACCAGACGGCACATATTTGGGTAACTACAAAGCTACTTACAAAACAAGACAAGGTGATTATCAAGCTAAAGTTACTGTTGCAGGCGGTAAATTAACAAAAGTTGTACTAACAAAATGTGCACATAGCAGCGGACCTGCTAGAGGAAAAGCAGCTTATGACAAAATGATTCAAGCTAATAACATCTATGTTGATGGTGTTAGCGGAGCTACTTGGGTTGCATTAGTAGAAGATGCATTAACAAAATTAACTCCTGCTAAATAATTTTTAACTATTAAGAATCTTAATGAGCGTATCTAAATTTAGGTACGCTTTTTTATTATTTTTTATTTATTATTGAATTTTTTACACTGTTTTTATATTTAAGTTATTTTATTTTGTATATTTTTGATAAAGTATTAATAAATTTAACAATCGGACTTTAATATTATGAAAAATAAAATAATTATCTTATTAATTTTTTTAGCTGTTTTATTAGTGATTGTTTTTATATTGTCATATGGTAAAATAAAATCAAGAGCAAAAGAGATAAAGAGAGAATACATTGAAAAATATAAGCCTGATATAACTTTTAAAAGTGTCTCTATAGACGAAATTACTTTATCATATATCACATTAAATACATTAATTGAAGTAAAAAATAATCTGCCTTTTGAACTTCCTATAGAAAAAGCCGAAGTTAAACTTATAAACAATTCTGATAAAGTATTTGCTTCTGCTAATTCATTAGATACTTCAGAAAATTTAAAAATACCTGCTAATTCTTCTATATCATTTAATATGAAGTTTAAAGCACAGTATTCTGATTTGTTTGAAACTGTTATAGATGCCATAATGTCTAAAAGTTTAAAATGCAATGCTAATATTATTATAACTTTTACTGTATATGGTAAGTATTTTGAGTTTTCTTATGATAAAGAACTGGTATTTATACAATAGGTTTTTTATTATTAATATTCTAACTAATATAAAACCTAGTCTTTTTTGCAATTTTTGGTTAAGCTTGCGACTCTGTGTGCTGTAGGCAAGCGAAGGCGGGAAAAAGAACAATAAAAAATTGACAAACTTAAAAATTTTCAGTATATATAAAAATAAAGGCTATGATTTATAAAAAATCACAGCCTTTTATTAAATAAAAGAGTATAAATATAAATGAGTTAATCTTATTAGTCACTGAATGATATTACACCTTCAATAATTGCTTCGAATCTGTCTGGTTCTATAATCATTACAGTATCATCTACTTTTAAATTAGGTGCAAAGTCTCCTATACTTATTAAGAAAGAGTGTGCACTTTTGTACTGTCTAGCATATTCCATAAACTGATCCACTGTTTCCTGACGCATAGGATATCCAGAAGTGTCCAAAGCAAATGTACTTTTGTATGACTGACCCTCAGAACCGAATTTCTTAATAGTAACAAAGAATACCAAAGTATCAGATTTTTTAGTATGTTCTGTTACTACATATCCGTTTAATGTTAATATTCTGTAGAAGTATTTTTCCAAATATTCTATAATATCCATTTCCAAAGCAGTTCTAAATGCATTGTTCGCGATGATAGAACTGTATGTTTTTAATTTTTGGTCTACGTCTAAGTATATATTTCTTACTGATTTAATTATTTCCCATTGTTTAACAGCCGCTTCAAATTGTTTGTTTTTTACCAAAGTTTCAGCATATCTATATCTTTCATCAACAACTTTTTCATTAGGTATATTTTCTTTAGTAAGCACTTGTCCATAATATTCTCTTGCTTTTGTATAATTTCCAAGTTCATAATATGAGTTAGCAAGGTTTAAAGATATAGCATCTTTGTCAGATATTTCATTACTTTCATATGCTATTTCCAATTCTTTAATAGCATTTTGGAAATCTCTGCTTGAAGATAATATTTCTCCTAATAATAGGTGATATTGAGCATTAGTAGCATCTAAGGCAATAGCTTTTTCTATTTGCTGCTGAGCTGCATGATAAGAACGTATTTTATAAAAACATTCAGCAAGCATATACAATAACTGCGGATTACTGTCATTTTGAGCTGCAGCTAAAGAAAGGTACTTCTGAGCCTGCACCCATTCTCCATATTGATAGCAAACAGAACCAGCTTTAAATAGAGAGTCGTAATCTTGATCTCTTATTTTTGTAATCATATCATATTCATCTATAGCTTTTTTGGTATTTCCTGTTTGTTCGTATATTCTAGCCAAAAATTCTCTTACAGTTAATTCAGTTAATTCTTTAGTAAAATATGCTCCGTCTATCATATTTTGTAATGCCGCCATAGCAAGTATGTACTGCTGCTGTTTATAATACATATTAGCTGTCATCCATAATATATTGGCATCTTTTTTATATTTAGGATCTAGAGTGTTAATTTCTCTCATGGCTACATCATAATTTTGTTCATTGTAGGCCTGAACTATTTTTTTTAGTTTGATAGGGTATGAGCCGCTTTTAATAACGTACTGAGTGGCAAAACCTAATAAAACAATTAAAACTAATATTACAATTAATGAAGCTTCCACGATTCTAATCCCTTTTATTCATAATATATAACTGGACTTCCAGTTTCTTCTGATTCATTTAAAGCATCTTTAATTTTTCCCATCATACTATCTTTTATAACGAATACAGACATTTTATTTGATCTATTACTAGAAAAATCAAAGCCGCTTACAGCCATAGATACATTAATATCTACGTTTTCACCATTATATTCAAAATTATAATTTTTCAATGCTTTAAAATATCTTTTGGTAGCCTTCCAAGCCTCGTCCTCATTTGCAAAAATTACAGAGTATATAATATTATCATAAAGCAAACATTGATTTTCACCTATTCTGGCATTTTTCTTTATTGCCTTTATTAGCTCTTCTTGAAGCTTTCTGTAAGCAGAGTTTCCATATTCATCTATAATAGAATTACTATTTGATATTTTAAATGCTATAATACCTATAGCATGTTTATATCTTTGAGAGAATGCTATTATATTTTTTATAGTACTGGAAAATATTTCATACTCTGATTTATTAATTCTTACAACTTCATAATTTTCTGTTTTATACTCATCTTCTTCATCATAATAATCTATTATTTCATCTTCAATAGTATATCCCAAATTATATAATATAGTTTTATACATAAATATAATAAGTTTTTTTATGCAGTATGATAATTGTATTGATATAAAAAATAATCCAACAGCCAATATTGTGCTGTAAAAAGTATAATCCTTTTTATATAAAAGTTTTTGTATTTCTGGTACATAGCTAAGAGATAGTATAAGTATTACAGAAGTAACTATAAAGAAAAGTAAATTTTCTATAGTTTTTGATAAACTAGTATATCTTTTAGTAGGCTGCATCATTACTATAATAAAAGCGTATAATATAGAAATACCTATCCATATCCATACCCAAACATCAAGAGCATAAAGCAAATACACAAAAAAATTCTCAGGATTTGATGATATTAAAAGTATATAGATAGGAATAATAACAGCACTGTATATTAAAGTGCATATCATAGCAGCAAAAAAGCCGTATATATATGATTTAGATAAGTTTATTTGTTTATCTTCCATAATAGTACCTAGTTCTTTCGCCATATTGCATTGTTATATTTTACCGCAGTTTGTCCGAATATTTTCATTATTTTTTCTAATTCCAATTTATTAGAATATAGTGCATATTCAAGACCTTTTTTGCCTTTACTTATAGCAGCAATAAAGCTTTCTTCTGTTACACAAACAGCATTAGCTCCCAACATAAAATATTTAAAAGTATCAGCTCCATATCTAGGAGATTCTGCAAGCAATGTTAATTGCATTTTATGATTATTATGCAAGTTAGCTGCTGCTCTGTTTATAGTATCGGCAACTTTTTCCATACCTTTTAATGCATACTTATTATTATTTGAAAAATATATACTATTTGCATGTGAAGAATTTGCATTATGAATATCATTTTCATTTGATATTCCCTTGATTATTATAGGAATATCTATTTCCTTTATAATTTTTGATAATTCTTTTTCGCTTTTTACATATATTTTATTATGAGAAGTGATATTATAGCAGTATGATAAATCAATTCCAACGGCACAAGCACCATTTTTTTCCGCTTTTCTTAATCTTTGTAAAATAATTTCCTGAGGATTATTACCGTCTATCATAATAATTCCTCTTTTGTTTCCTTTTATGGTTCTTATTGAAAGTTCAAATAATTCTTCGTTGTTAAAATCATTTAATATAGCTAATACCTCACAATTAGAAGCTGCATCTAATACTATTTCGTAATATTCTCTTATATCCATTATTCCATCTATTACTTCAGGCAAATTATATATAGTGTCTAGTATAATTGGCTGCGACAAATGCATATTAAACATATTAGTTTCTAAATTAACTTGTTTTTCTTCATGAATTATACTAGGATTAAAAGAGTAATGAGAAAGACCTGTTTTTTCATCGGTATCACCTTTAAATAGATAATTAGCACTTTGTTTTGAAGCTAGTTTTTCATGTGCTATTCTATTTATTTCTTCAGCTGTAATACTTTTTTCATCTGTCAATTTAAAATGTACAAAGTTCATAGCTTTATTTGCTATTGCTATCGCTTCATCTCTAGTATTTCCTACAGCAATAATATTACCTGCTTTTTCCAAATTATTTGTAGGTGTAACAAGTATATCTCCAGCTTTTGTTTTTATAAATACTTCTTTTATACCTTCAATTTTTTTGGCATTCTCAACACCTTCAATTGATTCTATAATACCAGTACCCGGAAGAAATGCTTTTTCAACAGCAACTTTATTCCATTTTGGTTTTAAATCACTAGGAGGATTACCCAATGCTATTTCTATGGCATTTTTTATCAAGTTTACACCAGTAGAAAGAGGGTAGGTATAGGCACTCATAAATCCGCCGGATAGTCTTGCGGCAATTTCTCCTACCATAGCACCGTTTTTTGTAACTTTTATATCACCCTTAGCAGCACCTATTTTTAAATTTAATGCTTTTATACCAGCTTTCATTACATTAATAGCATCATCTAACTTTTCTTTTTCCAAAGCAGACGGCATAATATGTCCAGTCTCTATAAAAAATGGAGGAAACTCTATTATTCTATCAGCTACTCCTGTAACATATATTTCATCATTGTATATAAGCATATCTATAGATAGTTCAGGACCGTCCATAAACTCCTCTATTATAACTTCGCCTGAAGGAGAGGCACTTTTTGCCCTATTAAATGCAGCAAGTACATCATTTTCATTGGATACCTTCATTACACCTCTGGCTCCCATATTGTCAGCAGGTTTTACTACAACAGGTGTATTTAAATGTCTATAAGCATCTATTGCTTCATCATAATTCCATACTGGAAAGAAATTAGGCTGAGGTACATTATTTTTTTTAAATCTTTCACGCATTCTTATTTTATTTGAAGCAGCATATGCATCTTCAAATCTATTTCCCGGAAGTCCTAAAGCATTAGCAACAGCAGCTACAGTTGTAGAAGCATCTGTACCTACAGTTATAACTCCGTTAATTTCCATTTTCTGGCTCAAATCTCTTGCTGCCCTTACACTTCCATCAACATCTCTGGTAGAAACTACCATAGGATAATCGGCTATTTTCATTCCATGTGCATCTTTATTATAATCAAATACTATTGTGTAAAGTCCCATTTCCTGAGCTATTTGTATGGCAGGTACCTGTAATAGTCCTGCACCTATTATTATTATGCGTTTGCCTTTCATTTTAGTATTGCCTTTTTATTCAGTTTAAAATATTCCATTATATAGTATTATTAGTATCGAAATTTTAATACCAAACTAGAGAATTTTAAATTTTTTTATTATGCTAAAAATATTATTTTCTTATTATTAATCTCAACTAATTGACAATTTTTTATATGTAAATAAAATATTAGTAAATAATTTTTCGGGGATTACAAAAATGGAAAATAATATTAAAGATGAAACTTTATTTGATAACTTTTTGGCACTTGATATTAGAACAGGTACTATAATAGAAGCTGAAGATTTTCCTAAAGCTAAAAGACCAGCATATAAATTAAAAATTGATTTTGGTGCATTAGGTATAAAAGTATCATCAGCACAGATAACAAATCTGTACAAAAAAGAGGATTTAATAGGAAGGCGTATAGTTGCAGTTGTAAATTTTCCTAAAAAACAAATAGCTAATTTTTTCTCTGAGTGTCTAGTTTTGGGTGCTGTAAAAGATAATGGAGAAGTGGTACTATTAACTACTAAAGAAGACTGTGAAAACGGTATTGCTATAGGATAGATTATTTTAGCTGCTTTATTATAAGCAATAATAATGAATTATCATTTTTTTGTTTGAAAAATATTCATAAATATATATAATTTAGTTAAATATTATAATCATAGAGGTTAGTTATGGAACTAAATTACAAAAAAATAGCAGAAGATATAATTGCTAATGTTGTAAAAGATAATATAGAATCAGCTTCTTTTTGTGCTACGAGGTTAAGATTAATAGTAAAAAATAGACTACAGATTAAAGATGAGAATATTGAAAAGATAGAAGGTGTGACAGGAGTTTTTTATAATGCTGGTCAGTATCAAATAGTATTGGGTAAGAATGTTAAACCTGTTTATGATGAAATGATAAAACTAGGAGTTACAGCCCTATAAATATTTATTTAAAAAAATATTAAATATAATAATGCTGTATAAAGAGTTTTTTTAATTAAAGTTTAATAATATATTATTAAACTTTAATTATTAATTATTAAATTCAAGCTCTTCAAAAGAATCTTTATCAAGCAGTTCATAATGATAACCCTGCTCTGTAAGGAATAATTGTCTTTTATGAGCAAAGTCTTCTTCTTTAGTGTCTGTAGTGATAATAGAGAAGAAATAACTTTTATTTTCGCCTTTTTTTGGTCTTAATACTCTTCCAAGCCTTTGAGCTTCTTCCTGCCTTGAACCGAAAGTTCCAGATATTTGTATTAATACATTAGCATCAGGTAAATCAACGGCCAAATTAGCAACCTTGCTTACTATCAAAGTTGTAATTTCACCTGTTTTAAATTTTTTATATATAATATCTCTTTCGCTTTGAGGAGTTTTTCCAGTGATAATAGTATATCCAGTTCTTTTTTTCATCTCATTCAACTGATCCAAATACTGACCTATTATAAGTATATTTTTACCCTGAAGTTTTTCTATAATCTTTTTTACTACTCTATATTTAAGAACATTCTCACTTGCTATTCTAAATTTTACTTTATCACTTGATACAACATAATCAGATCTATGACTTTCATCTAAAGGTATTCTTATATCATAACAGTATGCTTCAGCAATAAACTTTTTCTCTTCAAGCTCTCTCCAAGGTATATCAAACTTTTTAGGACCTATCAGACAGAAAACATCTTTTTCAAGCCCATCTTCACGTACTAAAGTAGCAGTAAGGCCTAATCTTCTCATACTTTGAATTTCACTTGTTAGTTTTATAATAGGAGCTGGAAGTAAATGAACTTCATCATATATTATAAGTCCCCAATTATGCTGGAAAAATAATTCAAAATGCACAAAAGGAGATTCTTTATTTTTTCTATATGTAAGAATTTTGTAAGTAGCTATTGTTATAGGCTTAATTTCTTTATTTAATCCATTATATTCACCTATATCTTCAGGAGGTATATCAGTTTTATCAAGTATTTCATCTCTCCATTGTCTGCATGCTGTAACACCAGTAACTATAATAAGTGTTCTGGTTTGAGTTTTATACATTGCAGCAATACCTACAACAGTTTTACCAGTACCGCATGGAAGTGCTATTACTCCTGCTCCGCCTTCAGGCTTGCCGTCTGCATAAAATGCTTCAACAGAATTTTTTTGATAATCTCTTAAAGCAAAATCCTCACCATTAGAAGGTAATTTTGTTCTCATATTAAAATGATAAGGCTCCCCAGTTTTATAACCTGCTAAATCCTGCACTGGATATCCTATATTGATAAGTGCTAATTTTATATGACCTCTATATGTAGCGTCTATTTCTAATTTGTTATTATTAATTTCTGCTTTTATATATTTAGTCATAAGTTTATAGTGTAGAATTTCATCTATTATGTTCTTATCTTCACTTATGAGGTAATATTTTTCATTTTCTTTTATAATTTTTATTCTTCCATACTTTTCGATGCTTGTTTCTATTTGTTTTATGATGTTTTTTGGTATTTCATAAGAAGTATATTTCTTTAAAAAGCCAATTATCTGTTCTGAAGTGTAGTTTAAACTTGCAGCATTCCATAATGATACTAATGTTATTCTATAAGTATGTATATATTCAGGACTTTTAACAAGTTCGGCAAATACAAGCATGAAATTTCTGATTTCTTCAAAATGTTTTGTGCTAACATCTAAAAGAATAGTACCATCGCCCTGAACTATGAGAGGAGCATTTTTATTCAATTTTTATTCCTTTAATTAAAGTATGGATATATTTGTATATATTTATTTAATAAATTTATTAATATCAAGTTTATTAATAAACATTATTTTCTATTAATGAAATAGTTTCTCTAAATATATTAAGATATTCTATATTATTAGTATTCTGACTAACCCATGATTTTAGTACATTTAATGCTTTAGTTTTATCATTTTGTGCCAAATAAACGTCAGATAATGTTAAAGTAGCCTGAGGTACTAGATAGCTTTTAGAATATGCTTTTGTGAAGTTTTCTAAAGTAGAAGCAGCCTGAGTATAATTTGTTAATTCTATCTGAGTATTTGCCAAATTATACATTGCACTATCTTGTAAATAAAAACCTCTTGCATTTGCCACTTCTTGATAGTATTTTTCAGCTTCTGTGAAATTTTTTATATCATAATAAACACAGCCCAAAGCGTATGCACTTCTTAATTTTAAGTTTTTACCTTTAGCAGCTGAGTATACTTTCTGAAATCTTGAGGTAATATCAATAATTAATGCTGGATCATTTAATTGTTCTTCTGGTAATTGAGCATTTTGATACACATTATACAATGCCAAAGCAGATTCAAACTCAGTATTTCTTGCAGAGTCCTGACTTTCTATATTAGCTTTGTATATTAAAATACCAGCTATTATTACTATTAAAAGCACGAATCCTGATATGAATATTATTCTATTATTGTATATGTATGTGAATATTAACTCAGCATTTTTTTGTATTTTATTTGTATTTTCAGACATAAAAATCCTCTTAAAATTAATTGTTTCAATAAAAGCTATTTTTAATAATCCATTATAATAATTAAACTTAAAAAAATCAAGTGTTTATTTCATAATTATTTTCTATGATATGGTTGAAATTTTATTATTGTTTATTTATAATTACTGTTAAAATTTGTATATAGGTAATTAATATATGTCTCCTCAAAAAATAGATTCTAAAGAAGTATTAGCTATAAAAATATTAGCAGAATACAGTGATTTAAAAAAATATATATACATGGTATTTTTTATAGATAAGTATGACAGTAAAATTATGGATATTGCATTTGTTATATCTAATGACAATAAACTTCTTAAATTTTTAAACTCGTATACAGATTTATTAGCACTTTATAAACATATAAAAATATATAATAAACTCAATAATGAAAATAATACATTATTTGAGAAATTTCAAAAAATTATAAGCGATATTTTTAGTGATAATAAAAATATTAATAATATTATAATATATCAAAGCAGTAACAATACTATTTCTATTATTGACATATTTGCAAGCAGTATGAATAAATTTATGGACTTTCATATAGGTACTTTTGATGTAGCACATAAAGTACTTAGTTTTGAAGATGTTTCTAATGCTTTGGATAATGTAAACAAGGAATTGGAAAATACAGCTGTTATGCATGCCTCATATAGTTCTGATTCCAATTCATCTGTAGAAAATACTGATACATCCAAACAACCTGAAGCACCTAGTTACAAGTTAATCAATGCTTCATTTATAGTTGACCCAATAGGAGGAACATCTATAAATGATATAAATGTAGGTGATAAGGTTATGGTAAGTATTAATTCTAATACTGTTGAAGAAAATATAATATATCTTGAACTTAAAGGGAAGAAGGATAAATATTCAAAATATATAGTACCTGCTGAAGTTTTAGAAAAGCACGTTGAAGAAAAATCTATTAAGATACTATTAAAATTAATAGACGGATTTTGTGCTTTAATAGAAGAATTGGAGCCTATTAAATTAAAAGTATTCAATCCTACTAGGGATGTATACGTTGAAGGTGAGGATAATGATGCTGATAAGAAACCGTCATTAATCAGCAGGCTATTCTCAAAAATTAATACATTTAAACTTGTAATGTTTGGAATGGCTGCTGTTATACTCATTCTTTTTATAGCTATAATATATGTATTCTTTTTCCAAGTTTGATTTATTGAATTAAATTTTTTATGTATTTTATAGTTTTTATGTGTATACAGATTTATTATTTTTGATAATTAATAATAAGGAAAATAATTATGAAAATAGCAGTATATTCTCTTTTAGATGATGAATTAGAATCTTTTCAGTTAATGGAAAAAAAATATAATACAAAATTTACATTATATAAACATTATTTAAATATTGATAATGTTAAAGAAGTTCAAGGTTTTGACAGCATAGTTTTTAATGCAAGAGATGAAATAAATTCTGAAGTTCTTGATAAATTGAAAGAATACGGTATAAAATATATGAGTACAAGATCTGCAGGTTATGATAATATTGATGTTGATTATGCTGATAAAATAGGAATAAAAATAGCAAATGTTCCTTCATACTCTCCGAATTCTGTAAGTGAGTTTACAGTGCTTTCTCTTCTTGCTCTTATTAAAAATTATAATAATTTGCTTATAAACGGATACAATAGAAATTTTATAAGAAATGGGCTTGTAGCAAAGGAATTGAGAAATTTAAATATTGGAGTTATAGGAACAGGAAGAATAGGTACTCTAACTATAAAACATCTTAAAGGTTTTTATCCGAAAAATATATTTGTATATTCAAGAACACAGAGAGATGAAATAAAAAATTATGCTGAGTATGTAAGTTTAGATGAATTATATAAAAATAGCGACGTTATAATATATCATATACCGTTAAACAAAGAAACTAAAGATATGGTATGTAAGGATTCTATAAATAAAATGAAAAAAGGTGTTTATATTATTAATGTAAGCCGTGGCGGTATAGTTAATAATGAAGATTTGCTTGAAGGATTAAAAAGCGGACATATTGGAGGGGCGGCTTTAGATGTATATACTAATGAAATAGAATATGCCAATAAAGATATAAAAGATATAGTTTTAAAAGATAGTATTATAGAAGAGTTGTTTAAAATGAATAATGTTATAATAACTCCGCACTATGCTTTTTATACTGATGAGGCACTACTTAATATGGTAACTATTGCTATTGATAATGTATTTGAATTTATAAATACAGGAAAATGCATAAACAAAATAATAAAGTCTTAATTTATTTAATAACTTTTTATTTTTTAATTGACTAAGTTTATAAAATTATATAAAATATTTTTACATAGTTTTGATTAACTATTATTTAGGGTAAATATAATTTATATAGTTAATTAAAAATAAATAGTTTAATTTTATGGAGTTTATTATGAAAGCTAAAAGGGTATTTTTATCATCTTTTATCAGCATTGGCTTAGTGATATTGTTAATGCTTTCTTCAATATCATGTTCTAAAGGCAAAAATGAAAATGACGGAATTATCGTTAATCTCAGTGTTGAACCAAAGACAATAGACCCAAGTTTGAATGCACAGATATACGGAGTAATTTATATTTCTCATGTATTTGAAGGTTTAACTGTAAGAGATAGAAATAATAAAATAGCACCAGGGGTTGCAGAAGATTGGGAAATAAGTGCTGACGGAAAAACTTATACATTTTATCTTAGAACTAATTCTACTTGGTCTGATGGAAAACCAGTTGTAGCAGAAGACTTTGTTTATAGCTGGCAGAGACAGGTTGATCCTAAAGTTGCAAGTGAATATAGTTATCAGCATGAACCTGTGAAAAATGCTATGGCTATTACAAGAGGCGAGATGCCTGTAGATGCTTTAGGTGTTAAAGCTGTTGATGATCATACTTTGGTTGTAGAATTAGAAGCTCCTACTGCTTATTTCTTGGAAGTAGCAGCATTTCCTACATTTGCACCTTTGAGAAAAGATATAATAGAACAATACGGCGACAGCTGGACTTTGAAGCCTGAAACTTATATAGGAAACGGTCCTTATGTTATGGCTGAACGCAATATTGATGAAAATATTGTAATGGTAAAAAATCCTAATTATTGGAATGCTGACAGTATAGTTGCTGAAAAAATAACATTTGTACTTATGCAAAATGGAGCTGCTGCTGTAGCTGGTATAAAAGACGGATCTTTGCATATGGCTTATGAACCTCCTCAGCAGGATATACCTACACTTATGGAAGAAGGTTTAATACAGATTAAGCCTCTTATAGCTACTTATTATTATCCTATAAATGTAACTAATGAATATTTAAAAGATCCTAGAGTAAGAAAGGCATTGTCTTTGGCTATAGACAGAAACTATATAGTAGAAAATGTTACTAAAGGCGGACAAAAACCTGCAAGCGGTTGGGTGCCTTATGCGGTTAATGATATTGACGGAGATTTTAGAATAAACGGTGGTGATTTGTATGATGTATCAAAAGAAGGATATTCTAATAATGTTGAAATGGCTAAACAGCTTTTGGCTGAAGCAGGATATCCAAATGGAGAAGGTTTTCCAGTAATAGAGTTTAAAACTGATCCCGGTAATCATGTAGGTATTTTTGAAGCAGTACAGCAAATGTGGAAAGAACATCTTAATATAGATTCTACTATTACTCAGATAGATAATGCATTATTAGGTCAGACTTTACTTGAAAAAAACTTTATGATAGGAAGACTTTATTGGTCTGCTGATTATTCTGACCCTATGTCTATGATGAGTTTATTTACTAGCTACAATACCCAAAATAATGGTGGATACAGCAATCAAAGATATGATGAGCTTATAGGTGAGGCTATGTCTACTGATGATAATAATATAAGAATGAAAGCTATGCATGAAGCTGAAAAAATACTTATACAGGAAGATATGGGAGCTATACCTATATATTTCTTTACAGAGCCTTTGCTTGTTAATCCTAAATTGAAAGATGTTGTATACAATCCATTAGGTTTTCATAAGTTTTTCTATGCATATTTAGAAAAATAATATAATATTTATTAAAAATATAGCAGGCGGTATAATTAATTTATACAGCCTGTTTTTATAATTTTTACATTTTATGCTTATTTTTTATTTATAATTATAATTTATTTAGTCAATATTTACAATGAATGCTGTATAAATATATCCTTTATTTAATAAAATCTAAACTTATTTAGCATAATATCCGATTTTTAAAATGTTAAAAAAGTTGCAAATCTTTAAATAATAATGTTAAATATATTAATTAAAAAATAAATAATTTTGAGGCAGGTTTATTATTAAAAAATAAAAAGACTATAATAATTATTTTTCTTGTAATAATAATGTTGTTTGTTAACTCTTGCGATACATTTGATATGTACATAAGAAAGGCACTTGAAGGAGTTAATCTTTACGAGCTTAGTGTGTTTGGGGAATCTTTAGGCCGCGATATAAAAGTAGTTGAGCTTAGAGGTTTTGATGTAAATGACTTTAGAAATGACAGAGTTTCTTATTATATAAACAGATATCAAGGCAGCTGGAAGCCTTATATGCAGAAAATTATAGACAGAGCCCAAATATATTTGCCTTATATTAAAGAAGTATTTGCAGAGAAAGGTGTTCCAGAGGATTTGGTATATTTACCTATTATAGAAAGTGATTTTAATCCTCAGGCAGTTTCGCATGCAGGGGCAGCTGGTCTTTGGCAGTTTATGCCTATGACAGGTGCTATATATAATCTTAAAGTTAATTATTGGTCTGATGATAGATTTGATCCTGAACGTTCTACAAAAGCTGCTGCTGATCATTTGGTGAGGCTTGATAAAAATTTCAAATCTTGGGTAATTGCATTAATAGCTTATAATGCAGGAGGTGGAAGAATATCAAGAGCCATTAGAGAAGTAAAAAGTAATGATTTTGACGATTTGCTTGCTGCAGATGTGCTTCCAAAGGAAACTGAAGAGTATATACCAAAATATGTTGCTGCTGTTATAATTGCTAAAAATCCTGAGAGATTTGGTTTTAAAATTAATAAACCTAAAGTTGTTTTTCCGCAGGGTGATTTGGTTTATGTAGATGATGCTGCTGATTTATCTGTTATAGCTAAGATGATAGAAGTTGATACTGAAGATTTAAAGGCTTTAAATCCGCATTTAGCAAGAGGAGTAACACCTCCAGGTATGGTAAGATATCCTTTAAGAGTTCCTCAAGGACTTGGTGATAAATTTAATGAAACATTTGCTAAAATACCAGCAAGTGAAAGAGTTACTTTCAGACGCCATGAAGTAAAAATGAATGAAACTCTTTCTCATCTTTCTAAATTTTATGGTGTTCCTATAAATGCCATTGTAGAAATAAATAAATTAAAATCAAAAAGTCTTAATATAGGTCAGCAGGTTATGATACCTATACAAGGGCTTGATAATGCAAAGCAGGTTGATTTAGCCCAGTATGAAGAAGAACAAGAGAGAATAAGAGAAGGTAAATTTGTTTATTTTGAATCTTTGCCTCCACCTGATTATGAATATAAGGATATAATGTATCATGTTAGAAGCGGTGATACTCTTTGGATAATTGCAAGAAGATTTAATATAGATATATCCGAAATAAAGGCTTGGAATAGACTTAATAGTAATGTGCTTTCTATAGGTATGGAAATATTTTTGAGAATACCAACAAATAAATAAAATAATTATGAATATTTATTTTAGTCTTTCATTAATTAAAGTTTCAAGTTTATTTAATACTTTTATTCTTCGATCCCAAATATAATCTACCATAGAATCATATATTTTTATTTGGTTTTGAAAAGAATCAAATAATTTGTCATTTTTATTGAGTTTTTCTATTTCTTTTATTAGTTCTTCATTATCCTCATCTTTTTTGAAAAATAGAAGAGCATTTTTATTAACCAAATCAAGTTCTATATTTTCATCACCATTGTATATTGGTATGCATCCAGATTTAAAAGCATCAAAAAGTTTTTCAGTGATATATCCATCACTAATAGTATTCTCTGGACATATATTGAATTTGAAATCTTTTAAATATTCTATTTTATCATTATTAAAATTTTGTTTTAATGTATCATCATTATGAAATAATTTGCTAGGGCAGCTTATATTGTCTATTTTTGAGATTTTATTATACATTTGTGTTCTTATATTGGTAGCATCATGACTAGCAACTAATGAAGCAAATTTATTTTTTGGGATTTAGCACTATTAATATTATCTATAATCTTTTTATATCATCTTTAGTATAATTTTTATTGTCTAATATTCCATAAAAATTAAAAAATATCCAAATGGGAAAACGCACATAATTTTTATGCTTGTTTTCATCAAGTCTGTCAAAACTAAGCGATAAATCTACATTATTAATACAATTATCAGAATATTGAGCCCAAGTTTTATTAATAGCATTTTTAGATACGCATTCTCCAGTATAAAATATTTTTATTTTAGCTTTAGAATGCTCTAAAAAATATCTTTTTCCAACTGGTCCAAAATATTCTATATCTGCATTATATCCTATTTCTAGATCATTAATATAATCTCTTTTTATCAAATTATAAAAAATATTTTTATCAAACTCTTTTTCATTTACAGGCCAATCATTTCTAACAAAAAACGTTTTTTTGCCTTTTATATCATTTTTATAATGATTATAATTTATTTTGTATCCTAAATCTTTTAAATAAACAGAATCTATTCTTACTTTATTTCTTATTTTTCTTATGGGAATAAACCAAACTAAATACTCAATTAAATTCTTTTTTAATAATAATTTATCTTTCATAAATGACTTTATTTTTTTAATTTATCTAAACTTAATCCTACATTATTTAAATCGTATTCAAGCATTATCCTTACTAATTCTTTAAATGTAGTTTTTGGTTTCCAGCCTAGTTTTTCTTTTGCTTTTGCAGGATCTCCTAAAAGTAGGTCAACTTCTGCCGGTCTGTAATATCTAGGATCTATTTCTACATATTTTTTCCAATCAAGCCCTACAAGTCCAAAAGCTTCATCTAAAAATTCTCTTACTGAATGTGTTTCCCCTGTAGCTATAACATAATCATCAGCTTTATCCTGCTGCAGCATTAGCCACATAGCCTCAACATAATCTTTAGCATATCCCCAGTCTCTTTTTGAATCTAAATTACCTAAATATAATTTATCCTGTTCTTTATTAAGTATTCTAGCAATAGCATGTGTAATTTTTTTTGTTACAAATGTTTCTCCGCGTCTTGGACTTTCATGATTGAATAATATTCCATTACATGCATACATATTATAACTTTCTCTGTAATTAACTGTAATCCAATAGGAATATAATTTAGCACATGCATAAGGACTTCTAGGGTAGAAAGGAGTTTTTTCTGTTTGAGGAGTTTCAACAACTTTTCCATATAATTCGCTTGTTGATGCCTGATAGAATTTAGTTTTTATTTGAGTATCTTTTATAGCATCAAGTATTCTTATGGTACCAAGTCCTACAACATCAGCTGTATATTCAGGCATATCAAAACTTACTCTTACATGGCTTTGAGCTGCTAAATTGTATATTTCATCAGGCTGTATTTTTTCCAATAGTCTTGACAAATTAGAGCTGTCGGATAAATCTCCGTAATGAAGAAACATTTTTACATCATTAATATGTGGATCCCTGTATAAATGATCTATTCTTTCAGTATTAAATGATGAACTTCTTCTTATTATACCGTGTACTTCATATCCTTTTTCTAATAAAAGCTCTGCCAAATATGAACCATCTTGTCCTGTAATTCCTGTTATAAGTGCTTTTTTCATTATTATATCCTAAATTCATTTATTGTAGCTTTTCAAAAAATCATTATAAACTGTTTTTAAGCCGTCTTCAAGTTCTATTTTATATTTCCAACCTAAAGCATTTATTTTACTAACATCAAGAAGTTTTCTCATAGTACCGTCTGGTTTAGAGCTGTCTAATTTTATTTCGCCTTCAAAACCAACAGTATTTTTTATTAATTCTGCTAGTTCTTTGATAGTTACTTCTTTTCCAGAGCCTATATTAATAAACTTGCCTATGTCCTTGGCATTTTTATTTTCCATTAAATAAATGCAAGCCTCTGCTAAATCATCAGAACACATAAACTCTCTCAAAGGAGTACCGCTTCCCCAAATAATAGTTTCTTTTAAGTTATTTATTTTTGCCTCATGAAAACGTCTAATAAGCATTGGTATAACATGGGCGTTTTCAGGGTGGTAATTATCATTTATACCATAAAGGTTGCACGGCATAACAGCAATGTAGTTTGTATTATACTGTCTATTGTAGGCATTGCATAATTCTATACCAGCAATTTTTGCTAATGCATAAGGCTGATTTGTACTTTCTAAATACCCAGAAAGAAGATATTCCTCTTTTATAGGCTGAGGGCATTCTTTAGGGTATATACAGCTTGAACCTAAAAACATTAACTTTTGAACATTATATCTATATGATGCTTCTATAATATTATTTTGTATTTGAAGATTGTATAATAAAAAATCAACAGGGTAGGTGTTGTTTGCGTATATTCCTCCTACTTTGGCAGCTGATAAAAATACCCACTCTGGTTTTTCTTTTTCAAAAAAATCGAATACATCTTCTTT
This sequence comes from Brachyspira sp. G79, assembly GCF_002379365.1. Classification (GTDB taxonomy): domain Bacteria; phylum Spirochaetota; class Brachyspiria; order Brachyspirales; family Brachyspiraceae; genus Brachyspira. The sequence continues at coordinate 811,976 of NZ_JQIU01000008.1, read as the reverse complement.
GTTTCTTAAATCAAGTTCTGAGTGAGTTTTTTTTATTATATTATTATATCCATTTTTAGTAAGTACTCTTTCTATAGCACTTCCTACTAAACCTTTATGACCAGCTATGTATATTTTTATATTTTTATTCATAACTAATTATATCCTCTGAATTATAAAAATTATTTATCTTTTCCTGTTATAGCTTCTACTATATTTACGAGATTAGAAATAGAACGGTTAAAATACACTAATACATCTCCGTATAAATGAGCATTTAAAGCAGGTATTAATGATTTATCAACATTATCATAATGCCTTTGTCTTGCTTCATAATAGAATGCTTTTATTTCATGATATTTTTGCATAGCTTCATCATATGTTTTTTCTTTGTTTAAAGAATAGTACTGAAGTATTAGTTCTGATAAATAGTCTATAAATTTTTTATTATTGTCTATCATTTTTAATATATCTGCTTTTTGTGTTTCATTAAATAATGTCTTTTTTTCACTTCCTTTTATAATTGCTTTCCCTAAGTCTTTTAAATTATCGCCTAGATTTTCATAGTATGTACTTATATTTATTAGAGAAGCTATATTTGCTGAGTTTAAAGTATTTTTTCCAAGCAGTTTGAGTAAAAATGAATGTATTTCCTGATCTGTATTATCAAGCATTTTTTCATGATCTCTTATTTTAGTAAGTAGTCTTTCGCTAGGGTTTTCAAATAGCTGTTCTATTCTTGAAAGCATTTTTTTTGCTATTTCGCCCATATAAGTAACTTCTTTTCTTACCTCTATTTCTGCTGATACAGGCATATTAAGTAATTTATCAGAAAGTACACTGACATGTTTTTCGTCTTCTTTGTCTTTGATTAAGAAGCATACTATTTTTTCTAGTTTTTCTGTTAGGAAGTAGAATACTATAACGTTTATAATGTTAAATATTGTGTGAGCAGCTGCTATATAGAATGATATATTTACATATTTATTATTTACTACAAGATTTGGATCTCCTATGTTCATAAAACCTACAACTATATCAACTAATTTTATATAGTATGGGAATAAGAAGAACATATATATAACACCAAATATATTAAATAAGCAGTGAACTAAAGCAGCTCTTTTAGCATTTGTAGAAGCTCCCAAAGTTGCCAATACAGCTGTAATTGTAGTACCTATATTTTGTCCGAGTATTAATGCTACGCTAGTAGGATAATCTATCAAACCAACTGAAGCCAATGATATAGTAACCCCCAAAGCAGCACTGCTTGACTGTATTATAGCAGTAACAATCATACCAATCATTACGCATAAAAATCTACCGTACATAGTATCTGCATTTGCCATTAAGAAAACTTTTTCAAAATCTTCAGAACCTCTTACTCCTTCAAATGCCATTTTCATAAGAATAAGACCGTAAAATATCATACCAAAACCCATTAGTATTTCACCAAAGAATCTTAATCTTCTATTTTCCGATCCAAATGTTACTATAATAGAACCCAAACCTAGAGCAGGTAATGCTAGTACATCTATATTTAATGATATTATCCATCCAGTAACTGTAGTACCTATATTGGCACCTAGTATGATATTTATTGCTTGAGAAAGTGTAAGGATATTAGCATTAACAAAACTTACAGTCATTACAGTAACAGCACTGCTTGACTGAACTATCGCTGTTATCAAAAAACCTAGTGCTATTCCGAATATTTTATTTTGAGTTAATTTATGGAGTATTTCTTTTAGTGCATTTTCTGTACTTTCCTGAAGTCCGTCTGAAAATACTTTAAGACCATACATAAAAAGTCCGAATCCGCCGATTAAAGAAAAAGCTAGGTTTAAAAACATATGCATATCCTACTATTTTATTAAGCTAGGCGTGCTTAGTATATTATAAATGTAAAAAAAGTCAATAAAAATAAATTATTAAGTTAATCGATTTTTATTGACTTTTTATTATATTTAATTATAAATATTATTTTTTTAATTTTCTACCTTCTTTATCTGTAAACTTGTCTAATAGTATCATTACAATATCTACTATATACCATATTCCAAAACCTCCTGCGGTTATCAAATATAATATACCAGTACCTATTTTTCCAACATAAAACCTATGGACAGGTAAAAATATGGCTAATAAAAGTGTTATAATCCAACTTCTATCTGATACTTCCATAAAAAACTCCTATTATGTATATGACTATTTTGCATTATATATTATATATAAAAAAAGTCAATAATTATTTTTTTATATAATTATTTCAATAAAAATGATAAAAATGCAAAAACTTTTTAATATATTAGGCTTTTTAACTATTTTAATGATTGTTTATAGTTTGTGTAAATAAGTTTTATATTTTATTATGCAATAATTTATTTATAATTTTACTAATTGTAGTTTCACAAATACTAAA
>NZ_JQIU01000008.1:799727-809201 GCF_002379365.1 Brachyspira sp. G79 | reverse complement strand
ATTTATAATAAATATTATATTATTAGCAATAAAATATTTATGAGGAAAAGTTATGAAAAAGATATATTTATTTCTATTTATTATTATCATGTTTATTATTTCTTGTAACAATAAAAGTACATCTCCAATAATTTCAGAGGATATAGGAGATATAACATATTATAACCCTGTTTATGCAGAAACTAAGCAGTATAGTTTTTATAAATTGGATCATAATACAGATGATATGTTTTTTACTAAAAGTACATTCAAAAAAATAGCTGAATCAAAAGATGCGATTATTTATTTAGAAATTGGTATTGATAAGAGTAAAAGCGATATATTAAATTTTTTAACAGAATTTGAAAAAGATTATCCTAAAGAAATTGAAATATATGGTTCGCCTTCAGATATTGATCAAAATGGAAAAATAATATTTCTAATGGCTTCACTTAATACTAATAGTAAAGAAGGAGATTCAAGTGTTGGAGGGTATTTCTCTTCATCAGATCTTATACAAGGAAAAGATGGTGTTAGAGGTGAATATCTTCATGTAGATGCTACTTGGAATACAAGTTCCGTATTGGGTGTTATGATGCATGAGTTGCAGCATTTAATTAACTATAATGTAAATGTATTTAATGGTAATAAGGCAATGGATATTTGGCTTAATGAATCACTTTCAGAATCTACATCACATTTATTTTCACCATCCATTATTGAAGAAAGAATTACAGCATTTAATCAAACACCTTATTATTCTTTTTATTCTTGGTATTTCAGATATGATGATAATGTTAATAATAATATATTTGGAAGAGACTTATCTGTTGTTAGTTATGCCAATGCATCAATGTTTATGAAATGGCTTGATATTAATACTGGAGGAAATCAGGAAATTTATAAAAAAATAGCTTCTTCTTCTCCATCTTTAGACAGTGAACAAAGACTTGTAGACAGTATAAAAGCATTAGATACTTCTTCTGCTTTAGGTGCTGATATGAATAGTATTATGGTTAATTGGATATCTGATTTAAATAATAATGATTTAGGATTGGGAGTGAGAGTTTCTGCTTTAGCTGATTCAGGAGCAAGTATATATAATTTATTTATTGAAAGTGGACAAACTAAACTTATTCCAAGAGCATTAGTAGTATGCACTACTTCAGATGCCGATAAAATAAATGATTCAAAAGTTACAGAAGAAGATTTAGGAAACGGAACAGTTGCACTATTAAATAACTCAAAGAATGCAAATGCAGGATTAGTTTCTCAAAATAATATAGTAAATATTTCTCTTACTCCGTCAGCTGCTGCATCTGGTGTGTTAAGTTCAAAAAGTTATAATGATTTAATTATATTCAAAAAAGACTATTTTAGAGATATAATAATTAAATAATAATCATTAATTAACGAAATATATAATCAGACTGCTATTAAAAGGAGTCTGATTTTTTATTTTGTTTAATTTTTTATAAATTATGTTCATACTTTATATTAATAAAATCTAATTTTTATAATATGATTTAACCTACATTTTTTACAAAATAGTTACATTTTTGTATTTATATAAAAATAAGTGATATTATATATCAATAGGTTTAAAAAACAGGTATAATATAGGAGTTTACCATGTCATTATTATCAAAAGAAGATATAGAAACATTAGAGTCATTTCATATCGGTAATGGCGGATATTTTTATAAAATGTTAAACTATTTAGAAGAGTTTATTGAAAATGGTATAAGAGAGAATAGATTTACATTAGAAGAGGCTAGGGAAGATTTGGATATGGCATTGTGGTATTCTTATGCCTGCAATAATATAGGCGATTATGAACATTATTATATGTCAAAAGAGTTTATGAAATATTCTGAAAAAAATGCAAAAGGATGCGGAACTTGGTACTACAGATACACTGTTGCTCTTATATACTGCGGCAAATTGGAAGAGGCTTTAAAATATTCTGAACTTGGTGTTATAGAAGAGCCTAATTATCCTTGGGGCTGGCTTGAACTTGCTAAACTCAGACTTCATTTTGGAAATAAGGAGGGGGCAGTTGAAGCAAATAATAAAGGTCTTGAAATAGTACCTAATGATTATGAGTTTTTGAGACAGGCTGATGAGATAGAAAATTATTATTCATTAGAGGCTTTGGAGTATCATTATATTAATGAGGAGAGTGATAAAAATTTACTTGAAGGTCTTGATTATGGAGAAGATAAACTAAATGCTATAGCTTATATATTATGCGATGAAGAAAAATTAAAAGAAATAAAAAATATTATTAACCCTACAGAATGGGAAGCTGATAGCCCATATTGTAATTTTAAGTTTTATATTGGTGATGAACTTATTGATGGTGTATTTACTATGAATGAAGCTGCTGTATCAAAACTAGATAAAGAGATGATAAAAAAATCTTTAGACGAACTTAAAGAAGTAAAAGAAATATTTAAAAATAATGAGAATGCTGAATTAATATCAGTAAAATTTGATATTGATTATACTATTGAAGCTGCATTCAAAAATAATGAAACAGAAAAAATTTTTTCTATTAGAAAAATGTTTAATGAAGATTCTGAATATAAAAAAGTTGCAGATGAAATTTTTGATTCATATGGTATGCCTTTAGATCCTTATTTGGAAGAATTGCCTAATATGGTTACTTTATATAAAAAGGAAGATGATTGTTTGTATTATGCAGAGTGCTGGATTAATGATGAGTGTATAGTAAAACATACTGGAATAGTAGGTGATACAGGAAAAACTGAAGAATATAAATATGATAATCCAAGAGATTATAAAAAATTTTTAGACAGTTTTTATGAAGAATATAGTGATTATACAGAAATATCCAAAGAAGAATATTTTTATTTAATTTTGCAGTTTGAAATAGAGCCGTTTGAGGGTGAATTGCCTAGCAAATATCATGATGTAGTGAATAATATAGGTAATACTTTGCACTCTGTTTTAACTTGGAATGCTGTTGGAAGTCTTAATTCTTGTAATGCAGGAGAAACTGAAAATATAAAAGGAAAATATGTCATTAATTTCTTTTGTATTGTTATTAATACAGATATAGCATTCAGACTTATATTAAACGAGGTAATAGAAAATATAAAAGAAGATATTGATTTATCTCATATAAAAATAGCATCTATAGCTTATATAGATAATGGAGAGGATTATAATTTATTGTATTCTTCTGATTCAAGTACTGATTTTTATATATAATTATATTAAAATATAGATAATATATTCTGTAAAAAATTAAATAATGTTAATGTTTTTATAACTAAATACTGTAATTTAAATTTGTAATATTTAGTTATTCATTGTATAATATATACATTAAAATTTAAAAATATTATTAATAAATATTTAAAATAAAAGAGGAAAATTACAAATATGGCTGCTGCAGAAAAAACATATAGCTCGAAAAACATTCAAGTTTTGGAAGGGTTAGACCCTGTTAGAAAGCGTCCGGGTATGTATATAGGCTCTACAGGTGCTCAAGGTTTGCATCACTTGGTATATGAGGTTGTTGATAATAGTATAGATGAAGCTATGGCAGGATATTGTAAGAATATAACTGTTACTATAGAAAAAGACAATATAATAAAAGTAGAAGATGACGGAAGGGGTATCCCTGTTGATATGCATCCAAAGTTAAAGATTTCTGCTTTGGAAGTTGTTATGACTAAACTGCATGCTGGCGGTAAATTCGATAATGAGACATATAAAGTATCAGGCGGTTTGCATGGTGTAGGTGTATCTGTAGTTAATGCTTTAAGTACAGAGCTTATTGCTGAAGTTAGAAAAGACGGCAAATTGTACAGACAGGTATATCATAGAGGTGTCCCAGAAGAGCCAGTAAAAGAAGTAGGAACAAGCACAAAGAATGGAACTACTGTAACATTTAAAGCTGATGCTGATATATTTGAAACTACAGTATATGATTATAAAATTCTTGCAAATAGATTAAGAGAATTAGCTTTCCTAAACAGAGGAATAAGAATAACCCTTGTAGATAAAAGAGAAGCTGAAACTGTAAGCAATGAATTCTACTATGAGGGCGGTATAGAGATGTTTATTACCCACCTCAATGAAAATAAAAAAGCATTGCATGATAAGCCTATTTATCTTCATAAAACAGAGGATAAAACTGATGTAGAAGTAGCTATGCAGTATGTTGATGCTTATAATGAAAATATATTTACATACTGTAATAATATTAATACAACAGAGGGCGGTACTCATTTAGTAGGATTTAGAACTGCTTTAACTAGAGTTTATACTGATTTTGCTAAAAAACTTGAATTAGATAAAAAGAATAAAATAACATTTATGGGTGAAGATACAAGAGAGGGACTCGTTGCTGTAGTATCTGTAAAAATACCTAATCCTCAGTTTGAAGGACAGACAAAAACTAAGTTAGGCAATACAGAGGTACGTGCTGTAACTGAAAAACTTGTGGTAGAAGGTTTAAATGACTATTTTTCACAAAACCCAAAAGTTATAAAGGCTATATTAGAAAAAATTATATCTGCAGCAAATGCGAGAGAAGCGGCAAGAAAGGCTAGAGATTTAGCAAGAAGAAAAAATGCATTAGAAAGTGATTCTCTGCCGGGAAAATTAGCTGACTGCTCAGAGCAGGAAGTTGATAAATGCGAGGTATATCTTGTAGAGGGAGACTCTGCAGGTGGTACCGCTAAAGGAGGAAGAGATAGGCATTTTCAAGCTATACTTCCTCTTAGAGGTAAAGTATTGAATGTAGAAAAGGCTAGACTTGATAAAATTATTGATAATGAAAGTTTAAAACCTATAATTGCTGCTTTGGGCTGCGGTGTTGGTTCTTCATTTGATATATCAAAGATAAGATACGGCAGAGTTATTATCATGGCTGATGCGGATATTGACGGCTCTCATATAAGAACTTTACTTTTAACATTCTTCTTCAGATATATGCGTCCTTTAATAGACTTGGGACATATATTTATAGCTGTTCCTCCTCTATACAAAATAAGTTTTGATAAGAAAAACTTTACTTATGCATATTCTGATGAACAGCGGGATAAAATATTATCTGAAAATAAAGATAGAAAATATGATATACAAAGATATAAAGGTTTGGGCGAAATGAATGCTGACCAATTATGGGAAACTACTATGAATCCAGAAACTAGACTTATGTATCAGGTATTAACAGAAGATGCTGAAAAAGCGGATCAATTATTTTCTATGCTTATGGGTGATGAAGTTAAGCCTAGACGTGATTTTATTGAGGCTAATGCAAGATACGTTAAAAATTTGGACGTTTAATCAATATTTTTTAATTTTTATATTTGTATTTTTCTTAAATATTTTTATTTTTAATATAGGATAATTGTATAATTTTTTTTTAATAAGGAGTAAAATTTATGGATAATAAATATAATTTAATTATAGTAGGAGGAGGTCCAGGAGGTATTGCTGCTTCTGTTGAGGCTTCTATATTGAAAATGAATAAGGTGCTTTTGATAGAAAAAGGAGATAATCACTCTACTACTATCAGAAAATTTTATAAAGATGATAAAAGAGTAGATAAAGATTATAAAGGCGAAGCTTTAGATTTGAAAGGCAATATCAAATTTGAAACAGCAACTAAAGGCGATGTATTAGACTTATTCAGTGAATGTTTGTTTGGTAACTATATAGAGGCTATGTTTAATACCGAAGTTGAATCTATTAAAAGAAATGGTGAATATTTGGAAGTAACTACAGTTGATAATAAACAGTATTTAGCAAAATATGTTGTCGCTTCTATAGGCAAAATGGGAAGACCAAACAGACCTGATTATGCTATACCTGCAAGTCTTAATGCTGTTGTAAACTTCAACATTTATAAATGTAAGGAAAATGAAAAGATATTAGTAGTAGGAGGAGGAAACTCTGCTGTTGAATATGCTTATCTTTTAGGAAAAGATAATGATGTTACTATAAACTATAGAAAAGCAGAGTTTACAAGACCTAATGAAAAGAATTTAGAAACTATTAAAGAAGATATTGCAAGCGGAAAAGTGAAGGCAAGATTAGGCGTTGATATAAAATCTATAGAAGATAAAGAGGGTAAAGTACTAGTTCATTATACTGATGGTGTTGATGAAGTTTATGACAGAGTAATATACGCTTTGGGAGGAGTTGCTCCTGTAGATTTCTTAAAAAGATGCGATATAGAGTTAGATGAAGGCGGCGTTCCTATAGTTAATGATAAGCATGAAAGTTCTGTTAAAAACTTATTTATAGCTGGAGATATACTTTATAAATCTGGCGGTTCTATAGCTAAGGCTTTGAATGCTGGTTTTGATATAGTAGAATATATAGATAGTTTAATGAAAAAATAAAATTTATTTTTTATATAAATAAAATGTTAAAAGAGCTATTAAAAGATAATATACAAATAATAGACAGTGTTCCTGATTGGCAGGAAGCATTACGTATAGGAGCTTACTGCTTACTTAAAAAAGGCTTTATAAAAGAAGAATATATTAATGCAATTATTGATGATGTTTATAAGTATGGTCCTTATATTGTTCTTACTGATGGTGCTGCTATGCCGCATTCAAGGCCAGAAAATGGTGTTATAAAAAAATCTATGAGTTTGCTTAAAGTAAGAAGCGGAGTAGATTTTTATAAAACGCAGGAAAAAGTATATTTATTTTTTACTTTAGCAGCAGAAGATTCTAATGGTCATCAGGACGCTGTGCTTGAACTTGCTGATTTTTTGTGTAATAATGAAAAGTTAAATAAACTTATAACTGAAGATTTAAATGAAAAAGAAATTTTAAATTTAATATAAGGAGTTAATTATGTTAAAAGTATTAGTTGCTTGTGCAAATGGAGCAGGTACTAGTTTAATGATGAAAGAGAAAGCTCAAATGGCTTTAATAACATTGGGAATAAATGATTTGCATATCGATCATTGTGATTTGCATAGCTGCAAAATTGATGATTATGACTTGATATTTTGTCCTATTGCTTTTGTTGATGATTTTAAACATGCAGAAGAAAAAGGTATTAAAGTTATAGCTATAAAAAATATTCTTTCTCAAGATGAGTTTAAACAAAAACTTGAAAGTTCTGGATATTTAGAAGAATTAAAAAAGAAATAAATTATAATTGATATAGTTTTTAATTTTTTAATAAAAAAGCAGAAGCTGTTTTTAAGAGCCTCTGCTTTTTTATTATCTATTATTTTAGTTATTTGGATATAAAAGTTTATAGTCTTTTTTTATTCCAGCTTGAAGATAATCATTAGGTATTACTTTCCAATTATTAAGTTTTTCCACTGTAATAGCTCCGTTCTGATTTTCAAACCAATTTATTATATAATATCTTAAATCTTTATCAGTAGATTTTAAAACTAAATCCATATCCTGTAAAGTTTTTAAATCTATTGCTGCACCTTGTGTAAGATGTCCGCCGCCGCCGCTTCCTCTGTATGAATTTACAGCAACCTTATATTCTTTATCTAATTCAAACTCTCTTCCGTCACTTAATGATTCTATAGTAACCTTTTCTCCGTTAGGTTTAGTTACATCAACAGTATAATTTAGTCCTCCTACACTGTCATAGTTATATGTAGGTGTGAGAGTGTCATAAGAGTTGTATCTTTTATTAAAAATTAATTCTCCCTCCGCATCTTTTTTGAAAGATATTATATGATCATTAATATTTGTCATAGTATTAAACCATCTGCCGTAAGAATATTCCATAATATCTTTTATCTGCCTTCCTGTTAATTTCATAACATAGAAGAAATTTTCATAAGGATATAAATTGAACATATCTCTTACTTTGACAGTTCCGCTATTTAAAACAGCATCTTTACTTAAAGGAGCTGCAAATGAAAGATCTGCTTCTTCTCCTAATTCTTTTTTAGCTATTTCAAATTGAAGTTTATGTATGAAACTTAAAAAATCACTATCACCAAATATTGCTTCATCAGAAGTAAGTTTTGTATTTAAAGTTCCTATATCTCTTGACACCCATTTAATTATATTTTCTTTAGAATTATTAAATTTGTCTAAAAACTCTTTATCAGGCTCAAATGAAGAAGGATCTAATAACTTTCCATCTAGTTTTATATCCCATTCTTTTTTATCTTTATCATACTGCATACTTACATCAACAGAAACTATTGATCTTGCTGCATTAATGCCGCCGTATATAGGAACAATCTTCCCGCTTGGACTTTTTACTTCTTTAGTCTTTTGTTTTGTTTCTTCATCATATCCTAATCCAGTCCAGCCTTGATGATCATGCCCTATAAGTATAATATCAAAACCATCTACTTGTTCAGCTACTAACTGACTCGCATTTTCATTTTTATATGTTTTTTTATCTCCTGTGTAATTAGCACCAGAATGAAAAAGTCCTATAATCATATCAGGCTTTTCCTTATCCTTTATAACTTTAATCCATTTTTTTGCTGTTTCAACCATATCTTCTGCTTCTAAGCCTTTGTATAATATTTTAGGAAACTGTTCTTCTATGGCAGGCTCGGTAAGTCCTAGTACTGCTATTTTTATATTGTTTTTTTCTATTATAGCGTATGGTTTGAAATAAGGTTCTTTTGTATTTTCATCTACCAAATTAGCCGATATTAAAGGAATTTTTAATTCTTTTGATAATCTGTCATAAACACTGTGTCCAGCCTCTATATCATGGTTACCCAATCCTACAGCATCATAATTCATATAGTTTAATACTTCTGCCCATATATGAGGCTCATTAGTAGCAACAAAATTATAATAGTATACTGTAGGCTGCCCCTGAAGGGAATCTCCGTTATCAAGGAGTAAAACAGTTTTCCCATCATTTCTGAGCTGTTTCACATATGAAGACACATGGGCCATAGATGTATTTTCTTCACTGTCTGTAATAAAATTATATGGAAAGATCATTCCATGAACATCAGTAGTCTGTACTATAGTGAAATCGATTTTTCCTTCTGGATAAACTCTATTTTTATTAGCATTACATGATACAAGTAATGTTGATAAAAAAATACTCATTATTATATAACCCCTTCTCATGCCTTTGCCTCCAAATTATTATTTATTAGATGATTATAGCATGGTATATATGATTATTCAATTTTTAAAACTTTTTTTACTACATCAATATTAGCAATTATAAAATTGATAGAGTTAAATATATAATATAGTGTAAATAAAATAAGAACTATAAGAAACCCTCTTCTAAATATAGTTCTATTTTTGCTGTCTTTATCTCCAGTCCAGAACAAATCAATTATATCTTTCTTTTTTCTTTTATTTTTTTGTATTTATTTTTTTTATTATTTGTTTGATTTGTATTATCTGTTTTTTTGTTTTTTTGGCAATATTCTAAATATTAGAGAGATAATTATATATATAATACATGCCAATATTACAAAGTTAAATATTAAATAAAAAGTCATTATTTGTTCTATATTGTTTAAATTTAAGT
>NZ_JQIU01000008.1:782387-799306 GCF_002379365.1 Brachyspira sp. G79 | reverse complement strand
AGTAAAAGGTTTATTTAAGAGAATAAATAAGTGTTTTTCATTACCAAAGCCTCCAACTGATATTTCTCTTATTTTATTTCCTGATTTTAACTCACTATAGAGTATTTTTCTAATTCATTATTTAATTTAGATAAATTATTATTTCTTATAATTTTATTTAATTCTGTAATTTGCTGTTGTTTTTTTTATTATTTGTTTTTTTCATTAAAAATAATATACTGCCTCAAAATAATTATTTTTTACTCTTTTATTATATAATTATTTTTTATTTTGTAAAATATAATATTATGTTATAATTTACAAACATTGATTATATATGTTTTTATATACGTTTTGATGGAAAATATTATTTAAGGAGAAAATATTATATGAGTAATGAAAATAAATTAAACACTCTAATAGAAAGAAAAGATGTAAAAATAGATGATACTTGGGATTTGAGCTTATTATATAAAACTGATGAAGAGTTTGAGAAAGATTTTAAAATAATGGAAGAGTTTTCAAAAGATGTTTCAAAGTTTAGAGGAAAATTATCAGATTCGGCAAATGAATTAAAAAATATATTGGATACTATAATGAAAGCGTCTATAACTTTAGAAAAGCTAGGCTCTTATGCTTTTTTAAGACAAACAGAAGATTTAACTAACAATGATTCTAATGTTAAAGTTGCTAGATTTGCAAAACTCTCTTCAGAGATTTCTGCTAATATGAGTTATTTTGAACCAGAGTTAATGAGTATAGATGATGAAAAAATGAATAGTTTTTTAAAAGATGAGGTATTAAAAGACTATTTAATTTATTTAAATAAAATACTAAAATACAAACCTCATACATTATCAGAAAAAGAAGAGAGAATATTGGCACTTCAAAGCGAATTATCTTCAACTGCTTCTAATGTATTTGATACTTTAAATGATGCTGATTTAAATTTCGGAGAAATTGAACATGACGGAAAGAAAATACCATTAACACATGCAACGTTCTCTAGTTTTCAGGAAAGTGATAACAGAGAATTAAGAAAAAAGAGTTATGAACAATTTTATAAAGAATATAATGATCATAAAAATACTTTGGCAGAGCTTTATGCAAGTCAAATTAAACAGGATATATTTGATGCTAGAATAAGAAATTATAACAGCGTACGTGAAATGGAGTTATTCGGTGATGATATACCAGTGAGCGTTTATGATAGTTTGATTGAAAGTGTGCATAATGCTTTGCCTGCAGTACACAGCTATTATAAATACTGTGCGGATAAATTAGGAATTACTGATTTCAGACAGTATGACAAATATGCTCCAGTAGTAAAAGATATTAAAATAAATCATACATTTAATGAGGCAGTAGACGTTTTGAAAAATGCTTTATCTCCATTGGGCGATGAATATGTATCTACTCTTGTAAAAGGTCTTAATTCAAGATGGGTTGACAAATACGAGAATAAAGGTAAATCAAGCGGAGCATTTTCAGCAGGCTGCTATGTATCAGAGCCTTATATATTGATGAACTTCAGAGATGAAAGTATTGATTCAGTATTTACATTGGCACATGAGGCTGGACACAGTATGCATAGCTATTACAGCAGGAAAAATAATCCTTTTCAGCATCATGATTATACTATATTTGAAGCGGAAGTGGCATCTACTTTTAATGAAAAACTTTTATTTCATTATTTAATGCAAAATGAAAATAAAAAAGAAGTTAAAGCATTTTTACTTAATAAGGATATAAACGGATTTGTTGCTACAGTATTCAGACAGACTATGTTTGCAGAGTTTGAGCATATTATTCATAAAGAGGCTGAAGAGGGTAATCCTACAACATTGGAGCTTATAAGAAGCGTTTATAAAGATTTGCTTAAAAAATATTTCGGAGATAATGCTGTGCTTGAGGAGACAAGCGATTTAGAGGCTTTGAGAATACCTCATTTTTACCGTTCATTCTATGTTTATAAATATGCTACTGGTATGTCAGCTGCTGTTGCTTTATCTAATGGAGTGCTTGAAGGCAATGCTAAAAATGACTATACTAACAGAGATAATTATTTGAAATTCTTAAAAAGCGGGGGAAGCAGAACTCCTATAGAGAATTTAAAAGTTGCTGGTGTTGATATGACCAAACCAGAAGTAGTAGAAAGTGCTTTAAAACTTTTTGCTAAAGAGGTTGAAGAATTGAAGTCATTGAACTAATTAATTATTAGTTATTAAAATTGCAAAGGCTGGTATTGTATTTGATGCTAGCCTTTTATTTTAGGTATTGCATTTTTTTATTATATAGTATACACTGGTACGGTAAATAAATTTTAAGGAGAGGTTATGGAAGTTTCAGAAAAGAGCTGGGTTGTTACATTAATTTTAGCAATATTCCTTCCAGTTCATAGGTTTTATGTAGGAAAAATAGGAACAGGTATTTTATATCTGATTACATTAGGCGGATTTGGTATATGGTACATTATAGACATTGTAATGATAATATTAGACAAATTCACTGATAAGGAAGGTAGGAAATTAAAAAGATAATGTAAAAAAGTAATTGAAGGAGAGAGTTAATTATTTTGACTCTCTTCTTTTTATATACATATTTGAAGACTAATCAATATTATTTTTAATTGTCAAGCAAATGAAGTCTTTTTTCTATAGATATGCCATAGAGTCTGTCATCATTATCTTTTACTGATAGTTCAACAGCCTTATATATAAATTTTGTAGCTTTTTCTAATGCTTCTTTTATCGAATAGCCTTTAAGTATATATCCTAATAGAGAAGAACCGAAAGCGTCTCCAGTTCCCGGGATCATTATATTTATTTTAGGGTAATAGCTTGTAATGAAGTTATTATTCTCATAGCATAGGCAGCCTACATATTCATCTTTTGACACGCTTGTAACTATTACAGTCTTAGGTCCCATTTTTGAAATATCTTGAGCCATTTGTTTTACTTCATCTTCTGAGTATTTATTTGAAGGGTCTTTATCTAGTAATACAGCTAATTCAGTTATATTCGGTGTTATTATATCCGCATGCTTTATTATGTTCTTCATAGATGTAACATGCTCTTCTGACATAGAAGGGTATAATTTACCATTATCTCCGAGTATAGGGTCTATTAAAATAGTATCTATATTAAAATGTTTTATAATATCTATTACAATATCAGGCTGTTTTCCAGAAGATATCCATCCAACATAGAAGGCATCAAATTTTGGATTTCTTAATTTTAATTGTCCTATTATTTTTTCTAACTGCTCGGTTAAATCAAAAGCACAGAACGATTCAAAAGCAGTGTGATTTGAAAGCAGAACACTTATAAGCGGTGAAACTTTTATTCCAAAATATGATAATACAGGTATATTAACAGTTAAAGAAGCCTTTCCATACGAACATAAATCATTAAGAAGAAGTACATTAAAATCTTTTTTCATAATACTATTACTATTTAAATATTATAAGCGATTTACTGTCAGCAAGCACTTTGTATCCTGCAACCTGAGCAAAATAAGCAAACTGATCAAGAGTTATATCGTATCTATCTTCTATTTCTTCTTTGGTAACTTTCATTTTTTTAGTTCCAGACATAAAAGAATTAAGTTCAAATCCGCTGCTTCCAAATTTTCTCTCTACTTCTTTTTGAAACGGATTTTTTTTACCTCTTCTCATTTATTACTCCAAAAAGAATATTATTGTTTAGGATATCATATAATAAATTTTTTTTCAATTATAAATTTTATGAAAAAAACTATACATATTAATTTATGAATAGTTTTTTTAAATAATTTATTTATTATTGTATTATTGGTTAAGCACTTTGTTTTTTTAATGTAACAGTTCCGCCGCCGTCTGGTTTAGTATATACAGCCTGAGTTTTATCATCACTAAATACAATTTTATGTTCTTTGGTGGGATATCTTGAAGAGTATTGATATATTGTTAAAACATTTCCAGTAATTACAGGTGTATCATATTTGCTTAAAGTACTTAATGTTATTTGTCCTGCTGCAACAGTTAATGTTATAGTATTATCATCAGATACATATGTTCCAGTATATGTGCTGAATAAATCATGTTTTATCAATTTTTCATACTGAAGCTGATTATTTATCCAAGTATTTCCGTATATCAATTTATTATTATAGAAGTATAAGTCTTGTTTACTTGTAGTACCTCCAGACTGAGTATATGTTATTGTTAATATATTATCATTACTTAATTCTGCTTTTGAATAATTTATACCAAAGTTATCATCCATATATATTTGTCCTAAATCATTTATAATTATATAGTATTTTTTACTGTCATCGTAGTCATAATAGTAATAATTGGCAGAGTATGTTTTTAATCCATCTATAGGCTCTCCAATATGGGTGGAATATCCCTTTTGTGAGGAATAGTTTTCTTGTTTAAATACAGCATTTGCAAAAAGATAAATATTTCCATCTTCTCCAAAGTTTAAAGTATACATTTCATCATTCATATCATATCCTGAAACTGTGCCTGAAGTTTTTCCTACCGTATATATTTGAAGTTTATTTTCAAGCAATACTCTAGTAGCATCTATTAATGTTCCATATCCATTATATATTGCATTATTATCGATTATATATCGTACATTGAGGCTTCCGTCTTCATATACTCCATAATAAACACCATTATGATTTTGTAAAAATTCGTTTATTATAGAATTGTCTGTTGTCGCCTGTGGTTCTTTTGTTGTCTCTATAACATCACCGTTACCTACAATCTCTTCATCACTTAAAGGCTGTGTTGAATCTACAATAGATGCAGAACAGCTTATAAAAAATAATACAGATAATAAAACTATTAATATTGATGAAAATTTCTTAATCATAATATTTTCCTATTTGTTTAATTTGCAGATTGTTTTAGATTTTGTTTTCATATGATACATTATAAAGATATCGCAAGTATATAAAAAATCAATACAGAATGTATATTTTTTTGTAACTATATATTACTTTTTTATATAATTTTATTGTTTAGTGTAAATATATGAAAAAAATTATGTTTTTTATTTACAAATATTGACATTATTTTTTTTTATGTTATTATAATTGGCATACATAATTAAATACTCATGAGGGAGTAATTGGCGTAATTTCACGCGGCAAAGCCAACATCGCAGCTCTTAATTAGTAGAGTTTGGTTAGCCTTAATTAATGAGACTCAAGTATAAATAAATCTTTAAAGATTAGTTTAATATTTTTTAATGATTTATTTATACATGAGTCTTTTTTTATGCAATTTTAAAATTAATTAAATCAAAAATAATTAAATGAGAGGTAATTAATGAACGGTTTTTTAGGAAGCAAAGAAGATATTCTCAAAACCCTTAATGTTGATCCTAAAATAGGATTGAATGAAGAAGGGAGAAAGGCTAGTTTTGAAAAATATGGTGCTAATAGTTTTACCAAAGAAAAAGGTACTACATTACTGCAGAAAATATTAGAATCATTAAAAGAACCTATGATATTAATGCTTATATTTGCTGGTATTATAGCTGTAGCAGTTAATACAGTGGCATATTTTAATGGTGGACATGCTGATTTTTTAGAGTGCTTGGGTATATTTTTAGCTATAAGTTTGTCTATAACAATTACAATAGTTATGGAAGGTAAAAGTGCAAAAGCATTTGAGGCATTAAATAGCATTAATGAAGATATTAGAGTAAAAGTTGTAAGAGATGGAAATATAGAAATAATCAATCAGAAAGATTTGCTTGTAGGTGATATTGCTTTTATAGAAACAGGAAATAAACTTCCAGCTGACGGCAGATTATTAGAAAGTGTGTCTCTTAATATTGATGAGTCAGCATTAACTGGTGAAAGCGAACCAGTAGAAAAAGATGCAGAAGCTATACTTACAGATGAAAAAACTCCAGTAGCTGAAAGAATAAATATGGCTTATTCAGGCTCATTTGTTACTACAGGAAATGGTAAAATGGTAGTTACTTCTGTAGGCGATGCAACTGAATTTGGTAAAATAGCAAGAGAGCTTTCAAAAACAAAGAAAACTTCTACTCCTTTACAGGAGAAACTTGCTCTTTTAGGAAAAAGAATAGCTATGTTTGGTATAACAGCAGCTGCTATAGTATTTATTATTCAGGTTGTCAACTTTATAAGAACAGGTAATGCTAATTTTGATACTATATCTGAAGCATTCATTACAAGCATAGTATTGATTGTAGCATCTGTACCAGAGGGTCTTCCTACAATAGTTGCTGTTTCACTTTCCATAAATATAATAAAAATGGCAAAACAAAATGCTTTAGTAAAAAAGATGGTAGCATGTGAGACTATAGGAAGTGTTAATGTTATTTGTTCTGACAAGACTGGTACTCTTACAGAAAATAAAATGACATTAAATAAATTATTTGCTAATGGAGAATATATAGAACCTGAAAATATTAAAAATGAAAAGATTATAAAAAACTTTGCTATAAACTCCACAGCAGATGTTGATTATAAAGATAATCAGGCTAAATTTTTGGGCAATCCTACAGAATGTGCATTACTTGTGGCAGCAAGCAAGTCTGGCTTTAATTATAAAGAGATAAGAGAGAAATCAAAAATAATATATGAATATCCTTTCTCATCAGATACAAAAAATATGACAACAGTTGCAAAGATAGATAATGAAACTATTGTATTTACAAAAGGAAGCCCAGAAAAAATAATGGCTATGTGTACTATTGGAGAAGCTGAGAAAAAAGGTATTGAAGATGCAATAGAAAAATTCCAAAATGAAGCTAAACGTGTGATAGCATTTGCCCACAA
Organism: Brachyspira sp. G79; assembly: GCF_002379365.1. Lineage (GTDB taxonomy): Bacteria > Spirochaetota > Brachyspiria > Brachyspirales > Brachyspiraceae > Brachyspira. Next base: position 792,517 of record NZ_JQIU01000008.1, on the reverse strand, counting down.
AATAGTTGATGATAATGTTGAAAATGTTAGAGAAAAACTAGAAAGCAATATGATATATGATGGATTTGTAGCAATATCTGACCCAGTAAGAAAAGAAGTTTATGATGCAGTTGAGCAATGCAGAAGTGCTGGAATAAATATAAAAATGCTTACAGGTGATAATATAGTAACTGCTACTGCAATAGCAAGGGAATTAAAAATACTTAATGAAAACAGCATAGTTCTTGAGGCAAAAGATATTGACGCTATGGACGACAGCACATTAAAACAAAATTTAAGCAAGATATCAGTTATAGCCAGAAGCACTCCTACAGTAAAAATGCGTGTAGTTAATGCTATAAAGGAGATGGGAAATGTAGTTGCAGTTACAGGTGACGGTATAAATGATGCTCCTGCCATAAAGAATGCCGATGTTGGTGTTGCTATGGGTATAACAGGCACTGAAGTATCAAAAGAGGCTAGCGATATAGTTCTTCTTGATGATTCATTTGCTACTATTGTTAAAGCTGTACAATGGGGACGCGGAATCTATGATAATTTCCAGAGATTTATACAGTTTCAGCTTACAGTTAATTTGGCTTCTGTTGTAGTTGTTCTTATTTCTACATTAACAGGTTTGAAATCTCCTTTTTCTGCTATACAGTTATTATGGATAAACATAATTATGGACGGACCTCCAGCTATAGCTTTGGGATTAGAACCTATAAGAGATAATTTGATGAAGAGAATGCCTACAAAAAGAAATGCAAGCATTGTAACTAAAAAAATGATATTTAAAATAGTGTTCTCAGCAGCAGTAATGATTACATTATTTATGCTACAAAGCAAATTAAATATACTTAATGTTACAGAGGCTGAACAGTCTACTGTATTATTTGCTATGTTTGTAATGTTCCAGATATTTAATTCATTCAATAGCAGAGAATTGGGTTTTGACAGCGTATTTAAATATTTTTTGAATAACAAACTAATGCTTTTGAGTATGGGTGTTACTTTTATACTTCAAATACTAGCAACTCAGTATGCAGGAGGATTTTTCAATACTGTTCCTTTAAGTGTAAATACTTGGCTAAAAATTGTTGGAATATCATTAGTTGTTATTATAGCTGCTGAAGTTTTGAAAATATTTATAAGATTGTTTAAAAGATAATTGTGTTTAATGTTTATGTTTGAGTAAAATTGATTTGCAGTTATGGGAAATTATTCTCATAACTGCTGATTTTATTTTTGATATAAAAAGTTGATATTGTATTATTTTACATAATTAAAAAAATTGAGTTTTTATAGAAAAATTATTTTTAATACTTTAAAAGTATTGTAAAAAAATCCGAATTTATTTATAGTATATATAGAATAATAAAAAATAAAAAAGAACAGAGTATGAACTATAGTATTTATATTTTAGTATTTATATGTGTATTCGTTACACTACTTCTTATATTAAAGAAATTTTTCTTTGGCGGTAAAATGTCTAAAGGTTCTGATATAGATAAAGTTAATTCATTTATTTCAGAAGGAAAGAATGATATGGCCTTACTTAAGTTAAAAGATATTTTGGCTAAAGATAAATCAGGTACTAAAAGAGCAAAAATACATGCTATGATAGGCGATTGTTATGCTAATATGGAAGAGTATTCTTTTGCCATAGTAGAATACAGACATGCTATAGATGATGGATATAATACTCCAGAAACTATTTTATCATTGGCTAGAGCTTTGGATAAAATAGATAGAAAAGAAGAGGCTTTGGCTCAGTATCTTACTTTATTAAAAGAAGAAGATTATAAATTAATAGTTGATATAGAAATAGGTACTATATATTATAAAAATAGGCAGTATGATACAGCTATAAAATATTTTTCTGATGCTATAGATATACAGCCTAATAATTCTGAAGCTTTAAAATACAAGGCTTTTTGTTTTGTAAATATAGGTAATTATAATGAAGCTATATCTATTATGAGCAATGTATATAAAAAAATGCCTGATGACCCAATATTAAACTATAATTTGGGAAGGGCATATAAAGGCAGAGATGATTATAAAACAGCTATTAGATATTATTCTGTTTCTTATAAAGATAAAGAATATGCTGTAAAATCATTGTATGAAATGGGGCTTTGTTATCTTAAGCTTGAAAATATAGAATCTGCTATAAAAACTTTAGAAAAAGCTATAAATTATGAAAGTTATGATAAGGATTTGAATTTAGCTATACTTTATACTTTATCAGAATGTTATGATATAGTAGGCAATATCAATAAATCTATGGAAATATTAGAAGGCATCATAGTAATAGACCCTAATTACAGAGATGCTAATGAAAAACTTAATAATTATAAAGATTCCAGATACAGTGAAAATATTAAAAAGTTTTTCAAATTGGAAGGTGATGATTTTATCAATACAGCTTTAAAAATTACAGCAAGTATAGGTCTTATACCATATTCATTAAAAACTACAGATAAAAAGTATTTAATAGTTTTTGCTAAAGAAAGCAATAGTCCTCATTCTCCAAAAAAGATAATATATTTTAGGACATCTTACAGCCCTATATTTAATGATGAGCTTGTACATTTGTATGAGTATGCTGTAAATGCTAATATTGCTAATTCTGTACTTATAACATGTGCTATGATAAGTCCAGACGCTATAAGATATGCGGCTATGTCTAGGATAGATATAGTTGGAATAAAAAGGCTTGAAAATTTATTAGAAAAAGCTACTCTTACCAATTTGCCTGTAGGAGTTACTAGAACAGAAGAGAAGTTGAATTGGGTATTATAAAGTTTATTATTAAATATTACATAAATTATAAAGAGCAATAGATTTTATTCTATTGCTTTTATTTTTTTTATATTATAATATCTTATCATATTGCTGATTTATTATTAATGACAGGTTGAATTTCACAATGAAAAAGGTACAGGATTTTTATTTTAAAAAGGCTAAAGAGGAAAACTATAAAGCAAGAAGTGTTTTTAAATTGGAAGAGGCACAAAATAAATTTAAATTTATAAAATCATCTGATACAGTTCTTGATGTAGGCTGTTCTCCTGGGTCTTTTAGCCAGTATATGCTTAATAAAATATTAAAAACAGGCTCTGTTGTAGGGGTTGATATACTTCCTAATTCATTTTCTCATCAGAGATTTACTTTTATACTTGGCGATATAAAAGATATGGACTCTTCAAGTTTTAATAATACATTATTTGATGTTGTTGTAAGCGATGCTATGCCTAATACTACTTCAGACAGAGAAACTAATCATTTCAGATCGGTTTCTTTATGTAGGGCTATATTTAATTTGGCTAAAGAAGTATTAAAAGATGGAGGGCATTTTTTTATAAAGATATTTGACGGAAAAGATTTGCAGATGTTCAAGAAAGAATTATCCGAATATTTTGAGAGTGTAAATGTATTTAAGCCTAAAAGCTCAAGAGATGAGAGTAGGGAAGTGTTCTTATTTTGCAAAAATTTTAAAAAGATTATTTAATTAAACATAAGGATATAATAAAAATGAGAAGAGAATTTGCTTTGGTATTAGAAACTTATAATAATAATGTAGCTAAAGTTGAACTTCAAAGAAGTGCAAGCTGTGATGGATGTACTATGTGTTCTAAAGGTAAACCCATTGTACTTAGGGCTTTTAATAATATAAATGCTGGAAAAGGAGACAGTGTAGTTATAGAAGTAGAAGAATTAAAAAAGGGGACTAATTTTTTTGTTTATGTTATACCTTTGATATGTCTTATAGCTGGATATTTTATAGGAGTATATATAACCAAATTGACAAATATAGGACATGATATTGGACCTATATTTTCTTTTGCTGTATTTTTTATATATGTTATTTTTGGTATATTAAGATTAAAAAAAGATAATAAAATAATAGCTAATATTATTTGCAAGAATGACGTTATTGAAAACTATAGCAAATAATATTTTAAGGCTTTATAAATGAAAAAAATAATATCTACTGTAATAACAATTGTCTTGGTATCAATTATAACATATTTATTTATTTCTAAAGATAAACCTTATGAAGAATTTTATACTATAGGTAATGATGCTGTTTCCTCCGTCAATAAAATTACTGGTCTTAAAATTCACCCAAGAACAGATATATCAGATGAGGGCGACATAAAAATATTAACTTTTAATAAAGTAGATGATGTTCTTGCTTATAGTGTAAGATACGCTGATTATTTATGGAAAAATGAAGGTTATTATATTACAACAAATTATAAATTCGGAAAAGAAGATTACGGAAAAGTAGAATTAGCTAAAAATTCTTCTGAAGCTGGTAAGGTTATTAGAATAAATGTTGATTGCAATACTAACAATTCTTTTACAGTTATTTTAAGTTTAATTAATGGAAGTTTAATAATGAGAAATACTAATGAGTAATAATATTATTATTAATTTTATTATTACTCATTTTATTAATTTTATATATTATCCATATTAAAGTTTAGCCAATATCCAAGCTCTTTAAATGATGTTTTCTCTTCATCTCTCTCAAATTTTATGTCGCCGCTTTTGTATTTTTGAAGTATTTTATAAAAAATGTTTTCAAATGTGTTTCTGTCTATAGGCATATCATTGTTTGATAAAAATTTTATATCTCTAAGAAGATCATAAGTTATAAACGGATTTCCAGTATTGTATAATTCATTTAATGCTGTTTTTATATTGTCTCCTATTAAATTTGATATACCGCTGTTTGATATAAATATTCCTGCATTTCTAGCATCTTTCAAATTTTCTGAAACTTCATCGTATGCATCGCGTCCCCTTTCAGTAATTTTTTCTCTAAGTATAGGAGAAGCCATAGCTCCCATTATTCTTCTGTAGTCATAGTCTGGGGTTATGCTATTTAAATTAAAATATGTAAATAGTTTTCTATATTCTGGATATATTTGATGCATTAAAGTATCTAGTTTTTTTATATCCTCTTCAAATAAACTGTCTGCTAATTTATCCCTTATATCTGAAGTTAAATCTTTTAAATACATTGTATAAATTGTAGCTTTATCTAAATTATCATAAACTTCGGATATTTGAATTTGATTTTTAAACTCATGATTTTCTTTAATCATATGAACTTTGAAATATATATCAGCTGCTATATTATCTACTAATATACCTTCTACATAATTTTTTTCTATTTTGGTTGATTTTATTTCATGTTTGAAAATATTTATATTAATATCTCTGTATTCAGAAGCAGCAAGATTAAATATAAAATAGTTTATAATATAAAGTTTAGTAAACACATCAACCTTAGCTTCTTTCTCATAAAAATATCTGGCATTATGATGTTCTGGTTTATTGCTTATAGATTTTTCTAGTGTTTTTAAAAACTCTTTATGGGCATCATCTACAAAAGAAACATTTTTATCTTTTACTAATAGTCTTGCATAATGGAAAGACTGCTCAGCATACTGCATATTTTTTATAGGTTCAAGCCTTGATACATCTTCAAAGAACCAGCCGCATGAAGTATATGAGAATAATGAATATTTATAAGATTCCATTAAAAATACAAACTCTTTAAATGATATATATTTGCTGCATATTTCGTATAAATCTTTTGCATCTATGTCATTATATATAGCACGTACATATTCTTCTCTTAAAGAATTTCTAGTGTCATCGGTGAAATCTAAAAATTCAGCAAATAATTTATCCTGCATTTTTCTTAATATATCGAAAGCATCACGCAAAGGACCTCTCCAAGATAAATCAAGTCCTTCCCAGCCTCCGCAGCCGCAGTTGCTTCTCCATCTTTCTACACCATGTGAACAACTCCAAGATGTTCCTCTTTTTCCAGTACCTTCATGAAGTATAACCTCTTCCATAGGAGGATACATACTTAAATAATGTTCATAATTAGTAGGAGTAATATTGTCATAGTATACATTTTCTTTAAAATATCTTGCCAAGCACATATCAGCAAATGGCTCATGATGTCCGTATGTTTCACCGTCAGTTGCTATATTAACGAGTCTTCTCTCTCCGTATGCATTTCTTATTCTCTCTGCTAGTTTATCCGAAGATGTAAGTAAATGTTCAAATGCTATGGACTGAGATATGTAATGATCATAGAAAAATACAGCAACTCTTTTTCCATTATGTCCGTAAAGCCAATAAGGTTTTGATGTGTCAATTTTGGCACCTGAAACATCTGTAGTGGTGATATTTTTTACATAATGTGCCTGATAAGGAGATAGTATTGTAAATTTAACTCCGCAGTCATATAAAGCATCAACTACGTCCAAATTTATAGCAGTTTCTGAAAGCCACATACCGCTGGATTTTCTCCCGAAATATTTTTCAAAGTTATATAATCCCCATTTTATCTGCACTCTCATATCTTCTTTTTTTGCTAGCGGAAGTATTATATGATTGTATACCTGAGCAATAGCATTACCGTATCCTAGTCTTGCTATGCTTTTTTTATCTGCCTCTAATATTCTTTTTAATAGGTCTTCTCTTGTTTTTGCTATATAATCAATAAGTGTAGGTCCGAAATTAAAACTAATATATTCGTAGTTATTGGACATATCAGTTATTCTGCCGTATCCGTCTAATATTCGGGAATATGCATTAGGACTGTAGCATTCATTTGTTATTCTTTCATTCCAATCATGAGCTGGAGCTGCACTTGCTTCCTTCTGTATTTCACCCAGAAAAGGATTTTCTCTAGGTGGCTGGTAGAAGTGTCCATGCAGTATTAAATATCTCATAATTTGTCCTGTAAAAATAAAAATAAAGTAGATTTAATGATTATAAGTAATTTATATATATTTGCAAGATTTTTTTATATTATATCAAAATTTTTTATTTCTAAATTTGATTATACTTGACTTTTAATTACAGTCTAATATAATATGTTATAGGTAATAATATAACTTTGAAGGAGCCGTTATGAAGAGGGTAGTATTAGTAGCATTATTTTTATTGATATTTAGCACATTTATATATGCTGTAGATAAAAAATATATACCTAATAATGCTGACAGTGTTTTTTCCTTAAATGCAGATACTCTTGCTCAGAAATCTGAAATTAATTTGCAGGAGCTTTTAAATAAATGGTTTATGCAGAAATATGCTGACAGATATTTAGAATATAGAGATGATGAGTTCGTAGCTGAGGTTATGACTAATAGATTAAATGATTATATTGATTTTTCTAAAACAGCAAGAGTGGTTTTCTTCAATGGATATCAGCAAATGTCTATAATGCTTGATGTGAAAGATATTACTGAGCTTGATAAATTAATGATTAAAATGTCAAGCCAAGAAGATAAACTTGTTTCTATAGCGGATAATGCTGCATACAGATATTTAGCTTTAGATGAATATAATTTAATATCTTGGAACAGTGAAGTATTCACAATTAATTTGAAGTTAAAAGATAATTATTGGTATAATGAAGACTTAAATAAAGATTATATAACAAATATAGCTAATTACATATTTCTTAATAATACCCCTTTAGATAATGAAACTTTTTTGTCATTAGAAAATGAGACTAATGATGCTTATGTTTGGGCTAATTTATCAATATTGGCTGATGATACTTCAGACTTTGCTAGATTTTTATTTGGAAGAAGTTATGACGGCATACCAAGAGATAGTTATAAAGATGCAATTCTTACTACAAAAATGAATTTTAATAACGGCGAAGCAAATGTAATGGTTGATAGTTATACTCCTAATTATCCTTATGATGCTTCTCTTTTGAAAAAACAGTTAGCTGATAATATATACAGTTTTGCTAATGGTGAAAATAATTACGGTTTTCTTTCTTTGGCATTCAACAGCAAGGAACTTGCAAATCATATGAGAAATATTATGGGAGATATTAATAATCTTCCATTTGAAGAAGAATTAAAAGTTTTGGAAGAATATGGAATTGACATTTATAAGTTTATAGAACTTTTAGGCGGGGATATATTTGTATCTGTATGGGATAATCCTGATAATATTACAGACCCAAATATACTCGCTTCTGTTTCGATAACTGATGCAAGTTCTGTTGAAATAATACTTGATGCTTTATCTGAAGATTCTACTGATGATATTTATACTATTGGCGGATATTTATGCTATATAAAAGATTCTATATTATATATTTCAAGTAGTTCTGATATTATAGATTCTATTATTAATGGAGAGCTTCCTGCTTCATCAATAGCTGCTGATAAACTTGAATTAGCAAAAAATAATACTATGTCTTTATATTTAGAGTTTAATCCTAATTTATCCTTGTATGGAATAGGTGATGACTATACTGAGGCATTTGAATATGTTTATTTTACTTCTAATATATTGGAGAATAACCATACTCAAATGATTTTTAAAATTAATACAAGAGATAAAGAAAGAAATTCACTTTATATAATAAAATCCTTTTTTGGATTAGAATAATATTATATTTTATAATATGAGATTAGATGAATATGTTTATAAAGAGGGATACACAGAAAGCAGGTCTAAAGCACAGGATATAATACTTGCAGGCTGTGTATTTGTAAACGGAGTAAAGGTAACTTCCAAGTCTCAAAAAATAAAGGATACAGATAATATAGATGTGGTTCAGAATATAAAATATGTATCTAGGGCTGGAGATAAACTTGAAAAGGCATTTTCTGTATTTGATATATCGGTAGAAAATAAAATATGCTTAGATATTGGCGCCTCTACTGGAGGGTTTACGGACTGTCTTCTTCGCTATGGGGCTAAAAAAGTTTATGCTTTAGATGTTGGGCATAATCAGCTTGTTTATAAACTTCGTTCTGATAATAGGGTAGTTTCTATAGAAGATTTTAATGCTAAAGATATTAAAAGAGAAATGTTTAATGATGAGATACCTTCTGTTGTAGTAAGCGATGTTTCTTTTATATCAGTATCTAAAATAGCTCCTGTCATATTTAAAGAATTAAATGATTTAGAGTTTTGGGTTAGTTTGATAAAGCCTCAGTTTGAAGCAGAACGCGGAGATGTATCAAAGGGAGGCATTATTAAAGATGATATTTTAAGAGATAAAATAGTAAATAATGCTATTCATAGGATTACTAACTCTGGATTTAAAGAGATAAACAGAACAGTATCTCCTATAAAAGGCTCTAAAGGCAATATAGAATATTTAGCACATTTTGTTATTTAATTATTTTCTATTTTATATGAGTTTCTTTGTTTGTATATATCATATTCTTTATAAAACTCATCTACATTATTAACTACCAAATAACCTCCGTCTAGTATATTTAATGCCTTTATTTTTTTCAAATCGTCTTCTATATTTGGTTTATATTCTATACCTATCATAGAACATATATCATTTATATTATATTGAAAACTTATTCTACTTAGACTTTTAAATAATAATTCATTTTTTATTAATGCTTCTATAATGATTACGAATTTACTTACTATATTATTAGCTTTAAATGCTCTTATTCTTGATATTGTACCATATATTCTCATACTCATTACTTTTACAAAATATAATCTGAGATTTCTGTCTGATTGTACCAAATTAACAGCATCTTCTTTTTTTATTAATTCTACTATTGAGTCATGAAGCACTATTGCTGTTGTTAAAAGTAATTTATTTTTTGAAATCGGAGAATATCCGTTAAGAACATCATTTGTAGAGAGTACTCTTCTTGTAACCTGCTTATTATCAAATATATTATATACTCCAATCTGTCCGTACTTTATAACATATAGATAATCACTCGCCTGAAGTTCTGTATAAAGACAAGCTCCTTTCTTATATTTGTATATATTGTCTTCAATATTTTCTGCTTCTTCTATAGGTTTTATATTCCCAAATAGATTATTAAGTTCTTTTATTTTATCATCATTATTTGGATATAATTCAGCGTATTTTTTATATAGTTTATAAGCAGCATCTTTAAATCCATTTTTAGAATATATTTTACACATTTCTATTATGTTGATATTACTCATTCTATTTCTGTGACTGTTGTAATATGGATTGTTTTCTTATTTAGAAAATAATAATACCTGTTAAGCCATCTTTCTATATTAATTAAAAGATAATCATATATTTTATTAATAAGACTTACATTATCTATTTTTTCTATTTCATT
>NZ_JQIU01000008.1:777933-779175 GCF_002379365.1 Brachyspira sp. G79 | reverse complement strand
TTCAGAATATATTATTTTATTTTCTACATCCAAATTTATCATATTTTTTATATCATCTATTTTATATATAAGTTTAATACATTTTTCTATAGTAAATAATGTTTCTATTTTTAGAATAGAGTATATTATTAATATAAGTTTATATCTTATATTTTCTTTATTTACCGCTTTTATTTTTAATACAGTACTTATAATTTTAATTGAAGTCATTTTTATAAATTTTATTCTAAGTTCTACATTGTTATATAAATGTTTTATAAGTTCGTCTTGATTTATGATTTCGATTACAGAATCTTCCAATGCTATTACGGTTGTAAGAAGAGGTTTATATTCCAGTACTGGACTATAGCCATTTATAATGTAGCCTGCTGGATATACTGCTCTTGTAACATATCTTCCATTCATTATATTATATATGCCTAATTTTCCAGATTTTATATAATATATATTATTACTTATTTCTAACTCACTATATAGGCAGTACCCTTTTGTTATTTTTAATAAATTTTTTTCTATGCATTCAGGTTTTTTAGCTGGAGTTAAAAATTTTAAAAAATCTTTAACTTTGTCAATATTGAAATTTTCTTTAAATGAATTTAAATATGCTTTGCAAAGTTTATAGCTTGCATCTATAAATCCGCATTCTTTATAAATATTTGCCATAGTTAAGATATCATCTTTATTATAAAGATCTATTTTATTTTTAGTAATTATTGAATAGTATTTGCTGAGCCACCTTTCTAATATAAAAGATAGATAATTTGATATTTTATTTATTAAATGTTTATTATTTAACCTATTAATATTTTCTATTTTTATTTGCCACAATTCACAATCTTCTGCTGTTTCAGATGTAGAATAGTAAGGTTCTCCCGTCACAGATTGAATTATACCTATAATTCCGCCTTCATTATATTTTATTGTAAAATTATCGCAAAAATCATTGCAGGATAATATTTTTCCTCTAGATATTATATAGAAATAATCTTTTGCTTCTTCTCCGCTTCTAAATATAACGGTCCCTTTTGTATATTTTACTAATCTGTATTTATCCATATACTTAATACACGTATAAAATATTTACAATTGAATTATAATACTTAGATAAATTATGTCAACTAAAATATATAATTTTTGTATTTTTTAGGTAATTTATAACATCTGATATTTTTATGTTTTTAAATGGTCTATTTCTATATATTTTATATTTTGTAATTCTGAACATATATCTTTATCCGAATT
>NZ_JQIU01000008.1:770618-774769 GCF_002379365.1 Brachyspira sp. G79 | reverse complement strand
CTTTTCTTTTTTGAAATATTTATCTTCAAACAAAATACCATATTTAAGCCAATGGTTTTTATAAGATTCTGTATAGTATAAATTTTCTAATATCATATTATAATTATATTAATAATAATTATATTTGTCAAATTAATTTATTATTTTTAAATATTTGCTTTCATTATGTATTCTATCAAGTGCTGTAACGTAATATATATATGTATTTTTTGAGTTTACAGTTTTATCTTTATAAACTACTTTAGAATTAGTATTAAAATTTGTTCTTCTAATTTTATCTATCAATTCTATAGCACTTTCACCTATAGTTTCTCTGTATATAACATAATATGATGATACAGAAGGCAATACATGTCCGTATTTATCTGTTTTGTATTCGTTAGGGTCTGTAAATGATATTTCTATACCTCCGAAAACCTTTTTTATAGAAGGATTTTCTAATTTTATAGGAGCTTTACTCATATTTTTCATGGTATTCATAGTAGGTACTATTGCTTTGAATATATAATTATTTTCTTTTATATATTTTAATGCTAAGTTTCCAAAATCTCCGCTGTCTCTGTCTCTTTTATACATGCTATGCATAGTAAAAAAAGATGAGCCTTTTATAGATCCTCTGCCTATTTTTCTTATATAATCTATTTGTTCAGACATAAGTTCTATATTCTGCCAAGGTTCAGTATTGGTTTCTCTTCCCATTTTATATAAGGCATGCCCTATATATAAATCAGAAGTATTTGTTCCTCTTGCTTTTTTATATTCATTAACCCACCAATCGGCTATAACATCAAAAGGAGCTGTTTTATGAGAAGAACTCCAGTATATCTGCGGTATCACAGCATCAACATACATTCTGTTTAATCCGTCTTTATCTGAAGCATTTTCTAATGAAGATGTCTTTTCTCCATTAAGAAGCCATAATAAAACATCAGCATGCAAAGCATCAAAATTAGGATTATATGATTGTGTATCACTTCCGTATTTACTGCCTATATATTCAGAAAGTTTTGTATTATTTCTCCAAACTCCAGCAGGGGATATAGTCCATTTTACATAAGGCTTTCTTGATTTTATTTCTTTGTATAAATCGCTTACAAGTCTATTTATATTATCTCTTCTCCAAGCATAAAGACCATTTACACCATAATCATCATAAGAGGTATTATTAATATCATATCCTCTTTTTGAACCGTACTTTTCAGCACTTACTCTGTCAGGCCAATCCTTGTATGTTTTGCCTCCTGCTGAATTTTGATAAAAATAATCATCAAAATGTATGCCGTCAACATCATAATTCTCAACTACTTCAATAACAGAATCTATTATATATTTTGAACTTATAGGTTCACCTGGATCTAAATATAGTCTGTTATCATACCAATGTATAGGCTTAAGATTATTAGATACGTATGTGTGAATGAAGTTTTTTTTAGAAAATTGTTCTTCATAAGTTTTATTTTTATCATAAGTCAAAGACATTCTATACGGATTAAACCAAGCATGAACTTCTAAATTTCTTTTATGAGCTTCATCTATTATAAACTCAAGCATATCAGTTTTGAAAGGGTATTCATCTTTTTCATCGCTTGAATCAGTACCAAAAAAATATCTTGTTGTAGGATTAATTTTTGACGGGAATATTACCCCAGCATCTGGTTTTACCTGAACGAATACGGCATTAAAATTATTTTCATATAATGTGTCTAAATGTTTTATAATAAGTTTTTTTTGTTCATTTTCGCTTCCGCCCTTTACAGGCCAATCTATATTAGCAACTGTAGAAAACCATGCTGCTCTGAACTCTCGGTACAATGGATTTAGACTTCTATCTTCTTCCATATTTTTTATAAGCATTATTCTTAATTTATCTGGTACTGCAATATTTACAGTTTGGCATGATGATATTAAGAGTACTGTAAGGGATATTAATATAATGATTTTCTTCATATTTAATTCATTTTTTATTATTGATATATTTTTTAGATTATATATTTAATAGTGATAACAGTCAATATATAAATAGAAATTGATTTTAATAAAAATAAAAGGGACCTATAAAAAGTCCCTTTATTGAATTCTAAAATATAATTTAATACTAAAGTATTATAGCATACTGTCTACCATAGCTTTAATGTTTTCGATAGTAGCTTCTTCTTTAGTAACTTCTTTAACTTTAGCACCATCTTTATAAACAGCTATTGTAGGAAGACCTAATATTTTTTCACGAATAGCTAATCTTCTAGCTTTAGAAGTATTAAAAGAATAGAATGGTACTTTTCCTTCATATTCTTTAGATAATTCATGAACATGAGGCATTAATGCTTTACAAGGCTCGCAAGTATCACCAAAATAGTCAACTAAACATAAATCCTTTGAATTAATAACTTTTTCATCAAAATTGTCTTTATTTAATTCTTCCATTATAAAACTCCAGAGATATATTTTTATAATATACATTATATAAAAAAAACATTCTTAGTCAAGTTAAAAATATACTATTTTTTAAAAAATCTACTTATTTAGTATGTAAATTTAAGTTATTTAATTGAAAGTTTATCTTGACAATTTCTAACATTATGAATATATTAATGCAATGCTTAGCAATATTTTTATAGATATACAGAATAATAAAAAAGAATGGCTGAAAAGCAAAAAAGGCAATGAGTTTGAAGACAGATTTGAGTCTTCTTTGAAACGTTACGGTTTTAATAGAAGAATATCAAGCGATAAAGAAATTAAGGATATACTTTTATCTCTAAAAAATGACATTTTAGATAAAAGCTCTGATAAAATAATCGATAATATTTATGCCTTAAAAGATAAAAGTATGGAAAATTGCTTTATATGTCAGCCTTATGGAAGTCAAAATTTTCCAGATTTTTTAATATTTACATCTAAAAAAATCATTGCTATAGAGATAAAATACAGCAGCGGTAAATCATCCAATCCTATGTGGAATAGCAATTTACCAAAGGCTAATGCTATTTATATATTCGGCTCTTATGGCAGGGGAGATGTTACATTTTTTATTGGAGGAGATGTTCTTCCTATGAATGAAAGAGTTGAGCTTATAGCATTTTTTGAAGATATAAAAAAACTTGAAGATAATTTTAAAATGAAAATGAAAAAAGAAAGTAAGAATAATTTGTTTGCATATAAATTTAACAGAGGTTTTAATGTATATGTTAGGCGTGCTTATGAACAGAATAAAACTATAAATACAAATGCCAAAATAGATTATTTTCTTCATGAAGATAGAATAAAATGCGAAAATAATGTAATAGAATTTTGTAATAGTTTATAATTTTGTAAGAGAGAAATGATGCTTAAAGAGTATACAAAAGAAAGTTTTGATTATCTTAAGAATACTGATATAGAAAAAAGAAAAAGACTAGGGCAGTACTTCACTCCTAAAACTATAAGAGATTTACTTTTAAAGAAATTAATATCCATTTCAGATAAAAAAGGCAATGTAAAAATATTAGATCCAGCATGCGGAAGCGGGGAGTTTCTTCTATCTTGCAGAGAATATTTTAATAATACTCATCTTTATGGTTTTGAGATAGATGATAGTTTAGTTTCTATTTCAAAAAAATTAATAAATAATGCCTATATAAAATGTATTGATACTTTAAAAATAGATACAGAAAAATCTATTAAATATGATTATGTTATAGGAAATCCTCCTTACTTTGAGTTTAAACCAGATAAAGAAACAAAGAAAAAATATTCTGATATAATAAGCGGAAGAGTTAATATATTTTCTATATTTATAAAATTAGGTTTAGAGCTTTTAGAAGATGGAGGATATTTAGCATATGTTGTACCTCCTTCTATGAACAATGGAGCTTTTTTTAGTAAATTAAGGGATTATATAATTAATAACAGCAGTGTTGAATATTTGCATATTGTGGAAGGTTCTGATAATTTTTATATGGCAAATCAAAAAGTTATGCTTTTAATACTAAAAAAACTAATAGTCATAAAAATAAAAATATATATTTTCAAAAAATGGTATTACAATATTTACAGAGGATAAAACTTTTTTAAACAATGCCTACAAAAATACAGTAAGTTTAAAAGATATAGGATATGCTGTAAAAACTGGCAGTATTGCTTGGAATAAATATAAAGAAAATCTCACAGAAGAT
>NZ_JQIU01000008.1:744442-768174 GCF_002379365.1 Brachyspira sp. G79 | reverse complement strand
TAAACTCTAAACTCGTTTAAAGTTTAAATTTAGTAGTAAAATATTTATTTTTAATATTTTATTATTTTACTATATTAAGAGATTAGGCATTTTTATTATTGCACTAAAGCATTAATATAAAAAATTTAATTAATAGGAAATAAAAATGAAAAATGATTTTGAAAAACAAATAGAACCATTCTTTTTTGTAGAACATGAAAATAGTGCTTCTCTTTGCTTAAATGTTGGAGAATATAAAGCAGAAATATTTGAGGAAAGAGAAGATGAAGGCTTTGAAGGTGGAGGGTATGATTGGCAGTCTTTGGATATAGTGTTTTTGGAAGAAAAAGTTCCAGAGTTAAAAGGCATTATTGATTTTGATTCTGAGTCAAGTATGTTCTGTGCTTATAGTAATGATATTAAATCATTAAAGAAATTTGCTTTATCATTTAAAGAGGCATGCGAAGATGATGAACTGATAAGAGATTTATTTTTAAGAGCTGAACTTGATTAAACATTCATATTTTATTATACTGGAACAATTTTATTTTCTCAATTGGTACACATTATAGAGAATAATAAACTTTTTTGTAGGGCTTCACCAAAGTTTTTGCCAAAGGCACGCTTCGCGAAAAACGCAATTGCCAGAACTTTATATTTTAAAGATATGTATTAAACGTATAGTAAACCTGAAATTTAGGCTAAAAATGGAGTCTTTTTGGTTCTTTGTGCCAACAAAAGAACTGGGGTGCGGGGTAAAGCCCTGCAATATTTTAAATTAAAAAAATTAATTTTTTGACAAATTATAGTCGTTTAGGTATATACTATTGAAATAAATAATAAAAAATATTAAAAGGAAACATAATGAACATAATTGAAAAAAATCAATCAATTGCATGAAAATGATGAACATGAAAAAATAATTGAGATTATAACTGCAATCTCAAATGAAGAAAGAGACAGTGAACTTTTCAGCTTACTTGCAAGAGCCTATAATAATACAGAAAGATATGATGAAGCATTAGATAATTTAATGTATATAAGAGAGGAAGGTATTGATGATGCTTTATGGAATTATAGGGTAGGCTATGCTTATTATTATAAAGGTGAAAAAGAAAAAGCAGAAAATTATTTTAAAAAGGCTTATGATTTGAATAATGAAGATATTGATGCTTATAATTTTTATATGCTTTGCTCAGAAGATAGAGATGATGGTATCAATTTTGAAGAGAGAGTTAATAGGTTTTGGAAATGGTTTGAAGAAAATGAGAAAATTATATCTGATTTTATAGATAAAAAATCTGATATGTCATCAGATGAGATAATAGAATTTGTTTCTAATGGTGTGTCTTTAATATCCAATAATTTGCAGTTTAATTTCGGAGGTGATTATGAGTTTACATTTACTGTAGAAGGCAAAGAATATTTATTTTATCTTACTCCTAGAATAGTGGCTGCTATGCCTGAGAAATTAAAAAGCAAATGGAAATTTTCTCCTTATATGCCAAAACAAGATATAACTAATTCTAATTTCAAAATGTATAATAAAGATTTAAGCTTTAAAGAAATTTTAGTATCCGCTGAATATGATGATAATACTAATTTCTTTAATTTGAAATTCTATAATAAAAAATTAAATGAGTTAAAAGAAGATTATGCATATAATGCTTTTTATATAATGCTTGAGCATGCAGTAGGTGAGAATATATTAAAATTATATCTATTAGGAAATATTGAAAAAAGTGATAAAAGACTTGATAGTATGATAGAGCTTACAAAACTTTATGACTTTATAGTAGATACTTTAAAAAGTAAAAATAAAGATATTATTGTAGAGCCTATCAATAGATATACAGTTTATGAGTGTAAACCTACAGACAATTTCTTTAGAGAAGATATATTCATTGGAAATACTTGTTATATGGAGCTTATTAGTGATTATGCTAATTATAATATAGATGTGGTTGTTAATATTTCAAAAATGGGGGCCAGAGCTGTATATTTAGCCTATGTATTTGCAGATAATAAAGAAAATGATTTTAATGATGAAAATATAAATAAAAAACTTCTTGATGAAAGAAATAAAATTACAGATGAGCTTGAGAGTATTATGGGTAAAAGAGAAGGCGGTAAGGAAATAGGTATAATATTGGGTAATGCATTTGGAGTAGCGGGCGGATATATAGATTTACTTTTATACAATCAAGATGAGTTTATAAATAGGGCTCAGGAAGTACTAAAGAATTATAATTATAAATTTAGATTATTAAGATTTAGGCAGTATTCAGATATTATAAAAACTTTTAATGAAGATATTAATTAGTTAAAATGTTAACAATAGAAAATGCAGTTAGTGATGTTTAATACTGGCTGCATTTTTTTAACAAACTATTAAAATAATTTTTTAAGCTGCTGCCTTAAAGATTAAATTACTTATAGTTTCATATGATACACCATTTATAGCTTTACTAAAAGTTAGTTTCTTACTTTTTTGTTCGTACTTGTTTTTTATGATGAAGTTATTATAATTTTAAATATTTTTAATAAGGAGTATTTCATGGAAAAAATAAATTTACCTAAAGCCTCAAAAATTACTTCTCCAAATCCAGTTGCAATAGTATGTACTCAAAAACCTGATGGAAGTACAAATCTAGCGACCGTATCTTGGTATACTTATCTATCTTATAATCCAAATATGATAGCTTATGCAATGGCTAAAACTTCTTACAGTGGAGAATTGGTTAGAGAAAATAAAAAAGTTATAATTACAATTCCAAGTGAAAATATTAAAGAAATAGTTATGAAATGCGGTATGCATAGCGGAAGAGATATTGATAAAATATCAAAATTTGAAATAGAAATGCAGGATATTCCTACAAGCAATATAAAAGTTCCTCTTTATAGTGCTGCGGCAATACAGTGCCATTTAAAAGAATTTATTGAAACAGGAGATCATTATTTATATATATGCGATGTTGAAGAAGTGTATGCTGATGATAAAGAAAAGGCTGTATTTTCTTGGGAAGGTTATAGTAAAATAGCATCAGCCAAAGAGGAATAATTATTCAATTTTTAATATTACTAATAATGGGTTTATATTTTTAATATATTTCATTATTAGTAATTATTCATTTTAATAATTTAATAAACAATTTTTAACTAATATTAAATTCGTATTTCTTCATATAAATAATTTTTCTTATATGAATTAAAAATTTTGATAGGTATAAAAAATTGTAATAGGCTTGTTTCAAAACCCAATTCCTTAATATTGATAGTTTTTTAATTTAATATTTTTTAATTATAGTTTGGACTTCACAGTCGTGCCAAACCACAGCCGAATAGCTACCTACTCGGTGGACGCTGTCCGCCTCGCTCTGCGTGCTGTAGGCAAGCGAAAGACTACATGTTTATATATTGAAATAATCAGTTATACAACATGTAAAACATTTTGTCAGTAATTTTAAAATAAATAATTTTATACTCAATCTTGTCAAGTAGTTTTGAAACAAGTCTAATATTTTTAATATATAATGTTAAAAAAATAATGCTGCCAGTATTTTTATACTAACAGCATTACCAAAAACTATAAAGTATTAAACTAAACCGTAAGGTATCATTATATCAGCTACTTTAACAAATCCTGCTATATTAGCACCTTTCAAATAGTCGCCTTTACAACCATATTCTTCAGCAGTTTGATAACAAGTATTATGAATGTTAGTCATAATGTTTTTAAGTTTGTTATCAGTGTAATCAAAATCCCATTTATCCATAGAAGCATTTTGCTGCATTTCCAAAGCAGAAGTAGCAACACCACCAGCATTTGTAGCTTTTCCAGGTGCGAACAATACGCCAGCTTTTTGGAATATTTCAACAGCTTCAGGAGTAGCAGGCATGTTAGCTCCTTCAGTAACAGAGATACAGCCATTTTTAACTAGTGTTTCAGCACTTTTAGCATTAAGTTCATTTTGAGTAGCACAAGGCATAGCAATATCACATGGGATATCCCAAATATTTCCGTTTTCTATATATTTAGCAGAAGAATGGGCAGAAGTATATTCTTTAATTCTTTTTCTTTCTACTTCTTTTAAGCGTTTAACAGTATCTAAATTAATACCGTTTTCATCATAAATAACTCCATTAGAGTCAGAACAAGCAATAACTTTAGCACCTAATTGAGCAGCTTTTTCCATAGCATATATAGCAACGTTACCAGAACCAGAAACTACAACTTTTTTACCCTCAAAGCCGTTTTTGCCATTAGTTTTAAGCATAAGGTCAGTAAAATATACAAGTCCATATCCAGTAGCTTCAGTACGTACTAAAGAACCACCGTATCCTAAACCTTTACCTGTTAATACACCTGGCTCAAATCTATTTTTAAGTCTTTTATACTGTCCGAATAAATAACCTATTTCTCTTCCTCCAACTCCTATATCACCAGCAGGTACATCAATATCATAACCTATATGTCTTTGAAGCTCTGTCATAAAGCTTTGGCAGAAACGCATAACTTCATTATCACTTTTTCCTTTAGGGTCAAAGTCTGAACCTCCTTTACCACCGCCTATAGGTAAGCCTGTAAGAGCATTTTTAAATATTTGTTCAAAACTTAAGAATTTAATAATACCTAAATAAACAGATGGGTGAAAGCGAAGTCCTCCTTTGTAAGGTCCTATTACACTTGAAAATTGTACACGGAATCCTCTATTTACATGTATTTCTCCTTTATCGTCCATCCAAGGAACTCTGAACATTATTTGTCTTTCAGGTTCGCACATTCTCTCAATTATTTTTTGTTCAACATAATGAGGTTTTTTCTTTAATACAACTTCTAAAGTGTTTAATACTTCTTTTACTGCTTGGTGAAATTCTGCTTCACCAGGATTTCTTTTTACTATTTTGTTATAAATAGCTTCTAATTGTTCATTCATAGTTAATCCCCCTATTCTTAATTTTTATTTACTGAAAACAGTATATACTAAATAGTATTATTGTCAATAGTAATGTTATCGGTTTTTTGTTAAATTGATATTTTTTTTTATAAATTTATAATTTTTATATAAAAAATTGAAATATATTTGAAGATACTGTATTTTATAAAAAATTAAGAATACTTTATGACTAAAGAAAAATGTAAATCAAAAACAAAAGAAGAATTAATGGACTTGTTTTAAAACTACTTTACAAGATTGAATATGAAATTATTTATTTAAAAATTACAGACAAAATGTTTTACATGTTGTATAACTTATTATTTTAGTATACAAAAATGTAGGCTTTTTGCTTCTTTGTGCCAACAAAAGAAGTGGGGGGGCTAGTCCCCACAATTAATAAATAAAATTAGTTTTGAGACAAATCTAATTTCTATTAATGACAAATAAAAAAATAGTTAATATTTTATTTTTTTATGATTATTGTGTTTTTAATATATTATAAATCATGGAGTATTTATATGAATTATGAAAAATCTAAAGAAGTAGTTGAACTTCTTATAAAAAGAGGCTTAAAAATAACATCAGCAGAGTCATGCACAGGTGGATTATTTGCTGCTAATATAACATCGGTATCAGGTTCATCAGAATGTTTTGAAGGCTCTTTTGTAACTTATTCCAATGAAATAAAACATAAAATGATAAATGTAAAAGAGGAAACATTGGAGAAATATGGGGCTGTAAGTGAGAAATGCGTACTTGAAATGGCAGAGAACAGCCGTAAGATAATGGGAAGCGATATATCAATAGCGATAAGCGGTATAGCAGGACCTTCTGGAGGAAGTGAAGATAAACCAGTAGGTTTGGTATGGATATGTTTATCAGCTGAAGGTTATATTAAGGCTTATAAAAATATATTTTCTGGAAATAGAGATGAAGTAAGGGAACAAAGTGTATTATTTTCTTTGAATTTGGTTGAAAATTTCATAAAAAAATGTTAGTCTATATTAACACTTATGTATGCGAATTAAATTTATCAAAAAAATCTAAAAAGTCCATCATAAATTCAAAAAATATTATGTTTACTTGTTGACAAAAATAATTATGTAAACTAATATTCATAAAACGATAAAATAATTATGTAAACTCATCTATATAAACATAATTTTTTTATAAAGTAAACATAACTATAACCGATAATTTCTAAAGATAACTTTTATTAGGTGGTTTCTAATGCAGGACTTTATAAATAAATTGACAAGTCAAATAAGAAATATTTTTTCTAAAACAACAACACTTCAAAAAGCTGTGTTAATAGGTGTTTTAGTAGTAGGTCTTGGAGCGATAATTGCAACAATAATGCTTACATCAAGAAAAACTGGAACATTGTTGTTTCAGCAGGCATTGACTCAGGAAGACGCTAGAAATGTTATAGCAGTTTTAGATGCTAATAACATAAAATACCAGTACAGAAACGGCTTTATCACACTTAATAATCAAAATGATAAAGCAAGAGCAGAATTAGAATTGGTAAAAGAGGGAAGAATGCCTACAGGAGTAGACGGCTGGGAATTATTTGATGCCCCTCGTATTGGTATAACAGATGTTGAACTTGATATTAATAAAAGAAGATCTTTAACCAAAGCTATCACTCAGCTTTTAACAAAATTAGATTTTGTACAGGAAGCTACAGTTGATTTAGCATTTCCTAAAAAAGAATATTTAACTGATATAGATTCTCCAGTTACAGCTTCAGTAGTTATTAAAGCACAGCCTTTTAAAGAGGACGTTTTAAGAGACACTAAAACAGTAAGAGGCTTACAGCAGTTAATAGCAATGGGTGTTGATAAATTAAAACCAGAGTTTGTAACAATTACAGATAGTACAGGCTATGTATTAACAGATTTTACAGATGAAGCTGCGAATTTAAAATTAAAAGTAGCTCAGGAAGAGTTAAAAATAGTTGACAGAGAAAGAAAAAATATAGAAAATAAAATAAGACAAACATTAGGAAGAATATATACTAACAGAGTAGAAACAACAATAGCATTAGAACTTATATGGGACGATGTTAGTATAACAAATAATTTGGTTCTTCCAATAATCTTAAAAGAAGATGATCCTACAACACCTTATGATGACAGTCAGTTTACTAATAAGGTACAAGTATCAAGCCGTACAGTAACAGAAGACTGGAAAGGTCAGCAATTTATACCTCAAGGTGCTGCAGGTGCTGAAGAAAATGTACCTCCGGGATATAAAGATAAAAGTGACAGATGGCAGACATACACAAAAACAGATTCACAGGACAATTATGAATTAAGTAAAAGATATGAAGCTATTAAGAAAGGAAGTTATCAAATAGGTAAAATATCAGCAGCAGTTGCTTTAGATGGAAGATGGACAAAGGTTTATGATGTTAATGGAGATCCAGTAATTACTAATGGCAACAGTTATGTAAGAGAGTATCACCCAGTAACAACAGAAGAGATAAGAAATGTTACATCATTGGTACAAGCGGCTATAGGTTATGATTTGAAAAGAGGAGACCAAGTAAGTGTAACACATATTCAGTTTGACCATTGGGACAGATTCAATGCTGAAGATGCTAAACTTATGCGTGATAGATTTATAAAGAAAACATTAATAATAACAATGATTTCTTTACTTATATTGTTTGTATTAGCATTAGTAATAAGAGCTATACAGAAAGAGCTTGCTAGAAGACGCAGACTTAGAGAAGAAGAGCTTGAACGCAAACAAATGGAAATGCGTAGACAGGCTATGATGAATGCTAATGAAGAGCCTATAAGCGAAATGAGTTTGGAAGATGCTGCACGTAAAAAACTTATGGACGAAGTTATACGTGTAAGCCATGAAAGACCAGATGACGTTGCTCAGCTGCTTCGTACTTGGATGGCAGATGATAAGAGTTAATTGATAAAATTGTAAATTAAAAAATTGAGTTATAAATATAAAAATTAGGAGAAAAAATTATGGCTGCAGAAAAAGAAAAAGATAAAAAACAACGTGTTTTGAGCGGTCGTCAAAAGGTTGCTATATTCTTAGTATCCCTAGGAATGGAAACTTCAAGTGAAATATTCAAACATTTAAGGGAAGAAGAGATAGAACAAATAACATTTGATATTGCGAGACTTGAAAATATAGAAGCTGCTGATAAGGATGCAGTATTTAGAGAATTCCAAGAGATGATGATAGCTCAGGACTTTATAACTCAAGGCGGTATAGATTATGCAAGAGACTTGCTTGAAAGATCTGTAGGAAGTCAGAAGGCAAGCGATATCATAAACAGACTTACTTCTTCATTACAGGTAAGACCTTTTGATTTTATACGCCGTACAGACCCAGCTCACTTGCTTAACTTCATACAAGGTGAACACCCTCAGACTATAGCACTTATTTTGGCATATTTGGAAGCTCAAAAAGCTGCTAGTATATTAGGTGCTTTACCTACAGAAATACAGCCTGATGTAGCTAAGCGTATTGCCATAATGGACAGAACTTCTCCAGAGGTTTTAAGAGAGGTTGAAAGGGTACTTGAAAGAAAACTTTCTACTCTTGCTAGTGAAGACTTTACTTCTGCAGGCGGTATAGATTCTATAGTAGAAATCATTAACAGTGTTGACAGATCTACTGAGAAAAGTATTATCGAGAGCTTGGAAGAAGATGATCCAGAACTTGCAGAAGAGATCAAGAAACGTATGTTTGTATTTGAAGATATCGTTTTACTTGATGACAGAGCTATACAGAAAGTACTTCGTGAAGTTGATTCAAGCGATTTAGCTAAAGCACTTAAAAGTGTTGATACAGATGCTCAGGATAAAGTTTACAGAAACATGTCCAAACGTGCTGCTGCATTGCTTAAAGAGGATATGGACTTTATGGGACCTGTTCGTCTTAAAGATGTTGAAGAAGCACAGCAGAAAATCGTTAATATCATACGTAAACTTGAAGAACAAGGTGATATTGTTGTTGCCCGTGCTGGTGAAGATGAAATGGTTGTATGATGTAAAAATATATGCTTGATTATTAATATTATGGAGTTTAAATTATGCCAGAAAAGGTTTTTAAATCTAAAAGTATTGTAGAGCTTACTCAAAAAGTTAATATTGCTGTACCTCATCATAAATCACAAGAAGAACTCGATTATGAAGAGTCTCAGGAGGAATATAAAGGTCCTTCTATTGAAGAGATTGAAGCTGAGATTGCAGGACTTAGAGCTCAGTGGGAAGAAGATTTGAGAGATATGAGAAGAAAGGCTGTTGATGAAGCGGACAGAATTATTGAAGATGCTAAAACTCAGGCTTTTGAAATATTTAAATCAAAACAAAATGAGGCACATGTTATTTCCGAACAGGCTAAAGTTGACGCTTCAAGGATAATACAAGATGCCAATGCTGAAAAAGAAAAAATACAAAGCGAATCTGAATCTATTAAAGATGCTGCATACAAAGAAGGTTATGCTAAAGGATATGATGAAGGCTTTGAGAAATCTTTTTCTGACAGTAATAATGATTTGATTAAATTAACAGAAAAAATGAAAAAGATATTAGCTGAGACTATTAATAAAAGAAATGAAATAATAGATGCAGCAGAAGCTCAGGTTATTGAAGTAGCTGTACTTATAGCTAAGCGTGTAGTAAAAATGCTTACAGAAAGAGATAAAGGTATAGTTATTAGAAATATTCAGGAAGCTTTAAGAAGAATTAAAGGAAGAACAAAAATCACTATTAGAGTTAATATTGATGATTTGGAAGTTTCCGCTAGACATAAAGATGAGTTTTATCAAATGCTTGATAAGATAGAAGGTGTAACAGTACTTGAGGACCCTAATGTTGATGTTGGCGGTTGTATGATAGAAACTGACTTCGGTGATATTGATGCTAGAATAAATACTCAGCTTAATGAGATAGAAACTGCTATTAAAGAAGTTGAACCTATAAAAGGTTTTTAATTAAGATATTGTTAATTAAAATATTTTTGATATTAATTTGTAATAGGGCTTGCTGATGATAAAAGATGAAAATGTAGATTTCATTAAAGAAGTAAGAAAGACATTTGACAAGTACAGAAAAGTAGTTGATGATGTTGCTTTATTAAAATCTTACGGAAAGGTTAAAGAAGTTATAGGTTCTTTAGTAATAAGTGAGGGACCATTTTGCAAACTTGGGGATATGTGCCGTATATATATGAATGATGACACTTATCTTGATGCGGAAGCTATAGGTTTTAGAAATCAAGATGTTCTTTTAGCTACTTACGGACCTGTTAATGGAATAACTTTTGGTAATATGGTTTATTCTTTTGAAAGACCTTTATCAGTTATGTGCTGCGATGAGATATTAGGTACAGTTTTAGATGCCAGAGGAAAACCTCTTGCAGGAGGCGGACATAATTTTTATGAAACTCCAGTTGCAGTATCTCATAATGCTGTAAACCCTATGAACAGACCTAGAATAAAAAAGCATATACAAACTGGTGTTAGGGCTATAGACGGGCTTCTTACTGTAGGTCAAGGTCAGCGTATGGCTATAATGAGCGGTACTGGTGTTGGTAAATCTACACTTTTGTCTATGATAGCTAGAAATACCAATGCTGATGTTAATGTTATAGCTTTAATTGGTGAAAGAAGAAGAGAGGTAAGAGATTTTATAGAAAGAGACCTAGGAGAAGAGGGATTAAAAAGAAGTGTATTAGTAGTTGCTACAAGTGATGATGCCCCGCTTTTGAGAGTACGTGCTGCATATACTGCCACTACTATAGCCGAATATTTTAGAGATAAAGGCAAAAATGTTATGTTTATGGTGGATTCTGTAACACGTTTTGCTTTGGCTCAAAGAGAGATTGGACTTTCAAGAGGTGAGCCTCCTACAACTAGGGGGTATACTCCAAGTGTATTTTCAGAGCTTGCTAAACTTTTGGAGCGTACAGGTACTTCTAATAAAGGGACTATTACTGCTTTTTATAATGTATTAGTTGAAGGTGATGATTTGGACGAACCTATTACTGATACTGTTAGAGGTATATTGGACGGTCATATAGTTTTATCAAGAGATTTAGCCAATAGAGGGCATTTCCCTGCTATTGATGTTAATAAAAGCATATCAAGGATTATGAATGAAGTGGTTTCCAATATGCATAAAAAGGCAGCAAGGGAATTTTTAAAGATGAGTGCCGATTATAATGAAGCTAAAGAACTTATAATGATTGGCGGTTATGCTAAGGGTAGTATGCCAGATGTTGACAGAGCTATTGATTATAAGCCTATGATGGATAGATATTTGCAGCAGGACGTATATGAAGTTTCTAGTTTTGCTGACAGTAAAGAGGCTCTTTTATCTATGTTCTATTCGCAGGAAGAGATAGAAGAGGATTTAGTAAACAGCGGAGATGTAAAAAGAGCAGAAGACAGAACAAATATTTCCGACAATGTAGAATATGCTAATAATGATGTTGTTATACTTTAGGTAAATTAAAAATTGTTGGATTTATTGCTGTATGAAGAAATTTAATTTTAATTTGGAGCCTTTATATAAACTTAGAAAAAATATAGAAAAACAAAGGCAGGCTGAGGTTGCTGAAGTTTCTGCTGAATATAATAAGGAGCGTGACGGAAAGGATAACTGCTTACTTAAAATAGATGACGGCATAAGATATGTTGACAGCATAGAAGATGATAATGAAATGCTTTCTATGAGTATTTATTTGGGAGAGTATATAACAGCTTTGAACTCTCAAATATCTATACATGAAGATAATATGGCTGAAATTAGTGTGGAGCTTAGAAGAAGACAGGAAATCTTACAGGAGGCTTCAAGACAGAGAAGGGCTGTTGAATTACTAAAAGAAAAGAAATTATTAGAATATAAAAAGTTAATGAATAAAGAAGAACAGGCTAAGCTGGACGAGTGGAAGAAAGAATATGTTGCTGGCGATGCTTATGATATTTAAGAGGTATTATTATGATAGAATCTGTACAAAGAATACAATCAAGAATAGGGGAGATTCAAGAAACCTTTAATAAACTTGGATTTGCCCCTATTAATACTCCGCTTCCTTCAAAACCATTCGCTGAACATTTAAATGAGGCTATGGCTGAAAATAAGGTTAATAGTGTAGAGGCTAATAATGATTTGGACGGTTCTCTTATTAATGATACTAATAAAAAATTAGATAACGGCAAAGTTATTAATGGAGATACTTCTTCAGATTCTTTCAAAGGAAAAATATCTTTTGGAGTTTATGAAGAAAATACAAATAATTTTGCTAAGGCTATTAATGCATATAAAAAGGCTTCAGTAGAAAGTTTCCCTACTAAGTATGATGATATAATTAAAGAGGCAGCTGAAAAATATTCTTTGCCTGAGAATTTGATTAAAGCTGTTATAAAACAGGAATCAAACTATGTACCAAATGCCGTTAGTCATAAGGGTGCTGTAGGTTTGATGCAGATAATGCCACAAACTGGTGTTGATCTAGGTGTTACAGATAAAGAAATGCTTAAAGACCCATATACTAATATTATGGCTGGAAGCAAGTATTTATCTCAAATGTTAAACAGATATGACGGAAGACTTGATTTGTCGCTTTCTGCTTATAATGCAGGACCTAATTTGGTTGACAGACTTAAAAGGATTCCTAATATTGAGGAAACACAGAATTATGTTAAAAATATTATAGGATATATAAAGTAAAGTTAACATAACTAAAAAATAATTAGTTTGCTTGACTTTTTTATTCTGTAATTTTATAATATTTTACAAAGCTGCCCGCTTAGCTCAGCAGGTAGAGCATCACCATGGTAAGGTGAGGGTCATCGGTTCAATCCCGATAGCGGGCTTTTGTTCACTATTATAAACCAAAAATATCACACACTATAAAAGAGGATTTATGAGAGTAAAACTTCTAGCGGTCATAGTGTTTTTTTTGACAGTTATACCGCTTTCATACACATTTGATAAAACTCCGTATTATGTAAACACAGAAACTTATGACTCATACAGAGAGCTATTAAGAGGGGTGCATTATTATAATCAAGAACGTTATGATGCTGCTATAGCTAGTTTTAGAAACTCTCTTAATACTAATCCTACTGATAAGTTTATAAGGTATTGGTATAGCAAATCATTATATAAAGCTGGATATATGTCTTTGGCTATTAATGAATGGCTTAATATTGCAAGAATGGGATATGAAGACCCTATAATACTTTCTAAAATTAATAAGTACGATTCTGCTAATGCTGTAGAAGAGCAAAAAGATATACTTAGTAATTTTATTTATTTGAAAGCATTTTCTACTAATGCTAATTTCCTAAAAAATATTAATCAGCCTATACAGATACAAACTATGTCTGACGGAACTTTATATGTTCTTGATTACAGTGATTCATCTTTAAAAAGATTTGATGTTAATGGGAATCTGCTTAATAAAATATCTTATGGTAAAAGGCTTGAAGTTGTTCAGCCAAGCTGGTGGAGAAAGGCTTTGCAATTTATAGCAAGAGTTTATCCTTATGAAAAACTTGAAAATCCTAGAGGTTTTACTATTGATAATAGCGGAAATATATATATAGCAAATACTAAAAGAGATAAAATATTTAAATATGATTCTAATGGAAGCTATATTACTAATATAGGAGTATCTGGTATTGGAGATGGTCAGCTTTTAGGACCTTCTTCTGTTTTTGCCGATAATGATGGTAATTTGTATGTTTCTGATACTGGAAATAATAGAATAGTGGTATTTGATATAGAAGGCAATTTCTTATACAGCTTTGGAAAACTTGGTGAAAATGAAGGTGAATTATTTTCTCCTGCTGGTATAGTAGTAAATAGTCAGTATATATATATTGCTGATATGGGAAATAAAAGAGTACAGCAGTTTGACCTTAACGGAAATTATATAAAAACTATTAAACATGCTTTATTTAATGAGCCTAGAGGACTTTCTTTTGCTAAAGATGGAAACCTCTATATAGCTGACGGAAGCAAAGTTTTTTATTATGATGTAAATGCTGATACTTTTACTATATTTAATAATTCTGAAAGATATACAGCTACTCCTACATCAGTATCAGAAGGACCTAATGGGGATATATATCTTACGGATTTTATGTCTGGAAGAGTTGATGTGTATACTAGAAAAGAAGAGTATTATGCTAATTTAGATGTGTTTGTAGACAGAGAATATTTAAATAAATTCCCTGTGGTTGTTGCTTCTGTTACAGTAAGAGACAGAATGGCTAATCCTGTTATAGGGCTTACTGCTGATAATTTCTTTGTTAAAGAAAACTCAAGTGTTGATTATAAAGTTGGTTTTTATGATGCACCAGAACTTCATGAGTATAGATTTGTATATTTGATAGAAGATAGTGCAGCAGCAAAACCTTATGAAAACAGAATAAAAGAAGAAATCAGCAACTTTACTATGAACTTACAAGGAAATGATGAAGTTTTGGTTATACATTATAATGATCAGGTTTATAAGGCGGATAATTATGATGCAAGAAATTTAAGAATACTTGAAAATGCAAATAACTTCCATTTTGCAGGTGGAATATCTGCTTTAGATGATGCTTATTATGAGGCTGTAAGACTTGCAGGAAACAGCTTTAAGAAAACAGCTATAATACACTTTACAGTAAGCAGTCCTGATGATGAAGTATTTAATATGATGAACTTCAGCGATATTGCTAGCTTTGCCAAAAATAATGCTATATCTTTAAATCAGGTTTACATAGGTGCTGAAAAGTCTAATTATTTTCTAGACTTGATGACAAAAAATACATACGGATATACTATAAATGCTGATTTATCTGTCAATTATTCGGCAGAACTTGAGAGAATGAAAAATATTAATTTTGGAAGATACTATATATATTACAGCAGTTTTAAAAATCTCTCTCAGTCTGGACAGTTTAGAGCTTTGAATGTAAGGGTTCAGTATAGAGATATGTACGGTGAAGAAGAAGTGGGATATGTGATACCATAATAAAATATTAATATAAAAATTAAGGCTTTTCTCTTTATAGTTTCATATAGAAGAGAGAAGCCTTATTTTTAATATACCTAAACAATTATAATTTGTCAAAACTAATTTTTTTAATTTAAAATATTTGCAGGGCTTTGCTGCGAAGCACACAGTCGTGCCATACCCACACTTCTTTTGCTGTGCCGTAAGCAAGCGAAGGACTGCGTATTTATACACTAAAATAATAAATTATAAACATGTAAAATATTATCAAAATTTTATATATAATCTTGTCAAGTACTTTTAAAACAAGTCTATTTAAAGAAATAGACTATTGATTCTTATTTATGTCTTTTAAGTTTTTTTCAAGCATTATAAATTTATTATCAAAGAATTTAAACATACCTATATAATCATCATCTGTCTGCATAGTGTTTCCGTCTTCAAGATTAAGATTGTTTTCTATAATGCTTCTTGATAAAATTGTAAGCAGATTGATTATACTTTTTGCATCTCTTGCAGTTTTGTAAGCCATAACCTCATATTTACCAAAATTTTTAAGTCCTTCAGTGAATGCATGATTACCGTTGTTATCTGAAAAAATATCCACTCTTACCCATAAACGAGTAGGGAAGTATTTATTATTTTTTATATATTCTTCCATTTCAGATAAATATGTATTATTGGAAATAAGAAGATTAATTTCACCTATTAAAATGGCTGATACATTATTTTGTTTTATTATAGAATATATTATCTTACTAAAATTTAAGGACGTATCTTTGAAACTTATATTTTTTGAATTAGCATTAATAGATACAAATGATTTGTGATTTAATATTTTTTCTTTTGTTGTAATATCTATGTCATTGTAATTGATCAATATCTCAGCCTCTTTATCAGGTACTTTAAAATGGGCTAGCTCATATTCAAAATAAATGTTATCAATAGTAAATGTATTTTTATTATTATAAGATACTATTTTTATATCAATATTCCAATCTTCTTTTAATTGATTTGAAAAGTCGTTAAAGTTTTTATCATCTAATAAAATAAAAGCTATTATAGAATTATTTTGAATTAAGTTATTCATTTTTACTTATTCTCTTTTATACTATCTATTATCACAGCAAATCCCATACCTAGTGAAGCCTTTATAAGTATTGTAGTATCATATTTTAAGAACTCTTTTACTTTTTCTATAGCACTTTCAGCATTTTCAAAATAATATCTCTCACAATTAACAGTATTATAAATATCTTTTGAATGCTCTCCTACTGCTATAACTGTATTGATATTTTTTAGTTCATTTATAGTATTTCCTATTTCTTTATGATAAGATGAGTTTTCAGTTTCTGTTTCAAGCATATCGCCTATCACAGCAATTTTTTTTGATTCCTTTCTCTGAGATAAATATTTAAGCATATTTTTCAATGCAGAAGGATTAGAATTATAACAGTCATTAATAACATTACATCCTTTTATATTAATTATCTGCATTCTATTTTTTTGTGATTCATAATTTATTAAAATATCCGCACATTTTTTTAAGTCTATGTTATAAATCTCTGCTGCCTTTAATGCAGAAAGCACATTATACAAATTAAAATCTCCAACTAAATTATGCTTAAAAATTATTCCTTTATATTCAAAAGTATTATCATCTTTTTTTACTATCTCTTTTATATCAGCTTCTATTATATTTTTTATGTTGTTCCTTTCAGCCTCTTTTTTTAAGATATCAGCACAATTAGTATTTTTATTTATTACAACATTAGCATTTTCTCTAGTATGATTAAAAAGTTCTGCTTTAGCATAGGCAA
Organism: Brachyspira sp. G79; assembly: GCF_002379365.1. Taxonomy (GTDB): domain Bacteria; phylum Spirochaetota; class Brachyspiria; order Brachyspirales; family Brachyspiraceae; genus Brachyspira. The sequence goes on along the minus strand of NZ_JQIU01000008.1, from coordinate 751,442 downwards.
TATCTTCTATAGAGCCAAGATGAGCAATATGTACAGGTTCAACATTGTTTATTATAACGGTATTTGCTTCTATACATTCAGATATTCTTAGAAGTTCATTTTTATGATTCATTCCAGCTTCAATAACTGCTATTTCATAACTACTATCTAAATTAAATATTGTTTTTGGTACTCCTATTTCATTATTAAAATTTCCTTCTGTTTTTAATGCTTTATATTTTGTAGATAAAAAAAGATGAGTTAATTCTTTAGTAGTAGTTTTCCCGCAGCTTCCTGTTATTGATATTATAGGTATATTAAATCTTCTTCTATATTCTCTAGCAAGCTTTATAAAAAAAAGTATTGTATCATCAGTATAAAAAAACTGCAGCATCATCTGGCATATTTATAGTTTCATCGCTTAAAATAAAATATCTGCATCCTTTATTGTATGTTTCTAATGCGAATTTGTTTCCATTAAACTTTTCCCCTTTTATTGCTAAAAATAATTTAGTACTGTCAAAACCATCTCTGCTGTCAGTTGATATTTCTAATTCTTTGTTTATATCCAATTTTTCTATATTATGATTATATTTTGAGTTCAAATCTTTACTTACTTTTATTATATCTTTTAATGAAGTTTTTCCCATGATAATATTTCCGATAAATATATTTTGTTAACATAATTAAACCATGTAAATAGATATTTGTAAAGTATGTATATGTATAATATGGCTGCTGGAATTTGGTAGTTTTATATAGTAAATTCTAAAATATATAGTATGATTTTATTATAGAAATTTTCTATATTATTTTTTGTTTTTAATGCAGTATGAAATCATTTAAACAAAATAAAAAAATTGTACTAATTGTAGTACTTATTATAGTTGAAAAATAAATGGAGTTTTCAGTAACACTGCAAAGTTGATATATCTTGCTTTGCAGTATTACTATAACTATATGTATTTGGAAAAATTCGGCATGTATGTTAAATAATAAAAAATAAATATGCTATTTTTTTATTATTTCTATACTCCAATCTGGACCGCTCTCAACTTTGTACCTATCAGAGAAATTTCCCATATTAATAGCAACAGAAAAATTAAGTTCTGAATTAAAATATGCCATATTATCGCCTTCATCTACATCTCCAAAAGTATTAACAAGCTTAATATCTCCATTCCATACTAAATTATTTCCATTGTATATAGAAACATTTAAAATATCTCCGACCTGTATGCCATTTTCAAGCATTAATTGACGAGGGAGGGAAGTCCATACATTTCCATATTGTACATCAAGTATAGGAATATTAGCAAAGAATTTACCTTCTTCATATTTTGGTTTTTGATAATCTATTTTTTTTATATTAGTTCCCAATGATTTTCCAACTTGTTCAAAAGTTATTTGTTTTGAAGCTAGTCTTGCTCCTGTATACACATAAACATCTCTGCCATGAAAAGTGTATGATTCCTGAGAGTTCGTAAGTCTATTTACTGCTTCATCAATCTCTCTTACTTCTTCTACTCCTAAACTTTCGGCAACAAAAGTTAAAGAGCCGTTATCTGGGGTTACAAAATAATAATTATTGGTGGTTTTCATAACAACAGATTTTCTTTCGGTACCAACTCCTGGGTCTACAACATTAACAAATACAGTTCCTTCAGGCCAATATCTTGCTGTTTGGTCTAATCTCAAAGCAGCCTCCCATATATTAAATGCTGGTATTTCATGTGTAAGGTCATAAACTTTTAAATCTTTATCTACAGTTAAAGCTACTCCGTACATACTTGCAACGGCATTGTCTTTTCTTCCAAAATCTGTTTGAAGTGCAAGTGGAGATCTATTAATTTGTTTTTCGCATGATATAAGCATAACAAATAATGATATTATTAATATATACTTTTTCATTTTATTTCCTTTTTATTTAATTATATATATTTTATATTTTGTTAAAAAATTAAGGGCATAAGAATAAACTCATACCCTTTAATTTTTTTAATAATTATTAATTTAATAATTATTTAGTTTTAGCATTTAGAGCATCTTTTTGTCTTCTTATTCTTCTTAAAGCTCTTTTGCGTTTAACTACTTTTCTATGCTGTTTTCCCACGTTATCTCCTTTATTAATTTTTTTTATGAAAATTATTAAAATTATATTTTTCCATTAGAACCTAATACATTATTAATTTTATGCATGTACAGTTTTTTCATTTCGTCACGAGCAGGTCCTAAATATTTTCTAGGGTCGAATTCTTTAGGATTGTCATGGAATACTTTTCTAATAGCTGCAGTCATAGCAAGTCTTGAATCGCTATCAATATTAATTTTACAAACTGCACTTTTTGAAGCTTCTCTTAATTGTTCTTCTGGAATACCTATAGCATCATCTAATTTACCGCCGTATTCATTAATCATTTTAACATATTCTTGAGGTACACTTGAAGAACCATGTAAAACTATAGGAAATCCAGGAATTTTTTTCTCAATTTCTTTAAGAATATCTAATCTTATTTCTGGATTTTGACCAGGTTTGAATTTATAAGCACCATGACTAGTACCTATAGAAATAGCAAGAGAATCAACGCCTGTTTTTTTAACAAAATCTTCCACTTCTTCAGGCTGAGTATAAGTATGATGTTCAGCAGAAACGTCGTCTTCAACACCAGCAAGTACTCCTAATTCACCCTCTACAGTAACATCATATTTATGAGCATATTCAACAACGCTTCTAGTAAGTTCTACATTTTTGTTGTAATCATAATGACTTCCGTCTATCATAACAGAAGAGAAACCATATTCAATACAGCTTTTGCAAAGCTCTAAACTGTCGCCATGGTCAAGGTGTAAAACTATAGGAACATTAACACCTAATTCTTTAGCGTATTCAACAGCGCCTTGAGCCATATATCTTAATAATGTTTGATTAGCATATTTTCTAGCTCCTGAAGATACTTGAATAATAACAGGGCTTTTAGTTTCTACACAAGCCTGAACTATAGCCTGAAGTTGTTCCATATTATTAAAGTTAAATGCAGGTATTGCATAACCGCCGCTTATAGCTTTTTTAAAAAGGTCTCTGCTATTAACAAGACCTAAATCTGAGAATTTAACCATATTCTTCTCCTTATTCTTTTTTAAAAATTATAAAAAATACTTATTAATAATATAGTAAAAATAATATTTTTTCAATAAAAATACTTATTTTTTATATAGTTATAATTCAAAAAATATTATTTACAAATCAAATAAAATATTAAAAATGACAGCCTACAAATTATACATAAAATAAAACTATATTACTAATTTAAATTATTTTTATATAATTTTAATAATTGACTTATATGATTTGTTGACTATTGTTTTTATATATGTTATAATATTTCAAAATATTTGCATAAGTTTTTCTATGCAAATAGAAGTATCAATTCAAGAGGTGTTATAATGTCAAAAATTAATTATTTAGGACAGTCCTATGATTTGTCCAATGGAGAGTCTCTATTAGACTTCCTTAAACAAAATGCTAAAAAAGATTCCAAAGATGCAGTAGCTGCTAAATTTAATGGAAAAGAAGTTGACCTTACATATACGCCTGAAACAGACGGCGATTTAGAATTGATACTTACAACCACCGATGAAGGACTTGAAGTTTTGAGACACTCTACAAGCCATTTGATGGCTCAGGCTGTTAGAAGGCTTTATCCTAATACTCAGGTTACCATAGGTCCTGCAATAAAAGATGGATTTTATTATGACTTTGATGCAGAAAAACCTTTTACAGAAGAGGATCTTCCAAAAATAGAAGATGAAATGAAAAAAATCATTAAAGAAAATATACCTGTAGTAAGAAAAGTAATGAACAAAAATGAGGCTATAGAGTATTTTAAAAAAACTAATGAACCTTATAAAGTTGAAATTATAGAAGGTATAGACGCTGATACAGTGTCTTTTTATGAGCAGGGAGATTTTATAGATCTTTGCCGCGGTCCTCATGTTCCTTCTACTGGATATATAAAATCATACAAACTCATGTCTGTAGCTGGAAGTTATTGGAGAGGAGATTCTAATAATAAAATGCTTTCCCGTATATATGGTACAGCTTTTGAAAGTAAAGAGGCTTTGGATAAATATCTAAAAAAACTCAAGGAAGCTAAAGAAAGAGATCATAGAAAATTAGGTAAAGAATTAAACTTATTTAGTTTCCATGAGGAAGGACCTGGTTTTCCTTTCTGGCATCCTAGAGGAATGGTTATTTATAAAGCAGTAGAATCCTATATAAGAAATGAAAATGATAAACGTGGATATGTTGAAATAAAAACTCCAGCTATTCTTAATGAAGAATTATGGCATAGAAGCGGACACTGGGATAATTATAAAGAAAATATGTATTTTACAGAGATTGATGAAACTAAATACGCTGTAAAACCTATGAATTGCCCTGGTGGTTTGATTGTTTATAATTCTAATATACATAGCTATAGAGATTTGCCTTTAAGAGTTGCAGAATTAGGTTTTGTACACAGGCATGAGCTTTCAGGAGCTTTGCATGGACTTTTTAGAGTTAGAGCATTTACTCAAGATGATGCCCATATATTCTGTACTGAAGAGCAGCTAGGCGATGAAATTATTAATACTATTGAATATTATTTATCTGTATATAAAGACTTTGGTTTCGAGAACTTTGAAATATTTGTTTCTACAAGACCTGCCAAATCAATAGGAAGCGATGAGATTTGGGAGCTTGCTACTAAATCATTAATTAATGCTTTGGATAAACTTGGTATAAAGTATAAAATTAATGAAGGAGACGGAGCTTTTTATGGCCCTAAGATAGATTTTAATATTAAAGATGTTCTTGACAGAAACTGGCAATGCGGTACTTTACAGGTTGACTTCTCACTTCCTATGAGATTTGAGATAAGCTATGAAGGTAAAGACGGCAGAAAACATACTCCAGTAATGCTTCATAGGGCTATATTGGGATCAATGGAGCGTTTTATAGGTATATTGGTTGAGCATTATAATGGTAAATTCCCATTATGGCTTTCACCTTTACAAGTGGCTGTTGTTAATGTTCTTGATGAAAAATCTCAGATTGACAGAGTTAATGAAGTTGCTAAAGCATTAAAAGAGGCAGGCTTTAGAGTAGAAGTAGATGAAGGAAATGAGAATTTAGGTACTAAGATTAAAAAATATCGCTTGCAAAGAACTCCGTATACAGTTATAATAGGAGCAGAAGAAGTTTCCAATGGTAAATTATCTATTAGGACACGTTCTTCGCAAGAAATTAAAGATATGGATTTAAATGAGTTTATAGAGAAACTCAAAAAAGAATCTAAGGAGAGAATGAATGATTCTATATTTACTACTAAATGAGGTAGATAAATAATGGCAACAGTAAAAAAAGAAGGAGAGAGAATTAATCAATTTATTACTGCACCAGAAGTTAGAGTTGTGCATGATGAGAGAGGAAGTCTTGGTGTAATGAGTATTAAAGATGCTCTTGCATTAGCTAAAGAGGAAGGTTCGGACTTGGTAGAAATTGTTCCAACAGCAGAGCCTCCTGTTTGTAAGATTATCAATTATGGTAAGTATAAATTTGATATTCAAAAAAAGAGTAAAGAAGCTAAGAAAAAACAGAAGTTGGTGCAGCTTAAAGAAATCAAGATGCGACCTCAGATAAGCATACATGATTATAACTTTAAAATGAAGCATATTCGTGAATTCTTAGAAGAAGGTAATAAGGTAAAAATTACTATAATGTTTAGGGGTAGGGAAATGGCTCATACTGAATTCGGCTATGACCTTATCAATAAAATTATACAGGATTTGGAAAATGAAGCTGCTACAGAAAAACCTGCTAAATTAGAAGGTAAAAATTTGTCTGCAGTGCTTAATCCAGTAAAAATGAAAAAAACTTCTTCTGATTTGGAAAACTCTTCTGAAAAGAATGAAGTTCCTGAAAATACAGAAGAATAATTATTTTATAATTAAATAGCCCACTAGCTATATGTACTTATCATACGTATAGATTGAGCATACAGTAAATATAATTTTAAAGGATATTAGTTTATGAAACAAAAATTAAAAACAAAAAGCGGTGCAAAAAAACGTTTTAGATTTTCTAAAACAGGTAAAGTAAAATTTGCTCATGCATTTGGCAGCCACAAATTCTTAAGCAAAAGACCTGACACTAAAAGAAAGTATCGTAAAGCAAGAATAGCTGATGATACTAATATGTTAGAAATGCCAAGATTAATGCCTTATGGCAGATAATAAAAGGAGAGCAGAATGAGAGCAGTTAGCGGTGTAGTAAGAAAGAAAAAAGTTAAAAAAATATTAAAGATGGCTAAAGGTTACTATGGTTCTCATAGTAAACAAATGAAACAGGCTAAAGAAGCTGTAATAAGAGGATTAAAATACGCTTATCGTGACAGAAGACAGAAAAAAAGAATGATGAGACGTTTATGGACTTTAAGAATCAATGCAGCATGCAGACCTTTAGGTATATCTTACAGTAAGTTCATTAACGGACTTAAAAAAGCTAATGTTATAATAGACAGAAAGGCTTTATCTAATTTGGCTATTGATGATTACAAAGCATTTGAAGCTGTAGTTGAAGTAGCTAAAAAAGCACTTGCTTAAAATAAATTAAAAAATATTTACTTATGTATAAAGTTCCGTTGGTATTTAAATTACTAAATACCAACGGTTTTTTATTGTTAAAAATTTATATAATTTTGTTATTTTTTATAAAAATACTAAAGTTAATTTTTATGCAGTCGATAATATATTTAGTTGATTGGACTACCCCCCAATAACTATATTTGTAATAAGCCGCTTTGTTCATCCCACAAAAGCGGTTTATTTTTTAAATTTTTTTTAATAAAAAAATAACATAAATATTTCAAATTTATCAGACATCTATAAAAGAGTAAACATTCTTATCTTTTTTTTCTATAATTGCTAGAAGATTTTCTTTATTATCAGTCAATGCTAAAATATTTATTTTTATTTCTAT
>NZ_JQIU01000008.1:690539-744046 GCF_002379365.1 Brachyspira sp. G79 | reverse complement strand
GTCATTGAACATTTCAAAAAATGAGAGTATTTTGTTTTTTCTATATCCTCTATAGTGCAGGCTATATTGATATTGTAATTTCCTATAGATACTCTTGTTAATTCTTTTGTATAGGCTAAGTTACCTGTTATATTTCCTATATCCCTTATTATAGACCTTATATAAGTACCTTTGCTTACTGAAGTTTTTATTTTGAAATATGGATAATCATATTCTAATAATTCAATGCTGTTAATACATACTTCAGAAGCTTTCAATTCAAAACTTTGATTATCCCTTGCCAAATCATAAGCTCTTTTTCCATTAATTTTTTTAGCACTATATGTAGGAGGTTTCTGCAAAATATTTCCTTTAAAATTTTCTTTTATAATTTTTTCTAATTCTTCAAAACTTAATTTATTATTTATATCAGATTTTTTTATTATATTACCTTCTACATCATCGGTATCTCTCATTTCACCAAATACTCCCAATGCAGTATATTCCTTAGGCATGTCATCAAATAAGAAAAATAATTTAGTATATCTTCCAAATGCCAGTATTAAAACTCCATTTGCAAAAGGGTCTAATGTACCTGCATGACCTATTTTTTTTTCTATTATGTTTTCTTTTTCCCTTAATATCTTTTTTACCTGTCTTATAGCGTCAAATGAAGTTATGCCTATAGGTTTATTTACAATGCAAAAACCTTTCATAAATATTATTCCTTATAGATTATATATTTATTTAACCTCTTATTATTTGAAGAGAGTTAAAATATATATTTAAAATACTTTCAGATATATTGGATATATTATTATATTTTTTTGAGAACAAATCATTTCCTATTGATTTAACTAAATCATCTATAGTTTCTATATTATGTTTAAGCGTTCCAAGCTGCTGCTGAGAAAGATGAAGCAGATGTATATTGCTTTTATCAAATTCAGCTATTGTGGTTTTAGTAGCTTCATCAAGCAGATAATAAACTACAATTAATTTTTCTTCTTCTTCCTGAGTAAGTACTGTATTAGATGTATTATATATTTTTGATAGTTCTCCCATTCTGTATGCTATTTTGTATATGGAGTTTAAATTATCAAAAAACCAATTAACATTATTTCTTTTTCTTAAATCGGATAATACATATTTAATATCATGTAGTATGGAATACCCTGCACTTTCATCTTCTTTGCTTGATATATAGTAGTGAGAGCGTATTAATATATCCTGCAAACTGTCAAAATCAGTTTTCCATTGTGGGTCTTCTGTATTGATATTGTAGTATTTTTTCTTAAAGTCATTCCACACTATAATAAATTTTTCTATAGCCACCTTTCTGTCATTATTATTAACATCTCTTATAATCAATAATGTATCCATATATGCCTTATCCAGAGAAGCCATATCTTCTAAAAAATTATCCTGTTTTTTTTGACAAGATGCAAACATAATTAATAGTAATAACAATATAAATGCTTTAATATTCAATATAAAGTCTCCAATATTTAATTTTATCTATTAATTTAAAAGTATTTCAAATTATGATTTTACAAATATTAACTATGATAAGTTAAAATAGTTAATACATTAAAGGATAATTTATTATAAATCATGAAAAAAAACAAGCTATATATTTTTATTATATTGTTATTAATAATTATAATATCATGTTCAGGTAATAATATAAGAAGAGGCTCATTATATTCAAAAGCATACACAGATATAAGTTTTGAAGTAAGCAGAATGAAGGCAGAAGATGCTATGTATTATTATATAGCTGAACAAACTGCACCTTTAATTAATAGAAATGATTTTAATATAGTTGCAGTTTCATTAAAAGACAGTAATCTTATAGATTTCTCTAATAATGATATTGTAACTTTTAAAGAATATAAAAAAGATGATAATTTTTATACAGAGATAAAATTAAAAGATGATACTATATATGACAGAACTGTAGAAGTATTAAAGAGATTAAAAAAAGAGGGCAGTATAGATGATAAAATTTTTAGAGCTAATGCCTCAATAGAAATATCAGAAAATGCCAAATTAAATGCATATACTAGACAAATTCTTACACAAAATGCTTTAAAAAGGGCGTATGAATCTTTGTTTAAAGTATTGCTTAGTAATAATATAGAAGTTAATAAAGCAGTGAGTTTAACCAATGAGGCTTATATATTAGAAGAAAGCTACAGTTCTAATGAATATAATGTAGTCGTAGAAACTATTGATAATTAATTATATAAGCAGACTTATATATTATTATATAATCTGCTTATAATTTATTAACTTTATTTTAAGCCAATGATTCTTTAATATATTTTTTATCAATTAAAAGTCTTATTATTATAAATATAAATGTCAATATCAAAAATATTATTCCGCATATAGGCAGATTATTAATTGTTGTATTTGTTATAAAGAGTCCTCCTAAAGAAGTTCCTATTGTTATTCCAAGATTTCCAAAAGATATGAAAAGTCCATTTGAAAATTCAGGAGCTTGAGGAAGTGCCGATGTAATCCAATACTGCTGAATATTATTACCCATTCCGTATACTATTCCCCAAATAAATGATATTGCAAACATTAAAGCGGATATACCTCCTAAAAGAAATACTAAAATATATATTAGAATAAATATAAATGGATATGCCGTAACAAATTTTATAGCATTTTTGGATAAAAACTTTCCTGCTAAAAAATTTCCTATTATACTTGATATACCAAATATAAAAAGTATAATGCTTGAATATTTTCCAGTAATATTTGATACATCTTTTATATATTGAGCAAAATAACTGTATACTGATGACATAGAAGCGGCAATCAAAGCAACAGCTGCAAGTGATATCCAAGTGATAGGAAGTTTTAATACAGAAAGCTGAGAGCCATAAGAAAGCCTTTTGCTTATAGGCATTGAAGGAACTAAAAATATTATCGCTATAAATGATACTATATTTAAAACTGCCGCAAACAACATTGATACTTTATAAGAATAAGTTTCAGCAAAAAAATTTGATGCAGGAGTACCTATTACTATTCCAGCAGAAACACCCATCATTATTATAGATACAACTTTAGGAATATCTTTTTCTTCAGCAGTTTCTGAAGCTACAGTAAATGACATAGAGCAGTATATAGGGTGAAAAATAGCTGGTATTATTCTAAATATTAAAAGAATATTAAAACTATTTGTAAATGCTGATACTATATTGCTTATTATAAATACTCCAATTACTATAAGCATGGATATTTTTTTATTGATACCAGAAAATAATAAAGGCATTATTATACCAGATATAGCTATTGTAAAGGCAAAAGCACTAACTAAAATTCCTGATTTTTCTATAGTTACATTAAAAGTTTCTGCAATTATAGGAAGCACTCCTACTATTCCTATTTCTGTATTTAATATTGCAAATATAGCAAATGCCAATATTAATACTAAAATATTATTTTGTTTTTTCATTATAATAATTCTCCTAGTATTATTAATTTTTGAGAATTATATCATTGAAGTTAACTCAAGGTGCAATATGTAAATTAGAATTTTTTTGATATTATAGAAATAAATTATATATAAATAAAAAAGTTCTCATACTAAAAAATAATCATAGTATAAGAACTTTTTATAATATTTATTAATTTAGTTTTAAACAATTATATTATTTAAATCTTTCTCCTGTTGTGTAATAATAAACCCATTTGGCTATATTTTCAGCATGGTCTCCCATTTTCTCAAAATATTTTGCTATCATCATTAAATATATAGCTTGGTCGGCATTCTCAGCACCGCTTTTTATGAGCTCAACCATGGCATCACGCATTTTATAAAACAGTTTATCTACTTTATCATCTCTTTCTATAACATCTCTTGATAATTGAGAGTCCTTTTCTCTGAAAGCCTTAATACAGTTTGTAACCATATAGTCTATAATTTTTGACATCTCTATTATTGTATCAAGATTATTTTTATATAGATTACCTTCTAGTAAAAATCTAATCAAATCGCATATATCTTTAGCCTGATCTCCTATTCTCTCTAGGTCAGTAGCTATTTTTAATGCAGCAGAAACTATCCTCAAATCTGTTGCTACAGGGTGTTCTAATAAAAGCATTTTTAAAGATGCACTTTCTATTTTGTATGATATTCTGTTTATATTTCTGTCATTTTCTATTACATTATTAGCTAGTTCAATGTCTCCGTTTATCAAGGCATTAGATGAGTTTCTTAAAGCCTCGAGTATCATATCTCCAGCTTCAGCAACATAATCAGTTAATTTATTTAATTCTTCTTCAAATTTTTTCATTTATTATTTCTCCATTTGTTTTTATAAAATAAATAATATAAAAAATATAAATTATCCGAATCTTCCAGTAATATATTTTTCTGTTCTTTCATCTTTTGGTTTAGAAAATATTTCTTCTGTATCATCATATTCCACTATTTCACCAAATAGAAAGAATGCAGTTTTATCGGATACTCTCATAGCCTGCTGCATATTATGTGTAACTATTACTATAGTATATTCATTTTTAAGTTCATTAATAAGGTCTTCTATCTTACCTGTACTTATAGGGTCTAATGCACTTGTAGGTTCGTCCATAAGAAGTATTTTAGGATTTACGGATAACGCTCTTGCTATGCATAATCTCTGCTGCTGTCCACCAGAAAGTCCTAAAGCATTTTTATTAAGCCTGTCTTTTATATCGTCCCAAATGGCTGCTTTTGTTAAACTGTATTCTACTATATCATCAAGTTCTGATTTCTTTTTTATTCCAAATGTTCTAGGTCCGTAAGCTATATTATCATAAACACTCATAGCAAAAAGATTTGACTTTTGAAATACCATTCCTACATTCTTTCTTAAATATGAGACATTAATATTTTTATTGTAAATATTAACTCCTGCTATTTCTATATCGCCTTCTATTTTGCAGTTGGCAACTAAATCATTCATTCTGTTAAAAGTTTTTAATAGGGTAGACTTACCGCAGCCTGAAGGCCCTATAAATGCAGTTGTGCTGTTTTTGTTTATATCTATATTAATATTTTTTAAAGCCTGAAAACTTTCGTAATACAGATTTAAATTTTTAGTTCTTATAACTTTATCAATATTAAAATCAAAGTTTATATTAGAGTTTAATTCTTTAGTCATATGATATATATTAACCTCCATTTATTAATATTCTTAATAATCTTTTTTCAGCTTTTTATTTACAAAGAATAATAAAGCATTAAGAAATATAACCATAATAAGAAGAATACTTGCCGTAGCAAAGGTTTGATTTATATAAAGCCCCTCACTTGAAAACATCCACATCATAACAGAAAATGTACTTCCAGAACTTAAATATCCTCTAGGCATATACCTTACTGCACCAGCAGTGTATATCAATGCCGCACTTTCTCCTACTATTCTTCCAATGCTTAGTATAACAGAAGTCATTATTCCAGAAAAACCGCAAGGAAGTACTATCTTAAATATAGTTCTCACTTTAGAAGCTCCAAGTGCCAAACTTCCCTCACGAAGACTTGAAGGAATTGATAATAGTGTCTCTTCAGTCTGCCTTATTATAGAAGGAAGTATTATCAAAACCAATGTTAAAGAACCTGCTAATATACTTCTTCCTATACCAAAAAGATTTGCAAATACCAGCATACCAAAAAGCCCGAATACTATTGAAGGTATACCAGACAAACTATCTGTAAATATTCTTATAACTGATATTAATTTACTTTTAGCTTTTGAATATTCTGTCAAATAAATAGCGGCAAAAACTCCAAGCGGTATTGCTATTATTAATGACATAAAAAGTATCATAGCAGTAGAAACTATAGCGGGTAGAAGCGTCATTTGAGAATTGTTACTTTTTCCAAATAAGAGATTAAAGTTAATATGAGGCAATCCTCTTACAAGTATAAATACTACTATAAATACAAGAAAAAGCGTTGCTATTGTAGAAGCTATTATAGAAATATATTTAAGTATATCAGCTTTTATAGTTGACACTCTCATATCTATATTTTTAAAAGAGAAATTACTTATATCATTTTTTAATTCTTTATTTTTATTAAATAAACTGCTTAAAGAAAATGAAAAATATAAATTATTTCTTTTTAATAGAGAAAGTATAATATTTATTATAAGTATAAAAATAAGAAGCACAAATGCCGTTGCAATCAATGCCGACCTATGAATACCAGTAGCATACCCCATTTCTAAAGCTATATTAATAGTCATAGTTCTAAAATATGAGAATAAATCTTTAGGTATAAAAGGGGCATTTCCAGCAACCATCATAACAGCCATAGTTTCTCCTATAGCTCTTCCCATACCAAGCACTATAGCAGAAAATATACCAGATTTTGCAGCTTTTACTATAACACCAAAAACAGCCTGAGAATGAGTGTTACCCAGTGCTATAGCTCCGTCATAGTAATATTTGTATACTGCCTCTAAATTATATTTTGTAATAGATGTTATTGTAGGAAGTATCATAACTGCAAGTATTATAGAACCTGCTAAAACTCCTTCGCCGATGTTATTTGGAGATATGTTTTTTAGAAATGGCACTAATACTGCCATTCCAAAAAATCCGTAAACTATTGAAGGTATACCTGCAAGCAAATCTATAACCTGCGATAGTATTGTTTTTAATTTTGATGGTGCAAACATAGATATATAAACTGCTGTAAAAAATCCGAATCCCCCTCCAAGAGTTGTAGAGAGAATTGTTATGTATACAGAGCCTACTATCATCGGAAATATTCCAAACTCTTTTGATGAAGGCGACCAATTCATACCAAAAACAAAATTTAAAAATCCTACTTCTTTAAATATTGGAATGCTGTAGATAAATATAAAAATACATATTGAAAATACAACTATAACTGAAAATATAGAACATATAAAAAATATATATCTCATAATATTATCTGCAATTTCATTAAATATATGTTTATTAATATTGCTGTTCAAAATATATATCCTATTTTGTTTTTAATTTTTATTAAAAAATTTGTAGTAATAAAAAAGCCGATATACAAATATTAATTGCTTGTATACCGACTTTGCTTTTTATTAACTAGCTACATACCCGTTTTCATTTATAACCGTTTTTCCTGTTTCACTGTTTATAAAATCTAAGAAAGCCTTAGTCCCAGCATCAAGCTCAATTCCCTTTTTGGTGAATATGTAGAAAGGACGGTAGAGTTTATATGAATTATTCTGTATATTCTCTACAGAAGCTGTAACATATTCATCTTGTCCTTTTGCTTTGTATGCCAGAGGCTTTATTGTATCATCAATAGAACCTAAAGATATATAGCCTATTTTTGATGCATCGCTCATAATGGAAGTTTTTACCTTTCCCGTAGCGTCAAGTATTTCTACTGTTGACGGAAGAGGGTTATCTTTACCTATTAAAGTTAAATCTGTAAAAGCACTTCTAGTACCAGAACCATCTTCTCTTGATATTGATTTTGTTATACCATTTACTGCGGTATTCATCATATAAAGATTATACAGTTCTTCCTCGCTTATCTGACTTATATTAGCATCGTTATTTGCTATAATTACTATGCCGTCCTGACATAATAAGTAAGTATCAAGACCAGAAAGCTCATCTTCTTTTAAATTTCTTGAAGCCATTCCTATATTGTTATTTCCGTTTACAGTGTCCTGAATTCCTATGGTGGAATCAGAAGTCTCTACTATGACTGTATAATCAGGATTAAGCTCTTCAAACTTTGCAGCCAATTTAAACATTAGCGGAGAAACTGAAGAAGAACCTGTGATTACTATGTCATTTGGATTTGAAGCACCGCCTGAGCAGGAAATAAGCATGAACATGCTTGAAAGGATTAGGAAAATCAAAATCTTTTTCATAATATTGATTCACTCCGAAATAGTTTTTTGTTAATTCTCAAAATTAACGCAATTCTTATATACTAGAAAAAAGATTATGTCAATAACAAAAATGAAATTTAATTTTAATTTTTTAATTTTTTACATAAACTATACCTAGCTATGTTATAAATTAACATAATATTAAAATATGTTAACTATATTATGTATACTTATATATAGATTTTTCAAGTATTAATATATTTTTTATATTCCTTTGCCTTCTACAGTGCGAAGTTTGTTTATAGGTATATCATTATATTTTGAGGATTCCTTTTTTGATAATCTTCTCCATTTTACAGTTGCTCCTACAACTCCTGATTTGTCAAGCGATGCCTTTAATAGCAATGTATTTTTATCTTCAGTAAGGTTTATATTAGCATAGTATGTGCTTCCTTGGTCTGTATGGTATATTCTTCCAGTAGTCCATTTTCCATTTTCAAATACTATATCATATATAAATATTAGTCCTATAAGTTCTTTATCTCTTAGGCTTTTATTTGGATTATGTATATCTAATGTAGTTTTTACATCATTACGTAATTCTACAGCATAGGCATAAACTTTATTATCTATAACTATTATTTTTACTGTTTTCATTCTTCCTTTTGGTTTTTCTGGCATAGCCCAAAATCCTTCAGCATCTTTTGCATTATTCACTGCATATACTGAAGATGCAAATAAAACAGAAAATAAAATTAATAATATATTTTTTTTCATTTTTATAACCTAAAGTAATTTTTTTATATATTTTATTATACAATTTAAATAATTTTTTACTATATATACTATTGATTTTATTGATTATTATTAAGTAATTGTGTAAAATTGATTAATAAAATTGCTATAAGGAGTTGTGTATTTATGAAAGACCCAAGAATAGAGAAGCTTGCAAAAACAATAGTTAATTATTCATGCAAATTAAAAAAAGGTGAAAAAGTTCTTATAAAATCATATGGAGTAGGAGATGAGCGTAATTTAGTTACAGCCATTATAAATGAAGTCTATAAAGCAGGTGCTAGTCCATTTGTTTGGAATCATGATCCCTATATAATGAGAGAATTATTAAAACAGTGTAATGAAGAGCAGATGAAAATTTGGGCTAAATCAGATTTAATGCTTATGAAGGAAATGGACGCTTATATAGGTATATGGGGAGGATTAAACAGTGCTGAAAACTCTTCAGTAAAGATAGAAAATAATAAAATATATGAAAAGTTTTATCTAAATCCAGTGCATATGAAAGAGAGAGTAAAAAATACAAAGTGGGTTGTGATGAATTATCCTACACCAGCAATGGCTCAGCAGGCTTCTATGAGTACTGATGAGTTTGAAGATTTTTATTTCAAAGTATGCAATTTAGATTATTCAAAAATGTCTAAAGCTATGGATAGTTTGGTTTCTCTTATGAATAAAACTGATAAAGTTAGAATAGTAGGAAATGGTACGGATTTGACTTTTTCTATTAAAAATATACCAGCTATAAAATGTGCAGGAGAGCTTAATATTCCAGACGGCGAAGTATTTACGGCACCTGTAAAAAATTCTGTTAATGGAGTTTTAACTTATAATACTCCTTCTTTATATAGCGATGGTTTTACTTATGAAAATGTAAGGTTTGAGTTTAAAAATGGTAAAATAGTTAATGCTTCTTGTAATGATACTAAAAGAATAAATAAGATATTAGATACTGACAGCGGTTCAAGATATATAGGGGAGTTTGCTATAGGAGTTAATCCTTATATAACAGAGCCTATGAAAGATATATTATTTGATGAAAAAATTATGGGAAGTTTTCATTTTACACCGGGGGCTTGTTATGATGAAGCTCCTAATGGAAATAACTCTTCTGTGCATTGGGATTTGGTATGTATTCAGACTAAAAAATACGGAGGCGGTGAGATTTATTTTGATGATAAACTTATAAGAAAAGATGGAATATTTGTTATTGATAGTCTTAAATGCTTAAATCCTAATAATTTAAAATAATAAGGCATATATATGAGTGATAAAATAAATAATAAATTTGCTGTAAGGTTTGCATCTCCTGATGATATACCTACTATATTAAAGTTTATAAGAGAGCTTGCGGCATACGAAAAATTAGAAAATGAAGTTACTGCAACTGAGGATATATTAAGAGAATGGGTATTTGAAAAAAATAAATGTGAAGTATTGATAGCATTAGAAAATAATACTGAAATAGGGTATGCATTATTTTTTCATAATTTTTCTACTTTTTTGGGAAAAGCTGGAATATATTTAGAAGATTTATACATAACTCCTAATTACAGGAGGCTTGGATATGGTAAAAAGCTTTTAAAAGAAATTGCTAAAATTGCTGTTGAAAGAGGATGCGAAAGGCTTGATTGGCAGTGTTTAGATTGGAATAAGTCTAGTATTGATTTTTATTTATCACTCAATGCTATAGAAATGAAAGGTTGGATTTCCTATAGGCTTAGTCATGAAAAATTAAAAGAATTTGCTGGTATGTAATTTTATGGTATTTTTTATTTTATAATTTGATTTTGCCATTTGAATAATATAAATAGTATTCTCCTGTGTACTTTGTTGGATACCGTTTTTTACCTCGGGTGTATGATAGGTGTTGATCCATATGAATACATATTCATAAAAAAGCTTCATTTTTTATATCTTAAGTATTTACACAGTATGTAAATATTTATTTATATAATAGATTTGTTTCAAAAGTGCTTGATAAGATTATATATTAAAATTTAGTAATTTATCAATTATGAAAATAATGTTTTACATATTATATAACTTGTTATTTTAGTATATAAATATGTTGTACTTTGTATCATCAAACAGTGCCTGCTTCTCATCTGCTGAAGTCGCACAGGGTGAGACGTACTTTTATGTGGCATCACCAGTATGTTCTTTTCCATGCAGCAGAGCGGACAGCAAAAGAAGTTTGGGCGTACAACCGCATGCTTTGCAGGTATAGTCCACACAAATAAATAAGATTTTAAAATACATTTTTGATAAACTTAAAAATTTTCAGTATATATTCTAAAATTATACAGTTCACTTATTTTTATATATCTTTAAAAAATTCTTTTAACGCTTCTCTTACTATTTCTCTGTCATCAAAATGTATTGTTTTATCTGGAAATATTTGGTAAGTTTCATGACCTTTGCCTGCTATTATAACTATATCATTTTCTTTTGCTTCTTTTATAGCTTCAAATATTGCATCTTTTCTGTCTATAATTTTTTTATAATCTTTATTTTTAAATCCTTTTTCAATATCATTCATTATCTGATTAATGTCTTCTGTTCTTTGATTGTCTGTAGTAAGTATAGAAATATCAGCATATTTTTCTGCAATGCCAGCCATTATAGGACGTTTTTTTCTGTCTCTGTCTCCTCCGCATCCGAATACAACTATTACTCTGTTTGGATTTAATTTTCTAGCCTCTCTTAATATATTTTCTAAACTGTCTGGTGTATGAGAGTAATCAACTGCTGCAATGAAAGTGTGTTTTTCTTTTGTTACTATTTCAAATCTTCCTGCCACCTGAACCTTTCTCATAGCTTTAATTGATTTTTCTATGTCTAATTTATATTCACATACATAAGCTAATACAGATAAAGAGTTTAAAATATTAAATCTTCCAAGCATTGATAATTTTACTTTTGATATAAATTTGCCCTTAGCATAAAACTCATATTCTGTATTTTTTGAATTAAGAGAAATTATTTTTCCGTAATAATCAGCTTTTTCATTAAGTCCGTAAGTGACCATTTTTATACCGAGTTTTTTTATATAATTTGATATTTGCTTAAAATTATCAGTGTCTATATTTACTATTGCTAATTTTTTCTTTTTGCTGCTTTCTTTTAGAAGTGAGAATAATTTTAATTTTGCTTTAAGATAATTTTTCATATCTCCATGATAATCAAGATGGTCTTCTGTGATATTAGTAAAAATAGCTGTATCATAATTTAAATAATCGCATCTATCCATAGCTAGTGCCTGAGATGATGCTTCCATCACTATATGAGACACTTCTTTTTTTAATGCCTTATCAAATATGTTTTCCAAGTCAGCAGATTCTGGGGTTGTGAGATTAGTTTTTATTTCTGTTTTTCCTATCATATTTTTAATTGTACCTATTAAAGCTGTTTTATTTTTATTGGCTTCAAGTACAGATTTTAATAAATATGTTGTAGTTGTTTTGCCGTTAGTTCCAGTAATTGCTATAGTATTAATCTTTTTAGTAGGCTCATTAAAAAATTTTGCTGAAATATAAGCTAGACATTCTCTAGGATTTTTTACTGCTATAAAATATACATGTGAGTATTTATTTTCTAATTCTTTTATAAAGTTTTTATCAGCTGTATTATCATATATTATTATACTTGATTTATTATTAATAGCACTTTCTATATACTTATGTCCGTCATCTTTTAATCCCTTTATTGCTGCAAAAATATAGTTTTTCTTTATTAATTTGGAATTATAGGCTATGCCTTTTACTTCAGTATTTAAACATTCTTTTGTTAATTGCTTTTCTTTTGATACTTTATATCCTTTGATAAGTTCTTTAAAAAGTTTCATAATTTAGTCCCATTTTTTATTTATTATATTTCATATATAGAAAATAAAACAATTTTTTAAATTTTATAGTAAAAAATATATTCTTTTTTTGTACTATATTATATAAATAAATAGCTTGATTTTTAGGCGTAAAAGATATATAACTATATTATAGTGAAAACTTTTTTATTATATGGAATTATATTATGAATATATTTATGGTATCTAGCGAAGCCTATCCATTTTCTAAAACGGGAGGGCTAGGTGATATTGCAGGAAGTCTGCCTTTGGAGCTTTCTTCTATAAATACTATGAATACTGGAAAGACTTTAAATATTAATGTTTCCTTGATTATACCATTATATAAACAAAATTATAAACTCATAAACAAAAAAGATATATTAACTACATTAGAAATAGAACATGGTAAAAATATAATCAAAGTTGATATTGTTAGAATTAAGCATCCTAATAATGATGATATAAATGTTTATTTCATAAAAGAAGATAATTCATTTAAAAGAAATGGTATTTATTCAGAAAATGGTATTGATTATAATGATAATGCAAGCAGATTTATATTGTTTTCAAAAGCGGCTGTTAAACTTATAATATATTTATATGAAAAAGAAAATTTTAAACTAGATATAGTACATATACATGATTGGCAGACTGCTTTGATAGCTTTATATATAAAAGAAGTATTTAATGGAGAGGAAGCATTAAAAAAATTAAAAGTAATTTTTACTATACATAATTTGGCATATCAAGGTAATTTTTCTGTTGATATTTACGGTCTATTAAATGTTTCTTGGAAGTTTTTTGTACATAGCAGATTGGAGTTTTACGGCAATGTTAGTTTTATAAAGTCTGGAATTATACTATCTGATATCGTTACAACTGTAAGCCCATCATATGCTAAAGAGATACAGGGAGAAGAGTTTGGATGCGGTCTTAATAATTTACTTTCTGATTTATCTTCAAAATTATACGGTATACTTAACGGTGGTCATGATAAAGATTGGGACCCTAAAACAGACAAATATATAAAAAATAATTATGATATAAATACTTTTTCAAAGAAAAAAATTATAAGAAATTCATTATATAAAGAGTTTGGTTTTGTTAATAAATCTTGTCCTCTTGTAACTATGATTTCTAGGTTTGACCCGCAGAAAGGGCTTGATTTGATATACCAGTCTTTTTTTGAGATTTCTACTTATAATGCTAATTTTATTTTTCTTTTTAGTAAGAATAATTATTTTAAAGATTTTGAAGAAGATTTTATTGATAGAGCTGTCAGAGCAAAAAATATAAAGGTATTATTTACTTTTGATGAATCATTAGCACATAGACTTACAGCAGGAAGCGATATGTATTTGATGCCAAGCAGATTTGAGCCTTGCGGACTTAATCAGATATACAGTATGAAATATGGAAGTATTCCTATAGTGCATTCGGTAGGCGGGCTTAAAGATACTGTTATAAATTATAATGGGATAAAAACTGCTAATAAAGCAACTGGGTTTGTATTTAATGAATATTGTATTAAAAGTTTTGTTCACACTATGGATTTAGCTTTTGATTTATATTATAATAAAAAAGATATATGGGATAAATTAGTGGCTAATGCTATGAGTAAAGATTATTCGCTTCATAAATGTGCTTTGGAATATACTAAACTTTACAAAAAATTGTTAAGTAATAAATAATAGAAAAATTAAATTTACAAATTTACAAAGGAGTTAATTATGGCAAAAGATCCAAGTTTTGATATAGTTTCTGAGGTTGATATGCAGGTTATTGATGACTGCGTTAATGTTGCTACTAAGGAAATAGATAATAGATTTGATTTTAAGGGACAAAATATACAGATTGAACTCAATAAAGGAGAAAAAACTATTACTATAGTTGCCCCTGCAGATTTTGTACTTAATCAGGTAAAAGATATTCTATTTCAGAAATTTATTAAAAGGGGCTTAAATCAAAAATGCCTTAGAGAAAAGAAAAAAGAAAAAGCAGCAGGTGATGCAGTTAGAGAGATTAATGAAATAGTGCATGGTATAGACAAAGATTTGGCTAAACAGATAGTAAAAGATATTAAAGATATGAAATTAAAAGTGCAAGCGAGTATACAAGATGAGCAGGTAAGGGTGTCTGGGGCTAAAAAAGATGATTTGCAGTCTGTAATAACAATGCTTAAAGGTAAAGATTATCCTATACCTTTGCAGTTTACAAATTATAGATAATTAATTTTTTTATATAATTATTATGCAATAAAAAGAGGGATTTATAAATCCCTCTTTTTTCACAATATATGTAATCATACTTTTAACCTTATAAGTCCTACAACTTTTCCTACTAAAGAAATACTTTCTTTTATTATAGGCTGATAATTCTTATTTTCTGGCATAAGTTTTATATGGTCTTTTTCTCTGAAAAATCTTTTGATTGTTATCTCTTCATTTCCATTATCATCAATTTTTGCTACTACTATATCTCCGTTATCAGCCTGATTAGTTGGGTGTACTAATACCATATCTCCTTCTTTTATGTGAGCATTTATCATAGAATCACCCATAACTTTCATAAGGAAATTACCTTCATCTTGAGCTATTGATTTTGGCAGAGAGTATGTTTCTTCTACAGTTTCATCAGCTACGTCCATTAAAAGACCTGCTTTAACTTCATTTGATAAAAGCGGTATTCTTACCATATTATGATTGCCTTTTTCTGATGTATCTATAGGTACACTTCCTCTTGCTCTTTTACCAGTTTTTTTTACGTATCCCTTTTTTTCTAAGGCTGTAAGATGTGTCGTTACTGCTGTTGGTGAAGCGAAGTTAAAATGAACCATAATTTCTTTTACTGTTGGCGGATATCCATTTTCATTGGTAAATCTTTGCAAAAAATTAAAAATATCTCTTTGTTTGTCAGTTAATTCAGTCATATTTATACCTCTTTATATTTACATGTAGTATTTGTTATTATACTATATAAAAATATGATGTCAAGTTATAATGTGAAAAAAATAATATTTTTATAGAATATTATAAAATTTAATATTATAATAATATATTAAATACAAATATTTTTATAAAAATAATTTTTGAATATAATTATTTAAATTATTTATTTCCCCTAAGTTTATTAATAGTATCTTTTTTATTATCGCTGTCAATTATTGCACTTCCTGCCACAAGAAAATTTGCTCCTGCTTCTATTACTATATTACATGTATTAAGATTAACTCCTCCGTCTACTGCAAGAATTATATCTCTATTACTAATCAATTTTTTAGCTTCTCTTATTTTTTTTACAGATGATTCTATAAACTTCTGTCCCCCAAATCCCGGATTTACGCTCATAATAAGAACATAATCAATATCCTCTATAATAGGCTCTATAACATCAACTCTAGTATGCGGATTAAGTACAATACCTGCTTTTATATTATACGATTTTATTTGATGAATAATTTTATGTATATGAATATTTCCTTCATAATGCACACTTATAATATCAGCACCAGCTTTGGCAAAATCATCAATATGTTTTTCTGGATTTACTATCATAAGATGAACGTCAAGCGGAATACTGCTTGATTTTTTTATATCAGAAACTATTTTAGCACCAAAAGTAATTTGAGGAACAAATACTCCGTCCATTATATCCAAATGAAGATAATCGCTTTCAACTTCTTCTAGTTCTTTTATCACACTTTCCAAATTTAAAAATGAAGAAGTTAATATTGAAGGTGCTATCATAATTTTATTCATATATTTTCCTTATATTGTATTTTTATTAAGAATTTATTAAAATTATATTATTATTTATTTTGTTTATTTTTCTTTATTGTTCTGCTTACTCTTTCTATATTTTCTAATGCTTTTTTAGCAGCTTCAGTTTCCGCTTCTTTTTTGCTTTTTCCTATTCCAGAAGAAAAGTTTTTATCATTGACATAAACTTCTGCTTTAAACATCTCATGATTATTTTCATCATGATATTCATACGATTTATATACTGGGCTTGTTTTATGTTTTTTTTGTATAAGTTCTTGAAATATAGTCTTATAGTCTTTATCAAAATTTTCTATATCAAGGTTAGTAAGTCTATTTTTATATGCCGCCATAACAAATTTAGCAGCATTATTAATACCAGAATCCAAATATATAGCACCTACTATTGCCTCAAATAAATCTTCAAGCATATTATCTCTATAGCGTCCTCCTGAAACCTCTTCTCCATGTCCTAAAAGAAGAAAATCTCCAAGTTTTAATTCTTTTGAAATATCAGCTAAACTTTTTTGAGAAACCAAAGATGATTTTACTTTGGAAAGCAAGCCCTCTTTACTTGTATTGTATTTTTTAAACAAATAATCTGATATAATAAGAGAAAGAACAGAGTCTCCCAAAAACTCAAGCCTTTGATTATATTTCATTTTATTTTTTGATTCATTGGCATAAGTTCTATGAGTAATAGCCTCTAAAAGATAAGACTTATTTCTAAACTCATATTTTATAGCCGTTTGACAATTATTTAAAATTTCTTCTATATTTATAATGTTCATAATACATTCTGCCTAACAATATAGCCATTATGATACAATGAAAAAAAATACAGTCAAGAAAATATTATTATTTTTTTATAAATTTGAAAATAAATATTTAATTATAGAACTTATATTATATATTTTTCAAAAGTACTTTACAGATTATATATAAAATTATTTGATTTTAACTTATAAAGATTATGTTTTATATGTTGTATAAAATACGTATTCAATATGGCAAAATGCAGTTTTTTCTACTTTTTTCAATACTTTAGAATAATAGGATTACTACAGTTGCAAATTTAGCATACACAATTATAAATAAAATTGGTTTTGAAATATGGCTATTATCAGATATATTTTAAATATTTTATATTATATAAATTATTTAATCTTGATTATATGTAAAAAAAATAGTATAATATAGAAAATATCTAATATCAAAAATGAAGAGGTCAATTGATGGAAAAAAGAGTGTTGCTTAAGATATCGGGTGAAGCACTGCTTGGAGAGAAAGAATACGGTATTGATAATAATGTTGTTGACAGAATAGCATTAGAGATGAAAGCTGCTGGAAATGATACACAAATAGCAGTTGTTGTGGGCGGAGGTAATATATTTAGAGGAATGCAGTTATCAAATAAAACTGGAATGGTGAGGGCTACAGCTGATTCTATGGGTATGCTTGCCACTATTATGAACGCCATAGCTTTAAAAGACAGGTTTATGGCAGCAGGAACGCCTACTCAAATATTATCCGCTTTTAATATAGAAGGTATGATAGAGGGGTTTGAGAGAGATAAAGCTATTCGTATACTAGAACGCGGGAATGTTTTGATAATAGCAGGAGGCACTTCAAATCCTTATTTCACAACTGACAGTACTGCTATATTAAGGTCTTTGGAGATAGGTGCTTCTATAGTATTAAAAGGTACTAATGTTGATGGAGTTTATGATAAAGACCCTAGAGTAAATAAAGATGCCAAAATGTATAAAGATATTACTTTTAGAGAAGCTATTAGTCAAAATCTTCGTGTTATGGATATGACAGCTTTTGCTATGGCTAATGATAATGACATGCCTATAAGAGTATTTAACATGAATGAAAAAGGAAATATTACTAAGGCTATTTCTGGAGAAGATATAGGAACTTATGTACATAATTAATAATATTTTTAGGAGGTTTGTATATGTTTGATTTTGGGTATATTCCAGTTATTCCTATGTTTGTTGGTATTGTTGTAATACTGATACTTTTATTTATTTTCTTACATTTTTTCCCTATGGGACTTTGGATTACAGCTTTGTTTTCTGGTGTAAGAATAAATATGATAACATTAATTACTATGCGTCTTAGAAGAGTTAATCCTTCGCTTATAGTATTAAATCAAATAAAACTATGGAAAGCAGGTTTAAAAATAGGTACAAATGAGCTTGAGGCACATTATTTAGCGGGGGGAAATCCTACTGCTGTTGCTGACGCTTTGATTGCTGCGGATAAGGCTTCTTTGGATTTAAGTTTTGAGCGTGCTGCTGCTATAGATTTGGCTGGAAGAGATTTAGTTGATGCTATAAGAACTTCTGTTTCGCCTAGAGTTATAGCTACTCCTTTAATTGCTGCTGTTGCTAAAGATGGTATACAAGTAAAGGCTACTGCTAGGGTTACTGTTAGAACAAATATTAACCGTCTTGTTGGCGGAGCTGGAGAGGAAACTATTATTGCTAGAGTAGGTGAGGGTATTGTTACCACTATAGGTAGTTCTTCTTCTCACAAGGAAGTTTTAGAAAATCCAGATAGAATTTCTCAGGTTGTACTTGCTAAAGGTCTTGATTCTGGCACTGCTTTTGAGATACTTTCTATTGATATTGCTGATGTTGATGTTGGAAGCAATATTGGTGCTTTCTTACAGATTGACCAAGCTGAGGCTGACAAAAAGATTGCTCAGGCTAAAGCTGAAGAGAGAAGAGTTATGGCTATAGCACGTGAACAGGAAATGCGTGCCCAAGTTGAAGAGATGAAAGCTAAAGTTGTAGAGGCAGAATCTCAGCTTCCTCTTGCTATTGCTGAGGCACTTAAAAAAGGAAATATTGGGGTGCTTGATTATTATAATATGAAAAATATTATGGCTGATACTGAAATGCGTTACAGTATATCTGGTATGGATTCAATGAGCAAAAATAATAATTCACAGCCTACAAAACAATAAGTAAATAATTTAATGGGTTAGTTTTAATAAAATTTTATAAATGAAAGGGGCTTTTAATATAAAGCTCCTTTTTACATATATAAAGATTAGACTTGTTTCAAAACTACTTGACAAGATTGAGTATAAAGTTATTTATTTTAAAATTACAGACAAAATGTTTTACATGTTGTATACACTATCATTTTAATATATAAACATGCAGTCTTTCGCTTGACTACGGCACGCATAGCGGATTTCAAAAGAAGATGGTGCGGCACGACTGTATGTTTTGCGGAGGTTGTTCCCTTTATAATAAATAAAATTAGTTTTGCAACAAGTCTGCTATTTTTATTAAAATAATAATGCCTTATAATAGTATTGTTTTTTATTCTCTGATAATATAATATTAATCCATAATAAATATTTAAAAAATAGGTTACATATGTTTACAAATAATAATATGACAACTTCCGAATTATTAAAATCGGTAAGACAAATAGAGATAAAAACTTCAAAAATAGTTAACTCATATTTTGCAGGACAGTATCACTCCGCTTTTAAGGGACAGGGTATAGAGTTTGATGAAGTGAGAAAATATACTGTTGGTGATGATGTTAGGGCTATGGATTGGAAGGTAAGTGCAAGATATAATGAACCTTTTATTAAACGTTTCAGAGAAGAGAGGGAATTAAGCGTTATAATACTTGCTGATTTTTCTGCTTCCACTGATTTTGGGTTTACAAAAACAAAGCATAATTTGATTGTAGAGCTTAGTGCTTTGCTTAGTTTTTCAGCTTTAAAAAATAATGATAAAGTTGGGCTTTTAATATTTACCGATACAGTAGAAAAATTTATTCCTTTAAACAAAGGCAGAAATCATGTACTTAGAATAATAAGAGAGCTTATAGAGTTTGAACCTAAAAGTGCAAATACAAATATAGCAAATGCTTTAGAATATTTTAACCGAATACAAAAAAGAGACAGCATAACATTTTTAATAACCGATGCTTGTGCTGATTTGCCTAAAAAAGAAATAGATATTACAAGAAAACGCCATGATTTTATTGTATGCTTGGTTAATGATGATTTGGAATATAATCTTCCTAATTTGGGAGGCACTTTGGTATTATCCGATTTAGAAAATGAAGATTATGTTTACTTTGACATGTCTAATAAACGTATAAGAGAAGAGTATTTTAATGAACAAAATAATATTATGGAAGATAGGCTTAATTTCCTTAAAAAAAATTCTATAGAAAAAATAGTTTTAGATACTTCTAGTGATTATGTTACTGAAGTTATGAAGTTTTTTGTTAAGAGAAGAAGATAATTTTTATTTTTTTATATTATTTATAATATTAATCTATTTTTATTTTTTATTAATAATATATAATATTCTCTATATTTTTTTAGAGTTTTATTATGACAAAAGATATGACGGTTGGAAGTCCGTTCAAAACTATAATATATTTCTCCATACCTATGCTTGTAGGAGGAATATTTCAGCAGTTTTATGGAGTTGCAGATACAATTATAATAGGTAAGTTTGTAGGTTCTAGGGCTTTGGCTGCAATAGGTGCTACTACTTCAACTATGTTTTTCTTTTTATCATTTGCTATAGGATTTACCAATGCATTTTCTATAGTAATGGGTCAGTTCTTTGGGGCTAAAAATGATACTATGCTTAAAAGAACTTTTTTAAACTCTATATATGTTACATTATTTAGTTCTGTTATATTATTAATATTAGGCTTATTTTTTTCAAGACCTCTTATGGTATTATTAAAAACTCCTGATGATATTATAAATAATTCGGTGCTCTATTTGCAAATATGTGTTGGCTTATCATTTGGCCAGCTTATTTATAACGGAGCTGCAAGTATATTAAGAGCTTTAGGCGACAGCAAGACACCTTTATATTTTCTTATACTTACAACTATTGTTAATATTATATTAGATTTGGTATTTGTTGCTTTATTGAATATGAATGTGGCAGGAGTTGCTATAGCTACAGTAATATCCCAGATGATTTCTGCTTTTTTAAGCGTATTATATATCATAAAAAAATTTCCTATGTTAAAATTAAATAAAGATGACAGAGTTTTTGATTTTGATAATTTATTTATGATAATAAAAATAGGTTTTTCTATGAGTATTCAGGCTGTATTTTTATCTATTGGTGAGATGATTATAAGCGGAGTAGTTAATACTTTTGGTACTAATGTTGTGGCATCATATACTACTGGAAACAGAATAAGTCAGTTTGCGTCTATGGCTTATTTTGTTATATCAGAGGCTTTTGCTGTTTATGTGGCACAAAATTTCGGAGCTCGTAAATTTGAAAGGATTAAAGAAGGTTTTAAAAGTATAATAATACTTTCTCTCTCTTTAAGTATATTAGCAGCTGTTATTATATTTTTGTTTGGAGATCATTTAATAGAACTTTTTATATCAAAGAATGATATGTATATAGATACGATAAAAGATATATGCCGAGGCTATTTAAGAATATCATCATTATTTTATCCGTTTTTGGCTATAATACTTTTATATAATAATTCTATAAGAGCTATAGGAAATGCTTTTATTCCTCTAATGTCTGGAATAGCGGAGCTTATTATTAAGGTAGGAGGCTCTGTATTTTTATCTATACCTTTTGGATATGTTGGTATATGGTTTGCTAATCCAGTTGGCTGGGCTATAGGTATAATTCCTAGTTGTATTTATTTTCATAAGTACGCTTTTAAAATGAAAAAATGATAGACTTCTATTTATAAAAATTATACTGCTTTACATTTATAATTAATTTTAGTATAATAATATCATGAGAGATATTAATGTATTAAATGATTATTTTGTGAGATATTTATTCTCATCTAAAGATAGTAATTTTATATTACTTGATTTTATTAATTCTACAATGCTTGATGCTAATATGAAAACTTTTAGAAGTGTAGAGATTTTGACACCTTTTAACTATAAAGAAAATTATGATGATAAAGAAAGTATCGTTGACGTTAAATGTATTACACAAAATGGAACAGTTGTTATAATAGAGATTCAGCTTCAAGGCAATTCAAGATTTCCAGAACGCATATTATATTATTGGGCTTCTAATTACAGCAGACTTTTAAAGCAGGGTGAAAAGTATGATGCTTTAACTCCCGTAATTAGTATAAATTTGCTTAATTTCAATTTAGATGATAATGACTGTATACATTCCTGCTATATGATTTATGACACTAAAAATAAAAGATTATTAACGGATCATTTGCAAATACATATAATAGAATTAAAGAAGTTTAAATATAATTTGCTTGAGCCTAATTTAAATTGTTGGCTTAAATTTTTTACTATAAAAGAAAAAGATAATAGGGAGGTAATTATGTCAGAATTAGTTAAAGAAAAACCTATAATGGAAGAAGTACAAAGAAGATACAATAACTTTATTAAAGATAGACTAATGATGAATGAATACGATAAAAGAGAGGCTTATCTATATGGTAATCAAATAATGTTAGAAGAAGAAAGAAGATTAGGCATTGAAGAAGGTTTCAAAAAGGTATAGAGAAAGGTATAGAGAAAGGTATAGAGAAAGGTATAGAGAAAGGTATAGAGAAAGGTATAAAAGAAAATCAAATATTAACTGCAAAAAATATGAAAAATAAAAATATAGATTTATCACTGATAAGCGATATTACTGGACTTAGTATAAAGGAGATAGAAGAGTTATAATTCATAAAACTATTTAATATACAAAACTATTAATTAAATATATTTATTTATAAAATTATTAATAGTATTCCAGTATAAACTTTCATTTTTCATTACTGCTGATATATGCCCGCCGTTTTTAATTATTAGCTTTTCTTTTTCTGAAGAGCATGAATTATAAAGTTTATGTACCATATCACAATTTACTAACTCATCTTTATCGCCATGTATAAAGAGTATAGGTACTTTTGATTTTGATACGCTTTTTTGAACATTAATATCATCAAATGAAAACCTAAGTCTGATTTTTGCCATTATGGAAGTTAATTCTACTATTGGAAGAAAAGAAAATTTATATGCTATATCAAGTCTTTCTTTTAACTGTTCATATGCATTCGTGAATCCTGCATCTTCTATAATTGCTTTTACATTATTTAAATCTTTATTTGAATCTTCATTTAAATTTTCACAACTGCACATCATAACAGCATTTGCTCCCATTGAAATTCCGTATAGAATAATTTTAGCATTATTATAATTATTATTGATATACTTAATCCAAGCTAATACATCAAGCCTCTCTAAATATCCTAATGAATATATTTTTCCTTCACTTTCTCCATGACTTCTTAAATCTATAGCAAGTACATTAAATCCCATATTATAAAATTTTTCCATAAAATATTTCATATAAGAACCTCTGCCTTCATATGGATGAACTATTATTATATATACATTGCTGTTATTATTTATTAAATGAGCATGAAGTTTTAAATTATCACTTGAAACTGTGTATACATCTTTTTGATTTTCTTCAAACCATATTTTTCTTTTTTCTTTTATTAATTTTTTTTCTTCATCTTCTTCTTTTGTTTTTTCTTTTCTTTCAAAAAGTTTTTTATTAGTTTTTATAAGGAGTTTATTTACAAAATGATTTGCTATGATTATTAGAATTAAGGCAGTTATAATTATTACAGATAGTATCACATATAATACTATTATCATAAAATAATCCTTTTTATAAATTTTACCCTAAAGCTACATCAAGAACCATCATCACAGTAAAACCAATTATAAAACCAAATACCCCAAAGTGATTATGTTCCTCAGCTACAGCCTCAGGTACAAGCTCTTCTACAACAACGTATATCATAGCACCAGCAGAAAAAGATAATGCTATAGGAAGTATAAGTGTAAGTTTAGTAACAGCCAAAGCACCTATAACAGCAGCAATGGGTTCTACTATTCCAGATATAGCACCGAATAGGAAAGATTTTATATTTGATACACCATTTGTTTTAAGAGGAAGAGATACTGCAGCTCCCTCTGGAAAGTTCTGCAAACCTATAGCCAATGCTAATACCAAAGCAGCATTAAAAGTTACATCAGAATTTCCTATAGAGAAAGCTCCAAATGTTATTCCTACAGCCAAACCTTCTGGTATATTATGCAAAGTTACTGCTAAGAATAGAAGTATATTTTTTGAAAGTTTTGTGTTTGTTCCTTCTTTTTGTTCGCTTCCATTTATTATATGCATATGAGGAAGTATTTTATCTAGCATCCATATAAAAAATGATCCGAATAAAAATCCAAAAGCAGGTATAACCCAATTTGGCAGATTAGTATTTTTTGATAGCTCTATAGAAGGAGCAAGCAATGACCAAAAACTAGCAGCCATCATAACTCCTGCCGCAAATCCGTACATAGAAGCAAATACTTTATGTTTGATTTCCTTTGAAAAGAAAAATACAAGTGCTGAGCCTAATGCTGTAAAAGTAAATGTTATAGTTCCGCCAAATAATGCAAGTAATGCTGGGTGTATATTTTCCATCATTTTATAACCTTAAATAAATATAATTTTTTGATTTATATATTATATACACAATAAGATTAATTTCAATTTTTAATTAGCTTATTTTTATTAAATAGGGTATAATAATATATAGATTAATTTTCTATTTTAGTTTATATTATTAAATGATTTTATAATATTTCTATGGGAGTTTTTTATGAGTAATTATAATGATGATAAATATTTTGATAAAGACTGTATATTCTGTAAAATAATTAAAGGAGAGATTCCTTCAAATTTTATAAAAGAAAATGAATACTGTGTTGTATTTGCGGATTTAAACCCGAAAGCTAAAATACATTTGCTTGTTGTACCAAAACCGCATGTAAAAAATATATTGGAAACAGATGATTTTTTGATGAATAAAGTTTTAGAAACTATAAAGGAAGTTGCGAAAGAACAGAACTTAGAATCTTTCAGAGTTATAAATAATTGCGGAAAAGGTGCAGGACAAAGCGTATTTCATGTGCATTTTCATATACTTTCAGGCGATAATTTGGAAGAATAAATAATAATTGGAGTTAACATAATGATAGACAGTCATTGCCATCTTACATACATATCAAAGAAGAGTAAAGAATTAGAAGAAGTTTTAGATAGAGCTAATAAGGCAGGTATATTTTATTTTGTTGATATAGGAGTGCACCCTAATGACATAGACGAGCGTATGTTTATACTTTCTGATGCTGAGGGTGTATTTTTTAGTATGGGATATTATCCAGACTATGCAAATGAAAATGATGAGGATACATTAAAGGCTTTTGAATTAAAAATAAAAAATTTAAATAAAAAAACATTAAAAAATCAAAATAAGTCAATATATGCTGTGGGTGAAATAGGGCTTGACTATTATCATGATGATTCAAATAAAAATGAGCAGCGTGAGTTTTTCTTGGCTTTATGCGAGGCTGCTAAAAATACAGACCTTCCTATATTGATACATAGCAGAAATGCATTTAAAGATACTTTTAAAATTCTTAGAGAAGCAGATATACCAAAAAGAGGGATATTTCATTGTTTCAGTGGAAATGTTGAAGATGCAAAAAATGCTTTGGATTTGGGATATATACTTTCTTTTTCAGGGTCATCTACATATATAAAAAATGATTTTATAAGAGAGGCTTTTAAGTATGTTCCAAAGGATATGTTTACAATAGAAACTGATGCTCCGTATTTAACTCCTCAGAAAGTAAGGGGTAGGGCAAATGAGCCATCATTTATACCATATACGGTTGAAGTATTGGCTGAGGCAAGCGGTGAAAAAAGTGAAGATATTATGAGAAGAGCTTTAGAAAATACTGTTAGAGTTTTGGAGCTTCCTATAGATTTGAATAGAATTTAATTTGTATAAAAATATAAAAACCCTCTGTAATAGAATTAATATGTCTATTTCTATTATAGAGGGTTAATTTTTATGGGTAAATATTATAGAGTTTTAATAGCTTCTTTCAATTTGTTTAAATCATCAGCATTAGGGTGTCCCATGGCATTGTCATAATTAGCTAATTTATCCTGAACAACTTTTTTCTCATCATCAGTTGCAGCTTTTTCAAGCATGTTTTCTAAATTTTTCTTTTGTCCGTCTATCCATTGACCTTGACAAGCATAAGTACCAACTAATGTATTAGAAGAATCTAGGAAAGTTTTTGCAGGATTAAGCATTTTATCATAATATTCTTGATTATTACCATAGCCTACAGTCATAAATAAAAATACCTTTTTGTTTTTTAATGTCTGCATAAACTTACCAGCAGCCTCATCGCAAGTACCTTTATAACTTCCAGCACCTACAAATACTAAGTCAGATTCACCAATTTTATTAGCATCTACTGCATCAGCTTTTACGCATTGTAGACATTCTCCGTTAGCAGATTCTTTTATAGCTAATGCTAATTTTTCTGTATTACCGCTTTTGCTAGTATAAACTATAGAATATTTCATATTAAATTAACTCCTTATGTTAGAATACTCTAATTATTATAACATAAGAATAAAAAAAATCAATATACTATATAGATGTATTTGGCTGTAAAGTACTTGCTATAATATGTGTAATATGATATAATATGTAAATTGTAAACTAGAAATTTATTATATTATTTAATAGCGATATGAAGGAGAAGGCAAATGGAAGTTATCTTAAAAAAAGATTTTATATCATTAGGTTATGAAGGTGATATATGTAAAGTAAAAGACGGCTATGCAAGAAATTACCTTATTCCAAGAAATATAGCTGTAATAAAAAATGCAGCTAATTTAAAAACTTTAGCTCAAATGCAGAAAAGTTTGGAGAAAAAAAGAGCTAAAAGAAAAATGGAAGCTGAAATATTAAAAGGTAAAATTGTTGATATTAGTGTAGTTATACCTATGAAAGTTGCTGAAAATGGTAAATTATACGGTTCTGTTAGCCAGCAGACTATAGTTGATGCTTTAAAAGAAAAAGAAATTGATATAAATAAACGCGATGTTCATATGGAAAAACATATTAAAGAACTTGGCGAGTTTGATGTTGAAATAAAATTATATCACAGTGTTAATGCTGTTATCAAAATTAAAGTTGTCAATATAGATG
Organism: Brachyspira sp. G79; assembly: GCF_002379365.1. Lineage (GTDB taxonomy): Bacteria > Spirochaetota > Brachyspiria > Brachyspirales > Brachyspiraceae > Brachyspira. The sequence goes on along the minus strand of NZ_JQIU01000008.1, from coordinate 716,711 downwards.
ATAAAGAAGTTGTAGAAGTAACAGAGGAAATAAAAGAAGAAAACAATAATACTTCTGAAACAGTACAAGCTTGAAATTAAGGCTTAGTATCAATTAATAGGCATAATATTTATGAATAATACACCCTGCTCAATAGAGGCTGAAGAGTCTCTATTGGGGGCGATGCTTCAAAACTCTCAGGCTATATCTGCAGCTTTATCCAAAATAAAATCCACAGATTTTTATAGTGAAAGAAATAGACTGCTTTATGAAAGTATCATAGAGATGAATAATAGGGGCATAGCGGTTAATGCTGAGACCACTTTAAGATATCTTAAAGAAAATGGTTTATTTGAAAAAATTATTCAAAATGATGAAGCATATTTAATGCGTATAATAGATGGTACGCCTTTTCATCAGAATGCCAAATATTATGCTGAAATTATCGCTGAAAAATCATTACTTAGAGATTTAATAACAGCAACTCAGGATATACAAAAATCAGCTTATGAGGCAAAGGATGCAGAAACTAAAGAAATAGCTGATTTTGCTGAGAAAAAAATATTTGAGGTTACTCAAAGAAGATTAAGCAATGATTTTATTCATATACGGGAGCTGCTTTATGAAGCTTTAACTACTATAGAGAGCCGAAAAAAGCATAAAGGTACTGTAACTGGAGTTCCTTCTGGTTTTATATCTCTTGATAAAATTACTCATGGTTTTCAGCCTTCGGATTTGATTATATTAGCGGCAAGACCTTCTGTAGGTAAAACAAGTTTTGCACTTAATATAGTGGAGCATGTTATTACTAATATAGAAACTACAGGTTTTGGTATAGGTTTTTTCTCTCTTGAGATGAGCAGAATGCAGCTTGTAGAAAGGTTAATAGCTAGTAAGGCTAGAATTAGTTTATCAAGAATAAGGTCTGGGGATTTGGAAAAGCAGGAATGGACTAAACTAGGACAGACTTTTAATAGTTTATCTCAGGCTAATCTTTTGATAGATGATTCAAGCCAATTAACTATAATGGAAATACGTGGTATAGCTAGGCAGATGAAGTATAGATTTGCTGAGATGAGTAAAACTTCTGGAAAAGAAATTGATTTAAAATTGATAGTTGTAGATTATCTTCAGCTTATTCATTCTGGCGTTCAGACTAGAAGAAATGGTACAAGAGAGCAGGAAATAGCGGATATTTCAAGAGGGCTTAAGGCATTGGCTAAGGAGCTTAATGTGCCTGTTATATCTTTGGCTCAGTTATCTAGGGCTGTTGAACAGAGACAGGACAAACCCAGACTTTCAGACCTTAGGGAATCTGGTTCTATAGAACAGGACGCGGATATTGTTATGTTTCTTCATAGACAAAAGCCTAATAAAGAAGAAAAAGATGATGAAGTTATAGATGACAAAACTAATCAGGTTGAAGTAATACTTGCAAAACATAGAAATGGTGCTATACATGATGGTATACCGCTTCATTTTATAGCTGATCAAACCAGATTTGAAAACATATATAATAACAGTAATGATGCATAATATATTATAGGGGTAATTTTATTATGGAATTATTTGATGTAAAAATAGAATTACGAAAAGGCGTTAAAAATAAAATAAACTATTTTCTTGCAACTTTGGGTGAATTTGCTTCTCTTCTTATAGAGGTATTTAAATATACTTTTAGATCTTCTTTCTCTTTTAAACTTTTAAGAGAGCAGATAGTAAGAATGGGTGTTGATTCATTTGTTGTTGCTGCTGTTACAGTTCTGTGTACTGGTATGGTTATGTCTTTACAGATAGCTGTAGTACTTGATAGTGTATTGAAAGGTATTTCTCAGTTTGTAGGATCTATGGTTGGTAAGGCTATGGTTAAGGAGCTATCGCCTATGCTTCTTGCTTTGATATTTGCAGGAAGGGTGGGAAGTTCTGTTACAGCTGAAATAGGTACTATGCAGGTTAGCGAGCAGTTAGATGCTTTGAAAACTTTATATACTAATCCTATAGAATATGTTGCTGTTCCACGCTTTTGGGCTGCTGTTATATCGCTTCCTATGCTCACAGTTTCTGCCGATATTATAGGTGTTTTGGGAGGAGCTATAGTTACAGTATTTGTGCTTAGGAGTGATCCTATTCATTATTTTGATAGTGCCATATCTGTTATATCACTAGGGGATTTTATAGGAAGTTTAATTAAATCAACCATATTTGGTGCTGAAGTTATGCTTATATCCTGTTTTTATGGTTTTAGAACTTCGGGTGGTGCAGAGGGTGTAGGTAAAGCTACTACTACAAGTGTGGTTTATAGTTTTATGCTAATACTTATTACTGACTATCTTTTAGTTTCTATACTTGGATTGTTTGGAATGTAATCATCGCTTATTTTTTATATTTTATGGAATATGTATTAAAATATATTTATTTGTAAAGATTGTTATATTAAAAAATAGTTTTTATTTTTATATCATATTGAATATTATTTATAAATTTATATACTAAAATATATACTATGAATATAGAATATATATGCAGCCATATTTTAAAAATGATTCAGTCTCCTGTAAGAATATATAATTCAAACAATATTTTAGAAAAAACTATAGGAATTTATGAAGATTGTAAAGATTCTATAGATATAAGACTTCAGAATTTTCTTCTTGTAAACGCCAATATAGATTATCCTATATTAAGTATAGATAGAGATAATATAGTTTATTCTTCTATTGTTTTATCAGATAAAAAGATCATAGTAGGTCCTAATTGTATAAATAGTATATCAAATGATTCTAAAAATATGTTAGAGATACCGCTAGATATATTTTGTGAAGAGATTTTATTTATTCATAATTTATATAATAATACAGAAGTATCTTATGATGAAATGCTTATTAATAATTTTATTAATGAAGAATTAATTCATAAAATAAATAAGGAAATTACTGATACATATATAAATACATATTCTAATAATGTATTTCATAATCCCTATGACAGAGAGCTTAGAATATTGGAAAGCATCAGAAATGGAGATTTAAATAGTTTAAAGCAGAGTTTAGATGAAAAGTTTATAGGTCAGTATGGGGTTATGGCTAAGGATAAAATTCGTTCTTATAAAAATGTAGCTATATGTCATATATGTTTATCAAGCAGGGCGGCTATAGATGGAGGTATTTCTTCAGAAGTTTCTTTTTCAATTTGCGATAACTTTGTAAGAAAATTGGAAGATACTAACAAAATAGAACATATACAATCTATAGAAAGAGAGGCACAGTTTTATTTTACTCAGTTGGTATACAATGAAAAAAATAATGAGCATATAGACAATAAAAATTATTTAATAAATCAATGTAAAGAAATAATTATCAAAAATATTAATAAAAAAATAGTTGTTAAAGATATAGCAAAAAAACTTTATACCAATTCTGAATATCTTTCAAGGGTATTTAGTAAACAGGAAGGTATTACGATAAAAGATTATATACAAAGAGAAAAGATTACATTTTCAAAAAATATGCTTATATATTACGAATATTCTTTTGGGGAGATAGCACAATATTTTTCTTTTTATTCTCAAAGTCATTATATAAAAATATTTAAGAAATGGACTGGTACAACTCCAAAGAAATTTAGAGATGAATATGGTATAAAAAATAAATAATTTTTAAAAAATCAAATTTGTAGTATAAAAGTAATAATTATAGTATATAATGCCCCAATTTTTTCCTAGTCTAAATATATAAATAAAATAAATATTTTGGGGGCTTAACTATGATAAAAAAAATATCTATTATCATTTGTTCTTTAATGTTCTTTATAATTTCTTGTTCTGGAGGAAATGACAGCGATAAAATTTTAGTTGGTGTTGCCATGCCTACTCAGTCATCAGAAAGATGGATAAATGATGCCGCTAATATGAAAGCTAATTTAGAAAAATTAGGATATGCAGTTGATATTCAGTTTGCTGAAGATGATGTTCAAACTCAGGTATCTCAAATCGAAAATTTTATAGCAAAAGGTGTTAAATGTTTGGTAGTTGCTTCTGTAGATTCTCAAGCGTTAGTAAATGTTTTGGATCAGGCAAAAAATAATGGTATACCAGTAATAGCTTATGACAGATTATTGATGGATACTGATTCTGTTTCATACTACGCTACATTTGATAATAAAGGTGTAGGAACTAAAATAGCAGAATATATAGTAAAAGCTAAAAATTTAGAAACAGCTAAACAAGAAAACAGAAGCTATACTGTAGAGTTCTTTATGGGATCTCCAGATGATAATAATGCTTTATTTTTATATAACGGTATAATGGAAGTTTTACAGCCATATCTTGATAATGGTGTATTAGTATGCAAAACAGGAAGAACAAGTTTTCAGGATACTTGTATATTGAGATGGTCTCAGGAAACAGCACAGCAATGGGCTGAAAATTATCTTTCTGGTTATTATAATAATCAAAAATTAGATATAGCTTGCAGTGCTTTTGACGGATTTGCCTATGGTATACGTTCTGCCTTGGAAGCATCAGGATATAAAGTTGGTGAAGATTGGCCTTTAATATCTGGTCAGGATGCTGAATTAATGGCTATAAAAAATATTATTTCAGGTCATCAAACTATGACTATATTTAAAGATACTAGAATATTAGCAGAAAAATGTGCAGCTATGGTTGATGCTGTATTAAAAGGCGGTGAACCAGAAATAAATGATACTACTCAATACAATAATAATGTAAAAGTAGTTCCTACTTATTTATGCGAACCTATTGCTATTGATAAAAATAATTACCAAAGCATAATTGTTGATAGCGGTTATTATACAGAAGAACAACTTCAAGTTAATTAATATTCCAATTAAAATTAGGAGGACATTCATGGATAATGATTATATTTTAGTAATGGAAAATATTACAAAAGAATTTTCATCCGTAAAAGCTCTTGATAATGTTAATTTAAAGGTGAAAAAAGGTGAAATACATGCTCTATGCGGAGAAAATGGGGCAGGTAAATCAACGCTTATGAATGTCCTCTCTGGAGTTTATCCTTATGGTAGTTATAGCGGTAATATATACTATAAGGGAGAGAAGTGTAAGTTTAAAAAAATTAAAGACAGTGAGCATAATGGAATAGTTATAATACAGCAGGAATTAGCGTTAATACCTTATCTTTCAATAGCTGAAAACATATTTTTAGGTAATGAACAGGTTTCTTTTAAAGGTGTCATAGATTGGAATAAAACCAGAGAAAAAGCTGTAGAAATGCTTAAAGTTGTAGGATTAGAAAATGAAAATGTAATGGATCCTATTTATACTATAGGTGTGGGCAAGCAGCAATTAGTTGAAATATCAAAAGCATTAGCGAAGAAAGTAGAACTTTTAATATTAGATGAACCTACAGCTTCTCTTAATGATAAAGAAAGTATGAACTTGCTTGAGATTATTAAACAGTTAAAGAATGAAGGTATTACTTGTATTATTATATCTCATAAATTAAATGAAATCAGTTATATAGCAGATTCTATAACTATTATTAGAGACGGACAAAGTATACAAACTTTACATAAAGGAAAGGATAGTTTTGATGAAGACACAATAATTAAAGGTATGGTTGGAAGAGAATTAACAAATAGATATCCAAAGAGGGAGAATTGTCCTATAGGTAAAGTTATATTTGAAATAAATAATTGGAATGTATATAAGGGTAATAAACATGTTTTAAAAGATATATCATTAAACGTAAGAGCTGGAGAAGTAGTTGGTATTGCAGGATTAATGGGTAGCGGAAGAACAGAACTTGCTATGAGTATATTTGGAAGGACTTATGGAGATCGAATTAGCGGAAATATGAAGATTCATGAAAAAGAAGTATTTATAAAAAGTGTTAAAGATGCAATAGATAATAAAATTGCATATACTTCAGAAGATAGAAAAACTTATGGTTTGGTACTTATAGATGATATAAAACATAATATGACAATGGCAAGTCTTAAAAATGTTTTTTCTAAATTTGGTGTTGTTAATGATAATGAAGAAATATTAAAATCACATGAATATAAAAATTTATTAAATTTAAAATCTAATTCAATAAATCAGGTTGTAGGATCTTTATCTGGTGGAAATCAGCAAAAGGTAGTTTTAGCAAAATGGATGCTTTCTAATCCAGATGTTCTTATCTTAGATGAACCTACCAGAGGTATAGATGTTGGTGCTAAATATGAAATATATTGTGTTATTAATGATTTGGTAAAAATGGGTAAAGCTGTAATAATAATATCTTCGGAATTGCCTGAAGTAATAGGAATGTCAGATAGAGTATATGTATTAAATGATGGAAAAATTGTCGGTGAGTTGAAAGAAGATATTAATCAAGTAAATATAATGAAGTGTATTATTCAAGATAATTAATTATAAAATTAATAAATAAAAATATAAAAAAATGGAGGCATTTTTATATGGATACAAAAAATACAGCTAACAAATATATTAATATTGATATTAAACAATACGGCATGATAATAGCACTTATAGCTATATTCTTTTTATTTTATATTCTTACAGGAGGTAAAAATGCATCTCCTACTAATATAAACAATTTAATAATGCAAAATGGTTACATAGTTATATTATCAATAGGTATGCTTTTATGTGTTTTAACTGGTAATATAGATTTGGGTGTAGGTTCCATAGTTGCCCTTTGCGGTGCTACTAGTGCTATATTTGTAGTTGATTTAGGAATGCCCACCCCAGTTGCATTTTTAGCTGCAATAGTTATCGGTACATTATCAGGTGTTATAGTTGGATTTTTCGTATCTGTTTTATCAATACCTCCATTTATTGTAACTTTGGCTACTATGTTAATGGGAAGAGGTTTAACTTATACCATGCTTCAAGCTCAGACAAAAGGTCCTTTGCCTAAAGATTACACTTTTTTAGCAATTGGATTTTTACCTAATATAGAAGTTACATTAGGAACAGTAAAATTAGATTTGGTTCCTATAATAATAGCTTTGATAATAACAGTATTTATAATATTATCAGTAATTAAAAAAGATAAAGAAAGAGCTAAATATGGTTTTCCTACAGTAGTAAAATGGCAGCAGGCTATAGTTATTTTTGTAATATTAGCTATATTATGGTTCTTCTTGTATAAACTTGCTAGATATAACGGTATACCTGTTGTATTAATATTAATGTCAGTTCTTATTGCTATATATCATTTTATTACAACAAAAACTATAGCAGGAAGACAAATATATGCTTTGGGCGGAAATGCTAAAGCAGCTAAATTATCAGGTATTAATACTAAACTTGTATTTTTCTGGGTTTATGCCAATATGGGACTGTTATCTGCAATAGCTGGAATAGTATTATCAGCAAGAAATGCATCAGCAACTCCTAAAGCAGGTGACGGTTTTGAAATGGACGCTATAGCAGCTTGTTATATAGGAGGTGCGGCAACTTCAGGAGGTATAGGCACTATTATTGGTGCTGTAGTAGGGGCTTTTACTATGGGTATATTAAATAATGGTATGTCTCTTGTTGGGTTATCTACAGACATACAAAAGATAGTTAAAGGTTTAGTTTTATTAGGAGCAGTTACATTTGACTTATTGTCAAAACAAAGGAAAAATGCATAAAATATTCTAATTAATTTTGGAGATAAATAAAATGAAAAACTTTAATGTTGGCGAGCATTATGTATTAGGGGCAGATTTTGGTTCTGATTCTGTTAGAGTTGTTATCTTAGATGCAAGAGATGGAAACGTTGTTGGCAGTCATGTAAGCTATTATCAAAGGTGGAAGAAAGGACTTTACTGCAATAAACAAATAAACCAATTCAGACAGCATCCTTTAGACTATATTGAAAGTTTAACAGAGGCTGTTAATAATGCTGTTAAAGAGGCTGATAAAAATTTTAATAATGTATCTGAAAAGATTAGAGGTATATGTATAGATACAACTGGCTCTACTCCATGTTTATGTGATAAAAACGGAATGCCTTTAGCTATGAGTGAAAAGTTTAAAGATGATCCCGATGCTATGTTTATACTTTGGAAAGATCATACTTCAGTAAAAGAGGCAGATGAGATTAACAGAGTTTCTCATAGCAATGATGTGGATTATACTCAATATCTTGGAGGAGTTTATTCTACCGAATGGTTTTGGGCAAAAACTTTGCATGTGATTAGAAATAATAAAGATGTAAAAGAAGCAGTGTATACAGTTATGGAGCATTGCGATTGGATAACAGCGGTATTATGCGGAAATACAAATCCAAACACTATAAAAAGAAGCAGATGTGCAGCAGGTCATAAATGCATGTGGCATAAAAGCTGGGGAGGATATCCGCCTAGAAGTTTCTTTGATAAATTCGATTCTAAACTAGGCGATATAAGAGAATCATTAGGAATTGAAACATATTCAACTGAAACTATTGAGGGATATTTAACAAAAGAATGGGCTGATAAATTAGGACTTAATGAAGGTATATTAGTATGTGTAGGAGCTTATGATGCACATATAGGTGCTGTAGGCGGTTTGGTTGATGTAGGAGTTTTGGTAAAAAGTATAGGTACTTCCACCTGCGATGTTACTATTGGAAATTTACCAAACGGGGAAGAAAAGTTAGTAAAAGGAATATGCGGTCAGGTAGATAGTTCTGTTGTTGAAGGATATATAGGTTATGAAGCAGGTCAGTCTGCTTATGGGGATTATTATTCTTGGTTTAGAAGTTTGTTAATGTGGCCTTATAAAAATATATTAAAAACATCTGAAGAAGAGACAGAAATGTTTGAGAAGAAAATACTGCCTTTATTAGAAGAAGAGGCTAGTAAAATAAAAACAACAGAAGACTCTCCTTTTGCTGTGGATTGGATTAATGGAAGGAGAACTCCTTTTGCTAATCAAAATTTAAAAGCTTCTATATTTGGAATGTCATTAGGGGTAGATGCTCCTATTTTTATGAAAATGCTTTTAGAGTCAACAGCATATGGAGCTAGGGCTATAATAGAATGTTTTGAAGATGGCGGTATAGAGATTAAAAAAGTTATGGCTATAGGCGGTGTTGCTAGAAAAAGTGTATTGGGAATGCAGATATTGGCGGATGTTACAAATAGAGAAATATATGTAACTAAAGGCGATCAGGCTCCTGCTATTGGGGCTGCTGTATTTGCGGCTAAGGCTTATGGTTTATATGATAGTGTTTTTGAGGCTCAAAATGCTTTGTCTGCTGGAATAGACAGAGTGCATAAGCCTATAGAAGAAAATGTAAAAGTATATGAAATATTATACAAAAAATATAAAGAGCTTGCTAATTTTAGTGAGAAATTAATTAATAATAATTAATTTGTGGAGGATAAGTATTATGATAGATTTATCTAAATATGAATTTTGGTTTTTGACAGGCAGTCAGTATTTATATGGAGAAGAAACTTTAAAAGATGTAAGAGCTAATTCAAAAAAAATAGCAGAAGCGTTAAATAATAGCGGACTTCCATATAAAGTGGTATGTAAAGAAATATTGACAGATTCTGATAAAATATTAGCACAATTAAATGAAGCAAATTCAAGCGTTAATTGTGCAGGGGTAATATGCTGGATGCATACATTTTCCCCAGCAAAAACTTGGATAAAAGGGCTCAGTGTATTAAAGAAACCTATGCTTGAATTAAATACTCAGTTCAATGTAGAAATACCTTATGACAAAATAGATATGGATTTTATGAATTTAAATCAATCTGCACATGGCGACAGAGAATTTGGTTTTGCTACATCAAGAATGAATATACCTCGTAAAGTTATAGCAGGGCACTGGTCTAGTAAAAATGTACAGAATAGAATAGCTGTATGGATGAGAGCTGCTGTTGCTTATATTGACGGTACGGACATGACTATTGTAAGATTCGGCGATAATATGAGAGATGTTGCTGTTACTGATGGTGATAAAGTTGAGGCTATGATAAAATTCGGCTGGTCTGTTCAGTATTATGCTGTTGGTGATTTAGTAAAATATATGAGTCAGGTTACTGATGCTGAAATAGATAAACTTATGAAAGAGTATGAAGATACTTATAATATAGTTTATGGAGATAATAAAGAATATACAATATCTCATATAAAAGAACAGGCTAAAACAGAAATAGCTATAAGAGCATTTTTAAAAGATAAAAATGCAAAAGCATTTACAAATACATTCCAAGATTTGTATGGAATGAAACAATTACCAGGTCTTGCTACTCAAAGATTAATGGAAGACGGATACGGATTTGGTGCTGAAGGTGATTGGAAATTATCTGCTTTGGTGAGAACTATAAAAGTTATGGGTAATGGTTTGAAAGGCGGCACTTCTTTTATGGAAGACTATACTTATCATTTTGAAGAAAATAATATGATGAATTTAGGAGCTCATATGCTTGAAGTTTGTCCTTCTATAGCAGAGTCTAAGCCTAATATAGAAGTTCATGAACTTGGTATAGGTGATAAAGAAGCACCTGCACGTTTAGTATTTAATGGTCAGGCTGGTCCTGCTTTATGTACTTCAATAGTAGAAATGAAAAATAGATTCAGAATGTCAGTTAATGTAGTTAATGCTGTCAAAATAGAAGAAAATAAATTCCCTAAATTGCCTGTGGCTAGAGTGCTTTGGAAACCAGCACCTAATTTAACTACTGCTGCTGAGGCTTGGATATTGGCTGGAGGCGGGCATCATACTGTTTATTCTAATGCAATTAATGTTGATTATTTAACAGACTATGCTGAAATTGCTCAAATAGAACTTTTGGTAATAGATGAAAATACTAAAATTAATGAATTTAGAAAAGAAATGAGATGGAATGAAGCTTATTGGAATATGAGATAATATTATTATATGATATTTATTTTCTATTATGATAATATATTATTTATTTCATAATAGAAAATATATCTTATAATCATTAAAGGGGCATACATATGCTTGATGAATTAAAAAAAATAGTATTTGACGGTAATATTGAACTTGTAAGAAGAAATCTAGTTATTTACACTTGGGGTAATGTAAGCGGTATTGACAGAGAAAGCGGTCTTTTCGCTATAAAACCAAGCGGTGTTGATTATGATACAATGAAATTTGATGATATGGTTGTATTGGATTTAGAAGGAAATAAAAAAGAAGGCAAGTATAAGCCGTCATCTGATACTGCTACTCATATAGAATTGTATAAGGCTTTTCCAGAAATAGGTGCTGTAGTTCATACTCATTCAAGTTATGCTGCTAGTTGGGCACAAGCAAGAAAAGATATAAAAGCATTCGGAACAACTCATGCAGATTATTTCTATGGAGATATACCTTGTGCCAGAGCTTTAACTAAAAAAGAGATAGAATCGGATTATGAAAAAAATACTGGATTAGTTATAATAGAGACTTTAAAAGAAAGAAAGATTAATCCTATGGATATACCCGGAATAATATTATCATCTCATGGACCTTTTGCTTGGGGTAAAGATGTTCATAATGCAGTACATAATGCTGTTGTACTTGAAGAAGTAGCTAAAATGGCTTACAGAACTATACAGATTAACCCTGAAATAACAAGAGTAGAACAGTATTTGCTTGATAAACATTATTTCAGAAAACATGGAAAAAATTCATACTATGGTCAAAATTAAAATTTTTTGAGTAAACTGTATAATCTTATATTTATACCTAAACAATTATATTTTGTCAAATTTTACTTATTTATAAATGAACTTATTATAGGATAAAGTATTATTAATTATACAAGTTTTAAATGTATGATTATACTTATGTTTTAGTCGCGGTACAGCGTCACAAAAGAACTGGGAGTGTGTACAATTGTGTACTTCACAGCAAAGTTCCAGAAATAAAAAAAATATAATTTTATTTTTGAAAAACTATATTTTTTAGGTATATATTATAAATATTTGAGTATTTGTAATATTAAATCTTTCATCAATTTTTTTCTTCAAAAAAAGTTGCAAAAATACTTGGATTTAGTGTTTTTTATTAATCTATTTTATCTGCTTACCCGTCGCAAAAATCTATTTTTTCAATAAACAAAATTAAAAAACTACAAGTGCAAATTTAATAATCACTTCTAGTTTGTTTTTAATAAAATATTTAAATTAATTTTTTAATTTTTTAGTATATTATCATAAGATTTAAAATCATAAGAATGCTCAGCACTTTTTACAGTATTATTAATAGCCCTACACATAACCGTTGCCGCAAAAGTTCCAACTGAATCCAAACTAGCATTAATATTTCCAATACTCATATTAATATAAGGATGTACTCTATAATCACAAACACATAAATCAAATATACAATACTAACAAACTAAAGCCCCTTTGTAATTCCTACATCAAAACCAATATTTATTTCTTATAAATATTTCATAACACATCCTGAAGCATCAAGACCGAAAGTACTTCTTCCACATTTTTGATTAGCTTTCTCTAAAGTTAATTACTGATTATAAAGTCATAAATTTTTTTCTGGCAGCAGTGATTGTGCTTTCTACTACCCAATTATACCAAGATGAAGAAACCTACAGGTCACTTTGTAGCTGGGCTATAAACTCCTGAATATGTTTCTTTTTATAAAATATATATAATGTGTGTTCTCTTTCAAATAAAATTTTTCTGTAAGTAAATTTTGTACCATTGTCTGTCTGAATACAATAAATACGAAAAGGAAAATATTTAAGCATATGATTGATAAAATCAATAATGATTTCTGGTGTTTTTTCAGTATATAAATTATATTCTTATAGTTAAATTAACCGTCGTTAACTGATAATAGCGTATTTTAGTAAAAAAGTGTACTTTTTATTAATTTTAAATTTTTTAGCAGAGGTACGCTTCTTAACCTTATTAGGACTATTTTTTGGTTTCATGCTTTTATTTTATATAGCATATGTTTCTTCGAATTTTTTCTTCCAATAGTAATAAGTTCGAATACTAATATTAAATTTTGAATTCTTTTATTTTTAAGTTTATTAATAATTAATACTATCTTTTTTTTCTGATTTGTATTATATTGTTTCATAGGTATTCTTTTTTTATTTGTGTTAATTTAAATTATAAGAAATATCTGATTTTTTTAAACTAAAAAGTGTGCAATATTTATGGCTCTTAAACAAAGTTAATTAAAATGTATTATTGTTTTTTACTTTATATATATTATAATGTTTTTTTAATTCATAAATAAAATTATTTTATTTAATATTTATTTAGTATGTAAAAGGAATAAAATGATATCAGTAGAAAATTTAAGTAAATACTATGGTGATTTTCATGCTTTGAAAGGCGTGAGTTTTGAAATAAATGCAGGTGAAATAGTAGGAATATTAGGTCCTAATGGTGCTGGAAAGTCTACTACTTTGAGAATACTTACCTGTTATCTTTCTCCTACAAGCGGAAATGCTGTTATTGACGGAAAAAGCATATTAGATAATGAGATGGAAGTAAAAAAAATTATAGGATATTTACCAGAATCAGCACCGCTTTATGATGATATGAGTGTGTTTGATTATCTAGTTTATATGGCTGAGATACAAGAACTTGAAAGAAGCAGATTAAATGAAAGACTAAAATATGTCGTAGAAGCATGCAGTTTGAAAGATGTTATATCAAAATCAATAGGGGAGCTTTCAAAGGGTTATAAGCAGAGAGTTGGTATTGCAGGGGCTATAATCCATGATCCTAAAATACTTATATTAGATGAACCTACAAATGGGCTTGACCCAAATCAGATAGTTGAAATAAGAGAGCTTATAAAAGAATTAGGTAAAGAAAAAACTGTACTTATATCAACTCATATATTAAGCGAAGTTGAAGCTACTTGTTCTAGGGCTATAATTATTAATCAGGGTAATGTCATTGCAGATGCTGACCCTAAACATTTAACTTTAAATAACGGTAAAGAAAATAAAATATCTTCAAGAATAAAATTATCTATTAAAACTAATGATGATAATAATAAAATAATAGAAAAACTAAAAAAAATAGAAAATGTTTATGATGTGAAAATAGAAAACAATGATAATTTGAAAGATATAGTAGTTTATTCTAATGATGAAGAGCCTAGAGAGAAAATTTACTCATTTATAAAAAGTACAGATTGGATAATATATGAAATGATGAAAGAAAGAGAAAATTTAGAAGAGGTGTTCCATACACTTACAAAAGGAGATAAATAAGTGGAGAATGTTTTTTCAGTAAGTAAAATAAATCATATTATAAATAAATCTATTGTTATACTAAAAAAAGAATTAAGACATATTTTCTTTTCGCCTATAGCATATATATTTTCAGCAATATTTTTGATAGTAAGCGGAGTATATTTTTTCTCAAGATTTTTTATACTTCAGCAGAATGATATGCAGGATTTCTTCAGCATTCTGCCTTTAATACTATCTTTAATAATACCTCCTATAACAATGGGTTTATTATCAAGTGAGTTTTCAAGCGGTTCTTATGAGCTTATAAGTACTCAGTCAGTTTCGCCTTTAGAAATTATAATAGGCAAATTTTTATCAGCTGTCATATTTATGCTTTTTGCCTTAATTCCTACTATACTATATCCTATAACATTAATGTTTTTAGGAAGACTTGATATAGGTCCTGTAATAGCTGGGTATATAGGAAGCGTGTTTCTTATTATGGCATTATGTGCTATTGGTATATTTGCCTCATCAACTACTAAAAATCAGATTGTAGCTTTGATAGTAGGGCTTGCTATTATGATATCATTAAACATGTTTTTAAGGTATTTAACTTTGCTTTTTCCAGCCTCTGTTAATATTATAGAAGTTATAAGCGGTGATTATCATTTTGCTAATATTGCAAGAGGAGTATTAGATTTGAGAGATATTGTTTATTTCTTGTCCGTTACAGTAATATTTTTGTATTTATCAAATATTATGCTGGAAAATAGAAAATAATTTACGATATTAGAAATTAAATTAAAATAGGGATTATATAAATGAAAAAGAATATTACTAAAATTATAGTTTTACTCGTGATATTAGCTGCAATAAGTGTTATAGCTTTTATTACTACAAAACAAAAACGTATACAAATTGAAGCCAATAAGCCTAGAACTCAGCTTTTTGAACTTAATGAAACAAATGTTACAAAATATGAATTAAAATATGCTAAAGAACCTATTATAGTAGAAAAAATAGATGAAACTTGGAAGGTAATTTCGCCTTCTAATAATTATAAAATAGATCAGTTAGAGGCTTTTGCTAATGTTAAAAACTTTAATACACTTAATATTGACATGACTATTACTAATCTTACTGAGCTTGAATCATTCGGACTTGAAAATCCAAGTAATGAGTTTACAGTTTGGGAAGGAAATAAGGAGTATAAGATATTTGTTGGAAATAAAACTCCAGATGAAGAAAGATACTATGTAAAATATAATGATGAATATTTCAGTGTTGAGCTTATATATATAGAGGCACTTAAAAAAACTATTGATATGCTAAGAGATAAACAGATATTTGACAGACCTATATATATAGATTCAGTAATCAAAACAGAAAGCAATGTAAGAGATTATACTAATATTATAAGAAAAGAAAACCGAACTAATTGGGCTGTTGACGGAGTAGAGGAAGAGATCAACTTAGATAAGGCTTATAGAGATTTTGAAACTTTATCTTTAGTTAAGGCAGCAGGATTTGTATATGATGATAATATGATAAAATATTTGGAGAGATTATTTAGAATACCAGATGCAGCAGTTACAGTATATATGGAAGATAATACCAAAAAAAGCTATGAAATAGTATACGATAATAATGATAACAGAGTATATGTAAAACCAGAAAGCGGAATAATATATGAAGTTGATTATTCTATATATGCTGCTGCTATGCGTGACAGAAGCTACTACATAAAAACAGAAGAAGATGAACAAAACGCTGCTAATAATGATACAGATATGACAGAAGATGATAATATTAGATTAGATGAAAATATTCAGCAATAATTTTATATTATAGGAGCAAATTATGAAAAAGCAAATACCTAATTTACTAAGTATTAGCAGAATAGTTTTATCACCGCTTGTTATATTTTTATATTTTTATAATTCTATGATAAGTGCAGTACTTGCTTTGATATTTCTTATATTATTGGAGATAACTGATGCTTTAGATGGGGCTATGGCTAGAAAACTGAATTTAGTTAGTGATTTAGGTAAGGTATTAGATCCTTTTGCGGATACTGTATTTCATATAACTATGTTTACGATATTTTTGTATGAAGGTTCTATGCCTATATGGATGTATATAATTTCGCTTTATAGGGATATGTTTTCTATGTTTATAAGAATATTAGGAGGGCTTAAAGGCTTTGCTGTTGCAGCCAAGTTTAGCGGAAAATTAAAAACAGCTTCAAGGGCTGCGGCTGTTGTTATAATATTCTTAATAAAAATATTAAAGCATACTTCTATAGTTTTACCTTATAATGAAATAATATACTATAGTTTATTAGTAGTTACAATAATAACTATATATTCATTCTTTGATTATATGCCTTTAATAACTGGAAAGTCGACTAAAAAATAATTTAACTCATTTAATTAATTTTTAGTATTATAATAAAAGCTGATGACTTACTATTTGAGTTGTCAGCTCTTTTATTATAAATAATTATATAAGTTTTAAATGTGTTTTAAAAAATTAGTAATACAATTTTTTATAAAATATGTTTTATATTTACGCAAACAGCAAGTGCTTTTATTATTTTAATATTAACTATATAAAAATACAAAATTGAAGAGCTATGTTATTTATTTTTAGATTATATAAAAATAAAACCGCCTATAAAATACTTTATAGACGGCTTGATTATATGGCAATTTTATTATATGTCTGTTTTATGCAGATTTTACAACTTTTTTCTTGTATATAGTATCTACTATAACACCTAAAGCATTGTCTCCAGAAACATTGCATGCAGTACCGAATGAGTCTTGAGTAATGTATAAAGCAACCATTATAGCACATAAAGGACTATCTGGAGTACCTAATCCAACCATATAAAGGAAAGGCAAAGCTGTCATTATAGAACCGCCAGGAGCACCAGGAGAAGCTATCATAGCTATACCAAGCATAGCAATGAAAGGAAGTACTGTAGTGTAAGAAATAGGTATTTGATGCATTAAACATACGGCAGTGGCACAGGCTGTAATTGTTATCATAGAGCCTGCCATGTGAATATTAGCACAAAGAGGTACTACAAAATTTCTTATTTGTTCAGATATTCCGTCTTTTTCAGCACATTGCAAATTTACAGGTATTGTAGCAGCTGATGACTGAGTACCTAAAGCTGTAGCATATCCTGCTATTTGATTTTTCATAAGCATAAAAGGATTTTTCTTTCCTATTGTACCAGATACTAAGAATGCTATTAATAAATAAAGTAAATGCATTATTATTACCACTATAAATACTTTCCATAATATTCCTAAAATTACAAAAGTTTTTCCAGATCTAGTCATATCTACAAAAGTACCACAAATGTAAAGAGGTAAAAGAGGAATTATAGATACTCTTAAAACTTTATCTATAATAGTTGATAACTCTTTAAAAACATTGTACAAATAATCACCTATTTCTTTTCCTCTCATAGTGGAAATACCAAGTCCTATTATGAATGCAAATAAAACAGCTGCCAAAGTATCTAAAAGTGGGGTTACTGTTATTGATAGATAAGGAGCAACAGAGTTTCCAGCAGCAGCAGCTATTTTTTGAATATCATCAGGATTCATAAAACTAGGAAATAGATTATAAGCTACTAAAAAAGATGCTGACCCAGCGATTAATGTAGAACCATATGCCAATATACAAGTTACAAGAAGCAAGAATCCCGAGCCTTCTTTTAAATCAGCTATACCCATAGACACATAGGAAACTATCATTAGCGGTATTACGAACTTTAAATAAGAACTGAATATTCCAGATGCCGTAACAATAATTCTTGATATTACTTCTGGTATAAAGTGCTGTCCAAAGAATATACCAAGTAGAATTCCGATGATTAGTCTAGGTACTAATCCAAGTTTAAATTTTTTTTCCATGCATTTCTCCTAAATTAATGTTTATACTATATAATATATACAAAAATCACAACAAGTAAATAGAAGTCCACATTTTTTTGTTTTTAACTACTAATAGAAATATTAAAATTTTATTTAAAAAACTTTTACACTACATAAATTATGTTTACAAAAAATATAATAGATTAATAATAAAACATTATATTTTAAATACATTATTATATATAGTTTTTATATATTTTAAATTAATAAATATAATATTTTTAAATGTTATATTATTATATAAAAATGAATGATATTTATATATTATTCATTTTATTTATGCCGCTATAAATTTATTTTTATTAAAAATAATTATTAATTAATATAAAATATATTTACTTTATAAAAAATAAAGTTATAATAAATATTATTAATAGTAATTTTAAATTAACTAATAGATATCTTGTATATTAATAATGATTTATCAATAAGCTAAATTACATATCTATAATAATATTAGTATAATAAAATAAAAAAATAATATATTTTACGAATGTTTTTCAATTTTTACGTATTTATAAGAGAAAATATATTATTTGGAATTTTATTATGAAAAAACTATTTTTTCTTATTTTGTTAGTTGTGATTATTATATTTTCTTGTAAAAAGATAAATATATTAAGCCCTGTTCATATTCCTCCACCTACAGCATTTCCACCTGATAATGATAAAGAGGAAAATATACCAGATTATCCTAATCCAAGTCCTTTGCCTCTGCCACCTGAAGAAACAGAAGAAAAACATATAGAAATAAATCCAGAAATAGTTCAAGATGGCACAGTATTTGGAGGATTTTCAAAAAGATTTATATATAAAAATGAATGGTATGTATTAGCTGCTAGTGAATATAAGTATGATCCTAATAAAAAACAATTAGACAAAACAGGAAAAGGGGCAGTATTAAAAATAACTGATAATGGAAATACAATAGTAAAAATACATAGCTTATCACCAAATGAAGATTTAAGTAAAGTTCAATATTGGACTAATCTTCATTCTCCTAAATTAATTATTGATACAGATAGAGTATATATAGAATTAACTAATAGATCATATGAAGTTCCTTATAAAGATGTAACATTCGAAATAAAGCCGAGTAATTTTAAAGATACATTATATAATATAGAATATTATTATGAAGTTAGAACATATATACATAGTGTTTCTTCGGATACACTTATTAATTGGCAGAATTCAAAAGATATTGATAAGATATATAAACTTCCAGAAACAAATTATAATAATCCAAATAACTGGCAAGGAAGAATAGGCTGTACTAGAATAGAAATAGTATTTTTTAAAGATAAATTGTATGCGTTTAATAGATGGTATTCAGTATATGATTTAAGCCCTACAGGATACAGAGATCCTAATGATAAAATATTTACTACTTCAGATGGGTATTATTATGTTAATGATTTGAATGATTCCTCTTTAGAGTTAAAAACTTGGACAACAAATCAAAATCCATTTGGAAGCAGAGACGGTTATGATATAAAAACGGACGGAAAGAAACTTTATGTTACAGGAGGAGTTTCAAATTGGTTCTATTATAATGCTCCTTATTGGGGATATGGAGTTAAATATTTTAATAACTCTGACGGTATATGGTCTACTGAAGACGGTAAGAATTGGGTAAAAGAAACATCATCAGCAAATTATGATGCAGCTGATTATATAGGTGATGAAATGATAGCTATGAGCAGTTTGCCTCAGACACCTCCTACACCTTTAGAACCTTCATATACCTTTCTTAACGGTAAATATTATAGAACTTTAAATCTTACTTATCCTATACCGCCTATAAAAGAAATAATGGAGACCGTTGATAAATTTGAGACTAATTTTACTATTACAGAGGAACATATAAGAAAGTCTGGAAGTTATCAATTACAGGTATCTGATATTTCTCCAGATAAGGCACAGGAATCAGATTGGATTAATATTGTACCAAATAATGATATTACTTCTTTTATAGGCTGGGAAAGCGGAGGAGGAGATTTGTTTACATTTAATAATAAAATAGTGCGTTTGGTCGATTATGATAGAGAATTTCAGCTTAATACTCAGTACGAAACAGCATTAAACTTATCAGAGAGATATTATGCTCTGCTTATAAAGGCAAAAACTATGGAAGATTATAAAAAATATGATTATTATTTCTTGTATTATAAGTCAATGTCTGATATGATTAAAATGATAAAAGATAAAGGCAATGATTATTTCCTTCCAGATAAGGCCTATACTCATTATACTTTTGAATTATAATTTTGGATTATTTTTTATGAGAAAAACTATTTTTATATTTTTTATAATGATTTTATCAGTCTTAAATCTGTATTCTCAGTTTCCTGGACTTAATTATAATACATTTATTAATGCATATATAGACTATACTGGAATGTATAATAATATACCAAAAGAAACATTAGATATTTTGACATCAAGCGAACAAATGAATAAATTATTTGATGACGGAATAAAATCTTTTACATTTGGGGAGCTCATATCAATAGCTCAAAATCCAGAAAAAGTTTTGGATACTACAACTAATGAATCTGTAATATTATTGGTTGGTACCACATTAGGTTTTTTGGAAGTAGCCAATATGCAGCAGGGGACGGCATCTGCTGTACTTAATGCTTTAAAAAATAAGACTGCTTTTAATGCCGCTTCTGGAAATAATACAGGTCTTCTTATACCTATGCATACTCCTATAGGAAGTTTTGGAATCAATTTATATAGTGATGTTCCATTGCTTCATATTGATTATATAAAAAATCCTACAAGAACTCAAAATGATTATGAGGCTTTATCAAAGGCATTGGATATATTGCCTATACCTCATGTCAATGCATATTTGCAGGTAAATTTAGGACCTATACCTTTGGCTTTAACTCTTAGAGGAGGCATTTCTTTGGGATTTAAAGAGATTTATGGGGCGGTTGTTAATGATGTTGAAATAGAATCTATGGGGTGGAATATAGGAGCTTCACTCAAGGCTTATTTATTTAGAACTAAATATTTTTTTGGAGATTTAAGATTTGATTTTAATTATGATGTTGGTAATTTAAATTTGGATGTTAGAAATAGAAATATATATGTGCCTTTATATTTGGGATACAATGGCGGTACTGAAACTGGAGTAGTTTTCAATGGAAATGCTTTTTTAAGAAGTAAATGGAAAACTTTTGCTTTAAGTCCTAAATTGGTATTTGGATTTAAAATGAAAGAAAAAGTTCCAGTCATACAATATTTAGCTGCATATTTTTCAGTTGGGGCAGATATAACTTTTGGAAGTATGCAATCAACAGTAGGCGTAAATGGTATTGGGAGTTATGCCAATATAGTAGGACATGAGATAATAGCAAATGATTTATATATACCTAATTCCAGCGATAAGCAATCTTATAAACTTTATGATATGAGAGTGGGTTTTCATTTTGATATATTCTATCAGTCATTAGCTATAGAATACGGTATATTTACAAAGCAATTCGCAGTTTCATTTATACCTATAAATATAAGATTTTAATAAGGCGGTATTATGAAATATATAAAAATTTTTTTGATTATAATTATTCCTTTTATTCTTACTGCCTGTTTCATACCTGAAAGAAGATTATATTTCTCTTGGAATAGACCTCATGATGTTAAAGACGCATGTGATTATGAGTTTAATGTGAATACTAATGTTTTATTAATCAAAACAGAAAGAGGATATTTACTTGATACAGATAAAGAAATATATTATAGGCTTGGAGAAGAAAAGCCTTATAATATAGATGATTATTATTATGTTATGAATGAAGTTATGACTTTTATGAGTAATAATAGAAACTGTATTTTGATAGTAGAAGGTCATGCTGATATTATAGGTCATAGTAATGGAGATATTAATTACAGATTATCAGAAAGGAGGGCTAGTGTTATAAGAGATGTTATACTTTCTTCAGGTTTTTTTTATAAAAGAGTTCAAATTTTTCCTTATAGTGATATAATTCCTAAGTATATTACTAATACTTCACAAAATAGAAGAGTTGATTTTGTGGTCCTTAAATGTGAGAGAGAATTAAGTAATTATCTTAATTATTATAGTAATTATTACAGCAATATTACAGCATTTAGGAGTAATATTACTGAATAATTTTTTAGGAGTTATATTATGTTTAAATTATCAAAGATTGTTCTAATAAGCAGTTTATTGATATTAGTTCAGCAAATTTCATATGCCAAAATTGGCGGATTTGAATTGATAGTTAATGTTCCTATAGGTGCTGGTATTACTTTAGTCAATAAAAATGTATCAGTTGCTGGTAATCCTAAATTAGGAGGAAATTTTCAAATAGGAGTAGAGACTGATATAGGATATATGTTTCAAATAATGGATAATATGGGAGTAAGCCTTCTTGGTTCTATTGGGTATGATTTTACTGGTTTTAATTATTCAAAAAATAATAATACAGAGAATTATAAAAATACTGTTCATGATATTTATATAGGTTTTTATCCTAAATTCAATATATCTGGATTTTCTATTGGTATCAATACTGGAGTAAAATTTGATGTAAGTTCAAAATTACACTATGAAACTTCATCTGTTTCTGAAGATATTAATAATAAAGTTAAGCCTAGAACATATATAAGGGGTACTTTTGATTATTCTGTATTTTTCAAAGATAATATGGCTATTAATGTTGGGTTATATATAGGTTATGACTGGGGATTCGCATGGTCAGATACATATGCTAGTGCTGATGTTGTAAAAAATGAAACATTTGGAAACTTAGATGTTGGTGTTCAGGTAGGATACAGATTCGGACCAAAGTTTTAATTAAGATATATTCAATAATCATATTTCTGTTTTTTATAAAGGGCATACTATAAAAAATAGCGTGCCCCATTTTTTATTATTACAATATCTAAAAATTTTTAGGTTTTGTTAAAAATATATTCTTTAACAGAATAAATATGAAAGTATATCTTTTTGTTGACAAACTTAAAAATTTTTAGTATATACCTAAACAAATATAGTTTATCAAAATTAATTTTTTTAATTTAAAATATTTGCTGTCTTTGCTCTGAGAAGTATACTGTCATGCCGCTTTGCATACCTCGTAACACCCAAAAAAAATTCGCTTGCTACCTAAGAGGCATGGCGTGGTACATATTATATGAAAAAACTGTATTTATATAACTTAAATATATACTTTATACAATATTTAAAACATTTATATTATAAAATAAAATCCTAAAATTTTTATTAAATACTTTTGGAACAAGTTTAATAAATTTATTTTGTAAGTAAAAAATTATAATTAATTATAGTAACTAGTTTTCAAACAACTATATTTTAATTTTATATCATTATTAAACAAAATTGTAATATTAAGTTATAATTCTTGACTTAATGATGATTACTTAATATACTAAATATATTAAAACAAAAAATATGAATAATGGATATTAATAAAAAATGGATTACAATAAACTAAATGATATTATTATTTCTATGAGAAGAGATTTGCATAAAATACCAGAAGTGGGTACAGAACTTCCTGAGACAAAAAACTATGTTATAAATAAATTAAAAGAATTAGGACTTTCTTATAAAGAATCTTCAATCGACAGCGGACTTGTATGTGATATAGGAAATAATGATGATAATAAAAGCATAAAAAATATAGCGGCTATTAGAGCGGATATGGATGCTTTGCCTATAGAAGAGGAAACAGAATTTGATTATGCTTCTAAAAACGGTAATATGCATGCATGCGGACATGATGCCCATACTGCATGTCTGCTTGGGGCTGCTTATTATTTGGCTGAAAATAAATCAAGAATAAAAGGCACTGTAAGGTTAGTTTTTCAGGCAGCGGAAGAATTGGCAGTAGGAGCACATAATATGCTTAATTCTGGTTTGCTTGACGGAGTTAATGCAATAGTTGGTACTCATATAGGAACTTTGGCTGCTAATGTTCCAAGTGGAGAGTTTGTATTAAAAGAGGGTGCTTTAATGGCTTCTAATGATAGAATATTTATAAAGGTTATAGGGAAAGGTTCACATGGTGCTTATCCTCATCTTTCTGTTGACCCTATATTAACAGCAAGCCAGATAATACAGGCAATATATAATATTAAAAACAGAGAAATACCAGCAACAGATCCAATAATAATTTCTATATGTATGGTTCATGCAGGAAGTCAGTATAATATAATACCATCTGAAGTTAATATCGAAGGAACTTTTAGAACATTTAGTGAAGATACTAGAGTTTTTATAACTGAGAGAATAAAAGAAGTAGTTAATTCTATTGCAAGTGCCAATAGGGCAGAAGCTCAAGTTATAATAAAAAGGCGTGGTGCTCCTGTTATCAATAATGCTGACATATATAAAGAGCTTGATGAAGTGTGTAGCAGCTTAAACTTTAAAAAGGCTTCTTATTATGAACTTTCCATGGCAGGTGAGGATTTTGCTGATTATTTAGATAAAATTAACGGAGCTTTTATATTATTTTCTACAGCCACAGAAAAAAATATACCTCATCATAACAGCAAATTTGAAATAGATGAATCAAAATTGTATCAGCCTTCTGTGCTTATGAGCGAATGGGCTATTAAACATTTAGAGTTAAACAGCTAATAAAAGTTATTAAAATTATACTTAATTTCAAACTTTCTTTAAAAATTAAATATAAAATTTTTTGATTAGTTTAATAATAAAAAATGAATAGTTTAAATATAATTATTCTTCAATTTAAAATAAATTAGCAGATTGGTATAAATAGTATACTGTAATAGATTATATCAATAAAATTATTTTTTATATAGAAATTTATACAATATATATTATACTGCATATACAATTTTAAATTATCTAAACTTATTAAGGAGCATATATGAAGAAATACAAACCAGAAACAAAAGAAGAATTAGAAAAATTAGTATATACTGACGGAATAAAACTTTATGATGTAGATACAAGCCTTATTACTGATATGAGTGAACTTTTTTATAAAAGCAGCAGAAAAGATTTTGAAGGCATAGAAGACTGGGACGTTTCTAATGTAGAGGATATGTCATATATGTTTGCATATATGAGTTATGATAGTTTTGAAAACCGTTCTAAAGCTAAGTTTAATCGTAATCTTAATAATTGGAATGTATCCAAAGTTAAGCATATGAGTTTCATGTTTTATTATTGTCATGACTTTAATCAGCCTTTAGATAAATGGGACGTTTCAAATGTTCAGGATATGTTTAGAATGTTTGATAATTGTAAAAAGTTCAATCAGCCTTTAAATACTTGGAATGTATCCAATGTAACAAATATGAGCGGTATGTTTCAGGTAGCGGAAAGTTTCAATCAGCCTTTAGACAAATGGGACGTTTCTAATGTTACAACTATGAGGGCTATGTTTAATTATGCTAAAGCGTTTAATCAAGATATAAGCAATTGGAATGTTAGTAAAGTTGAAGATATGGGTTATATGTTTAGTATATGCGTTAATTTTAATCAGCCTCTTAATGATTGGGACGTATCTAAAGTAAAAACTATGGAGGGTATGTTTAGAAGTGCTTTTAAATTCAATCAGCCTTTAGATAAATGGAATACTTCAAAGGTTGAAAATATGAATGAGATGTTTAGTCAATGTAACAGCTTTAATCAGCCTTTAAATAGCTGGAATGTATCCAATGTAAAAACTATGGAATCTATGTTTCGCAGTACTGAAGCTTTTAATCAGCCTTTAGATAAATGGGATACAAAAAAATTAAAAACAATGTTTGGAATATTTGATTTTGCTAAAGGTTATAATTGTTTTGATTCATTAGCAAATTGGGATTTAAACAAAGTATCAGAAATGAGTAATTTATGCTTTAGTAGGTATGAAGAACTTCCGTTAAAAATCAAAGCATATCTTCAGGCATTTTATGGTTCTTATAAAGATTATTTAACTATTACAAAAGATAATGTCAAAGAAGTATATGATTTAATATCAAAAGATACAAATAAAAAAATTTTGTCATTAAAAAAGAGATTAGAAAGCGAGTTTAGTGAAGAACTTTCATCTGTTACTGATAA
>NZ_JQIU01000008.1:686965-689615 GCF_002379365.1 Brachyspira sp. G79 | reverse complement strand
GCTTTTTGATATAAATAATAATAAAGAATTAAAAAAGATTCCTCAAAACTTTGATGAAGATTTAAAAGAAGAGGTAACAAAATTAAGAAAAGAAATTCCTTCTTTTATGAAAGATACTTCTTATCTTTTAGCTGTTTTATTAGCAAGCGGAGAGAAATACGGTTATGATATATTCAAAGAGATTTTTATTGATAATGCTATGATGAATAGATTTGCTTCATCTTTGATATGGAATTTATATGATAATAACAATAATTTTATAACAACTTTCAGATATTCAGGTGACGGAAGTTATTCAAACTGTGAAGATGAAGAAGTAAAAATTGATGATAATACTTTTATAGGTTTGGCTAGCCCTGTAGAAATGGACGATGACACTATAAATAAATGGAGAAAACAGCTTGAAGATTATGAAATAGCACAGCCAATAAATCAATTAACGGTTATAAAATTAGATAAAGATAATTTGAAAAGCGAAGTAGGAAAAATAGATAATTTAGAAATAGCTTATGGTACTTTCGAGGCTTTTGGTGCTAGATATGAAATGTATTCTGAATATATAGGATACGATGTAGTTAAAAGTTATTCATTAAAAACAAAGAATGGAGATACTTTTACTATAGATGCGGATGTTGATTCCAATACTGATTTTCATGACAGAGTAAAAATCGATATTTATTTTGATAATGAAAATGGTAAGGAGGTAAGTAAAAGATTTGTTTATACTTTATTAGTATTAATGATTTGGGATTTTAGACTTATAGATTTATTTTAATTACTTTATAAAAGATAGCCTAATGATGAATGAATACAATAAAATAGAGGCTTATCTATATGGTAATTACATAATGTTTGAAGAGGGAATAATATTAGGTATTTAAGAAGGTTGTAAAAAATGCATAGAACAAAGTATAAAAGAAAATCATATATTAACTGCCAAAAATATAAAAAATAAAAATATTGACATTAATCTTATTATCAGTGAATTAAGAGAATTTTGGCTATAAGAAATAACTATTAGGGTACTGATTTTTTATATGTACAAAAAACTGATGATTAATTTTTTATATCTAAAAATATAACCTTTAGAATTATTTAAGCAGCTATTTTATAGAATAGGATTGTAAATAAAATTATTCTCTAGTGTAGAAAAATTATATAACATATATTATACTATGTTTAACTATATTAAAGTTATGTAAACTACTATTTAGGAGTAAATTTATGAGGAAATATAAACCAGCAACAAAAAAAGAATTAAAGGAATTAGTATTTACTGACGGTATAAAACTTTGTTATATTGATACAAGTCTTATAACAGACATGAGTAAGCTTTTTTATGAAAGTAAAAGAAAAGATTTTGAAGGCATAGAAGATTGGGACGTTTCTAATGTTATAAATATGGATATGATGTTTGCCTATATGGGCTACAATGCGTTGGTAAGATATTCAACTATAGATTTTAATCCTGATTTAAGTAATTGGAATGTATCTAAAGTAAAAAGTATGAATAATATGTTTGCTCATTGTTCTAATTTTGACCAGCCTCTTGATAAATGGGACGTTTCTAATGTTGAAGATATGTCATTTATGTTTTTTGGTGCAAATGAGTTTAATCAGCCTTTAAATAACTGGAATGTATCAAAAGTTAAAAATATGAGAGGCATGTTTCAGGAATGCGAAAACTTTAATCAGCCTTTGGATAAGTGGGATACTTCTAATGTTGAAGATATGTCATTTATGTTTACTCGTGCAAAAGTTTTTAATAAACCTTTAAATAAATGGAATACTTCTAAAGTTAAAGATTTATCAAGTATGTTTGCATATTGTGATGTTTTTAATCAGAATATTAATGATTGGGACGTTTCTAATGTTACAAATATGGATTCTTTATTTAGGCAATGCGAAAAATTAAATCAGCCTTTTGATAAATGGGACACTTCTAATGTTGTAAACATGGAAAAGACATTTTTCTCATGCATGAAATTTAATCAGCCTTTAAATAGTTGGAATGTGTCTAATGT
Organism: Brachyspira sp. G79; assembly: GCF_002379365.1. Taxonomy (GTDB): domain Bacteria; phylum Spirochaetota; class Brachyspiria; order Brachyspirales; family Brachyspiraceae; genus Brachyspira. The sequence continues at coordinate 687,591 of NZ_JQIU01000008.1, read as the reverse complement.
AGAAAATATGGATATGATGTTTTATATGGCTCAAAGTTTTAATCAGCCTCTTGATAAATGGGATACACAAAAACTAATCACTGCTGCAGGACTATTTAGATTTGCTTATAAGTATGATTGTTATGAGTCTTTAGAAAATTGGAATTTAGATAATTTAGAAGAAGTTGGTACTTTTTGCGATGATGAAGATAAATTACATACAAGACTTAAAGTATATATGCAGGCATTTTATCCTAAAGAAGATTATATAACTATAACAAAATTTAATGTTAAAGAAATATATAATCTTATTGCAAAAGATAAAAATAAAAGAATTGTAAGATTGAGAAAAAGAATTGAAAGTGATTTCTCATCAGAACTTTCATTTGTTACAAATGATTATAATTTCAAAACTATAGAAAAAGCAGAAAAGTATGTTCAAAAAAAATATAATGCTAAAAAAGAAGATAAAAAACTTGAATTTATAAAAGATTGTCATGTTCTAGTAAAAGATAAATCAAGAGAAGTAGATATTACAGTGATAAAGTATATATATTCAGAGTATTTATCTTTGAAAAGAACAATTAACAGATTGGAAAAAATTGATAATATAGTTAATTTGCTTGACTTTGAATCATTTTTAAAGT
>NZ_JQIU01000008.1:680743-684145 GCF_002379365.1 Brachyspira sp. G79 | reverse complement strand
TCTTTTTGATATAAAAAATAATAAGGAACTTAAAAAAGCTTCTCAAAACCTTTCAGAAGATTTAAAAGATGAAATAACAAAATTAAGAAAAGAAATTCCTTCTTTTATGAAAAATACTTCTTCTCTTTTGGCTGTTTTACTAGCAAGCGGCGAGAAATACAGTTATGATTTGTTTAAAGAGATTTTTATTGATAATGCCATTATGAATAGATTTGCTTCATCTTTGATATGGAATCTATACGATAAAGATGATAATTTTGTAACTACTTTCAGATATTCAGCCGATGGAAGTTATTCAAACTGTGAAGATGAAGAAGTTAAAATTGATGATAATAGTTTTGTAAGTTTGGCAAGTCCTATAGAAATGGATGATGAAATTATTAATAAATGGAGAAAACAGCTTGAAGATTATGAAATAGCACAGCCTTTACAGCAATTAACAGTTATAAAATTAGATAAAGATAATTTGAAAAGCGAATTAGAAAAAATAGATAATTCAGAAATAGCTTATGGTACTTTCAAAGCTTTCGGTGCAAGATATGGAATGTATACTGAGTATGTAGGCTATGATGTTGTTTCAAGTTATTCATTAAAATCAAAGAATGGAGATACTTTTAGTATATATGCTAATGTTAATTCAAACACTGATTTTCATGACAGAGTGAAAATAGATATTTATTTTACTAATGAAAATGATGAGGAGGTTAGTAAAAGATTTATTTATACTTTGTTGGTATTAATGATTTGGGATTTTAGACTTACAGATTTATTTTAATTATAATATATAATTTTTAAATTTATAATTAGGATACTAGATTATGAAAAAATACAAACCAGCAACAAAAGAAGAACTCAAAAAATTAGTATTTACAGACGATATAAAACTTGATTGTGTAGATACAAGTCTTATAACGGATATGAGCAATCTTTTTCATGAAAGTAAAAGAAAAGATTTTGAAGGCATAGAAGATTGGGATGTTTCTAATGTTGAGGATATGTCTTATATGTTTGCATATATGGACTATAATTTTATTTTAGACTTATCAAGAATAGATTTTAATCCTAATTTAAATAATTGGAATGTATCTAAAGTAAAAAAGATGAGTAATATGTTTGCCTATTGTTCTAATTTTAATCAGCCTTTAGATAAGTGGGATACTTCTAATGTTGAAGATATGTCATTTATGTTTTTGGGAGCAAAAGATTTTAATCAGCCTCTTAATGATTGGAATGTTTCTAATGTAAAAGATATGAGAGGCATGTTTAAGTTAGCAGAAAGTTTTAATCAGCCTTTGGATAAATGGGATACTTCTAATGTTTCCGATATGTCTTTTATATTTAATATGGCAAAAAACTTTAATCAGCCTTTAAATAATTGGAATATTAGTAAAGTTGAAGATTTATCAAATATGTTTAGTTATTGTACATTTTTTAATCAGCCTCTTAATGATTGGGACGTATCTAATGTGAAAAATATGGAATGTTTGTTTGATAGCTGTGAGAATTTTAATCAGCCTTTAGATAAATGGGACGTTTCTAATGTTGAAAATATGTTTAGAATGTTTGATGATTGTAAAAAATTTAATCAGCCTTTAAATAGTTGGAATGTATCCAATGTAACAAATATTGCCTGTATGTTTATGTTAGCAGAAAGTTTTAATCAGCCTTTGGACAAATGGAATACAAAAAAAGTAATTAGTATAGCATTTTTGTTTAAATATGCAGATAAGTTTGATCATTATGAATCTTTAGAACATTGGAATTTAGATAAATTAAAAGATATAACTTTAATTTGTGATGATGAAAATAAATTGCATACAAGACTTAAAGTATATATGCAAGTTTTTTATCCTAAAGAAGATTATATAACTATAACAAAAGATAATGTTAAAGAAATATACAATCTTATTTCAAAAGATAAAAATAGAAGAATCTCCAGATTAAGAAAAAAACTTGAAAGTGATTTTTCAGGGGAACTTTCATCTGTTACAAAAGATTCTGATTTAAAAACTACAAAAAAATAATGAAAAATGATATATATATCAAAATTAAAGTCAGTTTGGAGAAAATTATGAAAAAATATAAACCAACAACAAAAGAAGAATTAAAAAGATTAGTATTCACCAACAACGGTATAAAACTTGGTGATATTGATACAAGTCTTATTACAGATATGAGCGACCTTTTTAATGAAAGTAAAAGAAAAGATTTTGAAGGCATAGAAGAGTGGGATACTTCTAATGTTGAGAATATGTCTTATATGTTTGCATATATGGACTACAATGTTTTGGGAAAATATTCAATGACAGAGTTTAATTCTAATTTAAATAATTGGAATGTATCAAAAGTGAAAAACATGATTTATATGTTTGCTTATTGTACATATTTTAATCAGCCTTTAAATAAATGGGACGTTTCAAATGTGGAAAATATGTCTGGCATGTTTTTGGGTGCTAAAAAGTTTAATCAGCCTTTAAATAATTGGAATGTATCTAAAGTGAAAGATATGAGCGATATGTTTCATAGCTGTGAAGCATTTAATAGACCTTTGGACAAATGGGATGTTTCTAATGTTAAAGATATGTCTAATATGTTTAATGTGGCTTTGAAATTTAATCAGAATATAAATAATTGGAATGTATCTAATGTTGAAGATTTATCAAAGACGTTTCGTTATTGTAAAGCTTTTGATAAGCCTCTTAATGATTGGGATGTATCTAATGTGAAAAATATGGGAGGTATATTTGAGGACTGTGAAATTTTTAATCAGCCTTTAGATAAATGGGATACTTCTAATGTTGAAAGTATGGAACATGCATTTAAAGCATGCGGTAAATTTAATCAGCCTTTAAATAGCTGGAATATGTCTAAAGTAACAAATATAGAGCATATGTTTGCTTTTACACACGAATTTAATCAGCCTCTTGATAAATGGGATACAAGAAATGTCATTAGTGTAATGCTGTTGTTTGCCTATGCACACAAGTTTGATCATTATGAATCTTTAGCAAATTGGAATTTAGACAGTTTACAAGCTATAAATATAATTTGTGATGATAAGGATATGGATAAATTACCTACAAGAATTCAAGTATATAGGCAGGCATTTTTTCCTAAGGCCGATATTATAAGTATAACAAAATTTAATGTTAAAGAAATATATGAGCTTATTGCAGATGATAAAATAAAAAAGTTGTAAGATTGAAAAAAAGACTTGAAAGTGATTTCTCATCAGAGCTTTCATTTGTTACAAATAATTATAATTTCAAAACTATAGAAAAAGCAGAAAAGTATGCTGAGAGAAATTACAATGCTAAAAAATATGATAAGAAACTTGAATTTATAAAGAATTGTCCTGTTCTAGTAAAAGATAAATCAAGAGAAGTGAATATAAATCTTATA
>NZ_JQIU01000008.1:661044-679935 GCF_002379365.1 Brachyspira sp. G79 | reverse complement strand
TTTTATTGATAATTATTTAATGAATAAATTTAGTTCTGGTTTAATATGGAATTTGTATGATAAAGATAAAAATTTTATAACAAATTTTAGATATACAAACGATGGAAACTATTTAAACACAGAAAATGAAAAAATAAAATTAATGCTGATAATTTCATGAGCTTGGCAACTCCTATAGAAATGGAAGAACACACTATAGATAAATGGAGAAAACAGCTTGAAGATTGCCAATTATCACAGGCTATAAATCAATTAACACTTATAAAATTAGATAAAAAGAATTTGAAAAAAGAAATAAAAAAGATAAAAAATATAGATACAAGCTACGGAGCTTTTAAGTTTTTTGCTCAAAAATATGAAATGCATACCAATGATGTATTAGAAGATGATATAACATATACATTTACATCAAATGATGGAGATATTTTTACAATGTCTGCAAAAGTTGATGAGGATATAGAATATGATGATTTAGTAAATATTAGTATTGATTTTAAAAAAGCTAAAAATAAAAAAGAAATAAGTAAAAGATTTGTTTATACATTTTTAGTATTTATAATTTTGGATTTCAGGCTTACTGATTTATTTTAGTATTTATCATACTTAAATATTATACGAATCAATTATGTATATTTTGTTTTATATTTTTATAATGATTTTTGATTATTTTATATTTTTTTATTTATCATTTTATAATTACTTATAATTATTACAGCAATTATAAATAATTCCGATTTTGTAAAGTATAAAAATTATATTATGATAACCTTATAGAATTTTATATAAAATATATTATTTTCTCAATTTTATAATATAATAATTGCATTAAAATTTGAAAAATATTTTTAATGAGTTATAATTTTTGTTGTGGGTTTTGGGGGATAGTTATTGGAGTAATTTATGATAATAACTAATAATTTAAATGCTATAACAGCAAATAGGTTTTTAAAAGTTAATGCTAATGACAGCAGAAAGAAATTTCCAAAATTATTTGCAAGCGAAAAAGGTCCTTTAGTACAGGCAAGATATTTGATGCGTGCTGAAAAAAATACTCAGGATGGAATATCTTTTGTTCAAACAGCTGACGGATATATAGAAGAGACTATGAGTATACTGCAGCGTATAAGAGAATTATCTATAAAAGCTTCAAACGGTGTATATAGTAATACCGATAGGTTATATATGCAGACAGAAGTATCAGGTTTGATAGATGAAATAGATAAAATAGCAAGTCAGGCACAGTTTAACACTTTAAAAATATTTACTGGAAGATTTTCAAATTCTGTTAATGCTTCAGCAAGTATGTGGATACATATAGGAGCAGGAAGATATCAAAGAAAAAGAGTTTATATTGCTACAATTACAGCAAATTCTCTAAAATTAAAAAATGAACTTAACAGTTATATCTCTATATCTTCTGTAAGTAAAGCTAATAAAAGTATAGGCGTAATAGATGAGGCTATTAAATATGTAATTAAGCAAAGAGCGGATCTTGGTGCATATCAGAATAGATTTGATGAATATACTCATGGACTTATGCTTTATTATGAAAATATGGTTTCTTATGGAAGTAAAAAAATGGATAAGGATATAGCAGAGGCTTCCATTTATGAAACAATAAGCTCTATAAAATCTCAAGCAGCTTTGGCTATGATTATTCATTCTAATAATTCACCTAAAAATGCTTTGATATTATTACAGTAGATTTTAAAGTTTAATAACAATTCTAATAAATATTCTTTTTTATAACAAGTTTTTAATATTTGTTCAGATTAAAAACTTGTTATAAATGTTTTAATCTGTATAGTAATATTTACAAAAATCAAAAAAATATACATTTTATTTATATTAAGTATATTGTAATAAATGTTAGAATAATATAAAATAATGTTAGTAAAATCTAAAAAATGGAGTTTTTATATGTCAATAATAAAAGAAGAAACAGTAAAATTACTAAATGAACATTTAAATTTAGAGCATTATTCAGCTAATTTGTATTTTAATATGGCTGGATGGTGTGAGAAAGAAGGCTTAAAAGGATGCAGTGCTTTTTTATATAATCACTCAGCTGAAGAACATACACATTTAGAAAAATTTAGAGAGTTTATAAATAAAGCTGGCGGTCAGGCTATAATGGGGGATATGAAATCTCCAGAGTTTAGTTTTAATAATGTAGGAGAGCTTTTTGAAAAGATAGTTAAGCATGAAGAATATATTACTTCCTGCATTAATAAATTAGTTGGCATAGCTATTGATAATAAAGACTATGTTACATTAAAGTTTTTAGAGTGGTTTGTTGAGGAACAATTAGAGGAGGAAGAATTATTTAATGATATTATCAAAAAAATAAAGATTTTAGGAGATTTAAAAGGCAGAAATCTTTATACATTTGACAAATATGTCGGTAATTTAGATTCTAAGGAACATAATTCATAAATATTTAATAAAACGGGTATATTAAACATTAATTAATATACCCAATTATTATAATCATATTATCATAAGCATTTCTCTTATAACTTTGCATGCCGTTATGGTTGATACTTTACTATTGTCATAATCTGGTGAAAGCTCATTAACATCAGCACCTACAATGTTTAATCCTCTCATATCAAGTATAGCTTTCTGAAGTTCCTTATAAGTAAGTCCACCTGCCTCTGGAGTTCCAGTACCTGAAAATATTGAAGGGTCTAAAACATCAAGGTCTATTGTAATATATACAGGTTTATCTTTTATTTTTTCTTTTGCTTCTGCTACAGTATTTGCTGAAAACTTTTCTAATATAGTATGCTTTTTAGCAAATTCATGCTCTTCTTTAGTCATAGACCTTATTCCGAATTGATACAGCTCTTTACTTTTCATAAGCTGATAGCATCTCTGCATAACGCATGCATGGCTTAAACCTTCTCCTAAATAATCATCTCTTAAATCGGCATGGGCATCAAATTGTATTAATACTACATCATTATATTTTTCAAATACAGCTTTAAATGCAGGCAAAGTTACTAAATGCTCCCCACCAATCATAAAAGGTATTTTGCTGCTTTCTACAATTTTTTTAGAAGTTTGATATATGATGTCAAGAGCTTTTTCTCTGTTTCCCATAGGAAGTTCTAAATCTCCGTAATCAAAAACTTTCAAATCTTCCAAATCTTTTTCCTGATAAGGAGAATAAGTTTCTATACCGAAAGATTCTTGTCTTATAGATTGAGGTGCAAACCTTGTACCAGGTCTGTAGCTTACAGTTCCATCATAAGGAGCACCGAATACTACTATATTACTTTCTTCAAAACTAGAATCCAATGCCATAAATATATTAGGCTGATTATTCATGATGAGACTGCTCCAATAGTTTTTTTACATAAGTAGGCAAAGCAAAACAGCCTTTATGTATATCAAGATTATAATATTTTGTATCCAAATTATGTTTAAGCCACTCTTCTTCTTTAAGGTCTTTTATAGGATCTATAGTTTTTGAGGCAAATCCGAAAAGCCAATGTCCGCTAGGGTAGGTTGGTATATGAGCCTGATACACTTTAGCTATATTAAATGTTTCGTATATATTTCTGTGAGCCCTTTGCATATTGTAGGCATAATCACTGTAATAAGGACATTCATGCTGATTTACTAATATGCCGTCCTTGCTTAATGCCTTATGACAATTGCCGTAAAACTCTCTTGTGAATAATCCTTCTCCAGGACCAAATGGATCTGTGGAGTCTACTATTATTAAATCATATTCTCCTTCTTTAGCATCTCTTACAAACTTTAATCCGTCCTGAAAATATAAACTTACTCTTTTATCGCTCAATCCAGATGTTGTTGACGGAAAATATTTTTTGCATACTTCTACAACTTGTTCATCTATTTCTACCATATCAATTTTTTCTATAGTTTTGTAGCGTGTTAATTCTCTTACAGTGCCTCCGTCTCCGCCGCCTATTACAAGTACATTTTTTATATTTCCATTACTTGCCATTGGGACATGCACTATCATGTCATGATAAATAAACTCATCTTTTTCTGTTACCATAATAAGTCCGTCTAGTGTGAAGAACTTGCCGAATTCTTTTGATTCAAATACATCTATTCTTTGAAAATTAGTCTGTGCTGAATATAATTGTTTTTCTACTTTGATTGAAAATTTTGATTCCTCAGTATGATTTTCTGTATACCAAAGCTCCATTTTATTCCTCCATTACTTGTATATTATTTAATTCTATATCTTCTGTGCCTTGCATTACACAGCCTTTTTCTTTTGCATATTTTATATATGTTATAATCTCTTGAGTTATCTCTTCCCCCGGGGCTATTATAGGTATGCCGGGCGGATATGCCATTACAAACTCTGCTGAAGTTTTGCCTATCGAATTATCTAATTTGACAGAATACTTATTACTATAAAAGGCTTTTTGAGGGCTGTATTTTACTATTGGATTAATATATTCATGATCAAATAAATGAGTGTAGTCTTTTTTATACTTTCTTTTTAACTCTGCCAATGCTGCTATAAGTCTTTCAAGCTCAAGAGTTCTGTCGCCTACGGATATTATAGCCAAAACATTTCCTATATCTCCGAACTCTATTTGTATATTATATTCATCGCGTAATTTATCATAAACTTCAATTCCAGCAAGACCTATTTTTCTAGTATGTATGCATAGTTTTGTATTATCAAATGAGTATACATCATCATTGTTTATTATCTCTTCACCGAATGCATAATAATCACCTATTTTATTAATTTCTTTTCTAGCATAGTCAGCCATATTAATAACTTTTTTAAAAATTTCTTTACCGTTAATAGCTAATTCGCTTCTTGCTATGTCCAAACTGCTCATAAGTATATAGCTTGGGCTTGTAGTCATAGTAAGATTGATTATCTGCCTTACATGATTACCATTAACATTATTATTTATTAAAAGTGCTGATGATTGGGTGAGAGAGCCTCCTGTTTTATGAAGACTTACACAGCTCATATCGGCACCTGCCTCCATAGCACTTATTGGAAGATTATCTCCAAAATAAAAATGTGTGCCATGTGCTTCATCTGCTAGGACAAGCATGTTATTTTTATGAGCTAATTCTACTATTTTTTTTAAGTCAGAGCATATTCCGTAGTAGGTGGGGTTATTAACAAATATAGCCTTAGCATCGGGGTTTTTTTCTATTGCTTTTTTTATATTTTCTATAGACATTCCCAAAGATATACCCAATTCCTTATTTACACCCGGATTTACATATATAGGCACAGCACCGCATAAAACAAGAGCATTAATAGCACTTTTATGAACATTTCTAGGAAGTATTATTTTGTCTCCATATTTGCATGCAGTAAATATCATAGCCTGAACAGCTGAGGTAGTGCCTCCAACCATAAAAAATGATTCTTTAGCCTTAAATGCTTCAGCCATTAATTCCTGAGCTTCTTTTATAACTCCTATAGGGTGGGTAGCATTGTCTAAAGGCTTTGATGAATTATAATCTATTTGAACGCATTTTTCTCCAAGTACATCTATTAAAACTTTTGTGCTTTTTCCCTGCTTATGTCCTGGTACGTCGAAACTTACTATTCTCTTTTTTCTGTATTGTCTTAATGCTTCAACAATGGGTGTTTTCTCTTGTCTATTCATTATCGTATACATTGCTTCCTGAATATATTTCTATCATTTCCTGACGAAGATCATTAGATATTTTTAGTCTTTCTTTCGGAGTAAACTCATTAACATCTTTTCCAAAGAGATAATTACTGAGATTAAGTTCTTTAATTATCATCATAGTATGAAAGATATTGGCACTATATATATTTATGTCATGAGCGTCGTATCTTTCTTGAATTTCTTCGCTTATATAATCCTGTATACTTGTTATTTTATGATCTATAAAGCATTTTTTTCCGTCTATTGTACGGGTAAATCCTCTAACTCTATAGTCTATAGATATTATATCAGAATCAAAACATTGTATTAAATAATTAAGTGTTTTAAGAGGGGATATTTTACCGCATGTGGAAACATCAATATCAACTCTGAATGATGATATACTTTTATTGGGGTGATATTCTGGATATGTATGTACTGTTATATGGCTTTTATCTAAATGTGCACATACTGTTTCTTTTTCTACAAATGAAATATTACCTTTATTGCAGGTTTCATCAAGCACAGTATCATTTAAAGGTTCTTCTGAAATTAGTATAGTTACGCTGGCACCTTGAGGGTCATAATCCTGTTTTGATATATTTAGTATATGAGCACCTATTAAATCAGTTACATTGCAAAGTATTTCAGTTAATCTTTTTGAATTATACTGCTCATCAATATAGTCTATATATTTTCTTTGTTCTGGTTCTGTTTTTGCATAGCACACATCATAGATATTGAAACTTAAACTTTTTGTAAGATTATTAAATCCATATAGCTTAATCTTGTCTGGCATAAAAATCCTCCTCACATCTTGTGCAGAAGGAAATCTTATATAAAAAAATACAATTATTTTTCTAACATAAGTTTCCTTACATAAAGATAAATAATTGTACTTGATTAGATCTTTAACTATTTTTTAGTTTATTTGAGCCTATACAGTAATTTTATACTTTTACTGCTCATGTTGATCATTCACAAGTACGTTTATTCCTTATAAATAATTTAACACGATTGAATCGCAAATCGGCTTTTGACCCGGCTGTCCGTATGGCCTCTTTTCCCCTTTTTTGAAGGTTAAGGTCAAAATAATTTTACCAAAATGGATGCAATAGCAATCAAATAAACCACTCGATTTTCTATTACGCCGCATATTATATACTTTTTTGGTTTTTCTGCAAGTGCTTTATTAATAAAAAATTAAAATATTATTAAATTAAAAATTATTAAGAGCATGATATTTTTTTTAAATATGTTATAATATACAAACATATTATTAATCTTTCACTCATTTTAAGTATTGTAAAGATTAATACATTAATATAAAATAAAAAAGGTTATAAAATATATATTCAAAAAGGAGTTTTTATTATGTCTATAATAACTGAAGAAACAATTAAATTATTAAATGCTCAACTAAATAAAGAGTTATATTCTGCTAGTTTTTATTTTAACATGGCTAGCTGGTGCGATAAAGAGGGACTTAAAGGATGCAGTAAATTCTTATATGGTCATTACAGAGAAGAATTAGAACATTTTGAAAAGTTTAAAGATTATATTAATAAAGTAGGAGGACAAGCTACTATATCTGAGATGCATGCTCCGCAGTCTGATTTTAAATCTGTAGAAGATTTATTTGAAACAGTAGTGAAACATGAAGAATATATCACTTCATGCATAAATGAGCTTGTAGGATATTCTTTTGATAAAAAAGATTATATTACTTTAAGATTCTTAGATTGGTTTATACAAGAGCAGCTTGAAGAACAGGAATTATTTAATGATATTCTTGATAAAATAAAAATCTTGGGTGATTTAAAAGGCAGAAATTTATATACATTTGATAAAGCTATTGGTAATTTAGATGCTGAAAAACATGGCTCAAGTGTAAGTTTATAATTTTATAATAAAAAATGAAATAGAGAGGGTATATGCTTGGTAAATTTTTAAATATTTTCAAAAAAAAAGATAATAATATACCCTCTGCAAATCCGATAACCGCAGAAAATTTCTTTAATTATGATAAATCAAATCCATATGAGATACGTGCTGTCAATCTTACAAAATATTACGGTAAAAGAAAAATAATAGGTGATATTTCTTATAGTGTAAAACAAGGAGAAGTAGTAGGACTTTTAGGACCTAATGGTGCTGGTAAGACCACAAGTTTTTATATTACAGTAGGTTTTGTTAAAGCTACTGCTGGAAATGTATATTTAAATGATTTGGATATTACAAATCTTCATATGCATCAGAGGGCCACTCTTGGTATAGGATATCTCCCTCAGGAGGCTTCTATTTTCCGTAAGATGTCGGTAGAAGATAATTTGCTTTCAATACTTGAATACAATAAAGCATTATCAGCAAAGGATAGAATGGATATAACCGATATGCTTCTTGAAGAGTTTAATATTACTCATGTAAGAAAACAAAACGGATATACTCTTTCAGGAGGTGAAAGAAGAAGATGTGAGATAGCAAGGGCACTCACTGTTAATCCTAAGTTTATATTATTAGACGAGCCTTTTGCAGGAGTAGACCCTATTGCTGTTATAGATATACAAAATATAATAGCTTCTCTTAAAGATAAAGGTCTTGGAATATTAATTACTGACCACAATGTACGTGAAACTTTAAGAATTACAGACAGAGCATATATTATGGGTAATGGTCAAATATTAGTAAAAGGTACTCCTGAAGAGATAGTTAATAACCCATTAGCACGTAAAGTATATTTGGGCGAGTCTTTCACTATGTAATTATTTATAAATAAGGCTTCACATTTTATATGCAAAGCCGTTATTATAAATACATTTTAAATATTTTTTATTTTCTTAAATTTTTTAAATAATTATTTTGTTATGTAATTAATTGCCTCTATAAAAGTATTAAATGAATTTTCTGTCATATAATATCTGTTATTATCATCGGTATTAACTATTTCATAATTATTGTCATCTAATTTGTTTAATATCTCATATGTTTTATTATTGTTGTCAAAAGTTTTTATATTGATTTTATATAGTGTATTATTTTTATTTATTTCATTAGTTATTAATCCGTCAGCATTTAAATTAGCCAATGTAAATACGCTTGTATAAACATCATTAGCTTTTACTTCTGTATTATTCCAAGTTTTAATCCATACATTGTTTGTATTATCTTTAGGTTTTTCCAAAGTATATACATTATTATTATATTCTATAGTTACATTTTCTATATCATCATTTTTTATTTTTGATATGGTTTTATTTATCAAGTCATTTTCTGTTTTATCGAATATATCTTTAGGATTAGAAGATGTATTTCCAAGCAGATATATATTTTTATCATTATTTATTTTAGCGTATACACTATTTCCGAATGCTGATTTCATACCAAATTTTATGTTTCTTACATTTTTTGAAGAACTGTCAAATGCTTCAACTGATAACACTTCATCATCAGATAATTTATATTTTAATATGGCTTCATCATCACCCCTAGAAACTATTTCTGTAGGCTGAATAATATTCAAAGCATTTGTCATAGCTTCTATCAATGAATTGTCAGCATTATATTTATCATTAACAGTCCATTTATTATTATTATATTTTATTGATATTGTTTCATTAGCTCCTCTGTTTATAATAATTTCGGATATATTTGAATTTATTGCTTTTAGGGTAGGTAATGAATAGCCTTTATTTTTTAAAAGAATTATAGCTATTAATATTATTATTAATACTGCTATTATAGATGATAATGTTATATATTTTTTAGTTATATTTTGATTCATATTTTTATTACCTTTTTATTATATTTTTAAAACTTATATTTTTAATAATATATAACTATTTAATTATAAGAATAGTAAATAGTTATAAGGTATCATTTTTATTATTCATATTTAAAACGTTTAAATAATTTTCTAATATTAAAGCAGCAGCTATTAAATCATTAGCTTTTTTTTTAACATTCTTTTTTTTGCCTCTTAATATATAATCAGCCTCTTTTGAAGTGCCGTATTCATCAACAAAAACAACATTTACTTTGACACTTTTTAATAAAAACTCAGAAAAACGTCTTATCTCAGAACACCATTCGCTTTCTTTACCTTCATCAGATAAAGGAAGTCCGAAGATAACAGTATCAATATTTTTCTCTTCTATAATGTCCATCAAAGCACGTTTAACTTTTCTGGCATTGCTTTCTTCTATAAGTCGGTATGGAAAAGGTATTTTTATATTCATATCCATAAAAGCAGTGCCAGTCTTTTTACGTCCGAAATCTACACCAAGTACCATATTTTTTCTAATATTCTCTTAATCTTCTTCTATAGTAATAATATCATATTTTTTAAAATCATGGGCCCCTGATTTTATATATGCATTATCTATATTTCTAATATTATCAACTTCTATAAACTCATTATCTTCTGTTTTTATAAATAGTTTGAATCGGTTGTCATTATGATTAATAAAATCTTTGCCTATATATACTAAATTATCTCCATTTTTTATAGTGTTGTATACTGTAATTTTAGCATATTCTTCATTGTCATCAGAAATCATGCCCATAAGTCTTCTGCCTTTCAAATATCCTTTTAGTGTAGGCTTGATATTATCTCTTCCAAAATAAAAACCAGTGTCGCTTTCTCTTCTGCTTATGGTATCAAGTTCTTTTAAATAGCTTGCAATAGGCTCTTTTTTTATTGCTTCAGGGTAGGAATCGTATCCTATTCTGTCAAGCAAGTCTAATAATACTCTATATACTCTCACAGTATTGGCAACATAATATACGCTTTTCATTCTTCCTTCTATTTTTATAGAGTCAATACCTGCTTTTTGGAGCAAATGCAAATATTCTGCCATCTGCAAATCTCTGCTGCTTAATATTGTAGAATGATTTTCTCCTTCTTCTATTTCCATAAACTCACCAGGTCTTGTTTTTTCTTCTATGTATGTTTTGAAATTCCATCTGCAAACTTGAGAGCATTCTCCTCCGTTTGCATCTCTGTTATTTAGGAAGTTTGATAATAGACATCTTCCAGAATAAGACATACATACCGCACCATGTACAAAAGTTTCTAATTCCAAGTCAGTATTATCTCTGATCTCTTTTATTTCATCTAGTGATAATTCTCTTGCAAGTATTATTCTGCTTGCTCCTAATGTTTCATACATTTTGCAGGAATAGCTGTTAGTTACAGAAGCCTGAGTGCTTATATGAATATTAGCGTCTGGTATCATTTCTTTAACTATTCCCAATACACCTAAATCTGAAACTATAAAAGCGTCTATATTTAAGTTTTGAATTTCTTTTAGATATTCTTTTAAATTGTTTTTATCATATTCATGCAAAAAAGCGTTTAAAGTTAAATACATTTTTTTATTTAATTTTTTAGCAAGCTCTCTGCATTCAGCAAGTTCTTCTATGGTAGTATTTTTGCTTTGATGTCTTAAATTAAATAATGCTCCGCCTATATATGCAGCGTCTGCTCCGTAATGATATGCTACTTCTAATTTTTCTTTATTTCCAGCTGGTGCTAAAAGTTCCATTATTTATATATCCTATCAGTTTTTATTTTGTTTATTTTATATTAAAATTAATAAAAAGTATATATTATTTAATGATTATTTACTATACTATTATTATATATAAAAATAATGAGGTTGTTTTTTATGACTACTAAAGAAATAAAACATCTAGTTAATGAGCTATTTAATGGTGAATATTCTGATATATTAAAGCCGTTATCTGTAGGCAATACTTTTTTAGCTAAATCTACATTGAACTCCTATATAAGAGAGTTTAGCGGGAAAAGAAAATTAAATGCTATAGAATTATTTACTTCAGAAAATTCAAAACTTCATTATGAAGATGATGGGAGTGTTATTAAAGTTATAAAAAATTTAATTGATAATAAAGATATAAGCGGTATAGATAATATAGATTTTAATTTAACAGCGAATAATGCATTATTATACGGCGATTTTGTAAGATTTATATATGCCCTCTATTTTGGAGGATATAAAGAAGAGCTTAACATTTTGGTCAAAAGTATATATGAACTTATTTCAAAGATATCTCACAATATAGTATCAGGCTTTAAAGATTCTGCTGCCATTAATAGAGTAAGTATAGTTATAACTTCGTCTATATACAGATCTATATTAGACGTTCTTTCAGATTTTTCAGAAATAGTAGGAGATGCTAGGTCTAGGGCTGAGGTGATGTATTATAAAAGTTATATTACATGCAATGTTATGTCTAACTACAGAGGTTTAGTTGGCCCAGACATGATAAAAACTGCTTTATGTTTTGAGGAAATAGAGGATTTTGAAAAAGCTGAAAAGATGTACGATGCTGTTATTACAGATTTTGAGTGTGTTCTTTCAGGGATAACTTATCATTTTGATAATTATAATATAGATGATAAGGCAGAAGATTATGTTGCCCTAGTTTCATTATGGCAGGCTTGCGACGGCATAAACAGGATAGAAGAGATTAACAAATATGAGGCTAAAATGGAAGCTATAGAAGAGGCTATAAAAAAACTTAACAGCATATAAACTTTATAAAAATATATATTGATATATAAGCATTATTGTGTTAATATACGTATATGAGTAATAAATTTAATATAGAGATGTTTGATGATGTTGATGTACTCAAAGAATTGTCTAAGACTTGGCATGCTTATTATGATTTTAGAATGTCTTGTTTATCTTTAAAAAATTCAGAGTATCTTTTAAGTATATTATCATTAATATTAAATCCTTCAAGTAATTATGAGTTTAAAGATATAGCTATGATATCATATAGTATATTAGAAGAATATCATTCAAAGTATAAAGAGTTTTCTATATTAAAAGAGTTTGTACAAAGTGATTATAATTCAGAAGTTTTTTCAAATATAGTAAGCAAACTTGAAGATAGAAAAATTAAAATAGATAAAAGCTATGATGAAGAAATATCTTATATAGATAATGCAGATTTAGATCCTTTATTAAAGTTATTAGTGTATCAAAAAATATCTTATGAATATGTTAAAGATTATCAAAGCTGTTTTGTAATATGCAGAGTTGTGTTTAATATTTATTCATGCAAATTAAAATTATTAGATAATCCTATACTCTATCCCTATCAATTTTTTGAAATGAGTATGAATGAAAGTTCTAATAAGGAATCTATAATAAGATATTTGCAGTTTTTACGCGGTATATGTTTATATGCTGTTGATACTATTAGTTTTGTTCATAGCAATTTAAAGGTATTGAGAGACAAACTTTTACAAAATAAAAATTTTAAGAAACTAGCTGATTCAAGTGTCTTTTATATGATATTTATTACTCCCTATATTAGGATAGTAGATTTAATGGATATGTTTGATTGGAAAAGGGATAAAGCAGCAAGACTATTATCAAGATTAAAAAGCGAAGGTTTATTTATTGAGACCAAATTAAAAAAGAAAAAATATTTGTTAATAAGTATATAATAAACCTATTTGAGTCTGGAGAAGCGTTAAAACCTGAAGAGTTTTTAAATAAGTTTATATAAAAATACTTGACATTTTTTTAAAAAAGTGTATATTATTTTCAATATTTAATACCGCGGGGTGGAGCAGTTGGTAGCTCGTTGGGCTCATAACCCAAAGGCCGTAGGTTCAAGTCCTGCCCCCGCTAATAGCTGAAAATATAGGCTTGTTATTTTTGGCGGCGTGGCTCAGGTGGTTAGAGCATGCGGCTCATATCCGCAGTGTCAGGGGTTCAAGTCCCTTCGCCGCTAATAACTTTATAAAAAGGCAGGTGAGTTAATTGGTAAGAGTATTCGCTAATGAAGGCGAACCAGTAGAAAGCGTTATAAAAAGATTCCGCAGAGCTTGTGAGAATGAGGGTATTTTACAAGACCTTAAAGAAAAGCAGTTCTATAAAAAACCTTCTCTTGAGAAAAAACTTCAAAGAGAAAAAGCTCTTAAAAGAATGAAAAGAAAAATCAAAAAAGAACGCAGATTAGGTTTGCTATAATTTATCTGTTATTTTTTATTAAGGCATTGATATCAAACATATCAGTGCTTTTTTTTCGCCTAATTAACACATTTGCATACTTGAAAATATTTATTTTTTAATGTATAATTTTTACGATTTTAAAACTAAATATTTTTAAAGTTTAATAATGCTAATAATTTAATTTAATAATACTTATAAGGAGAAAATATATGGCAGCAAAACAGCTATTATTTGATGAAGAAGCTAGACGTGCCCTTATGCGTGGGGTAGATGCTTTAGCTAATGCCGTAAAGGTAACTTTAGGACCACGCGGACGTAATGTTGTAATAGACAAAAAATTTGGTCCTCCTACTATAATAAATGATGGTGTAACTATCGCTAAAGAAATAGAATTAGAAGATCCATTTGAAAATATGGGTGCTCAAATTGTTAAAGAAGTTGCTACCAAAACTAATGATGTAGCAGGTGATGGTACAACTACTGCTACTGTTTTAGCTCAGGCTATGGTTAAAGAAGGTTTAAAAAATGTAACCAGCGGTGCTAATCCTATGCTTATTAAAAGAGGTATAGAAAAAGCTGTTAATGAAATAGTTGATTATATCAAATCTGAAGCTAAACAAATTAAAGGCAAAGAGGAAATTGCTCAGGTTGCTACTATTTCTGCTAACAATGATAAAGAGATAGGAAGTTTAATCAGCGATGCTATGGAAAAAGTTGGTAAAGAAGGTGTTATCACTGTAGAAGAAGCTAAATCTTTAGAAACTAGCCTTTCATTAGTAGAAGGTATGCAGTTTGACAGAGGTTATATCTCTCCATACTTTGTAACTAATGGAGACAGTATGACTGCTGAATTAGAAGATGCTTTACTTCTTATCTATGATAAAAAAATCTCTAACATGAAAGAACTTCTCCCTATTCTTGAAAAAATCGCTCAGACTGGAAGACCTTTCATTATCATTGCTGAAGATATTGAAAATGAAGCTTTGGCTACTTTAGTACTTAACAAAATGAGAGGAGTATTAAATGTATGTGCTGTCAAAGCTCCTGGTTTTGGTGATAGAAGAAAAGCTATGCTTGAAGATATCGCTATATTAACAGGCGGACAAGTTATCAGCGAAGATTTAGGTATGAAACTTGAAAATGCTTCTATTGAGCAGCTTGGTAAAGCTAAAAAAATCACTGTAGATAAGGAGAATACTACTATAGTTGAAGGTGCTGGAAGCAAAGAAGATGTAAAAAACAGAGTTACTGTAATTAAAAAACAAATAGAAGAAACTGACAGTGATTATGACAGAGAAAAATTACAGGAAAGACTTGCTAAACTTTCAGGCGGTGTTGCTGTTATAAATATTGGTGCTGCTACTGAAGTAGAAATGAAAGAGAAAAAAGCTAGAGTAGAAGATGCTTTATCTGCAACTCGTGCTGCTGTTGAAGAAGGAGTTATTCCAGGCGGCGGTATCACTTATTTACATGCTCAAGGAAAACTTGATTCTTTAAAAGCTGACAATGCTGATGAACAAGTTGGTATCAATATAGTAAAAAGAGCTATAGAAGAACCTATAAGAATGATAGCTACAAACGCTGGTTTAGACGGATCAGTTGTTGCTATTCAGGCTAAAGAACAAAAAGGTAATATGGGTTTCAATGCTCTTACTAATGAATGGGTTGATATGTTAAAAGCTGGTATTATTGATCCTGCTAAAGTTTCAAGAAGTGCTTTACAAAATGCTGCTTCTATAGCAAGCCAAGTATTAACTGCTGAAGTTATTATTACTGATATACCAGAACCTGAAAAACCAATGCCTCCAATGCCTGGCGGTGGAATGGGTGGTATGTATTAATAATAATTAATATACCAATATTTTTATATAGTATAATATAATAATATATAAAACCTCAGTATTATGTACTGGGGTTTTTATTTTAACTAAGTATTATTGAATTTAAAATCTTAAATTCAATAATATATTTTTTATTATTTAATTTATGTTTATAATTATTTTAATTTTATAAGTCTTAAATCAAATGCTATCATAAACACACAAGGCAAAAATATTAATGTAATAAGCGTAGAGAATATAAGACCATAAGCCAAACTCATAACTATAGGTACTATTAAATCGGCACGTCCTCCTATACCATAAACTGTTGGAAGAAGACCTCCTACCGTTGTTACAGTGGTTAAAAATATAGGAAGAAGTCTTTGAGTAGCACCTTCTACTATTGAGTTGAATGCGAATTTTTTTGGATTGCTTAATGCTTCTGTGTCCGTTTTTCCAGATTCTATGATCTTGTTTATTAAGTCTATCATTATGATTCCGTCATTAACAAGCACTCCGCATAAGCCTATAATTCCTATAAAACCTATAAATGACATAGGCATGCCATGCAGATAAAATGCTATGAATACTCCTGTTAATGTGAAAGGTATTAAAAACATTATCATAAGAGGCTGAACAAATTTTTTAAACTGAAGTAATAATATTAAATATATTAAAACTATTGCTATTAAAAGTGTAATGGTAAGTCCATCCAAAGCCCCGACTGTTTGGTCAGCTTCTCCTCCGAAACCTATTATTATACCGGGATATCTTTGAGAAATATCTTTAAACTTATTTTGTACAGCAAACATTACTTGTATAGAAGTATTTTGTCCTTGTATCAAGTCGGCATTGATTGTAATGCATCTCTGACCGTTGTAGTGTCTAATAGAAGATACCCCATTAGTTTCAACTATATTTGCCACATTTTTTAAATATAAAAGTCTGTTATATGTATTAGGTATAACTAAATTATTTAAAATATTTGTATCGAATATGTAATTTCTGTCTAACTGTACCCTGAAGTCTAATTTATAATCAAGTTCCTGTATTGATGTTGCTACTGTTCCACTGTATGCAGTTCTTAATTCATTTGCAACATTAGCTACATTCATTCCAAGCTGTGCTATCTCATCATAATCAAATAATACTCTAAGTTCATTTTTACCAGATTTATCATCATCATAATAGTTAATTACTCCGTTTAAGCTAAGTAAATATGCTTTTACTTCATCTCTCACTTTTCTTGTTTGTTCTAGGTCATTTCCCACTATTTTTATATCCACTGCTTTTCCGGGGTCCATAGGAAGTTTTACTGATACCATTAAGGCATCTAATTCTTTTCTTAAACTTGTTTTTTCTAATTCTATATTTATATCTTCCATTATATCATAAGCCGTTTTTTTTCTTTCTGTAGATGGTATGAGATAAACAGTGATTCCCGCTAGGTTTGCTGATTCTTCCGAAATATCAACTATATTTTGGTTAACCTGTTTTCCTACAACACTATTAACTGCTATTAAGTTTTTAGGATCAACTGACTTGTATATAATATTCTCTATTTGCTCAACGTATTTCATAGTATTGTTAATAGAGTTACCTATACCAGAGTCAATATTTATCATTATACTGTCAGAGCTTGTATCATATATAAGTATAAATTTCTTAAGGCTTTCTTTTGCTAAAAAGAATGAAAATATTAAAAGCACTATAAAAAATAAAACTACTAAATATCTGAATTTTAATAAAGTTTTTAATGCTTTATTAAAAGGATTTTTCATGGCATTAAATAATTTTTCTTTATCAAAGTCCAGAGGATTTTTTAATTTTTTTAAGAATTTCAAATTTTTCTTAGTTTTATCCTGCAGATTATTTGGAAGTAAAAATATTGCTTGAAATAAACTGGCAATTAAAGCTACAACTACAACTTTAGGAAAAGGTGCTATAAGTTTTCCTACAACATCCTTAGTAAGAAGCATAGGCATAAAAGCTACAACAGTAGTCATAGTAGCAACCATTATAGGACTTACTACGTCTCTTACTGCTTCAACTGTTCCATCTAGTCCTGTTTTTCCAGCCTTTTGGAAATCGTATATGTTTTCGCATACTACTATACTATTATCAACAACCATACCTATAACAGTAATTATACCAGCAAGTGATATTATATTAAAAGTTAAATCAGAAAAATTAATATATGAGAAAGTGATAAATATAACGACTATCATACCTATGCTTGTAAATAATGCACTTTTAAAATCTAAAAATATTATAAGCACTATTAATATAATGATAAATCCGAATATTAAATTACTCGTTGCCACATTTGTGAGAGCTAGTACCATTCTTGATGTCTCGCCCATAGTTGTAACTTCTACATTTTCAGGTATAAGTTTCTGATTATTTTTTAGAAAATTATTAATGTTTTCTGTAGTTTTTACTATATCAGCATTTTCTTTTTTTTGTATGTTTAGAGAATATCCTGATACACTATTTATTCTTATATACACAGACTTTTCAACAAAATCTCTATTTACTTTTGCTAAATCCTGTATTCTTACTCTTTGACCGTTAAATGTAGAACGTACAACGACATTAGTTGCTTCTATAGGGTTTTCAAATTGTCCCATTGTTACTATTGTTTTTTCTTCTTCATTTTCCTCTAAGTCGGTATAAAGAGGCTTTTTAAAATCACCGCTTGTGGCTCTTATGTTTCTTGCAGAAAGAGAGTTTACTATATCAGTTAAAGAAATATAGTATTCCTGCAGTTTTTTTGGGTCAGCGAGTATTCTTACTTCAGGGTCTGTTCTTCCCTGAACTGTTATATCAGCAATCCCGTCAACATATTTTAATTGTCTCTCTAATTCTTTACTGAAATCGTATAAAACTTTTTCATCTCCTTCAAATCCTTTTTTAAAATGAACTCCTATTTTGTAAATAGATGTAAGTTTTGGGTTTATATCAGTTATTTCTATAGTTTCAACTTCTTCTGCCATGTCTGGAACACTTTGCATTTTTCTGAAAATATCATCTTTAGCTTTACTTGTATCGATTTCCATATCAAGCTGTACAAATATTATAGCTGCATTTTCTGTTATAATAGACGTAAACTCATCTATTCCAGATATAGTTCTTAATTGGTCTTCTATTTGTATAACAGCATTTTGTTCAACATCTAAAGGAGAGGCACCTGGGTATACTACTTGCAAAATCATTAATTCTAAATCTGTAGATGGAAATGATTCTTTATCTATATTGTAATATGAGTATAAACCTATCATAATAGATACAAATATGATAATGTTTACAAGCATTCTGTTATTAGCAAAGAAGTATATTAATTGTTTCATATGTTTTATCCTAAAATAAATATATATTATAGTATAGCAAATTTTAATATAAATTTATCTATATAATAAAAAATATTATATAATAATT
>NZ_JQIU01000008.1:643829-660597 GCF_002379365.1 Brachyspira sp. G79 | reverse complement strand
CAAAAAAAATACTCGAAGATTCATTAGGGCTTTTACTAGAAGAAAAGCCTTTTGAAGATATTAGAGTAATTGATATTTGTGCAAAAGCTAATATGCACAGAAGTACTTTTTACACTTATTATAATGATAAATATGAACTATTAAAATCAAAATTAGATGAATATGAAGCCAAGTTTTTGGAAGACCTAAATAGATACAAAATAGAAAATAAATTAAAAGATGAACATGTTGATATAATGGAAAAAATACTTCAATATTTTTATCTTAATAGAAAGTATTTAAAGATAATATTTCAAAATAATAAAGATGGAAGTATTACTAAAATATTGAGAGAATATTTAGCCTCTTATGTAATTGAAGGTATAAAGGATTTCAAAACAATAAGACCAGATAAAGAAAATGTTGTAAGAATAATGGGAAGTTTTTATTCAGGAGCTTTCATATCTGTTCTTACTGATTGGATTTTAAATGACTGCTTTATATCGGTAGAAGATTTGGCTGTATATATTTCTGATATTATTATGCAGAGAGTATTTTCTGAATAAAATATAAATTTAGTATATAATCTATAATATTTAAAATTAAGGAAATTTTCATTTTATACAATAAAAATCTGATTTGCTGTCTATTATAAATAATTATTCAAAATATATTATGAAAAAGTATACATTTGTCGATAATATAAAAAATAAAATAATTTTTTTACTTTTATATAATTAATTTGATTTATTTATATATGAAGAATAGGAGATATTTATATTATGAAGAAAATAATTATCTTAATATCATTGTTTGTACTTTCTTTTAATTTATTAAATGCACAAAATATAACTAAAGAGAGTGATTATTCAAAGAACTGGGCTAATTTTATATTTAGAAAAACGATAGATATGAAAGGTGCTTTATATGAAGGAAGACCAGGAGGTGATTTAGAATTAGTATCTGGAAGATCGCCTATTTTTTTAATAAAGATGTACAAATTTATGGGAGCAAGATCTGATACACATGCATATTATACTCATCAAGTTCCTATATCTATGTTTTATGATAATGCTCCAGCTTTAGGTGTTAATCTTGTAGAAGGTTATTCTATAGAAGGTGGTAAGATAATGAGATATTCAAAATATATAAGAAGTTATCAGGGAAAATTAGATTCTTGGAAAAAATCTAATTCTACTTACACCAATGAAAGATGGGTTGCCAATTCTGATGCTGATTGGTCATCATATCCAGTACCTCAGCCTGAAGATGTGAATTGGGCAGAAGGTGAATATGCTGGAGAATTGTATTAAAGAATATAATGCAGTATGTTTTTATTATATTAGTTATATTATTAGTTATTATAGTTTTATTTTTTATCAATCATAAAAGTGTAATATCTTATGATAATGCTTGGGTTAGATTAGTTCAAAATAAGACAGTTAAAGATGCTGATAAGAGCTATTTATTTAAAGAAGATGCTGAATTGATTATAGGCGGCAAAAAAAAATTAAATTTTATAAAAGCAAAATATGATAATATGGCCGTTTACAGTAATACTGATTATTTAAATAAATTTATGTTAGTTTTTTCTGGGTATCCTTCTGTAAAAGTAACATTTATGGAAGGATATATTGTTGAAAATAATAAATTATATTATACCTATGCTTATAAATCCTCATATTATAATAAACTCAATAACTGGATGAAAACTAATGGAGTTTTTCAGTCTAAAGAAGTATGGGTGGCCAAAAAAAATATAAAGTGGTCTGCATTTCCTTATCCTACTGCCTCTGATATTAATTGGGAAAAAAAGGCTATGATAGGAAGTTTATCTTAAAATAAATTAATTTTATTAAATACTATAAGGCTGAAATAAAAATTATTAGCGTATTAAAAGTATAATTATTATGTATTTCTATAAATGTATGAGAAGTTAGCATATAATTTTTTTAATTTTAAAAATCCATATTACAATATTGCTTTATATCTTGTTATTATAATTTATATTGAATAAAATTTTTTATTTGTTATATTTAAAATAAATTTACAAAAAAGGAGAAATTATGAGTTTAAACATAGATGATAAAGGTAATGTTAAAGTTGTTAGCTTGGTTGGAAAATTAGATGTTAATTTATCTGTATCTATAGAAGCAGAGTTAGAGCAGCTAGTTGAATCTGGAAGTCATTTTCTAATTTTGGAACTATCAGGAATTGAATATTTAAGTTCAAGCGGTATCAGAGTATTTATTTCTATAATGAGAAAGATTAAAGATAAAAATGGAAGGTTAGTATTAGCCTGTGTGCCAGATATTATTAAAAAAATATTAAAAACAGTTGAATTAGAAGATTTGTTTGAAGTTTATGAGTCAGTAGATGATGCTGTAGCTTCATTCTAATTTTTTTTACATTGATTTTTATTTGTATTTTTTGTATAATGCTTGTATAAGTTGTATAATTAATATTATATTACTATTAAATATATAGAGTAGAAACATTTTATGAAGTTAAAGTATTATATAAAATTAAAATTACTAATATTATTTTCTTTTATACTATTTGCCTGTGCATCTAGTCAGAAGAATTCTGATTCTGTATTTAGCAGCAGACCTTTTTTAAGAGAATACAAAAGATATTCTCTTACTTCAGGTGAAGTAAATCCAGCTTTAGATGCTGTAATAGACAGAGAGGGTACTTGGGTATATTATGCAAGAGAAAATGCAGGAAATACAGATATTTTTGCTATAGATTCATATACCTTAGAAACCTTTAGATTAACTAGAAGTCCTGGTATAGATACTTCTGTTTCTGTTGATGATAAATCAAAATATGTAGTATTTTCTTCTACCAGAGATGATGCTTTTGGTGATATATATGCTTATAAACTAGTTAATCTTGTTGGTATAAGAACTTCAAAAAATAATTTAGAAAATTTAGAACAAAGTATTATAAGACTCACAGATTATAAAGGCTATGATGTTGATCCTGTGATATCTCATAGAGGAAATATGATAGCTTTTGTATCTGACAGAGACGCTGGCATTAAAAAACTCTTTACTATGAAAAATAATGGTAAAGATGTAAGAAAATTATCAGATATAGAAGCCAGCTCTCCTGCTTTTTCTTTTGATGACAGTAAAATAGCATTTATAACTTCAAAAATAGGGGAGCCTTATTCTCAATTAGCTATATATGATTTTATTCCAAGCACTAATGAGCAAACTAATTTAACAATTCTTACTTCTACAAAAACATTTAAATTTAATCCTACTTTTTATAATGATGATACTATAATATTTTTTGAAATAGAAAAAGATTCTGACAGAGACGGAAATTTAACATACTATGATAAAAGGCGTTTGATGTCATATTCTCTTACAACACATCAGGCATATGTATTATCCGAAGATACTCAATTAACGACTTTTAATGTTGCTTATCCTTCTGCTTTGGTAGGTACTTATGTTGTAAGCGAAGATGGAACAAGTATAGTAACAATGGGCTCTACAAAAGAGTATTTTATAAAAGATGATAATTCTCAAACTATGTATGATAGCTTTGTTGAGCTTCCTTATGATAGAAAAGTTGATGCTATAGATAGATTTTCTGAATATTTTCCTTTCGAAGATGATGCGGGAAATGTTGCCAAAGCATATTTTAATATAATGATATCATCATATACAAATAATAATATAAATGAATACAATAAAGCCAAAAATACGCTTACACAGGAATATTCTAATACATTTGTAGGATTTTTAACTTCAAGAATATACACAAATTTTTATACTAATGAAAATATATTCAATTTAGATTTTTATACTAATGATTTTTTTGCAACAAATAAGAATTTTAAAAATTTAGATATTACTAATTTGCTTGGCTGGGCTGGATATATATCAGCCAATGAGAAATATAAAAATAACAATTCTGATAGAGATACATTGCTTATACTTAATAACTTAATAAATTTGAATATAAGCAAAGATTTATATATGTTAGCAGCAAAATTATATGCACATTCTGTTGAAGATAACGGTTATAAATATCCTGAAGATGAAGATATGTATAATGTTCCTTATAAAAGAAAAGATTTGTTATTTTCAGACAGATTAGATATTGCTAAAAGTTTTATAAGAGATACAAAGATATCTTATAACATTATAATAGATAATGCCCACCCTTATGCACCTCTATCAGCAGCTGCTAGACTTATATACTTAGACGGACTTATACTCTCAAGGAATTATGAAGAGGCTACTAACTTATTTGTACCTTATACAGAGTCTAAAAATGATATAATGCTTGCTTTGGGATATTATGGAAATGCAAAGGTGCTTTTAGCTCAAAACGATGACGGAGCTTATGCTTTATTAAAGAATGCTTTAACTTCTGGTGGTAAAAACTTTGAATCAACTTATGAGGCAGAAGATTGTAAAAGTAAATTATCAAGCTATTATAAATCATTGGCAGATGATGCTTATAATCAGGGCAGATATGCTGTAGCTTATGACAATTATAATGAAGTATTAAAATATTCACCTAATGATACAACCGCATCAGCCAGAGTAATAGAGAGCGGACTTAGAGCTTACAGTACTATAGATTCTCTTGAAAGAACTATTTATGAAAGGGAGAGAACTATTTTAAGTACAAGATATTCTGACCATGAGGCACATGCAGAACTTGCCAATGCATATTATTATTTGGCAAATAGATATTATGGTATGGCTTTATCAAAACAGTATAGTAAAGAACGTTATGTTGTAAGTGATAAAAAACGTGAAGACGGATTTTATTTGTATTTAAACAAATCTTTTAATGCTATAGTTGATAAGGCAGTTTCATATATTGACTTTGCAATATTTTTATATCCAGATGAAGAAGATTATTATATAAAAAAAGCTGAGATGTTAACATTTGCTCAGGCTTTAAAAATGCAGGTTCTTCAGGATACTAAAACCTATAAAAGCGTAATAGAGTTAGTACCTGCCTATAAAGATAATACGATTACAAATGATGTATATATGGGTTATAATTTGCTTGCCTTTCAAACTGCTGATTTAGATTCTGAAATCATAGATGCATTGATAATGGCTAAAAGCAAAGTAAAAACTAAGCCTAACATTGTTTCTATAATGCTTGCCAATTCATATTTGATAAATGGTAGATATTCTGATGCTGTTAATGAATATAAAGAGGCTGAAAGTCTACTCAATCAGGTAGGAAGTGATAAAAGCAGAGCTTGGTATCATTTCTTTTATGGTTATTCTCTTTGGATGAATAATGATATAAAAGGTGCATACAGAGAATATGATACTGCACGTAAATTATTTGAAAAACTCGGGGATAAAGAGAGTATATATAAAATAGTAGGGTATACTTCTGTAGCTGCTATTGAACAGGAAGATTATGAAAAAGCTATAGAATCATTGCTTGAAAGAGATAAACTTACAGAAAATGATGTTAATAAAAATGAACTTAATCAGCTTTTACTTGCTGCATGTTATTTAAAATTAGAAGATTATAATAATGCTTTAGCATACTGTGATAGCGTAAAGGCACAGATTGATAGTTTGGATTCTTCAGTTTACACTCCAAATTATGTAAGTATAACATTATACGGAGCTAACATTAATATAGTAAATTTAGGTCTTGCATCTTTCGGAGGATATATACCAGGAGAGCCTTTGAATGTTGATAAGCAGCAGATGCTTTATTCTATATATCAGGAACTTTATGAAAAAATGGGAAGATATTCTGAGGCTAGAGAGGCTTTATCATCTTATAGAAATTATGTTATGAAGGATAAGCCTAAAGAATCTATACAGCCTCTTATGCTTGCTACTTACTTTAATAATGAAGGATATCTTTACTACAGACAAGGAGATCAGTCAAACTCTATAATGTCATTTAAAAGTTCTATAAAGGAATATCAAAAGACATTAGACCCTAAAACTCTTGAAAATAATCCTAGTCTTCAGTATCAGAATGCTGAAAATGATGCTAAAAACTATTTAAGTTTATCCTCTTTATATTTAAGATATTTGTCAGAAAATGATTTAACTTCTATTAAAAAGGAATTTTTTATAGAATTATTTAATACTACAAAAACTCTTAAAGTATTATCTACTAATAATGCAGTTAGTACCAAAGATAGATTATTATTATATTCTCATATAGCGGCATTCCAATATATAATGGCATTCAAACTTACTGCAGATAACAGCATAGAGTATAAAAGAACAAACAATGATGACCCTACAGATATGACGGATTATGATATAAATGTTCAAAGACTTACAATGCTTAAAGATGCCATTGACAGATATAAATATATTCTTTCTTCTAATTCTAATTTCCCAGTAGATTTAAAAACTGAAATAATTGTAAGATATAATTTGGCTAAGGCTTATGAACTTGCAGGATATATAGAGGAGGCTGCAAGAGAGTATATGTCAGCGTTTTCAAAGGCTCAGGCTTCAGCTTTTGCTGTTGAGGAGATTGCTATACTTACTACTTTAATTGATTTCAGCACCAAATATAGAAATAGATATCCAGATAGTCTTGATTATCCTGTGCAGTATGTATTTAGGATACTTCAGAGAATAAGCGAAAGCGTATTTATGATAACATTTGTAGAAGATAATAACTTTATATTAATACAAGCAAAACGTAAAGTTATAGAGTTCTTACAAGATAAATATCCAGATGCCAGTCTTAATATACTTGCTATGTTTGATGCTATTGATATGCGAAGAAAGTTTTTGGATAGAAGACTATATACATTAGGCGAAAATAATTATTATCTTAGAGAATATTATAAACTTTATGAGAATGCTCTTTATGCTTATCAAAGATATTTAGACGCTGTTGCAACTCCTTATGACAGTAAAACAGAAGCTGCTGCTCTTAAAGAAATTGCTAATTATGAAAAAGAAGCTATAAAAAGATTTTCTAATACTCCAATAGAGCCTATTGTTATATGTGATGTTAAGCCTGCAGATATAGACAAATCTATGCGTAAAGATGAAACTTTAATTTGGGATACTTTCTTCGGATATAGATTTGTAAGAGAAAATGGAAAAACTTCATTCTATTTGCAAAGTAATGCTATGCCTAAAACTAAAAACTATGTTACTCATATAGGTTTTAGACCAATTATTATAAGTAATAAAAATATATTTGTAAGGGAATTATATGATTCTACAGAATATATGCTTCCTGCAAAAACTGCTTATATAGATACTAAATTGATTTCATTCTACAGAACTACTAGAAGTGCTGAAAAAGAAATAAACAGCAGTATGAGTATGATGAGCAATACAAACTCTGCTGCCTATAGTTATAATATCAAAGAGACAAATAATTATGAGTACAGAAGAAATACTCTTGCTATGAATGCAGCTTATAATACTGCTGAAACTAATTTATCAGAAACAAATTATACTACAAATAATACGGTTTCTACAAACAGACGAAGAAGAGGAAACTTTAGATTTATAGAATTAAAAGATATTGCTACTAATTCTTATGTTCCTTTGATTGTAGATATAACAGGTGCTAGCGGCTCTGATATATCTAATATCATGAGTAAAAATCTCTATATAGTTTATAGTGATAAAGAAACTTTTGATAAAAACAGAAGAGTATTGAGAAATATTAATAATATAGCATTAGTAGTAGGTAACAATGGAAGAGATTCAAGGATAATGTTCTATACTAATTACTTTAGAAAATTATCAACTAATTCTTTAGAAACTGCTATGAGAGGCTATGATAATAATTTATACACTATATATGGAAAACCTGATTATAGTATGACTTCATTATCGAATGCAGCTTATAATTTTAAAACAAGACTTTATACTTCATATGCCAATACTGAAAATCCTAGTATTTCTATGATGTCTAATGTTATTGCCTATTCTCAAAGTGATGATGAAAAAATGTTTAATTATGCGACTATTGTTGAAGACAGATATGCGGCAAAAGATACTAATACTGCTTATTTATTTTCAGAAGAAGGATATAAATTCTTTGCATCTTCATACAGCAATATAAGTGATTCTAATGCTTATAAATTTATTAAGTCAATGCTTCCAGTGTATAGAAGAATGGGTGAAGACGGAGCTGTAAAAGGGGCAAATAGAGCATTGCATTTTGTGTATCTTTATACTAACAATAATTATAGTTTGGTAGATGAATACTTTACTCCTAGAACATTATCAAGATTCTTAAAAGCCAAAGACAATCCTGATGAATGTGTAAGGTATTTAAATTATATAGCAAACAGAGTTAACGGAGATAACAAAGAAAAGATTTTGGAAGTTGCTGTACTTTATGATTTGATATATGCTAAAACTCCTATTGATACTGTAACTAATTTCCTTAATAGAATGCAAAACACAAATGAAGTATTAACAGTTGCTAATACAATACTTGATACTTCTGTAACAAATGAAAGCGATATATTTACTACTATGAATTATATATACGGCAATCAGTATGTATTTGAAACAGAAACAGTATCTTCATTTGCTGACAGATTCTATTCACTATATAAGACTAATTCTGCTTATATATACGGACTATTAAATAAAATACGTGTTCCAGAGAGTGACTTTGATAAAAATATAGCAAATGCTTATGATATATTTTCTAATGAAAGTACTAATACTATGTTTATATTCTATGCTTATGAAAATAATAAATATACTGCTTATAGTTATGTCGTAGGGGACAGCGAAGTAAAAAAATCGAGTCTTATTGATATGAAAAAACTTAGCGGATATTTGGAAAGTTTTACAAATGCTGCTAAAGCTAGAGATAGAAGAACGGCTTTAAAATCTATTGAAAGCGGAATGTTATCATCGGATATTATTAAAGATGCTCAGAGAGTTCAGAGAATATATATAACAGGTTCTTATGCTAATTTATTTACAGTGCCTTTTGCATATTTAAATTCTTTCAGAAGTAATGATGTTGTTAAGATAAGAGAGTTAGAGTATTCTCCTAGCTATGTACTTAATGTGGGAAAACCTAAAATTAAATTAAATACTGAAACTAATTTCTATACCTCTTTAGAAACTTCAGCGGTTCAGAAATTTACTAATCCTAATGGAAATATACCATTAATACATTATATAGGAATAGATACCAATATAAATAAACCTTTTGATAAAGAGGATATTTTCTTATCCCCTGCTAGAAATGCTGATATATTTATGTATTTGACTGCCAGAAATGATACAAAACTTATGTTTACTTATGCTAACAACAGTGCAGGAGACTATTATACTGTAATGAAGTATTTATATGAAAGATTTGATAATGGTATTATTGATGCTTACAGATTTATAAAAACTAATAGAGTGAGCGTTAATACTATAAATACTAGCGATAGAGATACGCTTTACATTGCCAATTATGCATTGTTTGACTATATACTTCCGGGTATACCTAAAGGTGAAAAATAGATAAATAATATTTACCTTATTTTACCTTATCTTAAAAAATATACTTTTTTAGTAAAAAATATTTACTTTTTCTTGACATTTTATTTACAATGTATTATAATATAAATATAACCAATCAAGAAAGGGGCGTATTTATGAAAAAGATATTTCTTGCAATTATTAGTGTTTTTATAATTCAAATTCAAACAGCTTTTGCCGATTTTAATGCAGGTATAGGTTTGTATGTTCCATTAGGAGCATCCATTTCTCAAAGCTATCAGGATTATAAACTAGGTGTTAATAATAATGACGGCAAACTTACTACTGGAGCTGCTTTTGAATGGGGTGTTGGAATAACTCCGGGAATATATAATGGATTTGATAATTACATGGGGTTTTCTTTATCATTAGACATAGCATATCATAGAGATGTTTATGCATATAATGAAAGTAAAGCAGCAGGAGCAGCAGGTCAGTTTCAAAATGTAAAAACTACATATTATTTTGATACATTAACTATAGGTATACTTCCTAAATTTAATATAAAAAGTTTTTTCATTGGTTTTGGGGCTGGAGTAAAAATTCCTTTGGCTGGAGGAGAGTCAACTCAAAATTATAATACAACATACAGTCAATTTGAGAAGGTTAATTATTATTATAATTTAAGCGATATAAAAAATAAATATAAAATGTCAGTTATTCCTTATGTTAAACTTACATTAGATTATTTATTTTACTTTAGCGATGAAACTGCTTTAGGTATAGGTATTTATGCAGGATATGATTTTGGTCCTGGTACTGTTAATGATGCTAGATTTTCTAAAAATGATTTCGGTGCTGTTGATATAGGCGGACAAATAAGTTTATATTTAGTAGATAATTAATTCTATATAATAAATTCATATATCACTCATAAATAGTATATAGGCTTGTCTTAATTTAAGGCAGGCCTATTTTTTTGGTTATCATAAATCAGTTTACATAATTTTTTTATATTGTTTTTTTTAAACTATCCGAAAATTATCTCAGTATTATGTAAACAAATGGGGTAGTTTAATGATTAAAGCTGTAATATTAGGTTTTATACAGGCTATAACTGAATTTTTACCAGTATCCAGTTCTGGGCATTTGAGAATAGCAGAATATTTTCTTAAGTTTCATGCAGAAAACATATTATCATTTGAAGTAGCTTTGCATTTTGGAACTTTTTTAGCCACCTGTATAATATTTCATAAAGATATTATTAAAGCTATAAGAGGATTTTTTTTAGGGCTAAAAGATGTTAAAAATTCAAGCAAAAATAATGAAGGTTTTAGAACATCATTAATGGTTATAATAGCTTCTATACCTGTTGCCGTAGTAGGACTTCCTTTAGAGGAATATTTAAGTAATTTAGAAATAGAGAGAATAGGTCTTAATCTTGTTATAACAGGTTCTATATTGCTTCTAACTAGAAAGTTTGATAAGAATACCTACAGTAATGATACAAAAGATGTATTTACTATGAGCTATTATAATGCCTTTATAATAGGATTAGCTCAGGCAATAGCAGTTTTTCCTGGTATTTCAAGATCTGGTATGACTATAAGTATAGCATTATTCATAGGATTAAACAGAGATTGGGCTGGAAGATTTTCTTTTTTGATATCACTTCCTGCAATATTTGGGGCATTACTTTTATCAATAAAGGATTTGGCAGATTTTAATATGACTTATGCTTTGGTTGGATTTATCACAGCATTTGTTTTTGGTATTATAGCATTAAAATTTTTAATGACATTTTTAAAGAAGGGCAAACTTTTCTACTTCGGTTTTTACTGTATGATAGTTGGAATTGCCGTTTTAGTTTATTTTATGGGTTTGTAGTATTGGAGTTTTATTATGTTTGGATTATTTAAAAGAAAATTAGCAATACAAAAAAGAGCTGAAATAAGAAATGCAAATAAAAAACATACATCAGATAATTTTGATGATGATTATGAAGAAACTTATGAAAACAGAAATATATTCTTTGATATAGCAGGATTTTTATGTATTCTATTTGCTGGTATACTGCTTTTATCATATTTTAGTATGAACATGGAAGATTTGAATTCTGGAAAAGAAGTTAGGAATTTGCTTGGAATATTTGGGGCTTATATATCTGCTTATTCATTTTTAGCTTTTGGTTTTTCTTCTTATGTAATACCTGCATTTTTTATGTATGCTGGAGTTAATATTATATTAAAAAATTCTACTGATAAAATATTAGTTTCTGCTTTATCATCATCCATATTAATGATTCTGTTAAGCATATTATTAAATATATTTTTAGGAAATTTGGATTTTTATAATAAGGGCGGTATGATGGGAGAGTTTATAGGAGGCTCTTTAGTATCATTGTTTGGAAAGACTGGTGCGGTTATGATAGTATTATCAGCTTTCTTAATAACAGCTATAATATTTGCTAAAGTTTCTATAATGGATTTAGTTAATTATTTAATAGATATGTTTAAAAACGTAAAGGTTATAGAAAAAAAAGTTGTTGATGGAATAAAAGATTTTGAGATGAAAAATATGAAACATGATTACACTATTACAAATAATCAAATCAATGAAAATAATTCAAGCGGCAGTAAATCATATACAAAAGATTATCTTCCTTTATTTTACACAAAAGAAGTTTCAGAATTAGAATTAAAGAGTATACCTTTTATAGAAAAAGTTAATGATTTTGATGAAAAAAGATACAGAGAGAAATTTTTACATAAAAATAATGTTTCTAATAATTTATATGATAATTTCTTTAAAAGAACCTCTAAAGAAAGCAAAGATATAGACAGTATTGTATCAGAATTAAAAAATCATAGATTTGGCGGAATAAATGTAAATACTATGGAAACTAAGGAAGAAGATTTAGGATTAACTTTAGCTGAGGCAGTATTTGGAAGAGATAGAGCTAATAGAGTTAATAATACATATGAAAGCAGTATGGAGAGAGAAGATAATTTTTATAGAGAGTATTATAATGATATAATAAATAAAAAAAAATGATGAAATAGAAGATAGTAACAATAACATTGAAGATAATGAAATATTTGAAGGACTTGACTATAATATAAATTATTTAAGAAAGTCTGATTTTAAGAGGGCTGCTTATGATGATTCTGTTAACAATTATGCTAAGTACAATGTATCAGAGCAGTATGTAAAAGCCAAAGAAATAGAAAATTTTGATGATGACTTTATTTATAATAATAATTATTATAATGATGCTCTTGATAATAATTTTAGCACAGAAAATAATTTTAATAGAGAAGAAGAGGATAGCTTTGAAAAACTGCAAAGATTAGTTGAAGAAAATAAAGAAAATAAAAGAATTAAAGAGATTAAAGAGTTAGAATATAATGCTGATATAGATAATATAATAGAAACTATAAACAATAAAAAAGATAATATTGAATCAGAAAAATATATTTCTAATGTTCAAAGTAGAAATTCTAATAATAAAGAGGTATTTGAATTTGCTATGGGATATGCTTCAAAAAGAGCATATAACCGAGCAGACCATATACCAAATTATAATAATTCTTTATACAATAATAGTATTGATGGAAGAATAGATGAATTTGATTTGGACGAAGAAGAACTTTATAATGCTGATAATAATTCTGACAGTATAGAAGATATCAGACTAAAAACAAGAACTGTAAATAAAACTACTTCTTATGAAGAAGAAAATAATTATTTAAATGATACATATTTAGATTCTTCCAAAGATAATTTGACTTCAAATATTAATGATAATACTAAAGAAGAAAATAATGCAAAAACTATTGAAACTATTATAGAAGAAAAGTTTGATGAGTATACTGATAAAGAAAAATCAGATAATATTTTTGAAAATAATGCAGAGATAAATAATGCACCAAAAGAAGAGACAGCAGGTTTCATCAATATGGAATCTCAAAAAAATGTTGATACTTTAAATAAACCTAAAAAAGTTATACTTGGTACTAAAAATATAAGGAATATGGATAGCGAACGTATACAGTCAAATTTTGATACAAAGTATGTTGATAAGCATTATAAACACCCCCCATTTGATTTGCTTAATAGATCTATACCAGTTAATGACGGTGCTATGATGGAATCTATAAAACAAACAGCTATGCAGCTTGAGCATACTTTATTAGATTTTAATATAGAGGCAAAAGTTACTGGCGTATCAAGAGGTCCTGTTATTACAAGATATGAGTTAGAAATAGCTTCTGGTATAAGAGTATCAAAAATATCAAATCTTACTGATAATATAGCATTGGCATTAGCTTCTGAAAGTGTAAGAATAATAGCTCCAATACCCGGACGTTCTGTTATAGGAATAGAGATACCTAATAAAGTAAGAAATGCAGTTTTTTTAAGAGATGTATTAGAAAGTTCCGATTTCAGACAGTCTAAACTTGATATACCTTTTGTACTTGGAAAAGGAATATATGGAAATAATGTTATATCTGATATGTCAGAAGCTCCTCACTTACTTGTGGCTGGAACTACTGGTTCTGGTAAAAGTGTTTGTCTATCTACTATAATACTTTCACTTTTATATAAGTTTAGACCCGATGAACTAAAGTTTATATTTGTAGATAAAAAGAGGGTAGAGCTTTCTATATATAATGGTATACCTCATTTAATGTCTCCTGTAGTATCTGATGAAAAGAAAGCTACTATAGTATTGAGATATATTGTAGATATAATGGAAAAGAGATATGAGAGAATGGAGAGATTTTTTGTAAGAAATGTTAAGACATATAATGAAAAGGTTAGACAATTATTAAAAGAAGGCGAAACAGAATTTAATGGAGAGCCTTTAGAGTTATTTCCATATATAGTTCTTGTTATAGATGAGCTTCATAACTTGATGGTTGTAGCCTCAAAAGAAGTTGAAGACTTAATATCACGTTTGGCTGGAATGAGTAGGGCGGTTGGAATACATTTGATAATAGCAACTCAAAGACCTTCTGCTGATGTTGTTACTGGAGTTATAAAGGCAAATCTACCAACTAGAATAGCATTCCAAGTACCTAACAAAACTAACTCAAGAATTATAATTGATATGTCTGGAGCTGAGCAGCTACTAGGTAAAGGGGACGCTTTATTCTGTGCTTCTGGAAGTCAAATGCCTGATAGGGTACAGGGAGCTTTTGTGTCCGATAATGAAGTTAAAAAAGTTGTTGATTATTTATCAGGACAGATGTCTCCTATGTTTGATGAGAGCTTGATTGCTGCTTTAGATGGAAGTGATGCTGATGATAAAAATTCTGATGAAGAGGATATACTTGATGAAGAGCTTTGGGAGGATGCAGTTCAGTTAGTTGCTAGAACTGGTAAGGCTAGTGCTTCATTCTTACAAAGACGTCTAAAAATAGGATATAATAGAGCTGCAAGAATAGTAGAGATAATGGAGCGTCAGGGTATAGTGGGACCAGAAAATGGAAGTAAGCCTAGAGAAGTTTTAATTACTTTAGACGAATAATATTATAATGATTTAAAAACTATCAAATATTTATATACATGTTTATACCTATCTAAAAAGACAGGAGAGTTAAGAAATTAGTTCTCTTGTCTTTTATTTTATTGTTTTTATATTAGACTTGTTTCAAAACTCAATTTACTAGTACCTATAATTTTTAATTTAGTATTTTTTTATTATAATTGGGGCTTCACAGTCGTGTCAATCCCCCTTCTTTTAGATGCTCTGCGTTCTGTAGACAAGAGAATGACTGCATGTTTATATATTAATATAATAAATTATACAATATGTAAAACATTATTTTTATAATTGATAAATTACTAAATTTTAATATATAATCTTATCAAGCACTTTTGAAACAAGTCTATTATAATTTATTTTATTTATCGATTCAGTATAAAATATCAGAAGTAAAAATTATAGTGCTGGTGAATGATAGCCTTTATAATTGCCATTTGGGTGACGTATGCATTTTGAAGATGTAAGCTGTTTTAAAGTTTTGTATTTGTTTCCGCAATATTTGCAGGTATATTCATCTTTTTCACTTCCTTCATAAAGTTTATGTTTACCTTTGTAATTACCGTTTGGGTGATGCATGCAGTTTTGTGATGTTAGTATTTTTACAGAGTTAAACCTATTTCCGCAGTATTCACAGTAAAAGTTTTCTGATGATTTAGGTGTTAAACTTACAGTAAAGCAAAAAAATATTAAGGTTATTATATATAATTTTCTCATTTTTTATCATCTGTAATTAAATCTTTATATTTAGAATCTTTAAACTCTATATATGGTTTGGAGCTTAGCATATGAATTGCTGTTATAAGTGAGTAGCTTATCCATGCCTTTTTTTCTGTAGGTTTTGATGACGAGGCTTCATTTTTTTTAAGAAGTTCATTTAAAGAGGCTGATATATCATCAATATGCTCTTCAAAAAAATCTTCGCATTCATCGCAGGTATCCATAGTAGCCTGACCTTGTACTTCTTCTATTTCTTTATCGCACCAAACACATTTTACAGACATTTAATTACCTCTATTATTTATTGTTTTTATTATTTTATCGTTGTTAAACCTTGATATTATACAAAAATATTAAAGTTTGTAAAGTACTAATTATTAAATTTTACTTGCTTCCAAACATCATTCCTATACCTAAAGTAAATCCTACAGAATGATAATTTTTTACATCATACGAATAAAAAAGTTTATTAATGTCATTTTTATTGAAGAACATATATTCATAAAATAAATCAATAGATACTAAAAAAGCGTATTTTTCGGTTTGATAGAATCTTTCTTCTAAAGTTAATCTGGCATAAACAGATATTGGTATTCTGCTTAAATTTAAATTATCACCTGTAAGCACTCCATATTTAGCTCCAGAGGCTATACCTAAAGTCATATTTTCAGGTAAGATGAAATTACTTTTAAAATTATGAAATTCAAATTTTAATCCTATTCCAGTATATAAACTAAATATATCTATTTTATTTACCTGATAATTATACGGATTTTTTATTGATATAAAAGTTCCGTCAAATCCTGTATCAAACAATAAACTTATTCCGTTCAATATATTATTATTAATCTTAAACTTATATCCTAACTGCAAATTAATATCTACTTTTGACTCTAAACTTCTATAATAGTTCATACCAAATTTTGATGAGTTTACATTTGGTAAATTAATTTGAAATCCAAATTTAGGAATTAAAGATAGTTCAAATGCAGGAAAAAGTGCAGATGAAAATAAAAAAGTAAACAAAATAGTAATTATTAATTTTCTTTTCATTTTTATATCCTTTTTTAAAATTACAATAAAC
>NZ_JQIU01000008.1:616741-640857 GCF_002379365.1 Brachyspira sp. G79 | reverse complement strand
AAACATTTCATATATTTTTTTATTTTCTGACATTTTTTTTATTTTTGATATTATTGATATAGGATTTTTAGAATTGTATATCAATGCATTTTTTTTCATCTAATGCTATTTCGGCTGAAGAACTTTTTTCATCTATTATAGGAAGTGTTTTATAATGCCAAGCTGCCATTAATTGAGTATAAAAAGAGTCTTTTGTATTATGTATTATAATAGCATTTGAATTTGAGATAATCTCTGCTATGTATGCATTATTATCTTCATCTATAAAATCAACATACTGTTCTATAGATAATTTATTTATATTTTCTTTTAATTCCTTATCATATCCTATTATTTTTAATCTATATATATTTTCAGTTTCTTTTAAATACTGGGCATATGCAGCAGTACATTTAAATATGGTATCTTCCTTATCATAAAATATTACTATTGATTTATCTTTTTCTTTACTCTTATTTATAAAAATATACGGAGAGAAATAAGGCTGTATTACTTCTATATTTTTTATATCCTTATGCAAATATAACAATCTTTCTTTTATTTTGCTGCTTCCGCATATAATTATATCCATGTTTAAAGTATGCTCATAATCCAATTTTATAAGTCTTTTTTCTGTTAATTTAGTTTTATTATCTTTTTTTTCCTGAAAATATAAATGATTTTGAAAATTAAGTGCATACCATACTATAACAGGCATTTTATTTAATCTTTTTTTTATAAATATGTTTTTTGTCATAGACGCGATGATATTCATAGGGAAGTCCATTGCTATAATGGCGTCGGCATTTTCTGATATATTTGCTATATCTTTGGCAGATTTGGTAAATAATAATGAAGATAAATGTTTTCTTGCTATATAGGCTGGAAAGTTTTTTGAGAATGATTTTGAAAATACAGTTATTCTTATTCCTGATTTATAAAAATGTTCTATCATATTTAGCATAAACTGATTTGTTTTATCTTTTATATTTCCAGCATTCGATATCAATATAACTATCTCTTTCATTTTTACCTGCTTACTTAATTAAAATATTACAAGTTCTATTCCGATACTAAAAATAGTAAATAAGGACTTGTTATGAAATTAAAAAATATACTGCTTATAATTTTTACATTATATATTTCGGCATATTCCAGAGATATTTTACAATATCATTTTGTTATGGAAGACAGAAATATAAATATTACTTTAGATGATATAAAAGCACCAACTAATAATATAACCGTTAGTAATGATAATATTATTAATAAAGAATTAGAAACAGCTGAAAAATTAGCTATGGAAGGTAAATTTTTTGAAGCTATTGAACTTTGTAATAATTTAGAAGCTAATTATACAAATTATTATAAGCTCTATTATATAAGAGGATTATCATATTTCAGACGTTCAGATTTACGCTATGCTGCTTTGGATTTTACCAAACTTTTATCTTTATATATAAATACAAACGATACTGATAAAGTTTATGGTTTGGCAGGTAATTTTTTTGAGACTATAAATGAATATGAAGAGACTGTAATAACTTATCTCACAGCATATAAAGTTACAAATAATCCTTATTGGCTTTTTTTAGCTGGTAATTGTGCCTTAAAAAATGGTGATATAAAAAGTGCCAATTCATATTTTCAAAGCTCTCTTAAAGATAGTCAGTCTTACGGAAATGAGGGGCTTGGAGATATAAATTTATTAAATAATAGATATGATGATGCTGTTAATAATTATAAAAATGCTAAATATTTAAATAATGAGGATAAAATTAGAATACAGAGTAAAATATCAAATGCCGTAGTAAAAAAAGAGCTTTATTTATGGGATAAAGATATTCAGGCTAAAAATTATACTAACGCTCTTTCGATATTAAATAATATGTCTTCATATTCTCTAAATTATCCTGAAATAACTGTGGCTTTGGGTAAAACATATTTTGAAATGCAGGATTATCAGAGAGCAAAATCTATACTGTCAAAGTTAATATCTTCAGAAAAAGATTTTGATGAGGCTTATGCCATTTTGGCTCAAATATATTTATATGAAAATAATGAAACAGAAGCTATAAGAATATTAGAAAATGGACTTGAATATTGTTATAAT
Source organism: Brachyspira sp. G79 (assembly GCF_002379365.1). GTDB lineage: Bacteria > Spirochaetota > Brachyspiria > Brachyspirales > Brachyspiraceae > Brachyspira. The sequence goes on along the minus strand of NZ_JQIU01000008.1, from coordinate 638,765 downwards.
AAGCCAAGACTTTATGAAACATTTGCCTCTATGCTTTATGATATAGGATATACTTACTATCCTGATAATATCATATCTCAAATAATTAATTTTTATAACATATCTGATGAAAATAAAATTGAATATAGTAAAAGTTTAATAAGGAAGAAAAGATATACTGAGGCAAAAAATCTATTATATGAAACTACATCTTACAAAAATATTTCTGATGAACTGCTAAAGAATATAGATTATAATATGATACTTGATAAGGCGGAGCAATTAAAACAGAAAAATTATTATGTAGATATGATGCAGTTGTTGTCTATGTACAGATTTTACGGCACTGAAGAACAGATTAGAATAGGTTATATTGCTGATGCTTATTATAAACTTGGTTCTATAGATAAAGCTATAGATATATTAAAAGAGGGTTTTAATGCTAATATAATCAGTGTAAATAATGTATTATTATTAAGGAAATTATTAGAGATAAGAGTTTCAAATAATGATACATCTCTTTATCAAAAAGAAAGGGATATTATAGATATAAAGGCAACAGAGTATTGGGAAGAGGAATTAAAATTAAATTTAAATTTGGTTACTGATAGAATATATGAGTTTATAAGGTTCAATCAATTTGATGAAGCTTTGGCATATATATCTGACTTAAGAAATAAAAATTATGATGTTGCCTATATTAAAAAGATAGAATCTATTACTTACGGACTTTATGCTGCTTATCTCTATGAAAATAAACAGTATGAAAATGCTTCCAAAACTGCAGCTTTGGCTATTAGAAGAAATAGAAGTAATTATGATGCTTTGGCTGTAAAAAATGAAATTGATATCAATTCATATTTAAGTTCTATAGGTTCTTATGATAATATAAATGCTTATGTTTCTTTGTCTTCTACTATGAATGAAATTTTAAGAATTTCTCCTGCATATATAGAAAATAGAATAAGACTTGCAGAAAGCTATATAAGAGAATATAACATAGAAGGATTTAATATAATAAATAAAATGACAGAATATATTAATGTATATGGAGGAAAAGATTTACTGCTTGGAAGAGAATATAATAAGGCTTATTTATATTCTTATTCTATGAAATGCTATGATAGGGCTTTAAAATATTTAGATGTAAACCCAATTTATATAGCTGAAACTGCTGTTCATTTAGATAATTACACATCTGAATCTATTGAAGAACTGCTCAATAAAAATATTAATACTAAAGACGGACTTTATGCTTCTTCAAAACTTTATACTGATATTGGCGATTATAGTAATGCTATGAAGTCTATTAATAATGCTATATATTTAGATAATGGTAATATTAATTATCTTTATCAAAAGGCTTATATTAATGAATTTATAGGAAATACTAAAGAGGCATTAACTAATTATCAGAATATAGTTAAGATAAATAAAAATTATGCCGCTGCAAATTATAGAGCTGCTTTGGTATATTTGGATAATTTTAAAGATGATATTAATGCTGAGAACTATGCTTTAAACTATTTGGCATTACTTCCAGATGATTATAGCGGATATGAACTTCTTGGAAAGATTTATAAGGCAAGAGCTGAAAAATATATAGATAAAAATACAAATACTCTTCTCAAAGAGGCTTTGAATAATTATGAAACTGCATTAAGTAAGGCTGTATGGGGAAAAGATGCTGATGCTAGAAAAAACATACTTAAAGAAATTTATTATATACAGAAAAGACTTCTTGAATAGTGTTTATATATAGCAAACAATTATAATTTATCAAAAAATGAATTTTTATATATATTTGTATGTGCTAAATATATTTTATACTATGTCTGCTTTACTCTGTGAAAGAACTGTATTTTAATATTTTAAATATATATTTTATACAACTTATATAATGTTTTATTAATATAATAAATAATTAAATTATATAATTTTGTATAAAATTTTTCTTTCAAATACTTTTAAAACAAGTCTATTATAAAAATAATTTTACTGTATAAAATCATAAGATAATATTAGGTATAATATGTAAAATTACCATAAAAATGAAACTTCTATACTTTTGCTGATAAATACCGATGATAAAACTGTTAGAATAAGTTATAAAGATAGTTGAATTATGGAAGATATTAAACAGTATTGGAATGAATTTTTAAATATTATTAGCGAAGATGATGAGTTTACAGCTGTAGCTTTGCTTAAAGGTAGTGTATTTGTTGCTGAAGATGATAATAAGGCTTCTATTGTATGCTCAGGAGATTTTGCTGCTACTCATATAAAAAAAGATTTTTTAGGAAGAATAAAAGATTTTTTTAATGATAAATGCTCAGATAATATAGATATAGATGTAAGAGTTGATGCAGATTTTGTTAATGAGCATTTAATGCCTGAAGAAGAGTATCAGGAAAAGCAAGAAACAGTTAATAATAACGTATCAGTATCTAATACTGTAAAAAAAGAAGTTTCTAATAATAAATCAAATTTAAACGACTATTTTAGATTTGATAATTTCATACAAGGCAATAATAATAGATATGTATTTGAAGCTGCTAAGTATGTATCATCTAATCCAGGTAAGGAATACAATCCTTTTTATGTATATGGAAGCGTAGGAATAGGTAAGACTCATTTACTTCAGGCTATAGGAAACAGCTATCTTGAAGCTAATCCTAATGCTAAAGTGCTTTATATAGACGGAAGCGGTTTTAGAGATGAATATGTATCATGTCTTCAGAATAAAAAGCCAGAAGTTTTTAAAAGAAAATATAAATCATTGGATATGCTTTTATTAGATGATTTACAACTTCTTGAAAGTGCTCAGGAAACATCTAAGGAATTATTTGAGATTTTTCAGGCATTGGATAGTGCGGCAAAACAGATGGTATTTGTAAGTGATAAACCTCCAAAAGAACTGAGAAATATTGAATCAAGATTAAAAAACAGATTTGAAAAAAGCCTTATTCTTTCTATAGAGCCTCCTCAGTATGAAACTAGACTTGCTATTATAGAAAGAAAATTATTTGATTTGCATACTTCTATAGATGAAGAAGTAATGAAGTATATGGCAGAAAATATTACTACAGATGTAAGAAAGATAGAAGGTGCTATAAGGGCATATTTATCTGTTAGAGATTTGATGAAGATTACTCCAGATGTAGAGCAATGCGAGAAAATGGGAATATTTAAAGATTATTTCACTAATAAGCCCAAATTAAAAAATGCTACTGTTAAAGAAATTAAAAAAATGGTTGCAGATTATTATGGCATAGAAATGTCTTCTTTCGAGAGTAAAGGCAGAACAAAATTTATATCTAAAGCAAGACATGTTGCTATATATCTATCATGTGAATACTCTAAAAAATCAGTTACAGAGATAGGCTTGGAGTTTAACAGAGATCATGCCTCCATAATACATAGTAGAGATAAAGTAAAAGATGAATTGAGAAGCGGTTCTCATTTATTTTCAGAAATTAATGAAATTATATCCAATATTTCATAATTTTATAGCATATTTTTAGAAAAAAATCGAAAAAATAGATTGACATTTGTCATATATTGTATATAATAAAGGAGTATTGTTAAATTAATACAATTTTTCATAAACCTCCTTATCACCCTGCTGTTTTTTATCAGGGTGATACTTTTTTAACCCTTTTTCTTTTTATATATCTACATATACAATTATATATAAATATTTATACATTCCTTTTTTATAATAGTATTAAAATAATACATTCTTTATCAAAGATGATGTATTAAAACTATACATAGTATTATCAAAATGTATAATATTTTAATATCTAATTTTTTTATATATAATATTTTATTTCTAATAGTATAGCAATTTTATAATGTTATAGTTTATTATATAAAAATATATAATATAATACTACATATTATACATTTATAGCTGCTGTTTTATGTTTATAATAATTTTTTGTCTTTACCAGAATATTATCAAAAATAATTTATATTGGCACGTTTCTTGCATATATATAGACATATACCTGATTAAATACTTCAGGTACTAATAATAAATATCCATTAAAGGAGATTAAATGGAAGAAGAAATAAAAGAAACGAATGAAAGCGGTGATAAAGAGGATATTGGTAAAGAGAATAATGAAGAATTGGAAAGTAATAAAGATAATGAAGAGAATAAAGAAAATAATGATGAAGAACCTGCTAATGATGAGGTTGCAGAATTAAAGAAAAAAGTAGAGGAGCTGCAGCAGGAAGCTTCTGATATGAAAAATAAATATATGTACGCTATGGCAGAAGCAGAGAATATCAGAAAGAGAACAGCTAAAGAAAAAACAGATGCAATAAAAAGAGCAAATAAAGGATTATTATTATCGCTTTTAACTTTCATGGATAATTTTGAAAGAGCTTTAAAAGCTGGCGAAAAAGATGAGAATATACAAGGCACTGAATACTATAAAGGTATAGAGCTAATACATAAACAGTTTATAGACTTTATGCATGACAATGGAGTTTCTGAAATAGAGTCTTTAGGAGAAGAGTTTGACCCTAATGTACATGAAGCATTAACTATGATAGAAGTCCCAGAGCTTGATAAAGAAAAAGTTGTTGAAGTTTATGCTAAAGGATATAAATTGAATGATGAGCTTTTGAGAACAGCTAAGGTAGTAGTAGGAAAACCTCCTGCGGCACCTAAAGAGTAAATAAATTAATTAGGAGATTTTATGGCACATATTCAACTTTTTAGAGCTTATTACGAGCCGAAAGCAGACAAAAAAGAAAGTATACAGCATATAAACAGAGTTCTTCAGGATTTGACTGATGCGATTAACAATCACATCAAAGACAAAGAAGTAATCAATGTAGACCTTACTACTTCACATTTGGGTAATGGTCATACTGAATATGTTGTTAGTGTTCTGACGAAAGACTGACAATAAAATATATAACAAACAATCTTTATACTAATATTAATTTACAATATTAAAAAATATTAATTAAATAATTAAAAGGAGAAATTTATATGAGTAAAATAATTGGAATAGATTTAGGAACAACAAATTCATGTGTATCAGTAATGGAAGGCGGAAAGCCTGTAGTAATAACAAACAGCGAAGGAAACAGAACAACACCTTCTATAGTAGCATTCACAAATAAAGGGGAAGTATTAGTAGGTCAGCCTGCTAAAAACCAAATGGTAACTAACCCAGAAAACACAATATTTTCTATTAAACGTTTTATGGGAAACACTTATGCTGAAGTAACAGAAGAACGTTCAAGAATGCCTTATACAGTTATAGAAGACGGCGGAAAAGTAAAAATTAAAACTTTAGAAGGAAATTTCACTCCTCAAGAGATAAGTGCTAGAATACTTCAAAAAATGAAACAAACAGCAGAAGAGTATTTGGGCGAAACAGTAACTGATGCTATTATTACAGTACCTGCATACTTTAATGACAGTCAAAGACAGTCTACTAAAGATGCTGGACGTATTGCTGGACTTAATGTATTAAGAATAATAAATGAACCTACAGCAGCAGCATTAGCTTATGGTATGGAGAAAAAGAAAGATGAAAAAATCGCAGTTTATGACTTGGGCGGTGGTACTTTCGATATATCTATACTTGAATTGGCTGATGGAGTATTTGAAGTAAAAAGTACAAACGGTGATACTCACTTGGGCGGTGATGACTTTGACCAAGCTATAATTAATTGGCTTATAGATGAGTTCAAAAAAGATACAGGCGTTGATTTGAATAATGATAAAATGGCTTTACAAAGATTGAAAGAAGCAGGCGAGAAAGCTAAAAAAGAACTTTCAAGCTCATTACAAACAGATATTAACTTGCCTTATCTTACAGCAGATGCATCAGGTCCTAAACACTTGAATGTATCTTTAACAAGAGCTAAATTTGAAGATTTAATCAGAGATTTGGTAGAAAAAACACGCATCCCATGTGAAAAAGCATTGAAAGATGCAGGACTTTCTATAGGTGATATAGATGAGGTAATACTTGTAGGAGGTTCTACAAGAATACCTATGGTTCAGGAAACAGTTAAAAACATATTTAATAAAGAACCAAACAAAAGCGTAAACCCAGATGAAGCAGTAGCAATGGGAGCAGCTGTACAAGGCGGTATTATTAAAGGTGATGTTAAAGATGTACTTCTTCTTGACGTTACTCCGCTTTCACTTGGTATTGAAACAGAAGGTTCAGTAATGACTGTTTTAATCAACAGAAACACTACTATACCTACAAACAAAAAACAAGTATTCTCTACAGCAGCAGACAATCAGTCATCTGTAACTATCAGAGTATTACAAGGTGAAAGAAAAATGGCTAATGACAACAGAGAACTTGGAAGATTTGACTTGGTAGGCATACCTCCAGCACCAAGAGGAGTTCCTCAAATAGAAGTATCATTTGATATAGACGCAAACGGTATAGTACATGTTACAGCTAAAGATTTGGGTACTGGTAAAGAACAAAAAATAAGAATAGAATCTTCAAGCGGATTAAGCGAAGATGAAATAAACAGAATGGTTCAGGATGCTGAAAAACATGCTGAAGAAGATAAAAAGAAAAAAGAAGAAGTAGAAGCTAAAAACAATGCTGACCATATGATTTATCAGACAGAAAAATTATTAAAAGAAAACGGCGATAAATTACCTGCTTCTGACAAATCAGAAATTGAGTCAAAAATGAATGCTTTGAAATCAGCAGTAGAATCTAATAATACAGATAATATTAAAAGAGCTACAGACGATTTACAAGCAGCATGGAACAAAGCTTCAGAGGCACTTTATAAACAAGCAGGTGCACAGCAAGGTCAGGCAGATGCAGGACAACAGGCTCAACAGCAAAATAACAGCCAAGATTCAGGCAGAAAAGATGACGGCGTAGTTGATGCTGATTATGAGATAGTTGATGATAATAAATAATAAAATAAATTATTATAAATATCAATAAATCATGGAGGGTAGTTTAATGCAAGAACAATTTGATGTTAATGTATATAAGGAATTAAACATTATTGAAAATGAATCTCATTATACTTGGATTATTAATTCAACAGGTAGTGATACATTTCGTACAAGGTTTAGCCCAGATTTGGAACAATATTTAGCTAGTAGAGGTTTTACTAAAATATTCTCTGGAAGTCCTATGTATGCAACTAATATTGGATATGAAGAGTATGAAATAAAAGAGATTTGTATATTCATAATGGATATGAGAAAAAAATATGGTCAAAATATAGAACAAATACAAGCTTCTTATATGCCTGGATCGTATTTGAAGAATTTAAGATATGATTTTGATAAAAAGTAAAAGTTGAATATATAAAGTCTAATGGGCGATTGGAAGTTGATTTTTTGAAAGTGTTGATTTTCAATCGCCTATATTTTTATATGTATTTGCAGTAGTCATATAAATACATATAAAAATATATGATTGCGGTATTTAAAACTATGGAATTATTAGAAGCAGTTAAAAATAATGATTTTGAAATAGTAAAGTCTTTGATATCATCGGGATATGACATCAATACAGAAGATGATTATTATAAAACGCCTTTAATGTATGCTTCTGAAAATGGTTACTTGGATATAGTAAAATATTTAATTGATAATGGAGCGGATATTAATATAAAAGATTATTATTACAAGACAGCTTTAACTTATGCTTCAAAAAATGGTCATTTTGATATAGTTAAATTCCTCATATATAGAGGAATAGAATTTAAATATGACAGATATGCTTTGATGTATGCCTTAGAAAAAGGATATGAAAAAATAGCAAAGTATTTATTGGAAAAAGGATACGAAGCATCAAATGACCGACATGCATTAAGTTCTGCTGCCAAAAATGGTAATTTAGAATTGGTAAAGCTGCTTATAGATAAAGGGGCTGAGTTTAAAAATGACAGACATGCTTTAATGTATGCTTCTGAAAATGGTTATTTAGATATAGTTAAGTATTTAATAGAATTAGGAACTGATGTTAATATGAGAGATTATTCCTATAGGACTGCTTTATTATATGCTTCTGAAAATGGTTACTTGAATATAGTAAAATATTTAATTGATAATGGAGCGGATATTAATATAATAGGTGATAAATACGCAGCTACAAGTTTAAGTAATGCCTCAAAAAATGGACATTTAGAAATAGTAAAATATTTAATTGATAATGGGGCAGATGTAAAAAATGACAGACATGCTTTTAAATATGCTTTAAAAAATGGACATTTAGATGTAGCAGAATTATTAAAAACCAATAATTAAATATGTTCCTAAAAATATTTTTTTATGTTATAATATTTGTCAATAAAATTGAGGCGGTAAAGTGAAAAATAGTTTTATAGCTTTTATCAAAAGAAAAAATGAATCAATACACACAACAGAAACTATATATATAGCTTCTATACTTACTTTGGTAGGCGGATTTGTAGATGCTTATACTTATATCACTAGAGACGGAGTATTTGCTTATGCTCAGACTGGTAATATGATATTTTTTGCTATGCATTTGGCTAAAAAAGAGTTTGCTCTTACTATGCATTATTTGATACCTATTTGCGTTTTTATTATTGGAATTTGGACTGCTTTATATATAAAAAAAGTTTTGAATAAGAAAAAGTTAATGGAATTGGAATATGTTATTATATTAATGGCAGCTATTATACTTTTTATAGTTGGTTTTATGCATAAAGGTATTTCAAACATTATAGTTGTAAGTGTTATATCATTTATGTCAGCAGCTTTAATGATAACTTTTAATAAGGTTGAAGGGCTTACTTATGTTACTAATATGTGTACTGGTAATTTAAAGTCAGCTTCAGATAATTTATTTAGATTTTTATTTAATAGAGATAAAGTAGGGTTAAAGAACGGACTTATATATTTAACTATTCTTTTTTCATTTACTTTAGGAGCTTTTTTGGGTAGTTTTTTTACTAGGATATTTGGTATTAAATCTATATGGATTGCTTCAGGGTTATTATTTATTGTTGAGAGTTTAATGTTTTTTGATAATTAGAAAATAATATAAGGATATATTTATTATGGATAAAGATTATTATGCAATACTTAATGTTAATATATTTTCCAGTAATGAAAAAATAAAGAAATCTTACAGAGAATTAGCTATGAAATATCACCCAGACAGAAATGCTGGAGATGAAAAAGCTAATCGTATGTTTATAGATATAACAGAGGCCTATGAGGTTTTATCAGACAAAGAAAAGCGTATGCAGTATAATATTTTATATATAGCCTCCAATAAATATGTTGTTGGAACTTTAGCTGCTGCAGGACTTGGATTAGGTTTAATATTAAGCAGAAGAAAAAAATGATTTTTTTATATTAATGATAAATTTAAATGATAATTTTAATAGAGGATATAATAAATGGCAGAAAAAAGAGATTATTATGAAGTATTAGGAGTGGCAAAGACTGCTACTAATGATGAAATAAAAAAAGCATATAGAAAATTAGCTATGCAGTATCACCCAGACAGAAACCCAGGAAATAAAGAGGCTGAAGAAAAGTTTAAAGAAGCTACTGAAGCCTATGAGATATTATCTGATGAGAAAAAGCGTGCTCAATATGATCAGTTTGGTTTTCAAGGTGTTCATAGTGATTTTGCTGATGCTTATGGCAGAGGTGGGTTTGATTTCTCTCAGATGTTCGGAGGCTCTGGCGGATTCGGAGATTTAGATGATATATTCAGTTCATTTTTTGGAGGAGGATTTTCTGGAAGATCTTCAAGGTCTCAGAGAAGGGGAAATGATTTAAGACATGATATTACTCTTTCTTTGGAAGATGCAGTATTCGGTAAGAAGATGGAAATCAAACTTGACAAAAATGATATATGTGATGTTTGTCATGGTACAGGAGCAGAACCAGGAACTAAAACCCAGACTTGTCCTACCTGCGGAGGAAGCGGAGAAGTAAGAATGGCTCAGGGATTTTTTAGTGTAAGAAGAACTTGCAGTAAATGTAATGGAAGCGGTTCTATAGTAACTACTCCTTGTAAAAAATGTCATGGAACTGGAACTATTAAAAAAAATAAAACTATATCTGTTAATATACCTAAGGGTATTGAGGATAATACTCAACTTAGAGTAAGCGGAGAGGGTGAAGCAATAGGCGGAGGTGTGGCAGGAGATTTGTACTTATATATACATGTATCTCCTCATCAATATTTTGTTAGAGACGGTATAGATTTAATCACTGAAGTAGGAATTAATATAGTACAGGCTGCATTAGGAGCTGACATTTATATACAGACTTTGGATAAAAAGAAAGTTAAAATAAAAATACCTGCAGGTACTAATAGCGGTCAGGTATTTAAATTAAAAGGAAGCGGTGCTACTCATATAAATAGATCTGGAAGAGGCGATTTATTTGTAATAGTAAATATAGATGTTTCTTCAAAATTATCTGCAGAAGAAAAAAGATTATTTAATGAGCTTAAAAAAGTTATACCGAATAATGATGAACCTACTTTAAGAAAACCTAGCAGAAATAATTGGTAAAATTTATAATAATTAAAAATATTAGGGGCTTAAAAAGTCCCTTTTTTATTTGCATATTTTTAATGAATTAAATATTTTTAATATATTGATTTTAATGTTATAATTAATAAAAATAAGGAAGTAATTATTATGAATGGATTGGTTTATTTAGGCAATAGAAAAATAGATTTAAAGAAAATAGAAAATCCTAAAATTTTGTATTCAAAAGATGCAGTAGTAAAAGTAACATTATCAAGCATATGCACAAGCGATTTGCATATAATTAACGGTGCTGTTCCTAGAGCAAGAGAAAATATTGTTCTTGGACATGAATTTGTAGGTGAAGTTATAGAAGCAGGTAAAGATGTAAAAAAAATAAAAATAGGCGATAGAGTGTCATGCAACTGCATTACTTTCTGCGGAGAATGCTATTATTGTAAAAATGGTTTTATAAATAATTGTGAAATAGGCGGCTGGGAAATAGGCTGCCGTATTAATGGCTGTCAGGCCCAATATGTTAGAGTACCTTTTGCTGATACTGCATTAAATATACTTCCAGAAAATGTAACATATGATAGGGCTTTGTTTGTAGGGGATATTTTAGCAAGTGGATATTTTGGTGCAGAGCTTTCAGAAGTAAAAAATAATGATACTGCTGCGGTAATAGGAGCTGGACCTGTAGGACTTTGCTCTATGATATGTGCTAGGATATTTGGAGCAAAAAATATAATAGCTATAGATATAGATGAAAATAGATTAAATATAGCAAAAGAAAAAGGATTAGCAGACTTTTTTGTAAATCCAAAAAAAACAGAAAATATTGAAGAGTTTATAAAGGATATAAATAATGGAAGACTTGCTGATAATGTTATAGAGGCTGCAGGAGGCGATAATACATTTGAATTAGCTTGGAAAATAGCACGCCCTAATTCAGCAGTTGCTTTAGTTGCTATGTATGAAAAGCCTCAGATACTTCCTCTTAATATAATGTACGGAAAAAACCTAATATTTAAAACTGGTGGAGTTGATGCTGTTCATAGTGATGAAATATTAAAACTTATATCTGAAGATAAAATAAATACCGATTTTCTTATAACTCATAGAATAAAATTAAATAATATTCTAAAAGGATATGATATATTTGAAAGCAAAAAAGATAACTGTATAAAAATAGCTGTAGAATATGATTAATTTATACATAAACAACTATAATTTTTTAAAGTTAAAATATTGCATGGCTTTGTACGTAACACCTTAACTTCTTTTGCGACCAAAGGAAGTACCGTTGGTATGGTGTCGGCAGCGAAGTGCTATATTTCAGTCTAAATTTAATAATTTATTATATATGTAAAATATAATTAGTGCTGTTTAGTATTATTTTTATACTTGCAGTTTTTGCAATTTTTTACGGCGGGAAAAACTTGAATAAATTTGCAAATTTATTCAAGTTTTAGTATATACAATTATCTTTTAGTTTTTCCATTAGGTTTTTTTGAAGTTACATTTTTATGTACTGTTTTTTTAGCTGGCTTTAATTGTTTAAGCTGATTAATTTTCTCTCTTATCTCAATAGCTTTTTCAAATTCTAAACTGTCTGAAGCTCTTTTCATTTCTTTTTCAAGTTCTTTTATATAGTCATCGCTTTGCTGTTTAGGATCGATTTTTACTCTTTCATTAAAGCGTCTGAAATCGAAATGAAGCTCATAAGAAGTTTCGACTTTTTCTTCTCTTTCTATTATATCCTGTATTTTCTTAATAATAGTTTTCGGAGTAATATTATGCTCTTTATTATACTCCATTTGTATTTTTCTTCTTCTTTCTGTTTCCTCAATTGCTACTTTCATAGCATCGCTTATACTGTCTGCAAACATTATAACTCTGCCGTTAGCATTTCTGGCAGCACGTCCTATAGTTTGTATTAGGGTGGTGGTATTTCTTAAAAAGCCTGTTTTGTCGGCATCAAGTATTAATATTAAAGACACTTCTGGTACATCAAGTCCCTCTCTTAAAAGATTTATCCCTACAAGTACATCAAAAGCTCCGAGTCTTAAATCTCTTATTATCTCTACGCGTTCAACCGTTTGAATATCTGAATGTAAATAGCGTGTTCTAACTCCGTTTTCATTTAGATATTTTGTGAGGTCTTCAGCCATTTTTTTTGTAAGAGTTGTTATAAATATTCTTTCATTGTTTGATATGGTTTTCTTTATTTCTTCAAGTATTCTGTCAATTTGTCCATCAATAGGATATACCTCTATAATAGGGTCAAGCAGTCCAGTAGGTCTGATTATCTGCTCTACAACCTGACTGCTTTTTTTTAGTTCATATTCTGCAGGTGTGGCACTTATGTATATTGTGTCATTAGTAAGTTTTTCAAACTCTTCAAAAAATAAAGGTCTGTTATCAAGTGCTGAAGGAAGTCTGAAACCGTACTTTACTAGGGTCTCTTTTCTGCTTCTGTCTCCAAAAAACATACCTCTAATCTGAGGCACACTTACATGCGACTCATCTATAATAGTCAAAAAATCTTTTGGGAAATAATCTATTAAACAAGCAGGTCTGTCTCCTTCTTTACGTCCAGATAATGGGCGTGAATAATTTTCTATTCCAGCACAGTATCCAACCTCTCTAAGCATTTCTAGATCATATTTAGTCCTTCCGTATATACGTTCTGCTTCTACTAATTTTCCTTCAGATTTGAACTTATTATACTGCTCTTCAAGTTCCTCTTCTATTAATTTGATACCAGCAGCTAGTTTATCACTTCCAGTAACAAAGTGCTTGGCAGGGTATATTACAACTCTGTCTTGTTCTGCTATTTTTTGTCTTGTTACAGGATTAATTTTTACTATTTTTTCAACAGTGTCTCCGAAAAACTCTATTCTTATAACCTCATCAGAATAAGCACTCATTATTTCTAGTGTATCGCCTATAACCTTAAATCTGGCACGCTCAAGTACATCTTTAACACGTTCATACTGAATAGAAACTAATTTTTCAATAATTTCATCTCTGTCATATTCACCGTCTTTTTCTATTGAAATGTAGAGTTTTCTGTAATCCTCAGGAGAACCCAAACCATATATACATGAAACAGAAGCCACTATTATAACATCTCGTCTTTCAAGAAGTGAAGTTGTTGCTTTAAGCCTTAATCTGTCAATTTCATCATTAACCGAAGCGTCTTTATCTATATACAAATCTTTAGCTGGAACATATGCTTCAGGCTGATAGTAGTCATAATATGAAACAAAGTATTCTACGGCATTATTAGGAAAGAAATCCTTAAGCTCTCTGTATAGTTGAGCCGCCAAAGTTTTATTATGAGACATTACAAGAGTAGGTCTGTTGGCTTTTTCTATAACATTGGCTATAGTAAAAGTTTTTCCGCTTGCTGTAACTCCCAAAAGAGTTTGATATTTATTTTTATTTTCAAGCCCTTTTACCAGAGATTCTATCGCTGTTACTTGATCTCCAGAGGGTTTGAAGTTGGATTCTAATTTAAAATTCATGCATACTATTATACTATATTTTTAATAATTAGTAAATTAGCTGCATATTTTTATTTTTATGCAGTATATACTTGAACAATTTTATTTTGTCAATTGATATACATTATACATAATTATCAACTTTTTTACCACACAAAAAAGTTTTAAAAAAATGCAATTGATAGAACTTTATATTTTAAATATATGTATTAAATGTATAGTAATACCTGAAATTTAGGCTAAAAATGCAGTCTTTTTGGTTCTTTGTGCCAACAAAAGAACTGGGATGCTGCGTAGTGCAATATTTTAAATTAAAAAAAATTATTTTTTGACAAAATGTAATAGTTTAGGTATATACTTAAAATCTATATTTGCTAAAATTTTAATAAAAATTAACAGTCCTAGTTAGTACCACTGTTTTATTATCAAAATCAGTAACTTCTGCTTTAAAAGTATATTTTCCTCTTTTAGGGGTAAATACTCCTCCTCTATAAAAATGAGAGTCCACTCCGTATACTTCTTCAAATCTATAATTCGGAGCTATATAATATACATTATCCCTTTTTATAAAATATGTAAAGTCATAATCTCTTACAAGTTCATCATTCATATATATTTTTACTCTTTTAAGCCCCATAGGAATGCTTCCAAGTAAGTCATAAGCCTTTACAAATAGTTTGATTTCTCCGTTATAGCTCATAGGCATTTTATCTTTTATTTGTATAAGTCTGTTTTCAGTTCTTAAATAAATACCATGAATTAAAGGAGGCTGAGAAGAACCTTTATCTATATTAAGATATTCTAAAGGGTCTACAACTAAACCTTCTTTCATATTTTCTATGGTAAGATGCAGATGTGCCCCTCCAGACCTTCCGCTGTTTCCAGTAAGAGCTATAACATCTTTTTCTGTTACTTTAGCATAAGATTTTTCTATAGTACCAGGTTCTATATGGTAATAATAACTTCTTAAATTATCAGGGTGTTCTATCATAACTACATTTCCAACTCCGTAAAGCGGTCTTGTAGGGTCTTCATCTTCATCAAGATAATAAACTATCTCTCCATCTTTAACAGGATATATTTCCATTCTATTTCCGCCGAAATCTACTCCGTTATGGAAATGGTCTGTTCTAAACTCTCCAAATGTGCTTGTTATTCTTATTCGGTTATCATCAATAGGTACTCTTGCAAATAGCAAAGATGATATTATAAATAATATTAATATATATTTTTTCATAGTTTAACTCTCTTATATGTATAAATCATTTTATCGCTTACTATCATATATTCATTTTCTAAACTAGATATATCAAGATTATATACCCAGCCGTCTAAATATTTTTCAAAGACTATTTCTTTGGCATTATTATCATATATTAAAACTACACTTTTAGCATCTTTTGACACGCTCATAATTGTAGAATTAGTTTCGCTATTAAGTTTCATATTAACAGCATTCATCATATTATACTTTTCTAAATTAATTCTGTCAATTTCTTTTCCTTTGTTCAAAGTGTATAGTATAATGTCTCTGTCAGCTAGCATAAAAGCAGTCATTGATTTTTCGCTTACATAACTTGATACATGGCGTCTTCTGTTTAAACCTGTTTCTAAATACCACATAGTTCTTCCGTTTGCATCATAAAGCGTCATATATTCTGGTCTTATTCCGCTTACTGACATAGCAAAACTTCCGTACTCACTTATAGCAACTGATTTAACTATATTTATCTCACTTAATATTGTAGATATAGCAAATGATAGATTTCCGTTTCTGTTAATATATGCTATATCTCCGCTTGAAAAACCTGCTATATAATCTCCAGTATTGAGAGCAAAGGCTCCGTCAGTAATAATTTCTCCGTATTGTATATGTCTGCTTAATGGGTTATTATTAAAATCAAACATCTGTATTTTTGAATTATCGCTTGAATGATATATTATTCTTTCAGCATAAGGAGCTATTTCTGGATAGATAGATGTATTTGTACGCCATATAATAATTCCCATGTTATTATATGCATCTATGTAATTACCGTATCTTTTATATATTATAAAGTTTTGATTATTGGCTGTTGCTAATTCCCCTCTTGCTAAGTTTGTAGAGTATGTTGTATCTCCGTTAAAATCAAAATAGTGCACTATACCTTCTGGTTTTGTGAAAAAATTTTGTTTGAATATGCCGTCTATATTAAAATTATCATCATGTGAAGGAGGTTCTATAGACTGCGTTTCTTTATTCCAAACATTTACTGTATTATATTCTTCATTAAGTCTGTTAGTACCAAAGAAAAATATAAATGAAATAATTAAAATAACAGAACTTATTATGGTTAAATATCTAATAAAGAAAGGCTCTATTTTGTGTATATTTTCTAATTCTATTATTGATTTTTCTTTTAATTGCATATTTATATTTTATCTCTTAATATAATAATTTTTATTATTTTATTTGTGTTAGCATTTTTGTATTAAAAGAGACAGGCTTTTCTAGTATGCTTAAAGGATCAAAAGTCATATTTCCAGCTCTCATTTCCCAATGGCAGTGCGGACCAGTTGACATTCCAGTAGAACCTATAAGACCTATAACTTCTCCTTTTTTTACATACTGTCCTTCTTTTGCTATTAATTTAGACATGTGAAAGTATGAGCTATATACTCCTTCTCCATGATCTATAACAACGCAGTTTCCTCTTACAAATAACTCTCTTGATACTCTTACAACTCCGTTATTGGCTGCTATTATAGGAGTACCATTTGTATTTGCTATATCAAACCCTTGATGATATCTTGCATAGTCTTTTGTGTATCCTCTGAAAGCTCCAAAACCTGAAGAGTATCTTCCCTGAGATGGCATTATATATACTTTGTCGGCATAATTAGTAGGGGTGTAGCTTATATAAACATTACCATTTAAAAGTTCTTTTTCTTCTCTTGATTTTTGAGGATTACTTATAATATTTTTCATAGTAGAAGTAACACCCGGTATTTGTTTTGGTTTTGGTGGGGGAGGAGTGAAATCAAGTTTTATATCTATAGCTACATTAAGAGTAGTTTTATCTTTTAATTCTATATTTGATACAAACTGATATTTTTCATCTTGAGCACCAACATATATTCCGAATATGCTTTTATATACTTTTAAATTTCTGTCAGCATCTTTAACTTCAAAAAATTTAACTATAGGTCTTGCACTTCCAAGAAGTTTTGAGTTTCCTATTTTTATATCATCTTTAGAGGTTATAAATATAGTTGATACTTTTCCTGCATAAAAAGGGAATGGGTCTGCATATATTTTTATGTCTTTATCATAATCTTTAAAATCATCTAAAGAATCAAAGTTTTTATCTCTAATATATAAAGCACCATTAATAAGGTTGGCATTAGAAGAAGTTATTTTTATTTTACTGTTTGGAGCTATATAATAATATTTATCATTTATATTTATTTGAGCAAAAGAGTCTTTTTTAGTTTCTAATATATCATTATTTTTAAGTTCGGGCATTTTATTTATAGTTTGCCCGTCTCTTACTATTGATATATTATTTCCCAAATATTCTGCCTTGTACTGAGAATATAAGCTAAAAGAAAAAATATAAAATGATAATATAATTGTTATTATATACTTCATAACTCCTCCTAATAATATTTTTTATATTTTATAATATATTTATTTTGATTATTATTTTTTATATGATAATTGATCTAGTTTTAATAAATGTTCTTTTATATCTCTGTTTGTAGGAGCCAGTTCAAATGCCTTTGTCAAATATTCTTTTGCATTAGGCAAATCATTTTTTTTGAGGAAAGCCCAACCCAAAGAATCTAAATAAGCAGGATTACTAGGGTCTATTGATACGGCTTTTTTTATTTCTTCTATTCCTTCATCAATGTTAGTTTCAGTATCCGCTAATATAAACCCCAAAGAGTTTCTTGCATTTGCACTTTTAGGGTCAAGATTTACTGCCTTTTTTAAATGTTCTATAGCCTTTCTAATATTTCCCTTTTTGTAGTATACATATCCTAAAGCAGCATGTATTTGAGTATTTTCTACTCCAGAAGATAAAGCGTCCATAAGTTCAAATTCAGCTAGGTCATACATTTCTTTTACAGCGTATATATATCCTACAATAATATGTGCCTGCATAAGTCTTAGTGGATTGTCCAGACGTCTCATTATTTTATCAAATACCTGAAGAGTATTATCATAATCCTGAATTTGTGCATAGGCTAATGCTAAATGATATCCAGACTCTACATCATTTTTTTCTGAAAATATTTTTTCTAATGAGTCAATAGCTTCTTTATAGTTTTCATTTCTAAAGAATTTTATACCGTCTTCTAATTTGCTTCTGCTAGAGCCTATACTCATATATACTCCTAATATATATTTGATTTTAGCTATATTGTATATTTATAATTTAAAAATCTCAATATATTTTATATAAAACTTTA
Organism: Brachyspira sp. G79; assembly: GCF_002379365.1. Lineage (GTDB taxonomy): Bacteria > Spirochaetota > Brachyspiria > Brachyspirales > Brachyspiraceae > Brachyspira. The sequence goes on along the minus strand of NZ_JQIU01000008.1, from coordinate 620,331 downwards.
ATAAAAAAATTATGTAAAGTTTTTATAAAAAATTACATTCATTTTACTTAGATTTTTATTTTTTGTTTAATATAAAAATATGATTTTGTGAAGTTTATAGTAATTTTATATATAAAATAAAAAACTATATTTTTTTTATAACATATTGACTTTTTATTTGTTTTGATATATTATTAATAAATCTAAAATACGGCGGCGTCGCCAAGTGGTAAGGCAGGAGTCTGCAAAACTCTTATCATCGGTTCAAATCCGTTCGCCGCCTCATTTTTCTAATTATGAATGAAGCTCGTATAAAAAAACTATATTTATTTCTTGTATGTTTTTTCATAGTAACTATTGCTATATTTTTTAGGTTATTTAACCTTACAGTAAAAAACAGAAAATCTATAACTTCTTTAGACGGACTTGATAAGCCAAGAGGAACTATATACGACTCAAAAATGCGTCCTCTTACAATTAATATCCCAGCTTATACAATATACCTTGATACAGAATCAGTTTCATTAGATGGAAATGAAAATACTGATATTAATGAAGCATACAGTCAAATTTTTAGTATTATTGGTATTACAAAAGAAAAATTTGCAGATTTAATATCCTCAAAAAGAAGAACTATAAGATTAGCTCAAAATATTAATTTGGATTCTTATAAAAAGATAAAAGAAATAAAAGATAAATATACAGTAAAAAGTATTTATGGTATAGAAAGCTACAAGAGATTTTATCCATATGAAGATGTTTTTGCACATGTGATAGGATATATGAACAGAACTGAAACGGAAGGATATGCAGGACTTGAAGCTACTTATGAATCAATTTTATCATCAGAAAATGACAATCCCAAAGATATAGTATTAACATTAGATAGAGATGTTCAAACTATAGTACGAAACGAAGTATTAAAAACTGTTGCAGAAAGATCTCCTCAGTCGGCTACAGTCATAGTATCAGATGTTAATACTGGTGCTGTTATAGCAAATTATTCTTATCCTTCTTTTGATCCTAATAATCCATTTATTTATGTTAATAATGAAAGAATGGACAGAAGTATAATGAGTACAATATATCCAGGAAGTACAATGAAAATATTTGCAGAACTTGCTGCTATAGAACAGGGTGTTGTAAATAGTGATGAAGTTTTTCATTGTAAAGGATATTATGATTACAGCAGACAAACACGCATACATTGCGATTATCCGCATGGCGATGTAGCTTTTAATGATATATTAAAATACAGCTGCAACTTTGCAATAGTTACTATAGCTGAGAGAATAGACAAGCAGTTTTTTTATGATTATTTAAAAAGATTCGGTTTCGGAGAGCCTACAGGTGTCGGACCCTATAAAAATGAATGGAGCGGTATATATCACAATTTAAATAAATGGCATAGATTTTCAAGAGGATATTTGGCTATAGGATATGATTTGAGTGTTACTCCTATGCAGATAGCAGCCTCTTATCTCCCCCTTTTAAATGGCGGTTGGAAAGTACCTATGCATGTTGTTGATTCCATTTATGATGGAATAGAAAAAATAAGTGTTACAAATAGGCTTAAAAAAACTAGAATTATAGATGAACAGTATTCTCAAATAGCTAGGGTTCTTTTAAGAAAAGGTGTTGAATCTGGTTCTACAGGATACAGAGCTAATTTGCTTAATATTGATGTTGTAGGTAAAACTGGTACTGCTATAACTGAAGTTTACAGAGATAATGAATCAGAAAAACCAGAAAAATATTATCAGTCCATATTTATCGGAGGTTTTCCTCTTGAAGATCCAAAAATATCAATACTCGTTCTTCTTGATGACCCTCAGGGAAAAGGTACGCAGTCAGCTGGAAGGGTAGCTGCACCTCTATTTGCTAAAATTGCAAATCAGATAATACCTTATTTAGGGCTTGTTGACGGCGATATATATACAATAAACACGAATGAATTTTTATCATTAGTTCCTCCTTCTAATAGCTATTACAGTGCTACTAATAATATTATGCCTAATATAATGGGACTTTCTTTAAGAGATGCTTTGAATAATATATCATATATAGTATCAAATAATAATGCCAAAATAGCTATACAAGGTGAGGGTTATGTTTATGATTATTCGCCTCAGGCAGGTACTGAAATAACAAATAATTCTATAGTAAGATTATTATTAAAAGCACCTATTGATAATAAAGAGTAAATATTATTTGGAGAGTTTATATATGAATAATATACTTAGTTTCGGAGAGCTCTTATATGATGTATATGATAATGTTTCTGTAATCGGAGGTGCTCCATTTAATTATTCTCTTCAGCTTTCTAGGCTTATTGGGCATGATGACAGACTTAGATTTATAACTGCATTGGGTAATGATGATTATTCCAAAGATGCTTTATCGTTTATCAATAATGAAAATATAGACAAGTCATTAATACAGATATTAGATAATTATGAAACAGGTAAAGCTACAGTATTTCTTAATGAAAAAAAAGTTCCAGACTATATTATACATGAGAATGCAGCTTGGGATAATATAGAATATAATAAAGATATAGAAAATGCTTTAAATGAAAATTATGATTTATTTTATTTTAATATACTCTCTCAAAGAAATGAAAAATCATACACTACATTAAAAAAAATATTTAAAAATATTAAATCTAAATACAAAGTATGCGATGTTACTTTTAGAAAAAATTATTATACAAAAGAAAAATAAAAGAATCTTTAGAGTTTGTAAATATATTAAAAATTAATGATGATGAGCTTGCTGTAATAAAAGAACTTTTTTATCCTTCATTAGAAAATGATAATGAAACTTTACTCAAAGCCATTAATAAAGATTTTAATATTGATTATATATTTCTTACACTTGGATCTAAAGGTGCTAGTGTATTTTATAATAATGAGTATATTTTCAAGCCTTCAAATAAGGTTAATGTTATTGATACAGTAGGAGCAGGGGATAGTTTTTGTGCTGCTTTAAGTTATGCTATATTAATAAATTTGGATATAAAAAATGTATTGGAGTTTGCTTCTGATGTTTCGGAGGAGATGATTCAGGTAAAAGGCGGCACAGCGAGGTATGATATTAAAAAAGTAAAATCTAAATTTAATTTATAATAATTTTATGTTCTTCCAGTATAATATTTAAATTTTTCTTTGGTGATAAATAGAAGTGAAGTAAAGCATCCAGTGTACTTTTCATTTAATATAATATTATTTCTTATGTCATCATAAAACTGCTGCAAATTATTCTGCATCATATTATCTATATAGCTTGACGGATATTTAGAAATGTAGTCATATATTTGTCTATTTATTAATAGAGTTATAAATTTTTTTGGAGGTGTATTATAAGCTAAAAGCCCTTTATATATTCTGATATTCTGATTTAACTGCATTTTTTCTTCCTGAGAGGAAGCTTTATTAAGTTTTTCTTCTAAATCATTTAATGTTGTTTGAATATTATATATATTATTACTGTATATAGCTTTGCCTTCTTCAGTAAAAATATAATTAGCGTCTATATAAAAACATATTCTTTATTGTCAGAGGATAGTAATTTATCAAATTTTTCTATTACCCTGAATTTTACATTCAAAT
>NZ_JQIU01000008.1:595667-616355 GCF_002379365.1 Brachyspira sp. G79 | reverse complement strand
CATGATACCATTATTAATAATGTAAAATAAATTTTCATATACTATTAATCGGCATTATTTTTTTATTATTTTGGTATTGAAGACAATAATCTAATAAAATCTCTGTCATTTGGGAATAATTTTAAAGCCTCTTCAGATATTGTATTAGCATTATTATATCTTCTTTCATTATACTCTGTAACCGCATAATTATAGTATGATACTTTTAAATTTCTTTTTAATACACTGGCATCATCACCTAAGTCAGATATTCCAATTTTGTATATTTGTATAGCATTAGGATAGTCCTTTTGGCTTAAATAAGAAGTACCTATTGTATTATAATAATGTATTCTATTATTTTTAGTCATAGAACTTGAAGGATCAAATACATATGCTTCTTCCAAAGTTTTATATGCAGCTTCATAATCATTTTTTTTAAGATAATCTAATGCCAATCTATTATAAGCATTAATTAGATTTTTATTGTATATTTCTGTATTAGGAGACAGATAATATGCTTTTTTTGCCATAACAAGCTGTTTTTCCAAATCTTTCTCTATTTTTTTTAATGATATAGAGTTAGGATAAAGTGTTGCTATTAATGTAAACACATCTACTTCGTTTCTGTCTCTATAATTACCTTGAGGAACAAAAGTAACTATTGTAGAATTTCCTGTATTTCTTATTTCTTTCTGACCTGGATTAAATCCTCTTGATATTGTTGTCTCTACGTCTATTTTTCCCTGTTCAGTGTATACTGTGCAGAAAGCATGACTTGATGTTAATACTCCTGTAACCTTAAATCCAAACTCACTATATAGTAAAGAATATAGTATACTTGAACTTAAACAGTTATATTCACCTTTATATATTAAATCTTGAAATAGAGTAGAGGTTTCAAAATATTTTTTTAATACACCGCTTGAATAAAGCCAGTTTAATAATCTTTTTCCAAAATCATAAGAACCTTCTTCGATATATTGAGAAAGATCTTTTTTAGCAAGATTTCTTATTTCATCTAATTTTCCTCTGTAAAATTTAAACTCTTCTTCATCAGTTATTCCAGAAGCTATTATAAATCCGTCATAATGAAGTTCTAAATCATTAGTTTCCCCATTATCAATTTTAGTAAAGAAATCGTATTCCAATTCTGTAAGTTCATTAGAATCAAACCTTATTTTATCAGAAGGTTTTGCATATATTATAGAATATGTAAGAATAAAAAAAAGTAAAATAGTTTTTATATAGTATTTCATTATAACCTCTATAAATATAAAAGTTATTATTCGCTTAAATTGTCAAGTTCATCTCTGTATTTTGCAGCATCTTCATATCTTTCTTCTTTTACTGCCTGATCTAATAATCTCTGCAGTTCTTCTTTATTTTTTTTGCTGTCTTTATTATTTGTATTAATATTATTATATTCTTCAGGTTCTTTTTTTGTAAATATATTTTCGCTGCTTGTTTCTTTAAGCTCTTCTTTGTCAAATCTTTGATATGTGAAAGGTATACTGTCTTTTACTTTCATAAGTGTGTCATTGTCTTCAAGCACAATACCAGCTTTATCTACAACATGCTCTTCTATAAATATTGGTGCTTTAGATTTTAGAGACAATGCTATTGCATCAGAAGGTCTGGAATCTATAAATATATTTTTACCATTATGTTCTATAACTAGTTTAGAAAAGAATGTGTCTATATGTACATTATCAATTATGACATTAATTAAACGTATACCGCAGTTTTGAAATATGCTGCTTACAATGTCATGAGTGAGAGGTCTTTCAATTTTGTATCCTATAAGGCTTGCCATTATAGACTGAGCTTCTAAATATGCTATTGATATAGGAACAACTTTATCAGACTTTTCTGGCTTTAATATTACAACAAAACCTTTATCAGTTATTGCTAAATTAAGTATTTTTGCTTCAACCACTTTTTAAACCTCTTTAATTTTATATACTACATATTTATTATAATATTAATATATATATATTATTTGTCAAGGTAAATTTTTTTTATTAATTTACTTGTAGATAATGAAAAATAGTATATTATAATTTTTACTATTTGTATTGAAATATAGTTTATTTATAGTTATAATTATTTGAAAAAATCTATAAATTTATAATATGGAAGCTATGGAAAAAAGAATATTTTTTATTTTTGCATTACTATTTGTTTTTGCATTCAATTTATTTACACAGACAGAAGATTTGCCTAAAACCCCTCCAGAAAATCCAGAAGTTATTCCAATAAGCGAGATTTATGAAGGAATGGAAGGTGTAGGCTATACGGTTATACATGGTACAAATGTAGAACCTTTTAAAGTAAGGGTATTATCTATATTAAAAAAAAGATGGCATAACAGCGATGCTATACTTATACAGTGCGAAGGGCTCAATCTTGATCATTCTGGAACAGTAGCAGGTATGAGCGGTTCTCCTATATATTTTGACGGAAAAATAGCAGGTGCTTTGGCTTTCGGCTGGAATTATGCTAAAGACCCTATAGCAGGTGTTACTCCTATAGAAGAAATGTATAAACTATATGAAGATACTAATGCTAAGTCGCCTGCTTTAGGTTTTGCTGATAATAATTCTCTTCAAACACCATTAATATTTTCTGGTATAAGCAGTAAGGCATTTGATGAATATTCTTCTTCATTCAAAAAAAGTGGATTTTATCCTATGCAGACTGGAGGATCTATTTCCGACACAAATCAGGCAACTAAATTTTTGTTTGGTGATTCTGTTGCTATAGTGTTGGCTGACGGAGATGTTTCTATGGCTGGTATTGGAACAGTTTCGCATACTGATAATGAAAAGTTTTTGCTTTTCGGGCATTCAATGTGGTCTAAGGGAAGATTAAGAGCTCCTGTTTCTAGGGCTTATATTAATCATATAGTAGCTTCAGTAGATTCTTCTTTCAAACTCGGTGCTGCTTATTCTAATTATTTGGGATATACTGTTTATGACGGAGTATTCGGAGTGTCTGGAGTGTATGGTGAAGTTCCAGAAAACACTATGGTGCCTGTAAAATTGGAAATAGAAGATCAAACTTTCCTCACAAGAGATTATAATTTTAGAGTATTAAATGATCCTACATATTTCTCTGATATACTTTCTATGGCTATATACAGTGCTATAAGTTCTACTGCAGGCGGTGAAGAAGAGGGGGTATTCAGCATAAGCTATGAAATAGAAACTGATTATTTTGAAGAGCCTTATAAAGTAAATGACAGAATATTAGCTTATTCTTCTACAGATGCATTCAAATCTGCCATAGAACAGTTAATATCTCCTATAGATTTCTTTATATACAATAATTTTAATAGAGTAGGTATAAAGTCTGTTAAATTATCAATTAAAAGAAATAATCTTGAATATGCTTTCTTAAATGATATAACTTTGGTAGAGCCTAGAGCTGTAGCAGGAGAAACTATACATTTGAGAGTAGGGCTTACACCTTATGGTAAAGAGAAACAGTACATAGATATACCAGTAAAACTTCCTGTTAATTTAAAAACAGATGTTTACAGTATTTATGCTGCTAATGAATATATTTATAATTATGCAGAACAGTTGTTTATGCCTAATAAATATGAAATAAGAAGTTTAGATGATGTTATGCGTATTTATGGAAAGAGTTATGATGATAGTTCTCTTAGAGTATGGCTTTATTCATCATCAAGAGGCGTACAGATAGGAAAAGACTTATATCCTACACTTCCGCCTTCCAAATATGGTATAATGGCAAAAAATGCAACTTCTGATAAGGCGGCTGTTATTACTGCTGTTGACGGAAAATATGAAATGCCATGTTCTACACTTGGATTAATTAAATTAGATATAATAATTGAAGGGGCTAGAAAATATGAAAATCGCTAAGATTATTTTTATACTGCAGTTTATACTAATATTAACTTCTGCTAATGTTTTTGCAGTTGTTACTAGGACATTGTCCAGTACAAAAAGAGGCTTTTACGACAATGGTATATATGACGGAGTTATGCTTACAGAACAGGGCAGTTTAACATTAGCCCCTGTTATAGAGCAAAACGGAGCTATTTCTGGAAAGGATATTTGGAAAATTTATCCTGCTAATGACGGAGGTATGTTTGCTGCCATAAGCGGAAGCGGTGCTGAACTATACAAAAGAGATGCAGCATCAACAAATTTTACTTCTTTTGCTTCAGAAAGTAAAGAAAGTGCTTTTACCGCTGTTATAAGCGACAGTCAGGGTAATGTATATGCTGCTGTAGGACCTTATGCTAAAATAATAAAGTATGATAGCAACGGCAATGAGCTTTGGAGAAAAACTTTAGATGATACATATATATGGGATATGAAGTTTGACAATAACGGAAATCTTTTTGCAGCTGCAGGCGGAAATAATGCCAGAGTAATAAAAATATCATCAAACGGCGAAATTAAAGAGATATTAAAAACCGAAGAACAGCATGCTATGTCATTATATTTTGACAGTAAAAATAATAAAATGTATGTTGGTACTGCTGGAAGAGGTTTGGTATTATGTATAGATTTATCTACAAACTTAGAAAATCCTTCATACACTGTAGTTTATGATACTGCTGAAAATGAAGTTTATGCTATTACTATGGATAATATAGGTAATTTATACTTCGGTACTGCTACAAGACAGCCTGCTTATTTAATACTTCCTTCTATTATAGACGGAGATAAAAGACCTGATGAAGCGGATAAAGAGTTTAGAAACTCTCTTTACAGAGCTGATACTAATGGAACAGTTCAAAGATTATTCTTCCTAAATCAGACATTAGTTTTGGCATTAAGCAGCGATAAAAACAATAATATATATTTTGTTACTGGAGATACTGCTGATATATATAAAATTAACGGAGATGACGGACTTTTATCATATATAGGCGGATTAAAAAATAAAATACTTTCTACATTTGCAGTTTCTGAAGACGGACTTTATTTTGCTATATCAAAAACAGGTGAGATATACAGAATAAAACATGGGTATCCTAATTATGGAAGTTTCACAAGCGATACATTGGATTTAAAACTTTTAAGCAAATTGGGAAGTTTTAATGCTATGAGTACAGTTCCTCAAGGCGGTAATATATCTGTTGAAGTTAGAACTGGAAATGCTGCTAGAGTTGATAAAAGCTGGAGTGATTTTATGCCTATTGATGCCAATGGTAAAGTAAATGCTCCAGAAGGCAGATTTATGCAGTTTAAGGTTACAATGGAGACTTCTGATACTGAAATGACTCCAGTATTAAATTCTATGGATTTTACATATGTTGAAAATAATTTAGCCCCTGAAGTATTAAACGGAGGACTTACTACAAGATATCGTCAGCAGAATGATTCTTCTGAAACAGCTAAAAGCCCTCAATTAGAAGAAAATGAATCTATGGTATATTGGAAAGGTTCTGACCCTAACGGTGATAAATTATCATATGATTTGGAATACCGATTAAAAGGTGAAAAAAATTATAGAAAATTAGCTTCCAATTTGGAAACATCATACTATAAATTTAATTCCTATTTAATGCCTTCTGGTATATATGACTTTAGAATAACAGCAAGCGATAAATATGATAATCCAGTAGGAGAGATAAAAACAAAAACTTTAGAAGTATTTAATGTTAAATATGATAATGATTCTCCAGAAATTTTTGATTTTAATGTTACTGGAACTGGAGCAGACAGAGTAGTTACATTTAGAGTAGAAGATAAATTATCATTCATTAAAACTGTGAGATATTCTACTATAACAGGAGAATGGAGATATATAGTTCCAAATGACGGATTATTAGATTCTATGAACGAAACATTTACTGTTAATATAGATGATGCTGAGGCTGGTTCTGTTACTATAGAGGTTATGGATACTGAAGGAAACACTAAATATTATTCATTTATTATATGATTTTAATTAATTATTAATGATATTTAATTGTAATAGGAGTAAATTTAATTATTTGCTCCTATTTTTTATTGTTATGATAATTTATTTTTAATGAGATAATTAATTATTGCATACTTGTTTCAAAATTACCTGACAAGATTATATATAAAATTTTAGCAGTTTATTTGACAAATTATAGTCGTTTAGGTATGTATTAATAGTCAAAAAAATTATTCATATCATTAAAAATCTCTCTCATACTAGCCTTTATCACTTTAGCATTAGGAAGAGATTGAATGAATTGAATGCCGTAATTTTTGGTATATAATCTTTTATCGAGAACAAATACAACTCCTCTGTCATCTTTGCTTCTTATAAGGCGTCCGAAACCCTGTTTAAACTTTATAACGGCAAATGGCAGAGCATAGTCCAAAAATGCATTTCCGCCGTTTTCTTCAATGTATCTGTATCTTCCTTCACTTATAGGGTCGGTTGGCACGGCAAATGGGAGTTTTGGTATAATAACTACTTCCAAATTTTTTCCTGCTACATCAACTCCTTCCCAGAAAGAATCTACTCCATAAAGCACATTATTTGAAGATGATTTAAACATATCAAGAAGAGTATGTCTATGTACTGATGCTGTTTGAGCCAAAGCATTTATATTTTTACTCTTTAATTTTTTAGCCGTGTTTTCATATACACTCATGAGCGATGAGAAAGATGTAAATAATATAAAAGCTCTTCCTCCAGTAATATCGCATACATCTAATAATACTTTTGATGTAAAGTCATTAAATGTATCTGAGGCAACATCTGGCATATCAGCTGCTATATAGAGCCTTGCATTATCCTCATAATTAAAAGGCGACTCCAAATATATTTCTATTTTTTTATTTTTTTCGATATAATCAAAACCTAGTCTATTTGAGAAAAAATTAAAACTTTTTGATACGGTTAAAGTAGCAGAGTACATTGCAACAGTGTCAAATCTTGAATATAGAAAATCATTTAAATTTTTTGCTACTGTTACAGGAGTTAAGTGCCAGTTCAGTATAAGACTTCCTTTTTTTGTGAGTCTTGTTTCTATCCATCTTATATATTCATCTTTTTTATAATCTATTACTGCGTTTAAAGATACTAATTGTCTTTTTAGTCTCTCTAAATATGCATTTGCCATTTGTGCTATTTCTTCATAATCAAAATCTTTTTCAATAGCTATATCAAAAAACTTTTTATATAATTTGTCGCAAATGTTTACAAGAGAAGTCATTGAAAGCACCATCTCTCTAAGAGGCTTTAATCCGTCATTTTTCCAATGATTAGTACTTACAAGTTCTGGGCTTATTCTGAATTTATAGCCTAATCCTTCTTTTGTCTGTATATTTTTATGGCAGTAATTCATAAACTCTTTTGTTTTATCTTCAGTAACATTTCTTACCCTTGAAGTTAAATCATGAGCTTTATTTATTAAATCTAGTATTTCATCATATTCATGCTTTTCAATTAATGATTTTTTTTCATTAAGCATATTATTAATACTTTCTATAATGCCAAGTCTTTTATTTTTCTTTATTCTTGAAATATAAAAAAGTGCCTTTGATATTCCGTTTTTACTTCCTTCATCTCCGAAGTAGCTTGAAGCAGAGTTTTCAAAATTATGTGCCTCATCTATTAAAACTTTTGTATATCTTGGAAGAAGGCTGTAACGTCCTGCTGTTTCTGCATATAAAGATAGATCTGCACACAGTATATGATGATTAACTATTAATAACTGAGCAGCATTTAACTGTTTACGCATTTTATAAAAATAACAGTCTTCTAAGTATTCGCATTTTCTATGAGTACATGTATCGGTATCGCATGCAACCATTTCCCATAATTCACCTTGAGGTTTGTATCCCAAATCTGTTATAGAGCCGTCTTTAGTTATATTAAGCCAATTATTAATATCTTCAAAAAATCTTACCTGTTCTTCAAAGTCAAGTCTGTCAGTATCGTTTAGAGCATCTTTAACTTTTTTTATGCATACATAATTGTTTCTGCCCTTAACCAAAGCGTATTTAACATTTGGAGCAATTCCTCCTATAATAGAAGGTATATCCTTTGATATAATCTGTTCTTGTAAATTTATAGTGTTTGTAGAAATTACTATTCTAGTTTTATTTTCTTTAAGCCATAATAAAGCAGGTACTAGGTATGCAAAAGATTTTCCTATTCCAGTACCAGCTTCGGATATTAAATGTTTATTATTATTAAATGATTCAATAGTAGCTTCAACGAGTTCTGTTTGTTCTTGTCTGTATTCGTACTTTTTTAATAATTTGCTTAATGTTCCGTTTTCTGTAAACATATATAAAGCGTCTGGTACATCTATAGTTTTTATATTTTCTGCTTTTATAGGCTTTACTACTTCATAATACTCATCAACATCATTATTAACTATATAAAAACCTACGCCTGCATTATTTCCAAGTTCGCTTGCTATTGCCAAATCTGGTCTTGAAGGCGTAAGCTGTCCAGACGGGTGATTATGAATTACAGCGTCAAACTCCAATGATAATGATATTATAGCAGGTACAGAGTCTTTGTTTCCTCTTGCCATAACCTCTATATAATCAAGTATTCCGTAGGCATTGAAATTTATTCCAAAATATACTTCATTACCGTAAGCATCTACTATTGCTTTTCTCATGTAGCTGATTGCGTTTGTAGAAAATACGCTGTCTATTTCTCTGTCATAATTATTACTCATATAGGTATAATAATATAGTATATATTGAAATCTTTGTCAATGATTTTTTAATTATAAAATCTAAATAATATCAGTATTCTTAGTTATATGCCAAACTTTCATTAGAAACTGTATTATTATAATTAGTTACATCAAATGTAAACATAGTTTTTACTTTTTCATTTGTCAAAGGAGAGTAAAAATTGTGTATGAGTTCATATCCTTTTTTAATGGCATTAGTATCATAAGCACTATAAACATAATTGCTTGATAGAGTAGGCATGCTAATATTCGGGTCTTCTTTTATAGGCTTCATTACTACTTCAAATCCGTTTTGTTTGAAGAAAGCATAATAAGTTGGAACATATGAAAAACTAATTTCTCTATTTTCATTTATATTTAATGAAACCACTGTACCTATATCGAGATAAGGATATCTTCCTTTATGATTTGCAATAAAGTTTCCAAGCGAATATATTATTATGCCGCTATGATTAGTACCTTCATATATTTCTGCAGGTCTTGGTACATGAGGGTGATGACCTACTATTATATCAACACCGTTTTCTATCAAGGCTCTTGCAGTTTTTATTGTTGCTTCTTCAGGAGCTGTTGTATATTCTAATCCAAAGTGAAGAGATATTATTTTTATTTCATTATTTGTAGCAAGTGCCAAATCAGATTTTACTTTTTCTATCAAATCTTCTTGTTTAGGATAAAAATTCATAAAGTAGAAATAATCATTTTTATTGGTTTTGTGGCTAAGTCCGTTATCAAGCATGGTATATGCAGATATAAAAAGAGGTATGTTATTAATATTTGTTATGACGGGTGCTATATTTGGAGAGTTAGTAGATCCTCCTAAAGTTAATTTATTATTTCTATGAAGTTCGGCTACAGTTTCAGCTTCAGCCTGAGCTCCTTGATCATAGGCATGATTATTGGCAATAGAAAATGTATTAAAATAGTTAAAGAAATATTTTAAATAATCTAAAGATCCATTAAACTCTGGATAAGGCATAGGAGGTTTATTTGTATTAACAACAAACTCTAAATTGGCAAAAACAATATCACCTTGAAAATAATCTTTTAAATCTATTAATACATCATTGCTTTGAAATGCATTCACTATAGTAGGGTGCGTCATTATATCACCAGTAAATACCAACTGAATACTTTTCGGAGGTTCTGGTATTTTTTGTTCTTTTTCTTTATCATTTGTTTTATCAGCACATGATAGTAAAGAAAATATTAATAATGTAGTTATGATTATTGTTTTTATCATAGTTTAGCCTAATTTTTATTTGTTTGTTTTTTATTATTATATATATTATTTATTATCTTATTCATTTACAATTTCTAAATCATTTTTTTCTATATCATGAACATCTTGAGTATCATTGTTTTCATTTGTTTCATTAGTATCACTGCTTCTTGTTGTGTATTTTAGAGGAGTGAACTCTATTTCTACTATCCTTCTGTCTTCAACTTTCATTATTCTTCCCCTATAGCCTTTTAATATAAAACGTTCATTGGTTTCAGGTATATGATCCAGCATATCGAGTACATATCCAGCTATGGTTTGATACTCTTCATGTTCCAATTTTAATTTTAAAGTTTTATTAACATCTTCTATAGAAGCATTTCCATTTATAATAATTCTTTTTCCCTTAAATCTTATAACATCAGCTTCTTTTTTATCGCTTTCATCTTCTATATCACCCATAATCTCTTCAATGATATCTTCCATAGTAACAAGTCCAGAAGTTCCGCCGTATTCATCGATTGTAATTACCATTTGAAGTTTCTTTTTCTGCATATCAGTAAATAAACTGCTTATAGTTTTAGTTTCAGGTACAAAGTATGGAAGCATTATATAGTCAATAGCTTTCTTTTTTAATTTACTTTTTTTAGAAGAACCTTTTACATATTCTTTAAATAATGCCCTTGTATGAAAAATTCCTATTATATGGTCAACAGTTTCTTCATATACTGGAAATCTTGATAGACCTGTTTCTACAGTAAGTCTTATAATTTCATCAACATCAGTTTCAGCCTCTATGCATACCATATCTACACGAGGAGTCATAATTTCTTCTACAGTCTTATTTCTAAAATCTATTACACCAGTTAAAAGTTCATGAGTGTACTCTTTTATTATACCTTCTTTATGTCCTAAATGAATTATAGTTGTAATGTCGTCCATACTTGATAATGCACTTCTTTTTTCTGTATTTCTTAATTTTTTTGGAACGAAGTAATTCATTATAAAAGTAGTTATTTTATCCATTAAAAAAGTTATAGGTTTAAATATAAAATGGCAGAATTTCATAAAGTAAAGAAGATAAGGCATCATCTTTTCAGCATTAACTCTCATAAGAACTTTAGGCAGTATCTCCCCAAATATAATAATAAGCACAGTTATTGTTGCAGTCGATATAGTAACCATAACATTTGCAGATATATGAGGCAATGCTTCAGCTAGCCTTATTGCAAATACAGTTATAATAGAACTTGCCGTAATATTTACAATATTGTTTCCTACTAATAGGGTAGGTATCATAGAGCTAGACTTTTCCCAGTATTTTTTATCTTCTTCTTTAATTTTTTTCTCTCTTACTAAACGCATTAATGTAACATCGTCAATAGATGTGTATGCTGTCTCACTTCCAGAAAATAAAGCTGAAAGCATTATAAGTATAATAATTGTCAATATTTCAAATAAATAAATTAATAGCATTTCCATAATTTTTAACCTTGTATATTTATATTCTTTTTCTTAATTCCTGCATAAAGTTTGTCCCAGGGTCTTTCTTGCTTGGATTAATATATTTTGTATTAAGTTCTTTGTATAGAGAATAATGCGGCAGTGTTTTATCTTTATATTCATAATGAGCTATAACATATTTAATGCTTTTATATTTATTTTTTAGGTATTTTATTAATTTAACATTTGACTCTAACTGCTCTTTTGTGAGTTTATCAGCATATCCTATATTTTCAATACTAATTGATGTATAATTAAATCCTACAGTATGTCTTGCTATATATTCGGTTGGCGTATTAGCATATATAGTACCGTCAAAATCTACCATAAAATGAGTACCAACATTTACCTCACCTCCAGCCTCTATGTCTGGTCTGCCATGAAGCATATCATTTTGAAAAATATTTGCAGTAATTTTTAGATTTGGTGTCTCGGCAGAATGAACAACAATTATTTGTGGATTTTTCAAATATATTAAAGGCTCTCCGTAATGTACTTTTGTATATTCAGATAATAATTTTAGCCTAAGTGAGCTAGGAGTTATTTTATAATCATTGTTAATAATTAACTCTTGAGTATTTGTTTTTGCATTATAATCATTAGTATATATTACACTTTGCTTTATAGTATTATTGCATGACAATATACATATTATGATAAATATACCGATTATATTTTTTAGCATTTAATTATCAATTAGGCGTCCATAGCAATATTAACACTTACAAATCCTAATGAAGATTGGAATGGTATAATGATAGTTTGTAAGTTTTTAGGTATTATTTGTATTTCTTTACCAAAATAAAGTATAGGAGGAGTTATATCGCAGCTAATGCCTTCTTCTGCCAATTTAGTTATAGCAAGACCGCTTATAGTGTTTCCCATCTCATTAATAACACTTCTCATCATATCTTCAAAATCATCTTCAGAGTCATATTCTCCGCGTTTTTTATCAGTAAGATTTTCAGTTAGAAGCTGTGAAAAGTTTTCTGGAAATTCATATAAAACCTGTCCATTAACATCACCCACAATTCCTATAGCAACACCGTAGCCAGAGAAAAGTTTACGCCCCTGACCTTTTACAAGTGTACCCTTTTCCATAGTAAGACCTGCCATTTCTTTGAATATTGATACTAATGATACTATGAATGGATTGATAAATCTTACATCCATAAATTTGATAGGAGTTGTAGCCATGTTTACTTCCTTAATTTTTTATTTCTTTATAATTAATAATAACATGATTAATTATAACATAGTTAATTTTTATTTCAATAACAATAACAAAAATAACCAATACTTAGATTATATTATTATAAACTTAAATTGTCAAATTTAAGAATTAAAAAAATACTATTTATTTATGATAATTATGTATACTTAAAAACATTATTTTTTCAATATACCAATTAATAAGTTATTAATATTATACACATAAATTATTTATATTATTAAACAAACAATAATAAATTTTATAATAAATATACCGTAAATATTTATAGTAAAAATATAAAAACTATTTATATATTTTTTATGAATTTAACTTGATATTTAACTTAAATGATATAGAATAGGACAAGTAAATAGGGGTTTAATATGTCATTTGTTCACTTGCATGTACATACACAATATTCAATACTTGACGGAGCTTCACGTATAAAATCTCTTTATTCTAAGAAAGATAAAAAGAAAAGGCTTATACCAGGTTTGATAGACAGGGCTGTAGAGCTTGAAATGCCTGCTATAGCTATAACTGACCATGGTAACATGTTTGGAGTTATGGAGTTTTTCTCTGAAGCTAAGGATAAAGGTATTATACCAGTAATAGGCTGCGAGCTTTATGTAGCCCCTAAAACTAGATTCGATAAAAAAATAGAAAACTCCGAAGAAAAAAGTGCTATGCATCTTATTCTTCTTGCTAAAGATAAAGAAGGATATGATAATTTATGCAAACTTGTAACTTTTGGATATACTGAAGGTTTTTATTATCGTCCTAGAGTTGACCATGAACTTATAGAAAAATATAATAAGGGATTAATTTGTTTATCTGCTTGTATGGGCGGAGAAATACCCATTGCTATAAGAAAAAAAGATTATAAACAGGCGTCAAAACTAGCTGAATATTATAAATCTATTTTCGGAAATGATTTTTATATAGAGCTTCAAGATCATAATATCCCTGAAGAAAAATCATTAAACAGTGCATTATATAAATTGGCCAATCATCATAATATAGAAATGGTTGTAACTAATGATGTTCATTATGTATTAAAAGAAGATGCTAAAGCTCATGAGATACTTCTTGCCATACAGACAAAGGCAACTTTAGATTCTCCAAGAAGATACAAGTTTCCAAGCAATGAGTTTCATTTAAAAAGTAAAGAAGAGATGATGAAGTCATTTGCAAAACTGCCTAAAGCATTTGAAAACACTGTTAAAATAGCAGAGCAATGCAGAGATTTGAATATAATGACTAAAACCTATTATATGCCTAATTATGAACTTCCAAACGGTGAGACAGAAACTACAGCACTTAGAAATATGTGCATGGAAGGTCTTAATAAACATTATAACAATAATATTCCTAAAGAGGCTATGGAAAGGCTTGAAATGGAATTGGGCGTTATATCTAAAATGGGTTTTGAAGGATATTTCCTTGTAGTTCAGGATTTCATCAACTATGCTAGAAATCATGATGTTGCTGTGGGACCGGGCAGGGGAAGTGCTGCGGGATCAATAGTTGCTTTTGCTACTGGAATTACTAAAGTTAATCCGCTTGATTATAATTTGCTTTTTGAAAGATTTTTAAACCCTGAAAGAAAGAGTATGCCCGATATAGACGTTGACTTCCAAGATGATAAAAGAGAAGTAATAATAGATTATGTAAAAGAAAAATACGGTAAAGACAATGTCGCTCAGATTGCTACATTCGGTGCTTTGGGCGGACGTTCTGTTATAAGAGATGTTTGCCGTGTTATGGGGATAGATTTAGCTACTGCTGACAGACTTGCAAAAGGTATACCTAATGATGTAAGCAGAGTAGTTGACATATATGATCACCCAGATTGTGCAGAGTTTAGAAAAGAGGTAGATAATAACAGAGAATTAAAAAATATGTATGAGATATCTACAAGACTTGACGGTTTAGTTAGGAATGTAGGTTTACATGCTGCTGGGGTTATTATATCTTCGCACCCTATAATGGATTTAGCACCAGTATATCAGGATTCTAAAACAGGTACTAGGGCTTGTCAGTATGAGATGACTTATGTTGAGAGTGCTGGTCTTATAAAAATGGACTTTTTAGGTATTAAAAACTTAAGACTTATAAAAGATGCTATAAAAGATATAAAAGAAAGATATGGCATTGAAATAGATATTGATAAAATTCCTTTAGATGATGAAGCTGTTTATGATATATTTAGAAAAGCTGATACTGGAGGAGTTTTTCAGTTTGAAAGTCCGGGTATGCGTCAGATGCTTATTAATATACAGCCTACAGGTTTTGACGATTTGGTTTCCAGCGTTGCATTATACCGCCCTGGTCCTTTAAACTCTGGTATGGATAAAGATTATGCCGACAGAAAAAATAAAAGAAAAGAGATTGTATACAAACACCCAGATTTGGAGCCTATACTTAAAGAAAGTCAGGGAGTATTAATATATCAGGAACAGATTATGGCAATAAGCCGAGTTATAGGAGGGTTTACTGCTGCTGAAGCTGATGATTTAAGAAAGGCTATGGGTAAAAAGATCGTAGAGAAAATGAACTCTATGGAAGAGAAATTCATTAACGGCGGTCTTGAAAGAGGTTATGATAAAGAGTTATTAACTTATTTATTTGACACAATGAAAGGTTTTGCCGAATATGGTTTTAATAAATCGCACTCTGTTTGCTATGCTTTAATTGCCTATCAGGAAGCATACATTAAAGCACATTATCCTATGGAATATTATGTGGCACTTCTTAATACTGTTATAGCTGATACTGATAAAATATCATTATATCTTAATGAAGTTAAACAAAAAAACATAGATATAGTTACAGCAAGCGTTTTTGAAAGCAATGCATTATTCTCTCAAAAAAACGGAAAGATAGTTTATGCCTTGCATGCTGTTAAAGGTGTTGGTCTTCATGCTGCTTTGGCTATTGAAGAAGAGAGAGAAAAAAACGGACAATTTAAAAACTTAGAAGATTTTGTTAAACGTGTTGATGTTCATTTGGTTAATAGAAAAGTTTATGAAACATTAATTAAATGTGGTGCTTTCTCCGAGTTCGGACATACTGAAAGTGCTTTGCTTACTTCGCTTGATGCAATACTAGCCCATGCTTCCAATTATCAAAAAGAAACTTTATCAGGTCAGACTATGCTTTTTGATTCTATGTCTGAAGATGACAGCGGAAGTGCTTCACTTGTTATAGAAAAACAAGTTGAATATGCTTCTAATATTTTAATGGAAAATGAAAAAGAAGTTTTGGGCTTTTCTTTAAGATATCATCCTTTTGCAAGATATATTAGTAAAATTGATTATAAATATTTTAATAATACTTTGGATATTGATAATTTAAAAGATAAAGATGAGTTTTTACTTCCTTGTGTAGTTATGTCTGTAACAGAATCAACTACAAAGAAAAATACTCCTATGCTTACATTAAAAGTGATAGATTTATTTACTGAGTATGTATTTTATATTACAGCAAAAAATCAAATAGATAAATATAAAGATATACTCTCTGAACAGGTTGGAATATTGATAAAAGGACGCAGAGAAAAAAATAGATTCTCTGATAAAATATATAATAATATTTCAGACATAAAATTATTAGATAGTTATTTAAATGATAAAAATCTCAAACTCAAAGAAGTTAAAAGAGATAATATAAAAAGAGATAGTGTATCTGAAGTAATTTCTGATAGTAGAAATGATAACAAAGCAGTTCAGATAAATAAAAATGATTCACCATTTAAAAATACTTTTAATAAAGAGAATGATATTAAACGCTCTGATAATGTTGTTTCTAATGCAGCATTTACAAGCAGACCTAATAACAGTATAGCAGTTAAACATACTAACAGCGGTAAAAAGCAATTGGCTCTTTATGTTAATAAAAATATATTTGATGATATGGATTTGTTATGTCTTCAAAATGCTATATCTTCAAATCCGGGGGATTATACTATATTCTTAAAGTTAAAATCTGAAAGCGGCACTGAAGTATTTAAAATAGGTGAAAATTACAAAGTTGATCCTAATCAGAGATTTTTGAATGAAGCTAAAAGTGCATTAAGATCATTAATAGAAATTGAATATGCTTAAAAAATATTAGACTTGTTTCAAAAGTAATTGACAAACAATTTTATGAGTTTATGATTTTATGCTAAATTAAATAATATTAATTATGATTTAATTAGATATTTTACATGTTGTATAAATTGTATGTTTAAGCTAAAAAATGCAGTTCTTTTGGTTCTTTTATACCAATAAAAGAACTGGGGTTTTGCGAAGCACACAGCGTGGTGGGCAAAGCCCCAACTATAATTTAAAAATATTAAATAAAAATTATAAATATTAATAAATTTAGTTTTGAAACAAGTCTATTTATAATTTTTATAGATTTTATGAATACAAAAAAGACTGCTAATTTTATCAATTAACAGTCTTTTCTTATTTGGAATACTTAAATATTATTTTCTTTTGTCGTCTACTAAGCCCATTAATTTTCTTACATCATATAAAGTTTTTTCTGCTACCTCTGAAGCTTTTTTAGCTCCTTCTTTTAATACATCATAAACATAATCTTTATCATTAGAGTATTTATTAATATTTTCTCTAATAGGCGCTAATTCTTTATTGATATTTCTAGCAAGCATTTTTTTGCATTGTACGCAGCCCATAGAAGCATTTTTACATCCTTCGCATACTTCCTTTTGCTCTTCTTCAGTTGAAAATATTTTATGATAGCTGTAAACATTACATATATCAGGATTACCAGCATCAGTTTTGAGTTTTCTATTTGTATCAGTCATAGCCTTCTGCATTATTAATTTTTCAGTTTCTTCGTCAGTTAAAGACAATGCTATATGATTATTTAAAGATTTACTCATTTTATTCTGACCGTCTAAACCTAATATTCTTAAAACCTTACCATGGTAAGTATCTGGTTCTTTAAAATATTCTCCATATCTGTTATTAAACTTTCTTACTATCATTCTAGTAAGTTCAACATGCTGTTCTTGGTCTTCTCCTACAGGTACGATATCAGGGTGATAAAGCAAAATATCAGCAGCCATCAAAGAAGGGTAGGTAAGAAGTGCGGCGTTAATATTTTCTGCATTTTTTCTTGATTTATCTTTATACTGCGTCATTCTTTCTAGTTCGGCAACTGGTATAATAGAGTTAAATATCCAAGCAAGTTCAGTATGAGCTCTTACATCAGATTGTACAAATATAGAACATTTTTTAGGGTCAAGTCCGCATGCCAAATATTGTACTGCAGCATCCATTATTCTTTTTTGCATTTGAGTAACATCATATTCTATAGTAATAGCATGATAATCAACTATACAAAAAAATCCGTAATATTCATCAAGTATATTAACCCAATTTTTCAAAGCACCAAGATAATTACCTATATGAAGTGAACCAGTAGGCTGTATTCCGCTTAACATAACTTTCATAGTATAACTCCATTTAATTTATTTCTAATAAAAACTGTTAAATTATTAAAGGCTTACAATTTTTATTATTATACATTTTATTCAGCCTTAATATTGGCAATTAAAAAACCTTCTTCATTAGTTTTTAAATCGCTTAAGCTGATATATAAAATTCTCTTATCCTCTGTTTCTATTAATAATTTTTTATTTAAAGGATTAAGGTCTTTTATTACAGCAGGTACGCTATTAAATACCAATTTAGTTCCAACTTTAGGCAGATCCTTTTTTAACGAACAATAAGCCTGATATTCATGTCCCAAGCAGCACATTAATCTTCCGCATTGTCCTGATATTTTCATTGTATTTAAAAGCATTCCTTGTTCTTTAGCCATTTTTATTGTTATAGTTTCAAATTTTCCTCTTATTACTTTGCAACATAATTCTCTTCCGCATATTCCGCATCCGCCTATGGATCTTGCTTCATCCCTTACACCTATTTGTCTTAATTCTATTCTTGTCTTAAAATGTGCCGCTAAATCTTTTACTAATTCTCTAAAGTCTATTCTCTCCTCAGCGATAAACTCAAATAAAAGTTTTGCTCTGTCTAAAAAATAATAAGAACTTATTAATTTTAAATCCAAATTATGATTATTAACTTTCTCTTTACATATTTTAAATGCCTCTGCTGCATCTTCTGTATTTATTCTATGCTGTTCTAAATCCTTTTCATCAGCTATTCTAAGTATATTAAATATTTTATTTTTATTATTTTTAGGTTTTACATTATGGTTTTCTTCTGCAGCTACAATATCTTTGAGTTCTTCTGATAATTCTTCATCAGCAGATATATTATCATCATGTGAAGATTCATCATCATGTGTTTCATTATTTACTGTGTTTTCATTATTATCATTTTCTAGTGAATCTACATCAATATCTTCAAAGTTCAATACATGACCTATTTCTATACCTTCATCTGTTTCTATAACACAGGCATCTTTTACCTTAATATTTTCTATATGTAAATGTTCAAATTTTCCTATATTAGAACCCCTAAATTTTATATGGGCTATATTTTTTATCATTAATACTCACTCCGAATTAAATAAAAATATTAAATTTATAGATATTATATTTTATTTTTAAGTTGATATAATTGCAAGTATTATTTTTTGATATACTATAAAAAAATATAAAAATCATTGATAAATATTTTATATAGTATATCATATATATTTTAGCAGAGTATTTAAGCAGTTTGTTATGAGGTTATTTTTATCTTTTACATTATTATTTTTTATTATTTCTTGTGCAAGTACACCAGAAATTTATTTAAAAACTAATAATGCCTACTATTGGAAAGAACTTATAAAAAATAAAGTAGCCTCTGATGATTATCAAAATATATACCGATTTGATGAAAAAGCTAATATGACACTTACAGTATACGGTTATAAATCAAAAATTAAATACACATTATTTTTGATGAAAGAACATAATCAGGCATTCTATTATAAAAACTTTACTCTTAAAAATTATATCGTAGAGAGTCTGCCTTCATTTAATTTGTATAAAGACGCTGTTACAAAGAATGATTATTCAATATTGTATCTTGATTATTCATATTACTTTTCTAAAAACTTCCCAGACAGAAGTATTTATCTGCCTATAGGTTTGATGATAGAAGATAATAATTTGTATATAACAAAATCATATGATGCTGGTTATATGGACAGACTATCGCATTGGCTTAGGAAAAACGGATACGGCAGAGGCAAAGAATGGATCCCAGCTGTAAATGCCGATTGGGAAAGTTATCCAGTACCTACAGAGCATGAAATTGATTGGGAAAAGATCGAGCTTGTAGGCGTGCTGTTTTAATCAAATAATTCTGTAAGCCTAAAATCCCAAATCATTAAAATAAGTAAAGTGTAAATAAATCTTTCTGAAACTTTAGTATTATTTTCATTAGAGAATTGTATATTTATTTTAACTTTATCTTTATAATCAATATCATTATTGGCATTTATTTTTATTTCAAAATAATCGTTATTATCTAGTTTTAAATTATAACTTTCAACAGCACCATATTCTAAATAACTAGGAGTCATTGAATATCTGGCACCGAATGCCTTAAAAGTACCGTAAGATATTTCTATGTTTTGTAATTTGTTTATTTCATTTTCTAAATTATTTTTATCTAATTTTATTATACTTAGTTGCTGTATAGGCTGTATTAATTCATAATCTTCTAATTGTTTTCTCCATTGATTTATAGTTTCATCATCCATTTCTATAGGGCTAGCTAAACTTATAAAACTATTTTCATCAATATTTATCTCTTCATCTTCGCAGTTTGAATAGCTACCGTCATTAGAGTATCTAAATGTTGTTAAAAACAGATTATCTTTATCATACAAATTCCAAATGAGTGAAGAAGAAAATTTATTCATTAAAGGATTATCAATAAATATTTCTTTAAAAAGACTATAATTATATTTTTTCTCATACATTAATGATTTAGTTAATCTTAGAGAAAGTTTTTTTTACCACTTTTGGAATTTCATTTTTGATATATTTTATTTCTTCTTTTGTGTTATTATCAAAATTTTTGGGTACTGCCTTTAATACCTTATTAT
>NZ_JQIU01000008.1:549149-595013 GCF_002379365.1 Brachyspira sp. G79 | reverse complement strand
CTTTTAGCTGATTGAACTTTTTTATTTTTTATTTCTGAAGCTATTTTATAAATCTCTTTTATATTATCCTCTATTTTTTTAATTACAATTTTATTTTCATTATCAAAAGTATATAAATATAAAATCCATTTCAAACTTAATTTATCTATATTTTTAGAAATAACATCAGACCAATCTCCTAAATACTCAAGAGATTCAATATTCCAATCCTCTAAAGAATCATAATACTGAAATCCGCTTCTAAATAACATTCCAATCATATTTTCTACTTTATTAACTTTCCAAGTACCCAAAGGCTGATTAAAACTTTCTGCATCATAAAATAAACATTGCATAGATACTACATTAGAAGTGTCCCATTTATCCAAAGTCTGATTAAACTTTTTAGCTTTATCAAAAACATAATCCATTTCTATAATTTGAGATGTATTCCAAGTATTTAATGGCTGATTAAATTCATAGCAAAATTTAAACATATTTGATATATATTTCAAATTAGAAGTATCCCATTTATCTAATGGCTGATTAAAACTATAACAATCTTCAAACATACTATTAGCATATTCTAATTTAGAAACATTCCAACTATTAATATTTTGATTGAAGTTTATACAATGCTTAAATATACTAGCAGTACTTATTACACTAGAAGTATTCCATTCATCTAAAGGCTGATTGAAATTCCAGCATTCTTCAAACATACTATTAGCATATTCTAATTTAGAAACATTCCAATTATTAATATTTTGATTGAAATTTCTACAATTCATAAACATACCAGTAGCACTTATTACATTAGAAGTATCCCAATTATCTAAAGGCTGATTAAAATCTATACAGCCTCTAAACATAAGTGACATATCCTTCACTTTACTTGTATTCCAATCATTTATATTTTGATTAAAATTTTTACATCCATTAAACATTCCTCGTATATCTGTAACATTTGATACATTCCACTCAGAAATATTTTGATTAAAATTTATGCAGTTATAAAATAAATGTCCCATATCTTTAACATTAGAAACATTCCATTTTTGTATATCTTCATTAAAACTATAGCAATTATAAAACATTCCTCTCATACTTGTAACATTATAAGTGTTCCAATTTCCTATGCCTGAAAAATCTTTTCTTCCTTCAAATGAGAATAGTCCGCTCATGTCGGTAATTAAACTTGTATCAATATCGCCCAAGTAAATATTTTCATCTTGTACTAACTTTTGTAGTTCATCTTTTGTTTCTGGTTTGTATTTATGCATAAAAATCCTCAAGTGCTTTATTATAATATTCTAAATATATTATTTTTAACCAGATTTTAATAAAATAGTAATAATTAGCTAATGATAATCTCTAAACATAGTTATTTTAACTTATTTATTTTATTTAGATATTGTTTAGAATATCATAAATAAAATAATAAATAACGGAGGATAAATATATGGCTAATACTTCAGTAGTTCAATTAATTAATCATGATAAATTAAATAATAGTAAATTAAAAATAGATAAAAAAATAAAAAAATAGGCGAGCTTTACTCGGCAGTATCCCATGGAGCAGGTGCTTTGCTTGCTATAGCAGGATTGGTACTTATGCTTATAAAAGTGCATGGTAATCCTTTGCCAGTTATAATTTATGGTGTAGGTATAATATTTTTATATACATTTAGTTCTCTATATCACTTTTTCCCATACGGAAGAGTAAAAAAATTATTTAGAAAATTTGATCATATAGGAATATATATTTTTATAGCAGCAACTTATACTCCGCTTTGTATATTTTCTCTTCCAAAAAATATTGGTATATTGATTTTATCTGTTATATGGGGCGGTGCTTTGATAGGGGTATTGTCAAACACAGTTTTTAAGTACAAAAATATATATTTAAGAGTGCTATTGTATGTATTAATGGGCTGGATAATAATATTCGCTTTCAAACCTTTATTAAATTCTTTTGATGTGCTTCATTTAAATTGGCTTATATTCGGCGGTATATTTTATACTATAGGTGCTTTCTTGTATGCACTTGGTAAGAGGTTTAATGATAAATCAAAACAGTTTACGCATGACATATTTCATATATTTGTACTTGCAGGTTCTTTTGCTCATTACTGGTTTTTATACAGCTATGTTATATAATTTATTTTTTATTTAAAACACTTTACATTTTTTATTTTATCTATATTATTATAAAGTTATCCTTTCAGTAATGGAGCATAAATGGTTAAGCGTATTAATATAGATGATTTTTTGAGAATGCAAAGAGAAGAGAATTTACCAATAATAGATGTACGTTCTCCTATAGAATATTCACATGCTCATATACCAGATGCATATAATGTATATTTGTTTAATGATGAAGAGCGTAAAAATGTAGGTACTATTTATAAGCAGGTAGGACGAAAGGAGGCTGTATTAAAGGGATTAGAATATGTATCTGTAAGAATGACGGATATATTAAAGAGCATAGACGATATAGCTAAAAATTATAATAATACAAATAAAATACTTATGCATTGTTTTAGAGGTGGTATGCGAAGTGAGTCTGTTGCTTGGCTTTGTTCGAGCTATGGATATGATGTTTATGTACTTGAAGGCGGATATAAAAAATATAGAAATTATGTATTATCTTCATTTGAAAAAAAATATAGAATATACCTTCTTACTGGAAGAACTGGAAGCGGTAAAACTCTTATACTAAAGAGATTAAAAGATAAAGGCTTTAATGTAATAGATTTAGAGAAAATAGCAAAACATAAAGGCTCAGCATTCGGCTGGATAGATGAGGGCGAACAGCCTAGTCAGGAACAATTTGAGAATCTTTTGTCTTTTGAACTTTCTAAATATGATATTAATTCTGTTTTATGGTTTGAAGATGAGAGTCTACTTATAGGAAGACGTGCTATACCTAAATCATTATTTAATAATATGAGAGATGCTGAGAAGATAATTTATTTGGATATACCTCAGGAATGTAGGGCTCTATATATAGTTAATACTTATGGAAAATACAGCATTGATGATTTAAGAGAATCTATATTAAAAATAAAAAAACGTTTAGGCGGCGAGAGATTAAAGGAATCATTAGAATTGCTTGATAATGGAAAAATGTACGAATGCGTACTAAATATGCTTTATTATTATGATAAGGCTTATAAACTCAGTATTACTGATGATGAAGAGAGACTTGTATCTATAGAATGTAAAAATCAGAACTTTGATGAAATAGTGGATTTAATATTAGCAAGAGTGAAATGTTAATTTGGACGGCAGTAACAAAAAATTATGAATCAGGAAATTAAAAGTTATATACATGAAAAATTGAAACGTATTCCAGATAAGTCTGGAGTATATTTTATGAAAGACAGCAAAGAAACTATAATATATATAGGTAAAGCAAAATCATTAAAAAAAAGAGTATCATCATATTTTAATAATTCAAATAAAGACGCTAAAACTACAGCATTAGTAGAGCATATAAGAGATATTGATTATATACTCACAGAAAATGAAGTCGAGGCTTTAATATTAGAAGCAGAGATGATAAGAAAGCATAAACCTCATTATAATATACTTCTTAAAGATCAGAAATCATTTCCTTTTATAGCGGTAACAAATGAACATTTTCCAAGAGTAATAAAGGCTAGAAATGTTATAGATAAAGAGAACGCTAAAAAATATAAAAAGTATTACGGACCTTATGTTGCTGCTGAGAAGGCTGATAATATAGTAAAGTTTGTTATAGATAATTTTAAGTTAAGAAGATGCAAATATGATTTCCCATTGAAAAAGCCCATAAGACCTTGCCTTTATTATCATATAGGAAAATGTACTGCTCCTTGTGCGGATTTGATAAATGAAGAAGATTATGATAAAACTATTGATGATGCCATTATGGTGCTTGAAGGAAATGTTGATGAGCTTTCTGCAAGACTAAGACAGGATATGTTTCAGCATGCAGAAAAGTTAGAATTTGAGGCTGCAAAAGATTTGAGGGATAAAATTGATTTGCTTAAATATATAACAGTAGAGCAGAGCATATATATTCCAGAGAGCGATGATATTGATATAATAGGAGCTTATGGAGAAAATGGAAATTATATAATAGTTATATTATCAGTTAAAGGAGGAAAACTTGCAGACAGAAAAACTTTCAGTATGCAGTCTCCTAATAATGATGAATATTATGCAGAAAAAGGCGTATCAAAATATTCTGAGATACTTTCTGCCTTCTTTACTCAGTATTACACTCATGCTAATTTGATACCTGCGTCCATATCTGTAGATTTTGCTGTTATGGATATTGATATTATAAAAGATTATTTAAAACAAATATCAGGCAGAGAAGTTGATATAAAATTTGATAAAAGCAGAAAAGGTTTGATGTCCATAGCAAATGAAAATGCTAAACATATATTTAGAGAAAAAGCACTTATCAGAGAAGTTCCTCTTGGCATAACAAGACTTAAGGAAATATTTAAACTTAAAAAAGCTCCTAGTATAATAGAATCTTTCGATATAGCCCATATTCAGGGAAGCTATACTATGGCTGGAATGGTGCGTTTTGTTAATGGGGTATCAGATAATAAAAATTACAGAATATTTAATATGAAAACAGTTACTGGAATAGATGATTTTGCTTCTATAAAAGAGGCGGTATATAGAAGATATAAAAGGCTTAGAGATGAGAATCTTACTTTTCCAGACTTGATACTTATAGACGGAGGAAAGGGACAGCTCAATTCAGCAATAGAGGCATTGAAAGAACTTGATATAAAAGGTCAGCCTATAATGGCATTAGCTAAAAAATTTGAAGAGATATATTTGCCCAATAGAAATGAACCAGTAAGACTTAGTGATAATGAACCAGCAAGACTTTTTTTACAGAAGGTAAGAGATGAAACGCATAGATGGGTTAATACTAGTCATGGTAAGAAAAGAAGCAGAGAGATGGTTAAAAGCGAGCTTGAAGGTATAAATGGATTAGGAAAAAAAGGAATAGAAAAACTATATGCTCATTTTATAAATATAGATAATATAAAAAATGCATCTTTTGAAAGCATAAGAAATATACCTGGTATTAGTTATAAAGTAGCTAATAATATTTACGATCATTTTCATAAATAGCAGCTATTATAATTTCTATTTTGATACAATTTTCCATACTTTTATTATGTCATTTATACTATAATCAAGAAAATCTTTATATCCACAAAAAGTTTTATCTTTATTATCTATATACATATTTTCTAACATTCTTTTGCATCCTAGTCGGCATATTTTAAAATACCTGCATAAACGGCATAATTTATAATCATCATTATTTATTATATCAGTCTTTTCATTAATAAAATCTTTAGCTTTTTGATTGTAATAAATATTATCAAAATCTTCGTCTGCTATATTACCTAATTTATAATTATCCACGCAGTAAAAATCGCAAGGAAAAACATCTCCATTACTTTCTATTATCATCTGATTTGTACATATTCCGTTTATACCGCAGGTCATAGGCGTATATCCGCCTCCCAATAATGGTATTATATTATCAAAGAACTGAATGCTGTAATAATTATTATTAAAAAAATCTTCCTTCCATAATGAAAATATTTCTTTATAGAAATTTGCAAACTCTTTTGGTTTTATAGAATATTCATTACTGTATGAATTTATTTCAGAGAGACATGGTATAAACTGAGTATATTTTATATTGAGTTTTTTTAATCTTTTTGTATACATCTTTAGGATATTTAGATAGTTCAGATGTTAATACTGTGAGTATATTGTATTCTATGTTAAATGCATCAAATAATTTTTTAGTTTCCAATACTTTATTGTATGTGGCATTTCCCATTTTGTCTGTTCTATATTTATCATGAATATCTTTTATCATATCAAAAGAAAGTCCGACTAAGAAATTATTTTTTTTGAATAACTCACACCATTTATCATCTATTAATATACCATTAGTTTGTATACTGTAATTTATATTAATATTTTTTTTATTTCTATTATTAACATAATCTATAAACGAATTAAAATATTCTATTCCTGCAGTAGTAGGCTCTCCGCCTTGAAATGAAAACAATACATTTTTATCAGCATTTTGAAATACTTTATCTATTATGGCTGTCATTACTTTTTCAGTCATAATACCGTTATTTTCTATTTTTCTATTTTTTGCTTCATCTATGTAAAAGCAGTATTTGCATTTTATATTGCATAAAGATGATGAGGGTTTGATTAATACAGATACATTATTCATTGCCATATCTTAATATGAAATGGTATAAATTTCAATATATAGTTGAATTCTAGACATTTTTTTACTATACTGATAGGGTAATATAAATATATGAGGAGTATCATATGAAGAAATATATTCTTGCATTGTTATTGTTGGTTTCTATTTTAATATCATGCGGTACAAAATCTTCTTCTTCAAAGAAGATACGTGTCGGAACAATGGTAAATACTGTTGCTTTACCTATAGCTTATGCTTTAGAAAATAACATGTATGCTGATGAAGGTATTGAAATAGAAATTTTAACATTTGCCAGCGGTGCTCCAATAAATGAAGCTTTTGCAGCTGGAGAAATAGATATAGCAGCTAGCGGTTTGGCTTCTGTATTTGCATTAGCACAAGGTAATGCAAAATGGATTGGAGAAGTTAATACTACAGGCGGTATGGGAATATTTGTAAGACAAGACAGTCCTATAGCAAAAGAAGTTGGAAAAGTTCCAGGAAATTCAAATATTTTAGGAAGTGTTGAAACAGTAAGAGGCTTGCAGATACTTGGTCCTTTAGGTACTACAGCACAATTTAATGCCATAGGTTATGCTAAGAAATTTGGTCTTGGAGGAAATGATATAAAAATGATACATATGGATAATGGTCCTGCATATCAGGCATTTATAGCAGGTGAAGGCGATGCTATAGCTGCTAGTCCTCCTCATTCTTTCCAAGCTAGGGAAGCAGGTTATATTTTAGCTGCTACTTTTGAAGATGCTACTGATGTTGTATCTATGGATGGAATATATGTAGGCACTAAATTTTTGGAAGAAAGAAGAGAAGATGTTGTTAAATTTATCAGGGCAACTTATAAAGCTTCTGAAATACTTTCTGACTATCAGACAAGATATGACTTTGAAAAAGATTGGTTTGAAAGAAATGGAAGGGTTTATGATGATAAAACTTTAGATAATGATATCAATTATAAGGTTTATGTCACTCCAGCTATGATGCAGGAAGATACTTATGTATTTGGTGATGGTATGACAGGAACTGCTGAATTCTTCTATGAAGATAATAAAATATCCAAAGATACATTACCAAATGTTCAAAAATCTTATGATGTATCTGTTATAAAAGATGCTTTGGGTATAGACGTAAAAGTTGATAAGTAAGTAAATAAAAAATGAGAGGGTGTATATGAAAAATGCCAAATATATTTTAATATCAGCATTATCAATATTTTTATTATTATTTATATGGTACTTGGTTACCGATGTAATGAAAATATTTACACCATCTTTACTTCCTAGCCCTATAACAGTTATTAAAACTTTTATAGTAAAATTGTATGACAAATCACCTGATGGAGCTACTATGATAGAGCATATGGCTTCTAGCTTGCAGATAACTTTAATAGGTTATTTTTTAGGTTTAATCATAGGAATTCCATTGGGTATATTAATGGCTTGGTATAAGCCTGTAGATATGTTTGTAAGACCTCTTTTTGATTTGCTTCGTCCAATTCCAGGAATAGCCTGGATACCTCTTATGATAATATTTTTTGGTATAGGAATAATGTCTAAGGCTATGGTAATATTTTTATCATCGTTTATAGCCTGTGTGGTTAATTCTTATAGCGGAATTAGACAAACTAAAGATGTTCATATATGGGTAGGAAAAACATCAGGTGCTTCTAATTGGCAATTGTTATATATGATAGCTATACCTACTTCTGTTCCTATGATTTTAACAGGTGTCAGATCTGCTTTAGGAGCTTCTTGGACTGCTTTGGTAGCTGCAGAATTATTAGCTTCTACTAAAGGTCTTGGTTTTATGATTCAGCAGTCAAGAGGTATGTATAGAACTGACATTATTATAGCAGGAATGATAGCTATAGGTATTATAGGTTCTATATTAACCTATTTAATAGGTTTGATTGAAAAACTAATACTAAGAGGAGCAAAATGGTGATGAAAGGTAGTAAATTCAAAGATATGTATCTGTCATTTTTTGCTGCTGTAATATCTATTGTAGTTTTTATAATTATATGGCAGTTAGCAGTTTCTTTCAGCGAGCTTGGAAAATTAATGCCGGGTCCTTTTACTGTAATATATGAGTTTTTCTATACATTAGTTAAGCCAATAGGTAAATATTCTATTATAGGACATGTAGCATGGAGTTTATCCAGAGTTTTAATAGCTTATGTTGTAGCTGCAATATTAGGTATTACCTTGGGAGTTTTGATGGGTTGGAATAGATATATTTGTGCAGTATTTGATCCTATATATCAATTGATAAGACCTATACCTCCTATAGCATGGATACCAATAGCTATATTATGGTTTGGTCTTGGAGAGCTTTCAAAATATTTTTTAATATTTTTAGCTGCTTTCAATACAATTACTTTGAATGCATATTATGGTGCAAAAAATGTAGATAAAACTTTAATAGGTGCTTCTAAAATGCTTGGAGCTAATGAAATACAAACTTTGTTTACTGTAGTATTACCTTCTTCTGTA
The DNA here is from genome assembly GCF_002379365.1 of Brachyspira sp. G79. Lineage (GTDB taxonomy): Bacteria > Spirochaetota > Brachyspiria > Brachyspirales > Brachyspiraceae > Brachyspira. Next base: position 586,259 of record NZ_JQIU01000008.1, on the reverse strand, counting down.
CCAGTTATATTTGCAGGTTTGCAGGTAGCTGTTTCTGTTAGCTGGGCTACTGTTGTTGGTGCTGAGATGGTGAGATCTTCTGAAGGGGCAGGATGGGTTATAATTAATGGACAGGAAACTAATAATACTACACAAATATTAGTTGGTATAATGGCAATAGGTATAGTAGGATATATTTTGGCTATCATTATGAGAAAAGTAGAGGATAAATTATGCTCATGGAACAAGAATTCGTAAAATATATGATAGAACTGAAAAATATTTCTAAAACTTTTGTAACTAAAAATACAAATTTTGAAGTAATAAAATCTTTAAATTTAAAAGTTAAAGAAAATGAATTTTTAGCTTTTTTTGGTCCTGGTCAATGCGGAAAAACTACAATTATTAATATAATTGCAGGGCTTGAAAAAACTACTTCTGGAGAGGTTATAGTTAATGATAAGCCTGTAAAGGGACCTGGTATAGATAGAGGTGTTGTATATCAGACTATATCTTTATTTCCTTGGTATACTGTTATGGGAAATGTAGAATATGGACCAAGAATAAGAGGTATCGATAAAAAAACAAGAAGAGAAAAAGCTCAGTATTATATAGATTTGGTCGGGCTTAATGGTTTTGAAAATTCTTACCCTATTCAAATTTCAGGAGGAATGAAACAACGAGTTGGTATTGCAAGGGCTTATTGTAATGAACCTGCTGTTATGCTTATGGATGAGCCTTTTGGAGCTCTTGATGCACAGACTAGATATCTTATGCAGGAAGAATTAGTTAGAATATGGGAAAAAGAAAAAAGAACAATAGTATTTGTTACTAATAATGTAGAAGAGGCTATATACCTTGCCGACAGGATTGTAGTTTTAAATGAATGTCCTACTTCTATAGATAAAGAATATATTATTGATTTGCCAAGACCTAGAAGCTATGTAGATAGTAAGTTTTTAAGTTTAAGGAAAGAATTATCTGCATTGGTATCTGATAGAATAGTTTAATTATTATTAAGAGTTGTTTTTTATGGAAAAAGAAATAAAAGTAAAAGTTAATAATTTAGTTAAAAAATTTGGAGATTTGCTAGTTTTAGATAATATTTCATTTAATGTTAATAAGGGTGATTTATTATGTGTTGTAGGACCCACAGGATGTGGAAAGACTACTTTCTTGAATAGCTTAACTAAACTTTACGATATAACATCTGGTGAGATACTTATCGATGATGAGCCTGTAAATTTAAAAAAACATAATATAGCATATATTTTTCAAGAAAACTCTACTATGCCTTGGAGAAATGTGGAAGAAAATGTTGCATTTAGTCTTGATGTGAAAAAAATTCCAAAAGAAGAAAAGAAGAGAAGGGTAGATGAATTTATAGAGATAGTAGGGCTTAGTAAATTTAGAAAATATTATCCATATGAACTGTCAGCTAGTATGCTTCAAAGAGTTGTAATAGCTAGAGCTTTTGCTATGTATCCGGAGCTTTTACTTATGGATGAGCCTTATGCTCAATTAGATATAGAACTTAGATATAAACTTGAAGATGAATTAGTAAAACTTTGGCAGAGAACTAAAACAACAGTTATTTTTATTACTCATAATATAGAAGAAGCTGTTTATTTGGGTGAAAATATTATGGTGCTTACTAATAAACCTACAAAAGTAAAAACTATAGTAGAAAATAATATGCCTAGACCTAGAGATATTGCTGATAAAGAATTTGTCAGACTTAGAAATTATGTAACTGATTTGATTAAATGGTGGTAGAATTATATGAAGCTTATAATGCTGATGTTTGATTCTCTTAATAAACATTTTTTAGAACCATATGGATGCACTTGGACTAAAACTCCTAATTTTAAAAGATTAGCAGAAAAAGCTGTTACATTTGATAATTGTTATGCTGGAAGTTTACCTTGTATGCCAGCAAGAAGAGAACTTCATACAGCAAGATATAATTTTTTGCATAGAAGTTGGGGACCATTAGAACCTTTTGATGATTCTGCTATAGAAATATTAAAAAAAAATGGAATATATACTCATTTAATAAGCGATCATCTTCATTATTGGGAAGACGGAGGGGCTACTTATCATAACAGGTATAATAGCTGGGAAATTGTAAGAGGACAAGAGGCTGATCATTGGAAAGCTGATTTAGGTTTTTTTGATTTACCTGAAAAGTATTTAGGTATTGTTAATAAACAAGATCGAATAAATAGAGAATATATGAAAAATGAAAATGATCATCCTTTAAGGAAGGTATTTCAGTTAGCATTCGATTTTTTAAATAATAATATAACCAAGGATAATTGGTTTTTACAGATAGAATGCTTTGATCCGCATGAACCATATTTTACTTATGATAAATATAAAAACAATTATGATTTTAATTATGATGATTTATATTTTGATTGGCCAAACTATTCAAAGGTAGAAGAAAATAATGATGAAGTTGAGCATTGCAGATATATGTATGCCGCTTTATTATCTATGTGCGATAATTATCTTGGTAAGCTTTTAGACTATATTGATAATTCAAAAGAAGATATTGTTTTAATAGTTAATACAGATCATGGTTTTTTATTAGGTGAGCATAATTGCTGGGGAAAAAATATACATCAGTTATATAATGAAATATCAAATATACCTCTTTTTATATATGAAACAAAAAATAATGAATCAAAAAACATAGAGCAAAGAAGAAAAGCATTGGTTCAGACTATAGATATACCTGTTACTATTTTAGATTTTTTTGGTATTGAAAAGACAAAGGATATGAAAGGTTTTTCTTTAAAAGAAACTATAAAGAATGATAATCAAATTAGAGAATATGCCTTATTTGGAATGCATGCCAATCAAATATGCATTACTGACGGTAGGTATATTCTTATGAAAGGTTACACAAATAAAGAAGATATACATTTATATAATTATACTTTGATGCCTACTCATATGATTGATTTTTTTAGTATGGATGAACTAAAAACTATGGAACTTCATAATGGTTTTAGTTTTACCAAAGGATGCAAGGTTATGAAAATAGAATATTTGACTTTGCCTAAAAAGATGACTTTAATAGATAAATTGGACTGGGTTTTATATGATTTATTAAATGATCATAAACAAGAAACCCCTATAGAAGATGAAAATATAAAAAAAGAAATGATTAAAAATATGGTTTTATTGATGATAGAAAATGAAGCCCCAATAGAAGAATATATAAAATTAGGAATATTAGAAGAGTATAATAAATATAAATAGTCATAATAAATTAAGGAGAAATTGAATATGAAAAAAAATATTTTATTTGTTTTTTCAGATCAGCAAAGATGGGATACAATGGGAATATACGGGCAGGAACTAGATGTAACACCAAATTTGGATAAATTAGGACATGAGGGTACTATTTTTGATAATACTTTTACATGTCAGCCTGTATGCGGTCCTGCCAGAGCATCTTTGCAAACAGGATTATATTCTTCAAAGGCTGGAGTGTTTGTCAATGCTATATCTTTACCTGAAAATATTACTACAATAGCAAAATTATTAAATGAAAATGGATACCAAACTGCTTATGTTGGAAAATGGCACTTAGCTACTGATGGACTTGGAAGGGATACTTCTAAAGAAGATTATATATTTAATCCAATACCAGAGAAAAAAAGAGGTGGATATAAAGATTATTGGGTAGCATCAGATGTGCTTGAGTTTACTTCAGATGGATTTAAAGGATATTTATTTGATAAGGATATGAATAAAGTAGAATTTGAAAAATATAGGGTTGATGCGGTAACTGATTATGCTTTAGATTTTTTAGATAAGAGAAATAATGATAAACCTTTCTTTTTATTTATATCATATTTAGAGCCTCATCATCAAAATAATAAAAATAAATATGAGGGTCCTCTTTATTCTAAAGAAAAATTTGGCAATTGTAAAATACCAGAAGATATTAAAGCATTGGGCTATGGCGATTCTAAAGAAAATTATGCAGATTATTTGGGGGCTTGTAATTCTATAGATTATAATTTTGGAAGAATAAGAGAAAAATTAGAAGAAAAAAAATTATTAGACGATACAATTATAATATATACTAGTGATCATGGGTCTCATTTTAGAACTAGAAATAAATCATTGCCTGAGTATGGATATGATGATTATAAGAGAGCATGCGAAGATGCTGCAATACATGTTCCGCTTATAATAAGGGGTGGGGATTTTAATTCTTCAAAAAGAGAAGAAAAGATCATAAGCTTAATAGATCTTCCGCCTACTATATTAAAAATTGCAGGAATAGAAAATAATAATATGGATGGAGAAGCTATACAGGATATTATAGCTGATAATAATCATGAAAATATTGCATTCTTACAAATAAGTGAAAGTTTTGTTGGAAGAGCTATAAGAACTCCTGAGTATACATTTGCTATTTACGATCCTAATAAAAATCCTGCTAAAGATAAGGATAGTATGCATTATCAAAGTTATATATTATATGATTTGAAAAAAGATCCATTGCAATTAAATAATGTTGTAAAAGATCCTAATTATTCAGAAGTTTTAAATATATTAAAGAATATAATAAAAAATAAAATAAAAAAAATAGAATGTATGGATATAACTATTGATTAATTATAATTTTATTCTATAATGTATAGAAATTAGGGGAGCTTTAAAAGGCTGAGAGTAAGTTTTATTTATTAAGTTTTATAGATGAACTTAGACCCTTATAACCTGTTGGATAATGCCAGTGTAGGGAAATATTTTGTACTCAATTCATTTTTGCACATCTAAAAATAATCCAATAAAGTTTTCCTAATAATTTTTATTTTTAAGGATTAATATATGACACAAGAGGAAATATCTAAAGCAATTACTGATATGAAAGCGAAAAGTCCATTAGTTCATAACATTACCAATTATGTTGTTATGCAGATTACTGCTAATGCCTTGCTTGCAGTAGGTGCTTCTCCAGTTATGACATTTGAAAAAGAAGAGTTTGAAGATATGCTTTCTATTGCTTCATCACTTGTTATTAATATCGGAACATTAACTTCTATTTCTATTGAGGCTATGCATAGTGCATGCAAAATAGCAAATAAAAAAAATGTTCCTTTTGTGCTTGATCCTGTGGGTGCTGGGGCAACAAAATTAAGAACTAAAACTTCTATAGATATAATGAAAAATTACAGTCCTCAAGTAATAAGAGGAAATGCCTCTGAGATAATGGTGCTTGCTGGTGAGAGTATCAAAACTAAAGGAGTAGACAGCACTGCTAATGTTAATATGGCACTGGAGGCTGGTAAACATTTAGCCAAAGAATATAATACTGTTGTAAGCATAAGCGGAGAAACTGATATTGTAACAGACGGAAATAGAGTATTATATGTAAGCGGAGGATCTCCTTTGATGTCATTAAATACTGGTATGGGCTGTACTTCTACGGCAATTACTGCTGCTATGCTTGCGGTATCTGAACCTTTAATTGCTGCATCTTCTGCTATGTGTATAATGGCTGAGGCTGGAGATATGGCTTCAAAAAAGGCTAACGCTCCTGCTAGTTTCGCTGTTTCATTCATTGATGAGCTTTATAAACTTAATATAAATAACGCTTCTTTAAGGGTAAGAGAATAATATCTAAATTAATTGATTTTTTTATTATTGGGAGTTAGTAATAAACAATGGGCTTTAATATTAAAGTCCATTGTTTAAACATATACTTTTTTATTTTAGGTACTGACTATTATTATATTCTTCTAAATCTATGATGGCTTTTAATATCATTTCTTTATCAGCTTTATATGTACTTATATTTAACTCATCAAGGGCAAGTGTACCATCTAATGCTGTATTAAAATCTTCATCTTCTAAGCTAAAATTATTTATGCCTATATCTTTTAAGCATGTAGGAAGAGACATAAATTTATTAAACTTAAAAATATCCTCTCTGGCATCGTATTGTTTGTCTATAGTAAGAAGCAGTAATATACCATATGATACTAATTCGCCATGCAGCACTTTTTCTCCTATTCTTTTTAATTTTATTAATCTGTTGTGTAAAGACATATGATAATTATCTTTTATCATTATAGATGTTAATCCTACTGTGTATATTATATGAAGTATAACTCTGTTTAGAGCATCTGTTACTTTTTTATTCCTGAAATCATCTGCCGCTTCTGAATAATATTTCAATATATCATTAGAGCAATTTTTTATAACTTCTATACCTAAAAAATTTTTATAATTTAAATTTTCATCTCTTGTGTATAATAATGCTTTATATTGTTTAGAAAGTGCATCTGATATACCAGCTATAAAATAATTTTCAGGAGAGTTTAATATAACTTCAGTATTTATAAATGTATGTAAAGGCGGTCTTTTCAAATTGAACATTTCCCTGAAACTTCCGTCATTATAATATATAACAGATGAACAAGTTACAGCAGCACAGTTTGAAGCTAATGTTGGAAATGTAAATATAGGCTTATTCATCATATCTGCTAAAACTTTTGATGTGTCTAATGCTCTTCCGCCTCCTACAGCAAATATCATATCCGCTTCCATTACAGCTTTTTTTTCTTTAAGGAAATCAACATTTTCAAAAGTAGAATTACCTCCGTAGTGAAGCATTCCAGTTATGTTTATATCTTTTATATTATGCAGTATAAGTTCTATTGATGCCTGAAGAGATTTTTTTCCAGATATTATAACGGCTTTGTTTCCATAATTTGAACATATATCATATATATATTTATAAGCGTCTTTTCCTATACTAAAATTAGGTAAAAATAAATTTTCTGTACTCATTTTTCAATCCTTGTAATTAATATTATTATTTAAATTTTAAGTAAGTTGTTTTTAATTTATTAAATTATTTTTTATTTATATAATGTATGTATTTCTATATCATATATATTGAAATTAATAATCATATTTCTCTCCTTATAAAAAATTTTTTGTTTAAAACAAATTTAGTCTACGCTTATATCCGCTATAAACTAAACAATTTTTATCCTGGCTTAAAAGATAGGAACCAAGCAGTCTGTAATATTAATTTTTTGTTATGACTTTTAGATTATTAGTGCTTTTATTTGATGTTATAGTCTATTCTCTTAACTATAACATCAATTTGTTTTTCATTAAAAATTATTTTAATATAGCACCAGTATTAGCAGACTGAACAAGTTTTCTATATCTTCCAAGCCAGCCTCTAATTTCTTCTAAAGGTTTAATAGCAATCTCTTTTCTTCTTTTTTCCATTTCTTCATCAGAGATTTCTAAATTGATTTTATGATTAGGAATGTCTATACTAATGATGTCATTTTCTTTTATAAAGGCTATTTCACCACCGCTTGCAGCCTCTGGAGAAACGTGTCCTATAGAAGCACCTCTTGAAGCACCAGAAAATCTTCCATCAGTAATTAAAGCAACATCTTTATCTAGTTTCATACCAGCAAGAGCAGAAGTAGGGTTAAGCATTTCACGCATACCAGGTCCGCCTTTAGGTCCTTCATATCTTATAACTACAACATCGCCTTTATTTATTTTACCTGCATATATTGCTGATATTGCCTCTTCTTCACTGTCAAATACTCTAGCAGGTCCTTTATGTACAAGCATCTCATCGGCAACAGCAGAACGTTTAACAACGCATCCGTCTTTAGCTATATTACCCCAAAGTACAGCAATTCCGCCTGTTTTACTGTAAGGGTTTTCTATATTTCTTAAAACATTATTATTTTTATTAACAGCATCTTTTATATTTTCAGCTATTGTTTTACCAGTAGCAGTAAGAAGGGAAGTATTTATAAATCCCCCCTTGTCAAGCTCTTTCATAACAGCAGGTATTCCGCCAGCTTTGTATAAATCTTCTATATAATTATGTCCTGCAGGAGCTAAATGGCATAGGTTAGGAGTGCGGTCGCTTACTTCATTGATAGTTTTTAAATCTATTGGAATACCAGCCTCATTAGCTATAGCAAGTAAGTGAAGAACACTGTTTGTAGAGCAGCCTAATGCCATGTCAACAGCAAGAGCGTTTTTGAATGATTCTGGAGTTATTATATCCAATGGTTTTATATTTCTTTTTAATAATTCCATAACCTGTATTCCAGCTTTTTTAGCAAGCAAAGTTCTAGCAGAATATACAGCAGGTATTGTTCCATTACCTGGTAAAGCTATACCTAAAGCCTCAGAAAGACAGTTCATACTATTTGCAGTATACATACCAGCACAAGAACCGCAGCTTGGACATGTATTTTGTGCGTATTCTTCTAATTCTTTATCATTTATAAGATTAGCCTTTTTTGCTCCTACTGCCTCAAATATATTTGATAAACTTATTTTCTCATCGCCATGATCCCCCGGAAGCATAGCTCCTCCGCTTATTACTATACCAGGTATATTCATTCTTAAAAGTCCCATTATCATACCAGGAACTATTTTATCGCAGTTAGGTACTAGTACAACTCCGTCTAAACCATGTGCTATAACCATACTTTCAACAGAATCAGCTATTAACTCTCTTGAAGGAAGAGAATATTTCATTCCCAAATGTCCCATAGCTATACCGTCGCATACACCTATTGAAGGTATAAGTATAGGAGTACCTCCTCCTATTAAAACTCCAGCTTTAACAGCCTGCGAGAGTTTATCAAGATGTATATGTCCGGGTACAATTTCACTGTATGCAGAAATAATTCCAATCAGAGGTCTTTTTAATTCTTCATCTGTATAACCCATAGAATAGAACAATGATCTATTTGGTGCTCTTTCATCACCTTTTAATACTCTGTCGCTTCTTAAAGAACTATTTTCTCTGAAACTCATAATTATTTCTCCATTTAATAAAATTGTTATTTATTGTAAAATTGTAATGCGTACATTCTATTAGCAGAATGATAAAAAATCAAGAGTTTTTTTGTATTTTTTCTTATTATAAAATAAATATGATTTTTTATTAAACAAATATTATTATTTATTAAATAAATTTGATTTGTTATAAATTTTTATTGACTTTTTTATTTCTCTGTGATAATATCTTTCTACTAATTTACATTGTTATATTAGGTTATATTAGTAAAATTCTTTTTTAATAAATTAAATTTGTAATCAAGCAGTATGGGCAGGATAATCATGTTTAAAAAAGTTGGTCTACAATTTCAAATTACTATTTCAATATTAATTCCAATTATATTAATTATAATTTTAGCAAACGGATTTATAACAATATACAGCGGGAATATAAGTAAAAGGCTGTCATATAAAATATTAGAAGAGACTTCTTTAAAAGAGGCAAATAGTATAAAAGATACAATAAATAATCATTTATATAATGTAATGGGGCTTAAAGTTAATATAGAAAACATCTATAACAGAGGAATAAGAGAAAGAGAAACTTATAAACAATTAACTTCAGTATTTTTCAATAGCCTTCCTGATGATATAAATGGTCTTTCAATAGCTTTTGAACCTAATGCTTTAGATAATGATGCAGATTATACAAATTCAGAATATAGAACTGCTAACGGCAGATTTAATTATTATATATCAAGAAATGGAGAAGCATATTTATCAATAGATACTTTTAATGCGGATTATTACACAGAACCTAAAAGAACTGGAGATATATATGTATCTGGAGTTTATAATTCTACAGTTAATGTTGGAACAGTACTTTTTACATTATGCATACCTATCAAACCAAATAATAAATTTATAGGTGTTATTTATGTTGATATATTCGTGGATTCTGTTACTTCTTTGCTTAAAGATATTGCACCTTTTGAAGGTACTTTAATAATGCTTTATGACCAGAACGGATCTTTAGTATATGATACACTTAGTAAAAATGATATTTCAAAAAACATTTATGAAGTATATCCTCATTACAAACAATATAATATATTTGAAAATATACAGGCTGGAAAGTTTTCAATAATAGAAGCATATGGTGAAAGCGGAAAAAAACATTTTACTTATGCTTTTACACCTATAGAAATATCAAAAGGGGTATATTGGGGATTAGAATTAGCAGCCCCTAAAGATATAATATTGAAAGACAGTATCATTATGAGAAATTTTCTTATTATCATATTAGCACTGATTGTTATTATATTTGCTGTATTCATACCATTTATTATCAAGAAAAAAGTGTCTGATATTATTAATTCTTTGGCTAGAGATATTTTAGATATGTCTAATGGAGATTTGACCGTGTCTATGCCTAAAGGCTTTGATAAAAGAAAAGATGAATGGGGTGATATAGCAAGAGGCTGGGATAAATCTATGAACAATTTTAACAAAATTATTCATACTGTAAAAAGCTCAGCCGAACAAGTTTCTACAGCAGCAAATCAAGTTTTAATGGGAAATAATGATTTATCTGAAAGAACAGAGTCTCAGGCTTCAAGTTTGGAAGAGACTGCAGCTTCTATGAATGAGATGGCTAGTGCTATTAAAGAGTCTGCAGAAAATGTTGCATCAAGCACTGCTATGGTATCAGAGGCTAAAGATCATTTGAATAAGGCAGGTGAAATAGTAGAGGACAGTGTAAGCAAAATGGATGATGTTTATGAGGCAAGCAATAAGATTATGGATATTACCAAACTTATAGAAAATATTGCTTTTCAAACTAATATACTAGCATTAAATGCTTCTGTAGAGGCAGCACGTGCAGGAGAGCAGGGAAGAGGTTTTGCTGTAGTGGCAAGCGAGGTAAGAAACTTAGCACAGAATACTCAGGAATCAGTAAAAAATATTACTTCATTAATCAATGACAGTAATGAAAAAATTAATTTAGCTGCTAAAAGTGTTAAAGAATCTAAGGATATATTTATGGAAATATCTGAAAAGATGGATAATGCCTCTTCTTTGATGGACAGAATAAATACAGCAGCTCAGGAACAGGAAAGAGGCATAGAACAAATAAATATAGCTATTAATAATATGGATGCAGCCTTACAGAAGAATGCTTCTTTAGTTACTGAAGCTACTTCCGCATCAGAGTCATTATTAAATGAGGCTAATGAGCTTATTAAAGCAATAGAATATTTTAGATTAAAAAATAATTAAGAAGTATATATGGATTAATTTAGCATGATAGTAGTATCATACTAAATTAAAAATATTTTATATTATTATAATTTTTTCTCGTATAGAGCCTCTATTTTATCTTTATATGCTTCTGTAACATTGGCTCTTTTTATTTTTAGAGACTGTGTAAGAAGTCCGTTTTCAATGGTAAACTCTTCATCAGTTATAATAATTTTTGCTATAGCTTCATAAGGTCTGAAACCATTTTTATAATTGATAAGTCTGTCTAATTCTTCTCTTATAAGTTTATAAACTTCTTTTGAAGAGGCAAGATTTTTTTCATCGTAGGCAATCTTTTCTTTATCAAAATGGTATTTAATATTTTCTTTATTGATAACTACTATTGCACCAGTAGATGCTTTATCCTGACCTACAAGCATTATCTGTGATATATAGCTTGATTCCATAGCCTTATTTTCTATAGGCTGAGGCTCTACATTTTCACCAGTAAGAAGAACAATAGTTTCTTTAGCCCTTCCTGTTAAAACTATTTCTCCTTCCTGAGTATATGTTCCCAAGTCTCCAGAATTAAAGAAATCATCTATTTTTGCCTGTGCGGTTAATTCGGGGTCTTTATAATATTCTTTAAATATATTCGGTCCTTTAATCCAGCAAACTCCCATAACTCCATCTTTACATGGATTACCGTCTTTATCTCTAATTTCAATTCTCACTTCTGGAATAGGAGCTCCGCATGTTCCTCTGTAATTTTTGTACGGAGATCTTAATGTAACTACTGGAGAAGTTTCTGTTATTCCCCAGCCGACTACTAGATTTATACCCACTGCCTCAACAAAATCCTCAATATACATAGGTAATGCACCGCCTCCTGATATTGTAAGACGTATCTTTCCCCCTGTTAATTCCATTATTTTACTGTATACCATTTTTTTAGCCATTTTATGAAATAGAGGATCAAACATTCCTATGCTATATTCTGCTTTTTTATCTTCTCTTTTTTCATCTCCAATAAGATAAACTAAATCATTTTGATATCTTACACTTCTTATATAGCTTATAGATCTTTTTATTATAAACTTAATAAACTTCTTTAGAAATACATTTTTTCTGTCTATATTTTTCATCACAGTATTATATATATTAACCCATATGGCAGGTACTGAAATAAATATATCTGGTTTTTCTTCTGTAAAATCATTTTTTAAATATCTTTTATTTGTTATAGCGGTAAAACAGCCTATTATAGCAGTTACATATGATATTGTTCTTTCATATATATGCCATATAGGAAGAATAGTTAAAAGTTTTTCTCCTGCTTTTAATTTTATTATATCTGGGAGAACTCTCACATTATGAAGTATATTTCCATGAGTGAGTATTACACCTTTAGGTTTTCCAGTTGTGCCAGAAGTATATATTATAGTTGCTGTGCTTTGATTTGTTAATTTGGCTGCTTTTTTTATGGCGAACTCTTCATCGCCTTTTAAATGTTCCTCTCCAAGTTCTTCAAATTTATCAAAAGCATATATATTATTTTCAGGGTCATGCATAGAACTGTCAAGCAAAACTATTAATGATAAATCTCTATGATGTTTTTTTATTTTTTCAAATACATATTTATTTTCTACAAGTACGGCTTCAGCTTCGCTGTGTTCTATTATATAGTTTAACTCATCAGAAGTGGAATCTATACCTCTAGGTACATCGGCAGAACCTAATGCCAATAGTGCCATATCGCATACAAACCATTCTATTCTGTTTTCAGAAAATATAGCTACATGTTTTTGTGCTAATCCTTTTACTTCAAATGCTTTGGCTATTGCATTTACTTTATCATAGAGTTTTTTATATGTAATTGTAACTTTTTCATCATTATTATTTCTATATCTATATGCAGGACTTTGCGGCATATTCTGTACTGTTTCAAAAAAAGCACTAGGTATAGATGTATAATTTCTCATAAAATCTCCTAATTAATTATAACTATTTTGTATATAAAATGAGTAGTGAATTATAACTATAATACATATTGAAAATATTACAAGTACTTTACAATGTATTTTATCATATTTTCACTGTATGATGATACCGTGAAATTATGTATTGATGACTTAGATAATTTTATGAATTTTTCTTTTATTTCTTTATCTTTATATGATAGTAGCATAGCTTTATAAATTTCTTCTATATTTTCTGTATTACAGCTTATAGAATAGTCCTTAACAGCCTCATAAACTCCAGACTTATTTGATATTATTGATATGCAGGAGCAGTATAATGCCTCCATAACCGTAAGTCCAAATGGTTCATTTACAGCAGGCATTACAAGAGCATAGCTTTTATTTAATAATTCTTTTTTTTCCTCTTCTGATACAAAACCTTTAAATATTATATTCTTTTCTAAATTAATTTTTTTTACAAAGTTTTTTAAATATTTTTCATGCCTTCCTTTTCCAGCTATAATAAATTTTAAATCTTTATTATCAATATTTTCTAATAATATTTTAAAAGCGGATAATGCATTTTCTATATTTTTTGGTTTTTCTATCCTTCCTATATATAAAAAATGTTCGCTTTCTTTTATAGGAAGAAAATCAATATTTGATGTAATGCACGGATATATAACTTCAGCTTCTCTATTATAAACTCTTTTAATACCTTCTTTTGTTCTTATACTGTTTGATATTATATAATCTATTTTGCTTACCCCAAGTCTGTCTAAATGCATAGTGTATCTTGCTATTATATCCAAAGTTTTTTGAAGTCTTTTATAGCTTTCATCATCATATCCATAAAGTCTTACACTTGGCTCATGGCAGTACCAAAAACTCTTAGGTAATTTTATATTATTTTTTTTAGCATAATTGTATGCAAGTCCAAAAAATATCGTAGCTGGGAAATTATGTATTAAAACTGCATCGTAGTTTTTTAATTCATTAGCTAAAAATTTAGATGTTTTATTAAATATAAAAGGGTTTAATGTAATATCTGTTTTTATTTGATTTATATAATCTGGGGCATTATCTTTTAATCCATAAGTATAAATTACTGTTTCTATACCAATGCTATGCCAATATTCAGCACTTGATAATATTACATTTTCAGCTCCGCCATTATATCCGAATGTAGGGTGGAGTACAGCTATTTTTTTTATATTGTAATTGTTCATACTTTAATAATAATTTATTTTTTATAATCTTACAAGTAGAATTTATTGTTGATTTTTTTTATATTAATCATATTATGTATTTGCATACACGTATAATGTTATATATTAAGGAGTGAAAATGAAAAACATATTTATTTTAATGATTATTATTTTTTCTATTATTATATCATGTAATAACGCTAATTCAAAGAAGGAAAATGATATGAACAATTTTACAATGTATACGAATGAAGATAAAAGCATAATAGTTGAACAAAAAAATATTACTTACAATATTGATTATAAACCTAATGTTGTTTATGCTAGTAAAGACAATACAGATTTAACACTTCAGATATTAGTTCCAAGACTTCTGGAAGTTGACGCTAATGCAAGATATCCATTGATAGTTTATATACAAGGCTCGGCATGGAGAAAGCAGAATGTATATAGAAATTTAATTGCACTTGGAGATTTTGCTAGAAGAGGCTATGTCGTAGCAATAGTAGAATACAGACCAAGCGATGATGCAGTTTTTCCAGCACAAATTGAAGACACTAGAGATGCTATTAATTTTATGATAAATAATGCTGATAAATATAATGCAGATACCAATAATATATTTGTTTGGGGCGATTCTTCAGGAGCACATACTGCATTATTTACAGCAATACCTTTAAGCGAAAATGACAATACAATACCTAATATTAATGCAATAATATCATATTATCCTCCTACAGATTTGCTTGAGATGAGAAATGATCCTTTAGGCTCAACTACTGGAGATGCTGATAGCCCAGAAGGCATTTTGATTGGCAGAAAAAATGTTTATGATTTTCCAGAAGAAGCTAAAAGAATAAGTCCTTATTATGAGATTTCAAAAGCGGATAATTTACCTCCTATATTTTTGGCACATGGAATGGCTGATTCTCTAGTACCTTTTAATCAGAGTAAGATTTTAGCTGATAAACTAAAAGAAGAAAACAGAGTATATGAGTTTTATGCACTTAAAGATGCTGACCATGGAGATTGGCAGTTCTGGACTAAAGACATATTTGACTTAGTTGAGAAGTTTATAAACAAATATAAAAAATAATTTTTTATTAATGTTTTAACTATACTGTAATTATAAAATATTTTTGCAGTATAGTTTTTTTCATCATATATCATTGACAAATTAATATAAATAAAATATAATGTTATCTATTATGAATATCAAAACTCAAAACTCAAAACTCAAAACTCAAAACTCAAAACTCAAAACTCAAAACTCAAAACTCAAAACTCAAAACTCAAAACTCAAAACTCAAAACTCAAAACTCAAAACTCAAAACTCAAAACTCAATAATATATTATAAAATATATTCTATTTTTTATAATAAAAAATCTCTATTGTCATTGCAAGATTTTATTTTAATAAAGATTTTATTAAACAATCAATTTCTGCTTTCAATTAATTATTTGATTATAAAAAATAAATTAATATTTTTTTCAGTTTACTTTGAAAATAAAAAATAATAACTTTTTTAAGCAAATATATAATTTGATGAATATTCCTTTGATACAAATATTTTAAATATTTTTCATAATTATAAGATTAAAGGAGTTTTTATGTATTTAGCACCTGTAGGCTTAGTAGTTTATAATAGAATAGAACATACAAAAAGAGTTATTGAAGCTTTAAAGAAAAATACTTTGGCTTCAGATACTGATTTATATATATTTTCAGATGCACCTAGTAAAAAAAGAAGATGAAGCATCTGTTTATGAGCTTAGAGAATATTTAAAAACTATAAAATATGGTTTTAAAAATGTTTATATATATGAAGCTCAAAAAAATTTAGGTATAAAATATTCTACTGTTAATGCTGTAAACACAATATTTGAAAATCATGAATATTTTATAGGTTTGGAAGATGATATTGAAACAAATAAATATTTTCTTGAGTTTATGAATAATGCTTTGAATTATTATAAAGATGATGAATATGTTATGGCTATAACAGCATTCTCACATAAAAATGCTACTAAAAATCATAAACATGATGTTATATTTACATACGCTTTTCATAGCTGGGGTTGGGGTACTTGGAAGAGTAAATGGAATAATATAAATTGGAATACATGCGATACTTCTTGGTATAATAAAAGTATTAAGCATAAAATATTAGGAGGAGTTTTTTCTTGGTTTCATTTACTTGCTATAAAGAAATCTGTTAAGGATAATTTTTATGTTCAAAATAATTTATGGGATATTTATTATTCATTTACAATGTATAAAAATAAAAAGTTATGTGTTTGGCCTTCAAAAAAATCTTTTACAAATAATTTTGGTTTTGATGGCACGGGCTATCATAAATTTAATTTTCATCATGGCTACTTTGAAAAAAATTTAGATGATGATAATATGAATATAGAGTTTTCATCTGATAAAAAAATGAATTTCTTTGAGTATCTAATCATATCAATAAAGATTGGTATATTTAGCTGGGCTAATGGCTTTATAAGTATGTTTTTTAGTAAATTTTTTAAAAGATAAAAAATATTATAACTTAAATCTTTGACCACTTTTCTACTTTTATAACCCAAGCATTAGTTTGATTGGCAGCTTCAAGTCCTACTTCGCTGTCTTCAAATATAATGCTTTCTTTTTCTTTTACATTGAAATACTCAATGCATTTAAAAAATATTTCTGGGTGAGGCTTTTTATTTTGTATATCATTTCCTGTTAGTACTAAATCAAATAATTTTTCAAGATTGAATTCTTTTAATATAGCATAAACTCCTTTTGGAGAAGAAGTTGTTGCTAATGCTGTATATTTAGATTTTTTTTTACTGTCAATTAATATTTCCAAAATCAGAGGGTGGATATTAACCATATTCAAATTTTGTAAGTATATATCTTCTTTTCTATTATGTATTTTTTCTATGAGTTCATTATTTTTATTATTATCATCTGTAAGTTTATTGTTTAATTTTAATATATTATTTGTGAATGTTTTATAATGTAAGCCAAAACATTTATTGTAGTAATAATCTTTGTCTAATTCTATACCGTATTCTTTAAAGGTGTTGCTGTATGAGTAGTAATGTAAATTGGCACTATCTATTAAAGTACCGTCCATATCAAATATCAATAATTTCATATTGTCATAGCTTATCATTTTTATTCCTAATTTTTGTTTATATCATTTAAATTAATTATACCATATAAACATAAAATAAAGAATTCCAATTTATAATAAAAATGCTATAATAAGTTCTACATCCATACTAAAAAGTATTGAGTATTAAGAGAGAAACATATATATGAAAAATACCAAATTAAGAATTGAAAAAATTATTAGTCTGCTTTCAGAAGGTCTTTATGAAAGAGAAGAAATAGTTGCATTAACATTTTTAAGTGCTGTAGCAGGAAAGCCAGTATTTTTATATGGTCCTCCTGGTACAGCTAAAAGTTTTATAGCAAAAAGAGTATCATCAGCTTTTAAAGAATCGAAATACTTCGGATATTTGATGCAAAGGTTCAGCACTCCAGAGGATATATTCGGACCTATTAGCCTAGAAGAGTTAAAAAATGACAGATATATTAGAAAGATAGAAGGATATCTTCCAGACTGTGATTTTGCATTTTTAGATGAGATTTGGAAAAGTACTCCTGCAATACTTAATACGCTTCTAACTATAATAAATGAAAGAGTTTTTAAAAACGGATATAAAGAGATAAAAGTACCATTAAAGGCATTGATTTCTGCAAGCAATGAAACACCGCCAGAAGGTCAGGGGCTTGAAGCATTGTATGACAGATTTATCATGCGTTTGATGGTAAGACCTATGAAAAATAAGGATAATTTTGAAAAGATACTTCAAAATACTCAAATTAATTCATATATACAAATTGATGAAGAGATTAAAATATCATCAGATGAATGGGTAAAAATAAGAGAAGAAGTTAATAATATAAAACTCTCAAAAATAGTTATTGATATAATTCACAGAATTAAACTTTCTATAGAAAAATTTAATGAAGATAACAGAGATATTTCTATATATGTATCGGACAGAAGATGGCAGCATATATCATACTTGTTGAAAACAGCAGCGTACTTAAATGATAAATATGAAGCAGATATTTACGAGGCTTTTTTAATAGAGAATTGTTTATGGAGTTTGGAAGAGCATATTGAAGTTGTAGAAAGTATAGTTGAAAAAGCTGTGAGAGAGTCATATAGTTTTAATAATGAGCATATTAATGAATGGAGAGATAGTTTTAAGAGAGTTCAGCAAAATATAGATAATGAGTTTTATGAATTAGAAAAAACTTATGATATAGAAAATATTGATGATAAACCGTATATTGCAAAGACATTAAATATCAATATGGATGAATATGGTAATAAAGGTGAGACTATAATATATATACCAATAAAGCAGTTAGGCAAAAAAGGTTATTTTTATCCTTTAGATTTATCAAGAAATCAGACAAAAAAATTCAGATGCAGTTTTAATGGTACAGATAAATGCATTGTAGAAATAAATTCTGCTACTTCAGTAAATGGTTTTGTATCAAATAAATTATCAAAAAATTATGAGTTTTTAGAAGAGTTTGAACCAGACTTTTATATGAAAAAATCGGATATAAAAAACAGGAAAAAGAAAAAAATCTTCATATATCAAACTTCTTAATTCATTAATATCAAGTATTGAAAATATAATTATAAACTTAAAGAATGATTATAATGCAAATAGAAAAAATACTAAAAGCATATTTATTTCAGAAGAAAAATTTAATATTTTTGATGATATATTTAATTCTTATATAGATAATCTTGAAAGCGAAAAATTAGACGCTCAAAGGATAAAAAGCGAAATAGAAAGTCATGAAACAATTTAATAATGATTCATATAGAAATGAAATAAAAAAAACAGAAAGTATGGCAAGAGGAGTTTTTTACGGCTCTTTTGAAAATATTAATGAAAAAAGACTTGAAGAAGAACTTGAAATAAAAATAACAAAATGGAAAAAAGATTTAAATACTTTTACTAATGAAAATAATCCTTATGATGAAAACAAAACGGAATTAGAAATATCATTAAAAAAATTAAAAGCTTAAAAAATAAAAATATAAAAACTACAAAAGAAGATATTATAAATGATTTAAATAGCTTTAGTGTTATATCAGATGATAGCAGTATAGATTTTTGGAAAGATAAAATACATAATTCTGATAATTTAAACATTATAAAAAATAATATTTTATCTTCATGGCAGAAAACTTATAATAAAAAAAATAATGAATGGCTTGTTCATACAGTTAAAGAAAGAAGGGATAAATTTATTTCAGATATAGAATCTTGGATTAGTTTGATTAAAAAATTAAGATACATGTCAAATATATTAAGGATTAAAACAGGAGTATTATGGGATTTTAGGGTAGGGGAGCTTGAAGAAAATGATATATCTTTATTAAAGAGATGGGTTGAGTTTATTAATGAATATAAAAAAGAAATAGAAACTATATGCGACAGTATTGGAAAGAGAGTTGATATTGAAAAGGCTTTAAAAAATATAGAGTTTAAAAATACTTATAGTTATACCAATAAAAAGATAAGTTCTAAAGAGGAGATAGTAGGTATATATTTTGCTAAAGATATAGAAAATGTAGTTCCAGAAGAGCTTTCACTTTTATGCGATGAAGATAGTGAAAAATTATTTAAGCTTAAATATATAGAAAATAGGCTTATGTGTTTTGATAAGAGTGCGTATGTATTTAATGAAAATGATTTTGACATTGTTAAAGCAGGATATAAAGAAGGCAAAGGCGATATGATTATATGCATAGATACGAGCGGCTCTATGAAAGGAACTAGCGAATACATTGCCAAAGCTATAATGTTCAAAATGGTAATGCAGGCTTTATCAGAAAATAGAAATGCATATCTTATAAACTTCAGCACAGAAATATATACTTGCAGATTTACTAAAAATAATGGTATTGAAGATTTGCTAAAGTTTTTAAAACTAAGTTATTATGGCGGCTCTGATATATACAAAGCACTTTATGAGGCAAACAGAGTAATGAATACGTCTTCTTTCAAAAATGCTGATGTATTGGTATTATCCGATTTTATTATGGAGGATATGCCAGACAATTTAGTTAAAATATGTTCAAAGCAAAGAAATAATGGAAACAAGTATTTTGCTGTATCTATTGGTAAGTTTCCATTTGGCTATTCTTATAAAAAAGTATTTAATAGGCATTGGATATTTGATATTGACAGCGGCATAAAAGAGATTTATTAATTTATAATTTTATTTGTTCTAATTTATATTTTTTATCTTTAGGTATAAATATATTTATAATCTTTTCTTCTTTTTCTACTGATGCGGTTGTATATATTGTAATATCATTAGTTTTACCTTTATTTATTAAATTATTTTTTTCTAAGTATTTTTTTACTGACATAGAAGTATGATAAGCAGGGTCTATAATATTTTGTATAGAGTTTTTAATATTATATTCTAAAGTTTTTTTTATATCATCAATTATATGCGGATAATGAGTGCAGGCAAGTATTAAAGTATCTGATTTTTCATCTATATTTTTTAAATATTTTTTTAATACATCCAATCTATTATCATAGCTGTACCAATCATTTTCTATCATAGGACATAATTCTTTACAAGCTATTTGAGTAATTTTGCTTTCTTTATTATGTTTATTTATTTTATTTTTATACACATTAGAATGAACTGTAAACTCTGTAGCCATTACCGATATATTATTATTTTTTGTTTTATTTAAGGCATCAGCTATACCATTTGATATTACTTCTATAATAGGTATATTATATTTTTGTTTTAATATATCATAGGCACATGCTGATATAGTATTGCATGCTATTATAATTATCTTGCATTTTTTGCTTATTAAAAATTCTACCATTTTTGATGTAAGATTAATAATTTCTTCTTCTGACTTATCCCCATATGGTATATTAACATTATCACCCAAATATATATAATTTTCATTGGGCAGTATCTGTAATAATTGTTTCAATACTGTTAATCCCCCGAATCCCGAATCAAAAACAGCTATAGGCATATTCGAGATAGATGAATATATGTTCATAATTTTACCCTATTAAGTTAACTAAATAAATATCAGTTATTATATAAAGTATTTCTATAAAGTCAATGATATTGTGAAATAAAAGCTATATTTTGTAATAAATACACTTGTATATAAGTAAGAGATAGTGTATAATGAATTATTAAAAATTTACAGTAATAGGAGTATTTTTGATGAACAGTAGTATCATGGAAGCTCTACAAATAATGGTCATAGGTATGGGCGTTGTTGTATTGTTTTTGATTATATTAGTTTTCGTTATGAAATTAGTTAGTGCTGTTGTAGCTCAGGTGGATAAATTAATGCCTCCGCCTCAAGAGGATTCTTCATCTTCTCCCGCACCAGTTCAAACGGTAAATAATGATAAAATGGTTGCTATAGCTATAGCTTTGGCACATGTTCACAGTAATAAATCTAAGTAATAGTGAGTTTTTTAAGGAGATATAAGAATGGCTAAAAAAGAAGTAAAATTTATGCTAACAGCATTCAGAGATGGTTTTCAATCTGTTTATGGTGCTAGAGTATTATCTAAGGATTTTATGCCTGCAGTAGAGGCTTTTGTTAAAGCAGGTGTTACATATTTTGAATCAGGCGGCGGTGCAACTTTCCAAAGTGCTTTCTTCTACAATCAGGAAAATGCTTTTGATGTAATGGATACTTTTAGAAAAACAGTAGGTCCAGACGTTAATTTACAAACATTGGCAAGAGGTGTAAACGTAGTTGGTTTGGAATCTCAGCCTAGAGAAATGATAAAAATGCATGCACAATTATTCAAAAAACATGGTGTTACAACTATTAGAAACTTTGACGCATTAAACGATGTTAATAATCTTATTTTCAGCGGTAAATGTATTAAAGAGGCTGGATTAAAACACCAAGTATGCGTTAGTATGATGGCTTTGCCTCCAGGATGCGAAGGTGCACATGATGCTGCTTTTTATGCAAAAGTATTAAAACAAATTAAAGATAATGTTGAATTTGATTCAGTATGTTTTAAAGATGCTTCAGGTACTTCAACTCCTCAAGTTGTTTATGATACAGTTAAAGAAGCTAGAAAACTTTTAGGTTCTGATATGCATATACAAGTTCACAGCCATGAAACTGCTGGTATAGGTGCTGTTCAGTATAGAGCTGCTTTAGATGCAGGTGCTGATTGTATAGACCTTTCAGCTGCCCCAGTATCAGGCGGTACTTGTCAGACAGACTTAATAGTTATGTGGCATGCTTTAAGAG
Organism: Brachyspira sp. G79; assembly: GCF_002379365.1. Classification (GTDB taxonomy): domain Bacteria; phylum Spirochaetota; class Brachyspiria; order Brachyspirales; family Brachyspiraceae; genus Brachyspira. Next base: position 563,699 of record NZ_JQIU01000008.1, on the reverse strand, counting down.
GAACTGAATATGAATTAAATATTGATATAGATAAAATTAGAGAAGCTGAAGAAGTATTTAAAGACTGTATGAAAGATTATTTCTTACCGCCAGAAAGCAGAACAGTAGAACCTATGATTCCATTTGCTCCAATGCCGGGCGGGGCTTTAACTGCTAATACTCAGATGATGAGAGATATTAATGTAATGAATAGATTCCCAGAAGTTATAAAAGCTATGACTGAAGTTGTAAAAAAAGGTGGTTTTGGTACTTCTGTAACTCCAGTATCTCAATTCTATTTCCAACAAGCATTTAATAATGTAATGCAGGGCAATTGGAAAAAAATAGCTGACGGATACGGTAAAATGGTATTAGGCTATTTTGGTAAAACCCCTTCTACTCCAGACCCAGAAATAGTAAAAATAGCAAGCGAACAATTAGGTTTACAGCCTACAACTGAACTTGCTATGGATATAGATGATAAAAATCCTAAAAAAGGAAGAAAAGCTGCTGAACAGGCTTTAAAAGACGCTGGTATAACAGATCTTTCAGATGAAAATATATTTATAGCTGCTGCTTGTAAAGAAAAAGGTATACAGTTCCTTAAAGGCGAGGCTAAACTTGGTATTAGAAAAAATGCTCCTAATGCTGCTTCTTCTAGTGCTCCTCAAACTACAAGCAATGAAGTTACAGTTACTGTAGGCGGTTCAAGCTATGGAATCAAAATAGAAAATGGAAAAGCTATAGTTGACGGAATAAGTTATGACTATACTATTAAAGATGGTATAGCTACTGGTTCTTCTCAGGCTGCTGCTCCTGCTTCTTCAAATTCTGCTACTCCAGTTACAGCTGGTTTACCTGGTACTGTATTAAAAATAGTAGCTCCAGTTGGAACACAAGTTCAAGATGGTTCTACAGTATTAATAGTAGAAGCTATGAAAATGGAAGTAGAAATAAAATCTTCTGCTAATGGTGTTGTTAAAGAAGTTAAAGTTAAACCAGGAGACGCTGTAGTTGCTGGTCAGGAATTGGCTATTGTAGGCTAATGATGATGCTTGTTGTAAGGAGATAAAAATAATGAGAAAAATATTTTTAGTATTTGCACTTGTCTTTATGACAGCATCAATGGTGCTTGCTCAGGAAAGTACTCAAAAACCTCTTAATATAAAAGATTCGCTTATTTCTTTGGCTAGAAATACTGCTTTTGGAGGTCTTTTCCCTAGAAGCGAACAGGAAATAGCAGAAGCTCAGGCAAAAGCTGAAAGCAGCAAACAAGAAAAATATCAAACTAAATTAAATGATATTAAAGTAAAATCTGTTCCTCTATGGCAGAATCTTATAATGATTTGTGTAGGATTAGTTTTAGTTTATCTTGCTATAGCTAAAGGTTTTGAGCCATTACTTCTTATTCCTATAGGTATGGGTGGTATTTTAGCTAATATTCCTATTGCTAATATTGCAGCACTTCCTGTAGTTGAAGTTATGAATGGAATACCAGTAACTTTAAGCAGCGGTGGTTTTTTAGGTCAAATATATACTTTTGGTATTGAATCTGGATTGTTCCCATTATTCATATTTATAGGTGTTGGTGCTATGACAGATTTCGGACCTCTCATTGCTAACCCTAAAACTGCATTATTAGGTGCTGCTGCTCAAATAGGTATATTTGGTACTTTACTTGGGGCTATGATATTATCAACTTATGTACCTGTTATTTCTTTTACTTTAAAAGATGCTGCTTCTATAGGTATTATAGGAGGTGCTGACGGTCCTACTGCTATATTTACAGCTTCAAGACTTTCGCCTTCTTTATTGGGTGCTATTGCTGTTGCTGCTTATTCTTATATGGCTTTGGTTCCTATTATTCAGCCTCCTATTATGAAATGGCTTACTACTGAAAAAGAAAGAAAAATTGAAATGAAACAGTTACGCCCAGTAAGCAAAAGAGAAAAAATTATTTTCCCTCTTAGCGTTATAATACTTGTAGCTTTACTTTTACCTGATGCTGCTCCGCTTATTGGTGCTGTTATGTTTGGTAATTTGCTTAAAGAATCTGGTGTTACTGAAAGACTTTCCAAAACTGCTCAGAATGAATTAATAAATATTGTTACAATTATGCTAGGTTTATCAGTTGGAAGTAAATTAGCTGCTGATAAGTTCTTACGTTTTGAAACTCTTGGTATATTAGTACTAGGTTTAGTAGCATTCTCTATGGGTACTGCAGGAGGAGTACTTCTTGCTAAATTAATGAATTTATTCAGCAAAGATAAAATTAATCCTCTTATTGGTGCTGCTGGTGTATCTGCTGTTCCTATGGCTGCCAGAGTTGCTAATAAAGTAGGACAAGAGGCTAATCCTCATAACTTCTTACTTATGCACGCTATGGGACCAAACGTTTCTGGTGTAATTGGTTCTGCAGTTGCTGCTGGAGTACTTTTGGCTATACTTGGTTAATATTTAAGTATTAAAAAAATTAAAGGTGTAAATCTTCAAAATGAGATTTGCACCTTTTTTATTTTAATTATTTTGTATGAAAGAAGTTGCAGTTAGTTTTATAGAGTTCATTAAAACTCTGCACAAAAACCTTTATATTTCTCCACATAACCTACTGGATTATATGATAATTTTGCTTTTCTAAGTCCCAAATCTCCTACGTCCTGCTCTCTATTAACGAATTTAAATCTTTCATAATCGCTTACATAATTTTTTAAATTTTCTAAAAACATTCTGTTTATAGCCTGATAAGTACCTTTATAATTCCTGTCTCCTCTTTCAGAATGAACTACTATTGTATCTCTCATACTCAAATCAGCTATTGTATATGCCGCTACTTTTTTATCAATATATATTGCACCGCCTGCTATATTATTTATAGTATCCCAATTATCAAGCAAAGTTCTTATCATTATTGTATCAGCTTCTGCTCTTACTTCATGAGATAACAATTTATTACTGTCAAAAGCTTCGCATTCTTCAGCATTGTTTTGAGATGCATCATTATTTTTTTTTTCTTCTTCTTCCCATTTGGATTCAAAATCGAGTATATCTTTTACAATGGTTTTATCTATAGGTTTGTACTCAAAATCATTTTTTATAAATTGATTATACAGATTCTTTTTATTATGAAATTTTTTCCCGGGAAGTGTAACTAGATCATTAAAATCGTATAAATATTCCCATTCATCTCTGCTTTCTTTCACTTTTATTTTAGTAGTTTTCTCCCAAAATAAAGCAAGCTCTTTTGGTATTCTTATAACAGCTTCTCCTGATATTTCGCAAGGTCCCATATCATTGCAGAAATCGGTATTAAACCAATCTCCTACAGGTGCCCAGTAAGTAATATAAGGTGATTTCTGTCTTATCCAAACTAGCTTTTCTGTAAATGCCCACTCAAGCATATATATATCTTTAAGTCCTAGAAGATTCATAAATGTATAATCTGCTGACTGCTCTGGTGTTATAGAAAAATATTTATGATAAAGTTCTTGTTTATCTAAACTAATAGGCTCAAAATTAAGCATATATTTTATCCTTTTTTAATTTTATTGACTATATATTATATATTAAAATGGATTAATGTAAATGCTGTCATACCAATTTACCTATTTCAAATGCTTTATTTAATTCTTCCTTTCCTTTAATATCTCCTATATTAAATACTCCTCCTGCTATTAAATATCCTAAATCTTTCCAGCCTAGATAATTTAAAAGATATTTATAGTATTCTATTACAGGTGCTGAATTATTTTCATCATTTCCTTCTGCTGCCATAAGCATAATGCATTCTTTGTACGGTGTTTTATAGTTACTGTCTATTTCTGTAACTGCAAATAATCTGTCTATTGCTGTTTTTAGCTGGGCACTAAAAGCCCAATAATACATAGGTGAAGCTAGTACTAATATATCAGCTTCTTTATAGTGAGGATATATTTTTAGCATGTCATCTTTTTGTGTGCAAGGACTTTCTTTATCTTTTCCGCCTTTTAAACAGCCTTTACAGCCATGTATATTCATTTTATCTAAATCGAATTTTATTATATCATTTCCATTTAGTTTTGCTCCTTTAGTAAACTCTTCTATTAATGCTTTAGTATTACCGTTTGCTCTTGGACTTCCATTTAATATTAGTATTTTTTTCATTTTTGACTCCTTTTACTATAAATTGTTATTGATATTATTATTATAGTATTATATATTAGTATAATCAAGTACTAACAAAAATGTTATATACTAACTATAAGTAAAGTAAAAGGATAATTTCATGAAAAAAGAGAGTCTAAAAGAAAAATATATGGAAGATACAGGTTTTGCATATACTATGTCATTAATATCTGGTAAGTATAAAATGATAATATTATATATATTATCAGAATTAAAAGTTGTAAGATATAATGAATTAAAAAGAATAATATCTGGAATATCACATAAGACACTGAGTTTAACTTTAAAAGAGTTAGAAAAAGACGATTTAGTAACTAGAAAGGAATATCCTCAAATACCTCCTAAAGTAGAGTATAGTCTTTCAAAAAGAGGAAAATCTTTAATACCAATACTAGATGCTATATGTATCTGGGGAGAAAAAAATAGAAAGTAATTAACTGTTTTTATTTTTATTGATAAAGTTTCTTACTCTTCTAAAAAAGTCGTTTTTACCATTTTCATCTATAAGAACATATTTTAGCATAAATCTTAAATATGGGTGGTATACATATAATGTTTCTTTTATAGTCATTCTAGTTCCGCCATTTTCAGCGTCTTCCAGTATATAAGTCCATAAAGCTGTAAATTCATTTTCAGTTTTTACTATAGATATTTCGCTGTTTTCTATTCTTCTTACTTCTATTAATTCCTGATATGTTCTTCTATTTGAATATGTCTGCATTATTTTTAGTTTATTGCCTTCTAATTTTTCAACACGCACTATAGATATATATTTAAGCCAAGCAGGATAATTTTCATAGTCTATAAGAAGATGATATAATTCATTTTTGGGTATATCAAATACCTGAGTTTTTTCTTTTGAGAAAGAAGGCGGTATTCTTTTTCCTATAAAAGTTGGAAGAAATATCATAATCGCCATTAATATAAGCGGCAATATTATAAATATTGGTATTAAGTATAATAACATTATTTTCCTCTTTTAGTTAAAGTATAAAATTTTGAATTATAGTATTTATTAAAAAAGTTCTGAACCACTAATAAAACAATTCCACAGAATGGTACAGAAAATAATATTCCTAAAAATCCGAATAATACTCCGCCTATAATAGTACTGAACATTACAGCTATAGGGTGTATTTTAACTGATTTTCCAAGTATTTTAGGAGCCATTAATCCAGAATCTAGTATCTGCACAAAACCGAATATTATGCACATTTTTAATGCTCCATGCCACCATATATTTTCTGTAATAATACCTGCTAATAGTGCAGTTATAAATGCAGCAAACGGTCCTATAAAAGGTATGTAGTTAAGAAGTCCTCTTAATAAAGCTAAAATAAAAGCGTATTTTGTATTGGTTACAGATAAAAGTATATAGCTTATTATAAAAAATGATAGAGCAAGTATTGTCATTCCTCTTACATAACCATTAATAATAGAATTTGATTTTTTTATTATTTCGTTTATAGAAGTCTGCCACCTCATAGGTATTATTTTTATAATTTTGGATTTGATATTTTGAAAATCAAGCATCAAATAAAAAGTTACAAAAGGAAGTATTACAAAATATGAAAATATTACACTAAATATTGTAGTTAAACTTGAAATATTCTGAAATCTAAAATCTATCATTTTTTTATATATTAGAGTAAATATTCCATCACTTCCAAATAGAAAATCTTTTATAGAAGCTGCATCTATTGCCATATCAATATCAAAACTTTTTCCTATGGACCTATTCAATTTATCTGATATAGAAATTAATAACGATGAAATAGAATTATATATTTTATCCACATATTGAGGAAGGCTTTTTGATATTACTTCCATTTCTTCTATAGTTCTAGGCAGAATAAATACAAAAAATATTACAGCAATTATAATAAGAGGAATAAAAATAAAAAGAACAGCTGCTATTCTAGGAATTTTTGTCTGCATTTTTGTTATAAGAGGATCAAACATATATGCAATAAATATTCCCCATATAAAAGGAGCTACTAAATAACCAGCTTCTCTAATTACCCATAAAGTAAAAAGACATAATATTAAAAATATTGAAGTTTTAGCCCATATATATCTCCAAAATGGGATTAATGCTGCTATTAAAATAATAAATAGTATAATAGGGTTTATAATTTCTCTAATTAAATAGCAAAAATAAAAAAAGCACTAGATATTATCAAAACTAATAATATCTCTCCGCCATTTACTAGTATTTTATTATGAGTTAATGAATTATTATTTTTATCTTTATCAAAAAAGTTGTTATTCATAAAATTATTTCTGTATTTTTATTTTCTATATATTATAGTAGAATAAGTTTTTTTACAACATATTTTAAAAAAATATTATTATTTTTTAAAAAAAGGCTTGCTATTTTTTTTAATTATGCTATAATTCAATCCATATCGTTGATGATTTAAAAGGGCCTGTAGCTCAGATGGCTAGAGCGTTCGACTGATAATCGAAAGGTCGGTGGTTCAATTCCTCCCAGGCCCACACGCTCAGGTTCTTTATAATACATATACGGGGGTTTAGCTCAGTTTGGGAGAGCGACTGCCTTGCACGCAGTAGGTCGTGGGTTCGATCCCCATAACCTCCACATCTTTGTAAAACTATTCTTAAATATCTTTTCTATTTAAGAATAGTTTTTATTTTATTAACTATTTTTTATCACCTAAATTACAGGAGGTATTTATAATGAAAAATATTATACTAATACCATTAATTATAATCTCTATTTTATTAATACCATATAATAAACTTTATTCTCTAACTCAAGATGAAGAAACTTTTTTAGATGCTGCTATATTCGGCGATGAAGATGTCATAGAAAAAATTATTGCTAAAAATATTAATGTTAATATACAAGATGATGTAGGAAATACAGCTCTTATATTGGCATGTATGGAAGGGCATGTAAAAGTTGTAGAGTTATTAATTAAAGCAAATGCTGATAAGTCTATAGTAAATAAGCATGGTAATGATGCATTATTTTATGCTAAGCAAAAAAATTACACTGATATAATTAAGTTAATGGGGCAAAATATTTAGTTTTAAAAAATTAACTCTTCATTTTCTTCTTCAAGTACATAGTTTGTAATAATGATTATTTCATCTTTATTGTCTAGCATACAATCGTTGTTCGGATTTATAATAACATCATTGTATCTTTTTACCCCAATTATAACAACTTTTTTCTAATCAGGTATAAATAAACATCCTTAAAACTTTTTGATTCATTAAAATAATCTGAGTAGGGGGACATTATTATATCTTTTCCATTTTTACTTAAAAGCCCATAGAAAATATACAATATATTTGAACTAATAGAAGCCTGAGCCATAAGCATACCTATTAATTTACCGCTTACTATAAAATCTCTTACATCATCAGAATATATTAAATTTCTTTTCTGTATAGAGTTTAATAAAGAAAGTATTGCTATATTTAGATTCTCTTTTCTTATAATCTGTCTTATGATTAAAAGTATATTAATGCTTTTTACATCAGTAACATTATCTTCTGATATTAAAACTATTTTTGTAGTATTTTCTTCTTTTAGCTTTTCACGCATAAACTTATATTTATTTTTTTGAGATTTTATAGAGTTGTAACTAATCATACTCGTATTATGATTTTCCATATATTCAGAAATCTCTTTTATTATTTCATCGTATCTGTTTTCTTCACATATTAATAATATATTATTTTTATATTTTACAATATTTGGTTTTATATCAGGATATTCTTTTATATTGTCATCATTATTGTTTCTTGAAAGTATTACAAGTCTATTTTCTTTTTTTAATAAATGATCGTAACTAGGTATTAATAACTGACTTCTATCTTCTTTTGTTATACCTAGAAGTATCATACCTCTTTCAAGATATTTTAAAGCCGCATCTTCAAATTTGCAGTCATTAAAATCATGATCTGTTTCTATATAAAATACATTTCCGTCATTAGAAAACAAATCTTCATAAACATTGCTAAGTCCAGTATAAATTATGCTTTGAGCTATGAGTTTGTACAATATCTCATATTTATAAATTACATGTATAACAAAATTTTTCTCTTCAATAGATTTTATTATTTCAATAGTATCCTCTTCATGAACTAATACACATATATTTATTTTTTTATCAAGTTCTTCTTCTTCAACTATCTTTTTTAAAGCTAAAAGTATATTTAATGACTCTGTATCATCATTATTTATTATTGATATACTTGAAGATTTTGCTATATTAAGAAGTTTAATATTTTCTATTCTGCTTGCTGTTCCCTCTCTTATTATTATATTAGTTTGTTTACTTCCTTTTATAAATGATATTCTTTTTCTTATTATATCAACATTGTGTTCGGATAGTATAATTATAGTTTTTACTTTAGCCATAATAAACTCTTCTACTATAGTTAAAGCCTCTTCACTGTATCCTAATATAATGGCATGATTTTTTTCCATAATAAAAGCATTGCCTTTACTTAAATTATTAATTCTATCCTGAAGTGCTTTATTAATCATAGCTATGAGAGAGCCCCAGCCGCATACTCCTATAAAAGTTACCATAAGAAATGTTAATACAATACCTGTACTGCCATCTACAGAAGATATGTTTCCAGTATCTATAAACTGCATCAAACTGTCCCAAAATGCATCTTTAGGAGGATAATTAAAAAATACTATTATAAATATAGATACTATTAAAAGCAGTATTATTATTGCAAATACCAAAAGAAGTAATTGATAAAATAACCCCTTATTAAGCATTCTGTCAATTCGATATTTTATATATTTAGGTATATCTTTTAACATAAAACAACTCATGATTTTATTTATATAAAGATTATACTAGAGTAAATTAAAATTGCAAAATATTTTTTATTAAAAAATATATACCTAAACGACTATAATTTGTCAAAAAATAATTTTTTTTAATTTAAAATATTGCATGGCTTTGCCCACCACGCTGTGTGCTACACAGCACCACAGTTCTTTTGTTGACACAAAGAACCAAAAAGAGTGAATTTTTAGCCTAAATTTCAGGCATTACCATACATTTAAAATATAAAGTTCTATCAATTGCATTTTTTAAAACTTTTTTGTCTCACAAAAAAGTTGATAATTATATATAATGTGCATCAATTGACAAAATAAAATTGTTACAGTATATATAAAAAATAATATATAAAATTATTTCTGATAATTTATTTTTATAAGCTTCAAATCTGCAGATATCATAAATAGAGAAGGAAGCAGTATCAATGTCAAAAGTGCTGCAAATAAAAGCCCGTAAGCCATAGACATAACCATAGGCACTATCAAATCGGCACGTCCTCCTATACCATAAACAGTTGGAAGAAGTCCGAATATTGTAGTTACAGTTGTGAGAAATATTGCTCTGAATCTGTCTCCTGTACCTTCTACAATAGCATTTAATACATCTTGTTTATTATGTATATTTCCTTTTTCAAGTATTCTGTTTATCAATTCAACCATTATAATACCATTGTTTACAACAACACCTGCAAGTCCTACTATACCTACAGCACCTACAAATGACATAGGCATTCTATGAGCTGCAAATCCTAGTATAACTCCGATTATTCCAAAAGGTATTATACCAAGTATCATAAAAGGCTGAACAAATTTATTAAACTGAAGCAGAAGTATTACATATATAGCTATTATGGCAATTAAGTATCCCCAAGCTATACCTATTATAGAGCCTCTTGTTTCTTTTACCTCTCCTGCAAACTCCACACTTATATTTGGATAATCTTTAGCTATAGAATTAAAATAATCCTGCATTGCATAAGTTACTTGTATGGCAGTATTTTTTCCTTGTTCGATATCTGCAGTCATAGTAATGGATTTTTTCCCATTATAGTGTCTTATGCTTGACTGATTATTTGTAATTTGTATATCTGCTATATCTTTTAATTGTATAAGTCTGTAATAGGTATTTGGTATTAAAAGATTATTAAGTACATTAGTATCATAAGTATATTTTTTATCTAAACGTACTCTAAAGTCCAATTTATTTTCAAACTCCTGTATTGAAGTTGCTACTATTCCAGAATAAGCCGCTCTTAATTCTCTTGCTGCATAAGCTACATTAACTCCGAGTTCAGACATTCTGTCATAATCGAATATTACTCTCAATTCTTCCTGTCCTATTTTATCATCATCATCATAATTAACTACACCGTCCAAACTCAAAAGATGTTCTTTCATTTTATCCTTTACTTCTTTAACCATAGCAGTATCATTACCTATTATTTTTATATCAACTGCTTTACCGGGGTTTATTGGAAGTTTGGTATTAACTGTAATAAGTTCTAATTCATCTTTTATTCCGCTTTTTTCTATAGCTTTATTTAAATCATCTGCTATATCATAAGCTATTTTTTCTCTATTATTTGCAGGAACTAAATATATCATAGTGCCTGCAATATTGTCCATCTCTTCCGATATTTCTACAGTATTTTTATCTAATTGCTTTCCAAGTAAGCTATAAACTGCTATTATATCATTAGTATTTATTGTTTCATAAATAATATTTTCAACTTTCTGAAGATATTTTTCTGTTTTGTATATAGAACTTCCAACACCTGTATCAATATTAACAACTATAACATCAGCACTTGTATCATAAACTAAAGTAAACTTTGCAAATATTGACTTGGCTATTAAAAGAGTGATAAAAAGTGTAACTATAAAAAATATAAGAACAATATATCTAAACTTTAATGTAAATCTTAAAAACTTAACAAATGGTATTTTTAATTTATCAAATAATTTATCCTTATCAAAATCAAGCGGATTTTTAAAATTAAATCTTTTTCTTTTATGTTCTCCAGTAAGTTCTTCTTTAGTGATTAAGTTATTTGGAAGAAGCAAAACAGCCTGAAAAATACTTACTAATAACGCAACAATAACAACCCTAGGATACTGATTTATAAGCCTTCCCATAGTACCAGTAACAAATATTATTGGAGCAAATGATGCAACTGTTGTGAGGGTAGAAACAAGCATAGGCATAAATACTTCTCCTACAGCATTTTTTGTAGCTTCAAGACCTTTTATACCTCTTTGATGATAGTTAAAAATATTTTCTGAAACTACTATGGAATTGTCCACTATCATACCAAGTACAGTTATTATACCTCCTAGAGATATTATATTAAAAGTAATTCCAGAGTATGTCATATAAATAAGAGAAACAGATATAACTATAAGCATACCAAGCGAAGTAAATATTGCACTCTTAAAATCTAGAAATATAATAAGTATTATAAATATGATGATAAAACCAGTTATAATATTTGAAGACACTGCATTAAGCAAGTCTGTAATAGTTCTAGAATTATCAGCCATAGGAACTATTTCTATATTGCTTGGAATAGTAGATTTATTTTTTTCAAAATATTGATTAACATTATCAATAGTTTTTAATATATCAGCATCTTCTTTTTTTATTATGTTTATAGAGTATCCATGCTTACTATTAACTCTCATATATACACTTTTATCAACGAATAATTCTTCAACTCTTGCAATATCACCTATCCTTACAGGCTGTCCGTTAAATATAGAACGCACTATAACATTTGTAATAGATAAAGGGTCTTGAAATTGTCCTGTAGTAACAAGAAGTTTATTTTTATCTTCCAAATCATCACTTTCTGAGGGCTTCATACCTCCGCTTGTAGAGCGTATATTTCTTAAAGATAATGCCTGTATGATTTCTGTTAATGAAGTGTAGTATTCTCTTAATTTATAAGGGTCTGCTAATATTTGTATTTCTGGGTCTGTTCTTCCATATACTTCAATATTTGCAACCCCGTCTACATATTTTAATTCTTTTTCAAATCTTTTAGATATATCATAAAGCTCTTTTTCACTTCCTTCCTGTCCTTCTTTGAATCTTATACCTAAATTGTATATAGGCATTCTGTTGGCATTAGCCTCAAAAATTTTGATTTCTGAAACATCTTTTGATACATTAGGAGCATTCTGAAGTCTTCTAAATATTTCATCTTTTACTGGTCTTGAGTCTTTAAGATTCATATCTATTCTTATAGTAAGTATTCCTGCATTTTCTATTATTATAGAATAAAACTCATCAATACCTGCTATAGTCTGAAGCTCATCTTCTATTGGTATCATAGCATATTGTTCAACATCTTCAGGAGAAGCACCCGGGTATATAACCTGCACTATCATAACGTCAAAGTTTGTAGATGGAAATGCCTCTTTTTTTATATTAAGATAAGAGTATATTCCAACTGCTAAAGTTATTAATATGATTACATTAACTAATAATCTGTTTTTTGCAAATAGTTCTATAATTTTATTCATATATTATTTTCCAATTATTTAAATAAAAATTAATTATTCCTAATTACTAAGAAGCACCAGTGAATTATAATCCATAACGGTGCTTATTATCATATATTCAAGATTAAGAAGTTCAGCTCTTGCCTGTGCCAAATCAAGCCTAGCATTTATTATTTCATCTATAGGAAGACGACCTTGTCTGAATTTGGCATTTTGAGTATTTATCCTTGAGACTATTGCATTTATTTCTAGCTTTTTATTTTCAAGCATTTTTTTATACGCTTCAAACTCATCATAATAAGTACCTATCTGTACATCAAAATCCCTATTAACTCTGTCAAAGTCAGCAGTAACAGCATTCAAAGCAGCATAAGCATCTTCCATTTTTGCTTTTGCATCTCGTCCGCCTATAGGATAAGAAAACATAAGCCCTACAAAATAATCAACATTTGTCATAGTAGAAAAAGATTTAAAATATCCGCTGTCGTCCAAACTAGATAATGATACGCTTCCTACTATGGACAAGTCTGGCAATGCATTATTTTTCATTATAGAGAGTGCATATTCGCTTCTTAGTTTTAATTGATATGCCATTTGTCCCTGAGCACTTTCTAAAAAAGGTACTATATCCACTTTGGCATTAATAGAAGTTTCAAGTGTCTGAGTCCAGTCATCTTCGTTTGGTATAATATTTTCTTCTGGTATGAAGAACTTTATATTTCTTATAATTTTTTTAAGCATTAACTCTGATTTATCTTTTGCTTCTATATATTTTAGAGTTTGTCTTCTTGCATTCTGATAGGAATCATTATCTATAACTCCGCTTGAATATCTTTTATAAACCTGATTTTCAAAGCTTTTTGCTTCTATAATCATAGCATCATATAAAGCTATTAATTTTCTAGCCATTATCCATTGATAATATATTTTCTGATAAGATGTTAACACGCTGTTGTCATCTATCATTCTTTTTAGTTTTGCTATAGTAAGCTGATATTCGGCATCTTTAATTGGGTATCTGTCTAGCTTACCGAAAAAGTCTCTTAATATTGGCTGAGCTATTTGTATTTTAATACTTGGATAATAATATTTAAAATCATTTGTACCCAAGTTTGGCAATTTACCGTTTACTGTACCGAATGGAGTATCAACTGGAAGTGTAATATCTCCAGTCTTAAAATCGCCGAAGAAACTGTCATGCTTAATCTCTACAGACCATCTAGTTCCAGAGTAGGGTATAAGTCCGCTGAAACCTGCACCTATTCTAAAGCCGTTATAATAAAAGTCTGATGTCGGTATAAAGCTGTATTCATCAAAATGAGCCTGCTTTCCTATTGCCCCCGCCTGCAAATCAAACTTTACATCTCCTGAACTTTTTGCTTTTGTCAAATTATTATATGCATTGCTCTCCTGCGAAGCTGTCAATTTCATTTCTGGTATCAAGATTTTTATTCTCCCCATATATTGAGTATATGGAAGTACTATATCGTTATTAGTTTGTGCAAAAATAAAAAAATTAAAAAAAACTGAGTTTAAAATAATAATATATATCAATTTCCTCAACACTTTCTAACACCTATTAAAAATATTATATACATTTTATTATTTTTGACTTTTTTATCAAGTACAATAAAATTACTATTGTATGATAAACTACATTTTTTAATTTTTGTTAATTATTTTTTTATAGTGAATTTACAATACGGATAATTACTGCATCCATAAAACTCTCCGTATTTTCCTTCTCTTAATACTAATTTTCCTTTGCATCTTGGACATATTCCGCTTCTTATTTCTTTTTTAGTATTATTTATATTTTCTATATGTTTTGCATTGGAAATATCTTTATTGCTTGAAATTAATTTATTATAAATATAATCCATATCTTCAGAAGTATAATTAGTGCCGTCATTAAAATTATTAAGATAAGTTTTTAAATCTATTAAATTTATAACGTTATTAATATTTATTGTATCAGTATTATTTTGAGTAAATACAATTAATGAATTTATATTATACTTATTTTCTAATATTTTTTTTAAATGGAATATATGAGATTTATTTTG
>NZ_JQIU01000008.1:543423-548203 GCF_002379365.1 Brachyspira sp. G79 | reverse complement strand
AATTATAAAAACTCAAAAACTTTTAAAAGAATCCTTACTTGAACTTTTGAAAAGCAATTCATTAAAAGATATAAGTGTAACAGAGATATGCGAACATGCTCTAGTAAATAGAGTTACATTTTATGATCATTTTAATAATAAAGAGGAACTTTTAAACTCTATCATAGACGATATAAAAGAGGATATTATAAAAGAATTGAGAAAAGATAATTCCATATACGATTTCAAAAAGAACTATAGAAAAATATTAGAAAAAGTTATTAATTATTTTGATGATAATAGGCAGTATTTTAATGTATCATTAATAGATTCTAATAATACATTATTATTTGTTTCATCGCTTTATAGAATATTTTTAGAATATTTAGATGAAACTATGAAAAGCGAAAATACTGAAAATACAAAAATTATGTCTCAGTTTTTTTCTGGGGCTTTGGTTTCTGTGATACTTTGCTGGCTTAAAGATGATGATAATAAAAAGATAAAAAAAGAAGATTTGCTCAATAATATATGCATTTTACTTGAAAAATCTTTTAAATAAAATATAATAAGTTTACATAATATTTTTACAATTATATATTGATAATAATTATTTTTTATATATACTAATATACACTATATTATAAAATGAAGTAGGGCAGATTATGGCAAATGTAGGTATTATAGGTGCAGGCGGTTGGGGACTTGCTCTTGCAAATATTTTTTCTGAAAAACATAATATTAAAGTATGGGTTCATAGTGAAGAAAGCTATAAACTATTAAGTACAACTCATAGAAATGATAATTATCTTGAAAATATAGAATTAAATAAAAATATAAACTTCACAATGGATATTTCAGAAGCTGTTAATGATAATGAAATAATCATAATAGTAACACCATCTTTTGCATTTGCTGAAGCGTGCACAAATATAGAACCTTATATAAGTAATGAACAAATACTTGTATCAGCAACTAAAGGGCTTGATAGGAAAACTGGCAAAACTATGAGCGAAGTGGCTAGAAGCATTATATCAGGTGATTTATCAATACTTACACTTTCAGGACCATCTCATGCTGAAGAAGCTGCTAAAGGAGTACCCACTGCTGTAGTTGTAGGCGGGGAGAAAGGAGTTTCTGAATATGTAAGAGACACATTAACTGTTCCTCCAAAGTTTAGAATATATAATTCCACAGATCAGAAAGGTGTTGAAATAGGCGGAGCTTTAAAAAATATTATAGCGATTGCAGGTGGTATAGTAGACGGACTTAATCTTGGAGATAATACTAAGGCTGCACTTATAACAAGAGGACTTCATGAAATAGTAAGATTTGCTCTAAGTAAAGGGGCTAGAATAGACACTATGTACGGACTTTCTGGAATAGGGGATTTGATAGTTACTTGTTCAAGTGCTTTAAGCAGAAACAATAGGCTTGGACGTGAACTTGCAAAAGGCAAGAAGTATGAAGATGTAATAGCAGAAAATCATGGCCAGGTGGCAGAAGGTGTATATGCTGCAACTGCTGCTTATGAGTATGCTCAGAAAAATAATATTTACATGCCTATAACAGAAGCAATATACAATATACTTTTTAATAATGCAAATATACAAAATACTTTAACAGAACTTATGAGTAAAGACGCTAAGAGTGAGGGATTTTTTTAATTAAATTTTTAAATTTTAATCATATCCAGAGACTGCTGAACTACTCCCTTTAATATTACAGATGCCTCTGCATTATTTAAGTCTTTGAACTCAACTATTACATGTGTAATATTATCTATATCTAATACAAATTTTTTATCTTCAGAATCTGGATCTCCAACTTTTACAATACCTCTGTAAACCATCCATCCTTTTAATACTACATTAGCATATCCATTTTCTTTTAAATCAATATTAAATGTAAAATAAGGACTTTTACTTTTATAATATCCAGCCCTGTCTTTTAAAGTAACAGCCTTAGGAATAGAAGTTGTTTCTTTATTATGTACTTCTTCTGACGCGGTAACCATTTGAGTATTAGTACTTTTACAGGATATAAAAGCGAATATTAGAAAAATAATCGGCATATATTTCATACTATATAATATATAAATTATTTTTATAAATTCAAGATTTTTTTATACTTGAAAGAATATAATATTTAATATATTATATATCTACTTTAACATTAAAATAAATAAGGATATGCATTTGATGAAAAAACAATTAGATGAAAATAGAATTAAGGAAGGAGTAGGCGGACAGGCTGTAATAGAAGGTATAATGCTTAGAAATAGAAGCCATTATGTAGTTGCAGTAAGAAAGCCAGACAAACAAATAGATTTTATAAAAGCATCTATTGCTGAAAATAGAAACAGTTTAACTAAAATGCCTTTCATAAGAGGTGTTGTAAACTTTATAGATATGATGAAATTAGGATATAAGACTT
The DNA here is from genome assembly GCF_002379365.1 of Brachyspira sp. G79. Taxonomy (GTDB): domain Bacteria; phylum Spirochaetota; class Brachyspiria; order Brachyspirales; family Brachyspiraceae; genus Brachyspira. The sequence continues at coordinate 545,788 of NZ_JQIU01000008.1, read as the reverse complement.
TAGTATTCTCAGCAAATACTGCAGGGCTTGAAGAAGATAATAATAAAAAAGATACAAATAAATCAAATACTCAAAAAAATGATGGTTTGGCTATGACTTTAAGTATGCTTGTTTCTTTGGCTTTTGCTGTAGGACTTTTTATAGCTTTACCATATTTCATTACAACTCTTATTGGAATAAATGAAAAAGAACATTTTGTTATTTTTAATTTGGCAAGAGGGGCTATAAAATTAGCTATATTTGTATTATATTTGCTTGTAATATCATTTTTTAAAGATATAAAAAGAGTATTTGAATATCATGGTGCAGAGCATATGGTTGTTAATGCCTATGAACATGGACTTGATCCTGATACTGGAAATATAAGAGATTATACTACTATACACCCTAGATGCGGAACTACTTTTATGTTTTTAGTATTAACAGTTTCAATTCTGCTTTATATGTTTACAAGCTATTTTGTATATACATATATATATGCTTCTTATACTCCGCCTAAAATAATAGGAAATTTAACTGTTTTGGCTATTAATATATTACTTCTTCCTATTGTTTCTGGTATTTCTTATGAGATATTAAAATTGGGTTTTAGATTTTATAATTTCCCTCTTATGAGACTTGCTATATTACCTGGACTTTTACTTCAGAAAATTACTACTAGAAGACCTCAGGACGATGAAATAGAGGTGGCATTATTTGCATTAAGTAAATTATTGGATACATCTGTAGGAAACAGAACAGAAGAAGAAGTACAGGCTGATATGAAAGCTAGTTTAGAAAATAATAATAATACAGCAGAAGAAAAACTATGCATATAAAAAAACGTCTTATAGCAAAAGATGATTATTATGAATATTCTTCAAGCTATATAAGAAAATATATTGTTATAATCGCTATAGCTTTATTTTGTTTACTTTTTACAATTATATTTATACAGGTAAATTATAGAAGTGTACCAGAGAAATCATATATGAGAAATGATACTCCATTATTAGATGTTAATAATCCTATAATAACAAATAATAATGGAATATATTATACAGGAGATTTTGAGAGTATTCCTAAATCTATTCAAATTAATGAAGATATGGTTGAAAATCTGTATTTATATTTATTTCATGATAATCATATAATATTTTGGAAACTTTACAAATATAACTTAAAAAGATATTTTTCATATTATGCCTTTAATATATTAGATGGTGATTCTCAGTCATTTATTATTAAAGAAGATGAAAAAGATTATTTAGATTTTTACGATAATTTCATACGTGCTCAGTTTAGAAAAAGCATTGGAGAATTGTCTTTAGAAATACCTAACTTCTATAATACGAAACTCAATTTAAAAACTTCCATAGATAATATAATAGATACTGAATTCTCTTTTAAGTTTACCAATTTTAGTGCCTCTATGGTAAATTGGGCTGGCAACAGAGCTTTGTATGTATCTTTTTATTATGGACTTCCGTCTGGATATTTGATTGTGCCCGGAAGTGAAAACGCCATCACAGATACAAGTTCTGTTTTGGCAATTAATACTGTGGGTAAAAATCCTTCAAGATATACTCATAATGTAATAGCTGCATTAGCATATACATCATATAACACTGATCCAATACCAATTTTTATTTATGATAGTAAACCTCAGTCTCAAAATTCAAGAATAGTTAAATTTCTATTTAAAAATAAATGGCATATATATAAAAATTTCGATTCTCATGAATATAAAGATGTTATAGATTATTATTCAAAGGAAGAGGGCTTTAGTTTTGTATTTACTGTTACAAGTAATTATTTATATGATGATTTAGGTGGATTCAAAAAAATAGATTTTGAAACTACAAAGGGAGTAATAGACGGATATTTTACTGTAGAAAATGAGCAGTTCAAAATTAATGGAAATGCTGTAAAAGAGTTTGTTCATAGTGTATTTTAATATGGGGGAAAAATGACAGAAAATAAAAAGTTTGTGAGATTATTTGAAATATATACTTCTTTGATACTTGACGGTTTTATATTAAAAAATAAATTTGTAGATGACAACAATATGTCAAAAAGAACTCTTTTAAGAGATATAAAAGAAATAGAAAAATATCTTAGAATAGAATTGAAATCGGAAAAAGATAAATACGTTATAAGCTCTTCAGATTTGAAAAAAATAAAAAAAGGGTTTAACTTTGATGATAATATCAAAAGAAATGTAGATATATTGTTTTCTATTTTTTATTAAAAAAGTTAGCACCAATTTATCTCTTATACCTCGTTCTACAATATCAAAACTACTTCCTCAAAATATAGACGATGATTATTATGATGTTATATTAATAGCAAAATAATGATATCAATAATATATCAGGCGACAGTG
>NZ_JQIU01000008.1:521254-542324 GCF_002379365.1 Brachyspira sp. G79 | reverse complement strand
TTTGAATAATGCTCTATCTGTAATGCAAAGTGAATAAAAAATAATTTACATTATAAATATAAAAAATCAGGTATAAATATATTTAATAATTATACCTGATTTTATTATTTATACTTACAGTTTATGATAAACTATAAAGCATATCTCCGTAAGTTGGAAGTTTCCAATATTTTTTAGAAACTGTTCTTTCTAATTCATCTATTGTAACTCTCATGTCTTCTAAACATGCAAATATTTTATCTCTTGAAAAATTAGCAGCTTTTGATACATCCGTAATCTTTTTACCTTCAGCAATATATTCTTCTAATTTTGCCAATTTACTGTATAAATCTGAAATAAGTTTATTAAGTTTATTAATTAAATCACTTTCAACATCAAAGTTTACTTTTAAATTATTTTTCTTATCAGCTATATTAGCAAGTTCTCCAGTGTATTCTATAGAAGAAGGAAGTATATGCTTATAAACCATATCTGTTAATGTAAGAGCTTCAATATTAATTTCTTTTACATACTCTTCCATTCCTATTTCATATCTTGAACGTATTTCAGCTTCTGTAAGTACTTTATGTTTTGTTAATACATCTATATTCTTTTGAGATATAAAATGAGGCAATGCTTCTGGAGTAGTTTTTAGATTAAATAATCCTCTCTTTTCAGCTTCTTTTACCCATTCATCTGAATAGTTGTTTCCATTATAGATTATTCTTTTATGTTTTTTTATAGTATCTCTTATAAGTTCATCTACATCTTTTTCAAAATTTGAAGATTTTTCTAATATATCAGCAAACTGTGATAAAGCCTCAGCAACTATAGTGTTTAATATGATATTAGGTCCTGATACTGAAAGACTTGAACCTACCATTCTAAACTCAAATTTGTTTCCAGTAAATGCTAAAGGAGATGTTCTGTTTCTGTCAGTAGAATCTTTAGTAAGTCTTGCCAAAGAATTAACTCCCATTTCCATTTCAACTTTTGCTTTTCCTTCATAGTCTTTAGAATGTTCCATAGACTCAAGTATTTCAGTTAATTCATCGCCAAGAAACATTGATATAATGGCAGGAGGAGCCTCAGAAGCACCAAGTCTATGATCATTACTTGCACTTGCAGTTGTAACTCTAAGTAAGTCCTGATATTCATCAACAGCTTTTATAATAGCTACTAAAAATAATAAAAACTGTTTATTTTTTGCAGGATTATCTGTAGGATCTAATAGATTCATACCTGTATCTGTTGCTATAGACCAGTTATTGTGTTTGCCACTTCCATTAACACCAGCAAAAGGTTTTTCATGAAGTATGCATGCCAAATTATGCTTTTCGGCTATTACCTTCATAAGCTCCATTGTAATTTGGTTTTGATCAGTTGCCATATTTGTAATAGTAAACTCTGGTGCTAATTCATACTGACCTGGTGCTACCTCATTATGTTCTGTTTTAGCAACTATACCAAGTTTCCAAAGTTCAATATCAAGTTCTTTCATAAACTCTAATACTCTAGGCTTAATGGCACCAAAATAATGATCTTCTAATTCCTGACCTTTAGGAGGGCAAGCACCAAATAATGTCCTTTTACAGTATCTCAAATCAGGTCTTTGTAAGTATAATTCTCTGTCTATTAAAAAATATTCCTGTTCAGCACCAACAGTTGTAAATACTCTATTAATGTTATTGTAACCAAAAAGTTTTAATATTCTTTTTGCTTCTTTTTCTATAACCTGCATTGAACGAAGTAGAGGAGTTTTTTTATCTAAAGATTCACCACTGTATGAACAAAAAGCACTAGGTATACATAAAGTGTCATCTTTAATAAAAGCATAAGAAGTAGGATCCCAAGCAGTATATCCTCTAGCTTCAAATGTAGCTCTTAAACCGCCTGAAGGAAAACTAGAAGCATCTGGTTCGCTTTGAACTAATTCTTTACCAGTAAACTCCATACGTGTGGCACCATCATCTGTTTGAGCTATGAAGCTAGTATGTTTTTCTGCTGTTACACCAGTCATAGGCTGAAACCAATGTGTAAAATGTGTAGCACCTTTTTCTATAGCCCATTCTTTCATAGCATGAGCTACAACATTGGCAACTTCTAAGTTTAAACGTTCTCCGTTTTTTATAGTTTTTATAAGTTTTTTATAAATGTCTTTAGGTAGTTTATCTTTCATGACATTATCATTAAAAACCATACTGCCAAAAATTTCTGGTATCTTTTTCATTCCATTTCTCCTAGAAAATTTTATTATAAAATAAAAAATTATAATATAAGTTAATTATTATATCATTAGTAAAAATTAATTCAATATTACTATTAGTAGTTATTAAAGAAAAATAAGGAAAAAATCATTTTTTACATGCTTTCATGTATAATTTGTTTTATTTTATACAAAGCCTTAAGAATTTCTTTTCTGTGCAAATTATTTTTAATAGAAAACAAAACTTTAATATCATTAATCTCAGAAAGTGACATATAATCATCACTGGATATTTTTTCATAAATATAATCTATAGCTTTTAATATAGCCTCATCATAATCATTAAATTTAAAATACTCATTTGGAAGATTCCATATAAGAGCTTCTATGATGTTTGGAGATAACTCATTCATAGATTTAATTTCACTAGAAAAAGTCAAAAATATGTATTTAAATATCTTTATCAAATTAATAAAATTAGTTCCGCATTCCTGTTCTTTTTTATCAAAATTTTTATTATCGAGTTTAGGATAGAATATATCATTTTTACCATTGGAATCAGTAATCATAGCTCCTTCAATATTATTTTCATCTACATTTTTAAAAGAGGGTAGGAGCATTATTTTTTCATTTTCATGTTCTAATATTAAATAGTATGATATTTCATTAATTTTATTTTTATATAAATCATTTTTTCTAATTAAATCAAATATTGAAAGTTTGAATTTTCTAGTATCTGTAGCACCTTCTGTTTCATTTAATATCAGATATACACTAAGATATTCCATATAATTCACATCTGTACGGTTTCTTTTTGCACCAGAAGCTAAAATGGATATATTATTAAATGATTTGTACGGAGATATTAATTTTGATATTAAATCTAATTTAAAATCTATTTTATAATATGGGTAGATAGTTGAATTACCTACCCATTTGTTTATATATTCATATAAATCTATATTTTGTTTCATTAAAGTTATACTCTTTTCAAAGCAGCAGCAAGTATTTTATCTAAAGGTAAAACTTCATCTACTCCGCCTCTTGCTATGGCTTCTCTAGGCATACCAAATACAGTACAAGTTTCTTCATTTTGTGCGATATTGTATGCTCCTGCATCCTTCATTTCTTTCATACCATTAGCACCGTCATCACCCATACCAGTAAGTATTATACCAATAGCTTTATTTTTTGCATAAACAGCACCGCTTCTAAAAAGTACATCTACAGAAGGTTTATGTCTAGTAACAGGCTCTCCATCTCTAACTTCTATAAAATATTTACCGCCTTTTACTTTAATCATAGTATGCTTACCACCGCGTGCTAAAACAGCCTGACCTCTTCCTATACTCATACCATCTTCAGATTCAGCTACATCAATTTTTAATATACTATTTAATCTTTTAGCAAATGAAGTAGTAAAATGTTCAGGCATGTGCTGAGTGATAACTATAGGAGGAGCTGAAGGAGTAACATTTTTAAGACATTCTATTAAAGCTTCGGTACCGCCTGTAGAAGAACCTATAAGTATAATTTTATCCATAGGAGTTTCTCTTGAAGGAGTAAGGGGAAGTATAATATCAGCAGTATTTTTTTGATAAACTTTAAATCCTGCAGTTTTAGGAGCTTCCAAACTAATAGATGTTCTTTCTGCTGGTGAAGCTGTTTCAGTAGGCATAGCAACACCATGTTTTCTGTAGAATTTTGCTCTGTTTGCATAAGCATTTTTTATTTTTTCAACTAAATCAGTAGCTAATTCTTCAACACCATCTCTAACATTAGCAGATGGTTTTATAACATAATCAAAAGCACCTATATTTAATGCATCTAAAGCTAATTCTCTATGTTTATCTAACAAAGAACTAAACATTATTACAGGGATAGGGTTATTAAGCATAAGTTTTTTAAGATAAGTGATACCGTCCATTTCTGGCATTTCTATATCTAAAGTAATAATATCTGGTTTAAGATTTTTGACCTTACTTTCAGCTAGAATTGGATTTGCAGCAGTACCTACCATTTCCAAAGCAGGATCTGAGTTAACAATTTTTGTTAGTAATTGCCTAATTAATGCGCTATCATCAATAGCTAATACTTTAATTTTTGTAGCCATAAAAAATCCTTAATAATTATTAATATATTAAAACAATGTGATGTCCGATTTTTCTTCAAGTTTATGCTGTAAGTTTTTAGAGTATTTAATTTCTTGTTCTGCTGAGAACTCTTTAGTTTTACCTTCTAGTTTTTTCATAAGTACCCTATTTTCTGTATTGAAGAAGAATACTTTTCTAGGCCAAGAACCTCCTACATCTTCACTAACTATAGGTATTTTTTCATCAGCCAAAAACTTTTTAGCAAATTGTATATTTTTGTCAGGAACTTGGAGGATATTGCTGGTCATACCAGATAAAACATGTCCTCCTCCAAATATTTTAGCTGTAAGGTTTTCTTTCTTACCGCCTAATTTAATAATCTCATTTATCAGAACCTCCATAGCGAAAACGCCATATCTAGTATTGTTATAATCTTCTGCTGGGTTTTCCCATTCTCTCATTTCTGGAAGCATAAAGTGATTCATGCCTCCGAATTTCAATTTATTTTCAAAGAGACAAACAGATATACAACTACCTAAAACTGTTTTAATAACAGCGGGTTCTTTTGAAGCATAATATCCACCTATATATATGGTTATTCTTTTAAAATTACTATTAGCCGCTGCTGGAAAATCAATCATTATTAATACCCCTACTTAAATCTTTTTATAAATATTACTAGACACATATTTAAATTTATCAGATACACCAAAAAGTGTTTCAGAGTGTCCTATAAATACCAAACCATCTTCTTTTAAATATCTATGGAATTTATTAAATAATTCCTTTTGAAATTCTTTATCAAAATAAATAATAACATTTCTGCAAAAAATCAAATCGAACTGAGTATGTATATCAAAATCTTCATCTTTAAAATTTAACTGTCTAAAAAATAAATTTTTCTTTAAGATATCCTTCACTTTATAAAGCCCATCTTTATCACCAGTACCTCTCAAAAAATACTTTCTCAAAATATTAGGCTGTATTGGTTCAACAGATTCTTCTTTATAAATACCTGCACGCCCATGGGCTAACACATTAGTATCTATATCACTTGCCAATACTTTTATATCATATCTGTCATAATTGGAGCCAAAATATTCATGTAGTGTCATTTGTATAGTGTAGGGCTCTTCTCCAGTTGAACAAGCAGCCGACCATATTCTAAGGTTTTTAACTTTTCCTTCCTTAAAATTTTTTTCCCACTCTGGAAGGAAATTAGTTTTCATATATTCAAAATGTTTATTTTCTCTAAAGAAATCTGTTTTATTAGTAGTAACTGCATTAACAAAATTTGTCAATTCTTCATCTTTTGCATTTTTTACGAAATCTATGTATTCTCTAAAAGAATCCATATGTAAAGCTCTAAGTCTTTTACTTAACCTAGAAGTAACTAAAGCCCTTTTATGATTAGTCATTTGTATACGAGTTTTATCATAAATAATTTTAACTAATTCATTAAACTCAGCATCAGTTAAAGCGGGCATATTAGCATTCATATCATCCATATTATATACACCTCAATGAGTAATTTATACCGTTTTGTTCTCTCCATCATTAGATTTAATAATTTCATCTATTGGAAGAACCATAATAATCTTATTCTCTAATCTAATGACATTAGAAATTTGAAGCCCTCTCATATTATCAATAGGAGTTTCTGTCATTTGGCTTTCATAAACAGTTATAACATCACTTACCATATCTGCTAATATTCCAAATTTTCTATTAGTTGTATATATTACAATTATAACATCGTCCTCAATAGAATGATCATCTCTTCTTGCTAAACCAAACCTTATTCTTATATCAACAATATGAAGGATATTACCTCTTAAGTTCATTAAACCTCTCATATATTTAGGGCTACCAGGTACAGGAGTAATATTAGTAACACCAACAATACCATCAATGCTTAAAACATCAAGAGCATATTCTTCATTGTCTATTTTAAATACTAAGAATTGCTGACTTGGTTCAGTAGAAAGATTTTCCTCATGATCCAAAGCTGTACCTCCAACCTGAGGTATATTAGCAGCATTTATTTTTTGATTATCTAACATATTACAATCCTTTATTTTACACCGTTATTTATTTTGCCTTGTAAAGACATATTAACTAAGCCCTGTATATCTATAATAAGAGCTATTTTACCGTCTCCAAGAATAGTACCTCCAGCTATACCTGCATGTTTATCAAATGCAGAATCAAGAGATTTAATAACTACCTGCTGCTGATCCAAAAGTTCATCAACAAATATAGCACATCTTCTATATCCTGCTTCTACAACAACAACTATACCATCCTCTATATTTTCAACCTGAGTATCTATTTCAAATACTTTATGAAGTCTTATTAAAGGCAAGTATTCTTCTCTTATTTTTATCATTTCACCTTTACCTTCAAAAGGTTTTACCTGTTCATTTTTTACTTTTATTTGTTCTATAATAGAGATAAGAGGCATGATGTATATTTGTTTACCTAAAGCAAATGTTATACCCTCAATAATGGCCAATGTTAAAGGAAGTTTTACTATAAAAGTACTGCCTTTTCCTTCTGTAGATTTTATTTCTATTTTACCTTTCATCTTTTCAACATTAGCTCTAACAACGTCCATACCAACACCTCTTCCTGATATGTCAGTAATTTTGTCAGCAGTTGAAACACCTGGAGCAAATATAGTTCTAAATATTTCTATATCAGAATATTTTCCGTCTTTAGAGAGAAGACCTTTTTCTACAGCTTTTTTAAATATTTTTTCTTTATTTAATCCATTTCCGTCATCAGCTACTTCTATAACAACATGTCCTTCTTGGTGAGCAGCAGACATTGTTATAGTACCATATTCAGGCTTACCTCTTGCTATTCTCTCTTCTTTTGTTTTTTCTATACCATGGTCCATAGAATTTCTAATCATATGTTTAAGAGGGTCTGATAGCTGTTCAAGCATATTTTTATCTATTTCAGTACTTTCACCCTTCAATACTAGTTTTACTTCTTTATGTAATTCTAAGTTTAAGTCTCTAACATATCTATGGAACTGATTAAATATAGGACCTATAGGCATCATCCTAATATTCATAACTTCTTCTTGTATTTGTCTTGAAGTTCTATCCATTGAGCTAACAGCTTCTTTTAATCCATTATCTATATCCAAACTTTGAGTAAGCTGCATTATTCTTGACTGAGCTATAACAAGCTCTCCTATAAGGTTCATCAAGCTGTCAAGTTTTCTTGTATCAACTCTAACTGTTGAAGGAGCTTGAACTTTTGCAGCTTTATGAACTGCTGCTGGTTGATTATTAGCAGTTTCTGCAGGTTTGGCTTCAGCTTTAGGAGCTTCTTCAGATTTAGAAACTTCTTCTGATTTAGGTGCCTCTTCAGCCTTATCAGGAGCAGTTTCTGCTGGTTTAGATTCATCATCTTTAATATCTGCTTTTGTATTTACAATATTAATATCATTATCATCAATTACAAATAGGAAAATATTTTGAACTTGTTCATCTGGAGCATTAGTATCAAAATCTAAAGAAAACTGGGTATAACAAACATAAGGATCTTCAAGATTTAAAATAGTAGGTAAATTATTACATTCTATTTTTAGATTATTGATAGTACCTATAGCTCTGAGGTCATTTAAAAACATAAGAGGGTCTATACCATTGTCAAAAATAGTAGCCTTAAATCCCATATCAATATGGAAAGAATTAGAACCGCCGCTTCCTGCTGATGATTCTGCTGACTTTTCTTCAGCTTTAGGAGATTCAGCTGATTTTTCTTCAGCCTTAGGAGATTCAGCTGGTTTTGGTGCAGGAGTCACTGCGGCTGGATCATTTCCATCAGCTATAGCCTTAATTTTAGCTTTTAATGAATCTATATTAGTAACACCATCTGTTTCACTTTTGCCGTCTACAATATTTTGCAGCATAAGTTTTACAGTATCTAAGAATTCAAGAAGTACTGTTATCATTTGCGGTGTTACATCCAATTTACCGCTTCTTACTTTCTCTAATAAATTTTCAGCAACATGGTTTAATTCACTCATAGTTGTGAAACCAACAGTACCTGCTGAAGATTTTAGAGTATGGGCACTTCTGAATATTTTATTCAAAAGATCCTCATCACTTTTATTATCCTCTAATAAAACTAAATCATTTTCTAAACCTTCTACAATTTCTTTAGCTTCACTTAAGAATATGGAAATAAATTCATCACTATCAAACATGTATTACACCTCTATCTTTAATAAAAATCCTTATTATATTACAATAAGATGGTTGGAAAATTAGTTTAAAAAACGTTTAACAACGTCCAAAAGTTGAGTTGGGTTAAATGGCTTTACTAGCCAACCGCTAGCTCCTGCAGCCTTCCCCTCCATTTTTTTCTCATCTTGAGATTCTGTTGTAAGCATAAGAATAGGGGTATATTTATGTTGATCTACCTGTCTTACATGCTTAATAAACTCTATACCGTCCATTTTAGGCATGTTAAGGTCAGTTATTATCATATCAACATTTGGAGTTTTACCTAGAACCTCTAAGCCTGTAGTACCATCATCTGCAGACACTACAGTATAACTGCCCTTTTTCAAGGTATATTCAACAGATGCTCTAGCTGTATTTGAATCGTCTACAATTAGTATTGTTTTAGCCATACTTTAACCTCTTATATCATTAATTATTTTTATCGTTAATTATATTTAAATACTCTACAAATAAATTATCCATGCCTTCTACTATAAGGTTTTTTTGATTTTTCGCAAGCTCTTTTTTCATAGCATACAATATTTGCAGACCTGCTAAATCAACATGGGCAGGACCTTCACAATTAAACTTTACAGTAATATCTTCGTTGTAATTTGCACTTTTAATGACATTCTTAAAATATTTGCTCATAGTCCTTATATTAAGATTGTCATTTATTTCTATAACTGCCATAAAAAAATACCTCCATTACTTTTATTAAAACATAGTAAAATCACCGCTATCAGCACCTACATCTATATTTATATCGACATTTGGAGCCTCTTCTCCAGATAAAATGCTGTTTGCTATAGCTCTTTCTTTCTTAATTGTATATGAGTTTACTATATCCAAATATTTATCACTTTCTATTTTCCAGTTTTCTATACCCAATAATTTATAATATTCATTTTTCTTATTTCTTATAACATTTCTCATGCTATTAAAAATTTCTATTATTTCATTAATCTTTGTAAGCAAAGTACTCAAAGAACTTAAATCTATTAAAGTTTTATCTATAAGCCCAAATAATTCATCAGCATAACTATCAAGTCTTTTTATGTTATTATTAATAATATACTTAGACTCATCTAAACGTTTACTTACACTCTCTGTCATAGATTCTATAAATGTATGTTCAGTAGACTGCTGATTAATATTTGACTTAAATTTGTTAATAGAGCTAAATATTGCCGCCTTAATATTATGGAATTGCTCCAAACATGCATCTACTGTATCGGTTATATTAGTCGCTATAGATTCAACACTTTCTATAGAAAATGTTTGAGAATTATTAAATATATCGCTATTTTTCTCCAACTCTATTTTAGCCAAAAAGTTAATTGAATTGAAAGTCTTCGCTATATTTTTAGTTTCTAAGAACATACTTTCCAATTCTTCTATAGAATCAATAATAGCTATATTACTATCAGATATTCTGTATTTATTAGTTAAAAACAATTTAAAGTTTTCTAAATAAAGTTTTATAAATCCCATGTATTCATTAAATAGTGATTCTGAAACCGTAAATGGAAATTCTGATTTTCCTGTTTCTCCGCCTATCATATATTCAACTATTGTTGTTCTATCTGATGTTATATCAAGCAAAGCATCTTTTAAACCTTTAAGACTTTTATATATATCAGAGTTTGTCAAACTTATTTCTTCATGAATTGATTTAAAGTTTTCTATAATCAAAGTTAAAACAACATCATCAAATGTAAGTAAATCCAACAATTTATGCTCTAAAGTTTGATTTTCTGTTTTTTCTAAATCTTCAGCAGCCATAGTTTCTACTTGAGAACCATAATAATCTATAAAGTTTCTGTTTTCATAGACTATAGAATTTATTGATTCTACTATGTGTTCTGTCTGCTGCCTTACAATATCCTCTCTTGGAAGCACCATCATTACTTCAAAGATAAAATCATAAGTATTATCAACTCTTGAAATAATATTTGATATTATATTAGAAAATACAGCAAAAGAGTTAACCATATTATTATGCTCTTTATCAAGCTGTTCACGCATTATGGTAAAATTCTGTCTTTGTAATTCGTTAGTTTTTAATATCTCAGTTTTAAATGATTCAAACCTTACAAACAACTCTTTACCGATTCTATTCATTTGGTCAGCCTGTTCATTTGAAGTTTCTGACATTTTTATGATGTTTTTAGATATTTCTCCAAAGGCCTTACCACCTGCTCCATATTTAGAAGATATTATTATAGCGTTTAATGAATATACCTTAATTTGATCAGCTAGCATTCTTATTTGCTCTATAGAGTCCATTATATTACTGGTTTTACCTACATCTTCAACTAGAGAATCTGAAAGTTCATTATCCTGAGATATAAAATTCTGCATTCTATCAAATGATAAAAAGAAGTCATATTGATTTTCTTCCAAATCATTTGAGAAATTTTTCTGACCTTTATCCTTATTAGTAAAATAAGAAAGCAAACTATTAGCCTTCTCATTTTCATTTTTCATTTCTTGTTCTATCATAGGAAATTTTTCGCCGATAAAACTATATACTCTACCCACTTCTTCCAAGAAAGAATGTATATCTTTAACTGTAGTTTCAAGAATAGCAGAATAATCTAGGATATCCTGACGTATGTTATTATCTATAATAGTAGATATTCCCACTGTATATAATTTCCTATTATTTTAATTTTATATAGTTTAAATAAATTACTATATAAATATAACATTTATTATAGCTTTTTGCAAGTAAAATATTTCTATACTAATAATTTTACAGTAAAATTTAAATACTTTTTATATAATTATAATTGTTTGTTACTTAATATTTTTTCAAACACTATACATATACAATTATTATATTTTACTGTTAGGATTATAAAAAACAATTGAATATAAAAATTTATAAAATACCAATAATATATTTAATCCAAACTTAAAACTTTATTCTTCAGAGACAAATATCTTGCTGTATAATACACTCTATTTTGGGACTCTCTATTACCAAAACCAAAACTTCTTCTGCTAACAGCAAGTATTGGAGGAGCCTGTATTCTTTTTGTAACTCCCATTCCCATAAACTGCTTCCACCATTTCTCAAGATCATCTACAAAATCATGTGATGTTTTAAAATATTTATTTAAAATACCTTTTTGGCAGCCGATTACCTCTTCCAATTTATCATTTATATATAATTCTAAAACATCTTCTAATATAACCCTGTTCCATGACTCCATCAAAAACTTAAATAAATAATCATGATAATCATATTTTATAGGGTCTCCTTTACCTTCATCTACAGCCTGTGCAGTTGATAATTCAGCACTAGGTACAATATTTATAGTTCCTTCTGGTATAATCTCTTTGCCGAAAACTTTTTCATTAACATATTTTGCAAGTCCATATATTTGATACTTCCATAAATCAGCTAAACAAGCAAAAAATCCTGCACTATCACCATACATAGTAGAATACCCAACCATAGTTTCTGTTTTATTAGCATTGCAGGTAAATACTCCTCCAATACTAGCTGCAATAGCAGAAAGTACCCTTGATGACCTGTCTCTTGCCTGTATATTTTCTATAACAAAAGATGATAATTTTAAATAATTTTCATTTCCATCTTTTATAATAGGGGAGCTTTCTAATTGTTTTACAGTATAATCAACGGATTCCTGTATAGGAACAACCATATATGAACAGCCTAAATTATCCGCCAAAGTTTTAGCTAAATCTTTTGTGGTATTTGAATTAAATTTACTAGGCATATTAACAAGAAAAACATTATCCTTACCTAAGGCACTTACATACATAGCAGATGATAAAGCAGAATCAATTCCTCCAGATACTCCTATAACTATTTTATTGACACCAATAGATTTTGTAAATTTTCTTATTCCGTAAATTACTGTGTCATATATAGACTTATATTCATCATTTTCCTGTATTTTTATAGGTTTAGGGTACGATTTATTTTTAATATCCATTTCTATATAATATACATTGTCTTCATACCTATTTGCTGTTAATAATAAATTACCTTTATCATCATAAACAGCACTTCCTCCGTCAAATGTATAAACTGTTTTTCCATTATTTTGTATTCCTACATTATTAACATATACAAGAGGAGTATTATGTTTACTTGCAATTTCTCCGTACATTTTATGACGTTTTGTATCTTTAACTAATGTATAAGGCGAACTTGATATATTTATAAATAAATCAACATCTTTACTGCTGTTTATAATATCCATAGGAGAGAAAGAATAGTTGCTACTCCAAGCATCTTCGCATATAGTAAGTCCTAGTTTTATTTTTTCACCATTACATTCTATTTCTAAAGGTTTTAAATATTCTTTTATATCAGCATTATTTTCAAAGGCCAAATCTTTCAAACTAAAAAAATGTCTTGGGTCTTCAAACTCTTTATAATTAGGAAGTAATGATTTTATTATAAAAGGGTAATTATTTATATTATTATGTATTAATTTACCGTCTTTAGCTACAAATAAAGCATTATACTTTCTTAATCTTCCGTCAAAATTCTTTTTACTCTTATCGGAAGCTACATTACCAAAAATAACATATATTCCCTTGGAGGCTTTTATAATTTCTTCTCCTAGCTCTTCACACTCATTTATAAATCCTTTACTCTCCCACATATCTCCAAGCATATATCCTGATATGCATAACTCTGGAAACACTATAATATCAGCATTATTTTTTTTGGCACTGCTTATAGCACTTATAATTCTAACTGTATTATCACATGGCATAGAAGGTATTATTTCAATTTGAGATATTGCTATTTTCATAATAAAAACTCCAATATTTTTGGTATAACATGAAATTATATGAATTATATAATAATATTAATAAAGAAAAAATACAATAAACCGTATATTAAAATAAATAAAATAATCTATTATTTTGTATTAAAAATCATTAAGGTGGTAATAATGAGAAGAAAGGACTTTATATTTGAAGATATGAAAGAAATTGATAATATGTTAAACAATATAGAATTCGGCGTTATGGCATTGCCTGATATTATACCTTATGCTGTTCCTGTAAGTTTTTGCTTCAAAAATAATCAAATATATTTTCATGGTGCTATGTCTGGAAGAAAATACGAAATTTTAAAAAACAGTCCAGAAGTTTCATTCACTGCCTCAAAATTATATTCTTATATACCATCAACATTTATGAATAATAATATGATTCCTACTCAATTTTTCTTTTCAATATTTGCTGAAGGTAGATTTGAAAGTATAAATGATATAGAGGAAAAAAGAAATATATTATATGAATTGGTAAAAAAATATGAACCAAATAATACTAATTTATCAATAGATAATAAAATGTTTAACTATGCTCAAAATAATATGTTAATAGGGGTTATAAAAATACAAAATATCACCGCAAAGGCAAAATTTGGACAGAATATGACAGATGATGAAATAAAAATGATAATTAAAGACCTAAAAACAAGGGCTGAAAAAATAGATATAGATACAATAGAGATGATAAATAAAATGAGAAAATGAAAAAAATAACTTGAAAAAAGTATTATAAGTGATAGAATAAAACCGAATAAAAAACTATCTCTTTCATATTATAATAATTTTTTTCATTATAATAAAAATTAATTGAGGACAAACTAATGCAAACAAGAGTATATAAAGCAGGTTCTATAGTATATTTTACTGGGGATACTTCAGATAGAGTTTACATATTAAAACAGGGTCAGGCTCAAAGCATATTTTTGTCAGAAGAAACAGGGTATGAAACTAGAGAACTTATCAATATAGGAGAGTTTTTCGGTGTAAAAAGTATACTTGGAACATATCCGCAGGAAGATACTGTTCAGTGTTTGACTGATTGTGTTGTTATCATAATTACATATGAAGAGTTTGAAAGTTTAATAGCAAAAAATAAGCCTATTATTATAAAAATGCTCAAAGTTTTTTCTAATCAGCTTAGAAGAATAAATAAAAGAGTTAGGGAGCTTGTAGAAAATGATATTAATGATGAAGCACCTGATCCTTTGGAAGGGTTGTATAGTATAGGGGAGTTTTATTTCAAAAATAAAAAGTATAAAAATGCACTTTATGCCTATAAAAGATACCTGCAATATGCTGATGAAGACTCCACATATTATAATACAGTAAAAGAAAAAATAGAAGAATGTAAAGATGAGCTTGATATAACAGATGATAGCGATATAGCTCCTCCAAATACAGAGGTTTCTTCAGTATCAAAGCCTGCTGCTCAGACACAAACGGCTATTAATGATCCTACCTATAATAAAGCTGTAGAATTATATAATAATAATGATTATGTTAATTCTATAAAAACATTTAATACTTTGCTCAAAAGTCCTAATGCTGCTGTAGCTGAAAATTCTATGTTTTATATGGGTAAATGCTATTATAATTTAAATAAATATGATAATGCTTCTACAGTGCTTTTATCCGCAATAAAAAAATATCCTAAATCTTCAAATGTTAAAGAGGCTATATTATTTTTAGCTAAAACATGCGAAGCTAAAGGTGATAAAACCAAAGCTAAGGCATATTATCAAAAGGTTATTTCTATGCCCCCTATGGATAATTTCTCTAAAGAAGCTAATGCAAGCGTGTCAAGATTATAATTTTTTAATAAGGAATTAATTATGGATAATAATTTATCTTCACATACAAAGAAATACAATACTGATGATGTTATATTTTTAGAATATGAAAAAGGCGATAAATTTTATATGGTTCAAAGCGGATCTGTTAAAATTACTAAGGTTATTAAAGATGTTGAAAAATTATTAGACATAGTTTACCCAGGAGATTTTTTCGGAGAAATGGCTATATTAGAAGATACTACTAGAAGTGCTTCAGCAATAGCAAATGAACCTACTGTTTTACTAGAACTGAGAAAAGAAAACTTCCAATCAATACTAGCAAATAATACTGCTATGGCTCTTAAACTTTCAAAAATGTTTGCAAAAAGAATATTTGATGCCAAAAGAAGACTTTTAATACTTCAATTAAATGAAACTGATTTAAGAGTTTATGACTGTCTTCTATTGTTAGCAGAACTTCAAAATATACCTAGAGATCATTATTATGAACCTCAGGAATTAAATGCAACTATTAATGATATTGCTAACTGGTGCGGTGTTAAAGTTAATGATGTTCAAAAAGTATTAAATTCTTTGGTAAAAACAGGTAAAATTGATATAAGAACTAATACAATTTACGTTAAAAACTTAAAGGAAATTCAAAGACAAATTGACTTAAAGAGAAAGAAATCATAAGTTAATAAACTTTATTTATAAAAAGCTGGTGACTTATAGTTATCAGTTTTTTTATTTCTTAAAAATGCTATGTTAATTACAAATAATCATATTGACAAAACAATATAATTAATGTATCATACGTAAAATATTTTTATTAAAGAGGTTTATATGAAAAAAATTGTATTAATGACAGTATTGTATACTTTATTTAGTTTTAATGCTTTATATTCAGGAAAAGCTGAAAACGCAGCACAATTATTATTGTATATAGCATCTGGTGATAGTGAAGGGGTTTTAGAGCTTATAAATGACAAAAAAGTTGATATAAGTGCCAGAATAGAAGATGGTCTAACCCCATTAATGTTTTCTATCATTTATAAACAAGATGAAATATCTAAAATGCTCATAGAAAAAGGTGCTAATATCAATGTAAAAGACAAGTCTGGATTTACCGCTCTAATACATTCTATAATGTATAATAGAACAGAAATATCAAAAATCCTTATAGAAAAAAAAGCTGATGTCAATATAAAAACTTCATTAAATGAAAATGGGGTGTATATGAAAAATATTACTCCTTTAATACTTAACCAAGATAAAGAAATAGCAAAATTATTAATAAATGCTGGTGCTGATATTAATCTTAAATTATCTTGTAAAAATGGAGATATAAAATTAGAAAATGCTACACCTTTAATGTTGTTTATTATTAGTGATAATACAGAAATATCTGAGTTGTTAATAGAATCTGGGGCCGATATCAATGCTAAAGATAAAGACGGAAAAACAGCATTGGATTATGCAAGAGAGAAAAATAATACTAAAATAGAGCAGCTGCTCATTCAAAAAGGCGCTAATTAATAAAAAGTAATTTTATTATAATTGTGAAGAGTACCAATACAAAGCAAACAGATGCCATCAAATCCTGTCAGTTATGACGGTTAGGAAAAAGAGTCTGTTTACTTTGTATTGTAAAAAAATGCATACTTATATATTATTATTTAAAATATTCTAATTAAGGAAGTTTATATAAAAAAATAAATTAATAATCTCAATGAAGATGGTATTACGCCTTTAATATTATCCATTATTTATAAGCAAGACGAAATATAAATTGGTCGCTTTTTCTATAACTAGCTTTATAATATTTTAAAATTATTATTTTTTTATTTTAGTTTTTAATATTATTCTATGTATTAATATGATTAAGATATTGTATATGAGTAAGGCTATAAAAAATATTTTCATTATGAATGTAAAATTTTCAAAAGTTCTAAGTCCGTTTCTAAGTGAAAAATACACATAGGCAAATATAATTAAATATCCATAGAAGGGATACCACAATCTATAAGCAAGCCCGTAATTAAATGTAAGCACTGTAAAAGCTAAAGAAAAACCAAAAATAACTGCTGTAGGTATTAATGGTATAATAGCCTCGTATCTGCTTGTAAACTGTATAAGCACAACTTGTTTTGCAAATACTATTAAAAATGCCGATAAACAAAGAGATGCAAACACCAACAAAAGAATAGAATAATAAAGTATTTTGCTTTCTTTATTTTTGTTATTATCCTTTTTGGCTATTAGTATATACGAAAACATTACCGAAGCTATTGGGGTGCCTATATAGAAAAACATTTTTATTATTAATGATATAGTAGAGTAATACCCTGCACTTGTTTTATCCAAATATCTGTTTGCCATGAGTACATCGCTTAAAGATATCCAATTAAATATAAAGTTTACAATAACAATGTGAATTATATAACTTAAAAATATATATAGGTTTTGTTTTGAGCAATACATTTTTATTTTATTTAATGGTATGAAGTAGGGGAGATTAAGTTTTTTTAATTCTATTATATTAATAATAAAATATAATAAACAAAATAATGTTACAGTAATAATGGCTCTTTCTAAAGTAAGCCCTGTTACAATAAAATAGGCTAGTAAAAGTATTTTTGATATAAATATTGCTATAAGACTTGCCGTATAGTCATACGCTATATAATTATTGATTTTTAATATAGACTGTGAAACTATTCCCAGAATAGTAACGAATATTCCAACAGACATTATAAGAAGAGAACTATAACTCTTTATATTAAAAAGTATATCTATTAAAGGTATTGATGCTATATAAAGAATGTATATTATAATTGCAATAATATATCCGTAAGCCCAATATGTACGTGCATCCTCATCGTCTTTGTAATTATGCATTATATAATAACTAAAACTAGATACTGTTAAAACTATTATAGAATATATATTTATTATACCATTGTAATGAGCAAAATCTGATATTGATAAACTTCTATTAATATAAATTGACGATATATAATTTAATACACTTGCAATACCATTTATAAATACTAATAATGCATAGTTAATATAATATGAATATTTTTTGTATAACGTTTTTATCATGTTCATATTATATTAACTTTAATTTACCTTATCTTAATTATCTTCTTCTTAAGAACCATATCAATATACCAAGTATACCGAATAAACAAGGCAAACCTATTTGAGCAACATATCTTATAAAGTTAGTTTGAGTAGTAGTAAGAGTAAGATTTTTTATGCTTGCTTCTTTAGGTCTTATAGTAATTTTTTGTCTTGCTTCTAATAGATAAGCAACACTATTCATAAATAAATCTTTATTACCAGCAAAAGCTATATCTACAGACTGACCTTGCTCTGGATTAATATATGCATTCAAAGCAAATGTTGCATCACCAAATACAACTATTCTTGCAGGTTCTTTTCTGCCTTCTATTTCATAAGTACCGCTTATAGCCAAAGGCACAGGACCTGGTATATCTGTTCTTGGATTGAATCTTGCCCTTGATAAATCAAATGTAGCCTCTTCTTTTCCGTAGCCTTGAGGTGTAGTTGTAATTATGTTTTCAAAGCTGCCGTTATATTTATTTTCTCCGCTTAATATACTTCTTGCTACAACTAAGCAGGCAAATACATTCCCTTCTTTTAGTGTCTGAGTTATAGGGTGCGAAGTGTATTGAGGTACTATATTAACTGGTATAACAACACTTGAAGCAGTATCTATTATATAGTCATTTTTAGTTTTAAATCCCCAATCTGATAAAAATCCTCCCAAATTACTGTTAAATCTGCTTCTGTCCATAAAGCTGTCATATAATACAAGTAATTTACCGCCAGTTTTTACATAGTTATTTAATTTTTCTATTTCAAAATCGCTGAATGTTTCAACTGGTGCCGCTATAACTATTAAAGCAGCATCTGTAGGTATATTTTCAAGTATAATATTTAATTCTCTTACTTTATAATTTTCATTTTCCAAATAAGTTTTAACATAAGATAAACCTTCTCCGCCTCTATCCTGTATTTGTCTTTCTCCATGTCCTACAGTAAAATATATAACATATGATTCATTATCAAGTAATGTATATATTGCCTGAGTAAATTTTTCTTCTCCTACAAATAGAGGATCTGAAGTAACTTTTGACTGTGTAGTTAAATCTTTTCTGTATATTCTTACTTGTTTGCTTTGTCCATAAGTAAATACTATTTCTCCAACCTGAGTCATTTGATATTTACTTTTAGCTGAAGGTTTTTCTATAGGGTTAATATATTCTACAGATATATGTTTATTAATTCTTTTATATTGTTCAAGTAATAAATCAGCCCTCCAATCTGGTGAAGTAGGGTCTGTACTTGGAGCTCTAAGTACAACTATAGAAAGCGGACTATCTATTCTGGATAATACATCAGTAGTTTGCTGAGATACTGTATATGATTTATTCTGAGTCATATCAAATCTTATAGGGAAGTTTATACTTATAATATAGAGGCCTACTAATATAGCTAAAACTATAACCAAAGATAATATTCCAAAAAAAGCTTTATGCACGAAACGCATCTTTAAGAAAGACATTATATATTTTCTGTCTACTATTAATGTAATAATTGTTATAACAGCAGATACTGCAAGTACAACCCAAAAAACTGTAGTAGGTCTTTGAGTTACTGCATAAAAGAAAATCCAAGCAAAAAATAATAAAACCCATGAAGCTATCGTTAAAATTCTTAAATTAAACTTTTTATTTGACATCTAATAATAATCCATTTTCTATAATTTTTAATTAATTTGAATAAGTATTATATATAATTAATGATAAATTGCAATAATTATGTTTAGTTATACTTGTTCTAGGAGATTATCGGATATTCTATAATTTTTTATATAAAAATATTTTTTCTACATTACAGATTTAAAAAATCTACTATAACATAATTCTTTAGGTTTAAAATAAACATTTTATTTTAAAAGTATAAAATCCAGATATAATCATAATACAAATAAAACAATTAATGTAAATAACTTTTGAAAAAACTTCTTTAATTTTTATATATTATATTGTATTCAAAATTATTTATAGCATTTTCTTCTGTTAAAAGTTTTTTAGCATTAAAAACATATTTAAATGTCATTTTTATAATGTGTATTCCTTGTTTAAATACTTTTGCATTGCTTATTTGATCATCTTCTCTCCAAGTCAGAGGGAAAAATAAAAAATTAGTTTTAGCATGTATTAAATAAAATAATAAATATACATTGAAAGTTAAATCATTTCTAAAAGGTAAATAGAATTTATTTTTTAATATTTCTACTTTTATCATATTTAATCCAGAACCCATATCTTTTATATTTTTTCTTAAAAATATGCTAATGAAAGTATTGACTGCATAATTTCCAATGATTCTTATTTTATCATAACCGGGAGTTTTTGAACCTTTCATAAATCTAGCACCTAAAAAAGCATCATAATTGAATGCTGATTTATCTTTTATATATGGTACTATATCTTTAATGCTGCCTTGATCATCACCATGAAGAACTATAATATAATCATAATTATTTTCTATAGCATAGTTAAAGGCAACTTTATGAGATCCTCCCAAACTTACATTCTCTTTGTTTTGAATTAATGTAGTTTTTATATTTGTTATTTTTTTAATGCTTCCTCAGCTACTGATAGAGAATTATCTTTACTTATATTATCTGCAACTAATATTTCTGTAAACAGTTTTTGTGTTTCATCATCAAATTGTGATATTACTCTAGGTATTTGTTTTTCACAATTATACATCGGTATAAATATTAAAATTTTCATATTTATACCTCTATTTTGCTAAAATATATTTAATACATTTAAAAATAACATTAAATAATTTTACTAAATATAGATAATAGCTATAAATTAAAAGAGTATACCCCCCCCCA
>NZ_JQIU01000008.1:517533-519071 GCF_002379365.1 Brachyspira sp. G79 | reverse complement strand
AATGTTCTAACATATATCTATGCCATTTACTTTTTAAAATTTTTGCTGTAAAAGATTCTGTATTAGGAGTAGTAATCAATAAATACCCCCCCCCGTATAATGTGATGTATTTCTTAATAATTTATTCGCAATAATAAGTGTATTAATTGGGTCTTTTACATGCTCTATTACATCACACATAGTTATTAAATCAAAAAAATTTTCTTTAAATACCTGTGTCTCCAAAGTACCATTATATATTTTATCTTCACCAAATTTAGATTTTGCTATAGAACTTGCATATTCTGATATTTCAATACCATAAGGTTCAAAACCTAATTTTTGAGCTTCTTCTAATAAAAAACCGGTTGCAGTTCCAACATCCAGTATATTTCCTGATTTTACATAAGGAGTTATTCCATTTAAAATATGTTTAAATGTATCTTTTTTCATATTAGCTACTTCTTTTGTTTCTCCATCACCAATTCCCCAAGATCCAAAATAATTTTTACTATATATATTTTTTATCTCTTCATCTGTAGGAATAGGATTCATAAATTCAAATTTACATTTTGGACACATAAGAATGTATCTATTATCTATTACAGATTTAGTTTTCATTTTTCCTTCATATTCACACAATAAACATTTTGATATTTTTGTTTTTTTCATGTATAATCTCCTTAATTATAATATAAATCAAATGAATTAATGTATTTTTATATTCTTTAATTCTTCATCAGCTTATGATAAAGAATTATCTTTACTTATATTATATACAACTAATATTTCTGTAAACAATTTTGTGTTTCATCATCAATTGGTATAAATATTAAAATTTTTATAATTCACCTCAATTTAATTAGTAGCCCAATTTTCTACTTTTAATATCCAAGCTCCTGTTTGCTTCGCAGCTTCTATACCTATATCACTATCTTCAAATATAAGAGTTTCTTTTGCTGAAATATTAAAATATTCCATGCATTTAAGAAATACTTCTGGATTTGGTTTTCTATTTTTTACATCATCACCTGTTATAACCAGATCAAATATATTTTCCATATCTATTGCTTTTAGTACATTTTTCACAGCTATTTTAGCAGCTGTAGTTGCCAATGCCATTTTTTTTCCTTCTTTATTATTAGTTATGACACTTCTAATATAAGGGTGTACATTTATACTTGATAAATTATTTTTATATATTTCCTGTTTTCTATCATGTATCATTTCTATCATTTCATTTGTGGGATTTGGGATTAATTTAGGAAGAAAATCTTTGTAATGCTTTCCATTAAAAGAATGAATATCAAAAAATTCTCTAGCCAAATCAACACCTATTTCTTTTAAAGCATCATAATAAGATTTATAATTGGCATTTGCACTATCTATTATAGTACCATCCAAATCAAAAATTATAAGTTTTATAGAATTCATAGTTTTCTCCATTCATCTAATGCTAAACCTGCTAGTGCCAACATTAAAAATGAATTATTTTTATTTAACTTTATCATATAAACTATTGCTCTAATATAACAAATTGATTCATAGAAATATATATT
>NZ_JQIU01000008.1:514874-517328 GCF_002379365.1 Brachyspira sp. G79 | reverse complement strand
TATATTAAATCCCCACATCAATAAACTAGACAAAGAAAATATAAATAGATTCTTTTTATTATTTACAATATCAATTCTTAATCTGTATAATGACCAATAAAGACCTAACAAAAAAGATTTAATAAAATCATTAAAAATAGAAACACAAAAATAATATAATTTCTTAAAAACTATAAAATTACAAAATACAAATATTAATGTAGCAATAATAAAAAGAATCAATATAGAAAAAGACTTTATATTAAAAAATAAAAGTATAAAAAATACTATTATTAAATCAAACACCCTTTCAATAAAAGCCAAACTTAAAGACATTCTCCAAGAACTCTTTGTTAATCTTGAAAATATAAAAGTTCTTACTATATCTGATATTCTAAATGGAAAAAAGAAATCTATAAAAAAACCAATAAATGTACTTTTTAAATATGGTTTTATAGGCTTATTTAAATACGGATTTAAAATATATATAGTTCTATAAGCTCTTATTATATTTCCTATAAAAAATAATATGATTGATAATATAATATATTTATTCATAATTATTTAAATAATTCAAATATTTTGTTTTCTTTTACTTTTAAAAATTCATCAACTGTTCCAAATGATATATTAAAATCACATTCAAAGTTTTTAATATTTCCATTTTTTAATGGTTCAATATTGTAAACACCGCTTGTAAAAAACTCAGAATATGAACAATTTTCCAAATATTTTTTACTTACATCATCAAATAAAGAAATATTTCTAAATCCATATACTCCTGCTATAGCATCATTACTGACAACCTCTTTTTCTCTAGTCCCTATTATTTTATTATTTTCATCTTTAATTAAGTAACTATAACAAGGTTTATCAGATTTAAATGTCAATAAAAATCCATCTAAATTATTTAACTCATTTTGATTTATTCTAAAGTCTTCACTATAAAAACAATGATCACAGTCATTAAAGATAACAGGATAATCATTATCTATTAGTTCAATAGCCGATCTTGAAGTTAGAACAGCTCCGGGAGGAGTTTCATCTAAAAGTTTAATTTTAGCATCTGGAAAAAAGGATAATATTTTATTTGATAATATATTATCTTTATTATGTTCTTTAAGTCCTACAAATATTAAATTTGAATATTTATAATATTTCACTAAACTCTTAGCAGAATAATAAAAAAATGGGTATTCCTGTATTTCAATCAATGGCTTGGGTACTTTATATCCCAAATTATAAAATCTAGTTCCAGCACCTGCCATTGGTATAACTATGTTTATCATTTTCACCTCTAATCTTTAGCTTTCAAAATTATTAAACTTTCACCTATCAACAATGGTATTTTTATATTATTAATAATTGGGATTTTCTCTAATATAGAAAATATTTCATTAGCACCTTTTAGAGGATATTTTTTAAATACATGGCTTAAATAACTTAGAGTCAATACTTTCCAAAAAGGTTTAAATTCTATAATTTCAAATCCCGCTCTTTTAGCAGATTCATAAATACTTTTTTTATTAAAATAATATACATGTTCTAATTTATAGTGAGACCATTTTGATCCCATAATTTTACGAGTGATACTATCAGTATTAGGAGTTGTAATCACAATATACCCCCCCCCGTACAATTCAATAATTCTTTTGATTTAATTAAAGTCTCTATAGGATCATCTATGTGTTCAAACAAATCATTCATAGTAATTACATCAAAAGTATTTTTCCAATTGCATGTTTCAACTGTACCATGATATATTTTATCATCACCAAATTTTTTCTTAGCTATATCACTTCCATTTTTGCTTAACTCTATACCATATGAATCAAATCCCATTTCATTAGCTACTTCAAGAAGATATCCTAAACCGCATCCAACATCCAATAATTTACCAGAGTTTTTATAATTTAATACACTTTTTATAACTCTTTTAAACTTTTCTTTTTTCATAGATATAAAAGCTTTATTTTCACTTCCCCAACCAACATAATTATCTGTATCATATATTTTTGATTTATCTTCTTCCGTTAATCTAGGATATAAAAATTCTAATCCGCAATTTGGACATAAAATAACCTCTCTATTACCTATATCACTAATATTGCTGAATAATACTTTCATTTCACCCTCATATAGGCAAGCGTTACATTTTAATTTTTTATTCATTTTAAACCTCTGTATTCAATAAATTTTCTTGATTAAGGCATATTTCTTTTATATAATATACATTTATTTATTTCCAAATCTCTATCAGTATTATTAAATAGTATTTTTATTTTTTCTGGTGTATTATTAAATCTCCAAGTATTAAAATATCCTATTGGAATTAAATATTTATTATATTTACCATATTGTAATGTAATAACTTTATTATCTTTATAGTCTTCATCAGAACCTTTCCAATATATTAATGCATTATCAAATAAGAAATCATCAGGAAGTTCAATAAATAAATAATCAAAATTTGTA
>NZ_JQIU01000008.1:509390-512245 GCF_002379365.1 Brachyspira sp. G79 | reverse complement strand
ATAATAATATAAAAAATAATCAATATTAACTTTTATAAATTTATGTTTATTGGTTTTAATTTTTTGTATAATCAGTATATTTGCTATAACAAATATATTGTTTTAAAAGTACATGTTTTATAATTAATAAATTATAAAAATAATGTTTTACAAGTTGTATAAGTAATTAAAGGTGGCAGTAAAAAGAGTAGGCAGTATTATAGTAAGGATATTTGATACAAATCATAAGTTATAAAAATAAAATACTCAAAAATAAGATAGTGTAAATATTTATTAATTTAGTTTTGAAACAAGTATAATATTTTGTCTTATAAAACAACCAAAACAACACATAGTTTTTAAGCTAGTATAAATTTTATATTGAAATAATTTCAAAATAAGCCTATTATTTAATACTAATAATATAATTTTTTTAATAGAGTTGTAAAATGAAAAAAAGAATTCTTTTGTTAGGAGCTACTGGCTCTATAGGTACTAATACTTGTAATGTTGTTAGAAAATTTAGTAATGATTTTGAAATAGTTGGAATGTCCGCAAATAGTAAAATAGATATTCTTAGAACTTTATGTACTGAGTTTAAACCTAAGACTGTAAATATATCTGATAAGAGTGCTGCAAACATTTTTAAAGATTATGACTGTGCAGAAAGTATAAATATTTTTGATGGAAGTATTGCTGATTTTGTAAAACATACAGATTTTGATATATTAGTAAATGCTTTAACAGGATATGCAGGATTTCTTCCCACAGTAGAGGCAATAAAGAAAGGAAAAACTATTGCTTTGGCAAATAAAGAGACTTTGGTAGTAGGCGGAGATATTATAAACGAACTATTAAAACAGCATAATGCTAAATTAATACCAATAGACAGTGAGCATTCTGCTATATTTCAAATATTAAATCATTTTGGTAAGGAGGCATTATCGAAAGTAATAATAACAGCTTCAGGAGGTCCTTTTTTCAGAACTCCTAAAGAAGAGTTAAAAAATGTTACTGTAGAAATGGCATTAAAGCACCCAACTTGGTCAATGGGAAGTAAAATTACTATAGACAGTGCCACTATGATGAATAAGGGCTTTGAAGTGATAGAAGCACATCATTTGTTTAATTTGGATTATGATAAGATAGAAACTATTATTCACCCTCAAAGTTTAATACATTCTATGGCAGAGTTTATTGATGGGGAAATATATGCTCAAATAGGTAAAAATGACATGTGTCTTCCTATACAGCATGCACTTACTTATCCAGAAATAAGAAATACTCCATTTGAAAAGTTAAAATTATACGAACATAGTGAACTTAATTTTTATAAAATGGATTTTGATAAATTTGTTATGCTGAAACTAGCCTATGAATGCGGTAAAAAGGGAGGACTTTATCCTTGTGTACTTAATGCTGCAAATGAGATATGCGTTTATTCCTTTTTGGAGAAAAGAATTGGTTTTACTGATATATTTGATATTGTATCAAAGGTATGTAGTAGAAAAATAAATATACCATTAACTATAGATAATATTATCAATATGGACAGCGAAATAAGAAAAGAGACTAGATGGATAATAGATTCTATAACTAAATAATTTAATTTTATATAAAAAGGATAAATATTTTCTTAATAAAGTTTCATTTTTCATATTATACTGTAACTATATAGTTATTAGAAAAACCTGAACGTTAAAATTATACTTGTTTAAAAAGTACTCGATAATATTATATAAAATTTTTATATTTATAAATTACTAGAATAACATTTTATACGTTGTATGATTTATCATTTTTATATGTAAATATACGGTTCTCCTACTTCTTTTGCTCACCAGAAGAAGTAGGTTTGGATAATAAATAATTTATTTAGTTTTGAAATAATTCTATTACATTTATCATTATATGAATAGAAAAATGCTAAAATAAGAAAATATAATACTTTTTATTTATTTTTCTTATTTAATACTATAAAGAATTCCCCTATTAATATTGGAATTTCCAAATTTCCAATGATAGGAATTTTTTCAAGCACAGAAAATATTCCTGAAAGTAATTTTCTATTATTATATTTAAATATACTGTTCATATATTTAAAAGTTAGAACTTTCCAAAACGGTTTTATTTCAATTATTTCAAATCCTGTTATAGATGATAATTTTTCTATACTCTTTTTATTAAAATAATGTATGTGCTCAATATTATAGTGCGACCACTTGGATTTCATTATTCTGCATGTAAATGAATTGGTATTTGGAGTAGTGATAACTACATAACCATCTTGTTTTAATAAATCATAAGATATTTTAAATAATTCTAAAGGATTTTCAACATGTTCTAATACATCACTCATCATGATTATATCAAAATAATTATGATTAAAATCTGATTTTTCTAAAATCCCATTATATATTTTATCATCACCGAATTTCTCTTTAGCAATATTAGCAGCTTTTTCACCAACTTCTATTCCATATACATCAAATCCAAGATTTTTAGCTTCTATCATCAAATAACCAGGACCACACCCTATATCCAATAACTTACCATTATTTTTATATTTTAGTATATCTTTAAGTAATTTTCTGAATTTATCTCTCTTCATTTTAGAAAAATTATCTTCTTGACCTATTCCCCAAGCAGCATAATCATCAGAATATATATCAGATAATTCCTTTTGTGTAGGATATGGATACAAATATTCTATTTCACAATTTTTACATTTGACAATACTTTTATTTGATATTATATTATTATATAAATATTTTATACTATTTTCACTAGAACATATAGGACATTTATTATTTAAATTTGTTGGTTGTTGGTTGTTGGTTGTTGGTTGTTGGTTGTTGGTTGTTGGTTGTTGGTTG
>NZ_JQIU01000008.1:494277-508859 GCF_002379365.1 Brachyspira sp. G79 | reverse complement strand
CATATACAATTCCTTATGCATTAGAATAACACACAATAATATATTGTCAATACTATATATGTATTCATTTAATAATTTTAATAATTAATACATTTTCATAAAACTTAAAAATATATTAGTTGATAATTTTAATTTTATAATATATCATTATTAAAAAAATATTTTAAGGAAATATTATGCGTTTATCGAAACTATTTATGCCTACATTAAAAGAAGCACCAAGTGATGCAATAATAGCTTCTAATAAATTAATGCTTAGAGCAGCACTTGCTAGAAAAATATCAAACGGACTTTACTCTTATCTGCCATTGGGAGTGAGAGTATTAAGTAAAATATCTAATATCATACGTGAAGAAATGGACGCTATAGGTTCTAATGAATGCATAATGCCCATACTAGTTTCTAAAGAATTATTAACGCCTTCTGGAAGATGGGAAAGATTTAAAAAAGAATTATTCAGATTGAAAGACAGAAATAATGTTGATATGGCTATGGGACCTACTCATGAAGAGGCTTTTACCATAACAGCACAGAATGAAATACAGTCATATAAAGATTTACCTTTAACTTTATATCAAATACATACAAAATTCAGAGATGAAATAAGACCAAGATTCGGAGTTATACGCTCTAAAGAGTTTACAATGAAGGACGCTTATTCATTTCATATAACTAAAGAATGTCTTGATAAAACTTACAATGATATGAGCAAAGCCTACACTAAAATTTTTAAAAGAATGGGACTTGATACTGTAAGTGTAAAAGCAGACAGCGGTGCTATGGGAGGAGAAGGAAGTGAAGAGTTTATGGTATTGAGTGAAGTAGGTGAGGAAACTATAATTTTCTGTTCTAAATGCGGTTACAGAGCTAACGTTGAAAAAGCTAATGTTAAAAAAGATGAAGAGTTAAAATCTTACACTGATAAACCATTAGAAGAAGTAAATACTCCAGATATAAAAACTATAAATGACTTAGAAAAGTTTTTTAATACATCTTCAAATAATTTTATAAAAAGTATAATTTATAAAACAGAAGATGGTGAAGTTATACTAGTAGCTATTAGAGGCGATTTAGAAATTAATGAAACCAAACTCTCTAATGCATTAGGAGGACTTGATATAGAACTTGCCGATGAGGATACTGTAAAAGAAGTTACAGGAGCTAGAGTTGGTTTTGCTTCTCCTATAGGATTAAAAAAGAAAATAAAAATATTTGCTGATAACTCTATAAAATCTGTAGCTGATGCAATAGTAGGAGGCAATAAAGATGATACTCATATAAAAAATGTTAATGTACAAAGAGATTTTGATATTGATGTATGGGGTGATTTTAGAACTGCAAAAGAAGGCGATAAATGTCCAGAATGCGGAGAGACTTTATATCAGAAAAAAGGTTTAGAGTTAGGACATATTTTTAAACTTGGTGATAAATATACAGAGGCTTTCAATTTTAAAGTATTAGATGAAAACAATAAAGAGATAACACCTATAATGGGCTGTTATGGAATAGGTGTTAATAGGGCTTTGGCTTCTGTTATAGAACAAAATTATGATGATAATGGTATAATATTTCCTATAAGTGTTGCTCCTTATGAGGCTATAGTTGTAGCTATTGATAAAGAAGGAGAAGAATCATTTAAAAAAGCAGAAGAGATTTACAAGGCTCTCAATGCTTTAAAAGTTGAAACTATATTCGATGACAGAAAAGAAAGACTAGGAGTAAAACTTAATGACTGCGATTTAATAGGTATTCCTATGAGAATAATGGTTGGTAAGAAATCTCTTCAGAGGGGAGTAGTTGAGTTCAAACTTAGAAGTTCATCTGAAAGTATTGAAGTAAAAGCAGATGAAATAGTTGAATATGTAAAAGCAAAAAAAGAAGAACTATTTAATGAAATAAACTCTAAATTATAATATAAATTTATAAAATGAATAAGAGTATAAAATTATATTTCTTATTCATTTTTTTTAATTTAAAATTTAAAAAATAAATTTATGAAAAATATAGAATCTGTAAATAATATTGATAACAATATAATTAATTCAATTCTCTTTATCTCTTCAAAAAGCGAATATATTAGTTTATCCGAAAATAATTTAAAACAATATATAGAAGATAAATATCATAATGTTCTAATCCTTAAAGATAATAATGAAATAAAAGGTTTCTTAATTTATTTTTTGCTTTCACCAGAAATAGATATAATATTTATAGCAGTTTATCCAAATAATAAAGGATATGGTAAAAAATTATTGTCATATTTATTTAATGATGCAAGTGCTAACAATGTAAATAGTATCAAACTAGACTTGCATGAGAATAATATAATAGCTAAAAATTTTTATATAAAAAATGGATTTAAAAAATAGCTGTAAGAAAAAATATTATAATAATCAATTTAATGCTGTTATAATGGAAAAATCAATAGATCAATATAAATAGATTAATGGAATTTTTTAAATGCCAATATACAAAGTATTGCAAATATAATATTAGGCATCCAAGCCGCAATAAAAGGATTCATATTTCCAGCTTCACCCATAGATCTAAATATCATAAGTATAGAATAATACATTAAAGCAACTATTATAACCATTACCAAACTTATAACTAGTACACTTTGAGTAGAAAATTTTGAAAATAAAGAAGCTAATAAAACAATAATAAAACCAGAGAAACAATATGATATTCTGTAATGCAAATCGGTTTCTAATCTGGAAGTATTCATATTTACTTCCTTTTGTAATTTTATAATACGTGCTTCCTCAGTTAAACTCATAGAATCCAAAAGAGGTCTGCCATAAAAATGTTCAGGACGTTCCAAAACATCTAAAGGATAATTATTTATTTCCTGAACATTTATTTCTTTATTATCAGAAAAAGTTGTCAATATTCCGTTTTTTACATACCATTTTTTGTCATCTTTATCCCATTGTATATAAGGGCTTGATATTCTGAATTTTATTCCGCCATCATCATTCATTTTTAATACAATAGTATTAGTCATATATTGTTCTTGATAAAAATATGTGTCTATAAAATATAAATAATTATTTCCTCCGAAAAGCTGCCAAGGTCCGCTTTTAGTTGTTTGCCCAAAACCATTTATAGTATCATTTGCTATAAAAGCCTTCTTATTTGAAGGAGCAGCTACTAACTGCCAGAAAAGCACTAGAATAAGACATAATAATATAACTATGGAAAACATCGGCATTGAAAATTTAAATAAACTAATACCAGAGTTTTCTATAGCAAGCATTTCTTTATTTTTTACAAAAGTTCCAAGTACATACGTAGAAGAAAACATTAATGCTACTGGAAATATATAATATATATTATGAGGAATCCTTAATGAATGATACATAACTATATATTTTAATAACTCAGGATGCTGAACATAATATGATAATTTACCACTCAATTCAGCTATTGTTACTAAAACAACAAACAATAATAAAGAACCAAAGAAAAAAGATAGGAACTCTTTTAATAAATACGCATTCAATTTTTTCATTAACTTACATCTATACCATATTGTTCATGAAGTTCGTTTAATTCATCAGTTATAGCAACATGAAGCTCTTTAATTTTTTCAAGTAAAGCAGAAGGTTTTGATTTGCTGCTTTTACCAGAGCCAAATACTTTGCTTATTTTTCTTTTAGCCTGCACTAATGTTTCAGCTTTTACTTTAGGGTCTGGTATAAACTTAGCAGCATCCATTCCAAGCAATGCACCCATATAAAGCATTCCTTCATATCCGAAATTATTATCTATATCAGGACCGAATGATTTTAACTTTTCAAAATTCTCTTTACCATTTTGCATACATTCTATTGCAGCTGAATATAGTTCACTTGCTTTATACTGAAAAAATGGTATTAATCTGTCATAATTTTCATTAGGATATACATTTGCTAAATCTTCAAGTGTCCAACTAAGTCTTAAAGAACATAATGCCTTTTTAAGAGTGGGTGCTGTATCTTTTCCATGATAATGATATCCATCTATGGCTAGAAAATAACTAGCAGCTCCTTCTATAAGCGTTCTGTTTCTTTTGAAATCTACATCGTTTCCAAAAAACTCTATCATATATTTTTCTCTTTGTTTTGAGGTTTCAAGAGCTTCATCTTTTTTCTTATTATCTATTAAATTAAAATCTTCCTGAAAAGATGCATATAAACAATTAGGACAAACTACAACTACATATATTAAAGGGTAAACAGTACCAAATTTTTTACTTTTTTCATAAGTTCTTCTTAAATCATTTCTTAATTTTCCAGCTATGAGTCTTCCGCCGCCTGTAAGAAGCATTTCATGATAAAATTCTCCATTACATACTGGGCAAGTTCTTGGGTTTTTCTCTATAAACGATACTTTTGGTTGTTCATCACTCATAAAAAATCCTATTTTACAGTTATTTTAATAAACATTTAAAATAAAAAAATGTCAAATCAATTATCGGCTTATTTCAATTTTTCAATATCACTTATATTTAGCTTTGTAATTCTTAATTCATCAAATATATTATTATAGTAAAGTAAATAATAGTAAGGGTATTGAGCCGCTATTAACCTAACATTTCCGCTGCTTGTACCTAAAATTGATAAATCTATTATTCTTCCGTCAATAAACAAATATTTATTTCCGTCTTCTTTTGTATATAAAACCATTATCTGTGCTGCATAATCTAATGCACAGTCTAATGCTGTTATATCGGCATCTTCTGAAACTATAGTAAAATTAGTAAAAGTACCATCATAAAATCTGGTATAGTTTATATTCATTTTGTTATCCTTTGAAAGATATACTATATGAAATCTGTTATGCTCTTCATGATTTACAGAATAAATTGAAGAATTAGTTACTATAGCTTTGTTATCAAAAAATCTAAATGCCGTATTTGTCTTTCTTGAACCATAGAATATATTTCCAGTATTATATTCATGCATATAAAGTGCATATCCGTCTTTTTCAGCAACTGGATAAACACTGTCAACTATTCTATTTGTATAAACAAAATCTGAAAAGAAATTATCTCTATAGAATCTTGATACTGATAAAGTTCCTCTATTATCAACAAAAAATAAAGTAGGGTAGTTGAAAGCTGACATAACTAGTTTTAAATCAAGAATTTTTCTATTTTGCCTCAAATCCATAAAATAATTATTGAATGTACCAGAGTTATCATTGGCATATAATATTTTATTTGCTTTATTATATGAAACATGTATATGGCTATTATTTGTTGCTATACTTATTAAACTGCCCAATTCTCTATTATTATCTAGTATAGTCCTTGAAAAATTACCTTCCTTCCCAGTAACATATACAGCAGTATTTAGTAAATTATCATAATATGCAAAATGCACATTATTATAACCGTCTACAAATAATTCACTAATATATGGCTCTTCTCTTAAAGAGGCAATAGACCAAGTAGAAAGCGACTCAAATCCGCTCATTCTTATATAATGCTCTGTAATAGGAGGAGCATCTTTTTCTATTTCCCTTTGATATTGTGCACCCAAAACAGCATATAAAAAAATCAAGAGTGCTGCAATTAATATACTACTTCTTTTTAGATTTTTTACCATCTTCTATTTTACTTACAGATTCAACACCTTCTTCTTTAGGTCTTATAAATCTGCATTTTATAACATTGCCTTTTTCATCAAGGAGTGCTTTTATATGAGAATAGTAAAATATACAGTGTTCTATATAGGCATTATCATCAACAATAGAACCATAAAGATAACTAACACCTTTAATAAGTACATTAGAACCTATATTAATAGGGTGATTATTGCTTCCAGTAACATTAACTCCCCTCTCTAATGTAGTATTTTTTCCTATATATACATTTCCTTTTATCTGATTGCCAGAATATATTTTTACATTATCATCTAATATAAGTCTCTGATTGTCCAAACACGATAAAAGAACATTATCTCCAATGTAGGCATTTTCACCAAGATGTACATTTCCTTCTATTTTTGCACCATGTGATATAGTAACTCCATAATTAAGAGTAACGCCTTTACCAATATAAGCACCTTTTCCTATATATATATCCAGCGGTTTTTCATCTTTATCTCTTTCAAGTATCTGTTCTACTACAGTATCATCTATAAAGAAATCCTCTCCGTCATATATAGTAATTATATTTTTTAACTTATTATATACGTTAGATCTTGCAATAGATTCCATTTCTTTAAGAACTGTTTTATCATTAAATCCTAATACAACTCTGCTGTCTTTAGGCATATAAGTAGAAATGGATAAATTATTATTAACAAACATCTCTATCAAATCTGTAAGATAAAGTTCATTTTGTGCATTATTAGCCTCTAATTTTTGTATAAGTTCTTCCAAAGGCTTCATTTTAAAGCCATATATACCAGCTACATATTCATTAAAATTATCTAACAGTTCATCTTTCTCATAAGAAAACTTTTCATCTTTATAGGTTTTATAAAGTTTTTCATCATCTTTCATTGCAAGTATATCTTTATACTCTATAACACCTATAACATTACCTTGAGAGCCTTGTCTGTATTTGCTTTTTTTACCGTCATATGTTAAACCTCTGCTTCTTAATATTCTTCCATAATAGTTGCTACCTTTAGGACCATCATACATTGCAGTCATAACTATCATATCAGTTTTAGACTTTAAAAACTCTTCATGAAACTCTTTCATAGTATCAGAATCTATAAGCCCCATGTCAGCATATATAACATAACAGTATTTTATATTTTTTAAATCGCTTTTTTCAAGTCCTACCTTAACGGCATGACCTGTACCTCTTTGTTCTTTCTGATAAGCAAAATTAGTATTAGTCTGCTTTCCTACAGCATTAGCTACATCTAAGGCTTTTATACCTACAACTATGGTAATATTACTTTTAGGCATACCATTTCTGACAGCAAGTCTAACTCTTTCTATACTAGGCACTCCCCATATGGTATGAAGCATTTTAGATGTTGAACTTCTTATTCTTTTACCATGTCCAGCTGCTAATATTATCACTAAAGTATCATTTTTAGAAAACTTTGATGATAGTGAAGAGAGAGCATTTTCTATTTCTACTACATTTTTTTCCATAATAGCAACTCCTAATTTTTCTTATCATTTGATTTTTGTTTATTTGTATATATCTGTTCAAACACAGGTTTTTTAACGTTTAAAGGAAGCGGATTAGACATTTTTTTGTCATTTACTATATTTGCCTTATTATCAAGCTGTTCTTTGGCTTTCATAATATCTTCTAGGCTATTTTTTTTATAATCACTTGGAAGAAAAGTATTTTTACTGTCTAATTCCAATTTATCTTTATTCTTATCCTGATTAAAAGTTTCATCTTCTTTAAGCCATTTTCTTAATACTTTAGCTACAGATTCGCATAACTTATCAAGTTTTTGTTTAGCTCTAACATTACCACCTAAATTGGAATCTTCTTTAATAATAAGTCTATATAGCTGCATAGCCTTTATTATATTTTTCTTTTCAAAGTTATAATAATCAGCAACTTTTTCTATACCGCCAAAATAGGAGGCAGTAAGATAACATCTATAAGCACCTTCTATATCTTTCTGATTAAAGAGTTCATTACCTTTTCTTACTAAAGCACTTCTTGTAGAATCTTTTATTTCCATATTCTACATTATATACCTATAATAGAAAACTGCAAGTATTAATTTTGCAAATATATTTAGTAATAATTACTAAATACTTTTATTTTTCAATTCCTGTTTCATCTCTATTATTATACTAAGTCCTAAAGGAATAGATAATATAAATGTTAGTAAATCTGCAAAAGGCTGAGCTATTTCTATACCTGTAATCCCAAATATTTTTGGAAATACATACATTATAGGTATAAAAAATATTCCTTGTTTTGCTACAGCCAATATAGAAGCCCTTATAGTTTTTCTAGTTGTCTGAAGCATCATACTTGATAATGTTATAAAGCCCCATAAAGGCAAACTTAATGCCTGATAATGTAAAGCTCTGTATGCCACTTCAAGCAATGCTTCATCTTTATCATTAAACATATGTACAATTTGTGCAGAATTTATAAATATAAATACAGAAAGCAGAAGCAATACAAAAGTTGATATTTTTACACAAAAATAAAATGCATTTATAACTCTCTCATATTTTTTAGCCCCATAATTAAATCCGCATACTGGCTGAAAACCTTGTCCAAAACCTATAATAGCCGAATTAGCAAACATAGCAACCCTATTAACTATTGACATAGCAGCTATTGCAGCATCTCCGAACGGAGCAGAAGCCACATTTAAAAAAGCAGTGGAAAAACTTGATATACTCTGTCTGCAAAGGCTTGGAAGCCCTCCCACTATTATAGCCTTATATTTTTGAATGCTTGGGGAGAAGTCTCTTAATTTTATAGGTAAAGTTCCCCATACATTAGTACCAACCAAAAGTATACTAAATCCTGCAAACTGACTTATTATAGTACCTATAGCCGCACCTTTTACGCCCATAGAAAAATGAAATATTAAAATAGGGTCTAATATTATATTTAAAACTGCTCCTGTTACTAAACCTATCATAGCAAATAGTGCATTCCCCTGAAGTCTTAATTGATTATTAAGAACTAAAGAGGCTGTCATATATGGAGCCCCCATAAGTATATATTTCATATAGCTTATAGAATATGGAAGTATAGTTTCAGTTGAGCCTAAAATATTAGCTAATGGCTTTATAAAAATTGTACCAAGTATAAATATTATAAACCCTACTATCATTGCAGACAAAAAACCAGTTGCGGCCATTTTTGATGCTTCTTCTGTTTCTTTTGCTCCAAGTTTAATAGATATGTAGTTTCCAGAACCATGCCCAAAGAAAAAGCCTATAGCCTGTATTATTGCCATCATAGAAAACACTATTCCAACAGCTGCAGTAGATTGAGTATTTATTTTGCTCACAAAAAAAGTATCTGCCATATTATAAAAAGAAGTTGTAAGCATGCTAATAATCGTAGGGATACCCATTTTTATTACCAAACTTTCTACATTTGACTCTGTTAATTCTTTATATTTTTTATTCTGCCTTTCCGTTTCTTTTAATTCATGTTCATCATTAGAATTCATACTATCACCTTAAAATTGTATTAATAGTATATAACTTTTTTTCATAACTTCAATATGATTTTTTTGTTTGACTTTTTTAGTTTTTCTAGTACGATATAAGTAAACATAATTGTTAGGATAAAATATATGAATAATAATGTAGAAAATTTTATAAAAAAATTAGAAAACAAAGACGAATATACTTTTACATTAGAAATATCACCTCAGGCTAAATATGATTTAGGATACATAGAAGAAAAAATAAATAATGCCAATATATCAGATTATATAGATGCATTTGTTGTAACAGATTCTCCTTTTGCTAATTTAAAAATTTCTTCAATACTTGCTGCATTACAATTAAAGCAAAGACTAAATAATAATAAACCATTCATAACTACTCAAACTATGAGAGATAAAAACTCAATAGCATTGCAGAATGATTTGATAGGTGCAAATTATTTTGATCTGAGAATGATACTTGCAGTTACTGGAGATGCTATTGCAAATGGAAATCAAAAACAGGCTAAAGCTGTATTTGAAGGCAATTCTAATTTGCTAATAAACATTATAAAAAATTTGAATAATGGTAAAAGTTTAGGAGAGTTTTCTTTTAAAGAACCATTAAAACATATATATCCGTTTTGTGTTATTAACAGTTATGCAAAAAATAATGACAATCTAAAAGTAAGGCTTGCTAAAAAGGCAAACTCTGGGGTTAAGGCAATATTTACTCAGCCAATATACGAAATAGAAAGATTAGAGCTTTTATTAAAATGGATAGACGAACTTCCATTAAAAGAAAAACCTGTATTAGTACCTGGTTTTTTCCCTGTCCTAACATACAAAACGGCATATTTCATATATTATAAACTTCCGGGGGCTTATATACCTGAAGATTGGCTTAATAAACTAAAAGATGCAAGTGATAAATCTCCAGAAGAAGAGAAAAAAGTAGCATATGAATTATCAGCAAATCTTTTTAACAGTATGATTAAAAAACATAAAAAAATGCATATAATGAGCATGAATAACTATGATTTTGTTGTTAGTTTATTAAAAAATATTTAAAATTAAAAATTATATATTAAAATATAAGTTTAGTATAAAAAATATGATTGGAGTATAAATAGTAATGAATAATATAAAAGAAAAATTAAAAGAACTTATAAAAGAACAGTATTTAATAATAGACGGGGCCACTGGTACAGAACTTCAAAAAAAAGAAATAAAAAAAGAAGCGTGGATTATAGACGGCAATAATATTGAAGGCTGTAATGAAATATTAAATATAACAGCACCATATATAATGAAAGAAATACATATAGATTATTTAAATGCCAATGCTAATATTACAAAGACTAATAGTTTCGGGGCTATACCTTGGGTATTAAGCGAATATGATATCGCAGATAAATCTTATGAACTTGCAAAAAGTGCAGCCTTAATAGCAAATGAAGCTAGAGAAGAATATTTAAAAAATCCTAATTCTAAAGGCGATTTGAACAGAGATATTTTTATTGCAGGGAGTTTAGGTCCGGGAGTAAAACTTCCTAGCCTTGGACAAATTTCTTTTGATGAAATGTATAATGGCTACACTGAAGCTGCAAGAGGATTAATAGACGGAGGAGTTGATATTATACTTCTTGAAACGGCACAAGATGTACTGCAGTTAAAGGCTGCTATACTTGCAGTTAATGATACAGCAAAAAAACTAAACAAAGAAATACCAATAATGGTTTCTGTAACAATAGAGAAAGAAGGTACTATGCTTTTGGGTACTGATATAGAAACGGCATATACAATACTTTCAAATTTGGATATATTTTCTATAGGTATGAACTGCGGTACAGGTCCAGACATGGCAATGCGTCATATAAAAAGACTTGCTGAAATATCATGCATGCCAATATCAATACATAGTAATGCTGGTCTTCCAGAAAACAGAGATGGAAAAGCATATTACAGTATGACGCCTGAAGAATTCGCAGATATTAACAGTGAATTTTTTAATTTGAACGGGCTTTCATTTATAGGAGGCTGCTGCGGTACAACTCCTTTGCATATAGAAGCATTAGCCAAAAAAGTAAAAGGAGTGAAACCCAAAAAACCTGCATTAGAAAAACCAAGACCTTATATAGCAAGTTTGTTTAATTCTGTAAGTATAAAACAAGAGCCTGCTCCTTTGATGATAGGTGAGAGAAGCAATGCTACTGGAAGTAAGATATTCAGAGAACTTATGATCGCAGGTGATATGGACGGTATGCTTGATGTGGGAATAAAACAGGTAAAAGCTGGAAGTCATGCTATAGATGTTAATGCTGCTTGGGCTGGACGTGATGAAGCAGAAGATATTACAAAAATTATTTCAGCTTATGTTAAACAAATTTCTCTGCCATTAGTTATTGATGCTATAAAACCCAATGTTATAGAGAAAGCTTTAAAAGTATACGGTGGAAAGCCTATAATAAACTCCGCTAATATGGAGCAGGGAGAAGAAAAATTTGATGCAATATGTTCTCTTGCCAAAAAATATGGGGCTTCTATTATGCTTCTTACAATAGATGAAAAATCAATGGCTTTTACATGCGAAGATAAATTAAAAATGGCTGAGAGGATGTATGAACGTGCTGTCAATGTTCACAAAATACTTCCTCATGATATAATATTTGACCCTCTTACATTCACACTTGCAAGCGGTGATGAAAAAAGTTTTTTAGCAGGTGTTGAAACTCTTAATGCTATAAAAGAGTTATCAAAAAAATATCCAGAATGTTCTATTAGTTTGGGAGTATCTAATATATCTTTTGGGCTTAAAGAAGAAGCTAGAAAAATAATGAACTCTGTATTCCTATATGAAGCTATTAATCATGGTCTTACTACTGCAATTGTTAATGTAGCTCAGATACTTCCTTTATCAAAAATAGATGAAAAAGAGATCGAATTAGCAAGGGAGTTAATATACAATAAAAGCAATAGTAAAGAGCCTCTTATAAATTATATAAATCATTTCTCTGACAAAAAAGAAAAGAAAGAATCAAGCACTGAAGAAAATATAAAAAAGCCTATAAAA
This sequence comes from Brachyspira sp. G79, assembly GCF_002379365.1. Taxonomy (GTDB): domain Bacteria; phylum Spirochaetota; class Brachyspiria; order Brachyspirales; family Brachyspiraceae; genus Brachyspira. Next base: position 496,688 of record NZ_JQIU01000008.1, on the reverse strand, counting down.
GAAGCCATAAGAGATGCTATGCTTGACGGCGAATGGAAAGATATGCAGGTTTTATTAAACGAAGTAAAAGAAAATAGTGAAGAGTTTGGAGGAGAAAAATTATTTGCTCAGGCTATAATAGATGAAATACTACTTCCTACTATGGCTGATATAGGAGTAAAATTTGGAGAAGGTACTATACAGCTTCCTTTTGTTTTGGGTTCTGCGGAAGTTATGAAAAAGAGTGTCGACTTTTTATCAGAGTTTTTAGAGAAAAAGAAACAGGAGAAAACGGCTAAAATAATACTAGGTACTGTGGCGGGTGATGTGCATGATGTAGGTAAAAACCTAGTTGAAATCATTATAAAAAATAATGGATTTGAAACTGTTAATCTTGGTACTAAAGTATCTATAGAAAAATTCATAGAAGCGTATCATGAACATAATGCAGACTGCATAGGTATGTCTGGGCTTTTGGTAAAATCTACTGAAGTTATGAAAGATAACCTTGCATACATTAGAGATAAAGGATTAAAGATACCTATTTTACTTGGAGGGGCTGCTTTAACTAAAGACTTTGTTGAAAACACTTGCAAAAAAGTTTATGGAGATACTGCTAAAATATTTTACTGCAAAGACGGATTTGATGATATATTAGCAATAAAAGAAATAATAGCTGACAGAGATAAAGGAAAATAATAATTATAAAAATTTAACCAAAAGAGTTTAATTAAATTGATAATAAATTATTGATATAATATGAGCAGCCATCTTATGTGTGTATAAAAATAGTAAATAAAAGTGAACTGAAGCTAGCTAGTGAGTTTACTCGCTAGCTTATTACAGGCTGAGGCGAACATAACAATAAATAAAAGTGAGCTGAAGACAGCTAGTGGGTTTACTCGCTAGCTCATTATAGGCGTAGGCGAGCATAACAATAAATAAAAGTGAGCCGAAGCCAGCTAGTGAGTTTACTCGCTAGCTTATTACAGGCTGAGGTGACCGAGTAGGCACCCTTACGGGTGACATAACAACAAATAAAAGCAAGAACGAGCCTTCAAGCAAATGAATTTACTTGAGACGATAAGGCGAGCACCCCTACAGGTGATATAACAATAAATAAAGTGAGCCGAAGCCAGCTAGTGAGTTTACTCGCTAGCTTATTACAGGCTGAGGCGAACATAACAATAAAGGAAGAATTATGCCAGAAATAAATCACAAAAATCATCAGCATTATATAAATAAACCTCCTTTCTATGGAAGAAAAGTTTTTGAGTTTAATAAAGAGATAGAAAAAGAAGCTTTTGATATGATTAATAAAGTTAGGCTTTTCAGAGTAGGTTTTGGATATTCTGCCAAAAATCAGGATATGGAAAAATATAATGAGATGATTAAAACCAAAGTAGAGCCTAAATACGAAGAGATGAAAAATAATATCATAGAAAACAATTTAATAGAATCTGTTATGATTTATGGATTTTATAAAACTATTACAGAAAATGATAAACTTTATATATATGATATTGACTATCAAACTAATCAATTAAAAGATGAAAAAATAGAGATACCTTTAGAGCGTATGGAAAAAGAACCTTATAACTCTATAGTAGATTTTTTTGATAAAGATGAAGATACTATAGGTTTTACACTTGTAAGTCTTGGAAATAAGTTTGCAGGATTTTTAAAAGGTCTTTACGATAATGATGATTATAAAGATTACTACTTCTATAATGCAATAGGTACGCATATTATAGAAAACTATGTTGATATACTACAAACTCATATGGAAAATTTGCTTAATTTAAAAAATAATGGCAAAAGAAAACATGTAGGCTGCAGATATTCTTTTGGTTATAAAGCTCTTACTAATATGTATGGCAATAGAATAATATTTGATAAATTAAATCCAGAAAGGTTTAACGTTACACTTACGGAAAGCTATATGATGGATCCCGAACTTAGTACTTGTGCTATAGTCTCATTCTGTGAGGATTCTTATTATTTCGCTAATTAACAGATTTTTTATAATTTTATAGGATATAAGTATTATATTGACTTTTAATATTTATATCCTATAATTATTAAATGATGAAAAAATAATTCCGTAAATTTAAAAGTTATATATTTATATCAAATAAATAATTTGTATAGAAAGTATATTAATTATAGATGCAGAGTAATATATGAATAAAATCCCTTTTTTTTCAATAATTATACCTGTTTATAATACTGAAAAGTATTTAAAAAAATGTTTAGATAGTGTAATCAATCAAACATTTAAAGACATAGAAATAATAATAGTTAATGATCATTCTCCTAAAAACTGTGATGAAATTGTTTCTCAATATAAAGATGAAAGAATTGTCTACATAAAACATGAAGTAAATAAAGGATTATTACTAGCAAGAAAAACTGGTAATATCAAAGCATCT
>NZ_JQIU01000008.1:490395-491642 GCF_002379365.1 Brachyspira sp. G79 | reverse complement strand
ATTACTATATAATAATAAAAGGAGAATGATTTATATGTATGAATATTTAATAGTTGGTTCTGGAATTTCAGGAGCAGTTCTTGCAAATCTAATAGCTGATAAAATAAATAAAAAAGTATTAGTAATAGATAGGAAAAATCATATAGCTGGAAACTGTTATGATTATAAAGATGAAAATAATATAACCGTGCATAAATACGGACCTCATATATTCCATACAAACAATAAAGAAGTGTGGGACTATTTATCAAAATTTACAAAATGGCATTACTTTTATTTGAAACCTAATGCTGTTATAGAAGGGAATAAAGTTTCACTTCCTTTTACATTAAAAACTTTAAGAGAAGTATTTTCACCTGCTATGGCTGAGAGAATAGAAAATAAATTATTATCAGCTTATGGTTATGGAGTAAAGGTGCCAATACTGGATTTTCAAAATAGTACTGATGAAGATTTAAAATTTATTGGTAAATATGTATACGAAAATGTTTTCAAAAATTATACTATGAAGCAATGGGGATTAAAACCAGAAGAAATAGATCCTACGGTAACAGCAAGAGTACCTGTATATATCTCTAATGATGTAAGATATTTTCAGGATAAATATCAGGCTATACCATTAAATGGTTATACTGAAATGATATCAAATATATTAAATCATAAAAATATAACTGTCAAATTAAATACAGATTCTAAAGAGTTAGATTTAAATAATTTTAAACACATATATTATACTGGTGCTATAGATGAATATTTTGATTATAAATATGGGGAACTTCCATATAGAAGCCTAAGATTTGATGTACAAACTATAAATAAAGAATATTATCAAAATACTGTTGTTACTAATTATCCAAATGACTACGATTTTACACGTATTACTGAACACAAATATTTTTTAGGTGAGAAAAGTGAAAAAACTACTATTTCTATTGAATATCCTGAAGCTTTTGAAATTGGTAAAAATGAAAGGTATTATCCAATTTCAAATGAAAAAAATAATTCACTTTATAATAAATACTTAGATGAAGCTAAAAACAATCAAAATTTACATTTCTTTGGAAGACTTGGAGATTATAAATACTATAATATGGATCTTGCTGTTGAAAGAGTATTAAAATTATTTAATGAAAAAGAAAAATGATTAGCTGCATATAAATTAAAAAGTTAGATAAACTCTTATTTATTTAATTCTAAAGCATTAATTAAATAAGAGTTTATAAATATAAAATAATTTTTATATAACA
>NZ_JQIU01000008.1:483929-485022 GCF_002379365.1 Brachyspira sp. G79 | reverse complement strand
TATCATTATTAGACATTTATAAATTCCTCTTGTTTAGAACTGCTTTCCCATAAATAATTAGTTTTAATAGACTCTTCTAATGTTCTTTTTGGTTCCCATTTCAATATAGTTTTAGCTTTTGTTATATCAGCATAAAGTTTAGCAGGATCTCCAGCTCTTCTTTCTCTTATTTCAACAGGTATTTTTTGATTTAATACTTTTTCACAAGTATCAAATACTTCTTTTACACTATGACCATTTCCTGTACCCAAATTAAACACATCTGTCTTATTTTCTCTTAATAGATATTCATAAGCTAATCTATGAGCTTCAGCCAAATCTAATACATTGACATAATCTCTTACACAAGTACCATCTTTTGTATCATAATCTGCTCCGAATATATTAAAAGTTTTAGATTCATTTATGGCTGATTTTATAATATTTGGAATTAAATGCGTTTCTGGTTCATGCCACTCTCCAATTCTTCCTTTCTCGTCAGAACCAGCTACATTAAAATATCTTAATCTAATAGATTTTAGTTCATATGCCTTGTCATAATCATCCATTATATGTTCAACTGCTAATTTTGAATATCCATACGGATTTATAGGATTCTGAATATGTTTTTCATCTATTGGCGTATATAGAGGTTCTCCATAAGTTGCACATGTGGAAGAAAATACTATTCTTTTAACATCATGTCTAATCATAGTATCAAGTAAATTTATTGTTCCATAAATATTGTTGATGTAATATTTACCAGGATTTTTAACACTTTCTTCCACTAAAGCAAAAGCAGCAAAATGTATAACACCTTGTATATTATAAGAAGAAAATAAATTATCTATATCTTTTAGGTTTCTTAAATCACCTTTTACAAATTTTACATTTCCTAAACCAAGTAATGTATCAACAGTTTCTATATGTCCATTTTCTAAATTATCAAATATTAAAATATTATAATTATTTTCTATCAAATTAAGTACTGTATGACTTCCTATATAACCAGCTCCTCCAGTTATTAACAACATAAAACGCCTCAACTTTACAAAATATTAATTAAGTATATCATATATTTTTTTTCAGTCAAGTATTTTTACTATTTTATATG
>NZ_JQIU01000008.1:477887-480446 GCF_002379365.1 Brachyspira sp. G79 | reverse complement strand
GTATGATTATTCAGGTAAAAAATCTAATGAAGTTATTACAAAATTATTATCATCTCATGCTTTATGGATTTATAATAGAGCATTAATACATAATTCATTATCCACAAAAAAAGAATATTATACAAATATATTTTATAATGTTATAGAGGATCTCATTAATTATGGTGCTGTAAATAAAAAACTATTCTTATTTTATTTAAAAAATATAATAAAAGATAAAAATATGTTAGAATGGTACCAGACCAGACCAGACCAGACCCTGAATTAATACTCAAAGATTACATATATTTTTATAATAATTCAAAACACAAAAAAATACAACCTATGTTGTGCAGCATAGGTTGTATATAAAAACCAAAACCTTTGATTTATTATCCTATTCTAATATATTTTAAGCCTCTTTCTTCTAAAACATTTTTATCATAAATATTTCTGCCATCAAAAACAACCTTATCTTTTAACATATCTCTAATTCTATTAAAGTCAGGACGTCTAAATTCATTCCATTCTGTCAAAAGAAGTAGGGCATCCACATTTTCCAATGCATTATAAGAAGAATTTGCATATATAATTTTATCTCCAAATATAATTTTTGCACTTTCCATAGCTTTAGGATCATAAGCTTTAATATTAGCTCCATTATCAAGCAAAGCATTAATTATAGTAATAGCAGGAGCTTCTCTCATATCATTAGTATTAGGCTTAAATGCAAGTCCCCATACAGCAAAAGTTTTACCTTTAATATCGTTATTATAATATTTTTCTATTTTTTTAATAAATACTTCTCTTTGTTTAAAATTAACAGAATCAGCAGACTTTAATATATCATATTCACAGCCATTTTCTTTAGCAGTATTTAATAATGCTTTTACATCTTTAGGAAAACAACTTCCACCATACCCTAATCCAGGAAATAAAAACTGACTTCCTATACGTCTGTCAGCTGCCATTCCAAGCCTTACCATATCAACATTTGCCCCTACTTTTTCACATATATTTGCTATCTCATTGATATATGAAATCTTAACAGCCAAAAAAGAATTAGCTGCATATTTAGTCATTTCGGCAGATTTAACATCCATTGTTATAACAGGATTTCCAGTTCTTAAAAAAGCAGAATATAATTCATACATTATTTTAGTAGCTCTTTCAGAGTTAGATCCAATTACTATTCTATCGGGTTTTAATGAATCCTCGACAGCAGCACCTTGTTTTAAAAATTCAGGATTAGATACTACATCAAATTCATTTTTAAACTCTTCTTTAGCATTTGCTTTTATTATTTCAGCAACTTTTTCTGCAGTACCTACTGGAACAGTTGATTTATCCACAATAACCTTATATCCATTTAATGCTTTACCTATTTGCTCTGCCACAGTATAAACATATTTCATATCAGCAGAACCGTCTTCTTCTTGAGGAGTACCAACAGCTATAAAACATATTAAAGATTCCTTAACAGCTGTTGCTAAATCAGAACTAAATGAAAGTCTTTTCTCTCCAACATTAAATTTAATCAAATCTTCTAATCCTGGCTCATATATTGGTATAATACCATTATTTAATTTTTTTAATTTATCTTCATCATTATCAACACATATAACAAAATTTCCCATTTCAGCAAAACAAGCCCCAACAACTAATCCAACATATCCAGTACCTATAACACATATCTTCATTTTTAATTACTCCTTAATAATTATTATTTATCTTTTATACTTTATTCTAATATTAATAGAAAATATTCTAAATTTAATAAAATTATTAGTCTTTTTATATAAAAAAATGTATTTATTAAAAAGATATTTTATTCTAAAAAATTTAAATTTAGTAAATTTTAAATACTCAAAATACTCATTTTTTAAAGGATGATTGCAATCTATATCCCAAGGCTTTAAAATATCAGTATAATGAAGTATATACGGATTATATTTAGCATTTTCCTCGTCTTTTTTAGTATAGCTATTTTCATAATATGGTATATTATATCCTTTCAAACTATTGCCTAAATATATACGTGAATTGGTATTCCAGTTTAACTCTATAAATTTACATTTATTGTTTAAAACAATATTCAAAATATCCTGATCCTGCAAAGTAATAATATCCTCATTATTATTATAGCATCTAATACATTCATTATAAAAATTAAATTTCTTTAGATTCTCTATATCAAAAACCAACACTCCAGCATTAAAATATCTATTTTTTAGAGGCAAAGCCAATCTTCTGCACTGTGATATTCCACATTCATCATCTACAACTAATGCTAAATAATTTTCTATATCAATATCCCAAAGTCTTTTTATATTAGTTTCAATTACCGTATCACAATCCATATATATAATTTTATTAATATTATCAGGCAATACTTTAGTTAAAACTAATCTATAATATGTAGCTTGTGAGATATGTTCTCTATTTAATTTAAATCTGGAAAAATCAAATTTTAACATATCATAAAAAGTTATATTACATTCTTTTATATTTTTTAAATATAATAATTTACTTTTATTTTTTTCAGTTATTCCTCCATCTAAAATTATAAAATTGAAATAA
>NZ_JQIU01000008.1:474698-476990 GCF_002379365.1 Brachyspira sp. G79 | reverse complement strand
TTGTGTAACCAAGAGGATAAAATGAAAAAAAGTGTCATAGCAATAATATTCACTTTATTGATATTAACTTCATGCAGCAATTCAAATAATAATCAAAACTCAAATAATATACAATCAGATATTGATATTCCTTTAACTAAAAATGAAAAATTATACAATTATGAAGTAATATATTTGATGTCTGATAACGGAGAGTATGTAAGTTCTGCTTTAACATATAATACAAATAATTTAGGTACAATTGTTTATACAGAATCTAATCAAAACTCTATAACATTTAATGTAGAAAGAATAGGGGAGCTTGATGAAGGAAACATATCAGCAATTTCTTATGATAATAATACTTTAGAAGGAAATCTTCCAAGCATATCATATCCATTTAATGCCAAAATAGATAGTAAAGAAATAATTTTTAAATCAGTAAAAAGCCCTGTAACAGGAGCAAGAATAATTGAATATTCATACACAAATGGTTCTACTAATAACGATAATATATTTGAATATAAAAACTCTATATTCATATTGAATAATAAAAATAATTCAGAAGTAATAGATAAAATAAATTTGGATATAAACAAAGAATTTGATATAACCGATGCTGCTTCTTTTAATGATTTAGGATCATTATTAAAAAAAGAAAACGTAATAAGCAATAAAATGAATGCCTATTATGACGAATGGGTAAACTCAGATTATATAGCCAACACATCAGAAGATTTAAGTAAATACGGTATAAATTACTTGAGTGAAAAATTTATTTCAATAAACAGATTTATATATGAATACACAGGCGGTGCACATGGAACATACGCTACAGTATACAGTGTCTATTCATTAGAAAACGGAAATAAATTAAAAATAGAAGATTTAATAACAGACTTAAAAAATACTGACTTACTAAATTTAATAAAAGATAAACTCTTAAAAATAGAAGGAAGAGATGAAAGATCTTATTTTGATTTGAACGAACTTTCAATAGAAAACAATAATTTTTATATTACATCAAACGGTTTAGTATTCACTTGGGGAATATACGAAATCGGACCTTATGCAATAGGAGAGACTAAAGTATTAATGTCAGCAGAAGAAATAAAACCTTATTTAAAAGACGAGTACAAAACTATATTTGAATAATAAAAATATTTATTTATAAAGTTTATAAGAGGGTAGTTATTAATTTAATTACTCTCTTTTATTTTTTATAGTATAATACTTGATTAAAAATAAATAATAAACTATAATACTAACATAAGCTAAAATGCTTGAGAAAAATATCTTTGAATGTGTTCGAGTTTAATTTCGGAGGTATTTATTATGAGTATTTTTAATAGCTTAAAACTTAATTGGCATTTCATTAATAACTGCAATATGCATTGTAAGTTTTGTTATGCCTCAAAATATATCTGCAATGTAGATATATTTAAAATCGCAAAAAAGCTTAAACCTTTTAAGTATATTAATCTAGTAGGCGGTGAGCCAACTATATACAAAAACTATATTCCTTTATTGTATTATCTAAAGTCTCAAAATCATATATTAAGTATAGTAAGCAATGGTTCAATGCTTTTAAAAAATAAGTCTATACTAAATGCCACTTTAGAATGCTGTGATGTTATTGGTTTAAGCATAGACTCATTAGACAAAGAAACATGCCTAAAAATAGGAAGAAGTATAGGAAACAGCAGCACTATAACTGAAAAAGAATATCTGTACTTAGCTTCAAAAATCAAAGAAAGAGGCAAAGAATTAAAGATAAATACTGTAGTTAATAGATATAATTACAAAGAAAATCTAAACTCATTCATAGAAAAAACTCTTCCTAACAAATGGAAAATATTTCAGGTTCTTCCTATAGAAAATCTTAATTCCTGCAAAGAACTTTTAATAAGCGATGAAGAGTTTAATTATTTTCTAAACACTCATGCAGAAAATAAAAGAATAATGTACAGTGAAAACAATGATAATATGACTTCTTCCTATATAATGCTTGATGCCAAAGGAAGATTTTTCAATAACATTGATAATAAATATATTTACTCAAAAAGTTTATTAGAAGATGATGCTGATTTGTATGAAGAGTTTTTCAAAATGAATTATAGTATTGATAAATATTATAACAGGTACAAAAAAGCTAATTAATTGAAATATAGTGGCTTAAGTTTACGATTTATAAAAGGAGAAAGAAAATGGAAAAATTATATTATGAATTTGATGAAAAAGAACTAGAAAATACATTAGAAAAATTATATTCTTTTTTTTCAAAAACATGACGAAGATTTTGAAAAAACTTCT
>NZ_JQIU01000008.1:445358-473131 GCF_002379365.1 Brachyspira sp. G79 | reverse complement strand
GTATCATACAAATAAACCAGAGTTCTATACATCAGCATATATTACAGCATATAATATAAAAGCTTATGATCTTTGCAGAAATATAATATCATTATTATCTGAAGAATATATGACAAAAAATAGAATAGAATATTATATAAAAGCTACACACTATTCAAATATTGATAATACAAAAGAATTATTAGATATGTTTAATAATAATTCAGAAGAATTATTAATTTTTAAAAATACTATTATATATTTAATAAATGAATGTGCAAAATCAGAAGTTTTAAAAGAAGATACTGATATAAAAAACAAAAATGTATTAATAGATATTTATGAGATTATGAGCAACACAAGAAAAGAACTTGTAATTATGCGTTTATTTGATTATGTACGAAATGCAGATGCCTATGCTAATAAAACTTTTAATAAAGAAATGAATGAAGAAATTACAAATAAAGTTGCTAAATGGAAAGGAGATGATATCAGCATGAAATATAAGAATAAAGAATATGTTTTATGCTATCATTTTCATTCATCAAATAAGATTGAAAAAGATGAAAATGGAGATATTGTGAAAGATAATAGAGGCAAACCTTTAAGAAGAGTGCCTAATAAAAATTGGATAGCAATTAATCAGATAAGAGATTCATTAGCCCATAGAGTTAATGAAAAAACAAGCGATGTTAATGAAGAAATTATTAATGCTAAAAAGGCAAGAGAGTTTATAGATGCTAATTTTGAATATATAATCAAATGTTTATTTAGTGTGATTATAAATAATAATTTGCTTACTGATGAACAATTCAGAAGCGATGAGTTCTAATTAAATTTTTTATAAAGGTATTAATTATCATTTAGTTAATACCTTTATATTATTTAATTAAATATACTTCCAAGTGTAGCCTTTTTTCATCTTTAAAATATCTTCAACAGTACCTTTAGCAATTATCTCCCCGCCGTTAGTGCCGCCTTCTAAACCTAAATCTATTATATAATCAGCAGCTTTTATAACATCAGGATTATGCTCTATTATAATGACGCTATGTCCTTTTTCTACTAATTTGTTTAAAGCTATAAGAAGTTTATTGACATCATCAAAATGAAGTCCTGTAGTAGGCTCATCTAATATATAAACTATATGCTCATCACCTTGTTTTTTTGCGAGTTCTGTGGCAAGTTTCAAACGCTGCAACTCTCCGCCTGAGAAAGTATCAAGCCTTTGAGAGAGTTTTATATAACCAAGCCCAACCTCACTCATTATTGATAAAGTTTTAGTGATTGATTTGTCAAAGTCAAAAAACTCTATTGCCTCATCAACAGTAAGTTCTAATACTTCGGCTATGTTTAGAGATTTGAACCTTACAGATAAAGTTTCATCATTGTATCTTTTACCTCCGCAAGCCTCACAGACTATTTCCATGTCAGATAAGAAGTGCATAGCTATTTTTCTTATACCTTTTCCTTCGCATATATTGCATCTTCCTTCTTTTCCATTATATGAGAATCTCCCCGCTGCGAATGCCTTTGCCTTTGCTGCTGGAGTTTTTGCAAATATATTTCTAATTTTATCAAATACTTTACTGTAGCTTACTAATGTACTTCTGATAGAACCAACTATTGAAATTTGGTCAACTAATATAGTGTCTGAAACAATGCTAGGTATTTCAGCACTTTCAAATTTTGAATATTGATTAAGTCTGCGTTTTTTTAGAGCAGGGTATAGTGTATCTATTATTAAAGATGATTTACCGCTTCCAGATACTCCTGTAACAACTACTATTTTTTTTAATGGTATATCAACGCTAATATTTCTTAAATTGTTTGTAGAAACATTTTTTAATTTTATGCATTCAGTCTCTTCATTTCTTACAGCAGTTTTCTCAAATACTTTTTTTCTCTCACTTAAATAATCTCCTGTAAGTGAATTATTAGAGTTTAATATATCATCATATTTACCTTCAAAAACTACTTCGCCCCCGAAAGCACCAGCAAAAGGTCCCATATCTATAATATTGTCGGCTGCTTTCATAGTATCTCTGTCATGCTCTACTATTACAAGAGTATTTTTTAAATCTCTCAATTCTTTTAATGTATCAAGCAAATGATTTGTATCTCTTGGGTGAAGTCCTACAGTTGGTTCATCTAATACATAAAGTACGCCTGTAAGTTTAGAGCCTAACTGACTAGCAAGTCTTATTCTCTGTGCTTCTCCTCCTGAAAGTGTAGCGTATTTTCTTCCTAATGATAAATAATTTAATCCTACTTTATCCAAAAAGCTAAGCCTTGTATTTATTTCTTTAACAGCTTCTTTTGATATTGTATTTTCTCTATCTGTTAAAAGTTTAGGAAGTTCACAAAAGAAATTAATTGCCCCTTCAACAGTCATAGCACATACTTGGCTTATATTTTTATTCTGTATTGTGTATGCTCTCATCACTTCGTTTAACCTTTCTCCATGACAAGAACTGCATTCCTCATCAACAAAAAATTTACCAAGCGATTTATCCTTCCACTCTGAATAATCTTCGCTTGTAACATCATTATTAGAATGCCAAGCCGTAATAACATTTCCTATAGCATAATCACCGCCGAAAAATACAGTATCTATAACTTTTTTATCAAGTTCATTAAATGGAGTTTGATACAAATCTTTTTTTGTTATACCATTTCTTTTTAATAATCTAAATAATGAATCTGTATAATGTTTGCCATGAGTAGAAAACATATTATGAAGTGCAGTATCTAATGCACCGTCAAATAAAGGCTTTGTACTGTCTTTTATTGCCAAATCTATGCTGAATGTAGGCTTACTTCCAAGTCCTTTACACTCTTCACAGTATCCCCAATGTGAATTAAATGAAAAATGCCTTGGAGTAACTTCAAAATCAAATAATATGCCATGAAGTAAACAAGCTGGAAACTTTGTATGGAAACTTTCTTTTATGATTATTCCATGTGATGCCTTTATATGCACCACACCGTTTGATAAATCCATAGCCCTTTCAATAGCATCAGCAATCCTAGCTCTTTTATCCTTTCCGACAACTATTCTGTCAATTACTATACCTACAGAATATATTTCTTCTTTTGATAAAGAATTAATTTCTTCTTCTGTAATATCATCTATAACATAATCATTATTATTAATCTGCATTCTCACATAACCAGCTTCTCTTGTTTTTTCTATAATTTTTTTAATATCTTTGGCATCATTATCATCAAAAGTAAATCTATGATTAAATGAGCTATGATATAGAGGAGAAATAATAATAAGTTTATGTAAGTCCATAGTATCAATAATTTCAGTTGCAAGTATTGAAGGAGTTTCAGCTTTTAGAGTATCTTTATCACTGCAATGCGGACAATGAGGTTTTGAAACTCTAGCAAAAATTAGTCTGAAATAGTCATAAATCTCTGTAACAGTTGCAACAGTAGAACGTGGATTTCTGCTTACATTTTTTTGATCTATTGCTATGGCAGGTGCTAGTCCTTCTATCTTTTCAACATTAGCATCTTCAAATCTTCCTAAAAATCTCCTTGCATAAGTGGAGAGTGATTCAACAAATCTTCTCTGACCTTCTTTAAATATAGTATCAAATGCCAGAGAAGTTTTTCCGCTTCCAGATACTCCTGTTATAACATTAATTTTATTTTTTGGTAATGTTAGGCTTATATTTTTAAGATTATGTTTATTGGCACCTTTTATTATTAATGAAGTATTTTCTTCTTTTTTTGTTTCTTCAGTTTTTATAATTTCTTTTTCTTTTTTGAAGGCTTTAATATTTCTTTAAGTTCTTTTGCCGTTAGTGATTCTTTTACTTTTATGATATCTTCTGGCTTTCCTTTAGCAACAACTCTGCCGCCTTTATCTCCGCTTAAAGGTCCCATATCTATAATATAATCAGCACATTTAATAACGTCCAAATTATGTTCAACTACCAAAACGGTATTTCCCTTTTCAACAAGTCCGTCTAAGGCTTTTAATAATTTTTTTATATCCTCAAAATGAAGTCCTGTAGTAGGCTCATCTAATATATATAAAGTGTTCCCTGTAGATATTTTATGAAGTTCGCTTGCTAGTTTTATTCTCTGAGCCTCTCCTCCAGATAAAGTAGTAGAAGGCTGACCCAATTTTATATAACCAAGTCCTATATCTTCCATTATCTTTAATATTCTTGTTATTGAAGTTATGCCGTCAAAAAAATGAATAGCCTCTGAAACACTCATCTCAAGAACATCATAAATAGTTTTGTCCTTGTATTTAACATCCAAAGTTTCTGCATTAAATCTTTTACCGCCGCATTCCTCACAAGGCACTAATACATTAGATAAAAACTGCATCTCTAACTCTATAACTCCAGCACCCTCACATGTAGGACATCTTCCTGTTTTTACATTAAATGAAAATCTGCCCTTGTCATATCCTCTCATTTTTGCAAGTTTAGTAGCAGCAAATAAATCCCTTATAGGTGATAAAACTTTTGTATAAGTTGCAGGGTTGCTTCTTGGCGTTCTTCCGATTGGCGACTGATCAACTTCTATAACCTTATCAATATTTTCAAGTCCTTCTATTTTTTCATGACTTCCTGCTGTTAAAGTTTTTCCGTAAAAATGATTATGCAAAGCACGCATTAAAATATTTTCAACTAAAGTAGATTTACCGCTTCCAGAAAGTCCAGTTACCACAATAAATAATCCCAAAGGAAACTCTACATCTATGTTTTTTAGATTAAATTGATTAGCACCTATTACTTTTAAAAACTTTCCGTTTCCATCTCTTCTTGTTTTTGGTATTTCTATATCATCATCACCGCGTAAATATTTTGCCGTGTATGATTTGTCTGATTTTATAAACTTTTCATAATCACCAATACCTACAACCTCTCCGCCATTAACTCCAGCATTAGGTCCTATATCAATTAAAAAGTCCGACTCCTCCATAGTTTCTTTATCATGCTCTACAACTATAACGGTGTTATTTTTATCTCTTAATGTCTTTAATGACTCTATTAATTTTTTATTATCAGACTGATGAAGTCCTATTGAAGGCTCATCAAGTACATATAATACTCCCTCAAGTCCGCTACCTATTTGAGATGCTAGTCTTATTCTTTGAGATTCTCCTCCTGAAAGAGTAGGTGAGGAACGCTCTACAGTTAAATATGTTAATCCCACTTTCACCAAAAATGTTAATCTGTAAATAATCTCTTTTACTATAGGAGCACCGATTATCTCTTCATTAGGTTTCAATTTTAATTTAGTAAAATAATTGTACAAATCTTCTATAGTCATTGAAGAAAAATCTGCTATAGTTTTACCATTAAATTTAACTGACAATGCATCTTCATTAATTCTTTTACCCTTACATTTAGGACATTCAACTTCATCCATAAAATTAGCATAATAACTGTTTTTATAAGTTTCATAGTCATATTTTAATCTGTCCAAAATACCGGGAACTCTCTCTTCTACAAGTTTGCTATGATACCAGAATCTTTTTCTCCATTTTACTTCTTTATCAGTACCATAAAGCAGATACTTTTTTTCTGTTTTAGTAAAATCTTTCCAAGACTTTCTTAAATCTATTTTATAAGTTTTGGCAATAACCTCTAGTTCATCAATACCATATTCCATATCAAAACCAATATGATCATCTACAAAACATGACAAAGCCCCATCATAAATATTTAAATTCTCATCTCTTACAATATGCTTCTCTGTAAATACATGCTCAACTCCAAGCCCTCCGCAAACTGTACATGCCCCCATAGGGTTATTAAATGAAAACAAATTAGGCTCTATATCAGCAATAGAGTGTCCGCAGTTAGCACAAGACCTTTCTGTAGTATAGAGTTTATAATATTTATCTATTTCAAACTGTTTACTCATTTTGATTTTTTTCTTTTTAGTTTTTGTATCAGCTTCATTTGTTTCAGCATTTTCTATATCATTATTGACTTCAATTGCCTCATTACTTTTTTCATGCTCTTCATAAAATGCTACCAATCCCTTTGTTATCCTTATAGCCCTTTCTATATCATCAGTAATTCTTGATAAGTATTTATCTTCAACTTTTATTCTATCAATAACTATTTCCAAAGTATGCTTCTCATATCTTTTAAGTTCTGGTATTTCATCTTCATCGAATTTATAAACTATATTATCAATTCTTATTCTAGGATATCCTGCAAGTTTCACTTCTTCAATTTCTTTTCTATATTCACCTTTTCTATCTCTTACAATAGGGGCTAAAACCAAAATTCTTTTTTCTGCAAACTCTCTTAATACACTATGAGCTATTTGGTCTTCGCTTTGCTTTGAAATTTTATGTCCGCATTTAGAGCAGTAAGGAACACCAAGTCTTGCAAATAATAATCTAAAAAAGTCATAAATCTCTGTAACTGTACCTACAGTAGAGCGGGGATTTTTATTAACGCTTTTTTGGTCTATAGAGATAGTAGGGGATAGTCCCTCAATATGCTCTACATCTGCTTTAGCCATAACTCCTAAAAACTGTCTTGCATATGCTGACAATGATTCTAAATATCTTCTTTGACCCTCTTTAAAAATAGTGTCGAATGCTAGAGAACTTTTTCCGCTTCCTGATACTCCTGTTAAAGTGGTTAGTGTCTTATGCGGTATTGACAGCGATATATTTTTAAGGTTATGCTCTTTAGCTCCTCTTATTTCTATAGAATTATTAGCCATTAATTTATCCTCAACAAAAAAGTAAAAAAGTTAAACTATTATAACATAAATTCTATATAAAAAAAGGTTTTACTGATATCAAATATTAATAAATAAATTTTACTACATCCCCATCTAATATTTACTGACAATATTTAAAGATTATATTTCATTATTTTTTTAACAAAAATAAAAAAATACCCACACAAGTACATATTAATTTTTATACTTTATTCTACGCACGCAGAATGAAGCTAAAAAATAAAGCTGATTTATAATTCAAATTTTACAAAAATAAAATAATTCTCTAACCGTGCGTTAATGAGATTATTAATATAATCAAAGCTAGGGCGGGTAGACAATAATTTATAATTAAGCTGTAAATATAATTTTGATTATAATTGAAAAACAAAATTAAAAAATCTAATGGGCGGGAATTTAATAAAAGTTATAAAATATTAGTTTATATATCTATTATGAAAACTCATTAATTTCCACAATAGATATATAATTAATATAATTCTATTTTTTACATAATTCTAAGCATTTTTCTAGCCATCTGCATGTGTTTTCCTCACGCATAATAGCTCCCATCAGTACTAAATAATCGCTAAAGGCATTTGTATTTTTTTCAGGTATACTTCCATTAAATTTTTTCTGACTATCTTTTAAATATTCAAGTCTTTTTATATGCTGATTAAGATGATTTATAATCAATTCTTCTCTTGTTTGTTCTGATAAACAATCAGAGAAAAATAACTGAAGTCTAAACTCATCTTTGAATGTAGGAGGAATATCTATTTTTGACTCAAGCCATTTCATAAAATCATTTCTTCCTAGTTCTGTAATAGAATATAATTTCTTTTCTAATACAGTACCTGATATCTCTATCTTATATTCAACCATACCTTGCTTATGAAGAGATTTTAATTCTGGATATATTTGACTATGTTTTGCACTCCAGAATTCACATAATATCTCTTCAAACTCTTTAGTTATGTCATATCCAGTCATATTCTTTTGATTTAAAAGCCCCAATATAGCATACTTTAATACTCCCATAAAACAACTCCAATAATTATTATTTGTATTTCATATTATACCATTATTAAAATTAAAATCTACAGCAAAAACACACATAATAATACAGGTTTAAATAAACACGATTATATTTATATATTAGTATATACTAAAAATTCTTAAGTTTGTCAATTCTTTTATTCAGCTTTTAGCGAATCCCGTCTCACACCATGGGCTAACTTCGTCAAAGTTAGTGAAAGCTTAAAAATAATACTAAATAGTACTAATTATGTTTTATATGTAGAATAAATTATTAAATTTAACCTGAAATATAGCCTTTCGCAACTGGGGCTATACCTGCTTCTCACCGAAGGAGGACAGGCGTCACAATTGTGTGTTTCGCAGCAAAAACCTGAAATATTTTAAATTTAAAAAATTAATTTTTTGACAAACTATATTTATTAAAGTTAATATGTTAAAGTTGTTTTTAAAAAAATATAATTATCTAAAAATAAATTATTTTAAATTAATTATATTTTTCTTTCATTATAAAAAATTAAGTCTATTGAAAAATAAAAAGAAATATACTATACTTAATATATAAAATAAATTCAACAGGATAATTAATGACATTAACAAATGTAGTTACAATCAAAAGCAAAAATGGAATGCATCTAAGACCTGCAGGCGTTTTATCACAAATATCAAGTAAAAGTGCATACTCTAATATAGGAATATTTCTATTGTATAATGGTGTTAGAGCAGATGCTAAAAGTGTATTCAATATTATGGGACTTGGTGCATTTCAAGGTGCCAATCTTATACTAGAAATCGAATATGAAGATGGAATGGAAAATATAGCAAAAGAAGCTGAAAAAGAGTTATTAGATTTTTTTGAAGAGGGCTATATTTACGCTGAAGTTCCAGAAGAAGATTAACATCATAATATTTCATTTTAATTTTTTCATAAATAAAACAAAGGATATTCAATGATTAGTTATTTTGTAATAGCTATGTTAGCAATATCTATAATTGTTGTAATGATCTTAACTATTAAGTTTAAAGTTCATCCATTTATAGCAATGCTTTTAGTAGCTATATTCTTGGCATTTACTTTACATATACCAACCAATAAGGATAATAACTATATAACAGAAATATCAGCATTAATAGGAAAAGGTTTCGGAAATGCTTTGGCAAGTGTAGGAATAATAATAGTACTTGGTAGTATTATAGGTAATATATTAGAAATGTCAGGTGCCGCTCTTAAACTTGGTGAAATAGTAATAAAAATTGTAGGAAAATCTCATCCAGCATTAGCCATGAATATATTAGGTTTTATAGTATCAATACCTGTTTTCTGTGACTCTGGATATTTAATACTTACACCTTTAAGAAAAGCTGTTGCTAAAAAAAGCGGAGCTTCTCCAGTAGCATTATCTGTTGCATTATCTACAGGACTTTATGCATCGCATGCATTAATACCGCCAACTCCCGGACCTGCTGCTGTTGTTAATTTATTCGGACTTGAGGCACATTTATTAACTATCATTCTTATAGGTTTAATAGTAGCTATACCTACATCTTTAGTGGGGGCAATTTATGGTATATTTATATCAAAATATATAAAAAAGCCTAATTATCCAGATAAATCTCCTACTTATGAAACTTTAATAAGTGATATAGGAGGGCTTCCGCCTGCTTGGAAAGCATTAGCACCAATAGCTGTTCCCATTTTATTAATGGCTATTGGAAGTATCGTAAGATTTGATTCTTTTAAAATGTCAGATGGTATTACCAAAAATATATTCATATTTTTGGGGGAGCCTTCTATGGCATTATTTATAGGTTTTCTATTCTCACTTCTCTTAACACATAAATTTAATACTGAAGAGATAGCCATGTGGATAGGAGATGGTATAAAAGCATCTGGAAGTATACTTGCAATAGTTGGGGCAAGCGGTGCTTTTGCTGAAGTATTAAAATCTACAGAACTAGCAAAAATTATACCAGAGTTAGGACATATATTTGCTTCATTAAATATGGGCATAATATTACCGTTTATAATGGCATCTGCTTTAAAAATAATGCTTGGTTCATCTACAATAGCTGTTGTTACAGTAGCAACACTTTTTGCTCCTTTGCTTAATACATTAGGCTTCACTACACCTATATCGCAAATACTAGTATTAATGGCAATCGGTGCTGGTTCTATGATAGCTTCACATGCTAATGACAGTTATTTCTGGATAGTTGTAGAATTGTCTGGATTAAAAGTAAAAGATGCATACAAAGCTAGAACTTTAGCTACTTTTGTACAAGGTATTACAGCACTTATAATTATACTTATATTATCTTTCCTATTTAGATAATTTATTATATTTTATTTTTTCATTTTTTATATATAATTGTTTTATATTTAAAATTATGACTAATTGGAGAAAATAATGTTAAAAATTAAAATTATTAATAGATCTTCTAATCCTCTGCCTAAATATCAAACTGAAGGTTCATCTGGTCTTGATTTGCATGCTAATTTAGATAAACCAATAACATTAAATAAAAATGATATAGTATTAGTACCAACAGGGCTTTTTATAGAGATACCAGAAGGTTATGAAGCACAAATCAGAAGCAGAAGTTCTCTAGCATTAAAAAATGGTATATTTTGTTTAAACTCGCCTGCTACAATAGACAGTGATTATAGAGGAGAATTAAAAATTATATTGGCTTCTCTTACAGATACTCCATTTACAATAAATCATGGAGATAGAATAGCTCAAATAGTTTTTGCTAAAGTTGAAAGAATAGATTTTGAAGAAGCTGATTCTATTTCAGAAACTCAAAGAGGCGAGGGCGGATTTGGAAGCACTAATAAATAAGCATTGATATAATTGTAGTTTATATTATAATTAAAAACATGAATATATTAAAAAAACTTTTTATATTTATAATTATTCTATCTGCTGTTTCATGCGGACTTCCAGATGTTACAGGTATAACACTTGAATTAAATCAGCCATATATTACTAAAGTTATACCAGGAAATAATAAATTAGTTGTTGAGTTTGAAGCACAAAATAATGAACCTTCATTCAGCGGATACAATATATATTTTGGAGACAGTACTAATCCAAGAAAATACAGACTCTATAATCAGCAAAAAGCTCTTCCAACTATGACAGAATTAAGATCAGCAACTATTAAAAAATATTCATTTACTATAGAAATAGGCAGCTATTACTCTACTAATAGTTCTACAATAGATACATTAAGAGAAACAGATTTAGCTAATGGAATACCTATATATGTTTGGATATCATCATATCAAATAACTCCTCAATTAGAGAGCTATTATTATTATGATAATTTTGTACAAATGGGGACTCCAAGACCTGAAGCTTTAAATCAGACAATAAATGCAGATCAAAATATATCTATGGAAGGAAGAGATTTGGCAAAATTAATAAATTCTAGCGGTAAATTATATTTTCAAAATGTTGCCAATACTTCTATGATGGTTATGGCAGGAAACTCTTTAGATGATATTGTAGTTCCACCAGAAAATGGGTATGGAAATATTGATTTGGAGGTAAAGCCAAATAGATTATATTTAGTAAAAATAACAGATGGAAATAATTCCTATTATGGAAAAATATATGTGAGGAGTGTTAGCGGTACTAGTGCAGTAGTAGATTATTGCCGTCAAACAGCTGCTAATATATTGAGTTATTGATTTATGAAAAAAATATTAATTTTTATTGTACCTATAATTTTTTTATTTTATTCTTGTAACGAAGAGCTTATTACTGTAGTTGATGAATATAATTCACCTTATGAGATAAAAGCTATAGCAAGTAATAATGCTATATATATAGATTTTTGGTCTGGTATAATAGCTTCAGATTTTGCAGGTTTCAATATATACGCTGGTACTTCAGAAACATTTACTCAACCTGATAATGCTATACAAAATGCTAATAATACATATCCAACTATAATAAGTTCAAATCATACTAGAACAAATTTTGTAATACAAGTTCCCACTACATCCATGACATTCAACAATGGTACTTTATACTATGTATCTGTTACTGCTTATGGTACAAATAATTTAGTAGATAAAAAATATATAGAGACACCTATAAGTACAGTATGTCCAGTAATCCCAAGACCAGAAGGTACAGGATCAGGTACAACATTAACAGCCAATAATAGCATAATAGTTGGTACAATGGATACAACTGGAGGAAAAGTTACCGCAAGTAGTGGATGGGGTGTTCAATATTTTGGATATCAAACTAATTTTAACAGCATAGTTAATATAACAAATAACACTGATGCATCATTTGATAGTGAAGCAGTGTATTCTGTTAATGGACTTTATGTATTCAAACAAACTGGAGGAAATAGCCTAGCTAAAATTTGGATAACATCCGATAATGCATACAGATGGGCATATCAGCCTGATGCTTCTCTGTGGTGGGGCATTTAATAAATACTATTTTTTATATTCATAAATAAAATAACTGTCAAAAAAATAATTTTTTTAATTTGGATATTTCAACACCTAAATTCTTTTAAATGCTGTCTGCCTACAACAGAAGGAAGTACATTGTTAGCTATGTTGTGCAGCTGAAAAAATTGACAAATAGGTGATTATAAAATTAAATAATTTTATGCTTAATCTTATCAAGTGATATTGAAACAAATATATATAAAATAGAGCCTATAACATTTAAGCTATAGACTCTATTTTTACAACAAGGAGAACAATAAACTTACTTAATTACATTCTTGATTGTTTATCTTTCCAAGCCTTTATAGTTTTTTCAACCTCATCTCTCGAATATGAAGTATTTTTTACTATCTCATCTGGTTTCCAGCCTTGCTTATACATTTTTATTATAAACTCTTCTTTTTTACTATCTATTTTAGTATTTTTATCTTTTTTAGAAGAAGTTTTACTGCCTTTATCTGACATATATCTATCAGCATTATCAAGTAAAGTTTCTAAATATCTTACAAAATATTCAGCTCTTTCAAGATTTTTAACTATTGTTTTATCATAGTCATCATACTGATTTTTCATACGTACAAGATTTTCTCTTTGATTTTGTATTTCATCAATTATGATATCAAGCTCTTCTAATTTTGTTATAAATATCTGAACTTTCTTATCATTTTTATCTATTTTAGCAAAATCTCTCTCTAAAGAGTAAATCTTATCCATAAAGTTCTTTCTAGTATCTTCAACATCAACCATAGCCGCTTTTATACTATCAACTCTCTCAAGGATAACCTCAGTTTCTATCTCAGCTTTTCTTATTTGCTGTAATACATCGTCAGCATACTCTTCTTTATCTCTGATAAATGAAAGTTTATTTTCTATCTGAGAAGCTATATCTATAACAAGCTGTATACCTTCTTCCGTATGTTCTATCATGGCATTGTTTTCTGCTATATTGACAAATCTTTCCTGAATCTCTCCAGACATATCCATAAGCATATTAACTTTTTCCTGAGTATCTTTCAAGCTGTCTTTTTCTTTTTTAATACTAGAAGCATAGTCTAATATATCATGATGCATTTTCTTCAAGTTTTCAAACTCAGACATAGTTTTACCCATTTCTGCAGTTGTAGCCTTAGTGTCTTTTACCAAATCATTTAATTTAATAACATCATCTTTTATAGACTCTGCCATTTCTTTAGCATTATCAAATACTTTTACTGTATTCATATACTTTTGAATATCTGCTCCTATAGCATCTATTTTTGATTTCATAGCATCATACTCTAAAGATATATCATTAGTTTTAGAATCAAGCATTTTATCAATAGATGAAGTTGCATCATTCAATTTTGATTTTAAATCTTCAGTTCTATTTTCAAAATCTTTAAGTATGACATTTGTTTTCTCATCATAGCTCAAATTGATACTTTCTAATCTAGCGTCTATCTCTGAAGAATACTTAGTTATATCCTCTTCCAAAGCAGTAACAATATCTTTCATATTTGTAATTCTCTCATCATACTCATCTAAATTATCTGTATGAGCTTTGATTATTTCTTC
The DNA here is from genome assembly GCF_002379365.1 of Brachyspira sp. G79. GTDB lineage: Bacteria > Spirochaetota > Brachyspiria > Brachyspirales > Brachyspiraceae > Brachyspira. The sequence goes on along the minus strand of NZ_JQIU01000008.1, from coordinate 459,363 downwards.
TTTGGCATTTTGAACATATTCCTTAGCATCATTCATTAAAAGCGATAATGTTTGTTCCAAATTAGAATTAAGTCTTGCTATGTATTTTTCATATTTTTCATTAGCAGATTCTTCTATAGCATTAACATTTTCTTCTATAATATTATTAGCATCTGCTATTCTTTCATTAACAGCTTCTGATATAGAATCCTGTAAAGCAGTTAAAGATTCGCTTAAACTTTCATAATGAGCTTTTAATGCATCAAACTCAGAACTTTTCTCTTCAAGTAAAGTTTCCATTCTACCTCTAACATTTTCTATTATAGTGTCAACTTCTCCAACCTTACTATCTACAGTAGTTTTAGCATTATTTGAAAGCTCTTCCAATCTGGCATTAAATTTCTCACCTTGTGCCTCTATATCTTCAGAGTATACATTAATTTTATCCTGAAGTTCTAAGGCTTTTTCTTCTATAAGAGATTTTAATTTTTCTACAGAAGGTGCAAACTCATTTTGTAAATTATTCATCTGCTCTTCAACAGCTTTAAGTTTTTCTTTATTATCTTCTATTGAAACCACAAAATCATCTTTTATACTCAAAGCCTGTTTCAAATCAGCAACAACATCTTCTACAGAAGAAGTTATATTAGATTTAGTGTCATCCAATTCAGTATATAAAGCCTCTATTTTTTCATTATACTCTTTATAAGTTTCTAAAATAAGTTTTGAATAGTCTTCCTGATTTTTCTCCTGTCTTTCGGTATAGAACTTCTCAGTAGACAAATACATTTCTTTTAATTTAGATACTTCATTATTATGCATAGATTTAAGCTCATCAATAGCCTTTTCACCTTCAGTACCAACTGACATTTTTAATTCGCCGATAAACTCTTCCTGATAAGTATCTATTTTCTTTTTAAAGCTTGTAATATTGCTTTCAAGCTCTTTGTTCATATTATTGAAGGCAGCTGTAATTTTATTGTTAATATCATTTTCAATGCCTTCTATAGCACTTTTTACATCCGAGAATTTCTCAAACTTTTTCATCTCATTATTAATAAAGTTTTGTACAGCTTTAGTTATATTAGGTGCAAGTTCATTAGTTTCTTTTACCACAGACTCATTAAATGAAGCTACTAAATTATTAATAGATTCTTTAGCTTTATTTACATTTTCTGTTGTAAGTTTATTTTCTAAAGACTTAATATACTCTTCTGCATCTTTAACTTTAGTACTAAATGCAGCTTCTTTTTCAGCTATTTTAGCAGCAGCAACATTTGCCGCCTCCATTACAGCAGATGACAAACTGTCAATCTTATTGCGTATATTTATATCAGAGTTTTTAACCATATCCATTAGAGCTTCTCTTTCTCTGCGTACAGTTTCAACTTCCTGAGATATATGTTTCTGAGACTGACTAAGCATTCTAAGTTCATTTTCCTGCTCTTTAATATTAGCTTTTATAGTACCAATCAAAGAGTTAATATCATTTTCAGCTTCGTCTATTTTATTTATTATCTCTTTTACTTTATTATTTTCTAATTCATCTATCTGTTCTCTTGCACTTTCAACCTTATCATTAATATCTACAAGTATATCTACAGCCTCTTCTCTTAAATTATTAACTTCAGCAACTATAGCGTCTTTATAGAATTCTTTTATTCTATCTGGTGAAGCATAAGCATCTTCAAAATGAACTATTCTAGCTTCAATACGTTTTCTAAACTCTTCATTTGATTCTTCAAATACTTTGATAATATCATCTCTAAATGAATCAGTAAGATATCTCAAATCTGTACCTATAGAATCATTTTGTATGCTTTCAAACATATCTATTACTTGTCTTCTCTCATCTTCAATCATAGAAACAACATCATCTTTGTTTAGAGTATCGAATGATATTTGATTTTTCAAAGCCTCTATACTATCAATGATATCTATTTTCTCCTGATTGAATCTGCTCATAGTTTCATCTTGTTCTTTTATAAGTTCAACTATAGATTTTCTAAAGTTTATAAACTCATTAACAAGTCTGTCTCTGTCTCCTTCAATAGAATTCAATGCATCTCCTGAATAAATAGCTCCGCTTTCATATTTTATTCTTATTTCATCTATTTCAGACATTAATCTGTCTCTTTCAGCCTGCAATGCTTCTGCTAAATCTTTAATATTAGCTATTCTATCATTAAACTCATTTCTAAACTCTGACATCTCTTTAGCAATACTTTCTTTGTATCTTTTAATACTTTCAGAGAAGTCCTGCTCTAATATTTGGAAGTCATCTTTAATTCTAGCTCCATACTGCTGTGCCATATTAGCCAAGTCATTATGTGTAGGAACAGAACCCAATATCTCATCTCTTAAAGATACAAATTCATCTCTCAATTCATCTTTAAGGCTTTCTTTTTCCTCTACAAATATTTGACTTACATTATCCAAAGTAGGTATATCTCTAAGAATATCTTCTTTCATCTCTAATAATTTAGCCTCAACAGCTTCCTGTTCTTTAGATAAAACTTCAGCAACTGCTTCTACAGTAGAGTAATTATCCTCTATATTTTTCTTAAATGCTTCTAAAGTATCATTTATTCTCACTCTTTCATCTTCTATCAATTTTTCAACATAAGAAGTATCTACCTTTCCAGCTTCCATATTTTTAGCAACTTCAGCTTTTGTACTTTCTATATCGGCAGTGATGTTTTCTTTATAGCTGTCTATTAATTTTTCTATATCTTCTTTGGATACAGATTTATCTTTTAAGTTATTAATTTCTTTTCTTATCTCATCAAATGAAGATTCTAAATTAACTCTCTCAACATCTAAAAGATTATTCAAATTATCCAAATACTCTTTTTTAACAGCCTCAAATCTTTCTTCTGCTGATAAGTATTCAACTCTTACAGCTGATTTGAAATGATCAAGTTCATTTATCAATTTTGCTTTCTCTTCTTCAAAGATCTTAGCAAAATTTCTATTATCTATTTGATTATTAATAATTTCAGCTCTAAACTCTTCAAATTCATTAGCTCTGTCCACTCTTTCAGATACAAACAAGTCAGCAAGCTCATCCATATTAGGTACAGAATCTATTATTTTTTTCTTGAAGTCTTCAAAGTCATTCAAAAGCTGATTATCTTTCTGAGCTACTTCGCTACTTATTCTGTCATAAATTTCTTTTCTAAACTCATCTAAAATATTTATTAAGTCTTTTTTCTCTTTAGCTAATTCATTAGAAAGTTTCAATGTATTAGTATTAAGTTCATTATTTACTTTACTTATATAAGACTCTAATGCCTTAATTTTTACATCTACTCCTTTATTAGAACTATTAATATCCTCTTTTATAGATAGAATATTATTTTCTAAGTAATCTATAGTCTGTTTTCCTTCAGTTTTCAAAGCGTCATGTAGATTTACAACTTTGGATTTTACTTTATCCTCATATTCATTTAATACAGAATCTAATTGATCTCTGTACTTAGCTATATCATCATTCAAAGATCCCTGAATATCTTCTAAATATTTTATTCTGTCATCAAATGTATTAACCTGAGATTCTATATTAGAAATACCTTCTTCCAATTTTGAATCTATTCTATCCTGAAGTTCTAATTGTCTGTCTGATATATCTCCTTTTAATTCTTCTATCATAGACATTATTTCACTATAATGTTCATTATTTAATACATTCTCTTTAGCATTTTCTAAGCTATTTGTAATAGCATCATAGCTAGTATCTTTCCAAGAATTAAAATCTTTTTCTATAGAATCTATTTTAGTTTTTACTTCCATAAACGAATTATTAAAGTATAATTCTAATTCCTGTTTCAATACTCCAAAACTTGTAGATATAGTATCTCCATAAAGCTCAACAACTTTGTTTTCATCAGACCATACATCTTCAAAATATTCTACACGTTTTTCTAGTCTATTTTTAAACTCTTTGGCATCTTTTTCTATACTGCGTAATAAATCATCTTTTATAGACACCACACTTGCATCAAAGTTATTGAAAATATTATCCAATCTTCCTTCTAATCTGCTAAGCTCATCTTTATTTATATAAGTTTTAGGCAAAGAGTTCATCATATTATTAAACTCTCTGAATATCTCTTCCTTACTCTCTAAAATTCTATCTTCCAACTTAGTAAAGTTTGATAACTGAGGAATGATATCTTCTTTAAGCTCTTCAAAACTATCACTTAGCTGTTTAAAGTTATCATAGATAATATTCATATCTTCATGAGTTATAACATCATCAGAAACTTCTTCTGAATTATTGACAGAATTAATTATTTCCATATTGGCCATGTTATTTTTTAATTCTTCCAATTCTTCAGAAAGTCTTACAACCTCATCATTTATACTAGTATCAACACCTTTTACTTTATCTTTTATTGCCGATAAATCCTCTTCCAAATCTCCTATTTTTGAGAAGTCCTCTTTAAGAGTATTGAAAGACTCTTCCAATCTATCTCTTTCTTCTATCAAATCACTGTAATCATGATTATCCCTTATAGACATAACTTCGTTTTTAAACTCATCTATGGCATTCGATATCATTAACTTATATTCTGACAAAGAAGATTCTAAATTCATAATACTATCTTCATTATTATGAATTCTAGCTGTTAATGTCTCCATTACATCATCTATAGAAGACTGTATTCTTGCTTTTTCAGAGTCGAGTAGGGTAGGAACCTTATCATCAGCTGCAGTTAATATATCATCTTTTAATGATTCAAATGATACCTTTAAAGCCTCTACTTCTTTTATCAATAATTCTTTTTCATTGATAGAATACTGAAGCATATTATTTTTATCTAATACAGCATCTTTTATTTCATCTATAGATTTATCAAAATCCTTACTCAAAGTAAAGTACTTATTATCTATCTCTTCTTTTACATTGTTTATCTCATCTATAAGAGATAATTTAACATTTTCTATATCTTCTAATATATCAGTTACAGAAGAAATTTTCTGACTGTATTTACCGAATAATGACAATATATGTTCATTATTTGATATAAAGTCATTAACCTGAGCTTTAAATCTTTCATCTATATTAGATTTTAAGTCTTCAAATTCACCTGATAACTTAGATATTGAATTATAAAGCTCTTCTTTCTCTAAATCCATTCTATCTGAAACAAATCTAGCCTGAGTTTCCAACTGACCATTAACTTCAGCTACTGAATTTTCTATAGCTTCCAATTTTTCTGATATATCCATTAAGCCATTATAATCTATCTTATCTTTAAACTCATTGTATAAATCGGATAATTCATTTTTAATATTTTCAAATGAAGCTTCCTGTTTATCTTTAAGTTCGGTTTCATAAGAAGTTATTCTGCTTACTATCTCTTCCTCTTTATTTGCAAGTATATCATTAATTTGTACTTCCAAACTGTCAACAACATCTCTTAATTTTGCTTCAGAATCCTCAGCCATTTTAGATACTGCATTGTTTATACTTTGATTCAAATTATTAAATGAATCATTTATCATAATATCTAAATTATATTTGTTTTTCTCAAGCTCTTCTAATTTTTCTTTTATATCATCTTCTATTTTAGAAGAATACTCATTCAAATAATCATCTATATATGCTTTATTAGTATCAACTCTGGCTTTTTCTATTTCTATTTTTAAACTATTAGAATATTCATCTAAAGCCTTTATGTTACTTTCATAAGCAGATTCAAGCATTTTTGAATAGTCTTCATAGTTAGAAACAATATTTCTTCCTACATCTTCCAAGTTTCTCATTATAGACTGAGTTTCATCTAATCTATAAGATTCTATATGTTTTAATTCATCTTCGTATTTATTAACAGCATCTTCTATCATATTATTAAATCTATTAACATCAGAAGTTAATTTATTTTCTAATTCAGAAAGCCTACTGTTTACAGAAGATAATTTTTCTTCCAAACGATTATTTATTTCACTCTCTTTTCCTAATATCTCCTCTTTGATAGAAGCTATCATTTTAGCAATGATTCCGTTTTTCTTATCTTTAGAACTTTCTATAAAGCTGTCAATATTTTCTTTAGCTTCTTTTAACTGATCTAAAAGAACTGATAAATTATCATCTTTCCAAACGGATATATTGCTTTCTATTTCATTTACATGATTTTGAATATTAGAAATAATTTCAGATTTAAAATCATCTACTTCAGGTCTTATAGCACTTTCATAAAGCTTTAAAACCTTATTAGGATTTGACCAAGTATCTTCAAAATAAGAAACTCTTTTATCCATTAAATCTTTGAACTCTTTATTTCCAGACTCTAATTCATCATATAAAGAATATAATTTTTCTCTGTCATCATCAAATAAATCTCTTGAAACAGTATTATCTTCAAGTGTATCTAGTTTTTCTTCCAAGCTATATTTGAAATCTGATAACTCTTCAAACAATTTATCAACATCGCTTCTTAAATTAGAATCAACACCGTCTAAATTGCTTTTTAATGTATAAACTTCACTTTCCAAATCATAAAGTCTTTCAAACTCTTCCCTTAAAGAATTAAATGTATCTTCCAATCTTGTTTTTTCTGCTTCTAAAACTTCTACAGAATCATTATTCTTAAGTTCATCTAATTCATATCTTAATGTTTCTATATTTTCTAATATAGTATTTTTGAACTCTTCAGTGTTATTATTAGAATTGTCAATTTTTTCTAATATTTCATTTGTAAATTGATTAAATGATTCTTCAAATTTTTCTCTCTCTTTATCAAACATAGAAGGTATATCTTCTCTGTTAGATTTTAACATATCATCTTTGAAAGCAATAAAATCATCTCTCAATTTTTGAATCTGATCATTATTTAATACTATAGTCTCAAGATTAATTAATTTGTCGTCAAAGTATTTTCTTAAATTATCATATCTTTCATTAACAGTTGCTATTCTGGAATCTATCTTTTCATGCAAGTCTCTTATTCTATCTTCAAATATGCTTATATAACTTTGATTATTTTCCAAATCATATATCTTTCTCTCTAAGGCGTCATATTTATCTTCAACATTGAGAATCTTAGTGTCTATTCTTCCATAGAAATCTTTTACCTTATCTTCAATTTTCTGAATGTAGTTTTCACCATAAATAACTTCATCTGCTTTTTTCTCTATATCTTCTATAGTTTGAGACAATTTTTCATTTGAAGTATCTTCAAACTTACTCATAGATTCATTAAATCTAGTTTCCAAATCATCAAAAGAAGATTTTAATATATTATTAAGTTCTTCTCTAGCCTCATTTAATACATTCATCTTATCGGATATTTGATCTTCCAATTTTGAAGAATACTCTTTCAAATAATTATCAATATATTCTCTTTCATTAGATAAATGTTTATTTTCTATTTCTGTTAAAGCATTATCTATTTCTTCTTTAATAGAGTTAGAATACTCTTTTAATGAGTTTAATGAATTATCATAAACTTCATTGATAAGTTTAGAATAATTTTCATAAGAAGATTTTATTTCTTTACCTACATTATCTATATCATCTAAAAGTTTATTATTTTCATCTATTCTGTAATGTTCTATATTCTTTATCTCTTCATCATATTTTTCAACAGCCTCATTTACCATGTTATAGAGTTTTTCCAAATTACCGCTTATGTCATTATTTAATTTATTATCCATAGTAGATAATCTGTCCTCTATTTCATTTACCTTGCTTTCTATATTTTTCTCTATATTTTCATATATAGATTTTTCTTTTTCATCTATTTTTGACAATAGATTACTTACTATCTCTTCTCCTTTTACTTCAGAATCATTTAAATAATTAGATATACTTTCTCTAGCTTCATCTAACTGTCTAACCAATTCATCAATCTCACCTTCTTTCCAAACTGATATATCATTATCTATAGCTTCAATTCTATTTTTCAAATAATTTATAGAATTTTCAAATTTAATCTCATTATCATTTCTTATATTATCCAACTGTTCCCTTATGTCAGTAGAGAAAATAGTTTTTAACTTGCTGCTGTCTGACCAAGTATCCTCAAAGAATGATATACGTTTTTCAAGTCTGTATCTGAAATCTTTATTATCATCTTTTATCTTATTGAATAGCTCAACTAATTTTTCTCTTTCATTATTAAGCAATTCTTCAACTTCTACTTTATTATCAGAATTTGACATTAACTCTTCTTTTATAGAAGCTAGTTTACTGTCTAATTCTTCTCTTTCAAGAGAGATAATATTTTCTAATTCTGAAGATTTACTAATATTATCTTCTATTCTTCCTTTTACATCATCTATACTTGAACCCAATTTATTTACTTGTGAAGTTAAAGTATCTAATTCTATAGAATATTCATCTAAATCTCTTACAATATCATCTTTTATTCTGCTTTCAAAATCTGCAAGTTTATCTGATAAAGTTTTTACTTCATCTTTTAAGAATACATCAGTATCTGACATATTCTCTTTTAATTGATATAAACTGCTCTCTAACTTCTCTAATTTATCAAAATCATTTTTAATAGCATTAAAAGATTCTTCTAATGCTTTCTTTTCTAAAGATAATTGTTCTATAGTATTATCTTTTCTAACTGCTTCAAGTTCTGCTTCTAAATTATCTAACTTTTCTAATAAATCAAACTTATCTGATGAAATAATATCTTTTAATCTATTAACTTCATCATCTGATGAATCCACTCTTTCTATAACAGCACTAGTGAACTCTTCAAACACATGTTCGATTTCTTTCTTCTTATCTTCAAATAAAGCAGGTACTTCTTCTGCATTAAATCTTAAAGATGACTCTTTGAAAGATTCAAAATCTTTTCTTAAAGTTTCTAAACTTTCTATTAAATCATTTTTCTCTTCATTATGTAATGATAATACTTCATCTTTTTCTAATATGGAATTTTTGATTATCTCTAATGTTTCATCAAAGTCATTACTTAAAGCCTCATACTTATCTTTAATAGCATTAGTTTCTGATTCTAATCTTTCATTGACAGATTTTATTTCATTATTTAATGAAGAAATGTATTTATTAAATAATACAGCTTCCGTTTCTTTCTCCAATCTATCTAAAGCTTCTAAAACTTTCTCATTAGTTACATCTTCAAATTTAGCTATAACATCATTAAAGCTATTTTCCAAATTATTGAAAGATTCTTTCACCATATTATCTAATTCTTCTTTAGTCTCATCAAGTACCATTATCTTTTCTGATACATGATTATCTAATTTTAATGAATATTCTTTTAAATACTCATCTATGTAATTTTTCTCATTAGACAAATGTTTTTCTTCTGATTCTTCTCTTGCTTTTTCTATCTCATCTTTTACTAAAGTTGAATAATCTTTCAAAGAATTAAGAGAATTATTATAAACTTCTTCTATCAATTTAGAATAATGTTCATAACCATTCTTTATATCTTCTAAAAGTTTGTTATTCTCATCGCTTCTTAAACTCTCTATATTTTTTATCTCTTCATTATATTTACTTACAGCATTATTAAGCATACTATGAAGATTTTCTAAATTAAGACCTATATCATCAGTTAATTTCAAATCTGCTTCTGATAATCTGTTCTCTATTGAAGATATTTTTTCATCTAATTTGGCATATATACTCTTTTCTTTTATTTCTATTTTTGCCAATATATCTGAAAGCAATTCATCTGCTTTTGCATCCGAATTATCTATGTAGCTTGATATATTATTCTTAGCTTCTTCCAACTGTGATAATAATTCATTTATATTATTATCTTTCCAAGAGGATATATCACTTTCCATAGAATCCATTTTTTCTTTTAATTCATTCAAATATTCATCTTTGAAAGCAGCCATATCTGAATTAATAGATTCTAATTTTGCATTAGTATCATTAATATGCTCTTCTTTCCAAGAAACAATATTATCATTAATAGACTCCATTTTTAATTTTAATTCATTAATAGAGTTTTCAAATTTTAATTCTGTATCAGATTTTACATTTTCTATTTCAGCTCTTATATCATAAGCAAATAAACTTTTTATTCTAGCACTGTCAGCCCAAGAATCTTCAAAATATTCTATACGTTTTTCAAGTCTGTTTCTAAACTCAGTATTATCATTATTAACTTTATTGAAAAGTTCATCTAATTTTTTCACTTCTTCATTAAATAATGATTCTATACCATCATTTTGTCCAGATACAGAAAGTAAATTCTCTTTTATAAGAGATAATTTATTTTCTAATTCTTCTCTGTCTTTAGAGATAGTATTTTCTAATTCCTCAGATTTATTTAGAGAATCCTGTATATTTTCTCTTATAGCTTCTATATAACTATTTAAAGTATCTATATTAGTATTAAGAGTGCTCAAATCATTAGAATAATCTTCTAAATCTTTAGAAACATCTTCTCTTATTCTATAAGAGAGCTCTTCTAATTTAGAAGATAAATCTTTAACTTCATCTCTTAAATTTATATCAACATCTGACATATTATCTTTTAATTGATATAAATTAGCTTCAAGGTCTTCTAATTTAGCAAAATCATTTTTAATAGCATTAAATGATTCTTCTAAAGCAGCTTTTTCCAAAGACAATCTATTTACAGTATCATCATCTCTTAAAGCATATAGTTCATCTTTTAAATTTTCTATTTGTTCTAAAATTAAAGTTTTATCCTCATAAAGTATATCTTTAATATAATTAATATCACTTTCTGAAGTATTTACTCTGTCCAATAAAGTACTGCTGAACTCTTCAAAAGCATTTTCTATTCTCTGTTTTTCTTCTTCAAATAATGAAGGTATCACTTCTTTAGTTGATTTTAATACTTCTTCTTTGAAACTATCAAAATCATTTTTAATATCGTCAATTCTTGAAGACAAAAGTTCCTTTTCTGAAGCCTGAAGTTCTATAAGCTCATCTCTATCGAGTATGGATTTTTTTACTCCATCTAATGATTCAGAAACATTTTTATTTAAAGTTTCATATTTTTCTGCAAACTCATTATTATTAGCTTCGACTTTATCTGATATATTTACCAAATCAGTATCTATTCTCTGATTAATTTGAGATATTTCATTTTCTATTTTTTTGTATATAATGCCTAACTGTTCTGTTAGATAAACACTGTATTCATTTTTATCGAAAATAACTGTTTTAGCATCATTTTCTAGCCTTTTAATAACTTCTAAAAGTTTACTATTAGATTCTTTTTCAAATTTAGATATAGCATTATGCATACTTGATTCTAAATTGCCAAATGAATCTTTAATCAAATTTTCTAATTCTTCTTTAGTATTATTTAACACATCAATCTTTTCAGATACTTTATTATCCAATTTAGAAGAATAATCTTTCAAATATTCATCTATGTAATTTTTTTCATTGGATAGATGTTTTGATTCTGATTCTTCTCTTGCTTTCTCTATTTCTTCTTTTACCAAATTAGAATAATCTCTCAAAGAATTAAGGGAATTATTATAAGTTTCATTTATCAAATTAGAATAATTATCATAACTAGATTTGATATCATCTATAAGTTTTTTTGAATCCTCTAAAAGTTTATTAGATTCCAAAGCTCTATAGTCTTCTATATTTTTTATTTCTTCATCATATTTACTTAGAGCATTACCAAGCATTTCATGAAGATTATTCAAGTTAGCTTCTATATCATCATGAAGTTTTGAATCTGTTTCAGATAATCTGCTTTCTATAGATGATATTTTCTCATCTAATTCAGCATAAATATTCTGTTCTTTTTCCTCAATTTTTGCCAACACTTCAGATACAAGTTTATTTTTATTATCTTCAGTAGTATCCAAATAATCAGCTATATCTTTTTTAGCATTTTCAAGCTGATGTAATAGTTCATTAATATTATCTTCTTTCCAAACAGATATATCATTATTTATAGAATCTATTTTATTATTTAGATCATTAAGATAATTTTCAAATTTAAGCTCTGTTTCTTTCTTAACTTCCTCAAGTTCATTACGCATCTCGGACGCATATAAACTTCTTATCTTAGTACTATCTGACCAAGTATCTTCAAAATAAGTTATACGTTTCTCTAATCTATCTCTGAAATCTATACTGTCTTTCTTGAAATCATTAAATAATTTATCTAATTTTTTAGCTTCACTTCCAAATAAGCCTTCTATATCTTTATTATTTCCTAATATGTTACTTAGGTTTTCTTTTAACGCCTCTAATTTATTTTCTAAATCTTCTCTGTCTTTTAGAATATTATTTTCTAATTCCAATGATTTGTCTATAGAGTTTTGTATTTCATCTTTGATACTATCTATATCGCTGCTTAAATTATCATAATTAGATATTATGTCTTTTTCTATGCTATCTTTATCTTCAGATACTTTTTGTTCTAAGCTATCAAAACGGCTGGATAAACTTTTTACTTCATCTTTTAAGCTAATATCGGTATCTTCCATATTATTTTTTAATTCATACAAACGGCTCTCTAAATCTTCTAATTTAGAAAAATCATTCTTGATAGAATTAAAGGATTCCTCTAATGCTTGTTTTTCCAAACTAAGCTGAGTTATAGTATCATCTTCTCTTAGATTATCTATCTCTTCTTTCAAGCTGTCTATTTTTTCTAATAGAGAAAGTTTATCCTCTGATAACACATCTTTCAAATAGTTTATATCGCTTTCTGAAGTATTTACTCTGTCTAATAAATTACTTGTAAACTCTTCAAATGCATTTTCTATTCTCTCTTTCTCTTCTTCAAATAGAGTAGGGATATCATCTCCATTAAATATAGAGCCTTTTATCATATCTAATGTTTCTTCAAAATCTATATTTAAGGATTTGTATTTTTCTTTTAATTCTGATACTTCTTTATCTAGTTTTGAAGATACATTATATATCTCATTATCTATCTTAGAATTAATAGACTGTAAATGACTGTCTAATTCTGATATGTATTCTTTATAATTAAACAATCTATCTGATACTTCTGCTTCTAATTTAGACATAACACTCTCTATCTTACTGTCTGCTTCAAAATTAAGTTTGGCGATGGCTTCATTTAAGTTAGTATTAAGAGATTCAAACGAATTTTTTATCATATCATCTAATTGAGTTTTACTATCATTTAATATGCCTATCTTCTCATTTATCTGATTATCTAATCTCTCTGAATACTCTTTTAAATATTCATCTATATAGTTTTTATCTACACTAGTACCATTATTTTCTGCCTCTTTTCTAGCTTTTTCTATCTCTGATTTTATTCTGTTAGTATATTCTGATAATGAAGATAAGGAATCTTTGTATGTATTATTTATAAGTTTAGAATAATAATCATAGCCTGATTTAATATCTTCTAATAATTTAGAACCTTCCTCTGTTCTATAATGTTCTATATTCTTTATCTCTTCATCATATTTATTTACAGCATTATTTACTATAGACTGTACTTCTTCCAAACCTCTAGCTATATCATCTGATACTTTGTTGTCTACTAAAGACAATCTGCTTTCTATCTCTTCTATCTTACTGTCTATTTTTCCGTAGATAGAGTTTTCTTTCTCTTCTATTTTTGATAATATCTCAGAAATTAATTCTTCTTTCTTTCCTTCTGTAGAATTTAGATATTCTTCTATATTTTCTCTAGCAGTTTCTAACTCTTCCAATAGATCATTAATGCGTACATCTTTCCAACTAGATATATCTTTATCTATACTTTCTATTTTGTAACTTAAATCATTAAGATAATTTTCAAATCTTTTTTCTGCTGCATTTTTTACTTCTTCAAGTTCATTACGCATCTCTGAAGCATACAAACTTCTTATTTTAGTACTGTCTGACCAGGTATCTTCAAAATAAGTTATACGTTTCTCTAATCTATCTCTGAAATCTATACTATCCTTTTTGAAGTTATTAAATAATTCATCTATTCTTTTAACTTCATTAGAAAACAATCCTTCTACAGTTTCATTATCGCCTAATATATTTATTAAACTTTCTTTTAGAGAATCTATTTTATTTTCCAAATCTTCTCTATCTTTTAGAATATTATTT
>NZ_JQIU01000008.1:411935-444993 GCF_002379365.1 Brachyspira sp. G79 | reverse complement strand
TTATATTTCTTTCTATATAGTCATTATTTTCATTTATTTTGTTTTCAATATCTGCAAATTTACTAGATAAATTAGCAACTTCATCTTTCAAATTAACATCTGAAATATACATGTTATTTTTTAATTCATGCAAATGATTTTCTAAATCTTCTAATTTAGAGAAATCATTTTTTATAGTATTAAAAGACTCTTCTAATGCCTGTTTTTCTAATGCCAATCTATTTACTTTATCCTCTTCTTTTAAAGTTCTTATTTCAGACTTTAAATTATCTATTTTTTCTAATAATGAAAGTTTATCATTTGATAATGCATCTTTAAGATGATTAATATCATTTTCAGAATTATTTACTCTGTACAATAAAGCATTAGTAAACTGTTCAAAAGCATTTTCTATTTTTTGTTTTTCTTCATCAAATAGAGCAGGTATATCTTCTTTTCCTGCACTGATTGCTTCTTCTTTCAAAATATTGAAATCATTTTTAATCTCATCTATTTTACTTGATAAAAGTTCTTTTTCAGATGTATGCAAATCCATAAGTTCATCTCTGTCGAGTATAGAACTTTTTATCATATCCAATGATTCTTCAAAATCTATACTAAGCTCTTTATATCTATTTTTCATATCAGATATTTCACTATCAAGTTTTGATGATACATTATATATCTCATTATCTATTTTAGAATTAAGAACTCTTAAACTGTCTTCTAACTCAGCAACATAATTATTATAGTCTAATAATTTTTCTGAAGCATCTCTTTCTAATCTTTCAAGAGTAGCATTAATTTTCATGTCAGCTTCTTCATTAAACTTAATTACAGCTTCATTCAAGTTATTATTAAGAGTATTAAATGATTCTTTTATCATATCATCTAATTGACTTTTAGTATCATTTAAAACATTTATTTTTTCATTAACTTGATTATCCAACTTCAATGAATATTCTTTTAAATACTCATCTATATAATTTTTTTCATTATTAAGATGTTTAGTCTCTGTTTCTTTTCTAGCTTTTTCTATTTCTGCTTTAATTCTATTAGTGTACTCTGATAAAGAAGACAAGGAATCTTTATAAGTATTATTTATAAGCTTAGAATAATAATCATAACCTGATTGTATATCTTCTAATAATTTAGAACTTTCTTCAGATCTATGATGTTCTATATTTTTTATCTCTTCATCATATTTGTTTACAGCATTATTTACTATAGACTGTACTTCTTCCAAACCTCTGGCTATATCATCTGATACTTTGCTGTCTACTACAGACAATCTATTTTCTATCTCTTCTATCTTGCTATCTATTTTTCCGTAGATAGAGTTTTCTTTCTCTTCTATTTTTAACAGTATATCAGATAATAACTCTTCTTTTTTACCTTCAGAAGATTCTAAATAACTATTAATATTTTCTTTAGCTTTTTCCAACTGTTCTAAAAGCTCATTAATGCGTACATCTTTCCAGCTTGATATATCTTTATCAAGAGAGTCAATTTTTTCTTTGAAATCACTAACATATTCATCTCTCCAAGAAGATGCATCATTATTAATAGCTTCTATTCTGTCATTTAGATCATTAAGATAATTTTCTAATTTAACTTCAGTTTCTGCTTTTATGCTGTCTAATTCATCTCTTAAATCAGCTGCATACAAACTTCTTATTCTGCTGCTGTCAGACCATATATCCTCAAAATAATCAATACGTTTTTCTAATCTGCTTCTAAACTCAGCATTATCAGTTTTGAAGTTATTAAATAATTCATCTAATTTTTTTACTTCATCAGCAAACATATTTTCTATATTTTCATTTTTACCTAATACAGTAAATACATTATCTTTTATTGAAGTAAATTTATCATCAAGTTCAGAAGATTTGTCTATAGAATCTTTTATACTACTTTTGATACTGTCTATATTTTCAAATAAATTATCATTATCCGCTGCAACTTTCAATTGGAAATCTTCAAGTCTGTCGCTTAAATGATAAAAATTATTTTCTAAATCATTTAATTTAGAGAAATCATTTTTTATAGCATTAAAAGAATCTTCTAAAGACTGTTTATCTAAAGCAAGCTGGGCTATAGTATTATCTTCTTTTATTGCTTCTATATCTCTTTTAATATTTTCAACTTTTTCTAAGAAAGAAGATTTATTTTCTGATATAGCATCTTTTACATTATTAATATCATTTTCAGAATCTACCATTCTATCAAGTATAGCAGTAGTAAAATCTTCAAATGCTTTTTCTATCTTTTGTTTCTCTTCATTAAATAGGGTAGGGATATCCTCTTCATTAGCTTTTAACAATTCATCTTTGAAAGTATCAAAATCTGTTCTCAAAGTTTCCATTTGTTCAGATAAAAGTTCTTTTTCTGATGACTGAAGTTCCATAAGCTCATCTCTATCAAGAATAGAGCTTTTTATCATATCTAATGCTTCGTCAAAGTCAGTACTCAAATCTTTATATTTTGTTTTCACATCTGATATTTCACTGTCTAATTTAGAAGAGATATGATAAAGTTCATTATCTATTTTTGCACTTATAGCTCTTAATTGTTCTTCCAAGTCAGACATATATTTCTGCTCGCTAAACAATCTTGCTGCTGCTTCTCTCTCTAATCTTTCAACAACAGAGTATATTTGAGTGTTTGCTTCTTCATTAAATTTAGATATAGTATCATTCAAATTAGCATTAAGAGTGCTGAATGAATCTTTTATCATATCATCTAATTGAGCTTTACTTTCAGTTAATATACTCAATTTATCATTAACATGAGCTTCTATTTTTTCAGAATAATCTAATAAATAATCATCTATATAATTTTTTTCATTAGACAAATGTTTCTCTTCAGATTCAGCTCTTGCTCTTTCTATTTCTTTTTTAATATTATCAAGATGAGTTTCTAATTCTGCCACAGCATCTTCATAAATTTTATCTATCATTATAGAATATTCTTCATAATCTTCGCGTATACTGTTACCCAAATCCTCCATATCAGATATTAAATCTTCAGCTTCATTTGCTCTATGATGTTCTATTCTTTTTATCTCTTCATCATATTTTGCAACAGATTCATTTATTCTATTATGAATACTTTCAAGACTATTGCCTATAGCATTATTTAATTTTTCATCTATATCAGAAAGTTTATTTTCAGCATTCAATATCTTCTCATCTATGCGGGAATATATTTCACTTTCTTTATTTTCTATACTGCTTAGCATATCGATTAAGAATTGATTTTTCTTACCTTCAGAAGTATCTATAAAGCTTTCTATTCCTTTTCTTGCATCTTCTAACTGAGCAAGCAAAGTATTCAAATTACCATTTTTCCAATCATATATATCCTCTTCAATTGATTTCATTTTTTCTTTTAATTGAGCTATATGATTATCATATTTAATATCAGCTTCTTTTCTTATATTTTCAACTTCCTCTCTTATATCTGAAGCATATATACTTTTTATTCTAGTATTATCAGACCATACATCTTCAAAATAAGATATGCGTTTTTCTAATCTGTCTTTAAAATCTTCATTATTAGAAACTAAACTTTCAAATATAGAGTTTAATCTTTCTTTTTCATTATTAATTAATGACTCAACTTCATCTCTATCCAATAAATCGGACATATTGTTTCTAACTGTCTCAAAATTTTTATTAAGATTTTCTATGTCTTTATAAAGACCATTTGAATCTTTTTCTATCTTTTCTTCTAAGTTATCTCTAAAACTTTTTAATTTATCAGATAAATCTTTAACATCATCTTTTAATCCGCTGTCAATACCTTCCATTCTGTTTTTAAGAGAAACAAAATCTTTTTCCAAATCAATTATTTTATCAAAATCATCTCTTAAAGCAGTTAAAGAGTTTTCAAGAACAGCTTTTTCTTCTGATAAAACAGTTACAGTATTATCATCTTTTATATCATCAACATCTCTTCTTAAAAGTTCTATCTGAGATATTAAATGACTTCTCTCTTCAGATAATACATCTTTTATATAATGTATATCACTTTCGTTATCAGTAATCCTCATAAGAAGGTTCTTACTAAACTCATCAAACATTCTCTCTATTCTTTCTTTTTCTTCATCAAATAGGGCTGGTATCTCTACTTCATTAGTTCTTACTATATTATCTTTAAATAGTTCAAATTCTTCTTTTATATCTTCTATCTGATTTTTAAGAAGTTCTCTTTCACTGTCATGTAAGTTTATTAATTCTTCCCTGTCTATTAAAGAAGATTTAATTTCTTCCATTCTGTTATTAACATCTTCATTACTGTCTGAAATATTAGATTTCAATTCATCTATCTGTTCAGATAAAGTTTCTTTTATATTTTCTATGATATTAGAGATATCATTTATTTTCTCTAGTCTGCTTTCATGATCATCTAATATAGCAAGCACATTTTCATTATTAGATATTAATTTATCTGCCTGTTCTCTTAATTTATCATCAACATTATCTTTTAATGATATAAACTCATTTCTCAAATCTTCTAATGTTAGACCAAGACTGTCTCTAACTTCTGCTGCTGTATTAGATATAACTTTTTCAGCATGTTTTTTAATTTTAGCAATAGACTGCAATGCTTTTTTATGATTAGATTTTCTTATCTTAGCTAATATTTTAGAAAAACCACTGTATAATGTATTGAATGAATCATTAAGCTCTTCATTTAGGCGATTAACCTCTTCATCTATTTTTGAAGAGGCTTTATTCAAATAATCGTCTATATAATTAGCTTCATTAGTAAGATGTTTAGCTTCAGATTCTTCTCTTGCTTTTTCTATCTCATCTTTCAAAGTATTAACATGTTCATTTAAAGAAGTTTTTTCTTTATTATAAAGCTCTTCAAGCATATTAGTATACTGCTCATAATCTTTTCTTATACCAGCACCTATATTTTCTACATCTTCTATAATACTTTTATTTTCTTCAAGTCTATAAGTTTCTATTTCTTTTATTTCATCTTGGTATTTAGCTATAGCATTATCTATTAATGATTTAAGCTCATCTAATTTTTTAGAAGTATCGTATTCTATATTTCCGAATATAGTCTCTGTTCTTTTAGCTATTTCATCTTTTTTATCTGCTATATAAGAATCCATTTCACCTGTTTTGGCATCAACAACAGACTGCATATTATTAGCATTATCAATTATTTCATTGATTCTTTCACCTAGATTTTCTATACGCATTTTATATTCATCTGTCATTAAAGAAGCATGATGTTTTAATTCTTCATAATCATCTTTTAGATTATTAGAATACTTCTCAAGCATAGCATGATATTCTGCACTTATAGCATTCAAATCTGCTCTTCTTTCATCTAATACACCGTCAATTTTTTTATCCAAAGAATTATATTTATCTTCTATATCAGACATTAATTCTTTTTCTTTATCTTCAGCATTTTCATATACTTTATTTATTGTACGTTCAAATACATCTCTTCCATTTTCAACTCTATGCAAGATGTCTTCAATTTCATCTTTTATTTTATTCATACTTTCTCTTTTTTCATTTAAAAGAGTATCAAATGAATCTGTAGCCTGACGAAGTTCATCATGAAGCATATCAGCTACTTCTTTTTTAGTTTCTTCATTGAATTTTATATTTTCATCTACAGCAGCATCTACTTTATTTCTAAAATCATTTAAAGAATTTTCTATGCTACTCATTAATGCATCATGTCTTTTTTCACTTTCATCAACCTGACTTATAACGGAGTCTATACTATCAGTTATAGCCTTCATTTTAGTTTGTTCATAATCATCTAAAACATTTTTTAAATGAGATTTCAAACTATCTATATATGCATCGCTGTAATCGGATATTTCTTTTTTAATGCCATCTATCCTGTCTTCAGCATCTTTCATACCAACATCAAGTTTTTCATTGGCTCTGTTTACCAATCCGTTAATTTCTACTGAAGTTTTTTCTAATATTTCCAAACGTTTTTCTATATTGTCTTTTATATTAGATTCTGTTTCTCTGCTTAAAGTATCTATATCAGAAGAGGCTTTATCATACTGCTCTTTTAAACCTGACAATTTTTCATCAATGGCAGTTAAATCAGAAGATGTATTTTTTATGTATGTATTGATATTTTCTTCTAACTCATTTTTAACAGTTGCAAACAACTTTTCTATTTCATTTACTCTATCATTAGCCTGAGTTTCTAAATCTTTATACAAGTACTCTTTTTGAAGGCTTAAAGAATCAAGTATTTCTTCCTGTTTATTATTAAGTATAGATATTATTTCAGAAGTTTGATAATGTGTTTCATCTATTTTATCTTTTAAAAGGTTAGTTTCTGTCTCAACATCATTTCTAAGCTCATTAATTTCAGCTATTAAAGAACTTCTAGCATTATCTATAGAATATTCCATATCATCTTGAGCTCTTGTTAAGATATCATCTTTTAATTTATCTATGTCATTAACAATATCTTCAAATCTGCTTTCAGCTCTGAGCATAGTTTCTTCGCTCATACCATCTATAGATATGATTAAATCATTAAGTTCTTTAGTTTTGTTTCTGTAAAGAGTTATAACACCGTCATCTTCATTTTCAAGAACATTTTTTATATGATTAGAGAAATTCTCAACTTCTGCTATAAATCTGTTATTTATATCGTCTTTTAATACTGAAAACTCACTTTCCAACTGATGAGCTTTCTCAGCATAATCTTTGCTTATATAATCAGCTTTATCTTTTATATCATCTATAGATTTTTCCAAAGAATGAGCTTTTTGCTCTATAGAATCCAAAAACTCTTCTCTGTCCATACTTATTTTTTCAAGACCCTCTTTTAGGGTAGAGTAGAGCATTTCTTTAGTTTTTTCCATTTCATCTTGGAACTCTAACACACTTGATTCTGTTATAGAGTTTAATCTGTCATGTATAGTATCTCTTAAATTATTTAATTCTGTTTCAAGTCCGTCTTTAGACTGGCTTAAAGTTTCATAACGGTTTTCTATATCCTTAGATTTAACATCAATTTCATCAGCAAATGATGAATATTTGTTTATAAGCTCATCTCTTCCTTTCTCAAATAGTTCTGCAAGCTGTTCTATATTATGACGAGCTGTTCTTTCAGCAAGCTGAGTAAGCTGATTTGTAAATAATTCTTCTTTTTTGGCAACATGAAGTTTGAATTCTTCTGTAAGAGCAGATATTTTTTCTTTTTCCTGTTCTGCCATAGTACTGTAATGAGCATCTCTAGCTAATAAATTAGTTGTAAGGGCATCAAACCTCTTATAAAGTTCACTCTCAAACTCATTTAATTTAGAATTATAAGATTCTATTAATTTATCCTGTATAGATCCTACATTTTTCTCTAATTCTGACATTTTAGCCTTAACATCAGATATTCTTTTATAAGTTTTTTCTATAGTATTACGCTCTTTTAGTACAGTATCTACTTTATTAAGTATTTCTAAATAAGCCTCTTCAAGAGAATCAACTTGTTCCTGATACTGCGAAACTGCGGCTTTATAGTCTTTATATGATTCTATCCTTTTATTTAGTTTAGCTAGATCTTCTTCCATAGATTTGCTTATAAAACCAGCTTTTTTAACTGCTATTTCCAAATCTATAGCATTATCTCTAACCTCAGAAATTTTCTCTTCTACAATACCTTCCAAAACAGCTTTCTCTTCGGCAAACATATCATTAAAATTATTATCATTATAATTTTTTTTCCTATTGATTACGCTATAAATACCGATAAGTAATAGAGGTACAACAAAAGTTAGTATTAATTGAAGAACAGGGTTCATGTAAAAACTCCGCAAGTATAGTATATTAACATAATTCTATATTATGTTAATGTATATGTCAATAGTGTTTGCAGGTTTTAATTTCTGCGTATAGTAAAATTTGAGAAAAAATAAAATTTTTTAATAAATTATAATTGTATTCTCTTCTATTATAATATAATATAATACTTATCATTATAATATAAACAATAATCTATATAAATATTTCAGAATAATATAACTATCAAAAATTAATAATATAATTTAAGGCTTGTTTCAAAATCTATTACAAACAATATAAGTGCTGCAATTTTGTTTTTTTATTACAGTTAATATCAAAAATATATATTATAGCTTTTATTTACAGTGATTTTTTATATATTATTGTTTTTTAATGTAAAATAACATTATGCAAATAATATATAAATATATAATATTTCTCTAAGCATATAGTTTATATAGTATATAATGACAACACAGATATCTTACTTCAGATACAAAATAACTTGGAAACATAAGTATGCAGAGTATCAGCAAAACCCTATATAAAATTACAATAGAACTAATAATATAACTATAAAGTTAGAACAGTTATGATATATAAAAACATAAACTTAAAAATATTTAATAAAAAATTTACAATTTAATATTTATTTACTATACTATAAATATACATGTTACAGTACACTCATTATTATAAATACGCATATTTAAGGAGTTTTATTATGATAAAAAAACTAATAACTATTACAATTATAATACTTGCAATAATTTCCTGTTCTAAAAAAAAGGAAGCTGTAAATGCTTGGACTGAAATAACCCCAGAAACAGAAACCACTATAGAAATTTGGGCTTGGAATATAGGTGCAAATCATTTAGAAGATACAATACCGTCTTTTAATGAAAAATATCCTAAAATCAAAGTTAATGTTACAGAATTTGGAGGACCTCCTGTATTAAAACAAAAATTATTTGTTACTTTAGGCGGAAACTCAGAATTACCGAATTATGTTCAAATAGAAGATCCTGATATGGTGTTAATAACAGAACAATATCCTGAATATTTCTTGGATCTAAAAGATCAAATGCCTGATAATTGGAGTAATGTAGTAGAACCTTCCAAAATAGCAACAAGTTTTGATTCCACAGGAAAACAAGTAATTATGCCTTGGGGTATAGCTCCTACTGTTTTATTTTACAGGGAAGATTTATTTCAAAAAGCAGGTATTGATGTTAATAGTATAGTAACTTGGGAAGATTTTATAGAAGCAGGTAAGAAATTACAAGCGGCATTACCTAATACCAAAATGATAGGTTTCCCTTATACTGTAGGTTATTCTTCTTTCATAAGAGCAGTTATGCTTCAACAAGGAACAGACTACTTTGATAAAGACGGAAATATAGCAATATATTCAAAACCTGGTATAGAAGCTGCTAAACTTTTACAGAGATTTGTTAAAGAAGGTATCGCTTTTGATACAACAGACTGGACTGGTACTATAAGAGCTTCAAAAACTGATGATATAGCAACTATTCCTTATGGAATATGGTGGGGAGGAACTTTAAAAGATCAGGCTCCTGAAATGAAAGGTAAATGGAAAGCGGCTTATTTACCTGTATTAGAAGAAGGTCAGCCAAAAACATCTATATGGGGAGGAGCTGGCGGATCTATAATAAATGTTGGAGACCCTATAAAACAAACAGCTACATTAGAATTTGCTAAAAATGCTATACTAAGTGTAGAAAATCAAATGATGGCTTTCAAAAAATACGGTCTTTTACCAGCGTATACACCTGTTTATGATGAGGAAGAATTTTATGAAGAAGATCCTTATTTTGGTAAAGGATTTAATGAATTAATACCTGAATTAAGTAAATCAATGCCTCTAGTTGCCAAATATTCTGAATTTACATCTGAAGCTCAAACACTTATGGAATCAGCATATCAAGCTATAATTAATGATATGGCTGATCCAGAAAAAATACTAAAAGACACTGCTGAACAATTAAAAAATAATTCAGGCTTAGAGTTATCAAAAATAATAAAATAAAAAAGATTAGCATATGGTAATTAGGAAATAATATGAAAAAAAGTTATAGAATGTTTGGTTTTTACCTGTCATTACCAGTTATAATAACCTTAGTACTATTCAATTTTTGGCCTTTCATAGAAACTATTATTTTAAGTTTTATGACACAGAAAAGAGGAGAGTTTATATTTAATGGAATAAAGAATTACCAAAGACTTTTTGGAGACTCTGTATTTAGAGCAGCGATTATAAACTCTTTCATTTTCTATATAATAAGATTGCCTATAATGCTAATTAGTTCAACGTTATTAGCAAGTATAATTCATAGAGGTATAAAAAAATTAAAATCTTTTTTTGAAGCCTCATATTTTATTCCAGTACTAGTAGATGCTGTAGCTTACAGCATGATATTTCTTTTAATATTTCAAGACAGAGGTGTAGTAAATTACATATTGTCATTATTTGGTATAGATGCTATACCTTGGCTTAAGCAATCTATACCTGCAAAAATACTCATAATAATAGTAGTTTCTTGGCGTTGGACAGGTTATAATATGATATTGTTTCTTGCTGCAATGCAGAATATACCAGAAGATTATTATGAAGCTGCCACAATAGATGGAGCAAATTCTTGGCAAAAATTTGTATATGTAACTCTTCCTTCATTAAAACCAATCATATTATTTACCTCTATAATGTCTACAATAGGAAGTTTAAATCTCTTCACCGAACCATTTTTGCTTACAAATGGAGGTCCTAATAATGGAACTATGACTTTAGGACTTTATATATATAATCAGGCGTTTGTTTCATTAAATATGACATATGCAGCCACAATATCTGTTATAATACTCTTAATTGTAGGCTCATTAACATTCTTACAATTAAAATTAGGAGATAAGAATAATGAATAAAAAAAGAAAATAGTTACTATAATGTTATATCTATTTCTATCAATAGGTGCTTTTTTTAGTATATATCCTGTTTATTTTATGTTTGTAGCAGCAACTAAAAGCTCTGGTGAAATATTTATGAATACACCACCTATATTTTTTGGTAATTATTTTTTTGAAAATTTACATTCATTAAATAATAGAATTCCAATATGGACAGCTTTATTCAATTCTATAAAAGTATCTATAATATTTACTGTATTAAATCTTTTATTGTGTTCATTGTCTGGATATGCATTTGCAAAATTTGACTTTAAAGGCAAAAATTTTTTGTTTACATGTGTATTATTATCTATGATGATACCTGTCTACAGCAGATTGATACCATTATATAGAATGATGACTTTTGCTAATCTTCAAAATACGCATATAGCACTTATCCTCCCGGGTTTGGCTGGAGCATTTGGAGTATTTTTGATGAGACAGAATTTTTTAAGTATTCCAGATGCATTAATAGAAGCCGCAAGACTTGATGGAGCAAGCGAAATTTATATTTTATTTAAAATTGTAATGCCCCTTATGATACCATCTCTTGCTGCTTTAGGAATATATATATTTATGGGACAATGGAGCGATTTTACTTGGCCTTTAATAATACTTAATTCAGAAAATATGTATACTCTGCCTGTAGCACTTTCTGTATTAAAAGGCGACACACGTATAGATTATGGTCAGATTATGGTTGGTGCCATTTTTGCTGTATTACCTGTTTTGATAGCATTCCTATTCTCAAGCAGATATTTTATATCAGGACTTATGGGAGGAGCTGTAAAAGAGTAATAAATAACATTATTATAAAATTAATTAGTTTGAAAAGCCTATATTCATGGTTATATAGTATGAATATAGGCTTTATAACATAATATCATCAATTCTTATTAAAATTTATTCAATACAAATAATAAAATAAAAAATATTTAATAAAAAAATTGACAATCAAAGATTTATTTACTATACTATAGATATATATGTTACAGTACACGCAATTATAAAAGAGATTAAAAATGAATAAAAAATCCAATATTATATTAATAACAGCAGACCAAATGAGGGCTGATTCTATAGGCTATATCAACGAAGAAGTAAAAACTCCAGTATTAAATGAACTAGCAGAAAATGGAAGCGTATTTACCAATTCTTTCTGTTCTAGTCCTGTATGTACGCCATCAAGAGCATCAATATTTACTGGAAGATATCCTATGAATACAGGTGCTTGGAATATAGGTACAGAATTAAACGAAGAAGAAATAACATTGGCAGATCACCTAAAAAAGGAAGGTTATTTCAATATAGCTTCTGGAAAAATGCATTTCAGACCACAGCTCAAAAACCTTAACTGGGAATTCGAATATGTTCCTAAAAGAGACAGAGTAAGAGAAAAAGATAAAACATATTTTGGATTTGATATTACCCATATAACAGAAGATGATAAACAAGGTGAATATTTAGACTTTGCCAATAGTCATGGATGCAATTTGGAAACTGGTAAAGGAAAAGATGGAATTAACTCTATACAAGAAGAATTACATCAAACTTATTGGACAGCTCAAAAAGCAATAGATGAAATGGATAATTTTGATTTTGATAAACCGTTATTTATGTGGGTTAGTTTTGTAGACCCTCATCACCCATTTGACCCTATAAAAAAGTATTATGATATTTATAAAGATATTAAACCTAAAGAACTTAACAGCAAATTAAAATTAGATAGCAAAAGACCAGAATATCTAACCAAACAAGGAGATAGAGGATATTGGCCTGGAGGAGGCGAAGAACATAACTATTCAGAAAAAGAAATTGAAGAGATAAAAAAACTATATTATGGTATGATTAGTTTTATAGATGCACAGATAGGTAGAATTATAGATAAATTAAAAGAAAAAAATGAATGGGATAATACAATAATAATATTTACAAGTGATCATGGAGAATATTTAGGGGATTACGGATTATTAAGAAAAGGTCCTTTCATGTATGACTGCCTCATAAAAACTCCTTTACTATTCTACGGAAAAGATATTATAAAGAATAAAAGTGATGAGATAATAGAAAATATAGATATAGTGCCAACGGTATTAGAATTAATAGGAAAAGAAGTACCGTATGGTATACAAGGTCATAGCATAAAAGATATACTTACAGGAAAAGATAAAGAAAAAACATACAAAAAAGGTGCTATTGTTACTTATGATGCTCATGACAGAGGAATATTTATAAAAACTTACAGAACTAAAAAATACAAACTTTCTATATTTTTGAATGAAGAATATGGAGAATTATATGATTTAGAAAAAGATATAAATGAAACTAATAATTTATTTTTCAATAAGGAGTATGACGATATAAAAAATAAATTACTTCTTGAAATGTGTCATAAGATGATAGAATGTAGCGACCCTCTAAATAAAAGATATGCTAGTTGGTAATTTTTATTTAAATATATATATTATTTAAGGAGATAATAAAAATGAAAAAAACATTAAAATTTATTATTACGCTATTAATTGCAGTTACAAGTTTGTTCATATTAGCCTCATGTGCTAATAAAAGCTCATCATCTTCTGGAGATGCCAAAACATTAAAAGTAGCTGTAATGCCGTTTTTAAACTCTGTACCTATTGAGTATATGATAAATAACAAATTGGATCAAAAATATGGTTTTACAATAGAAACTGTATATTTCCCATCAGGCGGTCCTATGAATGAAGCATTAGGTGCTGGTTTATGGGAAGTTGGTACTTTAAGTGCTGCTTCTGTTTATTCTTTAGCTAATTATAATGCTCATGTTGTTGCTGATATAGGACACTCTGAAGGCGGAATAGAAGTATTAGTTAATCCAGATTCTGACATTTTAACTGTAAAAGGTGTTAATAAAGACTTTCCCGAAGTTTACGGAGATGCTGCTACACTAAAAGGTAAAACTATAGCTGTACCTACTGGAACAATATCTCATTTAAATGTTATACATTGGTTAAGAGCTATAAATGTTGATCCTAACACTGTTAATATAGTTCATATGGAATTCCCTCAGGCATATCAAGCATTAAAAGCAAAAAAAATAGATGCTGCTGCCTTAAATCCTCCTACTTCTTTTTCTGCTGAAGCTGACGGAATGAAAATAGTTTCTAGTTTAACTACATTAAATATACCTCAGTTTGACTCAATAATAGTATCAGATGAAGCATTTAATAATAAAAAAGATACTATAGTTTTATATATTAAAGCATTCTTAGAAGCATGCGATGCATTACAAGCTGATACTAATATGGCAGCAGAAGAATTATTAAATTGGTATACAAAAAACGGATCAAGCTCTACTATAGAAGCATGTCAGTCTGAAGTAGCCACTCGTCCTTTTGTTACTACAGAAGAAATTAAAAATATAAAAATAGGGGATTCTGTAAGAGTAACTGCTGACTTCTTTGCAAGCCAATCACTTATTACAGAAGATAAACTTCCTATTGTTGATAAAAATGTAGATACTGAATTATTAAATAAAGCATTGAATTAATAATATAATTGTAAAGGACTTTATAAAATGGAAGAGAATATAATAATTAATTCCTCACTTAAAGAAAAAGAAAAAATCGTCATAGCCAATAAAAAAAGAGAGAGAAATAAATTTTTTATTATATCTGTAATATCTGTTGTAATATTTCTTATAATATGGCAGTTAATAACAGATGTATTTAAATTATTTCCTTCATATTCTCTTCCAAGTCCTTATACAGTTTTTAAATCCTTTATTTATAAACTTACAAACAAAGCACCAGATAATGGTACATTATTCCAGCATATATTAGCCTCTTTACAAGTGGCATTAACTGGTTATTTTTTAGGTGCTGCTATAGGAATACCGCTTGGCATATGTATGGCTTGGTTTAAAAAATTTAATTTAGTAGCAACTCCATTATTCGACCTTATAAGACCAATACCTACTATAGCATGGATACCTATGATGATATTATGGTTCGGTATAGGATTGGGAGCAAAATCAGCAATAGTATTTATGTCTGCATTTGTACCTTGCGTTATTAATACATACAGCGGAATAAAAGCCACTACACAGGTACATCTATGGGTTGCTCAGACTTTTGGAGCTTCAAGAGGACAAATGCTTAAAGAAGTTGCCATACCTACAGCTTTGCCTTATATATTTACAGGACTCAGAGTATCATTGGGGGCTTCTTGGACTTCTCTATGTGCTGCTGAAATGCTTGCTGCAAGCAGAGGTTTAGGATTTATGATACAATTAAATAGACAGTTAGCCAGAGCTGATTTAATAATAGTTGGTATGCTTACAATAGGGGCAGTAGGTGCTATTCTATCAGTGGGGTTAGGATATTTAGAGAAGAAATTTGTTAAGAGATGATAAGGGGTATTTATGAAAGATAAAAAAAGAATTAAATTATCCGATTTTGAAAAACCTATTTGGGCAATCATATCCATAGCAGGATTTTTAATTGTATGGCAATTATTAACAACTTATACCCCTATAAAAATAACTACACCTAAACCATTAGAAGTATTTAAATTTTTAATATGGAGTATAAACCATAATATAGGTCAGCAAACCATATTGGGACATGTACTAATAAGTATATTCAGAGTATTAGCAGGTTTTGCAATAGGTGCTGTAACAGGAATTATACTAGGTATATCTATGGGAGTAAATAAATATGTAAGAGCTGTAGTAAGACCATTTTTTGAAGTATTCAGACAAATACCTCCTATAGCTTGGATACCTATGGCTATACTTTGGTTCGGAATAGGGGAGGTTCCAAAAATATTTATAATATTTATTGGTACTTTCGTTAATGTTACTTTGAATGCTTATGCAGGAAGTTCACAGGTTAATCCTATTCTAATAGGTGCTGCTAGAATGCTTGGCTCTAATGAAAGAGATATATTTTTGAATGTTATACTTCCAGCTTCAGTGCCTCAAATATTTAATGGTATGCAGGTAGGTTTTTCCGTAAGCTGGATGGGTGTATTAGCTGCTGAAATGGTTAGTTCATTTGCAGGTGTAGGCTGGGTTATAATAAGAGGGTCTGATACAGCAAATATTCCTCAGGTTTTAGCTGGTATGATAACTATAGGTATAGTTGGTTTATTATTATCTTCTTTAATGAGATATATAGAAAAAAGATTAACTATTTGGAATTCCACAGGAATATAAAATTAATTAGGTTGTATTATGGAAAATAAAACTATTATAAAAATGAATCATGTAAATAAAGTATTTTTCAGCGAACATGGATATAAAGAAGTCATAAAAGATATTAGCCTTGAAGTTAAAGAAAATGAATTTGTGGTATTATTCGGACCAGGTCAATGCGGAAAAACTACATTAATAAATTTAATAGCAGGACTAGAAACATCTGAAGACTCTGATATAGTAGTTAATGGCAAAAAGGTAACAGCACCGCACCCTGAGAGAGGGGTTGTATATCAGACTACAGCTTTATTTCCATTTTTAACCGTTATGGAAAATGTAGAGTTCGGTCCTAGAGCAAGAGGCATACCAAAAAAAGAAAGAAGAGAAAAAGCCAAATATTATATAGATTTAGTAGGTCTTAATGGATTTGAAAATAGTTATCCTAATCAATTATCAGGAGGTATGAGGCAGAGAGTAGGTATAGCGAGGGCTTACTGCAATGAACCAGTTGTAATGCTTCTTGATGAGCCTTTCGGACATTTGGATGCACAAACAAGGTATATGATGGAAGAAGAAATTGAAAAAATTTGGCAGAAAGAAAAAAGAACTGTTGTATTTGTTACTAACAATATTGAAGAAGCTGTATATTTAGGTGATAGAATAATACTTCTTACAAATTGTCCTACAATTGTAAAAAAAGAATATATTATAGATTTACCAAGACCTAGAAAATTAACAGACCCTAATTTCTTAAAAATTAGAAATGAAATAAATGACAATATGGATACAACTCTATAACATTAAAAGGATATACTTATGACAAATGATACTAGAGAAGTTAAAGTAAAAGTTTCAAGACTTACAAAAAAATTCGGAGATTTATTGGTTTTAAATGATATATCATTTGATGTTATGAAAGGTGAGTTCTTATGTATAGTAGGTCCTACAGGATGCGGTAAAACTACATTCTTAAACAGCCTTACTAAACTATATAAACCAACCTACGGGGCTATACGAATAGACGGCGAACATGTAGATTTGAAAAAACATGATATAGCATATATATTTCAGGAATACTCTACTATGCCTTGGCTTAAAGTAGAAGAAAACATTAAATTCGGATTAAAAATAAAAAAACTTCCTCAGGATATAATAAATGAAAGGTCTGATAAGGTTATAAAAATGGTAGGGCTTGAAAAGTTTAGAAATTTTTATCCAAGCGAACTATCTGCTAGTATGCTTCAAAGAGTAGTTATAGCTAGAGCATTTGCTGTAGAACCAGAACTTCTTTTAATGGACGAGCCTTACGGACAGTTAGATGTATCTTTGAGATTTAAATTAGAAGACGAACTTTTAAATATATGGAAAACTTTGGGAACTACCATAATATTTATTACACATAATATTGAGGAAGCAGTTTATTTAGGAGAAAGAGTTTTGGTATTGACTAATAAACCTACTTCTATAAAAAAAGAAATACATATAGATTTGCAGCACCCTAGAAATATTGCTGATCCTAAATTTGTTGAATACAGAGAAGAGATAACAGAACTTATAAAATGGTGGTAAAATACTTATTAGTACATAACTAAAAATTTTTAAGTTTGTCAATTTTTTTTATTCAACTTTTTCCCGCCGCAAAAAGAACCATACGCTGTACGCCTGCGGCGAAAGTGAAAGTATAAAAATAATACTAAGTGTGTATTTCGTATGGCTAGTCCACACAAATACTAAAATTTAAAAATTTATTTTTTGACAAACTATAATTGTTTAGATACAATTAAAAATAAATAATTAATATAGAATGCTATAATAAATTTTCTCTGAATATTACCTGTGTTTCTATATATGTGTATCTTTTATCTGGTATAGTTTTTGTAAGTAAATATTCAAATAAAACTTTTATTGCTCTGTAGCCTTGTTCTTTTGGATTTTGTGTTATTGAAGCTATAATACCTCTGTCCAAAAGTCCTTCTTTTACAACTTCCGAAAAATCATATGTTATAATTTTTATTTTATTATAAAGCCCTAATTCTTTAATGGCATTTATAACATATTTACTAGTTTCTGCTCCTGGACATATAACTATATCTGTATCATTATATTTCAATAAATTATACTTACTTTTATCAAAATTGAGATTGTTATCTTTTTCCATTTCTATTATAGACTGAAGCATGACATTTTGATAATCCATTTTAAGTCTGTTTGATAAACTATCAACACGTTTTTTATTACCAAGCATTTTATTAAAATTATTAGAAAATACAAGTAAATTAATAGGATTCCCATTAGATATAATATTTAAAAGAGAAGCTGCTATCTCTCCTGCCAAATCATAATTACAGCCAACATATGCTATACAATCATTACTATTTACAAAAGAGTTTAAAAGCACTATAGGAAAATTATTATGATGAAGCTCTGATATTTTGTTTATAACTCTATTATCATTTATAGCAACTATTGCCATAGCATTAGCACCTTCTTTTACAGCATCATCTATAAGTTCTAACTGATTATCCGCATCAAAATCTTTACAGCGTTTTATAATAACAGACATTCCAAACTCTTCTATTTCTTTTCCTGCAATCTCTATACCTTTTATAACATCTTCAAAAAACACATTATTATAAGTATTGAGTACAGCAGCTATTTTGAATTTCTTTTTTCTTATGGCAAGAGATTTAGCTATTTTATCTGGCTTGTAGTTTAATGATTTAGCAATATCAAGTATTTTTTGTTCAACTTCAGGATCAATACGTCCTCTGTTATTTAAAGCCCTATCAACAGTTCCTATTGAAACTCCTGCAAGTTTGGCTATTTCTCTTATAGTGGCCATATTAAAATCCTATTTTATTTAATTTTATAAACATAATATAATGATTTTATTTTTTTATGTCAAATATTTTTATTATAATTTTTAATTATATAAAAACTATATAACTAAATTATATTTTGACAAAATTCTATTTTTTAAGTATATTTATTACTATTCATCAATCTATAATAGGGAGTTTAAATAAAATGAGTTCAAATGACAATGATATAAAAAAGGAATTATGGGCAGCTTCTGATAAATTAAGAGGAAATATTGATGCTTCTGAATATAAACATGTAATACTTGGGCTTGTATTTTTAAAATATATTTCTGATAAATTTGAAATAAGATATAATGAGCTTGTAAAAGAAGGATTTGATTTGCAAGATGAGGCTGAAGCATATAGTGAAAAAAATATATTTTATTTGCCTGAGAAATCAAGATTTAAGTATATAGCCTCAAAAGCACGTTCTGATGAAATAGGCTCTATTATAGATAATGCCATGCTGGAAATAGAAGAAAGTAATAAAAAATTGAAAGATATACTTCCTAAAAACTATAGCAGACCAGAACTTGATAAGAGAAGGCTAGGGGAGATAATAGATTTATTTTCTAATATAAAAATAGTGAATAAAAATAAAAAAGATATATTGGGAAATGTGTATGAATATTTTTTATCTCAATTTGCAACTGCCGAAGGAAAGAGAGGCGGAGAGTTTTATACGCCATCACCAATAGTTAAACTTTTAGTAGAAATATTAGAACCTTATAAGGGCAGAGTATATGACCCTTGCTGCGGAAGCGGTGGAATGTTTGTACAAAGTGCAAAATTTTTAGAGGCACATTCTGAAAGTGTAAATAGTATATCAGTATACGGACAAGAAAGTAATCCCACAACTTGGAAACTTTGCAATATGAATGTAGCAATACATGGTATAGATGGTAATTTGGGAGATAAAAATGCTGATACTTTTTTTGAAGATTTACATAGTGATTTGAAAGCTGATTATATATTGGCTAATCCTCCTTTTAATATGTCAGATTGGGGAGGTGATGCTCTAAAAGATGATTATCGATGGAAATGGGGTATTCCTCCAGCTGGAAATGCAAACTATGCTTGGCTTTCTCATATTGCATCCAAATTATCAAAAAAAGGGAAAGCTGGGGTTGTACTTGCAAACGGATCTCTTTCTACTCAAACATCGGGAGAGGGGGGGATAAGAGAGAATATGATAAAAGATGATTTAATAGAATGTATAATATCTCTTCCAACTCAATTATTTATATCGACTCAGATACCTGTTTCATTATGGTTTTTGAATAAGGATAAAAAACAGAAAGGAAATGTGCTTTTTATAGATGCAAGAAATTATGGAAGAATGGAAAGCAGAGTTCAAAGGGTATTAGATGATGAAGATATAGAAGCAATAGCAAAAACTGTTCATAATTGGCAGAAAGGCAATGGATATAAAGATATAAAAGGATACTGCAAAAGTGTAAGTATAGATGAAATAGCCAAAGAAGATTATATACTCACAACTGGACGCTATGTAGGACTTGAAGAAGAAAATAACGAAGAAGAAGATTTTAATTCTAAAATGAAAACACTAACAGAAGAGCTTGAAGAATGTTTCAGAGAAAGCAGAAAGCTAGAAAAGAGTATAAAGGATAATTTAGAGGAAATAGGGTATGGAATTAAATGAAAATATACGCTGGAAACAAAGGTTTAATAATTTTAGTAAGGCTTATAAATTATTAAATAGTGTATTTAAAGAAAGAAAAATTGAAGAATTATCAATATTGGAGCAGGAAGGCGTTATACAAAGATTTGAATATACCTATGAACTGGCATGGAAAACATTAAAAGATTATTTAGAATATAGCGGAAATTTAAATAACATAGATATTACAGCAAGAAATGTGTTTAAAGAGGCATACTCTGCGGGTATAATAAAAGAACCTAGTATTTTTATAGATATGATGATAAGCAGGAATTTGCTTTCTCATACTTATGATTTTGCAAGATTTAAAGAAGTCATAATAAAAATAGAAAATGATTATTTAAATGTTTTAGAAGATTTGCATAACTTTTTTGTAAATAAATTATAAGAGCGGTTTTATATATGATAGATGAAAAACTTCTTTATGATATGAACAATATTTTTAAATCTCATAAAGAAATAGAAAAAATAATACTGTTTGGGTCTAGGGCAGAAAACAGAGAAAAATATAATTCGGATATAGATTTATCTGTAATAGGTGATTTTGATTTTCTTTTTTGCGAGCGTTTGAAGGAAGAGCTTTCAGAATTAGAAACTCTTTTAAAATTTGATGTAATAAGCCATAATGATATAAACAATGAAGAGTTAAAAAACAATATAGAAAAATATGGTAAAATAATTTATAATAGGCTTAATTAAAATAGGATAGGCTATGTCTTTAAATCTCGAAACATTAAAGAATTGATATAACATAGATTTTGTACAATAACAGCAGGAGTTTTTTAAGTAATGAAAAAAAATCAAAAGGAATGGCAGGAAGTTAGGCTAGGGGATATATCAGATATTAATTCTAATATTTTACAAAAATCTGATAATTACACTTATATAAATTATTTAGATACTGGAAACATTACTAAAGGAATAATAGATAATATCCAAAAAATTCCTATACATAATATACCAAGTAGAGCAAAAAGAAAAGTAGATATTGGTGATATTATCT
Source organism: Brachyspira sp. G79 (assembly GCF_002379365.1). Taxonomy (GTDB): domain Bacteria; phylum Spirochaetota; class Brachyspiria; order Brachyspirales; family Brachyspiraceae; genus Brachyspira. The sequence goes on along the minus strand of NZ_JQIU01000008.1, from coordinate 423,542 downwards.
ATTCAACTGTCAGACCCATTCAAAAACATTATGGTATTATAAAAAATTATGTTGATAATATGATAGTATCTACAGGATTTATTACTATTAAAGTAAAAGAAGATATAGCAGATAAATATTTTATATATTATAATATAATACAAGATGATATAACAAACTATTTACAAATGATAGCAGAACAAAGTGTATCAACATATCCTTCTATAAAACCAAGTGATTTATACAATATAAAAATAAAACTCCCGCCGCTGGAAGAACAAAAGAAAATCGCCTCCATACTCTCATCGCTTGACGAGAAAATCGAACTCAATAACCGTATGAATAAAATACTCGAAGAAATGGCACAGACTATTTTTAAGGAATGGTTTGTCAATTTCAACTTTCCAAATGAAGAGGGCAAACCCTATAAAGATAGCGGCGGCAAGATGATAGAAAGCGAGCTAGGGTATATACCAGATGGATGGAAAGTCATGGCTTTAGATAATTTATTAATAAAATTTACAACAGGTTTAAATCCTAGAAAAAATTTCAAATTAGGTGAAGGAAATAACTATTATGTAACAATAAAAAATATGAATAATAATCAAATATATTTAGACAATAGATGTGATAAAATTAATGATGAAGCAATAAAAAAAATTAATAAGCGTTCGGATTTAAGAAAAAATGATTTATTATTTTCAGGTATAGGTACTATCGGAAGAGTACATTTGATAAATAAAGATGTAAAAAATTGGAATATAAGCGAATCTATATTTACCATGAGAGCTAATGATATCATAACACCAGAATATTTATATTTAAATTTATTAGATAATAGAATGCAAGAATATGCTTTAAATATGTCTAGCGGAAGTGTACAGAGAGGAATAAGAATGATGGATTTAAAAAAATATAATATTATAGTTCCAGAAAAAGTAATTCTAAAACTATCAACTAAAATATTTAATTCTATAATAGAAAAAGTAAATAACAATTTTTATGAAAACCAGAAACTTGCTTCTATTCGGGATACGCTATTGCCTAGGCTTATGAGCGGGGAGATTAGGGTCAAATAGTTTATTTATGAAGTTCTTTCACTCAGTGATACATACAGGCGTCATAAAGAAGTGGAGGCACGACTGTGTACTTCGGAGAGCTAGTCCACACAATTAATAAATAAAATTAGTTTTGAAACAAGTATATTATATAGAAAATTAAAAAATTATTTCTATACGCCTAGCTTATTGATAGGGGAGATTAGGCTAAATAATTAAAAGCTATATCACTGAAAACGTCTTGGTCTTTCTATTGTTATTAAATAGTTCCATACATAGTAAAATATAGTGTCTTTTGTTGTAAAGTTTTCTACAGCTTCATCTTTTTTTAGTTTTATCATACTATTAGAGAAAGACTCATCTTTTTCTAATTCTTCTATTTTTAATGATAATTCATCTGTATGTGCCTTTACTTTAGACATAAGATCTACAGGCAAGTTTCTCTCATAGTCTTTGCTTGTTAAAGTTTCAAGTGCGTATTCTATCTTGTCTGGTGTTATTCTTGATGATATTTCTTTTTCTCTTTGCACTTCCGTATTTAGTATATTATCTGTCCAAGTGTTAAACTCATTAATCCATTCTTTATACATATTACCGTATTTATCAGATTCTAAAGTATAGTCATTCCTTATATCAGTTGGAAGTATATTCAAAAAATTTTTATATCTTTTCTCCATAGCGTATATAGATCCGCCGTCATTTTTGCATGATATAATTATTAAACTTAATATTAAAAAAAGTGTTATTTTTTTCATTAGTGCATATCCGTAATTTTATTTTTATTTATTAATGACAGATTATACTATAATATATAAAAAAGTTCAATTGTTAATGAAAATTGCTTGTATAAATATTAGGTATTGACTTTTTAATTTTTTATTTATTATAAGTATAAGAACTTAATAACTTTAAGGATTAAAAAATGGAAAATCAGGGAAACCCTTTAGTATCTATTGGCATGATGATAGTTATATTCTTTATTATCGGGTTTATTATCAATATCATAATAAAGTCTATAAAAAAATAACATGCTTAAGTTAACATAATATACATTATCGGAATATAAATTTATTATTTTTTGGTTTTATTTATTGAATACCTGTAATTTTAATAAGCTGCTATATATCCGCAATACCCAATTAGCTGTACTTTAATGATGCGTAATTCTCTGCCTGTTTTAATATATTATCCAATGCCTCATTTTCTTTTTCTTTGGGATATTTATGCAGCTTCAAAAATCTTTTTATATCCATTTTCATTTTTGCCTTTGTAGATTCCTTATACTGCCAATCTATATCTTCAGAGTTCTTTTGCACTATTAATGCCAATTCCTTAGCCATGTTCTTTATTTCTTCTTTATTATAACCATTATTCATAGGACTGCATATAGCATCATATATAGCTTTCTCTTCATTTGTAAGTCCCAAAATTTTTGCTTCTTTTTCTAGGTTGTCCAAGTCATTAGCAAGATTTAAAAGCTCATCTATTACCTCTATATTATCTATGGCCTTATTATTATATTTTTCCATTATTTTTTTCATTCTATCTGAAAACATATTGGACTGTATTATGTTTACTTTTAAATATGCTTTTATTTTATCATTCAATAATTTATTTAATACCTCTAATGCTATATTCTTATACTTCATATTGGCAATAGACGCTAAATATTTTTTATCAAATAAAGATATATCTTTAGAATCCTTCTCGCCGTCAAATATATTCATAATACCTTCGCTTTGTATACTTCCTTCAAGTATTTTATTTATTCTCTGATTAATCTCTCTTAATGATAATTTCTGATGACTTTGCATTTTAGTTATTATTACTTTAACCGCTTCATACAATGCTGTTTCTGCAGATTCTTCTCTTGAAATAATACTTCTGCATAATGCTTCCGCTTTTTTTAATGCAGATGCCTTATCTAAAAAATCATTTTTTTCGTTTTCTTCAAATGAAAACACATAATCGGCTAATTTAGTTATAAGCTCTAACCTTTCTGTACTTGAACAAGTGTAAAAGTTGGAATAATCAGTATTTTTAAAAATATTTCTAATATGGGCAATAATATCCTTAAACTTTGGTAATGCAGTATTTGCTATATCCATATTACCATAATTTTCTTTATCTCTTTTTGTATATGCTTTCATAGACTTTTTAAGATTATTAGCTATACCTATATAATCAACTATGAGCCCAGAATCTTTATCCTTGCAAACCCTATTAATTCTCGATATTGTCTGCATAAGATCATGATCTGCCAATGGCTTATATATATACATTGTGTCAAGCTCTGGAACGTCAAAACCTGTAAGCCACATACTTACAACCACAGCTATTTTAAAGTTTGAAGTTTTATCTTTAAATTCAACTGCCAAATTTTCTCTGTATGATTTACTTCCAAGTATTTTACCCCAATCTGCAGGGTCTTTATTTGTGCTAGTCATTACGGGTTTTATCATGCCTTCCCATTCTGGTTTAAGCTCTAATATTTTTTTATATATTTCTATTCCTATAGGACGCGAATATGCCACTATAAATGCCTTTCCTATAAGTACACTTTTTCTTTTTTCATAATGTGCTACTATATCTTTGCATAAAGTATCTATTGCAGCATCAGAACCTAGTACAGCATCCATTTTTGAGAGTTCTTTTTTGGATTTTTCTATAGCCTCTTCTGAAGCCTCGTTATTTTCAAGCATTATTCTGTATTCTTCATCAGCTTTTTTTAATTTAGTTTCATCAAGTTTTAAATAGTTTACCCTACCCTCATAATATATAGGCACTGTTACATTATCTTCAACTGACTGTGTTATATCAAAAATATCAATATAATCCCCAAAAACATCTCTTGTATTTCTATCTTCTTTTTCTATAGGAGTACCTGTAAAACCTATTTTTATGGCATTGGGGAAAGCGTCATTAATATATTTGGACATATTATATTTTATTTGTCCTTTTTCTATTTTAGACTTTTCAAGGTCATGCGAACGGTGTGCCTCATCTACAATTAAAACAATATTACTTCTTTTTGATAATGCCTTATCATAGCTCTCAAACTTTTGAAGAGTTGTAAATATTATACCGCCTTCGTTAATATCTTTTAACTCTTTTACAAGTTCTTTTCTGGACTCTATTTTCTTTGGTGTTTGTTTTAAATATGTATCTATAGCACTTGAAAAAGTTGAAAATAATTGATCGTCCAATTCTGTTCTGTCTGTAATTATAACTATTGTAGGATTATACAAACCTTGAGATATAACCTTTGCTGCCATAAGCATAGTAAAAGATTTGCCAGAGCCTGTGGTATGCCAAACAATACCTGCTTTTGTTGTCTTATCTGAATATGCCTTTTTTACATTTTTAATTATTTTATTAACAGCAAAGTATTGATGATATGCTGCTAATATTTTAGATGTTTTTAATCCTTCTTTTTTTCCACTTTGCACATAAAAAACAAAATAATGAAGAATATTTAAAAATCTTTCTTTTTGAAGCATTCCATTAATTAAAGTTTTATACTGTTTGTTTAAATCAGCATTTTTCTCTATAATATCAATATCTTCGCTTTCTCTCTTCCAAGAAATAAATCTGCTTTTATCAGCGGTAATAGTGCCTACTTCTGCCCTCACGCCGTCAGTAATAACACAAAAAGCATTATAATAAAAAAGATTAGGTATCCAATTCTCCATATAGTTTTTTAACTGCAAATATGCATCGTCTATAGTTTCAGAATCTTCAACAGGATTTTTAAACTCCATAACAACAAGAGGAATACCATTTAAATATATTATTACATCAGGTCTTTTATTATCAATATTTATAATAACAAGCTGATTAACAACATAAAAATAATTATTTTCTATATTGTCATAGTCAGCTAATTTTATGTATGTTGCTTTATTTTCATTATCAAAATAATTAACCTCTATTCCAAATGAGAGATATTTTTGAAAGGTTTTGTTTTTATCTATATAATTAATTTCTTCAAGATTAGTAATTTTTCTTATAGCCTCATTAATAGCCTTATCTGAAACGTTGGGGTTAATTTTTTTAAGAGCGTCATATAATACTTCAGTAATAACAACATTTTTGGTATTATTCATAGAGGGAAAATTTTCTCTGATGTCCCCGCCATAATAATATTCATACCCAAGGTTTTGAATCATCTCAATAACGGTTACTTCAAAATCACTTTCGTGCATATACTTTTTCATAAATAAGACTCCTATACTGTATAGTATATAGTGTATATTTATTTTATATAAAGTCAAATAAATTATTTAATTTTAATTTAGCATTTTGTCATTGAGGCAGGAATATAATTGTTTCAAAACTAATTTTATTTATTAATTGTGTGGACTAGCTCTCCGAAGTACACAGTCGTGCCTCCACTTCTTTATGACGCCTGTATGTATCACTGAGTGAAAGAACTTCATAAATAAACTATTTGACCCTAATCTCCCCGCTCATAAGCCTAGGCAATAGCGTATCGCGAATAGAAGCAAGTTTCTGGTTTTCTATTTGATTAGATTTAATCATGTCAAATATAGATTTTATATTGTTATTAAATGTAACTAAAATAGAAATTTCAGGAATGATTATATTAATTTTCTCAAATAATGATTTATTCAAATTTAAAGTTGTAGTTCCTCCAGATGCATAATTAATAATAATATTAGATATATTTTTCATATAGAAATAAACCCAATAAGAACTTATATCTTTTTTTGGTATTATTGTATTAATCTGCTGATTAGTTTGTGAATTTTCAGAAGTTAAAGAAACAAGCCCAACAGTTGCTATACAGCTAACACAAATACTATTTTCAGGTACAGTTTTGTTTATTTGAGTATTAACTCCTTTATTCGATAAATACCTTTCACTTTTTATTATAAAAGTATTATTATGCATATCTGGTATTGTTATAAAAGGCATATAATCACCGTAATTTTCTTCGTCTTTAGTTGGAGGAGTTTTACCGCATATAACTTCTTTAGATATATCTTTGATAATACCAACTTTCCAGCCTTCTGGTATATTCCCTAGCTCGCTTTCTATCATCTTGCCGCCGCTATCTTTATATGGTTTGCCCTCTTCGTTAGGAAAGTTGAAATTGACAAACCATTCCTTAAAAATAGTCTGTGCCATATCTTCAAGTATTTTATTCATACGGTTATTGAGTTCGATTTTGTCGTCAAGCGATGAGAGTATGGAGGCGATTTTCTTTTGTTCTTCCAGCGGCGGGAGTTTTATAATAAGATTTTTTAAAACATCTTCTTGAACTCTTTGGCGTCCTGATGTACCTGTCATAGATTTTATTGCTATGTTTCTTATATAATCTGTATTAAAAAGATAATATATAAAATTATTATCACTAATATTTTCTTTTTCTCTTAAAACTATAAATTCTGTTGAACCAAAAGCAATTTCATTTTCCTCTAATATAGATACTTGTGCAGTTTTTCCATTTTCTAAACATGGAGTAATTCTCGCCATTAAAGTATCTCCATTTCTAAATTTTGATCCTCCATTAAATATATTAATTTCATAATTTTCTATTTTTCTTGTTTTTGGTATCAAACAATCCATAGATATTTTTTTATAATTGTTACCTTTTATCAGTTTTTCTGTAGGATTGAAATATACTATATCCCCTAGCCTAACTTCCTGCCATTCTTTTTGATTTTTTTTCATTATTTAAAACCTCTAATTACATTATGAAAAATCAAAAATATTTAAAAAATTGCCCAAAAAGCTGCTGCCTATTCTAACCATATTTGAACCATGCTTTATGGCTAGCTCATAGTCAGATGACATACCCATAGAAAGAATTGATAAAGCGTTATTATATTTTTTATTTATTTCCTTATATATTATGTTAAGACGCTCGAATTCTTCCTCTATAATAGCAGTATCCTCTGTGTCTTTTCCTATTGCCATTAATCCTTTTACTGATACATTAGGCATTTTGATAATATTCTCATATACCCATATATAGTCATCTGCCGTAAATCCGCCCTTCTGGTCTTCATCGCTTATATTAAACTGAAGCAGTATATTTTGTATTTTATTATTTTTTAATGCCTCTTTATTTATACATTCTGCTATCTCTATAGAATCTACACTCTGTATCAAATCTGCATATCTTACTATATATTTTACTTTATTGCTTTGTATGCGTCCTATAAAGTGCCATTTTACATTGTCTTTTATTTTACCTATCTCCCCTACCCTATCTCTCAAACTCTGTGCCTTACTCTCTCCCAATGGCAAGTCTATGTTTAATGATAAAAACTCTTTTATTGTTTCAATAGAAGAATATTTACTTACCGCTACCAAACTTACATCATAATTTATATTATACTTCTCTTTTACTCTGTTAATATTATCTTCTATCAAATTATATCTTTTTAAAATTTCATCTCTGTTCATAATAAAACGCCTGCAAATAAATACCTTGTTTTATTATAAATCTTTTTATTTTTTTTCAATAAACTACAATAAACCACAATTTTATAAAAACACTAAATAACAATACATATATTAACAATAAATAAAATAGTAAAGCAAAATAATAAAAATACGATTTATAGTATATTGATATTTTATTGATTTCATGTTAAGTTAACATAATACATTTAATTAATTTAATTTTGAAATTATGGAGAAAAAATAAATGAGAGTTCAAGACAGAAGAAACAGAGAGATGAATTTAAATAGTATACTTATGACTTCTCAAGATGCTTCAATGGCTTCATCTATGAAAGTAGCTGTATCATCATCTCCATTTGCTACAATGCTTGAAGAAGAAAAAGAAATAAAAAGATACTCTTATGAATTAGACGAATTAAAAAGACAAATATACGATGCTGGAAACCTACTAGAAAAAAGTGCCAATATAAAAGACTTTCAAAAATTCAGAGACTTAATAAGATCATTAACTGACAAATTAGTAAAAGATGCCTACAGGATAAGAATAGTATCATCATATATGAGAAGAGGACGTGAATATCAGGTTGTTTCAAAAATTAATGAAGAACTTGATTCATTATATAAATTAATTATGACAGAGCAGAAAAACCATATAGCCATAGCAAATAAGGTAATGCGTCTTAAAGGATTAGTATTAGATTTAATGTCATGAGAAATATACTAGCATTCGATACAGTATCTACTAGCTTTTCCATAGCTATTCAAAAAGAAGATAATTCTATAATAGAATACAATAAAGAAAATGTAAAAAACCATAATGAAGAGCTACTACCAGTGCTTCACAATTTTTTAACTGATAACAACTTAACATTAGATAATATATCATATATAGCATTAGGTATAGGTCCAGGTTCATTTACAGCCTTAAGAATAGCATTTGCCACAATAAAAACTATATGCTATGCAAAAAACATACCTATAGTTGGAATTTCAAGTTTAGAAACTTTATATGAAAATATATCTGAAAAAACAGGTATAAAAGCAGCTATGATAGATGCCAGAAAAGGCAGCGTTTATGCCAATATATATAATAATAACGAAAAAATAACAGAAAATGCCGACCTCACCTATCAGCAGTTTATAGATATAATTAACTCTATCAAAACCTCAGATAAAAATATCACTTTATGCGGAGATGGATTTTCAAAAAATTATGACTTTTTCATAGAAAATTTAAAAAATTATAATATAAACAAATTAGATAATTCATACAACATCATAAAAGCGTCAAAAACTATAAAATTATCATCAAATAAAAAATTTGATAATGTATTTTCTCTTCTACCCTTATATGTAAGGAAAAGCGAAGCCGAATATAAAAAAATGTAATTTTTTTTAAAAAATAAGTAGTATTTTCACGATAATTTATATGCTATGTAAAAAATATATCTTGACTTCATAAAAAATATTGTTATTATATAAGAATGTTAATATATTATTTTTTAACATAATCGAAAAATCGTTGGAGTTTGAAAGTGAGAAAATTGCAATCCTTGAAGGTAAAAATACCTTTTTTCGTAATGCTGCTTGTTACTGTAATGACAATTATATTGGTTACACTTCTTATTAGGATAGGTTCTCAAGGTATTAGAAGTTCTGCTATATTTGGATTTGAATCTACTACTAAAGTATATGCAAGAATGATAAATGTATGGTTAGAACAATCTATATATACATCTGAAGCCATAAGCAGAGGATATCCACAATTAATTACATTTCTTCAAGATAGAACACCAGAAAATAGAGCTGTTCTTGAAACCAGTCTTAAAAGCGTTGTATCAAATAATAGTAATATAGAGGGTATTGTAGTATTAGATTCTACTGGTAATGTTGTAGCTGATAGTTTAGATGGAAAAATAGTTAATTCTTCAAGTACAAGAAATTTTAGCGGAATGGAATTATGGCAAAAGGTTATGGCTGGTCAATCTGCTGTACTTTCTACAGTAGATCTTTCACCTGCTGACAATACTAAATATGTAGTAAAAGTTTTCTCTCCTATAAAAAACTCAGCTGGAAGTGTAGTTGGTGCTATATCAACAATGATAGATTGGCTAGGATTTATAGATAAAGAATTAAATCTTGTAAAATTTGGAAATACTGGACACCCATTTATTGTAGACCCTGAAAGATGGATTATAGCTGACCCTGTTCCATCACATGTAAGAAGTGAAGTTTTAAGAAATGCTGATTATATACAATATGCAGTTGCAAATGAATCTGGATATTATGAGTTTAAATCTCCTTTCAATGGTAAAGACTCTATAGCTACTTTTTATAAAGAACCTGTATCAGGCTGGACTGTTGTTATGAGTATAGAATCTGACGAATTATTTGCTCATATAAACACTATGAAAAAATATGCTGTTATTGGTACAATAGCAATACTTATTATAGCTTCTATAGTTATAGTATTCTATATAAGCAAAATAACTACTATCCTGCATCTTCTTGCTGTAGATTTAACTAGTCTTTCAAAAGGTGATCTTAGCTGGTCTACACCTCCTGGATTTGAAAACAGAAAAGATGAGTTTGGAGAAATAGCTCTTGCTTTAATAAATATATTGGATCAATTAAATGAAAAGGTAAGAATAGTATATGACAGTGCCTATACAGTAAAAGCATCTGCTAATGAAGTGGCACAAGGTAATATAGATTTATCAAACAGAACAGAAAATCAGGCTTCAGGACTTGAAGAAACTGCTTCATCTATGGAAGAGATTGCTTCTACAATTAAATCTTCTGCTGAACATACTCTAGAAGGTAATAACATGATGATTAATTCTAAAAAGGCTATTGAAGAAGCTGGAAGAATTATCGAAGAAAGTACTCAGAATATTGAAGCTGTATATGAATCTAGTTCAAAAATCAGTGCTATTACAAAAATAATTGAAGATATAGCATTCCAAACTAACATACTTGCTCTTAATGCTGCTGTTGAGGCTGCACGTGCTGGAGAACAAGGAAGAGGTTTTGCTGTTGTTGCTTCTGAAGTTAGAAACTTAGCTCAAACTACCCAAACTTCTGTTAAAGATATTACTACTTTGGTTGCTGATTCTGAAGAGAAAATTGCTGCTGCTACTGAAACTGCAAGAGAATCAAAAGAAATATTCCAAAACTTGAGAGCTCAAATAGAAGAAACTGCTAAAATTATGCAGGATTTAAGTTCTACAGCTATGGAACAGCAGGCTGGTGTCGATCAAGTTAATATAGCTATTACTCAAATGGATATGACTACTCAGCAAAATGCTGCTTTAGTAGAGGAATCTACAGCTGCTTCTGAAGCTTTATTCTCACAAGCGGAAGAATTGGTAACTGCTATGGAATTTTTCAAATTAAGAGGAAGTAATGTTAAAAAGAACATCACAAAAGTAGAAAGAAAAAAATCTTCTCCTACAACTGATTCTAAAGCTGTTCAGGAAAATAAACCTGCTGCCTCAAAATCAAGTTCTGCTTCTAAATCTCCAAGCTCCTCTGAAAGAACAGAATTAAAAAGACCTGAATTGAAAAGCCCTATAAAAAAACATCATGAGGAAAAAATAACACCGCAGGTTTCTTCAAAAACTGTAAAAGATAATGAGTTTGGAAATACATTTGATACTTCTAAAGATACTTCAGATGGTTTTGAATCATTTTAATATTTAATAAAATTAAAAGCGAAAGATTAAAAAAATCTTTCGCTTTTTTATTTTTTTAATATAGACTTAATTTTTGAAATCATTTTTAATACAATAACTTTAATATTATTATCAGCTTTATCAAAATCTTTTACTGCATTTTTATAATCTGACAATTTATATTTAGCAAATCCTCTATAAAAATACACCTCATTTGATATATTATCACAATCTAAATATTTATCATAATATTCTATTGCTTCTTCATACAATTTTAATTTTAGCTTAGCATAAGCTAGTCGAAAGTAAGAATTAAAATTTTTTGGTTCTAACTATATAACCTTATAAAAATCATTTACAGCTTCTTCATATAATTTTAAATTAACTTTTGATATACCTCTATTATAATATGCCTTTGAATAATTTTTGTCTAATTCTAATGCTTTGTCAAAATATTCTAA
>NZ_JQIU01000008.1:383691-411508 GCF_002379365.1 Brachyspira sp. G79 | reverse complement strand
TTATTATATGTATAAGAAGAATTATTATCCAATTCCAAAGCCTTATTGAAATATTCTATAGACTCATCATACTTTTTTAGATTATATTTAGAAAGACCTATATTATAGTAAGCTTTTGAATAATTTTTATCTAATTCCAATACCTTATTAAAATCTTTTATTGCCTCTTCATAAAGACCTAGATCATTTTTTACTAAACCTATATTATTATATGTATGCACATTAGGAGATATTTCTATAGCCTTTATATAATTTTTTACAGCCTCTTCATAATTACCTAAATTATGATTAGCAAGGCCTATGTTATTATAAACCTGAATACAATTATTATCCAATTCCAGAGCCTTATTGTAATACTTAATAGCCTCTTTATAATTACCTAAGTTATGATTAACCAATCCCATATTATTATAAGCATGAACATAATTTGGATCTATACTTATAACCTTTTTAAAATCTTTAATAGCTTCATCATACATTCCCAAGCTACTCTTTGAAAGTCCTCTATTATTATAAAGTTCTACAATATCTCCGTAGTAAAAAATTAGTTTATCAAAATATTCTATAGATTTTTTATAATCACCGCAATTAAAAGCGTCATTCGCCAATTGTAATAAATCATCAAGATTACTCATAACAAATAGCTCCTAAAAAATCATTCATATTTTATAAAAATGATTTACTCAATATTAATAATAATTTTACTATATAGCAAAAAATGTTATATATATAAAAAATTGTATAGTAATTTGCAATTTTTGCAACAGTATTACTGTAAATAATATTGTCAAAAACTATTTTTATGAGCAATATATAATACTAAATTATTATTGAACTATTTTAATCTATCATATTTTACAATATTAATATTTATATCATTATAAATAAAACTTTTCAATATAATTGAATTAAATAAACTTTTATCTATTTCTGGAAAAAATCTATCGCAGTTATAATCCTTGTTTATGTGAGTAAGATAAATCCTATCAGCATAATCTAATGCCTTTTTATATATGGATTCCCCTCCTATAATAAATATTTGATTATATTTTTCTAGTAATAATTTAGATAAAGCATTTTCAAATGAAGTATCATAAAAAAGATTATCATATTTAAATTCATTGTTCAAACTAGAAGATATAACAATATTTTTTCTTTTTGGAAGCGGTTTGCATTCTAAAGATTCAAAAGTTACACGCCCCATAACAACAGGATATCCCGTAGTGGTAGTTCTAAAAAACTGCATATCTTCTTTTATGTGCCCCCAAGGCATAATACCATTCAAACCTATACCATTTTTTAAGTCAACCGCCGCAATTAATGAAACTATCAAACAGCTACCTCCCCTTTTATAGTAGGATAATATTTATACCCTTCTAGTCTAAAATCTTCATAAACATGGCTAAATATATTAGGACGATTCTCTATAAATAATTCTGTAGTATTCTCATAAGGCTCTCTTGAAAGCTGAAGTTTGACCTGTTCTATATGATTATTATAAATGTGAGCATCACCAAAAGTCATGATAAGTTCTGAAGCATAAAGTCCGCTATGCATAGCTAAAAGTCTTGTAAGTATAGCATACGAACTTATATTAAAAGGAACACCCAAAAATAAATCAGCAGAACGCTGATACAAATGTGCTATGATACCACCTTTATTATTAACCGAAAACTGACACATCATATGACAAGGCGGAAGATGCATTTTATCAATCTCTCCAACATTCCAAGCGTTCAAAATATTTCTTCTGCTTGTAGGATTATTTCTTAATGTGTTTACTATATTTGATATCTGATCTATTTTATTTCCTTCTTTAGTCTCCCAAGCTCTCCACTGTTTACCATATACAGGACCAAGCTCTCCCATATCATCAGCCCATTCGTCCCATATATGTACATTGTTTTCAATTAAAAATTTTATATTGGTAGAACCTTGTAAAAACCATAATAATTCTATAATGACACCTTTCATAAATACTCTTTTTGTAGTTATAATAGGTATTTTATTTCCTTCAAATTTAAATCTTAATTGAGGTCCGAATATTCTTCTTGTACCAACTCCAGTTCTATCTAAAGTTTCCTCACCTTCTTCTAATACTCTTTTTAATAATTCTAAATAGTTTTTCATACAAAATCCTAGTTTATAAGTTCTAATTGATTATATTATAATATTAGGAAATAATTATACATGTTTAAGAGATTTTATCAATATATACAAAATAACATGTTCTTATTAAGCAAGAGGAATTATATATTAATATAAAACCTCCTGATTAATAAAAATTATACAAATTAAATTTATTTTGATTTGGAAGATATTATTCTTATTATCTCAAGCGTTGTTTGTAAACTTTTATGAAATGAAGATATAGGCAGAAACTCGTATATAGAGTGAAAATTATGAGCTCCTGTAAAATAATTAGGTGTTAAAAGACCCTTAACTGATAATGCAGAACCATCTGTACCACCACGCATTGATATAGTCTTTGGCTCTATATTAAGATTTTTCATAGCCTCATAAATAACATCTATAGGAAATCTATCATCTTTAATAGAGTCGGCAATATTAGCGTAAACATCTTCTATAGTTAATGATATTCTTGCTCTAGGTTCTAATTTTTGATATTTTTCAACTGCTTCTTTTATTTTATTTTTTTTCTGTTCATAAAGTTCTTTACTATGATCTCTTATATTAAGTTTTAATGATGCATTTCTTTGATTTCCGCTTATTCCCTGAACCCAAATATAACCTTCTTTTTTCTCAGTACATTCTGGAGTAGATTTTCTGTCAAACTCATTAGCTATATCAATGGCTATAAGTATAGGATTAACCAAAACACCTTTAGCACTCATAGGGTGGGCAGTTACGCCCTCTATATCTATAGAAGCACTTCCAGCATTGAAAGTTTCATACACTACCTCCCCTATTTCACAGGAATCTATAGTATACGCAAAATCGGGCTTAAATACATTCAAATCCAGTGCCTTAGAACCAATTAATCCTATTTCTTCATCTGGTACAAAAGCTATATATATGTCGCCATGCTCAGAATTATTATCTTTTATATATTTTAATGCTGACATCACTGTAGATATTGCCGCCTTATTATCAGCACCTAATACACTAGTACCATCTGAAAATATAATATTATCATTAATGTATTTTTTTATTTCTGGGTGCTCTGAAACCCTAAAGATTATATTTTTTTCTTTATTTAAACATAAATCCTCACCTTCAAATTTTAATATCTGAGGGTGAACATCTCCTGTAAGTCCAACATCCACGGTATCAAGATGAGCAACAAAACCTATAGAATATATATTGTCTTTATTTTTGGGAAGTAAAGCTGTAACTATAGCATTATCATTTACAACTACATCTTTTAATCCCAAAGCTTTTAAATCCTCTGCTAATACTTTAGCAAGTTTCATCTGACCTTCTGAACTTGGAATTGTATTTGCTCCTGCTGCACTTTGACTTGGTATTGAAACGTATTTAAAAAAGCTATCTATTTGAAATTTTTTAATATCATCATTTAACATATTGATTTTACCTCTTATTTGTAAATTTATTTAAATATTTTAATTAACTGGCGGATACACATAACCGCTATTAAAACCTATAGGTATATTTAATGCCCAGAATATATAAAGCATTATCATAAGTACAACAAGCAAACCTATACTAAATGGAAGCATCATAGAAGATAATGTTCCTACACCTGTTTTTTTACAATATTTTTGACAGTAAGATATTATTAAAGGATAAAATGCAAACATAGGAGTAACAACATTAATAGCTGAATCGCTGACTCTAAATGCTGCCTGAGTAAGTTCTGGAGATATACCTACCGCCATAAGCATTGGTACAAATATAGGTGCTAATATAGCCCATTTTGATGAAGCTGAAGTTATTAACAAATTCAATATAGCTGTAAGCAAAGTTATACCTGCTATGGTTATTTGAGGAGCCATATTTAATGACTTCAAGAATTCGGCACCTGCTATGGCTATTAATGTACCTACATTAGAGTTACCGAAAACATATAAGAATTGAGCACAAAAAAATGAGAAAGTTAAAAATGAAGCTAAGTTCTTAACACTTCCAGCCATAGCCATACTAAAATCTTTTGTTGTTTTAAATTTATTAGTAAGTTTTCCGTATATATATCCGGGTATAACCAAAAATAAAAAAAGTATAGGTACTATTGCCTGCATAACTGGAGCATCTGGAGTCGTCAAGCTGCCATTTGGAGACCTTAATAAAGAATTCTTTGGTACAAGCAAAACTATCAAAATAACAAACATTAATATCAAAACTGCAAATGCTATTTTAAAAGCTCTGTTTTCTTCTTTTGTTATTGAAGAAATACTAGTATCTTCAGGTTTAACCCCTTCATCAATAGGCATTGTTTTCCATAAAAAAGGCTCCACTATTTTATCCGTAATAAACCAGCATACCAAAATAACAGCAAATGTAGATGATACGCTTAAAAAATAATTACACAAAACATTAACAGTATATGTAGGGTCTATAAGTCTTGCTGCACCTTGCGTAAAACCCTGCATTATAGGGTCTATTGTAGAAGGTGTGTAACTTGCTGAAAAGCCTCCAGCAAGCCCTGCAAATGATGCTGCAATTCCTGCTAAAGGGTGTCTTCCCACAGCAAAAAACATTATAGAAGCTATGGGCATTAATATAACATAAGAAGAATCTGAAGTTATATGGCTTACTACAGATATAAATATTATAGCTGGTGCTATTGCTTTTTTTGGTATTATTGCTAGAAGTTTAATAAGTATCATTCTAATAAAACCGCTTCCTTCAGCAACTCCTATACCAAGTGTAGCAACAACAGTAATTCCTAAAGGAGGAAAACTTACAAAATTAGCTGTCATCTTAGTTATAAATTTAGTAAGTTCCGAAGGTGCAAGCATGTTTATAATCTTTATTTGCTCGCCTGTTGTAGGGTGAAAATAATTAAAAGTAAAATGAGATAATATCCATGATACTATAAGCATTATAAAAAATGCTATTAAAAATAAAATAGTTATGTCTGGAAGTTTATTTCCTACTGCCTCAATAATATTCAAAAAACTTTCAAACTTATTAGATTTTTTTACTGCATTCCCATCACTTTGCATAAAAAACTCCTATAAAAAATATTTCTGTTATAGTTTAGAAAAATAATTTTACAATATATATTTCATAAAAATTATTTATTAATACTCATTAATATAAAAAACAATAAAAAAATAATTGCCCATATATAAAAAAATAGTTTTAGAATAAAAAATTATAAATAAAAAATAATTTCTAAAAAATAAACAGACTTAAATATTATACAATAAAAATTATAATCATCAATACTTTTTATAGAAATTAGAAAAATAATAACTATAGTTTAGTGAACAGGTGGATACACATACCCGCTATTAAATCCTATAGGTATATTTAAAGCCCAAAATACATAAAGCATTATCATTAATGCAATAAGAAGCCCTATTGAATATGGTATCATCATAGAAGACAATGTTCCAACTCCTGTTTTCTTACAATATTTTTGACAATAAGAAATTATTAAAGGGTAAAATGAAAACATAGGAGTAACTATATTTATAGCAGAATCACTAACTCCATATGAAGCCTGAGTAAGTTCTGGAGATATACCCACAGCCATAAGCATTGGAACAAGTACTGGTGCTAATATAGCCCATTTTGATGATGCAGAGCTTATTAATATATTTAAAACACCAGTTAGAAAAATAACTCCTGCTATAGTTATTTGCGGAGGCATATTTAAAGATTTTAAAAATTCAGCTCCAGATATAGCCATTAAAGTTCCTACATTTGAAGTTCCAAACATGTATAAAAACTGAGCACAAAAAAATGCAAAAGTTAAAAATGAAGACAGATTTTTTAAACTTTCAGCCATAGCATAACTGAAATCTCTTGAGGTTTTAAATTTATTAGATAATTTACCATATACAGAACCAGGTATTACTAAAAATAAAAAGATAATAGGTACTATTGCCTGCATAACTGGAGCATCTGGAGTTGTTAATTGTCCGTCAGGCGATCTTAGTAAAGAATTTTTTGGTATGAGCAAAATAACTAAAAGTATCAACATGGATATCAATACAATAAAAGCTGCAATAAAAGCTTTATTTTCTTCTTTTGTTATAGAAGAAATGCTAGCGTCTTCAGGCTTAACCCCTTCATCAATAGGCATTGTTTTCCACAAAAAAGGCTCTACTATTTTATCAGTAATAAACCAGTATACTAAAACAACAGCAAAAGTTGATAAAAAACTAAAAAAATAATTACATAAAACATTAACATTATAAGTAGGATCCATAAGTCTGGCAGCATTTTGGGTAAATCCCTGCATTATAGGATCTATTATAGAAGGAGTATAACTAGCTGAATGTCCGCCTGCAAGTCCTGCAAATGAAGCTGCAATTCCTGCTAAAGGATGTTTTCCAAAAACAAAAAACATTGTAGCTGCTACAGGCATTAATATGACATAAGCAGAATCAGAACTTATATGGCTTAATATAGATATAACCATAACAGCAGGAGTTACAGCCTTTCTAGGTATTATACTAGATAATTTAATAATAACCATTCTAATAAATCCGCTGCCATTAGCAACACCTATAGCCAAAGTACCTACAAGAGTAATACCCAAAGGGGGGAATGTTATAAAATTTTCTGTAATCTTAGTTATAAATTTAGCTAATTCTGCTAGGGAAAGCATATTAATAATGACTATTCTCTCTCCTGTTGTAGGGTGAAAATAATTAAAAGTAAAATGAGATAATATCCAAGAAAGAAAAATCATTATAAAAAAAGCTATTAAAAATAATATAGTTATGTCTGGAAGTTTATTACCAAATACTTCAACAGCATTTAAAAAACGTTCAAATCTATTGGTCTTATTCATTACTTTGGTATTTCCTAACATATAATCCTCATAATTATTAATATTATATGATAAACAATATAAACCATGAAAAATAAAATATAAACATAATTTTTTTATTTTATAATTTTTATTACGATATTATAAAATATATTATTAAAAGGTATAATAACATGTATAAAATTCATATTCTTATATTATTCATGCTTTCAATATTCTTATTGTCATGCCATAAAAAAGAAATCATAAGCACAGAAAAAAAAGCTGTAGATTATAGATTTATTGGGACTTGGGAGTTTATTAATGGAAACAATAAAGAAAATATACTTTCTTTAATAATAATAAAATAGTTTACAGTAATGATGATAAAAATGCTCCAAATAATAATAAAGTTTATACATATGAATGGAAAAAAGAAGGAAATAACTATTATTATAGATTATGGGATAATAAATTAGATAATTGGTCAGATTTTCCTATAAAATATATTAATACAAATATAATAAAAATATACTCTGACTTCTTTAAAAAATCATATATTTAACATATAATTATAATATAAACACTATTAACGGAATTATTGAAAAGTGGACTTATTAGTTATCATATTTTTTATAATCATTATTATAATATTTATTTTGATGTTTGGGATATTATTTTTTGTTTCAGGTATAAGTAAAGTTGTAGATTTAATTTCTATGATTATATTTAGAAATCATGAAGATTGTCCGTTTTGTCATTGTAAAAATTCTATGAGAATAATAAAAACTTCAAGCGGATACAAAAAAGTATGCAACAAATGTAAATATTCAATAGAAGTAAAAGATGATAAAAATAACAAGGAGAAAAAAGATGAATAAAAAATTGCGAGGGGAGGGAATCGAACCCTCATGCCTAGGGCGCTAGATCCTAAGTCTAGTGCGTCTGCCAGTTCCGCCACCCTCGCTTAATTTTTATTAATATATTATACATTATATATTTTTTTTTGCAAGAAGGTTTGTATGGCTAAAATTCAAAAAATTAATAAATTTTTAAATAAAGTGAAAAAATTTCTACTTGAAGACATATATTTCATAGACCAAAACACATTTAACCCTATACAAAAACTATTAGTAAATATATATAGAGTAATTACATTCGCCATTACAGATTTTTTTAAAGACGACTGTACTATAAGAGCAGCCGCTTTAACATATTTAGTAACATTATCATTTATACCAGCATTAATAGTTGGATTATTCATATTAAGAATTTTTAATATATATCAGAACATATTTCTTGTTATATTTGACTGGATGGAAAAAAATGCCCCTTTTTATGAACCTATGGTAAGGCAAATATTAAATATAGCAGATAACACCAATTTGGCAAGTTTTGGTATTATTGGTATTATATCAACTATAGTAAGTACCGCTTTAATACTTCATAGTATACAATCATCTTTAGTAAAAATATGGCGTGTAAAAATAACAACTTCTATACCAAGAGTTGTAGCCAATTATATAGCTTTGCTTTTCTTAATTCCTATACTAATTGGTGTATCATTTACTTTAATCACTTATACATCTATAAATTTACATAATCTTCCAGCATTAATAAAAATACTATTATCTTGGGTTACACCTATAATATTAACTTCTATATTGGTATTATTTTCTTATGTATTAGTTCCGCAAACAAAAGTAAATTGGTCTAATGCTGCTATATCTTCTATATTAGTATCTGTAGCTATAATAACACTTTTTAGCGTTTATTTTAAGCTTAATATAAATGTTAAAAACTATAAACAAATATTTGACAGCGATAGATATAAAATAGAATACGTTGTAAAAGAGATTAATACTGGATATACAGAAAATACTATAAATAATCAAAATGATTACTATTATAATGACACATTAAATGAAAATATAATATCTAATGAATCTTATGAAACCAATGAAAACATACTTGAGAAAAATCAAGAGATTGATGTTGAAAATATAACAAGTATAAAAATAGAAAGAATAAGCTATGTTATCATGGAGAATGTTGGAAACGGAATAAGCGGGGTAACATATGAAAAAAAACCTATAGAAACAAATATGCTTGATTTTAAAAATTTTTCACCAAATGTAGGAGAACAACTTGTAAAATATAATTTCAAAATAGATGATGTAGTTACTATAAGCAGCGAAAATAATATGCTCACTAGTATAACTCCAGCTGAATTATCATCAGCAAGCTCTTTTGCTCAAATACCTGTATTATTATTATTATTATATATAGTTTGGATTATTATATTATTTGGTGCTGAACTCACCTACTCTATACAATATTTCAGATCTTACGGAATTGATAAAAGTAATATAAGATTATCATTTGCAGAAAAAGAGGCTATAGCTTTAGAATTTATGTATATAGTAACATACAGATTTATAAATAGAAAAAAAGCAATAACTATGTATGAGCTTGCAAAAGAATTAAGAACGGCACCTACTACAATAACAGAAATATCAAATGCTTTAGAAAAGTCCATGTTTGTGATAAAAATAGTTAATGGATCAAATATTTCATACACTTTAGGATGTCAGCCTGAATCAATTACTATAGGCGATATTTTATACTCTTTAAGAATGGATGGAGGATTTAGAAGTAAAAATATAAACTCCAATGACAAATATAAAAGCATGATATATCAAAATAAAGCTATATCAATTAAAGATTATAATACCAATTTACTGCATTTAGCTTATTATAAAAATAAAAAATAAAGCACATATATAGATATTTAAATCCATATATGTGCTGTTATAAATCTAAAAATATATTATTTTATTTTGGCTATAAATATATCATCTATCTTTTCAACTTTTTCTATAGCTTCAATTATAGAGTTTATGCATACATCTTTAAGTACATACATAAAATACCCGTTTCTCTCAACACTTTTTGCAATATTAATATCATAAAAAGTTTCATTAAAGGCAAGTAAATTATTATTATTCGATTTAAATCTCACATAAAAAGTTTCATTTTTATCTTTAAAATCTTTCAGTTTAATATTTTTATTCTCATTAACAAAACCAAGTATAGGTACTCTAAGCTCATCAGTAATAAGACTATTTCTAGCCAAAGTAATAGCATCAGAAACTATAGCACTGCTTGTAGGTCTTCCTCCTGCACCTGAACCATAAAATACTGTGTCTCCTGAACGATCCCCTACAACTGTTATAGCGTTAAAAGCATAATCTACTTTTGAAAGCATATTGCTATCATTAAGCAATGTAGGTATTACATATATATAGGCATTATCATTTTCATCTAAAGCTGCCTCTGCTATCAATTTAATAGTAAGACCTAATTCAGATGCAAATACAATATCGTCTAATATAATATTTCTTATTCCTCTAATAAATATCTTATCAAAACTTATAACATTGCAAAAAGCAATAGAAGAAAGTATACAAAGTTTATGAGCAGTATCTATTCCGTCAATATCAAATGTAGGGTCAGCCTCAGCATATCCTTTTTCCTGAGCATCTTTAAGTACAGCATTAAAATCTAAATTATTTTTAGTCATATTTGTTAATATATAATTGCAAGTACCGTTTAATATTCCGTAAACGCCTTCCATTCTATCAGAAACCAAACTTTCTTTCATAGCCTTTATTATAGGTATAGCACCAGCAACAGATGCCTCAAAAGCTATATCTGTTTTTCTGTCTTTTATAAGCTCTCCAAAACAGTTAGCAAGTAATGCCTTATTTGCTGTAACAACAGGCTTTTTTATTTTCATTAGTAATTCTTTAGCAGTATCCATACCGCCCAAAACTTCTATTACTATATCAATATCATCATCATTCAATATATCATTCAAATCTTTAGTTTTTATTTCTACCTTGTCTAAAAATTTATCATTTTGTACTTTGTCAATATTTCGGCTAAAAATGGTTTTTACGGTTAATTTTATTCCAGTTCTGTTTTCCATTATAGAATTGTTCTCAATGATAGTTTTTACTGTATCCTTACCTACATGTCCGTAACCTGCTACTGCCACTTTAAATTCTTTTTTTTGTCCATTTTTAACTCCTTAAAATTTGATTAAATATAAATTTGTTTTAATAAAATTAACCTTAATTATTACAAAAAGTTAGCAATATTATATTTTTATGATTTCTAAAAATGATATTACTGTGTTCATTTACATTGTAACATCCATTGAATAATTTTACAAGGAAATTTATGATTTTTTCAAGGGTAATATTAATAATTCAATA
Source organism: Brachyspira sp. G79 (assembly GCF_002379365.1). Classification (GTDB taxonomy): domain Bacteria; phylum Spirochaetota; class Brachyspiria; order Brachyspirales; family Brachyspiraceae; genus Brachyspira. The sequence continues at coordinate 400,321 of NZ_JQIU01000008.1, read as the reverse complement.
TAAAGTTAAATAATAAAAACATATGTTAGATTAATATAAAAATATATTAGAATATATTGATAATCGAATTATAGATATTGATTTCGTTATTAATTTATGTTATAATGTATCTAGTTTAATTAATTATATGGAGGTAAATTATGCCACGTGTTATAAATAACGATTGTGTAGCTTGCGGTTCTTGTAAACCAGAATGTGCATTTGATGCTATTAGCGAAGGAGATATCTACGTGATTGACCCAGACAAATGTACTGACTGTGGTGCTTGCGAGCCAGTTTGCCCAAGCAATGCTATTCATCAGGCTTAATAGCTTAACGGCATAGTGTGGGGCGGGTTTCTTTTATTGATTCCTGCCCTATTTTTATATTACAACTTTAAGGAATTATATTGATAAAAAATACTCAAGCATTTATATTATCATATAATCAGTATAAGACTTCATCTATAATAGCTTCTTTTTTAACTAATAACTCTATAATTCAGGCAATATGCTATAAAGCTAAAAAATCTTCTAAAGCATTCGGTTCTGATTTGGAAAGCATTTCAAAATTAGATATAAACATATATGAAAAAAAACAGCCTCAATTATCTATATTAAAAGAATCAAGTATTATCAAAAATTATTCATCATTAGAAAAATCAATATATTCATCACTTCTAGTATTCTATATTAGGGAAGTACTGCTTTACTGTGCAAGAGATTTTGATGAAAGATATTTTATTTTAATGGAAAAATCTTTGAATGCGTTAGAAGAATTAGAAGAACTTGAAAGTTTAAAAAACAATGACAACAATGATAAAATAAAAAAAATGTATATCAATATTTTAATGAGAGCATTTGAGATGAAAACTCTCCATATAGCAGGAATATCTCCTCATTTGGATAGATGTATATTATGTGAAAATAATAATACATCATTTTACTCTATAACAGAAGGGGGAATTATATGCTCAAAATGCAAAACAATTATAAAAGACGCTTTTGAAATAACAGAAAATGATAAAAATTTTATGAGAATTATAAAACGCACATCATTAATAGATATAGTAAATAATAAAGATATAATTAATTTATATAATAATTCAATAGGCAATGTAAAAGATATAATGAACAAATCATTATTTAATCACATAAATAGAAATATAAAAAGTCAAAAAGTATTAGAGGAAATTTTATTTGTTTAATATATCAAATATTTCTTTTGTATTATTAACTACATAAACAGCATTTTGAAACTCATCATCATTTCCAAATCCGTAACGTACAGCAATAGAATCAATACCAACATTTTTAGCAGCATCTATATCATCTATTCTATCACCTATCATAACTGTTTTGTCTTTTTCAAAATTTTCTTTTTCTAATGCTTCTTTCAATACATCTAATTTATTTTTTATTTTTCCGCCTAAAGTAGGAGCATAAAATCCAGTAAAAAACTTTTCCATTACAAAATGCTCTATTATTCTCAAAGCCGTTTCTTTGGGTTTAGCAGTTGCTAAAAATACTCTATAATTATTTTCTGAAAGTTTTTTTATCAAATCATATATACCATCATAAAGAGAACAATTAAAAAGCCCATTATTACCATTATAATCTTCTCTATAAAACTTTACAAACTCAAGAGATAATTTTTCATCATCATAACAATATTTTCTAAAACTAAGATCTAAAGGAGGACCTATAAATTTTCTTAATGTTTCATTATTAGGGGTATCTATATTTAAATTATATGTTTCATTAATTTTTTTTATCCCATACAAAATACCATTCATTATACCTAAAGAAGAATCAATAATTGTTCCATCAAGATCAAACAATATATTATAATATTTACTCATTTTTTATTACCCACAAATAAACAACTATTTAGAAACAAAAATATAACCAGAAGCAGGAATTATTTCAAAGTCTTTTTTAGTTTTTTCTTTAATAGCTTTAAATAGCAAATTAATCCCCAAACTATCACTAGACATATGACCAGCACAAACAACATTTATATAATGCTTTTTACATTCATCTAAAAGTCTATCAGATATATTCATAACTATGATAGTAGAAATGCCTGCCTTAGAAAGAGCATCAATCATAGCAGAATCAAATGAAGCTCCTCCAGTCATATCAACAATAATATTACCAACTTTAGATTTATTAGAGCCGTTAAATATTTTAGGAGGATTATAACGCTTAGCGGATATTTGATATTCTTCTATTGTATATAAAATATCAATTATATCTGATAATATATTAGGCTTTTCTAATTTCATTTTTTCAGTTAAAAAACTCTCAACAAAATTATCTGCAACCGTATGCATACACATATAATTAAGTTTAAGAAGTTTAGCAGCTTCAACATCTCTATAATGATTAGCCCCATATACAGAACGGCTTACTTCATTAAGTCTTTTATTAGTTAAAGCCTCGGATACATTTATAGGCACATTATGCAAAGCATTTTTTTCAGCCTGCATTTCTATAACATCATAAAAATTAACAAAACCATAACCATTAGGATGATGAGTTATAACTAAATCTATATTTTCATTTTTTTCATTAAGCCTGTCAGCAAGTAAAAGCTCTGAAGTCTGCATATCTATACCGCAGAAAATTTTTTTTATATCTTTATCCTCTGCAATATTAAGAACTCTTGTGTCAGAGTAAGGATTAAATATAGTGTCTTTATCAAAATATTCTTTTTTATTTTCATCCAAATTATCATAAATCTTTTTTGTGTTTTCAAGCTCTTTTTCTACAATCTCCCTACCTCTAGGATCAGCATCAATACCGCATTCAATAGCCGCTATATATAATTCATTTATTTTTAAAGACATATATTTTTTACCTCTTATCTAATTATTCATCTCTAATTATTCATCATCTTCACTTTTTTTATTCTCATTTTTAGGCTCGCCCCTGTATTTTTCTGTCTGTATCATTCCTCCCTCTTCAAAGAAAGTGATAGCCTTATAGCTTTGTCTTATTGTAAACTCAGCACTTCCTATAACTAATTTAACTCCAGGAAGCATCTCTTTGCCAGCACTGACAGTAGATTCTACTTTCTCTACTTCTATATCCTGAGTTAATGCTTCTCTTTCTAAAACTACCTCTTCTCTTCTGCTGTTTGCCTGTGCCAACTGATCTTTATAACTCTGAAGTTGATCTTTTTTCTCATCATCGAGTTTTTTAAGTTTAGCAGCCTGTTCAAGAGATTTGATATTTCTTTCTGTTTCTTCTATAGAACTGTCTAATTCTTCTTTTTCCTTGTCCAAATCGTCAATGGCACGCCTTTTAGCAGGAGATATACCTGTTTCTATCAATGTTACAGCACCAGCCTGAGAACCCAAAACCTTACCATTAACTTCTCTTAAAGCTCTTAATCTTCCGCCGCTTGCAGAAGCTCTTTTACCTATAAGTATAATTCTATTATCAGCATCAATATTTGAATTAAGTATTGCCTCAGTAACAACTACATTATTACCCGCCTGCACATTAGAGAACTGTATAAACTTAGCAATAACATCACCACCTGCTTTTACATAGCTATTTTCATTACCCTGAATACCAAGTTTAACCATAATATCACCCTTAGCCTCAAGATCGCATTTTCCAACTGTTCCATGTACATCAATATTGCCTTCTGCTTTTATAGAATAATTATCGCTTACACTTCCCTTAACAACAACACTTCCTATAAAATTGATATTTCCAGTTTCAGGACCTACATCTCCAGAAACCTCAAATATCGGCTCAACATTAAGTGATTTTCCTCTAAGTACTACCTGTCCGTTTATAGAAGCTATTATATATTCTCCATCATCAGACATCTCAACATTGTCCCCCAATATTTCCTTAATATCAATATCTTTTCCACTTTTAGTTTCTATTTTTACTCCAAGTACTGTTCTTCCTACTTCACCATCAGTTGCAGGTATTTTTCTAGCTAATTTTTGTCCCTGTTCAACATTTTCTACTATACTTAAATCCTTATAGTCAATACTTTGATCTTCTCCTATATATTTAGGTATAACTTTTTTATTAACATTAACCAAATATTCAATTTTAGCATTCTGACCATTTACAGGAGCACGTCCTTCAGCTGCAAGTATAGGTATATTAAATGTACCTTCTTCTAAGCACTTAACAACATTCTCTTCCTGAAATCCAAAAGTAATACTGCTGTTTTCCATTATTTCTTTTACATCCTGCAAATCCATTTCTCTTCCACCCTTATTAGGTTTGGTTACAGTAACATAAGCCCTCATTTTATCATCACTAATACTATAACTAATCTTAGCATTATTTCCAGATCTTCCTACATCCCATTCAGCAACTTTTGCATATTGTCCAGTCTGTTCATGAAGCATTTTTTTAGCTAAATGAGAATCATATTCTTTTATTCCAGCATCTATTAACTTACCTTCCAAAGCTGTCATATCTTCAATTCTTTTTCCATCGGCAACTGGAGGATTAACTTTTAAAAATACTCCGTCTCTTTTTACTCTTACTATTATTTCAGTATCTTTATTAAATACTACTTTTTCTTGGTTATAATCATTTACATTTCCAACAGTATAATCAGCTCCAATAGCATGACCTATATTAGATTTGTCATAAGTAATATGAGTATATCTTATCAAAAATGGTTTAGCCCCTATATTAAAAAAACCTTTGCTTCCTTCTTCCAAAACTTTATAACTTAATTCATAAATAGGGCATTGAAATATAGCAGCAGCTTCCTGCATACCTCTCTCCAAAGACGCTACAGATAATTCCACCGAACGTGTATTTTTATTATTATAAACTTCTTTATAAAAATCACTTTGCAATATTTTTCTTTTTAATTCATTCATAAAAATCACCTATTTTATAATAATTGTTTTTTTATTTCTGAAAGACTATATCTTAATTGCTGTATTGCCTTTGTATGCAACTGAGATATTCTGCTCTCTGATACCTCTAATACTTTTCCAATCTCTTTTAATGTAAGATCATCATAATAATATAATATAAGAACCTGCTTTTCTTTTTCAGGAAGTTTTTTCAAAGCAGCTACTATTTTATTTTTCACATCTTCCCTTTCTGCCAAATATTCAGGATTAGTTTTATCATTAGATTTTAATGTGTCTATTACAGATATTTCATCAGAATCATCACCTACATACCAAACATCGCTAAGTGAAGTAGGTGATGCCTCTATATATCTTTTCATAGTTTCATTATATTTGCTTATAGGTATTCCAAGCATATCAGCTATCTCCTGAGGCTTTATATTCCTGCTTAATCTAGCTTCTAATATTTCTCTAGCCTTCTCTATTTCTTTAACATCTTTACGTATAGATCTAGGAAGATAATCCAACTTTCTAAGTTCATCATATATAGCTCCCCTAATTCTAGTAACAGCATATGTTTTGAACTTAATATCTCTATTAGGGTTGTATTTATCAATAGCATCCATAAGTCCGAAAGATCCGAAACCTACCAAATCCTGAAATTCAATATGTTTATGAGAACCCATATTAACAGATATTTTGCTTGCAACATACTTTACCAATGGAGAATATTTAATAATTAAAGCTTCTCTTATATAAGGTGACTGCGTGTTTTTAAACTCCTGCCAATATTCCTGTTCATTGTCATTAGTAATATTTGGTATTTTACCTTTTTCTTTTTTGTTCATCTTCATAATATTCACTCTAGTTATTAATTTTTTACTATATAATTTTTCTAAATAATTTCTTATTTACCGTTATCTATTTTATCTTTGTATAATTATTATCACAGCCTTAGTAACTTTTTCAGGCATTTTTTTCAAATCAGATATTATTTTATTTTTTGCATATTCTCTATCGTTAAAATATTCCTGATTAGTTTTAGATTTTAATGTATCTATTACAGATATTTCATCATAATCATCATCTACATACCAAACATCGCTCAAATATGTAGTAGAAGTCTCTATATATCTTTTCATAGTTTCATTATATTGGCTTATTGGTATTATAGAAATATCAGTCATTTCCTGAGGTTCTATATTTCTACTTAGTTTTGGATATGATATATTACTATTATTATATATTCCTTTAATATCTTTTGTATGCAGCTGAATTATTCTGCTATCCGATACCTCTAATATTTTAGCAATTTCTTTTAATGTAAGATCATAATAATAATATAATATAAATACTTGTTTTCTTTTTCAGGAAGTTTTTTTAAAGTATCTAATATTTTATTTTTTACATTTTCTCCTTCAGCCAAATATTCAGAATTAATTTTATCATTAGAATTATCACCTACATACGCAACATCGCTTATAAAGCCTGACAGATAATTTATTTTTTTAAGTTCATCATATATAATTCCTCTAATTTTATCAAGAGCATATGTTTCAAACTTAATACCTATATTAGGATTATATTTATTAATAGTGTCCATAAATCCGAAACTTCCGAAACCTAGCAAATCCTGAAATTCAATATGTTTATGTGAACTAATATTAACAGATATTTTGCCTGCCGCATACTTTACTAATGGAGAATATTTGTTAATTAAAGCTTCTCTTATATAAGTCGACTGCGTGTTTTTAAACTCTTTCCAATACTCATCTTCATTCTCATTAGTAATATTTGGTATTTTATCGTTATCTATCATAATACTCACCACAACTATTAAACTTTTTATTTTTTAATATGTTTTACTTATCATCTTTTTCATCTTTAGCTATCATTGTTCTAACAGCCTTAGCCACTTTTTCAGGGTCTTCTCTAACCTCTCTTTCCATCTCTTCACTTGTAACCTTCTTATCAGGAAACATACTGCTGCTTGAAGTATAACTTGCAGCACTTTGAGCAGTACTAGGTTTACTGAATACTATATCTCCAATATCATCTCCTGAACTTTTATAATTCGGCTTAGTATTTTTATCAATATTTAAAGGTTTTGGAGCTGATAAATCCAAACTTAAATCTGGAGTAAAAGGTGTATCATCAGTATCAGAAGAAGAAGTATTATTACTACTATTATTATCATCTATGGCATTATAATCTATATCCATATTAGAATTAGTATCTGCTTCATCTATTACATCTCCTAAATATTTTTTCAGTATCGTACCAAGTAAAAACAATATAGCAATTGTTATAATAGCTGAAAAAATTGCTTTTAATAAAGAAATATCAATTCTATTTCTATATGAAACTGATAATATAAGCGTTATAACAAAAGAAAATCCAGCTATAATTGCAGCTAATTTTCCAAAATTAGATGAAAAATATTGTTTTACTTTTTCAACTATATTATTCATAAATTACCTCTAATAAGTATTAATTCATTGATAATTTTTATTTTTTGCTTACAAAAGATAAAAGAGATTCCATAAATCCTCCAAGACCTTTTGCTTCTCTGTCATCATCATATTCCATATCAACTATTTTTTTAGCAATATTATATATAGACATAGAAGCATGACATTTATTATCATATTGATAAAAAGGCAGCTGCTGAGAAACCGCATAAGGAATAGTTTTATCTTCTAAAATATGACCCAAGTATTTTACATCCATATCCAAATACTTTTTACTTGTCATAATAATTTTATCTCCAACCTCTTTTCCTTCAGAAGCCTTTGTAACCCTATTAACTAATATCTTTATATCAGCATTAGCATTTTCAGGAGCTATAGATTTTATTACACCATAAGCATCAAGTATAGCAGTAAGTTCTGGAGTTGTAACAACAATACTTTCATCTGATGACAATAGAAAATACAAAACTGTATCTGATATACCAGCTCCAGTATCTACTATAATAATATCAGCATCATTTAATGAATCCATACTATTAACCAATTTAGTTAAAGCTCTTCCCGAAAGATTGGCAAGAGAAGAGAATCCTGAAGCACCAGCAATATATCTTATACCATAATCAGTTTCAAGTACAACCTCATGGATCTTTTTTACCCCCTTAATAACATGGTAAAGATTATACTCTGGTATATTTCCAAGTATTACATTAACATTACCAAGTCCAAGATCAGCGTCTATTAAAAGCACATTCTGACCCAACTCCTGCAATGCTATGGATAAATTAATAGCTATATTAGTTTTGCCTACACCGCCTTTACCGCTAGCTATACTTATTATACGCTGCGGACGTTTATCTTTTACGCCCATCATCTTTCTTAATTCATCTGCTTGATCTTTCATAATATATACTTAATTTCCTGTTTTTTATAATTATCTTTATTTTGAAGAACCAAATAATCCTTCCATTATTTTATAACCATATTTCTTAGCTGTAGATATATCTTTAGGTACACCCTGACCATGTGTTATGTAGGTAATAGGTAATTTCTTTCTTGTAATAGCACAAATTGAAGAAGCCAAATAATCAGTTTCATCAACTTTTGTAAGTATTACTCCTTTATAATTAGTAGGCTTAAAACCATTAAGTATTTTTACAGCATCTTTATATTTAGCAGTAGCACTCATAACAAGCTGAATATCCATGTCAAATCTTCCAACTGTAGTAAAATATTTTGACATGGCAACTATTTCTTCAGCACTCTTTGGAGAACGTCCCATAGTATCAATAAATAAAAGCGAAGAATTATCCATCTTTCTAATTTCAGCCCTTAAAGCCTCTGGGGTACTTGCACTAGTAAATGGAACTTTCATAATACTTGCATATCTTTGAAGCTGGTCAACCGCTGCTATTCTGTAATTATCTATTGTAACAAAAGAAACTTTTTTTCCAGACTTCATATGCTGAGCTGCTATTTTAGGTATAGTTGTTGTTTTTCCAACTCCTGTAGGTCCTACAAATACTATAATTTTCTTTTTAGCCCCTACATCTATACCATTAGCTAATATTAATTTATCAGAGAAATATTTTTCAACCTCTTCCCTAATTACATCTTTAGACTGAAAAAATCTTGCATTGCTTGAAGTTAATAAATATTCTCTTAAATCTAAAAGAACCTCTTCTGGAAACTCTCTATCTCTTAAATAATTAAAACTCTCTTCCATTCCATCAGCAGGATTATTTTCATAGCTTTCATCATTATTATAATCATCTGAAGTTTCATCTGTATCTTCAAAATAATCTCTCACATTAGTTTTCTTTTCTCTATGTTCTCTAGGTTCTCTAGTAAGATTATTTTCTTCTCTGTATTCTTTTATCTCTTCTATAGCATTATTAATTTCTTCATCTTCATTATCTGTATTTGTAAATGAATTTCTATTATTAGAAGAATTACTATTATTTTGAGAATTATATTTATTTTTATTAATATTTGGTAAACTTCCTTCCAAATATTCTTTTACCATATCTCTTATCTGTTCTTGAACTAATTTTTTTACATTCTCATCTATAGAATTAGCAGTATTAGCAGAATTATTATTCTGATTATTTGAAGTATTAATATGATTAGGTATAACATTACTATTAAAATTATTCATATTACTGTTCATACCATTCATAAAACTGTTATTAGCAAAATTACTATAATTATTTATTGGAGAAAAACTATTATTATAGTCCGAAGCCATTGAACCTTTTACATTAGTAAATGTAGAAGATGAAAAATTAGAATAAGGAGAATTATTAAAATGAGGCAATGGAGTAAAATTATCTGTATTATTATTTATTTCTCTAGCAGATATATTTTCCTTTTTTTCTTCAATACTATATGAATGATTATTACTTTCTAAAGTTTCATTAACAAGTTCTTCATTGATATTGCTTATACTTTCAATGCTATCATTATCAAAATTGTCAGAATGAGCAGGTTGTGAAGAAGAGTTTAAACTATTTTTCATAGCCGAAGAACTACTTAATCTATTAGCATTTCTTTCTCTTGAAGCCTCTTTTAAAGCCTTAGTTACAGCAACTATTCTATCAGCCATTTCGCTTGCATCAATAGTTTCGGTTGTATGCTTTTTCATCTCTATTCTGTCGCTTAAAAGTTTTGTTCTATGCATATCATCATCTTCTGTATTGCTGTCATAAGAATTCTTTTCTTCTGAATTATTTTTTCTATCGTATATAGAGTTATTAAGCATTATTCTAAGTTCATGTTCTGTTTTCATTCCAAGACCTAAAAAACCGCCTACCTTAACATCTTTGCTTGTTAGTATAACAAAATTTCCGCCGTATTCTACTCTCGCTTTGGCAAAGGCGTCAGTTTTATCCTTCCCTCTTATAGTACGTATGTCTACCATAGTATAACTCCTCTAATCATCTTAAAAACTCCTGTTATTATAAATATTTATATCTTAATAATTTATCTTAATTTTTATTAATATTGTTCTAATATGCCAATAGAAACTTCAAACTCTTTTTAATCATACCAAATATGTTTTTCTTTTACTTTCTCTGACACTGATAATAAAGTAGCTTTCGCCATATTTATCTCTGGCTTGTTTTTCAATTTCCTCTCTGTTTTTACCAAAAATTTTTATAGTTTTCATTGTTTAACTCCAAATAATTATATTTATATCTTAAAAAATACTCTTTTACAGAGTTTTGTATTTTACTATTTTATACTAGCAACTCCCTGTACATTATATCCCTGTGCTATTTCAGTAGTAGCTATTACCTTATATTTACCAACATTTTTGGCTATAAATTGATATAAAGGTCTTCTTATAATAGGAGAAGTTAAAAATACTATATCATCAACTCCAGAATCACTAACAAGTTTAACAGCATCTTTTATATTTTTAATCAAGTTCTGCATACTTTCAAAACTCATAGCTATCATTTGAGAGCCTTGTAAATTTCCAGTATTTGCAAGGTTTTGAGCTATATTATTTTGCAGCTGCTGACTTAAAGTAATAACTCTAATATTTCTATCTTGGTCTGCAACCATCTGAGATATTTGAGATGCAAGCCTGCTTCTTACAAGCTCAGTAGCCTGTTCGCTTCCCATAATAGATATAGCGTCAGCAACACCCTCTAATATAGCAACACTGTTTCTGATAGGTACTTCTTCCTGAAGAAGATTCTGAAGTACTTTTTGTATATAACCAAGAGGACTTTCATTATGAGGCTTAGCTGCAAGTACTTCGGATACAAGAGCTTTATGATCATCTTTAATAAGATCGAGCATATTCTGTACCTCTTCACGTCCAATAAGAAGATTAGCATTTCTTTTAATAGTTTCGCTGAAGTGAGTAGCAATAACTGATGTAGGCTGAAACAACATAAAGCCTTTTTTCTCAGCCATATCTTTTTCATCAACTTTAATCCAATAAGCTGGAAGACCGAATGCAGGCTCTCTTACTTTCTCACAATCTGGCGAAGGTCCATCTGGAGAATTAGCATTCAAAGCTAAAAGCATATTAGGACGTACAAATCCCTTAGCCATCTCTGTACCATTAATGCTTACAGTATATTCATCTGGCTCTATTACACTATTATCTACAATACGTACTGGAGGTACAACCAAACCCACTTCCAATGCAAGCTCCCTACGTATCTGACTTATTCTGTTAATTAAATCTCCGCCTTCAGACTCTAATGCCAAAGGTATAAGTGAAGCCCCGACAGATAATTCTATTTTCTCGACCTTTAGGAAAGGAGTAACATCTAAAGGACCTTGATGCACCTGCTCTCCAGCATCTGCTTTTGTACCGTCTTCATTAAGTCCAAGTTCCTGCTGTTCTCTTCTTAGAGCATAACCAGCTAAGAATAATGCTAATGCTATAACAAACAAAGCTATTTTTGGAAAACCAGGTAAAAGCATTAAAAAGAAAGCAAAACCAGCACCTATGAATAAGTTTTTAGGTTTAGCAAAAATCTGTACTGCAATCTGAGTGGACAAATTATCTTCGCTGCTGCTTCTAGTCACTAATAAACCAGTAGCAAAACTCATAAAGAAAGAAGGTATCTGACTTACTAAACCATCACCTACTGTAAAACGTGTATAAGCATTAACAGCCTGAGCAAAAGGCTCGCCTCTCATAGTCATTCCTATTATGAGTCCGCCTACTATATTTATAACTGTGATTATGATACCTGCTATAACGTCTCCTTGTACAAACTTTGAAGCACCGTCCATAGTACCGTAAAAATCACTTTCGCCTCTTATTTTTCTCCTTTTTTCTTCTGCCTCTTTATCAGTGATAGCACCAGCCTGAAGTTCACTTTCAACAGCCATCATTTTTGAAGGCATACTGTCTAATGCAAATCTTGCTGCCACTTCTGATACCCTTGTAGCACCTTTAGTGATAACTACAAACTGTACTATAATAAGTATGATAAATATTACTACACCTACAACTATATTTCCTCCTACTACAAAGTCAGCAAATGATGTGATAACTTTACCATTAAAATTAGCACCCTCTGTAAGAATAGCTCTTGTAGTGGATACGTTTAGAGCAAGTCTGAAAGCTGTCATAACAAGAAGCACAGAAGGAAATACGCTGAAATCATTGGCACTTTTTATACTAAGCACCATAAGTAATATTAATAATGATACTATAATATTTACTATAAGCAAAAAGTCCAATACGAAGGAAGGCAATGGTATAATGAGCATCATTATTACCATAACCGCACCTACAGCAAACATTATATCGCTGTGTCTGCTCATATTAGCAGGCAGTTTTATCGAATCTAATATTGATTTAGCACCATTCATTGTTGCCACTTTTTATTCCTCCTATATAGCCCTTGCCATTTTTTCATTACGTATTCTATATACTTCGCCAAGTATTCTTGAAACAACATGGAACAGTTTTTCTGGTATATACTGTCCTATTTCAACATTAAAATATAATTCACGGGCTAAAGGTTTATTCTCTACTATTTGTACATCATTTTCTTTAGCTATTTCTTTTATTCTTAAAGCTATATGATCAGCTCCCTTAGCTGTTACTACTGGAGCATAATCGCCATTTTCATATTTTAAAGCAACTGCAAAGTGAGTCGGGTTTGTAATAACTACATCAGCCTCTGGAACAGCTTTGAGCATTGTTCTGCTTACTATCTTTCTAGCCATATCCTGCAATTGACTTTTTACCAAAGGATCTCCTTCCATCTCTTTAAACTCTTCTTTCATCTCATGCTTTGTCATTTTCAAACTATTAATATACTGTCTTCTTTGAAAGAAATAGTCGAAAGCAGATACTATTATCATAAATACTATTACCTTAGCAAGCATCTCTAAAACTATAAAAAAGAAAAGATGCATAGCCTGAGGAAGCTCCATATTAGTCATATTAAATAATTCAGTGCGTTTTCCATATATTGTAGTAAAAGTAAGAAATGATATAACTACCATTTTAAATAAAATTTTTGCCAAGTTCATTAAGTTTTGTGAAGAAACGAATACTCTCTCTTTAAAGTTTGACCAAGTAGGGGCTATTCTTTTAAAATTAGGTTTTAATTTTTTAGTTGTAAATAGGAATTTAGTTTGTGCTAAATTAATACCAACACCTACAACTAATGCTACTGCCAAAACTATACCTGCAGTTTTTGCTATTAAAACTACTATCTCCAAAAACATATCAGGAAGAGACAACACATTCATAGTAGCATCTGCTGTTGATATCTTATTTAATATTGTCATAAAAAATTTAGACACTGTATCAGTTAAATATGTTGTAAGAAGTGCTATTACCGCTATTGTAACTGCTAAAACAAGAGTTTGATTTATTTCTACAGAGTTTACAACACGTCCCTCTTCTTCTCTTGCTTTTCTTTTCTTTCTCTCTGTAGGAAGCTCTGTTCTGCCTTCATCTTCAGGAGATGCAAATAATGTTAACACATAGCCTTTTTTTGTAATACGTAAATATTTTCTGTATAGCTTGGCTTTAAATATTATTAATAGTTCAAGTACGGAAGATATTATATTTTTCATATAGTACCTCCCGATAAGAAAGTTATTATATTATTAACATCTGATATAGTATATTCTAATATTCTCATAAAGTTAGAAACAAGTACTGGTATTAGTATATAATAAGAAACAATACCAACACCTATCTGCATAGGAAAACCTAACATTAAAATATTCATCTGAGGAGCTGCTTTTGCCAACAAACCCAAACTTAGTGATAATAAGAATAAAGTAAGCATTATAGGTAAAGCAAGTGAAAGAGCTATAGAAAATAATGAACTCATATAATATATCATTCTATCTATAACACCATTAAATGATGAAGCAAATACCGCCTTTGATGCATCACTTAATACTGGCATAGCTTTAAAACTATAAAATAAAGTTCTAACTACCCAGCTTGGTCCGTCTATAGCTATAAATATTAATACCACCACCAAAGACTGAAGCTGACCTAACACTGGAACTGTAACCTGTGATATTGGGTCAACTGTTTCTGATATACCAAATCCCATTTGAACCTCAAAGAAATTCGCCATAACCTGATAAGCAGCAAATATAATAGACATTAAAAATCCTATTAATATTCCAATAAGTGCTTCATTAAGAAGTGTTAAAAAATATTCCATAAAAGTAGGAGCTGCCTGAACAGATATATCAGCAACCAAAGGAAATATTGTAGCTGTGGCTATAAAAGCAAGTGCCATTTTTATACTATTAGGAATAACATTAGATGAGAATAAAGGAGCTACCATAAGTATAGCTATAAACCTTACCATGATGAGCAGGTAAATCTGGAAAAAATTAACAAAATTATCCATTCTTTATTCCTATTATCCCTAACCTATTAATTATAAATATTCATTATCTAGCTATACTAGGAAGTATACTAAATAATCTTACAGTAAAAGCACTTGTATAATTAAGCATCCAAGAAGCAAGCATATATATAACAGCAAGCATCGCTATCATCTTTGGAACAAATGTTAAAGTTTGCTCCTGAATACTTGTAGTAGCCTGAAGTATAGAGATTATCAAACCTACTACTATTGATACACCCAAAACAGGAGCAGAAAGAAGCATAAAAACCCATAATGTTTCCTGCACCAAAACGATAATTGAAGTATCACTCATAAAAATTCCTTAAAATAAATTAACTATATAAAAACCAAATACTTTTTTATAATTATTGGAAACTTTGAACTATTTGAAGTATTAATAGTTTCCAGCCATCAACTGCAACAAACAAAATTATTTTTAAAGGCAAAGATATCATAATAGGCGGAAGCATTATCATACCCATTGCCATAAGTATAGAAGCAACAACTAAGTCTATAACAATAAACGGTATAAATAAATATATTCCCATTTTGAATGCTATAGTAAGCTCATTTATTATAAATGCAGGCACTACTACTATAGTGGGTATTCTATTTAAATCATCTACTGTCTGAATATCTCTAAGTCTTATATTAGTATCACTTATACTTAGAAATAAATCCAAACTCTTCATACCGTTTTCACCTCTTAAAGAGTTAAACATAAACATTCTTATAGGCTGTATGCCTCTGCTGTATAATTCATTGACACCTATAGATCCGTTTAAATACGGCTGAAGTGCCTCATTATTTACCTGAGTTAACGTGGGCATCATTATGAAAAATGTAAGAAATAGTGAAAGCCCCATTATCAATGCTCTTGGAGGAGTCTCCTGTAATGACAATGCCCTTTGTACGAAACTTAATACTATTGAAACTCTTATGAAACTTGTTGTCATTATTATAATAGACGGAGATAAAGACAATATTGTTAAAAGAAATAATATTTGAAGACCTAAACTTACCTGCTGAGGAGTCTGAGCCTGAGTTACATTAAGCCCTATTGTAGGTATTGGTATTTGAGTATTATCCTGAGCGTAAGCTACTGCAGGTATAAGTAAACATAATACCAAAACTACCATAAGAAACTTTCGCATTTGAGAACTCCAACTTTATAAATTTTTTCCTAATATTTTTTCTTCTAAAAACGATAATCTTTACGACTTGAATAAAGTTAACATATTATTCTAAAATAGTCAAGTATTATGTTAACTAATTTACAATCAACTCAATAAAAATTAAATCTCATACTAAAGCAAAATAACATTTACAGTATCAATACACTATACATAAAATTTATTTATAGTGTTATTTTAAACAAAAAGCCCCATAATATAACAATTATAATAAATACCATTTATACAAAAAAAGCTTTTTATTTCTCCTTCTATATCAAAACCCGCTTTTTTATACAGTTTTAATGCCCTTTCATTATCAGTTCTTACAGTTAATTCTATTTTTTTTATATAATTAAGCCTGCAGTAATCAACAGCATGATTTATAAGTTCAGAAGCTATGCCTCTTGACCAGTAATCCTTTAATACAGTTATACCAAGGTCTACCCTATGCCTTATTCTAACCTTATTAATGCCTTTTAAATTACATATTCCTACAATTTTACCGCTAATTTCATATAAAAACATCTTTTCTAATGTTAAATGCTGTATGCTTTGAAGAAATTCCTCCTCTCTTTTTACATCTAACTGCCTTTCTTCAGAACCAGAAATTAAAAAATCTGTTTCATCAGAGACTTTTTTTATATATTCTATAATATCCTGAGCATCTTCTATATGTGCTTCACGTATATTATTCATAATATATTACCTGCATATTATTATCGGATTTTATTATGTAAACTGTAATATGATAACTTATTTTTCTTTTTTTGCAATTATTTTAATAGTTTTTTA
>NZ_JQIU01000008.1:376967-382925 GCF_002379365.1 Brachyspira sp. G79 | reverse complement strand
ATATTACTATTGGTTTTACTAAAAATTATATATATGGTTATAATAATAGAGACAAATATTTCTCTGCATATACTATTAATGATGATAAAATTTTAATAAAAGATATAAAAACAGAGAGTACTGAAGAAACAGCTAATGATAAATATATAAATTTGTTAGGAAGTATATCTAAAATCTCATTAGAAGGAGACGAACTTATATTAACAACTAAAGATAAAGAAAAGTTAATATACAAGATGAAGTCTTAATTTTTTATTTAATATTTTTATAAACAAAGCAATTATTCATTATTATCAGACTCCTAACACTATTATTGATGGGCTTATGATTTTCATTAATTATAAACCCATTGTTATATTGAAAATTTCTATAAAAAGAAAAATATAAAAAATATTATTATTATCAATTACAATGTTTATAATGCTCTCAAGGAAGTAAAAAACAAAACAATATTTAAAAAAACATTAATGGCAAAGAATATCAGACTTGCTTCAAAACCCAATTTGTTGTATTTATACTCTTTTAATTTAATATTTTTTTAATTATAGTTGCGGCTTTGAACCACACGTACATGCACAATTCTTTTGTAGCTCTGCGTACCGACGAAGTCCTCATTTTGTGCTAGCATCTAAAGGCTATATTTTAGCTTAAATGTAATACTATATTTTTCATATAAAATATAGTTAGTATGATTTGATACTATTATATACTTGCACTTTTTTGTTATTTTGGTGAAGGTAAAAAGAAACAATAAAAATTGATAAACTTAAAAATCTCTAGTATATACATAAACAACTATAATTTGTTAAATTTTAATTATTTAAAAATGTAATGATAACTTATAAATAGTATAAAGTATTATTTAGTATTAATAAAAATTTTAAAATGTATTATAATAACTATGTTTTGCTTAAAAAATGCAGTCTTTTTGCTTCTTTGGGTCACCAAAAGAAGTGATGGGGTCTGAGGCTAGCCCCCGAAAATATTAAAAACATAAAAAACAATTTTTGACAAACTTAAAAGTATATACTGATTTTAATTTAATCAACTAAATATATTTTACTGTTTCTTTTTATTAATGTTATATATAGTATAGCTACAAACGTCATTTGTTGCGCTCTTAAGATATATATACAAACCCATTACTTTTTCACTCTATGAATTATATTTTCATAGAGTGTTTTTTATATATCTCATTTTTATGATAAAAAAAACATGTTGATTAAATGAATAATTATTTGTATAATAAGAATATAAAATATATGCTAGGATAAGTAAATTGAAATTTTTAAAGAAAATATGGGATAATTATAATAAAATAAATATAGAGCAATTTAAAAAATTTTATATTGTGTTCATATCAGTTATATTTTTAGCAGTTACTATAGTACTTTCTATTTTAGCAGCTGATATAGTTATGCAGCCAGATGTTCAGGCAGTAGAATTATATAAACCTACAATACCTACAAAAATTTATGATATAAAAGGTGAGGTAATATCAGAGTTTTTTACAGAGCAGAGGGCATTAGTTGAATATAAAGACTTGCCTCCAGAATTGATAGAAGCCATTATTTCTATGGAAGATAATAACTTTATGACACATTTCGGTATAGATATTTTTGGTATATTCAGAGGTACTATAGGTAATATACTTACTGGGAAAAGAGCTAGAGGAGCAAGTACATTAACTCAGCAGGTAGCAAGAAACATAGTATTAAAATCAAGCGAAAGAACCATAACGAGAAAGTTAAAAGAAATTTGGGTAACTTTCCAAATAGAAAAAAGACTTACAAAAGAAGAAATAGT
Organism: Brachyspira sp. G79; assembly: GCF_002379365.1. Classification (GTDB taxonomy): domain Bacteria; phylum Spirochaetota; class Brachyspiria; order Brachyspirales; family Brachyspiraceae; genus Brachyspira. The sequence continues at coordinate 381,119 of NZ_JQIU01000008.1, read as the reverse complement.
TACATTATATTTCAATCAAATATATTTCGGACACTCTGTTTACGGAGTTCAGGCAGCAAGCAGATTCTATTTTAATAAAGATGTTCAAAATTTGGATTTAGCAGAATGTGCAATGCTTGCTACACTTCCTCCAGCACCTAATGCCTATTCCCCTATTAATAATCCTAATATATCAATAGCAAGACATAAAGTCGTATTAAACAGAATGGCCGATTTAAAGTTTATAACAAGAGAAGAAGCAGCAGAAGCCCATAAAGAGTTTTGGGAAACATATACTGGAAAAATTGGAAGAAGAGGTTCTACTGCATACAGTGCCTCAATAGACAGAGCCCCATATGTTACAGAATATGTAAGAAGACAATTAGTTGATAGATACGGAGAGAAAGCATTAAAAGAAGACGGACTTAAAATATACACTACAATAGATATAGAAAAACAGGAAGAAGCTCAGAGATTATTAACTGAAGCACTTACAGAATATAATAACAAATATGAAGGCGGATCTATGGACATTATCAATATATACAATAGAGAAACCATAGATAGAGTAAAAATGCTTTCTATATTATTTAATCTTCCAGAAAACAGTGCTTATAATAAATTTAATATTGCTGTAAGAGATACTTTAAATAAATACACTACATTACCATTAGCATTATTATCTGATGTATTTGGTATGGAAGAAGTTAATGATATAACTATGGAAGTGATGAAAGCTGATGAGGCAGAACTTTCAAGACAAATTGAAGGAGCATTAGTTGCAATAGACCCAAGAAACGGATATATAGTTTCAATGGTTGGAGGTTCAGGCTTTACTGCAAGAAATCAGTTTAACCGTGCCACTCAAGCCAGAAGACAGGCTGGAAGTGCATTCAAACCTTTTGTATACGCTGCATCAATGGATATTAGTAATTACAGTCCTTCTACTATAGTCAGCGATGCTCCTATAGGTTTTGTGCCAGAAGAGGGAGAAGACGGCGATGTTTGGATACCTAAAAACTATTCTGGAAACTTTAAAGGAGATGTTAGTTTAAGATATGCATTAGCAGCTTCATTAAATATTGCTACTGTTAATGTACTTAACTATGTTGGTATTACTAATGCTATTAACTATGTGGAGCCTATATTTAAAGCTGAACCTAACTCTGATAAATCAAAAAGAATGTTTAATCCCGATTTAACTTTAGGACTTGGTACAGGTCTTTTCACACCTTTAGAACTTACAACAGGTTTTGCTGAGTTTGCAAATGAAGGTAAGGAAGTTAATCCTATACTTATAAGATATGTTACAGACAGATACGGCATTGTTATAGATAATTTTGAGGAAGAGCTTAAAAAAGAAGTAACATTAAGAGGAGGACCTAAACAGGTTATTAGCAAAGAGGCCGCATATTTAATAAGCGATATATTAATGGGTGTATTAAGAGGCGGTACTGCTACAAGTGCAATGTATGAAGCTGGATTTACTAGAAGAGGTGCTGGTAAAACAGGTACTTCTAATGACTGGAAAGATGCTTGGTTTGTAGGATATACTCCGGAACTTGCTACTGGAATATGGATTGGTTTTGATTCATTCAAATACTCTTTAGGAAACAATCAGGTTGGCGGAAGAGTGGCTGCTCCTATATGGGGTAAATATATGGTGGCTGCTTTAAAAGAAGTTAAGCCTACTTGGTATGACAGACCAAATGATATTGTTAGTATGCAGGTATGTGCTATTAGTGGTAAATTACCTGGTCCTTCATGCTATTCATTTCAGACTGATTTATTTATTACTAATAAAATACCAACTGAAACCTGCAATGTATGTTCGCATTATTTGGAAGATTCTAATGAGCTTGACAGTATAATTGATTCTTTCCTCAACTATTAAATATTATTAAGAATATATAAACGGATAAAAATATGGTTGATATAAACTCTGATATATTAAGATACAAAAATATATTAGCTATACCATCTATACATTCTAGGGTATATTTTTCTATGGCAGTGAGAGAGGCTTTTGATAGGTTCAAACCTGATATAGTAGCTATAGAACACCCCGCAAATTTTGCTGATTCTCTGCGTGAGGCTGTAAGCAGACTTCCATATATAAGTTTAATAATAAGGGAAATTGAAAATGAGGCTGTTTATATACCTATAGACCCTTGCGATTCCATAATAGAAGCAGTACGCATTGCTATTGACGAAGAGATACCTTTTTTTCCTATAGATAAAGATATTACTTCTATAAATACTAATTCTCATTATCTTATGCCTGATGACTATGTTATGAAAAATATAGGACTTGACAGATTCTACAATGAAGTTAAATCGAAATATATATTTCATAAAGATGATACCGATGAAGAGAGAGAAATATATATGGCTAAAAATATACATGAACTCTCTAAAAAATATAACAAAATACTTCTTGTTATAGGAATGTCTCATTGGGAGAGTATAGTTTCAATATTAAAAAAGCTTGATAAATTAGACAGTAAAGAAAAAGAAGAAATAATAAATAAAAAACTTGATGAAGACAATGAAGAATATGAATACTCAGAGCCAAAAATTTATAATGTACATAAAGAATCTTTAAATAAAATGCTTGGAGAGTTTCCTTTTACAACTTATATGTATGAATTATACAGAAACGGAGAATTAGAAAACTTTGATAAAATAAACATAATAGAAACAATATTTAAAGAAGCAAAATTAAGATACAAACTTCCTATATCATTATTGCAGCAAAAAAATATGATGAAATATTTGAGAAATCTATGTCTTTTAGATAATTACATCATACCAGATTATATAGATATGCTAACCGCTGCAAAATGCATGATAAATAATGATTATGCATTAGAAGTTATGGAAGGAATGGAATATTATCCGCATTATACCGAAGAAGATGAAAACTACCCTACCATAAAATTAAACAGAGATCCAAGTACTAATGGTATGGAAGGAATGCTTAAAGATAAAAAAATCAAACTTCATAAATATGATAATGTATGGCGTACATCTTTTAAAAAAGTTCATGTAACAACACGTCCTAGCGAGAAATATGAAGGCGAATGGGAGGATGTTTGGAATAAAAGAACTAATTTACTTTCGCATGTACCTGAAGATATACTTATGGAAAAGCATATGAATATACTAAGAGAAAAAATAAGAAATATGCTTACAGAAGATAAAGCCAAAATTGAACCTTTTACTGTAAGTATTAAAGATGGTATTGATATGCGTGAAACTATAAGAAACTACTATAAAAATGAGATATATGTTAAAGAGATTCCAAAGATGAAAGGCAATATCGGACATATGGTAGTAATTTTTGATGATGAGCATGATGAGGATTATGATTGGAATATAGTTTGGTACAGTGAGGCACATGATGACAGCGACTTGATATTATACTCTACAGAACCAGGAAATACGCTTGTAGGACCTGGTATATCAAAATGCTACTTCGGTGGGTATGCTTCTTTAATGCCTCCGCAGGCTCCTCATGATGTATGGAGAATGTACTACAGCCTTAAAAAAGAAAATATTGTCAGAAACTATGCTGATCTTTTACTTTATACTGCTATAATATATTCTGTTGACAAATATTTAGGATATGTTGCTCCTAATCCACCATCTGATATATTAAAAGAGTTTGCTAAAAAAAATTCTGTTGAAATAGTATATGTACCTCTTGCTACATTTTCAAGCGAAACATTAAGAAAATTAAGACATTTTCATGTACTTGGCAACAAAAGACTTAGAAAAATTGCTGATGATTATATAATTTAATTAATTTTTATAGAAAATTTATTTTTTATATATTATTCTATATGTTCTAAAGAAGTATAATTCAAAAGCTCAAAAAATAATTTGCTTGGGAAACTAGAATACTTAACATATCTATGAAAAGGGCGAACTAATATATAATATTTTTCATCTAATAACTTTGAACGTCCTAATGCAAGCAAGAATACACCTGCATACTCACCTGTTATTTTTTCGCTGTAATCATATTCATCTTTAAAATCTTTTACTTTTATTAATGTTTCATCTAAATAATTAAATATTTCATTTTTATAACTTTCTATATTATAAACAATACAATCAGCTATTGAAGAAAGTAAAATAGTATTTGCTTCATTTAATATTTTTTTATCT
>NZ_JQIU01000008.1:326130-376583 GCF_002379365.1 Brachyspira sp. G79 | reverse complement strand
ATTTTTATTATTTCTCTATTACAATATTTTTATAGGTGCGTATATTTCATATAATAATTTTAATGCATCTATATTGTTATTGATAATAGTATCAGTAATAGTTTTTTCATCTTTTTTAATCAATGCTTTTTCTATTATATACCATAAAGGCTTTGAACTAATTATTTTACATAGTATCTTATTTTTTATATAATTATCATCTATAAGTCTTTTTACTGCTTCAATATTCAAAGGCATATTAATATCATATAGTTCATAACTTCCAAGCAAATTAGGAGCTTTATCAATTATTATTTTTAATACTCTTTTTTGTATATTATTCAATTCTATATTTATTAATTCATTTCTTTTTTCTTTATAAGGAAAAACTCTTAAAGAAGTTTCAATTAATATATCATCATAACTTTTTTCATTATTAACAACACCTGCAATAAATATATCACTTTTTGTTTTAATGCCTTCAGTATTTAATAATGTTTCAATATCGCTGGAATAAAGCCATGTATGTTTTGCTATATTGGAAAAATTATCGTCCCATACCCAATCAACACCAGCACAATTATTTTCAGCTATGTACAATAGTAAATCAGAAATCTCTTTATTAAACACCCCTGTATAGGCTAAACAAATTGCAGCAGAGCCTCTAACTAAGAGAGATTCACTCGTTTTCATAATATTATAGACTTCTTTAATATGATTATGAACTTCTAATTTTTTATAGCTGTCATCTGTCATATCAATATTTGGATATTCTTTATAATAATTTTTATTAGAAATTTTATAATTATATTGTGCTGCTGTAAAACCTTGTACTAATAAAGTAGAAGCCTGACGAATATAAGCATTAGTTTTATTTCCATTTTCTATTTTCAAGCATTCTTCATAAGAAACATTCAAAACTTTAGGAAAAGACTTTGATATAAAACATAATAAACGCATAGCATTTAAAGAATTACTTTTATTATAATAATCAAATATTTCATCTTTATATTTTTTAACAGTACTGTAATATTTTGTCTTATAAAAAAACGGTGTATTAATAAAATGATTTTCTCCTAATGCTATTCTTGCTAGAAATATGCATGCCAATTCTGAAGCATTATTATTAAACTTAAGTAAATCAGCCAAATAAGGAACAGCCATTTTTGAAGATTTATAAACACTTCCCTGATGAGTAGTTGCAGCATAAAGTCCATACACTCCAAAATTAACATCATTATTATCATCACTTGTAAGGGCCTCTATATAATAAGGAGTTAAATCTGCTTTACCATAAGCATCATAAACATTTCCCCATTTTTCATCATAAAGCCCATTAGGAACATATCTGTTTTTTCCTATTAATGGAGGACGCTCTGTTTTATCCAATTGAAATTCAGAATTATTATCATATTCTATATAATAATTATCCCATTTTGGATATGATTCTATATTCATAATAATTTATATTCCTTACAAAATTCTACCACAAATTAAATATTTTTATTAGCTAATTCTAATACTATACTGAAGATATTTTATTTTGTCAACTGATGCACTTTACATAGAATTATCAACTTTTTTCCGCAGCTTCGTCAAAGTTTTTGCAACAGGCATGTTTCACAAAAAACTCAATTGCTAGAACTTTTTATTTTAAATATATATTAAATATGAAATATGACTTAAATTTAGACTAAAAATGCAGTCGGTGTGTATGCTACCACACCTGCCTAAGGCAACAAAGAAGCAGGTACAGACAGTCACTGAATGACCGCATGTTTATATATTAAAATGATAGTGTATACAACATGTAAAACATTTTGTCTGTAATTTTAAAATAAATAATTTTATACTCAATCTCGTCAAGTAGTTTTGAAACAAGTCTAATATAGAAACTACTTAGCACCGTTAGCCTTTAAAAAATTAACCATATCTTCCTGTTCTTTTTCTTCGGCCATTATCAAAGCAGTTTTTCCATTATCTGCTTTATAATTAATATCAGCCCCAGCATCAAGCAGAACCTGAGCCATTTCAATATTTCCTTTTATAGCAGCCCCCATTAACGGAGTGTATCCCTCTTTGGTAGAAAAATCTATATTAGCCCCCGCATCAATAAGAGCCTCTACAATAACTATATGATCCTCTATTGAAGAAACTACTAATGGATTATACCCAACATTATCAGCTCTGTTAATATCAGCATTAGCTTTTATAAGTTCTTTTACTACATCACTATATCCGTCTATACATGCCGCCAATATTGGAGTAGTACCATCATCAGCAGATATATTAACATCGGCATTATTTTTTATTAATTCCCTAACAGCATCTATTTTTCCAAATCTTGCTGCATATATTAAAGCACTTCCTCCGTTAGAGCCTTTTTCATTTATATTAGCCCCAGCTTTAATTAAGTCTCTTACAATTGTTACATCGCCTATAATAGAACCCATCATCAAAGCAGTATCCCCAAAATTATTTTTTTGATTAACATCGACTCCAAATTTTATTAATTCTTTAACAATACCAGAATAACCGCTGTCAGAAGCTACCATAAGAGGCGTACTGCCGTTAATATCTTTTATATTTATATCTGCCTTAGCATTAACAAGCATTCTCAACACTGATAAATCTCCTTTAACACAAGCCCACATTAAAGCAGTCCATCCATCTTTATTCTTAAGATTCAAATCAGCACCACTCGATATTAGTTCCTTTACAGTACTGCTGCTACCTTCAAGAACCGCTGCCATTATTGGAGTATTTCCAAAACTGTTACCCATATTAATATCAGCTCCATTTGCTAAAAGCTCCTTAACTATTTTTTCATATCCTAAAAGTGAAGCCCATATTAAAGGCGTATTGCCTTCAGTATCTTTTATATTAATATCAGAACCTTCATTTATCAGCTTTTTTAAACCATTAATATCATTGTTTGCAACAGCTTTTATTATTGGTATATTAACAGGAGGCTCTTGCTCCTCTTGAGAATACAAAATATTTAAAGATAAAATAAAAATTATAAATATCAGCCTTCTTAACATAATTCATTCCAAAATAAGATATATTTAATTATAACATATATGAAATATTATTATAATAATCAAATATAGAATTTTTTTATTTTTTATATAAAAATTACATATTGACAATAGTACGTATACGTATTATATTTATGACATAAAATATCAATAGGAGGTAAAAATTGATAAACTTATTACAAAAAACTTGTTTAATTTTCTTAATATCGTTTTTTTCAGTATTTGCAGCCGAAAAAACCCCAATGGATTACCTAAATGACAACACTCCTCTAAAGCCTGCAAAAGTATTTGATAATGTATACTGTATAGGCTCTGTAAGTGTTGTAGCTTGGGTAATAAATACTTCTGACGGACTTATACTTATAGACTCTATGTGGGACGACAGAGATGCCAAACTCATAGAAGAAGGTATCAAAGGTTTTGGATTAGACCCTAAAAACTTAAAATATATAATATTAAGTCATGGTCATGGAGATCATTACGGCGGAGCAAAATATTTAAGGGAAAAATACGGTGCTAAAGTTGTATTAACAAAAACAGATGAAGAGTTAATGTATAATTTAAACACTGGAGCAAATTCTCCTCGTTCTCCAAAAACCAAAGTTGATATTTATTCAAAGGATAAAGATGTAATAACTTTAGGAGAGATGAGTATAACTATATTAGAAACACCAGGTCATACTGCTGGATGCACTTCTTTTATATTTCCCATAAAATTCAGAGGAAAAGAATATACTGCTGTACTTTGGGGAGGAACTGGACTTCCAAAAGAAAAAGAATTAATATCAGAATATAAAAAATCAGCAGAATATTTCAAAAAAGAAGCTCTGTCAAGAAATGCAAGAGTTTCTCTCACAGCACATTTATTTGCTGATAACGGATATACCAATTTAGAAAAAGTAAGAAATTTAAAAAACGGCGAAGAAAATCCATTTATTATGTCAAAAGAGGATATGGAAAAATATTTAAACTCATTAATAAAAAGAGCTGAACAATAATTAATAATATAAGCTATTAACAAAAAATAAATTATATGCTATCATTATAAAAATATGATAGCATTTTTTATATAAGGAGCTTAATATTAAAAATATAGGATACGATGTTTGTTATACTGCAAGAAAAATATATCAGTATATAGGTAAACAAATAATTGATTTTGATATTACACCCGAACAGTTAATAGTATTAAAAGAACTTGCTAAAGAAGAAGGGATATCTCAAAAAGAACTCTCAATAAGATTAGACAAAGATCAAAACACAGTAAAAGCTATGATAGATAAATTAGAAGTAAAATCTTTCATAGAGAGAAGAGAAAATAAACTAGATAAAAGAGCTTTTTCACTGTATCTTACCCCAAAATCAAAAAAAGAACTTCCAATTATAGAAAACTATGAAAAAAAAGTTTTAGAAACAATAGTAAAAGAACTAAATACAGAAGACACTGATAAATTTATAAAAATATTAGAAAAAATTAGAGATAATATATCAAAAATATAAGGCAAAAGATAAATAATTTATCCCTTGCCTATTAATATTACTGCTGAAATAATACAGCTTTAAAATTTCTTCCTATATTTTCTGCAACCTCATAATATTTATTGGCGGCCTTTTCTTCAAAAACCTCGTTTAAACATTCTTTAAACAATTCAAGCCAAGTATCAAATAATTTTATATCAAAAGGAAGTAAATTAATATGAGGCTGAACTGGATTTCCCATATAAAGTCTTTTATTCAATAGCATAGTTTTCCAAAATTTTGCTATTTTTTCTTTATGTCTTTCCCAAGATTCATCATCTATACCAACCGCACCGTTAAATATAGGTCCTAAATCTTTATGAACTCTTATTCTTGCATAGAATATGTCCATTAATTTTTCTATTCCTTCATCGTTTATCTCAGTATATTTCATAATAAATTGTCCTAATAATTTTATTTTTTATTTTTTAATTATATAAAAACTAATAAAAAAATACAATTAAACTTCATAATTTTTTATACTTTTTTAACCTTAATCAATAATATCAAATTTATTCAATAAATAGACTAAAAAAATACGGGGAACATATAGTCCCCCGCATTAATTCTTAACATAAATAAACAAAAATACTATTTAATTATTTTTTAGAATAATCATAAAAACCTTTACCAGTTTTTTGACCAAGTAATCCGCCACGAACCATTTTTCTAAGCAAAGCACTAGGTCTGTATTTAGGATCTCCTGTTTCTTTTTGAAGAACTTCCATAATAGCAAGTACTATATCAAGACCAATTAAATCTCCTAAAGCAAGAGGTCCCATTGGGTGATTAGCTCCTAATTTCATAGCATTATCGATACCTTCAGCAGAAGCTATACCCATAGCATATAATTCAATAGCTTCATTAATCATAGGAACAAGTATACGGTTAACAACAAAACCAGCTGTTTCATTAACTTCTACTGGAGTTTTACCTATTTCCTGAGATATTTTAATAACTTTTTCAACAACATCTCTAGGAGTATTAAGACCAGAAATAACTTCAACCAACTTCATAACAGGAGCAGGATTGAAGAAGTGCATACCAACAATTGGTCTTCCCATACCCGCACCTATTTCAGTAATAGAAAGCGAAGAAGTATTAGAAGAAAATATACAATCTGGTTTGCAAATTTCATGTAATTCTTTGAAAGTTGTTTTCTTAACTTCTAAATTTTCGAAAGCAGCTTCAACTATTAAATCTGCATCTTTACAAATATCTTTAAGACCAGTAGTAATTTTAGCTAAAATTTTATCAGCATCAGCCTGCTGCATTTTGCCTTTAGCAACTCTTCCAGCAAAACTTTTAGCAATTCTATCTTTACCGCCTGCAGCAAATTCTTCTTTTATATCGCACAAATAAACTTCATAACCTTCTGTTTGAGCAAAAGCCTGTGCTATACCAGAACCCATAGCACCAGCACCAATTACACCTACTTTCATTTTTTAACTCCTTAATTTTAAAAATTATTATTTTTTTATTATTGCAAATAAAAATTGTTCGCTCGCACTGTATCATTGAGACAAAATATATAGCAAATAGATTTACTATAGCTCACAATTTTTATATTTAGCATTCTAATAATTATTTATTAACAAATTTTTCTACTTTTCTTTTTTCCAAGAAAGCCTTCATACCTTCTTTTTGATCTTCTGTTTCAAAACAGCTTCCAAATAATTTTTCTTCTATAACAATAGCTTTATCCATATCAACTTGTAAGCCTTCATTAATAGCTTTTTTGCTATTTCTTACAGCTATAGGAGCAGCAGAAGCTATTGAAGAAGCTAATTTTTCTGCAGCTGCCATAAGTTCTGCCTGAGGATAAACAGCATTAACAAGTCCTATTCTTAAAGCCTCATCAGCCTTTATATTTTTTGCTGAATAAATCATTTGTTTAGCCATTCCAACACCTACTATTCTAGGAAGTCTTTGAGTACCTCCGAAACCAGGAGTAATACCAAGACCAACCTCAGGCTGACCGAATAAAGCATTATCAGAACATATACGAATATCACAGCTCATAGCTATCTCACATCCGCCGCCCAAAGCAAAACCATTAACAGCAGCTATTACTGGTATAGGGAATGTTTCAATTTTTCTAAATATATCATTACCTTTTTTACCAAAAGCCTCACCTTCTGCCTTAGTAGATGTACTCATTTGAGATATATCAGCACCTGCTACAAATGATTTCTCACCTGCTCCAGTTAATATTAAACATCTTATATTATTAAGATCAACACTGTCAAAAGTCTTTTCTATTTCATCTAACACTTGAGAGTTTAAGGCATTAAGAGCTTTTTCTCTGCTGATAGTAATAATACCAATCATGCCTTTCTCTTCATATTTAACGAATTCCATTGATTTCTCCTTTTTATTGCTAGTGATAAACTCGCTTACAAATAGCTTATAACTTCCTTTGTCAGTTATAAGCTGCTCGTTTATCACATTTATTGCTAGTGATAAACTCGCCTATAAATACACCACAACTTATTTTATCAGTTATAATTACTTATTTATCACTTTAAAATTACTATTACTTATAAAAAAAGTATAATAATTTTTATAAGCAATAATAAAATAATTTTTCATATAGCCATGTCTTAAAATATAAAACACGACTATATGAAATCTAATAACCTTAATTTGATAAGGCTATCTCATTAAAAAAATCAAACCCATAACACTTAATTTTATAAAAAATAACCAAATATCATTATTCTCTTTCTACAATAGTAGCACAGCCCATACCGCCGCCGATACAAAGAGTAGCAAGACCTCTTTTAGCATTTTTAGCTTCCATTTCATGAAGTAATGTAACTAAAATTCTGCAGCCTGAAGCACCTACTGGGTGTCCTAAAGCTATAGCTCCTCCGTTAGGGTTAAGTTGTTTTTCAACATCTATACCTAATTCTTTACCAACAGCAACTGACTGAGCAGCAAAAGCTTCGTTAGATTCAATAATATCGAAGTCTTTAATAGTTAAACCTGTTTTAGCCATTAATTTTTTAGTAGCTGCAACTGGTCCGATACCCATAATTCTAGGTTCAACACCGCCTAAACCGCCTGCAATCCAAGTAGCCATAGGTTTAATGCCTAATTCTTTAGCTTTTTCTTCGCTCATTACTACTACAGCAGCAGCTCCGTCATTAATACTAGAAGCATTACCTGCTGTTACTCTTCCGCCATCTGGTTTAAAAGCTGGTTTTAATTTAGCTAAAGTTTCTACTGTAGTACCAGGTCTAGGACCTTCATCTTTGTCTACAACTACTTCACCTTTTTTAGTTTTTACTGTTACTGGAACTATTTCTTTTGTGAAAGCTCCTGATTCTTGAGCTTTAACAGCTTTTTGCTGAGAATTAGCAGCAAATGCATCTAATTCTTCTCTTGTAAGTTTCCAATCATCACAGATATTTTCTGCTGTTATACCCATATGATAGTTATTAAATGCATCCCAAAGAGCATCATTAACCATAGTATCAATAATAGTGTCATTACCCATTCTGTATCCATAACGTGCTTTTTTAAGAGCATAAGGAGCCAATGACATATTTTCTGTACCGCCTGCTACTACTATATCAGCATTTCCTGCAGCTATCATATTAGCAGCAACATTAACTGCATCAAGCCCAGAACCGCAAACTACATTAAGAGTCATAGCAGGAACTTCTACTGGCAAACCTGCTTTTATAGAACATTGACGGGCAACATTCTGACCTTGTGAAGCCTGTATAACACAGCCCATATACACCATATCTACTTGATTTGGAGCTACTTTAGCTCTATTTAAAGCTTCTTTTATTACTATTGCACCAAGTTCAGCTGCTGGAACAGTACTTAAAGCTCCGCCCATACTTCCTATTGCTGTACGGCAGGCACTAGCTATTACTATTTTTCTAGACATAATTTTAATCTCCAAAGAATTATTAATTTTTATGCATTTCTATTTATAATATTAATGCGTTGCTTTTAGTATAATACATTTTTTTATCAATTTCAATTAAATATTACAAATTTTTATTATACCTAACTATAGTATATTATCTGCATTTAAATTTACTATATATATTATATAATTTATATAATATACTGCTTAAATATAAACCAAATAATAAATATAATATATACATTAAACAACAAAAAAAATATAATAATTTGTTACCAGTTACATTAAACTCTAAATGATAGCCCAATAATAAACATTAATTTTATATATTGAAAAATACATATATAAAAATATTATTTCTTTTTATTTTATTTTATGATAAAATATAAAAACTATGAATAAAAATATAATGAAACTGCCTCAATCTGTGGCTAATCGTATAGCTGCTGGAGAAGTTATAGAAAGACCTGCTTCTATGCTTAAAGAACTGCTTGAAAATGCTGTTGATTCTGGAGCTTCAGATATAGAAGTATCTGTTGAAGAAGCAGGAATAAAATCCATGATTGTAGAAGATAACGGAGATGGAATACATTTTGATGAGCTTCCTCTTGCTGTTACTCATCATGCTACAAGTAAAATACATTCTATAGAAGATTTAGACTCCATATATACATTAGGTTTTAGGGGAGAGGCTTTAGCTTCTATATCGGATGTTACAAATTTAGAAATCGTTTCAAAAAGCAGAGATGAAAATAACGGAGGAAAAATAATTATAGAAGGCGGTAAAATAATAGAGCATAAACCTTCTGCTGCCTCACAGGGTACAAAAGTTATAGCTAAAAATTTATTCTATAATATACCTGCAAGATATAAATTTTTAAAACACATTTCAAGGGAGTTTTTTCTTGTTAAAGAAGTTTTTGATATGGAGGCATTGGTACAGCCTCAAATTTCAATGAAACTTAAAAATAATGGAAAAGTAGTAAGTTCATATATAAAAGCGGATAACATAAAAGACAGAATCGAAAATTATTTATCCGACAGCAATATATTTAGAAACTTAATAGAAATTGAGATAGAAAAAAATGATGTGTTAATTTACGGGCTATTTTCAAACTCAAAAATAAGCCAATCCATTAGAAAAAATAATTTTATATTCTTAAATAACAGACCTATAGAAAATAGAGTTCTATCCTACGCTATTAAAAATGCGTACTCTAATGCCATACCAAAAGAGCGTTATCCTTTCTTCTTCTTATATATTAATATTGATAGTAGTAAAATAGATGTAAATGTTCACCCCAGCAAAAAAGAAGTGAGAATAAAAAATGAAAGAGAAATTTCTGGAATACTGTATAATGCTATATCAAATAATATAAATTCGGTAAATAATTTTGATTCTGTTAACATAGAAGTTGATCTTGATAAAGATATCACACCTACTTTTCCTATACAGAATAATAATTTTGATAATAATATTGACAATGCCAATAATTCAAAAAATAATAATATAGTTAATAATAACAATCAAACAGTTCAAAACTATTCAAATGAAAATCGTTCAAAAAGTTATACATTTAATAATACATACCAAAAAACAATTAATTACAATGAAACACTTTCAAATCATAATAATACAGAATTCGGAGAATATACAAAAGCCGTAGGACAGGTATTTTCATCATATATAGTAGCCGAGCGCGGTAATGAAATGTATATAATAGATCAGCATGCCGCTTATGAAAGGCTTAATTATGAAAGAATATATAAAACTCTTATATCAAAAAAAATAGAATATGAGAAACTGCTTATACCATGCGAAATAGAATACAAGGATTATGAAATTGATATTTTAAACTCTTCAAAAAAATCAATAGAAGAGATAGGAATAAAATTTGAAACTAATTCAAAACATAGCATTATAATGGAGGATATACCAATATATATCCCTAGAAATCAAAAAATAGAAAAAATAATAAAAGACATTTTAGACATTTATATAAATAAAGGCGACAATAATAATTTAGAAAAAATAATAAAACATACCTGCTCTACAATATCATGCAAATATTCACCAAAGGCTGGAGATAAACTTTCAAACAGTGATATGCAGACATTACTTGATTTGCTTGAAGAAGAAAATATACTTACAAACTGCCCTCATGGAAGACCTTTTGTATTAAGACTTTCAAAAGAGTATTTGGACAAAAAATTCTTTAGATAATCTATTTTTTATTATGTTACATTTTATTGCCATTAACTATAAACTTACTTAAAAATATATTATAAACTCAATAATTAAATTGACAGGTTTACATTTATAATTAATTTAGTATATACCTAAACAATTATAATTTGTCAAAATTAATTTTTTAAATTTAAAATATTTCAGGGCTTCACAGTCGTGCCGCACCTCAGTTTTCTTTTATGATGTATATCCGCCTGCGGTGTGGTATAAAAGAACCATACGCTGTACGCCTATGGAGAAAGAACTGAATTTTTAGTCTGAATTTATATACTATCATACATTTAATACATATTTTAAAAATATAAAGTTCTAGAAATTGCGTTTTTGTGAAATGTATACGAAGGATAAAAACTTTTGGTGAAGCCCACCCGCAAACGAAGGAAGTACCGTTAGGTATGGTGTGTACAGCAAAAAAGTTCATAATTCTGTATAATGTGCACCAATTGATAAAATAAAAATTGTTCCAATATATAATTTTTTAAGCAGATGCTAATTCTCTTCCTACACTTTTTAATTCATCAAGTATATCATTTGAAGGTGTTTCTTTTGCTATTATTGGCTCTCTAAATAAAGATATACCATTATTAATAGCATCTTCTCTCCAATCTCTCATCCATTTTCCATCACCCCAGCCATAAGAACCAAATAGAAATATATTTTTATTTTTTAAATAAGGTTTGATTGTTTCATACATAGGTAAAAACTCTGTATCTTCCAAAGTTTCAGCACCCATAGCAGGACAGCCAAAAGCTATAGTATCATAACTTTCGGTTTCCTCTATGCCAAAATTATAAGACTTAAAAACTTCAACAGAAGCTCCTACACTTTCAGCACCTTCTTTTATAGCCTTAGACATTAATCTAGTGTTGCCTGTCTTACTCCATACTACTATAGCTATTTTTTTTGACATAATTTTTCTCTTTAATTATTAATTAGATTTTTTTGCATTTTCTATAGCTTTAGAAAGATCATCTAATAATTTACCAGTATCAATATTTTTTAGAGCATTAGAAATATCTTCTGGTAATTTGTTAGTGTCAATATTTTCTATTGCCTTTGCAGCATCATCTAGTAATTTACTAGTGTCAACATTTTCCATAGCTTTTGCAGCTTCATTTAGTAATTTACTAGTATCAATATTTTCCATAGCTTTTGAAATATCTTCTGATAATTTATTAGTATCAATATTTTCTATAGCCTTTGAAGCATCTTCTAATAATTTATCAGTATCAATATTTTCTATAGCTTTTGAAGCGTCTTCTAATAATTTATCAGTGTCAATATTTTCTATAGCTTTTGATACATCTTCTAATGCCCCGCCTGCTTTTTTTACACCATCTTTAGCTGCATCTGAAGCATCATCTATTTTTTCATTTATTTTATCAGTTGCCTTATCTATAGCACTTTTATCCTTTCCGCATGAAACAAAAAATAATGACAAAACTATAAATAAAACTAAATAAATATTTTTCATAATGAAATCCTTATATACTTTTTATGTTAAAATTATAATTATTAATGCATATTTGTCAAGATATAGGAGCATTAGATATATAAACATTTATCTTATATTTATTTTTTATGTTTTTTGAATTATATATACTTGTAGCCTTTGCAAGTCTATCATTAAACTTTTCTACTAAAAAATCAGCATCTTCTACTTTAGGAGCTAATATTACCTCTTTTAATGACTTGTTATCAAATATATAAAGATAATTTTTGTAAGAGCGTTTCATTTTATCATCAATATGAAGAGGATTACTTCCATATTCTATAAGCTGTATAATACGCATCTCCTGCTCTTCTATAAATGAAGCATCTTTTATCAAATACTGCATATTCATAAGAAGCTGATACGATAATGCCGATTCTTCTAAATTAAAATCCTTTATTACCTTAAACATAGAATAAAATATATATCCTATATTGTTTTTTAATTTATCATAAAATTTACTGCCTTCATTCCAAACATCATATTCTTTATTTAGATTAATAATAAGATTATCATAATCTGATTCGCATGGATTAAATATTATTTCATTTTTTTTTGTAATTATAATATAATACAAAATACAAAGGCAAAGTCTGCTCTTCATAAAACTCAATATTAGAATAATTATTTTTGTCATAAGAAAATGAAAATAAAATACTAGATCCGCAGTTATTAAAAGATGTATCAAAAAAAGATTTATCAAATACTAAACAGCAGCCCGTACCTTCTTTGTTGTCATATTTGCCGTATAGTCTATACATAGTAAGAGAGTCTTTACATCTACTGAATGATGTTTGTAATGCTATAAAATTATTAATGCTTGCATATTTTGAATTGACATTATTATTTCTTAGAAGCTGCATCAATATCTTGCCTTCTTTAGGATCATTTGCATTTTTTATGCTTGTCATTCTAAGTTTATTTTTCTTTAAGTATGTATTGTATTTCGAGTTATCTGCTTTATCATATCTCTTATCAAACGCCATGTCATCAAATACTTCAATACTTGTATAATGCGATATTTCATTAACTTTATCATTATCTTTTACTGATACCAAATATAAAAACACATACTGCAGTATCCATAGCTTTTTTAATTTTATTCTATTTTCAATATTTATATCCCTTACTATAAAATTAAAATATTCTTCTTTTTCTTCTGTCCAGAAACTATTTTCATTTAATATTGTATTAATAATTTTTTCTATGCCTATATATTCTATAAATCTTGATATAATGCTGAATATATTAACACTTTTAGAATCTTTGATATTTAATATAAGAGTTAAAGCATAATCGTACTGCTCTAAACCTATAAGTGCCTCAGATTTTAAAAAATATATTCTGTCGTATATAGTGTCATTTTCCATCATGCCTATTTCTATATACTCTATATAATCCTTATTTTTTATGATAGTGTCGCCTTTTGAATTTCTTTCATTTAAAATTGATAAAGATTTATCTAAACATTCTATAGCCTCTTTATATTTTTTTATATTTATAAGAAGACTAGCCTTATTTAAATAAATTACCTCCAAAGATTTATTTATAGCCACTGCTTTATCATATGCCTCAAATGCTTCTTCTATTTTACCAATCTTCTCTAATACTATAGCAACATTCAAATATGCATAATCATATCCTAGTTCTGAAGCCTTATTAAAGTAATATAAAGCGTCTTCGTATCTTTCAAGTCTTGAATATATAATGCCTATATTAAAATAAGATATCTCGGATTTATCATTTATTTCCAGAGCCATATTAAATGAGTATAAAGCCTCATCAAATGCCATTAACTTTGCAAGTATTATGCCTTTGTTTATAAAAGCCTTTTCATAAAGAGGATTAATCTCTATAGCCTTACTGTAATAATCTATAGCCTCTTCATATCTATTTAAATAATATAATGTCAATGCTGTTTTATAATAGCTTCTTGCAAAATATCTGTCTTTATAATTGCTTTCTAATACTTCATCATAATTTTCAAAACAGTTTATTATCTTAAAATATATTCTAAGTGCAGAAGAATATTTCTCCAAATTAAAATAAAATCTTGCCTGAACAAATAGGCTTTCTATTCTGTCTTTCATCATCAGCATAACTCCAATAGGCATTTTATTAAATTATTATAAACTATTTTTTGATAATAAAAATAAAAAAATATCTTGACAAATTTTATAGATGTGTTAATATTACTATATAAAGTAATATTACTAAGAAAAACATTTTAATTTAAGGATTTATGATTATGAAAAACAGTAATAAGGGGTTCTTCGGTAAATTCGGAGGGAGATTCGTACCAGAACCATTAGAGAAATTATTAATTGAATTGGAAGAAGCATTTGCACATTACATTAATGACAAAGAGTTTTTAAGCGAGCTTGAGGAATTAAGAGCTGATTTTATAGGAAGACCTACTCCTCTAATGTATGCTAAAAACCTATCAGAAAAAATCGGCGGTGCTAAAATATATGTGAAACTTGAAGGCTTAGCAAATACAGGAGCACATAAGATTAACAATTCAATAGGTCAGGCACTTTTAGCCAAGAAGATGGGAAAGAAGAAGATTATCGCAGAAACAGGAGCAGGTCAGCATGGACTTGCCACCGCTGCAGCATGTGCCAAGCTAGGACTTGAATGTTCTATATATATGGGCGAGATAGATGTAAAAAGACAGCAGCCTAATGTAGCCTCTATGGAACTATACGGAGCTAATGTAGTGTCGGTCACCAGAGGAGGAAGAGGACTTAAAGATGCTGTTGATGCGGCATTAGAAGATTGGGTTAAAGATTTAAAAGATACTCACTATTTGCTTGGAAGTGCAGTAGGACCTAGCCCTTACCCTGATATTGTCAGGACTTTCCAATCGGTAATAGGAAAAGAATTGGATAAACAAATACAAGAAAAGAATTTAAATGTTAAAGCTATGATAGCATGCGTAGGTGGCGGTTCTAATGCTATAGGATTTTTTGAGCCTTTTATAGAAAGAGAAAATCCAAAATTAATAGCTGTTGAAGCAGGCGGTATAAGCATGAACCTCGGAGAAAATGCCATTAGAATGAAAAACCCTTATGCCAAAGATGTAGCAGCTCAAGGGTATATGAGCAAATTTATATTAAAAGAAAATGGCGAAATATCAGAAACTATGTCTATATCTGCTGGTTTGGACTATCCCGGTGTAGGTCCTCAGCTTGCATATTTGGGAGAATCTGGAAGAATAGAGTTTACTTATGCTACTGACAAAGAAGCAATTAATGCAGTTAAAGAGTTTGCTAGAAATGAGGGAGTAATATTTGCATTAGAAAGTGCCCATGCTGGTGCTAAGGCTATAGAATATGCCAAACAATACACAAAAGATGATGTAATTATAGTTAATATGTCTGGAAGAGGAGATAAAGATATATTCATAACTTCTCCGATATTCAGAGCAGACAAATGGAAAGAATTTTTAAAAAGTGAATTAGAAAGATTAGAAAAAAACATAGACATTCACAAATTTTAGCCTCCGATATATATTTTTTATTTATAGGTTTTTGTTTATTATTTATTAATATTCAAAAGCCTATTTTTTTAAAAAATTTTCAATTTTTTTACGTGCATATTTAATTTTTTACGTATTAATTAATAAAGGGATAATTCTACAGTAAAAAGTAACGGAGTTATTATATGAAAAAGAACTTTATTAATAAGAAAATGTATTTTTTACTTCTTTTATTGATTTTGATAGTAGTATTGATAATGTCATGTAAGAAGATTAATTTATTAAGCCCCACATATATACCACCCCCAACAGCATTTCCAAATATAGAAGATGATAAACCAGAAATACCAGACTACCCAAACCCAACCCCAGTTCCAACGCCTCCAGAGGAAGGAGATATTGAAGAAAAGCCAATCGAAGTGAAACCCGAAGTAGTGGCAAACGGTACAGTGTTCGGCGGATATGGAAGAAGATTTAAGTTTAAAAATGACTGGTATGTTTTAGCTACAAATGAATACCAATACAACCCAAACACAAAAACACTTAACCACACAGGCAAAGGAGCAGTATTAAGAATAGAAAATGACGGCAGTACAATAACCAAAATACACAGCCTTTCCTCAGGCAGTGATTTAGAACAAACGGAATATTGGACTAATCTAAATTCAAAAAAATTAATAATAGAAGCGAATAAAGTATCAATACCATCAAATCCTGAACAAAAAGCATACGGCGAATTTTTATATGAAGTAAAATTTGAAAAACTAAATATTGATGGTGTTATTTATTCACCTCCTTACTATCCTTTTGGTGTCTATACAAGTTATACTATGGATTTTATCAGCAGAGAATCAGACAGTCTTATAAATTGGGCATACTCGGCAAATAGAGAAAATAAAACTTATTATATTCCAAAGCCTAATAAAGATAATCCTACTATACAGGGTAGATATGGTGTACATGGTTTAAGTTTTTCATCACTATTTTATCTTAAGGGCAGATTATTTCTTTTTGCTTAGGAAAGCCCTATTGATACAAATCCTGAAGGATACAGAGATCCTTCTGCTCCTAAATTTAGTATTGGAATGAGATATTATAGTGTTGATGTAAATAAAGATACTTCAGATAATAATAATTGGATAGAACATGAATTTCCTCTACGCGAAGGAAGAAAAACACATATATATATTCGGTATGATTTATATGATAAAAATAAATTATATGTATTTGAAAGCGGCGATATTCATTATTATGAGTATGATAAAAATGATAATCTTTGGAAATATACTAGTGAACCTGCTGCAGATGCCTCAAAAACATGGTCAACAGAAGACGGTATAAACTGGAAAGAAGAAAAAGATGTAGATATCTCTAAACTTGGAATATATAGGACATTTGATTATGAAGTTCCTTTATTATCATACGAACCTCCTGACGGTACGCCTTTCGAGCCTTCATACACTGAGTTAAACGGCAAATATTACAGGACTTTCAACAGTACTTATCCTATGCCGCCAATTAAAGAGATTATGGAAACGGTTGACAGATTTGAAACTAACTTTACCGTTACAGAAGAGCATATTAAAAAGTCTGGCTATTATCAATTACAAGTGTCTTCAATTCCTCCAGACAAAGCACAGGAATCCGACTGGATTAATGTTGTGCCTAATAATCAATTAACTTCCGCTATAGGCTGGGAGAGCGGAGGAGCTGATTTATTTACTTTCAACAGCAAAATAGTGCGTTTGGTGGATTATGACAGGCAATTTAAATTAAACAGCCAATACGAAACGGCTTTGAATCTTTCACAGAAATATTATGCTTTACTTGAGGCTTCTAAAACTATGGAAGACTACAAAAAGTATGATTATTATTTCTTATACTATAAAGCTATGGCTGATATGTTAAAAATAATTAAAGACAAGGGCAGCGATTATTTCCGTCCTGACGAGGCTGTTACGCATTATACTTTTGAGATTAATTGATATATACTGAAAATTTTTAAGTTTGTCAACAGCGAGCTCCCCCTCATCTTCGTTCGGGACGCTTCGCGTGCACCTTCCCGCACGGTATTATTTATTATTATCAAATGTCAACGCGACTGAACGAAGTGAGGAAGTACCCGAAGTGGTAGCGGCTGATTACCTATTATTATGTAAAATAAATTATTTATTTTACATTTAAAACTTATAAAACTTATTTTATTAACAACTAATAATACTTTATGTTTTTATAACTTATAATTACATTTATTAATAACTCAAAACTGACAAATCATATTTGTTTAGGTATATACCATAATATGATAATAGAAAAGCGGACTGCATAAAAATAACAATCCGCTTAATTTTTATTTTTAAGTAATTATTTAATTATAAACCTAATGAAACAATTACAAAGTTTTTAATAGTAGCTGGAGAACCTGCTTCTTTAGAGATTTCATCTATCAAACTTTTAATAGAGATTTTGTTGTCAGTAAATAATTTTTGGTCTATAAGCACGCTTTCAGAATACCAAGAACTCATTTTACCATCAACTATTTTTTCTATCATATTTTCTGGTTTGCCAGCATCTCTAACTTGTTTTTCAAATATTTCTTTTTGCTCTTTAACAGCGTTAGGGTCAATTCCTTCCCTATTCAAAGCCAAAGGTTTTTCACTAGCAACATGCATAGCTATTTGATCTGCTATTTCTATACATTTACCTTTTGGTTTAACATCAAATTCTACTATAGCAACAAGTTTATTATTGAAGTGGCAATAAGTACCAAAGAAACCATCTGTTTTCATAACTTTAGCTTCTGCAAGTACTGTTTTTTCTCCCCATTTCTGTATACCTTCATTTATCATACCTTGAATAGTGTCGCCATTAGAACCTTTAGCATTTAGAAGAGAATCTACTGACACATCATCAAATCCCATAGCAGTATTGGCAATCTCTTTAGCTAAATTGATAAATAATTCATTTTTAGCAACAAAATCAGTTTCGCATTGAAGTTCTATGCATGCAAGTTTATTTTTATCATCATTAACACAAAAACCTATAGAACCTTCTTTAACTGTACGCTCATTTTTTTTAGCAGCAACAGCAGCACCTTTTTCTTTAAGAAGGCGAATAGCCTTATCCATATCACCGTCAGTTTCTTGAAGAGCTTTTTTACAGTCCATAATGCCTACACCTGTACGTTCTCTAAGCTCCTTAATAATATCCATATTAATATTTGCCATTGAAAATTATCCTTATATATTTAATTTATTATTTTTAGTATTTAATTACTCATCATCTTCCTGAGAAACACCATATTGTTCAGCAATAGCTTCAGCCGCTTCAGTAGCACTATTGTCATAAACTTCTTCTTCTGGTACTTCGCTTGAAGAGTCATGTTTAGCCAATGTT
This sequence comes from Brachyspira sp. G79, assembly GCF_002379365.1. Lineage (GTDB taxonomy): Bacteria > Spirochaetota > Brachyspiria > Brachyspirales > Brachyspiraceae > Brachyspira. The sequence continues at coordinate 357,542 of NZ_JQIU01000008.1, read as the reverse complement.
TCTTTACCTGCTTCATTCTGACCTTCTATAACAGCAGAAGCAACAACACCAGCAAATAAACTTATAGCTCTGATAGCATCATCGTTACCAGGTATAGGGTGGTCAATTACTTCTGGGTTACAGTTAGTGTCTACTACAGCAACTACAGGTATTCCCAATTTTCTAGCTTCGCTCACAGCAATAGCCTCCTGCATAGGATCTATTACGAAAAGCATGTCTGGCAAGTTTTCCATATCTTTAATACCAGCAAAGTTTTTTTCTAATCTTTCTTTTTCTTTAAGAAGTAAAATAACCTCTTTTTTAGGAAGTTTATCGAATGTACCGTCAACTTCTTCTTTTTCTATTCTTTTAAGTCTAGCAATACTTTTTTTGATAGTAGCAAAGTTTGTAAGCATACCGCCAAGCCATCTGTTATTAACATAGTACATATCGCATTTTTCAGCTGCTTCTTTTATGCTTTGTGAAGCTTGTTTTTTAGTGCCTACAAAAAGAACATTTCCGCCATTTCTAGCCATTTCTTTAACTGCATCATATGCTTTTTTTACATAAGTTAAAGTTTTCATAAGGTCGATGATATAGATATCATTTCTCTCTTGGAAAATAAATGGTTTCATTCTAGGGTCCCATTTTCTAGTTGGGTGTCCGAAATGTACGCCTGCCTCTAAAAGGTCTTTCATAACTGGTAATGACATAATCATATCCTTTAAAATAAAATAGAGTACCGACTACGGCACCCTATCCATAAATTTCATACATTATAAAAAACATTAGTATTATTAAAAATCATAATGCTTTGATTACTTAAAATTAAAGTAACAACGTCTTTTCTAATTATTAAAATAATTAATAATTTAAGAGCGTTTTGCTATTATGGAAAAGTTTACCAATATAATCGGCTTCATATATAATATCATACTATAAAAAAAAGTCAACGATTTTATTATAAAAGACCAACTGATATTCCCAAAAATATAATTGCAGTATATAATAATAAAATAATAATTTAAAATAAATAAAAAAGAAATAAAAATGAAAATAAGACTAGCTGCTATAGAAGACACTTTATCAATACTAAAAATATATTCTCATTATATTGATACCCCTATTACTTTTGAGTACAAACTCCCAACTGAAGAAGAGTTCAAAAAAAGAATAGAAAATATAATTAAAAAATATCCGTATTTAGTATGCGAAGATGAAAGTGGCAAAATAATAGGATATGCTTATGCTAATAAGTTTATGGAAAGAGAAGCATATAACTGGAATACAGAGCTTTCTGTATATATAGATAATTCAAATACTTCTAAAGGCATAGGCAGAAAATTATGCTTTATAATTATAGAGATTTTGAAATATCAGGGAATAAAAAATGTATATTCTAAAGTTACACTGCCTAATGAAAAAAGCGAAAAACTTCATTATTCTTTAGGATTTAATCTTATAGGTACTTATCATAATGTAGGATACAAAAGTGATAATTGGTATAATGTAGGACTATTTGAAAAGGAAATTTCTAAAAGTCTTGATAAACCTAAAGATATTATAAATATAAAAGATATTCCAAATGATAAAATAAAAAGTATTATAAATAGTTTTTTATAATTTTAAATTAAATAAAAAAGGAGGTAAAAATATACTATGGAAAAAAGAGAGCTTACGCAAGAAGAAAAAAATGTAATAATTTTTAAAGGTACTGAATATCCGTTTACAGGAAAATATAATGATTTTTTTGAAGAAGGGGTCTACTGCTGCAAACAATGCGGTGCTGAATTATACCGTTCAGAAGACAAATTCAAATCACATTGCGGCTGGCCTAGTTTTGATGATGAGATAAAAGGAGCTGTAAGAAGATCATTAGATGAAGACGGATACAGAATAGAAATAACATGCAGTAATTGCGGCGGACATTTAGGACATGTATTTCAGGGAGAACATCTTACAGAAAAAAATACAAGACATTGCGTAAACTCTATATCATTAACATTTAAACCTAAAAAATAAAATTGTATTAGGATATTATTATGGAAAATGAAAATATTATAAATTTAATAAAGAGCCTTGATATAAATAACTTAATTAATGAAACACTAAATATAAATAATGCAGTATTTTATAAGGATACTAATGCCTTAATGTTATCCTCTTATTTTGGATTTAATGATATAGCAGAAGAGCTAATAAAAAAAGAAATTAATATAAATAAAAAGATATTAACGGTAAATCAGCTATAATGTTTGCTATAGAAAATGATAAAATAGATATAGTTAATATACTCATAGAAAATAATGCTGATATAAATATACAAGATAAAAAAGGCGTAACACCTATTATGTGGGCATCTGGAAACGGAAAAATAGATGCTGTTAAAATATTATTAGATAATAATGCTGATATAAATATAAAAAATACATATGGAGAAAAACCTATTATATGGGCAGCAAAAAAAAATAACCCTGAAATTATACAGCTCTTAATAGATAATGGAGCAGATATTAATGAAATGGATGAAGATAAAAGCAGCTGTGCTATGTGGGCTGCTTATAACAATTTGTATGATAATATGAGAGTTTTGATAAAAAACGGAGCAGACATAAATGCTAAAAACAGCGATGGAAATAACTGCTTAATGCTTGCTGCTGAATGTAATAGTATTGATGTATTAAAACTGTTATTAGAAAATGGAAGCGATTTATACGAAAAAGATAATTACGGAACAACAGCATTAATGTGGGCAGAAATGCTTGATAATAAAGAATGTGTAAAAATATTAAAGGAATATATAAAATAAAAGAGAGCCTATAAAAAATAAACTCTCTCTTATAAATTATATTATCTATAGAATATATTGATTAAATATAATCTTTTTGCAAAACCTTTACTATTGATATCATAGCAAATATCATAATAAATGCAAATGGGAATGCCACCGCTATAGAAGCAGTTTGAAGCATTTGAAGTCCATTAGATGTACCTATCATTAAAGCTAAAGTTAATCCAGACTGCAATACACCCCATAAAATCTTTTTAGGACCTGTAGGATTCAAATCTCCATTAGAACTAAACATAGCCAATACAAATGTGGAAGAATTAGCAGAAGTAACAAAGAAAGTTACAAGCAGACAAACACATATCATAGAAATAATGTTTCCAAATGTATAATTGCTCAATACGCTGAATAATGTAGTAGGAGTAGATTTTATAGCTTCTTTAGCAAATTCTAATCCTTGTTCTATACCCATAGTACCAGCTATAACAAACCATATAAAAGAAGCCAAAGAAGGAGCTATTAATACACCAATAATAAACTCTTTTATAGTACGTCCTTTTGATATACGTGCTATAAAAGTACCTACAAAAGGTGCCCAAGCTATAAACCAAGCAAAATAAAATATAGTCCAAGAACCATACCATTTTTTATTAAAGAAAGCCCCAGTTTCTAAACTACTGCCTATAAATGTCTGCAAATAATCGCCAGTAGCCTCTATCATAGTGTCTAATATTTTAATACTAGGCCCTATTAAAAAACAAGCTATAATAACAAAAGTGAATATATAAACATTAATATTAGATAAATGCTTAATACCGCTGTCTAATCCTGTAACTGTAGAAAAAATGTATATTATAGTAATTATTATAACTATACTTAACTGTACAGAAACTGTTTCTGGAACATTAAATAAGAATTTCAAACCGCTGTTAATTTGATAAGTACCAAGACCTAAAGAAGTAGCAATACCTGCAACAGTAGCAAATATTGAAAATATATCTATAATTTTTCCAATAGGTCCGTTTACTCTTTTCTCTCCTATAAGCGGAATAAATACACTGCTTACCATTCCTGGTTTATTATATCTAAACTGCATTAAAGCTAATGCCAAAGCTAAAATAGCATAATTAGCCCAAGGATGAAATCCCCAATGCAAAAAAGATTTCTGCATAGCAAATTGTGCTGCTTCAGGAGTTCCTGGTTCAGCCCCTAGAGGTGCCACAAAATAATTCATGGGTTCAGCTGCTCCCCAAAATACTAATCCTATACCCATACCAGCAGAAAATAACATAGCAAACCATGTTAAAAAACTGTATTCAGGTTTAGAATCCTGAGCACCTAATCTTACATTTTTATATTTGCTGAAAAAACCTATCCATACAGCAAACACTACAAAACTCATCATTGTAATAGTATAAAACCAACCGAATTTATCTACTAAAAAACTAAACATAGTATTTGCAACTGTTTCAAAAGTTTTTGGAGAAGCAATGCCCCATATAACAACTAATAAAGTAACTATAATAGAAATTATAAAAGTATAATTAATTTGTTTCTTGTCGCTCATAAATATACCTTCCTAATGATTATTTTGAATACAGTGCATCAAAATAATTATTAATGCACTGCATATGATTAATGAAATTTATTTAAAAATTATATTTTTACTTCAAATACAGTTTGTTCTTTTATATCTGTACATAAAGCATCAAGAGCAACACCAACTCTGTGATAACGTAAAGCCCATTGTTCTTCTTTAGTAGTTGCAGGATCGCCCAAAGGATATGGTATAGATATAGCAGGAACCATTCTGTTAGCACCAACACTTTTTGCAACAGGTATTAAGTTGGCAATCTGAACTATAGTTATTCCAGCTTTTTCTATTTCTTTTGTCATCGTTGCACCGCAACGAGTACAAGTTCCTCAAGTAGAAACAAGTAAAGCAACTTTTATTCCAGCTTCCACTAATTCATCAGCAATTTCTCTTCCCATACGTGCAGCTTCAGCCTGAGTAGTACCAGTACCAACTGTAGAATAGAAATATTTATATACGCCGCCTATTTTTCCTTCTTTCTGATAAGCTCTTAAAACATCAAGCGGAACTATTCTGTCTGGGTCTTCATTAGCAGCAGCAGGGTCAAAACCAGCATGTATAGTCATATACTCACCTTCTACCAAATCATCTAAATTAGATATATCATATTTACCCCATTTAGTAGCAGATGCAGATTGTATTCTGTCTGGGTTTCCTACTGGAACTATACCACCGCTTGTTACTATAGCTACTTCTAATTTCTTTAATTCTTCTTTTGTTACAGCTTTTGCTATAGGTACTAATTCTTTTTTAGGTATAATAAGCTCAGAAGTAAACGGCTCTCCTTTAATCTTTTTAAGAAGCATATCCATAACTCTTTCAGTAGCTGGAACATTATCTTTTGTCCAAATTTGTTTTCTAACACCTCTTCCAAAATAGCCCTCTTCTGAAGCAGGTAAAGTCTCTTCACCTTTTAAAAGTTTAACAGCAAACTTACTCATAGCTAAAGTATCTTTACCCATAGCAGCAGCAGAAGCACCACCTTTAAATATGTACATATCTTTTTTGAACATATCAACACCAGGATTTTCATCATTCATAGAAGTGATTACAGGAACTTTGAATTGATCTTTTACAGCCTTACATACTTTACCACATGCAACACCGTAACGTCCAGCTCTAAAAGCAGGACCTGCAAAAAATATATCAAACTCTTTATCTTTTAAAAATCCAATTATAATATTCAAAGCCTCATCTGGATTACTTCCGATGAAATTATCTCCGCATATAATAGTATGAGTAATTTCTACCTCTCCTTTAAGATGCTTAGAAAATGCCGCAGCAGGTCCGATTAACTCTGATTTAATTTCAGGCTTATAATCAGCCATGTCTTCTCCGCCTACTCCAGCAAAAAATTGATTTATATATAAAATACCTTTTTTCATTTTTAAGCTCCTTAAAACTCTGCCATAGTTTTTGTAGACCAACCTACAACCATATCACCGCAGAACATAGCATTATTTTCCATAATAATAGAACCATCTTCTCTAACTGAAGGACCTAACACAGCATCATTACTCCATCCGCCTGACAATCCGTCCCTTGCCAATGATTCTAATTCTCCTATAACTGTAGGCATAGGAGGAAGTTCTATCATCTCAGATACATTTCCACATGATACTATAGCATCTGCTTTTTCATCTAATGTTACCAATGGCTGAGAAGCTCCGTCTCTTCCAGTACATTCATTAGTCAAACCAACAGTTTTTACTTTAGCATCTTCTAAAGCAACTATACATGCAATAAAGTCTGCATCAGGGTTACCGTATCCTTCTTCAGCTACTATAGCAGCATCAGCCCCTATATTATTAGCTATTTGTGCTACGAATAATGCAGCTCTTTCTTTTTGGTCTAAAGCAACATTAAGATTAGAAAAAATAACTCCTAAAAAATTAATAGTTTTTCCATGTTCTGAAAATAATTTTTTGATCATTGGAAAATTTTGAAAATCATAAGTTGACCATTTAGAAGAACAAGGCATAAATGAACCTGATATAACAGCTCCGCCTAATATTTCATTAGGATGCATTAAAGTTGGAAGCATTCTGTTTGTATCCCAACCATAAACTAAATCATTATATCCGTCATTTTCCATCTGTGATTGTGCCTGAAGTACTAAAGCTACTTTAGCTAATTTAGCATCTCTTGAAGCGTCTGTTATACTTGGAAGAGAATAAGTTTCTACCTCTTCAGGTTTTTGTTCTTTTACACAATTTCCTAAATATTCAGCAAGTCTCATACCAGCCCAGCGAAGTGCTTTGTTTTTCTTTTGCTGTTCTCTTTTTTCAAACTCTTCATCGGTATCAGCAACCAAACATACATTTAGAAGACTTGAATAATATGTATATTTAGCACCTTCTCCTCCCATATCTATTAATCCATCTTGGAATCCGCCCCAATGTTTTCCTACCGCCAATACACTGCAGTTTTTAAGAGCATGCATAACTCCGTCACCTGCTCTGTACATAGGACCTAAAACACCCGGAAAAATAGTTTTACCGTCTAAACGGCATCTTGGCTCTATAGCCTCCTTAACAGGAACTATTCTAACCATATCACCAGGCTTAACAATAATAATATCTGCCTCAGTAATATGATTGTCTTCTTTAACAATACTTAAAGCCTCCTCTTTATTGATTGTTAAAGTAGAGTTTTCAAACTTGGTCTTATCACCAAATTTGATGTCTTTTACATAAAAATTTCCAATATGTAATTCCATAATTCTCTCCTTTTTACTAATTTATAAGAAATGAAAATAGGATAATTTGCTTAATGAAATTAAATAATTTAAAATATTAGATTTTAGTTCTTACCTTTATGTAATGTATTAAAGATAAATTTGATAAGAAATTATTCTTTTGAGATATATATAAAATGAAATTATATTTTTGAATTTTTAAATAAATTTGTACTTGGAAATTTGAAATTATTTCTATAAATATAAATTCTGATTTTTTCTTAAGATGATTTAAAATATTATGCGATGCGATGCGATGCGATGCGATGCGATGCGATGCGATGCGATGCGATGCGATGCGATGCGATGCGATGCGATGCGATGCGATGCGATGCGATGCGATGCGATGCGATGCGATGCGATGCCTAATGTTGAGTAATCAAGATACATCATATTATATATTATAGTCAAAATATATATTTTGTCAATATTCTTGTTTCAAAACTATTTTATTTTATAGATAATTTTTTAATAATTTTTATTATCTCTTATTCATCATAAAAACAGTTTTATTATTAAATTTATATTTGATAAATATATTTCATAAAAAAATAGGACTTATATAAATCATATATAAGTCCCATAAAAAGATTAAATTAATTTATAAATTATTTATCTTTATCATCTCTATCTTTTTTGAATTTCTGATAATCATTAGCCAAAACAGCAACTGTACCGCTTAAAGCCAATACACCTATAATGTTAGGAATAACCATCATAGCATTGAAACAGTCAGATAAAGACCATACTAAATCAACTTTTAAAGTAGAACCTATGAATATAAATATTATAGCAAGTATAGAATATACTCTTACAGCTTTTTCACCAAACAAATATCTGATATTTTGCTCACCAAAGAAATACCAAGCAATAATTGTAGAGAATGCAAAGAAGAATAAAGATATTGCTACAAACATAACACCTATAGTTCCAAATTTAGTTTTGAAAGATTCCTGTGCCAAACCTATACCTTTAAGTGTTTCTGGAATAGTAGCCTGAGTTACACCAGTATTATATACTTGGTCCAAAACCCCAGAAGTAAGCATTACTAAAGAAGTCAAAGTTACAACTAGAAATACTGCAAATACACCCATTATAGCAACAGCACCTTGTTCGCATGGATGATCAACATCAGCCAAAGCATGGGCATGAGGAGTAGAACCCATACCAGCTTCATTAGAGAATAAACCTCTTGCAATACCTAAACGTACAGCATTCATTACACCTATACCTATAGCACCTCCAACTACAGCCTGAGGATTAAAAGCACCAACAAATATCATTTGGAAAGCTTGAGGAATTTTGCCTATATTAAGGATTAAAAAAGCAAGAGCACCTAATATATATAATACACCCATTATAGGAACTATTTTTTCTGTAGTTTTAGCTATTCTTCCTATACCGCCTAAAAATATAAATCCTGCAAGTACAGCAACAACTACCCCGATTATAATTTTATTAATACCAAAAGCATTATTAAAAGCAACACCTATAGAGTTTGACTGCACCATATTACCCATAAATCCTAAAGCAAGTATTATTAATATAGAGAATAAACCTGCTAAAAATTTACCAAAACTATTTTTAAATGCTTGTTTTATATAATATGAAGGTCCTCCTATCCATTTACCTTCTTTAGTTTTTTCTCTAAAATGAATTGCTAAACTAGCTTCAGCAAATATAGTAGCCATACCCAAAAATGAAGATACCCACAACCAGAACACAGCTCCGGGACCTCCTGCTAATAAAGCAGTAGCTGTACCTGTTAAGTTACCAGTACCAACTTGCCCTGCTATAGAAGTAGCTAATGATTGGAAAGAACTGATTTTTCCTTCTTCAGCTCCTCCTTTTTTTGAAGATGAAGAGCCTTTAAATGTGCGTTTAGCACTATAAATAAATTCTCTTACTTGAACAAATTTCAATCTAAAAGTAAGAAATAGACCAGTACCTACTAGCAATATAATTAGTAAAGGATCCCATAAAAAACCAGCAACCTTATTAACTATTACTAATAATTGATCATTAAATTGTTCAAATGTCATAATTTTCTCCTCTTTTTTTAATTTGACAATAATAAAACTTTCATTATACATTATTACATACAATGAATTGGTAAAAACTTATACTAATTAGATTTAATCAGTAATTATTAATTAAAATCTATGTAGTATAAGTAATAAAATAAACTAAACGCATAATAAACTCCTATGATTTTAATATTTTAATGAAATAAAAAAATGGAAACACTAGATATTATTTTTTATATCTAATGTTTCCATAATTTACAAAGTTTAGTAAAAAAAGTTACTATAATCGTTATTAGTCTTTACAGCAGATAATCTTAACCTAAGATATAAATCCGCCTTTTCTCAAAATATTTTCTGCATTCTCTTTATTCTTATCACTTACTAATATAATAGGTCCAGTACAGCCCATACCAGACTCAGCATATATACCATTTTCCATAACCAAATCAACAGCTGCATCCAAATCCATAACTTCAACACCAGGAATTTGAGCAGTTACAACTTCTTTAGCTACAGAAGGTTTAGATTTTTCTCCACCTGAAGAAGCATTTGCTTTAGGTTTTAAACTATCTAAAATAGCATCAAAACCATATTTTTTTACTTCTTCTTCTTCTTTGTTCATAACATCTATTAAATTACCACTTATACATTGATAAGCATATTCAATAGCACCAGCAATAACATTAGAACCAGAAGCTCTTGAAATAATGAATATAGGAGTTTTAAATCCGAATCCTATACCAGGACCATATCCATATCCTATAGCCTCATAGCTTCCGCCGCTGTTAAATGATGAGAACATCTTTATAAGTATGTTTCCTGTAAGAGAATCGCACACAACAACATCAACAGCACCAGTTATGAGATCATTTCCTCTCAAAACTGCACCGCCGTCAGCACGGTTAGAAGCTCCGAATTTAATATTATATCCGTTAGATGCTAATTCTTTTAAGGCTCTCTCTACAGTGCGGGCAGAATCAATATTAAGTATTCCAACTGTTGGTTCTTGTATACCGCATGCTTTTGCTGTTATTATTCCGTAAATAGCATTTTTAAACATAGCCTGATCTCTAACTGTAGCAGAAGTACCTGTAGTAGTAGCTATATATGCTTCTTTTCCATTAGCTTGAGATATAACTCTTCCCACAGTAGATACTCCTATAGGGAAAGGATAATGCATAGTAACACAAGCATCCAATTCTCCTTTAGATAGCATTTCTTCCATTATTTTATGGGCTTTTTCATCGCAGTCAGTTTCTATTGTTTGTAATCCTGTAGAATTTTTTTCACCAATTAAAACAACTTCAACATTTTTATTTCTGCTCATAGCTATTACACCGCCAAGAGATACAGCATCCGCACCATGCTCAGAACCTCTGTTTGTAATACCAACACGTACTTTTTTTCCGAATTGACCTGTTTCTAAAGCATTAGCAAGTGAAAGGAAAGTTTCACCTATCATAGATTTTATAGCTGAATTAGAAGCATCACTCATCTAATACCTCCTTACTCGCCTAACATACTTTTAGCGAAATCTCTCATAGCATTAGCAATAAGTTTATTAACTTCTTCTTTTGAAACACCTTCGCTTGTAGATTTATCACCGTTATTTTTTTCGATAATAACAGATATACCGTCAAAAAGATTAGTCATTCTTCCTAAGAATAATGAACCTTTACCTATAAGCATTACACGATTAATTTTACCAGACATAATATCTTCAATAGCATAACCTAAATAAGGCACTCCAGATGGTATATGACCTTGAGTTGGAGCCCAACCAGACATACCATGCTTATCAACGAATTCAGCTATTTGACTTCTTTCTATATCACCTTTTTTAACACCAATAGCAGCTATCATTTTATAATTAGCTTCTGGAACATCACCAGCACCTGCAGGTTTAGTTACATCAGGGTTTTGCATTTCTACAGTATATTTATCTATATCTGTAACTTTTAAGTTTGCTTTTTCTAACGGATTTACTATCAAAGATGTCATAACAGCCTGAGGAGCAGAGCCTGTAGCAACAGTGTGTCTTCCAAGTACATCTGTTCTTATTACTGGATGTACACCGTCATTCTCACTGATAAGTACAGCAAAAGCACCCAATATATCTTCAATAATAGGAAGATTTTTAGTTACATGGCTTTTACCATTCATACCCAATTTAGCAGTGGCACCTCCTGCAACTATTACTACATTTTTATAAGAGCCAGCTTTTACTAAAGAAGCAGCAGTTACCAAAGCATGGGAAGGAGCAGCACAGAATCCTCTAATATCAAAACCTGTAGCATTAGGTATTCCAGCAACTTCAGCTATACTTTTAGCGAAATTACCGCCTCCTCTTTGGTTCATATCACCGCAAGCCTCTTCAGAACATTCTATAACCAAATCTACTGTTTTAGGATCGATATTTTTCTTTCTAATAAGTTCTTTTAAAGCCATAATGCCAGAAGCTTTAACCGCTAAGTTTTCAAAAATAACATGAGCGCTTAAGTTAATATCAACATCATGTGCCCTTTTAATACAGCCTACTAATTTTTCATTGAAATATAAACCTTCAGCATGTTCTTCTTTTATTAATTTTTCTATTTCATCGATTTTAGTCTCACATTTTACCTGAGCTAAATCTTTATTGATTTCTTCTTCTGTTTTATATTTAGATTCTGAAGCAATATAGGCATCTTTCATTTTTTTCTCAAATTCAGCTTCTAAGTATACTAATTCAAAAACATCAGATATTTTCATCATAAAGATGAATTCATCTTCAGCAAAAATTTCACCGAATTTACCATTTCTTTCACCTTTACAAGGCACACCTATCCAGCTTCCGCCAGCTTTTTTAACTTCTTCAGATACTTGAGAAGCAAGTTTTTTCAATTCTTCTGGGTGAAGATTACCAATATAAGTTTGGTTAGGTGCATAATTAACAACATCTTCAAAAGGTCTAAGATGTTCTTTAAGTTTTTTCAAGTAGTCCGAATCAGGATTAACTTCTCTTTCTACTGTTTGCGTAGTACCATTATTAACAACCATATCAGGGGCATGTACTATAGCATAAGCAGCAGCTTTTAATACAGCATAACTCATCTTTTCAATCTCCAATATTTATTTTTTATTTAATGAATGAAATAATGGGGGACATACAAGTATAATTAAATATTTGTACTCCCCCTTCATTTTTATAAAACTTTTATTTATATATAATAGTATATATAAATATTTTAAATTTTCAAATTAATCTTCAAAAACTGTTTGTGTATCTACAGGAGTTGTTAAAGCTTTCAATGCTCTCTCAACCAATGTACGTCTTAATTTTTTCTCATCTTCTTTAGACATGTTAGGATTGCCTAGAGGGTGAGGTATAGCAACTGCTGGAACTATTCTGTTAGCACCAACTGTTAAGGATATAGGAACAATAGTACAAATATGAACTACAGGTATTCCAGTAGCTTCTATTGCTTTAACCATCGTTGCACCGCAACGAGTACAAGTTCCTCAGGTTGATGTTAATATAACAGCCTGAACTCCATCTTTAACTAAAGTCTGAGCGAATTCAGTAGCAAATGCTTTAGAATTTTTAACTGAAGTACCGTTACCAACTGTAGTATAGTAATAAGGATAAAGCTCGCCTATCTTACCTTCTTTTTGTATCTCTTTTAATACATCAACAGGCAATACTCTGTTAGGGTCTTGGTTAGCATAAGTAGGGTCATAACCGCCATGTGCTGTTTCTCCCATATCATCTATAGAATATCTTCCATATTTAGAAGCAGAAGAAGACTCTATATGGTCTGGGTTTCCTGATGGTACTATACCACCGCTTGTTACTAATGCTATTTTAGCTTTAGTAATATCCTTAATAGCTTCACCAGGAGTTACTCTGTCAAAGTCTGGCATTGGATATTCTGTAGTAAATGCTTCACCTTTAAGTTTTTGTATAAGCATATCAACAGCTCTTTCAGCACCAATTTTATCTCTGAATAATACTTTACGTATTCCTCTTGGAATATATCCTTCAACATCTGGAGTTCCAATTTCTTCTTTTTTAAGAAGTTTAGAAGCTAATTTAGCTATAACTGGTAAAGCATTTCTCATACCTGCAGCAGAATCTTTAGTAGAAACGATATAAACATCTTTCTTAAACATATCTGCACCTGGGTTTTCAACGTACATACCAGTAACAGCTGGAATTTTTAATTCATCTTGTACCATTTTAGCAACAGTACCACAAGCTGTACCATAACGTCCCGCATTGAAAGCAGGACCAGCAATAACTAAATCTGGGCTATAGCTTTTTATCATTTCTAAAACTTCAGCTTTAGCTTTATCTAGATTCTCATTGAAATAAGAGTCACCGCATATAACAGTAGCAACTATTTCAGCATCAATACCTACTTTTTTTAATTCGCCTTGTAATCCTGCACCAGGACCTATAACTCCGTCTCTCTTTTCTGGAGCTATATCAGCTTTTTCCTCTCCGCCGATATTAGCGAAGAACTGATTAATGTAATGAACTATTTTATATTGTGGCATTTAAGCCTCCTAATTTTTTAATATAAGGCAACCAAATATTAAATATAAGGCTGCCGATTTTTTAAAAAACCAAACTGGTTTTTAATTACAATGGATTTTTATTTTTTAGAGAATTTATTTTTTATAAAAAATTATAAGTTTATAGTGTATTATTTTAAATATTTGCAGTTTTCATCACGCATTTTTTTAATTTCTGCGATGATTTCATCTACATTTAATGTCATTTCTGCCATACCAATCTGTTCTTCATAAACAGCAGGATCTACTGCTTCTTTGAATTCTGGTTCTACGGCATGATAAGCTGCTAAGCCTAATTCTACTCCAGCTAAAGCACCAGCATAAGTAGGGTCACCTATCATTACTGTTTCAGCTGCTAAACCTGTAGCTTCTGCTTCTGCAGCACCAAATAATACTACTATATTTTCTCCCCCAAATTTTTCTACAAATTCTTTAATTCTCTTTTGATTCTCTAAATCCATCGCTCCTGCGGCTGTTCAAACAAAACACTCCGTAGCAGCAAACAAAACTTCTGCGTCTTTTACTGTTTCAACGCATGCTTTGATAGCTTCTCCAGGAATGCCGTCTCTATCGCCAATGATAATTACTTTTTTACCATTTAAAATACTCATGGCTTTCCTCCTAAAAAATTTTGTTTATATTTTAAAAAATCAGCATCACAAAACTTATAGTCCTGTAGCACTAAATTTATTAAAACCTAATTCATTTGTAGCACCTGTAATAACTTGTATTTCTGCTTCAATAGAACCATCTGGTTTTAATGATCCGTCAAATCCGCCTGCTATTTTATCTGTATAATCTAACATACCTATTATTTTATCCATTTTTGGTAAATTAATAACTACATTAGCATTACCTGCTGTTACCACAGCATTTGCTGATACATCTGAATCTGCTAAAGATTGTGAAGCACCATCTCTTCCAGCATATTCATCTGTTATAATACAAGTTTTAATACCGAATGCTTCTGCTTTTTTACAATTCATTATCAAGTCAGCATCTGGGTTACCAAATCCTTCTTCTGAGATGATTACTGCATCTAATCCGAAGTATTTAGCTAATTTTGATGACCAATCTGATGAACGCATTTTATCAGCTAAGAATACATTTTCATTTGTTATTATAACACCCATAAAGTTAATATCTTTACCATGTTTTTCATATAAAGCTCTAATTACTGGGTTATTCAAATGGTGATAAGTTGTATTTTTATCACAAGCTGATACACAGTTACCGCTTACTATAGCACCGTCCATTACTTCTGTTGGATAAATGAATGTTGGAACTATTTTTTTAGCGTCTACACCATAAACATAAGTGTCATGTAATAGACCTTGTGTTTGAAGCATATATATATAACCTACTTTTGGCAAATTAGGATACATTGCTGCTTGTTCAAATATAGGTTTAGTCTCATAACTGTAAGTATTATCAGGTTTTAAATCTTTAGCTAACTTTCCTAAATAAGTAGCTACTCTTAAACCTGCTCCTCTTACTGCAGCTTCATAATCATGTTTTTCTATAGGCTCTATTGGCTCTATAAGCAAACATAAATTATTAAGTTTTGAGAATGGTGTATAATCAGCTCCAGGTCCTGTCATATCAATGATACCTTCTTGGAAACCAACTATTTTACCGCAAGTAACTACAGCAGCACCTTTTAATACATGAGTTTTACCTTCTCCAACTGTATCTACTTTAGATATCATACCAGGAAATACACCGCCTCTTCCATCAACTTTTACTCTAGGCTCTATTACGTCTTTTACTGGAGTAATACGTACTGATTCTCCAGGACGAGCTACATCAACTGTTACACTTTTTAGTTTGTCATCTTCAAGTACTATTTTTGTAACCTCGTCTACATTTACATAGAGCACACCGTTCTCGACTTTTGAAATTTTGTCAAGCTTTATATCTTTAATATAAATCTCGCCTATCTCTAACTTCATATAGTCTCCTTTTTTTTATTTTTTATATAAAATATGTACATATAATTATATCATCAAAAAAAAGAGCAAAAACATATTCTTTTAAAAATATATTCTGCTCTTAAAATCACACAACAATAGATATACATAAACTTTAATCCCTGAGAAATTCGCTTTTTGCAAACCATATAATTCTACAGCAGAACTATAAAATAAATTACTCATTGCACCGCAAGATAAATTATTTACTCAGCTATTAAATTTCATTAACATATATCCTTTTTAATATTTTTATTTACACTATATAATATATAACATTTTTTTTATCATTGTCAACATTTTTTATTATTTTTTAACTTATTCAACAAATTTCTCTTCTATATACTTGTTTGCTGAAATACCAGCTATTGCTCCGTCTGCTGCTGCAGTAATAACCTGTTTTAACATTTTTGGTCTTAAATCTCCGCAAGCAAATACACCCTCAACATTTGTTTTCATCTCTTCATCTGTAAGAATATATCCATCTTGCATAGCTACTTTACCTTCAAACAATTTTGTCAAAGGAACATAACCAACAAAAATAAATACACCAAATGTTCCGTCTTCTTCATCTGCTTTATATTCATATTTTTCACCTGTTTCATTGTTTAAGAATATAGCAGATTCAACTATTCCATCACCTTTAAGTTCTAAAAGTTCTGTTCTAAATTTTATTTCAATCTTTGGATTTGCTTTAGCTTTTTCTTCGATAGAATTAGCACAGCGTACGTAATCTTTTCTTACTATAAGTGTTACTTTTCTAGCAAATTTAGACAAATACATAGCTTCTTCTACAGCTGTATCGCCTCCTCCAACGCAGAAAACTTCCATACCTTCAAAGAAGTTAGCATCACAAGTAGCACAGTAAGAAACTCCTTTACCTGTATATTCTAATTCACCCTTACAGCCCAATTTTCTAGGCTGAGCACCTGTAGCTATTATAACTACTTTAGATTGATAAACAGTTCCATCAGATAATGTTACCTCTTTAATTTTTCCATCCAACTTAACATCTGTAACTTCTTTATGTTCTATTTCAGCACCAAATTTTTTAGCCTGTTCTATCATTTTATTTATAAGATGTTTAGGGTGTCTTCCTTCTTCTGACTCTTCATAAAAACCTGGATAGTTAGCTATTTCATCGGTTATACTAATTTGACCGCCGAAACTTCCTTTCTCAAAAAGAACTGTTTTTAATCTTGCTCTGGCAGAATATACAGCAGCAGCTAAACCAGATGGACCGCCGCCTATTATAATACAATCATATAAATTACTCATCTATAATCTCCTTACAAATTCCTATTATAAAATACTCTCTATAGCTCCGACAACAAGTTTATAATCTATTAACTTAAAGTCCTCATCTATAGATTCAGTAAGTTTTCTTCTAGGCTTATCTAAAAAATTCTTAGTCAATGCTATAGAATTCTCTATTAGTTCTAATGACTCCAAATCAAGTTCGCCATTATTATTAGAAAGAGCTATACTTTTATATGGAGTCTCATAAGGCTTTATACTGCTTACTATTGGGTGAGTTAAGAGTTTATAACATAAATGTATATAATCTCTAGCCTTATAAAGTATTCCCATAAAATCTAAATCTGGCAAATAAAAAATCTCTATGTTAGAACTATTCACCTCTTTAAATCTGGGATTATTTGTTATTAAAATATTTTTTTTATTAATACTCATACTCATATTACATGTTTATGTTATATTATTTTAAATATTTGTCAAGATATTATTTAAATAATATTTAATTTTATTTAAAAAATATTAAAATAAAACAGCATATTACTATATATAATATTACGGTATATAACTGTTTTTAAACACCTAACAACAATATTATATACCGTAAACACCACATTTTTTATTACTTTTTATTTGATATTTTCATTATAAAGTATACTATAGCTCCTATAACTAAACCGCCCAAACCAAATATTATTTTTTTCAAATCTGACTGTGATAATAACCATAAACTAACAACTGTAGCAACTATTGGTATAACAGGACCAAAAGGAAGTACAAATCCTCTTTCCATATTAGGAGCTTTCTTTCTCATTACTGGAACTGCCAAACATGTTGGTATATATTGAGCAAAACGTGATACTACACTTATAGCTGCTAATGTTGTAAAACTTCCTGTTAATGTTACTAAAGCTGTTAATACTACTGATATTATTACTGCTACATAAGGAACATCTTTTGAATTTCTCTTTGAAATTATACTTGGAAGCTGATGTTCATCTGACATAGCAACACCAGCACGAGGAGTTAAAAATGAAGAAGCTATATTTATGCCACCTATAGATATTAAAGTACCTGCTGTTACCATAGCTCCAGCCCATTTTCCTAAAAACTTTTCTGCTGCTGTTGCAACTGGAGTGCTTGTTGTCGCAAGAGAAGCTCCTAATATACCTATACTATTTACCTGTATAAGTATATATATTATAGCTACCAATATTAAAACTATACATATAGCCAATGGTACATTCTTTTTAGCATTATCCATATCTCCCGCTGCAACTCCTATTGATTCAAAACCTGTAAAAGCATAAAATATAAGTAATGCTGCACTTCCAAAAGTACCTTTTAATAATACCTCTCCGCTTTCAGAAACTGGATTAACAAAGTTTTCACCTTTTATAAAGAAAATCCCCACAGTAACAAATAGTATTAAAGGTATTAATTTACCAGTAGTTACTATATTATTCATTATTTTTGATATTTTTACGCCCATTATATTCATTATACCAAGAAGAACAAGTATAGTTATAGCTATAATCTTTTGAACTACTGGATTTTGTGCAGGAGCCCAAACAGCACCTAAAGCAGTAGGAAAACCCATAGCCATAGCTGCCCAAGCAATTATACTTATAGCCCATTTCATTATACCAACTTCAAAACCTACAAAATCTCCAAATGCATCTTTGGCATAAAGATAAGGCCCTCCATTATTCTTATACATTCCGCCCATTTCAGCAAAACATAATGCTATACTTATAACCAAAAAAGCATCAAAAACTATTACACCTATACTAGTTACTCCAACTTCAGCATATGCCTGATTTGGAAGTAAAAATATACCAGTACCTACTATTGCATTTATGCCTAATAATATTATACTAAATAATCCTAATTTATTTGATGACATATAAAAACTCCTTAATTTAACACTATTTATTACACTTTGAAACAAATTTTTTAAAAATATCTAAAGCAAAATCATAATGGGCATGCATCATTTCTGGGTGAAACTGCACTCCAAGCACAAAATTACCATCTTCCATATATTCTATACTTTCAACTATACCGTCTTTAGAATATCCTGTAGCAATTAATCCTTTACCCAAATCTTTTATAGCCAAATGGTGAAAAGAATTAACTCTTACACTCTCGCCTACTATCTCTCTGATAATACTTCCTTCTTTAGTTGTCATACTATGTGTGGCTTCATAAGGTTTGGCACTTTGAGAATGTTTGATATAGCAATTATCTATAAGAGATAAATCCTGATACAAACTTCCTCCAAAAGCAACATTAATAATCTGACACCCCCTACATATACCGAGTATAGGTTTCTTCATTTCTAAAGCATATTTAACTATCTTTAATTCATGATTATCTCTTCTTGGAAATATTCTGCCTAATTTGGAATGAATTTCTTCACCCCAGTAAATAGGATCAACATCATACCCACCCGACAACAAAATCCCATCAACATGAGATACTTGCTCCTTTATATCCTCATCATTGTCTATCATAGGTACAATATAAGGAATCCCACCTGATCTTGACACTGAAAGAACATAATCATCATTAACATAAGCTCTCTCATATCCTGAAAATACCCCGTCATTATCGTTACTTAAAATACTTCCGCTTATTCCTATTATAGGTTTCATATTAACTCCAATATTTTGATATAGTTTAATTATAATAAATATATTATTCATATTCAAGTAATAAGAACATAAATAATACTTTTTTGTTTATTTTTTATAATTTTATAGGTAAAATATATTTACTTACAATTATTATAAAGTATTACTTTTAACAATATTATTATAAATAAACAGATATAATATACTAAAAATAATTTATACATCACAAAATATTTTATTATAAAAAATACTATTTTATTTCATAACTTTTATTATATTTATAATATGATAGAAAAATAAATATATTCTTCTGTAAATAGCAATAAATATTATTTACATAGTAACAGAATAATATTTATTAATATTGAATATATCTTTTAAGTTATGAATAAGAAATTATATTTAACCATATTTTTGTTAATACTTTTTACAATTTCTATTATATCTTGTAAAAAAATAAATTTATTAAGTCCTTCAATAATACCTCCTCCTACAGAATTTCCAAATAATGAACAAATACCTCAATATCCTATACCAAGCCCAACATTGCAAATACCCCCAGAGAAAATTGAAGAAAAATATATAATAGTAACCCCTGAAATCGTACAAAACGGAACAGTATTTGGAGGATACAGCAGAAGATTTAAATTTAACAATGAATGGCATATACTTGCTACTAATGAATACCAATATGATCCGAATACTAAAAAACTAAGCCCTACAGGTAAAGGAGCTGTATTAAAAATAGATAATAATGGAAAAACTATAACTAAAATACATAGCCTTTCATTGGGTGATGATTTAGAAAAAACAGAATACTGGACTAACCTTAATTCAAGAAAAGTTTTAATAGAACAAAATAAAGTAACAACACTATCAGAAGTAAAATCGGTAACATATATTAGAGGTCAAACATATAGCTTTCCTGATGGGAATATTGTAGATAATACATCAATTTATGATCCTAATTTTAGAGTAATATATTTATATGAACTAAGACCTAGATATAGAGAATCTGCAAGCCTTATAAATTGGAATGATTCAGCAAATCAAATTTCAAAAAAATATTATTTACCTAATACTAATTTTAATAATCCTAATATACAAGGAAGACTTGGATATCATGCATATTTATTTTTCTTTTATTTTAAAGGAAAACTATTATTTACTCCTAAAAGAACATATGTTGATGAAAATCCTACAGGATACAGAGATCCTTCAGCTCCCGAATTTTCATCGGATAGTAGAGAATATTATTATGTAGATATAGAAAAAGATACTTCAGATGAGAAAAATTGGGTTACAAATCAATTTCCATTTCCAGAAAAAAGATGGGGGGTTAATGTAAAATTTTATAATGATAAAATATACATATACGGAGGAGAAACTTCTAAATATGAATGCATTGGAGGAATTTGGTATGAAATGATTGGCGTTGATTTTTTTACTATAGAAGACGGAATATGGTCAACAGAAGATGGTGTAAATTGGAAGGAAGAGAAAAATGTAGATACATCTAAATTGGGTTATGTTCCCATTAATAATGTAGCACTTTTAGGATACGGAGATAAAGAAACTACTCCTTTTGAACCTAAATACACAGAACTAAATGGTAAATATTATAGAACTTTTAATACAACATATCCAATACCGCCTGTAAAAGAAATTATAGAAGCAGTTGAAAGATTTGAAACCAATTTCACAATTACAGAAGAACATATAAAAAATTCAGGTATTTATCAAATTCAAATGTCCTCTGTTCACCCTGATAATGCTAAAGAAACAGATTGGGTTACAATAGTTCCTAAAAATCAAACAACCTCATCTACAGCTTGGGCAAGTGGAGGAGCAGATTTATTTAATTTTAATGGAAAATTAGTTCGTTTGGTAGATTATGACAGAGAGTTCAAATTGAATACTCAATATCAAGAAGCATTGAATTTATCTAAACAATATTATAATTTACTTGAAATGAGTAAAACTATGTCTGACTACAAAAAATATAATTATTATTATCTATATTATAAAGCTATGGCGGATATGATTAAAATAATTATAGATAAAAGCAATGATTATTTTAAACCTGATAAGGCTTTTACCCATTACATTTTCGAAATAAACTAAAAAAATCCGTATATATCTAAACAATTACAATTTGTCAAAATTAATTTTTTTAATTTAAAATATTGGCAGGGCTTCACAGTCGTGCCGCACCCCTGTTCTTTTGTTGGCACAAAAAACCAAAAATACTGTATTTTTAGCCCAATTTTTTGTATTACCATACATTTAATACATATATTTAAAATATAAAGTTCTAGCAATTGAGTTTTTCGCTCTGCGTGCCTTTGGCATCAACTTTTTTGTGCGGAAAAAAAGTTGATGATTCTGTATAATGTGCAGCAATTGACAAAATAAAATTGTTCCAGTATATATAAATAACTTTTTTAGTTATTTGCAATTTTATATTCTTATTACATAATTTTTCCATATATCTGCTTTTGAAGCTTTTGCAACAGGAAAAGTTGATATATTTTATTACTAATATCATCAATAATAAAAAATAATCAGTTTTAATATCATATAGATAGATAGTATATATTTATTTATAGTATTATTTTTATACATATTATTATTTTATATATATAAAATTTATACAATCATAATAATTAAAACATAAAAAATAATTAATAAAATATAATCATGATGTATTAAAACAAAACATTTCAAACCTATCAATTGGCACATTTTTTGCATGCATATAAGCATAGCAGTTAAATGCTTGAAACAAATTATTTAATTAAACTTAAATAATTAATTTATAAAGGAGTGAGGCGGTATAAAAAACCGTCTATGAATTAGAATATGGATTATAATAAATATACAATAAAAGCCCAAGAAGCTATAAATGAAGCTGCAAATATAGCTAATGGCGAAGATCATAATGAAATAAAAAGCGAACACTTACTTCTAGCATTATTAAAACAAGAAGACGGACTTATTCAGCCTTTAGTAGAAAGAATAGGTGTTCCTATAAGTACTTTAATAGATAAAACTCAAAGATTAGTTGATGAAAATGTGAAAGTAACAGGAGAAAATGTTCAATTACATTTATCATCTAATGCTGGTAAAATTTTAGCAAAAGCAGAAAAAGAAGCAAATGCTTTAAAAGATCAGTATGTATCTACAGAACATATATTCTTAGCACTTGTTGAAGCTGACAATAAAGCAGGAGACATGCTAAGAAAAAGCGGAATATCAAAAAAAGAAGTTTTAAGTGCATTAAAAGCATTAAGAAACGGACAGAGAGTTAATAGCCAAGACCCAGAAGCAAAAATGCAGGCACTAGATAAATACTGCCGTGATTTAACAGCATTAGCAAAAGAAGGAAAAATAGACCCTGTTATAGGACGTGATGAAGAGATAAGACGTGTTATGCAGGTATTGTCAAGAAGAACGAAAAACAATCCTGTACTTATAGGTGAGCCGGGTGTTGGTAAGACAGCTATTGTTGAAGGGCTTGCTAGAAGGATAGTTTCTCAAGATGTACCTGAAGGACTTAAAAATAAAAGATTACTAGCTTTGGATTTGGGAGCATTAGTAGCTGGTGCTAAATTCAGAGGGGAGTTTGAAGAGAGATTAAAAGCTGTTATTACTGAAATAGAAAAATCAGAAGGTAACATAATATTATTTATAGATGAACTTCATACTTTAGTGGGAGCGGGAGCTACTGAAGGAGCAATGGACGCTTCTAATTTATTAAAACCTGCATTAGCAAGAGGTGAATTAAGAGCAATAGGTGCTACTACTTTAGACGAATACAGAAAATATATAGAAAAAGATAAAGCACTTGAAAGAAGATTCCAGCAAGTTTATTGTAAAGAGCCTAGCGTTGAAGATACTATTTCAATATTAAGAGGCTTAAAAGATAAATACGAAGTTCATCATGGTGTAAGAATAAAAGATGATGCTTTAGTTGCTGCTGCTGTATTGTCAAACAGATATATAACAAATAGATTCTTACCAGACAAAGCCATTGACTTGGTAGATGAAGCTGCAAGCCAATTAAAAATAGAAATAGACAGTCAGCCTACTGAACTTGATAAATTAGAAAGAAAAATATTACAGCTTAATATAGAAAAACAGGCTCTTTCAAAAGAAAATGATCCTGCTTCTAAAGAAAGATTAGAAAAACTAGAAAAAGAATTATCCGAGCTTTCAGAAGAGCGTAATGCTATGAAACTTCAATGGGATAATGAAAAAGGAAGAATTGAAGAGACTAGAAAATTAAAAGAAGAACTTGAAGAGTTAAATATAAAAGAAACTCAATATACAAGAGAAGGAAATTTAGCAAAAGCTGCCGAAATAAAATACGGTAAAATTCCAGAACTTCAGAAAAAACTTGATGAGGCTTCTAAAGCAATGGAAGATGCTAAAAACTCAGATAAAAAAAGACTATTAAGAGAAGAGATTTCAGAAGATGATATAGCGAGGGTTATATCTGTATGGACTGGAATACCTGTAAGCAAAATGCTTGCTAGTGAAAAACAAAAATACTTACAGCTTGAAGAAGTATTACATAAGAGAGTTGTGGGACAAGATGAGGCTATAACTTCCGTTGCTGATGCTATTAGAAGAAACAGGGCTGGACTTTCTGATGAAAATAAACCTCTTGGAAGTTTCTTATTCATAGGACCTACTGGAGTTGGTAAAACTGAGCTTGCTAAAACTCTTGCTGATTTCTTGTTTAGCGATGAACATGCTTTGACAAGAATAGATATGAGTGAGTATATGGAGAAATTCTCCGTTACTAGACTTATAGGAGCTCCTCCGGGATATGTTGGTTATGATGAAGGCGGACAATTAACAGAGGCTGTAAGAAGAAGACCTTATTCTGTTATACTTTTTGATGAAATAGAAAAAGCTCACCCTGATGTATTTAATGTACTTCTTCAGGTATTAGATGACGGAAGGCTTACAGACGGACAAGGCAGAATAGTAGATTTTAAAAATACTATTATAATAATGACTAGTAATTTGGGTTCTGATTTGATTCTTGAGGCTAATGATGTAAAAGACATAAAAGAAAAAATTCAGGAACTCTTAAAAATGTCATTTAGACCAGAGTTCTTAAACAGAATAGATGAAATAATAACATTTACTAGACTTGACAAAAAATATATTGCTGAGATAGTAAGAAATCAAATAAATAGAGTTGCTAACAGACTTAAAGACAGAAGAATAACTTTGGATGTAAGTGATGAAGCTATAGATTATATTGCTGATATTGGTTATGATCCTCAATTTGGAGCAAGACCATTAAAAAGAGCTATACAAAACTATATAGAAAATCCTCTAGCTAAAGAAATGCTTGCAGGCAAATATTTAGAAGGAGATACTATAAAAGTAAAAAAATCAGGAGATAGTTTAGTATTTGAAAAATAACTTTTAATTATTTAATTTAATAAAAGGCTTACTAATATATGATAATTAGTAAGCCTTAATTTATTTTAAAATATTTTTACTCAAAATTTAATTATTTCTGAAAAATAAAGCAGCACATCCAAAAACACCCGCATCATTACCCAAAGAAGCAGGTTTTATTTCAACATTATTAACCATCATTCTAAGTCCATAATTTCTTACACCTCTTTTAATATGCTCTATCATCATATCAAAATCCTTACAAAGCCCTCCGCCTATAAGTACCAAATCCAAATCAAGCATATTCAAAGCCTGTGCTATAGACATACCCAAATAATAAGAACATTCTGCAATAGTTTCTTTAGCAAGTTCATCACCTTTTTTAGCCGCATCAAATAAAGCTTTTGCCTTACCTTTATCTAATTCTTCATAAGTAAGAGATGTAGGAATAACGCCTTTATGAATCTTTTGCTTAGCCATAGCAATAAAACCAGTAGCAGAGGCATAACGCTCTATACATCCGCTTGAACCGCAATTACATTTATCACCATCTGGAACTACAAATACATGTCCAATCTCTCCAGCTCCGCCCAAAGAACCTGTAAATAACTGCCCATTAAGTACGAATCCTCCCCCAACACCTGTACCAAGTGTAACAAACATTACAGACTGATAAGCCTTTTCTTTACCGCTGCCATATTTTGCCTCACCTAAAGCGGCCATACTAGCATCATTAGCAGTTTTTGTAGGCAAGTTAAATTTATCCCCTATGTCCGAAAACTTCAATCCTTTAAGCCCAGGTATATTTTCAGCTCCTCCCATATGAAGAGTTTCTCTATTCATAACACCAGGGCAATCTATTCCCAAACCAATAGCTTTATAATCATTAGGAATATTATTTTTTAATTTTTCTACAAACTCTGAAATAACTTTTTCATGTTCTTCTGTAGTATGTTTAGGATCAACGTCAAAATTATCTTTATATAAAATATTTCCGTTTTCTTCTATAACAGCACCTTTCATAGAAGTGCCGCCTATATCTATAGCTATAACTACATCTTTCATATGTTTAATACTCCTAATTTATATTTATTATACTATTTTAGTACAATAATACTAATTGTCAACCATAAATTAAAATTATCTTTGTATACGTCCTGAAGCATCTCCATTATAAACGGTCATAACTTCATCAACTGTTACAACATTAAAATCACCCTCTATAGAATGTTTTAAACAGCTTGCCGCAGTTGCAAACTCAAGTGCTTCTCTGTCATCTTTGCCATTTAAAAATGAGTATATAAGACCAGCAGCAAAACTATCACCGCCTCCTACTCTATCTACTATTTTTATTAAATACTCTTTTGAGAAAAAATATTCGCTGCCATTATAAAGCATACAAGACCATAGATTCTCACTCGCAGAAATTGATCCTCTTAAAGTTATACCAACTTTTTTTATATTAAATCTATCAGCTATTTCTTTGGCTACTTCTTTATAGCCATCATGAGAAAGTTTGCCTTCTATTATATTACTATCTTTTGCCTTTATACCGAATACTTTTTCAGCATCTTCTTCATTAGCTATACATATATCAACGTAAGGCATTAATTTACTCATAGTCTCATTAGCCTCTTTTGATGTCCATAATTTCTTTCTGAAATTTAAATCTAAGCTAATAATAAGTCCTTTTTCTTTAGCTTTTTTGCAAGCTTCAATAGATACTTCAGCAACATTCTTACCAAGTGCAGGAGTAATGCCAGTAATATGAAACCATTTTGCCCCTTCAAAAATTTTATCCCAATCAAAATCATCTTTAGTACATTTTGATATTGAAGAATTAGCCCTATCATATATAACTTTAGAACCTCTCTGACTAGCACCTTTCTCCAAAAAATATATACCTATTCTCTCCCCGCCGAAAACTATATTTGATACATCAACACCATATCGTCTTAATTCATTAATACAAGCCTGAGAAATATCATTTTTGGGAAGTTTGGTTACAAATGAAGTATCAACTCCTAAATTTGATAAAGCAAAAGATACATTAGCCTCTCCTCCTCCAAATCTTGCATCATAAGAATCAGTCTGCACAAATCTTAAATTAGAAGGAGGAGAAAGTCTTAGCATTATTTCTCCAAATGTTATAACTGAAGCCATAGAAAATCCTTTAATAAATCACATAATTAACATAATTTAATTAACATAATAGTACATTATTTTGATTATTATTTCAATTAAATTTTATATTATATTGATTAAAAATCTGCTGACATACAGTTTTTATAATATAGCTGCTGAAATTTTCTAATTTTATAAAACAAAATTAAAAATACATAATATGATTTTATTATTTTATATTTAAAATATAATACTATACAAACAATATATAAAAAATAGAAAACAAAACCATAACTACAAAAATAAATAACTACATATCATTATTAAGTGTTAACCTTTTATTTTCCTCAACAGATTCTAAAACTATACAGTTAGCACCTATTATAGCGTTTTCTCCTATAACAGTATTGCCACCAAATATAGAAGCATTAGCATATATAGTAACATAATCACAAACTGTAGGGTGTCTTTTTTGTCCTTCCAAACTCCTTCCATTAGTTAAAGATAATGCCCCTAAAGTTACCCCCTGATATATTTTAACATGATGCCCTATAACAGTTGTTTCTCCAATAACTATGCCTGTACCATGATCTATAAAGAAATAATCCCCTATAGAAGCACCTGGGTGAATATCTATACCAGTTTTTGAATGAGCAAATTCAGATATTGTTCTTGCTATTAAATACTCTCTTTGATTATAAAATATATGTGCTATTCTATAATGAAAAATAGCCCTAAATCCGGGATAAGTTAATACTATTTCATCATAAGATTTTGAGGCAGGATCCGACTGATAAAAAAACTCTAAATCCTTCTGCAAACTTAATGTAATATCATCAAGCTGCTCTATAAAATCAAGCAAATAAGAATCATTAGTAACTATATTCATATAAAGTTTTGCTATATTTTTTTTTACAATATCTTTATTAGGACTCTCTCTAAAAAAATTAGGAAAAGCATAGTCTCTAATAAGTTTAACAATCTCTTTTATATCTTTTTGATTAGGAAGTTCATTAAAAGTTTTTAATTTCATAAATATATCCTTTAATTCCAAGAGTATCTCTCACCAGTATCAGGTAAAATACAAAGCATTTTTATTTTTTTATTAGTTTCCTCTAATTCTTTAGATAAATGGATAGCGGCATAAACACTAGCTCCAGACGATATCCCAACATATAACCCTTCATTAAAACAAATTTCTCTGGCTGTATTTATTGCATTGTCATTTGATACATCTATTATCCTTGATATCACAGTTAAATCCAATATTTTAGGTACAAAATTAGCCCCTATACCCTGTATTTTATGAGGTGCAGCACGACCTTTAGTTAAAAGAGGTGAAGATTCAGGCTCTACCCCAATAACTTTTGTATTTTTTTTATTATCCCTCACATACTGACCAATCCCAGTTATAGTGCCTCCAGTACCAATACCTGCAAAAATATAATCAACATCAAGCATATCTCTAAATATTTCAGGTGCAGTTGTAAGATAATGTGCCATAACGTTAGACTCATTAACAAACTGACCTGGTATAACAGAATCAGGTATTTTTCTATTCAATTGATTAGCTCTTTCAACTGCCGCATCCATTCCTCCGTCAACTAATTCAAGTTTGGCTCCATAATCTCTTATCAATTTTCTTCTCTCTTCAGACATAGATGAAGGCATGACTATTATAACATTAAGTTTTAAATACCTGCCAATTGCTGCCATAGCAATGCCTGTATTACCAGATGTAGGCTCTATTATAGTTGAACCCTCTTTTAGTTTTCCATCTTTAAATAAATCCAATATTATTTGTTTTACAGCTCTATCCTTTATTGAACCAGCTGGATTAGTTTTTTCAACCTTTCCGTATAATTCCACATTTTTATTTAAATCAAATTTTGCTTCTATATTATTTAGTCTCAATATAGGAGTATTTCCTATTAAATCAAGTATGCTGTTATATATCATATTACTCTCCAAAATAACATATACATCTAATATATATTAATATCTTAATAAAAACAATACCTATAAACTAAACTTTACTTATATCAATTTTCTTACATTTTCATTCTTTTATAATTTTTTATATAAAATATATCAATATTTCAAATATAACTATTTTTCTCATATGCTAAATCAAGAAGAAATTTTTTCTATAAAATTATTAGTTTGTTAATATAAAAAATATAATTTATTTTCAAGTTTATTATAAATTATATCTACAAAATTATTAACATATTTTTATTCAAAAAACTGATTAATCTAATATATAAAAAAACATATAAATTACTATTAACAATTAAAATATATAAAAAAATCATAATGCTATACCAAAAAAGTAAAGCATTATGATTTTTATAAATTTTATAGTATTATAATCATTTTATACTTATGATTAATTCTTTTAAGACTTTCCACATTGTATCAGCAGAAGATATGCTTAAATGTTCTTCTGGAGTATGAGCTCCCCAAATATTAGGTCCAATACTTATCATATCAACATTAGGCAAAGCTTTTTTTAATATTCCGCATTCCAAACCTGCATGTACAGCTTCTATTTTGGCATCTTTTTTTGTAATTTTCTTGTATACATCACAAGCTATATTTTTCACTTTAGAGTTTTCATCATATTCCCAAGCAGGATATCCATCCTCAGCTTTATAGCTGGCATTTGTTCTTGCAGCAGCAGTTTCTATCCTTGAAGTTATTTCATTTAAAGAACTTTCAACAGAACTTCTTATAGATATAGTTAAAGTCAATTTCTCTTTTTCTTCTTTAAGAACACCATTATTTGCACTTGTCTGAACTAAACCTTGAATATCTCTGCTCATATAAAGAACACCATCTGGAGCAAGCATAATGAGGTCTATAACTCTTTCAGTTAAATCTTTAGTATAACATTCTTTTACACTATCGGCTTTTGAAACAGTTATGTTCATGTCTGGGTCTTCAACTTTGTATTCGGATTTTATACTATCAGCAAGTTTTTCTATAGCTCCTTTTACTTTATCAATATCTTTAGCAGTAATAACAGCATCAGCACTCTTAGCAATAGCATTATGTTTAGCACCACCTTCTATGCAGGCAATATTAACATCATTTTTTACTGCATACAAAAGTCTTCCCAACACTTTAATAGCATTAGCTCTTTGCTTATCAATTTCTAAACCAGAGTGTCCGCCTTTAAGACCTGAAACTTCAATCTTTAATGCTTCATTACTATTAGATTCTCTTTTTATATCAAAAGATACTAATGTATTAACTCCTCCCGCACAACTTACTAAAAAGATACCTTCTTCTTCAGCATCTACATTAATAAGTGTTTTTCCATCTAAATGCTCTCCTGTAACTGCAGCAGCACCGCCCATATTAGTTTCTTCAGAAGTTGTAAATAATATATTTAATGCAGGATGAGGTATATCTTTAGAATCAAGCAAAGCAAGCCCCATAGCAACAGCAATACCATCGTCTGCTCCTAAAGTAGTATCTTTGGCTCTTAAAATATCACCTTCAACTACCAATTCAATAGGATCTTTCCTAAAATCATGAGTTGATTCTTTGGTCTTTTCACAAACCATATCCATATGCCCCTGTATTATAACAGGATTTAAATTTTCATATCCGCTTGTAGCTTTCTTTTTAATAATGACGTTATTTTTTTCATCTTGATATACTTCTAAATTCCTATCTTTAGCAAATTTTACTAAAAAATCGCTTACTTCTTTTTCATGTCCTGATTCTCTTGGAATTTTGCTTATTTCTGCAAACCATCTAAATACTTCCTTAGAATCAAGGTCATTAAAATTATTTAAATCCATATAAAAAACTCCTTAAAATTTATTATTTAATAAAAAATATTAAAATACACTATATATAAATTACTTTAATATATTTTTTATTTTTCGATAAATAACTATAGAAAAATATTCCTCAAAAAAACACTTATACCAGCTATGGAACTTTATATAATTCATATTAGCTTCAATAATTATTCTTTCATCAATACATATTTCATGCATTTAAAAATGTATATTTTATATATAAGTTTAAAGATTCATAATTCAAGTATGTAAATTTATTTTTATTATCGCTTATATCCTAGCTTTATGCTATTGCTAATAGTATTTTATACAATTGGACATCAAACCTTCAAAAGCATTTATTATATTCAACTTTAATCTATTGATGAGTTTAACGTAGGAACTATGGTTTGAGATTCATGTACAACATTAATTACTTAAATGCTCTCTTCATATCATATATTATTACTCTTACTCAGCCTGAAATCATAAATATAAATGCAAATATGTAAAAATGATTTTAATAATTTC
>NZ_JQIU01000008.1:315187-325685 GCF_002379365.1 Brachyspira sp. G79 | reverse complement strand
AATTGTATTTTTACATAGTAAATTAACAATAAATATAATATTTAGTCATATATATAGCACATTTACTACTTTTTTATATTCTATATAACACTATATTGTAATATAATACACTTATTTCAAAATCAAATTAATAAATATTTATATAAGTTTGTTAAATACATAATATAGTTGTTTAAAATCTAAACAATAGATAATTATACTATTTTAATTTTTAGTATTTTTATAATATAGTTAAGAGGTTATACTAGAAATTCAAGATTTTATATTTTAAATCACTATAAATAATTATTTAAACATTTTTTAAACAAATATATTTTATAAAATTAGTAATAATTCTATTTATAATAATAATAAAACTCCTTGACAAATATAAAAAAGAAAATTAGAATAACTAATCAATTATTAAGAGACAAGTAAAACTATATGGGGTTAAGTATGAAAGTTATAGATATAGATAAAAAACCAGAAAATGAAAAAATATTTTTTGGAGATTTTGGACATTATATAAGAATTGATTCTGTAAGCCATGAAGTAGCAAGAAAATTAAAAGAGGCAAGCGAAGGCAATACTTGGTTTTCTAAAGAAGTTGACTATAAATCAGATAAAACCAGATTCTCTTCACTTCCAGAAGATGCTCAAAGGGCTTTCAAACTTAATATAGCATATCAAACTTTAATGGATAGCGGTGTTACAAGCGGATTTTCATCTATATTAAACAGAATAGTTACAAGTTCGATATGGTCTATACTTTATGCAAGAATAGCTATAGAAGAAAATATACATGCAGAAAGTTATTCATACGGGCTTTCTGAAGTTTTCGGTCATCAGGCCAGCGAAACATTGGATTTGGTATATAATGATGAGTTTGTAAAGCACAGAATGGAAAAAGAAGTTGAATTATTCGGAAATGTTGATGAATTATGTAATCTTGAAAACTCTAATGCCTCATTAGATGAAAAAAAACAAGCTATATTAAAACTATTAGTAGGAATATATTTGCTTGAAGGTATAAAATTCCCATTCTCTTTTCTTGTAACTTTTACAATAAATAATAGTTATGATAATGCTATAGCTGGATTTACAAAAACTATTAAACTAATAGCACATGATGAACTTAATGTTCATGTACCTACAGGTAAAAATATAATGACAATCTTAAGGAAAGAAGCTAATCAAGGATTTTCTCACCTATTTAAAAACGGCTGGTTTAATGATACAGCAAGGGCAATGACAGAATATACAGTTAATGAAGAGATAAAATGGGCTAAATACCTATTTGACGGCAAAGAAGTTTCAGGAATTAACTCATCTATAAGTGAGCATTTTATTAAATATTGGGCTGGCATAAGATTAAAAGATATAGATGTAGAAACCGAATATTTATCTGAGAAGAAATCTGATATAATAGACTGGTTTAACAGCTATAGAGATATAAATAAACAAAATGCTGCTTTGCAGGAAACTACTAATACATCATATCAAAAAGGTGCATTAAAAAACGATTTATAATATTACTTTATTGTTAAAACCAAAAATAATGGGACAAAAATTATGATAGAACTTACAAAAGATAAAAAGCATATAATTATAAAAAGGGACGGAAGAGAAGAACCTTTCAATGAAGAAAAATTGAGAAAAGTTATTAATTGGGCTACTGGCGGAATAGATGCTTTTACCAATCAGCTTTTGGAAGGACTGAACATTAAAATTAATGATAAAATGAAAATAGAAGTATTATATGATGAACTCATTAATACAGCTGTTAATATGATAAGCCCTCTTTATCCTGTATATGATACTATAGCAGAAAAATTATATTTAATGAAAATATATAAAGAAACATGCGGTCTTAAAAAAATAGGTTCATATCCTCATATAAAAAATTTCTTAAAAAAGGGAATAAAATACAAAATATATGATAAAGATATAGTAAAATTATTTTCTGATAAAGAATTAGATAAAATTAACTCTATGATAGAACCTAATAGGGATTTGCTTTTTACATATAAAGGTTTGGCAATATTTTATAAAAAATACTGTAAAAATATAGGAAATAAAAAATTAGAACTTCCTCAAATAACATATATGGCTGCTGCTATGTTTTCTTTTTATAATGATTATTATAAAGGAGAAAATAAAGATAAACTAGAAATAAGTAAAGCTGAAAGATTAAAATACATAAAAAAAACTTATGATATGCTTTCAAGGCATGAAATAACGTTTGCAACACCAAGAATAGCAAATAGTATGACTATAAAAGCACAATTAGCAAGCTGTATATTAAACACTCCAGATGATGATACTTGGAGTTTAAATCAAACTGACGGAAATATGGCATTATACTCAAAGTTTTCAGGTGGTATTGCTTACGATGCATCATATATACGTGCTTCAGGATCTACTATACAAACTAACAGGGGACGTTCTGACGGACCTATACCTTTTATAAAAAGAGTTGAACAAACTATATCATCATTTAATCAGGGAGGAGTACGTAAGGGAGCTTGTGTTATTACTTTTCCTTGGTGGCATTTGGATGTATTAGACCTTATTATGCTTAAAGATGCTGGAGGAACTGAAGATACTAGAGCTAGAAAATTAGTTTATTCTATTAGAATAAGCAATATATTTAGAGAACGTGTTAATAAAGACGGATATGTAACATTATTTGACCCTAAAGAAACCCCGCTTCTTAATGAAGAATATGGAGAAAAATTTAATGTTGCTTATATGTATTATGAAAGTAAATCCTCTATAAGAAAAAAGAAAATTAAAGCTAAAGATTTACTGTTTCAAATATTAAAAGTAAGACAGGAAACAGGAAATTTATATTTAACATTTGTAGATAATATCAATGAACAAAATATGGTTAATAAATTTGTGGGAGCTTCTAACCTTTGTCAGGAAATTGTTATACCTTCATATCCTTCAAAACTTATAGATGAAAAATACGTTATAAATGAAGAAGGAGAATATGAAATCATACAAAGAAAAAAAAGCGGTGAAATAGGTATATGTAATTTGGTATCTATAAACTTAATGTCTTGGGTAAACTTTGATGAAGAGAAGAAAAAATCATTCTGCTATACTCTTTTAAGAGGATGTGACAATATAATAGACACACAGTTTTATCCAGTTAAAGAGGGAGAGATAGCAAATAAAAAAAATAGACCTATTGGTATAGGAGTTATAAATTACGCTAATTTACTGGCTTCTAATAAATTAAAATACACAGACAGAGAAGCCTTGGAGTTCACAAACAAGGTATTTGATGATTTATACTATCATATATACCAAGCTTCAAACTTACTAGCAAAAGAAAGGGGAGCATATAAAACATTTAATGAATCAAAATGGAAAGACGGACTTACTCCTTTTCATATATCATTATTAAACAAAAGCAATAAACTCAATGTATCATTGGACAAAGAGAAATGGGATAAACTCTCAGAAGAAATAAAAACAAGCGGGGTACGTTTTTCATTCCATGGAGCTATAGCACCAACTGCTACATCAGGTAAAAGTGTATCCGCTACAGAATCAATAGAGCCTATAGTAGATTTATACTTTGTAGAAGAAGGTATACAAACTCTTCCTAGTTTAGTACCTAACATAAAAAAGAACAGAGAATATTATCAGAGATGTTGGTCTATACCTGCCAAAACTATTATAGAACTTGCTGCTGTAAGGCAAAGATATATAGATCAGTCTCAGTCGCTAAATCTTTATTATGTAAAACCTGATTCTGCAAAAGAGCTTTGGGACGATATTCAGTATGCTATGGATTTGGGACTTAAAACATTATACTATATGAAAACTCCTAAATCCAACTTTGAACTTGAAGAAGTTTGTGAATCATGTACATAATTATTTTATAGTACTTATTTTAGTATTAAATTTATTAATACTTATAGTTAATTTAATATCCTTTAATTTTAGGGATTGCCATATGCAGAACTTTAGTTATGTGCATTAACACAAATAACAAAATCAATACCTACTAAAAAGCTGATTATAGGATATGTAATCTTATAATTTATAGGTTAGATAATTTTATCAAATACTATTGAAGTAAGTAAATTAATAAATATATCAAAATTTTATTATAAAAAATAAAAAAATTGCATTTTTTGGGAACTTTTACAAAAAAATATTCGTCTAATTAGTAAATTAAATATACATATAGGGGGTACACCTATGAAAAGAAATCTTTTTATTATTTTCACACTACTATTAACAGCAGTTATGAGCAATGCTCAAACAGCAAAAACCGAATCATATGAACTTGACAATATAAAAGTTGTCAACCAAAACGGATTAGCACTTAATGACTTTATATCATTACTTAAATCTGATCCAAATATAATCTTAGTTGATGTAAGAACACCAGAAGAAATTAAAGAAACAGGAACTATAAAAAATGCTGTAAACATCGATTACAGAGCTAAAGGCTACAGTAAAAAATTATTATCATTAGACAAAAACAAAAAATATATGTTCTATTGTAAAAGTGGAGTACGCTCTGGAAGAACTGTGCAGTATATACTTGATAATGGATTTAAAAATGTTAATTATCTAAAAGATGCAGGATATGCCGAACTTTCAGCTGCTTTGAAATAAGTATAATTATTAAGCAAATATAGGGGTTGTTATTTACAGCCCCTTTTTTAATTAAATATTATACTTGACAAAATAAAATCATTTATATATACATTACAGATCTTTAATTAAATATTATACGCTCTCTATTATCAATAGCACTCTCTGGAACATTTTTATATTCTTTTAATTTTTTTATTATCAAATCTCTCATATCAAGCCCTGTATATATAGTATTTTCTCCGTACTGAAATAAAGGCTTACCATTAGAATCTATATATTTTTCGCCTCCGTTAAATATATAGTCGGCAACGGCTGCAACATATTTTTCATTATCATTTATAGGATTTCCTTTTATATATGATTCTAAAAGTTTTCCATTACCATCAAAATTAATAATGCAGTCTTTTGAAACCTGTAAAAATGCTCCCTCCCCTACTCTTGAAGCTGACAGTTCCAATATATTTTTTAATTCTCTTCCGCTTAAAGTTGTTAGTATTATAAGATTATCAAAAGGAAAAAACTCATAAATATTTCCTAATGTAACTGTTCCGCTTGGTAGCTCTCCTCTTAAAGAGCCTGAATTAATTAATGCTATATCAATACCTTCCTGTGATGAAGAGACTATATCAGAAACAAAATTCCCCAAAGCTGTAGATTTATTTCTTATATTTTCATCAGTTAAAGCATAAGGTAAAATAGCTATTTCAGTATTAAACTCTTTATCAACTTCTTTTTGCATCTCATCTATTTTTGCAAGTATAGTTTCATCTTCTTTTATAGTTTCGTCTAATCTTGTAAGTTTATAATTAGGATAAGCATATTTTCCATTTTTAAACATCACATCTATAGTACCAATATACTCTCCATACTCTCCAGCCTGCACTATAGTGGTATTTCCTATAATAACTGGTTTTTCAATCAATGTATGAGTATGTGCCCCTATTATAATATTAAATACATTAGGCAGACTCTCTGCTATTTTTTTATCAGTATCAAATCCTGCATGACTTAATAAAATAGTCATGTCATTTGTTGTATTTATAGGAACAGTATTAAGAAGATTTTTTAAAGATAATATTTCATCTTCTATATCTATATAATCAAGACCCTGAGTAATATTCATTTTCTCACTTTGCAAAACTCCTACTACAGCAACATTTATACCTTTAATATTAGTTATCATATAAGAAGGCACATAATTTTCACCTGTAGATATAACTTTTATATTGCATGCTATTGTAGGAAAGTTTCTATTACTTATAATCTTATTAAGCTGATTTATACCAAAATCAAATTCATGATTTCCAAGCGTAGACACATTAACACCCAAATCATTCATAAGTTCAACTTCGTCCATTCCCTGATAAACAATAGAAAAAACACTTCCAGTAATAGTATCGCCAGCATGCATAACTATAACATTTTCATTAGTCTTTTTTATATCATCAATAAAAGTTTTTCTTCTTGCAGCTCCGCCATATCTGTTAGTACTGCCGTCTTCTTTTGATACCGTTACAAATTCCTTATTCTTTGAATGTGTATCATTCATATGAACTATTGTGAAGACTTTTACAGCATTATAATCAGAGCAGGAAATAATAAAAACAATGGAAATTATGAATATAAGAAATATTTTTTTCATTTGTGTATCCTAAAAGTTTATAGAGTTATGATATAATTATTAATTTTTTAAGTCAATAATAATCTGTATGTAAATATGTAAAATAAATAATTAATATGTTAATAATTTGACTAAAATATAAATAGGTTTATCATATTATAAATAAAAAATTATTATGCGGAAATATTATGGAAAATGAAGCAGTATTAAACAATTCAAATACCGATAAAAAAACTAATGATCTTGCAAATAATCCAGTGGGCAAATTATTATTTCAATTAGCAATTCCTGCAATAGCAGCACAAATAATAAATGTACTATACAATGTAATAGACAGAATGTATATAGGTCATATTAAAGATATCGGAGCCGTTGCTTTAACAGGTGTAGGAGTAACAATGCCTGTAATTATAGCGGTATCAGCATTTGCATACCTTATAAGTATGGGAGGCTCTCCTCGTGCATCTATTATGATGGGAAAAAAACATTATGATAAAGCAGAAGAGATACTCGGAAACTGCACCATGACTTTAATCATAATTTCTATTACTTTAACTATAATACTAATAATATTTGCAAAGCCTATACTTATGCTTTTTGGAGCAAGCAAAAACACTATAATATACGCATTGAGATATTTGAGAATATACTCTATTGGAACAATATTTGTGCAGTTAGCATTGGGACTAAACAGTTTTATAACAGCACAAGGTAAAGCAAAAACTAGCATGTTCACAGTTTTAATAGGAGCTCTAGTTAATATTATATTAGATCCTATATTTATATTTGTATTTAATATGGACGTAAGAGGTGCTGCACTTGCTACAATCATATCACAGGCAATATCCTGTATATGGATTCTCTCATTTATGACATCAAAAAGAACAATTCTAAAATTAAAAATAAAAAACTTCAAAATACAGCCTAATATAATACTTCCATGTTTAGCTTTGGGATTTTCTCCATTTATAATGCAGTTTACCGAAAGCATCTTATCTGTATCTTTTAATACTTCTCTTTTAAAATATGGAGGAGATTTAGCAGTAGGAGCTATGACAATATTAAGCAGTATTATGCAGTTTTCTTTTCTTCCTATAATGGGACTTACTCAGGGAGCTCAGCCTATTATAAGCTATAATTACGGAGCTGGAAATATGCAAAGAGTAAAAAGTACTTTTAAAATACTACTTATAAGCTGTTTATCATTTTCAGCATTAATGTGGACAATATCAATATTTTTCCCATATTTATTTGTAAGAATATTTACAAGTAATGAAGAGTTAATAAATTACAGTATATGGGCTTTAAGAATATATATGGCAAGCTCTTTAATATTTGGAGCTCAAACTGCATGTCAGCAAACATTTGTTGCTTTGGGAAATGCCAAAATATCAGCATTCCTTGCTATACTAAGAAAGGTTATACTATTAATACCGCTTATATTTATACTTCCTATATTTTTTGATGATAAAGTTATGGCTGTATTACTAGCAGAACCTATAGCAGATTTTATAGCAGTATGTACAACCGTAACATTATTTAGTTGGAATTTTAAAAAAATGTTAAAATCTGCAGAAGAATAAATTATTGCTTAATTAATAATGATGTATAATTTGTATTGACATTTTATGTTTTTATGCTAGTATTAATTTAGTGTAAGGGTTATAATTTTATGTATACGAACCGAACCGAACCGAACCGAACCGAACCGTTACAATTTTTTTTGCAAAAAAACAATTCATATATTACAAAACTTACATATTATAAATATTCTTTTTTATATTAACTAAATAAGTTATGGAGTCATTTATGTTTAAAAAAGTTGGACTACAATTTAAAATTAGTTTACTCATACTCAGCATATTTTTTTCTATGATTATAGTATCAAGCATTATTAATATAGTGCTTGTAAATAATGTAAATAAAAGAAAATCTTTAGACTATCTTAAAAAGTCTGTTGAAGCAGAATCATACAGAGTACAGAACATATTAAAAATAGAATATAATCATCTAAGTGAAATGGCTTCAGCAATAGAATCACTATATGATATAGGAATAAAAGACAGAAACACATATTTAACAACTATAAGTAATTATACAAAAGAAGATGATGCCAATATCATTGCTATGGGCTGTTTATTTAATAAAGATCTAATAGATAATGATGCAGATTATGTTAATAACGAATTATACAATAATGTTGGCGGTCAATTCGCTGTATATCTAACAAAAAATAATGGAAACATATCCATTCAGAAACTTAGTATGTCAGAAGTAAATGCTGATTATTTTACAACAGCTAAAAGTACATTAAAACCATACATAACCCCAGTATATATGTACAATATAGGAAGTTCTCAAGTAGAAATGTATACATGGTCTATTCCTATATTTGATAATAATGGTAAGAATATAGGTGTGGTTATAGCAGATGTAACAGCTGAAAGTTTGTCAAAGTCTATAGAAAAAATAAAGCCTTATAGTGATAGTCAAGTAATTCTTTTCGATACAAAAGGTAATTTGGTATATAATGCTGGAAAATCTGACGGAATAGGAAAAAATGCTTATGAAGTATACAACTGGTATAAAGATTTTCAGATAGTAGAAAATGTACATTCAGGACAATCTTTAAACTTTGAACATTATACAACAGTATTTGATGAAGTAGGAACATATGTAATATCTCCAATACCAATGCTTGACGGATACTATTGGGGTATAGAAATACTTACTCCAAGCAGAGTAATACAGGCAGAGACAAATAATATAAGAAATATCATGATATTAATATTAGTTATTATATTAATTATTTCTGTAATAATTACACCTATAATAATTAGGAAAAAAGTTTCTAATATTATAATGGTTTTAGCTAAAGATATTGTAGGAATGTCTGCAGGAGATTTGACTATAGAAATACCTAAAGGCTTTGAAAAAAGACATGATGAATGGGGCGATATAGCCAGAGGCTGGGATAAGGCTATGAATAATTTTAATAATGTAATTAATACTGTTAAACATTCAGCAGAACAAGTTTCTACTGCGGCAAATGAAGTTTTAATAGGAAACAATGACCTATCTGAAAGAACAGAATCGCAGGCTTCCAGTTTGGAAGAGACCGCTGCTTCTATGAATGAAATGGCTAGTGCTATAAAAGAATCTGCTGAAGGAGTAGCTCAAAGTACGGCTATGGTATCTGATGCTAAAGAATCTTTAAATAAAGCTGGACTTATAATAGAAGACAGTGTTACTAAAATGCATGATGTTTATGAATCAAGTGCCAAAATAATGGATATTACAAAACTCATAGAAGGAATAGCATTTCAAACTAATATACTTGCACTTAATGCCTCAGTTGAAGCTGCAAGAGCTGGAGATCAGGGAAGAGGTTTTGCAGTTGTCGCAAGCGAAGTAAGAAACTTAGCACAAAATACACAGGAATCTGTAAAGAATATTACCTCTCTTATAACAGACAGCAATGATAAAATAAAATTAGCGGCAAGTAGTGTTGAGGAGTCTAAAAATATATTTAATGAAATATTAGAAAAAATGGATAATGCTTCTGCTGTAATGGATAAAATTAACACAGCAGCTCAGGAACAGGAAAAAGGAATAGATCAGGTTAATATAGCTATTAATAATATGGACAGTGCTGTGCAGAAAAATGCTGCTTTGGTATCTGAAGCTACATCTGCATCCGAATCTTTATTAAGCGAAGCTAATGATTTAATTAAAGCTATAGAATATTTTAAATTAAAATCATAATATATATTTTTTTAATTCTAATATTAACAGTTTTATTTTAAATAAAATTACTTTTGAATAAGAGCCAGACATATTGCATTTAAGTATTCCTTAAAGTATAGCATAGGCGTATAATAATTTAAATATAGTGTATGCATTTGTAATTCCAAAAATTATTATATTTTCTTAATTTTTGATTAGCTTTCTCTAAAGTTAATTACTGATTACAAAAGTCATAAAATTTTTTTGCCGTAGGATATGTACTTTCTATTACTACATCACTATATATGCCTATGACTGTACCAAGGTAAAGAAATCTACATGTCAATTCGTAGCAGTACTATAAACTCTTTTAATATGTTTCTTCTAATTTCTTTTTTCAATAATAATATGTTCTAATACGTAATATTAAATTTTAAAGCCTGTACTCTTTTATCCTTAACTTTATTAATAACGTCTACTATCTTTTTTCTGATTTGTATTATACTGTTTCATAGGTATTACCTTTTATTTGACAGTAATTGAAATTAT
>NZ_JQIU01000008.1:296166-314105 GCF_002379365.1 Brachyspira sp. G79 | reverse complement strand
TTTCATTATTCAATGAGAATGGGAATATTATTTACTGCACTACAGATAAATACCGTATAGGAGAAAATATTACTAACTCGTCCGATATATACGGCTACAATG
Source organism: Brachyspira sp. G79 (assembly GCF_002379365.1). GTDB lineage: Bacteria > Spirochaetota > Brachyspiria > Brachyspirales > Brachyspiraceae > Brachyspira. Next base: position 314,003 of record NZ_JQIU01000008.1, on the reverse strand, counting down.
ATCTACTAGAAACTATATATTCAAATAATACTGTATTTAAAGAATCATATAATAAAAAAACATCAAGTAAATATTTTCATATTTTTTAAGCCAATACATATGTTTGATGATGTGTATTGGGCAATAGAATTAGCTGTGTCTGAAAAAGCAGAATTTTTCAGTAATTACAAAATTATAATAATGATGTGGACTATAATATCATCAATAATTATATTAATAGTAATTATAGTACCGTCAATTATTAATAAAAGAGTATTATCTATAATGAATGATTTAAATGATAATATCACTAAAATAAAAGAAGGGGATATATCTTGGAGTGTTTCTGAAAATTATTTAAAATTAAATGATGAAATAGGAGATATGAGCAGAGGAATTAATAATACGGTAGAATACTTAAATAATTTGGTTACCGCTGTAAAAGGGAAAGTTGATAAAATATCTGAAAATTCTAGTGATATATCTGAATTTGTGGACAAAATTAATGATAAAGAAAGCAAAACAATAAAAAATCAAAATTATCAATTTGTAAATCAGGTTACAGAAACTTCAAAATCTCTTTTAGAAGAATCTAAAGAACTTCAAAAAATAATAGAATATTTCAAACTTAGAGAATAATAAGAAATTAAAATATGCAAAAATATTATTTGACATTATAATATATAAAATATATACTACAATTAGATTAAAATATAATTTAGGCAGTAAAATGTTTAGTAATAATTACCGTATTTTATTTATAGTATTGCTATCTCTAATCATTAATGTATCCTGTTCAAAAATAGAAGAAACTGTATCTCAAAATCAATCCTCAAGATATTTTGCTTTACAGATAAATATAGGTTCAGAACCATATACTATAGACCCCAGTGTTAATATAACATCGGATACTTTAATATATTTAAGACATATATTTGAAGGATTAGTTACAAAAGATAAAGATGGAAAAATAATACCTGCTGTAGCTAAGACATGGACTGTAAGTAGCGATGGATTAGTATATACATTTAATCTTAGGGATAATGCATATTGGAGTGATGGAAAAGGAGTAACAGCTCATGACTTTGTATATTCATTTAGAAGATTATTTGACCCAAATACCAAAAGTAAATTTGCTTATCAATACAATATAATAAAAAATGCCAAAGATATTAATATGGGAAAAATAGAGACTAAATATCTTGGTGTAGAAGCTATTGATGATTATACTTTAGAAATTATGTTAGAGATGCCATTAACATACTTCTTAGAAATTTTAGCCTACCCTACTTTTTATCCATTAAGAGAAGATATAATTAAAACATATGGAGAAAAATGGACTGACAACCCTCAGACATTTATAGGAAACGGTCCTTTTAAAGTTGTTGAAAGAAAATTTAATGAATATATTATTATGGAAAAAAATGAACTATATTGGAATACTAAAGAAGTAATACCAAGCATATTAGAGTTCATACTTAGAAATGATAATGAATATTCTCTAAACTCTGTAAAAAAAGGACTTCTTCATTTTTCTAGAAACTTCCCAAGAGAATATATTTCTTCATTAGAAAGAGAAGGATATATACACAATGTACCTAGAATATCCTCATATTTTTATTTTATTAATACAACAAACAAAACATTATCAGATTCAAATGTAAGAAAGGCATTGTCTCTTGCCATAGATAGAAATTATATAGTTGAAAATATTACAAAAGGCGGTGAAAGACCAGCTGCTGCTTTAGTACCTTACGGAGTACCAGGATTTTTTGGAGATTTTAGAGAAAACGGCGGAGACTATATTGATATTACAAAAGATAACTATGAAAATAATATAAAAGAAGCAAAAAAACTCATGATGCTTGCTGGATATCCTAATGGTAATAATTTTCCAACTTTAACATTTAAAACGACTCATGGTGTACATACTTATATATTTGAGGCTATTCAGAAAATGTGGAAAGAAAATCTTGGTATTGATGTAGTTGTAGAAGAGTTAGAATGGTCTGATTTATTTAAAGAACGATTTGATAAAAATATTGATATTGCAAGCGGAGGCTGGAATGGAGATTTTAATGATCCTATCAACTTTTTATCAATATTTTTAAGTTCATCGCCTAATAATAACAGCGTTTATAGTAATTCAAGATATGATGATCTCATAAAAACAGCCAGCTTAATAGGAGATACCTCTCATAGAATGATGACTATGCATAAAGCTGAAGAAATATTAATATCAGATATGGCAATAATACCTATTTATTTTCATAATGAACCTCTTTTAGTTTCGCCAAAACTAAAGGGAGTAGAATATGATCCTATGGGGCAATATAATTTCTCTAAAGCATATTTATTAGAATAATAAAAATTGACTTTAATATATATAAAGCATATAATACTATCTAAAATAATACCTTATTAAAGTTTTTTTTAATAAAATTAGGAGAACAAAAATGAAAAAAATAAATGTTTTATTTATTTTTATAATCTTTTTATTTGTATTATCATGTTCAAATGCAAATAAAAAAGATGATGGAATATCTATATACATAAATACTGGTCCTGAACCAAATACTATAGACCCTAGCATTAATGTTACTTCAGATGCTGTTTTTTATTTAACTCATACATTTGAAGGTTTAGTTGAAAAAGATATGAGCGGTAAATTAGTACCTGCTGCTGCAGAAAGTTGGGAAATAAGCGATGACGGACTTACATATACTTTCAAACTAAAAACAAATGCTAAATGGACTGACGGACAGAATGTTACAGCAAATGATTTTGTATATTCTTGGCAAAGAGTTGTTGATCCTGCAACTGGAAGTCAATACGGATATCAGCATGAACCTGTAAAAAATGCAAAAGCAATTACCGCAGGTGAAATGCCTAAAGAAAGTTTGGGAATAAAAGCAATAGATGATTATACTTTAGAGGTAACTTTAGAAGCTCCTACTGCATATTTCCTAGAGCTTTTAAGTTTTCCTACATTTTACCCGCTAAGAAAAGACATAATAGAACAATATGGAGATGAGTGGACATTAAATGCGGATACATATATAGGAAATGGTGCTTTCAAACTCATTGAAAGAAATAGAGATGAGAGCCTTGTAATGGTAAAAAATACCAATTATTGGAATATAGAAAATATAGTGCCTGATAAAATTACATTTGTACTTATGGAAAATGAAACAGCTTCTGTAGCTGGAGTTAAGGCTGGTACTTTGCATTTTGCAAGATCTTTCCCTAGACAGGATATACAAACTCTTCAAAAAGAAGGACTCATAGTAATAAAGCCTAGAATATCGTCATACTATTACTGTCTAAACTTAACTAATGATATACTAAAAGATGTGAGAGTAAGAAGAGCATTATCTCTTGCTATAGACAGAAACTATATAGTAGAACAAGTAACAAGAGGCGGAGAAAAACCTGCAGGTGCTTTAGTTCCATATGGTGTATCTGACTATGAAGGAGATTTCAGAGAAAACGGCGGAGAATATATTGATATAACTAAAGAAGGATATGCCAAAAATGTAGAAGAAGCTAAAAGATTAATGGCTGAAGCTGGATATCCTAACGGCGAAGGTTTTCCAGTTATGGAGTTTAAAGCTGACCCTGGTATACATGTAAAAATATTTGAAGCTGTTCAGCAGATGTGGAAAGAAAATCTAGGTATTGATGTTACTTTAACTCAGGAAGAATGGGCGGTATTTTTGCAAACTAGATATGACAGAAATATAACAATGGCCAGAGGAGGATGGAACGGAGACTTTGATGATCCTATAAACTTTCTTACTTTGTGTATAAGTTATTCTCCTAACAATTATAGTGTTTACAGTAACAAAGCCTATGATGATATGATTAATCAAGTTATGCTTTCAGGAGACCAAAAGTTTAGAATGGAAACTATGCATAAAGCAGAAGATTTATTAATGAAAGAAGAAGCTATAATACCTATATACTATTATACTGAACCTCTCTTAGTATCGCCTAAACTTAAAGATGTTTATTATGATTCATTAGGTTTTCATAGATTTCATAAATGCTATTTAGAATAAAATAAAAAGTTATTATAAAAATAAAGGCTTGAACTTAAATAATAAAGTTCAAGCCTTTTTTATTAAGATATATATTAACTATTATTAACGGGCTTTTTAATAAATCCTAGTATTACTGCTGTTATAATAGAGCCTATTACTATAGCAAGAAGATACAAAGGAGGATTATTAACTATAGGAAGTACAAATATTCCTCCATGAGGAGCTCTTAATTGTATACGGAAAGCCATAGTTAAAGCTCCAGCAATAGCAGCACCAATCATACAGGAAGGAATAACTCTTATAGGGTCAGAAGCAGCAAATGGTATAGCTCCTTCAGTAATGAAAGAAAGTCCCATAACATAACAAGTTTTACCAGCATCTTTTTCATCAGCAGTGAATTTATTTCTAAATATTGTAGTAGCTAATGCTATACCCAAAGGTGGAACCATACCTCCAGCCATAACAGCAGCATGAGGAGCATAATCACCTGAAGCTATCATTGCTATACCAAATGTGAAAGCCGCTTTATTTATAGGTCCGCCCATATCAGTAGACATCATAGCTCCGAGTAAAGCACCTAATAATATTAAGTTTCCAGTACCCATATTCTTTAAGAAATTAGAAAGTCCAGAGTTTATTGCAGCTATTGGATCAACTATGAATAAATACATTATAGCACCTGTAAAAAATATACCAAATAAAGGATATAATAAAACAGGTTTAATTCCGTCCAAACTTTCAGGCAATTTAGAAAATACTTTTTTTAATAAAAGAGTAATATATCCACCCAAAAAACCGCCTATAAGTCCACCTAAAAATCCGCCGCCGCTATTTAATGATATAAGTCCTCCAACCATAGCAGGAGCAAATCCAGGTCTGTCAGCAATACTCATACCAATAAATGCCGCCATTACAGGCACCATTAAAAAGAAAGCATTGCCTCCTCCTATATCATTTAAAAGTTTTGCAAATGCATTATATGAAGGGTCATTAGGATTGCTCGCATTGATACCAAACATAAATGAAAATGCTATAAGTATACCTCCGCCTACAACAAATGGAAGCATATTAGATACTCCAGACATTAAATGCTTGTATACTCCAGTTTTAGTTTTTTTAGCAAATCTGTCTGAAGATGTACCTTCTGAATTAATATGATATATAGGAGCTGTTTGATTTAAAGCATTTTTTATTAACTGCTCTGGATTTTTTATAGCCTCTTTGACACCTACTATATCAACATTCTTTCCAGCAAATCTATCCATAGCAACATTTTTATCCGCTGCTACTATTATACCTTTGGCATTTTTTATTTCATCTTTTGTAAGCTCATTTTTTACACCGCTTGAACCATTAGTTTCTACTTTTATAGTTATACCAAGCTCTTTACCTTTTTTAAGCAAAGCATCAGCGGCCATATAAGTATGTGCTATTCCAGTAGGACATGCTGTTACTGCTAATACTTGATATGAATCAATGCTATTATTATTTTCCTGATTTAAAGATGAGTTTTCATTATCTTTTTCAGCATTTTTCATTAATATATCAAGTACTTCTTCTTTGCTTTTTGCATTTAATAATGCTTCTCTTATATCATCTTCAAGAAGAAGAGTAGTTATTTTTGATAATAATTCTATATGAGAGTCATTAGAGTTTTCTGGGGCTGCTATCATAAAAAATAAATGCGAAGGCTTTCCGTCTAATGATTCATAGTCAACACCTTGTTTAGAAATACCTATAGCAACAGTAGGTATCTTTACTGCACTAGTTTTACCATGAGGTATTGCTATGCCTTCTTCCATACCTGTAGAGCTTTGAGCTTCTCTTTTTAATATTTCTTTTTTATACTCTTCCCTATCATTTAATTTGCCGTTATTATAGAGAAGATCTATCATTTCATCTATAATTTCTGATTTAGTTTTTCCCTTTAGATTAATATCTATACAATCTAAAGTTATGACATCTTTTAGCATTGTTAGCCTCCGTTTTATTTATAACATTAAAAAATTAATTAACTTTTTTTATTTCTGTATTTTCTAAAAATTTCTTCATACTCTCAAACGTAGTTAAACCTTCAGAGCATGCTGTAGAACTTCCGCTTGCTATGGCATATTTATAAGAATCAATTATATTTAAATTATTGCTTAATCCATAAACAATACCAGCCACCATAGAATCTCCAGCCCCTACTGAACTTATTAATTTTCCGTCTGGAGCATTTCCTAAATAAGCCTCATCTTTTGTTACTAAAATAGATCCGTCTTTACCCAAAGATACTATTACATTCTCACTTCCCTCTTTTATTAATTCTCTGGCATATTTTATTATATCTTCTGTAGTATCTATTTGTTTATTAAAATATTCGCTTAATTCTTTTTTATTTGGTTTTGTAAGGAATACTTTTTCTTTTAATCCGAATTTGAATGCCTCATCTCTTGCATCTAGTATTACTTTTATATTTTTATTTATATTTAATATAATATTTCCATATATGTTGCTTTCAATAGAATTAGGAACACTTCCAGATAATACTAGTATGTCATTATCTTTTATATTATCTTTAATAAAGAATAATAACTCAATAATTTTTTCTTTTGAAATATTTGGCGATTTTCCAGCTATTTCACTTTCTGTCTTTGAAGTTTTTAATTTTATATTTATTCTCGTATCTTCTTCTAAGTATATAAAATGCTCTTTAATACCATATTCTTTAAGATGTTTTTTTATATAATCTCCAGTAAACCCTCCGCAAAAACCTAAAGCCACAGAATCGATATTAAAGTTTTTTAATACCTTAGAAACATTAATTCCTTTTCCTCCTGCTAATGTATAGGCATTATTAACTTTGTTTAATTCTCCCTCTTCAAAGTTATTCATGTCTATATAATAGTCAACAGCAGGATTTAGTGTTAAAGTATATATCATAAATAATCCCCCCACTTTTTATTGATTAACAATAAATACTCCTTTTAATTTATTTTTTATATTATCATCTATTTCTTTCGCATTGGTTATCAAATAAGAATCTTCCAAACTACAAAAGTTTATAAGACTTCTTTTATTAAATTTTGATTCATCGCATAAAAAGTAAGTTTTACCTGCCCTTTTAGAAGCCTCACTTTTTATCAATGCCTCCTCACTATCTGGCGTAGAATATCCGTATATATCAATACCGTTAGCACCCATAAATGCCAAATCAAAATTAAAATTCTTTAGAGACATCGCAGCAGTTCCTCCAACCAATGCTCCTGTAAGTGTTTTTATCTTTCCGCCTATCAAATAAGTTTCTATTCTCTTATTATTAAGTTCATCTATATGGCTTATACCGTTTGTTATAACCTTTATATTCTCAATTCCAGACAAATATTTAATCATAGCAAAAACACTAGTACCCGCATCAAGATATATAGTACTTCCTTTCTCTATTAAAGAAGCAGCAAAATTACCTATATTATCTTTTTCCTCCGAATATATTTCTCTTTTGTATAACAAACTCTCTTCCTGAGCATCAATTAATACTGCACCGCCATGAACACGCTTTATCTTTCCAGCCTCTTCAAGAAATGTTAAATCACGCCTTATTGTAGCCTCTGATACATTAAGTCTCTCTATTAGCTCCTCTATCTTTATGTTCTTTTTCTCTTTTATAACTTCAAGTATCAATTCGTATCTGCTTACTCTTAGCACTTCTTTAATATCCTTATTTACTTTCTATATTAACAATTATATAAAAAAAGCTAAAAAAATCAATCAATTTCAATCAAAAACAATCAAAAACAGTCAAAATTTGTTAAAAAATTCTATATCTTGTATAATATGTACTACAATAAATATGAATTATAGTTATGAAAAACTCTTTAATAACTTTAAATCTATATCATAAATAATAAGTATTGAAGTTAATACTCAAAAATATATAATATAATAAATACTTAACAAAGTTTTATTAAAGTTTTATTTATGGAAGAATTAGAATTAATAAAAAGCAAAATAAAAAATATAAAAGAAGAATTAATAAATATACGAAGAGATTTGCATTCTCACCCTGAACTCTCAGAAAAAGAATTCCAAACTATGAATACAATTTCTAATCATTTAAAAAAATATAATATAGATCATCATACAGGAGTTGCTAGTACTGGAATTATAGCTGATATAAAAGGAGAGGATAAAAGTTTCACAGTAGCATTCAGAGCAGATATAGATGCTCTTCCAATTGATGATTTAAAAAACTGCAGTTACAGCTCAAAAAATAAAGGTGTATGTCATGCATGCGGACATGATATACATACTGCAATTAATTTGGGTATAGCCTCAGTATTTCAAAATAATAGCAAAGGTATAACACCTCCTTGCAATATAAGGCTTATATTTCAGCCTGCAGAAGAAACTGTAGGAGGAGCTTTGAGAATGATAAAAGAAAATGCGTTAGAAAATGTGAATGTCATATACGGGCTTCATGTTTCTACACATAGCGATACTGGATTTGTACAGATAAATGATAATATTGTAAATGCATCATGTTTAGACTTTAAAATAAAAGTTTATGGGAAAAGTGCACATGCTGCTAATCCTTCTGGAGGAATTGATACTATAGTAATAGCTGCCAAAATAATAGATAATATTCAAACAATAATAAGCAGAAATGTTCAGGCAGAAGACAGTGCCGTAATAACAATAGGAACAATAAATGGAGGTACTGCTGAAAACATTATATGCGGTTATACTGAGATGACTGGTACAATAAGAGCCTTAAGAGAAAGCACTATGACAAAAATAATAACAAAAATAAAAAAAATAATCAAAGGTATAGCATACTCTTTTGATGCTGATGCGGAGTTTATAGAAACAGTATATTTTGCAAGTCTTGTTAATTGGAAAGAAGCTTCCGATATTGTGAGAGAAAATGCTGTTAGTTTGCTTGGAGAGAAAAATGTATTTGAATTAAAGCCTTCTATGGGAGCTGAAGATTTTTCTTTTTTTATACAAAATAAAGCAGGTGCATTTTTCAATATAGGTGCAAGAAACAAGAAAAAAGGAATAATACATGAAGCTCATAACGGACTCTTTGATGCTGATGAGGAATGCATAGAAATAGGACTTACTTTACAGATAATGAACTTATACAAAAGCTATTTAAAAAAAGATATTTTTTGGCTTGGAAAAGAGAGAAATTAAATATAAATTAATAAAAATTATTTTGTCATTACTATACTTGTTTCAAAACTACTTGACAAGATTAAGTATGAAATTATTTAGAATTACAAATAAAATTTTTCACAAGTTATATAATTTATCATATTAGTATACACTGAAAATTTTTAAGTTTGTCAATTTTTTATTCAACTTTTTCCCGCCGCAAAAAGAACCAAGTGCAAGCCTAAAAATAATACTAAATACTACTTGTTATGTTTTATATGTAGAATAAATTACTAAATTTAGCCTGAAATATAGTCTTTTTATAGTCATTTAGCTATATAAACAAAAAATATAAGTTATTATAACTTTAATATACATAAAATATATAAAAAATATTTTAATATATTTTATTATTCATCTTTTTACAAAAAAAAATACAAAAGCACAAAAAATAAGAAAAAATAAAGCTAATATAAACTTATAATCTATTATAAAATTTCATTATAGTATAAAGTTTTTTTAAAGGTATAAAGATATGAATAATAATTACAAAAAAAGCTACTATGCTGTAATACCCGCAGAAGTAAGATACGATAAAAGATTAAAACCTCTTGCCAGATTGCTATATGCAGAAATAACAGCACTCACCAATGATAAAGGATACTGCTGGGCCTCTAATGCCTATTTTGCAAGTTTATATTCAATAAGCTCAACAACAGTATCAAGATATGTTTCCGAGCTTAAAGAATACGGTTACATAAAAATACATTATGATAAAAAAGATAATAATACTCAGAAAAGAAAAATATATTTAAACTCACTAAAAAATTATAATAAGGTATTGTCAGAAAAATCAAATGAGTATTGTCAAAATAATCAAGAGAGTATTGACCAAACTGATAAAGATAATAATAAATTTAATAATACAATTAATAATAATATGTCTCATTTTGATTTGTTTGTAAAAAGTCTTACAGAGGTTTTTAATAGAATAACATGCAGTAAAGCAGAAAAACTCTCTCAAATACACTGCTTTAAAACTAAATATAAACAAAAAGAATTAATTGATATATTCAATAATCGACGCTACTCTTGGAAAGACTCTATAAAATATGCCGAACTTAAAGTAAAAGATAAAAATAATATTACTACTATTTGGCTTGACTTTGTAAGCTATTTAAAAGTGTACCTCATAAAAGGTGACAAAGAACGGTTAATAAAAAGACATTACAGCGAAAAAGAATTATATGAGCGTAATAAAAAATTAAAAGAAATGGAAATATTAAAAATACAAAAAGAAAAAGAAGAAAGAGAAAAGCTGCTTGAAGAAGAAAAAAGACTTGGAATAGATAATATGACTGAAGATGAAATAATAGAGTTTACAAAAAATAGATTTAAACATCTTCAAAGAAAATGATAAAATGTATATTGATATTTATTTTATATTATATTAAAATAATGCCTTAAAAATATTTATTACTATATAAGGTATAAGGGTATATTATGAAAGAATTAATAAATAAAACTTTGGCTGATTATATAAATGATGTAGACAGTTCCTTACCTGCTCCGGGCGGTGGAAGTGTTATGGGACTTGTAGGAAGTTTGGGATGTGCTTTAGCTGGTATGGTTGGTCATCTTACTGTAAACAAAAAAAAGTTTTTAGAATTAGAAAAAGAACATCAGGATAGTTTTAAAAATGCAATAGAAAAAATAAAAGAAATAAAATCACACTTAGCTGATATAATAGATAAAGATGCCGAAAGTTTTAATTTATTTATGGAAGCTATGAAAATGCCTAAAGAAACAGATGCTGAAAAAGAAAATAGAAAAAAGGTTATGTCTGAAGCCTCAAAAAAAGCTATAGAAATACCTTTTAATGCCTTGAAATACTGTTATGAATTAATGCCCCTTTTTGATACTGTTACAAAATATGCAAACAGTGCCGTTATAAGTGATATTGCCGCTGCATACATTTTAATATATGCCTGTGCTAAAGGTTCGGTACTTAATATTAACATTAATATCCCTATGATAGATGATAATATATTTTTAGAACATATTAAAACAAATACTAAAAAATATATGAATGAAATAGATAATATTTACACAAAAACTTCAAAAGTAATTTCATTATTTAATATATAAATGTTGCAAATGATAAATATTATGTTATTAATACGTATATTTTTTATACAAAATTCTAATTTTGTTTTTTCATATTGATATTTTATTTATATTATGATAATCTTAAGTTCAGATAACAAGGGTTTATAAAATATATATATATGAGAATAGAAATATAGTAATAGAACGTTTTTAATGTTTTATTCTTATAGTTTGATGTAATTTGTCTAAAATTACTGTAAAATTTTTCTTCTTAAATAAAAACTAGAAACTTCTATCAATATGTTTATCTTGATTATATTTTATAATTTTTTCTTACAAATCTCCTTGTCCTTATTTGTTAGTTATATTTATTCTTTATATTAGGAGGCTCTAATGAGTATAACAACTAAACATATGATATCCTTAAGTGAAGAGGAAAAGGAAAAAATCAAAGAATTCATTAAGAAGGAAGGAAAATCTAAAAGACTTATCTCTAGGGCAAATATCATTCTTGCTTTAGACGATAAGAAAAACACAGGGCTTACTCATACTGATATTGCTAAACAATACAATGTTACATATCATACTGTAGTAAATATTATTAATGAGTATGTAAAATCAGGATTGGATGAAACGCTCACTTATAAGCGAAATCCAAACAGCAATAGAAAAAAGAAACAGGCCAATTAAAATGAATGATAATTTTATGTGCGGGAAGAAAGTATATTTTCTGAAGCCATCTTTAGAACTCTCGCACATGAAAGAATATCCGCATCTATATCTTCAAACATATATTCTACATTCTCATATAAATTACTAATCAAGTTTATACCAAAATTAATACCCTTGTCAATATCTCCAGTCATAGCCAAATCATCTGTAATAATAACACCATTAAAGCCTAATTCATTTTCTAGTATATAATCATACTCCATTGACATGCTGGCAGGATTTTCACTATCTATATATTTATTTTTTATATGTGCTGCCAAAACCATTTCAGCTCCTGCATCTATTGCTCTTTTAAAAGGAATAAACTCTTTCAAAAAAAGTTCATTAGTAGTCTTATCAATAACAGGAAAATTATCATGAGAATTAACAGTAGTATCTCCATGACCAGGGAAATGTTTTAATACACTTATGATTCCTGCATCTCTCTGAGCTTTTACTGTATATTCTGCCATTTCTGCAGCTATATCTGTATTAGTAGAAAAACTTCTATTATATAAATAAGAATTACTATCACTGGGTATATCACATAAAGGTCCTAATATTACATTAATACCTAAATCAAGTAAAAACTTTGATTTTTTGTATGCTATATCATATGCATATTCAGTACTGTTTGAATCCCCTATATTTCTTGGGGATATATCTTTAAGAGGGTCAAACTCTATACGGTTTACTTCGCCTCCTTCTTGATCTATAGAAATTAACATATTTGAGTTAACATATTTTCTTAAATCAGATGTTAATTGTTTAAGCTGTTTTTCATCTTCTATATTATAATCAAAAAGTATTACTCCAATTATATTATTATCTTTAAGTGTTTTAATGGTTTCTTTAGAGAGTACTTTATCTTTTATACCTACCATAAGTAAAAGTCCTCTTCTCTCCTTTTTACTCATTTTAGATACTTCATCTATATAAGATGATAATTCTGGATAATCTTTTTTAATTTTAATATATATTCTTTCTCTTTAAGTACATTTGAAGCACTTTTACATGCATATGAAAATAATAATATTATAAATAAATATAATACACACATCACAATTTCTTTATTAATTTTAACAGCTTTGAACATAATACAATATCCGTTTCTTTTATATTAGTTTCTATAATATTTTTTAATTTATTTATATCTTTATAATAATTACTTGAAAGTACATTAACGGCATAATTAATAATATTTTTATCATTATTAATATAATCAGTCATTATAATGCCTTTAAACTTCATATTATTAAATAAAAAATCTCTGTATTTATAATTATCTTTTATATGAGGCATTACTATAATATCAGCCTGAGCCTTGATACCAGCCAAAAAAGTTTCTCTATTATCAATAATACTTTCAATATTTTCTATACTTTCTATATCTTCATCTATATATAACTCATCATCATAGTATTTTGGAAAATATTTTAATGCCGTTATAAGCCCATTATCTTTATATGCTTTTACTGTGCTGTATATTAAATTAGAAGCGAGTATTTTATCATCTGAGAATATATGCTCTTTAAGATGAGATTTTTCATTACAATAAGTATTACATATTGGAGATAAAATCATATTAATGCCTATCAACTTTAATTTTGATGCTCTTTCATATGCTATTTTGTATGCATATTCTTCGCTTTTTCTCTCTCCTATATAACTTGAAAAAACTTTAAAACTCTTATCATAGTATATACTGTAAGTATTTTTATAATCCTGATCTATTGCTATAAATATTTTTCTTTTAATCTTTTTTTTATTTTTTTATAATTTTATCAAGACTTTCAATATCTAAATTATCTATATTTATTATTATGCCTGATATATTTGTTTTATTTATTATATCTATTAAATTATCATCATAATTTTTTACCGATATTATAAATGCTACTTCTTTTTTATTCTCAATGTTTTCTTTACTATCATTATTTTTCAAAACTATATTGAAATTGTCATAAAGATAAATAAAAATAAAAAATAAAATTAATAATAATATTGAAATTATAACAATGTAAATCATTATTTTATTATGCTTTATTTATATACAATAAACTAAAAATTATTAAGTTTGTTAAAAATAAAACATTAATTCAAATACTTAATAATACTTTCGGCAATATATACGGCATCCTCTTCTTTTAAAGTACTATATAATGGAAGAGTTATTTGATTTTTGTACATATTAAAAGCATTTTTATAATCATTAATATCATACCCCAAATCAATATAAGCCTTTTGTGCTGGAAGAGGCAGATAATGAACATTTAAAGTTATTCCCATTTCGGACATTTTATCTATAAGCAAATCACGCTCCTCTTCTTGATAATCTTTTATTCTAATCAAATATAAATGATAAGACGACTCGCTTAAATCATCTTTAAAACTAGGAAGAATTATTCTTTTATTTTTAGATAGAATTTCATTATATATATTTACTATTTTTTTTCTGTTATTAAGCATAGAATCATATCTTTTAAGCTGAGATAAACCAATTGCAGCATGAATATCGCTCATATTAGCTTTATATCCAGCCAATTCAATACTATATCTCCAAGCTCCTCTGCCGCCTTTACTTTTATCTAAAGCACTTTTATTTTGTCCATGAAGAGACAATACAGAAAGCTCTTTATATATATCATCAGCATTGATACCGCCTATATCATTAAAAGATAAAGCTCCTCCCTCAGCAGTTGTAATATTTTTAACTGCATGAAAAGAAAAAGAAGACATATCTGCCTGAGAACCTGTTCTTTTTCCTTTGTAAACAGCACCTATAGAATGAGCTGCATCAAGTAAGAATAATGGTCTTTTTAATTCTATTTGATACTTATTTTCTGAAGCATTAAATAATTCTTTTTTATTTTCAAGTATTTTCATAATGCCGTCATAATCGCAGGGCTTTCCTCCAACATCCACAGCAATAACCGCTTTGGTTTTATTTGTTATAGCTTTTTCTAACTTTTTTAAGTCTATATTAAAATCATTAGTACTAGCATCTATAAATACAACTTTAGCACCAAGATGAACAACTACATTTGCAGTTGAAGCATAAGTATAAGCTGGAACTATCACCTCATCACCCTCACCTACTCCAAATATTTTTAATGCAAGCTCCATAGCGGATGTAGCACTTGACAATAGCTTTATTCTTTTTACACCTATATATTTACAAAGCTCTTCTTCAAACTCTTTATTAACTGGTCCTGTTGTAATCCAGCCTGACTTTAATACACTAACTACGGACTCTATTTCACTGTCTGTTATATCAGGAGGTGAAAATGGTATTGATTTATTCATAACTTTTCCTTTATACTTTATATATTGTTTTATTATGTTTACTTTACATAATCATATAATATACAGCATGCAAAAAATAAATCAATAATAATTTATATTATATTTAATTATTATTGATTTTCTTAAACTAAACAAATAGTATTCTGCATAGGTAGTTCTTTTAGTTTGTTTGTTGTAACTTAATTTTATAATATATGGATCTTGAACAATAAAAAATAAAATTATATATTTACATATAATTCAATATATATTAAAATACTAATACTACAAAAATAAAGATTAGTTATGAAAAATATATTTAATAATAGAACAGATAATAATATAAATAATAATAAAAATATAATACAGACTATAGATGAGTTTTTTAGAAGAGTATCAAATCTAGTAGCAATAACAGGTTCTATATTTGCAATATTTGTTCTTCTTATGCAGATAAGACAGGTTAATGCGGATAATTTTTATATAGCTAATTATGATAAAATAATTAATGTTATTACAGTTTGTTTTGTTTTTATACTTATAGATCAAATAAGAATAGCACCTAGAAAACTTTATATAGTAGTTCCAATCATTCAGATTATAGGACTTTTACTTCTTAATTTTTTCAGCAAAAAATACTATGATATATATGCAAATAGAATAATATGGACTATAGCAGGGTCAATACTTTTCTTTTTGGTTATAGTTATAAATTGGCTTAGGCTTTCATATTCTAAGTTTACATTATATCAGATGATTATAGCTTCTTTTATATTTGTTATAACATTAGGAAGTTTATTATTATACCTTCCTTTAAGCACAGTAAGCGGTAAATTATCATTTATTGATGCATTATTTACAGCAACAAGTGCGGTATGTGTTACAGGGCTTAGTGTTATAGATATATCCAAAGAGTTTACATTGTTTGGTCAGATAGTATTAATAACTCTCATACAAATAGGCGGACTTGGTATTATGTCTATATCAGCAATAGTGCTTTTATTTTCGGTAAATAAAGGAAGTGTTCAGGATAGAGTTAGAACTTTAGAGATGTTTAATACTCAAAATAAAGACATTATACAATCAACTGTAAAAGTAATATTTTTATCAACATTTTTTATAGAGCTATTAGGGGCTGTTTCTTTATTTACTGTTATGGAAACTGACAGCAAATTAGGAATGCGTATATTTTCTTCTGTATTTCACTCTATAAGTGCCTTTTGTAATGCTGGTTTTTCACTTTATACAGATAATCTTCATCAGTATTCTGCTAATATCACAGTTAATGTTACTATTATGCTCCTTATCACTTTGGGAGGTATAGGTTATCCAGTAATGCTTACAGTATCAAGGGCTGTAATTAATAAGATAAAGGGTAAAAGATATGTATTTGATGTTCAGGCTAGAATAGTTATATATACAAGTGTTATTTTAATATTGATAGGAAGCGTTTTTATATTTTTCAATGAATATTCAAATTCTTTAAAGGATTTGCCTCTAAAAGAAAAAATATTAGTTTCATTGTTTCAAAGTGTAAGTCCTAGAACAGCAGGCTTTGAAACTATAGCATATAATTCTATGAGTACAGTTACTATAGGTGTAGTTATATTTTTAATGTTTGTGGGTGCCTCTCCAAACAGTACTGGAGGAGGAGTAAAAACTACTACATTATTTGTTTTTATGTTTTCAGTAATTACAGCAATTTTTAATAGACCATATATTGTAGTTAATGGCAGAAAAATAAAAGATAATACGGTTAATAAATCTGTTGCTATAGTTACACTTGCTATAAGTATTTCAGTGCTTGCCTCATTTATTATGTTTTATATAGAAAAGTCAAAAACTATGATGCCTATACTTTTTGAAGCGGTATCGGCTATAAGTACAGTTGGGCTTTCTTTGGGTATAACGCCTACAATTACAGTATGGAGTAAGTTAATACTTATACTCTTGATGTTTATAGGACGTGTTGGATATCTTACTATATTTATGAGTGTAGGTTCCATTAATCAGGGAAAATATGGAATAATAGATTTGCCTACAAGCGATGTAACTATAGGTTAATAATATTATGTCTAAAGTTATTATTGTATGCGGTGCTGGAGGAAAGACATCATATATAAAAAGATTATCAGAAAGTTACAAAGATAAAAAAGCAGTTATAACAACAACAGCAAAAATTTTTAAACCTAAAAAATATACAGAAACAATAGATTCACATTCTTTTGACAATGATAATATTATTGTACTAGGTAGAGAGTATGATGATAAAAAACTTATGTATGCAGGAGATAATGAATTAAAAAATGCTATTGATTTTGCTGATATTGTTTTGATAGAGGCAGACGGAGCAAAGTATTATCCAATAAAAATACCTAATGATGAAGAGCCTATTATACCAGACTTTTTATATGAAAAAATAGAAAAAATAGTTATAGTTATGGGGCTTCATAGTTTGAAAAGAAAGTTTAAAGAGGTATGCTTCAGATATAATTTATGCAGTGAAATAAACAGTGAAAGTATAGTTGATTTAGAAACTATTAAATATATTGCAGATAATATTATATAAAT
>NZ_JQIU01000008.1:279302-295540 GCF_002379365.1 Brachyspira sp. G79 | reverse complement strand
TTTATTCTTTTTCTCCACAATTCTAAACCATACAGTAAACCCATATTTTTATATAAACTCATACATGGTTATAAAAAAATAAAAGTATGAAAATTATTATAAAATCATACTAATTATATTTTATATGTAAAATAAATTATTAAATACATACTTTTCATATATAAGTGCTGTTAGACGTATTTAATATATATTGTATAGTAGGTGTTTATGAAGCTAGGCAAAATAAGTTAGGTTATCAAAATTACAAAAAGAGGCTCTTTTATACTCTTATAAAAACTAAAAACACTATAAATTAAACAGTATAATTCCTTATTAATAGACTCTTTGAAATAAATATTATGTAAATTAAAAAATAAGAGGCAGTATTAACCGCCTCTTTTTTAACCTCGTATATTATATTTTATGGAATTATATTATCTATAATAGTAGTATCTCATTCTATATGTGTTTAATTGCTGTAATTGTTCATCTGTTAGAACATCAAGCATAGTAACATCTTTTTCTACTCTAAGATAGTCTATCTCTTTTTCTAAGTCTTTCTTTTGACTTATTAAATCTTTTACCAAATTCAAATCTATATCTATTTTTTCTCTTTCTAATTTGAATTTATAATCAATATTTCTTTTTTGATACTCTAAATCATTAATTTTTATTTCATATTCATAATTAATAGAGCTAATTTGATTAAGCTGTTCATCTGACAAATATATACCAGCATTTCTGCACATTCTATATATATCGCCTTTAGGTCCTCCTGCTCTAGGTCTTGGTGCTGCTTCTCTTCTTTCTCTTGGAGCTGGTTCATATCTTCTCCTATCACCAGCAGCAGGATCTGGAGGAGGTACTTGAGCAAAAGCCATAGATGAAATTAAAGCTATAATAAGTGTTGTTAATAATATTTTTGTTTTCATTGATTAATCTCCTACTTTTCAATTTATTATTTGATTGTTTCTATTTGTTTTATTAGACGATAAGAATAATAAAAAGTTCCTAAAAAAATAAAAAAATTATAATGCTATTGATAAAAAACGAATATTGTTATATAGTAATACTTTATAGCAATATTATTATAAAAGGTATTAATCATGGAAATTTACGATATTGAAATGATAAGAAATTTTTATTCAAACTATTCTAACAAAGTTAATAATGTAAAACAAAAATTAAACAGAGCATTAACATTATCAGAAAAAATATTATACGCTCACCTATATGATGAAAAAAGTATAAAAGATTTTAAAAGAGCAGAAGACTATGCTGATTTCAGACCAGACAGAGTGGCAATGCAGGACGCTACAGCCCAGATGGCATTACTTCAGTTTATGAATGCTGGAAAAACATCTTCTGCCGTACCTGCTACAATACACTGCGATCACTTAATAGAAGCCTGTAAAGGTGCTGAAGAAGATTTGAAAAATGCACTTAATATAAATAAAGAAGTTTATAATTTTTTAGAAAGCGTTGCAAAAAAATACGGACTTGGTTTTTGGGAAGCAGGTTCTGGTATAATACATCAAATAGTATTAGAAAATTACGCTTTTCCTGCAGGTATGATGATAGGTACAGACTCTCATACTCCTAATGCTGGAGGACTTGGAATGCTTGCTATAGGTGTGGGAGGAGCTGATGCTGTTGATGTTATGACTGGAATGGAATGGGAATTAAAAATACCTAATATAATAGGGGTAAGATTAACAGGTTCTCTAAATGGCTGGGCTAGTGCTAAAGATGTTATATTAAAATTGGCAGGAATTTTGACAGTAAAAGGAGGCACTAATTCTATTATAGAATATTTCGGTGAAGGTGCTTCTACCCTATCCGCTGCTGGAAAGGCCTCTATATGCAATATGGGTGCTGAAGTGGGAGCTACTACTTCAATATTTCCTTATGATAATAATATAAAAGAATATTTGATTGCTACAGGACGCGAAGAAGTTGCAAAACTTGCAGAAGAAAATATTGACAACTTAAAAGCTGATAAAGAAGTGTATGATAATCCAGAAAAATATTATGATAAAATAATAGAAATTAATTTATCCGAATTAGAACCATACTTAAACGGACCATTTACTCCAGATGCTGCATGCACTATAAGTGAGTTTGCAAAAAAAGTGGAAGAAAATAAATACCCTACTGCTATGGAAGTTGGTTTAATAGGTTCTTGTACAAATTCTTCCTATCATGATTTAAGTAAAGCTGCTTCAATAGCACGTCAAGTTATAGATAAAAAATTAAAAGTAAAATCAAAAATAATTATTAATCCCGGTTCTGAAGCGTCTTATAATGCAGCATTAAGAGACGGAATAATAGATGACTTCAAAAAAATTGGTGCTGTTATAATGACCAATGCATGCGGACCTTGCATAGGACAATGGAACAGACAAGAGAAAGACAATACAAGAGCAAACTCTATAGTAACATCTTTTAATAGAAACTTTGCTAAACGTGCTGACGGCAATCCTAATACTCATGCATTCGTTGCTTCTCCAGAAACTGTAATGGCTTTGAGTATAGCAGGAGATTTGAGATTTAATCCACTTAAAGATACTCTTACAAATGAAGAAGGAAAAGAAGTTAAACTCGATGCCCCTATAGGAATAGCTTTACCTAAAAACGGATTAAACACAGAAAATAAAAAAAGACAGAATAATCCAGACCCTAAAATTGAAATTGTAATAGACAAAGATTCTAAACGCTTACAATTATTAAAGCCTTTTGATAAATTCAATATTAATGATTTTAATAATATGCCTCTCTTAATAAAAGTTAAAGGTAAATGCACTACAGATCATATATCAATGGCTGGACCTTGGCTTAAATTTAGAGGACATTTAGAAAATATATCAGATAATATGTTAATGGGAGCTGTTAATTTCTTTAATGATAAAACAAACTCTGTATTTAATCAATTAAATAATAATTATGAAGAAGTTTCAAAAACAGCGAAAGAATACAAACAAAAAAATATATCATCTGTAGTAGTAGCAGAAGAAAATTACGGAGAAGGCTCAAGCAGAGAACATGCAGCAATGGAGCCTAGATTTTTGAATGTTAAGGCTGTACTTGCTAAAAGTTTTGCTAGGATACATGAAACAAACTTAAAAAAACAAGGTATGCTTGCCATAACTTTTAAAGATAAAGATGATTATAATAAAATACAGGAAAAAGACAAAATAACTATATTAGGACTTGATAATTTTAAGCCTAAACAAAACTTAACTGTTAAACTTATTCATGAAGACGGAAGCGAAGATACATTTGATGTTATGCATACATACAATGAAGCACAGATTGAATGGTTTAAAAACGGCGGGGCTTTGAACACTTTAATGAAAAATTAAGTTATAAAGTTAATTAAATATACGGCATATCTTAAATGTCAGTTTATAAAACATAGTAAGTTATTTATAGATTATAAAATTGACAAAGCAAAAATATTTTACTATAATTAGTAATATAAAAATTGGGGATCATTTTATGAAAAAAATAATTATAACGGCTTTAATATTAATCAGTATAATAAGCTGTAATTCTAAAAAAACTGATAATATAGAAGTAACTGCAAATACTAATGCCGTTAATACAAATAATAATGTAGAAACAAATACTAAATTAACTTTTGTAAATAATGCCAATACACTAGAAAGTAATACAAAAGAGTATGAAGGATATGCCACTAATATTTATTATAGTGCTTCATCAGTTGAAGAATATGCACAAGCTATTGAAGATTTTAATTTTATAAAAGATAAAGCCTCTTTAGATGAATGGCAGTCTAAATATGCAGATGAAACACCTATAACATTTGCTATTGATTATTATCCTACAGAAGAAAAAGCTATTGAATTAATATCTTATGGTGCTGATGTCAATCAAAAAGATTTTAGGGGGCTTACTCCTTTAATGAATGCCTCACTTAACGGATATGTAAAATTAGCTATAGAACTTATAAAGCATAATGCTGATGTTAATGCAAAAGATAATACATCTGCAGATTCTTTATTTTATGCTGTTAATGCTAATAATAGTTTAGAATTAGTTAAAGTTCTACTAAATTCTGGAGCAAATCCTAATATTGTTTATTCAGATCCTGAAGAAGGCAGTTTTACTATATTAGATAGAAGTTTATATTATAATAATTTTGAAATATTTAAAACACTTGTAGAAAATGGTGCTAATATAAACAAAGTTAATGATAGAGAAGAGCCTTTAATTGTTGATGCTATTAGACGCGAACGTTTTGATATAGTGAAATATTTAGTTGAAAAAGGCATTGATCCTACAATGAAATATACAGACTATAGAAATATACCATTTTCTTTATTAGTTGCTACAGTTAATAATAATGATACAAAAATAGCAGAATATTTAATAGAACAAGGTGCTGATGTAAATACTAAAGCTATTATTGATAATTATATGGAAAATGGTATGACTTCAAATTATAAAGATAATAGCAAAGAAGCTGTAAATTTAATATTTGCTGCTATTGAAAATGGAAATACATCACTCGTAAAACTTTTGATAGAGAAAGGAGCAGACACTACAGTTGTAAACAAAGAGAAAAAGACGGTATTTGATATAGCTAAAGAAAAAGGTTATGATGATATATTAGCTTTAGAAAAATAATAAAAATTAAAAAATCGAGTAGCTGATAACTGATGAAAGAAGTTATTAGCTCTTTATAAGCGAGATTTTTTAATATATAGATAAGAAAAAAGGCTATGATGATATATTAGCCTTAGAAAAATAATATAAATAAAAATTTAGCGGTTGTCAGCTTTTTTTTATTAACAACACATTTTTAATTGATTTGTTATATACGATATAGTGGTAATTAGTATTTTCTTTACTTTTATATTTAGTTGTGATATTATAATAAAAAATAATGATTAAGGGGGAATTAAATGAAAAAAGTAATTATAACAGCTTTAATATTAATCAGTATAATAAATATAATAAGCTGCGGTTCTGGTAAAAGTGAAAAAACAAATAATTCAGAAGTAAATAATGAAAATAAATTAAATAATAATAATGAAATCTATCAGGGATATGCTTCTAATGATATGTGGAGTACATATAAAACTACAATGTTAGAAGATGAAGAAAAATTATTTAATGAAATTGATTCTATAAAAGATAAAAAATCTTTTGATGAATGGCAGTCAAAAAATCCGAGTAAATCTTCTTTAGTATTTGCTATTGATAAATTTCCTACAGAAGAAAAGGCTATCGAATTAATATCTTATGGTGCTGATGTAAATATGAAAGATGATAATGATAATAGGACTCCTTTAAAATTAGCTTCAGAAAAGGGATATTTGAAACTTGTAAAAGAACTTATCAAGCAAGGTGCTGATGTTAATTTTAGAGAAGAATATCAAGCAAATATAGACGCTTTATATTCTGCAGTAGACTCTGAAAAAAATTATCATTTTGAAGTAGTAAAGGAATTATTAAATGCAGGAGCAGACACTGATATTATTTATGGTACTAAAGAAGAAAATGAAGATAATATATTATATCCTGCTATAAAAAGATGCGATTTAGAAAAGGTTAAACTTCTTACTGAACATGGAGCAGATATAAATTATTCAAATTTTGAGTATGGCCCTGTAATTGCTTATGCTATTTCTCAAGAATGCATTGATATAGTAAAATATTTAGTTTCTCAAGGTGTTGACCCTGCTATGACATATACCAATGGTTATTCATATTCAGGTAAAAGTTATTCATTACTTAATGCTGCAGTAGGGAATAAAAATACAGAAATAGCAGAATATTTAATAGAACAAGGTGCTGATATTAATACTAAAACTGATAGTGTTTCTGATTTACCTTTAATATTTGTTGCTCTTAGAGCTGAAAATATTGAACTTCTTAAACTTTTGATAGAGAAAGGTGCAGATACTTCTGTTGTTGATAAAGACGGAAAAACAATTTTTGATTTAGCTAAAGAACAAGGCTATGATGAGATTGCAGCTTTAGAAAAATAATATAAGCGAGCCTACTGAATTATATAGCAATAAATAATAAAGTGAGAAAAAGCCGACTCGATAAGTCATTATCGAGGGTCTCATAGGCTTTTTCGAGCATAGCAGCAATAAATAAAAAATCGAGCAGCTGATAACTTTAGTTGTCAGCTATATTGAAATTAGTATTTTATTTACTTTTATATTTAGTTGTGATATTATAATAAAAAATAATGATTAAGGAGTGTTTTATGAAAAAAATAATTATAATGGCTTTAATATTAATCAGTATAATAAGCTGTAATTCTAAAAAAACTGATAATACAGAAGTAACCACAAATACTAATGCCGTTAATACCAATAATACAGAAATATCTAATAATGATGAATATGTTGAATATAATAATACTGGAGAAATTAATACTGATACTGAAGTGCCAGAATGGGATTTGGAGGCTTTTAATGAGCTTAAAAATGTAAAAGATGCAGAGTCTCTAAAAAGCTGGGAAGAGAAACATGAAGAAAGAAGTTTAATAATGGCATTACAATACGGTGATAAAAAAATGGTTACAGAATTACTTTCTTACGGTGCTAATGTTGATCAGACTTATGTTGATAATGATAGTCCATTAAAAATAGCTTCTGCAAAGGGAGATTTAGAACTTGTAAAAGAGTTTATAAAAAGAGGGGCAAATGTTAATTTTAGAGGAGAAGGAAAGTTTGATGCTTTATTTTCAGCAGTAATGTCTACAAATGAAAATAGTTTAAAAATAATGAAAGAATTATTAGATGCAGGTGCTGAAGTAGATGTTGGGTATGGCTATGAAGAAATTACTCCTATATTATTTGAAGCAATTGGATATGTTGGAGAATCAAGATGTGATTTAGATAAATTTAAAATGCTTGCTGAATATGGAGCTGATATAAATTATGTTGATAATTATGGATATCCTTTAATTAATTATGCTGTTCAGTCAGGCTGTTTGGATATAGTAAAATATTTAGTTTCAAAAGGCATTGACCCTACTATGAAATATGAACTTGAAGAATACTATCCAAATGTAAATATTTCATTATTGGCTGGAACTCTTTATAATAGTGATACTTTAATGGCAGAGTATTTAATAGAGCAAGGTGCCGATGTAAATACTCCTACACCTTCAGAAGATGGTTATCCTTTACTGCTTCAGGCTATAGCCAATGGAAAAACCGAGCTTGTTAAACTTTTAATAGAGAATGGTGCAGACACTACGGTTGTAAACAAAGAGAAAAAGACTGTATTCGATATAGCTAGAGAAAAAGGCTATGATGATATATTAGAGTTAGAAAATAAATAAAAATCGAGCCGAAGCCAGCAAATAAATTTATTTATTTGCTGATTATAGGCGTAGGCGAGCATAACAACAATAAAAGGCTTTAGAAAAATAATAAATTATAATATAATAAAATTATGAGCGAAACAAAAAATATTAATGTATTAAATGATTATTTTGTGAGATATCTATTCTCATCTAAAGACAGTAACCTTATATTACTAGATTTTATTAATTCAATAATGCTTGATTCTGGTATGAAAACTTTTAGAAGTGTTGAGATTTTAACCCCATTTAATTATAAAGAAAATTTTGAAGACAAGGAAAGTATAGTTGATGTTAAATGCATTACTCAAAATGGAACTGTTGTTATTATAGAAATACAATTACAAGGCAATTCAAGATTTCCAGAACGCATACTATATTATTGGGCTTCTAATTACAGTAAATTATTAAAACATGGTGAAAAATATGATGCTCTTACCCCAGTAATAAGTATTAATTTACTTGATTTCAATTTAGATGACTCTGATAATATACATTCCTGCTATATGATTTATGATACCAATAATAAAAGACTTCTTACAGATCATTTGCAGATACATATAATAGAATTAAAAAAGTTTAAATATAATTTACTCAAGCCTGATTTGAATTGCTGGCTTAAATTTTTTACTATGAAAGATAATAAGGAGGCAATTATGTCTGAATTAGTTAAAGAAAAACCTATAATGGAAGAAGTACAAAAAAGATATAACAACTTCATCAAAGATAGGCTAATGATGAATGAATATGATAAAAGACAGGCATATCTATATGGAAATCAAATAATGCTTGAAGAAGAACGAAGATTAGGAAAAGAAGAAGGTATTAAAGAAGGTATTAAAGAAAACCAAATAACAACAGCAAGAAATATGAAAAATGATAAAATAGATTTTAATACTATTTCTAAATATACAGGATTAAGTGTAGAAGAAATAGAAAAATTGTGAAATTTTTATTAATAAAATAATCACTTGTTATCAACTAATAAAACTGGTTTATTGATAACAACAAAGCAATTAAAAGTAATAGGATTTTTATATGAGCAAATTAGAAATGAAAAACGGTAAATTAATAGTACCAAATCAAGTAACAATACCTTTTATAGAAGGAGACGGAGTAGGAGCAGAAATCACACCTGTTTCGCAAATGATAGTAAATGAAGCTGTAAAAAAAGCATATAATGGTGAAAAATCTATTGAATGGAAAGAAGTACTTGCAGGAGATAAGTCACAAAAAGAATTGGGAACTCCACTTCCTGATGACACTATAAATATTTTTAATGAATATCTTATAGGTATAAAAGGACCTTTAACTACTCCTGTTGGAGAAGGTATGCGTTCTTTAAATGTAACACTTAGACAGACTTTAGATTTATATGTATGCTTAAGACCTGTAAGATGGTTTAAAGGTACTTCTTCCCCTATAAAAGAGCCTAATAAAGTTAATATGGTAGTATTTAGAGAAAATACAGAAGATATATATGCTGGTATAGAATGGAAAACAGGCACAGAAGAAGCTAAGAAATTTTATAACTTCCTAAAAAATGAAATGGGAGTAACAAAGGTAAGATTTCCAGAAACTTCATCTTTCGGAGTAAAACCTGTATCAGAAGAAGGTTCTAAAAGACTTATACGCTCTGCCATAGAATACGCCATTGAAAACAAACTTCATTCTGTAACTTTAGTACATAAAGGAAATATAATGAAGTTTACTGAAGGCGGATTCAAAAAATACGGATACGAACTTGCAAGAAAAGAATTTTCTAATGAAACTTTCACTATGGAAGAATATGCTGAGATAAAAAAAGAGTTTGGAGAAGATAAAGCAAAAGCAAAATTAAAAGAAGCTAAAGAAAACGGAAAAATTATAATAAAAGATAATATTACTGATGCTTTTCTACAAAACACATTATTAAAACCTGAAGATTTTTCTGTAATAGCTACATTAAATTTAAACGGCGATTATATTTCAGACCAATTAGCAGCAATGGTTGGAGGAATTGGTATAGCACCGGGCGGAAATATTAATTATAAAACAGGTCATGCTATTTTTGAAGCAACTCATGGCACTGCACCTGATATAGCAGGAAAAAATAAAGCCAATCCTTGTTCATTGATACTTTCTTCTGTTATGGCATTAGAGTATCTTAATATGAATAAAGCTTCAGAGTTAATAATAAATGCATTAGAAAAATCTTTTGAGAACGGATATGCTACTGAAGATTTAGCTAGTTTTATGGATAATGGAGTATCACTTGGTACTAAAGAGTTTGGAGAAAAAATACTTTCTCTATTATAATTTATTTTTATATTAAAATAATTTTATTTAAAAATAAACATTATATTTTATAAACTAAAAATTAATAACAAAAGGAGTTTATTATGAAAAAAGAATACCTACTATACAAACTATACGACCATTCAAGCAAACGTATAAAAATTGATAGCGAACTTTTTCAAAAATATAATGTAAAAAAGGGGCTTAGAAATGAAGACGGTACTGGTGTGCTTGTAGGGCTTACAAATGTAGGCGATGTTGTAGGATATGATAAAGATGAAAATGGAAATGTATATCCTATAGATGGAAAACTATATTATAGAGGATACAGTATAAATGATATAGCTGAAGACATTTTAAAAAACAAACGTTTCGGTTATGAAGAAGTTTGTTATCTTCTTCTTTCTGGAAAACTTCCAGATGAGGAAAGACTTCAATCTTTTAGAGAACTCATAGCAGAAAATATGTATTTGGATAAAAAAACTATTATGAATATAATAGATTTGGAAGGGCAGAATATTATGAATATTTTATCAAGAAGTGTTCTTGAAATGTATATTCATGATCCTAATCCTGAAGATTTATCATTAGATAATTTAATGCTTCAGTCCATACAATTAATAGCAAGATTTCCAGCAGTTATTGCATATGCCTACAATATGTACAAATATAGTGTTGACCAAAAATACTTAAATATTACACTTCCTAAACCTAAATATTCTATAGCTGAAAACTTTTTATATATGCTTAAACAAGAGTTCACACCTTTAGAAGCTAGAATGCTTGATTTATTATTAATACTTCATGCAGATCATGGCGGCGGTAACAATTCTACATTCACAGTACGCGTTACAAGCTCGTCAAGAACTGATACATATTCAAGCATATCAGCTGGAATAGGCTCTCTTAAAGGAGATTTGCATGGCGGAGCTAATGCCAAAGTTATGGACATGTTTATTCATTTGAAAGATGCAATAGACAATTGGGAAGATATAAATGAAATAGATGATTATCTTACCAAAATGCTAAATAAAGAGGCATATGATAAAAGCGGTCTTATATACGGTATGGGACATGCTGTTTATACTTTATCAGACCCTAGAGCCGTTATATTAAAAGATTTGGCACGTCAGCTTGCCAAAGAAAAGAAAAAAGAATGCGAACTTCAATTTTTAGAATTAATAGAAGAAAGAGCTGTTGAATGTTTTATAAAAGTAAAAGGTGATAAAAAAAGAGTTTGTGCCAATGTAGACCTTTATTCTGGTTTCATATACGATATGCTAGGAATACCTAAAGAGATTTACACTCCATTATTTGCTATGTCAAGAATAGTAGGCTGGTGTGCCCATAGAATAGAAGAACTTAATTTTGATGATAGAAGAATAATAAGACCTGCATATAAAAATGTTATAGAGCCTCAAGAATTTATTACTATGGATAAAAGATAATTACTAAAATATATCTAACAAAAAATTTATAATAAGAAATTAAAAGGAGTTTTATTTTATATAGAGCTCCTTTTTTATTATCAAACAAGAATTATTAATCTGATTTATTATAAACTATTTATCTTGATTTAAATAATAAAAAAGAGACCTAAAATATTTAAGCCTCTTTATTAATAAACTTTTTATATAAATAATTAATTTTTAATTAAACATTATCTAATATAAGCCTTAAATCTTTTTTATCTATTATGATGTTAGCCTCTTTTTTGAGAACTTCTTTAGCACAGAAAGCTGCCCTACTTTTAGCATATTTAAACATACTCAAATCATTAGCCCCATCACCAACTACTAAAGTATCATCATAAGAGACATTAAGAAGTTTTTGAAGAGTTAAAAGCATATTTCCTTTGCTGTCAGAAAACATCATCTCTCCGCCTACTTTTCCTGTAAGTACATTGTCTTTTATATGAAATATATTTGCAAACTCAGCATCTAAATTAAGTTTTTGAGCAAATAAAACAGTAGCATTTTTAAAACCTCCAGAAAAGCATACACATTTATATCCTTTTTTATGAAGTTCATCAATAGTTTCTTTAGCCCCGTTCATCATAGGAAGAGAACTGCAAATTTCATTAACAGTTTCTAATTTTATCCCTTTAAGCAAAGATACTCTAATCTGAAGGCTTTCAAAGAAATCAATCTCGCCTCTCATTCCTTTTGCTGTAATATCAGAAATCTTATCTGTAAAATTTGTTTCTCTTGCAATAATATCTAAAGTTTCTCCGTCCATTAAAGTAGAATCAAAATCAAAAACTGCTAATTTCATTTTTATTTATCCTTATATTTTATAAAGTATACTCTGCTGCAAGTCTCACATATTTAGGCTCATGAACGCCTTCTATATTAGAAATTTTTGTTATAACATCATTTCCTATACTTCTATCAACGTTTATAGCCATTATAGACATATTGCTTCCTTTGATATTTTCTGATACACTCATTGAACCAATATTAATACCATCAGCTGAAAGCACAGTTGCAACTTTCGCTATCATGGCAGGCTGGTTTATATGAGGAACTACTAATATATGAGGCTGAGGCTTAATTATAACATCATAATCATTTAATTTAACTATTCTAGCAATGTTTTTTGCTATTAATGATACTGATACACTTGTTATATCTTTATCCGTAATTAATTTTACTTTGAGTATTCCAGTAAATGTAGAAGGAGCTTCTGATTTAACAGTTTTTACTTCAATTCCTCTTTGTTTAGCAAGATAAGGAGCATTAACATAGTTAACATCTTGGAACATATAAGATAATGCACCTTTTAGTATAGCTACTTCAAGAGGCTGAATATCCAAATCAATTAAATCTCCCTGAGCAGTTATTTCTAATGATTTTATTTTACCATTAGCAAGCTGCATTATCATTTCCCCTGCATTCTCTGCTATTTTCATGTAGTCTTTAACAGGTTCTAATTTCTCTGGATTAAGAGAAGGTATATTAACTGCTGATTCTGTATATCCTCCAGAAAGTACTTGTTTTATTTGTTTGGCAACGTCCAAAGCTACATTTATTTGAGCCTCTTTTGTACTTGCTCCAAGATGAGGAGTAAGTATTAAATTATTATTTTTGTACTGTGTCAAAGGACAAGTTTCTATTTTAGGTTCATTTACAAAAACGTCTACGGCTGCTGCTGCTATAATTCCATTTTCCAATGCATTTTTTAAATCTTCTTCATTAACAAGTCCGCCTCTTGAACAGTTAATAATTATAGCAGTATTTTTCATTTTACTAATATTGTCTTTATTTATTATATTATTAGTTTCTGGAGTTTTAGGTATATGAAGTGATAAATAATCAAGTTTTGGTAAAAAGTCATCTAAAGAAGTCTCATAAATAGCTCCAGACTTTTGTACAATCTCTTCAGTAGCAAAAGGATCATAAACTAATACTTTCATTCCGATAGCCAAAGCAATATGAACAACTTTTCTTCCTATTCTTCCAAAACCCATAACACCTAAAGTTTTACCGAAAAGCTCATTACCTGTAAACTTGTCTCTTTCCCATTTAGCTTCTTTAGTTGATACAGCTGCTGGTACTATATTTCTTGATACTGCAAGCATTAAAGCTATAGTATGTTCTGAGGCGGCTATTGTATTTCCATCTGGAGAGTTTACTACTATTATCCCCTTCTCTGTGGCAGCTTCTACATCGATATTATCTACTCCTACTCCAGCACGTCCTATAATCTTTAAATTTTTTCCAGCTTCTATAATTCTTTTTGTTACTTTAGTCTGACTTCTTACCATCAAAGCATCATACTCACCTATAATGCTTACAAGTTCATCTTCACTCATTGTAGGAAGAAATACAGCCTCAGAAACATCAGCTATTATATCCTTTACACATTCATTTACTTTATCAGTTATTAAAACCTTCATATATCATCTCCTATTGTTGTTATGCTCGCCTTCGCCTATAATTATCTGCCAAACAAGTTTGTCAGATGGCTTCGGCTCACTTTGTTGTTGTTATGCTCGCCTTCGCCTATAATTATCTGCCAAACAAGTTTGTCAGATGGCTTCGGCTCACTTTGTTGTTGTTATGCTCGCCTTCGCCTATAATTATCTGCCAAACAAGTTTGTCAGATGGCTTCGGCTCACTTTGTTGTTGTTATGCTCGCCTTCGCCTATAATTATCTGCCAAATAAGTTTGTCAGATGGCTTTGGCTCACTTTGTTGTTGTTATGCTCGCCTTCGCCTATAATTATCTGCCAAATAAGTTTGTCAGATGGCTTTGGCTCACTTTGTTGTTGTTATGCTCGCCAACCTGTAAAGGTGCCTAATCGGTTCGCTTTGTTGTTATGCTTGAAAAAGACTATAAGCTCCTCGATAAATTATTGAGGCGACTTTTTCTCACTGTTATTGTTATACTCAAAAAGCATATAAATCTATCGATTATAAATTATAGACTTACTAGCTTTTTTATTCTTACTAAAAAAATAAAATATTCTAATATAATGAAAACATTATATTAGAATATATAAAACAATCCAAAATATTTTTATTTATTTAATTCTTCTATTAATTTTTTAACTCCGCTTCCTAATTCAAACTTATAACCAAGTTTAACCAAACTAGCCTCCAAAGCACCAACTGCCATTATCAAATCACGTTCACATACATATCCCAAAGTACCTATTCTAAATATTTTATTTTCCAAAGCACCTTGTCCGTTTGCTACTATAATATCATAGTCTTCTTTCAAAGTTTTTCTTATATCTGGAACGCTTATACCTTCAGGAGGAAGTATTGAAGTTATAGCATAGCTTGCATTACTGTCATCTTCAACAAGTAGTTTTAATCCTATAGTTTTAACAGCAGCTCTTAAAGCAAGAGAAAACTTTTTATGTCTTTTATTAACATTTTCGATACCCTCTTCTTTTATCATTTTCAAAGCTGTATGAAGAGAAGATATTAAATTAACAGCAGGTGTAAAAGGAGTAGTATCCTTAGCTAAAGACTTTTTATGCTCCGCCCAATTAAAATAAAAGCTAGGATATTTACATTTTTCATACATTTTGAAAGCATCTTCGCTAGCTGTTAAAAAAGAAAGACCTGGGGCTATCATAAATCCCTTTTGAGAACCAGATATAGCTACATCAATATTCCATTCATCAGTTTTAAACTCCATAGCACATAAACTAGTTATGCCGTCAACAACAGATAAAGCACCATGTTTCTTTATTATAGAACATAATGTCTTAACATCATTAGCAGCACCTGTTGAAGTTTCGCTATGAGTAAGAGTTACTATTTTGATA
This sequence comes from Brachyspira sp. G79, assembly GCF_002379365.1. GTDB lineage: Bacteria > Spirochaetota > Brachyspiria > Brachyspirales > Brachyspiraceae > Brachyspira. The sequence goes on along the minus strand of NZ_JQIU01000008.1, from coordinate 280,653 downwards.
TCTTTATCTTTATTTAATACCTCTTCAAGCATTTCTGGTTTTATAACTTGACCAGCCTCAACTTCTATTTTGTTTACAATGGCTCCCCTGCTTGAAGCAATCTTAGCCCATCTGTTTCCAAAATTACCAATGGATAAACATAATACTTTATCACCTTCATTGATAAGATTTTCCAAAGCAGCACACATTGCACCTGTTCCGCTTGCTGTAAATAAAAATACATCGTTCTTTGTTTGGAACACATATTTTAAATCTTCATAAACTTCTTTAAGTATGTTTGAAAATTCTTTGCTTCTGTGTGCCATAGGGTGTTTTCCCATTTCTACTAATGCTGATTCAGGTACTGGTGTAGGACCTGGTATCATCAAAAAAGTTTTATCCTTCATCATAGTGAAACTTCTCCTTAAAGTTAAAAATACATTATTATGGTATAAAGAATATTTATAACATTATAGTATATATATTTTTTTTTACAATACTATATCTAGTAATATTTTTATAAAAATTATTTTTTATATAAATTTTATATTATTTACAAAACTAATACAAAAAATAATTGTTTTTTATCAGACATTTTTTATATTTAAGCTATCAATATAATATATGATAAAGGATAAATAAATGAAAAAAATATTAATTTTTATGCTTATATTAATATTTAGCATATCATGTAATAACGCTAGTAAAACAGGCTCAAGCTATAATAATTCATCAAATAATAATACAGGGCAAGAAAGCAATGAGGAAGGAAATAACAGCAGTACAGAACAAGGCGGAAATACTACTGTAGAAGATGATAATACAGATAATACTATTAAAACTGATAATGACTGGAAAAATAAACTCGCAAATAGAAGAATTCAAAATGCAAATATAAAATATGAATTTGATAAAGATAGTAATATATATGTTAATCAGGAAACAGAAATAAGGTGGACATTTGTAAAATATTTAGGAAACAATAAAGGACTATATTCTGAGAAAGCAGATCCAAGTGATATAGTAAGTTTTAATAATCCTTCAGGAACAACAACAACTATATATTCTATTTTAACTATAGAAGAACCAAATGATAATGTTTACTTACTCAAGGGTACAAAATATGAGAATTGGAAAAGAGAATATCTTTTGAAAGTAGGAGAATTTGAAGCAACATATGGTAATGAAGAAGATTTGGCTGATTGGTCTAAATATCCTCATATGACAGAAAATGATTTGGATACTACTAAAAAAGGTGATAATTTAGGATATTTAAATCCTGTAAAATAAATTGTTAATTAAAAAATAAAAAGGTATTAGCTTATTTTAAAGTTAATACCTTTTTTATATGCTTTTTCATTTCTTAATAATC
>NZ_JQIU01000008.1:273020-278836 GCF_002379365.1 Brachyspira sp. G79 | reverse complement strand
ATCATCTTTTATATATTATTTATAAAATGCTTTCAATAAAATCATCATCAAAATAAGGAATATATAAATAATGAAATCATTAAAAAAAGAAATTATATACCCCATTGTATTCTTATTACTATCCATACTATTTTTTTACAGCAATTTAACTTTTTCATATCTTCAAATGGGAGATGTTATTCTTTGGGATATAAAAAATATTAAAGATGCTATATTAAGCGGCAATTTGTATTTTTGGAATAATGCATATTTTACAATAGCCTCTTCTTCAACAGTACCAATACACCCTAAATCTTTACTTATAGCACTACTTCCAATTGAAATATATCCGCAAGTTACAATAATATTTCATATAACTGTAATGGGATACGGACTATTTTTATTTTTAAGAGAAAAAAATTTATCTATTAAAGCTGCAATATTCGGTGCTGTTGCTTTGATGTTTTCTAATGCTATTATAACTTTAATACTCCCAGGTCATTTAGGTAAATTTGAAACCTACTGTTATTTTCCTTTTGTATTATATTTTTTATCAAAAGCTATGAATACTGAAAAGTGGATTCATTTCTTTTTTACAGGGGCATTTTTAGGCATTGCATTTTTGGGTGGTGCTTTGGACGTTGCTATGTATTTTGCTTTATTTTTATCATGCTATTTTTTGTATCTACTTTATAACAAAAAGAATGATAAAAAATTAATAGTTTTTTTAAAAGAAGATTTAAAAAAAATAATTCTTTTATGTATAAAGTTTGCTTTAGTAGCAGTATTTTCTTTTTTAATGTCTATACAAATAATAATGATTACAAGAAATACTCAGGATATGGGGGCTGCAGGAGTTACTGATAAAAAACAATTGTGGCAGTGGGCTACAAGATGGTCATATCCGCCTGAAGAAGTATTAGGATTTTTTATGCCCGGATTCTTTGGATACTATTCTGGAAGCGAAACTCACCCTTATTGGGGAAGAATAGCTAATATGGAAGGTGAGCCTAAAACTTCTAACTTCTCACTTACAGCTGCTAATATCGGATATATTACTTTCCTATTTATAATATTTGCAGTTTTTATAAGTAAGAAAAAATACAAAGAAAAATATTTCTGGATTGCCGCTGCATTATTTTTCTTAATAGCAAGTTTCGGAAGATATTTTCCTATCATATACGGAGCATTATTTCAAATACCAATATTCCAAGATGCTAGAAACCCAAATAAATTTATAGAAATTATACCAATACCATTTGCCATAATAGCATCATTTGCAGCCGACTATATATTCAAAGCGATAGAGGCTAAAAAAGAAGACAGACTGATTAAATATTTGGAAGATGACTACAAATATATAAATATAGCCCAAAAGATAATGTATATAATAGCAATTCTTTCTATAGTACTAGCATTAATAACTATACTTACTAACGGAATAATATACAATAGTTTTGTTGCTGATTGGAAAGAGGCTAATGCTGCATTAATATCAAAAAATATATTTATGTCTTTTATAAGATTGGCACTTATATCCATAACTGCACTTTTACTCGTTAATGCTTCTATATCATTAAAAGAAATAACTATAAAAGATAAATTTGCTGTAATAGTTCCTTTAATATGTTTTATACTATTTTCTGTATATGATCTAGGACATATAGGTTTTCTTATAATAGGAAGTATTATAGTATTTTTATATGTTATTATTGCTAATAAAGAAGATCTATTTTATAAATATATGCCTTATATGTTTATAGCTGTTTTATTTTTGGATTTGACTCAAAGCGGTAATATGTTTATAGTAAAATCAAATTATAATCAAATGTATAAATCTACTCCAATAGTTGATCATATATTAAGAGAAGGCGGCAACAAAACTACAATGCCTATATTAATACCATATTTATACAGATACACCACTCATACAATGCCTTACTACAATATACCATTAACAGAACCTCCTGCAGCAAGCAGACTTTCAAAAGATATAACAGATACTTTTATGTCTTTTAGAATAAATGATTATGTAGGATATCAGCCTAGACTTATGGATTTGCTTGGAGTTAGATATATTTTAAGCCCTACATATTTGGATCAGTCTGTGCTTTCAAATGATCTGACAAAAATAACTGAGTATCAGGATCAATTTTCTGCTGCTGTATTGTATGAACTTAAAGGGTACAGAAATAAATATGAGTTTGTTAATAACGCCTACAATGCAAAAGATTTTAACGACGGTTTGGGAAGATTAACTATGCCTAATTTTAATTTGGCAAATGAAGTTGTTCTTTTAAATAACTCAGATAACAATATATCATTAAACAATCCTAAATCTATTCATAGTGCAGAAATACTTGAAGAAACTGACAATAAAATAGTATTTAATGTAAAAACTCCTGATGCTGGAATACTTGTATCAAAAGAGCGTTATAATAATGATTGGTCTGTTACGGTTAATGGAGAGAAAAAAGAGTTACTAAATGCTAATTTATTATTCAGAGGAGTTTATGTAGGAGCTGGAGATAACAACATAGTATTTGAATTCACTCCTTCAATGAAATATGCTTACAGCACAGTAATATGCTGGATAATATTTATAATAATATCTATTATAAGTACAGTTTTATATATAAAAAGATATAATAATCAAGAATAATAATTTTAAATATTAGAAAGCAAAATATAAAAATTGTGAGCATATAGCAAATTCATTTTCTATATATTTTTAGCTAACAATTTTTATTAGCAATAATAAAAAATACCTCTAATAATTTTATATTAGGGGTATTTTTTAATTTATTACAAATATATACGATAATCATGTAATAAATTATTAAAAAACAAAAATGCTTGTAAATAAGAAGTAAATTATTTGTAAAAAATATTGACAAAATTTATAAATATGTTATAATATAATTATAAATAAAAAGAGGAGGTTATTTATGAAAATACTAAAAATCATATTAACAGTTATAATAATCTCCTCTAGTAGTTTATTCGCTGATTGGGTAATTTCACCAGAAGCATTACCTGAAAAAGCTAAAAATTTTATACGCAATGCATTTCCTGATGCTCAGATTTGGTATGTAGAAAATGACGATGGTAAGTATGAAACAGAATTATCAAATGGAATAAAAATAGACTTTTCATATAATGGTGATTGGATAGAGATAGAAGCGGAATATGTAGGAATACCATACAATGTTTTTCCAGCAAATGTGGCAAATACCATACGAAATACATATCCAAATACTGTAATTATTAGTGCTGAAAAGAAATGGGGAACTTATGAAATAAAGCTTAATAATATGATGGAGCTTTATATATCTTCAGACGGTCAGCTTATAGGACAAAAATTTGACGATTGATTTACTTTCCATCCCATATACAATGCAGGGTATTAGTATTAAAACTAATACCCTGTAATTTTATACAAAATATAATTATCCAAAATTAAAATTGATGCTAAACTATTTTAATAAATAGTTAATAGTTTTTTTATTTTATATATCGATAGTTATTAAATAAATCTACTATAAACAATAACTAAAATTCAGTAGAAAAATATATTACAATAAAAAGCCTCGCTTACAATAGAAACAAGGCTATTCATCTATACTAAATAAATATTATTATTCATTAAGTAAATATTTGTTCTCTAAAAGTTTTAGAGGCTTACTTAGATGTTTTGCTATAAAACCTACAAGCATAGCAGCTATTATAGTACCTTCCCTAACCCCTTCTAAATGACCTAAAAATATCAAAACTGTAATTAAAGAAATTAATACTAATACAACATCAAACATAATTTTTGTATTTCCAAATTTTAAAGGAAAAACTTTGCATATGGCAAGTACAACACCTTCACCTGGAGTAGTTACAAGTTTTGCCATAATTTCTATACTTACTCCAACACCAACTAAAATTATACCAATAAAACACAATACCCATTGCTGAAAATAATTACTGTATGTTATATCTTTTATTAAAGAGCCGCTTATATCTATCATTATACCAAACAAAACAAGTGCGGGTATTTGAAAAAGCTGAAACGGATTATATTTTTTTCTAAGAAGCAGTATCTGCATTAATATAAATACAAGATTAATAATAATTGTAGTTTCTCCTACAGAAAGCCCCGATATACAGCTTGTAACATATGGTACACTAGAAATAGGAGAAGTACCAAGTGATGCTTTAATAGAAAAAGCTATACCCAAAGACATAATATAAAGTCCTATTAAAAGTATTATAGTTCTCTCTATAAGATGTTTTTCTAAAATTTTTTTAAACATTTAAACTCCTCTTAATGAATTACACATCTCGATCAATAATTTTTTTAATTTTTCTTTATCTTTTTCTGACAATCTATCAGTAGCAATATTCTCTGTATCTTCAAATATTTTCTCCATATTATTTGAAACTTCTATACCTTTTTCTGTCAAAGAAACATAAAGAGAACGCCTGTTTCCTTCACGCTGTTTTCTCTCTATTAAACCAGATTTCTCCATACCAAGAAGTATACTGCCTACAGTAGCAGGTTCTATTTCCAAATAATTAGCTATTGTTTTTTGGTCAGCCTCTTTAAATTTAGACAAAAAATATAATACTTTAGGCTGTCCCGATGTAAGCCCTATCTTATTTGCCTCATACATTACTTTACGAGCAAACATAGAATTGGCTTTCATAAGTAAATAATGCAGATTCTCCAATAGTAAGTATCCTTATAATAAGTATTCTTATAATAAGATAACTTATTATACATAAAAATAAAAATAAGTCAAGCATAATATACACCATATAGGTATATTAAAAAAATAAAAAAAGGTATTGACTTTTAGTAAAGTTAGAGTATACTAATAAAACAATAAAATAAGTGAGGAAAAATAAACATGTCAGTACAAGAATTAAAATCAGATAACTTTGCTGCTTCTATTAATGGAGACAAAGCAATATTAGTTGACTTTTTTGCTGAATGGTGCGGACCTTGTAAAATGCAAACACCAGTATTACATAAAATAGCAGATCAGTATTCAGATAAAATGAATTTTGGAGCTGTTAATGTTGATGAGGCAGAAGATATTGCGGCAAAATATGGCGTTCAGTCAATACCTACTTTAATAGTATTTAAAGGCGGTGAAGTCGTTAAAAGAGCTGAAGGTATGAAAAATGAATCTCAATTAAAAGAATGGTTGAAAGATTATCTATAAAATAAAAAACATACTATTATTTTTAGCCTAATTTTGTTATAAATTAGGCTTTTTTTTATTCTAAATTGATATATAATTCTTACAATAATATATAATTTTGCAGGTAAGACATGTTTAAAACAAATTATACTCTAATAGAAAATATATCAAATGAATTTAATACAGAACAAAATGAAATAAACCTAATTATTAAAGAACTTTTTGATAAAATATCACTATCCATTATAAATGGAAATAGATTTTATATGGATAAACTTGGTATAATTAGTGCTAATGAAGATAAAAATATATTATTCTCAAATGAAGATGAAAGTTTTGATGAATCTTTGGAATCCATAGATGTAAAAAGTAAAGATATAAAAGATATTTTTTTAGAAAAATCAATATTTAAAAGCATATTCAAAAATATAAAAGAAATATCAAGAAATGAGCATGTATATATAGAAAATTTTGGGACATTTTATTATAATTCAAATATTATGTTTGATCCTGACACTTACTTAAAAAATAAAGTTAAAAATACTGAAAATGATGAAATCACTGAAGATATTTTAGATGAATTGGATAATAAAATATTAAGTAAAAGAATAGAAAATGTTAATAATGATGAAACGCTTGAAG
>NZ_JQIU01000008.1:266145-272375 GCF_002379365.1 Brachyspira sp. G79 | reverse complement strand
ATTAAAAGTAGCACTCATAATAATATTCATACTGATAATTGGTATATTTGTATCTATTTATTATGGAAGCAATAAAATTGTAGCAAGCAATAATATAGAAAATCAAAAATTATACGATGTTGTTAACACATTTTTTAATTCAATGAATGCAGCAAGTTTATCGTATATAACATCAAAAGACATGTATTATTGGGATATAGCCAAATATTTATATGGAGATGCTACATACTGGCCATTATTATACTCCTATAATAATAATAAATACAAAATAAGCAATGTTATAAAAAAAGGAAGCAGTATTTCATACAGAAATATTCCAGATTTTTATTCTTATAAAGAAATTAAAAATTTGGATAATACACTATCAAAAAGCTATATGTTACTCTACCCTATACTTATAAATGATAAAAATCCAAGACATGCATTATGGGCATTGAAACTATCCGCATATTATGATTTGAATGTATTTAAAAATAATGCTGGTATGATTCCAGAGAATACATATAATAATATCTTAAAAGAAAGCAGCAGCATGAAAATTACTTATAACGAGTTTATAAAGTATGGACAATTAAATGAAAATATATTATTATCATTTATAGATATAATTAAAGAAAAATTAGGAATATTAAAATGAAAGTTGTAACTACAGAAGATTTAATAAATATAGATAAAAAAACTACAGAAAAGATACCTTCTATACTTCTTATGGAACATGTAGCAAGTGAGATTTTTTATCTATTGTTAAAAAGGCATAGAAAACTATTATACACAAAAACTGTATATATTTTTTCGTCAGTCGGAGGAAATGGCGGAGACGGATTAGCAATAGCAAGATATTTAATAAACAACGGCTATAATGTAAGCATATATATTACTGGAAATCTTGACAGAGTTAATAAAGATACTTATGCCAATTTTAACATATTAAAATCTATGAATGTAGATATAAGTTACTTAGGAAGCGAAGACGATGTTTTATCAGCTTTAGAAAATATAGAAAAAAAATCAATAGTATTAGATTCTCTATTCGGCACTGGGGGAAACAGACCTTTAGAAGGCATACAAAAAGTACTTGTAGATAATCTAAACAAATTAGACGTACTTAGAATAGCAATAGATATACCTTCAGGTCTTGCTTCAAAAATAAATGACTATGATAATGTACATAGCTGCTTTAAAGCTCATGAAACATATACTGTTTGTTTTGCTAAGGATATATTTTTCTTATATAGAACAAGAGAATACATAGGAAAATTATTTATGATAAAATCTATATTTCCAGAAAATATACTAAATAATTTCGGATATAAAGCCAAATTAATAGATTATAATGAAAAAATTAATTTAAATAGAAATGCTTTTTTCAGCAAAAGAGAACAGGGAATGCTTGCTGTAATAGCAGGAAGCGATGAATATATAGGTGCTGCTGTTTTAGCTGTTCATGCTGCTTACAGACTTGGGGTTGGATATATAAGACTTTATGTTCCCAGAGGAATATTAAAAAATATAAGAGAGGCTGTTATGCCTTCTATGCCTGAAATTGTTATTATAGGTGTAGGAGATGAAAATCAAAAATACTTCACAGAAAATGATATAGAAATAGTTAATGACATAAATAAAAGTAATGCCTGCATAATAGGTTCAGGACTTGGAAGAAATATGTCTACTGAAGTTTTTGTGAACAGCATACTCAAACAGATAAATATACCAACTGTTATAGATGCTGATGCTTTATATTTAATGTTTGAAAGTACACTTAATGAACTTAAAAGTAATTTTGTATTAACACCTCATATATATGAATTTGAAAAATTAACTAATATAAATCATATAGAAGCATTAGAAAATCCATATGAATCTTTATTAAAATACAGACAGCAAACTAATGCAGCTATAATATTAAAAGACGCTGTAAGTTTTTTAATGTATGAAAATGATATATATATAAACTATAATCCAAGACCATCTATGGGAAAAGCTGGAATGGGAGATGTATTTGCTGGATTTCTTGGAGCATTGCTTGCAAGAAAACTCAATATATTATATGCTTCTAAACTTGCATTAATAATACAGGCAAAATCTTTTAATATACTATCTAAAAAATTTGGAAACGACTATATTCAGCCGAAAGATTTAGCGGATATATCATATAAAATATTAAAAAGGATATAAATAAATTGTCAAGAGAAGTTTATGACCCTAAAAAACCAGAATTAGAATTCTATAATAACAGACATCCGAAACCTCCAACCCCAAAAAGAGAGGTAAGTATATTTGCAAAAAGATGGTTTATGTTTTTATATGGGGCTTTTCTTACACTGCTTGTAATATTTTTTCTTCTATACAAAAAAGGTTTTTTCAATGAAATACCATACTTCAGTGCATTAAAAACAAATATACCTATAGAAGTAAAAATAAATAATGTAGAGTTTTATGAAGATGAAGCTGTTGTTGCTACAATAGAAGTAAAAAATTCTAATTATACAAACTCCATCAATATAGAAAATTTAAATGCAAGTTTATCACTGTATAAAAATAAGAAGTTAATATTTACAGGAAATGACTCGTTTTATAATATAAGGTTTCCTCTAGGTCAGAGAATAGGATTTAAAATGAGCTTTGATAAAAATTATTGGAAAGAAGCTAATAATCTAGAAGTTATATTATATTTAGACAGCAATCTGATTACAACTAATAATATAGATATAAGACATCTTAAAAGATAATATACCTGACCACAAAGCTAAATTAATAAATCATAATGTATTCAATCTCAGTATTTTATAATTGCGGATTTTATATATGAAATGAGTCCGCCAGTATATAAATAACTAAAATTTGACAAAATATAGTTGTTTAGGTATATACTAAAAGTTTATCATACAGCATATAAAGCATTATTTCATAGTTTAAAATTAAATAATTTTGTAAGGTAGTTTTCAAACAAATATAATAAAAAAATTTTTAATAAATTCCATTTTATTATATAATATAGATAATGTTTTTAAATTTATGTTTAGGATTTATTAATATGAACAAAATAGAAAACTATTTTTTACAGCACAATAAAATAAAATTTTCAAATGTGGTATGCAGTCAGCATAATAAAAAAATAATATTAAGAAATCCCAAAAAAGCACAGCAAGCAGTAAAAAAAGAAAATATCACAAATAAAGGTGTGGAATTAATGAAAGAAATAAAAAATGAAGATTTAAAAAAGATATATAGTGAAGTAGAAAAATGTATGAAATGTGAAGCATTATGTAACAGTCGATTAAATGTGGTATTCGGACGTGGTGATGAGGATCCAGATATAGTATTTGTTGGAGAGGCACCTGGCGCAGACGAGGATAAACAAGGACTTCCATTTGTTGGAAGAGGTGGAAAACTTCTTGACAAATGGATTGAAAGACTTAATATAAATAAAGAAAAATACTATATAATGAACGCACTAAAATGCCGTCCTCCTGAAAACAGAGATCCTTTACCTGAAGAAAAAGCTAATTGCAGAGATTTTTTTGTACACCAATTACAAATACTTAATCCTAAAATAATATGTGCATTAGGACGTCATGGATTCGGTAATTTAATAGATTTTGACTTAAAAACTCCTTTTGGAAAAGCTAGAAATAAAGTACATTACTACAATAATAATGGAAAAGACGTACCTGTAATAGCAACTTATCACCCTGCTTATATATTAAGAAATCAAAAAGAAGAGGATAAAGTAATATCTGATTTAGAGTTTATGTTAAGCGAACTTGAAAAAATTAGAAATAAATAATAATATAATAAAAATAATTTAGGAGATTTATTTGAAAAAGTATTTAATTTTAATGCTTATAATATGCAGGTGTCTTATACCTAATTCATTTGATAATATAGAAGATGCTTCAAATTATGAAACTTATGAAAATATAGAGTATTCTAATATACCAAAAAAGCCTACTATATTTGACTGTATAACTCATGACAATAAATTACCATATATTATAGCAAGCATTGACAGATATTTAGAAAATAATAATGATATAAACAGCACAAATAAAAACGGCAATACTCTATTAATGGAAGCTGTGTCTATAGGATATTATGATTTAGCAGATTATTTAATAGATAAAAATGCTGATATAACTATTACCAACCATAAAGGCGAAAATGCTTTGATATTATCTGCAAATTATCCGTATATATTAAATCTTCTTATAAACAATAACGCTGATGTGAATATTGCTGACAATAACGGTAAAACTGCACTTCATTATGCATGCGAATATGGAGATTTATATTCTGTAAAACTTCTCATAAAAAACGGTGCTGACATGAGTAAAAGAGATATTTTAGGAAAAACAATGCTTATGTATGCTGTTGAAAATGAGCATTTAAATTTAATAAAATATTTGGTTGAAGAATTAAAAGTTGATATAAATGAAAAAGATGATTGGGGACAAAATGCCGTATTTTATGCTACAAAAATAGATATAGCAAGGTATTTGATATATAATAATATAAACTATACAGAACCTAATTCAATAGGTCTGCGTGCTTATGAAGTTATGAAATATAACGGCTATATTAATGTATCTACATATGTGCAAAAACTAGAAAAAAGAAGATAAACTTATAAAAATATCTTTAAGTATTTTATTTATAAACCGAGAATATTTACAGTATATTGGAGTTGATATGAATATTAAAGTTATTTTATTGTTTGTAAGTATAAATATACTGCTTTTTGCACAGTATACCTCAGTGACTAATAACAATATATTAGTGAATACAGGTGAAGGAAGAGTTGATTATACTACATATACAATATATGCAGATGCTACAGCAGACTTTTTAACAGATACTCGTCTTCACCCAGAAGCACTTCTTATATTACAGCAGCAGGCAGAAGAAGAAACTATAAAAACACTATATGATACACTAGGAAATATACCTATAAATAGTGAAGATACTATCTATAGTATAATAGAAGAAAATAGAATATTAAAAGAAAAAGTTGTAAGCTCTATAAATAATGCCAGACTTGTCGGAATATCCTACCCTACAAGAACAAGTGTTAAAGTGCTTATGGCTTTGGATATCACTACAAATAATTTAATGTACGATTTGGTAAACAATATAAATGAATACAAAACAGAGCCTATAATAACATATTTTGATACAGGTACCGACTATGACAGCCTTGTAATAGATGCAAGAAATATAGGATTTACTCCGTCATTATTTCCTACAGTATATGATGAAAACGGAAATGAAATATACAGTATAGCATACATCAATAAAAATGTTGCCGCTACTAATGGGTATATCACATATTCTACAAATTCTTTCCTAACAAATGCCAATATTACAAATATAATAGGTCAAAAACCATATAATGTTGTTGCTTGGAGGGCTAGAGGAAGACTTGCAAGTGATTTGGTTATAGGAAATGAAGATGCCAGTATCATTATGAGTAGTACAAATCTAAAAAATGCTATAAAAAATTGTAAAGTAGTATTCATAATTGATTAATTTTTTATTCATTTTTTTGTAAAAATATGGTATAGTATCATAGTATATATATTCTAAGGCTGCACCAATGAGCATTAATAAAACTTATATAGATGATATTTTTAAAAAACACCCATATATAGATAATATAAAAAAATATGTTTATAATGAAAATGAAAATATAGGTTTCAATCCTAAAGAAATAGAATATTCAATATCAAATAATCATAGCATATATTCAAAACTGCTAGATTTATATACTCTTAATAAAGAAGATGACAGCTTGATTAGACTATTTAAAGTTATATCTATGCATGACATAGAAAATATATATATATTTGAGATACTTATTATAAACATAATATCTGGAATAAGTATAAAAGAAGCTCTGCTTAAATGTATCTCTTTAAAAAAATTAACAATTGGAATAGAGAATATAAAAGGCATTCATACAATATTAACCCTATTTCTAATGAAATAATGAATGCTAAAATGAACACATTTATATATTTATACTATTCTAAAAAATATTTCCCAAAAGAAACTGAAAATTATATAGATAATATATGCAGCTCAAATGCAGAGAATATTGTTTCAGAATATAAAGAAGATATACTAATACCTTTAATGGCAATTACTCAAAAAATATATTACGGAGATTATAGTAATATAGACAAACTGCTTGAATACTCTGATAAGACTAGAATATTAGATGCTATACTATC
>NZ_JQIU01000008.1:213084-265359 GCF_002379365.1 Brachyspira sp. G79 | reverse complement strand
AATATAAACATTGCACTAAGTAATGAAATAATATTCGCATCAAAAATTATAATATTGATGTATGACTATAATGAAAAGGCGAGAAAAATAGTAAGAGGTTTATTAAAAGCTATGCCTTATAATCTTGCCATACCATTAATGATTAGAGATAAAAAAGAGTTTTATAATATAAAATTAAAAGAAGTATTAGAATATCTTGAGGGGTATGATTTAGATTTAAAAGATTTAATAATAACATATATTTACAGCTATCCTATATATATATTTAAACAGCAGTATATTCTCAAACTTATAAACAAAAATACTGATTATGTAATAGATTTATTTCATGATAAAAAGTTCTTGAAAGCAGTTTCGCATAAAAGTTATGCCTTATCAGATTTTTTAGAAATGTTATACAGAAAAGATAAAGCCGCAGTAACAAATTACTCGGCACTATGCTATGTACTTCATTTAAAAAACAAAGATGTATTAAAATGTGCTTTAGAATTAATAGAAAAAGATGAGTACAATTCCAGACCTTATGTAGAAAGCAGTATACATGCCTACAGAGAAGATGTGCAGTTTCATTTAAAGAATATCATAAAAAGATGGAACTATAACAGAAAAAGTTTTAAATTTCAAACAATAGATGATGTAATACAATATATAGATGATTATTATGATGAGAATTATGAACATATTATTGATTTTATAGATAAGGCATTAATATCTGATGTAGTTTTGAGAAAGGATAAAAAAACAAAAGTACCTGTAATAGTCATGAAATATATACTTCTTGAATATATGCTTCTTGAAGAGCCGTATAGAATAAAGGATATCGATAAGATTGCTGATTTATTTGATATGCCTTCTTTTAGGGCTGCTCTTGAAAATGTATACAGATACTGGATAGATAATGGTGCTGATGAAAACAAAAAGAATATTATTATACCCTACTGTATTTATGCTGACTATAATCAAATAGTAAATTTATATGACAAAATAGAATACTGGCATGATAATTTCAAATCATCTCTAGCAGCATATATAATACCTGCAATAGCTATGAATGGTGAAAAATTTGCTCTTATGATAATAAATCATATTATATATATGTCAAAGAACAAAAAATTAAAAAATGCAGCTATAGAATCATTTAAAAAGGCTTCAGAATGTTTAAATATACCTATAGATAATTTATTTGATAAAGTACTTCCAAATTTAGGATTTAATACTGAAAGAAACAAAATTATTAATTACGGCAAACAAAGTTTTACACTTCAGCTTTTAAGTGACTCATATTTGGAAATAATAGATAACTCTAATCACAAAATAATAAAAGAACTTCCAGATGCTATAGAAGGAGATGATGAGGAGAGAGTAAAAAATGCAAAAATGGATTTAGTTAATATACGTAATTCATTAGAGGCTATAATTACATATCAGAAAGAAAAATTAAAAAAAGTTATGTTTAATGGAAGAAAATGGGACTATGAAACTTTTTTTGAAGTATTTGTAGAGAATCCCGTTATGCAGTATTTCACTCTTGCATTTATTTGGGGCGTATATGATGAGGATAATAATTTAATAGAATGCTTCAGATATATGGAGGACGGCTCTTTAATTTCTATAGATGAAGACTTATACGAACTGCCTAAAAATATAAAGTATTATATAACATTATATCACCCTATTGATAAAGATGAAGATTATCAAAAAATTTGGGCTTATCAATTAGAGCTGTATGAAATAAATCAGCCTGTAGAACAGATAAAATTAAAAAGATATTTTCTAAAAGAAGATGATATAGAAAATGATGCTATAGTTTGTTTAAAAAATAAACAGTTATCTTTTGAATATATGGAAAAATTATCAAAAGAACTAGATATGAAAGTAGAATATTTTGAAGAACATGTATCATATTATTTATTAGATGATGTGCTAAAAATAGCGGCAGAAATAAACTGCAGTCTCTATGATGAAGATATAGAAATTGATAATATAAAGTTTTACAAGCTAGAAGATCATAACAGATTCGGAGTTAATATATCTCCTTATAAAATATCTCATAGATTTATAAGCACATTGATATATTATTTATCTATTGGTTTTTATGGTTAATAATACATCTTTATCAGCAAACACATCTATAAGAACGGCTATCAAAAATGATTTAAGGCTCAACTATCAAACTAGATTATGGCTTGATGTTATATCTTCAAATGCTGCGGAATTAAAAGAAAAGATAGAAAAAGCAATGGAAGATAATCCATTTTTGGAGTATGATGTAAAGGATAAATACACTTCAAAATCATCTTCATCGGATATTGACTCAATAATAGAGAATACTGCTGCAAACGGAAAAGAAAGTTTATTTTCTCATTTAAAAAGTCAGATAGAAATAAGTTTTAAAAGTAAAAAAGAAATAGAACTTGCAGAACAAATATGCAGTTTTATAAATCATGACGGGTATTTAAAAAACACAAGTGAAGAGATGTCTAATATACTTAATGCTTCAGTTTCAGAAATAGAAAAAATAGTATCTGTAATAAAAACTTTTGATCCATACGGAGTAGCTGCAAAAGATATTAATGAATGTCTTTCCATACAATTAAAAATGAAAAAAAAGGAAGACTCAAAAGAAAATGAGTTGATATATGATACTGCTATCAATATAGTAGAAAATTATTTGGATAAACTTTCTAAAAAAGAATATGATTATATAGCCTCAAGTATAGGTGTGGAAAAAGATATTGTTATAAAAGCATTAAAACTCATACAAACATTAGAACCCTACCCCGCAAGGGAATATGATACTTCTGCTGTAAAATATATAATTCCAGAACTTTTTATACTAAAAGAAAATGGAATTTGGATTGTAAAAACAGATGAAACTTTTATACCCCCCTTGAAAATTAGCAAAAAATATATTAAACTATTAGATAGAGAGAAAAGTAAAGATAGTATAAACTTTTTGAAAGAAAAAAAGAAAGAAGCGGAAAGCCTCATAAATGCAGCAAATGAAAGAAAAAAATCTTTATTAAAAATAGGCGAAGCTCTGCTTAAATTTCAGCTCGATTTCTTTGAATACGGCAAAGAGTTTATAAAGCCATTAACTTTAAAAGATATGTCTTTAGAAGTTAATTTAAGTGAATCTACTGTAAGCAGAATAGCTAACGGCAAATATCTTAATACCGTATGGGGTACTTTTTCTATAAAATATTTTTTCTCTAGGGCTATAAATGGCGGGCTTGGCTCAAGAGGTGTAAAAGAAATTATTAAAAGAATTATAGAAAACTCTCAGGCTAAACTAAGCGATGAAAAAATTAGATTAATACTTAAAAGCGAAGGCATTGATATATCCAGAAGAACAATAGCCAAATACCGAAAAAGTATGAACATTTTTTCATCAAGAAATCGATAATACAAAGGAGATTTTATGCATCAAAATATTATTGGAAAGAACGTAAGAATTACTAAAAATGTCAGAGAACATATAGCAAATAAGATGCAAAATATCAAAATACATGCTGATAGAATAATAGACGCCAATATTATCTGTGATTATATGCATGGCGAATATACTGTACAAGGAACTATTGCTTTCGGTAAAAAAGTATTTCATGATAAAGAAAAAGAAAAAGATTTATATGTAGCTATAGATGCTATGTTTCAAAAAATAGAAAGAGAAATAAGAAAATCAAAAGAAAGAAACATAGATAAAAGCCAAAGAGCTGTTGTGGATAAAAGCATGCAAAATGATGAAGAAGATAATGCTTATTCTATAACTTCTGCAGGTATATATGAAAAACCATTAGATGAATTAGACGCTGTACTCCATTTTAAAAGCGATAAAAAACCATATATGGCTTATCTTCCTATTAAACAAGGTAATGACCTATACAGTATAAAAATAGGAAAATTTCCAGTATTTTTATTCAAAGATAATGACAAAGTATTAGAGGTATATTATAATGATGAATACTGGAATATAGATGAAGTAAATGTTACTCCAGATAACAATATAGATGCCAGTAAAAGCGAAAATTATCTTATTAAAGAATACAATGTCAGTGAAGCAGTTACATATCTGACAGAAAATACAGATAAAAAATTTGTTGTTTATATAAGCAGCATTACAGAACAGGCGGAAGCATTATACAAAGAATCTAACAATTCATTTGTATTAATAAGAATGTTCGATATTTAATTTTGACTAATAAAAACCATTTTGGAGGAAGTAATAATGAGTTTGATAGATTATATAAATAAAGAATCTATAATGATAGATGTACAAGAGACAGAGAAAGAGCGTCTTCTCTCTAAAATGGTTGAAAGGTTAGACGGTTGCGGTTTGCTTGTAAGTAAAGATGATGCTGAACATGCTATTATAGCAAGAGAACAACTAATGAGTACAGGAGTTGGTAATGGTATTGCTATACCGCATGCAAAAACTGATGCTGTAAAAAGCATAGTGCTTAGTGTGGCAACAATAAAAAATGGTATAAATTACAAATCTGTAGACAAGAAAAAGGTATTTGCTGTATTTATGCTGCTTGCCCCTAAAAATTCTGCTAGTGAAAATTTAAAAGTATTAACTGCAATAGCTAAGATATTAAGAGATAATCCGCATTTCTTAGAAAAACTTATCAATGCTGAAAAGCCTGATGAAATTATGGAACTTATTGCAAAAGAGGAAATGAAAATATAATGCCTAAAGTATCAATATCAAAATTTCTAGATCTTAATGAAAAAAGAAATAATTTTTTAAAAATAAGGCGTTTAACAGGTTTTGTTGGTATGGAAAATGAAATATTCAGCTGTGATATAAACAGACCTGGCATGGCATTATTTAAATACTTTAAAGACTTTGCATATGAGAGAATACAAATATTTGGTAAGGGTGAGGCTAATTATGTGCTTACTCTTAATGAAGAAAATAAAATAGACGTATTTGAAGAAATGCTTAGTTACAAAATTCCTATATGTATATTTACATATAACATAACGCCGCCTGAAATATTTTTAGAAATAGCCAAAAAGAATAATATCTGTGTTATTATTAGCGAATTAAAAACATATGATATGATAAGAGGAATAGAGACATTAATAGAAGAAGAGTTTGTAGAATCTTTTACTATTCATGGGGGGCTTGTAGAAGTTTTTGGAGTTGGAGTTTTAATACTTGGCAAAAGCGGGGTTGGTAAAAGTGAAGCTACTTTAGAATTAATATCAAAAGGGCACAGACTTATTTCTGATGATACTGTAGAGTTCAGAAAGCTAAGAGACGGGAGAATAATAGGTAAAACTAATGAGTTTATAAAACATAATATGGAAGTTAGAGGAATAGGTGTTGTTGATATAAGCCGATTATCTGGTATGAGTGCCATTAGAGATAAAAAAAGACTTGATTTAATAGTAGAACTTGAACATTGGAAAGATGATGAACAGTATGACAGAATGGGGCTTTTTGAAAAGACATACAATATGTTAAATACTGAAATACCATACATAAAACTACCAGTACGTTCTGGAAGAAACATATGTATTTTAATAGAAACTGCAGCAAAAAATTTCCGTCTTAAACAAATGGGTTATAATAGTGCTAAAGAATTAGACAAGGCATTAATCGCACAAATAGAAAAGAAAAAGGCTAATAATTCAAACAAATAATTTTAATTAATTATTTTGATTTTTATTTTCTGATTCTATTTTCAAATATAAAATATCATTATTATCACCTGTAACAGAGGTAAATCCATTAATTATAGCCATTTCTATAAATCTGTTTGGAGATGAATATTCTGCTTCTTCAGCACTAAGTACTTTTACTTCTTTCTCTAAATGCTCTATTTCTTTATCCAATGCAGAAATTTCTTTTAATATATCATTAGCCTTAACATTCCTAGCAAATGTGAATATGCTTATAATTATAACAAATATAACTATAACAATAAATACAGATCCTATAGAATATGTTTTCTTTTCTTGAGTATCTGATTGAGTTTTATTCTGCTGTTTATTCATTTACATATCTCCAATAAGATTATATTTTTTATTATCATATTTTTATTAATTGTACGGCTCTCATCTTAGCACTTCTGCTTGCAGGATTTGATTTTATTTCATCATTTGTCGGAAGTTTAACCTTATTATTTAATAATTTAAATATACCATCTTTATTTTTGTTTTTTCATTTTCCTTAAAAAATCTCTTTACTATTCTGTCTTCCAAAGAATGATAGCTTATTATCACAGCTACCCCATTATTTTTTAATATATTAGGTATATTTAATATAGATTTTTCTAATATATTAAGCTCATCATTAACCTCTATTCTTATAGCCTGAAAAACTAATGTTGCAGGGTGAATTTTACCGTATCTTTGAGATTTATCAGTATTATGAAATATAATACTTTCAAGTTCTTTTGATGTTTCTATTTTTCTTTTATTCCTTTCTTTTACTATTATTCTAGCCATTTTTCTAGCATTGTTAAGCTCTCCGTAATCTCTAAATACTCTTTCTAGTTCTTCTTCACTGTATCCGTTTATTACATCATAGGCACTCTTTTCATTGATACCAAGCCTCATGTCAAGCATTGTATTATCTTTAAAAGAAAAACCTCTCTCTGCTTTTTTAAAATGAAATAAAGATACTCCTAAATCATATAGCATAAAATCAACATTTCCTATTATTTTTTCATCAAGGTATTCTATCATCTTATCATAAGTATTATTATAATAATGAAAATTAGAATAATCTTTCAAACGTCTTTTAGCTATATCAAGTATTATACCGTCTCTTTCAAAACTATGTACTTCAAGATTTAAATCAAGCATAGCTTTGGTATGACCGCCCTCACCTAATGTAGCATCTATGGCTATTT
Organism: Brachyspira sp. G79; assembly: GCF_002379365.1. Lineage (GTDB taxonomy): Bacteria > Spirochaetota > Brachyspiria > Brachyspirales > Brachyspiraceae > Brachyspira. The sequence continues at coordinate 258,490 of NZ_JQIU01000008.1, read as the reverse complement.
TGGCATTTTCTGGAATATAACTTAATACCTCTTTGAGCATAACAGGTGTATGCACTATATTTAATTCAATATTGTTATCCATTACTAATATTATCGGAACAAATATTATTAAAATAATTTACTTTTATAAAATATAAAAACAATATACTGCTATATAATCATAATTTATTATATCAGGCTCATTTCAAAATTAAATCTATTAATATTTATAGTATTTTTCATTATATTTTTGGATTTAACTCACATGTAAATACACTCTTATTTTATAGTGTATTAAACTACAAAAGTGCAAGGAAATGACTATTTTTATTTATTTTATGAAAATGATGAAAAAACATATGCTTTTATAATATAAGATTAAATAAGTTTTAGATATAACATTTTCAACTACTTTTAAAACAAATCTATTGACTTTTTTATATATTAAATTATCATTTAAATAAAATATTTAATAAAAGGATTTATATTATGGGAAAACTAGGAAGAGTTTTATGGTTAATATTTGGTATTTTATTAATAATATCAGGTGTAGCCACAATGTTTAATCCAATAGAAACAGTATTAATACTTGCCTACATTATAGGTTTTTTAACAATATTCTCTGGAATAAGCTCAATATTTTATTTCTTTGGCTTGAAACATAAATCAGGTTCTACTTTGATTTTACTTGACGGTATAATATCTGCTTTATGCGGTATTATAATCATTTCTAATCTGCAAATAAGCGGTGCTTTTGTGCCTTATATAGCAGCTTTTTTTGTAATAGTAAGAGGAGTTGTTGCAATATCATCTTCAATTGAATTAAAAAAAGAGGGATATAATCAATGGGGACTTTCTATGATAAGCGGAATACTTACACTGCTTGCTGGTATTATATTAACTTTTAATCCGCTGCTTGGTGCTGTATATGTAAGTGTTGTTCTTGGATTATCTTTAATACTTTACGGTATAATAACATTGCAGTTATGGTTTGCTTATGGTAAGTTCTTTAAAATATAAAAATATATTGATTTTATTACTCATTCTGTTAAAATATACGTTAATTTAATTGTTGGGAGCAATATCTATGTTTCAGAAGAATATAAACAGCACATTGTGTTTCTGTAAAAATATAAAATATAAAGAAGTAATAAATGCAATAAAGGAAAAAGAACTTACAACTCTTGAAGAAGTTATGCATTGCACAAAGGCTGGAATTACCTGCTGGAGCTGCCGAGGAGATATAAAAGATTTACTAGCAGAATATAAAGAAACTGGTGATATAAAAATTGATGAATAATGATAAGTTTATATGTCAATGCAAAGAGCTGTCATTAGACGAGATAGAATCACTCAAAAAAGAATATGGTATTGACACTTTAAAAGAAGTAGTAAAGAAAACAAAGGCTGGAACTGCCTGCGGAGGATGCAGAAATAAATTAAAAGAGATTTTTAAAGATAGACTTAAATAAATTTAATTATCAATAAAATATAAAAGGAATAGAAAATTAATTATTCTCTATTCCTTTTATATTATCATTTTTTATACTTTATTATTTTAGAGCTTCATATATAGCCTTAGCATTAAGTCCATATTTATTCATAAGCTCATCAACAGTTCCAGATTCGCCGAATGTATCTTTAATACCAAGCCTTATTAATCTGCTAGGGTATTCATCAGTTAAAACTTCAGATATAGCTGAACCAAGCCCCCCTATTATAGAATGTTCTTCAACACTAATTAATTTACTGTGCTTTTTAGCCATATCAACAACTAATTCTCTGTCTATAGGTTTTATAGTATGTATATTAACAACAGTTACAGATACTCCGTCTTTTTCAGCCATTTGAGCAGCTTCTAATGCCTCTGGCACAACAATACCTGAAGCAAATATACATATATCTTTACCTTCTTTTAATATATTAGCCTTACCAATTTTAAAAGGAGTGTTTTCATTTGTAATTATATTTGTAGCAGGTCTTGCCATTCTTAAATAACAAGGTCCGTCAAACTCAGCTGCAGCAAATACAGCTTTTTCAGCCTCTAAAGCATCACAAGGCACTATTACAGTCATATTTGGTATAGAACGCATAATTGATACATCTTCTATAGCCTGATGGCTCGCCCCATCCTCTCCTACAGATATACCCGCATGAGTAACTGCTACTTTAACATTAAGTTTAGGATAACAAATAGAGTTTCTAATAATTTCAAAAGCACGCCCAGCACCAAACATAGCAAATGTAGAAGCAAAAGGTATTTTACCATCTATAGCAAGTCCAGCAGCAGCTCCCATAATATTTTGTTCTGCTATTCCCATATTAAAAAATCTTTCTGGAAAAGCAGATTTAAAAATCTTTGTCATAGTAGAACCTGATAAATCTCCGTCTAAAACTACAACATTTTTATTTATTTCTCCAAGGCGTTTTAAAGCCTCACCATAAGCATTTCTTATTGCCTTTTTTTCCATAATATTAATTCCTTAAATATTTATTATTTAATTAATCAAGTTTATTTAATTCTTCCATAGCTCTTTCATATTCTTCTTTATTAGGAGCTTTACCATGCCAGCCTGCAGCATTTTCCATAAATGAAACTCCTTTTCCTTTAATAGTTTTAGCTATTACACATTTTGGCTTACCTAATACTTTTTTATTAAATATCTCTTCAAGTTCTGCCTCATTATGTCCGTCAGCTATAAATGTTTCAAAACCGAATGCTTTCATTTTTGCTTCTAAATCACCCAAACTCATAACATCATCATTTTTACCATCTATTTGAAGTCCGTTGTTATCTATTATTAATGTATAATTATCAAGTTTATAATTAGAAGCAGCCATTGCTGATTCCCAAAAACTTCCTTCCTGTGCCTCTCCGTCACCTGCTATAGCAAATATTTTACCATTTTTTTTATCTAATTTATATCCCAAAGCAATACCAACTGCAATACAAACTCCTTGACCTAAAGAACCTGTAGAAGCTTCAACACCTGGTAAATGTTTTTTATCTGGATGTCCCTGAAGTCTTGAGCCTAATTTTCTGTAAGTTAAAAGCTCATCTGTAGAAAAATATCCTCTATGTGCTAATGTAGAATAAAGTACAGCTGAAGCATGACCTTTAGACATTATAAGTATATCTCTTCCGTCCATTGTAGGATTTTTAGGGTCTATGTTCATAATCTTAAAATATAGAGTATGCATTATCTCTACCAATGACAATGAGCCACCTATATGACCAGAATTGGCATTATAAACCATACTTACTATATCTTTTCTTATCTGAGTATTTAATGAAGACATAATAATTCCTTATAAAATAAAATTATATTACATGATATAATAAAATTTTATTATTGTCAAATAAAGTACTTTTATAATAATTTATTAATAACTATCAGTTAATTTTTTATATATTATAATTTATTATTCAGCATAGCATTAATACTATTTAATTTTTTTTACTCACACTTCTAACCCTTATATTATTATAATACTTTTTTCTTTTATTTTTTATATGCTTAATATAATACTGTTTAAGAAGCCTGTTATTTTCTGCAAATAAAACTTTAATTTTTTTATTTACACTTTTTATATAATGTTCAATACTTAAAGCCGTATTAACACTATCAACTACCCAAGCCGATAAAAATTTTAATGGCTTATGACTTCTTGTATAATTAGCACCTTTACCATTTTTATGTTTTGTAAATCTGTTAATAAGATCATTTGTAATTCCTGTATAATAACAGTTATCCTCGCAAAGTATTATATAAACATACCAATAATTATTATTTTCTTTCATTTATTATATCGCTTATAATAGTATCAACATCTATATATATATCATTATTATATTTATTAAAAATATTGCATACATTATTATAATCTTCTATTGTATCAACTGTAGTTCTTAACTCAGGCATAGCAAAACTTTCAATTACTTTTGGATTTTCTATTTTAAACTTATCAGCATATCTGTAATGGTACTGTGTAATATGTTCATGTTCGAAAATATCTCTAGAATTATCATCAGCATATTTTAATGCTTCATAATTAATAACTTCAACTCCACTGCCGTAAGGAAGTAAATCATAATGGCTTAAATCTGCATTTTTATCAATATGATAATCAACAATCATATCCAATGCCTTTATGCTCACTAAAGGATTATCGCCTGTAGCACGCACAACTATATCGGCATTAAACTTTTCTGCAGCTTTAGTATATCTATTTAAAACATCTTCTTCGCTTCCTACAAAATAACTGCATTTAAGTTTATCAAATATATTTTTAAAACTATCATAAGATTTTTCTTCTGTAGCTACAACTACATCATTAGCTTTTTTTGAACTTCTCAATCTCTTTATAATAAGCTCAAGCATACTATCGCAGCCAGCCATGGGTTTCAATGCTTTTTTTGGAAGTCTTGTAGAACCAAGCCTTGAAGCAAGTATAATAACTATCTTTTTCATTTTATTTTTTACTCCTAATTAATACAGAATAATAAAAATAGAGATATATTAGATTTGTTTCAAAACTAAATTTATTTATGATTGTGGGGACTAGCCCCCACACCCCCACTTCTTTTGTTGACACAAAGAAGCAAAAAGACTGCATATTTACATATTAAAATGATAAAATATACAACATGTAAAACATTATGTTTATAATTTTAAAATTAAATAATTTTATACTTAATCTTGTAAAGTAGTTTTGAAATAAGTCTATTATATATTTTTAACTAAAGCATTAATTTTTATTACGCTAGCCCATAACTCTTCAACTTTACTCAAATCAAATATCGTTCCAGAATCAGAAGGGCTTTTATCAGGATTAGGATGTACTTCCATAAACACAGCATCCACTCCTAAAGCAACAGCAGCTTTTAAAAGTGCAGGTATAAACTCTCTAGCCCCTCCAGACTGTCCGTTATTGGCAGAAGGCATTTGCAAAGAATGTGTGGCATCATACATAACAGGTGCATAATTTTTCATTATCTCTAAGTTTTTCATATCTACTATAAGATTGCCGTATCCGAACATAGTACCCCTTTCACATAAAAAAAACCTTTTTTCATCAATGGCGTCAGAACATTTATCAGCTATATATTTGCAGTCATAACCGCTTATAAACTGACCTTTTTTTACATTAACAGCCTTTTTAGTTTCGCATGCAGCTCTAAGCATATCTGTTTGTCTGCATAAAAAAGCTGGAATCTGCAAAAAATCTACATATTTAGCAGCTACTTCTGCATCTGAAGGCACATGTATATCAGTTATAGTTGGAAGGTTAAATTCCTTTCCTGCATTTTGAAGTATTTGAAGCCCATCTTTCATTCCAAGCCCTCTAAAAGATGATAAAGAAGTTCTATTTGCTTTATCAAAACTTCCCTTTAATACTAATTGTATATTTAATTTATCTTTTATCTCTTTTAACTTTTTTGCTATAGTCATAGTCATCTCTTCGCTTTCTATAACGCATGGACCTGCTACAAATATTAAATCTTTATTTTTATTGGTTATACCTTTATAATCAAAAATCATCATTATATCCTTATAAAAAATCTTATATATATGATACAATATTCATTCTTAAAGTCAATTAAATATATAAGCTGATTATTATATATAGTATTAAATAATTTTTTATGAAAACAATATTTACTTAATTCAAAAAATAGTATATAATCGGACTAAATATTATATTGGGAGATTATTATGATTAAATTAATAGAAATGAAATATAATTTAGAAAATATAGATTTTTATAAAAAGTTATATAATGATGCTTTTCCTAAAGAAGAAAGATGGTCTTTCGATATGATTTTAGAAAATAAAGATAATAATAATTATAAACTATATGCTGTATTAGATGATAATACTCCTATTGGGCTTACTGTTATTTGGAATTTAGATGATTTTAATTTTGGAGAATATTTAGCTATAGATAAAAAACTAAGAGGAAAAAAATACGGCTCTGAAGTTTTAACAAAAATACTTGATATGCTTAAGGATAAATTAATAGTCATAGAAGTAGAGCCTTATGAATTGAACGAAATAGCAAAAAAACGTATAGATTGGTATAAAAGATTTGGTTTTATATTAGCAGACTATGAATATGATATGCCTTCTTTAGATGAAAATAATAAAATATCATCTATAAAAATGAAAATAATGACAAGCAGAGAATTAAAAAACAAAGAAGAACATGATAATATCACAAAAACATTATACAATGCTATTTACAAACCTAGATTAGATGAAATTGATAAATGGAAATAGCGTTAATCAAAGTAATCATAGTATAAAGCTATTGATTTACAGTAATATTTATACTATCATGTTAGTGTATACTAAAGCTATTATATTTTGCTAATTATTATTAATGCTATATATCTAATAAAAGCTAAAAATATTTATTGGCAAAATAAAAATGTTTTGATATACAATAATATTTTAAGGTCTTATTATGAATAATAAATACACCCAAAAAATCAAAGAAATAATAAATGAAATGACATTAGAAGAAAAGGTTTCGCTTTTAAGCGGTAAAGATTTTTGGTCAACGAAACCTATACACAGACTGCATATAGATTCTCTATATCTCACAGACGGTCCTCATGGAGTAAGAAAGCAAAGTACAGAAGCCGATGAATTAAGCCTGCAGAAATCTGAAGCATCAACATGTTTTCCTACCGCCTGCTGCAGTGCATGTTCTTTTGACCCTAATATAATGTATGAAATGGGTGAAGCTATATCTAGAGAGGCTAAAGCCAATAATGTATCTGTGGTATTAGGTCCTGGTATAAATATAAAACGCTCCCCTCTTTGCGGACGTAATTTTGAATATTTTTCTGAAGACCCGTATCTTGCTGGTAAAATGGCATCAGGCTGGATAAGCGGTTTGGAAGATAACGGTATACAGTCTAGTTTAAAACATTTTGCTGCAAACAATCAGGAAACTTTAAGACTGGTAATAGATAGTGTTGTTGATGAAAGAGCTTTAAGAGAAATATATTTATATGCCTTTGAAATAGCTGTAAAAGAATCAAAACCTTCTACTGTTATGTGTTCATACAATAGTGTTAATGGAACATTTGCTTCTGAAAATAAATATTTATTAACGGATATATTAAGAGATGAATGGGGATTTGATGGAATTGTTGTTTCAGATTGGGGAGCTGTTAATGACAGAGTAAAAGCTTTAAAAGCAGGTCTTGATTTGCAAATGCCTTCTACAAACGGATATGATGATAAAAAAGTTTATGAGGCTATCAAAGAAAATAAATTAGATGAAAAAATATTAAATAAAGCCGTAGAAAGACTTTTATATTTTACTCTTTATTCTATGGATAATATATATAATAATTTCACATACAATAAAGAAGAAAATCATAATACTGCAAGAAAAATTGCAGAAAACTCAATAGTATTATTAAAAAATGAAGATAAAATACTTCCTGCAAAAAAAGAAAGCAAAATAGCAGTTATTGGAGAGTTTGCACAAAAACCTAGGTATCAGGGAAATGGAAGCTCTCTTATAAATGCATACAAAATAGATACTGCAGAAGAATATTTTAAAGAAAATAATTTAGAGTTCAACTATGCTAAAGGTTATAACTCCGACTCTCCAGAAATAGATAATGCCTTAATAGAAGAAGCGGTAAATATATCAAAAGACAAAGATTTGGTAATAATATTTGCAGGACTTATAAACTCTTATGAATCTGAAGGTTTTGACAGAAAACATCTCAATCTTCCAGAAAATCATAATTACTTAATAGAAGAAATATCAAAAGTAAATAAAAATATAGTTGTAGTTCTTTCAATAGGTGCTCCTGTTTTAATGCCTTGGGTAAATAAAGTAAAAGGGATAGTTAATTTATATTTGGCTGGAGAAGCTGCTGTAAGTGCTGCTTTTAATATTATATTTGGAATTGTTAATCCAAGCGGAAAATTAGCAGAAACTTTTCCATTAAGTTTGGAAGATAATCCAAGCTATAAATACTTTCCAGGTGGAAATAAAGCTGTAGAATATAGAGAATCCATTTTTGTGGGATACAGATATTATGATAAAACAGAAAAAGAAGTTCTATTCCCATTTGGATACGGGCTTTCATATACTACTTTTAAATTTTCAAATTTAATAGTCTCAGATGCAAATACAATTGCAGGCTTGGATAATATACATGTAGTATTTGATGTAAAAAATACTGGAGATGTATTCGGATGCGAAGTAGCTCAGTTGTATGTATCTGCCCCAGAAAATAATATATTTAAAGCAAAAAGAGAATTAAAAGGTTTTATAAAAGTATTTTTAGAGCCTAATGAAACAAAAACTGTAATATTAAAATTAAACAAAAGAAGTTTTTCATTCTATAATACTGAAACCAAAAAATATGAAATAGAAAGCGGTATTTATACAATATCCGTAGGTAACTCTTCAAGAAATTTACCATTAAATAAAAATATAGAAATCAATGCCAAAAGCTACTATAAAAAGATGATACCAAGCTATTTTAATTTTAAAGATATCAATATACCAGATGAAGACTTTGAAGAATTAATGGAAAGAAAATTAAAGCCAATTAATATAAAAGCAGTAAAACCTTACAATATCAATAATAATCTTTTAGACTTGATGCATGAACAAATTGCAAAAGATTTTTATAATAAACTACTATCAGGTCTTAATAATATGTTTAAAGATGATAAAACTGACACAAAAAAGATGTTTGAAAGCATGATATTAGAAACGCCTCTTCGTTCATTAGTAACTATGAGCGGCGGTCTTATTAATAGAAATGATATAGAGACACTTCTAAATACTTTAAATAGTTAATTTTATTGACACAAATTTTCGTTTATGCAATTACTAATTAATTATTAGTAGTTGCATTATATTTATATTATATATATGAATTATTTTTTATTTTATCAAAAATATTTATCTCACGCTCTCGCCTTCTATAAACTCATAATTAATATACAAAACATTTTTTACTTCTACTTTATTAATCAAATCTATCAATGTATTTGCTGCACATATACCAGCATTAAGAGAATCAAATTTTATTGTAGAAAGTCTCGGTTCTATAATCTCATCAATTTCATACCCTCCAAATGATATTACAGAAACATCTTCAGGCATTTTTAATCCTCTCTCTTTTATAACTTTATATACCCCATGTGCCTGCCTATCTGTAGAACATATTATAGCATCTAATTTCTTAAATTTTAAAAGCTCTTCGGTTGCCGTCATAGCACTTTCATATGAAAAATCGGCTATAGCTATACTTACATCTATTATATTATAATTTTTTAAACCGTCCAAAACTCCGTTTCTCCTTGTAACACCAATAGCAACATCTTTTTCGTCTACTGCAATAAATCCTACGTTTTTATGTTTTTTTCTTCCTATATACTCCCCTATTTCAACTCCTGCATTATAATCATCATTGACTATGCTAATACCATCGCTATACTCCTGACCGTAAATAACTATTGGTATATCAAGTTTTTTTAATAATTTTCTATGTTCATCTGTTATTTCCGTAGCACTCAAAACTATACCATCAACATTAAGTCTTTTTAACTTTTCTATATATTTAAGTTCCAAAACAGACTGATGATTAGTATTCATTATTATAGGCATATAATGTTTTTCTCTGAAAGTTCTCTCAAGACCAGTTAATACCCTTGACCCTACTATAGAATCTAATGCAGGAACTATAATCCCTATCATACGGCTTTGTTTTGCATTAAGTCTTGCAAAAGTATTAGGCTCATAATTATATTTTTTTATTATCTTCGCTATTTTTTCTTTTGTTTCTTTTTTCATATAGCCTCCATTAAAATAGCGTGATATAGTAGTTTTTGTAACACCTGCTAAATCAGCAATATCTTTCATTGTAATTTTCTTATTTGAACCCTTACCGCTTTTCATTATATTATCACCTCTAAATACTATTATATAATATATTATATACTTTTTACATTAAAATACAAATTTTGAAATTTATTATCTATATAGACTTGACAAATACTAAAATAATGTTAAAATCAAAATCGATGTAACCGATAACATATATAAATCATAATAACGGGGTTTTTATTATGGCTATAGATTATAAAAAAACTGCTGAAGAAATAGTAAAAGTAGTAAAAAGAGAAAATATTATTTCGGCAGAATGCTGTGCTACAAGATTAAGACTTATAGTAAAAGACAGAGAAAGCATAAAAGACTCTGAAGTACAAAAAATAGACGGTGTAAAGGGAGTATTTTTTAATTCAGATCAATATCAAATAATACTCGGTACTGGTGTAGTTAATAAAGTTTATGATGAAGTTATAAAATTAGGTATTACTGCTAGCTCTCAAAAAAATGATGATAAAGATGTAAAAAAAACAGATGATAAAAATAAATTCAGAAAATTCATACGTATATTTGCTGATGTATTTGTACCTATAATGCCTGCTATGATAGCAACTGGTTTATTTTTGGGGCTTAAAGGTGCATTGATTAATGACAGTTTCCTAGGATTATTTAATCTGCAAGTTTCTAATATACCTGTTTCTGTTATGACTTTTATGAGTGTGTTAACAGAAACCACTTTTGCTTTTTTGCCTGCTTTAGTGTGCTGGTCTGCATTTAGGGTATTTGGAGGATCTCCTATTTTGGGTATCTTACTCGGATTAATGCTTGTTTCCCCTGCTTTGCCTAATGCTTATTTAGTTGCAAATCCAGACAGCGGTATTAAACCTATAATGTTATTTGGATTTATACCTATAGTCGGATATCAGGGAAGTATACTGCCAGCACTTATTGCAGGTATGATAGGTTCAAAACTAGAATTAAAATTAAGAAAAATAATACCAAACATCATAGATATATTGGCTACTCCTTTTTTAACTTTGCTTATAATGTTATTATTATCTTTGGCTGTAATAGGACCTATATTTCATACAGTAGAACAATGGATATTAATAGCCATAAACTTCTCATTATCTCTTCCTTTTGGTTTGGGAGGATTGATAATAGGATTTGGGATAATATTTATAGTTGTTACTGGTGTTCACCATATAATGAACTTAATAGAAATATCTCTTCTTGCTGCTACAGCATTAAACCCTATTAATCCTCTTTTAAGTGTTGCTAACTTAGCTGCTGGTGCTGCTTGTCTTGCTGTTACATTAAAAACAAGAAGAAAAAGTGTAAAAGCTATGGGTTACGGTGCTACTTTATCAGCTTGGCTTGGTATTACAGAACCTGCAATATTTGGTATTAATATAAGATACGGTATAAAACCTATGGTATGCGGTGCTATTGCCTCTGGTATTACTGGTTTGATTGTAAGACTATTAAATCTACAAGGTACTGCTAACGGTGTTACTGGTATACCAGGTATATTGCTTTATATATATGATACTAAACAATTAATAGGCTATATTTCTGTAGCAATACTAACAATAGTTTTATCATTTGCTATTACTTGGTTCTTCGGAGTACCTAAAGAGTATATGCAGGAAGATGATGAATAGACTTTGATATATAGATAATTTATACATAAATCCAATAAAAATTATTTGTTCTGCTTAATATCATGCATATAAAAAATATGCATGATATTAAGTATTTATTAAAAATGATAAAAGATAAAAAACATAAAAGAGGAATTCCATAATGAATCTAGTCAGTAAGATTTTTAAAGAAGCTATAATACAAAAAGAAAATGAGTACTTAAAAAAAAATATAAAAGATAAATGGAGATTAAATTTTCATCTAATGCCTCCAGTAGGCTGGCTTAATGATCCTAACGGATTATCATACTTCAAGGGAATATACAATATATTTTTTCAATATTCTCCATTTGAAACAGAAGGCGGATTAAAATTTTGGGGACATTATCAAACTAAAGATTTAATCAATTATAAATATGTTGGAGTTTCTATATATCCAGATGAAAAATACGATTGTCATGGCGTGTATTCAGGTTCTGCATTCATAGAAGATGATAAACTATATATTTATTATACTGGAAATGTAAAACTTTTAGGCAGTCATGACTATATAGAAAGCGGAAGAGAAGCTAATACTATGCTTACAGTTTCTGAAGATGGTATTAACTTCTCCGAAAAAGAATGCCTTATGGAAATGAAAGACTATCCTAAAGATATAACCAATCATATAAGAGACCCTAAAGTATGGAAAGAAAATGACTCTTATTATATGGTTCAGGGGGCTAGGAAATACGGCATTGACAGAAATAATGATATAGGCGAAGTACTTATATTTTCTTCTAAAGATAAAATAAAATGGACACATACAAGCACCATACATACAAAAGATATTTTTGGGTATATGTGGGAATGTCCAGACTTGTTTAATTTAGACGGTCAGGATATTTTAATAACATGTCCTCAAGGTGTAAAACAAATTGAAAGCATATATGAAAACTTATATCTTTCTGGATATTTTCTAATCAATGATGATTATAAAAATAAAGAATCTATTGAAGTTAGTAATTTTACCGTACTAGATAGAGGTTTTGACTTTTATGCCCCTCAGACATTTTTAGATGAAAATGGAAATAGAGTTATTATAGGATGGATGAGTGTTCCAGACACAGAAGATATTCATAAAAATTTAACAGTTGAATACGGCTGGCAGCATTGTCTTACAATACCAAGAGAATTAAGTTTCAAAAACGGAATACTGTATCAAAAACCTCATAGGAGTTTAGAAAAATTAAGAGAGAAAAAAATATTTGAAAATAAATTGTCTAATAATACATTATCAGAGAATTTAATTAATAATGATATTAATTCTTATGAAGTTATAATGGATAATATAAAAACAGATAAAATAAAAAATTTTGAAATTATTATATCAGAAGGTCTAGGCATAAAATATAAAGATAATAAGTTTATATTAGAGTTTGTAGGAGATACTGGAAAAACAATAGGCGGAGGCAGAAATAAAAGAAGTGCATATTTAGAAAATCTTAAAAATATTAGAATAATGGCAGACACTTCATCTTTAGAATTATTTATTAATGACGGAGAATTAGCATTCACTACTAGGTATTATCCTTTAGAATATTCTTTTAAAATTCTAGGAGAAATGAATATAATTATATATAAACTTTCTAGTTTTAAGTTTAATCATTAACCTTTTTGTTTGTAAATATTTAAAAATAGTTTATAATATCAAGATTATTATAATATTTAAGGATATTAAATTATGGCAAAACCAATAACAAAAGAAGGATATGACAAAGTAAAGGCAAAACTAGCTGAACTTAAAGCAGAGTTTGAAACTTTACCAGCTATTATTGCAGAAGCAAGAGAAAAAGGCGATTTAAAAGAAAATGCTGAGTATCATGCTGCAAAAGAAAGACAAGGATTATTAAATGCTCAGATATCAAAGCTTGAAGGGGATTTAGCAGGATGCGAAATAATAGACCCTTCTTCTTTAGATAAAAATACTGTAACTTTCGGCAAAAGAGTAAAGGTAAAAGATAAAAACAGAAATGCTGTTTTTGAATACAGAATAGTAGGCGAATTAGAAGCAGATATGAGCAAAAATGAAATAACTATAGTAACTCCTATTGCTAAAGGTTTATTGGCAAAAAAAGTTGGTGATGTAGTTACTATAAAAGTGCCTGCTGGTGATAAAGTCTTAGAGATATTAGAAATTAATATATAATTTTATTATAAACATTTATTTTTTATAAAGAATTCTATTGATTTTTAATAAATTGATAGAATTCTTTTATTTTTACCAAACTTTTACTGTAATAAGATTCTAACAATAATAATTTTACTTGAACTTTTTAAATAAAGTTATATATTTAAAATATATTCCAAAGTTTAGGAGTTTATTATGTCAAAAATGAAAGTTATGATAGCATCTTCTGAAGCTGCCCCATTTATAAAAACTGGGGGACTTGCTGATGTTGTCGGTTCTTTACCAATATATCTCAAAAAATTAGGTGTAGAAGTATGCGTAGTACTTCCAAAATACAGAGATATTAATTTTCAGGATTGCTACCTAGAAAATGTTCTTCCTACTATGGGAGTATGGATGGGTAACGGAGAAGAATGGTGTTCTGTATTTAAGACAGTAAAAGACGGAATAGATTTTTATTTTATAGAGCATCATAGTTTCTTCAGCAGAGACGGGCTTTATCATGATGCTTCTTTTAATGATTATCAAGATAATGCTTGGAGATTCGGATTTTTCTCAAGAGCAGCTTTACAGTTATGCAAAGATTTGCAGCTTAATGTGGATGTTGTACATGCTAATGACTGGCAGACTGCAGCAATTCCAGCTTATATAAAAACTTGGCACTGGAATGACCCAGTAGGACATGCAGCAAGTCTCCTTACAATACATAATGCAAATTATCAAGGTATATACAGTGCAAATACAACTTATGACTATTTAGGTTTGGGCTGGAACAATTTTAGTCCAGACACTTTTGAAGATCATGGCAACATCAATTTCCTTAAAGGCGGTATATTCTTTGCAGATGTAGTTACAACAGTAAGTCCTACTTATGCTAAAGAAATTTCTTCTCCTTATGGCGGACATGGTATGGCACCTTATTTGCAAAATAAAACTACAAGTTTCTTTGGAATACTTAACGGTATTGATGAAAATGTTTGGTCTCCTGAAAAAGATAAATTTATACCTGCTAATTATTCTGCTGATAAAATGGAAGGTAAAAAAATATGCAAAAAGGAACTTCAAAAAAGATTCCTTCTTGAAGAAGATGATGGTGTTGTATTAATAGGTGCTATTGGAAGATTTGTTGATCAAAAAGGATACCATTTTATAGCTTCTATAATAGACCCATTAATTAATAATATGAAAGTTCAATTCTGCATACTAGGTACTGGAGATAAGGGATTAGAAGGTTTCTTTGGTGATTTACCTAAAAGATATCCTGGAAGAGTTGGCTCTTATATAGGATACAGTAATGAATTATCTCACTTAATAGAAGCAGGATGCGATTTGTTTGTAATGCCTTCTTTATTTGAGCCTTGTGGACTTAATCAAATGTATTCTTTAAGATATGGTACTTTACCTATTGTACATGCTACTGGAGGACTTGAAGATACAGTTGAAAATTACAATGAGCAAACTGGTGAAGGTACTGGTTTTAAATTCTATGATTCTACCCCATCAGCATTATATAATACTATAGGCTGGGCTGTAAGTGTTTATTATGATCATAGAGACAGATTTAATGAAATGCAGCAAAGAGGAATGAAAATAGATAACTCTTGGGAAAAAAGTGCTAAAGAATATGTTAAAGCATATGAACTTGCTATTTTAAATAAAAATAACTATGATAAAAATTGCGGATTATAAAAAATTATATTAATAATAACTGGAGAAATCAATTAATGGAAAAAACTAATAATATTTTATATGTAATGTCTGGTCAGAATTTTCAAGATGAAGAATATTTTGAAAGCAAGAAAATTTTTGAAAATGCAGGATATAAAACAAAAGTATCATCTACATTTATAGGTACTGCTCAGGGTAAATTAGGCGGTATGACCAATATAGATTTACTATTTAGTGAGGTTGATGCTGTAGAATTTGATGCTGTTGTATTTATAGGCGGTATAGGCTGTATTACTTTATGGGACGATTGGCGTACTCAGGGGCTTGCTAAATTATTTTTGGATAATCAAAAGATAGTCGCAGGCATAGGAAGCGGTGTTGTTATTATGGCTAATGCTAAAATACTAGAGGGAATTAATGTTACCTGTCTATCTGCTGATGAATCGCATGTAAGACATGGTAATGCTAATATAATGTCTGAAAATGTTGTTGTATCTGGAAATATAGTTACTGCAAATGGTCCTACATCTTCTAAAGATTTTGCCAATGCTGTTGTTGGAGTATTAAACAGTTTATCTTAAATAATATTCTGTCATTTTTTATAAAAGGCCTAAAATTATTTAGGTCTTTTATTTTATAATCAATTTTATTTTTAATAATTAAAAAATAATTATTAAATAAATTTAATATATTTTATTCCTAAAAAATATTTGAAAAACTTTTTCTCTTGTATTATAATATTTCTCGAAAAAATAATATAATGGGTTATTACAATGATAAAAGCAGTATTTTTTGATATAGACGGTACTTTAGTTAGTTTTAATACACACAAAATATCTGAATTATCTAAGAAAGCTATTAGAGAACTTAGAGAAAAAGGTATAAAAGTTTTTATAGCAAGCGGCAGAGCTTTATTTCAAATAGATAATTTAGAAGATTTAGAGTTTGACGGATATATATTACTTAACGGATGCAGCTGTATTATTAAAGATAATGACAGTATGAAAGAAATATATAAAGTTTCAATAAATAAAGATGATTTATTTTCTTTGATGAACTATCTTGATAAAGATGAATTTCCTTGTACTATTATAACAACCGATAACATATTTCTCAATTATACTGATGATGTTATAAATATGCTCTATGGCATGGCTAATGTAAAAGTTCCAGATACTATAGATTTTAATGATTATATAAAAAATAATTATGAAGAAATTGTTCAGCTTAATATATTTGTAGATGAGAATAAAGAGAAATATTTAATGGAAAACATACTAAAAAACAGCATATCAAGCAGATGGCATTTTTCATTTGCTGATGTTAATCCTAAAGGTGGAGGAAAAGATATAGGAATAGATAAGATTATAGAACATTATAAAATAGACTTATCTGAAACAATGGCTTTTGGAGACGGAGGTAATGATTTAGGAATGATTAAACATGCTGCTATAGGAGTTGCTATGGGCAATGCTAATGATAATGTAAAAGAAGCAGCTAACTATATTACAGAAAGTGTTGACGATGAAGGGGTATATAAAGCACTTAAGCATTTTAATTTGATAGATTAGTTATATAATTAAGGATTTTTTATTATGATAAAAGCAGTATTTTTTGACATAGACGGTACTTTAGTTAGTTTTAATACTCACAAAGTTTCGGATTCTTCAAAAGAGGCTATTAAGCAATTAAGAGATAAAGGAATAAAGCTATTTATAGCAACTGGAAGAATAAAAAAGCATATAAATAATTTGGATAATTTAGAATTTGACGGATATATAACAGCAAATGGTTTTGACTGCTATATAGGAGAAAAATCTATTTACAGACATTCTATAGCAAGAGAAGAAATTTATTCTTTAATAGACTATCTTAAAAATAAAGAAAACTTCCCCTGCTCTATTATGACAAATAACGGAATATTTATTAATTATGTTACTAAAGAAGTGGAAGAAGTTTCAAAATCAATAAACCTTCCAATACCTAGAGTAGACAATTATTATGAGTTTTTAGAACAAAATATAGATGATATTCTGCAGATAAATCTGTTTGTAGATGAAAAAAAAGAAAAAGAACTTATGAAAAACATATTTAAAAACTGCGAATCAAGCAGATGGCATCCAGCCTTTACTGATGTAAATACTAAAGGCGGCGGAAAACATATAGGAATAGATAAAATGATAGAACATTATAAAATAGATATATCCGAAACTATGTCTTTCGGAGATGGCGGAAACGATGTTACTATGATAGAGCATTCTGCTATAGGAGTAGCTATGGGTAATGCAAATAAAGAAGTAAAATTAGCGGCTGACTATATTACTGATGATGTTGATAACGACGGTATTTATAATGCCTTAAAACGTTTTAATGTATTATAGTTCTTGAAAAGTTATATTTTTTTTACTATACTTATAATATATGAATTTTTAGTACAAAACAAATATTGGAGTTTTTTATGAGAGCATTTAATACTGTTGCCTTGATACTTGGCGGAGGAAGGGGAACAAGACTTTATCCATTAGTAAAAGCACGTTCAAAACCTGCTGTATCTTTGGGCGGTCAATACAGAATGATAGACATACCAGTATCCAACTGTATTAACAGCGGATTTAGAAATATTTATGTAATTACTCAATTTAATAGTGCTTCTTTAAACAATCACATATACAATGCTTATAGATTTGATAACTTTTCTGGAGGTCATGTAAGTATACTTGCAGCTGAGCAGACTGATACTAATATAGACTGGTATCAAGGTACTGCCGATGCTGTTAGAAAAAATCTTTCTCACTTTGATAAAGAATATGTTAATAATGTTGTTATACTTTCAGGAGACCAAGTATACCGTATGAATTATAATGTTATGCTTCAGCATATGTTGGAAACTGGTGCTGATATAGTAGTAGGTACTGTTCCAGTAGTAAGAGAAGATGCCAAAGGTTTTGGTGTCATGCTTGTTAATAAAAGAGGTCAAATTACAAATTTCCATGAAAAGCCTAAAGAAGACGATACTCTTAATGCTTTAAAATTAAGCGAAGAGCAAAAGAAAATGTTTAATATAGAAGATCCTAATAAAGAATATTTGGCTTCTATGGGTATTTATGTATTCAGGCACAGCGTACTTAAAGAGCTTTTGGCAGATGTATCTATGATAGATTTCGGTAAAGATATAATACCTGAAGCTATCAAAAGATATAAAGTATACAGCTATGCATTCCAAGGATATTGGGAAGATGTAGGAACTATCAAAGCATATTTTGAGGCTAATATATCTTTTGGAAGTAAAAATCCGCCTTTTGATTTCTATGATGAAAATGCCCCTATATATACTCATGTGAGATACTTATCACCTTCAAAAGTTGAGAAAGCAAGCATAACTTCAAGTATAATAGCTGACGGATGCCGAATAGAAAACGCCACTATTAAAGAATCTGTAATAGGTGTG
Organism: Brachyspira sp. G79; assembly: GCF_002379365.1. GTDB lineage: Bacteria > Spirochaetota > Brachyspiria > Brachyspirales > Brachyspiraceae > Brachyspira. The sequence goes on along the minus strand of NZ_JQIU01000008.1, from coordinate 239,706 downwards.
CGTTCTGTTGTACAAAGCGGATCTACTTTAGAGAGAGTCGTTATGATGGGAAGTGACTACTATGAAGATAATGATGATATTGAAAGACTTAATGTAAAACATATTCCTAAAATAGGAATAGGTAAAAAATGCACTCTTAAAAATGTTATAATAGATAAAAATGTTAGAATAGGAAATGATGTTGTTATTACTAATAAAAAGAAAATACAGCATCAGGACAGTGAGTTTTACTGTATAAGAGACGGTATAGTAATACTTCCAAAAAATACAATAGTGAAAAGCGGTACAATAATATAAAAGTTTGTTTGTTGTGGGCAGGGTTAATTCTAACTTCTGCCCCTTTTTATAATGTTTTGACAGAATATTATTTTTTTAGTATAATAAATAATATGAAAAAAGCTAAAAATAAATTGCATTTAAACACAGAAGATATATACCAAAAATCTGTTATAAGAAAATGCCGCATAGAAGAAAATATTGATGAGAATATAAGATTAGATAAATATATGGGAGATAGATTTTCTTATTATTCAAGAAATAAATGGCAGGATTTGATAGGACAAGGTTTGGTGCTTTTAAACGGAATAAAAGTAAAATACACTAGAACTGTAAATAAAGGTGATGAAATAGAGTATCACATTATAGGAATGAAAGAACCTGAAGTTGATAAAAATGTAGGTATTATATATGATGACGGAGATTTGATTATAGCAAATAAACCTGCCAATCTTCCTGTTATACCTTCTGGTAAATATTATCATAATACACTTCATACTATTGTTAAACAAATGCTTAATTGCAATATAAACATGCTAAATAGAATAGACAGAGAAACTAGCGGATGTGTTGTTATGTCAAGAGGACATGAAACTGCATCTAAATTTTGTGCTATGATTGCAAGAAGAAAAAATATAAAAAAGAGAATAAAGAAAACTTATATTGCAATAGTGGAAAATGCAAAAAATATTGAAGATAATTTTATAGTAGAGGGATATATGCTTGAAAGCGGACATAAATATTACAGACGTTTTCAAACTTTGCATAAAGAAAGTATAGAAGGTTCAAAATATTCAAAAACAGCATTCAAAACTATTAAACGTTTTGATGATTATGCTGTTGTTATGGCTAGATTATATACTGGAAGAATGCATCAAATTAGAGTTCATCTTTACTCAAAAAATCTTTATATGGTTGGAGATAAAATATACGGCAAATACGGACCTAAAGTCTTTGATGATTTTATAGAAAAAAATATTATACCTGAAGGATTTTTTTATAGACAGGCTTTGCATGCTTATAGTTTGGAATTTAATCACCCTATTACTGATAAATTAATAAAAGTAAAAGCTCCTTTAGCAAAGGATTTAAGAGAGTTTATAAAAAAAATAAAAAATATATAACAAAAATAAAATTTATGTAAAAAAATAGTAAAATAATTGTAAATAAACTTGACAATTATCTAAAAAATGATATACTTATAATTGTAAAGATAATTTACAAACAATAAATAACAAATTAAAAGGAGAGTAACTCATGAAAAAATTATCTATTTTATTTTTATCATTAATGGTATTATCAGCTTCAAGTCTTTTTGCTGATGATTGGGTAGTTCCACCTTCTGCTTTACCAGCAAATGCTACATCATTTATACAGAGAGTATTTCCTGGAGTTCAGATATGGAAAGTAGAAAGAGACGGAAGAAAATTTGATGTTAAATTATCAAATGGAGTATCAATAGACTTTTTAGGAAACGGTGATTGGGAAAATATAGACAGTGAATATGCTCCTATACCAGATGCTGCTTTTCCTCCTGCTGTTGTACAGGCTGTAAAAAATGCTTATCCTCAGGCTGCTATAATAGATGCTGAAAAAGAATGGGGAAACTACAAAATAAAATTAAACAATATGATGGAAATTATGGTAACAGGTAATGGTCAGATTATGGGACAAAAATTTGATGACTAATTTTAAGTTATTAATGATTAATATTTAGTAAAAAATAAAGCGGCCAATAGATTAATTAATCTAAGCCGCTTTTTTAATAACTTTTTATATTATATTAGCATCAAAAAATAAATATTTATTTCTTAATTAGAGTTTTTAATAGCATGTTTAAACCAATCTTTTCCTTCAACTATTCTTGAAACTAACATACCAGCCACATTATCACCAACAGAATTAACCATAGTAGCAGGAGGGTCAACTAGTATACCAATAGTAGCTATTAGAGGGAAAGCCTCTGGAGGAAAACCGTATATAGAAACTATTAACATTTCGCTGATAAGTCCTCCGCCAGGTATTGCACCATTAGCCATACCTGCTAGTACTACAAATACTATAGAACCAAGCCAAACTTCAATACCTGTGAAATTCATTCCAAATACACCATAAAGAAAAGCTATTTTTAATATTCCACTCAAACAAGTTCCGTCCATATGAGCAGTTGCCCCTATAGGTAAAACTATATTTCTAACATCTTCACTTATTCCTATTTTTTCAGATGCTTCCAAGTTGATAGGAAGTGTAGCAATAGAACTTTGTGTTGATAATGATGTTATCATAGGAGTTATCAAATACTTCATAGATTTTACGCCGTATTTTCCAGCAGCAATATAACCGTATATAGGAAAGAAAATAATAAAATATAAAAATGCAGCAGGATAATAAACAGCACATGCTCTGGCATAAGTACCTATCAATTCTGGTCCGAATTTACCTACTAAATTAGCAAAATAAGCACCCAAACCTATAGGAGCATAATACATTATAATACTTACCAATTTCATCAATGCCAATGTAGCACCGTCAATAACAGCAACAAGAGGTTTAGCTTTTTCTCCTACTAGCTTTATAGAAAAACCAAAGAATAGAGAAAATACTATAAGAGGAAGCATATTGCTTATAGAAAGCAAATCTTTAAAATCTGTAACTGTTATCATTTTTACCAACTGTTCTGATACTTTAGGTGGGTTAGGCTCTTCTACCTGAGTTATAGGTATTTGAAAGCCTTCAGCTGGATTAAATACTCTTACTGTAATGATCATTATAGTTGCTGCAATAAGCCCAGTAATAATAAACACTACAAACATTGAAGCTACTATTTTTCCTAATCTTTTCATATCATCCATTTGAATAATAGAGTTGGTAATAGATAAAAATATTAAAGGAACAACTACTGTGAAAAGTATATTAATAAAAATATCCCCAAAAGGTTTTAATACAGCAGCTTTTTCTTTCAATATTATACCTAATATACTTCCAATTACTACCCCAGAAACTAAAAGTATAGGAAATCTGTAATTTTTCCAGAAAGAACTTTTCATATTATGCCTCCTATTTTTTATTTATAATTTTTATTTTTTAATTGTGAAGATACTTTATTTACAAACTCCTCTATATATTTAAAATCGGTTGCAACATTAACCCTTATAAATCCTTTACAATTATCAGAAAACCATTCTCCAAAATCTATAGCTATTTTACAGTCATCTTGTATAAACTCTTTTACTCTCTCTGGATTAACAACTTTTCTTAAATCTATAAAAGGCAAATAAGTACCTTCTAAAGGACTGGTTATTATTTCTGGAACTTTTGTTTTTAATTCATCTCTTATATATTCATAATTGCGTCTTATTGTTTTTAAAAGTCCGTCAACCCAATCTTCTCCGTATCTGTAAGCTGCTTCTGCTGCTACCATACCAAGCAAACTTAATTCTGTTCTATTTACAGTATTAACATATTTATTATATTTTTCTCTCATTTTTTCGTCTGGTATAACTATATGAGAGTTTAGAAGACATGCCAAATTAAATGTTTTTGAAGGTGAAGTTAAAACAACTAATCTGTCCAAATATTTATCTTTATTCTTTATAGAAAGTGCTGAAATAAAAGGACGATATCCCAAATTTATATCTTGGTGAATTTCATCAGAAACAATATATACATTATGTCTTTTACATATATCAAAAGTTTTATCTATTTCTTCATCAGTCCATACCCTTCCAGCTGGATTATGAGGATTGCAGAATATCATTAATTTTACATTATTTTTTACTATATCATCTTCTAACTTTTCAAAATCTATAGAAAATACTCCATTATCATTTTTTAACTCGCATTTAATCAAATTTCTTTCATTATCTTTAACTGCATTATGAAAAGGATAATAAACAGGTGTAAGTATTACAACACTGTCACCCTTATTTGTATATGCATTAACAAGCCAATATAATGCTGTTACAAGCCCAGTTGAAAAATTTATCCATTCTTCTTTTAAGTCTATATTATATCTTTTTTTCTGCCAATTAAAAAATGATTCAAAATAACTGTCCCACAAAACAGTATATCCAAAGACTCCATGGCTTACTCTTTTGTTTAAAGCATCTATTACTTCATCAGGAGCTTTGAATTCCATATCTGCCACCCACATAGGTATAAGTCCGCCTACTTTAAATCTCCTGTCTTTTATTGTGTCCCATTTTTGAGAGTTTGTACCCTCCCTGTTTACTAAATATTTGCTGTTAAATTCTTCTATTGTCATAAAATATTCCTTAATTTAATATATAAAGATATATAATATAGTATATACAAATAGTTTATACTGTCAATAAAATTTGATAGTTTATATATTATTTTTATTTTTTATCATAAAAATATATATCATATTTGTTTTTTATAAAATTATAAGATATAATACATTTAATAATAATTAATGGGGTAATTTTATGGATAATTATACTAAGTCTGGTTCTGTAATATTAGATGATACAGATAGGGCTATAATACAATCATATGAAAATGCTGTAAAAGGAATAGCAAATATATTCGGAACATATTGTGAAGTTTTGGTTCATTCATTAGATAATTATGAACATGCTGTTTTATTTATAGAAAACGGGCATAATTCTTCAAGAGATGTAGGGGCACCTATAACTGATTTGGCTTTAGAGCTTATAAACTCAGTGCATAAAGATAAAAAATTTTTAGAATCTTATGAATCAAAATTTCCAAACGGAGATAGATGCAAATCTGTTACAATACCTATAAAAAATAAAGACAAATTAATCGGTTTATTATGCATCAATATAAATATGGAAGTAAGCCTCATAGATTTTATGAAAGAATTTTCTATAAATAAAAATGATAGTGAAGAACATACTCATTCTGAAAATTATAGTTCTAATATTGACGATATGATAAAATCTATACTTAATAAAAATATTAATGATATAATACTGGATATGTCAATACCAAATCAGGAAAAAAATAAACAGATTATATTAAAACTTCATAAAATAGGATTTTTTCAATTAAAAGGTTCTGTTGAAGCATTAGCTGAAAAACTTCATATTTCAGTTCATACAGTTTATTCAAATATAAGAAAATATACATAAAAATATATTCGTACTTGTTTTAAAACTTATTCATACTGTTTTTAATTTAGTGAATTATATCTATGTTTTAATCTTTTAAGAATACAAAACTATACAAACATATAAACTATGTCATTGAAAAAACTGAATTTTAAAAGCTTAAATATATAATTTAAAAACTTACAAAATATACCTGCCGCAATTTTGTATATGTATATAGATATGTATTATTATATAATAATTAAAAATAGTATTTATAATTTTAATAATTGGGGCTTTGCCACAAATCCAAGTTATTTTGTGACGCTGTCCGCCTTCGGTGTGACCAAAGAACTAAAAAGACGGCATTTTTATAGTTATTTATATAATATTATATTACATTTAAAACAAAAATAATATATAAAAATCATTATAAATAAAAATAATAGTATATATTCTTAATATTAGATGTATAAAAATACAAAATTGCAACTGTTCTAATATATACATTAATATGTTTAAAAAATTATAATGAATATTAATCCCACCAAAAATACCAAACATTTGATTTTAATAATGTGCCTGCTAATTTGCCATGATCATAATTTTCGCCATATTGATCAACTCTATCCAAACAAAAATAATAATGTTCTATAGCAAGCTCTCTAGCCTCTTCTTCTGTATTAGGAATTTTTTGTGCAAAAAGCTCCCAAGTATCATATCCAACTACTGCAGGATAAGCATTATATTTTTCATACCAATATTTAAAAATAGCAGTCTGTGTTTCAGGGTTAGGACAGTCATTAAATCCTCCCATAGGGATATAGCATGCCAATTCATAAGGATTAAGAGTAGGAATTTTTGCTAATATCAAATCAACAGTACTTTTAGTTTCATAATCATAATATGAACAAAAACTATCAAATACTTCAAAGCCTACTTCTACAGGAGCATTGAATGATTTTTTTATTTCTTCAATATATTCTTTATCCTCATAAATATCTTCTATATTCTGATTTAAATATTTTTTATAATCTATATCTTTTGACTTTTCTATGTATTCATTTATTAACTTTCTTGAATCTTTTATATCGCAGTTATTATCTTCCAAAAAACACTCTATTGACTCAGTAAGCATATCACTTGGTATTATAATTAAAGGTATATATCCTTCTTTTTTTCCTTTTTCAAGATTTTCTTTATACCAATTCATTATCCTAGTGTCATCTTCAAATCCGCCCTCAAGTATCTCATAATCACATTTGAGAAAATCGGTTATAAATTTAATATCTTCATTCATATGTATTCTCCATTATACTTTTTATATAAAAACACCATATAATTGTAAAAAATCATAATATAATTTACTCTGATATATATGCTCTACTAAAATTATATATTCCAAATATATCATAAATCACATCATTAAGATTTTTACTTTGCATAACAGTACCTGAATAATAAAATATAGGTATAATAGCCATATCGTCCATAGCTATAGTTTCAGCTTTATGTAGATATTCACTTCTCTCTAAATCACTTTGAGAAAATGCAGCATCATATAAAGCCTTGTCAAATTCAGGATTACTATATCTTCCCTCGTTAAGAACATAACCTGTTTTTACCAAAGATAAAAATGCCTGAGGACTGTTATATCCTCCTATCCAGCCTTGTCTTGCCATATCAAAATTTCCATCTCTTCTAGTCTGAAGCAGTACCGCCCATTCTTCCTGTCTTATTACCATATCTATATTAAGTGCATCTTTAAGCATAGACTGTATACTTTCTGCAATAGTTACATGAAATCCAGGATTAGTTAAAAATTCAAATACTGGAAAACCTTCCCCATTAGGATATCCAGCCTCTGCAAGCAAAGCCTTAGCCTCTTCAACATTTTTCTGATAGTCTTCGCTATTAACAGAAAAATATCCGTCTTTTTGATATCTAAAATCATTAGTACCGTAAACATCTTTTATATTATAAGGTACTATAGCGGCTGCAGGTTTCTCTCCAGCATTCATTATATTATTTACTATATAGTCTCTGTCTATAGCTAAAGAAACAGCCTTTCTAACTCTCTCATCATTAAAAGGAGCTTTTGTGTGATTAACCTCATAAAAATAAAGTGATACATTAGGAACCACCCTAGCAATTCCCTCTTCAATAAGTTTTGCTCTATCACTAATTGGAGTATTATGATAAAAAGATATCTCTCCGTTTAAAATTGCTGACATTGCTGTATTATCATTATCTATAAACTCAAAATTTATTATATCAGGCTTAATCTCTTTATAATTCCAATAATCAGTATTTTTGCGTACAACTAACCTTGAATTATGATCCCATCGTACAATCTGAAAAGCTCCGTTTCCAACCATAGTATCAGTTTTTAAAGTCCAGCCGTCTTCATCTTGACTGACAATATCCTCACGCAAGGGAGTATATGCAGTGTGAGATACCATCTCTGGAAAATAAGGCACAGGATATTCAAGTTCTACATATAAAGTTTTATCATCTAATGCCTTAACTGACAATGTATCTTTATCTTTATTCCCCATCATAATATCGCTTGCATTTTTTATAACATCTAAAAGTATGGAATATGATGCTCCATTTTTAGGGTCAACTATTCTCTTCCAAGCATAAACAAAATCATCTGCTATTACGTCCATTCCATCACACCATTTTGCATTGCTTCTAATATTAAAAATATATATTGTGTTATTATTAGACGATACCCAGCTTTCAGCAGCACCAGGTATTATATTTCCATTTTCATCTTTAATAGTAAGATTTTCAAATAAATGTGTTGTATATATCATAGCATCTACTGCTGAGTTTATAGTAGGGTCTATTGTTTGAGGTTCTGGACCTACAGAAACTGTTATTTCATTTAAAATATTTTTAGGCTCTTTAGAACAAGATATCAAAAAACAAATTATTATAAATAAAAAAATAGTGATTAATATATTCTTTTTCATAAAATCATATCCCTAACTTTAAATTATTATTTTTTAATATCGAAAAAAAATATGATTAACTAATTAAAATATTTTAATTTTAGACAGTTTTATATATTAATACTTTTTCATCATCTATAATGCTCTTAAAACTATCATCTAAAGTATTATAATCGATAATATCAGCAACATAAATTAAATCACTTTCTTCAAAATCATCTTTTATTCTTGACATATCATTTAATGATAATTTAGTATTAATATCTATAACTATATCAATATCTGAAAATTTTTTATTTGTACCTTTTACTCTTGAACCAAATAAATATACTTTTCCATTTTTTATATGTTTTTTTAGAATATCTTTTATAATTTGAATTTCATTTTCAGTTAGGTTAATCATTCATTATTTTCCTCTAAACGTTTCAAAAGATATTTGGCATAGGGTAAAAATGCTACTACTTCATTAATTACTTCCAGAGAAACTTCATTTGAATAGATATGAGAAGTAGAATTTCTAGCATCTTTAAATCTTATCCACTTTTCAACATCATCTATAAGTAAATGTTTAGCTGCTAATCTGAATAATTCTTTTTTAGTTATTCCGCTAGTTATGTCTGGATTTATATTCTCATTAAGCCATCTTTGTATAAATTTCCAACTTTGTTCAAAAGCTATTTCAAAGTTTTGTATTACTCCAGATCTTATCGTAAGCATTAAATCTTCATCATCTGTTTTAATTCTATCATATACATTGATTGATTTTTCTAATGCGATTATGGATTTTTTCAGAGTATCCAAATTTAATATCATAAAAAAACCTTAAAAATAGGGCATCTTTCATAATAAAAGATACCCTATCAATTTTAATATTTATTATTTATATATAAAAATTATTTCAATGCTATATTATAAGTATCTATAGCTATAGCTTTTTCTTCATCAGTAGCTATAACATAAAGTTTAATAGGAGCACCGTCTTTTTCAAAACTAGCACATCCTCTAGCTTTAGAGTTTTTATCAGCATCACATTTAATACCAAGTTCATCTAAACCTTCAAGTATTCTTCCTCTAATAGAAAAACTATTTTCACCTATACCGCCTGTAAATACAATACCATCAACATGACCAAGAGCAGCCATATAAGCACCTATGTATTTTTTTACTCTGTAGCAGAACATTTGTATAGCAAGTTCAGCTTTATGATTAGTTTTAGAAGCCTCTTCCAAGTTTCTCATATCATTGCTTACTCCAGAAACTCCTAAAAGCCCACTTTTTTTATTTAAAATATTATCCATTTCTTTTGGAGCTAAATTTTCTTTAGCCATAACAAAAGTAGCAACAGCAGGATCCATATCTCCAGATCTAGTACCCATTACTAAACCTTCTAATGGAGTTAAACCCATACTTGTATCTACTGACTCTCCGTTTTTTACAGCAGTTACACTAGCACCATTACCTAAATGGCAAACTATAACATTAGCATTAGGCTTATTTTCAGCTTTGCAGAACTCTCCGTAAACATATCTGTGTGAAGTACCATGGAAACCATAACGGCGTATTTTATATTTATCATACCATTCATGAGGAACAGCATACATATAAGCATATTCTGGTATTGTTTGATGGAAACTGGTATCAAAAACAGCAACCATTTTTACATCTTTTAATATTTCCTGACAAGCAGCTATACCCTGCAAACCAGCTGGATTATGTAAAGGTGCTATATCACAGCATGCTTCTATAGCTTTGATAGCTTCATCTGTAATTAAAGTACTTTTGCTGAATGATTCTCCTCCATGTACAACTCTATGACCTACACCTGATATTTCGCTCATATCAGATATAACACCAACTTCTTTATCTGTGAGAAGAGAGAAAATCAAAGACATACCTGCTTTATGGTCAGCAACTCTTTGTTCTAATTTTTTTTCTTTGCCTTTTTCTACAGCTGTGTGTTTTAATGCACTTGTCTCTTCGCCTATCTTTTCTAAAAGACCCTTAGCTAAAACTTTTGCTTCAGGCATAGCAAATAATTGATATTTAATGCTGGAACTGCCTGAATTAATTACCAATACGTTCATATAATGACTCCATAGTTTTTAATAATTATAATTTGACTTATTATAACATAATATATATATTTATCAATGAATTTTTATTTTATTATAATTTGATAATTCATATAATACATATAAAATATAAAAAAGACTTAAAACATTTGCATAAATTAAACATAATATTTTTATTTATCCTTGCTTTTATGTCAACATAATAGTATACTATCAAACGATTTTTCTTCCGTAAGCAAGACACATATTGTATCATTCTTTATAAGGAAAGAATATTTTTATAAATTATTTTCATCAATTATCATTTTATAAATTAATACTCTTTAATTTTCCCGTCTTTACCAAACAATATATTTTTATACTTAGGAACATATGGTTTGCCGCTTTGGGAAGATGATTTATACTGCATACTATTTACACTGCTTGGAATTTGTATATTTATCGCACTCGGACTATCTCCTATATACATATCTTTATTTAACGCTATTTCAATATTAGCATTTAATTTTCTTGTAGACAAATTATTATCGCTAATACTTCCTAAAGATCCGTAATAAGCAACCAAAGCACCAGGGTATAACGGCACTGTTTCACCAAAACGCCTAAAAACTGGATTTACACCAGATACCTGATAACTAAATATTCCTTCCATCCAATTTAGCAATAATTCTTCCCAAGTACTAGCCATACCTCTATGTGAAACTGAACTAAGAACTTTATCATAACCATTAATCTGAGATGAAGAAGCTATATCTCTAAATACCGTTTTATCGTTTCCGCTTGCACTGTAAAGCCAATTCATAAATACAGAAGCTGAAGGATAATTTGCAAATACAGCTATAGGAAGATACCAAGTATAAAAACAGTAATATCCTCCCATAGAATTAAACTCCTCTATTCTTGAAGAAACTGTTGTAGGGCTATACAATATTGAGGTAGATTCTGAAAGTGCCTCATTAAGCCATAGGTCCATAGATATTCCTTTATTTATATCATTGACATTAAAATTAATTAAATGCTGAAGCTCATGCAATATAGTTCCTGCCATAATATCAGGAATTCCATTTACTAAATCCACATCCATATATAGTATCTCCGCATCATTAAAATTTCCTAATATTAAATCATCTGGATAAAAATAACCTAATATAACTGTAGAAGCTCCTGCAGGATTCATAGAAAAAAGAAGAATATTTATTTTGCCGTTTCCATCAACATCTGTATGATTTCCATATGTATTTACTAAATCACTGTAATATTTGTTAAAACTATATCCTATTTTTGATACAGAAGACCTTTGTACATTTGCTCCGTTTTCTACATAAATTATTAAATTATCAGATTCGGCATATGTTCTGAATGTTTTTGTTTCTATCATATTATTTTCATTGATAACCTTAAATCTTTTTATGGAAGAACTATATTCATCATAGTAAGTTAATACTCCGTCATCATAAATAGCATTATTATAATCTCCTCCCAATATACTACTTACAACTCCGCATGAGTTTAAAAATACGATAGAAAAAATAAACAATATAATATATTTATTCATAATCCCTCCAATAAAAATAACATAAAGCTTCACATAATAATACATTATAAATGTAAAAAATCAATTCATAAATATTTTATATTTTTACTTATAAATAAATTTATATAATCAACTTGTTTCAAAACTCAATTTTTTAATATTTATAGTTCTTTGCCATCACTTTTTTAGACGCTGTGCTGTATACAGAAGCCATATTATACTCGGAAAGACTGCATATTTATATACTAAAATAACAAACCATACAACATATAAAACATCATATTTATAATTTTGTACTTAATCTTGTCAAGTACTTTTGAAACAAGTGTAATTAAAACCATAAAAATAAAATAAATATATACTGATTATTACGCATTTTATTATTTTTTATCTTTTATTTTTTACAATGTTGCTGTAAAATAGCATTTATATAATAAAGATATATTTTTTATACAGAAAATAATTAAATTGGAGATTAAAAAAATGAAAAAATTAAATTTTATAATTGTATTGATGTTTATATCAACATTAATATTAAATGCCAACACAATAGAAGATGAAGTATTCAGATTAATTAACTTAGAAAGAAGCAAAGTATCTCTTCCTCCTCTTCCAAACAATCAAAGACTTCACTCTTTAGCTTTATACCATGCTGATAATATGGCAAAAAACAAATTCTTCAGTAATACAGATTTAGACGGACTGGATTCTAAAGCTAGACAAGTAAAGTTATATCCAGAAATGGTTGGAAATATAAGCGAGAGTTTAGGAAAGCTGGATGTTATACCTTTTACCGATAAAAAGGCTGCTGAAAGTATAGTAAAAAATTTAATGGCTACTCCAGACAGTAAAAAAAATATCTTAAATAAAAATTTTAATGCTATGGGAGTCGGAGCTGTAAAAAGAGGTGTAGGAGTATACGTTACAGTAACATTTGCTGATATAGTTGCTGAATCTGTTGATTTTAGCCCTACTGCTAAATATGAAGATGATATAACTGTAAAATACAGAATATTAAATGGTGCTGCTTTCACTGATTTTAAAATCGCTGTTGAAATGGCCGATAAAGAAGCACGCATTACTGGAGATGATGGAAAAACTTATATAGGAAATGTTATATATGATGTTAAAGATATGGGAAACAGTATATTAGGAAGAACTTTTAAAGCTGAATATGGTAAAGGAGATTATAAAATTTCTATACTATATAAAGGTCAGCATTTCTTAAGCAATGTAAGAACTATAACTGTAGAATAAATATTTAAATAAATAATCTCTAACGGAAAATTATTAATGAAGTTTAGAAGAAGATTTAATATAAAAAGCGGAATAGATTTAACCCCCATGATAGATATAGTATTTAATTTACTTATATTTTTCATGGTGGGTACTACTATAATTGAAACTCCCCAAATAGAAATAAGTCTGCCAAAATCTACTTCAGCTGTAGGTGCTGAAAAAAATGAAACTATAATAATAAGCATATCAAAAGATGGCAAACAGTATATTAACGGCTATGAAGTAGAAAATCTTGATAATAACCTCAAAGAATTGGCAAATACAGAAGGCGAACTAGAAAAACCTGTAGAAATACGTTCTGATGAAGATGTAAGAACTCAGGTTTTAATATCTGTAATAGACAGTGTAAAAAATGCGGGGTTTACAAGATTAAGTATAGCAACTGAAAACTCTAAAGAGAATTAGAATAATTTAATTCTATCCATTTTTTATATTCACCGCTTTTTACATCATATACCCATTCTTTATTATTTAAATACCAATCTATAGTTATATCAATAGCTGTATTAAAATCATATTGTCTTTGCCAGCCTAATTCTTTTTTTATTTTTTCACAGTTAATAGCATATCTTCTGTCATGACCTGCTCTGTCTTTTACAAACTTTATTAATTTTTTATAATAAGTTTTTTCTTTATTCATTTTAGCCGCTAATTTTTCGCATAAAATATTTACCATATCAATATTGGTAATTTCATTTTCTCCGCCGATATTATAAGTCTCACCTACTCTGCCTTTATATATAATATCTAATACGGCATTATTATGATCTTCAACAAATATCCAATCTCTTATGTTTTTACCATCTCCGTAAACAGGTAAATCTTTTTCTTCGATAATATTTGATATCATAAGAGGTATTAATTTTTCAGGGAATTGATACGGTCCGTAATTATTACTGCAGTTAGATATTGTAACAGGTAAATTATAAGTATGATAATATGCTTTTACAATATGATCGCTTGAAGCCTTTGAAGCAGAGTAAGGACTTCTAGGATCATACGCTGTTGTTTCATAAAAATAGCCAGTTTCTCCTAATGAACCGTAAACTTCGTCTGTACTTATATGGTGAAAAAGTTTTCCGTCTGTATTATCTTTCCATAAATTACGTGCTGCTTCCAATAATGTAAATGTACCGATAATATTAGTTTCAATAAAATCTTTAGGTCCGAATATTGAACGATCAACATGACTTTCTGCTGCAAAATGCACTATACAGTCTGGTCTGTACTTTTCAAATATGCTATTAATTTTTTTGGCATCGCAAATATTTACTCTCTCAAAGCAATATCTATCTTTATATTTATTTTCTATATCTATTAAATTTTTTATATTACCAGCATAAGTTAAGGCATCTATATTGATAATTTTTATATTATAATTAGTGTTCTCAAAAATATATTTAATAAAATTAGTACCTATAAAACCGCATCCACCAGTTACTAAAACAGTATCAAACTTTCTCATATATTCTCTCCATAATTATCTTATTAAATTACATAAATAATTTCCATATTCTGTATTTTTTAACTTAAAAGCAATTTTATCAATATCTTCTTTATTAATCCATTTGTTATTATAAGCTATCTCCTCAAGACAGGCAATCTGCATGCCTTCAACATTTTCAACTGATGACACAAACTCAGAAGCTCTTAATAAACTATCTCTCGTACCAGTATCAAGCCAAGCAAATCCTCTTCCTAATATTTCCACTTTTAATTTCTTATTTTCTAAATACACATTATTAACATCTGTTATTTCTAATTCTCCTCTGGAAGATGGTTTTATATTTTTAGCTATATTAATTACATCATTATCATAAAAATAAAGTCCTGTAACCGCATAAGGCGATTTTGGATTTTTAGGTTTTTCTTCTATTGAAATAGCATTACTATTTTCATCTATCTCTACAATACCGAAACGCTCAGGGTCTTTCACTTTATAAGCAAATATAACAGCTCCATCATTAATTTTAGAACTTCTTTCTAATATATGAGTAAAACTTTGCCCAAAAAAGATATTATCTCCAAGTATCATAGAAACATTATCTTTACCTATAAATTCTTCACCTATAATAAATGCCTCAGCAAGTCCGTTAGGTGCCTTTTGTACAGCATATTCTATATTAATACCCCATTGACTGCCGTTTTGTAATAATCTTTTAAAAAGAGGCGTATCGTTTTCAGTTGAAATCACAAGTATATCCCTAATTCCAGCAAGCATCAAAACAGATAAAGGATAATATATCATAGGCTTATCATATACAGGCAATAACTGTTTCGATATAACTGTTGTCATAGGATAAAGCCTTGTACCGCTTCCTCCTGCTAACACTATTCCTTTCATAAAAACTCCCGTAACTATTTATTTTTGTATATCTCAAAAAATTGATTTAAGCTATACTCATAATCATATATTTTAGCATATTTTCTAATTTTTTCTATAGATAAAACACTGTATTTTGGTCTTTGTGCTTTGGTAGGATATTCTTCACTAGTGCATGGATTTACTATGCAGTTATTATTTATAATATTAAACTCTTTTCCCTTTCTATATATAGTTTTTGCAAAATCATACCAAGAAATATTACCCTCATTAGTATAGTGATAAAGCCCATAATCAAAATTATTTTTATTTATTATATCAAAAACTGTTTCAGCTACATCTAATGTATGAGTTGGAGAACCAAATTGATCATTAACTACTTTTATACTATCTTTACTATTCATAAAATTTATCATGGTATATACAAAGTTTTTACCATATATACCATAGAGCCAAGATATTCTAATAACAATAGAATTTTCTAATGATAATGCATATTTTTCACCTTCAAGTTTACTTTTACCATAAACATTAATAGGATTGGTATTATCTTCCTCTGTATATGGTTTATTAGCTTTACCGTCAAATACATAATCAGTAGAAAAATGAATTAAATCAGCTTTAATATTAGATGCTATTTCAGATATATTTTTAACTCCGTCTCTATTAACCTTATAACAAATATCCTTCTCATCTTCTGCTAAATCTACCTTAGTATAAGCAGAACAATTAATAATAGTATTTATTTTTTTATCTTTTACAAAATCATTAAGTATATTTATATTAGTAATATCTATATCTGAAGCTGTTGCTGTATATTCTATATTATTTTTATTAAACACATTAATTATATCATTAGCAAGCATTCCATTTTTACCAATAATCCAAATCATAAAAATTATTCTCCAATCCAAGTACCGTCTAATGAAAAATATTTTTTATTGTTATCGAAAGAAGGTAATTTTAAATCTTTATCAGAAACAATCACATTATTAATATCAGAAGTCCAGTCAATATTAATAGTTTTATCATTATAAATTATACCGCCCTCATCTTCAGGGTGATAAAAGTCGGAACACTTATATGCAAAAACAGCAGTTTCACTTAAAACAATAAAACCATGAGCAAAACCTCTCGGAATAAAAAACTGTTTTTTATTTTCTTCTGTAAGTAATACTCCGTAATATTTACCAAAAGTAGCTGAATCATTTCTCAAATCAACTGCTACATCAAAAACTTCACCCTCTAATACTCTAACCAATTTAGCCTGACAGAATTTTTTCTGATAATGAAATCCTCTTAATACATTTTTAGTAGATTTTGATTGATTGTCCTGAACAAATTTTTCCTTAATACCAGCTTCAACAAAATCTTTTTCACTATAAGTTTCTAAAAAATATCCTCTGCTGTCCCCAAAAACTCTAGGCTTTGCTATAAAAAGCCCATCTATATCTAATTTTTCAAAAGTAAATGACATTACACTTTATCCTACAATAGTTTATTTTATGTTATTATAATTTGTATTAAGAATAAATAAAAATTTGATAGTATTCAATAATACAAAATATTTTCTAAATCTTAATTCTTAAAAAATACAATATAACTATATTCATAATATAGTTTTTATTATAAAAAAATATACATTGTAATATAAAATTTAATAATCTTAATTAAAACATTTATTCTCTAAACTGCAATGAATACAAATACTGATACTTACCGCCTCTTTTCATCAATTCTTCATGTGTCCCAGATTCTATTATTTGACCATTTTCAACGACGCATATATAAGTAGCATTTTTTATAGTAGAAAGTCTATGTGCTATAACAAATGTAGTTTGAAGATTAATAATCTCATTTAAAGCTTTTTGAACATACATTTCGCTTTCTGTATCCAATGCACTTGTAGCTTCATCAAGTATAAGTATAGAAGGTTTTTTTACCACTGCTCTTGCTAAAGCTATACGCTGACGCTGACCTCCTGATAACATTACACCTCTAGGACCAATATGAGTATCATAACCATTAGGAAGTTTAAGAATAAACTCATCAGCATGAGCTATTTTTGCCGCTCTCACCAATTCATCATCTGTTGCATTTGGATTAGCATACAAAATATTTTCTCTTACTGTACCATAAAATAATATGTTTTCCTGTGATACAACACCTATCTGATTTCTTACGCTTCTAGTATTTAATTCATTTATATCAATACCATCAAATCTTATAACTCCGCTGCTTGGAGTAAATAATTTAGGTATTAAACTTATAAGAGTAGTTTTACCGCCTCCAGAATTACCTACAAAAGCAACTACATCTCCTTTTCTTACATTAAAACTTACAGGACCTAAATGGAATGGATCGCTGTCGCTTCTTCTAGGATATTCAAAATTAACATTTTCAAAAGTAATAGAATGTTCTATAGGTTTCATCTGTTTTTTAGTAGGATCATTAACATTTTCTGCAGGTAAATCTATAATTTCAAAAACTCTCATAGCTATCATTTTAGTCATTTGTAAATTAATAATTATACCCGATAAATCCCTTACAGGAGTAGATATATTAAGCATATAAAGTAAAAAACCCCATAAGAACTCAAAAGGCATTTCTCCTTTAAATATCAAAAATCCACCGTAAGCAAGTATTATAAGCATAGCAACTATCATTACTAATTCTGTCATAGGTCTATTTAATGAAGTAAGAAGACTTATTCTTCTCATTACATTTATTAACTCATCATATAAATTTTTATACCTACTTACTTCCTGATCCTCTTTAGAAAATATTTTTATAACCTCTATCCCTCTTATATCCTCCTGAATAACAGAAGTTGTACTTCCCAAAAAATTCTGCTGTGCTGATATTCTAGTTCTTATTAATTTAGAAACCTTATCTATACCCAAAGCTATCAAAGGAGCAGCTATAAAACAGGCTATAGTAAGTTTTACATTTAATATCAAAAGCATACATAATGTAAGTATTAAAGTTAAAGGAACAGTAATCATATTAGGTAATGTTCCTGATAAAAAATTCTCTATAGAACCAGATTCATTTATAACCCTACTCATTAAATCACCTTCTTTTTCCTGTTTAAAATATGCTATATCAGTATTAAGAAGACCTTTCATCATATCAGCACGCACATCTTTTCCTATTTCCTGAGCTGTAAAAGCAAAAAGAAAAGTTTTTAGATAATCAAAACCAACTCTAAATAAAACATAAATAAATCCTATTATAATAATAAATGTAAACTGTGCTATTATAACTGGATTTGCAATAGAGTCAGCAGTTAAAAACTGCTGTGCCAAATCTTTTGTGTTTATATTACTAAATTTAGCTGTTAAGTCAGCAACAAATGGTATCTTATCTAAAATATCAACTCTTTTTCCTCCTGTTATAGCTATTGCCATTTGACCAAAAAATGGGGGAAGTATATTTATTATTGTATAACCTACACTCAAAAGAAAAGAGGGTATAAATAATTTCTTATGCCTCATAGCGTAAGAAAACATTCTTTTATAAGGATGTTTCTCTGTTTTAGAATAATATTTTTTTATATGTTCTTCAGTAACAGCACCATAATCGAAAGGTCTGTCATCTTTCTTAAAAAATTCTTTTACTTTTTTTATTAACATAAACTAATATCCTATTTTTAACATTTTGTAATTTTCTATAATAATTAATATTCTATTAAATTTTCACCATACTCCAAACGCAGTTTTCTATCAGCCATATTAGCTATAGAAATTGAGTGAGTAACTATTATCAGAGAAGCACAACTCTGTTTCGTCATATTCCATAAAAGCTCTCTCACAATCTCAGCATTTTTTTTATCTAGGTTTCCAGTAGGCTCATCAGCCAAAACAACACTAGGCTTATTTACTAATGCCCTAGCTATAGCAACTCTCTGTGCCTCACCACCTGAAAGCTCCCCTATTCGATGATTCATTCTATCTTTTAAGCCTACAGTTTCAAGTAAATATTCAGCCTTTTGTTTTGATTCTTTTTTATTATATTTAAGCATTAAAGAAGGTATCATAACATTCTCTAAAGCACTAAACTCACCAAGCAAATTATGAAACTGAAAAACATATCCAAGTGAACTATTTCTAAAATGTGCAAGCTGCCCTTCATTCATTTTGCCTATATTATTTCCTGCTATATTTATAATACCATCTGTTATATTGTCTATTCCGCCTATTAGATTTAAAAGGGTGGTTTTTCCGCTTCCAGACTCTCCTGTTATAGCAAGTATTTCATTTTTATATACCTGCAAATTTAAAGACTTTAATACCTCAACTTTAGGAGGACCAATATAAGTTTTTTTCAAGTTTTCTATATTAATGATAACATCACTCATACCTTAGTACCTCCGCTGGTTTATATCTGCTTGCGATATAAGCAGGTATTATAGCAAATAATACTGAAAGCAAAAATGAAATACAAGCAACCATTATAACCTGAGAAGCATGTATTATAGAAGGAAGTCCTCCGCTTACATAATATATATCTGAAGGGAAAAAGTCTGGAACTATAGGTATTGATATATTAGAACTTATAGCTGATGGTATAAACCAAATAATATTAACTATTACCTGAAGTATTATTCTTATACCTTCCAAAGCCTCATTTACATAATTGGCAAGAAGTACACCAAATATCACCCCAAGCACTGTACCTATTACACCTATTATAGCACCTTCCAAAAAGAAAACTTTAGCAACATTTGAAGGTCTCAAACCTAATGTCTTTATTATAGCAATATCACGCCTTTTATCTTTTACAAATATTATCTGACTTGAAGCAATATTTAAAGCTGCTATTAATATGATAAAAGAAAGTATCAAAGCAAGCATCAATTTTTCAGTATGAAGTGCCTGAAAGAAATTTCTGTCAAAAAGCATCCAAGGCATAACATTATAAAACTCTTTTAAATCACTGTCTATTTGTTTGGCTACTTTATCAGCATCAAAAAAATTCTTTACCTTAACTGCCACACCAGTAACAGCATTGTTGTAACCAACCATAGCCTGACCCGCAGAAAGCGGTACTATAACCATTCTGCTGTCATATTCATAATATCCTGTTTTATACACCCCCTTAATTGTAAAAGTTGTTTTTTGAGGTTTAAATCCTCTATCAAAACTGCCCGAAGCAGAGATTATATCTATAGTATCCCCAACTGATAAAGCATAATCTTTTGCCATCTCTGAACCTATTAATGCCTCATTAGTTTTCATATCTTTATTATTGCCTTCAACAAAATTAAAATATTTTATGAAATCTTTATCAGTAGAAAATATATTGTCTTCAAAAGCCCTTACAGTAATTAAGATGGTAAAATTATAAGAACGCATTATACAAGGAATCACTATATATGGATATGCACTGGTTATTTCTTTATTGTCCATTATATTATCAACAACATATTCATAATCACTAAGAGCTCCGTCATTATAAGAACTAATATTTATATGGGCACGCATTCCAAGTATTTTATCTCTAATATCATCCTGAAAACCATTCATAACAGAAAGCACAGTAATCATCACCATGTCTCCAACTAATATACCAAGAACACATATAATTGTAATAACTGAAACAAATGAAAATTTTTTTTTGGCTCTCAAATATCTGACGCCAAGCATTAACTCTAATCTCAAAACATCTCCTTGTTCTTCATAATTAATATATTATATATCATATATAATAAATTTAAACCTATTTTCTTACTGTATGAAAAATTATTTTTTATAATAAAACTTGTATAAACTTTGAATAATGTTAAAATACATACACAAATTAACTTGGATATAAATTATGAGCGATAATACAAAAGAAAATAAAAAGATAAAACAGCCTAAATTAAGCCTAAAAGAAAGATACAATGATGATTTTTTAGAAAAAGCAGAACTCAGAAGAAAATCTCTGAAATATCAAAGAATGCATGTAGGGCAGATTAATAATAAAAGATTAGAACATATGCTTAAACTGCTTTATCAGGTTCATCAAAATTATTATTTTGGATACTTTGAAGCAAGCTGCACACTTGTTGGAAGTATGTTTGAACAATCGCTTATGATACTTTTAGAGGAAAAAATAGAAGAAAACGGATTTGTTTCAATACAGAAATTTAATAATTGGAAAAAGTATGAAGAGAAAATAACAAATATAGAAGATTTAGCACAATGCAATATAGGAATGCTGATATCTATAGTAAACAATAATAAAATGCTTCCAAAAAATGAATATAACTTGGCTAAAACACTTCAATCTGTAAGGAACTGCGTAGTTCATGATATGCTTCCTGAGTTTAATATAAATGGGCAACATTATAAAGCAGAATTAAAAATAAACTTAAGCTATAACACCACAAAAACTATACAAATACCAGTTGATGAAATAAACACTTATACAACAGGTCAAAGCTCTATAGAATTATGGTCATATTTTTTATTAACACGAACTAGAAAATTAATAGAGTTCTTATTCAAAGAAAGAGTAAAAAAATACCCTCCAGACTTTTTAAACTAAAAACAATATAATAACTCTCATAAATAGAAATCATTATATATAAAACTAAAAAATATTATTTACTTGAAGCTTTAGTTTCCCAAGGAAATAAGAGCCAATTATCATGGTTAATATTTTTATAATTGTATCTAGGCTTTATTTTGCTTGTATGCTCTCTTACAAAAAGAGTTGCTATATCAAATTTTTGTCCGTCAAAATATTTTAGAGTTTCTCCAGTATCGGATATATCATCAACTATTAAAGCAGCCTTATTTTTTACTTTTAATCTCCAAACCTCTTCCATATTAAGAACCATAGGAATTTTAAGTCTATGTGAAAGCATAACAGCTGGAACTAATCCTCCTCTAGCCAAACCATAAATTACTTCGTAATGTATCTTAGAATCCTCTATCTGTTTAGCCAAAATCTCAATAGCTTCATCTATATCCGCCCAAGAAATTATATCATATTCCATATAAAAGCTCCTGTAAATTTAAGAACGCAAACTAATATTAAATCTAGTTTTAAGCATTTCAAGCAAAGATTTTTCTGCATTATTAATATCTTCTTCTCTTAATGTCTTATTAGGATCATAATACGTAATAGATATAGCTATAGACTGCTTACCTTCTCCTACCTGTTCGCCTACATACCTATCAACAACATCAACATTTTGTATGATATTATTAAATCTGCTTATTGATTTTATAACCTTATTAAACTCTATATTATTATCACATACCAAAGCCAAATCCCTAAATACTGCAGGATATTTACCAATATCTTTTAATTTTTGTTTTTTAACTCTTTCTTTAACAAGTTTTAAAGTTTTTCTGATATCAATATCTAAGAAATATACTTCTGTACTTATGTCAAAAAGAGACAATAGTTTTGGGTGAAGTCTTCCTATTATACCTATTCTCTCACCAAATATCATTATTTCAGCAGACATTGTAGGTACAAACCATTTATGTTCTTTAGGTATTAAATTATAATCGCTGCATTTCAAATCTTTAATCAAAAGCTCCTCAACAACACCGCTCATATCAAAAAAATCATAAGGTCTTGAATCTTTGTTCCATAATTTTTCCTGATAAAGACCAAACATAACAGCTGAAAGATGCTTTTCTTCTACAAAATTATCATTTTCTTTATAAAAGATATTTCCAACCTCAAATAAAGCTCCGTTTTTATGTCTATGATTCTGATTATAAAGAACACTATTTAAAAGAGATACCAAAGCAGTAGGTCTTAAAACGTCCATTTCATTTGTAAGAGGATTAACAACTTTAATTAATTTTTCCTCTTCTATACCTATTGATTTAAATACATTACTGTCTCCCATAGAATACTGCTTAGTTTCATAAAGTCCATAAGATGCCATTTTATGTTTTACAAAACTTACTTCTTTATAATCTGTTTTTATAGGATTGCATTTTATATGAGGTACATTTGATTCTATATTATTATATCCATAAACTCTGGCTATTTCTTCTATTAAGTCTTCAGCTATAGATAAATCATGCCTATAGCAAGGTATTTCAACTTTTAAATTATTTTCACCAAGTGCAACTGCCTTAAAACCATATCTTTTGAATATAGAAGATATTTCCATTTTATTCATATTAAGACCTAAATATCTTTTTACAAGTCCGCAGTCAAATACTATAATTGTAGAGTCAAATTGTCTTACATTGAGTTCTTTAGACCTAGAAGCTATTTTACAGCCATTATCCAAAGTAACTATTAAATCAACTACCCTATTTAAAGCTGCAAGAGTTAGTGTATGATCTATTTCTCTTTCAAATCTGTATGAAGCATCTGTTTTTGTATTTGTAATTATAGTAGACTTTTTAACAGCTATATGATCAAAATATGCACTTTCTATTAAAATAGTTTTGGTTTCAGGTTCTATTTTAGTAGAATCTCCGCCCATAACACCAGCAACACCTATAGGTTTTTCACTGTCTGCTATAACTAAAACTTCATCGGTAAGATCAACATCTCTTCCGTCAAGTAATTTTATTTTCTCTCCGTTTCTAGCATTTCTAACTATGATTTTACCGTCTTTAACTTTATCAAAATCATAAGCATGCAAAGGCTGACCATATTCTAACATAACATAATTGGTAACATCTACAATATTGTTGATAGGATTAATTCCGCACATTATAAGCCTTTTCTGCATCCAGTCTGGAGAAGGTCCAACTGTTATATCCTTTATAAGTCTGCCTACATATTTGTAGCAGCTTTCCTGATTTTCTACAGTTATATCAATATTTCCGCCTGCAGCATCATAAGTATTAACAGAAGGAATGCTTACTCTTCTTTCTAAGACCAAAGAACATTCACGAGCAAAACCTATAATACTTACTAAATCCCCTCTGTTGGCAGTAATTTCTACATTAAATATATGGTCTGTGCTTCCCACTATTGTAGAAAGTGAATTTCCTAAAATACTATCTTTATCAGCATTAACTTTTTCTATATCTTCATCTAGTATCCAAATACCATAAACACCTTCTATTTCTTCATATCCTAATTCAGATCTTGAACATATCATACCATTACTTTCAAAACCGCGTATAGAAGCCTTTTTTATGGTAAGTCCATTAGGAAGTTTAGCACCTATCATAGCAATAGGAACATATATGCCCTCTCTAACATTAGGAGCTCCGCATACTATTGAGAGAGTATCTCCATCGCCGACATCAACCTTACAAACACTTAATTTATCAGCATCAGGGTGTTTATGGACTGATATTATTTTACCAATTATAACACTAGGAATATCTCCGCCTGTTGTTTCTATTGATGAAATTTCACTTCCTGCAAGTGTTATTTTTTTGGCGATTTCTTCTACAGTAAAACCGTCTAAATTAACAAATTCTTTAAGCCAACTTAATGGAACTCTCATTATTATATCCTCTACTTAATTCACTTATAAATATATATTAAAAATGCTTAAAACATTAAATATTAATTACCATTGTTTTAAGAAATCTATATCATTTTCATAGAACATTCTTATATCGGTTATACCGTATTTAATCATAGCTACACGTTCTATACCCATTCCGAAAGCAAAACCAGTATATTTAGTTATATCATACCCAACATGTTTAAATACATTTGGATGTATCATGCCTGCCCCCATAAGCTCAAGCCAGCCTTCACCGCCGCAGGTTTTACAGCCGCTGCCGCCGCATATTACACAAGTAGCACTCAAATCGGCACCAGGTTCAACAAATGGGAAATAATCAGGTCTTAATCTTATCTGTGTTTTATCTCCAAACATCTTTTTACAGAATAATTCTAATATTCCTTTTAAATCATTAAAACTTATACCATTATCCACCATAATACCTTCTACTTGATGGAATACTGGAGAATGTTTTGAATCTATTGAATCTCTTCTCGCACATTTACCTGGGGAAACAACAGCTATAGGAGGAGGAGTTTCAAGCATAGTTCTTATCTGCATACCTGAAGTATGAGTTCTTAATACATTTTCTTTAGATATAAAGAAAGAATCATGGCTATCTCTTGAAGGGTGATAATAAGGTATATTTAAAGCTTCAAAATTATGAAAATCATCTTCTATTTCATTACCTTCAACTACTCTAAAACCTATTTCAGTTAAAATAGATACTATTTCTTCTTCTACTTTTGTAAGAAGATTAACGCTTGCTGCTTTAGGTCTTCTTCCGGGCATAGTAATATCTATTTTATTTTTTTCCAAAGAGGAAAGGAATTCCCTTTCTGAAATTTCATTTTTCTTTTCAGATAAAGCATTTTCACAATAATTTTTTATCTCATTAATCTTTTTTCCAAATTCTTTTTTTTCTTCTATGTTTTCTATAGATGATAAATTTTTTAAAAGTTCTGTAATTTTACCTTTACGTCCAAGATAATGAATTCTTATGTCGTCTATTTCTGCCTGAGTATTAGCATTTTCTATGCTGTTTTTTAAAAAACTGTAAAGCTCCTCTAAATTATCCATTGTTTTTCCCTAAACTAAAATTAACTATTCTATTATAATATAACATAAAATTATTTTCAATACAATAAAATACTATAATAAATTAGTGAAAATTATAGGATAATAATTTACACAATTTTTTTAATATTTTCAATAAGAATTCTAATCTTTTCTGAAATATTTTCCTTAATATCGTTAAAAACATTTTAATATATAACATTTTTTACGTATTTTTAAAAATTTAATGGTATTTATATATACAATTAAAACATATTATTAAATTTGTTTCATAAATAATTTTTTATTTTGTATACATTGACTTACAACTATAAAAAGTGCATCATGTTTGAACAAATAATATAAGTTTGCTGAAAGTTTCAATTATAAAATATTAAAAATTTAAATAGTATAAATATTTATTATTTAAGTTATCAAACAAGTATATTAATTTTATCATAATAAATTTTTTAAATAAATCTAAAAAATATAGCAATTATCACAAATACATAAATGGCATTCATTAAATTAATGTGTTTTATATGCAAGTAAAATAATAATAATTTGCATATCTAAGAACATACCGATAAT
>NZ_JQIU01000008.1:207848-212029 GCF_002379365.1 Brachyspira sp. G79 | reverse complement strand
GAAATAATAACACAAAATATTATAAATAAGGATAATGAAGATATAGAATATATATTAAAAAGATCAAATTCAAGTTTTATTATTGATGAAGATATTTCTAATCAGGAATTAATATCATTATTATCGCATAAA
Organism: Brachyspira sp. G79; assembly: GCF_002379365.1. Lineage (GTDB taxonomy): Bacteria > Spirochaetota > Brachyspiria > Brachyspirales > Brachyspiraceae > Brachyspira. Next base: position 211,897 of record NZ_JQIU01000008.1, on the reverse strand, counting down.
ACAGATATAACTTTATTTATATGCGATAGTAATGTAAATATAAACAGATATATTAAGAATAATCCTAAAAAAGATTATAATATACCTGTATTATCGTTTCAAAATTATTATGATACACCTTTTACATTAAATATAGATTTAAATAAAGATATAAATGAGATAGAAGATTATATCTTAAATAATATTAACAGCGATAAATGTTCAAAAGTAATAGGAGAAAAGATACCTAAAAAAGCATCATATTTAAGTATGACTGTAACTTGGGTTTTATCATTTCTTTTTGTAGCTGTACTCGGAATTTTTGCTTGGAAAGAGTTTTGTTTAAAAGAATATGGAGAAAATATAAGCATACTTACGGCATTTTATAAAACTTTGCAGATATTTCAATTAGAAGCTAGTTTTGATATGGAAGAACTACCGCCACTATTAAACTTAGTAAGATTTCTTGCCCCTATTACATTAGCAGGTGCTTTATTTCAAGTTATAAAAAATCTTTTTTCTGATTTAATAACGAGAACCATTATATCAATATTTTTTAAAAAACATACTATTATATGCGGCTGTAATGTAAAATCATTATGCGTACTAAACGGAATGTCCAAAGATAAAAAAATAGTACTTATATGCAATGAAGATGAAATTAATACAAAAGATATATTTAATAAAAATGTAATAAAACTTAAAGGAGATTATACTCAGGCTTCTACCCTATTTAATGCTGGAATATTAAAATGCAGTGAAGTATTTTGTATTTCTGAATATGATGATAAAAATATAGAAACTATGAATATAGCTTCTAAAATAATAAGAACATATAAAATAAATCATACTATAGAATTAGTAGTGGATATAGAAGATAATAATAAATATAAAAATTATGAAAGAATACTACCCATATCATACACTAAAGACCCTGTTTATGTACGTTTTTCATCTTTCAAAAAGAATGCTATACGTTTTTTCATTGATAAAATTTCAAAATACTCTGTGATACGAAATATTAATATTAATGATGGGAATGCTCCTATAATACTTATATTTGGAATTAATGATAATGTTATAGATATAATAAGGGAGCTTATTCTTCTTGTTGTAGGAAAAGAGAGCAATATTAATCTCATATTTGTAGATAAAAATAAGGAATTTTATAATAATGTACTTATTAATAAACTTCCAGAATTAAACAGAATTGCATCTCTTCACTTTTTGGATTATCCTTCTTTTATTAACAATGAAATACCTGATAATATAGCTTCTTTACTTAGCAGATTATCTTCATGCCTAATTTATGCAGATAACGAAGAAAACTCATTAAATTGGGCTATTGAAACAAGACAAATACTATTTAAAAATTTATCTATAAAAGATGAACCTAAAATATTTGTATTTTTAGATTCAGCTACAAATATATTAGAAAATAATCCAGACCTTTATAATAAATACTATAAAATAGGAATAGAAATTTTCCCATCTATAAACTATCTTTCATCTATAGATTATTCGCTTCAGTATAATGATTTGGATACTATAGCACAAAAAATATACTCTGAATACTGCAAAATGCCTACTGCAAATAATAACGGAGCTTGGAATAATATATCAGAAGGCGAAAAAAACGATAATAGATACGCAGCAAGATTTTTGGCTATAAAACTTGATTATCTAGGATTATCAATATTGGATTTTAATGACAAAAGAAAGCATGCAAATTTGAAAGATATAAAGGATATAGATTTACTTTCCAGATTAGAACATAAAAGATGGTATGTATCAAAAATATTATCAGGTTTTGATAGTATAGGTTCTAATTATACAAAAGAAACTTTATCATTTATTAAATCACACATGAGACTTCACAACCTATTAGTACCATTTGAGGAGCTATCTGATGAGGAATTATATAAAGATTCTATGGGGCTTATAGATATACCTATAACAATCAATAATGATGAATATGAAATGATTATAAAAAATTTAGATGCTAAAGACATAGAGTTTGTGAATGAACATTATATTTTGGAGGATAACAATACAAAAAACAGAAGTTTATCAGGAAGTTTTATCCTTAATTACGAACTGATTGATAAAATGAGAGACATTCTCCTTAACAATAGAGAGTTAGGATCTTTTATAAAATACAAAATAGGTAAAAGTTATTAATTATGTGGGAAATAATTGACTTAATCAATTCCATTGACAGAAATTATAAAAACTATATCAGCAGAGTGTATTCAAAAATAGGTGACTATGAAGATGCTAAAGATATTATGCAGGAAATCTATGTGGAATTGTTAAACAAAATAGGAAGTGGTTTTGAAAAAGAAGGCTATGAACTTATAGACGGATATATATACATAATGATCAACTCTAGGGTAATTGATTATATTAGAAAGAAAAACAGTAAAATGAATAAAAAATATAAACTGCAAGGATTGAATGACGAGCTTCTTAATTTGGTAATACCCGATGATGAAATAAATGATTTATACCAAGAGTACAAAGAGGGACTATTCTTATTTCTTGAAGCTATTACAAAACAAAGTATGGACACTATATGCCAAGAATGTAATATGTGTGATCAAAGACTTTCAAATCTTATAGAAGTAAAAAATAAAAAATCACAATTAATAGAAGATAGCTTTATTATATATAAAGAGTATGTTTTCTCTTTTCTTCATAAAGATTTAAAACAAAAAGATATAAAAACAAAATATAATATATCAGGTCATATTTTAGATAAAATAAAATCAGCGTATAATAATAAAATAAAAGACTGCATAAAAAAACTTACTAATAAAAATATATAAAAATAAAATATCTTGGTATAATAATATGATAAATAAAGAAGTAATTTATAATTATGATGTATTTATAAGTTATACACATATTGATAATGAATGGGCGAAATGGCTTTTAGAATCTCTTGAAACGTGGAAAGTACCTAAAGAACTAGTAAAAAAAGGATTCCCTGAAAGAATAGGAAGAGTATTTAGAGATGAAGAAGAATTATCATCAAGCTCAAATCTAACTAAAAGCATAGAAAAAGCATTAATTCAGTCAAAATATTTAGTAGTTATTTGCTCGAAAGAAACATCAAAATCTAAGTGGGTAGAATCTGAAATAAAAATATTCAAAGAATTAGGACGCTCTGATAGAATAATTATTATGCTTATAGACGGTGAAGAATCTATAAGTGAAGAATTAAGATATATAGATACTGATAAAAAAATACCATTAAACCCAATAATTGCTGATGTAAGGGATAAAGAAAATAAAAAAGAAACAAAGCAAAAAGCATTACTCCAGATATTATCATGTGTTTTGGCATGCGATTTTGAAGAACTAATTGAAAAAGAAAAAACAAGAGAAAAAATAATACTGGTAAATAAAATAACTATATTGCTATGTATTATTATTATTTTTATATTTTCTATAATATTTATATGGGAACATAATAAACTAAAATTGTCATATTATAATGATTTCGTATATCAGTACGGAGTACCTAAAGGAATAGGAAAATTAACAAAAAAACAATATTTACAAAGAGCAAGTACTTATATATTTGAACATAAAAAAGGTATTTTAAAACGTGTAAAAAGGGTAAACAGTTACGGCATATTAGATAAAAATTATAAGATAAGTATATGGATACCAGAAATAGATTCTAAAGGAAATATAAAAAGAATAATATGCAAAGACCATAATGATAAAATAGTTATGATTAAAGAATACAGTTCGGATTTAAAAATAATTACATTAAAAAATGAATTTAATTTGCCATTCATATTTAATGGAAATTCTACTGTAAGATATAAAGCGGAATATAATGAAAATGGTTATATAACAAATGAACTTTATTATAAAGATTCATGGAATACTCCTATATCAGACAAAAATGGTTTTTACGGTAAACAATATGAGGTTGATGAAAGCGGAGTTATTATAGCAGAATACGGAATCAATTTAAACGGAAATATTATACCTAATAAAGAAGGAATATATAAAATAAAATATACATATGATGATAATTATAATCTCATAAAAGA
>NZ_JQIU01000008.1:195089-203873 GCF_002379365.1 Brachyspira sp. G79 | reverse complement strand
AAAAGAAAATGCTTTTAATAATAAAATAATATCTACGCATAAAAACAACATATTAAACAATACTCATTATGAATGGATAGATAAAAATTTTTCTTATTTATCTTCAAAAATAAAAAACACTCAATGGTATTTGATTGTGAGTGTTGGAAATGAAGAATTAAAATCATCTCTTTTAAAACTTCTCCTTCTTATTATAGCTGTATTTGTAATATTATCTGCTATAGAAGCTGTACTAGTACTTTTAATAGCTATACCTATATCAAAAACATTGGATAATACTATATTGATAATAAGTTCAATGGCTAAGGGTAATTTTAATACATTATTTGATGAAAGAGAATTAAAGAAAAACGACCAAACAGGAGATGTTATAAGAGCACTCAATGAAATGCAAAATAAACTAGGCGATATCATATATAACATGAAAAATGAAATTAATGGCATAAATAATTCAGTAAATATAATAACAAACGGCAATATTAATTTATCTGACAGAGCAACATCTCAGGCAAGTTCATTGGAAGAATTAACAAGATCTATAGAGTTTGTATTTTCATCATTAAAGGATACTGCAGAAAATGCAGGAAATGCAAAAAGTATGAGTGAAAAAGTATCCAATGCAACAAAAAATGGTGTAAATGCTATTAATGCCACATCTGAAAATATGGCTGAAATATCTGAAGCAAGTAAAAAAATATCAGACATCACTAAAATAATAGAATCTATTGCTTTGCAAACAAACATACTAGCATTAAATGCATCTGTAGAAGCAGCACGTGCTGGGGAACAGGGCAAAGGTTTTGCTGTTGTTGCAAGCGAGGTAAGAAACTTAGCTCAAAATGTAGGAAATGCGGCTAAAGATATAACAAGCATAGCTAATGAAACTGTTGATAAAATACAAAATGGAAGTGCTTCTGTACAGGCTTCATCTTATATATTAAATCAAATAGAATCATCTGTTAATGATGTTCTTACTTTACTTACAGAAATATCAAGTGCTATTATAGAAGAAGAAAACAGTATATCCGAAATAAATACAGCTGTTGTAGAAATTAATAAAATAACTCAGGATACTTCCAAAATAGCTAATGAAGGAGCAAGTGCAAGTAAAGATGTACTTGATAAATCAAATAATATAGTTGAACAGGTTTCTTATTTCCGTTTTAATTAAAAAACAAATCGGCATAATAGGTAAAATAATATTATGCCGATTATAATTTACTATGCATTAATATATTTAAACTTTATCCATTTTCCGCTAAAATACCTATAAGTAAATATTAAAGCCTTTACTATCCAATCAGCAAACATAGCAATCCAAGTTCCAATCATGCCCATATGGAAATAAAGTGAAAACACATAAGCAAGTACTATTCTGCATACTACCATTGATATAGAAGCTACTGCCATAGGAAATTTTGCGTCCCCAGAAGCCCTAAATACCACTGGAAGAGAATAACCTAAAGGCCATATAATCATCATAACAGCATGATACCATGATAGTTTATAAGTATATGATGTGGCTTCAGCTGATAAATGGTATATATGAAGGATAAAAGGCAGAAGAGATAATATTATAATACTTGTTATAGTCTGAGATACATAAATAATTGCTATAATTTTTTTAGTATAATATTTAGTTTGATTATAGTCATTAGCACCAACACACTGTGATATAATAGTAGTAAGTCCCAAACCTATAGCCATTCCAGGCAGTACTTCAAAAGATGCTATTAATGTAGATACGGAATTAGCTGCTATTGAAGCCGTACCGAATGTAGATACCAAACTTAATATCAATAATCTCCCAAAATAAAACATACCGTTTTCTATACCATAAGGAATACCCACAGATAATATTCTTTTTATTGCCGAAAAAGTCATTTTATATTTAATTTTATTTTTTATATATATTATATTTTTTTATTTAACCCAAAAATTATAATTATGAAAGCCGCACCTATCCTGCTAATTAATGTAGAAATTGCCGCACCAGATATACCCATTTTTAACATATAAATAAAAACAGCATTACCTATAATATTTAATATATTCATAGATATCATTATTTTCATTGATATTTTAGAATTGCCTATAGTTCTAAACATAGAAGCTCCTCCATTGTATAGAGCTAAAAAAGGTATTGAGGCAGCTACTATAAGCATGTATGTATTTGCATTGTTTCTCACTTCTTCAGTTATACTTCCAAATAAAATGCTCAGTAAATAATCTTTAAATATATATATTAATATTGTTATAACTACAGAAAATAATAATAAAAATCTTATAAGCTGATTAATGGAATCATCTGCATGCTCTATATCTTTAGCTCCTATATACTGCCCGCTTGCAACAGCCCCTCCAGTTGCAATGGCAGCAAATATACTTATAAGAAAAGCTATAACAAAATCAACTAAAAATACGGCCGATACAGCATCCTCTCCCACATTGGCAACCATTATGGAATCTATCAAACCAACTAAATACTCCAAAAATACCTCTATAACAAGCGGTATAAATAATTTGGCAAGATATTTATTTGAAAACATATAATTGCTTTTAACAGCATTTGAATTAGAATAACTTATATCACTCAATTTTATCTCCTTAAAAAATAATTATGCATAATTTTTTTAATTTTGAAATTGATTATAGCATTGGAGTATACTCTAATGTCAAATGGTTTTATGATTTTTCATATAAAAAAAGGAGCTGCAATTAATATAGAGCCCCTTAAAAATATTTATTATATAATATTATATTAATCCGAACTTATATATAGTTCTATGATTATATTCTCTGTCGGGATAAAGCATTATACTTGGGAAATGATTAAAGTTTAAAGAACATGAAAAATATTGTGCTTCCAAACAAAAAGCTTCATGTTTACCTAGAGTTTGATTTCTTACTTTGCAGTTATTAAGAGAATTAGCTGTATAAAAAAGTACAGATGGCATTGTAGTAAATACTTCCAAACTTATGCCTGTTTCTTTGGAAATAACTTTTACTCTTTGTTTATTTATATCATTATCATCAAACACAAAACAATTATCACATCCGCCTTTTGATTTTATTATATCATCTATTTTTTTTGATTTTGTGAAGTCATAAGGAGTATTTTTAGTTTTTAATATCTCGCCTGAAGTAATACCATTTTCATCATCACCCAAATAATAAGCAGCATCTATAAATATTTCATGATCATTAATTTTTCCGCCGCCGTTTAAATTAAAATAAGAATGATTCATTATATTTAAAGGAGTTGTTTTATCTGTAGTTGCAATATAGTCTATTATTATTTCATTTTCATCTGTTATAGTGTATTTTACTATCAAATTAAGATTTCCAGGGTAGCCCTCTTCTCCATCTTTTGATACATAAGAAAATAACACTTCATTATCTTTTTTCTGCGTAGAATTATAAATTACATAAGAAAGTCCGTTTACACCGCCATGAGTATGATCTGGCGATTTATTAGCTGTTATATTATATTCTTTATCATCTATTTTAAATTTAGCTCCAATTGTACGTCCTGCCACTCTTCCTACAGTAGCACCCATATGTCCATTTTTTGCATTGTCTGTATAAAACTCTATATCATCAGAACCGAATGCTGTTTCTATTTCTTTGCCGTTTTTATCTTTAAAAAATATACCTGTTATAGTTGCCCCAACTTCCGCCAATTTTATTTTTAAGCCCTTATCATTTTCTAATGTGTATATATATGAGTTCTTACCAAAATCTTCTTTCTTAGATCTAAACATAATAATATCCTTATAGTGATTTATAAAAATATTATACATCATTTTAAATTTTATTTATATAATAAACCTTATAATTAATTATTTTATATATACATGTATTAGGTATATTGACAAATAAATATTTTTTTATTATACTATATAGTATAATAATTATTTTAAGGAAGACATATGTGACTAATAATAGAGCTAATTGGTGCAATTAGTCAATTAATAAAGAAAAAATTTCTAAATAAAAACAGAGAGAAAACTCTAAAGTGATTTATCATACATTTAATATATTTAATTTACCCCATTAGTGTAATCAAGGGAGGATATACTTTCTCCCTTGAGTTATTTGCTTATAATCTGTACATAAACTTTCCTATTTCTAGCCCCGTCAAATTCAAAGAAATATATATCCTGCCAAGTACCCAATACTATTTTTTTATTTTCTATTATTACTGTTAAACTAGGAGATACCAAAGAAGATAAAACATGTGCCTGAGAATTACCTTCACTGTGCTCATAATTATCATGCTGAGGTACTAATTTATTAAATGCATTTTTCATATCAAAAACCACATCAGGGTCGGCATTTTCATTTATACCAACAGCTGCCGTGGTATGCGGTACAAATATAACAGCAATTCCATTCTCCGCTCTCTCTTCATTAACACATCTTTGAACTTCATCTGTAATATCTACTATATCAAATCTTGATTTAGTTTTAACATTTATAGTATGCATTATTATTTCCTTTGATTTATTTTAATTATAATACTACATGATAATGCTTTGATTGTCAATTGATTATTTTATTATTATGTATATAATATAGCCTATGTTTAGAGAGATGAAAAGAAAAAAACAATTATTATCATACTCAGAAAGTATTAAAATATTAGAAAAATGCACTTCAGGAGTTTTGGGACTTATAGGAGATGATAATTATCCGTATACTGTTCCTTTAAGTTATGTTTACTCTGATAATAAAATATTTTTTCATACAGCTAAAAGCGGTTATAAAATAGATGCTATAAAAAATAATAATAAAGCTTCATTTTGCATTATAGAAAAAGATGATATCAAGATGAAAGAGTATACTACCTATTACAGAAGTGTTATAGTATTTGGAAAAGTTTTTATTATAGAAGATGAAGATAAAAAAAGAGAAGCTATTGAAAAACTAGCCATAAAATATTATCCTAATGATACTAAAGAAAATAGAAATAATATTATAGATAAAGAATATAATGCTATGTGTATGATTGAATTAGATATAGAGTATATCACTGGTAAAGAGGCAATAGAATTAGTAAAAACACAAAAAGGAGAATAAATGAAATATTTTAATTTTGATGAAAATTTTTTGCATACCGTTTTGCAGGAAGCTTTAAAAAACGGAGGAGAATATGCCGACTTATTTTTTGAAGATACAAAAATTAACTCTATAGGCTATTTAGACTCTGGAGTTGATAATACAAGTCTTGGAAATAATTACGGTGTTGGTTTAAGAATTATAGTTAATAAAAAAACAATATATTTATATTCTAATGATACAAGCAATGAGAGTTTAATAAATTTAGCTAAAAGTGCTTCTTCTATAGTAAATGATAAAAAGCATATAATAAACGGTTTTATAGAATCACATGAAAAAAATCATCACCCATTACATATAAATCCTTTTGATATAAACTTTGATGAAAAAATAGCAATGCTTTCATATTTGGATAAAAAAGCAAGAGAAGTATCTGATAAAATAAAGCAGGTTAATTTAAGATATATGGAAAAACAAAGAAATATTTTAGTATGTGCAAGCAATGGAATATTAAAAGAAGATTCTCAGACATATATAAGACTAGTTATGGTTTCTATGGCATCTGACGGAGTTAATACTCAAACAGCAAGCAGAACTAAAGGAGCTTTGGACGGTTATCAAGTAATAAGAGATATTAATTTAGACGAAATGGCTTTTGAGACTGCTAATTCGGCAATAAAAATGCTTAATGCCAAATACCCTAAATCTGGTAAATACCCTGTAGTTATAGACAATGCATTTGGAGGCGTTATATTTCATGAAGCATGCGGACATGCTTTAGAAGCTACTTCCGTTGCTGATAATGCAAGCGTATTTTGTGGAAGACTTGGAGAAAAAATAGCCTCTGATGTTGTTACAGCTGTTGATGACGGCACTATACAGAATGCTTGGGGAAGCTACAATATTGATGATGAAGGAAATGAAGCTCAAAGAACTGTATTAATAGAAAACGGCATATTAAAAAGTTATTTAGTTGATGAATTAGGCTCTTTAAAGATGAATCAAAAAGTTACTGGAAGTGCCAGAAGAGAAAATTATAAATACCCTCCTACTTCAAGAATGAGAAATACATTTATAGATAAAGGAAACTCAAGTTTTGAAGATTTAATCTCTCAAATAGAGTACGGACTTTATGCTAAAAAAATGGGAGGCGGTTCAGTAGACCCTGCCACTACAGATTACAACTTTGCTGTTTCAGAAGGATATATAATAGAAAAAGGAAAGATTACTGAGCCTGTAAGAGGTGCTACACTTATAGGAAGAGGAGACGAAACTCTTATGAATATAGAGGCAGTATCTTCAAATTTGGAATTAGCTGATGGTATGTGCGGAAGTATTTCTGGAAGTGTACCTACAACAGTCGGACAGCCTGCTATTAGAGTAAAAGAATTAACCGTAGGAGGAAGATAATATATGCCAGAATTAAATCACTATATGAACAGAATTAAAGAAATATACAGCACTGTAAAAAATAAGGCGAATGATATTGATGAAATAGAAGTTTATATGTCAAGCAGCGGCGAGGAAGAGTTTTCTGTGAGAGAAAGAGATTTAGATAAATATACATTCGCTGAATCTGGAGGTATAGGATTAAGACTTATAAAAGACGGAAAGGTAGGGATAAGTTTTACTGAAAAGATAGATTCAAATGCCTCTATAGAAACATTAGTTAATAATGCAAAAATCTCTCTTTCATATGCAAGTGCTGAACCTGATTATAATGCATTAATAGAAAAAGAAGATGGCGAGGAAGTTTATAATATTATCAATAATGATATAGTTAATATGACTAATGAAGATTTAAAAAAAATATCATTATCTATAGAAGATAAATTATATTCGCTTGATAAAAGAATAGTTAATGTACCTTCTGCTGGGCTTGCCAGATATGACTTTATAAAATGCATTATAAACAGCAATGGAGTTTGCAAGGGAGAGATAAAAAATAATATAACATACTATGCTGAAGTTATAGCAAAAGATTCTAACAGCACAAAAACTTATTTTGATGTATATTCTTCAAAAGATACATTTTTTGATATAGACGCTTTCACAAAAAATATATCCGATAATGTTATAAACAAACTAAATGCCAAAGAAATAGAAAGCGGAAAGTATAAAACTGTATTTACAAGTAAAGCTATGAGAACAATTTTAGGTGCATATTTAGGGCTTTTTTCTGCTGAAAATGTACAAAAAAAATTATCACTGCTTCAAGGAAAATTAAATCAAAAAATAGCAAATAGTATAATCAACATTAAAGATATACCAGTATTTGATAAGGGTATATATAATACTCATTTTGACGGAGAAGGTTCTAAAACAAAAGATTTAAATATCATAACAGACGGAGTATTAAACAGCTATTTATACAATAATTATACAGCGAGAAAAGACTCTGTAAAAACTACGTCTCATGCCTCAAGAGGATTTAAAACTCCTATAGGAATATCTTGTCATAACTTCATATTAGAAGAATGTAAAAATACACAGGAAGAACTTATATCACAAATAAAAAATGGAATATTGGTAAACTCTTTAACTGGAACACACTCAGGAGTTAATGCTATAAGCGGAGATTTTTCTCTTCAGGCAGAAGGCATAAAAATAGAAAATGGAAAATTATCGTACACCGCAAGTCCGTTTATAGTATCAGGCAATATATTAGATTTATTAAATGATATAGAAATGCTTGCAAATGATACAGAATATCATCATTCTTCTATTTATACTCCAAGTGCTTTGATTAGAGAATTATCATTTGCTTCATAACATATTTATATAAAAATCATGAGCTTATAACTTTATAAATATTAGTTATAAGCTCTTTATTATTTATTGTAAAATTTTAAAGATATAAATTCTTGATTGCTATTTTTATAATCAGTGTACTTTGTATAATTACACCATAGTCATTAAATTAGAATAGTCATTTTTATATCCCATTTGATCTAATAGAACTGAAATCTCCCCTCTATGATGTGTACTGTGATTTAATTCATGCATTATTAAATGATATCTTGTTTTTTTTACTTCTATATTTGGAACTACTACCTTACCTGCTATATTAAAATCATCTATAGAATTAACTATAGCTATTATAACATCATCAAGTTTTTCTCTTACTTCTATCAATGTTTTTAAATCTTTATCTATATCCCTATTAAAACTAAAATCATTATTCAAATATGTTAATAATTCTTCATTAGCAATATTTTTTTTGTTTGAATATTTTCTGAATATACCAAAAAAATACATATCGCATTGAATCATATGCTTAAATATTCCATATATTGATTTAAAATAAGCTCCTGTCTCTTTTTTCAAATCATCCTCTTTTACTTTTAATAAAACTTCAATAAGTTCTTCATTAGCATTTTTATTATATAAAGCCATTAGATTCATCATTTTTTTTGCTGTTTTGTCAATAGGCTTTTTCACAGTATTAGTTTCTTTTAATTTTTTACTGTCTTCTATTCTCTTACTAACTTCTTTTGTAGTATCATCTCTTTTTACATTGATGAGATTTGTTTTCATCTGCTTTACTTTATCTGTAATATTTTTTTCTCTTCCTGAAGTTTTTTTAACTGTTTGTTTTTTAATTCCTTAACATTTTTTTAAATCTTTTGTTATGCTTAATTTTATTTTTCTATATCTTTAATTTTCCTGTCTAATTTTTAGATTCCATTTCAATTTTTCTAGTCAATTCTTTTATATGAACAT
>NZ_JQIU01000008.1:179022-194460 GCF_002379365.1 Brachyspira sp. G79 | reverse complement strand
GTTTTATATAAGCATCTATACAATTAAAAATATTAGAAGGTATATCTATTTCTTTTTCTTAAAAGCCCTTATTTCATCGCCAAGAACTTTATCTAAATCGCCAAGTGCTGTTATTTTTATATCATCTATATAAAAAACTTTATACGGATTAAAATTATTCATTTATAGTATCTTTAATGTTTTTTTCTTTAAATATTAAGTATATCAAAACAGAAAATACAAAATTTACTATGATTCCTTTATATCCGCTTAAAACTCCTATAAACCAAGTTTCAATACTTACATCAAAAATAAATGTTAAAATAATAGACGAAAATCTTGCAAAGATAAAAGCAAATAATGTAAGTAATATAAAAGAAATATTTTTATTTCTAAAAAATACTATTATAGAAGAAAATACAATACCCTCAAAAATTAAAAAGTATAAAGTTGGAGGCATAGGCATATTAGTAAGAAAATAATTTATAAGAGGAGATATAATAGAAAGGGCTATTAAAAATAGAGGATTTAATATATATGCTCCCAAAGATAAAGCAAAAAATATAGGAAGAAATTCCTTTCCATTTAATCCTAAATAATGAATTACTATAGGAGAAGCTGCACTTATAAAAGTAAGAAGAATCAATATAAGAGCATTAATATTTGTTTTTCTTATAACTAAACTTTTCATAATAAAAACCTTAATATTAAAAGATACGTAAACATTATAAAATAAATCAAAAAAAATTACAAACTATCATTATTTCATTTCTAAAATATTCATCATTTCTTTTTCTATTTCTTCTACATTACCCTGCTTATCCTGAATAGATTTAATCTCTAAGCGTCTGTTTTCTAGTAATTTTTCTCTTCCTTCCTCATTAAGTTTTTCTCTTTCTATGTAATAATTGCAGCTTATAAGTTTATCAGCTATTCTCAATGTCTTATCAGAAATTATAGCCTTATCAGAATCACTGCCTGCTTTATTCATATCAAAACTGGCATCTGTTTTTAGAGCTTTTTCTATTCTATCAGACTTCCATAATAATTTAGGTATAAATTTATAATTTTTATAAGTAAACTGAACTACGCTAACAACACCATTTTCTGTAAATATATCCTGAGCTGTATTTGCTTGAGGGTCTACAAGAAGCATTTTATTTTTTCCTTCTTCCTCATATATCTTCTGATAAGTATTCAAACCCTGTTTGCTGCTGCTGTTTATTGATTTTCCTGCTGCACTTTCCAAATCAAGCTCTAAATTATCCTTCAAAAGCAAAGTATATGATGCCACCCCGCCTCTTCCTCCAGAATGCTCATAAGTACCAGTTACCATTATCTCTTCTTTACCGTCATTATTTATATCGCATAAGAAAAAATTAGGATAATATAATGGAAAAGATAATATATCATTTAAATACTCAGCATATTCTTCGCTTTGAAACTTACCATTAGTGATAAAATTAGAATTGCTAACAAAATCTTTTAAATTATTATTTTTAATAGCATTAGTTTTAGCCAAAGTTAATTTTGAATCATCGCCAAGACGGAAATTAAATGTTTCATCTCTTTCATAAACTGCATATCTTGTATTTCCAATAAACAAAGGATTAAAATAATAAACTTCTTTTAATTTATCATTTTCAATAGAATAAACAAAAGTATTTTTATTAAACTCCAAAAAATACAAATCGGCAAACTCATCATACTTTTCTTTAGGAGATGCATTTTCAAGATTATAAAAGTTTTCATAATATTCTATATTAGTATCTATTTTATTTCTATTTAAAGCTCCTGAAGCATAAGTTCTTATATATCTATTCATTATATTAGTATTTAATACATCTTTTACTACTCCAATAGAAGATATATGTGCTGTACCTTCATATATTATAGAAGATATATTATAATTATTTTCATTATAAACATCTAAATATCCAGTATTTTTTGATATGTATTTTAAGAATTTTTTTTCAAAAGCATCTGCAATTAATTGTTCAGCTCTTAAATCCTCTGGTGCTTCTATTATATAATTAATTAAATTCATTTTGTTGGAATATACCTCATTTGCATTATCATGTTCGTTTAAAATACCTATCATCATTGATATATTAGTACCGCCTGCTTTTTTCCAATCTCTTAAATGGTTTTGCAAATCTTCAAAACAATATAGTGAATCACAAGCCATATGCGATAAAAATAAAGCAAAATAAATATTAGCGTCTTTATTGTTAATACTTAAAAGCAAATCCCTAGCCTTTTTTAAAGCCAAATTTCTCTCTACATATACATATTCTGAAGCATAAAATGGAGTAAAATCATCAGCATACAAATCATCTCCTGATATATAATCTCTGTAGCTGTAATGATATGCATTAGATATAAAATCTATAGCATATTTTTTTATATCATTATCTCCAACAAGTTTTTTATCAAGAAAATCTTTATTTCTGTTTATAATATTACTGTAATATTCATCTTGATAATAATTTGTTAAAGCATTGCTAAAACTATCTTTATCAGTTCTAACAGCTTTATATACATACTTCATATCAAAGAACGGGAGTTTATTATCTATAATATTAGTTACTGTTTCTTCTTGAGTATTATTAGTATTGGCTGTATTTGTATAGCTTATATTAGAATTATTACTGCAGCCTGATACAATTAATATAAGAACAAAAAATATTATATAAAATTTGTTAATCATAATACCCCCGCAATTTATTTTCAGAAAAAATATTTATCCCAACCTATGCAATTATATATATAACAGAGCTTTTTTACAAGCATAAAATAAAATGCTTAAGATGTATATATATAATTATTAAGATAATAATAATTTATCACTTAAAGAACCATCAGCGGTTTCAAATTTTTTGAGCAAGTCTGATATTTCTAAAGATTTTTTCTCTTCACCTGAAACATCATATATAATATTACCGTCATTCATCATTATAAGTCTGTTGCCGTAATGAATAGCATCTTTAATATTATGAGTAACCATAAATGCTGTAAGTTTATCTTCTCTTATAATCTCTTCAGTAAGCTCCAATACTTTTTTAGCAGTTTTAGGGTCAAGTGCTGCTGTATGTTCATCTAATAATAAAAGTCTTGGTTTTTTAAGGGTTGCCATAAGAAGTGTCAAAGCCTGTCTCTGTCCGCCTGATAAAAGACCTACCTTTGACTGAAGCCTTGTTTCAAGTCCTAAATCAAGCCTTTTTAACTTTTCTACATACTCTTCTCTTTCAGCATGAGTGATTCCCCATCTCAAAGTTCTAGGCTTTCCTTTTCTTTTAGCAAGTGCAAGATTTTCTTCTATACCCATATTTGAAGCAGTACCCACCATAGGGTCTTGAAATACCCTTCCAAAAAGTCCAGCTCTGGCATACTCTTTTTTGTCTGTGATATCAACTCCATCAACAGATATAGTGCCGTAATCAACCTCATAAACTCCAGCAATCAAATTAAGAAGTGTAGATTTACCAGCTCCGTTTCCGCCTATAACGGTAACAAAATCTCCGTCATTAAGTTTAAGATTAACACCTTTAATTGCTTTTTTCTCTGTAATAGTGCCTTTATTAAACGTTTTATAAACTTCTTTTAATTCCAACATATTATTTGCCCCTCCGATATTAACCTTTTCTTTTACCGCCTACAACTCTTGTAACCTTTCTGTTTAATACTGGCACTGAAAGTGCAATAGCAACTATTATCGCAGTAAGAAGTTTTAAGTCAGTAGCTTTAAGTCCCAACTGAAGAACTATCGCAATTATTATTCTGTATATTATAGAACCAAGCACTACAGAAGCAAGTTTGTACCAGAAAGAAAATCTATTACCAAATACAACCTCACCTATTATGACAGAGGCAAGCCCTATAACTATAGTACCTGTTCCCATACCTACATCAGCATAACCCTGACTTTGACTAACTAAAGCACCTGATAAAGCAACCAAAGCATTTGATATCATAAGTCCGATTATTTTCATAACATTAGTATCTACACCCAAAGCTCTAATCATCTTTTCATTGTTTCCAGTAGCCCTTATAGCACAGCCCATTTCTGTACCGAAAAACCAATACATCAAAATTATTATAATTACAGAAAATATAAATCCTACAAGTAAATCAGATAATACTTTACTCAATGAAAACATATTTTGAATTATAGTTAAAGATGTATCCATTCCCAAAAGAGGTATATTAGGTCTATTTCCCATCACCCTAATATTAATAGAATATAAAGCTATCATAGTGAGAATACCAGCCAAAATACCAGGAATTTGTAATTTTGTATTTAAAAATCCAGTAGCAAATCCAGCCAAAGCACCTGCTAAAAAAGCAAAAAATAAAGTAAAAAAAGGATTCATACCATTAGATATAAGTATAGCACTTACAGCACCGCCTAATGCAAAACTACCATCAACAGTTAAATCTGGAAAATCCAAAACCTTAAATGTTATATAAACTCCAAGCGTCATTATACCCCAAATTATACCTTGAGACGCTGCACCTTGTATAGCAAGTAAAAGCCCTTCCATATATACAAACCCTCTTTATTATTACTATTATTTATTATACAATGATTCTGGTATAGTTATACCTATACTATTAACCATATTAGTATTAACAACCAAATCAAAAGTTTTTAAAGTTTCTATAGGCATATTTGCAGGCTGTTTTTCGCCTTTTAATATAGATACTGCCTGAGTGGCTGTTAATTTGCCAAGTTCATAATAGCTTATAGCATAAGTAGCAGTTCCGCCTAGCATAGTCATACCGCCCTCTCCGCAAACTACTGGAAGTTTAGCAGGTTCAGCAACTAAAGCAACTGTAGCCATACCTGCTGCAATCATATTATCAGTAGGAGTATAAATTGCCTCAACTCTGCCTATTAAACTTTGTACCATTTGCTGTATTTCATTAGCTGATGTAACAGTAGCGTCTATATATTTTATACCCATAGAGTCTAATTTTTTCTTTGCTATATCCATTTGAAATACTGAGTTCTGCTCACTTGAACAGTATAAAAGTCCTACAGTTTTTAAGTTAGGAGTAATTTCATTTAATAATTCTATCTGAGCTTCTACTGGGGTTAAATCTGAAGTACCGCTAACATTTCCGCCCGGTGCATTATTATCTGCTACAAGTTTGGCGGCTGCTGGGTCTGTAACTGCTGTAACTAATATAGGTATATCTTTTGTCATATTAGCTACTGCCTGTGCTGCAGGTGTTGCTATTGCAAGTATCAAATCGCTTTTATCATTAACGAACTTCTGAGCTATAGTAACACAGTTTGCCTGTTCTCCCTGAGCATTCTGATAATCTATAGTGATATTTTTTCCGTCTTCATATCCAGCCTCTTTAAGTCCATCAACAAAACCTCTATATGAAGCATCTAAAGCATCATGCTCTATTAATTGTAAAATTCCTATTTTAAATACTTTATCCCCAGATGCATTTGAAGGAGACGATGAATTAGAACATGAAATAAATATCATAGACATAATAAGAAATAAAGAAGATAAATACTTCATAAAACAAACTCCTAATTTAATAATTGATAAAAAATCACAAAAACTACATACAGTAATTATACTACATATAACAATAATGTCAATTAATAATTGCTTTCAAACAGAAATTATAATATTATAACTGCTTCAAAAAATATACTTGTTTCATAATTTTATTTTTTATATTAAAAAAAATCATTTTATAAAAAATATATAATATTTTGATAATTTGTTTATAAAAAATATCTTTATATCTTGATAGAATAAAAAAAGCATATATAATATATTGTGTTCTATGGGAATGAGGGTGAGAATCCTTCGCTGGCACGCAACCGTAAAGCTTAATTCTATTTATAAACAATTATGAAGAATTAACAAAGTCGGATACCATTAAAAATAGTCGAGTGCACTATCTAAAAAATCCTGCACTCCTTTATTAAATAGCTTTTAATTTTTTAATTTAAATAAAGGAGCATTTTTATGCAAAAACAAATCAAAATTTTATTAACAATTATAATGGCTTTAGCATTAGCAGTATCATGTTCTAAAAACGAAACAACCGACCCAACCAGTACAATTAATGCCAATCTTACTAAATTACAGCAAAAATGGGAATATACAACTTCTGCAGGTTCAGGATACAATATTACAGCTGATAAAGTTGATAGTTATTATACTGATAATAATACAGAACAAATAAGCTATTCCGTTTCTATAGAAGAAATAGCATGGTATTCTGATAATGCATCAGGAATGATATACTGCAAATATACTACAGCTCCAAGTTACAACCAAGGCGTAGCTAATAAATATTATGCCATTGCTTTTAAAGATTTAACTTCTGATACAATAGATATTTGTGGTGCTTATAAATCAGACGGTGTTTCTGCAACTGATACATTATCAGAAGCAAAATTAGAATTCACTGAAGCTAATGGCTATTTTACATTCAATGAATATAGTAAGTGTAAAGTAATAAAATAAATTAATTTTTTTAGAGGTATCCTATGAAAATTAAAAAATCATATTTGTTAATTATAATATTTGCATTAATTATATCTTGTTCTAATCCTTCTACAAATCCTGATAACAATAATAATCAAAATACTTCATCATCAGTAAAAGCTGTAACTTCTGGAGTGCATACTATACAATACGGCAGTCAAACTTCTGAAATTGATGTAACATATGAAGCTCAGTTAAAAACTTTATGGCTTACTCTGGTATCTGGAAAAGCTGTTTATAAATCAAGTGATTATACTTCTGTAAGCGGAAACTTTGATGCTGAAGGCAATTATTATGACAGTACTGATACAATAAGTATAAGAACAAAATTTATAAAATGTGCAGTATATGAATATAATAATAAAAAATATCTTGCTGCTGTATATTGGGATAATAAAAATACAGGCATGCCTAGCAGTTACCGTTTGATAATTGCAGATGAAAACGGCATTGAGCAGGCTTGGTACGGCGGCGGAAACGATGAAAGTATTATACCAGGTGAAAATACTCAGTGGACTAAATATGATTTTGTTTTCGGATATTTAAAAGAATATTAATTTAATAAAAATATAAGGGGCGGTAATATAAAGCCGTTCCTTTTTATATAAAATAATACAATCCATATAAAAATGAAAAAACTAAATATTTACTCTGCAGCATTATTTATCATAACAGCTATACTTTTTTATTCTCAAAATATAAATGCTCAAACCTACCTTATAAGAGAACTTAAAGGCGGTATTTGGGTTACTTCGCAGGTTGAAATTACTAATGCAGTTCAAACAAATAATACAAACAGCACTGCAAACTATGTAAAAATCCCTAAAACTCCTATAAAGATTAATAACAATGTAATAACTTCTGAAGAAATTGAAAGAAGAGGCTATAAAAATGCTCAAGAAGTGCTTGCCAATCAGGCTGGATTTGTTAATAAAGGATCTTATATGGGAAATGAAACAGTTGAACCTGCTGGCGGAAGTGCCGACAACATGAAAATATATGTTAATGGCGTTCTTATGAATACTGCAAAAGGAAATGCTGATGCTGGGGTAGATTTAAGGAGAATACCTGCAAATCTAATAGAAAAAATTGAAATTATAGGAAACAGTATTTATATTACTACAAAAACTCCTCTGGAGGATATTGTATTAGTATCTTTGGGCTACGGTGCATACAATACTATAACGCCTTCAATACTTTTTTCTAAAAACTTTGACAATAAGCATATTATTACTTTTACTGCAGACTCCTATTACACCGACGGAAATTATTATTATGATTTTTTAAATAGCTCTCAAAAACCTATAATAGGATATATTAATGATAATAAACAGCTTATAGTAAACTCATCTCTTGACTACAGATATAATTTTGAAAATAAAAACTACATAAGAGCTTTTGTTAATATATCATATTCGGATGCAGTTTCAAAATATCAGCTTCCTCCTATAAACACAACAGATTCATGGTTTAAGTTTACAACATTAACTTCTTCCGTTTCATACAATGGATTTTCTGATATACTTGATTATAATATAAACTTATCTTATGTTTTTGATTCTTTTGTTGATAGACCTTATTATCAAAACGGTAAACCTGTATCAGACTATCAGTCGCATGCAATAGCATTAAATACTACTCTATCAAGAATGGATGAGCTTCTGCCAAATATTATAACATTCTACAATAAACTAACTCCAGAATACAGATATGATTTTTTAATTGAAGATAAAAATGCAGTAGAAAAAAATTATAATTTTACGCCTCAAAGACATTCTTTATCATTATTATACGAGCCTCAATTATCTTTTGGATACTGGGATAACAATATACCTATATTCTCATTTCTTCCAAGCATAAAATATGAATTTCAGCATGAAGATTTTGATATAAACATAAATAATAATTACTTAGCGTACAATATTGCAGCAAATCTAAACTTTTACAAAGGATACAGTTTATACTTCTCATACTCTCATGATTACTCTGTGCCTACGTTTAATGATTTATTTTATAATAACTATGGAAATCCTAATCTAAAACCAGAAGAATATAATCAAATATATACTAAACTTACATTAGAGCCTGTAACAAATTTAAAAATAGAAGCCTCATATACATATACAACATACACAAATAAAATAGTTTGGTATTCTACTGTACCAGAAAATGTAGACATTGCCGTTTCGCATATAGTTACACCAAGTATCGAATATAGTATATCTTTTGCTAAATATCATAAGATAAAAGCAAAATTGGGCTACTCTTATCAGCTTGCTTATATGGGTAAAGATAAACTTCCAAAAATAGGCTTGCCAGAACATGTGGTTACTGCATTACTTGGATATGACTTTATACCAAATCATAAAGTATTAAGTTCATTGTCATTAAATATTTATTATACATACTCCGCTCCAAGACCTTTATCAGAATACAGACCTATATATTATTCAGAAGTTTTTCATGACTTTAATATATCATTCTATTCTATATGGTTTGAACATTTAATATTTTCTATGAACTTCAAAAATATTTTTAATAAAACTCCCATTCTTTCAACATATTCCATAGCAAAGCCTTTTACTTGGGAATTTGAACTTGGATACAATTTTTAATACTGCAAATTATTATGATATAAAATAATAAACTTCTAAAAATATTTATCAATAAGTTTTGGAATAATTTTATTACTATTTTCTTATTGTCTTAATTTACATTATAAGTAATACCTACTTTTTTAAACTAAAAACAATATCTACGGCTCCCATGCACAGAAACTAAAAAGAATTTTATAACCTTTGTAATAAGGAATACTTAAATGCAATATCTATGGCTCTTAAACAATAAAAAACTAAATTTAAACTTGATTTTTTTTATACTTATGATATAATGCTTTCAATTTGAGATAAAATAGGATTTAATATGAAAAATATATTTTTAGATCATAAGATTATTTTTTATTTATTACCCTGTTTTATTCATTTGTTTAAATTAACGAATTTGGAATTTTTTAAAAATCAAGGAATAAAGTTGTTATCTTTAACAATTTTATTCCTTTTTTTATTCCAAAATCAAAAAACTATTATCATAAATTATTTTTAAGGGAGCAAAAATGAAAAACTTTATATCCATCAAAGAGTTATCAAAAGAAGAAATTATTGAGGTATTGGACACTGCTAAAAAATTGGATAACACTGACAGTGATGAAAGAAGAAAAATTATGGACGGTAAAATTATGACCAGCATATTTTTTGAACCTTCTACAAGAACAAGATTATCATTCACTTCAGCAGCTTACAGAATGGGATGTAAAGAATTGGGATTTGACAACCCTGATAAAAGCTCCATAATGAAAGGGGAATCTTTAAGAGATACTATTATAATGGTTTCAGCCTATTCTGATATCATAGTTATGCGTCATAATATAGACGGTGCTGCCAAATTTGCTGAAGAAGTTACAAACTGCCCAGTTATAAATGCAGGAGATGGATCTAATGAACACCCTAGCCAAACTCTTCTCGATTTATACACTTTAAGAGAGGAACTTGGAAGTATTGAAAATAAAAAAATAGCTTTTGTAGGAGATACAAAATATGGAAGAACTGTTCATTCATTATCTAAAGCATTAAAAATGTTTAATGGAGAACTTTATTTTGTTTCTCCCGATATTATACAAATACCTGATTATATATTAAAAGAATTAGACCAAGCTCAGATAAAATATAAAAAACTTAATAACTATGAAGAAATATTAAAAGATATAGACTGCCTATATATGACAAGAATACAGAAAGAAAGATTTGATAATATTAATGAGTACGAAAAAGTAAAAAATGCTTTCAATATATCAAGAAAAGATATAGAAGGAAAATGCAAAGATAATATGATAATAATGCATCCTCTTCCAAGAGTAGATGAAATTAATATAGACCTAGACGATACCAAATATGCCAAATACTTTATACAGGCTAGAAACGGTGTTCCTACAAGAATGGCTATGCTTGCACTTGCTACTGGAATAATAGAGTCAAAAGCTAAGAAAAAAGAAATAGATTATGAAGTAGTTGAAAATAAAGAAATGGTTTGTACCAACGGTAAATGTGTTACTCACTTTGAACAGACAAAAAATAAAGTGGCAAAAAGAAGTTATGGAGATTTCTGCTACTACTGCAATAGAGAGATAGGAAAATAATATTAATCTAAACTATAATTGATAGTAAAAGTATAATTAATGCTTTTATTATCAATAAAAAATTATCTGTAAATAATCATCAATATAAAATAAAAAGGCAGTCATATGATAATAAAAAATGCTAAGATAATAGAAAATAACAATATAGTTGCTATAATAATAGAAAATGAAAAAATAAAAAAAATAGATTTTGATAATAATTTTCAACAATATAAAGATGATGATTTAATAGATGCTAATTATAATTATGTCATTGCTGGTATAATAGATCCTCATGTTCATATGAGAGATCCAGGTCTTACTCAAAAAGAAGATTTCAATTCTGGAAGCAAGGCTGCTGCAAAAGGAGGAGTTACTTCTTTTTTAGATATGCCTAATACTATACCAAATACTATAACAAAAGAAAATCTAATATCAAAAAAAATATGATGATGGGAAAATCTTATGTTGATTATGGTTTTCATTTTGGCGGAAGTAAAGCAGATAATAGTGATGATATAAAAAACATTATTAATGATGCCGCATCAACAAAAATATTTTTTAATGCATCTACTGGAAATATGCTTGTAGAAGACGATAAAATATTAGAAAAATTATTTGAAAGTTCTAAAATAGTTACAGTTCATGCAGAAGATAAAATGGCTGATAAAGCAATAGAAATAGCTAAAAGAACAAAAACACCATTATATTTATGTCATATATCATTAGAAAGTGAGATCAATTCATTAAAAAAAGCAAAAGATTCTGGAATGGTAATTTACGGAGAAGCTACACCTCATCATTTATTTTTAAATACTGAAGACGTTAATAAAAATGAAAGAAATAAAATGCTTTTGAGAATGAAACCAGAATTAAGAGAAAAATCTGATAATAAAGCATTGTTAAAAGCAATATTAGATTCCACAATAGATACTATAGGAACAGACCATGCACCTCATTTGATAAGTGAAAAATTGGAAAAACTTACTTTTGGAGTACCTTCTGTAGAACATTCATTAGAACTAATGCTGAACAAAGTAAATGACGGCACAATCGATTTAAAATTATTAACTAAAATTATGAGTGAAAATTCTTCAAAAATATTCGGTATAAAAAATAAAGGCATATTAAAAGAAAATTATGATGCTGATTTAGTAGTAATAGATATGAAAGACCATTCTACAATAGAAGAAAAAGATATAATTACTAAAGCAGGCTGGTCTCCTTATATAGGTTTTAATAGAGGCGGCAAAGTATTAACTACTATAGTACGCGGAAATATAGTATATAATAATGGTATATTTACGGATAAGTTTATAGGCAAAGAAATAATTTATAACTAGTTTTTTAATTATAAGTTAAAAAATAAAATAAAAATAATTTCTTTTAAGAATATATAAAAATTATTACCTTAATTTTATTATGATATCAACTCTTCTGTTCTTTTGTCTTCCATCTGCTGTATCATTAGAAGCTATAGGCTCTTCATCAGCAAGACCTTTATAAGATAATTTATCATGCTCAAGATTAGGAAGTATATAATCTGCTACAGATTTCGCTCTTTTTTCTGATAATTCCTGATTATACTCTTTTCTCCCAGTATTATCAGTATGTCCTTCGACTATAATTTCTCTGTCTGGATAAGTTTCCTTAATAGCTTTTACAATGTTGTCTATAGTGTTTTTTGCTTCTGGTCTTAATGTATAAGAATCAGTATCAAATAAAATCTCTCCGAGTCTTACAACCAATCCTTCAGGAACTGTATCTATAGTAACATTATCATCATCATACAAATCATCTTCTAATTTTTTTCTATTGTAGTCTTCTTCTTCTTTTGTAATAGTATCATAAATTTTATATGTGCTTATAATATTCATTTTATACTGAAGACTTGCATATGATAATTCTCTGCCATATCCGAATAATATTTGATATCTTTCCTGCTGAGATACTGGAATATTTTTATCCATATCCCAAAGAAAAGTACCATAATTAAAACCGTATATTCTTTCAGGATATCCTTTTCTTGAAAGTCCTGCCTGAAGTAAATCTTTATCTGTCATAATATGATATTGTATAACAGCATTTCTGCTTCCGTCATTATTAGTTTCAATATTTGCAAATAAATAATCAGCAGACAATGCCATAGTAAGATTAGGAGCATTATTTACTTTTACAATTTCAATGGATTCTCTATTCCAAGATTCTGTAAGTTTAATTTCATTATCTGGAAAAGTAGGAACATGCCTTACATTAGGCATAAAATAATTATAAGGCACTTCAAATTTACCATTGGTATGTATAATAAAATCGCTTGTATACTCTTCATCAAGATGAAAAACTTTTTCACCTTTCATCATTCTGAAAATTTTAAATACTCCGCTAACTCTATATCCGCCTTTAGGAGCAATGGCTATCACTGTTAAATCAACAATGTTTCTTTCTTTATATGTACTTGTTAATATCCCATTCTCATAATATTCAACATCAGCAGTTTTAACGGATTCTATTCTTTTACCTTTCTCCAAATTCCAGTAAAACTTATGGCTTATTTCAGAGAAAACTATATTAAAGAGTAATAGCTGAAATATCAATACAAAAATACTAATTCTTTTCATAATGAAACTACGTTATTATTATAAATTATTTATTTTTTACTCTATTACTTTCCTTTCTCAACTCTTTTAATCTTCTTTTCTCTTCTTTAACTCTTTGTTTTTCTGCCTTACGTTCTAATTTTAATCTTGCTTTATCTACAGTAGCTGTTTTTACTTTATCTTTAGCAATCTCTTCCTCGGTCTTTTCAGTTTTAAAGGATATAACCAATTTATATAACTGCAAGAATATATATTGAAGTTCTTTAATTCTCTTATCCATAACTTCCATATTATTACTGCTTGTAGTAGAAAGATTAGAAACATTCTCTATAGAATTTACAAGCTCTTTCATATCACTTTCTGTAGCATTAACAACATTAACAACATCTTCAGCCAATTTATCAACACTTGATATATTCTGACTAACCGCCGAACTCATCTGCATTTGTTTAAGAGAAAGCTCCTGCACATCTTCAGTAATATTATTCAAGTTAGTAATATTCATTAAAATTTCACGTCTTCCTATATCAAGCTCATCATTAGCCCCTGATATAGTAGCTATTAAATCTGCAAGAGTATTAGAGCCTTCCAAAATTTTTTCCATAGATTCAGAACTTCTAAAAGCTAAAGATACAGTTTTATCTATAGCCTGAGTAGTTTCTTCAATAATTTCATTAATTATTTTAGAGTTTTCACCTGTATCTTCTGCCAATTTTCTAATTTTATCAGCAACAACTGTAAATCCTCTTCCATGCTCACCTGCATGTGCTGCCTCTATTGCCGCATTCATAGCCAAAAGGTTAGTCTGTTCAGCAATATTATGTATAACCTGAGTAATATTTGTAATCTGTTTAGAATATTCTTTAATACTTTGAATAGAATCCACAACAGATTCTCCTATATTACTTCCATCCTGAGCTTCTGTATAAAGTATTTTGGCATAATCATTTGCTTTTGTAGCTCCATGGCTTACAGTAACAATATTTGCCATCATCTGTTGAACAGAACTGCTTGTCTTAGATACTGCCTCTGATTGAAGTTTCATTTTATTGTTAATATCATTGATATTTTCTAATAATAACTGAACTGTTTCATTAACTGCTGTAAATCTAGTCCTCTGCATAAAACTTACTCTAGCAGCATTTGCAGAAGATTCAGCTATTTTATTAGAATTTTCAAGTTCTGTTTCAAATTCTTTATATATAGTATTAAAATCGCTTATACTAATACTAATAGAAGCTCTCATATTTTGAATATTTCCAGTTAAAGTATAAGCATTGTTTTTTACACTTACAATAATATTTTTTACTTTATCCAAGAACTTATTAAAAGAATGAACTAACTCTCCTGACTCATTATTACTAATAACAGGAAGCCTTATAGTTAAATCCCCGTCTCCTTCACTAATAGAATCAGAAACATTTTTAGCAAATACAAGAGTTTTTCTTAAAGAAAGAATTAGAGCAAGTATTACTATTAAAAATGCCAATAATCCCAAATAAATAGCCACTGAAGATTTAATAATAGTTTCTCTAAACAATTGATTATTATAAGCATTGCTGTGCTGCCATAAATTAATAATATACAAATTGTTAAATACAGAATATTTAATTGCAAATTTATTTGTATTTTTCAAAGTAATAATCTTAACATCGCTAATGCTATTTCTATAATTATTATTTCTAGTATCTTTAATATCGGCAGAAACAACTGCATTATCCAAATCTCTCTGCATAGCTCCTAAAGCTGCAGGATTATTTGAAGCCTTTATAACATATAAATCATCTGTTATAAAAATATCCAAATTATTTTTAAAAGTTACATCGCTTAATATATCCTGATAAACTGAACTTCTTACTTCTAAACTAATTAAACCAATATTCTTATTATTTAATATAATAGGCTCATAAATATAAAACACATCTGAATTAGGTATAATATCAACTATAGAATTAGTACCATCATACATTTTTGCCAAATTATTTCCAGAAAGATTCGGTCTTAGATTGGTACTTATTGTAACCAAATTATTTATATCATATTTCCACTCTATAGCCAAATTATTCATACCCTCAGTATTAAGAGATATGTTAATATTTTCAAAATCTCTTATAAAAATAGAAAACCCTGCAATATTACGATCATTAGAATATCTTGTACTTAAATA
>NZ_JQIU01000008.1:159376-178485 GCF_002379365.1 Brachyspira sp. G79 | reverse complement strand
ATATTATCTGCTACTGTAACATATTTAGACATACCATCATAAAAATTATTGATAAAATCATTAGCATAACCTTTTTTCAACATCATATCATATTGACTATCATAAAGTATTTCTGATCTGTAATGCAAACCATTAATTAATGTAACAATAAATATCATAGTAGCCATAGAAGCAGGCAAAAAACTATAAACCATAGGCAAATAATACTCTTTTCTACCAGTCTTCTTATATAAAGGTCTTACTAATATATTAAAAAATATAGATGAAAACGTCATAGCTATAGTAATCAAAAATATTACCATTGTCAGACGTATATTAACTATTTCAAATAATGTAACTTTTTTTGTTAATAGGTGTATAGTATATGATACAATTGCTACCAAAATTACAGCAATACCTGATTTAATAACAAATATTTTTCCTAATGGTATATATTTTCCTCTTTCTACTTTTAAGCAGTCAAAAAACATACTAATAGGAATAACTATCATTAATAGAAGAATAAATAAATATACATAACCTATCAATGAATTTTCCAACTGATAAATAGTTTTTAGTAGGATAGAGTATGAACCTACTGATATGCAGGCCATTATGATAAAAGATATTGGTATATAAAATTTTAATCTTCTTTTTAGTTTATCTTCATTTACTTGAAAAAGCATACTATACAACCTATAAAATATTTTGAATACTATTTAAACTATCGGTATAATACTATTATTATTTAGCAGTAATAGTATATTAATTACTCATAGTTTTAGCTTTAGATACAGCTTCTTCTATAGATCCTACAAATCTAAATGCTTGGTCTGGCAAATCATCATAATCACCATTACAAATACCTTTAAAGCTTCTAATAGTATCCTCTAATTTAACATACCTTCCCTGAAGCCCTGTAAACTGCTCTCCAACAAAAAAAGGCTGACTTAAAAATTGTTCTATTTTTCTAGCACGCGATACAACCAATTTATCCTCTTCTGAAAGCTCATCAGCACCAAGTATAGCAATAATATCCTGTAAATCTCTATATCTTTGAAGTATATGCTGAACTCTTCTTGCAGTATCATAATGATCCTGACCCAAAATATTAGGATCTAATATTCTACTTGTTGAAGCGAGAGGATCTACTGCAGGATATATACCTTTTTCACTAACTTCCCTTGATAATACAGTAGTAGCATCAAGGTGAGTAAATGCTGTAGCAGGAGCAGGGTCTGTAAGGTCATCAGCAGGTACATAAACAGCCTGTATAGATGTAATTGAACCATTTCTAGTAGATGTAATTCTCTCCTGAAGTCCCCCCATTTCCGTTGCCAATGTAGGCTGATAACCTACTGCTGAAGGCATACGTCCAAGAAGTGCTGACACCTCACTTCCAGCCTGAGTAAATCTGAATATATTATCTATAAATAAAAGAACATCAAGACCTGCTGAATCTCTGAAATACTCTGCCATAGTTAATGCAGTTAATGCTACTCTAAGTCTTGCTCCAGGAGGCTCATTCATCTGACCATAAACAAGACAAGTTTTATTAATAACTCCCGATTCCTTCATCTCAGACCATAAATCATTACCTTCTCTTGTTCTTTCACCAACACCAGCAAATACTGAATAACCGCCATGCTCGCTTGCTATATTATGTATAAGCTCCATTATAAGAACTGTCTTACCTACTCCAGCACCTCCAAAAAGACCTGTTTTACCGCCTTTAATATATGGAGCTAATAAGTCTATTACCTTAATACCTGTTTCAAAAATTTCAAGCTTAGGCTCTAAAGTTTCAAATTTTGGAGGTGAAGCATGTATAGATCTATACTCTTTTGCCTCTATCGGCTCTCCCTTATCAACTGTCTGACCTAATACATTAAAAATTCTTCCTATAGTTTCAGTTCCTACAGGCACCATTATATGATTTTCTGTATCAAATATATCATCACCCCTAGATATACCATCTGTAGACTCCAAAGCTATAGCTCTTACTCTTCCTCCTCCTAAATGCTGCTGAACTTCGCAGATTATATGTCTTTGAACACCTTCTATTTCTTTATCTATATAAAGTGCATTTAATATAGCAGGAAGATGTCCTTCTTCAAATTCAGCATCTAGGGTAGAACCTACAACTTGAACAACCTTACCTCTTTTTCCTTCTACCATAAAACATTCCTTCTCTTTTATTGTTTTTTTATTGTTCCTATTTTATATCTATTAAAAACTTATTCAAGTACCTTTATCATTTCTTTGTGAATTTTTTTATTACTTGCTATATATTGTTTTTTTGAGAAAATATTATATTCTTTCATATT
Source organism: Brachyspira sp. G79 (assembly GCF_002379365.1). GTDB lineage: Bacteria > Spirochaetota > Brachyspiria > Brachyspirales > Brachyspiraceae > Brachyspira. The sequence continues at coordinate 176,179 of NZ_JQIU01000008.1, read as the reverse complement.
TATATTACTTACCATTCCGCCTGCACGTTTTAGTATAACTGTACCAGCACATATATCCCAAGGGGAAAGCCCGTATTCAAAAAATCCGTCTGCAGCACCTTCTGCTACCATACATATATCAAGAGCAGCAGAACCATCACGTCTTAATGCCAGAGTTCTTTTTACCATGTTAGCAAAATCTACCATTCTATCATGTAAGAAATCATCATCTACACTGGCATTGTAATAAAAACCTGTTATTATCATTGATTCTGCTAGTTTACTACTGCTGCTTACTTTAATAACCTTATCATTTTTATAAGCCTTAGATTTAATATGTGCTTTATAAACTGTGTTAGTTAAAGGAGCATAAACAACACCAAGTATAGGTATACCTTTATAAGCAAGACCTATTGATACACAATAAAATGGATATCCATGTACAAAGTTACTAGTCCCGTCTATAGGATCTACTATCCAAGTAAATTTTTTTACTTCAGAACTATCTGAAATACTTGACTCTTCCCCATAAAAACCAAATTTCGGATAGCACTTTAATAAATATTCCTTAATAATCTTTTCATTTTTTAAATCAACTTCTGTAAATAAATCCGTTTTTCCTTTCTTGGATATACTTTTAGGGCAGCCGAAATATTTCAAAGAATATTTACCTGCTTTTACAGCTATTTTTTCTGCAGATTTTAAGCATTTATTTAACTTAGATTTTGGAATATCATTTATTTCTTTTAATATATTATTGTATTCTATTTCTTTTTCTGATAGTGATGCCTTGTTTTTTTCTTTATTACTAGAAATACCTTTAAGACCTTTCATAATTAATGTTATAATATCATCTATCATTATTATCCCCCCTATTATTTCTTTTCTGTTTCTCTAAATAGTAAAGTTGAAGGGTTATCTCTTAATTTTTCACTAAATATTCTCATATTGTTTATTATTTCATTAATATTAGTCTGCAAAGTAGGGTCTTTCATTACAGCTCCTGCAGTACCTTTTCCTCTTTCAACATCAGCAATAATATAAGATAAATCCCTAGTTATATTATTAATATTAGCTAAACTATCATTAACATTTGAAATAGCCTTTGTTATAGTTATTTCATTAGTACCTATAATATCTGATATCATATTTATAGTTTGTGCCAAATTAGTTATTACTGATGAAAACTCCTGAAAATTCAAATCTTTTCCTATATCTCCAATAGACCCCAATGTAGTTTCTATACTGAATGGTTCTACACCCTTTATTACACTGCCAGCTGCTATGCTTGTCATACCTGTGGTAGTAGTGGCAGGGGGAGATACCATTATATACTTCTCTCCAAGTCCTAGACCAACTGTCTGTATAGAAAATTTTGTTCCTTCAGGTATTACAACAGTTTTATCTGTTATAAACAAAGTTACTCTAATAGTTCCATCTGGATTAATACTTATTTTTTCAATAAATCCTATCTGTATACCGCCGCCTCTATATGATACCTTACCGTTTTCCTGCAAATCACCTATAAATACATAATCTACATAAAGTCTGTATCCATCGCCTTTTAATTTTATCTTACCAAGTAATATTATAGCACCAACAAATAATACTAATGTTACAATAAAAAATATACCTAATTTTACTTTATTTTTCATAATAGTTTTCCTTATCCTAAAAATTATATATAAAAAATGAATTAATCTTTTGGTCTTATGCTTTCTATATCTTCACCTTTTTTTGCTATACTGCTCATAAAAAAGAATTTTAAATGCGGATTTTCTGTTTCTCCTAAATGATCAGGATCTCCTCCCTCAATAATCTGCCCCTTATAAAGCATAACAACTCTGTCAGACATTCTAAATACACTAGTCATATCATGAGTAATAACGATACTTGTAACATTAAGAATAGACTGCATTTTTACTATTAAATCATCTATAACCCTAGACATTACAGGGTCTAGTCCAGTTGTAGGCTCATCATAAAGAAGTATTTGAGGATCCATAGCAATAGCACGTGCCAAACCTACACGTTTTTTCATACCACCTGATAATTCAGAAGGCATTTTATGTTCTATATTTGGCATACCTACCATTTCAAGAACTTCTGCTACTTTTACTTTTATTCTATCTTCAGGCATATCTTTTTTTATTCTTCTAAGCCCGAAACTTACATTTTCATATACATTTAAAGAATCAAATAATGCAGCACCTTGAAACACCATAGCAAATTTCTTTCTTACTTCTGTAAGTTCATTATCAGAAATTTTATTTATATCCTGTCCATCTACAACGATAGTTCCAGAATCAGGCTGAAGCAAACCTATTAAATGTTTTATAAGCACACTTTTGCCACATCCTGAATTTCCTATAACGGATAAAGTCTCTCCTCTATTAACCTTAAGATTAACACCATTAAGTACTCTTTGAGGTCCAAAAGTCTTGTAAACATCTTTTAATTCTATAATAATATCGCTCATATTATACAGTTACCCTCAGAAATTTTATGCCATCACTGCTATTTATTATATAATTTCCCAAACTAGCTGGTACCAAAACAGTTTTTCCAATATTAAGGTTAATAATATTATCTGGAATATCCGATTCTATAGAGCCATTTCCATCAATAACCATAATTATTTCAAAACTTTCTTTAGTAGGTTTGGAATAATACTGCCCATTAACAATATATTCTTCTACCGTAAAGTATTCATTAGAAAACACAGTATTAATTTCTAATGAGGTATCTTTGAATTTGTTACATTTAACAGATTTTAAATTAAAAGCATTAATATCTTTTATAACATTAAAAGAATCTTCTATATGAAGCTCCCTAGATTTTCCATTTTTATCAAGCCTATTCCAATCGTAAAGCCTATATGTAACATCGCTTGGAGTTTGTATCTCTGCTATAACAGCATTTCCTAATATTGCATGTATGCAGCCGCTTGGTATATAAAAAGCATCTCCTTTTTTTATATGAAAATAATTGAATTTATCTTCTATATTTTCCTTATTAAGCAAAGCTCTCTTTAAATCTTCTTTAGTAATACTTTCCTTTAATCCTATAAGAAGTTCAGCATTCTCTAATGCATCAACAACATACCACATCTCATTTTTACCATGTTTATTATGCTTTTTATTAGCATATTCTTCATCAGGGTGTACTTGTATAGATAATTTATCTCTTGCATCTATAAGTTTTATTAGCAGCGGAAAATAATATTCTTTACATTTTCTTCCTAAAAGTTTACTGCCGTATTCTTTTACCAAATATGATAAAGTTTTTCCTTTAAGTTCACCATTAGATACTATACTATTATCATTAGGTAAATCACAAATTTCCCAACTCTCACCTATTGTTTTATTTTTATCAAAAGGTTTTGAATATATGGAAGCTAATGAAGTGCCCCCCCAAATAACTTCTTTTGGTATTTCGTTAAATTCCAGCAAATACATAGTTTAATTATATAAGATAAAATAAATAATTCAATATACTATAATTCAAAATATTCTTTTATTTTATACTCACCTATAATTTTTATATTATTATTAAAGAGTAAATCAGCACAAATGCCGTTACCATTTATTAATACCTTATTAAAAGTACCGTCATATACCTTTCCAAATCCACATGAAGGACTTCTCTCTTTTAATATGGCTAATTCAGCATTATATAATTTTGCTAATTTTAATGCTTCTTCAGCACCCTTTATAAATTCATTAGTAACATCTTTGCCGCATTTATTAATGACTTTACCTTCAACAATTTCTGACGGCTCTCTTGGAGTAGAAAGCCCTCCTAACTGCTCAGGGCATATTGGTATAAGATTATATCCTTTAGATATGAGTTTATTTAAATGACAAACTTCATTATCTCTTCCGTCATATCTGCATTTTATACCTAAAAGGCAGGCACTGACTAATATATTCATAAATATACTCTCTATATTTTTGATTATTAATTATAACTTAAAATCATTTTATTTACAGCATTGTAAAATTTTTTTTATATTATTATTATTATAATTCAAATAAATTTTATAATATTTTTAAATTTTTTATTATTTTAATAAAATTTAAATAAATATTATTATCAAACAAAATAAAAAATTATACAACATAACAAAACCATAAATTATATATATAATAATTAACTTGACAATAGTATTATATTAAATTATAATTTATTAAAGTAAAATTATTTAAAATTAAAAGAGGTTTTATTATCTATGTCAAAAGAATCGTATAAAGACAGAATGGAAAAAGCTATTTCAAGTTTGCAAAATGATCTAAAAGGTATAAGAACAGGAAGAGCTAATGCTTCTATACTAGACGGAGTTAAAGTAGAGGCTTACGGAAGCAATATGCCGTTAAAACAGGTTGGAAATGTTTCTACTCCAGATTCAAGAACTATTATGATACAGCCATTCGATAAAGGATTGGTTAGCGACATAGAAAAAGCTATATTGAAAGCTGATTTAGGTTTTAATCCTTTCAATGATGGCGGTAATATAAGAATAGTTGTGCCTGAACTTACAAAAGAAAGAAGAGAAGAATTAAAAAAAGGTGTAAGACATAGAGGCGAAGAAGCTAAAATAGCTGTACGTAATATAAGAAGAGATGAAAATGATAAAATAAAAAAAGAATTGAAAGATAAAACAATCACTGAAGATGAATCAAAATCTCAAGAGAAAAAAATACAAAATGAAACAGATGCCTATATCAAAAAAATAGATGAAATGATTAATACCAAAGAAAAAGAATTAGATACTATATGATTGAACAGAATACCCCTATACATGTAGCTATAATTATGGACGGTAACGGAAGATGGGCAAAAGCTCATAATAAAAGCAGAAGTTACGGACATAGAGCTGGAAGTGAAAATGTAATTAATATAGTCGAAGCCTCTGGAGAACTTAATATAAAATACTTAACTTTATATGCTTTCTCCACCGAAAATTGGAAAAGACCTGAAGAAGAAAAAAAAGCTCTTTTTCAATTATTAAAAGAATTCTATAAAAAAGAAATAAAAAGACTGATTTCTAATAATATACTGGTAAAACATATAGGTGATATATCTCTTTTCCCAAAAGATACTATAAAAACTATAGAAGAAACAGAAAAAGAAACATTGGAAAAATGTAAAAATCCGATATTAACTGTAGTATTAGCTTTGAATTATGGTTTTAGAGATGAACTGAAAAATGCTGTAAAAAATATATGCTATGATGCTAAAAATAATAAAATAGATATAGAAAATATCGATGAAAACTTTATTCAAAATTATCTATATACAAAAGATATGCCAGACCCAGATCTTATCATAAGAACGTCTGGAGAGGCAAGACTAAGCAATTTTCTTATGTATCAAGCCTCATACAGTGAGTTATATTTTACTGATGTATTATGGCCCGATTTCTCTAAAGAAGATTTTAAAAAAGCTATAGAAGAATATTCAAATAGAAATAGAAGATACGGAGGCTTATAATTTTATTATGAAGAAAAGACTCATATCAGTAGCAGTTACATTGCCACTTTTTACTATAATATTGCTTTATGATAAAGTTATTTCTCTGTTTCATTTATTAATATTATCAATATCAATTTTTAGTGCATCTGAAATATTTTATATGGCTAAAGTTCACAGACAAAAAAATTTAAGAACTGTTGTTGCTACTATGATAGCTATGGTATTAGGATATATTATAACTATTTGCGGTGTTAATATATTCAAAGGTGATTTTTCAGCACTTTATAAAATAATAGAAACAAAAAATCCTTCTATGGATCTATCATTAGTCATGGTTTTTGCCTTAATAGCAGCACTATTTATCATAAATATATTTAAAGTTAATGTTTCAACTTTTGAAGAAAAAGGAAGAGCGATATTAACTGCTGTTTTCTGCTTTATATATGTAGGGTTAGGAGTATGGCATATATCTCTTATGCGTTTTATGCCTAGCGGTAAATATTATATAGTTTTTATATTATTATGTGCTTGGCTAAGTGATACTGGCGGATATGTAATAGGAAGAAAAATAGGAAAGCATAAACTTTCAAATAGTGCATCCCCAAATAAAAGCTATGAGGGACTTATAGGAATGTTTATATTTACAATACCTATGGGACTTTTATATTACTATCTTTATTCTAAGGGATATTTGTCTCCAATACTTGGGAAAAATATACCAAACTTTACATTGCCTCAAATAATGCTATTAACTTCAATATTTACTGTAACAGGATTTCTTGGAGATATGGGTGAAAGCCTTATAAAAAGAATGTATGATACCAAAGATTCAAGCAAATTGTTTCCAGGTCATGGAGGGGTATTTGATATATTTGACAGTGTCATATTAACCGCACCTATATCATATTATATATTTCTCCTTCTACAATAATTTATAAAAATACATATTATTAACCTTTTTTAACTTAATAAAATTGCTTTTTATAATATAAATAGTATAATAAATTTACTTATATTACTAAGGAGTTGTCATATGAAACATTATTTAAATCTGTTTCTAATCACTTTATTTTCTATAGTTCTTTTTTCATGTAACGGTAGCGGAAAAAAACAAGTTGAAATAGTAGAACTTCCAGCTATAGATGAAAACACTGAAACTGAGCTTATTGTATGGGGTTGGAATGTTGCTGCCAAAGCATTAGAAGAAACTGCAAAAACATTCAATGAAAAATACCCTAAAATAAAAATCACTGTACAGGAATTTGGCGGTGCATCACAACTATATGAAAAAGCAGGTGTTGTATTATCTTCAGGACAAGGTGTTCCAGATATTATGCAGCTTGAAAGTGATTATGTCCAAACTTATGCAGAAACTTATCCTCAATATTTTTTAGATTTAAAATCATTAGCTCCAAAAGATATTGATACAAAAGTTGACCCTTCAAAAGTATCTACAAGTTATGATACAGAAGGAAAATTAGTAGCAATAGCTTGGGATTCTGGTCCTGTAGTAGTATTTTATAGAGCAGATTTATTTAAAGAAGCTGGAATTGATCCTAACAGCATAACTACTTATGATGAATACATAGCCGCTGGAAAAAAATTCCAAGAAAAATTTCCAAATATGAAATTCTTAGGAAATATGTTTATTCAAGATGACGGAGTATGGAGAAATTTGATGGTTCAAAATAATACATACTACTTAAATAAAAACGGAGAGGTTACTATATCTTCCCCAGCTGCTATAGAAAGTACAAAAGTATTAAGAAGTTTCTTAGACGAAGGTATAATGGCTAATACTGTTAATTGGGACGGATCTATTAGAGCTAATAAAAGCGGAGAAGTAGCTACTTATATATCAGGTGCTTGGTGGGCTGGTACTATAAAAGATCAGATGCCAGAAATGAAAGGAAAATGGGCTATTATGCCTATGCCTGCTTATTCTAAAGGAGGAGTTAGGGCTTCTTCTCATGGCGGTTCTACTCTAACAATTACAGCTTCAGACCCTATAAAACAGGCTGCTGCTTGGGCATTTATAGAACACTCTTTATTAAATGTTGATAGTCAATTACTTATGTATAAAAATTACGGCTTGTTCCCATCATATTTGCCTGTTTATGATGATGCTAGATTCCAAGAAGCTGATGAGTATTTCGGAGAAGGATTTAATCAAATGCTAGGAGATATAACTAAACAGATACCTGCTGCTATTTATACTTCATCTGATTACTCTGAAATTCGTAATATATGTGTTGCTGCCTATGAGGCTATTCTAAACAATAATGCTGATATACAAAAAACTTTAGATGATGCTGCTGTGCAAATAAGCGGTGCTACTGGAAGAAAATTAGCAAAATAATAATATTATAACTTAAAACATATAAGCGTTCTGTAATGCAGGACGCTTTTTTATTTATAGTATTAGACTTGTTTCAAAACTAAATTAAGAAAATTTATACTATTTCAATTTTTAGTATTTTTATTTTACAACTGGGGCTTTGCCCCAGACCCCACTTCTTTTGGTGACCCAAAGAAGCAAAAGGACTGCATATTTATATACTAAAATAATAAGTTATACGACATATAAAACATTGCTTTTATAATTTATAAATTATAAAATTTTATATATAATCTTGTCAAGTGGTTTTGAAACAAGTCTATTATAATTTATATAAATAAAAAACTACCAAATTAATACGGTAATTTAATATTTTTTAAAAGTTATAATATTATTATATTTTCAAATTGATTTTTCTATTAAATATTACTATAATATAACATATAATAATTATAGGAGTACTTTATGATTAGGAAATATTTTTATTATCTATTACTGGTATCGGTTACAGCAATTATGCTCTCCTGCTCTGGAAATAATGCAGCAGAACAAATTGAAGTAAACTTACCAGTAATAGATACAGATACTGAAACAGAACTTACTGTTTGGGGCTGGAATGTAGCTGCTAAAGCATTAATGGAAACAGCAAAAACATTCAATGAAAAATACCCTAAAATAAAAATTAATGTTCAGGAATTTGGAGGTCCGCCTCAATTATATGAAAAAGCAGGCGTTGTATTATCTTCAGGTCAGGGAATACCAGATATAATGCAGATAGAAAGCGATTTCATTCAAACTTATTCTGAAACTTATCCTCAAAGATTTTTAGATTTAAAAACTTTAGTTCCTACAAATTTTAACTCTATCGTAGACCCATCAAAAGTTCCTACAAGTTATGATACTGAAGGAAAACTAACTTCTATACCTTGGGATTCTGGTCCTGTAGTGATCTATTATAGAGAAGATTTATTCAAAGAAGCAGGAATAGACCCTAACACCATTGAAACTTATGATGATTTAATTGCAGCTGGAAAAGACTTGCAGGCAAAACTTCCGAATGTAAAATTGACTGGTTTTAGCTTTACTCAAGATGACGGTGTATGGAGAACTTTAATGGTTCAAAACAACATATACTATCTTGATACAAACGGAAATATTACTCTATCTTCTCCAAGAGCTGTAGAAAGTATGCAGCTTGTAAAAAGATTAATAGACGAGGGATTAGTATTAAATACAGTAAACTGGGATACTGGAATAAGAGCACATAAAAACGGAGAAATAGCTATGAGCTTTAACGGCGGCTGGTGGGGCGGCACTATGAAAGATCAAATGCCAGAAATGGCTGGTAAATGGAAAGCTATGGAAATACCTGCTTATACTCAAGGCGGAGTAAGAGCTTCTTCTTTAGGCGGTTCTACTCTTACTATAACTGCTACAGACCCTATTAAACAGGCTGCTGCTTGGGCTTTTATAGAACATTCTCTTCTTAACACAGATAGCCAGCTTTTAATGTATGAAAAATACGGACTTTTCCCTTCTTATCTTCCTGCTTATGAAGATGAAAGATTCTTACAGCCTGATCCTTATTTCGGAAATCAAAACTATAATGAATTGTTAGGTAAAGTTACTAAAAATATACCTCCTGCTTTATACAATTCTGATGACTATTCTGATTTAAGAAATGTAGCAGTAAGTGCATATGAGGAGATTATTAACAATAATTCTGATATACAGGAAACTTTGGATGCAGCCGCTCAGCAGGCAAACAGCATAACTGGAAGAAAAATAATAAAATAATAATTTTTATTACTAATGATAAACTAGAATTAAAAATTTAATAATATTATTAAAAATTATATTTATACGGTATTAAAAAATCATTTAATACCGTATAATCTTATAAAATAAAAAATAATAAGGAGGGCGGCAGATGCAATTAAAGAAAAATATTACACCATGGCTCTTTATTGCCCCAGCTTTAGTATTTATAGTTTTATTTAGCATATACCCGCTTATAGAAACTATATTCTTAAGCTTTATGACTCAAACCAGAGGTCATTTAGTATTTAACGGCATTAACAATTTCAAAAGATTATTTTCAGATCAATACTTTTATGTATCTTTAAAAAACTCTTTAATATATTTAATTATACAAGTTCCTATAATGACATTATTAGCTATACTTCTTTCTATAGCACTTCATAGAGGAATTACAAAATTAAAAGGATTATACAGAACAATATTTTTTATACCATTCATCGTAGAATCTGTAGCATACAGTTTAATATTTGTAATACTCTTTCAAGAGAGAGGAGTAATAAATTATTTATTATCTTTATTTAATTTACAGCCAGTTATGTGGCTTACTCAAACTTGGCCTGCTAGAATAGTAATAATGCTTATAATGACTTGGAGATGGACTGGATATAATATGATTATAATATTGGCAGGACTTCAGGGAATACCAGAAGATTACTATGAAGCTGCTACTATTGACGGAGCTAATGCTTGGCAGCAGTTTGTTCATATTACAATCCCAATGCTTAAGCCTGTTATATTATTCTCTACCATACTATCAACTATAGGTACTCTAAACCTATTTACAGAACCTTACCTTCTAACAAACGGAGGACCTAATAATTCAACTATAAGTTTGGGATTATACATATACAGACAGGCATTCCAATCTATTAACTTAACTTATGCTGCTACAATATCAGTAGCTATACTTGTAATAGTAGGATTTCTTTCTAGGCTTCAATTGAAATTTGGAGGGGATAAAAAATGACAAGAGCAAAACAGCAAAAAATAACTAGAATAATATTATATATTGTTCTTACAATAGGTATGATAGCATGTGTTTACCCGCTATTTTTTATGTTAATAGCTTCTACAAGAGTATCAGGGGATATATTTTTATTTCCGCCTCCTATGACTTTTGGAGACAATTTTTTTGAAAACTTAAAAAATTTGCAGGAGAGAATACCTATATGGTATGCATTATTTAATTCATTTAAAATTGCTGTTATATATACTATTATTAATTTATTAGTATGTTCAATGGCAGCATACTCTATTTCTAAATTCAATTATAAAGGAAGAAATATAGTATTTGTAATTATAATGCTTACAATGATGCTTCCCGCTCATGCTAAATTAGTTCCTTTATACAGAATGATGACTGCTTTAAATATACAAGATACTCATTTAGCAATAATACTTCCAGATATAGCAGGAGCTTTCGGTATATTTTTAATGAGGCAGAACTTCCATTCTGTTCCTGATACTTTGATAGAAGCTGCTAGAATAGACGGTGCTAATGAATGGACTATATTTATAAAAATAGTTATGCCTTTAATGATACCTGCTTTAACTGCTTTGGGAATATATATGTTCGTTGCTGAATGGACTAACTTTACTTGGCCTTTAATTATATTAAATACTCCTGAAAAATTCACATTGCCTGTAGCATTGGCTCAGTTGAAAGCTGATACTAGAATAGACTATGGACAAATTATGGTTGGTGCTATATTTGCTGTTGTTCCTATAATGGCAGTATTTCTAGCATTACAAAAATACTTTATATCAGGATTAACTGGAGGAGCTGTTAAAGAATAATAAAGAATAATATTTATTGTTATAATACAATAAAACTTATTCCTACAAACTATTAAAAATATTAAAATAAAATTTTTTGTACAGCAATAAAAAATAAAGGGGCTAATTTAATAATTAAGCCCCTTTTTTTAATTTTTAATCAAATAATATCATGCACTATAAACTATATCGCCGTCAATTATAGTTTTTAATACCTTTATATTTTTTATATCTTTAACATCTGCCTCAAATATGTCTCTATCCAAAACTATAAAATCAGCTAATTTATCCTCTTCAATGCTTCCTTTAATATTATCTTCAGAAGACATATAAGCACTTCCCATAGTATATAAATAAACTGCCTCTTTTACTGTAAGTTTTTCCTGAGGCATCCAGCCGCCTTCAGGCCAGCCATTTAAATCCTCTCTATTAACAGCACAGTGTATACCTTCCATAACACTAATACCATCAACAGGACCAGCAGAACCAAATCCTATTTTTACTCCCATATCCATTGCTGTTTTAAAAGCATAGCTAGTAGAAGCCTTTTCATGTCCTACCCTATCCTCTACAATATGCATATCATAGTGAAGGAATATCGGCTGATAATATATACCTACATTTAACTGCTTCATTCTTTCAAATAATTCTTTATCTGTTATCTGACAATGAACCAAACCATTTCTTCTATATTTAAAATCTTTAGTATCTTTTATTTTTTCTATTGATTTTAATGCCATGTCAATAGCACCGTCTCCAGTAGCCTGTATAGCCAAAGAATAATCCAAACTATTAGCGTACTCTACCAATTCATCAAGCTCTTCCTGCTGATACTGAGTAACACCTCTAAAACCTTTAGCATCATTATAATCATCTCTTAAAAGTGCTGTTCTTGAACCTATACCGCCGTCTATAATAACTTTTATGCGTGCTACTTTAAATCTTTCATCGTTAATATATTGATAATAATAATACTCTCTGAAATCATCTATATCTTTTTTATTTATAAACTGTGCCTGCTCGCATACTCTTATTTTTAATTTTTTCTCTCTATTAAGTTTTTGATATGCGTCTATTATTTTTCTATAATCAAAATCTGGCAAACTTCTTAAATCATCTGTCTGTACAGAAGTAATACCCATTTTGAAAAATTGCTCCTGAGTATCTAATATTATTAATTTTAAAGTATCTATTTCTAATGATTTAATTTTTGATAAAATTAATATCATATCTTTAGAACTTATAAGTCCGTTTTCAAAATCTATACTGTCAGATTTCATTTTTTCAGTAACACCGCATAATTCAAGAGCTTTACTATTTGCAACTATCATCTCACCACATATTCTTCTAAAAGCCACAGGATATTCACTAGATATTTTATCCAAATCATTTTTATTAAGCATTCTTTTCTCTTCAAAATAATCCTGATTCCAACCCCAGCCTATAATCCAGCCTTCATATTTTTCAGCATTTTTGGCTAATTCAATAACCTCTCTTATAGACTCACATTTGCTCAAATTAAGCATAGTATTAAAACGGGCAAACCCTACAAAATTAACACAGCTGTCATTAAATCCCGGTATAACAGTTCTGCCTTCCAAATCAATAATCTCTTCAGCATCTGCATATTTTTTTAACACCTCTTCATTAGTTCCTGCAAATACTATTCTGCCATTTTCAACAGCTAAAGCTTCATAAATACTGTCGTTTTTATCCATAGAGTAAATCTTAGCATTTTTAAAAATTCTCATAATTTGACTATCTCCTACATTTTATTTTACTTATAACATAGCCTTTATACTGTCTATCTCTTCATTGACCAAAAGCCATTCGTTTTCAGTTTCTTCTATTAATCTTTTTACTTCCAATAAACGCTTGCTCTTCTCATCATCATAACTTGAAGAAGTCTCAAAAAACTTTAATATATCCGCCTCTTCTTTTTTATAATCCTCAATTTGTTTTTCATGCTTTTTCAGCATAGATTCGCATTTTGAAAGTTTACTTCTAATTTTTTTTCTCTCTTCATAATTGCTATTATTCTTTTCTTCAGTATTATTACTACTTTCTTTAACACTGTTTTTTTCCTGATACTCTAATTCCTTTTCTTCCTCTTCCAATGCTTCAATTCTTACCCTATAAACATAAGCCTCATAATCCCCAGAATAAAGCGAAAGTTTTTTATCCTTAACTTCTATTATAGTATCAGCAAGCATACTGGCAAAAGTTCTGTCATGCGAAGTAAAAAATATTGTTCCGCCGTAATCTCTTAAAGAGGATGCAAGTGCCTCAACAGTTTCAAAATCCAAATGGTTAGTAGGCTCGTCCAAAATAAGTACATCAGCACATTGTGTAATGGCAGCTAGAAGTGAAAGCCTTGCCATCTCACCGCCGCTTAAAACCTTTACATCTTTATTCACATCTTCGCCTGAAAATAAAAAACTTCCTAAAAGTGTTAAAAGTTCCTGAGTTAATAATCCCTGCTTGGCATTCTTTTTTAAATATGACAAAACTGTATCATTTGAGGTTACATTTTTATAAGTATCTTCTCCGAAATATGCTATCTTTATACCGTATGAATAATTATAACTTCCAGATACTGGCTCAAGTCTTCCAGCTATAGTTCTTAAAAAAGTAGTTTTACCTTCTCCGTTTTGACCTAAAACAGCAACTCTGCTTCCTCTTGCTATTTCTATACGTCCGCTTTCAGCAACTATTTTCTCACCGTATCCAACAGCCAAATCATCGGAAATAAGAGCAAAACCTTTTTTTTCTGGAACTTCTGGAAGTTTTATCCTAACATTTTTTGCTGGATGTGTAATTTCTATAGTTTTTAATTTTTCTATCTGCTTTATACGAGACTGCACAGCTTTTGCCTTTGTAGCTTTATATCTGAATCTTTCGACAAATCTCTCTAAATGGGCTTTTCTCTCTTCCACATTTTTATTATACTTTTTTATTGTATACTCTTTTTCTTCTTTATATTCAAAATAATCTTCTATATTACCGGGAAAATAAGTTATTTTTCCGTTTTCCATTTCTATAGTTTTTTCGCATGTGGTTTTTAAAAACTCCCTATCATGCGAAACTATTAAAAATCCGCCGTTATAATCCATTAAAAAATTTTCTAAATCTATTAATGTATTTAAATCCAAGAAGTTTGAAGGTTCATCGAGTATTAAAAAATTAGGCTCATAAAGCATCATCTCAGCAAGTTTTACACGCATTCTATAACCGCTTGATAAACTTCCTAAATTATAATTAATCTTTATATGATCTATTCCAAATCTGCTTGCTATTTTAGAGCATTTCCAAGATTCTTTTGATGTTACTCTTGTAAGATAATCTATTACTTTTTCACTCTCATCAAAATCGCCCTGCTGACGAAGATAACCTATTCTCACATCATCAGAAAATATTATCTCTCCGTCATCAGGCTCTTCAAGTCCCATAAGGATTTTTAAAAGAGTAGTTTTTCCAGCTCCGTTTCGCCCTATCATGCCTATCTTTGATTTCTCTTCTATAAGCAAATTAACATTATCAAGCAGAACTTTATGAACAAATCTCTTGGATATATTTACTATGTTTATAATACTTCTAGCCATTTCTTTTTTACTTAAAAATTTTCTATTTTGAGAAATGATTTTATAATAATTTTTAAAAATATTCAAATACAAAAATAAAAATAATTCTATTAAATTATAAAATTATTCTTTTGTAATACTATCTAGTTTATAGACTAAACTTTTAAAATATTTTCCCCTCTCCTCATAATTTTTAAACATATCAAAGCTGGCACAACCTGGAGAAAGTAAAACGGTATCACCGTTTATAGATATTGCAGAAGCATAATTAAAAGCATCTGTAAAATCTTTTATAATAATCTTATTCTCAAAATGTATCATATCATCAAGAGCCTCAGCAGCCTCTCCTATAAGTATTAATTTTTTTACTCTGCTTTCTATAAGATTATTTAAAGAAGTAAAGTCTATATTTTTATTACGTCCGCCCATTATAAGTATAATATCCTTATCAAAAGATTTTAAAGCACTAATAACAGCATTCATCGATGTAGCTTTAGAATCATTAATATATTTAACACCGTTTATCTCGGCAACCAACTCTACTCTATGTTCTATACCCTTGAAATTGTTAACAACATGCTCAATATGCTCTGCTGGTATATTATCTTTCAAACATACTAAAACTGATGCAAGTATATTAGCCACATTATGTTTACCTAGTATTTTTCTTTCTTTTATAGAAAATAATTTTTCATTCTCATAATATATATATTCATCTTCTTCATTATAATAAATAGTTGCAAATTTGCTTTTTAATGAAAAAGTCAAAAGTTTCATCTTGCAGTTATTATTAAGTTCATTATACCAAATATTAGTATAAATATTATCATAATTAAGTATAAGAAAATCATTTTTATTTTGATTGATACTTATATTTTTTTTGGCATTGAAATACTCTTCTATATCTTTATATCTGTCAAGATGATCTTCTGCAATATTCAGTACTGCTGCTATATGAGCATGAAATTTCTCAACTGTTTCTAATTGAAAACTTGAAAGCTCTAATACAATATCTTCATCTGGCTCTATAGTTTCAACCTCTTTAGAAAAAGTATTTCCTACATTGCCTACAAGTCTTGCTTTTTTGTATGAACTTATTATTTTATGAATAAGAGTAACTGTAGTAGTTTTTCCGTCTGTACCTGTTACAGCTATATAATTTCTATTAGGCAAAAGATTATAAGCAAACTCTATCTCTCCTATTATTTTTATACCTCTTCTTTTAGCTTCTTTTACTATCTCTATAGTATGAGGAATACCCGGAGAAATTATTATAAGAGTTATACCATCTAAAATAGATATTTCCTGATTTCCAAAAAAGAGTTTGGCATTTTTATCTTTTAATGCCTCTATACTATCCTGAAGCTGTTCTTCTGTTTTGCTGTCGCTTAAAGCATATTTTATATTGATATTTAAACTTGTATTAATATCGTATAAAATATTTGCTATACTTACACCGCTTCTTACAGTGGCACCCAATATCAAAATATTTTGTTTTTTTAATACTTTTATATATGTTTTATTCAAATCGAGAATCATTTTAACACACCAAATAATTATTTTTTATAAAAACTAATTATAACAAAATAATAATAAATTTAAATGCCTTATTCTTCATTAGATAAAAATTAATTATTACATAATAATAAACCTATATATTAATTTCTTTTATAGTATCATTCTCAATATAATATATAATCCCAAACATATCATTAAAAAAGCAATTATTATTATTGATAACTGCAATATTTTCTAAAGTACTATTTTTTATATTATAGCTATTAACATTTATACAATCTTTATTAAAATCAAAAGCTATTAAATTATCTTTAT
>NZ_JQIU01000008.1:154494-158995 GCF_002379365.1 Brachyspira sp. G79 | reverse complement strand
CTTCATTATTTTCATCTAAACTAAATAAATTAATATTAATAGATTTATAACTTTCTAAATATCTATACTTATCACTATTATCTATTTTTATATTATCTATATTATAAAACCTTAATTGATTATAAACAAAATCTTCATCATTAAAATTCGTATTATCACAAGCCAAAACAAATTTTTTATTATCTATAAAAGCAATAGGTCTATCCCAATTATATCCGCTTATATATTCATTAACAACATCTACTTGGCATTTCTCATATACCCTTAAAAACTCTTCAATATTAAAATATCTTATACAGTCAATAGGATGCCATACCCAGCCATTAGAAAGAAAATGTTTATAATCTTTTGATACTAGTAAATTGCTGTGAAAATAATCTATACCAAACTCTTTTTCATCTCTGTTTATATCAGTTATCATCTCTTTAGTTTTTAAATTTATTATATTAAGAGTATTCCATTTAGTTTGGGTGATAAGATGAATTTCATTATTAATAATACAAAACTCATTAGAATAGCTTGAATATTTAGAACAGTAATCCTCTCTTTGTAAATTAATAATATCCAATGTTTCTATATTCACTACAGCAGAATTTAAGCCTTTCTCCTCAGTTATACATATATAAGGATACATTAATTTAAAAACTGTAACTTCTTTGGAATTTATGTTTTCTATTTTTATTAAATCTTTATATGAATTATATACTTTATTATATTTGATTAATTTAGCATCATCAGTAAATAAGAAATATTCTTCAAAGTTTTTATCATTAAAAACAGCATTCTCTATCATAATGCCTATTATAAAATAAAAACGAAAAATATCAATAATAGCCTATACACCCCGCCCACCCACCCCAAATTTTTATTATTAGATTATAATTTCTATTTATAAGCCTCTATATGTATAGTAGGTTCTATATTTAATTTTTTTCTTATTTCATTTTCAAATACACTTACATTATTATGTGCCTCAAAAACAGTCATATCTTTCGGAAAACGCATATGAAAAGTTATCTCACTATGATCTCCGTAAGTATGTATATGAAAATGATGCAAATTAGCAGCGTCATCATTAATATTAAGTTCTTTAGCTATATCATTAATGCTTTTAATAATCTCTTCTGAAGGATACTCCCCTATTAAAGGTTTAATACTAGATTTAATAACATCAAAAGCAGCATAAAATATTACAAGAGAAACCAATATACTTAATACTCCATCTATCCACCAGAAACTTTTACCAAATAAAATACCTACTAATATAATTATTGAAGTAATGCTATCACTTCTATGATGCCAAGCGTCTGCGTATAATGATTTAGAACCAGACTTTCTGTATCCCCATAAAGAATACTGAGCTAAAAGTTCTTTGACCAAAATAGAAACAACCATAGCTACTATTGCCATAGTCGTAAATGAAGCTGTTTTTTTATTCATAATATTTTTTATAGCCTCAGAGAAAAAGCTATAACCAATAAATACAAGCATAATACCAACTATAAAACTTGTTATAAGCTCTATTCTTCCATGTCCAAATGGATGTTCTTTATCAGGAGGTCTTTTAGAAAATATTCCTCCTATTATAACTATAACACTGCTTATACAATCACTCAATGAATGCCAAGCGTCCGCCATAATAGATAATGAACCTGTTAAAAGTCCTACTATATACTTAAAAGCAAATAACAATATGTTTATGATAACAGAGACTACACCCTCTATTATCATATATTTTGATTTCTTCTCATTACTAATACTATTCATTTTATAACCCCAAATTTAATTTTTTAATTTTTCAAGATTAAAGGATTTGAAATAAAATGTCAATTATATAAATATAAATTGTTGTTTACATATTAGAATGTTTTAACTTTATATAAAAATATTATAACTTATGTATGATAAATCAAAATAAAATTAAGAACTTGATAAAAGTTATTTTTTTTGTTAATATAATTTTATATGATTTAGATAATTAAAAATTAATAAAAAATATATACAAAAAAGGAGAACAAATAATATGTCAAATATAGCATTTTTATTTCCAGGTCAAGGTTCGCAGTGTGCAGGTATGGGTAAATCTTTGTATGACAATGTTGCTGAATCTAAAGCAATATTCGATAAGGCTGCAAATATATTAGATGATGTAGATATTAAATCATTATGTTTTGAAGGAACAGAAGATGATCTTAAAAAAACAGAAAATACTCAGCCTGCTTTGGTTACAGTAGGCATTGCTGTTTATGAAGCATTAAAAGCAAAAGGAATAAAAGGAAATTTATTCGCAGGACATAGCTTGGGAGAAATTACAGCCCTTTCTGCTGCAGGATATATATCATTTGAAGATGCTGTAAAAATAGCAAGAACAAGAGGTCTTTTAATGGCTAAAGCTGGTGCTGATGCTCCTTACGGAATGGCTGCAGTACTTGGATTGAGCTATGATGATGTTGCTAAATGTATGCCTGAAAACAAAGAGGTTGTTGCTGCTAATTATAATTTAAAAGATCAAATAGTTATATCTGGTTTATTAAGTGCAATTGAAGCAGTTACTCCTAAACTTCAGGAGGCTGGTGCTAAAAGAGTATTACCTCTAAAAGTATCAGGAGCTTTCCACTCTCCATTTATGAAACCTGCTGCTGACAGTTTAAAAGAGTTTTTAGAAAAAATAGAGTTTCATAAAAATGATAATAAAGTTTTGTCTAATGTTACAGCTGAAGTTCATGAATTTGATTCTATAAAAGAAAATTTATATAAACAGATGTTCTCTACTGTTAGATGGTATGAAAGCATGCTTAATATTCAAAAACAAGGTATTACAAAAGTATTTGAATGCGGACCTGGTAAAGTTTTAGTAGGTATGAGCAAAAAAATTACTCCAGATATTGAATCTGTTTGTGTGTTTGATATAGACTCTTTAAATGCTGCTTGTAATTAATTTTAGTAAAAATATAAAATAACAATATAGAGACAGGATTTATAATTATTTCCTGTCTTTTATTTTGCATAAAATTATAAAAATAAAAAGGACATATAAGATTAATTATATGCCCTTTAATTTTATACTATATTTAAATTAATATTATTATATTAAAAAATTATAGCTTACCAACCAAATCAATACCAGGTTTTAAAGTTTTAGCACCAGGTTTCCATTTAGCAGGACAAACTTCTCCGCCATGTTCAGCTACATATTGAGCAGCTTGTACTTTACGTAATAATTCATTAGCATCTCTACCAATTCCCATATCATGTACTTCATAAGCTTTGATTTGACCTTCTGGGTTTACAATGAAACTTCCGCGGAAATTCTGACCAGCTTCATCTACATATACTTCAAAGAATCTTCCTAATACTCCTGTAGGGTCTCCTAACATTGTGTATTTAAGATTTTTAATTGTTTCTGTAGCATCTGCCCAAGCTTTATGTACAAAGTGAGTATCAGCTGATACTGAATATACTTCGCAGTTGATCTTTTTTAAATCTTCATAAACAGTATTTAAATCTGCTAATTCTGTAGGACATACAAATGTAAAGTCAGCAGGATAAAAGAAAAATACACTCCATTTACCTAATACATCTTTTTTTTCAACAGTTTTAAACTCGCCGTTTTGGTAGGCTTCTACTTTGAAATCTATTAGTTTTTTATTGATTAAACTCATTTTATAACTCCTTTTAGCAATGTTTGTATATTCTAACAATACATTAAATAATAGTTTTTGTCAAGTAAAAAACAATATAAATTGATAAAAATTACTAAAAAAACAAAATTATTTTGAAATATATATAATAAATTTTAAATGTATAGACTTTAAATGAAATTGACAAAATAATTCTACTGTAATAAAATAATAAAACTAAATAAAAAATAGAGAATAAAAATATATGAAAGACTTTAATAATCAAGAATTAGAAATACTAAAATATATAAACGAATACTTACCTTTTAGAGAAAAGCATATACTTTCTACAAGAGAGCTTTCTATAAAAATAGCAGAAAAATATGGGGTTGATACTAATAAGGCTTCTATTGCAGCACTTTGTCATGATTTGGGAAAAAGATATAAAGATGATGACATGCGTAAAATTATACTTGAAAATGATAATATAGAGTATCCAAGATATATAACAGGTGCTTTGCTTCATGCGAGAGTTAGTGCTATAATAACAGAAAAAGAATTTAATATAACTGATAAAGAAATTTTGAAAGCTATAGAAAGTCATACAGTAGGACATAGAAACATGAGTATTCTTGAAAAAATAATATATGCAGCTGACTATCTTGAACCTACAAGAAAACTTGAAACAGCTGATAAAATAAGAGAGAAAATTTTTATAGATTTTGATAATGCATTTTTAGAAGTTGTTTATGAATCCATAAGTTTTGTGCTTAGCAAGAAACAATATTTATCTGATAAAACTATAGAACTTTATAATTCTCTAGTAATAAAATAATAATTTTTAAATATTAGAAAGCCAAATATAAAAATTGTGAGCATAT
>NZ_JQIU01000008.1:126863-152194 GCF_002379365.1 Brachyspira sp. G79 | reverse complement strand
ATCTGTCTAAAAAATAAAGAAAAACATCTTTATGTATTCTAAACTTTTATTTTGAAGTTTAGAACATATATCTTCTTTATTGATTATATGAGTTGAATATTCAAGATAAATTATTATAATATTATCTTTATCATAATCAAATATTATACTGTCTTTAGAACAATCCAAAGGGTTTTCCAACTTAAGTCTTATGTTCTCTATATATTTTAAATTCTTATTGAAATTACTAAAACAAAAATTATGCTTTCTGGTATCTACAACAAATAAGTACTCTACATTTTTTGTTTTATTAACAATAGATCTCTTAGCCCCCCTGTATTTTGTATATTCAGAAGTAACTATATCTAATTTACCACGCTCCTCAAGAATAGATATCAAATCATCATACTCTATTATGCCATCAGTAGAATAACTCATTACTATATGGCTTGTATTTATATTATCAAGTAAATTTATTAAAGTATCTTTTGCTGTTTTTTTGTAGCAGTATAAAGATCTTGTTTTTACCCAGTCCTTTCTAATACCGCCTTTATCAGTTTTCTTTCCATCAACATAGATATTTTTATTAATGGCTGGTTTATCCCATAAAGCTATAGTATTAAGTAAATGATAATTGCTTCCGTACTGATGCTGATTATAAGGCGGATCCAAATAAACAAGATCAAAATGCTTATCTTTATTTTTTATAACAAACTCATTAGCATCAAGCATACTTACATAACAATCAGTGCCTTCAAATAATGATATTTGTTTTAATGATATGGGAGAAAGTATCCTATTTAAAGCATCTTTGTTTCTTCCTCCAAAACCTGCATGAAAAGCCTTGAATACTCCAGATGTATTTGTATGTGTGGCAGCTTCATATATTATAGAAGCTATTAAATAATAATATTCTTTTTGATTGATAACATTATTTTTATAAAGCTCTTCTATATTATGCCTTATAATATCTATTTTTGAGGCATTATACTGAGTATAAAAAAGCCTTTCATTAATTAAGTCTGGATTATTATCATCTAATGGGGCGTAATATTTAGAGATATATCTGTCATTATCATTAATATAATCAATACTGTTAATCATATTAATTGTATTTTCTAATCCTCCTGTATGAATAAACATATTATCCAAATCTTTTATATTAATGACCAAATGTGCATAATTCAATATATAAGAATAATACTCCCAATCATTAGAATAAACCTCTAAATTTAAAGTCTTTAGAAGTCTTGATACACTTCCGCTTCCTGAAAATAAATCCAAAGCAGTTTTTACATAACTATTATCTTCTAATATACGCAAAATTGTAGACTCTATAAATGGAAGTAGTCTTCTTTTATTTCCAATATATGCTATTAAATTTTCTTTTAAATATCTTTCTTTAGTATTAGCTTCTGCATTAGTTATCATAATCTTATTATCATAATATAGTTTACATAATTATATTAACATAATAACAGTAAAATATCAACATATTATACTAATTAATTTAAAAATATGCACTTGAAACATACATATCGTATTTAGGTATTCATTAATTTATTAAAGCGAATAAATAATGTATATAATTTTGTATTTTAACAAATATACATAACATGTTATTTATTATTCTATAAAATCCTGCAAATTGAATCTAAAAAATATATTTCAGTCTAAATTTAATAATTTATTCTATATGTCTATATGTAAAACATGATTAGTACTATTAGTATTATTTTAGACTTACACTTTTATGAAGTGTGCCTTTAATAGCAACTTTGAGGAAATCCACCTGAAACCGAAGAAAGTACTGCTAAGTATGGTGTGCGGAAAGAAAGATTATAATTCTGTATAATGTGCATCAATTGACAAAATAAAATTTTCCAGTATATATCATTTAAAAATACTTTTTAAGTACACAATTAATGTATAAAGCTATGGAAACATTTTAAATTTAAAATATTTATTAAAAAAAATATAATTATTTGGATATATAACAACATATACTAAACAATAATAATAAAATTAAAGTAAAACATTAATTATCTATTATATAAATACATCATAGCAGTAAGTACAGCACCGCCCAAATTTCTAGCCTTATCAGAAATAGTAAAGCAATTATCATATTCAGATTTTCTAGGATCGATATCTGCTATTTTTAAGCCCTTATGCACTTTAAAACCATCTCTTATAATTCCTCTTAAAAGACCGTCAAAAGCAGCAAGCACCTCTATTTTTTCGTTATTATTTTTTATGTACGCTATAACTTCTTTTTCTCTTACAAAATCACCTATGTTTTTTATGTTTTCAATAATACCATCAGCAACTGCATGTATAACTCTTTCAGCTTCTTTACCACCAATGTTGCCCGGTATTCCAGTATTTGGTATAGCCTCCCCTTTGATATACATTCTTCCAAGATTATGACCACGCATAGTTTCTATAACAATGTCAGTATCTTTACCAGCAGTAAATCCGGGACCTAATGCTATAGTATATTTTGCCATAGATTTATTTGTTCCTGAATTCTTTTTGGCTATTATAGCATCAATTAAAAATGTAGGTTTTATATAATTTAATATCTCACAATTAGGATCAATAAGAATAGGTATCTTAGTATAATTTTTATCTGCAACTATATTAAGAGCTTCTTCATAGCTTTTTACTAAAATAGCTTCAATATCTTCAACTCTGCTTTTACCATCATAAACAGCTTCAGATAATGCAACCTTTCTTCTAATTGAAGAGGGGTATTGTGTTTCTAATAATATAATCTTAAAATGAGCCTTATATAAAGAATACACAATACCAGTAGCCAAATCTCCAGCCCCTCTTATAATTACAAGTTCATCATTAAATAAACTCATAAAAAAATAAATTATTTTGAATAAGGAGTATTTTTAAGGGGAAGTTCTGTTTGGAACTCACCATTAAATTTGTAATATGCTAAAGCAACAGCAGGAGCAGTAGGTATACTTGAAATCTCACCTATACCAGTAGCACCATATCCGTAAGGTACACCAGGTTTCTCTATAATAATAGACTCAACATCTGGAGTTTTATCTGCCCTAAACAAACCTAAAGTACCAAATTTTACTTTAGGCACACAATTTTCAAGCGGGAATTTCTCTGTAAGAGCATATCCTAAAGACATAACAACACCACCTTCAATCTGACCTTCCAAAGCTATAGGATTAATAGCCTTTCCTATATCATGAGCTGCAACTATTTTTTGTATAGTACCATCATCATTAAGTATACAAACCTGAGTAGCATAACTATAAGCAACATGAGAAACAGGGTGAGGTTTATCTACTCCCATTTTATCAGTTATAGTAAGCCATTCACCATAAAACTCTTTGCCTTCCAAATCTTTTAAAGTTTTTCCTTTATCAAGCTCTTTTTTAAGATCCTCACAGGCTCTCTTGCAAGCCTCACCTGTTATAAGGGTCTGTCTTGAACCAGAAGTAGTACCAGAATCTGGAGATGTTGCAGTATTAGGCTGATGAACTATAATCTTATCATCATCTAAATCAAGAGTTTCGCCTGCTATCTGATAAAGCACAGTAGCAATACCCTGCCCTATACATGAAGCAGCAGAATATACATGCACTTTTTCATCTTCTACAACCAAACGAACTCTTCCAGTGTCTGGAAGTCCAACACCTACACCAGAGTTTTTCAAAGCACAGGCTATCCCCACATTTTTATTATTATAATATATATCTTTAACCGCCTCTAATGTTTCAACAAGTCCAGTAGCTTCATCAGCTATTTGATAGTTAGGAAGTACCTGACCAGGACGTATAGCATTTCTATATCTTATTTCCCAAGGATCTAATCCGCACATTTCAGCAAGTAAGTTTATATTCATTTCTGTAGCAAAACAAGACTGCGGAACTCCGAATCCTCTGAAAGGTCCTGTAGGAGGATTATTAGTATAGAAAGATTTACCATCTATATCTATAACCTGATAATTATAAGGACCAGCAGCATGAGTACAAGCTCTTTGAAGTACTGGACCAGATAAGGAAGCATAAGCACCAGCATCCGTAATTAAAGTAGCTTTCATAGCAGTAAGTATACCATTTTCATCGCAGGCGGTAGTCATGTCTATACTCATAGGGTGGCGTTTTGGGTGCCAATTAATGCTTTCCTGTCTAGTAAGTTTGAACTTAACAGGTCTTTTTGTTCTATATGCCATTATAGCAGCATAATGCTGAACGCTCATATCCTCCTTACCGCCGAAACCGCCGCCTACATATTTATTTTCTACTACAACCTTATCAGGCTCTATACCCAAAGCCATAGCAACTTCTCTTTTTGTATCATAAACGCTTTGATCACTTGAATATATAAATATACCGTCATTAAAAGGCATAGCAACAGCAACTTCAGCTTCCATAAAAGCATGCTCTGTCCAAGGAAGTTCATAATGCCTTGTAACTTTATATTTTGATTTTGCTATTACCTCATCAGCATTTCCTTTAACTAATCTTTCATGAGTAAGAAGATTGCTTTCTCTATCTTCATGAACTAAAGGTGCATCTGATTTCATAGCCTCTTCTGGATTTCTTACCAAAGGAAGCTCTTCGTATTCCACTTTTACTAAATCTCTAGCCTTTTTAGCTGTAACTTCATCTTCAGCCACTATCAAAGCTAGTCCGTCAGCAATAAATCTTGTAGTCTCACCCTCGCCTATAAGTACGTCCCAATCATGGAAAATATGACCTATTTTTTTGGCTCCCGGTAAATCTTTAGCAGTAATAACATCAACTACACCTTTTAAAGATTTTGCTTCGCTTGTATCTATTTTTAATATTTTAGCTCTAGGATATTTAGTTCTAACAGCTACCCCATAAAGCATTCCATCTATTTCAACATCATCACAGTACTCACCAGTACCTAAGGCTTTTTCTTTAGCGTCTATTCTTGCAATATTTCTGTCGCCTAATTTCACCTTTCCTTTATAGTCTTTAACATCAATATTTTCTCTTATCATTTTAGCCGCTAATTCTATAGCATCAATAATTTTTTTATATCCAGTACATCTGCAAATATTATTTTTTATAGCTGCAACTATTTCAAGTCTAGTAGGATTATTATTTTTATCTATTAAACCTTTAGCACATATAACCATACCCGGTATACAGAATCCGCATTGAACAGCTCCAGCAACTGCAAAAGCATGAGAATACACATCTTTTTCTCTTTGAGTAAAACCTTCTATAGTTTGTACACTTTTTCCTTGAAGTCTTCCTATAGTTTGTATACAAGATTTAGTTGGTTTTCCATCTATCAAAACAGTACAAGTTCCGCATGCTCCTTCAGAACAGCCGTCTTTTACAGATTTGCACTTGCAGTCATTTCTAAGAACATCCATTAATTTTCTGTCAGAATCAAAAGTCATTTCCCTGCCATTAATAATAATATTAACGCTCTCACCCATATAAAATTACCTCCCATTTTAATAATATTAATGAAAATAAACATAACAATGGAGATTTATATTCTCCACTGTTATGCTATTATATATATAATAAAAACCCAAAATTATTTCAATATAAGATATTTATAATTATTAAACACACTATCTACTATACTATAAACTCCATTAAAGTTTTTAGAACTTCCAGCTTTATATAATTCTTCTTTTCCGTCTATTCTAAGTTTAGCATTACCTTCTTTATCTAAGAATAAGAAACCATCATTTTTAGAGTTTTTCATATCATCTGCTGTAGCAAATAATGTAAACTTATCTTTATAAGGAGCAGAACTATAAGGACAGAATGTTTCGCAGTTTCCGCATTCATTACACATATAGTCAACGTGTATAATCTGCGATATTTTAGCTCCGCCATCAACTTTAACTGATATATTAGCTCTATTAGGACAAACTTCTGCACAGCTTTCACATATATAGTCGCAAGTTAAACATCTGCTAGCTTCAGGCTCTTTTGATAACTCTTTCAAATTACCTTTTTTACTGTAAGAAATCTCTTCAGTAGAAACAGAAGCTAAATTAGGAGCAACGGCTTTTCCTAATACGGCCTCAGCGATAACTTTAGCATCTCTTATAGCCTCAACTATAGTGGCAGCTCCATAAAGTCCATCTCCAGCAATATAAACATTTTTGAGAGATGATTCATTATTAGCATTGCATTTTGGTTTTCCTCTATCATCAACTTCTATACAGTTGGCTTTATAGAACTCTGATTCAATCTGCTCGCCTATAGAAGCTATAACGGCACTTGCAGGAACTTCTACTGTTTCTTTAGTTTCAATAACATTTCTTCTTCCTTTTTCATCATAATCGGATAATTCCATTTTCTTACATAAAAGTTTTCCGTTTTCTATTTTTACAGGTGCTAATAATTCCATAAACTCAACACCATCTTCCAAAGCTTCTTTGAGCTCTTCTTCTAAGGCAGGCATATATCTTTTAGTTCTTCTATAAACTAATCTAACATTTTTAACGCCTTTATTTTTCTTAGCAGCACGGGCAGCGTCCATAGCAGTATTACCGCCACCTATTACAACTACATCTTCTCCCAAAGCCACATTGCCGTTAGTTTTATTAAACTCTTCTAAGAATTTGAGAGCATTTATAGATTCTCCAGCCTCAAGTTTCAAAGGCATGTTTTTATGAGCACCTATACAAACAACAGTATAATCATAATTTTTAGAAAACTCTTTTATATCTTTTATCTCTTTTCCAAGTTCAAATTTTACACCCATTTGCTTGCATAAACTCACATCATTTCCAATCTCTTCAGCACTTATTCTAAAATTAGGTATAATATTAGCAACAACTCCTCCAGCTTTTTCTCTCTTATCAAATACTGTAACTTCCACCCCAGCACGTGCCAAGAAAAATGCTGCAGAAAGTCCAGCAGGTCCAGCCCCTATAATACCAGCTTTTTTTCCTATAGAAGGTGCAGGTTTTAAAGTAGATATAACATTTTTATAACCAGCTCTAGCAGCCTCTAATTTGCAGGCTCTTATACTTACAGGCTCTTCATAAAATTGTCTAGTACAAGTATCCATACAAGTATGAGGACATAATATACCAGTAGCAAAAGGCATAGCATTTTTTTCTATAATTACTTTGAAAGATTCATCATATTTGCCTTCAGCATTAAGTCTTATATATGTTGTAAGGTCCTGATGTATAGGGCAAGTTTCCATACAAGGAGCTGTATAACAGTCTACCAAAGGTACTTTTTTCTTAATTTTTCTGCTTGCAAGAGGTTTGATAGGTTTAGTATGATGTTTATCTTTTTTACTTGCTTCAACTATTTTTTCAGCTTTAGAAACATCTACTTTTGTAAATGGTTTATATTCTTTAAGATTTTTAGCTATTTGCTCAGTTCTTTGATAACCGCCTGTTTTTAATAAAGTAGTAGCAATAGTTACAGGCCAAATTCCTGCATCTATAACATCATTAATATTGAAATAATCGCATCCGCCAGAGTATGATATTCTTAAATTTCCATCAAAATCTTTGCTCAATCTTGAAGCTACTGTCATAGAAAGAGGGAATAATGATTTACCAGACATATACATCTCTTCAGAAGGAAGTTCTTTCTGCTTAACATCTACTGGGAATGTATTAGTAATTTTTACTCCGAATAAAAGAGAATTATCAGAAGCTAATTTCTGAAGTCTTTGGAGCATTGGAACTGCATCGCTGTACTGTAAATCATCTTTAAAGTGAAAATCTGTAAATGATATATAGTCATAACCCATTTCATCTAATGTTTTTCTTGCATATTCATAACCCAAAAGTGTAGGATTGCATTTAACAAAGGTATTCAATTTTTTTTCTGTGATTAAATAAGAAGCGATTTTTTCTATTTCAGTAGGAGGACATCCATGAAGAGTAGATAAAGTAACAGAATTACATACATCAGAATTAATTTTATCAATATCTTCTTTTTTGAAGTTTTTGAATCTGTCAATATTATCATTAAGCCACTTTATACATTCTTTAAATATAGGAGTATTAGAAGCGTCTTTTAAGCCTTCAATAAAATTATCTATTTTTTCTAGTTTAATACCTTCATAATCATAACCAACAGACATATTAAACTGAAAGCCGTCCATATCTCCTAAATCCCATTCTTTAGCTATAACTTTTAAAGCCACCCAAGCCTTAACATACTCATCAAAAGCCTGAGGTACATAAAGCTCTGTTGACCATTCGCAGTTATAACATTCATCATTAGCAGCTATACAAGGCTTAGCAACGCATTTGCTTAATTCCTCTCCATCCATTTTCTGTACCGTTTTAAGTTCAAAGAATCTGCTTCCAGTATAGTAGGCAGCTATTATATTTTGTGCTAATTGAGTATGAGGTCCTGCAGCAGGTCCTATAGGAGTTTCTAATTTTCTTCCAAAAATTTCATAATATTTAGATTTATCAGCTTTAAATGCTCTTGAAATACCAAATATTTTACCTGTCTTTTTCTCTTCCAAAACCCAATTCATAAGATTTCCAAAAGGAATAGGTG
The DNA here is from genome assembly GCF_002379365.1 of Brachyspira sp. G79. Taxonomy (GTDB): domain Bacteria; phylum Spirochaetota; class Brachyspiria; order Brachyspirales; family Brachyspiraceae; genus Brachyspira. The sequence goes on along the minus strand of NZ_JQIU01000008.1, from coordinate 143,699 downwards.
TCATTACATCACTCATTATATAATTCCTCCAAATAATTATTACTGTTATTTATTTTACTTCATACTTACATACATAAAAATATTTATATACCAAATAATGAACATAATACATATATCCATTATTTGGTATAATTCATAAAGAGTCTATTATTAATTATTTATTGATTTGTTTCCAAAGTTTATCAGATTCTTCTTTTATTTTAGCATAAGCCGCTTCTTCATCAATTTTTATAAGTTTTCTGTCTCTCATTAATACTTCTCCGTTACAAACAGTAGTATTAACATGTCCTCCATTCATACCGAATAATATATGTCCGTTAATATTTTTATCGCTTAATTCTGTATAGTTTTTATAATCCATTATAATAACATCAGCAGCAGCACCTTGTTTTAATACACCAAGAGGAGTTTCAAAATAACGATTAGCTATTTTAGCATTATTTTCGAAAAGCATTTGAGGTATTTCGCCCCAAGCAGCATTAGGATTGCAAAGATTATGTTTATGAAGAACATTAGCTACTTTGTATGATTCTGTCATATCATGAGTATATCCGTCAGTACCCAAACCTGTTAATATACCTTTTTTCATTAATTCCATAGTAGGAGGACATCCGCAGGCATTACCCATATTAGATTCTGGGTTATGAGAAGTCATAGTATCAGTATCTTTTATTAAATCCATTTCATGAGTATTAATATATATACAATGTACAAGTATAGTTTTCGGACCTAAAACTTTAAAATCATAAAGCCTATCAACTATTCTTTTACCATGATCTTTAAGACAGGCATGCAAATCTTCTATACCTTCAGCAACATGTATATGACAGCCTATGCCTTCAGGCAAATCTTTCATACATGCTTCCATAGTTTTATCAGAAATAGTAAAAGATGCATGCATACCCATCATAGCTTTAATCATATCAGTTTTATCAGCCATAGCATGCTTAATAAAATCAAGATTTTCTTTAACAGAAGCCTTAGATTTATCCTCTCCGTCCCTATCAGAAACCTCGTAACATAAACAGGAACGTACTCCCATAGTTTTGGCAGCTTCTTCTATGGCAAATAAAGAACCTTCAATATGACCGAAACTTGCATGGTGGTCAAATACTGTAGTAACACCGTTTTTAATTGATTCTATATAAGTAGCCATAGCACTTTGTTTTGTTTGCTCTAAAGTAAGATTTCTATCTATAGTCCACCACATTCCGTCTAATATTTCTAAAAAACCTTTAGGATTATAACCATTAATACTGAAGCCTCTAGCCATAGCAGAGTAAATATGCTCATGCACATTTATAAATGCAGGCATAATAACGCCACCTTTAGCATCTATATACTCAGCATCTTTATATTTAGCCTTTAAATCAGAAGTTTTTCCTACTTCCTTAATCAATCTTCCGTCACAAAGCACTGCACCATCTTCTAAAAACGGCATGTTATTATCTCTTGTGATTAACTTTCCGCCTCCTATTAATAGCATAAGCTGCCTCCTAAAATTATATATTTTAATGAAATTATTTTTTCTATATATTTTAATAGGATATTAAAAAAAGCACATTTGTCAACGAATTTTCAAAAAAAATTTAGATTTTTCCTTGAAAATCTAAAAAAAAGTTAGTATACTATAAACGTATCTATTGATGATATAATTAACCATAAAAAGTATATTTTAGGATATTTATGAGCTCTAATATAATACTTGAAACATTGATAAGTGTAGCACATGGTATAGCAAGACAATTCGGAAATAACTGCGAAGTGTGTATACATGAACTAAAAGAAGATGATTTAGATCATACTATAGTTTTTATTATTAACGGCGGAATCACTGGAAGAAAAGCTGGAGAAGGTGCTTCAAATGTCGTAATAAATACTATAGAAAAATTAAAAAAGGGAGAACCTATAGTAGATCACTTATCTTATCTTACAAAATCTTCAAACGGAAAAATATTAAAGTCCTCAACTGTTTTTATAAAAGATATAAACGGCAAGTATAAATATATACTCTCTATAAATTTTGATATAACTAGTTTTATACCTTTTAAAAGTGATTTAGAAAGTCTTTTGAACACAGAAGATAAATCAAAATTGGAAGAGATACCAAACAGTGCTCAGGAACTTATGGAAAAACTCATAATAAAAAGCGAAGAGTTAATAGGAAAACCTGCTAGTATAATGAACAAAGAAGAGAAAATAAGAGCTATAAAGTTTTTGAATAATGCTGGAATATTTTTAATAACAAAATCAGGAGATAAAGTGTCAAATCATTTTGGAATAAGTAAATTCACTCTATATAATTATATAGATTCAAAAAAGGAGGATATAAATGAGTGAGCTTAAATGGGCTGAAAATAAAATGCCTAAAACAGATGATAAAAATTTACCAATAATGTCTATTGAGGAAGTAAAAAAAGCAAAGGCATTTCATCAAAGTTTCCCTCAATACACACAAACACCATTATCAGAATTAAAAGAAATGGCTAAATATTTAGGTTTAGGAACTGTAAAAGTAAAAGACGAATCATACAGATTTGGTCTTAATGCTTTCAAAGTATTGGGCGGTTCTTACTCTATGGCTAAATACATAGCACAAAAAATGGGAAAAGATGTAAGCGAGTTCACTTATGATGTACTCACTTCTAAGAAATTAAAAGATGAGTTCGGTCAGGCTACATTCTTCTCTGCTACAGACGGTAACCATGGAAGAGGCGTTGCTTGGGCTGCAAATAAATTGGGACAAAAATCTGTTATATTTATGCCTAAAGGATCAACAGAAACAAGATTAAAAAATATTCAAGCTGAAGGTGCAGTTGCCACAATAGAAGAATATAACTATGATGAATGCGTTAGAAAAGCTGCTGCCGAAGCTGCTAAAGTTCCAAACGGCGTAGTTGTACAAGACACTGCTTGGGAAGGATATGAAGAAATACCTGCTTGGATTATGCAAGGTTATGGCACTATGGCATTAGAAGCTGATGAACAGTTTGGAGAGAGACCTACACATGTATTTGTACAGGCTGGTGTTGGTTCTTTGGCTGGTGCTATGGTTGGATATTTCTCTAACAAATATAAAGACAATCCTCCTATAATGGTTATAGTTGAAGCTGAAGCTGCTGCTTGTTTATATAAAGGTGCTGAAGCTGGAGACGGTAAAATAAGAATAGTAGAAGGTGATTTAAATACTATTATGGCTGGACTTGCATGCGGTGAGCCTAATATCACTTCTTGGGATATACTTAAAAATCATGCTAACTGCTTTATAGCTGCTGAAGATATAGTTGCTGCAAGAGGTATGAGAATGCTTGCTGCCCCATTAAAAGGAGATCCTCAGGTTGTATCTGGTGAGTCTGGTGCTGCTCCTTTCGGTGCTTTGGCTACTATTATGCTTAAAGATGAATATGCTGAATTAAGAAAACAATTAAAACTTGATTCTAATTCTAAAGTTTTATTATTCAGCACTGAAGGCGATACTGATCCTATTAGATGGAAAAACATTGTTTGGGAAGCTAAAGATAGATAATTAATAAATTTAAATAAATTTTTATTAGAAATAATAAAAAATATATATTTAGGGAGAATAAAAAATAATGAGTGCTATTTCAAAAGAACAATTTGAACAAATAAAAGCAAAAGCTGAAGGCTATAAAGCTGATATGACTAAATTCTTAAGAGATTTAATTAGAATTCCTAGTGAATCTTGCGAAGAAAAAGGCGTAATCGAAAGAATAGCTGAAGAGATGAAAAAAGTAGGATTTGATAAAGTTGATATAGATCCTATGGGTAATGTTTTAGGTTATATGGGAAGCGGTAAAACTTTAATAGGTATTGATGCTCATATAGACACTGTTGGTATAGGAAATAAAGCTAACTGGAAATTTGATCCTTATGAAGGTTATGAAAATGATATCGAAATAGGCGGAAGAGGTACTTCTGACCAAGAGGGCGGTATAGTTTCTGGTGTTTATGGTGCTAAAATAATGAAAGATTTAGGTCTTTTAAATGACAAATATCAAGTTGTTGTTGTTGGTACTGTACAGGAAGAAGACTGCGACGGATTATGTTGGGAATACATATGTAAAGAAAGCAAAATTAAACCTGAATTCGTAATATCTACTGAACCTACTGATGGTGGTATATACAGAGGTCAAAGAGGAAGAATGGAAATAAGAGTTGATGTTAAAGGTATTTCTTGTCATGGATCTGCTCCAGAAAGAGGAGACAATGCTATTTACAAAATGGCTGACATACTTCAAGACATCAGAAGTCTTAACGAAAATGATGCTAAAGATTCTACAGAAATCAAAGGCTTAGTAAAAATGCTTGAAGAAAAATACAATCCTCAATACAAAGAAGCTAACTTCTTAGGAAGAGGTACTGTAACAGTTTCTCAAATTTTCTATACTTCACCAAGCAGATGTGCTGTTGCTGACTCATGCTCTATATCATTAGACAGAAGAATGACAGCAGGCGAAACTTGGGAAAGCTGCTTAGAAGAAATTAGAAATCTTCCTAATGTAAAAAAATATGGTGCTGAAGTATCTATGTATAACTATGACAGACCTTCTTGGACAGGATTAGTTTATCCAATAGAATGTTACTTCCCTACTTGGGTAATTCCAGAAGATCATGCTGTAACTAAAGCTTTAGAAGAAGCATACAAAGGTCTTTATGGTACTGAAAGAATAGGACCTACTCCAGAAATAGACAAAGAAAGAAAAGCTCGTCCTCTTACTGATAAATGGACTTTCTCTACTAACGGCGTATCTATTATGGGACGTAACGGAATACCTTGTATAGGTTTCGGACCTGGTGCTGAAGCTCAGGCTCATGCTCCTAATGAAATCACTTGGAAACAAGATTTAGTTCATTGTGCTGCTGTATATGCTGCTGTACCTACTATTTACTGTGAAAATAAATAATAAATTAAGTAATATAAAAAATAACCAATATAAAAATAAAATTAAAAAGGATTTTTAAATATGAGTATACAAAAATACATTTCAAAATTAGATAGTCTTGAATTTGGAAAAATGTATAAAAATGATTTCTTCCTAACTTGGGACAAAACTTTTGATGAATTACAAGCTGTTTGGACTGTTGCTGATGCTTTAAGATTTTTAAGAGAAAGCAACATCTCTACCAAAGTATTTGATTCTGGTTTAGGTATTTCTTTATTCAGAGATAATTCTACTAGAACTCGTTTCTCTTTTGCTTCTGCTTGTAACCTTTTAGGTTTGGAAGTTCAGGACTTAGACGAAGGTAAAAGCCAAATAGCACATGGTGAAACAGTTAGAGAAACTGCAAACATGGTATCATTCATGGCTGATGTTATAGGTATTAGAGATGACATGTACATTGGTAAAGGTCATGAATATATGAAAGAAGTTTCTGATTCTGTAAGACAAGGATACAATGACGGAATATTAGAGCAAATTCCTACTTTGGTAAACTTACAATGTGATAGAGACCACCCAACACAAATGATGGCTGACTCACTTCACTTTATACATGAATTAGGCGGATTAGAAAACCTTAAAGGTAAAAAAGTTGCTATGACTTGGGCTTATTCTCCTTCTTACGGTAAACCTTTATCTGTACCTCAAGGTGCTGCTGGTTTATTTACTAGATTGGGTATGGACGTTGCTTTGGCTTATCCTAAAGGTTATGAACTTATGCCAGAAGTAGAAGCTATTGCTAAGAAAAATGCTGAAGCTGCGGGGGTTAAATTAACTATCACTAACAGTATGGACGAAGCTTTTGAAAATGCTGATGTTGTTTATCCTAAATCTTGGGCTCCTTTTGCTGCTATGCAAGAAAGAACAGACCTTTATGGCAAAGGTGACACTGACGGTATTAAAGCTCTTGAAAAAAGATTACTAGAACAAAACGCTCAGCATAAAGATTGGTGCTGTACTGAAGATATGATGAAAAAAACTAAAGATGGAAAAGCATTATACTTACACTGCTTACCTGCTGATATTAATGATGTTAGCTGTAAAGACGGTGAAGTTGCTGCTTCAGTATTTGACAGATACAGAGTTCCTCTTTATAAACAAGCTAGCTACAAACCTTATGTTATAGCTGCTATGATATTCTTATCTAAATTCAGAGACCCTCAGGCTATATTAAGTAAATTAGCTTCAGATGGAAAACCAAGAGTATTTGGCTGCTAATAATTAAAAAATACAATGGTAAGTATCTATATAAATATAATAGTACTTACCATTTTATATCTATAATATTGTGAAAAAAAGCACTTATTATAGGTTATTAAATTAATTTAATTTTGATTTTAGGATATAAAAATGGAAAATAAAAAAAGAATTGTTATTGCTTTGGGCGGTAATGCTTTGGGAGATACTTTAGCAGAGCAAATGGAAGCTGTTAAAATAACTGCTAAAAATATAGTAGATTTGGTTGAAAACGGATGCGAGGTAATAGTAGCACATGGAAACGGACCTCAAGTTGGATTCATTAACAATGCCATGAATGAATATACTACTAATCATAAAACAGGTAATGATATACCTTTATCAGTATGCGTTGCTATGAGTCAGGCTTATATTGGTTATGATTTACAAAATGCTATTATGGAAGAGTTCTCTAATAGAAATTTACAAGTTCCTCCTATAGCTACATTGATTACGCAAGTTATAGTTGATGAAAAAGACCCTGCTTTTCAAAACCCTACAAAACCTATAGGTCAGTTTATGACTAAAGAAGAGGGAGAGGCTAAATCAAAAGAATTAGGCTGGATAGTTAAAGAAGATGCAGGAAGAGGATACAGAAGAGTTGTTGCTTCTCCAAAACCAGTTGCAATTGCTGAAAGTACAGCTATAAAAGCTATGCTCAATGAAAAAGCATTAGTTATATGCTGCGGAGGAGGCGGTATACCAGTAATAAGAATAGGCAATCATTTAAAAGGTATGCCTGCTGTTATAGACAAAGATTTCGCTGCTTCAGTGCTTGCTAAAGAACTTCATGCCGATATGCTTATAATATTAACTGCTGTTGAAAAAGTTGCCGTTAATTTTGGTAAACCTGATGTTAAATGGCTTGATTCTATGACTGTAGAAGAAGCTAAAAAATACTGCGATGAAGGTCAGTTTGCACCTGGTTCTATGCTTCCTAAAGTTCAGGCTTGTATGCAGTTTGCAGAAGCTACTGGAAAAGAGGCTATGATTACATTACTTGAAAAAGCAAAAGATGCTATAAACGGAAAAACAGGAACTAGAATAACTAAATAATATTTTTTATAAATAAAAAACTTAGAATATATTAATTATAGTAAACATATAATAAAAATATTTTAAGGAGGGTCGTATCTTTATGGATATTAACAAAACAAACAAATCTAACACAGATTTGGTATATCAGCTTGAAGGTCGTCCTAATGTAGCCGTTGCTTTGCCTTTAGGTATGCAGCATGTAATGGCAATGTTTACTTCTAACCTAGCTCCTATACTAATCATTGCAGGAGCTTGTGGTTTATCAGGAGCAGATACTGTTGTAATGGTGCAGTGTGCTATGTTTGTATCTGGGCTTACAACATTTATTCAGCTCTACCCTATTAAACTTGGTAAAAATAGACAAATTGGAGCCAACTTACCTATAGTTATGGGTACTTCTTTTGCTTTTGTACCTACTGCACAAACTGTTGCTTCTATGGGGGGGATAGGATTAGTATTAGGCGGAGCTATGGTTGGAAGTTTAACTGAAGTTATTATGGGATTTTTCTACAAATATATACGCAGATTTTTTCCGCCTTTGGTTGTTGGATGTACTCTTGTAACTATCGGGGTTAGCCTGCTTGGTGTAGGTGTTGATTATTTTGCTGGAGGTGTGGGTTCACCTGATTATGGATCTCCTAAAAATTTAGCACTTGGATTTTTATCTTTATTTATCATTATTATACTTCAAAAATTTGGAAAAGGAATTATTAAAAACTCAGCTATATTGATAGGTCTTATAATCGGGTATATAGTTTCTGCTTTCTTAGGAATGGTTAATACTCAGGCTATAGCAGAAGCATCATGGTTCAGACTTCCTATACCTATGCATTTTAAATTAGAATTTTCTTTCTCAGCTATATTAAGTTTTGCTGTTCTTTACATCACTTCTGGTTTGGAGACCATAGGAAATACTTCTGGAATCACAATTGCAGGATTTGATAGAGAAGCTACAGAAAAAGAAACTTCAGGTGCTATATTAGCAGATGCCTTGGGTTCTACTACAGCAGCATTCTTTAACTGTCTTCCAAATACTGCTTTCGGACAAAATGCGGGAATAGTATCTATGACTAAAGTTGTTAATAAATTCTGTATAGCAACTGGTGCTTTTGTATTAATGTTATGCGGTTTCTTTCCAAAATTGGGGGCTGTATTTTCAGCTATACCTAGTTCTGTATTAGGAGGTTCTATAATTACAGTATTTGCTATGATATTAATTAACGGAATAAAAATGATAGCAAAAGCTGGTTTCAGTGAACGCAATATAATAGTAATGGGAATAACATTTGCTTTAGGTCTTGGACTTGCAAATCATCAAAATGCAATAGCTCAGCTTCCTGAATTTATAAAATTTATATTTCATGATACTGTGTCTGCAACATGCATTATATCTATATTGGCAAATCTTATATTCCCTGATGATAAAGTAAGTAAGCCAGAGGATTATAATGCTTAATTAATGTTTAAGTTTAAAGTATATAAAAGGATATATAAAAAATGGAAACTTTTATTAAAGAATTAAGAAACTCTGTACCAAGAGTAGATGCTTTAGATAAGATAACAGGAAAAACAAAGTATTTAAATGATATAGATTTCGGCAAAGATATACTTCATGCAAAAATAGTATATTCTACAAAGGCAAGGGCTAAAATATTAAAAATAAATATACCAGAACTTCCAGACGGATATTTTACTGTTGATTATAGAGATGTTCCGGGAACAAATATGACTACTATGGTTGTATCCGACTGGCCTCCTTTTGCTGAAAATACAGTAAGGTATATTGGAGAGACTATACTTCTTGTAGTTGGACCTGATAAAAATATAGTTTATGATATAGCAGAAAAAATAGTAATAGAATACGAAGATTTAGAGGCATCTCTTACTATAGATGATTCAAAAAAATTATTGGGCGGTGCTATAGTTGGAGATGATAATATATTTGTATCATTTAAAGCTGGATATGGTGATGTGGATAATGCATTTAAAAAAGCAAAAACTATTATAGAAGAAACATATTATACACCATATCAGGAACACTTATATATGGAAGTTAATGGGGCAGTTGGTATATGGGAAAATGGAAAAGTTTCAATTTACTCTTCCACTCAATGCCCATATTATGTGCGTAAAGCAGCAGCTCCAGTACTTGGTATTGAAGATGATAACTTAAGAATAATAGCTCCTCCTATAGGAGGAGGATTCGGAGGAAAAGAGCATTATCCTGATATATTGGCTGCTGCAGTTGCTGTTGCCACATATAAAGCAAAAAAAACTGTTAAGCTCATACTAGACAGACAATTTGATATGGCTTACAGTGTCAAAAGACAGCCCGCACAAATAACAACAAAAGCAGCTCTTGATGAAAATAATAATATCATTGCTCTTGATATAGTATCTGATATGGACGCGGGTGCTTATGAAGCTAGTTCAAGAGTTATTATGCAAAGATGCACATACACTGCTGCTAATGTATATAATTTTCCTAATGTAAGAGTTTTAGGAAGATTATACGCTACTAATAATGTGCCTAGCTGTGCATTCAGAGGATTCGGCGGACCTCAGGCCATATTTGCTATAGAAAGAACTATGGATAATATAGCACAAAAAATAGGCGTTGATCCTATAGAGTTAAAAAGAAAATATTTTGTCAAAAAAAATGATCCTACAATAACAGGCGGTATGTTTCATGATAATATAATACTTCCTCAAATGCTTGAATGGGCTTTAAAAGAATCAGACTATGAAAGAAAAGCAAAAGAATACAAAAACACTATGTATAAAGGAATAGGAATATCATGCTTTCTTCATGGATGTGCATTTACTGGAAGCGGCGAAAGAGATATAATAAAAGCTAAATTAAAATTAAGAAAAAAAGGAAATAAAGTAATTATACTCACTTCAAATACAGAAATAGGACAAGGACTTCATACCACATTCAAAAAAATAGCAGCATACAATTTATCTATTCCATTAGAAAATATTGAAATAGCTGAATATGATACAGAAATAGTTCCAAACACTGGTCCTACTGTAGCTTCACGATCTGTTATGATAGTGGGATATCTAATACAAGAGGCTTCTAAAAAGTTAAAACAAAGATGGAATGAATCTGAAGAAATAGAAATAATAGAAGACTATAAACACCCTACACATTTAATAGATTGGGATACATCTGCTTTAAGAGGAGATGCATATCCCAGCTACGGACTTGGAATCAATGTTGTAGAAGTAGAAGTTGATAAAGTTACATTAGAAGTAAAAATTGTAGGTGTATGGGCAGTATTTGACTGCGGATATCCTATAGATGAAAAAATAGTTGAAGGACAAATTAAGGGCGGAGTTGCTCAAGCATTGGGCTGGGGAGCTTTGGAGAAAATAGTAAATAAAAATGGAAGATTCCTTCAGGTAAAAATGTCTGATTATATGATACCTACCTCTTTGGATTTACCAGAAATAAAAACATGCCTTATGGGAGAACCATATGAATACGGGCCTTTAGGTGCTAAGGGTGTCGGAGAGATAACATTTGACGGGGCTGCTAGTGCTTATGCTTCAGCTATGGAAAGTGCTTTAAAATATCATTTCAACAGTATTCCTATACTGCCTGAAAATATTGTGGAGGTATTATAATGGCTATAAATTTTACGGTTAATGGAGAAAAAATTACAACAGAATTGAATCCTTTGACTAGATTAATAGATTTTTTACGCGATGAATTAAAACTCACTGGCACTAAAGAAGGATGCGGAGAAGGAGAATGCGGTGCTTGTGCAGTATTTTTGGATAAAAAAGTAGTGAACTCTTGTCTTGTACCTATAGTATTATGTGAAGATAAAGAAATAATTACTATAGAAGGATACACTAAAACAGAAAAAGGAAAAATTGTAGTACAGGCTTTTTTAGATGAGGGGGCTGTACAATGCGGTTTTTGTACCCCTGGTATGGTAATGTCCTCTGAAGCGGTATTAAGCAGCACTAAAGGAAAACCAACTGAAGACGATGTAAGAAAAGGATTATCAGGAAATCTATGCAGGTGTACTGGATATGACCATATAGTTAATGCTGTATTAAGAGCTTCTGATATAGCTTATAAGGAGGGTAAAAACCTATGGCAGTAGATAAAACTTTAAGTGCAAAAAATATAAATGAAGCTTTAGAATTAAAAGCTAAATATAATCCTATAGTATTTGCAGGCGGTACTGATTTGATGGTTGAACATTTGAGAGGAAGTAATTTAATAGCTAAGTTTGACAGACCTGTATTATTTATAAATTATTTAGATGAATTAAAAGGTGTAAAAGAAGATGAAAATAATATCATCATAGGAGCATTAACTACTTTTGATGAAATCATTAAATCTCCTTTAACTCCTCAAGTATTAAAAGAAAGTGCATCTGGTATAGCAGGTCCTCCTATTAGAAATATAGCTACTATTGGAGGAAATATCTGCAATGCTTCGCCTTCAGCTGATAGTCTTCCAGCATTATATGCAATGGACAGTATTTTGAGATTAAAAAGCAAAGATTCTCAGAGAGATGTAAAAATTAAAGATTTTATTACAGGGGTAAGCAAAACTACTATTAAAGATGATGAAATACTCACTCATGTAATAATACCAAAAAAAGATTATATATATTATTTCTATAAAAAAATAGGTACGAGAAAAGCCAATGCATTATCAAAATTAGCAATATGTGCTTTGGTCCTTAAAGAAGATAATAAATATAGATTTAAAATAAGTTTCTGTACTTTAGGAACCACTATAACAAGAGATGAAATTATAGAAGAAAAATTCATAACTTCAAATACTTTTGAATGGAAAAATAATATTAATCTTATACAAGAAGCATATTCTAATATTATAAAACCAAGAGACAGTGCAAGGTCAACCGCTCTGTATAGGAAAAAATGTGCTTTAAATTTAATAAGGTATTTTATAGAGGATATCTGTACAAAATAGTTTATTAATTTAAATAAAACAATTTAATGAATGGAGAAGAAATATGAGTACGAATGAAAAAACTCAAAACGCTTTGTTTGAATACGAAGCCGTTCCAAAGATGTCGCAGGCTTTTCCGCTAGCTATTCAGCATGTAGTTGCTATGATTGTAGGCTGTGTAACTCCTGCTCTTATAGTATCATCTGCTGCAGGGCTTAAAAGTGGAAGTCCAGAACAAATACTCTTAGTTCAGTCATCTTTAGTATTTGCTGCTATTTCTACAATAATAATGGTTTTCCCTATACCTATCACTAAAAATTATCATATAGGAGCAAGACTTCCTATGATTATTGGTGTTAGTTTTGCATATGTATCTACTATGCAGTCTATAGCAAGAGGTCCTGAAGGTACTGGTCTTGGTGCTCAAGGTCTTGCCATTATATTTGGGGCTCAGGTAATAGGCGGTATAGTTGCTATTATATTTGGGCTTGCTGTTGAAAAAATAAGAAAGTTATTCCCGCCTCTAATAGCTGGTACTGTTGTATTTACTGTTGGTCTTTCTTTATACCCTACTGCTGTTAGATATATGGCTGGAGGAAGTACATTATATAGTATCAATGGAGAGGTTGTTCCTTTTGGTTCTTGGCAGTATTGGGCTGTTGCTTTCATAACTCTTATAGCTGTTATTATATTCAATCAGTTTACTAAAGGCTTCTTAAAACTAGCTTCTATACTTATGGGATTAATAGTGGGATATATAGCTGCTTTTTTCTTTGGAATGATTAATTTTACTAGTGTTGCTAATGCAGGTATTTTCCAAGCTCCAAAATTACTTCCTTTTGGTATAGAGTTTGATCCTTCTGCTTGTATTGCTATAGCTCTTTTGTTTGCTGTAAACTCTGTTCAGGCCATAGGAGACTTCTCTGCTACTACTTCAGGCGGTATGGGAAGAATGCCTACTGATAAAGAATTAAAATGTGGTATTACTGCTTATGGTCTTACTAACATATTATCTTCTATATTCGGCTGTCTACCTACTGCTACTTATAGTCAGAACGTTGGTATAGTTGCCACTACTAAAGTTATTAACAGAATAGTATTTTTAATTGCCGCTATTATTATATTAGTTGCAGGACTATTCCCTAAATTCTCTGCTTTGCTTACTACTATACCTTCATGTGTACTCGGAGGTGCTACTATTATGGTATTTGCTTCTATTGCTATGACTGGTATAAAATTAGTATTTACTGAAAACATGGGACCTAGAAATACTTTAATAGTTGGTCTTGCTGTTGCTTTAGGTATGGGTACTGTTCAAGTTGGAGGTGCTTTAGATACTTTCCCTGCTTGGGCTAAAACTGTATTTGGAAGCAGTCCTGTTGTTATAGCTACTTGTGTTGCTATTATACTTAATGTTGTTCTTCCTAAAGAAGAAGTAAAAAAATAAATTATAAAACTATTAATCATAAAAAATAAAGCATAAGTTATTATTAATTTAATACTTATGCTTTTTTATTTTAATTAAAAACTACAAATAAAAAGGACTTTATATAAAAATATAAAGTCCTATATAACATTATGATAAATATTTTATTTACTACCTAAATAATTTTGTTCTCTCATAGCTTTATATAAAGAATCATATCCTCTAAGCTCTTTTTCTCCTACAGCAATCCATTTATTTAATCCTTCCATAGACATCATCTTTTTAATTATAGGATCATCTTTACTTTGGGAAGTAAGCATTTTAACAAATGACTCTCCTGCCTCTTTATCAAAATCTGGCATAACTGAGAAATTACAATGACAAAATTCAGGACCTGTATAAAAAGATATTAGCTCTCCATCTGGATATAATCCCTCTTCAAGTATACGTATCCAAGTAGTAGAACCTATGCTTCCTGCATCTAATGCCCCACTTTTTATATCATCTAATACATGCCATTCACTTTTACCTGTATCCCCATGTTTTCCCAAATCTGTATTATATCGTACTATATTAACGCAATTTGGATCTGTATCAGCATTAAGATCTATTTCTTTTATTTGCAAACCAGATTCTTTTATATATTGTATAGGTAATATAGCTGCCTGAGAAGAGTCATAACTTCCAACTCCAAATTTTTTACCTTTCAAATCTTCCAATTTTTTTATTGTACTATCTTTTTTAACAATAAACTTACTTGTAAAATTGGTATCTGTATCTCTCATAGCTAAAGCTCTGGCTTTATCATTAGTAGCATATGAAGTTTGAATCCAAGCTACATTCGTATTCCAAGCTATATCTATATGACCTTTTAATAAAGAATCAACTTGTCTTTCATAATTTGAAAATAAAACATAATCAAGTTTTAATCCGTATTCATTACTATAATCTCTTATTATATCCCATACTCCTACAACCTTAGGATCATAAGCAACAGCACCAAGTAATAATGTTTTCATTTTATCTCCTTAAATACAAATAATATTTTCTTAATTTTATTTTATAATACTATAGCATCACCAAGCCAAGTTTTTAATACATCAATACCAGGTGCCATAACAGGAGCAGCCAAAGCATCTCTCATATATCTTTCTAAAGGAAGTCTTTTAGCATAAGCATTTCCTCCACCCAATTTCATGGCTTTTTCACAGCAGTACGCAGCAGCCTCAATAGAATTAATTCTGCATCCGAATACTTTTAAAGTAGCATCGGCTTCTTTATTTTCAACTGCATTAGCAGCAGCAAATGTAAAATCAACAGCTGACTGCATTCTAGTATATATTTCAGCTAAATTAACTCTAACCATTTCTATATCGGCCAAAGATTTTCCATCGGTATATTTTCTATTCTTTGTATAATCCAATATACAATTATAAGCATTCCTAGCAAGTCCGCTATAAACAGCACCAAGACCAAATACAAAATATGCAGTAATACTCATAGCTTGATTTCCGCCGTCCCCTTCTTTTCCAACTCTGTAGAATGTATCAAGTTCTACATCATTATAACAAACAGGCATAGAAGCATTACCTCTCATACCTAAACCATCCCATTTATTTTCTTCATGAACTATTCCATTTAATTTATGATTAACTAACCAGTTATTTAAAGTACCTTTATTTTCACAAGAGTTTGTAAGAGTTAAATAATAATCAGCAAATAAAGCACTAGTTACAAAACTTTTTCTTCCTTTAAGTATTATTTTATCACCAGATTTGGTTTCTGTCATATCAGGACTTCCAAAATGTGTACCGCTTCCGCTTTCACTATAAGCCAAAGCAAGTGCTATTTCACCTTTAGCTATTTTAGGTAAAAACTCTTTTTTCTGCTCATCACTTCCAAAAAAAACTATGGATAAAGTTGCAACATTATGCATCATATAGCACAAAGCTGTAGTAGCACAATAATTAGCTAAAGCATGAACAACTTCGGCATGCTCCCTAGCTCCGCCACCCATTCCACCGTATTCTTTAGGAACGACTAACCCCATATAACCTTGTTTCCTAAGTTCGTTATAAGCTTCTTTTGGAAATCTGGCATTTTTGTCTACATCTTCCGTATAAGGTGCAACATATTTTTTTGCAAAATCAATTGCATCATCAAAAATTTTACTCATTTTTTAATTCTCCTTTTTTAAATATTTGTAATTTATATAAAAACAATACTTATAATTACATAAAATTAGGCGTATGTCTTTTAGATATATCAACTGCCAAATCTTCATCTATACCTATATCAACAAGCCTTTGAACCCTATTAATATGCATTTTTTCTTTAAGATCTCCTACCAAATCCATACCTGTTTTATATTGACTATATGATGTACCGCCGCCTGCTAAAAATGCCATAGACTCTATAAGCAAAGTAGATTCTCCATTTAACTCATCCAAATATTCTTTTCTTTTAAAAACTGCCTCTTTTAAAATATTAACTTTTTTAGGATTGTATTTTAAAACTTGTTTTATATGATTCATACCATAAGCTACATGTCTTAATTCATCTATTCTAACTAATCTTAAAAGTTTTTTAGTAGCTTCATCTTGAGTGTATTTTTCTAAGAAACTTAATAAATCTACAAAAGTACCTTCACCCATTATATGAAGCAAAAAACTAGATTTTAAATAATTATTTTCTTTATACAATGTATATAAGGAATTTTGAGTTATTATTGAAGAATACTGAACACCCATACCATTTATATTGGCTCTTCTAATAAAAGCATCTATATGTCTTGCTTCATCATTCATAAGTGATGACAAAAATAAAGGTATTTCATAAAAATAAGGGCTTATTTTTGATATGAATTTACTAGGAACATATAAAGCAGAAAATTCATTCTCAGTTAAATATGTCATAATTTGTGCTATTGCAAATTCCATATCTTTATCATAATTAGGTATTTCATTCCATTCTATATCTGAAGAACTATTCCACTGACTCTTTTTTGTATCTTCATAAAGCTTTGTTATATTATTATTCCATATATCTTCTTTATAATCTAAATCAAAACCGTAATTAGGTGAACCATTTTCAGCTACACTGTTTCTTGGGGCAAGACCTATATTTGATTCTGGATAACTTCTTAATTCTAATTTATCAGTATCAAATTTAGGAAAATTCGTACTAGATTTCTTCTTAATATAATAACTATACAATTCTTTATTTTTTATTTT
>NZ_JQIU01000008.1:121697-126276 GCF_002379365.1 Brachyspira sp. G79 | reverse complement strand
ATACCTATAATGGATTATTAAAATTAATAAACATTTTACTATAATCATTTTAAATCTTCTCTGGTATATATACTTTAATTTATTTTCATCTATATTTTTTAATGATATTTAATACTCTAAATTGAAAATATCATCAATATATTTTAATAAAATACCTGAGTATTTTAGCAGACTTTCTCATATAAATTAGCATCTATATTTTTACGGATATAACAGAAATATTTAAATATATTAAAAAATATTATTACTTTCTAAAACATATACATCTCATACAAAAATAAACTAGGAAGAATTAATTTTAATTTTCTCATTAATGCCGAGTTTTATAGATAGATATACATTATTATGATTGTAATTATATAGCTAAATAAATACAGTTTGTAAAAAATATATTTTTTAATTTTACTTATTTGTTATGCTAGACTCTGCATGCCCTCAGTAACCACAAATTATTTTTTCCTAGGTATCCACTCGGTGAACGCTGTAAAACTTTGGTGCAGCACAAAGAAGTTTATAATTTTATACTTAATCTTGTATATTTCATTCTTACTTACTTAAATGTTTATAAAATTTCATTACTGTTATCTTTATTTTTTTCTTCGTGCTTTATTTAGATTATTTTTTAATTCTGCTAATTATATCAATTTCATAATTCTATAAATATTATAATTTTAAAGCATATCTAATACATATTATACATATAATAATGCTTTTAATAATAACCAATTTATTTATTGATAACTAGTAAGAAAAAAACATATTGTATAAAAATATCAAAAAATAATTTATGGTTGACAATACTAAATTATCAAATATAATTCTCTTTAAATAACTATACTAAGGTTAGGTACGATGAAAAAGTTTTATTTAATAATGATTATATTTTCTATTTTTATATCATGCTCTAAAAATAACGCATCAGAAAATGGCAGTACAATATGTGTTAATCTAGGTTCTGAACCAAAAACTATAGACCCTGCTTTAAACATAACATTGCAAGGTTCTACTTATGTAACTCATTTATTTGAATGTTTAACTACAAAATATAAGGACATAGAAATACAGCCTGGTGCTGCTGAAAGCTGGGATATTTCTGATGACGGACTTACATATATATTCCATTTAAGAACAAATGGTAAATGGTCTGATGGAAAACCATTAACAGCTAAGGATTTTGAATATTCTTGGAAGCGTGTTGTTGATCCTAAAACTGCAAGCGAGCCAAGCTATTTATTTGAACCAATATTAAATTTTTCAAATGTTAATGGCGGATATTTGCCTGTAGATGAGTTTGGAATAAAAGCAATAGATGATTATACTTTGGAAGTAAAACTAGAATACCCTACTGCATACTTCTTGGAGCTTGTAAATCTTCCAGTATTTTCTCCTGTAAGAAAAGACATGGTAGAAAAAGATCCTGATAACTGGACAAGAAATCCTGAGACATGTATAGGAAATGGTGCTTTCTTGTTAAAAGAAAGAAAAACTGATGAAAGCATCACT
The DNA here is from genome assembly GCF_002379365.1 of Brachyspira sp. G79. Lineage (GTDB taxonomy): Bacteria > Spirochaetota > Brachyspiria > Brachyspirales > Brachyspiraceae > Brachyspira. The sequence goes on along the minus strand of NZ_JQIU01000008.1, from coordinate 124,773 downwards.
GTTGTAAAAAATACAAATTATTGGAATGCTGATACTATAGTAGCTCAAGAAATAAAATTTGTACTTATGGATAATCCTAATTCTTCAGTAGCAGGAGTCAAAGAGGGTTCTTTGCATTTCTCTGATCAATTTCCTTATCAGGATATAGATACATTAAGGGCGGAAGGCTTGATTGATACTGCAACTAGAATAGGAACGCAGTATTATGCCTTAAACACTACAAACGCTGTTTTAAAAGACAAAAGAGTAAGACGTGCATTATCACTTGCTATAGACAGAAACTATATAGTAGATAATGTATTAAAATCTGGAAGACCTGCAGGGGCATTAGTACCTTGGGGAGTTACTGATGTTGAGGGTTATTTCAGAGATAATGCTGGTGAATATATAAGTACTAATAAATCGGATTATCAAAAAAATGTTGAAGAAGCTAAAAGATTAATGGCGGAAGCTGGTTATCCTAATGGGGAGGGATTTCCAGTATTAGAATTTGCACTTACATTTAGTAACGATATACCTATGTTTGAGGCAGTGCAGAATATGTGGAAGGTTAATCTAGGAATAGATGTAAAACTTACTCAAATGGAATTTGCTCCTTTTATCCATGCATTTAGAACAGAAAGAAATTACACTATGGCAGCAGCTAGCTGGACTGGAAGCTATAATGATCCTACAACTTTTTTAAGCATGTTTGTAAGTTATTCATATAAAAATCACTCTCTATTTACAAATAAAGAATTTGATAATGCGATAATAACTGCTTCAAAAACAATAGATCAGAACATTAGGATGAGAGAACTACATAAAGCCGAAAAAATACTTATAGAAGATGAGGCTGTTATAATACCTATAGCATATTTTGAGCCTGCTGTATTAAAAAGTCCAAGACTGAAAGATGTATTTTATATTCCATTTGCCCAGTATAAATTCTCATATTCGTATTTGGAAAAATAAATAATATAAATCTTATAAAAAATTAGTTTTGATATAAATTACATCTTTATAAAAAAGGTTTTATAAAATAGCCATATTGCAATATTTATGGATATATAGTGATATATTATAAATAATATTTATAATTTTAATAGAATGATATATATATTATCTGTAAATAAATATACTTGACATATTTTTATTCGCATAATATATTTGTTAGCAATTAATTTTTAAAATTAAAAGGAACAATTATGCCAACTTATGAATATAAATGTGAAAACTGCGGTCATGAATTTGAAGAATTTCAATCAATAACTGCAGAAGCTAAAGCAACTTGTCCAGAATGCGGCAGTGAAGCTAAAAGAATGATATCGTTAAATAGCGGTATCATATTTAAAGGAAAAGGCTTTTATGTAAATGATTACAAAGCAAAAAACAGTGCTGCAAGCACTTCAAGTTCTTCCACTACTCCGCCTACCAAAAGCTGCTGAGGAGTTTGATTAAAGGCTTATAGGTTATAAGTTAATTTAAAAATATATACAAAAAACTATGTCAAAAAAAATATCTATAATGAATGTTTCAGAAGAGGATTTATCTAAATTCTGTAAGGAAAATAACTTTCCAAAGTTCCATGCTTCTCAGGTACTTGATTGGATATATAAAAAGTATGCTGTAAGTTTTGAAGATATGAGTAATATACCTAAAAATTTGAGGGCATTACTTGATGAAAACTATTTTATACATAATTCAAAAATAGAAACTATATCTGAAGATGAATATGGAACAAAAAAATTATTAATTTCATTATATGATAAGAAAAAAATAGAATCTGTTATTTTACAAAAAAAAGATAGAGTAACTTTTTGTCTCTCATCACAGGTAGGATGCGGCTATGGCTGTGCTTTCTGTGCTACTGGAAGTATGGGGTTATCACGTAATCTCACTGCTGATGAAATACTTGCTGAATTTATTTTAATGAGAGCTGTTACAAAAAAGGTAAATTCTATTGTATTTATGGGTATGGGTGAACCTTTAGCCAATACTAAAAATCTTTTCAAAGCTATAGAAACTATTAACTCTTTTAAAGGCTTTAATTTGGGAATAAGACATATCACTATATCAACTTCAGGCGAGGTAGTCGGAATAAAACAACTTATAGAAAAAGATTTGGACTGCCGTCTTGCTGTTTCTCTACATTCATTAAAAAATGAAGTGAGAGATAAAATTATGCCTATTAATAAGAGATATCCAATTGAAAACCTTATGGCTGTACTTAAAAGATACAGTAAAAATGGAAAAAGAATGATAACTTTTGAATGGGTGCTTATCAAAGATATTAATGATTCTGTTAACGATGCTTACAGACTTGTAAATTTAAAAAAAGAGTTTCCTTTCAAAGTAAATGTTATTCCTATGAATCCAGTAGAACATGCCCCTGAACTTCAAAGACCTAATAAAGATATTATATTAAGATTTAAGTCTATATTAAAAGATAACGGTATTGAAGTAGTAGAAAGATTTAAACAAGGTCAGGAAATTTTAGCAGGCTGCGGACAATTAGCTGTAAAAAATTTATAAAATATATACTATTTATTTTTTGTATAAATAATAGTATAATAATACTTAGATAAAAGTTAATCAATTAAGAGTTTTTTATGGAAAAATTTAATAGTTCTTTATTTAGCAGAAGATATGAGGGCTATAACTTAGAAAAGGAAATATGCATAATTAACAGAGGCATAGTAGAAAATGATGTATATGCCCTAGATTTTCTAAGAGAAGCTAATTATACATACAGCAAAGATAGGGATTATTTCTACTCTCTCTATTCTAAACTAGAAAAAAGCAATAACTGTGGAGTATATTTGATATTAACCGCTATACTCCTAAAAAAAGGAGATGAGAAAGCTAATATAAAAATAGCTGAAAAAAAAATAGATTTTCTTATGCAGAAAATATACGATTCTTATTATGCTAAGTATAATATAGTAGAACATTTGGGAACTCCAAATAGTATTACAGTTATTAATGATGATATAATATACGAAGATGATAAAAGATATGAACTTATTAAAAGATTTCATGTAAAAAAATCGGCATTTGGATATTTTAGTGCTTTAAGACCATATTCACCATATAA
>NZ_JQIU01000008.1:112575-119585 GCF_002379365.1 Brachyspira sp. G79 | reverse complement strand
AAATTTAAGATATGTACACTATATAATGTTTAATATAGATAATCATATAAAAAGAAATGCAAACAAAATAAAAAAATAGAAACAATACAAAATAGAAACAGAAGGATAACAGACAATAAATGAAAGCAATTATAGTACTTCCCACATACAATGAAAAAGACAATATAGAAAAGATGATAAACACAGTATTAAATCTACCTAAATACATAGAGATTTTAGTAGTAGATGATAATAGTCCTGATGGAACTGCAAGTATTGTAGAGAAATATTTAAATAATGAGAGAGTCCATCTATTAAAAAGAGAAAAAAAAGAAGGATTAGGACCTGCATATATTGCTGGATTCAAGCATTCATTTCAATATAATCCAGACTATATAATAGAAATGGATGCTGATTTTTCTCATGATCCTAATTTTGTAATTAAATTTATAGAAAGAATGGAAGAAGAAAAACTTGATTTAGTTATAGGATCAAGATATTGCAATGGAATAAGTGTTGTTAATTGGCCTTTAAGAAGACTTTTTTTATCATACTATGGAAATAGATATGCATCATTTATATTAGGTTCAAAGATTATGGACATAACAGGCGGATTCAAATGTTTTAGAGCTTCAGTATTAAAGAAAATGAATTTTGATAATATTCTTTCTGCAGGGTATTCTTTTCAAATAGAGATGAACTATTCTTTTGAAAGCAACGGATACAAAGTAAAAGAAGAGCCTATTATATTTTATGAAAGAAGAAGCGGGCAATCTAAAATGTCTAAAAATATTATAGCTGAAGCATTATTTAGGGTTGTGCGTTTGAGATTCAGAAATAAAAAGAAATATTTCAATGTATAATGAAAAAAATAGTATACCTATTAATTATAATATTATCTTTTAGTAAAGTTACAAAAATAAATGTTGGGTATATATCAGGTTTTACTTTATATTCTGCAAATTACAATACTAAAGAAAATCAGTATATATTAAAAACTATATATTATATATAATTAAAAATTTCAAAATATATTAAACAATTTATAATAAGGACAATTTTATGAAAAAAATAATTTATATTCTTTTTATAATGATTAGCATTATATCATGCTCTAGTAAAGAAGAAGAATATAAAGTTCAAAAAACAAAAATAAGAATAGGATATTTATATGAATTTGCTGGAGCTTCTGCTGTTGCTGTAGCTAAAGAAAAAGGTTTTTTTGAAGAAGAAAATTTAGATGCTGAATTATATGAATTTTTTAACGGACATGCTGCTATTTTGTCTATGATATCAGAAGAGATTGACTTTGCTTACATTGGACATGCAGCTCATAATCTAATAATAGATGGAAAAGCACAAATTTTAATACCAAATGGAATAAGTAAGGGTGAGAAAATAATAACAGCTAGATCCAACAATATAAATACAATCTCAGATTTAAAAGGAAAAACCGTAGCTACCCATTTTGGTACATCTGGAGAAGCTATGCTGCTTGTAGCTTTAGAAAATGCTGGACTTACAAAAAAAGATATTAATTTATTAAATGTTAATATCACAAATTTAGAAAATACTCTTATAAATAAAGAAGCTGATGTTATATCTACTTGGGAGCCTTATACAACACATATAAGCGGAAGTAATTATAAAATGATTGCTGATATTACTAATTATTCTGATAAAATCATATTAACAAGCAGTTTTGTCTCTACATTGGAATATATAAATAATCATAGAGAAACAGTATCTAAATTTTCAAGAGCAATATTAAAAGCAATGGATTATAGAAAAGATCATATAGATGAGGCTGTAGAGTTTGTATCAAAACTTAATGGAAATAGTATAGATGCTATAAAACAAGAAATAGATACTGGAATATGGTTTTCTTCATCAGATATAAGTAATGCCTGCGAATCAGGGGACATATTAAAATGGTATGAAACTCAGCAGAAAGTATTTTTAGATTCAGAAATAATTGATAAAGATGTAGCAGTAACAAATTATATACAATTGGAACTATTAAAAAGTATATTAAATACTTTATAATACCATATTAACACCAATACTTCTAAATTGCTCTATAAAGTTAAAAGATGATTTATTAATGGACTGGGCATCATCTATCGTGATAGGATTATCTGAAACTATAGAAGCAACTGCAAGAGACATAGCTATTCTATGATCATTATGAGAAGTTGTTTTCCCACCTTTCAATTTTTCTATCCCCTCTATAAAAATCTCATTTTCTGTAACTTCTATTTTTGCCCCTATCTTACTAAAGCTGTCTTTAAGATCATTTATTCTGTCGCTTTCTTTGTATCTTAATCTTGAAGCATTATATAATTTTGTTTTTCCTTTTGCTGTAGAAGCAAGAGATGTTATTATAGGAGCTAAATCTGGTATATTTGCAATATCTATATCCATAGCATTAAGTCTATTTGCTTTCTTTATAGTTATAGAATTATCATCATTATAAATTATAGGTACTCCCATAAACTTAAGTATATTGAGTATTTCTTTATCACCCTGTATAGAATATTTATTAAGTCCATATAAAGTAACCTCTCCTCCTAAAGCTCCTGCAGCAGCAAAAAAAGCAGCATGCGACCAATCAGATTCAACTTCATAATCAATAAGAGAATATTCCTGATTGCCGTATACTTCTATTACATCGTTTCCTTTTCTCAAAGTTTCTATATTAGCATGTTTAAGCGTCTTTAATGTCATCATAACATAAGGTGCTGATTCAAGCTCCCCTTCTATTATAATCTTTGAATCTCCTTCCAATAAAGGCAAAGCAAATAAAAGTCCGCTTACAAATTGACTGCTAACATTACCAGCAACTTTAAACTCACCGCTTTTTAACTCTCCAGACACTTTAAGAGAATCCTCATTAAGAGAAAACTCCAGTCCCTGTTCTTTCCATATATTTTTATATACTTCCATAGGTCTTGAAAATAACTTTTTAGAACCTATAAAAGTACAATTAAGTCCAAGTGCGGATACAATAGGAATTAATAGCCTCAAACTAGTACCTGATTCTTTTACATCTATAGTTAATTCTTTTTTATATTCTTTTTTAGGAACAACTTTAAGACCGTCATCAATAAGTTCTAAATCTGCAAAATTAGAAACGGCATCTTTAGTAACTTCTATATCGATACTTACATTATCAATCCAAGGCTTTATAATATTAGGACTTTTAGATAAAGCAGAAGCTATTAAAGCTCTATGTGCATCACTTTTACTCATTTGAATATAAACAGAACCAAAAATTTCTGAAGGTTTAATAGTTAAAGGCATAACAATAACTCCTAAATATAATTTTTACTGCAATATAGAATCTACAAAACTTTCAGCATCAAATTCTTTAAAGTCATCAACCTTCTCCCCAAAGCCTCCATAATATATAGGAAGAGATAAATAATGAGCTATACTTATTGCAACTCCGCCTTTAGCAGTACTGTCTAATTTTGAAACTATAGCACCCTGTATATTTAAAGCATTTGTAAAAACCTTAGCCTGTTCTATTCCGTTATGTCCTACATTAGCATCCAATACCAATATAGGTATAAAATTAAACTCGCTGAATCTTTCAGTAGCTATCTTTTTCATTTTTTCAAGCTGTCTAACCAAATTTTCTTGATTATGAAATCTTCCAGCCGTATCAACTATTACAATATCAGCATCTGTAGCTTTTGCTTTATCCAATGCTGAAAATAATACACTTGCAGGATCTCCTGCCTGCTGCCCTTTTACTATCGTAACAGAAAGCCTATTAGCCAACTCTTCTAACTGTTCTATTGCTGCTGCTCTGAATGTATCCGCTGCTGCTAGTATTACTTTATGATCTTTCTTTAGTATATTGGCTAATTTTGCTATTGATGTAGTTTTTCCAACACCATTTACTCCAACTATAAAAAGTATATTTTTATCTTTTAATTCTATTTTTTTGGATATAAACTTTGATATTAAAATTTCTCTTAAATATTTTTTTGCTTCTATAGGATCCTTTATATTTTCTTTTTCTATAGCCTCTCTTAATTTTGAAATAATATCTTTTGTGGTCTCTACTCCTGCATCGGCCGTTATCAATATATTTTCCAAACTAGCAAAAAACTCATCGTTAATAGATGAGGTATTAAAAATTGATGATAAAGAAAATTTGCTTTTAGCACTAGTTAAAGATACTTTAGGTTTACTCTTAGATTTTTTCATCAAAATTAAAAGTATGATAAGTACAACTATAATAGCACATGCTATTATTATAATATTCATATATGACATTTATTTCTCCAATTAAAAAATATTAAAAATATTATATAGGCTATTAATATTTTTTCAAGTTGTAATTTATTATATAATATAAAAAAAGCATCGATAATAAAAATTACTATCAATGCTTCTTTTGCCTCTTTTAATAAATATTTATATATTTTTAATTAATTAAAAACTTGAAAAGAACTAGCTGTAGCATTACATAAAGGACATTTGCTAGGAGCACTTCCTGCTTCTATATATCCGCAAACTGGACATAAATAATATCCTTCTGGTAAAGTTTTATTAGCATTTAAATCCTGCATAGTTTTAGTATATAAACTAGCATGAGTTTTTTCTACAGCACCTGTTCTATTCATTAAATCAGCAACATTTTTATTTTTTTCAGCAGAAGCTACTTTACTGAATGCAGGATACATTTTTGTATATTCATAAGTTTCGCCAGCTATACCGCTTTTTAAATTATCAACATCAGAAGAAGTTTTCACAGCATTAATTGTAGCTTTTAAAGGAGATGATGATAATTTAGAAGAAATAGCGATATCATTTAAAAGTTTAGCATGTATAGCTTCAGCTGCAGAAGCTGCTCTAAACATAGCTGCCACACTTTTATTTTTTGCTACTTTAGCATATTCAGCATAAGAAGCAGAAGCGTTCATCTCACCATTATATGATTGTGATAAACCATCTAGTGTAGATTTAGCTGTTTGTCCATATACAAAACTAGCGAAAATAAATGATAATAATAAAAATAAACTAATTTTTTTAATCATACTTTTTTCCTTTTTTAATATAGTGTTTAGATTTTTATATATGAGAGGCAATCATATACGATATAAACAGTTTATTTCAAAAAAAGGTTAAATAAAAAACTAATATTTTTTATTATATTATATTTTTTTATTTAATAATGAATACGTTAAAATATTGTAAAATAATTAAAACATATGTTAGATATATATTACATTTTTTATATACTTCATACCTGTATGATGTTATCAAAAATTTACATAATTATAAATATAAAATTAATAACTATGCAATAATAAAGGGGCCTTATAAAGCCCCTTATATCATTATTATTATAAAAATATTATTTACGCATATCTTTAATAACTTTTGCTAGTATAGCCATACCTTTATCTATATCTTCTGGTTTAGAGTTAGTATAATTAAGTCTTAAAGTACCTAATCCTCTTTTAGCCTCATAGAAAGGCTCGCCTGGAACAACTGCAACTCCAGCCTCAGCAGCTTTCTTATAAAACTCAACTGCATCAATTCCTTTAGGAAGTGTAGCCCATACAAACATACCGCCTTCTGGATGAGTCCAATGCATATCATCTGGCAAATGCTTATCCATAGCTTCAAGCATATATCCGCATTGTCTTCCATACATATCTATAATTTTTTTGATATGTGCATCATAATCATTGTCTTCAAAATACTGAGTAACAACTACCTGAACAAATGTACTTGTGTGCATATCTATAAGCTGTTTATACTCTGTCATTTTTTGCATAAGCTCTTTAATTCCGCAAACTATCCAGCCTATTCTCAAACCTGGTGAAACTGTTTTTGAGAAAGTACCTAAAAGTATAGCCTGTTCTCCCAAATATGTATAAAGAGATTTTTGATGCTCACCTTTAAATCTTAATTCCCCGTAAGGATTATCTTCTATAAAGAATGTATCTTTACCTTTCATTATTTCAGCTATTTTTTCCCTTACAGCATTTGTATAAGTTATTCCTGTTGGGTTTTGGAAGTTAGGAACTGCATAAAAGAATTTATGGTCATACTTATTCATAGATTCTCTAAATTGTTCTACATCTGCTCCATCTTCATTCAAATCAATAGTTTTAATATTAGGATTATATAAATGAAATGACTGCAAAGCTGCTAAATATGACGGATCTTCTACCAAAACAGTATCATCTGGATCTACTAAGCATGAAGAAATGACATCTAAAGCCTGCTGTGAGCCATTTGTAATGAGAATATCTTTTGCTTCTACATTAACACCTTGTTTTCTGTACCTATTGGCAATAAACTCTCTTAAAGGTTCGTATCCTTGAGCACTATTGTACTGCAAAGAATAACTGCCTTTAGTTTCTAATACTTTAATAGCTGCTGCTTTTATTTCCTCTACTGGAAAAGAAGCAGGATTAGGCAATCCTCCTGCAAATGATATCAAATCACCTTTTGCAGCTACTTCTAAAATCATCTTAACAAAATTACCCTGAAAATCTTCTTGTAATGCTCTTTTTGATAATCTTAATTTCATAATCCTATCCATTTAAAAAATTTGTTAAATATTATACACTACTATTAACAATAACGCTATATTACTTTAAAATTTTTTATCAAAAAAAAGAAATTATTTGATGATTAATCAACTTGTTTCAAAACTCATAAAATAAACAATTTTATGAGTTTGTTATTTTATGCAAATTAAATAATATAAATTACTATAAAATAATAAATATTTTGCACATTGTATAAATCATATGCTTAAGCTTTATAAATGCAGTTATTTAGTTCCTTTATACCAATAAAAAACTGTGGTTTAGCATGACTATGTGCTTCACAGCAAATCGCCAACTATAATTAAAAAAATATAAATATTAACTAATTTAGTTTTGAAACAAGTCTTAAGTACTTAGTAAAAATAACATATTTTACGGCTTTAGAAAATATGCAAATTGACTCAAAAAGATATACTAAATACATTTTGCTCTGCTCACTGTACTTTAAGT
>NZ_JQIU01000008.1:104205-111958 GCF_002379365.1 Brachyspira sp. G79 | reverse complement strand
ATTATATATGATAGAGTTCATTTTAAATACAAAAATAATATCAGGAAATAATGCTTTATTAGAATTAGATCTTTCAAAATCAAAGCGTGTTTCTATATTTACAGATAATAACATGCTTAAAATTGGGGCTTGCGATTCTACTATAAAGCTATTAAAAAATAAAAATATTAATTATGAAATATTTTCTGATATAGAACCAGACCCTAGTTTTGAAATAGTTATAAGATGTTTAAGCAAGATTTTGTCATTTGATTCTGATACTATAATAGCAATAGGAGGCGGATCTGTAATAGATACTGCTAAATCTGTAATATATTTTGCTTTAGAAGTTAATAAAAGAATGTCTGATAATTTAAAAAAACCTATTTTCATAGCTGTACCTACTACAAGCGGAACAGGCTCTGAAGTTACTTCATACGCCATAATAACGGATAAAGAAACTCATAGAAAAGTACCGCTTGTATCTAATGAAATGCTTCCAGACATAGCCTTATTAGACCCTCAGTTTACTATGACCGTACCTCCTAGAATAACAGCAGAAACAGGAATGGACGTTATGGCACATGCTTTTGAATCGTATGTTTCTGTGAATGCTAGTCCTTTTACTATGCCGTATAGTGAATATGCTATAGTTGGCGTATTCAATAATATATCTAAATCAGTTCATAATGGAAAGGATATTGATGCCCGTATAGCTATGCATGAACTTTCCTGTATAGCAGGGGTAGCTTTTAATAATGCTGGTTTGGGATTAATACATGCTATGGCACATGCACTTGGAGGAAGATTCAGACAGCCTCATGGAAGGGCTAATGCTATATTAATGCCTCATGTTATAGAATATAATTCCAAAAATTGTGAAAAATCTGCTAAAAAGTATGCTAAAGTTATAGATTTATTGAATGTAAAAAATATTGATGATGTTTCAGCCTCATGCGAAATATTAAAACATCTGATTTTAGAATTAAATAAAAATATAGGAATAAATCAAAAAATAACAGAATATGGTGTTGATAAAAATGAATTTGAAAATGCTATAGAAGAAATGGCTTTGAATGCTTTAAAAGATGTATGTTTATTAACCAATCCTGTTAAGCCTAGTTTAGAAGATGTGAAAAATATTTATAGAAAACTTATATAAATATAATCAAATATAATAAAAAACTGCAGAATTAATTATAAAAATATTTTGCATTTTTTTATATACTGTAATAATTTTATTTTTTTCAACTGATGAACTTTATATAGAATTATTGTTTTTTTGACGCACAAAAAAGTTTCAAAAAACGCAATTGTTATAACTTTGTATTTTATATATATGTATTAAATATATTGTAATACCTAAAATTTAGGATGCACCTTGCAAAAAACACACAGAACGGTGGGTAAAGCCATGCAAATATTTAAAATTAAAAAATTAATTTTTGACAAATTGTTTATGTATATACAAAAAATATAATATAAATACTTAATTATTTGAACAAACTACACGTAAAAATTTAGCATAGAAAGGCGTTGAGAAATTAATACAATCTCCTTTTAATGCAGATACTATTTCACCTTGTTTAGCTTCAGTTCTATTTTGATTACTCTCAGCTATCAGACTACCCTCTAAAACAATATAAATTTCATCGCTATTTAATACGCATTTTATAGAAGAAGCATTTAATTCCATCAATAAACATTTTAATACCCCTCTCTCATCAGTATTAAAAACATCTGTTATATATACATTTTTATCTATGTCAGACTGAACTTTATTAATATCTGAAATATTTTTCTTTATTATTTTCTTATTATTTGAATTATTTTCATCTTTATATCCAGAAGCAGTTCCAGTATGTAAAAAGGTACAGATTGTTTCTGACACAATAGAGTGAATATCTTTATTTTCCATAATCCGAAAAAACTCCTTTAGTTTTTATTTAAGGTATAATACGCCATAAATCGTTATGAGGCTTTGCGATAATAGTATATCTGCATTTACTATTTAATTTTTTTATAGCAATTTCAGCACTTTTTACAGCCTCTTTAATATTGGATATACTGCCTGCTATAATAATAACAACTATACCAGAACCTATACGCTCTTTATCTATAACTTCTACATTAGCCGCATTTAAAAGAGTATCCAAAGCACTAATAACCGCAACATATCCTGTAGTTTCTATTATCCCAATAGATAAATTCAAATTTTCCATTAAAAAATCTTTATAAATTTACTCTATTTAATACTTCAGTTATAACTTTTTTTATAATCTTTTCATCAGTGATATTAAGTTTATTAACCAAAATTTTTATAGTCTGTTTTACTATCTCAGTGCTGTCATCTTTTACATAAGAGCATCCGCAATTATCAGCAATATATTTTTTATAAACTATTTTTATCCCTTTTGATTTAATAATATCCATAGCACTTGGAGTAAATATCACATTATTATCAGCTTCTATAATTTCTGTATTATCTTTTATAAGATCATAAACATTCTGACTATTATAAAGTATTTTATTTTTATTCATAAATACACACTCCAAAATTATAAAATAGAATTATATAATTCATCTATAGGAGAAGGAAGTATACAATAATCAACAACAAGCCCATCATCTTCAGCCTTTTTAATTCCAGCCTTAACAGCCTCTTCAACAGCACTAATCTTACCAGTCATTGTAATATAAGATTTTCCGCCTATAGCAAAACCAAGCCTAACATTAACTAATGATACATCGCTTGCCTTAGCAGCATCATCAGCTCCCTGTACAGCAGAAGAAATAGAAAAATATTCTATAACTCCAATAGCCTCTTTAGGAAAATCTCCCAAAGTACCATTAATAGCTTCTATAACTGTATCATGAACATTTGCTATCACAAAAGAATTAATTACAGAATGCCCTCCAGCATTAAGAGCTGCATTTTTAGATGCTTCTACAGCACCTACATCTCCGCTGAATATAACAATATACTTTCCGGGGCATACAGAATGAGATCTCAAAATCTTAACATTTGCAGTTTTTCCTATATAATCTGTAACTAATATTCCCTTAGCTATGCTGTTCAATTCTATCATTCCTATAGACTTCATTTAATACTCTCCCCATTTATAACTATTTTTTCACTGTCAGCAGACTCTACAATACCATTAATACTAGAATGAATATTAGCGCCAACTTTATCCATTGGTACTGCAGCTATAATTTGACCTTCTTTAACTAAATCGCCCTCTTTAACTAAAGCCTCAGCAGGCATTCCTATATGCTGCCTTAATTCTATACATACTTTTGAAACTTTAATTTCTTTAGGATTATCCATGTCTGCTTCATCATGGGCATATTTATCCAATTCTAAAATTCTAGTAAGTCTGTTAGTTGATACCCTTCTATATTCTATAGATGGGTGTACCCCATAATCTTTTACACTCCTATCCAGTTTAATATTTGCTTTTCTCAAAAGTGATTTAATGTATATATTCATGTTTGAAGGATTAATACCCATAGGACAAGAATAAAGTTCGCATATACCGCACTCGCAGCAGAAATATGCTTCTTTAAGTTTGTCCAATACATTAGTACTATTATTTTCTATATTATCCAAATCCGCAAATGCAGAAGTACGCATAACCAAATGAGGATTAATTTTATGACCAATTAAATTTCTAGGGCATAACTCAGAACAAGCAGAACATTGTATACATGAACATTTAGCTAAAGAAATCATCTTATCATAATTGATATTTTTCTTTTTTACTAAATAATGATCACTATCAATAACTATCAAAGCCCCAGTTGTTTTCTTAACAAACAAATTATTAGTCTCTTTTATAGGATAATATCTTCCCATCATAGGACCACCTACTATAACGTATTTATCATCATCATTTACGCCAGACTGATATAAAATCTCTCTTAAATTAGCACCTATAGGAGCTTTGACAATAGAAGGTTTATATACTTCTCCTAATATTGACATATATTTTGAGGTTACAGGTATATCGCTTAGACTATCATAAATATTGCATAAAGTAGCGACATTAAATACAACACAGCCCACCTCCAAAGGTATGCCTCCAGCCTTAATAACTCTTTTAGTAATATTGTATACCAAAGTTTGTTCATCACCCAAAGGATAAAAACTTTTAAATGTCTTTATTTCAATAGGAGCATTCTCTTTTTTTATAGCTTCAGATAATGCTTCTATTTGCTTAGTATATTTTTTCTTAGTACCGATAATTATATGTTCAGCTGATATTTCATTACCTATAACAGTTAATGCTTTTATTATTTTATCAGCATATTTCAGCATTAAGAACTGATCCGTCTTTAATAAAGGTTCACATTCTGCTGCATTAGCTATTAAATATTCCACTTTTTCAGGCAATTTTATATGCGATGGAAAACCTGCTCCGCCAGCACCCACAATACCAGCATTATATATTTTTTCTTTCAAACTCATATATAAACCTTAATTTTTATTTATTTAAATCAACCTGATCCACTATTCCTACTATAACAGCATCTATAGGCAGCGTATCTTTATCACCCTGAGCATTTCTAGCACCGCTTCCAGAAGTAATAATAACTATATCGCCTATACCTGCTCCTATATAATCACAGGCTACAATAATATCCAATTCTTTACTAGTATCTGGTTCAAAAACTCTTGTAATTAAAAGTTTGCTTCCAGATAAAGCCTCTTCTTTTTTTGTGGCCCATACACTCCCTATTACTTTTGCTAGTACCATTAATAATTCCTTTTAATTTTATTCATTATAAACAATATTTATTTTATTTTCTTTTATATAATCCATAACAAGCGGTGTAATTATAACATTATTTTTTACCGCAATGCTTGAATAATCTTTAACAATATCCATTATATCAGTCTTAGTAATAACTTTTTTATCTCTAAAATCAAATGAAGATGATGAACTTTTAATTTTATTATTATTGTTTTTACTAAAATATGATAAAAAATTTTTGTTATCAAGTATTATAAGCCCGTAAGATTTTGCAGTATTTTCAAGCTCTAATAATTTAGAAAATAATTGATTAGAAGCCGTTTTTTTATAATTATCAAATTTATCATTATCTTTTAATGCTAAAACTTTTTTTCCATCTAATAAAGCATTAATTATAAAAGAAGTATTACTGTCTTTATATAAAAGATTAGATATAGAAGATATAATCTCAGCAGATAAATCATCTATTACAAACATACAATGATTATTAAAGTCGCAAGCATTATTAGATATATCAACCTTATATCCCATATTTTCTAATTCGCTTTTGAAGCAAAAACTACTATTATTTGATAGAACAAATACAGAATCTATGCATGTTTTATTTAATTGATTTATAACTTCTAGTACAATTTTTTTTAATACTAAATCGTCCATAAATTTATAATACTTCCTCTAATTTTTATTAATTAATCCTTGTTATTTTCAACCAAACTCATAGCTATACCCAAAGGAGTAACCAAAAAAGGATTTTTAGGCTTTATAGTATGCACATTAGTTTCCTTTTCAACAACATTTTCAAAACCATCCAAACATACTGTACCGCCAACCAAGCAAATTAAATCTACATTATAATCTTTTATATGCTTGCTTATTATACTCCCTACCTTTTGTATTACTGGAAGAACAATTCTGAATATCTCTTTTGAATTATTCTTATCTTTCTTTTTATTTTCTGCTTCATTAAAAGAAATACCATAATTTCCAGCAATAGTAAGAGTAAAATGCGTCCCACCAGTAGGCTCATCAGCAGTATATATCATTTTACCATTATTAAATATAGCAATGCCAGTAGTACCTCCTCCCACATCAACAACTGCTCCATTGTCTATATTTAATATATAGTTAGCAGCTTCAGGCTCTTCTATCACATTTAATACTTCAAACCCAGCACTTTCAGCTACATATCTATGCGTAGCAACTGATTTATTATTAACTCCTGGCGGCATAGCAATAGCAGCATTTACAAGCTCAACTCCAAGTCTATTTTCCAATTTTCCCTTTAATTCTCTAACAATTGAACAAGCCTTAGAATAATCAACAACAAGACCATCTCTTACAACTTCAGCATATTGAAGCTCTGTTGCTATAGGATTGCCTTTTGAATCTACAACTACCAATACAATATAAGCAGTACCTAAATCAACGCCTACATACAGTTTATCATTTATATCAAAATCACCATTTTTTTCTATACAGTCAGTCGTCCTATCTATAATAGAATCAACATATTCAAATGAAAAACTCATAAAATGATCTCTCCATATCCCTGACTAAGTAAACCGCATGCATTTGCCTCATCAAAATCTATATGCATAGCAGGCATAAATTTATCACTAACCCTTACAACAACCTCATCAAATATTAAAGATCTAATACCATAAACTTTAACTTTAACTATCTGACCGTTATACAAATTCCATTCTGAAGCATCTTTTTCTCTTAAATGTATATGTCTTTTAGCTACTATAACAGAATTTTTAGCTTCTATACTTCCATTTTTTCCAATTATAGTTATATTTCCAGCCCCCTCAAGCTGTCCCGATTCATTAATAGTTATATTTTTAATACCTAATGCCCTAGCATCAGATATAGATAATTCTACCTGAGTATTTTTTCTCACAGGACCTAATATAGCTATATTATTCATTTCTGACTTAGCACCAACAAGTTTAACACGCTCCTCACTTAAATATTGTCCGGGCTGTGAAAGATCTCTTTTCGGAGTTAAAGAATAACCTTTTCCAAACAATATCTCTAAATCACTTTGAGACAGATGTACATGCCTTGCTGATATTTCCACCTTTATGATTTTTCTTTTGCTAAGCTCATATTTAATGGAATCAGATATTTTATTAAAAAATGAATTATCTGTCATTTGCTTATATCCTTACCAGTATGTGCCATCAACATTAATATATAAACAGCACTGCTCATACGATTCAATAACTTTATAAGGTCATCTCTTTCATTTTTCAAAGCATTATATGCAATGAGTTCCGCTTCTCTAACAGCTGTTCTTATAAGATTAAGTTTAATAACGGTAAAAGGCATATTACAATTAACAAAAATATGATCGCATCCGAAATACTCTTTTGGGTGATGAGACATTTTTCTAATCTCTTCTTCTGTCAAATCAAATATGGTATCAAACTCTAAACTTTTATTTGAAACCTCAGAATATAATATAGTATGTATTAGCTTCTGATATTTTTTTAAGTATTCAAGCAATTTATCCTCATGTCTTTCTTTAAACTGATACTGTATATCAACAATTAAAGAAAGCAGACTGTCTAATTTTCCCCTTAGCATTATTCTAGGATGATTTTTCTCAACTAATACATTATCATATAAATGAGTATAATTTTCAGGTTTAGTATTCAATTTTTTATTTGTACTATAGTCTATATAATACTCCATATTTTCTATTTCTTTTATACCATAGGATTTAGGACTTGATGTAGAACTTCCTTCATTAAAGCTTACTGATTTTATTTTAAGTTCTATTTTGCGTGAAGCCAAATATTCTTTAGCAGAAGGAGTTACAAAAACCCCCTCTTCTATGAAATATTCTGATACATCTCTGTTAAGTATCTCGCTTCTAAGCATTTGTTCTGTTAAAACTTTCATAATAAACCTATTACTTTATAATTTACTCTTCTTTGCTGCTGTTATTAACCTTTGGAACTGGAAGAAGTGCTTCTACTTCTTCATGCGGTCTTGGTATTACATGCACA
>NZ_JQIU01000008.1:87204-103265 GCF_002379365.1 Brachyspira sp. G79 | reverse complement strand
AAACCTCCGCCTATTAATGTTTTACCTACTAGGTTAACATTAGCAGCTTTTACCATAGCATCTGCTGCTTCTATAGCAGATACCAAACCTTTAGTTTCTATCATACCCAAAGCCATAGAACTTGCCATATATATTACCTCCAATGATTTTTATTATTTTATTGATTATTATTATTTTTTCTCTTTTTTCTTGTTTTTTTCTTTGAAACAGTTTCATTAGAAGCCGTTTCATTATCCGTTTTTTTATTAATATCTTCATCAAAAAGCAAGGTATCATTAATTACAACATTACTGTCTGATGAATTATTCTCAGCATTTTCATTAATTATTTCTGTAGTGCTTTCTAATTGTTTGTTTTCCAAAGTTTCTTTTTCTTCACTCTCTTTGTTTTCTTTATTTGAATCTTCATTATCAAAAGATACATAAGAAAAAAGAGAATTAAGAACCTGTTTATCTAATCTTGCTATAACATTACTGCCTAAAACCATTCCAACTTTCTCGGCAGCAGCAACTCCGCAGTCAACAGCAACTTTAACGGCAGAAACATCTCCAAAAAAAGATACCGCAATTCTTCCGCTTCCCACATGCACCATAGAAGGCAAAATTATATTACTAGCCTTATTTGCTGCATCTAAAGCCTCAACAGCAGCAGTATGACCATAAGTTTCTATCATACCTAAAGCATATTCCATAATAATTAATATCCTCTTTTATTAAGTATACAAAAATATAATTATTTATCTAACAAATAACCCATTTTTTAATACACATCTTCTTTTTCTTGTAAAAGTTACTGTACTAGTAATACCGTCTCCAGTACTGCTTGCTAATGTAAAACTAGTGTATCCTTCTCCTCCCAATCCTATGCCAGCATATGAAGGAGCATTTTTTACAAATATTGTTGTCTGAAGTCTTTTAGGTGCTATTGTAAGTCTGTCAATATGTTTAGAATGCATAGCAGCAGTATGTCTGCATCCGTCTTCTAATTTCACAGCCAAATCCAATGCCTCATCAAAATCTTTGCATCTTATCAAAGGAAGCACTGGCATCATAAGCTCTTTTACAGCAAAAGGATGTTCTTTATGTGTTTCCATTATTATTAATCTAGGATCATAAGGACATTCTATGCCTAAAGTATCTAATATATATTTTGCATTTTTACCTATAAACTTTTTATTTACAGATCCATCTTCATTTATAACACCTTTCTCAAGTTTCACCATATCTTCCTTTTTGGAAATTTTAAATGCATTATTCTTTTCCATATTAAATATCAAATAGTCAAATATAGAGTCCACTGCCAATACTTCTTTTTCTGCTATACAAGGCATATTATTATCAAGAGAAGCCCCAGCCACTATGTCAGCAGCAGCCTGTTCTATATCCGCAGTCTCATCAACTATAACAGGAGGATTTCCAGCACCTGCCCCTATAGTTTTTTTACCGCTTTTTAGCCCCTTAATAACTATAGGCATACCACCTGTAATACATAATGCATTTACTTTAGGACTTTCCATTAAATAATCAACCTCTTCAACTGAAGCCTTAGAAATAGTAACTACTAAATTCCTCTCGCCTCCAGCTTCTATTATAGCCTCATTTATCTTTCCTACAAGCCAATTAGATACTTTTACAGCACTAGGATGAGGACTAAATACAACACTGTTTCCTGCAGAAAGCATATTTATACTATTGCATATTATAGTTTCTGTGGGATTAGTAACTGGAGTTATAGCACCTATTACACCAAATGGAGAAAATTCTATTAAACTAAGACCATCATCACCAGTTAAAGCTCCTGTTTTTAAATCTTCAACACCAGTACATCTTTCTATAGCTAATGTATTTTTATTTATTTTATCTTCCACTCTTCCCATTTTGCTTTCTTCTACAGTCATAACAGACATCTCTTTAATAAGAGGTCTCAATTTATTTCTTATAGAATCAGTTATTCTTTTTCTTTCTGACAAACTAGAGCATAAAAATTTCTTTTGTGCAATACTTGCATACTCAATAGCTTCTTTCATACTATCAAATACGCCTAATGTATTACAGCTGTTGCTTGCAGATTCAATAATATTAATATTTTTAGCAACTTCTCTCACTATAGATTCTATTAATTTCTCATCCATATTATATTCTCCGTAAATATATTTTTATTAAACATATCTATTAAATGCCCCTATTAAATGCCTCTAAAGCTGCCTTAGCTATAACTACATCTTCCTCAACTGCTCCGCCGCTTATTCCAACAGCTCCCAATAATTTACCATCTCTAAATATTGGAATTCCTCCGCCAAACATCACAAGCTCTCCAGACATAGCCGTATCAAGTCCGCATAAACTGTCATCAATAAGTTTTTTTATGTCGGAAGTAGGAACTTTCAATGATATACTACTGTAAGCCTTTTTAAAAGCTAATTTCTCGCTTATTTTAAGAGCATTATCCATTTTACAAAAGAAAATCTCCTCACCATGACTATTAACAATAGAAATACACACATCAACATGTATGCTTCCAGCTTTTTTTATAGCCTCTAAAGCCATGATAAAAGCGTCATTTAAATTAAGCTCCATAAACATTCCTCAATCATAATTAATTATAATTAATCGTCATTCAATATAAAATAAATTCCCTTAACAAGTCTGGCTGAATTTGTGCCAATATTTCTCATATTCTGCATATTCATTGATTTTACAGAGTATAAAAATAAAGGCGTATTTTCTTCCAAATTAGCATAATGCACAGCAATATTCTCACTATCAATAGCTAGTCCAACCGACAATTTTGAAGCAATAGCAGCCTTATAAGATGCCTCAGCAGCATTTTTATAACCATCTCCATTTTTGCTTTCAACTACATATGGTATCCCTTCTTCCTCTATCCCATATAAAACCTGATCCATTAATTTTGAATCTGCATTACCCAAATTATATATAATGATAGATGGTATATCCATAATTATCTATTTCCTCCAGACCTAACATAATCTAATATAAGCCCAGTAGCAACTGCATTTCTAGGACCCTCTTTTCCTCTTATATTACCTCTTCCAGCAACTATTTTATAATGAGATAAAGCGTCCATAACCATTTGAGGTATCTCAAAATCTAATGATGAACCTCCAACCAATACTACAAACGGTATATCTCTTATATTTCCAGTAGTACTTACTGTTTCTAAGGCTCTTATAGAATTAAATACAAAAACTTTTTCTTTTGCACTTCTTCTTACAATCCTTATTTTTTCTAAAGGTATATCAGAATCTATAGGAACAAAATTATTATCTTCTACTACTACAACTCTTGCAAATAGTTTAGGATCTAAAGGCTCTTTAAAAAACTGCACGGTTCCGTCTTCATGTCTTATATGAAATATGCTCTCAACTTTAGCTAAAGGATATTTCTTTATTCTCTCAGCCATTTCAAGATCATCTAGTCCCAATTCGGAATTAATTAAAAGTGTAACCATGTTTCCTGCACCTGCAAGATGCGTATATGATATTTTTCCGTTTTTATCTATAAGAGAAGCATCAGTACTTCCAGCACCCATATCTATAATAGCTAAAGGAGATGAAGAACCAGGTGTAGTTAAAGCTCCAAGTATTGCCATATCAGCTTCAACTCCTCCTACTTCAACATCAATATTTAAATCTTTTTTAAGCTCATTAGCTATTATCTCCATTTGAAGTCTGTCAGATTTAACCATACTGGCTATACCGACAGCACTTTCCATGGAAAATTCATTGGCAAGACCGCCCTTAACACTTCTAGGTACAAAAGTATCTACAGCTAAAAGATCCTTAATCTTAATATCATCTTTATTTTTATTTGTGAGTTTAGCCATAGTCTGTCTTACTTTTTCTATCATACCTCCTATGTTAGTTCCAGCCTCGCCAATAATATCTTCTATATCATCTGCTTTATTAATAACAGACATTATCTTTTCAGCACCTGCTTCTATATCAACCTCCAATGTTCTTTTAGAATCAATTATAGTTAATTTACCAGCTGGTATTCTTCTTTCTTTAACATTACCTTCAGGAGTTTTTATTACAACAGCAGAACGGTTTCCTATCAAAGCCCTTGATATAGGTACAACTGACTGAGTTTCTTCAGGTGATAGATTAAATACCGTTGCTATACCATAAGGATTGGATAATGTTTCAATAACTTTACCCGGAAGAGCTACCTCTAATGCACAAAGCATACCAATAGGAACTTTATCTATAAGTGTAACCTCATCAACTATTGGAATATTTTTGTTTATTCTGTTTTGTACAAGAACTCCGTCATCTTTCTGTAAAATCAAACCATTAACATTAATACCCCTAGATATGGCATCATTAACAGAGTCGGCAACATCTTTAAAATCCACAGTATTAGGAACAACTATTATTATATCTTCACCCTTTTTTATATTGGAAATATCATTATAATGAATACTTATGCCTATACCTATTCCAGAACCGCCTGGTGTCTTTGGGTTATGTCCTATCATAGTAGATTCAGTTACAACAGTTTCGGTTATAGTCTCCATAGCTACATCGCCAATAACAGGAGTAGCCTCATTTATTCTTATTAGAGATATATCTTTAACTGTAAGATTAACTTTATCCAAACTCTTCTTTAAAACACCAAAAATACCATGCTTATTAGAAAAAGTACCTTTTATACCTGTAGTAAATACCAAATCACTAGATATGAACTCTGCCTCATTATTATCACTAATTTTAGCAACAGCAATTTCAGTGGTAGAATTACCTATATCTATTCCAGCAATATATTTCATTGACACTTCCATTAATAAAAATTTATTATTACAGCCAATAAAAATTGTTTAACAATTATATGCTTCAAATTACTATGCACCATATGACAACAATTTTTATATTAGCCTTACAATATTAAAAAATTATTATTTTCTTCTTAAACGATCTCTCTTTTCATAAACTTCAGCCGCCTCTCTAACTAAAGAAGCTGATATTGTAGCAGAATATTTATTTTCAAGTTCATCAGCTATAGCAATAAGTTCAGCTTTAGTTGATCTGAAAGGTCTTAAAGCATTATATATTTCTAATATTCTGTCATCGCTTATTCTTGTTAATTCAGCAGCCCTTCTCAAATTCATAGCAAATATTTTTCTTCCTACAGACTCAGCAATTTGTGCCTGATATTCCAAAGTTTCAGCGGTAATACGAACATCATTAGGACCTACTCCGTCGTTCATTACTGCTTCCAATGTAATATCATCTAAACTTTTTCCTGTAGAAGTTTTTATCAAATCTTTTCTATTATAGCCTAAAGGATAATCTTTAGCACTTACATTAATAGTATTAGAAACACTTTTAACATTGCTGGTATTGCTAATATTATTAACTATTTCTTTTATCATTTTTTCTAAAAGTTGTTCATCCATATTTTATCTCCTTACAAAATTATTACAGCGAAACCGAAAGTTCTATAGGATCTGCATTATCAACAACATGTTCAGTTTCTTTTATATGAAGTAAAGCGGCGATTGCCTGATATTTAGGACGAGCCATTTGATCATTACGAACTGGTACAGGAGTTGGAGATTCTCCTTTAGCATACTTAGCAGCATTTTTACCTATAGCTCTGAAAGTAGGCAAATCCAAAAGAGGTGCCTGAGGAAATAATTCAACATTACTTAAAGGAAGCAAATCTTTTTGGTGTATAACTGTAGTACCTTTAGACTGTATACCTATACCTATTCCAGAACCACTGTATTTTGCAGCTGCATTGGCTATAAATG
The DNA here is from genome assembly GCF_002379365.1 of Brachyspira sp. G79. Lineage (GTDB taxonomy): Bacteria > Spirochaetota > Brachyspiria > Brachyspirales > Brachyspiraceae > Brachyspira. The sequence goes on along the minus strand of NZ_JQIU01000008.1, from coordinate 97,490 downwards.
AAACATCTGATGTATGCAGGAAACGCACTATACGTGCTTTTAACCCTTCTTCTTCTATACCTGCGATTAATTCTCTTAATACCTGAGAGTGAGGTATATGAACTATAGTTTCAGTTTGATGAAGACCAAAAGAAGGAGCTAAGCCTATTACTACTTCAGATTTGTTTTTACCAACTTCAGCTTTTCCAAGCTCTTTAAAATTAAGAGGAGGAGGAGCCTGATGATTAGTACTTACATTAGGATTCGGATTAGAACCTGCGGAAGTACTGCTGCCTGTATTATTATTTTGATTATTAATATTTTTTATAACTTCGCTAACTATTAATTTGAGAGTTTTTTCATCTATATTCATTACTTACTCCTTAAATAGAATCTGGGCTTATAGCATTAGGAATATTTTTTATTTCTTCCCAGCGTTCTTTACTTATTTGATAACCAGTACTAGGACCATGATAATCATTAACATCATTAACAGCACTAATAACATAGCCGTTTCTATCAATAATAGCTGAAGTATGCAAATAATCGCCTGCTACACGCTGTTTAAGCATATTCAAAACACTTTGAGCAACATCTTCAAAGCCTTTTCTATATAAAGCTTTAACAACATCTAAACCTGTTATTCCATTAGTAAGTATGCTTTGTGCTGCTTTTAAATCTTCTACAACATTTCTGTCTGGCATATCTTTACTTCCATGTGCATAAGTTGCAGCTTCTACTTCTTCATCTGTGATTTCTGGGAAACCCAAATCAGCAAATATAGCCTGCATAGCTCTTGCAGCTTTATTTCTAACAGCTATTATTTCTTCTTCTTTTACAGGTCTTAGTCCGCCGTCAACTTTTAAGTCTCTTTGTAATACATTGATATCGTCAAAGTCTTCAGCATCAAAGTTAGAACCTGCAAACATATTATCATAGTTAGGAGTAGAACTATAACCAGAGAATATAAAGTCAGTACCAGGGAGGAACTGCATTAACATTCTTGCTGTTCTTCTTATATCTGAGTGAGAGAAAGTTTGGTCATTACCAGAAGCAACTTCCAAATCCAAACATTCTGTAATAAGGTTTTCAGCCAAAACTGCTCTGATACCGCTAGGAACTCCTCCAGGAACACCTATACAGCTTATAGAACCATTCTGCAAACCTTGTACTCCTGCACCTTTTGTGATGAATACACATCTAGCCTCTAAATAAAGCATAGATTTGCCTTCTGCATATCCCATTTGTACTTCACTTCCAGTACCAGAAGTAAAACGCATTTTTAAACCGCGTGATGCATAAGATGAAGCTAAGAAAGCTTTAGAATATGGAGTATCATCTCCATCTGTAAATACTCTTTCTGTTCCGTATACTGATATTGTTTCTGCATAACAGGTTAATCCTCTCATTCCTAATAACAATTCAGTAGCCTCTTCTAATGAACATTGAGTAAGTATACCAGGTCTTCCAACCTGAGCACCCACTAATAGACCTAAAGCATTAAAAGGAGCATAACGAACTATACCTACTGTAGTTTCTTCTTCATCAAAACCTCTAACAGCTGCTTCTGCCGCATCTGCTGCTATTTGTATTGGGTTATCTTTTACATTAGTTACATGGCATTGATTGGAAGGAGTTTTTCTTGCCCTCATTTTCTGCAAAGCCATCATCATTTCAACAACATTCATACAACTCATAACTTCTGATATTTTAGCAGGAGTTATAGATGTTGTTATAGGTATTATTTCACTTCTTTGTACATTAGGGTCACATAGCATAAGAGCTATTTTTTTTGAGTCAATACTCATAGCTTTTTCAGCATTTTCAATATTTATAGAATAATTAGCAATAAATGTATCTATAAAATCAAAATCTTCTGCTTTTTTACCATCAAGCTCAACTATTTTGCCGTTTGATATTTTTATGCTAGGTTTAGGATCATTAGGTCCGTCCATAGCTACAAGACCTACCTCAGGCCATTCACCAACAAATCCGTCCTGATTTACTGGTCTGTTTCTTAATATTTCAAATCTTTTAGATTTCATGAACTTCTCCTAATAATTAAATTATATATGATGGTCTGTCATTTTTAGGTTTAGAGCCTAAAGTACCCAATAATTCACAGCCTATTTCTCTTGCAGCTATTACAGCCTGTCTAACAGCACCAGAATCTCCGCATATCTGTAATATAACTTCGTTTGAAAAACTAGTACCGCTTGCAGGAGAAGCATATCCTACTACTTCTACATTAGCAGATTTAACAGCAGTATCTGCCATTACTACACCTATAGCAGCAGGAGCACCAACACAAATTCCGAAAGCCTTACCTATTGGGGCACCAAATGCCTTATTGCAGGCATAACTAGCTCTTGCAGTGTACTGAAGTTCTATATGTCCAGCCTCATTTCCGTAAACATCGCCAAAAGTTCTGTCCAAATCTTTTAATGCTACTTCAACAGCACGTCTTGAATCTGAAACATCATCAGAACCGAATATAATCAAGTTACCATGACCAGCACCGCCTTTTGTATCACGTGCCAACTGTATAGAAACAATTTCTGTGTTTGTAGCTTTCACAGCCTCATCAGCAGCCATTATATGAGGACCTGCCCCTGTTCTGCCGCCTATAATACCTATAGAGCGGTATTTTGTTTCAAAATTCATCTTTTCCAAAACACTTTTGTCTACATTAGCAATAACAAGCCCTATAGTATCTCCCATAGCAGTGCCTACAAACTCTATTGCTTTACTCATATAAAAATCCTCCTTAAAAAATAATAAAATTAATGTTATTTTTTTAATTAAAAGGCAATGATTATATGACAAAGATTAATTTTAGATTATTAGAATAGAAAAATTATCAAAAAATGCACAATAAACCATTGCTATACATATAGTATAAAACAATGGCATACCATTGTCAATAACAAGATATCATTTTTTAAAAAAATGAATAAAATTTCACAGAATTGAAACAATATAAAATTAAATTAATAAAATTGAACAAATTTATATTTTGAACTAATTAAAAATTAAATTACTATGAATTCCATTCCATGCTCCTCGATAGAAATAAACTATATATTGAAATATTCCGACTTACAGCTTTCTACACCCTACCTTCTCATCACCTCAATAGGCAACAATGGCTTACTAGGGTTCGCTACTGAATACGGCTACGGGCTAGTATAGGATTCTGACCTATTTCCTTCAATACATATCTATATTATAATAAAAAAATTATAATAAATCAATATCTTTATTCATACAATTTATACTTATTTTATGAAATATTCTTAATATACTCATATTAAAAATATTACATAATTTTATATTAATTAATCTCAAAAGTATAATGAGTAACAGCCTCATCAGGACGGAAATAATCGCTGCCTTTGTCTTTAATTATCTTAAGCATATCAGCCATAGCTTTATAGTATAAGAAATAATAATCATACTTTTTAAAGTCAGACATAGAAGAGTTTAAAAGTAAATTATAATATTTCTCTGCAAGATTCAAAGCCGTTTCATATTGAGTGTTTAATTTAAATTTTCTGTCATAATCAACTAAACGAATTATTTTACTATTGAAAGTAAATAAATCAGCCCCTCCGCTCTCCCATCCTATAATGGAAGTTGTTTGATTATTAGGCATAATATTAACCCAGTCGGATTCCTGAGCTTTGTCTGGAGATAATGAAGAGACTTGTAATTGATAATAACCAGATTTTTTAATATGCTCTTCTGTAACGGTAAAATTTGTTTCAAATCTATCAGCTGCCTCAAGTATTTCTTTAATAGGGGGTATAGGATATGTATTTTTTAATGTTCTATAGTACTTACCATCTAATTCAGTATATGAAGGCTCTAAAGGGGTACCGTCTTCTTTTATTTCATATCCACCTACTACATCAATTTTTTCCATATCTTCATCATAATAATAATTATCAAGTTTACTTACATCTATATTATTTTCTTCTTTCCAATTTATACCATCTTCTGTTGACCATACTCCGTCTTTCTCAGTAAACTCTATATCTTTAGTCCATGTCCAATATCCGCCTTTATACTCATAATGTGATGATATACCGCCATATACATATATTTTATCTAATTTATTTTTATCATATTTTATAATAAACTGCTGTCTTTTTTCTGGAAAAGGAAACTCATATTTTACCCAATTATTATTATTCAAAATATCTTTTGTAATATCAACTGCATAATAATCTTTTGAGTCATCTGTATATTCAGAAGATTGATAACTTCTATATCCATTAGGGTTATCATCTGCAAAAGACTTCTGCCCCGTAATAAATAATTTACCTTTAATATAAAATAAAGCAGAAAACTCCAAAGTTTCCATACCATATACTCCCTGTATACTAGGATCATAATCATTTGGCATAGGAATATAGTAATTTGCTTTTTCTATTTCATCAGAAGAATCAGACCAATTTACAAGACTTTGAGATTCTCTGTATATGGAATAAATAATTAAGTTTCCATAGCATGCAAAGTCATAATAAGGAGGAGGGTTAGTAGTATAAAAATTCGCCCTGTCTAATCTGCGCGGATATTCAGGAAAATTAATAGTTTTTTGCATTGCTTTTAATGACGGTATTGTTACTTTATCTGATTCTATAACTAATTGTTTTGAGTTTAAATTCTTCCAATATTCTGTATTTTCTAAATCATCAGATAATGATAAACTATTAATTTTAGTTATTGTACTTCCGTCACTACCAATTTTTAGTAATGCCCCTTTTCCAGAAAGAGTAAGCTTTTTTGTGTTAATATCATATTGATATTCATTAGTAGCCAAAACATACCACTCATTTTTGTATTTAAATCTTCTTCCATAACCTCCAAAAACAGTACCATCTGCAATTATTTCTGGTTTTATTTCTATATAACTTTCCTCTATATTTGCAGGAGGTATAGTAGAAGGAACTATATAATCAGGCATTTCCTGTGAAACTGGAAACTCTGTAGGGGGCGGTATATCAGAAGGACTTAATAAATTTATTTTTTCACATGAAGTGATAAAAGCTGTAAAAATTAAAGATATAATTAAATAAACTTTATTTTCCAATATAAAACCTCAATATAACATTAATACAATCCTTATTTTAAGGATACATCATAATATATTTATTTCAATAGTTTTAATTAAATATTTCAGTATAATGATTAAATTAAAATAATATATTATTTATTTTGAAGCTCTTTACTCTTATTTTTTATATCAAGTACTATTTTATCAACAGCACTTTTGTTTATAAAATCTATCTTTTTACCATAATTTTCTAATAATAATTTTTCATCTTCTGTTTTCACAGCTTTAGCCGATATTATTCTCCTTAACATATGCATCATCAAAGCATGATGAAGTTTTAATTTATCAAAATCTACCCCACCCCTTAAAAAATAAAATTTCATGTTATCTCTTATATCAGATTTAAAATTTTGATTAACAGCATTATTATATAGTTCCTTATCATTAGTATCACCAAGACCAACTACAACACAATACAAATGCTTATCACCTTTTAACTTATTAAAAAACTGTTTTATCCTCTTCGCAGAAGAAAGTTTACCAGCATATAAAGCACCTGCAAATACAATAAAGTCATAATTATTTAAATTATCAATAGTTACATTATCAATACCATATAAATCCCCATGAACTTTATCTGCTATCCATTTAGCATAAGTTCTTGTTGTTCCATATTTACTTTTATAAAGTACAGCAATATTAGTTGACATAATATTTCCCTATTATTTTATTAATTATATAATTTTTATTAAATATAAAAACTTGTAAGCAATTTACTATAAATAGATTCTCACAAGTTTTTTATATATAAATACATAAAACATTTATGCTCTCTTCTTATATCTATCTCACTTCCTATATCTAAATTAAAAAAGGATTAATTATTTCAAGATTTCCTACAGATTCAAAACCTACATCATTTAAAACGGCATTAACAATATTTTCTAATATGTCTTCATCACCCTCAGTACCAATTAGATATCGTACAAACAAATCATTAAGTCTATTAATATCTTTCATAGCTTTATTATACTAAAAACTAATAAATTGTCAAAGTTTATATAAAAATAGTATTAAATATAATTTGCAAAAAATATAAATTGTTTTATTATTTATATGCAAATATATATATAAAATTTTTACTAGGATTTTTATCTATGATAGAAGAGTTTAAAAAATTTATTATGCGGGGCAATATATTAGACATGGCAATAGGTATAGTTATTGGAGCTTCATTTACTAAAATAGTTAATTCTTTTGTTGAAGATATATTAATGCCTCCTATAGGACTGATATTAAGCGGTATAGATTTTTCCAATATATTTATAGTAATTAAAAAAGGTATTTCTGATGCTGGTCCTTATACCTCAATAGAGGCTGCAAAACAGGCTGGAGCTGTTGTTATAGGTTTTGGTGTTTTTATCAATACGATAATAAGCTTTTTTATAACGGCTTTGGCTATATTTATGATAATAAAAATATTCAACAAAATGAGAGAAAAAATGGTAAAAAAAGAAAAAGATGATAAAGAGGCAAATGAAAAAATATGCCCATACTGCTGTTCACCTGTAAATATAAAAGCAGTAAAATGCCCTAACTGCACTTCAGATTTAGATAAATAAATTATGTATGAATTAAAGAAAATAATTTTATTATGACCACCTTAAAAAAGAATTATGCATATACTCAAAAACATCTATATCATATATATAGTTTAATAATGAAAGATCAAAATTATTGGTACTCCCAAAATATTTAGAGCCTCCATCTTTTAAAACTAATAATTTATCTGCAAAATTTAAAGCAGCATTTATATCATGAAGTACAGCAATAATACACCTATCTCTATTTTTTACCCATTCTTTTAAATTATAAATTAATTCTATCTGGCTGTTTAAATCCAAATGATTTGTAGGCTCGTCCATCAATATAATACTTGGATTTTGTACTAAAGTCCTAGCTAAAAAAACCCTTTGAAGCTCACCTCCAGAAAGTTCAGTTATCAATTTATCTTTTAAATACATTATCTTTAATTTTTCCATATAATGAATAACAAAATCTTTATCTTCTTTGCTTGGCATGGATAATAATTTGTCTTTATAATTAGAATATCTTCCCATCATTATCGTATCATAAGCAGTATATCCGAAATAAACAGAGGACATTTGACTCATAATAGATATAATTTTATAAGTATCTATTTTTCTTATATCTTTATTATTAATAAGTATATCACCTTCAAAATCTATTATTCTGCAAAGCGATTTTAACAAAGTACTCTTTCCGCATCCGTTAGGTCCTACAATACATAAACTTTCATTACTAGACACTTCAAATGATATATTTTTTAATACTTCTTTTTTATTTGCATTATTTTTATAATACAAAGATACATTTTCCGCTTTTACCATAACAGTTTTATTCATATTACATTCCATTATTTTTATTTGAAATAAATATATATAAAAAGAAAGGAGCTCCTATAACAGCTGTAACTATCCCTATCGGTATATTAGCCCCCTGAACTATAATCCTAGAAAATATATCAGAAACATTAAGAAGAAGCCCTCCAATTAAAGCAGATGCAGGAAAAACTATAATATGCTTAGCCCCAAATATTTTTCTCGCTATATGAGGAGATACCAAATCAACAAAACCTATTACCCCAGTAAAAGCAACTAATACTGCTGTTATAAATGAAGATATTAATATAAAAAATATCCTCATTTTTTTTACATCTACACCAAGCGATAAGCTGCTTTCATCTCCGAAAGTCATTATATCAAGTACACTAGAATGTTTCATAAGTATTAATAAAAATACTAATGTCATTACAATAATAATAAAAATATCTATTTTGTTTCTTACAAATAAACTGCCAAGCTGCCAAAGTATTATTTTGTTTGAGTATTTGGGAAACATATACGATAAAAAACTCATAACCGAACTTAAAAATAATGATATAACTATTCCTGCAAGTATTATAGAATTACTACTCATATATTTATCTATTTTTTTTGATATAAAAAGTATAAACAATATAGTAATAAAAGCAAATATCATTGAAACACCTATAAAAAAGTATTGATTAAATGATATACCCATTACTATAAGCAAAGCAGCCCCAAGCCCAGCCCCAGAAGATATGCCGAGATTATATGCAGAAGCAAGAGTGTTTCTTAATATAGACTGTATCACAACGCCTGTCATAGACAAAGAAGCACCTACAAATAATGATAATAAAGAATGCTGAAGCCTGATATTTATAATGTCAGAGTTTATTTTATTTATATTAATAAGTTCTATACTAGAGACTTTATATATAAGTATGCATATTATTTCTTTAGGCGATATAAAAACACTTCCAATGCACACTGACAATATCGATGAAATAAAAACCAATATTAAAATTATTATAATTTTTTTTATCATTTTATTATCAATTCCTAATTATTTGAACATCTTTATATTCATTAGGATAAATATATTTAGCCATATCAAAGAGTGCATATATAATATTATGAGTAGGCAAAGATGATGAAGCTATATAATACACATCTTTATTTTTTAAAGCATTTATATTCTGCCAAGACTGACGGCACAATATTTCTTCTTTAGGATTATTTATATAATCTACGCTTGTAAATATTATATCTGGATTAGCAAAAAGTACATTTTCTTCAGATACTGCTATCCAAGAATTTCTATCTTTAAATATATTTTCAGCACCTATAATATTAATCATATCATCTAAATAAACATTAGTACCAAATGAATAAAGATTAGGCAAAGAAGATATTTCAAAATACACTTTCTTACTATTTGTTATAGTACTTCCTATAGATTTTATTTTTTCTATATTTAACTCCATCATATTTACAATATTTGAAGCTTCATCATTTTTATTTAAAACATTTCCTATAAAATATATATCATCTTCTATTGATTTTATAGTATCACTGTTGGGTATAACTGCTGTACATATTCCACAAGCATTTATAGAATCAAGAGAGTTTTTACCAGAAAATACACTGAAAGTATTAACAAATAAAACATCTGGTTTAATTGCTATCATCTTTTCTGAATCTGGATTTAGCATATCAAAAACTAATATATTAGAAATATCTATATTATTAGTCTGTAAAATTTCTTTTGAAGTAGTATCTGCAGCTATTATTTTATCTGAAAGTCCTAAAGCTATTATAATATCTGTAACAGCAGGAGATAAAGAAGCAAGCCTATCTATATTATCTGGAAGAATTATACTATTTCCCGCTCTGTCTTTAAGTGTATTGTCAGAAGTATTTGAAGTATTGCATGATAATAAAAATATATTAAAAATGATTAACAGTATTATTTTAATTTCTTTCATAAATATAAACATTTTCATCATTTCTTATATCAAAAGTTTTTATACAAATATTTATTTTTTATGATTATAAACTCAAATATATAATTGTCAATAAAACTATATCATCAAATAATTTTTTATTATACAAACTTTATAAACTAATTCTTATTTATCAATTTCATTATTCTGACTTATTATATAATCTGATATTTCATTAGATAAGTTTTCCATAAAAAGTATTCTTGCATTAATAGTATTTACAAAATAATTATAAAATATAACGGCAGGTATGGCAATAATAAGTCCAGCAGCAGTTGTAAGCAAAGCATTAGCTATACCAGATGCCAAAGCAGTAGGCTTTCCGCTCCCTACAACTGAAATCACAGCAAATGACTGTATCATACCTAGTATAGTACCCAAAAGTCCTAAAAGCGGTGCTATTGTAGATATAGTGGAAAGAGCAGAAATAAATCTTTCAAGTCTTGGAAGTTCTTTATTTGAAGCACTTTGCATAAACTCTTTCGGAGAATTAATATTTTTAAGTCCAGACATTATGATATTAGATAAAGGTGATTTAGAAGCCTCACATAATGCAATAGCTGCTTTTATTTCTTTTTCTTTAACCAAAGAAACTAATTTTGGAGCTAATGAATTATCTTCTGATTTTATTCTAGTAAAATATATAAATCTGTCTACTATTATAGTTAAAGCTAATACAGAAGATATAAGAAGCCCTATCCAGCAAACAGTCATAGCTGAGTTTAAAAGACTTTCAGAACCGAATATATTATCCATATATAAAAATGCCTCATATAAATATCGTTATTAGTTAAAACATTATAATTGTAAGAATATAAAAAATCAATAATTAAAATATATTTATTTTAAAATAAATAT
>NZ_JQIU01000008.1:81664-86663 GCF_002379365.1 Brachyspira sp. G79 | reverse complement strand
AATAGTATCTTTGCAGACAGTAAAATGTTTTAGGAAAAATAAAATGTATAATATAAATTATAATTTGTTTTTAAACTATCTTTCAAGGCGTTAAGCCTCCAAATTTCTTTTCATAAAAATAATTTCATAAAAAATAATTTTAAACAAAATTTTTTAATAAAAATGTATTCTTAACTAAAAAATATCAGAGGAGTATTGTATTATGATAAAAGTATCTGTTATAGGTGCAACAGGCTATGCAGGAATAGAATTAATAAGACTATTATTATCGCATAGTAAAGTAGAATTAAAAAATCTTTCTTCAAAAAGTTTTGTCGGTAAAAACATTAATGAAATATATGCCAACCTAAACAAAAATTGTGATAAAATATTAGTAGATGAAAATGAAATATTTGAAGATACTGATGTTGTATTTGCTTCGCTTCCTGCAGGATTAAGCGATGACATTGCAAATAAATGCTTTGAAAAAAATATTTTGTTTATAGATTTGGGTGCTGATTTCAGACTAGATAATGAAGAAGATTATAAAAAATGGTACGGCAAAGAATATAAATACAAAAATGTACATAAAGAGGCAATATATTCAATACCAGAAATAATTAAATATGATAGTGTATATAATAAAAAAGACTTAAACAAAGCAAAAATTATAGGAAACCCCGGATGTTATCCTACTTCTATAGGCTTAGCATTAGCTCCAGCATTGGTAAAAAAAATAATATTAAAAGATGATATTATAATAGATTCAAAATCAGGGGCTACAGGTGCAGGACGTGAATTGAAATTAAATACTCATTTTACAGAATGTAATGAGGCTTTCTCTCCGTATAAAGTTGCAGAACATAGACATACACCAGAAATAGAACAGACATTATCAAATATATATGGAGAAGATATAAAAGTAACTTTTGTTCCTCATTTGCTTCCATTAAATAGAGGTATAATTTCAACAATATATGCCAAATTAGAAAATAAAAATGATACATTAGAAAATATACACAGTATTTATAAAGAGTTTTATAAGGATTCAAAGTTTGTAAGGGTGCTTAATATAGGAGAGACTGCAAATTTAAAATATGTTAAATACTCAAACTACTGTGATATATCTTTGCATATGGACATCAGAACAAATAAATTAATAATAGTATCAGCAATAGATAATATGGTAAAAGGAGCAGCAGGACAGGCAATACAAAACATGAATATAGCATTAGGCTTTAAAGAAGATGAGGGATTGAATATAATTCCTCCAGCTTTCTAAAACATAATAAGTTTATAGCTAGTAACAATAAAAGGTGAATGTATTAATTTTATTACTATAGCTTTTTAAAATTAAATAGTAAAAATATCAATAAATTAAAAAGAATATAATTAACATTACTGTAAAATATTTTGCACTTTTTGGTTCTTTTTGCGGCGGGAAAAATAACAATAAAAAACCGACAAACTCAAAAATTTTTAGTATATACCAAAATCGAACAATTTTTATTAATAATAAAAGTTAAAAGAGAGTTTATATATTTAATAATAAAAACAATGATTAAGTAAAAAATAATAGGAGATTATAAATGGATAGTTTTAAACAAATTGAAGGCGGTGTATGTACTGCTAAAGGTTTCAAAGCAAATGGAGTACATGCGGGCATAAAGAAAAATAGTGAAAAAAAAGATTTAGCAATCATTTACAGTGAAAGTTTATGTTCAGTAGGTGCTGTATATACACAGAATAAAGTATGCGGAGCGAATATCACTGTAAGTAAAGAACATTTAAAAGACGGCAAAGCAAAAGCTGTTATATGCAATTCTGGAAATGCTAATACCTGCAATAGAGACGGAGTTGAAAAGGCAAAAGAAATGTGTAAACTAGCAGCAGACGTTTTGGGTATTGATGAAAAAGATATTGCCGTTGCTTCCACAGGTGTTATAGGTGTGCCTCTTAATATAGAGCCTATACAAAAGAATATAAAAGCATTAATAGATAATTTGGGTCATTCCAAAGAACATGCTAAAAATGCAGCAGCAGCTATAATGACCACAGATACATTTATGAAAGAAATCGCCTATGAATTTGAAATTGACGGTAAAATAATTCATATAGGCGGAATGTCAAAAGGAAGCGGAATGATTCACCCTAATATGGCAACTATGCTTGCATTTGTAACCACTGACTGCAATATTACAAGTGAGATGCTGCAAAAGGCATTAAGCGAAGATGTAAAATCCACTTATAATATGGTTAGTGTTGACGGGGATACATCTACTAATGATATGTGCGTAGTGCTTGCTAACGGAGAAGCTCAAAACAATATAATAGATAAAGAAGATAATAATTATAAAATATTTTGCAAAGCATTAAATATGGTTAATACATATTTATCAAAACAAATGGCTAAAGACGGAGAAGGTGCTACAAAATTAATAGAATGCGAAGTAATAAATGCTAGCAATATAAAATTGGCTAGAAAAATAGCAAAATCTGTAATTACTTCAAATTTGGTAAAAGCTGCTATGTTCGGATGTGATATGAACTGGGGACGTATTTCATGTGCTATAGGGTATACTGAAGACGCTGATTTTGATATTAATAAAGTATCTATCAATGTAGGTTCTAAATATGGCGAGATGAATGTTTATAAAGATGGATACGGTGTAGAGTTCAGTGAAGAAGAGGCTTTAAAAATATTAAAAGAAGATGAAATAAAAATTACAATAGATATGAACTGTGGTACAAGTAAAGCTGTTGCTTGGGGCTGTGATTTAACTTATGACTATGTAAAAATTAACGGCTCTTACAGAAGTTAAAAATCAGAAGTAAAAAAATAAAAAAACTAGGAAATAAAAAATGGAAAATATTTCAAACAGAGATAAAGCATTTATATTAAATCAGGCACTCCCATATATGCAAAGATACACTGGAAAAACAGTTGTTATAAAATACGGCGGAAGTGCTATGGAAAATCCAGAATTAAAAAAGAAAGTGATGAGCGATGTTGCTTTGCTTTCTACTTTGGGAATAAGAGTTATAGTAGTTCATGGCGGCGGGAAAGATATTACTGCTATGCTTAATAAAATTGGAAAAGAGTCAAAGTTTATAAACGGACTTAGATATACTGATAAAGAAACAGCAGAAGTAGTAAAAATGGTGCTTGCTGGAAAGGTTAATAAAGAATTAGTAGCTTCTCTTGAAAACTGTGGAGGAAAATGTTTGGGTATATGCGGTATTGACGGAGGTATGTTTAAAGTAAGTAAATATAAAGGTGATGTAGATTTAGGATTTGTAGGCGATGTTGATAGTGTAGATACTGATTTATTAAATACAATTATAACAAATAAGTATATTCCAATAGTTGCAACTATAGGATGCGATAAAGAAGGAAATGTATACAATATTAATGCCGATACTGCCGCTGCCAAAATAGCAGAAAGTCTTAAAGCAGAAACTTTAATATATATGACTGATACTCCAGGACTTCTAAAAGATAAAGATGATGAAAGCTCTTTAATAAGCCAGATAAATATTAAAGATATAGATAATTTAATAAAAGACGGCACTATATCAGGCGGTATGATACCTAAAGTTAAACATTGTATAGAGGCTGTTGAAAATGGAGTGTCAAGAGTGTTTATAATAGACGGAAGATTATGCCATTCGTTATTAATAGAAATGTTTACCGATGAAGGTATAGGAACTATGTTTTATAAAGATTAATAAAGTAAACAAATACAAATGAGGGTAAAAATATGCCATGCAAAAAAACAAATAAACAAAATACTGAAAATAGTGATAAATCAAAATTAAAAAAAGAATATACAAACAACAGCAAAAAATACGTTGCTAATACTTATGCTAGATTTGATTTAGTTTTAGAATCTGGAAACGGAGCAAAATTAAAAGACATAGAAGGAAAAGAATATATTGATTTAGGAAGCGGAATAGGAGTTAATAGTATAGGATACGCTAATAAAAGCTGGATTAATGCAGTAAATAATCAGGCTAAAACCCTTCAGCATACTTCAAACCTATACTACAATAAACCTTATATAGATTTAGCAAAAAAATTATGCTCTATAACAAAATATGATAAAGTATTTTTCTGTAATTCAGGAGCAGAGGCTAATGAAGCTGCTATAAAATGTGCAAGAAAATATTCATTTGATAAATATTCAAAATACGGAGAATATAAAAGAAATAAAATAGTAACATTAAAAAACTCTTTTCATGGCAGAACTATGGCTACACTATCAGCTACAGGTCAGGAAGTTTTTCATAATTTCTTTTTTCCATTTTTGGAAGGCTTTTCATTTGCAGAGGCTAACAATTATGAAGATACTGTTTCAAAATTAGAAGATAATGCTTGTGCTGTAATGATAGAGCTTATACAGGGAGAAGGCGGAGTTATACCTCTTGATAAAGAATATGTACAAAATATAAAAAAATACTGCGAAGAAAATGATATACTTTTTATAGTAGATGAAGTGCAGACTGGAGTAGGAAGAACAGGCAAATTCTTATGCTCTGAACATTTCGGCATAAAACCAGATATAACTACATTAGCTAAAGGCTTGGGAGGAGGTCTCCCTATAGGTGCTATGCTTATGGATAAAACTTGTTCTAATGTATTTAATAATGGAGATCATGGCTCTACATTTGGTGCCAATCCTATAGTGGCAAGCGGTGCTTTGGAAGTATTAAACATTATAGACAAAGATTTATTAAAAGAAGTAAGTAAAAAATCTAAATATATAAAAGATAAATTAATGAAACTTGATAATGTAGAAAGTGTTGACGGTATAGGCTTAATGCTTGGAATAAAACTTAAAGAAGGATTAAATGCTAAAGAAATAGTAGAAAAATGTATAACAAAGGGGGTAATACCTCTAACTGCCAAAACTAAAATAAGACTTCTTCCTCCTCTTACAATAACAGATAAAGAACTTGAAAAGGCTGTTTCTATACTTTGTGAATGCATAGGATAATTAATTAATTAATTAATTAATTA
>NZ_JQIU01000008.1:32828-79405 GCF_002379365.1 Brachyspira sp. G79 | reverse complement strand
AATTGTGCTATGCTTCTTACATTTTCCCCATAAGACCATAAATTGTTATTATCATAATAATTTATAAATGTACTACTTGGAATAACAAAAGTTTTCAAAGCAAATAAAGAAAATGAAAATAAATTACTCAAACTTGGAAGACTTCCCTCTAATATATTAGCTCTCAAATTATTATTATATCTTGAAACTGAATAGTTGCTATACTGACATTCTATAATATTTAAATCAGCTTTTTTTAAAAACATTTTTAAGTTTTCAATGTTAAAATTAACAATATGCTCTGTAGATAAATATCTCATAAGCATATCATAACTGCATTGATTTTTATTAGGAGAATTAGGCACTTCTATATATAAGTATCCATTATCTTTAAGCATATTCTTAATTTTAACTAGTACATCAAAAGGATTTTTAAAATGCTCTATAACATGCGAAAGCATTATAATATCATACTTTTCTTTACTTTCTAAAAAATTAGACTTCAAATCAATATCGTATTTATTTTTAGCATAAACTCTGGCATTATCATTAATCTCATAACCATATACATCGCATCCATGTTTTTTAAATATATTGAGAAGCAAACCGTCAAAAGCACCAATCTCGCATACTTTTTTATTATGAAAGTCAATATAATCTTTTATAAAATTAAACTGAGATAAACTTCTAGCATAACGCATCTTACTTTTAGCTGTCTCAAACAATTTATTTTTTATATTATTATGATATTCATTTTTATATAAAGCATATATTTCTTCGTCAGTAGGTAAATCTATAAAGTAAATCCCGCAGTTAGAGCATTGATATACCTTTTTATCACTCTGCCATATATTTTTTATAGTGCCTATTTCAGAATAATTATTACTTCCGCAAACCTCGCATATCATAAAAATAAACTCAATTACACAAAATTATTCAAAAGAAAGCTCAATTCCGCATTTAGGACATTTAGTCATATCCTCTGTAATGCTTGAACCGCAGTTAGGACACTCATAAACTTCTATCTCTTCTACAACCTCTTCTGAAGTAGTTTCATATTCATCTTCGCTTTCTACTATTTCTACAACATCTTTCATTACAAGCATCAAATTATCAACAGTATCTTTATCAAGATTTGTTTTCTCCATAATCTCTTCAGCTGATAAATTATATAATTCTTCTATAGAGTTAATACCATTATCTATAAGAGTTTTTATAACAGCTTCATCAATACCCTGCAGAGAATAAAGATTACTTTCAAATACTTCTGCCACTTCAGGCTCTTCACTAGGAGTTTCTGTTTCATCAGCAGTATCTGAGAATATTTGATTTAATGGTACTATATCTTTCAATAATTCTGGATTTTCTTTAATATCTGTTTCTGTTTTTATATCAAAATAGTATCCAGTAAGCTGAGAAGCTAATTTCACATTATAGCCACTTTTACCAAGTGCCAAAGAAAGCTGCTCATCTGGTATAATTATCATAGCTTCTTTTTTCTCTGGGTCTGTAATAATAATACGTATAGGTTTAGCTGGAGTTATTGCCTCAGCAATATATTCTCTAATATCTTTAGACCATTTTACAACATCTATCTTTTCACCCTCAATCTCTTTTATAATTGACTGTATACGTATACCTTTCTGACCTATACAAGCTCCTATAGGATCTACTTCAGGCTTATTAGAAACAACTGCAACTTTAATTTTTAATCCAGGCTGTCTTACTACATTTTTTATTTCTATAGTACCATCTGCTATTTCTGGTATTTCAAGCTCAAAAAGTTTTTTGATAAAATCAGGCTTAGTTCTAGTGAGAAGTATTTTGGTTTGAATTTCTTTACCTGTTCTATCATCTTTACCACCCTGAACTTTATATATATAAGCTCTTATTCTATCCCCTACTGTATAATGTTCTCTAGGAGACTGATCCTTTTTCTGTAATTCACCTTCTGTTTTTCCAAGATTTATATAAATAGTTCCTTTATGCTCTCTCTGAAAATATCCGTTTACAAGCTGATTTTCTCTTCTTTTAAACTCATTGTATATAATATTCTTTTCAAGGTCTGAAATCTTCTGGAAAAATGTAGTTTTAGCAACCATACTCTCTATTCTTCCAAATGCCTCAACCTGATCTACAAGTATCAATACTTCATCACCCAAATTAATATCTTGGTCTAATTTTTTAGCTTCCTCTAAAGATATTTCTTTATTTTTATCTCTTACCTCTTCTACAACGTTAGCTCCCTTATATACAGTAGGATTATTTTTATTATCAAAATGAATATGAAAGTTTATATCATTTCCATATTTCTTTTTTAAAGCTAATTCCATAGTAGATGCTATAACTTCTTTTAAAAGCTCTATACTAATATCCTTTTCATCAGAAAGCTGCTGTAAATAAGTTCCAACGTTTTCAAACATTTGATATTCTCCATTTTTTTATTTTTATATATTTATTTTTATTATCATAATATATTAACAATTTAATCTTGCTTTTATAATATCATTTTTCAATATTTTGATATTTTTTTCATTGATAATATTATCCTCATCAAAAACATTTATAATGATATAATCATCTCCAGCCTCTTTTAATTCTGCATAAGATGTAATAAAATTATCACCGTCTCTGTACTTTATTTTTATAGGCATACCTTCAAAAAGCTCATACCTGTCATTAAATTTCCATCTAAAGCCAGCAGATGAAACCGTTATAGTATAATCACCCTCATCATATCCATTTTGCTTTATACATTCCTGAATCTTTCTTGTAGTTTCTATACAATGAGTATGAGATACACTTTCTTTCTTTTTGTATATAACAGCATATACTTTTTTATTATCAGAAATTGCTCTTACCTTCAAATCAAGCAAATATATACCATCTCTTTCTAAAATATCTTTTATACCATTAAATAATAATACTTCATCTATAATAGGCGTAGTCTTGTTAGATTTTTCTTTATTATTCTGCAATTTCTTTTTTTTAGGCACTCTGCCGTACTCTTTTTGTTTTTGCGGTTTTATCTTACTATTTTTATTATTCATACAAAATTGGCATATAATATATTTTCCTAAAACATAAAAAAAGAGTGTCGGTCTCTTTCCTGAAAAAAGAAAACCAACGCCCTTCATTACAAATATTTTCGGAAGTAGTGTTATTTTAACGTACTAATGATTTTTGTCAAGTGTTTTTATAAATTTATTATTATGTTATTTTTGTTGACATTTATTATTTTTTTATATAGTATTAAAAACAATATAAATATTAAAATAAATAACAGATTATATTGGGATAGAAATGGTATTTTATATATTAACTATTATATTTTTTTTGTATGTTGTATCAATAGCTATAAAAATGCTTCTTGAAAATAGACCTCCATACTCTTTTATAGCTTGGCTTACAGTATTGGTATTTTTGCCTTATGTAGGAGTAATATTTTATATATTTTTAGGAATGGATTGGAGAAAATCAAAGAAAAAAATATCGGCAAAACTTCCTGAAGATATGATAAAAAAATATTTCTCATCATTATTAGATGAACAAATAACAATACTTGATAATATGCATGGCAATTACGGTAAAAATATTAATTTGGTAAAACTTGCTATAAAAAGCGGCTATTCTCCTATTACAGTGCAAAATGAAGTTTATGTATTTGATGAAGGAGAAAAACTTTTTAATGCTATAATAGAAGATTTAAAACTTGCAGAAAAAACTATACATATGGAATATTTTATATGGAGAAGCGATGAACTTGGTGAAAGAATTAAAGATGTTCTTATAAAGAAAGCAAAACAAGGTGTTGAAATAAGGCTTATATTTGATGGTGTAGGCTCTTTAATGAGAATAAGCAAAAAATACAGAAAAGAATTGAAAAAAAATGGTATAAAATTTCTATACTATCATGATCCTTTTTCTATATTATGGACTAGATTCGTAAATTACAGAAATCACAGAAAAATAGTTGTAGTTGATGGTGTTGTAGCCTATATGGGCGGAATGAATATGGGACAGGAGTACATAGACGGAGGAAAACGTTTTGAATCTTGGAAAGATGTACATATGAGAATAGTAGGAGATTCCTGCAATCTTATACAAAATGTATTTGTATGCGACTGGTATAATGCAGGAGGAAGAGATTTAGAAGTATTTAATGTTAATGAAAAAACACATAAACTTTCAAGAAAATTAAAATACATAGATGAAGATTTAGATGAAGAAAAAGTTTCGATAATAAGAAAAGATTTATTTCCTCAGGCAGCAACTGACAGATTTCTTCCAGTACAAATTATAACCTCAGGTGCTGACTCTAAATGGGACAGCATACAAAAAGTATATTCTAAAATGATAGAAGAGGCAAAGGAAAGCATTTATATAGAAAGTCCGTATTTTGTTCCAGATGACGGATTTTTATCTGCTTTAGAAAATGCTGCTTTATCTGAAGTGGATGTGCATTTAATGATAACAGGTAAACCTGATAAACTTGTGGCTTGGTGGGTAGCTCAGACTTATTTTGAAACTTTACTTAAGGCTGGAGTTAATATATACTTATATGAAAAAGGATTTTTACATAGTAAATTCTGCATAATGGATGGCAGAATAGTATCATGCGGAACTTGCAATATGGATATACGAAGTTTCTATTTACATTATGAAATGAATGCGGTTATATATGATACTGATATAGCCAAAAAATTTGAGGATATATTTAAAAAAGATATGATGAACTCCCATAAGGTAACTATAGAAGAATACTCTAAACAGCCTATGTTTGTAAGATTAAGAAACTCAGCCTGCAGGATAATAGCTCCAGTTCTTTAAAAAATATATTCACAGTTAGGAGTATTTTATGAAGAATGTAAAAATATCTGTATTGGATAATCAAGCTTTATTTGATTTAAATAAATCTGAAGAGAGTCTTACATTATTTGTAGATGATATAGGAATACCTAAAGAAAATATTTCTACACTTAATGAAATTTTAAGAACAAGAGAAGATTTCTTTTTGAACATCTCTTCTGATAAAAATGATGCTTACAAAAACAATATAATGGGTAATGATTTATTAAGAGCCTTACCTGATTTAAAAAACCTAGTATACCATGCTTCTATGAGATACCCTTTGAAAAGCATTGATATATTTGCAAGACTTATAAATTTAAAAAGCCTTCATTTATACGGTGATTTACCTAAGGATATGGAATTAAAACCGCTTGATAATATAGAAAATCTTGAAAGCATATATATAGAAAACGGATTAACATTAAGACAAGATGTATATTTAGCTATGAGAAGTACAATAAGAGAAATAGGTGCAGGAACATTTAGAATGGAATCTTTTGATAAAAATCCTAATTTAAAAAAAATAGCAATTCTTTCTGGAGTATCTCATGAAGAAGAAATGCCTAAAAAACTTCCAGAACTTGAAGAACTTTATATAGAAAAAGGAAAAAATATAAGGTCATTCAAATTCCTATCTGAAATGAAAACTCTCAAAACTTTAGAATTAAATAATATACCAGAGCTTAAAGAGATTCCAGATTTAAATACTTTGGAAGATTTAAAAAAAGTTGTATTAAAAAATTTAAGAAACCTAGAGAATATGGACTCTGTATTAAACCATGCTAAAGTAAGAACATTAATACTAGAAAATATAAAATGTTTTAATATGGATACTATATCTAAAGAAACAGCTCCAAGATTAAAATTTGTATCTGTAATTACTGATGATAAGAACTGGGATAAAAGAACCCAAAAACTTCTTGAAGAAAAAGGTTTTAAGCCTGCAGCAAATTAGTAAAATTATAATAAATAAATGAAAATCATAATATAAAAAATTAGCCTGACTATTTCATCAGGCTAATAAACATAAATAATTTATAATTTGAAATAACTTACAACCTCTATCAATTTTTGTGCCTCACTGCTTAATGTAATGCTCGCATCTTTTGACTGCTCTACTAAACTAGCATTTTCCTGCGTACTTGCATCCATTTTTAATACAGCTTGATTAACTTGCTCTACTCCAGACTGCTGCTCCACTGCTGTTGTAGAAATATCTTTCATTATGCTTGCTGTACTTTCTATTTTATCTTTTATATCAGTAAATATTTCCTGAGATTTTCTTGCTGCTTCTGCTGCTACTTTTATTTTTTCATCGGAGTCCGCTATTAAAGAAGTAATATCTTTAACAGAAGTCTGAGTATTTTGTGCTAATGTTCTTACTTCAGAAGCAACAACAGAAAAACCTCTTCCCTGCTCTCCTGCACGTGCTGCTTCAACTGAGGCATTAAGTGCCAAGATGTTTGTCTGAAAAGCTATATCTTCTATCAATTTTGTTATACTAGTAATTTTTCTGCTTGCTTCATAAACAGCTTCCATACTTTTTGTAGTGCTGTCTATTATAAGTCCAGCCTCTTCCACTGATTTTTTAGAATCATTCATCATATTATTTCCTATAACAGATTTTTCAGCAGAATTTTTTATATTTGAAGCCATTTGTTCCATAGAGCTTGCTGTTTCCTCTAATGATGATGACTGAGATTGAGTTCTCAATGCCAAATCATTATTTCCGCTTTCTAATTCTTTTGAAGTTAATTCTATATTGTTTGAAGAGTCTATTATATTTTCTATTATATTTTTTAATTTTTTGATTGTATTATTAAATCCATTAGCTATTATTCCAAATTCATGATTTTCATATTTGCTGCTCAAAAATTTATCAGGAGCTTTAACCGTAAGGTCTCCGTTTCCAAGTCTATTTAAATCACTTGCTAGTTTTGTTAAAACTCTTGATATATGAACATTAACATATCTTACCACTATAAATGAAGTAATAATAAGAAGTAATACGCTTAAAACAACAGTTATTTTTATAAGAGTATTTCTTTCAGAATAAAATTCGCTTTCAAGCATAGTAACACACATTATCCAATCTATATTATCAAGCCTTGAAAAAGCCATTACTTTTTTGCCTTCATCTTCATAATGCAAAGTACCTTTTCTTTCAGTAGAAGCTGCCGCAAGAGCATTTCTTGATCCTTCTGATATTGTGTTAATCTTTTTAACATCTTTATGTGCTACTCTTTTTCCATCCTCATCTACTACATAAATATTGCCAGTTTTTCCTATGGTTATCTCAGAAAAATATTTTTTTGCAAAATTATCCCATTTTAATTCTGCTGCCAAAACTCCAGCAGGTTTTCCTGTGTAATCAACTACTCCAGACAATAAAGTAATAACATATTCATTATTAACAGGAGATATTTCTATCTCATCTGCTATTGAATATTTATATCCACTTTCTATTAAACGGTTCCATAAACCTCTGTTCGCTATGTCGCTTTCTGTAGTATTTTCTAATGTGGAAGTTACAAGTTTTCCATTTAAATCAAATAAAGAAAAAGAAGCAAAATGATCTCCAAGTTCACTCACTAACTCAGTTAATTCGCCATTAGCTATGGTTAAATTAAGATCATTGGGATTTTTAAAATAGTCCAAAAACTCTGATTCTTTTGCTATTACAGAAGTTAAATCTCTTTGGTCATTTAACCATACAGTAACTAAATCTCTGTATCCGTCAGCTGTCTCCATAAATCCCCTCAAAGCTGTTTTCTCTATAAATACAGAAGAAGCTGATATTATTACTATCATAAGTATAATAAGCATTACAGCTACTGATGATATAATAGTAAAAGGCATTCTAAATTTTAAAGTTTGCATAAATTTCATAAATAACTCCCTAAACTCAATCATTATGGTAATAGTATATTATAAAAATTTAAAAAAATCTAGATTAAAGTAAATATTTTTTACTAAAATTTATAAAAAATATATATTTTTTTACACAAATAGTAAATATTAAGTAAATATTTTGTATATTTGTAAATTAATTTTATATGATGGTTTTATGTTTTTTTCTTTGACAAAATCATTATAATTGTTTATCATGATAATATAATAAATATAAGGATTAAGTATGTATAAAATATCCCAATTAAAAGAACTATTAAAAGAAAAAAAATGAACGAACAATTTTTATTAATATACGGAGGAGATGAAAACAGCATATCTGAAGCCTATAACAGACTAGAAAAAACAATAAAACATTTTGAAAGTATAGATAAAAGCGAAGAAGTATATTTATTTAGTGCATCTGGAAGAACAGAATTATCGGGTAATCATACTGACCATAACAATGGATGTGTACTGACAGCATCTATAAATTTGGATAAACTTGCAGTAGTTTCAAAAAGAAATGATAATAAAATAGTGGTTTATACTGACTATTCAAATAATCCTGATATTATAGATATTAATAATTTAGAAATAAATAAAGATGAATATGGAAAATCGAATGCCCTAAGCAGAGGTGTTTGTGCTGGAATAAAAAAAGAGGGATATGATATTGGAGGATGTACAATATCATTAAACAATAAAGTACTTATAGGAAGCGGATTAAGCAGTTCTGCAAGTTTTGAATCTTTAATTGGTGAAATACAAAATGCTTTATATAATAATGATGAGATAAGTAAAGTAGATATAGCTAAAATAGGACAGTATGCTGAAAACATATATTTTGGAAAACCTTGCGGACTTATGGATCAAATGGGCTGTTCTGTAGGAGGAATTATGTCTATAGATTTTAAAGACAATAATAACCCTATTATAGAAAAAGTAGAATATGATTTTGAAAGTAATGGATATGCACTTATGATAGTAGATGCTAAAGGAGATCATAGTTCGCTCACTAATGAATATGCTGCTATAAGAGAAGAGATGAATGCTATTGCTAATTATTTCGGTAAAAAAGTATGCAGAGAAATAACTAAAAAAGAATTAATAGATAATGCATCAAAATTAAGAGAAAAAATCGGCGACAGGGCTATAATGAGAGCTTATCACTTCATAGAAGAAAATGAAAGAGTAATAAATCAAATAAATGCTCTAAAAAATGATGATATTAATACTTATATAAAACTTATGAATGAATCAGGACTTTCCAGCTTTATGTATTTACAAAATTGCTATTCTGTTACAAGTTCAAAGAATATGGGCGTGGCTTTAGCAATATGTCTTACAAAAGATTTCCTAAAAGGAGAAGGAGCATGCCGTGTACATGGAGGCGGTTTTGCTGGTACTATACAAGCTTTAATACCTTTAGAAAGAGCAGAAGAATATAAAAAATATATGAATAATGTATTTGGAGAAGGAAGTGCTGTAAAAATAAGAGTAAGACAAGCTTCTGTATGTGAAATCTAAAATAATTTATTATAAAGTATAAAAGGCAAGGAATTATTATGTAAAAAAATAGGCATGATATATAATAAATTAAAATTTTAACTAATTATATATTATGCCTATTTTGCAAATTTATTATTTAATAAACTTAATTATCGATCTTCTTTTATATCTCTAGGGAAATCATATTCCTCTAAAGGAAGAAGTTTAGGTGCTTTTTCTGATATATCTCTAAGTTCTTTAGAATAAAAATATTCTGTACCAGAAATCTTTTTAGATATATATTTTCTAATACTTGAGATATAAATAGTAACTCCAGGGAAAAATCCTTCCATAGATGTTATACTGCTATGGGATAATTTTTCAAATTCTACACTCATTTCATCTCTTCTAGACTCAAGCTGTGCTGTTTCTCTAACAAGGTTTGTAATTCTTTTTAAGATATCTTTTATGCCCTCTCTTTTATTTACAGGTATTCTCTCTATAAAAGCTTTAGGATTTTTAAAATATTCTGTGCCCAAAAGTGATTTTATCTTGCTTATCTCTTCTTTGTTCGTCTTAACTGTAGTAACTATGTTTTTGAACTCCGCATCAGCCTCAGCATCTCTTCCCACTGTAATAGTAGTTTTAGACTCACTCATAGAACCTATACTTTTTGCCCAAACTCCATTTAAAGCCTTAACATTTCCTCCAATAATAACACCCTTACCTTCAAGTATTATAACTCTGTCATTACAGGCTATTTCAGCATTAACTAGCTGATTAGAAAGTAAATCACCTTTACATATTATAGTAGCATTTCTTATAAACTGAGAAGATAATTTACCATTAACATGTATTTTACTGTTAGCTCCTCCTATTATACCGCCTGAAACTATCAAATTTCCTGCACATTCTATTTCAGCATCTTCTATATTGCCTCTTACTAAGATATCACCTTCAGTTTTTATAGAAAAACCAGGTGCAACATTATCCTTAATAATAAGAGAGCCATTAACCTCTATATTTCCCGTAGATAAGTCTACTTTATCTATTTCAGCAACAGTACTCACAGACAAAGTATTATTGTGATTACTTAATATACCTCTTATAGCACTTCTAATAGTTATTCCGTCTTCATCTACTTTAACATTTTTTCCCAATTTGTAGCAAGGATCTTCATCATAATGTGCTTCCATAATAACATCATATATATCAAGTCCATCTAAAGAAGGTTTTTCTTCCATAAAATGTGCTATTTGAACATTAGCTTCTATATTGTGTATAAAACCTCTTTCTTTAAAATCTATAGCACCGTCTTCTGATTCTTTACCTGTATCTATAGTAAAATCATAATCTAATATGACTTTCTGAACATTTCCGTCTACAGGCTTTCTGCCTTCAACAAATACACACATTACACCTTCATCATATTTTAAATTATAAGCAACCAATTCTGCAACTTTATCATAATCTACCATTAATTTAATAGGTATCTGAGATATTATTGTCTGCACTTCTTCCAAAAGAACCTGTTTTTTCTGCTGTTTTTGGGGCGGCAGTACCATAACTCCACGCCATTTATCAGCAACATTAATAACAGGTATAACTGATACTGACTTTAATTCATCATAAAATACATATCCATGCTCTGTAGATCTGTAATTACCAGTCATTTTATCAAATTTTACATTTTTACCTGCTTTTATTCCTTCGCGTTTAGAAATGGATTTTAATATGGCTTCTCCAGGGTGAACATAATTTTTTACAAGTTCTTCATACAAATTTTGATCCTTACTATCAATATCCACAATTTGGTCATAAATTTCTCTAGTATTAATAGAGTTGTCATAATAAAATTCATAATTACTAGGATCAATCGATAATGTTGGTTTTATAATTTCCTTAGCCATATATTCTCCTTAAAAATCTGCAAAAACTATTCTCATTTCTTACACAAGAAGAGCATAACATCTCCTCTATTAAATAATTTAACATATTTATCAAAAAAAGCTTTAATTATTTTATTAGGCTTCTTTTCTACTGGAATAGACCCCCAAGAAAAATCACTAATAATATTAAAGCCAATACTTCTCATGTAATTTGATAATGTGGTTTTTGAAAAAAGCCATAAATGCTGCGGCATAACAGCTCTCCAAGCTCCTTTATACTTTTTAGCAAACATACCATCTGCATTAGGTGTTGTTATTGCCAAATATCCGCCTTTAGCAAGTATTCTGTAAATTTCTTTTAAAGTATCTGCAGGATTAGGTACATGTTCTATAACATGTGAAAAATGTATAAATGAAAAATAATCACTGTCAAATCCTACTTCTAGTAAAGGTTTTTCATGAACTACAATACCATAATTTTTTCTTGCATACTCAGCAGATGATGAACATATTTCAATACCCTGAGCATTATAGCCCTTAGTCTTTAAATAGTTAAGCATCATTCCAGTAGCACACCCTATATCAAGTACATTTTTATTAGGAAGTCTGCTTTCTATTTTATCAAAACCAATATCTTTCATAGCAAGCTTCATAAGACCAAAAAAATTTTCCTGATTGGCTACCTCATACTCAAAATAATTATCACTATATATATCATTTATCTCTTCTTGACTCAAAACAGGATATTGATATATAAGTCCGCAATTTAAACATCTGTTGTAGCTTACCAAATCTGTTTTTATATAAACTTCGGATTTGGTACTGCCACAAAATTCACATTCTTTTCCTTCAGCCATATAACTCTCCGATTATTATATTCGGAAAAAAATGCTTCATTCTTTAAATTTAATATAAAAATATCTTATTGCTGATCCTGAGTTTTCTTATTATTAACTGTTAATATTATCTCTGTATTCATACTAACAACATCCTCAGCAGCAGGAATTTGGGAAACTACTATATCGTTTTCATAAAGAGAATCATTTATATCAACTTTCGGAAGTATAGTAACATTTGTCATAGTGCTTAAAACATTATTTGTAATAATGCTGAGTGCTTCTTCATACTTAATACCAGTAACGTCAGGCATTTTTACTAAAGCCTGTTCGGCAACATTAATAACCAAATATACTGTTCTTCCTCTCTTAACCTTAATGCCGCCTTTAGGCTCCTGACTTACAACAGTACCTAATGGATAATTATTAAAATAATGAGTCTGAATATTAAGATTCATACCCTCTTTCTCTAAAGTATTAAATGCCTGAAATACTTCCTTACCTTCAACATCTGGAAGCACAAAAGATTCGCCTCCTGATTTTACTATAACAAACACAACAATACATACAACTAATATCTGCAAAACAAAAAGTATTAAAGCAAAAAGTGTTAATCTTCCAAACACAAGCAATGATTTAGAATCACTTACTATACCGTCTGGTAAAATAGTACTTATAATTTTTTTTATATAAAATATTATCTTATTTAGGATATTACTAAACTGTTTATTGTCCTTTTTAATATCTATTTTTTCTGATTTTTCAATTTTCATTTCAGCTTTTTCTTGTTTTTCTTCAGTATTAGTTTTTACTTCAGATTTATTTTTTTTTCTGCTCATTTATAATTAACTCCAAGATTATTAAAGAAAATATTCACCTATATTTAATTTATTTCCACATAAAAATTCTTTTACTGTTTGTCTCTTTTTGCCTTCTCTTTGAAGTTCATTTATTATATAAATACCATTAAGTGCCTGAATATAAATTCCTTCATTATTAACATCAACTACTTTTCCAAAATCACTTTGACATTCTGTATTATATTTATATTCGCTCTTAAAAACTCTTATTGACATATCTTTGTAAAAACAATATGCCGTAGGCCATCTTACAAAAGCTCTTGTCATATTATGAAGACTAATAACATCTTTTGAGAAATCAAGTTTACCGTCTTCCTTTTTTATCTTACTACAGTAAGTTGCCAAAGAATCATCTTGTTTTATCATATTAGATAAATATTTATCAACATCTTTAAAAAACTCTTTTAATAAATAAACACCGCTTTCTTTTATTTTATCATACAAGTCATTAAATTGCCAATTATTTGCTATATCAATCTCATGCTGAAGTATTATATCTCCTTCATCTAATTTGGCATCCATTTTCTGTAATGTAGTTCCGCTCTTTTCAAATCCGTAAAGGAGTGCATGCTCTACTGGACTTGCTCCTCTAAGAATAGGAAGAAGAGAGCCATGAATATTAAGAGGCATAATTTTAGGAAGTGCTAATGTTCTTTTAGTTAAAATTCTTCCGTATGCCACTACTATTAAAAAATCAGGGGCAATGTCTGTCAAAGTTCCATAAAATTCATCTTTATTTATACTTTCAGGCTGAAAAAGATTAAGATTATTTTCTAAAGCTATTTCAACAGAAGGTGAATTTATTATATTACCCTTTCTATCCTTCTTTGTATCAATTGGAGCTATTACAGCACTTAAATTGACATTATCTGTTTTCATTAATTGTAAGATACAATCTCTTGTAAAATCGGTTGAACCTGCTACTATAACATTATACATCATTAAATGATTATATATTTTTATTGTGAAAAGTCAAATAAATTCATAAATTATTTTCTATTCTTCATATATCTCTATGCCTTTTAATTCTGAGAGAAATTTAGTAAATAAAGAAAATGCTATTGGGTCAATTTTTATTTTTTCATCTATAAACATAGATTTCATAAACATAACAACTTCCTGAGGATTTTTGTTTCTACTTCCATTCATAAATGTTAAACTATCATATATATCAACTATCTCTAGCATTTTAGCAGGAAAATACGCTAAGGCATCAGCATTAACAATGTCTTCTGTTTCAAAACTCATTAAAAAATCTATTTTATGTTTTGGATCATTTGCTTTTTTATCAAGGAAATTTTTTAATATTCCATTACCATAACCATAGCATTCATGATGAAGACCTGCAATTAAAGCTGCCTCATCTTTTTGATTTAATACATATTTAAGAAAATAATACGCTTTTAATGTATGGAAATCCTTAAAATCTCCATCTTTAATGAACTCATCTGTAGGTATAAAATCCATAATATTAAGCATAGCAACATCATGATAAAAAGCTCCTGCAGAATAATTAACTATCTCTGAAGCAGTAAATTTTCTTATACCAAGTTTATATACTTTTTCTAATTTTTCTATTCCTTTAGAAATATTAAATTTAGTTAAAATAGTCCTATAATATTCCAGATATTTATCCTGATATTCATGTCTTAATTTATTACTAAGACCCTTATTAAAAGTATTATTATAATAATATAAAAACTCTATCATAAGTATACATACTCTATTGCTATGACTTAGTATATTGGAATCATTAAGTAAATCCAAATTATCAAAAAATATCTCTAAAAACATATTCTTTTTCCGAATAAGTTACTATAGAGTTTATTATACTAGAAATCATCATCTCTGTTTCTGTATTAATAATATTATTAGAATTCTGTTTAGAAGTTTTTATATATTTAATATATCTTATAAAGTCAAGCCTTGCTATAATACCCAATCCTGTTAATATACGCTCTATGGAAATAGCTATTTCATTACTTACCTTTTGTGCTTTAGATTCTAGTTTTAATTCATCTACATAAGGTTTCAATAAATAGATTCTATTATTTGGTTTTTCTTTTACTATCTTTTCTAAAAATATGGAATTAGCCGATTTTAATTTTTCATTTGAAGGTATACAATTTTTATATATATGGTAGAAATAATCAGATTCATTATACTCACTGTCATCGACACCCTCTATAACACTATTTTTGTTTGTTTGAGGATTATTTAAATTAAAAAACTTTGTAGAAAATGATGATATATAATACTTAACACCTTTGAGCAATATATTATCCTTTTCTTCTATAAGAATGTTCACAGAAGAACCTGGTACTATAATACTTATACCATTAGGGTTCACGCACGTTATCTCTATATTTTCATGAATTATTATTTCTTTGAGCTCTAATATCTTATCAAAATTAATTTCATAGTATTTATTCATTGCTTTAAACATAAATACACCTCAAAATTATTATAATTTTATTTTTCCATTTCCTGTAAAATTTCCTCTATATGTTTAAGCTGTCGGTCAGCTGTTTTATTATAATCTATCTCTCCAAGTGCTATTTTATACGCTTTATCTATCAAATTATCCATTTCTAGTTTAGCCTTATTTTTCATTACTTTATCAGCTAGTTCTTTGGTTAAAGACCATCTCTCTTTAGCTAAATTATAAAAAAACACTGCATATTCAAAACTTTTCTTTATATCCTCATCAAACTGAGAATTATAAAAATAATAATTTTCTTTATCATAAAGACCTGCAAGATAAATATAATTCTGAGTTATCAGATAATTAAACTGCATATGCATAAGGTCTTTATATCTGGTGTACGCCTCTTCTGTTTCTATAATAGTTAAAGCTCTATTAACAAAATCAAAAGGAGCATTTAAAGCTCTTTCAAGATAATCTACATTTCTGAGCAAATCATATTCTCCATAGTAGGAAGGCAAAGCATAAAGTCTATAATAATCTTCTGCATAAACTATATATCCATAGTCTTTTTTCTCTACTATAGTGGACTCTTTCATATTAATCTTAGGATATAGATTTACGCTAAAAATTATAATTAATAATAATACTATCTTCTTCATATGCATACTTACAAATTAAAATATTACTATTATTAACGGTATAATTTATATAATACTTTATTAGTTATTATATTTATAAAGTTGAATTCTGTTTTTCTTCAGCTTCTCTCAATATCTCAAATATAGCACTGTTATTATTATCTCTTGCTATATCTATAGGGTATTTTCCTCTGTTGTTTCTGACCATAACATCAGCACCTGATAATACTAATTCACTTACTATATCAACATTTCCAGAAGTTGCCGCTTTATGCAAAGGAGTATCTCCATTCTGATTTTGTATATTAAGATTTGGTTTTTTCTCTAATAGCATTCTAACAATAGGAAGGTTAGAATACTCTGAAGCTATATGCAAAGCAGTATCTCCGTATTTATCAACTGCATTTAAATCTGCGTTCTGAGTTAATAATATTCTAGTAATATTTTCTGCTCCGCTTTTTGCTGCTATCATCAAAGGCGTGTAGCTTGATATTCCAGCATAATTTATATCAGCACCAGCTTCCACTAATACCTGAAGCAAATCAACATTATCATTATTTATAGCATATTCAATTAGGCTTTCACCATCTTTTGTCACTATAGAAAGATTAGCTTTATTTGCTATTAATAATTTTGTAAGCTCAACATCATTATTCATAACGGCAATAGTTAAAGGACTAAGCCCATTACTGTCTTCTATATTGATATTTGCTTTGTTTTCTATTAAAAGTTTTATCATATCAGTTCTGCTTGATTCTATAGGACTATTCATAGCATATAAAAGAGGAGTTTTCTCTTCATAGCTTACAGCATTAACATTGGCTTTATTTTCTATTAACACTTTAGCAAGTTCAATATCTCCATTATTTGCAGCATACATCAAAGAAGTCCATCCGTCATTGTCTGAAGAGTTTACATCTGCTCCATTTGTAAGAAGCACTTTAACTGTATCTATATATGAATTACCACTTGCTATTATTAATGCATTTTTTCCATTAACAAGTCTGTTTAATACGCCTTTATTTATATTTGTAATTATTTTCTCCATTATTTTGGCACTGTCTGCTGATTTCTGCTGAACTGATACTAAATCAACAGGAGATGAGCTAGTATTATTAAATTTAGAACCAGCTGCTGCCATTATTATATTTCCGTATATACCGCTTTCGCCAGCATCCTCTATTTTAGCACCTTTTGATAAGAAATAATCAACTAAGGCTGGATTAAGAGATAAAACAGCATTATAAAGCACAGTAGTTCCGTCAGCACTTTTATAATTAATATCTGCTCCATTGTCTATTAAATAACGTACTATACTCTCATCACTATTCTCAATTGCATAACCTAAAAGAGAAGGCTCTCTTTTTAAATCAAATGAATTATCTAAAAGAAGTTTTATCATAGTTTTATTAGTATGAGAAACCGCATAATATATAGGATAATGATCTAAATACTTGCCAGCATAAGAACCGTATACATTAGCTTTTCCTTCTTTTATAAGAAGTTCAGCTATTTTTGTATTATTATTGCTTACAGCAAGTAACAAAGGGCTAATTCCTGAATCATTGCCTATTTCTGTATCAGCTTTATTCTCTAATAAAAACTTAACAGCTTTGATATTATTATTTTGTACAGCATGATATAAAGGAGTTTGATTATCGCTGTCTGTTTCATTAACATCAGCAGCATGATTATTAACCATTTCTTTTACAACTCTATCGCCGTATTTTTTATTATATATCTCTTCGCTATATATTTCATAGTTTCTAACCATTTTCTCCATATCAGACTTGCCCTTTATAAATAAGAACAAACCTACAATGATACCCGCACCAACAAAAAGTACAAAAACAATTGCAATTGCCACAACTGCAACTTTGAATATATATTTTTTATTTTCTTCTGCTTCTTTAGATTTATTTACTCTTTCTATAGCATTATTATTATTTGCTTCACCATTAATTAAATTATTATTATTTGAATCATTATTATTAAAATTTTCCATAAACTAACCTCCATATTAAATAAAAATAAATTTTGAAAAATATAATAACATATTTTTAATAAATTAAAAGAGTATAAAATAAAAATATCTATATAGTATTATTGCAGTATAAAACTTCTAGTTTCTATATAAGGAGTTTCATCAGCAATATATGATTCTATCACAGCTATATAATTACCATTAGGAAGAGATGATAAATCTTCTTTTGGTATAGTAAGTTTAAATACATCGTCCTGTAGAATAGCCTTATACTCCCTTTCTCCTCCGTTTTGTAACTGAATAAGAACTTTCACAGTAGTATTGGGGTCTGGAAGCTCTAAAGCATTATCTGGGTAATTGTACGAAGAAACATAAATATACATATTAATATCATTATTCTTACTTGCTATAGCAGGCATTTCAATATCTTCTATTCTGCTCATTTTAGTTGATAATCTTTCAATCCAATATTCAGCAGTATAACTATAATCTTTAAAAGCAGTTAACTCTATATAATTTGCTTTTGAATCTATTTTTGATATAAAGAAAGGTCCGTTTGATATATATGCATGTCCGTATTTTTCTATAAAGTCAATAGCAGCCTGATATCTTTTTACCGCCTCTTCTTTTGTTATAAAATCTTCTATGCCAGCAGGTATGTATTCACTGTCTCTCATCTCAATTAATTTTTCTTTTATATCTGATACACATGTAGGATTTTTTACATCTATAGGAGTTAAAGACTGATCCTGCGATATGGTATAAACATTTCCAGATTTAGAGCCTTCAAGTACAATTTTCATTATAGCCTCATTTATCTCAAAAGGAATAACAGTATTTCTGTTTGGGTTTCCTATTTTAGGACTAACAGCAGCAACAGCAATTTGTCTGTCCATATCCATAGGCCAATAATAATTTCCATAAAGAGTAAAACTTCCGTCTTCATTTATAATGCTTCCAACAGCTCCGTCCATAGCTGAAAGATATCTTCCAGCCATAGCAGAATCATAATATTTATCATTTTCATTAGTTTTTGTGATAACATTAGCTATAAATACGCTTCCATACATCAAATCAACTAAAGAAGATTCTATACCATGATGCCATTTGAAATTTCTAGGCTTAAAATCGCATTTCACATAGGCAGTGAGGTTATCAGACTTTTGATAAACTAGCTCCCCATTTTCATCAACTTTTACAGTAAGCCCCTCTTCCCATTTCTGAGTATAAGGGTTATACATTTTAGCATTCTGCGGAACTTTTATAGTACCTACTGGTATGCCGTTATTTCCAGCCCTCACTCCTATTTCTAAACTATTAGTATCAGCCTCTCCAAGTATAAACTCTGTCTTTGCAGTAGAAGGTGATTCAAAAGTAGCACCTGCATCAGAACAAGGACCTATCATTATTGAAGAATAAGCATCAGAAAAACCTCCCACACCCACAGGGTCCCAAGGACTTATAAATAATGAACCTTGAGCAGAATGCTGAAGAACTCTTAATACTTTTTCTCCGTTACGGTTGGGCTTTATATCGGCACTTCTTATAGACCAGTCATTAACTCCGTCTCCTACCCCGTAAAGCATTCTTCTATTGAATCTTTCTTTATTAGCCACAAAAAACTGGGTCTGTGAGTTCAAATATATTCTTACAGCATCTTCAAGTCCTATTTCCTGCAAACGCATATTACCATTCCAATATTCATCAGCAGTCAAAAACCAGCCATTTGAATTTTTATCGCTTATCCTTGAAGCCTCTTTATTATCATAATTCCAAAACTCAGAAATGTTACCACCAGGCATATAATTTCCTTCTCTTACATACATCTGTCTTAATGTAACGTCCCACCAAGCTCTTGTTGCACCTGCTCCCCAAGCCTCAGTTATAATATTCCATTCATAATCTTTTGGGTCTGAACCATATACCACTTGTGTAGATTTATTTCTATCATATAATAACTTTTCTACTTTTATACCTGTTTTTTCTATCAAATCGGATATCGCATTACCAGCTGGAAGTCTTCCTGTGGGGTCATCAACTCTTATAACAAATTTAATAGTTACTATTTCACCATTATATTTCCACCAGCCATTTTCTTTTACTAATTTTCCTCTGTTTTCTGGTAAATTAGCAGCTTTTTCCATAGCTTTATTTATATCATTAATTGCTTTCTCTTCATTACCATTTGCTGTCATACCCATTTTTGAAGGTATAAGATTATATCTGTAAGTACCAGGCTGCCCTGGTGTAGCCTGAGTAAAAGAAGGCTCCCCTGCTCCTCTTAAAATTTCATCAACTAACTTTTTTCTGTCAATCAAAAAATTCATGGCAAATCTTACTTCTTTTATAGCTAGAGGATTAAAATAAGTTTTGCCGTCTCTAGTAGTAACTGTATATGGGGCTTTATTTGGTACTGGGTTAAAAAGCAAAGACCAAGAACCTGAAGGAACTGCATAAGTATCGAGTTTCTCTAAATCATTTTCACCTAATGACAAATAAGTAGCCCCATCTATTCCGCTAGCCATTAAGTCTGCTCTACCATCTGCTACATCTTTAATTGCTATTGTCATATCCGTTCTTACTTCATATATTATTTTATCTATTAATGCTCCGCCTCTTTCTATTTCTTTTTGTTCAATCTCTTCTTTATTATTTGAACATGACAAAATTATAATTGATAATATTATTAATATATAAAAAATTTTATTATTTAATTTCATTATAAAGCCTCATTATACAAATTAACATAATATATAATAATAGCATAAATAATAAATGTCAATATAATTTGATTATTAAGAAAAATTACGTATGTTGGGTTTTATAGAAATCAATTTTTATTAAAATGAATTCTCTTTATATACTCTGATGAAAGATTTATCAAATCAGTATCATCTTCTGCTTTTGAAGAGAGAACATAATAAATATCATCAACTCTCCATAAAGTAAACTTCTCAGCGTTTGAAGAAATATTATATTCAACATTTATATCGCCTTCTATAAAATTTTTTCCGCTGTTTGTATAATCGCCGTAAAACGATAACAGACTATTAGAATTTTTAGAAGCTCTATATATATAGGAATTATCCATATAATCAAAATCAATCTCTGCAATATCTTTATTTATTATAAAATACTTTGCATTTAAACTATTTTCAGGAGCTGAAATTTTTATCCCTAAAGGAACAAATGAATTAGGAGAATCCATCTGCATATAATCTAAAACGCTTTCTGATACATTATTATTTTGCGTCTTTTTATTTTCAGAGTTTGAACATGATACAGTAAATAAAAAAGCACAAGTAATTAAACTAATAAATATTCTTATCATAATATAATAAACCTTAATCAAAAGTCTTCATTTCTAATAAATAATTTTTAAATAT
The DNA here is from genome assembly GCF_002379365.1 of Brachyspira sp. G79. Classification (GTDB taxonomy): domain Bacteria; phylum Spirochaetota; class Brachyspiria; order Brachyspirales; family Brachyspiraceae; genus Brachyspira. The sequence goes on along the minus strand of NZ_JQIU01000008.1, from coordinate 58,174 downwards.
AGAAAATAATATATAATCAATCTTTACTTCATCTTTTAAGAAATTATCATACATATAATTTAAAATATCATTATCTGTATCAATTTCATTAAAACATATATCTCTTTTATATTTTAGAAAATCATATAAATCTAACACCTCTAAAATCTTTACTGGATAATACACAGAAGCAGTAAAATTAAGTATATCTTTAGAATCAAAAGTAATTAAATACTGATATTCAAAATTAGGTCTCTTTGCTCTCATAGCCTCACATAATGTAATTGCAAAGCCATAACCATATCCGTAATATTCATGATGAAGCCCTACAGCTAAATTAACATCCTGATTATTAGATATAGAATATTTAAGATAATTATATGACTTAATAGCATGAGAGTAAAGCTCATTATTACTACTTTCTACAGGTAAATAATTAATAATTTCTGTCAATGTAATATCATGAAGAAGTGCTGCAATAGCCATATTAACAATTTCAATATAATCAAACTGTCTTATACCCAATTTAAATATATTATCTAATTTACTTGTATCTTTAATAAATCTATTTTTTTTAGATATTTTATCATAATACTGCATATACTCATTTTTCCACTTAGCTCTTATTTTTGAAAGTATACCCATGTTAATATTTTTATTATAAAATATCATATATTCTATAATATTTATAAATAGTCTGTTGCTATGATCTATTATATTACATCCAGTAAATCCTATAGTATTTGTAAACATATCATTTTTTTCATATGGTTTATTAAGAAGTACAAAAACACTTTCTGATACACTTCTTAAAAGTTCTTCATAATTGATATTAAAATTATTAGAATCAAATAATTCATTATCAGATATATTTCCAATAACATTTATTCTCTGCATTAATCCTAATTTTATTAATAGTTCCCCTACTATTTCAGCGGCTTTACATGTAAATTTATCTCTATTTTCTTCTATCTCTAATTTTAATATAAGCTCTTTAATATTTTCTATCCTTCTAAAATAATTCATAGAAAATATCTCTTCGAGCATTTTCTCCTGAACTGTTCTAACACTTTCTATCGGATCTTTACAGCTTGTAAAAATAGAATAAAAGTAATCTTTACTATTTAAAGAATTTGGATTTACAAAAAATTCTATCATCTCTAGATATGACTTATATATATAATACTCTGATTTATTAAATAAAATATTATTTTGACAATCCTCACTAAATAAGAAATCAACTTTATTGTAAGGAAGTGCATTTACAATACCATATTCATTTTTAGAAATAATCTCTATTTTATCCTTTTGTATTAAATCTTTATAATCTTTGAGTTTATCTAATGATATCAAAGCATAATTATCTAAATTTATTTCCATATAATTACCTGCTTAATAATAACATAATAATTTGTTATTATATACATATAATAACAATAAAACAAACATTTTATTAAAAAAATTTGTAAAAAGAAAAAAAATTATTATATTATTAAATAAGTAGTATATTATGAAGGAGCTAAATATATAAATGGACGAATACAGATATACTCAAGAGGATTTTGCTATACTAGATTCTTACAGGACTATATCTCAATCTCTTGGAAAGTACTTAGGTGAAAATGCAGAATTAATACTATACTCCTTTGAAAATAAACAGCATTCAATAATACATATTGTTAATGGTCATTTATCAAATAAGAAAATAGGAGATTATTTATCGGAAAGAGATAAAAGTGTACTGAATGAACTTTTAGATAAAAATAATGATTATAAAAATAACTTTATAGAAAATGTAACTGGTGAATACTCGAAAATAAATTATACTTTAATAAAAAATTCTAATAAAATACCAATAGGGCTTATGATGATAAATTGGAATTATGATATTTCTTTGATTAATACTCTAAAAATATTTATTCCAGAACATGCTGCTAGCAATACTGAAATAAAAGAAAATAAAAACAATAAATCTGAAGAAATAATTTTAGATGCCATAAAGAAAGTTATTACTGGAATAGATAAAGATGAAGTAGGTCCGTCAGTTTATAATAAAACAATTATAAGAAAATTATTTAATCAAGGAATATTTGAGTTTAAAGAATCGGTTCAGATAGTTGCAAATTATCTAAATATATCTCACCATACAGTATATCTTCATCTTAGAAGCATAAAAAGAATAAAAAAAATCGATAACAAATAAAATATAATTTATTATAATTCAATTTATTATAATTTAAATCTAATTATTAGAATGAGGGTGAAATTTATTATACACTTCAAATAATCTTGAATTACTAACATGAGTATACCTTTGAGTAGTTGCTATAGTTTCATGCCCTAATAATTCCTGAACACCTCTAATTTCAGCATCATTATTAAGAAGATGAGTTGCAAAAGTATGTCTTAATGTATGAGGAGAAAAATCTATGGATATATTTGCATTCCTAATTAAGCGTTTCATAGATGTTCTTATGCTTCTGTCGCTTATTGGTTTTCCGAACCTGTTTATAAATAAATAGTCATTATTTTGAGAATATTCTTTTTGTATCATTCTTCTTTTTTCCATATATATATCCCAATTTTCATAAACTATTGGAAGAACAGGAATATCTCTTACTTTAGAACCTTTTCCGCATATTCTCAATGTTTCATCACCTTTTTTTATCATACTAAGTCTTAGTGAAGCTAGTTCTGAAACCCTTAATCCTATAGCATACATAAATAATGCCATCATTTTATCTCTTAAAAGAGTAAAATCACCATCATCATCTATAGCTAATATTCTGTCTATATCCTCTAACGATAAAAATTTGGCTATATGCTCCTCTCTCTTAGGACTTTTCATATCAACTATTCTAGTTTTATCAGACAATCCGTTTCTTATTAAGTATTTATAAAATTTCTTTATAGAAGAAAGGTGTCTTGACATAGTGGAATTAGTTAAAGATTTAGATTTTAAAAATGTTAAATAATCTCTTACACTATAATGATCAGCATTATCTAGTAAAATATTTTTACTTTCTAAAAAATTAAAATATTCTTTTAAATCTTTATTATAACTATTTATAGTATGAGCAGCAAAATTTAAAGTCTGTAAATAATCGCTGAACTCATCAAGTAAAATATATACTTTTTCATCTTTAAAAACATAATCAGTATGCATATTCATAATAAAGCCTCATTTTTTAGTAAAAATATATTAGTTTGAAATGTTGTTAACTGTTATTCTATTATCGAATAGTTCAAATCATAAATTTATGAAGTATGTTAACTTGATAATATTTTTTTATTTTTATTATGTAAAAAAAGTATATATTTTATATAAAAAAATTGTAAATATAATTGATTTTGGTTAGTTAGTTTACTATACTAATTAATATAAATAAAAAATAATAAGGTAATTTAATAATGACAGAATTAGAAAAAAAGCTAATGGAGTTTTCACTCAAACTAATAGACGAGAAAAAAGCTAAAATCATAGTTCCAGTAACCCCTGAAACTGGATATTGGTTCGGCGGCGGTAATATGATAGAGGATAAAGAAGGTAATCTATATATATCAGGAAGATACAGAAACTCTGGTGATTCTAGAACTGGACTTGATTTAGGAGACAGAGGAGCAGAATTAGCCATATTTAAATCCTCAGATAAAGGAAATACTTGGACAAAAATTAAAAGTATATTAAAAAAGGAACTTCCTAGAGGTGTTTTATCTATTGAAGGAACTGCTTTAAGATTTAACAGAGATAATGAAGTTGAACTTTATATATCTTCAGAAAAATCGGAAAATAAATACCCAGATCATCTTAAAGATTTTTTAAAACCAGGTACAGGTGTATGGGATATTGATGTAATAGTAGCTGATAAAATAGAAAATTTAAGTGCTTCCAATGTAAAAGAACTTATAAAAGGAGAAGATTCAAGATTTATACATTTGAAAGATCCTTTCATTTATGACAGTTATAATGGAGAAAAATATTTATTGTTCTGTACCCACCCTTATAATTGGACTAGTTCTAATACTGGATATATGATAAGAAGAGGAGAAAAACTTAATTTTGAAGCACCAGTATTTTATTTCTTTGAAAAAGGGCACACTTGGGATATTGCCATGACAAGGGGAACATGTGTTATAGATATGCCGCAGGTTGGAGTATTAAAAAACAAAAGAATAAGTCTATTTTTCTATGACGGAGGAGAATGCGTAAGAAATTTAGATGAACATGAAAAAGCTGTAAAAAGACCTAGAGGATATTCATGCGAAGAACTTGGCGGAGTTGCATATATAGAAAACGGATCATTTGCCCATATAGAAAGAATAAGCAAAGAGCTTCCTTTATTTGTAAGCCCGTATGGTACAGGCTGCTCAAGATATGTTGATGTGCTTAGAACTAAAGACGGAATGTATGCCACTTGGCAGCAATCACAGGATAATAAATCTCAGCCTTTGGTAATGAATTTCTTGAGTAATGCTGAAATAGAAAACATTTTAAAATAAGTTTTTGAAAAAAGTTTTATTAACAATATTAGGTTGATGATTAAAAATTAATTATCAGCCTAATATTATAATAATACTTTTTAATTAAGACTGTAAAAATAATTACAGCATTAATAGATTAATTAATATAATTTAATCAAAAGGAAAGAAGATGAACAGCAAACCTATGGGAAATAAAAAATACATATTTACTGCCCTTTCCATCATAATAGCATTATTAATATGGCAGTTTGTTTCATCATCTGATGCAGGTGCTGTTATAGCAAGCCCTGCAGATGTTTTTAGCTCATTTATTAAAGAAATAACTAATGGAAAATTACTGCATCATATAGCAATAAGTTTATTCAGAGTATTATCAGGTTTTGCTTTGGCTTTTATAGTTTCTATACCTATAGCATTTTTAATGGGCTGGTACCAGCCTATACAGCTTTTAATAGAACCAATAATTCAATTTTTAAGAAATATACCAGCATTAGCATATATACCCCTAGTTGTTGTTGCACAAGGGGTAGGAGAAAGTGCTAAGATTACTGTCATATTTATATCTACTTTTTTAGTTATGATTATCACTGTTTATCAAGGAGTAAAAGAAGTAGACCCTACTTTGATAAAGGCAGCAAGAGTACTTGGAGCTAAAGATAAAGATATATTTTTAAAAGTAGTAATACCTGCATCTGTACCTTATATATTAGTAGGTATGCGTTTAGGACTTGGAGCTTCGCTTACTACACTTATAGCAGCAGAACTTACTGGTTCAAATGCTGGTTTGGGACAGATGATACAGGAGGCAAGTCTTTATTTTAGAATGGATATTGTCATGCTTGGTATAATACTTATTGGTATTACAGGACTAGTATTAAACTTAATAGTAAGTATTATAGAAAACAAATTGACAGTATGGCAGGAAAAAAAGAAAAGATAAATAAAATATAATTAAGAGATTATAATATGATGATGAACAAAGAAGTCAAAGTAAAAATTTCTAATGTAAGCAAAATATATAAAGGCACAAACAAAGATGTTCATGCTTTAGATAATGTTAATTTGGATATTTATAAAAACGAATTTGTATGTGTTATAGGCTCTTCAGGCTGCGGAAAAAGTACATTGCTCAATATACTTGCAGGACTTGACACTCCAAATTCAGGAACTATAGAAATAGACGGTAAGGCAATAGAAGGTACTGGTGTTGACAGAGGCGTTGTATTTCAGCAGTATGCTTTATTTCCTTGGCTTACTGTTGCAAAAAATGTTGCTTTTGGATTAGAACTTCAAAAAAAATCAAAAGACGAAATAAATAAAATAGTAGATCATTATTTAAAAGCTGTAGGGCTAATAGATTTTAAAAACTCATATCCTAAAGAATTATCAGGCGGTATGAAACAGCGTGTAGCTATAGCAAGAGCATATGCTGTTAATCCTAATATACTTCTTATGGACGAACCATTCGGAGCTTTGGATGCACAAACAAGAGCTCAGCTTCAAACTGAATTATTAAATACTTGGGATAATGAAAAAAAAACATGCTTCTTTATTACGCATGATGTTGATGAGGCTGTATTTTTAGCTCAAAGAGTTGTTATAATGAGTCCGCGTCCAGGCAGAATAAAAGCAATAGTTGAAGTGCCTATACCCTACCCTAGAGTTCCAGAAACAAAATTATCTAAAGAGTTTAATGATATAAAAAATGAGCTTTGGCAGTTGGTATATCAGGAATATTTAGAAGCCAAAAAATAATTTATGTATAAAATAAATGCTTTTAATTTAATTATTATAAATATATAATTAAAATAAATAAAAATAAAAAAAGGAGATAATATGAAAAAGATAAGAGTAATATTATTCATATTTATAATGGCTTTTGTTGTATCTTGCGGAGGAAATAAAACTTCTTCCGAAGGTTCATCATCTGCTGACAAAATAAGAGTGGCATATTTAGCAGATTTTGCAGGAACATCAGCTGCTGCTATAGCTCAGGAAAAAGGTTTTTTTAAAGAAGAAAATTTAGATGTAGAATTAGTAAAATTTTTAAATGGTCCTTCTGAAATTGCTGCTATGCTTTCCAAAGATATACAATTTGCATACATTGGACATGGTGCACACTCACTAGCTATTCAAGGCAAAGTTAATGTATTAATTCCTAATGGTTTAGGAAAGTCAGAACAAATTATAGTAGGAAAATGGGCTAATGTTAATGATGTAGCAGGATTAAAAGGAAAAACTGTAGGTACTCAGCTTGGAACTTCAGGAGACATAGTACTTGATATAGCTTTGAGAAAGGCTGGAATTACAAAAGATGATGTTAATGTTGTAAATATGGATGTAAGCGGTATAGTATCTTCTATGGTTGGTAAAAAAGTTGATGCTGTATCTGTATGGGCTCCTTATACTTTTGAAATATCTAAACAGCTTGGTGATGAAGTATCTATCATAGCGTCTATCACAAACTATTTAGATGAAGCAGTATTTCCTAGCAGCTGGATAGTTACTCCAGAATATCAAAAAGATAATCCTGATATAGTTAATAGATTTACTAAAGCTATACTTAAAGCTATGGATTACAGATCTGCTAATATGCAAGAAGCTATTGAAATAGTTGCTAAATTGAATGGAACTCCTATTGATTCTGTGGCATTAGAAGAAGAAACTGCTATATGGCTTACTTCTGATGATGTAAAAAAAGCGTATTCTGACGGAGAGGCAGCAAAATGGTATGAAGCTCAGCAGAAAATATTTATAAACTCTGGTGTTGTTACAGATGAAGTAGATGTTAATAATTATGTACAAATAAAATACATTAATGATAATGTGCTTAAATAAATGAAAAATATTACTATTTAGAAATAATTTAAAATAAATTGCAGTATTTTTTATATTTACATATGTATTTCTTTGTAATTAATAAAAAATATAGTATAATATCCAGTGCTGGTATTATACTAGTAAAATAATTTTTATTAAAAATAAAGGATATGTAATTATGTATAATAAGAAAATTGTATTATTAACATTACTAGCAGTGCTATTAATATCATGTGCTAATGGAGGTAGTAAAGAGCCTGATGTAAAAAAAATAGCTAGAATAAGAGTAGGATATATGCCTGATTTTTCAGGTACTTCCGCTGCGGCAATAGCCTTGGAGAAAGGATTTTTTGAAGAGGAAAATTTAAATGTGTCATTAATAAGATTTTTAGATGGACCTTCTGAGATTGATGCTATGCTTTTAAACAATTTAGAGTTTGCATATATTGGTCATGGAGCACATACTTTAGCTATAAAAGGAAAAGTTAATGTATTGTTTCCAAATAGTTTAAGCAAATCTGAACAAATTATTGCAAGAGCGGAGTCTCAGATAAATACTATTTCTGATTTAAGAGGCAAAACAGTAGGTACACAATTTGGAACTTCTTCAGAAATTCTCTTAAATTTGGCACTTAAAACATTAGGAATAAACCAAAATGAATTAAATATTGTTAATATGGACGGACCTACTATAGTATCTTCAATGTTAAATAAAACAATTGATGCTGCTGCAGTGCAGGCTCCTTATACTTTTAACGTATTAAAAAATCTTGGAGATGAAGCAAAAACTATTGTAAATACAATTGATTATTCTGATGCTGGTGCTTTCCCAAGCAGCTGGATAGTTACTCCTGAATATCAGGCTAATAATCCAGACATAGTTAACAGATTTTCAAGGGCGATACTTAAAGCTATGAATTATAGAACTCAAAATATGGATGAAGCTGTTGCAATAGTTGCCAAACAAAATAACACTGATACTAATGCTGTAAATTTAGAAAAAGAAACTGCTGTATGGCTTTCCGGAGATGATATACAAAATGCATATATTGACGGCACAGCTTCTAAATGGTACAAATCGCAGCAAAATATATTTATTTATACTAAAGCTATTACAAATTCGGTTGATATTAATAACTATGTACAAATAAAATATATGAATGATAATATATTTAATAAATAGTTAATTTATTAAAGTATTATTAAATATTAAGCGGTGTGTACTCTTTATGCATCGCTTTTTTAATCATTTATTATAGGATTATAAGAAATAAATAAATGAAAAGATTAAAAGTTAAAAATTTAAAAGAGCAGAATTATATTGATATAGTTAAGCTCTTAAAAATTGGAAATTATTCCAGAGCTGATTTAGCTTATAATTTAGAATTAAGCAAAGCAAGCATATCTGTACTTGTAGAAGATTTGATTAATATGGGTATAGTATATGAAAAATGCGGAGGACAGTCATCTTCTCTTGGCGGAAAAAAACCTATATTACTGGATATTAATAAAAATATAGGGTATTTTTTGGCTGTACATTTTAGAAGAGAATTATGCCATATAGCAATAGTAAATTTAGAAAATGAAATAATCTATGAATATCAAATGGAAGTAGTAATAAATAAAGATTATAAAATAACTTTTAATCCTATAATAAAAAAATTAAAGATATTATATCAAAGCATAAAGATAAAAAAATATTCTCTCTTGGAATCTCAGTACCAGGTAAAACAGGAAAAAAGAATAATTTGCTTATAGACTGTATGGGAATACCTGAATGGAAAAATATACCTCTCAAAGAATATATAGAAAATAATATAAATATAGATGTTATAATAGACAGATATGCATGTGCTATGCTTACATATAATATACTTGAAGAGATGAAAAAATATATGCCTATACAAACTTCTTCAGTATATATTTATCTTAGTAATTGGCTTGGAGTATCTGTTTCAAATAATGGAAAAATTTTATATGGTACACATGACACAGCTGCAAACTACTCTCACACAATAGTAACTGATTCAAATTATATATGCTCCTGCGGAAAAAAAGGCTGCTGGGAGTCTGTAGCAAGTATAAAAGCATTTATGAAAGAACTTCAAAATAAAAGTGATAAATATAAAGATACAACATTTGATGATATTATAAAAAATTATAAAAATGATGATATGGTGATAGATACTTATAAAAATTTCCTAGCATATTGGGTTGCTATAGGAATATACAATATAGTTAATACTTTCGACCCAGAGATAATATTTATAGGAGGCGAAATGATTCATCTGGGTAATGATTTTATTAATGAAATAAAAAATAATATAAAAAATAAATTTAATTCGTATGACTTTCTTACAGAAATCAAAATAGTTGAAAACTTCAAAGAAATTGAAATACATGCAGCGGCATCAATAGCTATATATGATTTTTATAATAACAGTTTATACAAATATCTTTCAGCTAAGTAAAACTATATTAATTTGAGGATTAAAAGCATAATGCTGTTCTATTTTTTTTCTAGTATCTTCTATTAAATTAATAACATCTTCTGCTTTACTAGACACTTTATTTTCATTATATAAATTCTCATTAATAATATAATTAGGAAATCTTTTATGCCATCTCATAGCACCAAATTTCATATCAAGACCTCCTACACGCTCTACCATTTCATATGCCTTAATATCATTAGAATCCTCAAAAACAGGACCTATATTTGCCTCCATTGGAGCAACTGATCCTCTTATATATCTAAACCAATCTATTCTGTTATCAATACTTTCAGGAAGATCGTTATCTAATTTAAATACCGCTGATAATATTACTATAAATTTTCTATCTTCTTCAGTTAAATTTAAATATTCATCTTTACTTAATTCTAATACTAAGCAGTCTTTTTTATTAAAAATTTTTACTGATTTCAAAAACTTTAATAATGATATACCAAAAGATTCTAATTTATCATAAATAGCAGCCCCTATTCTAGTATTAACTAAAGCCACAAACTCTAATCCCGATAAATTTCTAATTCTAGCCTCATGAGAAAGTCTCTCTAAAATAGCAGAACTATTAGACTTTAAAATTCCTTCTTCTAAAAACTCAAAAGATTCAAACTCCCCTTCTAATGATACTATTATTCCATTATATCCTTTATCAGAAACAATTACTTTGCTAGTATCTCCAATAACAAAATAATCTATTTTTTTATTATATAGAAAATTTGCTATATCCAAAAAATCCTGTATCTTTTTTACCGCTATATACAAATCAATATTTCCGCCAACATTAAAACTGCAGCATTTACTAAAAGGGTGATTTTTATAATATTCTATATTTTTTTCTTCGAGAAAACTCTCAACTATCTTGTAATTGTTTTGCATAGTCATTGCTAACCCTCACTATATTACCAGCTCCTAACGTTATTATTATATCTCCATCTTTTTTTATACTCTCTAATACTGGCAATACTTCATCTATATTTTTTATATATCTCACATTCTTATTTTGTTTTTTTACTATATCACATATAATCTCGCCATTAACCCCAGCAATAGGAGATTCTCCTGCCGCATAAATATCAGTAATAATCACCTCATCGGCATCATTAAAAGCATATTCAAAATCATTTAAAAGCAACTCAGTTCTGCTGTATCTGTGAGGCTGAAATACTGCTATTATACGCCTGTTTTTATAGGCATTTCTCACAGATGACAATGTAGCTTTTATTTCTGTTGGGTGATGGGCATAATCATCAAATAATGTTATCTCTTTATCATATAGTTTATTTAATCTTCTGCCTACGCCTTCAAAAGTTTTAAGACCTTCTTTTATATCAGGAACATCTATTCCCAAATGATAAGCAACACCTATAGAAGCTAAAGAGTTTAATACATTATGTATTCCAATAAGAGGCACAGAAAATTCCCCCAAACACTCTTTATTATGATATACTATAAAATATGTAATAGGAGCTTCTACTCTAATAGAATCTTTATCTACATGAAAATCATATGATTTATCAAAACCATAAGAATAATATTTTTTATTAGCACTTTTGGATAAATCCCTTACAACATCATTTTCAAAACATAAAAAGGAACAGCCGTAAAAAGGAACTTTATTAATAAACTCTAAAAAAGCAACTCTTAAAGCCTCAACATTTCCGTAATAATCTAAATGATCATTATCTATATTAGTTACAACATTAATAACAGGAGAAAGTCTCAAAAAACTTCCGTCGCTTTCATCAGCCTCGCATACCATATACTCACTGCTAAGATCATTACAAGCGGCATTGCTTTTCAAATTAAAATGATTTCCGCCTATAATACAAACAGGATTAAGCCCCGCATGCATCATTATCTGACTTATAAGCGAAGTTGTAGTGGTCTTTCCATGAGAGCCTGATATTGCTATACCGTATCTCAAACGCATAAGCTCAGCAAGCATCTCCCCTCTCGATATAACTGTTATCTTTTTTGCCTTTGCTGCAACTATCTCTTCATTTGCAGGACTTATAGCCGATGAAGTTACAACCGCAGTAATATCATCTTCTATATTAGATGCATGATGACCATAATATACTTTTATCCCAGATTTTTCTAAAGATTCAGTTTTTGCTGTTTTTGCTAAATCACTTCCAGTTATAGTAAAACCAATAGCATTCAATACACTTGCTATTGCACTCATTCCTATTCCGCCTATTCCTATAAAATGTATCTTTTCTTTTCTTTTTGTAAACATTATGTCAGTCAATCCTTTAATAATAAATCAAACACTTCAATTATAAAAATTCATTATTTACTTATTTATTTTTTAAATTACTCATTATATCATCTACTATTGAAGACACAGCCCTTGAACTCCAACTACTTCTAATCTTCTCACGCATATCTTTTAATCTTTCATCATTATTCAAATTATTTATAACAACACTCTCTAATTTTTCTTTATTTAAATCTGATTCTTCTATTAAATAAGCCATATCTTTATTAAGTAAATCTAAAGCATTAAAATACTGGTGATTATCTGTTGCATACGGAAAAGGTATAAGCAAAGAAGGTACATTAACCGCTAATATCTCACTTATAGAACTGCTTCCCGCCCTAGATATAACAAAATCAGCAGCATGAAGTAAATTAGCCATATCCTTATAATAGCTATGCACAAAAACATTATCAAATTTAGCCTTATTAACTTTTTCTATTATCTCAGAAGCCCATTTTGGTCCTGCAAGCCATTCTATACGTACATTTTTTACTTTATCTTTAATATCTTTTATACATTCAAAAAATAGCTCATTTAATTTTAATGCCCCTTGAGAACCTCCCATAACAACTAAGAGTTTATCATCATTAGATAATTTCATAACTATTCTTGCCCCTTCTCTATTAACTACAAAGAAGTCATTTCTTACAGGGTTTCCAAAAACTTTTCCTTTAGGCATAAACTCCAAAGTCTTTGAAAAAGTTAAATAAGTTTGTTTTGCATATTTATAAAATATTCTATTAACTTTACCTGGTATAGAGTTTTGTTCGCATAAAAATATAGGTATATTATTCCATTTAGCAACATAGAGCATAGGAAGAGATACAAATCCGCCCATTCCTATTATACAGTCTGGGTTATGTTTTTTAATGATTTTTAGAGACTTCATCAAAGCTGGTATAAATCTTAATATAAATAGTATTTTTTTCCAAAAATTTCCGGGAGGATTAATATTAATAGTATTAAAATCATAATTATGAGGTATAAGATGATAGTCTTTTTGAGCAACTACAAGTCTAGGTTTATGTCCCTGATGTTTTACATAATCATATATTGAAATAGCAGGTGTTATATGTCCTGCTGTACCTCCTCCGCATAAAATAATATTCATTTTTCACTCCTTTGAGTTATTTTTAAAAGTATAGCAACCATTATCATATTGATAACTAAAGCATTTCTTCCATAACTAATAATAGGAAGCGGCATTCCAGTAGTAGGTATCATAAGAGTTGCAACCATTATATTTAAATATGCCTGAACACTTATAAACATAGTTATAGCAAACGAAAGATTTTTTAAAAACAGATCATTTGTCCGTGATGATATAATAAAACCTCTTATAGTAAATGATAAAAATAAAAGAAGTATTATTAAATTACCTACCAAACCATATCTTTGAGATACTGAAGCATATATAAAGTCAGTTAATGCTGCTGGCAAATGTGTGCTTACATCTCTTATTTCTTCATCAGGTATGCCAGTAATTCCTCCGTAATTGAATGCCAATTTTGCCCTTCTAATTTGATAAATATCCTCTTCTGACTGCGACTGAGGATCAAGATACGAATTAACTCTGCTTCTCATATAAGGTACATTAAAGATAAATAATCCGAAAACTACAGCAAGAAGAACAGCAGAAAAAAGAAGAGATCTGAAAGGTATACCTCCATAAAAAAATATTGAAAAACCAACCATAGCAAATAATAATGCAGTTCCAGAATCAGGCTCTATAAGTATAAGCCCTGATACCAAACATAAAATAAGAAGCGGAGGAAATAGTCCTTTTTTTATATCAAATAATTTTTCACCTTTTTTGCTAAGTACACTTGCAAAATATATACTGCAGGTTACCTTTGCTATTTCAGAAGGCTGTATAGTAATTCCAGAAGGAAGTAAAAGCCACCTTTTAGCATAACTTCCTGCAACTGTTATACCAAAGAAATATACCCAAACAAGAAGAAGCAACGTAAAAAGCAAAAGAAAAGGCACCATCTTATCTAAAAATCCAAAAAAATCTGGAAGAATAAGAACTATTAAAGTACCTAACAACATTATAGATAATAATTTTAAATGATTATCAAAATATCCTCCATTAGGCTCATGTATAGTTTGAGCACCATATATGGCAACTAAACCAGCCACAAGTAAGGCTATATATATAATTAATAAATATCTATCAGGCATTAATTTTCTTTTTATCATATTAAAATAAACACTCTTTAAATTATTTATAATATCTTATAGGCTAATGACATTTTAAGTTCTATAAAAGTTTCATTATTATAATAAGGAATACCTACATGCAAACCAGCTGAAGCCCCTATATTGAGTAATAATCTTTCTTTCAAGAACTTAAAATTGACAATAGCTGCTATTCCTAATTTATGCGACAAATGTTTAGAATTAATCAAATAAGTAAGTCCGTAATATCCGCCTATATAAAATAAACTAATTCTTCCCAAAAGAAAAAAATCATTAATCAATTCAAACTCGCTTTTTTTATGAAGTATAGAAGTTCTAGGATCATAATAGTATTCTTTATCTCCAACATTAACATAAGAAATATTTAAATTATTTATTAAAGCAAAATTATTAAACTTAAATATAAAATATGGTGATATATTTATTATATAACCAAAAGCACTGCCTTTCTTCATAGCATAAAGTTCATCAAAAGAATAACTTACATCTTTACTATCGAAACCAGCATATCCAAAGTTCATAATATTAAACATAAAATCAGCATATCCACTTATTCTCACTCCTAAAAATGATAGCGGTCTAATATCAGCAAATACCCCTACCATATCAGAAGACAGCGAAAAATTATTTTCTATGCCAAAATCTGCTTTAGTACCTTTAAATAAAAAATTAGTGGCATTTTTATACATATACAATCTATAATATAATCTGGTTTCTAAATTAAATTTTATATAATTAAATCCTCCTAAAGCAGTTTGTTCTATAAAAAGTTCATTACTATAAATACCAGTGTTCGTATTTAATGACAACTCCCTCTCATACATATCCATATTAAAAAGAGTATTTATATCAGCAAAAACAATGCTTGGATATAAACAAATCATTATTATAATAATATTTATCTTTTTCATTTAAATCTTAAATATCCAATACAAACTTTTTAATATGATACTTTATAAAACAAAAAAATCAAGATTATATGTATTAAAAATATATTGAAAAAAAATATATATATGTTAATATTAGGTTAAGACTGTATCTTATTTTTAGGTATTTTTAATGTATAGAAGTATTATCAAATCCATAATGGAAAATCGTATTGGAGTGATAAAAAAAGACTCTAATCTATTAGAGTTGGTCTCTATTGCATCTAAATCTTCTAATAAAATACTAGCAGTTGTAAATGATTCTGATAAAATTGTAGGTGTTATAAATTGCGATAATATTTTAGTAAATATTATCAAAGATATATCAAAAAAGAGTTCAAAAAATGCTGTAATTAATAAAGAAGTATCTGCTTTTATGAATAAAAATCTTATAATAGCACATCCTGAAGATGATATACTTATGACTTTTGATATTATGAAAGATAATAAAATAGATTATTTAGTAATAATAAACTCAGATAATTATCCTATAGGTGTTGTAAATATTTACGATTTGTTTGAAAATGTAATAAAAATTAAAATACGTAATATGAGTTTCAGTGTAAATGAAATAGAAAAAAAATCTTCTATAGAAAAAGATAAAGTTATAAAAAAACTTATGAAAGAAATAGATACTCTTCATGCACAGTCTACAATAGATCCTCTAACTGGTCTATTTAATGTACGTTATTTTAATAAAATAATAGAAGAAGAAGTTGACAGAGCAAAAAGATACAAATACAGCATTTCTATAATATTTATGGATTTGGATCATTTTAAAGATATTAATGATATATACGGGCATGACTGTGGAAATGTAGTTCTTCATGAAATTGGTAAACTTTTAAGCAATGCTTCTGATAATAATATTCATATGCTTAGAAAAAGTGACATTGCTATACGTTACGGCGGAGAAGAGTTTATAGTAATATGCCCTAATACCAAAAAAGAGCAGGCATATATAGTAGCAGAAAGAATACGTAAAACCGTAGAAAAAAAGAGGTTTAACTATGAATCTACTATAATAAATGTTACCGTAAGCGTAGGAATAGCAGAGCACAAGGGTACATCGAAAAAGCCTATAGCTGACACAATAAAGAATGCTGACTCGGCCATGTATGAAGCTAAACATCTTGGAAGAAATAAGGTTATAATGCATTAATTTTTCAGATTATAAAAGTCAATTCCAAATTCGTTTCAATTTTTAATCTTTTCATATTTTTTAAACATTAATAATAGCAGGATAATGAGTAATTTAAGTATTCAAAATAAATATACACAATTACAAAAAACACAATAACAAATATTTATAAAATAACTTTAATAATCTTAAATTTACAAAAAAGCCCCAATATTATAAAAAATATTAAGGCTTTTTATATAAAATTAAAATAAAAAATTCATTACATAGACTGTAGAGAAGTTAATACTGCCAAATCAGCTATATCCTGAGCAGAACAGCCTCTTGAAAGGTCATTAGCAGGTTTAGCAATACCTTGAAGCATAGGACCTATAGCAGTACATTTACCTACTCTTTGAGCTATTTTGTATCCGATATTTCCAGCATTTAATTCTGGGAATACAAGTACATTAGCATTACCTTTAATAGGAGAACCAGGAGCTTTCTGAGCACCTACTTTTTCTACTATAGCAGCATCAAACTGCATTTCGCCGTCATAATCAAAATTTACATTACGTGAATCTAATATTTTTTTAGCTTCTATAACTTTATCAACACTTTCATGTTTAGCAGAACCTTTAGTAGAGAAAGAAAGCAAAGCAACTTTTGGTTCTAAACCAGTCATAATTCTATAAGATTCAGCAGTAGATTCAGCAATATCAGCAAGCTGTTCAGAGGTAGGATCAGGTATAACTGCACAGTCAGCAAAACAAGCTATACCATTTGTAAATAAAGATTTGTCTGGACTTTCAATAAAGAAAGTAGAAGATAAAGTTTTAATACCTTTTTTAAGACCAATTAAAAATAAAGCAGCTCTTAACATTTCACCAGTAGCATATACTGCTCCTCCTACCATACCATCAGCATCGTTAGAAGCAAGCATAGCAGCACCAGTATAAACAGAATTGTTAATAATTAAATCTTTAGCCTGATCTTTAGTCATACCTTTTTTTTCTCTGGCTTTAAAAAGCATTTCAATATAACTTTCTGTTTTAGAATCTTTATTAGGGTCAAAAATTTTAGCAAAATTACCATCTAACTCTAATGAATTTTCTTTTGCTAAAGCTTCTATTTTTGATGTGTCGCCTACCAATATAACTCCTTTAACTAACTGTTCTTTTTTCAAAATAACTGCAGCTTTAACATGTCTTTCATCATATCCTTCAGCCAATATTATAGTTTTAGGATTAGATTTTACTTTTTCTCTCAAATTATCCATAAATGATGCCATAATAAAAAAACCTCTTTAAAAATAAAATTACTATCTATATAGTTTAATACATAAATAATATTTTTGCAAACATATACCATGCATATGTATTATTTTTATATAATATATATAATTTAAAATTAATTTTTTTCAATATTTAAAACAAATTCATATAAAAATAAAAAAGCTATTTATATTTTAATAATTAAAATTTATCGTATTTTTAACACTTGTTATATATAAAAAGGGAGCATTCAATGCCCCCTAATAAAATTACAATTTATAAATTAGCTCCATTTTTTGTATGTAACCAAAGTAGGGTCTTCAACTTGTTTAGGGAAATAATCCTCGCAAGAACCTTCTCTGTAAACATCTGCAGTAGCACAATGCAAACCGCCTCCGAATGGATAAGCATCTCTAAATGGTACTGGTATAACATTCATGCCAAGTTTGTCCATTTGTTCCAACTGATGTACTTCGCTTGCTTCTACCAATACTGTTTTATGGTCTAATACCAAACAGTTCATAGAAAGCCAAACACTTGAATAACAAAGAGGAGGAGGAGTTTCATGTGCAGGCTGTGCAGCATCTACTATTTCCCAGCCATTAGCTTCAAATATTTTTCTTTGTTCTTCTGGAAGTTTTCTAGTAGGGTTATTAATTATCAAACCAGGTCTTAATGGTACAAATGTAGCGTCAATGTGAATTGGATAAGGGTCTCCAGGGAAGTTTACAGCATGTACTCTGAAATCTGGATATTGTCTTCTTAACCATTCCATAGCTTTTCTGTTTGTTGTTAGTCCATGCTGACAGAATAAATCTTTACCTAATCTCATAACATCAGCAGCATCAAAAAGTATTTCATGTTCAGTTGTTACCATGTGAAGTTTAGCAGTTCTTTCAAGTAATACCTCTTCTGTTACATCACCGTCAAAATAATGCATATCATAACTAGCATCACCAAGTTCAGGACGAGGTGCTGATATCCATCTGAAATCAGGGTCTTCATCAAAATATTTTCTAAGTATTGGTGAATAAGCTAAATATTCAAAATATCTTGATCTGAATGACATAGGAGCTGCTATTATATCATTACCTATAGTAAGAAGTACATCTCTAGGAGGCATACATCCGAACATACTTCCAGTCATAAAATGAGGTGTTATAACAGCCTGATTCCATTGAAGAGGAGTTGGTCTGTCAACTTTTACTCCATGCTGTTCTAATATTTTACAAAGATTATCTAGCTGAGCATTTGCTTTTTCCACTGTATCTAAAGGTCTTGGACCTGTCATACCTCTCATAGGGCTGTTTAAAGGTACTTTAGCTTTAGATGCAGGTTCAGATGGAGCTATACAGCAGTTATCAGCTCTTCCTACTATAACATGTTTTAACGGGTCAAAATCATTCCACGAATTAACGATTTTCATATTGAGAAATCTCCTTATATTTATTACAGTTTTTATTTATTAAACTAATAATATTTTAAAAAATAATATTATTATGATACTTGCTTTAGAAAATTAATCGAAATTGTAAAAAGATAAAATCACCTCAATAGAGACGAAATAGGATAAGAAAACTTTTTTGCTTTTAGTTTAAGATTTTTCATTATCAGTACTCCTATTGATTATCAATAATAAAATATTAAATAATAATCAATAACTAGAAACATATAAACACATAATATTTATACTGAGAGATTATATATTTTTTATTATTTTTGTCAATAAATAATATAATATTAGTCAGTTTTTTTTATAGTACTTCCAATTTCGCATATAAATATAGCAGATATCATGCATATACCTCCTATTATAAAATTTATAGTAAGAGGATCTTTCATAAAAATAATACCACCCAAAGCCCCCAAAAATGATTCCAAACTCAGAATAATTCCAGCCTTATTTGGATTAACATATTTCTGAGATACTGTTTGAAGGAGATACGCTATACCTGTAGCACCTATAGACAAATAAATAAGAGAATACATGCTTTCTTTTGATACGGCATTTATATTGAATGGTGTTGAAGTGATAATTCCTGCAGATAATGATATTATACCTGCTACTATAAGCTGCAATGAAGCCATTATTATACCGTCTACATATTCAAGCATTTTATCTATAAGCATTAAATGAACAGCAAATACAACGGCACAAAGCAAAGCAAATAAATCCCCAGCCTTAATACTGCCCAGTCCATCAAATGATGTTAATAAATATAATCCTATAACAGTAATCACAGCCGCTACAAATGCCGCAATATGAGGTCTTTTCTTATATAATGCCCAAGCAAAAAATGGTATAAATATAACATAAGAACCAGTGAAAAATGCTACCTTTGAAGCTGTTATAAATTTAGAACTCATAGTTTGTAGAAAGAACCCCAAAAATAAAGCAGCACCTACAGGTATTGAAAGGAGTATATCTCTCTTTGTTATTTTTTTCATTCTTCTAAAGAAAATTAAAGAAAGAAAAATACCTCCTGCTAAATTTCTAAATCCAACAAGATAAAAAGGCTCTATTTCACGTACAACAATTTTCACTGCAACAAAACTATATCCCCAAATTAATGCCGTTAAAAATATACCTATAGTACCTAGTCTTTCTTTATTATCCATAATAATAATATCCAAAACATAAAAAATATGATGATAGATAATATAATATTTATATTAAAATGTCAAAATATATTTTACAAAATAAGAGAGTATTTATGATTTTAATTTACTTTGAAATAAATCAGCTATACTATTATATCCCTTTTCTTTAGCAATGAAATATTCTCTTTCAAATACATTATTAGGATAATTTATTGTATAATATTCAACTAATCTTTCGCATATTTCAAAATATCCATTTGAAGAAGCTATATATAATGCTGTATCTCCATTAGAATTTCTATCTTTTACAGAAGCATTATTTTTAATCAAATATTCTACAACATCAAGCTTTCCATTATCGGCTGCAATCATTAAAGGTGTTTCCTCAAGTTTGCTTTTTTTATTAATAATATCAGGAGATAACTGAAAAATATATTTTACAATATCAATATAGCCTTTAGCACATGCAAACATAAAAGAATTCCAGCCGTTAATATCTATTTCTCCTATGTCCTCACCTTTCTCTACTAAATATTTTACAGATTTCAAATTATCATATATAACAGCCCACATTAAAGGGGTAATAGAACCTTCTGCACTATTCAAAGACATACCATACATAAGAAGAAGCTCAACTATATCTATGTTTCCAGCTATAACAGCATGTACTAAAGCATTTCTATCTATACTGTCATAAACATCTACATCAGCATTATTGTCAAGCAAAGTTTTTACTATCTCAATATTTCCAATATAGCATGCATACATTAAAGGAGTTACATCATCATCATCAGCCTTATTAACATCAGCACCATACTTAATTAATAAATCTATAATTTCCTTGTTTTCTATTTCTATGGCAGATATTAAAGCAGATTTGCCGTTATCTGTAACACCGTCTAATGGAACTTTATTCATAAGAAAATAATTTACTATATCTTTGTGACCTGCTGAAGCGGCTACTGCCAACGCTTTAGGAGCTTTTTTCCTAGAATTATCAAAGAAGTATCTCACTACATCTAAATGACCATTATAAGCTGCTGATATAAATGCACTTGAAAATACATTATGTTTGTTTACGCCTAATTTTGAATGTATATAATGAACTAAAGATAAATTTCCGCTTATAGCCGCTATTGTAAGTGAGTATTTTGGTATCTCTATATCATTTGTATTAAGTATATATTCCACAATATCAATATTGCCGCTTGATATGGCATAAGATAATACAGTCTCTTCATATATGTCAGAATCATCTACATTAGCATTATTATCTATAAGAAATTTTACTGCTTCAAAATTAGATTTCTGACAGGCATACATAAGAGGAGTTACATTAGTATCAGTCTTGGCATTGACATCGGCACCATTTTCTACAAGTATTTTTATAATGTCAAAATGATTTTCAGAACAAGCATAATGCAAAGGTGTTTCACTGTTACAGTTGCTTAAATTTACTGATGCTCCTCTATTTATAAGTAAATTTACTATATCTCTATGACCATTGGCACAGGCATTCATAAGAGGAGTTATATATAATTGATCCGCCTTATTTACATCAGCACCTGCATCTAAAAGAAGTTCAACTATTTCCTTATACCCTGCTCGGCAGGCATGAGTTAATGGGGTTAGCCCCAATATATTGCTTAAATTGACATCTATATCTTTATTTTTTAATAAAATTTCTACTGCTAATATATTATTTCTTGCTGAAGCTTCATGCAATTCTATTTCAATTTCTCTCATAAACATTAAACCCCATTATATATTTATAATTTAATATAAAACCCCAAATAGTCAAATATATTTTTTATTTATTAATAAAATTTATTTGTCATTATAAATTATAATATTAATTTAGCAATTTTTTTTAAAAAAATTTATAAATTGATAAAAAAAATATTACTTAATTAACATTATTCAATATAATAAAAGCCAAAGTTGCTATAGAACAGTATATTGCCGTACCTATTATATCGCATATAGAGGTAAGCATAGGAGCACCGCTTATAGCAGGATCTATATTTAATTTTGTTAATATAAAAGGCAGACAAAGACCTATAATGCTCCCTATAAAAACTATACTAAACATTGATATGCCTACAATAGCAGCTATCTCAAACCCTCCGCGTATAATACCCAATATATAAGCACCTACAGCCATACTAAGTCCAAGCATAAAAGATACTATTAATTCTTTTGAAAACATATAAAACCAATCTTTAACTACAACATCTCCTATAGCAAGCGAACGTATAACAAGCGTAGCAGACTGACTACCAGCATTTCCTCCGCTTCCTATAAGCAATGGTAAAAATACTACTAATACTATATGTTTCTGCAGTGTATTTTGAAATATTCCTATAACTCCGCCTGAAAATATATTAATAAATACTAGTATTAATAGCCATAATATTCTTTGTTTGTACAAAGTTGTTATGGGTGTTATTTTTAAGTTATCATCAAACTGATCCTCACTTGAAGTAATACCAGCCATTTTATGAAAATCATCAGTATACTCTTCTTCAGCTATATCAAGTATATCATCAACTGTAACAATACCAAGAATAGCATGCCTATCATCAATAACAGCAAGAGAATGAAGATTATATTTTTTTATCACTTCAATGGCATTTTCCTGCTCTTCATAAACTAATATATAAGGACAGCTGCTTGTTATTTCTGATATAAGGGTATTTTTATCAGTGAAAAATAATTTCCTTAATGTAATAGACCCTATTAATGTACGCCTTTCATCTATAACGTATATAGTAGTATAGGTTTCAGCATCTTCTATATTGCTTCTTATATATTCAAAAGCCTCAGCTACTGTCCAATCTGGCTTAATACTTATATATTCAGGCGTCATCAAACGACCTATACTACCCTCTGGATATGCTAAAAGCCATGAAGCTATTTCACGCTCCTCACTGCCTAGAAGTTTTAATATATTTTCAGACATTTCCTCTGGTATAGACTCCAAAAAATATGTCCTATCATCTGGATTCATATTCTCCAAAAGCTCTTTAATATCAGCTTCTGGCATGTTTTCTATTATTCTTTGCTGATCTATAGGAACTAGCTCTGGAAATACACCCAAATAATAATCTTTAGGAAGTATACTAAAAACTTTATATTTATCTTCATTTTTTAAAGAAGTTATTAAATTAGCTGTTTCAACCTCCTGCCATAATGTAAGTATATCTCTTAATGCATCCCAATCTTTTTCTTCTATCAAATCTTCAATTTCAGGCTGTAAAAGTTCTTTAAGCATACACCGCTCCCGCCAAAATATTATAAACTAATTAACCAAAAATATAATTAAAAATTAATACCTAGTTCCTACTAAATAAGTACCTACCTGTACACCAAAATCAAATGAATGTATATTATACTTTGAATAATTAGGATTTTTATAATTCATAGCAAAATCATAATTAAAATAAAGTCCTGCGGCAACTGCTGCAAAACTGCTTAAATTATACTTAAAATCTATAGTAAATTTCAAATAAGGTATCACTACCGTTTCAAATGAGTTTTCTATTTCATTCCTATTCAATTTAACTCCATAATCAGCGTCCTGAATATTAGCAGCTAATGGTATTTTTACACCAGTTCCTATACCTAATGATAATACCAAAGCTGTAACTCTAAACATAAAGCCTGTATTTAAACTGTCAAATGTATATGAAACAACATTGGCATCCTGTGTGTTTATATATTTATAAGAACTTCTATAGTATCCAATATCTGCCAAAACATCAAAACCTAATAATCCACCGAAATCATAAAAATATCCTGGCTGAACTAATACCCCAAAATCAAAAGCACTGCTCGTTTTTAATATATTTAATTTACTGCCGTCAAGTCCTCTTACATCAGCAAAGGCAAAACTTCCAGTCAATGGGACAAATAATGCCACACCTCCGCCATGCTGAGCAAATAAACTAAAACTAGAAACAGTTAAAAATAATAATGATAATACAATTTTTTTCATATGATTCCTACTTTTTTATTATATATTTTATATAATTTCTATAATATAAAAAAATGATAGAATGTCAATTATTTATTTTACTCTATATTTATAAAATTAATAAATTTGAAATTTGTATTAAAAATGATAAAATGCCTTATATTATAATTGGCTGGAAAATAAAATGATACTAAATTTAAATAAATTCGGAAAGTTTAAAAATAAATCCTTTGAAATATCTGATAAACTAACCCTATTCTATGGAGAAAATGAATCTGGTAAAACAACAATATTTGATTCTCTTATGCTTTTATTCTCAGAAAATAAAAAAACTTCATCATTTGCAAAACAAATAAAATCAAGATACGGTGATGATATAGATATTAATATTATACCAGAAATAGACCCTTCAAAAAAAATGCATCCTCAGTCTTATAATAATTTATATTCAATAAGACAAAGCGAAATAATATTTGAAATGTCAGACAGCAAAAAAGATTCCAAAGATTGGGAAAGCGAAATAAAAAAGAAATTATTTGCTTCCGATATAGATGTTGGTAAAATAATATCCGAAGTAAAAGCAGAATATTCTGGAAAATCTCAGTCAGCAATACCAGCTCAATTAAAAAATTTAAAATACAGAAATGAAGAGATAAAAGAAGAACTTAATAATCTATATAATAAAGCTAATACTGAAGTTAATAAAAAAGATAAATTAAAAGAGTTAAATGAACTTCTGAAAGAAAGCGACAATATCATAAAAGAAAAAGTTAATGAATACAATAAATTAAACAGTCTAAAAGAAGAAAAAAATAAATCAAAAGAAAAAAATGCTGCATTAAATATACTTACTATGATAAATGACTTTTATAAAAAAGATAAATTTATAAAAGAAAATCTCAATCTGCAAAATGATCATTCAAAAACAATAAATGACATTGAAAGAAAGATAGATGAATGCAAAAATAATATAGCATATATTAAAGGAAAAATAGAACCGCTGCAAAAATCTTATGAAGAAAAGAAAAAAACTGATTATGAAAGCATAAGATTAAGAATAGATAAGGCTGTAAAAAAAATAGATGTATTAAGAGAGAAAAATAATAAAATACCAAAAATAGTTTTTTTTGTCTGCTATAATTTTTAATATCATCACTTTTAAGTTTATATTTTTAAAAAATCCGTATTGGGTTTTT
>NZ_JQIU01000008.1:23909-30485 GCF_002379365.1 Brachyspira sp. G79 | reverse complement strand
CTGATGAAATAAATGATAAGAACTTTATATATGTATTAAAAAAAGTACTTTCAGAAGACAAAGAAAATAAGGCTATAACATTATCATCTGTAATGAAAAAAATTAATAAAGAGTTTAATATGGCAAGTGGACAAAGTGCTGTAAAACATACAAAGTTTAAAAACATAAAAGAAATAATATTAAAGATAGGAAAATCAGCTGAGCTTACTGAACAGGGAAGAAAATTTATTATAAAAGATAAAGACAAAGCATTAGAAACACTAGACGATATTGCAAAAGAGTTATAAAAATACTAAATATTATTTTAAGGAAAGTTTATGTCTAATATAACAGTAATTGGAATGGGACTAATGGGAGGCTCTTTAATTAAAGCATTAAAGGCAAGTAATGAAAACTATAATATATATGCTATAGACACAAATAAAGAAAATATAGAATCTGCTTTAAAAGATGGATACATTGATAAAGGCTCTTATGATTATGATAGTATAAAAGAATATATTGAATGGTCAGATATTATCATGATATGTACTTTGCCTTCTATAGCAATAGATATTATTTTCAAATATAAACATTTAATTGATAATAAAAAGATACTCTCTGATTTTTGCGGTGTAAAAACTGATATTTTTAATAATACTAAAGATAAAAAGTATGTAGGTCTTCATACTATGGCTGGAAAAGAAAAAGGAGGATATCAAAACTCATCTGAAAACCTATTTAAAAACTCTAATGCTATTATAGTAAATAATGATAATGCAAATGAAAATGATATAAAAATAATAGAAAAATTAGCTTACGATATAGGATCAGGAAAAGTAATAATATCAACAGCTAAAAAACATGATGAAATGATAGCTTTTACAAGTCAGCTAATGCATATAATAGCATGCGGTATTGTTAATCATGATCATTTTTTAGCTTCTCTTGGTTTTGAAGGCAATAGTTTAGCAGACCATACTAGAGTGGGAACAATAGACGCTAATATGTGGAGCGAATTATTTTTATATAACAACAAATATCTGTATGAATCATTAGATAAATACATAAAATGCTTGGAAGATTTTAAAAATGCTTTGCATAATAAAGATATAGAAGCCTTAAAAAACTTGATGAATAATTCCAACAATATAAAAAATGAATGGATTAAAAGAAAAAACACAAAAAATAATATTAATTAGGTATTGACAAAACATTACAGTATGTTAGAATATACTAACAAATTTTAACAAGAGCTAATAACTTTGTATCTTTTGATACTATTTTTATAACCTTCATTTAATTAAACTTTTTACCCCCATAACTATATGGGGGTATCAAAAAATAAATGCTTTCTATAATAAAAAACCTCATTAATGTTAATATGTAAAAAATCTTATGTTTGACATTATAAAGAATACTGCTATAATGTATAGGATACAGCACTAAATACAGGTAAATTAAAAAACTATGAAAGTAATAAAATTATTAAAAAGAATTAATAAAGAAAAAGAATTAAATATTTCTGTTTATAAAAACAAATATGTAGAAACTAAAAAAGATAAATTACGCTTTGAAAAAATGCTTCAAAAGTCTGTATCAATGGGACTAATAATGAAGAAGTCTAATATACTAAAACTTACCAATGAGGGAAAAATATATTTAGAAAGAGAATTAAGAAAATCATCTGAAAAAGTAAATAATATATCAGAAAGTAAAAAAGACAGAAGAAATGCAAAAAATCAAAAATCTGATAGAGAAAATAAAAAAACAAGTATACCAAAACCAGAAATAAAAGTGGATATTAACAATGCCAAAAAAGACGCTGAAATAATAGCAAAAGCATATAATATACCTACTGATTTCCCTAAAAAATGCTTGGAAGAGGCAAAACTTTTACCAGACAGTATGGAGAATGTAGAATTAGAGTTTGACAGAATAGATTTAAGAGACATAAGAACTGTAACTATAGATGGAGCAGACTCAAAAGATTTTGACGATGCTATAAGTATAGAAAAATTAAATGACGGATATAAATTAGGCATTCATATTGCTGATGTAAGCCATTTCGTAGTAATGGGAAGTGCTTTAGATAGAGAAGCCAGAAAAAGAGGAAACAGTGTTTATTTGATAGATACAGTTTATCCAATGTTTCCGCATGAACTTTCAAACGGCATATGTTCTTTAAATGAAGGTGTAAGCAGATTTACTATGACTGTTTTTGTAACTATAGATAATAACGGCAATGTTAAAGAAAGCACTTTTCATAAAAGCGTCATAAAATCAAGCAGAAGATTAACATATGACTATGCACAAGATGTTTTGGACGGCATAGAACATGATGAAGATTGGCTTGTAGAATTATTAAAAAACGCTGACGATGTAAAAAAAATACTTCTTCAAAAAAGAATAGAAAACGGCAGTATAGAGTTTAATCTCAATGAGACACAGATAATATTAGATAAAGGAGGTAATCCTAAAGACTTTTTTATTGGTGAGAGAAAAGAAACTCACAAAATAATAGAAGAATTAATGCTTATTGCCAACTGCGAAGTAGCTAAAAAATTAAAAAATATAAAAGGCTCTATTTACAGAGTTCATGACAGCCCAGACATGGAAAAGCTTGATACTTTTACAAGAATAGCATTTAACAGAGGCTACAGAATCACAAAAGATGCAGACGGTAATTTGGATTTTCATTCATTTATAGAATCTATAATGGGAAAGCCAGACGAAAAATTACTTCTTACCCTACTACTTCGTTCTATGAAACAGGCTATATACGATGTTAATAATATAGGGCATTTCGGGCTTGGTTTTGAATACTACACCCATTTTACTTCGCCTATAAGACGATATACTGATTTACTTACTCATAGACTTTTAAAACTTTCATTAGAAGGTATAAATAATTTAAAACCTACTATGCAGCAGTTTTATACTAATTCTGCACAATGGTGTTCAAAAACAGAAAGAGTTGCAGTTGAATGCGAGAGAAGTTTATCAAAAGTAAAAGCTGCAAGATTTATGAAAGATAAAGTAGGAAATGAATATAACGGAATAATAAGCGGTATTACCAACTTCGGTATATTCGTAGAAATAGAAGATAGAGGAATAGAAGGCTTAATAAGATATGCAGTATTAAAATCGCATTACAGATACGATGAAAATGAACAGGCAGCCTACAGCGAAGAAGATGCAAAATGGTATACATTGGGCGACAGGATAAAAATAGTAGTTTATAAGGTTGATATTAAAGAATTATTCATTGACTTTATACCTGCAAGCGAATTTGATAATAGTTTTGATGACAGAGATATAATAGACAGCAGAGATTTCTTAAAAAAAAAGAAAAACAAAAAAGAAATATATTCAAGAAAATCTCATAAATCATCTAAAAATAGAAGAGATAGAAAAGAAAGAAAAAAATCTAAAAAGAGAAGATAATATTTAATGTAAAAATCCTCCTCAATTAATAAAAAAATTATCAATATGCTTATAAAATTAGGATAATATAGATATTGTAAAACTATAAAATATAAAAATATGTACAACAGTTATTAAAACGATATTAAAAGAAGATAATTTATACAAGAACAATAAAACTAAACATAAATTAAAACATTACTATTTATATCAAAGAATTATGCTTGAAGTGCAGCTTTGTACGAAAAAATTGAAATTGATAACTTCATCATATGCTTATTTTGTAGTAATACAATATTATCAATTAATAGAATATATATACTGAAAATTTTTAATTTTAACGAATTTTCTAAGACTATGGAAAGCGGTACGAGTTTTACAATCTTCGTTCATAATAAAAATCGATAAATTAAAAAATCTAGTATGTGTTAATCGCATACTAGATTTAAAACAACAACAATTCTTAAAAATCTCGATAATAATTGCAACTAAAAAGTTATGCTTGACTTTTTTAGATAAAGAACAGAGTTTATTTCATCAGTCAGCATTCCTGCTGAAAAATATCAAAAACAAATGCAGCATAAATTTATTTAAATCATTTAGGCAGTTCTTTGCTTTAATAATTTTTATCACTGCAGAAGGAGGAATATTTTTTAAAAAATACTATCACGGAGGCGGTTTAATGTTAGTACGAAAATTGACTTATAAAAATATATTAGGTGGTATAGAATAATGGCAGAGTTAGAAAAGTTTTCGGCACTTTACGGAAAAATAGATTATCCTGCAGATCTGTTGGCAATACCTTTTGAAATTATGGAATATAGAAGCAGATTAGGATTATCATTAAGTGAGTTTGAGTTTATATGCTGGATATTTCATTTAACAAACAAAAATATACAGGACATAAAAGACAAATATATAACTAATAAAAAAACTAATTTTACAAGACAAAGAAAAAGTTTAAAAGCAAAAGGCTATTTAAAAATAAAAATAGCTACAGAATATAAAGACAAAAAAATTATTAGGCACGGATTAGTATATGACTTTACTAATTTGAAAAATAAAATTGAAGAGCTGAAAGAGGAAGATAAAAAACTTCAGGAACTCGAAGCTCCTGTTACGGTGATATATGATGAGCCTAGTTTGTTTAATGAAGATGTGGACGAAAATCCAATATATCCTGCAAAACTTTTAACTGATGATAAAGAGATAGAGGAGATAAAACTTCAAAGTGAGTTTTTAGAAAAGTTTAAAAAATTGTATGAAGAGTTATTGCTTGAAAAATTAGATTATTCAGTGAGAGCAAGATATAAAAAAGAACTTCTAAATATTTTCAAAAATAGAATAAATAACAATATTAATGATATTTTAGAAACTGTAAAAACAAGATTTTTAAAACTTAAAAAATCAAACTCATTAGGAAGTCAGCCGTCATTGAAACTTCAGGATTTAACAGAGTATGCTCTATTAGAAACGCAGGAGGAAAAACAAAATAATGATAACAAAGAAAATAAAACTCAAAGCGAAGAAACAAAAAAATACACAATACCAAGCGGAATTGATAAACTGAATTATTTATTAAAAATTATAGAAGAAGGAGGAAACCTAGATGATGCGTATTCACAAATTGCAAATTGCGGATAACGGATATTGTCTGCAAAGCTATAAAAAATATTTGGAAGAATTAAAAAAAACAGCAAGGGACGGAAAAGACCCAAAATGTACTAAATGCGATGAGTATGGATTTCTAAAAGTTCCAGATGATTTAAGTTTTTCAGGAAGACGATACAGTCTGCCTACTATGTGCGACTGTGTAAGCGATGAAAAAACTAAAATATCAGAAAAGATAGAAAGAATTGATAACCTTATAAAAACATATAATTTAGTATTCGGCACATTAGATAATGAAATAACTTTGGATATTTTTGCAAAAAGATTTAATCAAACTGAGCTGATTAATTCTATAAAAAAATATTTGAATGTAGGAAGTACAATGTCATTATATTTCAGAGGGAAGAGCGGAACAGGTAAAACTACAATGCTAAAAATGTTATGGCAGATATATGTTATTAATAACATCAAAGTAATGTATATGAAGGCTAGCCATTTTGAAGATTTGCATAAAAACTTATTTAATCAAAATGCTAAAGATAAAGATATGAAAGCCACTATTGATAAAAAAATAGATAATGCCAAAAATGCAGATATTATTATGATAGATGATATTGATAGCGTTGGCTTTCATTACGCTATCGATGGATACTATAAAATATTTGATAATATAAGAAGCGGAGAAAAAACTGTGATACTGACATCAAATAAAAGCTATGATGATTTATTAAAGAGTTTAAATAAAAAAACTGATTCTGAATATATGAAAGGCAGACTTACAAGCAGACTATTAAACTTAAAAATTATAGAAATAGAAATGCAGAAGTATAAAGAATTAATAACTGCTTAAATAGTCAAAATATTATTTTGATTATTTTTATAA
Organism: Brachyspira sp. G79; assembly: GCF_002379365.1. Lineage (GTDB taxonomy): Bacteria > Spirochaetota > Brachyspiria > Brachyspirales > Brachyspiraceae > Brachyspira. Next base: position 24,586 of record NZ_JQIU01000008.1, on the reverse strand, counting down.
GATTTTATTAAAAGAGGAAAATATGAAGATTTTGAATCAGTGCTAACTGATATAGAAGATGAGATAGCTAATAATGAATAATTCTATGTTTATAAGTTGTCAACAATGTTGATAACTTGTAAATAATATGTTCAAAAGTAAAGAGTGTTTATAATGAGAAGTGATGAAAAAGCATATAAAAGATATCAAAGTAAAAAATGGCGTACTTTTAGAGAAAGTTTTTTGAAAGAAAATCCTCTTTGCAAAAACTTTGACGAGTGCCATAACTTTGCTGAACATGTGGACCATATAAAAAGAATAGAAAGCGAAGATGATACTCTGTTCTATGATAAAAGCAACCTGCAGGCTTTATGCAAAAGGTGTCATAGCAGAAAGACAGCAAAAGAAGATGGTGCTTTTGGAAATAAAAAGAAAGATTATTAACGGATATGATCATGAAAATAGATAGTCAAAAACAATATATACATATAGAACGAGATAATAAAGAAGAACGTATTATTATTGATGCTAAAAATATTAGCAGCGAAGATATTATTTATTTGTTGACTGAGTTTATATACTTTGTAACCAATAAAGAAAATGTACCTGCTGATGGTTTTGTGGATATTATAAAAGATGCGGTAAGATTAAAAACAGAATTAGAAAAAAAGGAATGAATAATGAGAGAAGTAAACTTT
>NZ_JQIU01000008.1:18819-21682 GCF_002379365.1 Brachyspira sp. G79 | reverse complement strand
AGAAAGGTATATGACTTCAAAAAATAAAGCTAATAAATATAAAGCTATTTATAAACGAATAAAAAGACGTGTTAGATATGATTGGCATAAAAAGATAAGTTATAAAAATGAGATAGATGTTATAGCAAAATTAAAGATATTAGTAAAAATCGGTAAAAAATATAGATGCTTATTATTTAAGAGAGTTTCAAAACTTCCAAGAAAATTAGCTCCTAGAGATTATTATATTGATTTAAGGATATACAAATGATGTATAATTTTTTATCTATATCTTGGCATATACTAGCATTTATATTCTTATTTATTAGTATAGCAAATAAAAATATTATAGGTAAAGCATTTTATTTACTTTGTTTCTTTTTATCAAATATTGCTGCTTTACTTTGTGATATAGTAATAAAATTAAATTAGGAGTTGTTATGGCAGATCATAACATTGTAACATTAATAGGAAGGCTAACTGCTGACCCGCAGCGAAAATATACACAAGGAGGAATGGAAATTGCTGAGTTTTCTATAGCAAACAATTATTATGTAATTACAAAAAACACTACAGAAGTAAATTATTTTGATATAGTAGCTTTTGGAAAATTAGCAGAAACAGTAAGTAAATATCTTATAAAAGGAAAGCAAGTTTTGATATGCGGAACACTAAGGCAGGAAAGATGGCAGGATAAAAATACAAACACTACTAAATCTAAAGTGAGAATAATTATGCAGTCAATGCAGATGCTTGCTGATAAAAAAGATATGAATAATGCAGTAGAAAATAATAGTCAGGAAGATGAGGAGGAGGTACCGTTTTAATGAATATCACTAAGTTAATTGATACTTTACAATCATATAAAAATTATATGGAAATAATAAAGATATAGGAAATGGTATTTTGAATATAGAAGCACTAGAAAATAACATAAAAAATATATTTCATAAAGATGAACAGCAAGAATTAAATTTTACTTATATAAAAAGGAATGGAAATTATATTATATATTTATCTTATAAAAAAACAAAAATAATTAGCTATAATAATTATTTATTAACTATATATAAGATAAATAATAAAACTAAAACTAAAAATCAAGTGATATGTAATTATTTAAAAATGATATATTTATCTAAATTAGCAATTTTAGAATTATATTTTAGGTTATTGATTAATAATATAAAAAATAAATAAGGTTGATTTATGGAAAAAATAGAATGCAGTTATTGCAATAAAAAAGAATATGATAATAATGTATCACAAACTAATAATCAGGAATATGATGAGGAGGTGCCGTTTTAATAATACATAGTTATAAAAGTTTATATTCTTTTTATTAAATGAAGGCTTTTGTCTTTAATTTAATTAAAAGGTATAAACATGGCTTCTAAAAGCAATAATAAATTAATAGCACAAAACAATAATAATATAATAACAGCAAAACAAGCGGAACTTCTCATTAAGCAAGCTAACTACTTAAATATACTTGACTATATGAAAGAAGAGCAGCTTATTAAACAGATAGATTATGAAATAGAAAAAGAAAACTTTTTTAAGCAATGTTCAAAAACAAAAAGCAATCACACAAAAAGACAATATAGAAACGGACTTAATAAACTAGAGGAATACTGCAAAATGAATAAGAAAAATATTTTATTTATTAAAGCAAGAGAAGCTGATGATTTTATAACGGAAGTCAATTCAAGTGAACTTTCTAATTTAAGTATACGTGCATTAGTTTCTTCATGTTCCTCTTTCTTTTCTTTTTTAGAGAGAAGATATCCGTTTATGAAAAATCCTTTTCGAGGTACAAAAACTCGTCCGCCTGTGAAGAACAAAAAAAGACTTGAAGTCCCAACTAAAAAAGAAATTGAATTAATAATTAAAGATATAGCAGATCCTCTTATAAAAGTGGCCATCATTTTTATAATGGAATGCGGAGTACGTGTTGGTGCTTTACCTAAACTAGAAATAAGAAATAACAAATATTATTCATATTCAAAAGGCAAGGAAATAAGCTGGAAAGTTACAGATAAAGTTATTAAATTATTAAAACAGAATAATATTTCTTTTAATTGTCCTTTCAAAAATAAAAGTTCTGAAGTGATAAGAAACATTTTTTATAGGAGTTCAAAGCGTTTATATAAACAAGGCAAAATAAAAGCTGCCTACTCTATACATGATATAAGGCATTATTTTGCTGTTACTTTATACAAACAAACCAAAGATATAGAACTCATTAGGCAGGCATTAAATCATAGCAGTATAGCTATAACAGGAATATACTTAAAAAGTTTGGAGGTAGAATAATGAAAAAAAGATTAGTAGTTTGCAGATTAAATTATAAAGAATATAAGCTATTAAAAAGATTAGCTAAAGAAAACAATATGAGCGTACGTAAGTATATTAAAAAACTTATTTTAGATTATATCAATTAGATACAGTGTTGCGATAATTTATGTTATCGCAACTATAAAAAATTATCAATAATATAAAATTTAATTGAATTTAATATATAATAAATAAATGATCTTGATAATTTAGTTTATCTTATAAAGAAATAGATGCTATTGAATAAATTATAATAAAAAGTATATTACTATTTATTCTTATCTTTTTTATTTAAATTTTTCTCTAAGAATAATTCTTCATTATAGTATTGCTCAATATCAAATAATATGGATTCCATAAAAGATAAAACATTATTTTTTATTTTTCTTAAATCATCTAAAGTCAAATCTCTACTACAATCAGTAAAAGAATATTCTCCATGAGCTAAATGATTTCTATTTTTTTATTATTTCTTAAATCTTCACCATTTTTTTCTCTTATTGTTATATTATGTTCTTTACATATATTTCTAATTTTATTATCATCA
>NZ_JQIU01000008.1:15427-18532 GCF_002379365.1 Brachyspira sp. G79 | reverse complement strand
TTTACCAGAGTTTATACGATTATTAATGATATATAATTTTTTAAAGAACAAGTTAACTTCTTTTTTCTATTAGCAAAAATATCTTTTGTATTGTTCATATTAAAACTCTATATTAAATACTATTTTCTAAAAGTCTATCTCTAACATATTCTATTCTTCTTTTTAATTTTCCTTGGCTATTACTAGCATCAGAAGTAGTATATTCTTTAAATTCATCTGAATTAATCCAGTCTACATTTTTTACTTTTAAATTTTTATTTTTTCTCAAAGCAAGAGCAGATCCTATTGCTATAGCTTCAAACCGTACCCTAGGTGTTGTATTAGGAGTTTGAGGTTTAGCAAAACCATACTTAAAATTATTTTCAACAAAATCTAACATATTATTAAATTCTTCTCTGAACTTTTCTACATCAATACTATTTAAATTATCCTTTAAATAATTATCTAAAAATGGACTAACACTTTGTTTAAATTCTTCATAAGTATTTAAATATGCAAAAAACCTTAAAACTAATTCAAATCTTTCATATCTTTTTTCTCTATTTTGATTCATAGGAGCTAATCGTTTAAATTTTTCATTTTTTGAACACTCTTCTATTAACTTAGTAAGTTCACCACTATAAGATCCACGTCTTATTTCAGATGCATTAGCATGTACGCCACATGTATTGATTCTATTAAAAAGTTCATATCTAATATGTTCAGGTGTAGTTTCTTTTAATACAATAACCCTCATAGTTTTGTTTTGAAATTTTCTTTTTTGAGAATCCAATAAATCTTCAAAAGTAAATCCATTTAATGAATTAAGTTCCTTTAAGTCATCTAATATAATTTCATTTCCAATAAATGCTGCTAAAGTTTGAACTCTTTGTGCTCCATCTATAATTTCTAAACTACCATCTTCAGTATCACTAAAAAACATAAATGGTATTGGAAGTCCTAAAAATATAGATTCTATAAAACTATTTTTATATTTATTGTTCCAAACAAATTTTCTTTGATAAGGTGGAATAAAAAATTCTTCTTTTTTGAACTTATCAACTATATATTCTATTGTATAATCTTTAGTATCGTATTCTATTTCTCTTTGCTTTGCTTTTATTTGTTTTTCAGCTTCTTCTTTATTAGAATAAGTAATTTCTTTTTTTTTCATACATATTTCCTTATATGTTCTAAAATTGATTTACCTATAATTTCTGCTAATTTTGGTGGTACAGCGTTTCCAATATGTCTACCTGTTTTTGTAAAATTTATATCATTACCAAAATCATATTCTATAGGAAAAGTTTGTAAAAGAGCCCCTTCTCTTAAAGATATAGCTCTATCTTGTTCTGGATGTCCAAATCTTCCTGAGCCATAATTATAAAATTGTGTAGTTATTGTTGGAGATATATCATCAAAACTCATACGACCATAAACAGAAGTATAACTACTTCCAGAAGGCTTTTTATAACAATTTGGCAAAAGAGACTCATCCCAATCTTTCCAACTTCCTTTTGGTTTTGATTGTTTTATTCTTTTTATATTAATATCTTCCAAATTTTTAGCTTTATGCATAGGGTCTATATAGTAAGTTTCACCTGCTTTTATAGGAGGTAATGTTTTTATAATATCTTTTACTTTAACATAATTTGATTTATTATGAGTTTCTGGTAAAATATTTATAGTTCCATATTTAGAAGCTAATAATACCAATCTACGTCTATTTTGAGGAACACCATAGTTTTGAGCTAATATAAATGAATAACTTACACCATAATGTTTTTTTTTCAAATATGAAATAAAATTATAAAATACATCCTGTTTAGTTATAGCTGGTACATTTTCCATTGAAACAATATCAGGTTCTATTTTTTTTATTATTTTCAAAAAATAATCTAATAAATCTCTATCTTTATGTAGTTTAGAGGCATTATATTTAAATGTTTGAGATGAAAATGGTTGACAAGGAGCACACCCAACTAATATTTTAATATCATTTTTAGAAAAATATGACTTTAATGTATTTGGATCTAACGTTTTTATATCTTTACACATAAATGGGGCATTATTATTAGTTTCATAAATATATTTACATGAATTATCTATATCTATACCAAGTATAACATTAAGCCCAGCTTTCTTTAAGCCATAAGTTAATCCGCCTATACCACAAAATAAGTCAATAACCTTTATATCTTTATCCATATTTCTTATATACAACTAATTAATATTACTATAATGATTATATTTTAATTTATAAAAAAATTCCAGATTTTATATATTATTTTCTATTGTAAATATATATCACAAAAAATAATGCATATATGTTGCGATAACCTTTATTATCGCAACACCTATAATTAATAAATTATATATTTAATTCTTTTAATACAGCATCTCTAATATATTGAGATACACTGACATTATTCTGTTCTGCTTTTTCTTTTATTAAGAGCTGTTCTTTTTCACTAACACGCATATATAATTTGATATCAAGCCTATCTTCTGTTATTCTTTTTCTGCCTGAACCTTCACGAGCTCCGCCTGTATTTGCTCTAGCACCGCCCCAGCTATTTTTTTTATTATCCATTATTATGGCCTCTTTTTAATAAAAGAACTAATACTACTATATTAAGTGATAATGATACTACAGATAATATTGCATTTAAAGTTGTTAACATCTTGACAACTCCTTTATAATGTATATAATATTAACTATGGAAGTCAGGAGCCAAGTCGGCTAACTTAGCTCCCTTTCGTAACTAATAAAAATTATTTTTTAATTTTTATTAGCTTAACCACAATTACGATAAGTGTCAGGATATCAATAATTGTAGCTATGAAAGTTAAGACTTCCATAATTACCTCCTTCATTTCTTTAGGATTAATTATATTATACCACACTTGATGATTTTGTCAATACTTTTTCTACAAAAAAATAATAATTTTTTAACTTTTTTATTTAATAAAATTATAAGTGATTTATATTTGCTTGGCGGGGGTGGGTAAAATCTCTGCAGGCTTTTACTTGGTGCAACGAGTGGGGAGTCTTTTGTGCATGGCGATAATTTTTTTATTAGGGGGTACTGATAAAATTAGTGATATTATTATAATGTAAAAACG
>NZ_JQIU01000008.1:5157-14922 GCF_002379365.1 Brachyspira sp. G79 | reverse complement strand
CACTCTGTCTTCTTTAGAACGCTGCCTTATATTCTCTTTAGGCATAAAGAATCTAGGCAGAAGTATATACGGACCATTATCAATAGAATCAAAACATAAAACATAAGCTGCTATATCTCTTGTAGTTGCTAAATCCAAACCGATGCAGGCTTTTCTGCCTTTTAATTCATTTATATTTATATTTTGATGTGAATAAGATTTAAGCCATCTGTCAGAAGATATCCATACTTGACTAGCCTGTGTCCAAACATTCAAGTTTTTTGTCAGTATATCAGTTCTTTGAATAGGTTTATCTAGTCCCTCTAAAAGCCTAGATTTTAGATAACTGTCTTTTACAGAAACATTTATATTAGGATTAGCTTGAAAAATAATTTTATTTATTAATTCTTCCTGCTTAGAAACATCTTCTTTTTTTTTAATTTTTCTTTATATTCAGATATAAATACCCAAATATCATTGATGTTGTCAGGCTCGTATATTATTGTAAAATATTCATCATTAGTATTTGAACCATCTAATATTTTTTTGGCATATTCATATTCAGAAAAACATACCGAAGATTTATCAAAACCAGCAGTAGTAATTATAAATACAAGCGGCTGCCTTCTAGCTCCCATACCAGATTCAAGAACATTTAATAGTTCATTATCAGGATGTGCATGGTACTCATCTACTATAACCAAATGCGGATTTAATCCATCTTCAGTATTGCTGTCCTGTCCTAATGGTTTTGATTTTGATGCAGTATCTTTTTTCTTTGTAATTGTAGAAGTTTGTTTATATGTAATCGCTTCTTTATTAAGAGCTTTTGCTTTTCTTATTTGCCTTTCGCTTTCACTCCATGCAATTTTGGCTTGATCTTTTTTAGTAGCTATATAATATATTTCGACTCCAGCCTCTGCAGGACTATCGCAGAAAAAACAATAATTACCAATTCCAGATGCAAAAGTAGTTTTTCCATTTTTCCTACTCACTTGAACGTATGCCTTTTTGTAACGTCTGAGTTTATTTTCTTTTCTTCTCCATCCGAATATACTTGCTATTATAAACTGTTCCCAAGGCTCTAGTATAATATTATGATTTGCCCATTCTCCTTTCGTATGTACTAAAGATTGAATAAAAGTAATAGGACGTTTAGCTTCATTATCATCAAAATAAAAAGGATAATCATTATTTTTTGATTTTTCTATATCGTCCAAATGCCTTTTTACAGATAAAAAAGCAGCTTGACACACTGGTAATTCTTTATTTATAACTTTATTGATATATTCTTCATAGGTATACATATTATTGTTATCATTCAAACCTGCCTATGATTAGATTTATACGCTGTATAAATCTAGCAGGTTTTCATTCCTTTATATTTAACCATTTATCATTTTTTAAGCAGATTATATTATTTATTAATTAATAATTTTAGATAAAGATATTATTATACATAATTTTAAACTTTATATTAAAGTGAAATTAATACGTTATAATTTAGAATGAGTACCAATTATAAGCTGTCCTATTAGATTAGATGTTTCATCATCAATAGGATATTTGTAAGTTTTTCCATTAAAATTATACATTATTTGAACACCACCATTTTTAAACATAGAAATAATTTTTTGTTTCTCGAAAGAATTAAAAAGTATAAGGTTGAGTTCCATAATCAATAAATAATTAGAATGTTTCATATAAGATGCACTAAAAGTTACTAAAAAATCATTATTAAAAAAATGAACTTCATTTACTGATTCTGTAAGTTTGATGTTCGGATAAAAAAGCATATTGATATCTACTGTTCCATTATCAATTTCAGCAATATATTCTCCTTCTAGGACTATAGTATTAGTTTTATTTTCATTATACACATAATATATATCTGCAACACTAGAAGCATTTTTATTATTATCTTCTGGATAATAAGATTTTAAATATGCATCGGCAATTTTTTTATCTACAGTAATTGCATAGCATAAAAAAGTATTAAAAATAATTATTGCTGTAAAAATAAATATCTTTATCATATTATGCCCCTTATTTTTTTATAGTATATATAATTTTTTTATTTATTCAATATTTAATTTAATTAATTTTCATTAAGCATTTTAGAAAGTATATCCTCATCTTCTATAGTTTCAGGAGATGATACTTTCTTTTTGGAAGCAGGCGTTAAACCAAACTCAGTAAGCATTTTATGATATGCCGTTATAGCTTTATGGTAAGCTAAATATTCTCCCATAGTCTGAGAGTTTTTACCTGATAAATAACCAGCTATAGAACCTCCTTCATTAATCATAGCCTCATAAAGATTCATAGCATCGCCGTAATGAAGACATAAAAGCTCAAAAGCTGATATGTCAGCAGGTCCGAGCATATTTTTTTCGGCAAAGATAGGTGCAAGTTCTTTCCATTTTTTTATAGAATATTTATTAAAATAATTAGGAGGAGCTTGTATTTTATATCTTTTTTTATCATTTTTATTTTGCATAATAGACTCCATTAAAAAATAATGCTCATTAAATAGTAATGAATATAATAATTTATGACTATAAATACATTAAAAAAAATAGGAAATATAAAATAAAACTTATATTTCCTTATATTTTTTTATATATATATGTCTGTAATAAAAAATATAAGGAATTATATAAAAAAATGGCTGTTTCCTGATTTCAGCTATATTGACAGCAGTAATTTTTTATCAATTCAAAATGATAAAACTTTATCAGCAGTCAATCCAAATACTGCTTTAACTTTCTCTACAGTATTTGCATGTGTGAGAGTTATTGCTGAAACAATAGCTACTTTACCGCTTTTTGTATATAAAGTAAATGGAAATAATAAAATAAAAGCTAAAGATCATTCTTTATATAGATTATTGCATGACGCTCCTAATGAAGAATGCACATCAGTATCATTTATAGAAAGTCTAATTACTCAAATACTGCTGCAAGGCAACGGCTTTGTAGAAGTAGTAAGAGATAATTTCAACAGAGTAACAGAACTTTATCTAATAGATTCAAATAAGATTAAAATATATAGAGATTCAAACGGAAATAAAATGTTTGAATATTCAGATGATGGAGAAATAATTACTTTATCTCCGTCTCAAGTTATGCATATAGCAGGACTTGGATGGAACGGAGTGATAGGATATAGTCCAATAGCTATGATGCGTAAGCAAATAACCACTGGACTTTATCAGGATAATTTCGCATTAGATTTCTTTTCTAATGGTGTTAAAAAAGTTCCAATAATTTCACACCCAGAAAAATTAAGTAAAGAAGCTAAAATTAATCTTAAAGAAAGTTTCAGGGAGGCTTGGGAAAAAGGCATTGTTGTTCTTGAAGAAGGAATGAAAATAGATCCTATCACAATGAACTTATCAGATGCACAGTTTTTAGAAAGCAGAAGATTTTCGGTAGAGGAAATATGCCGAGTATTCCGTGTCCCTCCTCATCTTATAGGAGATTTAAGCAGGAGTACAAATAATAATATAGAACATCAAAGTATAGAGTTTGTAACGCACACAATAAGACCGTGGTGCGTTCGTATAGAAAAAGCATTGAATGGCTATTTATTAAATAATTTAGAAAGAAAAAAATATAATATAGAGTTTAATTTGGACGGACTTTTGAGAGGCGATACTCTTACAAGGCAGCAGGCGAACCAAATAAAATTAAATAATGGTGTTCTCACTAGAAATGAATGGCGGATACTGGAAAACCTTAACGAAGTAGAAGATGAATACGGAGATGAGTATTTCTGCAGTCAGCAAATAAGACCAATAAAAACAGTTTATGAAGAACCTAAAGAAACTGAATACAATCAAGGCTTTAATGTAAATAATAATGAAAATAAAAAATTAGAAGAGGAAGAGAAAGATGCCAGCAAGCAACAATGAAATGAGCCGACGCTCTAGGCATAATTCATTATGCCTAGAAATTAGAAGCGGAGGCGAATATAGCAACAATGAAATTAGAAGTATAGATATTAATATTCAAAAAAGTACAGACACAGAAGGTGAACCTCTTAAATTAAGAGGCTATGCTATTGTATATAATTCTTTAAGTGAGCCTCTTTATGCTGATTTATTTAGAGAGTGTATAAAGAGAGGAGCTTTCACTAAATCATTATTAGAAAATGATCAAGTATGCCTTTGGGGACATGACACAAGATATGTTCTAGGCAGAAAGAGTTCTGGCACATTGATTTTAAGGGAAGATGATAAGGGCTTATATTTTGAAGTTTCTTTGCCAAATACTACTTGGGCAAGAGATTTGAAAGAAAGCGTGGACAGAGGCGATATAAAGCAGATGTCTTTCGGCTTCAAAGTAGTGAGAGATAATTGGCTTGATGATAAAGAAACATTAAAAGAATACGGAATGCCTATACGTGAAGTAGAAGAAATCACTTTGCATGAAATATCATTAGTAACATTTCCAGCTTATCCTCAAACGAATGTTAGGCATAAAGGCGACTGCCCGCATTCTGCGAATGAAGATGTATATATTCCAAAACCGCCTGATAAATCTATGCCTAATGATGATTTTGATTATAGAAATAAAGAATATGAACAAAAAATAAAATATCTAAAAATAAAAAATAAATAATAATAAGGAGTATTAAATTATGTCACCAGAAGAATTAAGAGCTTTAATAGAAAAACTAAAGAATGAAAATGTAATAGATCTACAATCTATTGATGAACTTATGCAAAAAAGACAAGCATATTCTGCTATGAGTATTGAAGAGAGAGAAAATAAAAAAGAAGATATATCAAAACTAGATAATGATATAGATACTTTAATGAAGAATATAGAAAATAGAAATAAGGAAATAGAGAGAAATGATAAACTTCTATTACTTCAAACTAATTCTTCTATGAATAAAAGAAATATAGCTGATAATTTAGACAATTCATCTGCTGATGATAACGAAGCTGAATTAAGATCTAAATTTGTTAGATGGGTAAAATCAGGAGATGACAGAGAAATAAGAGAAGCACTTCAGGCAGGAGTTGCTGAAGCAGGCGGAAATACTATAGCACCTCAGTATCTAGTAAAAGATGTTATAAAAGAACTTGATAAAACAGTAGAAATAAGAAAAAGAGCAAATATCATTCCCGCAGCGAATGGATTTGCTAGTATAGGAATACCTACACTAGAAAGTGATTTAAATGATTTAGAGTGGACATCAGAAATAGATGAAGTCCCAGAAGATGAAAACATGTCTTTTGGAAAAAGAGAAATGAAAGCCAATCAATTAACTAAACTTGTTTTAATGAGCAAAAGATTGATACAACAAAGTAATATAGATATAACAGCATTCATAAAAAATAGAATATCATATAAATTAGGTTGTACATTAGAATATACTTATTTATATGGAAATGGTATAGGTAAACCTTTAGGCATATTTGCTCAAACTTCAGATAATACAGCAGCTATTCCAACTGATAGGGATATAGCTGTTGGAACATCTACTGCTGCTATATCGTATGATGGATTGGTAGATGCTGTAAGTGGTTTAGATGGCGGATACCAAAACGGAGCCGTATGGATGCTTAATAAGAAGGCTATTGCGGCATTAAGAAAATTAAAAGATAAGCAGGATAGATCTTTATGGCAGGAAGGTTTAGTAGCAGGACAGCCTAGCCTTCTGCTGGGAATCCCTGTCATACAAAATGATTTCATAGAAGATAAACTAGAGTCTACAAAATATTTTGGTATGTTAGCAAATTTAAATCATTATTGGATAATGGACAGTTTATCTATGGAGTTGCAGGTTCTATATGAGTTATATAGTAAAAAAAATCAAGTCGGTTTCCAAGTAGGCTACTGGGGAGATGGAGCTCCTGTTCAAAAATCTGCATTTGTAAGATTGTTAGCACATGATAAACCATTTGCAAAAGCAGTAAGTGAACCAGCTGGTTAATAATAATTAATTTAGGATATAAAAAATGAGCAGTGATACTGAAGATATTAATAGTATAGACATTGATGTCGGAAAAGTAGTCGAAGAAGGTGATGATGACAAAGTAGTTACTTTGGCTGAGTTCAAAAAGTTTCTAAACTTGGAAGGGATTGACTATGATGATGATATACTGCATCTTACTTTAGACAGTGCAATCGGCTATTGTAATAAAGCTAATGAAACAGAATACAAAAGAGCCGATTGTCCTCCTGAAGTTAGGTATGCAATTCTTGGACTTGCTGCTCATTATTTTGAAAGCAAAACAGGAGAAGCTAGTCAAAGTGAAGAAGTTGCTTTGAAAGGTGTTCACAGATTGTTGGCTATTGCGAGGGAAAAGTTTACTCTATAGGAGATTAGCCAAGCCAGCCCCACAGGGGCACAGACGTGCGAATAAGTTTACTTATTCGCTTTTATTAGGCGAGGCGAATATAACAATAATGAAAGTTGGAAAATTAATTCATACTATAACTTTTTATAGAACAAAGTATATAGATAATGGAAACGGAACAGGAAGTAATGAATTAATAGAATTAAGAAAAGTAAAATGCTCTATTGAAGATATAACATATAAAGATATACAGCAGGGTAAAAGAAAAGATTTAACAAGAACTTTGAAAGTACATACTCATTATTTCAAAGAGTTTGATACCAAAGGAATGATGGCAAAAATAAACCGTGAAAATGATATCTATGAAGTTATTAATATGGAAAATGTTTCATATAAAAATATAGAATGCATATTTACAATAAAGAAATTAGTAAATAATAAAAAAGCTGACAATAGAGAGTAATATGTCTGAAAAAAATAAAGTAACTCTTACAGGGTTTGATGAGTTCAGGAAAACTTTAGAAGAATTAGGAATTGATTTTAAGAATGAAGTAAAAAAAGCCTCATTAAAAGAAGCTAGAAGAATAGCAAAAGAAGCTAATGCAAAAGCAAAAAGCAGAGGCTGGACTTTTGATAAATATTTTACTGTAAAAGAAACAAGAATAAACAAAAAGAGTAATACTGAAAGCAATGTTAAGATTACTACAATTAGCGGAAAAAGAGGCACAGCACCTGAGAAAAATAAAATAAAATGGTATAAAGAGCAAGGCGATAGGTATTATACTTTTTTTAATGAATATGGAAATAAATATAAAAATGAAGTGCCTTTGTTAATACCTCTATTTGAATCAAACAGAGAGAATATAGAAGAGGCAGTCAAAAGTGCTTTGAATATAGTAATACAAAAAGCTAATAATAAATAGAGTTTATAAATATGCATAGAGTAATTTATCAATTATTAAAAAGTCTTACTCAAGAAGATAAAAAAACGGCAGGTGTTTATTTGGATTTTGTTGAGGACAGCAATGTAGATAATGATAAAAGCTATATAGTTTATTCTCTTCAAAGTTCAAATCCTAAATATGAGTTTGAATATTCAAGAGATATTTATCAAGTTAGTGTTTATTCTACAAGTTTAGAACATGCATTAACTCTTCAGAAAAAAATAGGTAAGTATTTTAATAGTTTGAAAAAAAAGATAGATAATATTGAGATATGCGGCTGTGATATAAGCAATGAAAGCCATTCTCGTATAGACAATGCATATCAGACAATGACAATAATAGAAATATTATATAAATATTAATATAAAGCTAGCATAATAACAATAAGGAGATATTATGAGTCAAATAAGTGTGCAAGAAAAAAAACAATAAGATACGGAAGTGCCAAAGTTTTGATAGGAGATAGATTTGATAAACTTATAAATATAGGAGCAGGACGCAATATTGCTGTAAAAGAAACTATAACTACATCAGATATAGAAAGCGACAATGCAGGAACTATAGCTACTTTAGTGACAGAACATAAAATGGAATTAACTCTTGACAGTTTAGAAATTAATTTCAAAAACTATGCTGAGGCAAGAGGCGGTATAGATAATATAGACAGCTATGATGGTAAAACAGAAGTTACAAAACAGTATATAGTAGAATCAGATACATATAAAAGAGGTGAAGAAATAAAAGTTCCATTTAGAAATGCAGACGGAAGCGAAGTAACAATAACTAAAGTAGAAAAGAAAAACTCTATGGGAAATATTCGCATAGAAGAATCAAGCTACGAAAAAATAGGAACTAATGGAATAAAAATTACAGATACTAAAATATCTCCTAGCACAGATACTTTAATTATTACATATACTAGAACTATGCCTAAAATGGTACGCATGGCAACAGGAGGAAAAAGTTCTACAATCAAACCTAAATGCATAATGATAGTTAATACTAATGCTGAGAGTAAAGAATTAAGAATATATTTACCGCAGGCTTCAATAGCAGGCGGCTTAGAGTTTAGCTTCCCTTCTGATAAAGCACAGGATGTGTTGGTAGGGAAATTAAGTTTCTCAGCGACTTTAGCAGGCAGTCAGCAAAGCGGAGAGCAGCTTGCATGGTATGAAGATGAACAGTCTGTAGGTAAAGATGAAGAAGAAATAAAAGATACAGAAGAGGAAACATCAGATACCAAAAGTGAACCTAATGTTCCATTAACTTTAGAAAGTGATAAACCAAATGTAGATATAAGAGCAGATGGAAATGATACTGTAGCATTAACTTCAAATGCTGACGAGATAACACATACAGTAGAGCCTCCAGATCAGCAGTTTTTTGATGTGAGCTATGAAGCTGAAACTAAAACTTTCACTATTACAGGAAAGGCAGAAGGTACAGCTACATTAAAAATCACAGCTAAAAAAGCAGGCAGTGAAGATATTACTAAAGATATATCTATTAATATACAAGCGGTTCCAGAAGCTTTAACTTTAGAAAGTGATAAACCAAATGTAGATATAAGAGCAGATGAAAATGATACTGTAGTATTAACTTCAAATGCTGACGAGATAACACATACAGTAGAGCCTCCAGACCAGCAGTTTTTTGATGTGAGCTATGAAGCTGAAACTAAAACTTTCACTATCACAGGAAAGGCAGAAGGTACAGCTACATTAAAAATCACAGCTAAAAAAACAGGCAGTGAAGATATTGTAAAAGATATAGAAGTAAATATAAATGCAAATATATAAGGATCTGAAATATGGCAGATATAGAAATTGTAGATTTAGAAGAGTTTAGTAATAAAAAAGCAGTTTATGCCAAACTTGGCAAATACAAGATAAATGTTAATGATATACCTGTGGGCTTGGCATTAAAAATAAGTGATTATAGCCAGTCTATAGCAGAGAAAGGTTTTCTTGATTCACAGACTGTGATAGAAGATATAGTAATTCCTCTT
The DNA here is from genome assembly GCF_002379365.1 of Brachyspira sp. G79. Taxonomy (GTDB): domain Bacteria; phylum Spirochaetota; class Brachyspiria; order Brachyspirales; family Brachyspiraceae; genus Brachyspira. Next base: position 5,675 of record NZ_JQIU01000008.1, on the reverse strand, counting down.
ATACAAAGACAGGATAAAAATACCTGCCGAGAAGATATATTAGAAGATTTTAATTATGATCAGCTTATAAAAATATTCAGAATGATAATGGACGGCTTTTATAAAGCAGGAATTGACGCTCCTAATGAGGATAAAAAAAAGAAAACTAATAAAAATAGAATTAATAAAGTTATTTGCACATTTAGCTAATAGCTATGGGTGGACAGAAGACTGTATGATGGAGATGAGTTTGCAAAGACTTCTGCTTTATTATACAGCTTCTTTAAATTTGCCTTATATTATAGAAGTAGAAGAGAAAACTAAATCAAACAATTCTTCATCTGAAATAAAACAGGGAAATAAAACTATAAGAAGAGAAAAGCAAGGGCTTTGGGAAATAGAAACTATTACGGTAAATAATTAGCAATAATAAAAAAGGAATAAAAAACGAGAAAAAGCCAAATCGATAATTTATTATCGATTTTCTCAAAGGCTTTTTTGAGTTTAGCAATAATGAGTAAATTAAATGTATATATTAA
>NZ_JQIU01000008.1:0-2707 GCF_002379365.1 Brachyspira sp. G79 | reverse complement strand
CTGACAGATTTTCTGAATTAGTAAAAGAAATAGAAAATAGTATATCCGCTTATGAAAGAGGCGTTTCTGTTGCTGAAGAGTTCGGCGATAAAGTAAGCGAAGCCGAACAGCAGGGACAGAAAAGTGAAATAGTAAGAAGCGGAATAGAAAGCATAACTAATGAATTAGAACTTACAACTGAACAGGTAGAAATATTAAAAGAGAAGTTCGGCGAACTTTGGAAAACACCTACTCAAAGTTTTTCAGATTATTTTAGTGCGAATTGGCTTCAAATGCTTAATGACACTATAGGATATACAAATGATTTTTATTCTGCTATACAGGAAATGCAAATACAGGCTATAGAGTTTGAAATAGAAAAAAATGAGGAAAGAAAAGAGGCAGCATTAGAAGCGATAGAAGAAGAAAAAAATGCAAGGCTTGAAGCCATAGGAATAATGGAGGACTCGCAAAAGCAGAGTTTATTAAATGAAATAAAACAATTACAGAATAGGCAAAAAGTTGCTTTAGGACTTTATGAACAGGAGAGAATAAAAGCAGAACTTGAAGAGAAACAAAAAGAATTAGCTAAAATACAAATAGAAGAAGAAGCCAAAGCTAAGCAGATGGAAGTAGAGAAAAACTATAATAATGAGAAGATGAAGCTGGAATATAATTCGCAAATGGAAAGCTGGAAAATGTCTTTAGTTCAGGCGTCAGCTTCTATGGCACAGGCAGCCATAAGTGCTTTAGCCTCATCAATGGCAGTTCCTTTCCCTGCCAATATAGCAGCTTATGCTACTTTACTTGGAATTATAGCAGCAGGCTCTGTTAACTTGGTAAAATTATCCCAAGCTAAACCGAGTGAACCTAAATACTTGGCAAAAGGCGGACTTGTAGAGAGAAGAAATGGAGGAATTAATGCTGTAATCGGAGAGGGTGCAAACGATGAAGCGGTTATACCTCTTGAAGATAGAATACTATCAAAAATAGGAAGTCAGATTTTTGAAGCTGCTAAAAATAATGATGGAATATATGAAGTAAATACACAGTCAGAAACTATATTCAATCAGCCTGTTTATTTGATGCTTGACGGAAAGATAGTTGCAAGCACAATGCTTAATCTAAGTAAACGAGGCGTTAAGGTAGTATCACAAAGGGGAATATTATGAGGCTATTATGGAATAATATTTTTAATAATTTTGAATATACTTTCTCTAGTGAAGATGATTTTTTCCCTATTTCTAATATGTTTAATTATCAAACTCTTGAAGTTGGAAAGTTTGCAAGTGAAAGTGAAGGAAGTTTAACACTATTAGGAAACGGCATTATAAATGAAATAGCAATATTTAATACAAATGCTAAAAAAATAAAATTAGAAATAACAAATATTAATAATGATCTGCTTACATATAATATTAATATAATAAATAAACAAGCTATTCATAATATAGCTGCTGTAGAGTTTATAAAAGTCAAAATAACTTTTATCAAAGATGAAGACGGCAATATACTTGAATGCGGATATTTAATAATAGGCGAAGGCGTGGATTTCCCTCCTCATGATAAAAGCAAAACGCATACTGTTAATTATACTCATAATCCATATTTTTCTTTAACAGGTCATTATTTTTATAGAAAACTTCCTTTTAAAAGATATGATACTTGGAAAGTATCTTTTCCGTATCTGACTAATGATGATAGAGAAAAAATCATTAACTTTTTTGATATTAGTAATTTTGAACCTTTTGTTCTTCAAGTATGGATAGAAGAAACAATAAGTCCAGATAAAGAATATGCAATATATAATATAAGCAAATATGGAAAAGCAAAATATGCTAGTAAATCATCGAATATGGAAACAGCAAAATATAATATAAGTAAATACGGACTATCCAAGTATGGAGATAAAAATGTTTCAACTATTAAGTCAAAAAATGTATCTGTAAAATATTATATGAAATCAGGGCTTTATGTATGTACTAATGATAAAATAGATTTTAAGAAAGGAAAGAATGATTTATATCAGTATTCTACAGAGCTTACATTTAGGGAGATAAAATAATGTTTGAGATTATTTATGAGCCTTCCTGTATACCTCTTACTATTGAAGAGGGATATAAAAAACAAAATGAATTATTAAATAAAACTAGATTTTTATATACAGCTTTTGAAGGAATTAAACTTAATCATTTTTTAGATATATATCCGCCTACTTTAATGAAAGGTTCTATTTGTTTATTTTGCAATTCCATATATGAAAATAAAGAGGATATAGAACTTATTGATAACAGCAAAGATGAAGGAAATAGATATATAAGATTGAAACTGTCTAATAACGGCAAAAACTTAATTGCAGAATTGGTTACAAATCTTGATTGTTTTTATAATGAAGAGCTTGGCGGATTTTATAAAGAAGTTAATGGAGAGATATATAAATATATAGCTTACTATATGTATTATGACGGCAATAGATATAATGGATATTATTTAGACAATTATAATAATGAAGTGTATTAAAAAATTAATTACACATATCAGGAATTAAGCGAGCCGAACAAGCGAATAAGCCTGCTTATTCGCTCCTATAGTGTGAGGCGAGCTTAGCAATAATGGAGTATATTAATGTTTAGGGTAATTAAAGAACCAGTAGAAAATCCAACTAATTTATTAGATAGCTATAGACAGCAGAATATTATTATGCAGAAAATGCGTATGCTTCATACTG
>NZ_JQIU01000007.1:340120-347047 GCF_002379365.1 Brachyspira sp. G79 | reverse complement strand
TTTTCAAAAACATGGTATTACAGACATAAAAGAAGCTGCTATGTTCTTGGCACAAACAACTCATGAAAGCAATAATTATAAAAGACTTGAAGAGAGCTTCAGATACACTCCGCAAAGGCTTTTTGAAGTTTTCAAAAAAAGAGTTGGAAGTTTGGAAAATGCTAAAAAGTTATGTATTCAGGGAGCTGAGGCTATTGGCAACTTTGTTTATGGCGGACGTTTGGGTAATGGCCAAGATGAAGGCTATAAATATAGAGGCAGAGGCATTATTCAGCTTACTGGAAAAAATAATTATAAAAACTATGGTAAAAAAATAAATGCTGACTTAGTTAATAATCCAGACCTTGCCAAAGAGCCTAATAATGCTATAGAGATTGCATTATTATTTTGGAAGGAGAAAGGCTGCGGTTTACTTGCCCGTCAAGGCGATGTGAAAGGAGTTACTAAACTTATTAACGGCGGGTACAATGGACTTGAAGACAGAGAAGAAAGATATAATAATATTTTAAAAATATTAGAAGGTTAAAGTAATGGCAACAACTAGAGAAAGTAAAACTACTGTATTGGAAAAAAGATTGAGCCGTTTGGAACTTCAAGTCGGATATAATGAAGACGGCACAAAAAATGGAAACGGTATTATTCATAAAGTAGAAGAAGTGAAAGAAGAAATTAAAAATCTGAGAAATGATATAAAAAGCTATGATACATATTTAGATAATTTGTCAGAAGATTTTATCAAAATAGATTTGAGAATAGAAAAGCTGGAAAATCATGTAAAAGATTTTTTAACTGAAATACAGGAATATAAAAATAAAATAGATGAAGAATTAAAAGAAATAAAGAAAAGTTTAGAAGGTAATATTACTGTTGATACCTTGCATAAGTTTCAAAAAGCGGTTGTGGGTATAGCAGGACTTCTTACAGCAATAGGTACTATAATAGGGGCTGTTCTTTATTTTACTAAATAAGAAAAAAGCGAAAAAAAGCCAAATCGATAATTTATTATCGATTTACTTATAGGCTTTTTTGAGCATAGTAATAATAAAAGCTGTTCTTTATTTTACTAAATAAAAAAGATTAAAAAATATAATAATAGGAGTATATATGATACCAATAATAACGGGCTTTTTGTCCAAAATAAACAAAAAAATCATTATAGCAGTCATAATGGTTTTAATAGTTTCTATTTTTATAGTATTAATAGCTGCTAAAGACAGTGAAATACATAAAAAAGAAAAAGAGATTGCTCAGTATCAGGAAGATATTAAGGGCTTGGAGCTTAATAATCAAACGCTTCAAAATGAAATATTATTTATTAAAGAAAATGAGAAGTTTCAAAATAGTTTTAGTAATTCTAGTTTAATGATTAAAAATATAGATGAAGAATTACTGACAAGGACAGAGAATGAAACATTTAATAGTATATCTAATAATTTTTATAAGTATTTTAATAATGCTAACTTCATGCAGTACAAAAATAAAATATGTCAAAGTACCGCTTTCTACGCCTCCAGAAATATTTATAATCAAGTCCGTAACAAATCGGCAAGATTTAATGAGAAGATACCAAGAAAGTATTATAAAGATTGGCGAATGGCAGCTATGGTACAACATACAAGTAGGAACGAATTATTACTTATATAAAAAATAAATAATATGTATACAGCTGCTTTTAACTCCGTGTAGCAGCTGTATAAAAACATCCATGTTTTTAGGAGTTTTATATGGCTTTAAGTAAACCTAACGAATATAAAGAAGTATCTGCAAGGCAGAGCGAAGAAACTGTGTATGCAGAAGATATTAATCAAATAATATCAAATATAGAAAAAATAAAAGGAGGACAAGCTAATGAAGCTCCTGTTGCAACTATAAAAGATATTCATGAACGTCTGCTTGCTTTGGAAAGCGGCTCTGTGATTAAACCGCCTTCTGATACTGGAGAAACTTTTGAAGAGGAAGTATATTCATTTGAAAAGACTACTTTTACTTTAGAAGCTGAAAGCGGAAACCAAATATTGAATAGTGATATAATAGATAATATAAATAATTTATCACTAATAAAAAGTACTGATGGTACTATATATTTAAAAGGTAGTTTAACTTTAAAATCAGAAGGTACAGCTGTAATAAAAATAAGCAAAACAATAACAGGGCTAAATAAAAGAAACTTTATAGCTTTATCATACGGAATACCTATTTTCTTATATCCGTATTATAAGGATAATTATATATATATAATACTATCCACGACTTCAAAAGAAATAGAAACTGAAGCAAATATTGGAAATATAAAAATATATGATAATAATATAATAGCTCCAATAGATCCAAAATATGCTGAATATTTGGGTGCAGTTATAACTGAATATTTTGGAATATATTTAATAAATGGAAAATATAGATTAAAAGGTTCTGCTAATAAAGTTTATAATAGTATGGTAATGGGTTTTGTAGATTATGATATAATAACACAATTTTTTAATGTTACAAATCAATATTTATTCTATGAAGATGACAACTTATTAATAAGGACAGAAGGCGGTTTTACAATTAATTCTATTATTCCAATCCTTATTAAGTTTAAAACTAATAATTATATAGTAGATATAGAATGTTCGATTCAGCCAAGTATTTAGAGAGGTTATTATGAAAAGACAGTTTGATACTTTATTTAGACATAATATTTTTAATAATAAAGAACATTATAATTTCTGCAGTAAGTGCAATAAACTTTATGAAAATAAACAATTCTGCGAATGCGGTAATTTTATTAATCTTACTAGGATAGATAAAAATATATCAGATATCATTTTAGAGTTAAACAAAAAAGGATATAAAACTAGTCAGTGCTGCGAAGGTCATATTGAAGATGAATATTTCCATCCGTATATATATTTTAGTTATTTATTTGATGTTAATGTTTACGGCATGGCTAGGCAAATATCTGAAGTTATAGAAAGTGAGAATCTTCCTATTGAAACTGTTTATATGTTCAATAATCAAAACAAGCAGATAGGAACTTTATTTGAAGTAAAAGAAAGTAAAATAACAGAATTAGAAAATAACAGAGAAAAAATAAAAGAGGTATTTATCAATAGTTTTAAGATAATAGCAGAAAAATTAAAAGTTTATAAATAGTTTTAAGGAGTGAATATGTTTAAATTAATATTAATTTTTTTAATAGGTGCTATGGTAGTTTTTACTTTCATTGGAATAGTAAAATACTATAATAAGTTTATGAATGAAAAAGAAGGAACATTTAAAGAGAGATTAAAAGCTCTCATTAAAGAGAAAACATCAATATATTATTTTATTAAATTAACTTACGGATGTGTGATGTTTTTTATAGCTGTAATTTCGTAGGACGCATTATGAACGTATTAAAAGATTTATTACTATGTTCAAAGACTGGCCATCTTTCTAGTATGCGTTTAATCAGCTTATTAGGTTCGGCGGTTATGCTTGTTTGTATAGCGTTTTTGGTTTTTTCTAAAGATGTTAGGCTTGGTGAAGCTCTTCCATTTTTGATGGGTGGTTTGCTTGGACTTGCTGGATTTAAAAGTTATCAGTCAAAGTTTGAAGGCGATAAATAATAAATAATCAATATTACTATTCATCTACCATTTTTTTCTCCTAAATTATAATAAAATGTTTTATGAGCGAAGCTTAAAAAGCTCCGCTCTATTTTTTTATTAATGAAATCTAAAAAATATTTAATGAAAATTAATTTAATACGATAATAATTATATATCAAAGCAGCTCTGTTTTTTATTTATAAAAAAACGTAACCAAACTTTTTATAAATAAAAAAAATGGAGCTGTTTCTTATGAAAACACTAGATTACTTAAAACTATACGACAATAATAATTCTAATTTAATCATTAAATATCTTGAATATATAAAACTCTATAAATCAAAAGCGACTATACAGACTTATGCTCATTCCTTAAAAAACTTCTATGATTTTTTATATTTTTATTACAATAATAGACAGTCCAAAGATATACTATTATACAATACTACCGTATGGTATAATAAAGTAGATAGAAAGTTGATTGAAGATTATATAGTTTATCAAGCTGATAAAAAATTAAGTGCTGATGTTATTCATTGCAGAATTATGGCTGTAAAAAATTATTTTAAGTATTTGCTTAAATTAAAGAAAATAAGCACAGAAACTTTTTTTGATATTTTTGATGAGCTTAAAACTCCAAAGATAATTTTAAAAAATCAGCTGTTAATTAAAGCAGATAAAACTTTATCTATTACAAAAGCTATAGCTAAAAATAAAAATAGAAGTTTTACAGATGATAGAAATATATTTATACTTTTGCTGATGTCTAACACAGGCATTCGCAGAAAAGAGCTTGCCTGCATAGACATACAAAATATAAACCTTTCTAATAATACCATAACTATTTATAAAACGAAAGGGGATAAGCCTAGAATTATTTCCTTTTCTGATCCTATTAAAAATAAATTAATTGAATATTTAAAATTAAGAAAAGAAATATTGAAACAGAAAAATAAAAAACATAGCATGCTATTTATAAAATCAAATGGAGATATTTTTAAAATAAAAACTCTAACTGATATAATGTCAAGCATTTCTAAAAAGACAAATATAAAAGTTACTTGTCATTCATTAAGAAGAGGTTTTGCAACTGACATGGCAGAAAATGGAACCGATGTTTATGTTATATCAAAAATGCTTGGTCATCAAAATATTAATACAACTGTATCAAGATATATTTATGTTTTGGCTGGAATGATAAAAGAAGCTATGGAAAATCATCCGTTTGCTAAGTTTGAATATAGTACGAAAAAAGACTTTTATAATTCTAAAAACGATGAAGTCATTGCAATAAAAAATATGTTTGAAGATTTAACTAACAAGATGAATGACATTATAAATTATCTGCCGAGAAAAACGGATATTAAAAATGCTTAAAAGATAGGCTGTAAAATCTGGCAATCTTACAGCCTGCGAGGTAAATCATGTCTAAAACAAAATATTATAATACTCTTAATTAATATAAAAAGTATTAGAAAATATTAGTTTGTAAAACTGCATATATATAGGTTAAACCCTCAAAATGAAGTATGATGACACCCTTACTTTAAGTATAGCGACACCCTTACTTTAAGTATAGCGACACCCTTACTTTAAGTATAGTGACACCCTTAGATGTTGTATGAGTTTAAAGATATATTAAAGACATGTTAAAGATTAACCTAATGATTATTTAAAGACTTTAAACTGACTAACTGACTTATGCAGATTTTTATTTTTTGAATAATGGCTGAGAGAAAAAATATTTTAATGCTGTTGCGATAATATAATGCAAATCGATGCTTGAAGTATTTATTAGAACGCCTTTATTTGAAGCGTAGAGCCTTATTTTTAGGGACTTTTTCATCTAGGTATACATTTATATATACTTTACTAAAAATCACTCTTTACAGCAGTATTTTAAATTTTTAAAAAAAATGTTTTTTTGTTGACTTTAAAATTATTTTGTGTATATTAGTTAATGCGAATCAAATAGAAAGATGCACCACAAACAAAAGCCTGAGAAACTTTTGTAAGCATTGAAGGAAAGAAAATATGAAAGCTGATAGAGGTATAATACTATCTTCTAAGGAGTTGTATGCTCTAAAGAAAAACAATAGTAATTGTTCTTTAATTTTAATAAGCTCGAAATGCGGTACAAGTGTGAATAACTATCACTCAAATAGTTTCTTTCCTGCTTGTATTTTGATTCGCAATAAAAATAAAGCCTTGTACCGCTTTCTATATATTTTTCTAAAGTTGGTTAAAATAATCGTTCATTCTATTTATACTCCCAAATTATAAATATTAATTAAACAAATATTTTTATAAAAATAAGCCTAAAACAAGATTTTTTATAAAATAATTTTTTTGATAAATAAAAAAGAAAAAATATAATAGCATAGTAAATGTGCATAATAAAAATAAATTATAATCTGCTTAACAATACCAGTACAAATAAGCCTAAAATAAATAATTTTCAAGTATTGTTTATGTGTAATTTTAACAAAAGAGTTTAACTTAAAAAATCAAAACTTACTGTCTCTAAGCATATAGTTAAACTGATTTCTTGTATAAACTTTTATTTTATTATTATGCATAGCATAACTTCTGGCACTGCTGGTAAGCTCTACAGGAAGTATAAGTATTCCATTTTTTGCTCCAGCCTCATTAATAAGAAGTATAAAATCTCTTATAATAAGTTCCCCTACTTCAGTATTTTTCCATCTCTTAAAAGATATTAATGTTAAATCTTTTTTATTTTTATTTGAAGCAAACGCCAAATAATTAACTTCATCTCCGTAATCATAATCTATTAAATGATCATTATATTCCTGTATAGCAGAATACATAAGTTTTTTCTGTATTATATCTTGGCATATACTCTTAAAAGATGCCAAACTTATATCGTATATTTTATCCACTTTTTTTAGTATAACACTTTCTGATGAAGCATTATTTTCATTTATACCGCATTCTAATAATATTTTTTCTATATCCATAGTTTTTTCTAGTTGTACAAAATCAAGGATACTATCAACATTATTAAAACTGCTCTCCCATAACTTCACACTATTTTCCCAAATATCTATATACTGCTTATCAATATATTTTTCATAATTTTCATTTTTATATTTTTCATCATCTTCAAGCTTCATATTATTTCTTAATTTTTGAAGCTGCTCTGTAGCTTTTGAAATTGAAAATAAATATTTAAAAATTCCGTCTAAATCATAAATATTAAATTCAGGGGCATTAAAAAGTCTTATATGCTCAAAATAACTTATAGAACTATTAACATCTTTAATAAAATAATTATAAAAAGCAAAGTCCAATATAATAGCTATTTCATCTTTTTTTATTTCATTAATTT
>NZ_JQIU01000007.1:310940-339620 GCF_002379365.1 Brachyspira sp. G79 | reverse complement strand
CAGTATTTATTTCATCTGTAAGTATATATAAAGATATCAATATTTTTTCAACTAATACCATATCATCATAATCTTCTTCTATATTTGTTATATTTCTGCTTAATCTCTTATGAAGTTCTTCAAGTATAGTAATAATTTTTTTATAATCCTGTGTCATAAAATAACATATTGCAGCTGTTTTTAATTCTTCTATCTCAAAGTCGCTTTTATTATTGATAACCCTATTAAAATATTCACATGCTAATTTATAAGCTCCCTCTTTTCCAAGTATATAAGCCGCCTTTAGAGAATAATAACTATTGCTTGGCTCTAATTGTGCTATTTTCAAAATGCATTTGATACTTTCTTCTTTATTCTCTAATTTTTCATATAATACCTCTAACTTTTTATATATGTTTGTCTCTTCGCCGTCAAAATATTTTAAATCCATTAATTTCTGATACTTTTCTAAAGCATTTTCTGTAAAATTATACTGCTCTTCTAAAACTGCAAGTTCATATATAGAATTATAATCTTTAGGATTGGCATAAATTTTCTTTTGAAGTTCGTCCATTTTCTTTTTGATATTTTTAGGTTTATAATAACTGTTAGTTTTAGATATACTTCTCACAAATAAAATAATTCCTATTACTATTAATATAGATACAGGAACCATCAATATATACATATACAAATTAAACATAATTTTTTTCTTCCTGAAATCATAATAAATCATAATTGTATTGATAACTATTTTAAGATTGAAAATAAATTAATACAATATGATTATTATAAAAAAAACAAAAATTATACAAAATTAATTCTTTAAAAACATTTCAAACTGTGTTTTTGTATACATTGTAATTTTATTGTTATGTTTAGCAGTTTTGTAACTTCTACAGGCAGTATTAATATCTCATTTTTGCCTCTGCTTCATTAATCATCATGAAAAAGTCTATAAATATAAACTCGCCTCAGTATCTTTCAATCTATTAAGAGACATTAATGCTCTATCTTTTCCATTTTTGCCTGTAGGATATACATAAATAATTACAATTTTTAAAAAATTAATTTTTTAAATTTAGATATTTGCGGTCAATAATGCTGTGTGCTGCGTAGCAGTGCAGTTCTTTTATTACTCCTGTTTACAAGCAGCTAAATGGGGGAGTGAGGATGGAGTGCAGCGGGATTCGACAAAAGTTGAATAAAGAAAAATTGACAAACTTAAAAATTTTTATTATATAAATAAAATATTATCTGCTGCTTGCATTATTCTCATCATCTATATTAAGACTGAGTATTCTAAGTCCTTCAGTTCCAAGTACAGATTTTAAAGCTATCAAAAATGCTGTATCTCGGTTTGAGGCAATATTGCTTTTATATAGTTTCATAGCATATCTAGCCATATTAATGCCGTCTCTTACAGAGAAAGAAGCATTATGTATATGAGACTTTTGAAGAAATCCTACAGTGATTTTTAATATTTCATCATCAGCAAAAGGAAGATTCATTCTTAGTATATCATACTCTTCTTTAACATCAGGGAAAGGAAGTTCTATAGTAGGCTGAAGACGTGAATGTATATATTCTGGAAGTTCAAATGTACTAGCATCATCATTCATAGTAACTATTATTCTAAAATCAGGGTGAGCTTTTATTTTTATACCAGCTATTACACTTTCTACATATCTTCTGTCATCAAGAAGCGGAGCAAGAGAAGCCCAAGTTTTTTCGCTCATTCTGTTTCCTTCGTCTAGTATGGCAACTCCTCCTTTAATCATAGCTGTTACTAAACTTGATGCATGATAATTAATTTTATTATTTTCAGATATTACAGGTATTACTATTAGGTCTTCTGGTCTTGTGTCAACAGTACATTGAAATATATAAACATCTCTTTTTAGAAGCTCTTTAGCGGCATAGTATGAAAGTGTAGTTTTTCCAGCACCAGGTTTTCCCACTATTCTAGGATTGAGCGGTATATCGTCTTCTGATATTACATGCCAAGCAGCCATTATCTGTCTTACCAAATCACTCTGACCTGTCCATTTTATATTTAAATTATCTGGGTGCGATAGTATTAGCTCTACATTTTCTATTCTTTCTTTATCCATTTTAGCCTCTTTTTTAGAAGAAATTTATATTTTTTAATGATATTATTAATCTTATAAAAAGTCAATTATTTATAATAATTTTAATAACTTTATTGATTATTTGTCTATTATTTATATATTTAAAGTTATAGTAAAAAAATAGAAGGGATTTTTTATGTTAAAAAGGTTTGTATATATTTTCTTATTAATAATAATTATAGTTTCATGCAATAAAAATGAATCTTCATCTAACAATAATACTGATAATAAAAACGGCTCTTCTATAGAAGAATCAAAGTTCTATATGCTTATCGGGAATATATCGGGAGAAAAGGCTTCTATGTATTTGTATGTTAATAGTAATAAAAACAGCATAAGCGGATATTATTATACAAAAAATAAAAAAGCATTAATTACTGGAAGTATTAATAATAGTAAATTAAACATGCAGGAAATAGATGAAAATAATAATATGCATGCCAATATAAATGGTGTATTAAGCGATGATATAGTTTTTAGTGCAGAAATAAAATATGATGAAAGCAATGAAGTTAAGGATATGGAGTTTTCTCTTAATAGAAATATCCCTGTATATTATGCAGATATAGTAGATTATTATAAAAATGACAGTATCAGCAATTCCATATTTTCGTATCATAGAACTTCATTTTCATTTATTAAAAATAATGAAGATGAAACATCAAATATTGATAATTCTATAATGTACATAGAAGAAGAATGTGATAATTATTACAATGAATGGAAATCTTTATTGTACTCAGGTTCAAGCAATATAACTTATGAAATAGATAATACTGTTAATGTAGGCTATATAGACAGCAGAGTAATAGCACTTGATAATTATTCTTCTATGTATACAGGCGGAGCTCATGGAAATACAGCAAATATTCAGGAAGTGTTTTCTTTGGAGAATTCTAACCTTATTACTATAAGAGATTTAATAAGCGATTTTAATAATCCTAATTTAATATCATTAATGAGAGAAAAAATATTAAAAACAGGAAGCACTAAAGAAGATTACTTTGATTTTAATGCTATAACATTAGAAAGTTCAACATTCAGAATACTTCCTAATTCAATTAATTTTGTATGGCAGGCTTATGATATAGCTCCGTATTCTACTGGAATAACAGAGATAAGTTTTAGTTTTGATGAGTTAAAGCCTTTTGTAAAAGAAGAATCACCGCTTTATTATTTGTTTTGAAAATAATAGAGTTGTTTTACAAAATTATGTATTAAATTTTTGTAATTTATCAATTATAAAAATAATGTTTCATATTTTGTATAATTTATTATTTCACTACATATAAATACACAGTCTATCGTGTATGCTATGTGCCTTACTTAGAGCATGCAAAACTTAACTATGATTAAAAAATATTAAATTAAAAACTTGTAAATATTAATAAATTTATTGTTTGAAACAAATCTAATATAAAAAATAATTATAAATAATATCATATGTTTTTTACATTATCTGTGTAAAAATACAAAATTGCAACATATATACTGGAACAATTTTATTTTGTCAGCTGATGCACATTATACAGAATTATCAACCTTTTTGCCGCATACTCTACAATGCGGATAGGCGTCATAAAAGACTGTGGCACGACTATGAAGCCCCGCAAATATCAAAAAATTAATTTTTTGACAAAGTTATATTTGTTTAGGTATATGCTAATATAATATTGTTATGTTTTGGCATAATCATATATTTTTTATTTGCTGCTTAAATATATAAATTTACAAAATTAGATAATATTATAATTAGTTTGTAAATCAATCTCTAAATTTTTAAATTGTACATACAATACAGGTTGTAATTTAATTTTTTTTTAAAAAAATTTAAATTTTTTTGGTAAAAATTTATTTTTTACGTATTTAATTATAGATAAAACTTTTTTCAATAATAAAAATACTGAATAAATCATATTTATTTAGTATTTTTATTATTTTTTAGTTATACGTATTAGGTATTTACTAATTAAATATTTTATTAATTATTTATTAAAAATTATAATTTATTATTAAAATTTTACACGTTATGTAATGGTATATTAAATATTTGTAAAAAATATTGATATAAAAAAAGATTTAGGAGATAACTTTATGAAGAAAGTTAGCAAAAAAATAAAGTTCCTAGCCGTAGTACTAGGTTCTTTGATAATTTCATCATCAGCATTTGCAGTTGATCTTACTATAGACAATTCTGCAGTAAAAAGAGCAACAGCAGGTCAGTTCGATACAGACTCTGACAGAGTAAATGCAAAAGACATATTCGACCTAGAAAGATCTTTCTTTTCAGCAGGCTATTTAGGAAGTACTGGAATTATCAATGGAGGAAATGTTATTGATCCTTCAGGTAATCAAGTTGGAGGAAATGGAACAACAACAGCTGCTGCATTAGATAATGGTGTTCAAGGTGCTTTTGGTGTTGCTTTGCCAGGAGGCATGTATTTAGGTTTTGCAGCAGCATATAATCTAAAAGACAAAGCTGACTATACAACAGACAAAGACGGCAACATTTCTACTCCAAATAATAAGTGGACCGTAAATTCTACAGGTAACTTTATATTGGCTTTCAGAATAAATGAGATGGTAGCTCTCCACTATAATTTAAAAATTGGAAGTTCAGATTATCCTACTGTATCATACAGTATAAATCATACAGTTGATAAAACTTTACAAAATGATTACAAGACATATACGCATAATGCATATTGGAATCATGAAATAGCAGCAGCAGTAAAACTCGGCGAACATAAATTAACTGTACCTATAAGCATTGATATATATGCTAATAATACTAAACAAAAAGGAAAAGTAGCTAACACAGATGTAGATTATGCTAATTATACTGGGGTAGATTATGTAGCATTAAACCTTAATCCAGAGTTTTTCTTAAGTCTTCCTATGGGACCTATGACTGGTATTAATATGGGAGTTAATTTTGGTGTAGGACTTAATAACAATGTAGGTCAAAATGGTAAAAATGGAACAACTGAATATAAAACTACTCAAAAAGCTTTGCGTATGAATGTTGGCGTTTGGGCTAGTTTCCCTATGGAATGGAGCTTGGGTAATGATCAAGTATCATTGGCTATGGAGCCTCAAATCAATTTAAATTTTGGTGTAAATAACTATGGAAAAGTAGAAGAATTTTTAAATGGAAATAAACAAACAACTTTAACAGGTAATTATGCTTATCCAAATGGAAATGATTATTTTGTTTTTTCTCCTTCTATAGAACTTCCTATAGGTACATTATGGAGACCTGTTGAATGGTATGAATTAAGATTCGGTACAGCTTTGATATTGGGTGCTAATGTTAGTTCAACTCAAAGTAAAGATGCTAATGGAGATAATGCTAATAAAACTACAGGATATGATACATATTCAGGTATAGCTGGATTCTTCGGTATGGGCTTTATAGTAGGAGAAGACTTCAATATTGATTTATTTGCCGAAGTAGGTACTTTAAGTTTCATAAATATGAACTTCGGCGGTCAATTAACTTACAGATTTAATTAATAAAATAATGTTTGGAGATAACTTATGTTAAAAGTTTTTAATAAAATAAAATTTATACTATTAGGTTCTTTAGTTATTTCAGCTTATGTATTTGCTCAAGGCACTGATACTTGGGCACTAGACAATTCAGCAGTAAAAAGAGCAACAGCAGGTCAGTTTTCTACAGATTCTGATAAAGTAAAATCAAAAGATATATTTGACTTACAAAGAGCATTCTTTTCTGCTGGATATTTAGGTGGTACTTCTTTTTCTGCTAACGGAGGCGGTACAACAGATATAACTTCTACAGCTTTCAACAGCGGAGTACAAGGTGCTTTTGGTGTTCCTTTTGCTAATGGTATGTATTTGGGTTTTGCTGCTAGATATAAATTCAATGACAGTGCTGATATAACAAAAGATAAAAATGGCAATGTATCAGATGCAACACCTAATAATTTATGGACTATCAATTCTCAAGTGGCTTTAAGAGCTGCTTTAAGAATAAGCGAAACTATAGCTGTACATTATTATTTTGGAATGGAGCCTAATACTGGGACAGGAAGTATTTACAGCTTAAATAAAGTTATAGATAAAGATACAAAAACAGACTATTCTATGATAGCAAATAATGGAGTTTGGACTCATGAAATAGCTACTTCTATAAAGTTTGGCGAACATAAATTGACTATACCTGTAGGAATAATTTTCCATGCTGACAACACAAAACAAAAAGGGGCAATTGGAGATAATAAAGGTAATATTGTAATTTATGGAAATAATGACTATATATCTTTATACTTAAATCCAGAGTTTAATTTGGGTATTACAGCAGGTCCTATGACTGGTATTACCGTAGGTGCTAATTTAGAGTTTGGTGTTAATAACAATTTCGGTGAAAATGGAAGTTATACTGCAAACAATACAGAAACTAAATATGAAGGAAAACAAGGTAAAGACCGTTTTGACGGTGATATATATGCTAGTTTCCCATTAGAATGGAGCTTGGCTAATGATCAAGTAAAATTAGCTATGGAGCCTAAACTTTCTTTAGGTTTGGTAGTAACTAATACTGGAAATGATTATCAAAAAATTGGATCTGCTCAAACTACTGGAAGAGCAGGATATGTAAGTGATGTAAGATTTGTTCCTTATGCTGAACTTCCTATAGGTACTACTTGGCAGCCAGTTGAATGGTGGCAGTTAAGAGCTGGTACTGCTTTGATGATACAGGCAGAAGATTCTTGGATAACTCAAGTACCTGCAAAAACAGACGGTTCATTAGATGAAAGCCTAAAAACTGTTAATACTCAATTAACTACTAAAGCTGGTATAGCTGGTTTCTTTGGTATGGGCTTCATTGTAGGCGAAGATTTTAATATTGACTTATTTGCTGAAGTAAATACTTTAAGTGTTAATAATCTTAATTTTGGCGGTCAATTAACTTACAGATTTAATTAATACGGAAAAAATAGGAGATAAAAAATGAATAAAAAATTATTATTAATTTTATCTATATTAATGAGTTTATCATTACTCACTATGAGCTGTGCTAAAAGTGTAGCTGCACCAGATATAATAGAAGGAACAGCTGGACTTGAAGAGTTAACTGATGCTCAGTTACGAACAACTTTACAAAAAATACCAACTATTACAGATAGCACAAGCGGTGTAACATTTAATTTTTCACAAGGTTCAGGATACCCATCTTCTGGATATTATAGTTTCAACGTTACTTCTAGCGGAGCCTTTGCAAATGCTAATCAAGCTAATATATTAAATGAATTAAAAAGAGTTTTAAATGAATATCAAGGAGATGTAATATTTACTCCTGCACAAAATTGGGATAGTACTGGATCTTATAGTTCAGCCATTTTAACCGTTAATGTAACGTCTTCAAGTTATAATGTCCCTTCAAATTTTAAAACTGTAAAAATTGACTTATATTTAATGGGGGGTAGTTGGCAGTAAGTAAATTATTAATAGTTAGACAACAGCTTTACAATACGTAGATTTTTATATAAAAATATCCCGTTTAAGTCCCTCGGTTTATTTTCCCGATAGACCGAGGGCATTTTTTATGCATTTAATTCTTATTGAAAAAATACATACATTATAATAAAATATTTACATGCCAATTAATAAAATCAATACCTAAATATCGGAGACAATTAATGATTAGTTTTATGAAAGATTTTAAGACAATAAAAAATAAAAAAGACAAAAGAGAGTTTCTAAAACAAAAATATTTTAATAGTTCTATATACTGTGTTACCGCCGAAGATTTTTCCAACGGACGAAGCAATATAGAAGTAGTTAAATCAATGCTTGAAGCTGGAATAAAAATTATTCAGTACAGAGAAAAGGATAATCCTAATAAATATATGCGTGAAAAATATAATGAATGTTTAGAGATTAGAGAGCTTACAAATAAATACGAGGCATTATTTTTGATAGATGATTATGCTGATTTGGCTTTAGCAGTTGAGGCTGATGGGGTGCATATAGGACAGAAAGACATGCCTATTGAGGCTGTAAGAAAAGTTGTAGGAGATGATCTTATCATAGGGCTTTCTACTACAAATGAAAATGAGGCTTTAAGTGCTATTAATACTTCTTGCGACTATATAGGAATAGGTCCTATATTTTCTACGCAGACAAAGCCTGATGCTAATGCTGCTACTGGTATTGATTATCTTGATTATGTGGTAAAAAATCTTGATATTCCTTTTGTATGCATTGGGGGGATAAAATTAAACAACATGGATATTCTTATAGAACATAAGGCTATGAGTTTATGTATGCTCACTGAAATAGTATCTTCTGAGGATATAAAGGCTAAATGCGAACTTTTAATAAAAAAAATGAAAAGATTATAATAATAGTTTTTATTTGTTCTTTTATTGTAATATTTTATTTTTTTATACAATTTCTAAACTTTAAAGAAACAAGGGATCTATTCATCGAAAGCAAATCTCTAATAAGCATGATAGAAAACAATAAAACTTCTATTATCTACGACTATATAAAAAATCGTGATAAAGTGTATGTTTATAATGCTCTCACTAATCAGGATAAAAAATATATAAGCAGACATTTTCCTAGTATAAAGTATATTGGTTTTTTAAGGCTTTTTATTTACTCATTAGTTTTTAAAGATAATATTATGCTTTATACTTCTGATGACAGCATTATCAATAAATTAAAAGTTCTCAATATAAAATACTGCAGGGTTGTATTAAATATAGATAATATAAATAGTGAAGAATATTTAACTCTCAAAGACAGTAATAATGCAAAGATATTTTTATCTATAACAAATAAAGATTTTAGTAAGATAGACACTAATAATATTAACACAAAATATTTAATTTCTTTAGATAAAGATTTGATAAAAGTATCAGACGGCGACACTATAAAATACAAAAATAATTATTACAGATTTATAGGAGTTGACGCCCCAGAGATAAAGCAGAACTATGGAACTAATGTAAAAAATTATGTTATAGAAAAAATTAATAATGCTTCAAATGTCAGCATGCTTGTATCTTCTTATGATATTTTTGGACGTATATTATGTCATTTATTTATAGATGATGTACCTTTAGCATATTATATGATGAAAGATAAGCAGGCAAAAGAAACTATAACAAAGTACGGAGATAACGGCTTTATAAATATAGCAAGCAACATCGTTTATTTATCAAAATTTCAAGGAAGGCGTCCTTTTACAGACCCTGCCAGATTTAGAGCTGAAAACAGGTAATATATTAAACAAAGTTTTTCAATTTAAAACGCACTTGGGTGGGCAGCCAGAGTAACAGTTAAAGCTAAAATATAAAAATCATCGATAAATAACAAATAGTATCAAAAAATTTAAAGGGTAGGGAGTGAAAATAAATTTAAAAACTTTACTTTAACTCCAACCATTTTAGATGTAAAAGCTTTATTTTTTATATAACTTTAATCAAATATATAAGCAAACTCTTTAAAAAGTACCCCAACAAAAGACTAATTTAAATTTGCACACTTTTAGCATGCAGGAAGAACGAATTTTTTTATAGATATTGATTAATAAATTTTGTGTAAATAAAGCCCTATCTTTTTTAAGGCAGGGCTTGTTTTTATAATTTAGTTTATTATTTTAATTTTATCTTATTACTCTAAATAGGCATAATGAAATTGATATTCCATTAAAGGAGTTAGTACATAATCTTTTAATCTTTTACTCACCAATATAGGATTTGAAGGATTGTATATAGGTATAAGAATATTGTCTTCAGCTATAAGTAGTTTTTCAGCTTCATGCATAGCATTCATTCTTACAGATTGGTCAGCACTACTTCTTGCAGTTTCAATATAGCTGTCAAACATAGCATTGCTGTATCCAGTAGTATTTTGAGTTCTGTAGCTTAAATAATTTTCTAAAAATGTCATAGGGTCGCTGTAATCACCAATCCATAAAGTTCTTATAAGCTGATAATTTTTATCGCTTCTCATCTGTTGGTATGCTGCCCATTCCATAGATGATATTTGTAAATCTACTCCCAAAGCAGATTTCCACATTTGCTGAATAGCCTCTGCAACATTTATATATACCAAATCGGAAGTAGTTTTATATTCAAGTACTGGGAAACCTTCTCCGTTAGTATATCCTGCTTGAGCCATTAACTCTCTAGCCATTTCTACATTATTAGAATATGCTTCTTTTGATAGGTCTATGTATTCGCCTCCATTTTGTCTGAAATCGCCTTCTACATCATAAGCACCTACAGGTACCCAAGCACTTGTAGGACTTTTAGCTGTAGGAACAACATTTTCTACTATATAATTTCTGTCTATTGCCAAAGATAATGCTTTTCTTATTCTTGTATCTTTTAATACTTCATTAGTGGCATTAATACCAAATGCCGCTGTAGAAAAATAAGGAGCTATATTTACTATACCTTCTTCTTTTAATTTTTCTAAATCCTGTTCAACAATATACACAGAAAAATCTAAAGATCCTTCTTTTATTCCAGCAAGTGCCAAAGTAGCATCTTTCATCATAACAAAAGTAATTTTTTCTGGTACTATATTATTTTGATTCCAATAGTTAGTGTTTTTTATCATAACAATTTTTTCATCAGGGTTTCTTTCTGTCATAATAAAAGCACCATTTCCAATATAGCTTTCAGGGCTTAATGACCATTGATCTCCATACTCTTCTATAATATCTTTTCTTACAGGGGCAAATATAGGGTAAGTTAAAATATCAAGAAAATATCCAGTAGGGTTTTCTAATGTTATTTCTAAAGTATAATCATCAATAGCCTTAACTCCTAGTTCTTCTACAGGAAGTTCGCTTGAAAGTACTTTAACTGCATTTTTTATATATTCTATAAAAGAAGTATATTCAGCACCGCTTGAAGGATTAGCAGCCCTTTGTAATGCATATACAAAATCATCAGCAATTACATTCTTTTTGCCGTCAGACCATTTTGCATTAGTTCTCAAATGAAAAGTATATGTAAGTCCGTCTTTTGATATATCCCAGCTTTCGCATGCACCTGCCTGAAGATTTCCTTCTTTGTCTTTTGTTATTAATGTTTCAAATGCATGTCTTGGGTATACAAAGTCATTTCCTGATAGGGTAGGGTCTATTGTTTTAGGCTCTTCTCCTGCATTTATAAATAGTTCTTTACTGTTTCTTTCTTTAGCTGAATTACCACCGCATGAGACACTAAATATTGTTACTATACTTAATAGAACTAATAAAATATTTCTAATCATAGTAATATCCTTAATAAAAATTTATTAGTTATCATAATACTATAATAGTTAATATAATGCAATTATTTTTTACAATTATTTATTATTATTAATATGATTTTTTACCTAAATTATCTGCTTTAAGTTTTAAAATAAAAAACAAATTTAAGGAAAAAATCATATGAAAAAAATAATCCCTTTCTTATTTATTTTGGTATTATCAATTCCTCTTTATTCACAAACTTCAAGATTTACAAGACTCAGTCCAGAAGAGCTTACAAATCTTGCAAATCCAAGAAGGCTTTCTCATAGAATATTTTATACAAAACCATCTCAAGGCCCTAATGCTAAGTGGTTTGATGCTGTAAAAGAGGGAGATCTTGATGAGATAAAAAGAATGGTAGAAGCAGGTCAGAATATAGAAGTTCAGGATACTTATAGTTTGAAGCAGACTGCTTTAGGCTGGGCTGCTTTTATAGGATATTTAGATGTTGTTGAGTATTTAGTATCTAAAGGTGCTAATTTATATGCAGGAGATACTGCTGATGTTACAAGTGCTTTTAAATCTGCTATACTTGGAGGAAATATTGAAGTAATAGAGTATCTATATCCTTTATACAATGGAAAATTAAATCTTAATGAGCAGGATAAAAGAGACGGAGAAACAATGCTTATGGTTGCGGCAGGAAACAGCAGGGAGGATGCAGTTAAATTTTTGCTTGATAAAAAAGTTGATGTAAATATAGTAAGTAAACAATTAAATAAATCAGCTTATACTTATGCATGCGAATCAGGAAATCAGAATATAATTAAGATGATAGAGGCAGCAGGTGGAATTAATGTACGTACTGGAAAGGCTTCATGTAGATAAGTTAGATAAGTCATATAAAATTAATGATTAATAAAAAATGGGACTTTTATAAAATACAAAAGCCCCATTTTTTTATATAATAACAATTAAAAAAGTTTTATCTATTATAGTTGATTCAAAACTAAATTTATTAATATTTACAGTTTTTTAATTATAATTGCGGCTTTCCTCGCATGTATGTGCCCGCTTCTGTTGGTGCCATTAAGAAGTAAAAGAAATATATATTTATATCCTAAAATAATAAATTATACACATGTATAAACGTTGTATTTGTAATTTTAAAATTAATCTTATCAAGTAGTTTTGAAACAAGTCTATTATTTATTAATACTAAAGAATTTCATCAAATCAGCAAGTTTTTCAGTTTCTTTTTCCATATCTATAACTATATCAGCATTTGTTTTTACCAATGCAGTATTTTGTTCAGCACTAATATCAACACTATTAACCGCACTTTGTACTTCTCTTGCAGAAGCGTCCTGCTGAGTGGAAGATTCAACCATCTGACTTACTATATCGCTGCTTTCTTTAGCTTTATTTGTTATATCTTCCAAAGCATCCATCGTTTCTTTTATTTTGCTGTTTCCTTCATTGATTTTTTCTATACTGTTATTAACTATATTAGTAATATTTTTTACAGATTCCTGAGAAGTCTGAGCTAGGTTTCTAACTTCAGCGGCTACAACAGCGAATCCTTTTCCCTGCTCTCCAGCACGTGCAGCCTCAACCGAAGCATTAAGAGCAAGTATATTAGTCTGCATAGCTATATCATCTATCATTTTTGTTATATTTGATATTTCAGCAGTCGCTTTGGTAATATCCTCCATAAGAGCCATAGATTCTTTTGATAAATTGTAGCAATGCTCACTTGAATCAGTAAGAACTTGTATTTTATCATTAGTTACAGCTATATCATTAGTTGTCTTATCTATCACTTTTAATGTATTTGTCATAGTTTGATTTATAAGTTTAAGATCATCTCTTTGTTTTTCAGTCCTGTTTGAAAGATCAGCACTTCCTACACTAACATTTTTGCTTGCATTTTCCATAGCATTAGTAGAATCTAATATTTGTTTTATTATATTTGATAATATATTCTGGGTATTTTGAATTGAATTAAATATCATTCCTATTTCATCTTTTCTTTTGCTTAATGCTTCATTTTTGTATGAAGTTAAATCTCCGCTGCTTAATTTTTCTGAAACATGGAGGATTTTCAATATTGGGTCTATCAAACTTTTCTTTATTAAGATATTTATTATAATTAAAAATATTATAAGCACAATAATAGCAAGTACAGATGTTATAACGGCATTTATTATATTTTCTTTTACTATAACCATTTCAGGCACACTTACAAGCAGTGCTATTGAATTATAATCATCTTTTAATGAAGTTAAAGGTACTATAATATTAAACATTTTATGTCTATCTATTTTATTAATAAAAGAATATCTGATACTATTTTCTACAGCATTCATTATTTGATTAGCATTATCATTATATATGCTTGAAATCTCTCTTCCTATATTCATAGTATTTGTAGAAGCAAGAATGATACCATACTGATTTATCAAATAACCTTCCATACCTTCATTAGTAGATATATCAGAAACTATTTTTACCAAATTTTCAGCAGAAAAATCTACTCCTACCATACCTAAAAACTTTCCAGAATTATCTAGTATAGGTTCAACAATACTTACAGTAAGTACAGTATCAGCTCCTGTGTAAGTATCATCTTTTTCTACATCGCTTATATAAAGCTGTTTAGTGTCTTTGGGTATAGTGTAATAGTCTGGATTTGCATCAAACTCTTCTTGATAAACCTTATCATAAGTAATAGTATTATCATCATAAAAAAATGCAGGTCCGTATCTTCCATCATTTTCAGAACCGTAATCAGTATCTATAAAATCATTATCTCTTCCATCAAAGGCATTTTTCTCCCACATTTCATATATTGCAAATAAGTTTTTATTGTTTTTGAGAATTTCTCCCAAAACTTCAGCATGAGATTGTCTGGTAACTGATGCGTTTGATATATCATTTTTTAGAGAAAGCGATATAGTTTTGAGCATAGATATATATGATGCCATTTCTCTTTCTATATCTTTAGCATAAGTACTAACCATATATTCAGTTGAAGCAAATCCTTTCTCTTTTGAATTAGATATATTATGACTTACCATATATGATATAATAGTTATAAACATTACCAATATTGAGATACTCAATAGTACAAATATTTTAAATTGAAGACCTAATGATTTGTTATTTTCCATAAATATACCCTAAATAATTTTATTTTTTAGTATAATAATATACTTAATTAAAAAAACAACAATAAAATTTTTAAAAATCTGATTATTTTTATTATATATTATATATATAAGCATATTTTTTATTTTGGTATAAAATTATTTTACTCTTTTTATTTTTATACCAAAACGTTCTTCAACAATTTTTATAAGTTCTGGAAGTTTCTGCTCGGCTATCATTTTTAATTTTTCTCTTTCTATATTTTGAGCAGGTGTACCAAGCATAATTGAATTGGCTTCTACTTTTACATTAGACATTACAGCAGTTCTTCCTCCAAATATTACCCTATCACCGAGTGTAACATGGTCGGCTAAAGCGGCCTGTCCGCCTAATATACAATGATGACCTATTTTTGAACTTCCTGCAATTCCAACCTGAGAAACGATTATAGAATGCTCTCCTATATCGCAGTTATGAGCTATCTGAACTAAATTATCTATTTTTACGCCTTCTCTTATAATTGTAGAACCCAATGTTGCTCTGTCAATACATACATTAGCTCCAAGCTCAACATCATCTTCTATAACAACATTTCCTCTCTGTGGTATTTTCATTTGTCTGCCATTAACTTCAAAGAATCCAAATCCATCATTTCCTATAACAGTAGAAGAGCCTATTATAACTTTATTTTTTACTATGCATCTGTCATGTATAACGGCATTAGTATATATGGTACAGTTTTCACCTATAACTACATCATCACCCAAAAATACATTAGCCTCTATAACAGAACCTTTACCTACTACAGTATTTTTTCCTATATGAACATTATCTCCGATATAGGCATTAGCATCTATGTTGGCATTTTCTTTTATAACAGCCGTTTTTTCAATAGTTCCTAAAGGGTATTTTTTATCTTCAAATAAAGAATAAAGCAGCTTAATAAATGCTTCTTTTGGATTATTATATATTACAGCAGTTTTGCCTTTTAAATCTTTTATATCATTAAATGTTTCTTCTTTCAATATTAAAGCATTGGCAGTACTCTCTAAAGCAGGTTCAAGATATTTATTATTATCTATACAAACTATAGAGCCTTCTATTATTTGATTTATAGGAGAAAGAGTAGATATTTCTTTATTTTCATCTCCTATTATTTTTTGAGCATTAATAAACTTGCAAATATCTTTTATTTTCATAAATATTATTATCTCCTTTTATTTTATTAATTTATTAAATATACGAAAAACTAAAATGCATTATATATTTTTATAATACATTTTAGTTCTTAGATTAAAAATACTATTATTCTATATTTTATTTATTTTTGTAAAGAGGCTTTAACATTTGCTATTACTGGTTCTGTGATATCAAAAGTTCTATCCGCATAAAGTATAGAATTTTCTGTTCTTTCAAGTATTAAAGTATATCCCTCTTTTTTTACTATTGACATAAGAGCATTTGCAACCTGTCTTTTTACTTCTCCTCTTAAAGAATAATCTCTGTTGTTTTGAGCTATAGAAGTATCAGTCATATTAGTCTGCATAGCATCTTGAGTTTTATATTCCTCTAATTTCATTTTTAATTTTTCAACAAACTCTTCATCGCTTGTAAGTTCTTTAATTACTCTTTCAAGGTCAATATATCCAACTTTTGTAAGCCTGTATGACTGTGTAAATACTCTAGGGCTAATAATAGATACAGTAAGTACTGCTATAAATAGTAAACTCATAATGTAATATTTTTTCATTTTTATCTCCTTTTTTATATATAGTTATTATATATAAATTTATATAATTATTATCAAAAACAATATATTTTTAATAGAATGGGTGATTCATAGTAAATGCTATACCCCAGCCTCTTCCAAACCAAGCTCCTAAAGGAGTGAAAGTATCTCCTTCAAAATCCTGAAGTCCTTTTCCAAATCCTACATCATTTTTATTGTATACAAATCTTTTAGCTATGTAGAATCTTACATTAAATATAGGAATTGTAAGCCTTATACCTACTCCTACAGAATATATATACTGAGAAGGATCAAATATATCTTTAATATCCATAAACTGCGAAGGATAACTATGAGCATCTCCATCCTGATTCCAGCCCGTGCTTCCGGGCATCCATAGCTGACCTGCATCAAAGAAAGTAACAAATCCAAGAGTTTTAGGTATAATAGGTACACGAAGTTCAGCAAAGAATCTCACTTTAGCTCTTCCATAGCTCCAAGAGTCTGTTGAGCCGTCTTCTGCTTTCATATCGTAAGTAGATAATCCTCTGTTTTTCTTAAATATAGTGTATTTAGAAGTATCCCAACCTCTAACATCTTCAAATGGGTTAAGATAGTATAAAACATCTGCATCGTTTTTTATAGGAAGCCCCGGAGTTGCTATAATTTGACCTAATTCTCCGTAGAATGCGAATGAAAGCCATTCTGTTGCAGGAATAGCTAAGAATCCTGTTAAATTAAGTCTTGTAAGCTGAGTATGTCCAAAGTAAAAATCGGCTATGCCTCTTAAGAAACTTCCTTTAGTAGGGTTTAAATAATCATTTCTGCTGTCTCGAAGAAGAGAATATGATACAATAAATGTAGTAAACCAATCACTTTGCCATCTTTGGAAAGATCCATCTTTTTTATTTATTCTATGAACCAAATATTTTTTTATGTCGCTTAATACATAATTAGGACCTGCCTCACTTGCCCCTTGGTCATGCCACTGCTGATACTGCTGTACTATTGTATCAAAAGTTATAAATGTAGAATAATAGTCAGCAAAATAATAACCAAGCCTTACTATACCTTCAAAACCATGCCTTGTATAATATGAGTATTTAGGTATTCCAAAAGAATCAGCACCTATTTCATATCCAGTATTAACACCTTCATTAAAGTATGATAAATCAACTCCCAAATATATAGGCAGATTAAGTAAATAAGGTTCAGCAAAGTTTACTGCTATACGTTTTTGAGTTTCTCCAAGTTCTCCGCTTAAACCTAACTGCAAACCTCTTCCTAAAAAGTTATTTTCTCTAATAGAAGCAAATACCTTAAATCCAGAACCAGTAGAGAAACCGCCGCCTCCCGATACCATCGCAGTTTTACCTTCAGATACATTTAAAGTTAATTCCATTAATCCTTCAGCAGAACCAGGTTTTACTCCTAAATTAATATTATCAAAAAACTGAGTGTTATATAATCTTTCTTGTATTCTTTGTATTTTAGCTGTGTTAAATACTTCTCCTGGTTTTATATCTATATATCTTTGTATAACAAAATCTTTAGTTTTTGTATTTCCAGCTATAGTAATATTTTCTATATGAGCTTTATCATTTTCTACAATATCGTACATTATATTTACTATTTTATTTTCTTCATTAACAGTAATTACTGGTATAACTTGTCTGAATATATATCCTCTTTCAGAATATTTATTTTGTATACCCTGATAATCCGTCATATGATAGGTGTAGTTATATAAAGCTCCTTTTTTTGATTTTATATCTTTTTGTATATTTTCAGATGATATAATAAAATTACCTTTAAATCCTATATCACCAAAATAATATTTATCGCCTTCTGTGATGTATATATCTATTATTAAATCCTGCTCATTTTTTATTTGAGGGTCTCTCCACTGATATGTGAACTTTACATTATCCACCTTTGCTCTGTAGTATCCTCTATCAGCGTAATACTTTACAATTTTTGTTTTGTCCTCTTCAAATTTAAACTCATTAAACTTTCCTAATGTCATAAATCCATTTTCTTTTGTTGACATTTGTCTTTTAAGTTCATTGACAGAGAAATGTGTATTACCATGAAACCTTATGCTTGATACTTTTACCTCATTTCCTTCTACAATATTCATTTCTATGGTAACATCAGAGCTTTCATTATTTTCAATTACTTTAGGCTCTACATATGCCTTTAAATATCCTTTATCCTGATAATTAGTTATAATAGCATTAACCGCTTCATTAAGTTTTTGCGGTATATAAGGGTCTCCAGCTCTCATTATGGGTTTTATGGTATCATTAAGTGCTGTTCTGCTTAGGCGTTTATTTCCAATATATTCTATGTTTTTTATAATATATCTTTCTGCCACTATAATATTTAACACAACTCCGTCATCTTCTCTGTTGGCATCAATAGCTACTCTGTCAAATAACTGCGTATCGAATAGTTTTTTTATTGCCTCATTTATTTCTGTCCTTTGAAATTTACTTCCAGATTTTATTGGAAAGCTGTTTATTATTTGATCTTTTGTAAGCCTTACTTCGCCTGTAACATCTATTCTTTTTATTACAAGACCTTCATATACAGCAATATTTCTTGCTGTTTGTAAATTCTCAAAATCACTCTCTGCTGCTATAAGTAAAGCTGCAGCAAGTGCAAGAAATGAAAATAAAATAATACAATTTTTCACTAAAATCTCCACCGAGTAACTATATTAAAATCTTGTCCTTTTCCTTGTATATCGAAAGGGTTTATTTTATACTCAAAAACAAAATTTGCAAGTTTATAATTCTTTAATAAAGAAACCTCAAAACCGAACTGATGGTCAAAATAATATGGATCTAAGTTTTTTCCATTAAGGCTAGGTCTTGTTGTATCAACTGCTCTGTAAGTAACATCGTATTTTAAATATAAATATTTAGAAACATATTTACCTATTCCTACGCTTGTATTATCCCATACAGATGTAGGACTTATACTATTATTATTTGTAACAAACAATAAATTATTTACTACTGTAGGGCTTAAGTTAATATAATCTATACCTAAAAATTGTCTTACCCATCTTTCTACAGGTCTTAATACAGTACTTCTTAAAAGCAAATCGCTGTAATTCATAGTAAGCTGCTGCAGTTGATCATTATTAATAGAACTTCTGCTTGAAGTACTTTCTGCAAACATCTGGTCTTCTCTGCTTCCGAAACTTCCCTGAGGTATACCTGCAAGCTGATTAACCTGATACTGCCCTAAAGCTGGTATAGTGTAAAATCTTACAGGAGAAAGTCCTGAGTTTTGAGAAGATACCAATTGAGATAGTCTTGCATTCATTTCCATATATAAAGTTACACTTTCCCCTGCAATTTCGCTTTCAAATGATTGAGACGAAAGATTGGCAGTTGAAGGGTAATATTTTTTATATGTATACGCTGTAGCCGTTATTATAGGGTCCAAACTATTATTAGGAGGGAAAGTAACGGAACCATTTTCAAGCTGATATATATTCTGAAGATAATAAATACTTCCCCTGTCCACATTAACAGTACCAGCAAGTTCTATACCATCCATAAGAGTATTATAAACTCTCATTTTTGATCCTTCTTCCAAATAAACATCGCCAACTAAATTATGGGCTACTCTTACCTGACGCCAAGCCTCTATAGTGAAGTCCCAATAAATTTTACTTAATATTCCATAAACTCTTTCTTTATAAGTGCTTCCTGAAGCTAAAGTTGAAAGCTGAACATCACTTTTCATAAGCGTAAGTATTCCGCCTATTCTAGGAGCTGCAATATTTCCGCCTACTGTAATATCTACATGCACGGGTCCTTTTACTTTAGCAATACCCAAATTCATATTGCCGTCTAAAAGTCCGAGCTGTTCATCTGAAGAGAGTAAATCAAATGCCATATAGTTTATAGTATTTTTGAAAATTTCAGCTTCCCCAGTTACACTGAGATTTTTTTTCTTTTTAGATGTAAATGTTAAATTGTTTACATTAAACATATGTCCGTCAAAATTAAAATCTACTATAGTATCATCAAAGACATCGCTAAAATATGCTATTTTTACCTTTCTTCCATGACCTAAAAATCTGCCGTCTATAGCAACATTATCAGTATCTCCATGTATATGAGCATACAATGTATATGGTTTTCCGTCTATCATAAAGTTAGTAGGAGATGAATGTATTTCTGTAAATAATACATTAAATATTTCAAATACTTCTACATTGATTATATCTGATGTAACTAGCAAATCTACTTGATCTCTTTGAGTATTTTTTATAATGCCGTCTATATTAAGCATATTATTATCATCATATACATATATCAAATCTGTTCTAGTGCCTTCTTCTTCTTTGGTAATAGAGCCGTTAATACCATGTTTTTTTGTATTTGTAAATGTAATATCTTCCCCATTATATGTAACTATTGTTCCGAACTCTGGAAGTTTTCTTTTGTTTATTGTTATAGGTGTAGTTTGTATTCTAAACTCCTGTCTTCCATCTGGGAGTCTTCTCATATTATAATCTATAGTGCCTGAATATGAGCTTAGAAAAACTATATTATTTACTTCTACTTGCATATTCTGCAGATCTCTTGAAAAATATGCATAAGGTATTTTTATCTGCTGTTTTTTGGTAAATGCTTTAGAAGTAACCATTCCAAAATCGCCTGTTTTGGTTACAAGAATATCTTTTAATTCTAATTCATCTGTTTTATAATAGCCAGTTAAAGAAACATCAAATCTCATACCTGGTATTTGGAACTCTTTAACATCAAATTTTTCAAGATATACAACAGGACTGTTCATGAGGCCTATTATAGTAGCATTTGCTGTAAGTATTCCGTATGCTTTTCCGCTTATATCAAAAGGAAGCTGACTTATAGTAACTTTTCCGTATACATTATTTTTATTAATAGAGGCATCTAATGCAAATATGCCGTCATTTTCTATATCTTTTAATAGAGCAGTAAATTTGCCTATACCGTCACTTGAAGTGAGTATTCCATTTCCAGACACTCTGTTTTCGCCGTAGTCAAGCACTATATTGGTAAGCATTATACTTTGATTAGAAAGCTCAAACTGAGTATTTAAAGCGAATATAGGAGCTAAGTTTTTATTGGCTTTAATATTACCATATACATATATAGGCTCTTGAGTATAGTTGTTTATATCTACATCAACATTTATATCTATATCTTTTATGCTTAAAGTTTTTGGAGTTTTAATATTTAGGTCTAATAATCCGTTTGTTGCTATTAATCCGCTTGCTATTATTTCTGATTTGTCAGTAGAAGCATATATTATTCTATTTCCGTTTGTAGATGTAGTTGTAAAGCCGCTTAGTCCGTAATTACCTGCTGGTGTTCCTACATTACCGTTTATTTTTACATTAAAATTTTTATCGTATTCTATTTTGGCATTGGCATTTATACCGCTGTCTTCTGAAAGTCTGTAGTATATATCATCTATATCTATGACATTCTGATATGCTGACATTCCTATTCTTATGAGATATTCCTCTGTATATATTTTCCTAGATGATGCTTTAAGTATATGAACATTTCCTTTGCCTTCTGTATACATAGCATTACTTAGGCTATAGTTTATATTTAATGATGATAAATTATCTATAATATTTTTACCTAATAATACTAAAAATATATCCTGCGGTATTACACCTTTAGCTTCTGCCAATATTGGTTTAGTTTTATCAAGTGAAAAGCTCATATTAAAAGGCTGTTCATATTTATTAGGTCTTAAATTAAGTCCTATTTCTTTATCATCTCTGTTGTACGAAAAATCAAATGACAAAGGATTTTCTAATGTATTTGCATATGTAAAAGATGATATTGTGAATCTTGATTTTATTTCTTTATCATTTACAGCGGTAGGAGTTAAATAAAGTTTTGTAGATAATTTTTTAGCTCCTGCATTTATATCTTTTACATTTAATGATATAATACTTGATATAGGATCGCTTAGTGGAACTATTCCGCTTGCTATAATATTACCATCTAGGGCGTTTATATTGGCATTTGAAAGTATTATGCTGTTATTTGTAAGTTCGGCATTAACCGCTACATTGAATAGCTTATCGCGTACTTTTAAGTCAAAGTCTATATATGAGTTTGTTATATTTTTTAGAGAATAATAACCATAGGCATTAATATCAGCATCTCTGAAAGTATTAATATAATTGCTTACAGAAGTTATTTTTTTATTGTCTAATTTTACAAACTTATAAATAATAGGGGTATCCAAAGCTATATTCATAAATTTATATATAGCCTCTTTTTTTATTTTTATATTTGTAACTGAAAAATTAATATCTTCATTAAGATGATTATAATTTAAATTGATAAAGTCATATTTATTTTCATTTTGAAGACTAGCCTCAACTTTATCATATGTATTTGTTATAAATAAATTATATTTAAATAAATCTCCGTTTTCGTCTTTGGCATATATTAATGTGTTAATATCTGATAAATTAGTTGTACTTTCTGAAGCTAGATGCACTATTGTTTTGTCTGGCAGGTTCAAATCGTATGACAGAAAATATCCATAATCTCTGAAATTACCATATAGAGAATTAAGAGATACTTCTGTTGTAGTATTATTATCAACCACTTTTGCTGAGAAGTTATTTATATTAATATTTTTATCCATAAATATAGGAGTTATACTATTAACTGTGTCTCTCACACTTTCATATATATTTTTTTTATTTGTGCTTTCACTTTTCAATATAGAAGTATCAAAAACAATAGGATAAAAGTCAGCATTATCAATACTAATATCACTTAAAAGATATAGAGGATCTCTCTTTATGAATATTCTAAAAAAAATTAAATCTTAATGAGGCTTTATCCATATCAAAGAATGCGTCTTTACTATTTTTTGAATAAAGTTTAACATTATCCAAGACTAATTCTAATTTATAGGATATACTTATATCTGATATTGATATGTCTATAGGACTTACTTTATTTATATATTCTATAACATTATCAAGATATTTCTGCTTATTTGAAAGTACTATAGATACACTAAATAAAGCAGGTATCATAAAAGCCATCAAGGTGGTAGCTATATACATTCTGAACCTAGAGTATCTATCCTTTTTACGCAATAAAAAATCCTTTTAAAAGATTATTTACAATTATTTTTACACTATAATATAACCTATTTTTAGAAAAATTGTTATATCCTTAACTATTAATTGTCGGAATTTGATTTTTTATACATTAAAAAGTTGTAATTTGCTATTTTGAAACTTATGTGTACATTAAAAATAGATTTGACAAATAATAAAAATAAAACTATAATATTATATACATAAAAACAGTTTATTATTTAGAGGTATATGTATGTTAAAACAACTTATAAGAAACAAAATAGATATAGTTGATAGTGTTGATAATTGGGAAGAGGCTATAAAAAAAGGTGCCGAGCTTTTACTTGAAAATAAATGTATAGAGCCTAGATATGTTGATTGCATTATAAAAAATATTAAAGAATCAGGTCCTTATATTGTATTGGGTGACGGAATGGCTATGTCGCATGCCAGACCAGAAGACGGGGTTTTGAAAAATGGAATTACACTTTTAAAAATTAAAAATGGTGTGGATTTTGATGATAAAAATAAAATATTTTTATTATTTACTTTGGCTGCTGAGAATAACGATAATCATCAAGGATTAATGGAAGAAATTGCAGATTTGCTTAATGAAAGCGAAAAAATTAAAAGAATAATGTATGATGATTTAACTGATTTAGAAATATACGATATTATATTGCAGTAATTTTTTAGTTATTTATTTTGTATTCACTTTTAAGATAACACCATACCTAATGGTATTTCATTCGGTTGAATGATAGCAGACAGCATAAAAAGTTTAAAACACATGTGGCTCTATGTGTACTTCATAAAGGCAGAACTTTGTAAATTATAAATTTAAACGATTCATTCTTGTAGTTTTTTATTTATTGCTGCTTATTTAGCTATTTTAACTATAAAAATAATTTTGACAAAACTTAATTTTTCTTATATAGTTTTGACTTAGGAGTATAACTATTATGGAATTATATCAGGAAAAATTAATTAATGCTTTAAAAATGTATCAGAATGATTTTGATAATATGGTTAATTCTTTTTATGATAATAAAGAAAATTTCGGTATTTTAATAAAAAAATATTCATGTGAAACTGAAGATAATGTTGATAAAAACTATTTATTAAGAGCCAGACTTGCATTTTCTATTTTGTATTATAAGAATATAAAAGCTCTAAAAAAAGAGGCTGTAAAAAATATAATAACTTATCTGTTTGAAGAAGAGATAAAAGACAGAAAAACATCAAAATATAAAGGTATAGGAATATCATTAGAGGTTTTAACATTTCTTCTTAATAAATATAGTAAAGATAATAAAGCATTATTCAAACAGGCCAAAGAAGCTAATACCGACTGTTCAATAGGATATGACAGCGATGTGAGATTTGAAGATGATATAGAAAAATTAAATATACTTTATGCTATACATTATGCTTTGGAATTGGGATTTAAAGATTTATATTATGAGCTTATAGATATATGGAAATCTTCTATAAAAGTGTGGGACAGAATTAATTTAGAGAGATTAAGAGATTTTGAGATTGAGGTTGGAAATAAAGAAGGTGAGCTTAAGGCAAATAAAGAATTATACTCTATTTCAAAAGATAATTATGAAAAAAATAAGAAAAATACTTTGCTTTCAAAAAAGAATTTGTTTTATTTACTTTCATACTTGGGTAATTATATAGAAAATCTTGTAAGGCTTTCAAAATATGATGAGGCTTATGATACTCTTACAAATAATATTGATGATATAAAAAATATAGATGCCTTTTATAATATCAATGCTGGAATACTAATTGTAGACTGTGCTTTAAAAATTCTTCTTAATACAGATAAGATTGACAAAGATAATGCATTATGGAAATTTGTAAAAATAGCTTTTAGTAATGAGCATTTATCATATACTAAAGCTGTGTATGATAATTTTATAAAATGTGCTGAAAAAATGAATGACTTAGAAATGAAAGAGAAAGTTTTGAAATATATTGATAATTAAGCTCTTGCTGCAGTTAATACTCCTATTTTATTTATGCATTCAAGTTTTTTAATTTCTTTTGATATTTCATTTAAAGTGCTTCCAGTGGTAATTACATCATCTATTATAAGCAGATTTATTTTATTAAAAGAATGATAATCATTATTTACTAAAAATGCATTTTGTATCATATTTATTCTTTCTGCTTTGCTATTTAAAGAACTCAATGCTTTGGTTTCTTTTTTACGGATTATTATATTATCAATTAATTTTATATTTAGAATTTTAGATATATTTTTGGCAATAAGCTCGCTTTGATTGTATCCTCTTTCTAATAATCTCTTTTTTCCAAGAGGAACGAACGTAATAGCATCATATTGAAGTATATAGGCTTTATAATAATAACTAAGCATAGCAGCAAAATCATGGCATATTAAATATCTATGAGAAAACTTCATTTTATGAATAATATCTGCTGCATTATTTGTATAGTAAAGCATAGATTTACACTCATCAAAATAAATATCTTCATTTTTGCATATACATATAGAGTTTATACTTTCCAAAACTTTACCGCATCTATTACATCGTATATATTCATCTTTATGTATATAATCCAGATTTTTATTAATACAGTCTATGCATATATAATTCATATTACTGCTTTCTATAATATTCCCGCATACGATGCAGTGATTTGGAAATATTATAGATGCTAAATGTTTTATAATTTTTTTGTACATTATTTAATTTGTATCATAGGAGTAACACCAGAGCCTGCTACTTGAGGCATTTTTCCGTCCCATTTTTCTATGTACATTCTCTGTATTAGTAAAGGAGTTAAAGATTCCTGCATAATTCTATTAGCTTCAGAAACACCTTTCGCTTTAGTAATTTCAGCTTCTGCCTCATATCTTACTTTTTCCAAAGCATTCTGTGCAGTTAGTGCGTCCTGAGAGGCTATTAATTTTCTTTCTATTGCTTGGTCAAATTCATCAGAAAAATCATGCTCTATAATAGAACAAGCAGCAACAGTTATTCCGTAATCATCAAAATCGGCTGTAACTTCTTTTAAGAGTTCACCTGCCATTTCATTTCTTTTTGTTATAAACTCTTCTATAGTATATCTTGCTGAAACAGCATTAAGACTTTCGGATATTCTAGGATTAATTAATTTGTTTTTATAATCCACTCCGAATTTTCTATATAAATCCAAAGCATCTCCTCCTATGGAGTACTGAACATTTAAAGTCATTGATATAGTTTGCATATCTTTTGATGATACAGAATATGTTTTTTCTACAGTCTGCTCTCTTACTTCCATAGTTTTTATAGTGTCTATAAAAGGTATTCTAAAATGAAGTCCTGGCTCTTCCTGAGATATAGCTTTACCGAGTCTGCTTCTTATTCCTACTTCCCCAGTAGATATAATAGTAACACTTGAAAATATTAAAAAACCTACTATTAATACAACAGGCAAAACTATAAGAAGTACAGAATGTAATTTATTTGAACTGATATCGATAATTCTCATAAAACTCTCCTTAAAATTATTATAAGGAATGATAAATGATAATAATTTTTTTTGCAAGTCTGTAATTATATTATAATAGTATTATTTCGTACTATAATTATAACTTGATTAAATTATATTTTGATTATTACTGATATAAAAAATAGGCACTGTATATATGATTAAAATAACTATTGTTTATAAATAAAGTATAAAAAGTATAATATATAAATCTATAAATACATATTAAAATATAGTAAAATATTTATTGCATTAAGAAAAAAATGCTATATAATTTATTATTGTTTTTAAGGATATAATTCATTTTATGATTGGCAGTGTTTGCTGATTTGTCTATATTGTTAGTAGAATATAATAATTGTAAAACAATTTTTTAATAGATTTTTATATTTATCGGAGTATTTTTTATGAAAATGCTAAACAGAGTTTTAATATCTGATGACGGTCATAGAATGTATACATATATATTTGTTCCTGATTCTAAGCCTAAAGGTATTGTACAGATAGTTCATGGACTTGGAGAACATGCAGGAAGATATAAAGAGTTTGCTGAAAAATTAAATGAAGCTGGTTTTTTAGTTTGTGCTGATGATCATAGAGGTTTTGGAAGAAGCACTGTGAGTAAGGATCAAATAGGGCATATAGCCGATGAAAAAGGGCATGAACTAATAATAGAAGATTTAAGACATTTAATGGTAAACACTAAAGCTGATTATCCTAATATACCGTACTTTATGCTTGGTCATAGTATGGGGTCATTTCTTACAAGAGGCTTTTTAATAAAATATTATAAAGATTTAGACGGTGCTGTTATAATGGGTACAAGAGGAAAAATGAAGGGTATAGAAAATTTTGGAAAGGCTATAGCTAATTTTCAAAAATCTATATTCGGCGGAAGAAAAAGAGCACATCTGCTTGATAAGTTATCTGTAGGAGGATACGGAAAAAAATTCTTCCCTAAAGAAAACTCATCTTTTGCTTGGCTTACTTCAGATAAAGAGGAAATTAAAAAAGTTCAGGAAGATGAGTACTTTGCAGATAAGCCTGCCAGTATAGAAACATATATACAGATGTTTGAGCTTATTGATAAAATTTCAAATAAGGATAATTATTCTTCTATGAATAAAGATTTTCCTATACTTTTAATATCTGGAGATAGAGACCCTGTAGGCGATATGGGAAAAGGTGTTAAGTGGGTATATGATATGTATAAATCATTAGGATTTAAAGATGTTAATATAAGCCTTTATAAAGACGGAAGACATGAAATACTTAATGATGTTCAAAGAGATGATGTGTCTAATGAGATAATTGCTTGGCTTAATTCTCATATAGCATAATATTTTTGTAAAAGTATAGGTATATTTTGCCTATACTTTTTATTTATTAACATAATACTGCGTATTTTTTTAATACCATTATTTCATTATTTGAAAAAATTACGTATTATGAAAAGCTAATTTTTAATATGTATTCATCTTCTTTACTCACAGCCGCCTCATTTGATATTCTGCTTAATCCGTAAGGCTCTAAATATAATGCCAATATATTATTATCATCTTCTGAAGTTATTACGGGTATTGTGTTCCTTTCATATGCGGGTATTTTTAAATCTATAAAAATTTTTCTTAAATATTTTTTGTGATTATCAGGATATGCATATATAAAATCCCCATCTTTTTTAGTTCTCATTATAATTGGGTATTTATCTTTTATATATAAACCTTCTTTATAATTAATATCTTTATTTAAAACTCTTTTATCTCTGCTTTTTATCTAAAAAGTTATATACTCCGTCTTTATCTATTTTATATAGTTATCT
>NZ_JQIU01000007.1:302949-309517 GCF_002379365.1 Brachyspira sp. G79 | reverse complement strand
ACATGAAGATTTTTCTGTTATATCAATATTTTGAGAGCAGCTTTTTAATTTTATATTATTTTTATGAGATATTTCTTTTAGAGTTTTTATTAATGATATTTGTTCATTATTATTTATATTTTTAATATTATTTTTTATTTTGGAATATATTTCAACAAAGCTTAATATGCATTCATCAGTGTAGCCATTTAAACTTTCAGAGAAGTTTTGAAAATTATTTATATGATAATCAGTATAAAAATCATCATTTAATATAATAGGGTCATATCTCCAGACTATTTTTTCTTTTCCGAATAATTCGCTTATTTTTATAAATTTTTTTATTAATAATTCTTTATCTGGAATATTTTTTTCTATAGTTTTATCATAAGGCGTAATAGTAAAATGAATATAAAACTCATAGCCTAAATTATACACTTCTTTTAAGAAATCTATATCAGGATTCTTTGACCAAAATACTATTATATCTACAATGTTTTTATTTAAAGGTATTTTATAAAAAATATTTTTGTTTATAGGGTTTTGAGTGATGACATAGCCTTCTTTTAATCTATTTAAAAACCATTTTGTATGTAAAGAAGGTATATCAGTACGCCTGCTTGCACTAATTATCATTTTATATTGAGATTAAAATACCCCCATTTTTTTTCTTTGTGATAATTTAAATCCGTATGCATCATGACCTGGGTATAAAAGAGTATCATCATCTAAAGCAAATACTTTCTCTTTTATACTTTTTTCTAATGTATCATAATCTCCAGTAGGAAAATCAGTTCTTCCTATGCCGTATGCAAATATTGTATCTCCGCAAAATAAATGCCCTTTAGTATAAAAACAAACTCCGCCTTCTGTATGACCTGGGGTGTGTATTACCTTAAACTCTATATCTTTTAATTTGAAAGTGTCGCCGTCATTGAATTGTTCTTCAGGGCTTTGGCATGTTATAATATTTCCAAGATAAGCACTTACATTTAAATTAGGATTTTGAAAAAAATTATAATCAAGATTATGTACACCATGAGGAGTATTAGGAAATTCTTTTCTTATATCATCAGCACCAGATATATGATCAAAATGTCCATGAGTATATATTACTCTTACAAGTTTTTTTCCGTTTAATAGTTTTTTATAATCATCATATCCGAATGATAATTTAGCCATATCTATTATCATAGCCTCATCATCACAAGACACTATATAAGAGTTCATTCCGTACATATTTATATTTATGCAGTCCACTTTTAATTCGCTCATTATTATTTTCTCCTAGTTTTATTATTATTTCTTTATTTATTCTTTCATTACTGTAATGTTACTTCCTCTTCCATCTTGTGTGAGAAAAACGTCCATAGTATCAAGCATTCCAGCTAAAGTATTATACTTTATTATTTTTCTTGTTTTATCATCTTTTTCAATATATGCATTTATTGTAGGAAAAAATATAGCAAAAGGTATCCCTTCGATTTTTATTTCCATCTCATAGCATTCTTTTTCTTCTCCATTTATTTTGATTTTTTTTAATTCCATTATTTATTACAGATACTTTTACTTTATTGTCTTTCGAAGCTGTAGGCATAACAATATTCATAGTATTTGTTATATCAATAGGGAAAGTTCTTGCTATTTGATATACTCCGTACATAGAAAATATGGCTAAAGAGCCTGAGTCATTTGTATAATTAATTTTACCCCTTATATCAAACGTATTTTCTATAGTACCGAAATCATGATAGTCTATACTTTTATTATAAACTGTACGCATATTAGATAAATCTATTATTGAATACATTTCAGACTTTCTTATATTTGTCATCATGCTTTCCTCTAATAGAAAAGGGTCTTTTAACTTATTTGTAACAAAGCCTTTAATATAAGTTTCTTTAATATTCCAGTATCCTTTGCTGTCAACTGAAGTTTCTGTGTATACTATTAAAGCATTATTCTTTTTTCCAGATATTCCTTTATGGACAAAGTATTCGCTTTTTTCAAAAGATGGAATATTAGTATAAGAATAATACTGTGCTGATAAAAATGAACTTAATATAAAAAAAATTATTAATATGTTTTTCATTCTCATATGATAAACCCTAAAAATACAAATTTCAATATATATTTATAATATTTTTATTTGTTTTTAATATACTGCCTTTTATATCTATAATAATAACATTGTTATTAATATCTATTTCATATTTGTTTTTCTTTTTTATTATTCTGTATATAGTAAAGTTTTCGTATTTTTCTTTTACAGTATTTATAACTTCTTTTTCTATAACACCATCTTCAGCAAGTTTTGCTATTATAGTAAATGCTATTTCATTACCGTTTCCTATAATAGAAGTCCATTCGCCTCTTGAAGTAAAGTTTACAGAGCTTCCGCCTTTAAATACAACACTGTATGATGAACTAAATACTGTCTTAAACACATAATAATCATTAAAATATTTTTTTATAAAGTTTTTTGCTTTCTCTGGAAGTTTTTGATAGGGTATAATATCCATAATTGTAAAATTTTTATATAACTATTTTAAATAATTTATTTACTAATTTCATTTTTTTCTTTTTCTATCATATCTTCTAAATATGCTTTTAAGAAAATATAATTATGAGCATCATCAAGATTTTGATTATTTTCGATTTTTTTATTTAAAAATTCAACTAATTCTTCTTTTGTTTTCATGATAATATCCTTTTATAGTTTAGTTATTTTTAAACATTATAATATTATTTTAGTATGTCAATATATATGTATTTAGTTTACAGATAAGTTAATTTTCTTTTAAATTTCAGGCTTTTTTTATTTTTATAATATTGCCATTATAGTCTATATAAATATATTCTTTATCATCAGCCTTAAATTCTATTCCTTTGCTTCTTCTGTATATATTATTGATGGTTTTATATTTTGATTTGATTGTATTGATTATTTTATGGTCAATAAACTTTTCTGCCGTACTAATATCTATTGTTTTTCTATTTCCTATTACAGAAGTCCATTCGCATTTTCTATTAAAGTTAATTGATGAGCCGCCTTCAAAAATTACAGTATACCGTGAAGAAACAGAGGCACTATATACTTTATAGTCATTAAAATATTTATTTACAAACTCTTGAATATTTATGGGTAAAGAAGTATAGGGTACAAAATTGATATTTCTATCATCATCAAAAAATATAAAAGAAGAAGATATCAT
Source organism: Brachyspira sp. G79 (assembly GCF_002379365.1). GTDB lineage: Bacteria > Spirochaetota > Brachyspiria > Brachyspirales > Brachyspiraceae > Brachyspira. The sequence continues at coordinate 306,323 of NZ_JQIU01000007.1, read as the reverse complement.
ATATATAAAAAGTATAAAAATATAAAATACATTTCTTTGCATAAAAATATATCCTTAAATTCATAGTTAATGATACAGTAAAATATAAATATTTCAACACTAAAGAAAAAAGTAAATTTTCGTACTTTTTCTATTGACAAAACAGTAAACATGCTTATAATACCATATTGTTTATAGTACGAAAGAAGACTATTTTTAAAAAGGAGTTTATCATGATTAATATTACACAAAATACTAAAAACATGGAAAAATCTTTTTTTAAGTATGTTTTGCCTGCAATAATTTCAACTATGCTTGGAGGACTTTATATAGTTGTAGACGGCTTCTTTGTAGGAAATTCTATGGGAGATAATGGTCTTACTGCTATTAATTTAGTTTATCCTATAGGTACTTTAATTGCTGCATGTGCTGTCATGCTTGGTATGGGAGGCTCTGTTATAATGTCTACATACCTTGGAGCAGGCGACAGTAAATGTTTTGATAAAGCCAAATCAAATACTTTTATTACTTTAATACTCGCATGTATGATATTAACTGTTATTTTGCTTTTATTAAAAAATAAATTAATATATCTTCTAGGTGCTAGGGATAATATATTTAAACTTGCTGATGAATATATTACGGTAATAATATTAGGAGGAAGTTTTCAGATAATATCATATGGAAGCATGCCTATAATAAGAAATTTAGGTAAAACTATTCATGCTATGGCATTTATGGGGGCAGGTCTTATAACGAACATTATACTTGACTATTTATTTTTAATGGTTTTTAAATGGGGAATGTTCGGAGCTGCACTTGCTACAATAATAGCTCAAGCTATTGTTGCCTTAATCTCTCTATATTATTTATTTATAAGAAAAAAATATAGAGTAAAATTATCAGACTTTGATTTATCAATGATAAAAAGAGCCGTTCAAATAGGACTTTCTCCTTTTGGTTTGGTTATGGCACCATCTTTGATAGTAATATTTAATAATTGGCAGTGTATAAAGTACGGAGGATATACAGCAGCTTCTGCATATTCGGTTATAAACTATATATACGGCTCTGTTATATATTTATTTGAAGGTATTGCCGAGGGGTGTCAGCCTATGATAAGCTATTTCAAAGGTGCTAAAAGAAATGATCTTATGAAAAAAGTATTTAAAAAAGGTATATTATTTGCATTGATACTTGCTTCAATTATTTTAAGTATAATTTTAATATTCAAAAATAATTTTGGTATTTTATTTGGTGCTTCTATAGAAACTAATGATATTATAAGCAAAGGATTAATTTTAATATCTGTTTCATTCATACTTCAGCCTATAGTAAGATTAGGAACAGCTTATTTTTATTCTTCAGGGGAAAGCAGATATTCAGCACTTTTGACTTATATAGACCCTTTACTTGTAAGTCCTTTATGTATATTAGTACTTCCTTTGTTTTTCAATCTTAACGGAGTATGGCTAGCATTACCTTTTTCGCAGTTTATATTAATAGCATTATTTATTTTTATTTTTTATAATACAAATATAAAGAATAAAGATTTTATAGAAAAGACAGTATATCAAAATGAATAGTAAAAAATAGGTTTTAAATAATAAAATAATTATTTAAAACCTATTAAAATGTATATAATGTTTAAGCAATTATAGAAGCTATAAGCATAGATATAAGTTTTATTATTATTAATAGAGCTAATGAAAATACGGCAGAAGTTAATATAAACTTATTGGCTTTTTCTATATGGATTATTTTTAAATCTTCTAAATATTCACCTACTAAAGGTCTGTCATATATTTCTCCATCTTTTATATATTCTCCTCCAAGCTCTATATTGAGTGCTCCTGCAACACTTGCCTCCAATCTTGCTTTATTATTTTTGCCGTCTCTTTTTAATGTTATAAAAGCATTTTTATATTCATATCTTAATATTTTTGATGTTATAATATGAACAAGCGATGTAAAGAAAGAAGGTATTATGTTCAATATATAACAAAGTTTTATATTAAATATTCCAAAAATATCATCACTTTTATTTTCGTCTATATAAACTGTGTCTGAAGAGCTTTCAGATAATTTATAAAGAGCTTTATATGCTATACAAAGAGGAGCTCCTCCCAAAAGCAAAAATATTGCAGGGTATATATAATCTTCAGCAATGCTTATTATAGTATATTCAATAGTGTTTTTAATAATTTGCTCTTCTTCAATATCTTCTGTATCTATATCCGTATTTTCTTTGAGCAGAGATTTTGCTTTTTTTATATCATTATTTTTTAAGCTGTGATATATACGGGAGCTAATTTCTAAAGGCTTTCTAATACCTAATGTAATATAACATAATGCTAATTCTATTATCAACCCTAAAAGAAAATGAACTTTATATAAAAGCATTAAAAGAAAAAATGGTATTAAAAAACATACAGCTATAATTATAAAAGAAGATAATGTTCCTACTATAAAAGCAAGTGTATTATTTTGAGTATTTACCTTTTTTCTAAATAAATCTTCAGCTATAAAATGCAGTCTTGATACAAATACAAAAGGATCAAATTTTACATTTTTAATAAATATATTCAAAAGAAAAGATATAGGTAATATTAAAAGTATTTTCATGTTAATTTATTCCAAATTAAAAGTTATTACTAATAATCATCGTAAAATTAGAACTTTTCTATAATATTTATATTATTTTTCTCATCTATTTCTGTATAATAACCGCATCCGTTTTGTAAAAGGTATTCATAAAATCCCAATTTCTGTTTATCAAATTTGCTGAATATAGACATAATAACTCCTCCATGACTTACTACGGCAGTATAATCCATATTATTTTTTTTCATGTCTTCTATTATATAGATATATGCTTCTTCTGTTCTTTTAAAGAAACTATCAGAGGTTTCACCATTTGGTACATTGCTTTTCCAATTAGTTCTAAAAAACTCTTTATAATATGGATTATCTTTTAATTCATCATGATTTTTGCCTTCAAAATCACCAAAACATCTTTCTCTTAAATCATTTACAATTTCTTTATTTTCTTCATGATCATCAAAATATATTTGAGCTGTTTCTAAGCATCTTTTAAGAGGACTGCAGTACAATTTTTGAACTGGTTTATATTTATCTATAATGCTTTTTTTGTTTATAAGAAAATCTTTTCCCGTCTCAGATAATGGAGCATCAGTAGAGCCTAGCCATCTTCCTTCAGCATTTAATTTTGTTTGCCCATGACGTATAAATAGTATTTTCATAATGATTACTCCATTTTTTATTAATTTGTTCAGCATTTGAGTTTACATTATAATAGCAGTTTATTTTTTTTCAATAATATTATTGACATTATTTTTATGACTTATAAAATTATGTAAAAACAGTATGTAATT
>NZ_JQIU01000007.1:223678-302515 GCF_002379365.1 Brachyspira sp. G79 | reverse complement strand
ATTAATATCTTGTATAAAAATAATTAATATAAATATTTTAGGAGAATAAATTATGAAAAAACTATTATCTATTATTTTACTGATTACAAGTTTATTTGCTTTATCCTGTAATCATAATAAGTCAAACTCTTCATCAACTAGTCCTATTGGAAAAGTAGGAGAGATAGTTGTAGATCCTAATGGAGTAACACCATTATCAGCAGTTTATACAACAGAAAGTGTAAATGCAGCACCTATAACAGTAACAGTTAAAGGTCTTTACGGCGAGCCTGATATAATACATACTTATCCAGCAGGCTATGGTACAGAGTTTGAGATACATGGCATGTTTCCAGAATCTCAAAATATTATAGAGGTTAATGATGGCGGAAGAATTATAAAAAAAGAACATTATGTAGGAGCATTACAGTTTTCTGAAGGTGAAACTATGAGAAAACTGTATCAAGTTTTTCAAGATGATTTGCCTGAAGAAAATTATAAAAATAATCCTAATTTATATTTTGCAACTCGTTATTCTTCTGTTTCTCCATTTTATTTGATTGCCGTATCAAGGAAAGGATTTGTTAGATATGCTTTTAAATATTCTTCTGGTTTTTTTGCTAAACTTAAAATAGAGAATAAAAAATTAGTTATCCATGATACGTTGGGTATTTATGATCTATTAGGTAATAATAAACTAAGTATAAATAATGCTCATCATGATATAATAAGAAAAAATGACAATTATTTGCATTTATCTAGGTCAGGTTATGGAATAGAAGACAGATTATTAGAAACAACTTCTTCAGGTAATAAAGTTAGAGAATTAAGTTTTGCACAATTGATAAAAAACTCACTTGATTTGGGAAAATATCCTGAAGATGAAGCAGTATTTAATCAAATAGTATTTAGTGAGGATATTAATAATATATATAATCTAAACGGAGTAAAAATAGCTATAGATTGGTGCCATGCTAATTCTATAGTATATGATTCTGATACTGATATATTATATGTATCATCAAGACATAGAGGAGTCTTAGCTATAGATTATTCTGAATGGAAATTAATATGGTGGATGGCAGATAACAATTTTAATGTTGTAATAGGAACTGCTTATGATAAGATACCATACGATAAGCATTTGAAAGATTTGAAATCATTAGAACCATACAGAGTAAAAGGAGATGGAGCTGTTAACGGACCTAAAAACCAACATGCATTATTTTTACTTGCTAATGGTAATATTGCTATGTTTGATAATCAGGGGGATGAAGATACTAATCCTAATGGTTCAAGATATGCAGAATATAAAATAACAGGTACTCATGGAAATTATAATGCTGAATTAATTAAAGATTTTAGAGTAGAGGGTAAATATAGCCATTATGTATCTGATGTAGATTTTACAGAAAATGGAAATATTTTATTTACTCATGGTAGTTTGGGAGAAATATATGAGCTAGATCAAAATTCAGGAAGTGTATTATTTTATATAGATTTAACACCTCAGAATGGATTTCTGTACAGAGCAGATAAAATGCCTTTGTATTATGATGAAGGCAGGGTTTATTCAGAGGACTGTAACTTGAAAAATCCTAATTAATTCTAATCTAATAAATTAAATGATGGCTTGATTACAGTAATGTAGTTGAGCCTTTTTAATATTTATATGAGTTTTTTACTATGGCATTATTGTGATATTTTATCATATTCTATAGTAAAAAATACATTATCCTAATTTTTTAAAAAAGTTCAATATAGGTACGGTATGTATAAAAAATACTATAAAAAATAATTGACAATTTATGTAATTTATGCTATAATCCAAAACTGTAAAATTTTTACCAAAATTTAAAAAATAGGGTATGTGTATGAATTATGAAATATTAGCTGAAAATGCCCGCTTCTTTACAATATCAGCGGCAATACTCACATTGGCTTTCGCATTCTATTTTTATAAATGGATGCGTAAACAGGACGAAGGTAATGAAACTATGAAAGAAATAGCTTCGCATGTACGCTCTGGTGCTATAGCTTATCTTAAACAACAGTATAAAGTTATAGCTTTCTTCTTTGCAGGAGCTTTCATTATTTTTGCTATTCTTTCTTATGCATTAAAAGTGCAAAACCCTTTCATTCCTATAGGTTTTTTAACAGGCGGTTTCTTCTCAACTCTTTCTGGTTTCTTGGGTATGAAAACTGCTACTTATGCATCTGCTAGAACTGCTAATGCAGCAAGCAAATCATTAAACGAAGGTTTAACAATAGCTTTCCGTTCTGGTGCTGTTATGGGACTTACTGTTGTAGGTCTTGCTTTGCTTGACATCTCTTTATGGTTTATAGTGTTAAATTTATGGCTTGATAATAGTCTTTTCGGTACAGACTTCCTTAATTTGGCTGCTACTGGAATAACTAAAGGTACTGCTGAATACACTGCTGCTAAAATGCACTTTGTAACTACTACAATGCTTAGCTTTGGTGTAGGTGCTTCTTTCCAAGCATTATTTGCTCGTGTTGGAGGCGGTATATTTACTAAAGCTGCTGACGTTGGTGCTGACTTAGTTGGTAAAGTTGAAGCTGGAATACCTGAAGATGACCCTAGAAACCCTGCAGTTATAGCTGACAACGTAGGAGATAACGTTGGTGACGTTGCTGGTATGGGGGCAGACCTTTATGAATCTTATGCTGGTTCTATACTTGCTGCTATGAGTTTGGGTTCTGCTGCTTTCGGATATATTAACCCTGATGTAAGCCCAATATATGCGGTATCTCTTCCTATGATACTTGCTGCTATTGGTACTCTTTCTTCTATTATAGGTGTATTCTTCGTTAAAACTAAGGAAGGTGCTACTATGGGAGAATTATTAAAATCTTTAAGAGTTGGTGTTTATATAAGCAGTGCTATTATTATAGTTGTTTCTTTCCTACTTGTAAAAATGCTTCTTCCAAACAATTTGGGATTATTTGTTTCTATCATTGTAGGACTTATAGCTGGTAACGTAGTTGGTTTCTTCACAGAATATTATACAGCTGCTGAATACAAACCTACTCAATGGGTAGCTGAACAATCTAAAACAGGTCCTGCTACTGTTATTATAGGAGGACTTGCTGTAGGTATGCAATCTACTTTGATACCTGTTGTTACAGTTGTTATCTCTATAATGTTAGCATTTGGTTTTGCTGGCGGTTTCGGTGCTGAAGCTTCTGCTTTCTCTCAAGGTTTATACGGTATTGCTTTGGCTTCTGTTGGTATGTTATCTACTTTAGGTATTACATTAGCTACTGATGCTTACGGACCTATAGCTGACAATGCAGGTGGTAATGCTGAAATGTCTGGTCTTCCAGAAAGTGTTAGAGAAAGAACAGATGCTTTAGACTCTTTAGGCAACACTACTGCTGCTACTGGTAAAGGTTTTGCTATATGTTCTGCTGCTTTAACTGCTATGGCTTTGATTGCTGCTTATATTGAGGAAATTAAAACTTCTTTGGGAAGAATGATAAATACTGGAAACTTAACTTCTATCGATATAGGTACTGTTCAATATACTGCTAACAGTGCTAAAGAATTATATGACAAAGTTGTTTATAGTTTAGGTATGAATGAGTTTATGAATGCTTTTAATATTCACTTGATGAATCCTAAAGTATTAATAGGTATATTTATTGGTGCTATGTTAGTATTTTTCTTCTGTGCTTTAACTATGAAAGCTGTTGGACGTGCTGCTGCAGGTGTTGTAGAAGAAGTTAGAAGACAGTTCAGAGAAATTAAAGGCTTACTTGCTGGTGAAAAAGGCGTAAAAGCTGATTATGAAAAAGCTGTTCAAATCTGTACTAAATCAGCTCAAAAAGAGATGATTGTTCCTTCTGTACTTGCTATAATAGTACCTGTTGTAGTTGGCTTCTTATTTGGAGTACCTGCTGTTATAGGTATGTTGGTAGGCGGTTTGACTGCTGGATTTGCTATGGCTGTTATGATGTCTAATGCAGGCGGTGCTTGGGATAATGCTAAAAAATACATTGAAGCTGGTAATTTGGGCGGTAAAAAAATCATAGATGAAAAAACTGGTCAAAAAATTACTAACCCTAACCATGCTGCTGCTGTTATAGGTGATACAGTTGGTGACCCATTCAAAGATACTTCAGGACCTTCAATCAACATTCTTATCAAATTAATGAGCTTGATAAGTGTTGTATTTGCTGGTGCAATAGTAGCTTTCTCACCAAAAATTCAGGCATTACTAGGTATAGCTGATCAAATTATTAAGTAATCAATTTATTTAATATCAATATATAAGCTGTCTGACTTTAATTAGTTAGGCAGCTTTTTTATTTTAATTATTATTGGGCTTAAAGTAATTTACAATATTTATTTTATCTTGTTATTTAAATATTGATACTTTGGATTTATTATGAAGTTATTAAAGCATTTTTTGTTTACTGGCATTTTAGCTATTATGATTACATACAATGCTTTTGCTAGTTTAGAGATAAATTTTAATAGTCATTATGGAATTGCTTTTCCTTTTAATTCTATAAAAGTAAATGATAATTATAAAAACACTATTTATGACAGCGTTGATGGCACTTTAGGTTTTGAGGCTCTATTGTTTTTCCAAATCGGAAATTATTTTAAATTATTTGAAGATGATTATACAAGCATTATTAAAGGAGTAAGTTTATTTGGAGATATTGGTTTTAGTATTAATGCTTTGATGTCTGATTATAAAGAGAATAATAATAAATATATGGAACTTATGGCATTTTATTCCATAATGGTTGGTGCTACAGTTAAATTAAATTTCAGCAAAATGTCTATAGGATTTGGTACTGGAATATTAGCACCTTTATATAGTGTAGTAGCTTCAAGCAAATATGGCGGTGTTATTGCAGCACCTGATGATTTGGATAATTGGAATGTTAATGATATGAGAAATCTATTTAAAGCTCCTATAATGCCTTACGTAAAACTCACTGTTGAAGGATTTTTATATTTAGTTCCTAATTTTGCTGTTACTCTTGGAGGCTATATGATGTATAATTTTGGTATGCAGTACAAGACAGATGTTATTAATAGCAATTTAGGCAACAATATATATAATAAATATAATTTTTCGGATCTTTCTATCGGATTAGTTTTAGCTATATCTTTGGGCAGATATAATTAATATATTTGATGGTAACCTAAAAAGTTTAGTGCAATATCAATTATTATTTAAATTAATATTATACTTTATATTTATCTTAAAAAATTAAATTAATATTTCAAAATTATAAAACTTCAGATTATTAATTTTAATAATTCATAATACTTATGCCATTAATATCAAATATATTTATTTTTTTAATATTTGGCTTTAAATAAAGAGTTTCTCCTATATCATAGAGTTTTTCATCTAATGATGAGCTTTGAGAGTATTCTATTGATGACTGATTATCTAATATTTCATCTTTTTCAAAGTATAATGAATAATTTGTATATTTTCCTAAGAAAGTTTTTGATAATATTTTAGTTTTAATAGTGTTATTTTTTTCTTCAGATATATAAAATTCTTCTGGTCTTATAGAAACTATTACTTTATCATTATGCTTGACAGTATCAATTATATTATTAATTTCAAATTTATAACCGTTTTTAAAGCATACAAATGTTTTTGAGTTTTCTTTTAATATTTTTGCATTAAATAAATTTGAATGACCTATGAATGTAGATATAAAAGTATTTACAGGTCTTGAATATATATCTGTAGGTTTTCCTATTTGCTGTATCACTCCTTTATTCATAACTGCAATTGTATCTGATATAGCCAATGCTTCTTCTTGATCATGAGTTACATAAACGGTTGTTATTCCTATATGTTTTTGTATATCTCTTATTACATCACGCATTTCTATTCTTAATTTGGCATCCAAATTTGATAATGGTTCATCCATAAGAAGTACATTAGGAGATATTATAATTGCTCTTGCAAGTGCTACTCTCTGTTGCTGACCTCCTGATAAATGTTCTGGAAGTCTGTTTTGATATTCTTCAATTTTTACTATATTTAATATCTCATCAACTTTATTTTTCATAGACTGTTTAGGTTCTTTCCTTAGTTTTAATCCGTATTCTACATTTTCTCTAACAGTCATATGAGGAAATATAGCATAGTTTTGAAATACCATTCCTATATTTCTTTTATATGCTGGTATATCGTTAATTATTTCATTATCAAATTTTATTATTCCACTTTCTATCGTATTGAATCCTGCTATCATTCTTAATAGTGTGGTTTTTCCACATCCTGAAGGTCCAAGAAGTGTAAAAAACTCTCCGTTTTTTATTTCTAATGATAGATTTGGTATTATTACTGTTTTATCATATTTTTTTAATATGTTTTGAATAGATATAGATACGCTCATATCAGTCTCTTAATTAAGTATATAATGCTTTAGAAAGTTATTAATCATTTATATTTAAATATTTGTAAATATATTTAATAAGTCATTATAATTTTATTGCTATATATTTTTTTATCAATAATATTATTACATTATTAAAGATAAAAGCGTATATATTAGAATAAATAATAGCTTTATATTACTTAAAATTTATTATTTCATACTTTTTTGTTTTTCTTTTTTATCTATTACAGCTCTGCTTGCAAGTTCATCTTTTATATCATCAATAGTTATGTTTTTTTCAACCATCAGTACTAGTGTATGGTATAATAAATCAGCTATTTCGTATATTGTTTCTTTATTTGAATCATTTTTAGCCCCTATTATAACTTCAGTACATTCTTCTCCGACTTTTTTTAATATTTTATCAATACCGCTATTAAATAGGTATGTAGTATATGATCCTTCTGTTTTATTAATTTTTCTTCCCTTTATAAGTTCATAAAGTTTATCTATAGAAAAATCTTTATAATTTTCTTTTGAGAATATATCATTAAAAAAGCATGATTCACTTCCAGTGTGGCAGGCAGGACCATCTTTTATTACTTCTACAATTAAAGCATCATTATCGCAGTCAGTTTTTATAGATTGTATATGCTGATAATTTTTCGAAGTTTCTCCTTTTCTCCATAGTTCTTGTCTGCTTCTGCTGTAGAAACAAGTTTTTCCTTCATTAATACTTATTTGCAGACTTTCTTTATTCATATATGCTAGAGTTAATACTTCTTTTGTATAATAGTCTACAACTATTGCAGGTATTAAACCTTTATCATCAAATTTTAATTTTTCTATTTGGTCTTGATTTATATTATTCATAAATTAAATCCTAAATTTCTGCAAATATTATTAGTAGTAATTATGCTATAATTATTAATTTTTTGCAATATTATTAGCGTAATATTTTTTAAAAAATATTATATTATCTATAATAATATTACAATATATATGTAAAGTTTTTAACAAAAAAATATAAAAAAAGTACTAAAGACTATTGATTTTTTTGTATAGCTGCTTTATAATGCTAAAACTTTCATAAAAGCGATTAAAGCGTATAGTATGTTTTCTCACTTTATTAATTAGGTTTAATACTATAATTGCTCAGTTTGTAAATACTGTTTCGTTTGAAGTTTTAATTTAATTAAAAAGCAGATGCTGTCAATTCGGTTGGATTGGCTTATAAAAAGAAAAAATAAAAAATTAGAGGTTTTGTATTTTATGCCTACAATTAATCAATTAGTAAGAAAAGGTCGCAAGCGTATGATAAATAAAACAAAATCGCCTGCGTTAATGAAATGTCCGCAAAGAGAAGGTGTGTGTACTCGCGTAACAACAACTACACCAAAAAAACCTAACTCAGCTATGCGTAAAATTGCTCGTGTAAGAGTAACAAACGGTATGGAAGTTACAGCTTATATACCTGGTATAGACCATACACTTCAGGAACACAACCGTGTACTTATAAGAGGAGGTCGTGTAAAAGACTTACCTGGTTGTCGTTATCACATAGTTCGCGGAAGCCGTGAAGCTACTGGTGTTGAAAAAAGAATGAAAGCTAGAAGTAAATACGGTACTAAGAAACCAAAGGCTTAATGGAGTAAAATAATATGGCTAGAAGAAGAAGAGCACAAACTAGAAAGATAGATGCTGATCCTGTTTATGGCAGCGTTGTGATTAGTAAGTTTATTAATAAATTAATGTATGACGGTAAAAAAAGTAAAGCTGAAAATATATTTTATAAAGCTATGGATTTAGTTAAACAAAAAACAGGAAAAGATGGTTTAGCAGCTTTTGAAGAAGCTATAAATAATATTAAGCCTCTTGTAGAAGTAAAATCAAGAAGAGTTGGAGGTTCTACATATCAAGTTCCTGTTGATGTAAGACCAGACAGGCAAAATTCTTTAGCTTTTACTTGGCTTATAGATGCTTCAAGAAAAAGAGGCGGAAAAAGTATGATAGAGCGTTTATCAAATGAAATAGTAGATGCTATAGACGGAAAAGGTCAGGCAGTTGCTAAGAGAGATACAGTTCATAGAATGGCTGAAGGTAACAAAGCGTTCGCACACTTCAGGTGGTAGTTTTTAAGGAGAGAGTTTAAGTGGCACGTCAAATTTCATTAGAAAACACACGTAATATTGGTATTATGGCTCACATTGATGCTGGTAAAACTACTTTGAGTGAGCGTATTCTTTATTTCACTGGTAAGACACATAAAATAGGTGAGGTACATGAAGGTGCAGCAGAGATGGACTGGATGGAGCAGGAAAGAGAAAGAGGTATTACTATTACTTCAGCTGCAACCACTTGTTTTTGGAATGGTAATAGAATTAACTTGATAGATACTCCAGGGCACGTTGACTTTACTGTAGAGGTAGAAAGATCTTTAAGGGTATTGGATAGTGCTGTTGGTGTTTTTTGTTCTGTAGGCGGAGTTCAACCTCAGAGTGAAACAGTGTGGAGACAAGCTAGTAATTATAAAATTCCTAGAGCTATATTTGTTAATAAAATGGATAGAATAGGTGCTAATTTCTATGCTGTTTTAGATCAGACAAGAGAAAGATTAAAAGCTAATAGTCACCCTGTTGTTATACCTATAGGTGCTGAAAGTAATTTTGAGGGTGTTATTGACTTAGTAAATATGAAAGAGATAATTTGGGTTTCTGAAGACGGCATGAAAATGGAAGAGAGAGAAATCAGGGCTGAATTAAAAGAAAAAGCAGAAGAATATAGAAACTCATTATTAGAAGCAATTGTTGAATACGATGATGATGCTATGAATAAGTTTTTTGAAGGAGAGGAAATAGATGTTCCTACTATAAAAAGACTTATAAGAACAGCGACATTAACTGCAGACTTCTTCCCAATGTTCTGCGGTACTGCATTCAAAAATAAAGGTATTCAGGTATTAATTAATGGAATAGTTGATTACTTACCTTCTCCAGTAGACAGATCAGAGATAGAAGGTACTGATTTAGACGGAAATGTAGTAAAAAGAAAAATATCAGATGATGAGAAATTCAGTGCATTAGCATTTAAAATAATGACAGACCCTCACGTAGGAAAAATAGCTTTCTTTAGAGTTTACTCTGGTATATTGGAAGCTGGTTCTTATGTGTTTAATGCAACAAAAGGTAAAAGAGAGCGTATCGGAAGAATACTTCAGATGCATGCTAATAAAAGAGAAGAGATTGATACAGTATATGCTGGTGATATAGCTGCAGCAGTAGGACTTAAAGAAACAACAACAGGTGATACTTTATGTCCAGAAAATGCTCCTATAATACTAGAAGCAATCAATTTCCCAGAACCAGTAATTAACGTTGCTATAGAGCCTAAAACAAAAGGTGACAGAGATAAAATGTCTATAGCTTTATCAAGACTTGCTGAAGAAGACCCAACATTCAGAGTTAGTTTTGATGAAGAAACAGGACAAACAATTATCGCAGGTATGGGTGAGCTTCACTTGGAAATTATCTGTGATAGAATGAAAAGAGAATATAAAGTTGAGGCAAATGTAGGACGTCCTCAGGTATCTTACAGAGAAGGTATTAAGAAAACAGTTGAGGTTCAAGGAAAATTTGTGCGTCAGTCTGGCGGTAAAGGTCAGTACGGAGATGTATGGCTTAGAATTGGTCCTAATGAACCTAATGCGGGATTTAAATTTAATAATGAAATCGTTGGAGGAGCAGTTCCAAGAGAATATATACCTGCGGTAGAAAAAGGCTGTGTAGAGTCTATGAATACAGGTGTTCTTGCTAACTATCCTATGCTTGATGTTGTAGTATCAGCTTATGACGGTTCATTCCACCCAGTAGACTCATCAGAAATGGCATTTAAAATTGCTGCTTCAATGGGATTTAAAGAAGGCTGTAAAAAAGCAGATCCTTATTTGTTAGAGCCTATGATGACAGTAGAGGTTGTAACTCCAGAAGATTATATGGGTGATATAATAGGGGACTTAGCTTCAAGAAGAGGTCAGGTTCATGGATTTACAGATAAATCAGGTTATAAATCAATCAATGCTACAGTACCTCTTGCAGAGATGTTTGGTTATACAACAAGTATAAGAAACGTATCTCAGGGAAGAGCAAGCTACACAATGCAGTTCTCACACTATGAGGAAGTACCTAAAAATGTAGCTGAAGAGATAATCGGTGCTAGAATGGGTAATAACAAATAAGTAACTAAAAAAGTTACAAGTTAGATATAAAAATTAAATTTCCTAAAGGATAAATAATTGGAGGATTAAAATGGCTAAAGGAACTTACGAAGGTAAAAAGACACACGTAAACGTTGGTACTATTGGACACGTAGACCATGGTAAAACAACATTAACATCAGCAATAACAGCAGTATCATCTGCTATGTTCCCAGCAACAGTAGCAAAAGTTGCTTATGACTCAGTAGCAAAGGCTTCTGAAAGTCAAGGTAGAAGAGACCCAACAAAAATATTGACAATCGCAACATCACACGTTGAATATGAATCAGACAACAGACACTATGCTCACGTAGACTGTCCAGGTCACGCTGACTACATTAAAAACATGATTACTGGTGCTGCTCAGATGGACGGTGCTATATTGGTAGTATCAGCAGAAGACGGTGTAATGCCTCAAACAAAAGAACACGTACTTCTTTCAAGACAAGTAGGTGTAAATTACATCGTAGTATTCTTAAACAAATGCGATAAATTAGATGATCCAGAAATGGCAGACATCACAGTAGAAGAAGTAAAAGACGTATTAAATCACTATGGTTTTGACGGCGATAAAACTCCTATTATTAAAGGTTCTGCTATTAAAGCTATTCAAGCTATTGAAGCAGGTAAAGATCCTAGAACAGATCCAGATTGTAAATGTATATTAGATCTTTTAAATGCTTTAGATACATATATTCCAGATCCAGTACGTGAAGTAGATAAAGACTTCTTAATGTCAATCGAAGACGTATACTCAATTCCTGGAAGAGGTACAGTTGTTACTGGAAGAATTGAAAGAGGTAAAATCAAAAAAGGTGATGAAGTTGAAATCGTTGGTATCAGACCTACTCAAAAAACAACTTGTACTGGCGTAGAAATGTTCAAAAAAGAAGTAGAAGGTATAGCTGGTTATAACGTTGGTTGTCTTTTAAGAGGTATTGAACGTAAAGCAGTAGAAAGAGGACAGGTATTAGCTAAACCAGGTACTATCACACCTCATAAAAAATTCGAAGCAGAAGTTTATATCTTGAAAAAAGAAGAAGGTGGAAGACACAGCGGTTTCGTAACAGGTTACAGACCACAAATGTACTTCAGAACAACAGACGTAACAGGTGTAATCAACTTACAAGAAGGTTCACAAATGATTATGCCAGGTGATAATGCTAACTTAACTATTGAACTTATCACACCAATCGCTATGGAAGAAAAACAAAGATTCGCTATACGTGAAGGTGGTAAAACAGTAGGTAATGGTGTTGTAACAAAAATATTAGAATAATTAAAGTAGAGAAATAAAAGGGTATACCTTTTTTATTAAAGATATACCCTTTAATAAATTAAGAGAAAGCGAGTAATTCAAGCTATGAAAGAACAGAAAATACGAGTTAAACTAAAAGCCTTTGATATTGAGCTTATTGATCAATCAGCTCAGTCGATAGTAGCTAGTGTAAAGAAAACAGGTGCTAGAGTATCAGGACCTATACCATTGCCTACAAGCATACGTAAGGTAACTGTAATAAGAAGTCCGCATGTAAATATTAAATCAAGAGAACAATTTGAGATGCGTATATATAAGAGATTAATAGATATCTTTGATGTAACTCCTCAAACAACAGAATCTCTTAAAAAATTAGCGCTTCCAGCTGGGGTTGATGTTCAGCTTAAATAAGCGTTTAATTAAATATTAAAGATAAAGCTCTTTACTACGTTTTATCTGTAATAGTTTGAAACAATAGAAAAGTAGTAAGTAAAATCATTATAGAGGATTCGCCGATGGTAGGAATAATTGGCAAAAAATTGGGCATGACAACAGTTTTTGATGAAACTGGTAATGCAATAGCAGTAACAGTAGTAGAAGCTGGTCCATGCACAGTTATGCAGATAAGAGATAATGAGAAAGATGGCTACAGTGCAATTCAATTAGGCTATGGCGCTGTAAAAGAAAAGCATTTGAAAAAGCCACAGATAGGTCAATTTAAAAAAGCAAATTTAGAGCCTAAGAAATATCTAAAAGAGTTCAGAATGGACAATACTAGTTCATATACAGTAGGTCAGGAACTTAAAGCAGATGTATTTCAAGCAGGCGATTTTATAGATGTTAGTTCTTTGAGTAAAGGCCGCGGTTTTGCAGGTGTAATGAAAAGACATAATTACGACGGTGGTCCTATGAGCCATGGTTCTAACTTCAGAAGAAGAGCTGGTTCTATAGGTTGTAACAGCTACCCTGCAAGAGTATGGAAAGGTAAAGGTATGCCAGGACATATGGGTAATGCTTTAACTACTATACAAAACTTGAAAGTAGTTGAAATAAGACCAGATGATAATTTGATTATGATTAAAGGTGCTATACCTGGTGCAGTTAATAGTATAGTGAAATTAACATCAGCAGCTAAAAAACGCAACAAGAAAAAGAACTCAATGAATTAATTTAGAGTAATAACAGGATGATAAAATGGAAGTAGTAATACTAAATGAAAATGGAGATAGCGTAGGCAATTTAGAGATTGTTGATGAGATATTTAAATCAGAAGTTAACAATAATCTACTTTACGAAGCAATCAAAAATGAATTAGCTAACAGACGTCAGGGAACGCACTCTACTAAAACCAGAGCAGAAGTTTCAGGAGGCGGTAAAAAACCTTGGAGACAAAAAGGTACTGGTAGAGCAAGAGCAGGTTCTACACGTTCGCCAATTTGGGTAGGCGGTGGTAAAACACATACACCTAAACCACGCGATTATAGCTATAGATTGCCAAAGAAAATGAAGCGTAAGGCTCTATTGTCTGTTTTATCTTTAAAATATGGAAGCAATGTTCTTAAAGTTTTTGAGGACTTCACTTTTGATGCTCCTAAAACAAAAAGAATGGCTAGTTTTATAAGTAAGGTTAAAGAACCAAATACAAGAAAAGTGGCATTTGTAGTAGGTAAAGATGAATCTTTAGGTGATAATTACAATAAATTATTATTATCATTAAGAAACATTAAAGATTTAAAGCTTGTAAATGCAGACAGTATGTCTATACATCCTTTATTTTATGCTGATGAGGTATATTTTACTAAAACAGCTTTATCTAAATTAAATGCTAGAATTAAGGGTTAAAAAATATGAGCATGTATTCACTTTTAATTGAGCCTATACTTACAGAAAAAAGTAATATGCTTAGAACTGAGCCTAGAGGAACAGAAAAGCGTTATTATGTATTTAAAGTAAGACAGGACGCTAATAAAACAGAATTAATGAAAGCGGTTGAAAAAATATTCAATGTACATCCGCTAGATTGTAAGATAATAAATGTTAAGCCAAAAAAGAAAAATCGCAGAATGAGCAGACGCGGATATACACGTAGCTATAAAAAAGCGATAATAGTTCTTGACGGCAAAGAATCAATAGATATAGTAAAATAATGAGGGACACCGATGGCTATTAAGAAATTTAAACCGACAACACCAAGTTTACGCTATCGTACAGTAGTAGATTTTTCTGATATTACAACAAATGAGCCTTGTAAATCATTAGTATGCGGAAAAAAACGTATAAGCGGACGTGGTTCAAATGGTCGTATAACTATGCGTCGTCGCGGAGGCGGACATAAAAAACTATTTAGATTTGTAGATTTTAGAAGAGATAAGCATGACATAGAAGCTAAAGTGGTTTCTATAGAGTATGATCCTAACAGAACTGCTCGTATAGCTTTACTACACTATACAGATGGCGAAAAAAGATACATAATATGGCCATTGGGACTTAATGTAGGCGATAGAGTAGTAAGCGGTGAAAATGCAAAAGTTAAAATTGGATGCACTTTACCATTGAAAAAAATTCCATTAGGTACTATAATACATAACATTGAAATAACTCCTGGAAAAGGTGGTCAGCTTGTTAGAGCAGCAGGCGGTGGTGCTCAGATAACAGCAAAATCAGGCGGTTATTGTGTAATAAGACTTCGCTCAGGTGAAGAAAGAAGAATACTAGAAAATTGTTATGCTACTATAGGACAAATAGGTAACCTAGATCATTTCAATACTACAGATGGTAAAGCTGGAACTACAAGACATAAAGGCAGAAGACCAAAAGTAAGAGGTGTTGTAATGAACCCAGTAGATCACCCACACGGTGGTGGTGAAGGTAAAAGCGGTCAAGGTAATCCGCACCCAGTTTCTCCAACAGGTGTACCTACTAAGGGTTACAAAACTAGAAAGAAACATAAGTATTCTGATAGATTAATAATCAAAAGAAGAGGGGGTAAAAAATAATGTCTCGCTCTATTAAAAAAGGACCTTTTGTAGATAAGAATCTTTTTAAGAAAATACAAGCTGGAGATAATAAGCACCAAATAAAAACTTATAGCCGTGCTTCAACAATTATTCCAGAAATGATAGGCTTTACTATAAATGTACATAATGGTAAAACATTTGTAGCAGTTTATATACAAGAAAATATGATAGGTCATAAATTAGGCGAATTTGCACCAACAAGAAAATTTATATCTCATGCAGGTGCCGCTAAAGTAGGTAAGAAATAAGGATTTAGACTATGGATTATAAAGTAAAGGTACGTTATTTACGCATTGGCCGCAGGAAAGTATCAAGATTACTTCCTTTTGTTAGAGGAGAGTATGTGAATCATGCTATATCTAATCTTGCAACAATGCCACAGATGTCATCAGTAGTTCTAAGAAAGGCTATTAAAAGCGGAATAGCTAATGCAATATTCCAATCAAGAAATATCAATCCAGATACATTATGGGTAAAAACTGCTTATGTTGACAAAGCTCCAACATTAAAAAGAATACGTGCAGCAAGCAGAGGCAGTGCTGACCCAATATTAAAAAGACTTTCACATATTACTATAATATTAAGTGATGATAAAAAACCTGAAAAGAAAAAATTAAAAGTAAAAAGTGCTAAAGTAGAAGAAGCACCTAAAGCAGCGGAGGTATAAACTATGGGTCAAAAGGTTAGTCCAATAGGTTTAAGACTCGGAATTAACAAAACTTGGTCTAGTAAATGGTTTGAAGATAGCAGAACTTATGCAGACAGTTTGCATGAAGATTTATCTATCAGACGCTATATAATGAATTATTATTATAAAACATTAAAAGAAGAACAAAAGAAAATCGGCGGAAAAAAAGAGTCTTTTGACCCTGCTATATCTGATATACAAATAGTACGTTTCCCAGATAGAATTAATATTTTCATCTCTACTGCAAGAGCAGGTGTTGTAATAGGACCTAAAGGTCAGAGAGTTGAAACTGTAAAAACAGCAGTTCAAAAAATGGTTAAAAAACCAGTACATTTCTCAATTACAGAGATAAGAGATGCAGAGTTAGATGCAACATTAGCAGCACAAAGCGTAGCACGTCAATTAGAAATGCGTGTTGCTTTTAGAAGAGCTATGAAAAGCGTTATAACTCAGGCTATGAAGAAAGGTGCTAAAGGAATAAAAGTTATGTGTTCTGGACGTTTAGCAGGAGCTGACATTGCTAGAACAGAACAATATAAAAATGGTTCAGTACCATTACATACATTAAGAGCTAATATAGATTACGGCACTGCAGAAGCACTTACTACATTCGGTATTATCGGAATAAAAGTGTGGATCTATAAGGGAGAAATTCTTGATAAAAAAGAACATAAGCAAGATGATGCAGGTAAAGTTATCAGTGCCAAAGGAGATAGATAATGTTACAACCATCAAGAATGAAATATCGTAAACATCATAGAGGCAGAATGAAAGGCAAATCAAAAAGAGGAAGTAATCTTACTTTCGGAGATTATGGTTTGATGGCATTAGAACCTGTATGGCTTACAGATAGACAAATTGAGGCTGCACGTATTGCTATATCAAGACATGTTAAACGTGTAGGTAAGATGTGGATAAAAGTATTTCCAGATAAACCTTATACTAAAAAACCAGCTGAAACTAGAATGGGTAAAGGTAAAGGTAACGTTGAATATTGGGTAGCTGTAGTTAAACCTGGAAAAGTAATATTTGAAATATCAGGTGTTCCAGAAGAGTTGGCACAATCAGCTTTCAGATTAGCTGGTTTCAAGCTTCCTATAAAAACTAAGTTCATTAAGAGGGAGGCTATATAATGGCTAAAAATAAAAAAGATTATAAGTCATTGCCTTTAGAAGAGCTTAAAAGTGAACTTCTAAAATTAGAAAAAGAATATCAAGAGCATAGATTTGAAAAAGTAGTAGGCGATGCAAGACAAACACATCAGCTAAAAAAAGCTCGTAAAGATATAGCTAAAGTTAAGACATTTATTCGTCAATATAAACTTGGCATAAAAAAATAGTGAGGTATTACTGTGGAAAGCAAAGCAAAAAAATATAAAAGAGTACTTGAGGGAATTGTAGTTTCTGATAAAATGGATAAAACTATAGTTGTAAAAGTAGAAAGCAAGCAGAAACACCCGCTCTATGGTAAAACTATTAGTAAAAATAAACGCTATAAAGCTCATGACGAAAAAAACGAATGCCATGAAGGCGATTTAGTAAGAGTAATAGAGTGCAGACCTCTTAGTAAAGATAAAAAATTTAGATTGACAAAAATAATTAAGAAAGCAGAACGTCTAGAGAAAGATTCTATAGACAGCGATGTAGAAAGCGTATTAAAACGTGAAAAACATGCTCCAGAAGCAGCAGTTTCTTCACAGGTTGAAGGAGAGTAAGAATTATGATACAAGTACCAAGTACTCTTAATGTAGCCGACAATACTGGCGTGAAAAAGTTAAAATGTATTAAGGTATTAGGCGGAAGCAGACGCAGATATGCTACTTTAGGTGATGTAATTGTTTGCTCTGTAACAGATATAATACCTACTTGCTCTATAGAAAAAGGTAAAGTTGTTAAAGCCGTAATAGTAAGAGTTAAAAAAGAAGTTAGACGTCCAGATGGTTCATACATACGTTTTGATGAGAATGCTGCTGTTATAGTAGATGATAAAAAAGAACCAAGAGGTAAACGTATATTCGGACCAGTAGCACGCGAGCTTAGAGACAGAGGCTTTATGAAGATAGTATCACTTGCACCAGAGGTAATATAATTATGATAAAAAAACAAGATTTAAGTAAGACAAAATATAAAGTAAAAAAAGGCGATACTGTTGAGGTAATAGCTGGAGAGCAAAGCGGCGAACGCGGCGAGGTATTGTCTATAGACAGAAAAAAAGGCAGAGTTGTAGTAAAAAACATCAATATGGTTAAAAAAACTATGCCTAAAACTCAAGAGAATCAAAAAGGCGGTATAGTTGAAAAAGAGGCTTCAATAAATATATCCAATGTAATGGTAGTGGATAAAGGCGGTAAAGCTACTAGAGTTGGAAGAAAAGAAGCAGACGGAAAATTAAAAAGATATTCTAAAAAATCGGGCGATTTTCTTGATAAGTAAGTAGGAGAATAAATTATGTCAGTATTGAAAGATAGGTATGAAAACGAAATTAAACAGTCTCTGCTAAAAGATATGAATTTAAGCTCTACAATGGCTATCCCTAAAATTGAAAAAATAATAATTAATATGGGAGTAACTCAGGCTGTAACAGACAAAAAATATGTTGATTCTGCTGTAGAAGAATTGACTCAAATAGCAGGACAAAGAGCTGTTGTAACAAGAGCTAAAAAATCTATAGCTAACTTCAAATTGAGACAAGGTATGCCTATAGGATGCCGTGTAACTTTAAGAGGTGAGAGAATGTATGACTTCTTAGAGAGATTAATATTCATAGCATTACCAAGGGTAAGAGACTTCCAAGGTATTCCTAGAAGAGGATTTGACGGTAAAGGTAATTACAATTTAGGAATAAAAGAACATACTATATTTCCAGAAATAAGTTTTGATAAAACAGATGCTGTAAAAGGCTTAAATATAACAATAGTAACTACTGCAGATAATGACGATATGGCACGCACTTTATTAGAAAGAGTAGGTTTGCCATTCCGTGCTGCACCTAAAAGTCAGGAGAATAAATAATGGCTAGATTGGCACTTAAAGTTAAAGCTACAAAAAAACAAAAATATAAAACAAGACAATATAACAGATGCCCAATATGTGGTAGACCTCGTGCTTACATAAGACAGTACAAGATGTGCAGAATATGTTTCAGAGATTTAGCTAATAAAGGTTTAATACCGGGCGTAACTAAGTCTAGTTGGTAATTTAAGGAGTTATATAAATGAGCGTACATGATCCAATAGCAGATGCTTTAACTATAATTAGAAACGGATGTAGAGCAAAAAAAGAAGCTGTTACTATACCTTTTTCTACAAAAATGGAAAATATACTTGCAATTTTAAAGAAAGAAGGATATATTAATGACTTCAAAAAAGTAGAAGTAAAAGATAAAAATTTCTTCCGCATAGAAATAGACTTGAAATATTATGAGGGAAGTTCAGTAATAGAGGGCATTCAAAGAGTATCAACTCCTGGTTTGAGAGTTTATACCTCAGTAGACACTATACCTCAAGTAAAAAATGGTTTTGGTATATCTGTAATATCTACAAGCAAAGGCGTTATGACAGATAAACAAGCTAGAAAAGAAAATGTTGGCGGCGAAGTTTTATGCTACGTTTGGTAATAAATTAAGAGGGTATTAATAATGAGTAGATTAGCAAACAAACCTATAGCGATACCTCAGGGCGTTGAAGTTAAAGTAGACGGACATAAAGTAATCGTAAAAGGTAAAAGAGGGGAGTTGACAAGAGAGTTTTTTGATTATATAATACTTGAACTTGAAAATAATTCTCTTTGGGTTAAACCTCCTAAGATTGAAAGTACTGACGAAAAAGCTATTAAAGAAAATAAAGCTAAATATTCTGCACAATTAGGTTTGGTGTGGAAACTTATTTCTAATATGATAGAAGGTGTAAATACTGGATATAAAAAAGTGCTTCAGCTAGAAGGTACAGGTTACCGTTCTAATGTACAAGGAGACATTATAACTTTACAATTAGGTTTTTCTAGTGATGTAAAAATGAAAATACCTGAAGGTGTAAAAGTAACAGTAGAAAAAGACACAAAGATAGTTATCGAAGGTAATGATAAAGAACAAGTAGGTGAGCTCGCTATGAATATTAAAAAGAGAAGACCTGTTGAACCTTATAAAGGTAAAGGTGTTAGATTTGAAGGCGAGCATGTAAAAATGAAAGAAAGTAAAAAAGCTGCTAAGTAAGGGGTAAGCTATGGGTTTAAGAGAAAAAATTAAAGCTCAACGTGAAAGAAGAAAAAGAAGTATACGTATAAAAATAGAAGGAAGCTCTGAGCGTCCTAGACTTACAGTTTATAAAAGTCTTAAATATGTATCTGCTCAAATAATAGATGATAGTAAAGGTGTTACTTTAGTATCAGCATCTTCTCAGGAAAAAGATTTAAAAAGCGGTAAAAATGCTGATATAGCTAAAGAAATAGGAAAAATTTTAGCCGCTAGAGCAAAAGAAAAAAATATAAGTGAAGTTGTATTCGACAGAAACGGCTATATATATCATGGAAAAATAAAATCCTTGGCTGACGGTGCTCGTGAAGCAGGATTGAAATTTTAAGGAGTATGACCTTGGCACACGATATAAACAACAACGAAGAAAAAAGTATGTACGAAGAACGTCTTATAACTTTAAACAGAGTTGCTAAAGTTATGAAAGGCGGAAGACGTTTTAGATTTGCCGCTTTAATGGTTTTAGGTGATAAGAATGGTCATGTTGGTTTAGGTTATGGTAAAGCAAATGAAGTACCAGATGCTATTAGAAAAGCTATAGAGCAAGCTAAGAAAAACATGATAGAAGTTAACTTAAAAGGTGAAACTATACCTCATAATACAGTTGGTGTATTTAGAAGCAGCAGAATTATTATGAAACCAGCTTCTAAAGGTACTGGAGTAATTTCAGGTGGTCCTGCACGTGCTGTGTTAGAATTGGCTGGTGTAAAAAATATTCTTTCTAAGTCTTTAGGTAATAACAATTCAATGAACCTAGCTAAAGCTACTTTTGAAGGTTTGAAATCTTTGAAAACAGTAGAGCATATGGCTAATAAAAGAGGAATTAGTATAGACCAGATTTATGGGAGGGCAGAATAATGGCTAAAGTTGTAATAACATTAGTTAAATCTCCTATAGGCTATGAGAAGTCTCAAAGAGATACTGTTGTAGCTTTAGGTTTTAAAAAGAGTAAAAGAGTTGTAGAACATGAAGCAACTCCTCAAATAAATGGAATGATAAATAAAATATCACATCTTCTTAAAGTAGAGTATAAGTGAGGTTCTTAACAATGGCACAAGAAAATACAAAAATATTAAGAGCTCCTAAAGGTTCAAGCAAAAAACGTCATAGAGTAGGACGCGGTCAAGGTTCTGGTTGGGGCTGTACTGCAGGCAGAGGTGATAAAGGTGCACAGTCTCGTTCTGGATACAGCAGAAGAGCTGGTTTTGAAGGTGGACAGATGCCTTTGCATAGAAGAATCCCTAAAAGCGGATTTACTAATGCAGCTTTCAAAAAATGTGTAAATGTTATCAATGTTGGTGATTTAGATTCTATTGGTAATGAAATAAGCAGAGAAATTTTACTAAAATTAGGTTTCCTTTCATCTAAAAGAGATTATATTAAACTTCTTTCTATGGGTGAAGTTAAAAATGCTGTTACTATTACAGTTGATATGGCTAGTAAAAAAGCTATAGAAAAAATCGAGAAATCTGGCGGTAAAGTTATAATACATGAACGTAAAAAATATATTAGAAAAAAAGAAGATAAAAAATCTTAAGGTAAATAATAATGTTGAAATCATTAGCTAATATATTTAAGGTACAGGAATTAAGAAGCAGAATATTATTTACTGTTATAGCTATTTTAGTTTATAGAATAGGAAGTCATATTCCTACACCTGGTATAGATCCTACAGCTCTTTTGGGCTTTTTATCCTCATCGCAAGGCGGTGCAGGACTTTTAACTATAATGGATTTATTTTCAGGCGGTGCTTTATTTAGATTTTCTATATTGGCACTTGGTATAATGCCTTATATTTCTGCTTCTATCATAATGCAGCTTCTTGGGGTAGTAATACCTGCACTCGAAAGAATGCAAAAAGAAGGTGAAAGCGGTCGTAAAAAGATAAATCAGTATGTTAGATATTTAACACTTGTTCTTTGTATAGTACAATCTGCAGCTATGGCTAGTTGGATACAGAGCATAAATGAAGGTGCTATGATATTTATGAATCCTGGTATAGGATTTATATTATTAGTAGTTGTAACAGCTACTGCTGGTACCATGTTCTTAATGTGGCTAGGTGACCAAATTACAGAACGCGGCCTTGGTAACGGTATATCTGTTATAATTTTTGCTGGTATTGTTGCTCGTATTCCTGCTGGTGTTTACGATGTTATACAGAAAAGAGAAAGTGAATATTTAAACTCTTTAGTTATAGTTCTTTTCTTCATAATTTTCGCAATAGTTATATTCTGTGTAGTTTATGAAGAAAGCGGACAGAGAAGAATACCTGTTCAATATGCTAAACGTGTGGTTGGAAGAAAAGTATTCGGAGCTCAATCAACTCATATACCTTTCAAAATCAATCCATCTGGAGTTATACCTATAATATTCGCTTCTGCTTTAATGGCAATTCCAGCTCAGATAGCTAGTTTAACTAGAGGTGTTCAATGGAGATGGCTTGATGCATTGCTTAGATTTTTCTCTTATGGAAGCTGGGCATACATTATTCTCTATTGTCTTTTAGTTATAATGTTTGCCTATGTTTATACATCAGTACAATTTAATCCAGACGATATAGCAGAGAATCTTAAAAAATCTGGCGGTTTTATACCCGGTTATAGACCTGGTACTCAAACAGCAGAATATCTTAAGACAGTATTAAGCAGAATAACTATAGGCGGTTCAATAT
This sequence comes from Brachyspira sp. G79, assembly GCF_002379365.1. Classification (GTDB taxonomy): domain Bacteria; phylum Spirochaetota; class Brachyspiria; order Brachyspirales; family Brachyspiraceae; genus Brachyspira. The sequence goes on along the minus strand of NZ_JQIU01000007.1, from coordinate 280,012 downwards.
TCTTGGCGGCTATAGCAGTATTCCCAGATTTAATGTCTAAGATACCTATATTTGCACCTTTCAGAGGTACAAATAATTCTCTTGTTTATTTGATGGGCGGAACATCAGTAATGATTAGTGTAAGTGTTGCCGTTGAGTTATTAAAGCAAATAGAATCCTATTTACAAATGCATAACTATGATGGTATATTGAAGAAATCTAAGGTTAGAAGGTAAACAATATGGCTGATAGAGAAACTATAGAAGTAGAGGGTACAGTTGTAGAGCCTCTTCCGAATGCTACTTTTAGAGTAGAGCTAGAAAATGGTCATAAGATATTGGCTCATATATCAGGTAAGATGCGTATGAATTTTATTCGCATACTTCCCGGTGATAAAGTAACTATAGAAATGTCTCCCTATGATTTAACAAAGGGCAGAATAATTTATCGTTATAAGTAATAAATTAATTGGAGATTAGTTACAATGAAAGTAAAAAGTTCTATAAAAAAACGCTGTAATGACTGTCAGATAGTTAAAAGAAAAGGCGTAGTTAGAGTTATATGTAAGAAAAACCCAAGACATAAACAAAAACAGAAGTAATTAATTTAAGGAGATAATTAATATGGCACGCTTAATGGGTGTTGAAATTAGAAACAATAAAAGAATAGAAATAGCCCTTACTGATATATACGGTATAGGTCGCACTCTTGCTCATGTTATTTGTGATAAAGCTAATATAGATTATTCTATTAAAGCTAAAGATTTAACAGATGCACAAATTACAGCTTTAAGAGATGCTATAGAAGCCACTACTAAAGTAGAAGGTGATTTACGTACAGAGCTTTACAATAATATAAAGCGTTTAAAAGATATTCACTCATATCGTGGAATGCGTCATATTAAAAGGCTTCCAGTGCATGGTCAGCGTACACGCACTAATTCGCGTAATGCTAGAGGCGGCGGAGCTAGAAAAGCTATTGCTGGTAAGAAAAAAGCACCAGGTAAAAAATAATTAATGGGGGAGAATAGTGGCTACTCAAAAAGGTAAAAAAACTCTAAAAGATAAAAAAATTAAAAAAGATAGAAAAGTTGAAGCTTTTGGTATAGTACATATAAAAGCTAGCTTTAATAATACAATAGTTACTATAACAGATAGAAATGGAGACACTCTATCTTGGGCTAGTGCAGGTTTAGATGGAGATTATAAAAGCAGTAAAAAATCTACTCCTTTCGCTGCACAGGTTGCTAGTGAGAAAGCATCGAAAAAGGCTTATGAAATGGGTGTTAGAGAAGTAGAAGTTTATGTAAAAGGTCCTGGAATGGGAAGAGAAAGCTCTATCAGAGCAGTTGAAGCTTCAGGTCTTAAAGTTAAACTTATTAAGGACGTTACTCCAATGCCTCATAACGGCTGCCGTCCTAGAAAAAGAAGAAGAATATAATATTTGTATTTAAGTTGTATTAATAGGAGATAAATAATATGGCAAGATATAGAGATGCTAGTTGTAGATTATGCCGCCGTGAAAAAATGAAACTTATGTTGAAAGGCGAAAGATGTCTTACTGCTAAATGTGCTATAACAAAAAAGAGAGAAGTACCAGGTCCTGTTAACCGTAAAATGAAACAGTTGTCAGAATATGGTATTCAGATGAGAGAAAAACAAAAAGTTAAACGTATTTACGGTGTTTTAGAAAAACAATTTAGAAATTATTATCATGAGGCTATACGTGTAGCTGGTGTATCTGGTGAAAACTTACTTAGATTATTAGAATTACGTTTGGACAATGTTGTTTATAGACTTGGTTTTGCTAAAAGTAGAAATCAGGCTAGACAATTTGTAGCTCATGGTTTTATATCAGTTAATGGTAAAAAAATGTCAATTCCTTCATACAGTACAAAAGTTGGAGATAAAATCTCTTTTACTGAAAATGGCAATGCTGTAGGTGAAGTTAAAACTATAGCAGAAGGTTTAAAAAGTGAATATGTTCCAGCATGGTTAAGTTTGGATCTTTCTTCTAAAACAGGAGAAATAGTTACTTTGCCTATAAGAGATCATATAGAGTATCCTATCAATGAACAGCTCATCATTGAGTACTATTCTAAGTAATGGAACTCTTTTATAAGGGGTATTATAAGAATGGCATTAAAAGAAATATTAGAATCTATTAAACATCCTCATAGGGTTACTTTTGAGAAGAAAGACTTGACTCCTACTTACGGCAAATTTATTGCTCAGCCTTTTGAAAGAGGATATGCGGTTACTGTTGGTAATGCTTTAAGAAGAGTATTATTATCTTCTATACCTGGTTATGCTATCACTGCTATTAAAATAGATGGTGTCAGCAACGAATTTGAAAATGTACCCGGCATGAAAGAAGACACTATAGTGATGATTATGCATCTTAAAAATGTTGTAGTTTCGCTTCCAGATCGTTTGGAAACAAAAACTATTCATATGAAAAAAGAAGGTCCTTGCACTATTACTGCCGGCGATTTGGTGGCTAATGATAATGAGGCTCAGGTTCATAACCCTGATTACTATATTGCTACTATTGCGGAAGGCTATACCTTTGAAATGGATATTCAAATAGAAGGCGGATATAGTTATGTGCCTGCAGAAATGAATATTGAATTGGTAGAAGATGTTAATGCTATAGCTATAGATGCTATATATTCACCTATTGTAAGTGTTAAATATAATGTTGACCCTATAAGAGTAGGACAGCGTATAGATTACGGAAAACTTACTCTTGAAATAGAAACTAAAGGTAATATAGCTCCAGAAAAAGCTCTTTCACAAGCTGCTAAAATCTTAAGAGATAATTTAAAACATTTTATGGATCCTGAAGAGGCTAATGGCGATGATGAAAAAATAGAAGAAACCCCTAAAGATTCTGTTCTTGATTCTCTTAAGGGAAAACATATTGAAGAAGTGGAATTCTCTGTTAGAACTGCTAATTTCTTGATGGCTTCTGATCTTAAAACTTTGGATAAGGTTGCTGTAAAAACTGAATCTGATTTGTTAAGACTTATGGGTGCTAATGAAATGATTATTGAAGAAATTAAAGAAAAACTTGCAGAGTATGGTGCTCATCTTGGTATGAGAGGTTAATATAAAAGGTAATAAACTTTTAAGGATAGTAAAATGAGACATAGAGTTACAGTAAAAAAATTTAATAGAACAAGTGCACATAAAAAAGCTATGCTTTCTAACATGCTTACTTCTCTTTTGAAATATGAAAAAATAGAAACTACTAAAGAAAAAGGCAGAGCTATAAAGCAATTAGCTGATAAAATTATATATAAAGCTAAAGTTGACAATGTTCACAATAGAAGAATGGCTGCTAAGTATGTTAAAGATAGGACTATACTTACTAAACTTTTTAAAGATATAGCTCCTAGATATGCTGATAAAAATGGCGGTTATGTAAGAAAAATTTTGTCATATAAAAGATTCGGTGATGCTGCAGATATGTGTGTAGTTATGCTTTGTGAATCTGATAGCTCTTCTGTTAAAACTGAAAATAAATAAATTAATTAAATAAAAATAGACAAATCGGTTTATAAATCTTAATATAAGCAAATTTTATATAAATAATATCTATAGTTTTGTTATAGCGAATGTTCGCTATAACTTTACATAGATGTTGTTTATGGAGGAATTATTATGCCTTTCCAAAAAAAACGTGTAAAAGTATCTAATGAAAATGAAGAAATTGAAACTCCTGTTTCTCAGCCTAAAAAAGTTGTCAGAAAAAAAGTTGTGAAACAGATTGAGACTTTGCAAGATAATAATAATAATGATATAGTTTCAAAAGATGAACAAGATGTTAATATTAATGAAAATTATGATAATGATCTAAATGGTGAAAAACTGAATAAACCTGTTGAGGATATTCATATTAGTAAATTAAGTTGTTTAACTTTTGAGGAACTTTTGGAATTTGCTGAAGGTTATGGTATAAAAAAAGACACTTCTAATAATATCAGACGCCAAGAACTTATGCAGGCTATAGTGAGAGCACAGCATGCTATGGAAGGTAAAATTATTGCTGAGGGTACTTTAGAGACTTTGCAAGACGGTTTTGGTTTTTTAAGGTCTCAAAATAGTAATTATTTGGTTGGTCCTGATGATATATATATTTCACCTGCTCAAATTAGACTTTTTGGTCTTAGAACGGGGGATATAATTACTGGTGAAGTAAGACCTCCTAAAGATAATGCTGGAGAAAAATTTTTTGCTTTGCTTAAAATTTTAACAGTTAATGGAGAAGAGCCTAATAATCTTTATAAAAGACCTCAATTTGATAAATTAACCCCTATTTTCCCTAATGAACGTATAGACTTGGAGTTTGCTCCTAATAAAATATCTACACGTATTATTAATCTTGTTTCCCCTATAGGTAAAGGTCAAAGAGGTTTAATCGTAGCTCCTCCAAAAGCTGGTAAAACTATGATGCTTCAGGAGATTGCTAATGCTATATGTAAAAACTATCCAGATATTAAACTTTTTATACTTCTTATAGATGAGCGTCCTGAAGAAGTTACCGATATGAAAAGACAAGTTCCAGAAGCTGAGGTTATTGCATCTACATTTGATGAAACTCCAGATAAACATTGTCAGGTTTCTGAAATGGTATTAGAAAAAGCTAAACGTTTAGTAGAAAATAAACATGATGTTGTTATAATACTTGATTCTATTACAAGACTTTCAAGAGCTTATAACTTGGTTGTTCCTGCAAGTGGTAAGGTGTTAACAGGGGGTGTAGATTCTAATGCTCTTCATAAACCAAAAAGATTCTTCGGTGCTGCCAGAAATATAGAAGAAGGCGGCTCTCTTACTATAATAGCTTCTGCTTTGGTTGATACTGGAAGTAAAATGGACGATTATATATACGAAGAGTTCAAAGGTACTGGTAATATGGAGCTTCATTTGGATAGAAAACTTGCAAATAGAAGACTTTTCCCTGCTATTGATATTGATTCTTCTTCTACTAGAAGAGAGGATTTACTTCTTACTGAAGAGGAAAAAAATAAGATGTGGGCTTTAAGAAAATATATGCAGTCTCAGGGTATAGATGAGGATCAATTAATAGAAACTGTTATTGATAAAATGAATTCTACTAAAGATAATGCTGAGTTTTTGAAATTATTAAATTCATAAATATTATTATTTTAGGATTCATTATATGTCAAAAAAATCTGAAGAAGAAGATAGAAAACTGTTTTTATTTTATTTAAAACATGGATATTTTCCTGACGATTTTGATTATAAAAAAAATATTGAATACACAAAAAAAGAAAATATAAATAAAAAAAATATTGAAATTTACAATAATAAAGAATTAGAAAAAATTAATTTTTCAAAAGAAAATAAGCCTTATACAAAAGAAGATGAAGAAATGTTTTTAAGTGCAATTGAGAATCTCGATTGCACTAATCATTCTAAAAAATCTATTCATGATAGAAAGATTAATACTAAATTTAAGCCTAATATAAAAAATGCCACCCCTAAAGACAGGTTGGATTTGCATGGACTTACTAGCGATAGAGCCTTGATAGAAGTTAAGCATTTTATTTATGAATGTAAGAAAAATAAAATAAGTCCTATTCTTATAATACATGGTAAAGGTTTTGGAAGCGAAAATAAAATACCTGTGTTAAAAAATATGGTGGAATATTATTTACAAACAGACGGGAAAAATCATATAAAGTATTATTCAGATGCTCCTCTTCATTTGGGTGGAAGTGGTGCTAAGATAATTTATTTGGATATATAAGAGTTTTTTCAAAAGTACTTGATAAAAAATTACCAGTTTATTATTTTTAATTACATAATATTAATTATTTATAAATAAATGTTTTATATGTTGTGTAAATTATATATTTAAACTAGAAAAATGCAGTTCTTTCGAAGTGTATGGTTCTTTTTATCATACCAACCTAACGGTACTTTCTTTGGTTGCAGTAGGCATTCGTCATAAAAGAATTGGTTTTTTGCTAAGCATGCAGAGCAGTCACGATGTCTGCTTCGTAATGGTAAAGTACCGCTATAATTTAAAAACATTATATTTTAAATCATTATAAATAATTATTAAAATAGGTTTTGAAACAAGTACAATATATATTCAGTATTTTTATATTAAGTTATGAATGAAATTATTATAATTTTTTAAATATTATCAAAATAATCTTTAAAAGTTTTATTATTATTGGTATAATATAGCCTTTATATGCGGGTAAAATATTATATCAATTTTTTATCAATATAATTTTTTGTATTATATGTATTTATTGTTTTATTAAGTATATAATATTTATAGTGCTTTTTTATAAGTAAAAGGAAATTATTTATGGTCAATTTTTTTAAAAGTCAGTCAACAGAAGCAAGGCGTGATTTAATACTTCATGGCTCTATTACTAATACATTAATAATGCTTTCTATACCAACACTTATGATGAGTTTAGTTCAGTCGTTAATACCATTAATGGACGGACTTTTTCTTAATAATGTTACAGGTACTATTATAGCAAGCAGTGTAAACTTTGCTGAACCTATTATTAATATGATGACAGCATTATCTCAAGGTTTGGGGGTTGCTGCTATGGCAATAGTTGGGCAGTATAATGGACTTGGGGATTTTACAAATGCTAAAAAGATATCAACTCAAATAGTAGTTACAGGTGTTTTATTTGGTATTGCTATGGGGCCTACACTTTATATTGTAAGTATATTAGTCTCTATGAATTTACAGCCAGGCATTAAAGAAAATGTATATCAGTATTTATCATTATATAGTTTTGTTATGCCTATGACATTTTTGGCTGCTTTATATAATGGTATAAAAAATGCCAATGGTAAGCCAGAAGCTACTTTTATAAGAAGTGTTATACTTCTTCTTTTAAAAATAGTATTTAATTTTATATATGTTTATTTTATGCATTTAAAGATACTAGGAAGCGTATTAGCATCATTTTCTACATACCTTATAGTTACAGCTTGGATGTATTATGATTTATTTATAAAAAAGAGCGATGATAAATTATCTTTAAAAGATTTTAAATTTGACAGATCCATTTTAAAAGAACTTATGATAATAGGTGTTCCTTCAATGCTTACTACTTTTTTAAGCAATTTAGGCTTCTTTTTAATTAATACTGAAGTAGAAAAATACGGAGCTACTATATTAAATGGTCAGGGTATAGCCAATAATATAACTACTGTATGTTTTAATCTTCCAGCGGCATTTGGTTCTGCTGTTACAACTATGGTTAGTATGAATATAGGAGCTAAATATGCTGATAAAGCTAAAAAGTCATGCTATACAGGTATGGTATTAAGTGCTATTACAGCTATTATACTTATAGCTATTGTTATACCTCTTACTCCTCATATAACTATACTATTTACTAGGGAGGCCGAAGATTTATATGTTGCTAATGGTGCTTTGCCCATATTTGCATTAGGGGTATTAGGTTTCGGTATTACTATGGTTGTACAGGGTGCTTTAATAGGGCTTGGAAGGACTAGGGTTCCTCTTATAATTAGTATACTTAGAATATGGTTTTTAAGATTTATATTTATCATTGTAACTACAAAGTATTTATCTTATTGGTCAGTATTCTGGGGTAATTTATTTTCTAATACTATGTCTGGAGTTATAGCACTTATTATTATATCAAAAGTTCCTTGGATATCTGTTATTAATTTGAAAACTCAAAATAGTGTTGTTTTAAGAACAAGACTTTTTATAGATGCTTTGGGGGCTAAACTTTTTCCTAAAAATATTGGTAAAAGAAAAGATTATATTCAGAAGATGAGAAATAAATTAAGCAAAATAAAAGACCCAGTGAAACTTGTACTCTTTAGAGAAAAAGAAATAGAAAAAATAGAAAAAATGCAGGAAAGAGAGGAAAAGGCTAAAAAACGTGAAGAGATGAAAAGACTTGAAAGAGCTGAATGGAAGATGCAGCTTGAAGAGATAAAAGAAAAAAGAGAAAAGATGAATGCAGAAAGAAAAGAGTATAATGAAAATAGAAAAAGAGAGAAAGAAGAGAAAAAATTGAAGATGAAACAGGAAGTTCAGGCTAGAAGAGATGCAAGACATAAACTTAGAGATGAAAGAAATATAGAAAAAGAAAAACGAAGAGAAGAGAGAAGAATGCTTAGAGATAAAAATAATAAAAAAGACAATACAGAAAATAATTAAGAGATATAATATTTATGAATACAACTTTAGTAGTATTAATAGCTGGAAGTTCTAAACGTTTCGGCGGTAAAGTAAAAAAGCAGTTTATAAAAGTAGATAAAAAGCCAATATTTGTACATACTTTAATAAATATGCTTAAATTTAATTTTGATAATATTGTCTTAGTAAGCTCCAAAGACGATATAAAAAATATAAAAAAATATATAGAAAAAGAAGACAGCATAAAAGAAAAATCAAAAAAGAATATGCATTACATAGAAGGCGGAAGTGAGAGGGTATATTCTGTATATAATGCTGTTGTTTTTATAAAAGATAATATAAAGACTGATTATGTATTTATTCATGATGGGGTTAGACCTCTTGTAAGCAGAAATGAAATAAAATCTTTATATGAGACTGTATTGGAGCATGATGCTGCAATACTGGCTTCAAAAGTGGTTGATACTATAAAAAAAGCTGATGATAATAATAATATAATAGAGACTATAGACAGAACATATCTTTATAGGGCAGCTACTCCTCAAGGATTTAAATTTGATAATTATATTACAGCCATTGAAAAATATATTAACGATAAAAATTCCAATTTAGCTACAGATGATGCTGAAATATATAGCAAATATTTTGGAAATGTAAAAATAGTGTTATGTTCATCTAATAATATAAAGATTACCAACAAGGAAGACTTGAATATTTTTATTAAATTGAGGTAAAAGTATATAAATTATTTGCTTTTTTTCTTATTAAATGATAAAATTTTGTAACTAAGTTATTTAGGGGTTTATATATTTTGAAATGCGATATATGTGGTAAAGAGAAGGCTGTATTATATATTCAGGAAATTATAGGTAATGAGCGTCATCAGATAAATATATGTAAAGAATGCGAGATTAACGGCAATATTATGGAGAAATGTCTTGAGTTGGAATTCGATAATATTGATACAGTATTTCCTAATTACAGATCTCTACCTTCAAAAAAGAAAAAGAAGAAAGTTTCTAATTCTAATAAAGTATGCAAAGTTTGCGGATATTCTTTGGAAGACTTTTTAAAGACAGGAGCAGTATGCTGTCCTAAATGTTATGAATATTTAAAATCAGATTTATCTAAAGCAGTTAAAAAGATGCATAGAGAGAATAAGCATATAGGGAAAATATCTAATAAAAATTTAAGTTTCAGAGATATAGAATCAAAAATAGAAGAGTATAAAGAAAAAATAGAACTGTTAATAAAAATAGAAAATTTTGAAGAGGCTGCCTTAATAAGAGACAAACTTGAAACTCTGCAGCATGATTTAATATCTAAAAAAACTAAGAGCGAAAAAAAAGATGTCCGTTAATAACAGCATAGCAAATTGGATATATCAGAAAGGAAATGATGATAATATAGTATTATATTCAAAAGTTTCAATTTATAGAAATTTGGATAATGTCAGATTTTTTTATCATATGGATAAAGATGATTTTGATAAAACTGAAACTATTTTAAGAACAAATATAGAAGATTTAAATCATGAGTTTGAATATATAAAACTTTTTAATGAACCTAATTTGAATATACGCATACTAATAGAAAATCTTACAATATCAAAAAATAAAAATTTAGTTAATGCTTCATTATATACCGATATAAATGAATCTTCATCTTTACTTATAAACTCTAATGAACATTTGGAAATACAGACTATAGCAAGGGGATTAGAACTTGAGGACTGTTTTAATAGGGCATACAAGATAGAAAATGAATTAGACAAAAAAATAGATTTTGCCTATGATAAAAAGTTCGGATTTTTAACTAGCTCCCCTGAAGTAATAGGTACTGCTATGAGTGTAAATGTATGTTTGGCTATACCTTGTCTTATTTGGAAAACTCCTGATAATATAGATTATTTTGTTAATGAATGTGCTAAAATGGGATTTGAAGCTAGTATAAAAAATGGGCTTATGTATATAAAAAATAATATTATGATAGGAGTTACTGAGAGGTTTATACTTGACAGTATTATCGAAAAAGTTAAAGAAATATCAGAAAAAGAGAAAAGAATCAGAAGCAGAATAAAAAAATTGGATAGAATAGAAATTGAAGATAGAATATACAGAAGTAGAGCAATATTATTATCAGCAAGAACTCTAAAATATAGAGAGCTTATAAAGTATAGTTTATGGCTTAGAGTAGGTATTGATTACGGGATACTTGAGGATTTGGAGCTTGATACTTTATATTATATTATAGCAGCTGGAAAAAGCGGACATTTAAAGCAGTTATATCAGAAAAGCAGCTATTACAAAAATATAGATGAAATTAGAGCTAATGTTATAAGAGATATTTTAAAAAATAAATGAACATAATGTTTTAAGTTATGCTCATTTATTTTTTATAATTTATTTTTATTATGCTTTGTTTATATAATTTGTGGCACTTACAGCAGCAACAGCACCTTCTCCTACAGCATTAGCAACCTGACGTATAGGTTTAAATACAGAATCTCCGCATGCAAATACGCCTTCAATATTAGTTTCCATTGTAGACATATTTGTAACTATATGACCAGTTTCTTTCAATTCTATTCCAGTATCTTTTAAGAAATGAGTTGCAGGTTCTTGTCCTACAAATACAAATACCCCGTCTACGGCTTGTTCATGAATATTTCCGTCTAGTACATTTTTTATTTTTATGCTTGTAACTTTACTGTCTCCGCAAATTTCATCTATAACAGAATCAAGTACATATTCTACCTTTCCAGTATCTGTTAAATGTTTTACGTTTATAGGTTCAGCTCTAAACTCTTTTCTTCTATGAACTAAATATATTTTATTAACAAATCTTGTAAGGAAATAAGCCTCATCAAAAGCACTGTTTCCTCCTCCTACTACAGCAACAGTTTTATTTCTGTAGAAAGCCCCATCACATGTAGCACAGTATGAAACACCTTTTGCTGAAAAAGTATCCTCTCCTTTAGTTCCTAATTTTTTGGCAAAGCCTCCCATAGCAAGTATTATAGTTTTTGTTTCATAAGTTTTTCCGTCAGCTGTGATAACCTTTTTTACCTTTTCTTTTATATTTTCTATCTTTATAACTTCATCATAAACTATTTCATTTTTTGAAAACTTCTCGGCATGCTGCTGCATTTTGGCAACAAGTTCAAAAGAGCTTATCTCTTCTGGAAAGCCTAGGTAATTTTCAACTGTATCAGTACTCATCATCTGACCGCCAGCTCCTTTTTTCTCTATCAGAAGAGAGTTTGTTAAAGCTCTGCCCAAATACAGCATAGCAGAAAGCCCAGCAGGACCTCCGCCTATTATAATACTATCATATACAGACATATATAAACACTCCTTTATTATTAATAATAATTATTATATGGTATTAATTATAAATAGTCAAGTTAGATATATAAAACATTTAATTATTTAAAATGCTTTTTAACATAAGCTATTATTTCGCTGGCATTAGCTATTTCTCTTGAAGAGTTTCCTACACGTATATAGAATTTCTCTTCTTTTGCCCCTTGTTTATTTGTAATTTTAGTATATACAGGCTCTTTTCCCTTACTAATATAAACTATACATATATCTTTTTCATCTTCGGTAACAAAATCGATTCTTATTCCCTCAGCAGAGAAAGCATTTCCATAATAGGTTTCAATGAGTGTTCTTAAATGAAGCTCAAAAAAATCTCTGTTGGCATGTTTTAATGTGCTATAATCATGCTCAAGACCTAATATTTCGCCGTCATTCGATATACCTATAAATAATCTTCCGCCCTCTGTATTACTGAATGCGGCGATTGATTTCATGATTACTTCTTCTAATGCTTTATTGATTTTTTCTGTATTGCTGTCGTATCTTAATGTAGATTTGAACTCTACATTAGTGTTTTCGCCTTCTTCAATGATTTTCTTTATATTCATGTGATTTCTTTTAAGGTCTTCTATAATTCTAATATAATGTATTGCTAATATGACAACAAGTATTACACTAACAGCAATAAATACTATTAAGAATAGTATAATAGGAACCTGTATTTTATTTATAAGTGCTTTTTCTGGTATGATGATGCCTATTTCTATATTATTGTCCGCTACAGAGAATGAACCCTTATATCCCCAATATACATTATCTTTATAATATACTTTTATCATGTCTTCATTAGTACCGTTAAATTCTTTAGTCATAATATCGGCTATAGCATTATAATCAAGTGCTGTTATATTATTGTTTGTATTGCTGTTTGTACTATTGTATGATACTGGAAAAGTAATTTTGCTGTTTCCAGTAACTAAATAAGCGTAAATATTTTCTATATTTTTAAGCTCAACATCATTAAAATTAACATTAAACTGAGATATATATTCAAATGCTATATTTTCATTTGCTATGTATATTAAATGTATATAAGGTTTTCCGTCTTTTACATAGAAAGAATCTATACTTAATTGTTCAAAAGGTACAGAAGCATACTGATTGCTTTCATTGCTATTGGTTACAATATGCCCTACAACCTTGTATCCGTTTCCTTCTTTGGTAATAGACATATAATTATTTCCGACTTTCATGGCAGCTTTTTCTATAAATGTATGCTTTGGAAAGAAATTTGTTATAAGTATTTTATATGCTTCAGGTGCTTGATTTACTATATCAAATATGGGCGTCATCTGCATAGAGAAGTAGTATGTAGGGTAAAATATTTTGGAATATTCTTCTACTATAGAAGTTTTTACGTCCTGAAATAGAGATTTAAAAATAAATTTAATAGGTATAGGGCTTCTCATCTGTATATACACCAAAAAAGCTATAAATAAGAACAATACTAATATAATCACATCTCTTAATATTCTATTTCTTAACTCAGATTTAGAGAAGAATCTGCCAGATACAATCTTCATACCATATCCATATAAAAGTCCTATATACATGTTATGATAACATATATTTAATATATATCAACCTCAATATATTAAAAATGGTTAAAATTACATATATACGGTATATTATTAAAGTATTATTTAAAAAAATATATTTTTTGTAAAAAGTATATAAAAATATTTAAATATTAGATGTGTTGTAATCTTTTGTTTTTATACAGCTAATATAAAAATATACACTACTATTTTTTCTTTATAGTTATTTTTATATATTAGACTTGTTTAAAAATTAAACCAATAGATAATTATACTGTTTTAATTTTTAGTGTTTTTTATTTTATAAGAGTTGATTTGTCCTTACAAAGTACACAGTCCGCCGTTCTGAGTACTTCTTAAAGCCCACTTCTTTTTCGGTCATATAAGTACCGTCAGGTATAGGTTGCACAAATAAGTGGGTACTGTCCGCAGACATGAAAGACTGGATATTTATATACTAAAATAATAATTTGTACAACATATAAAACATTATTTATATAATTGATAAATTATTAAATTTTTATATATAATCTTGTCAAGTAGTTTTGAAACAAGTATATTTTATACTTTTAATAATAATCAATTCAAATTAAATCTGTACTGAAGTGCCTCTGTAACATGATCAACTCCTATAATCTCTTTTTCTTCCAAATCGGCTATAGTCCTTGATACTTTTAATATTTTATTATAGCTTCTTGCACTCATTGAAAATCTTTCCATAGCTAGATTAAGTAAATTTCTTGCTTTATCGTCTAATATGCAGAACTTTTCAGTGTCTTTTATACCCATAGAAGAGTTTGAAAATATTTTAAGTGAGTTTTCTTTAAATCGTTTTTCCTGTATTTTTCTTGCTTTTGTAACTATTTTTCGCATAGATTTAGAGCTTTCTCCATCAGCTTTTGAAGTCATTTTATTATAATCAACAGCACGCACCTCTATTGATATATCTATCCTGTCTAGTATAGGTCCTGAAAGTTTTGCAATGTATTTTTTTCTAGCTATGTCAGAGCATCTGCAAGTATGTTTTTCATCTCCGTAATAACCGCAGGGACATGGATTCATAGCTGCAATCAATGTAAAGTTAGCAGGAAAAGAAATACTGCCATTTGCTCTGCTTATAGTTATAGTTTTCTCTTCCATAGGCTCTCTTAAAGTTTGTAATGCTGAACTTTGAAACTCTACAAACTCATCAAGAAATAAAACACCATTATGTGCTAATGTAATTTCTCCAGCCTTTATATTTCTTCCCCCTCCTACAAGGCTTACATAAGATGAAGTATGATGTGGTATTCTAAATGGGCGTTTTTTTACTATAGGCATATTTTTTGACAATAGCCCGTAAGAAGAATATATTTTTGTTATCTCTAATGCTTCTTCAAAAGTGAGAGGCGGAAGTATTGTAGGTATTCTTTTTGCTATTAAAGTTTTTCCGCATCCTGGAGCTCCTATCATTATAAAATTATGCCCGCCAGCAGCTGCAATCATTGCGGCTCTTTTGGCATATTCCTGACCTTTAACATCTGAAAAATCTATTTTATCATCATCAGAAATATCAAAATTAAATCTTCCTTCTGAAACTATATAAGCCTTTTTTCCTTCTGCAGCATCTATTGCCTCTTTAAGTGTTTTTACTGGATAAAGATTAAGCCCTTCTATTATATTAGCTTCTTCCATATTGTTAAATGGTATAATAGCATTTTTTATCCCTAGTTCTTTGGCATTTAGTAGCATTGAAAATATTCCTTTTACTTCTCTCACACTTCCATCTAAAGCAAGCTCTCCAAGTATAATAGTATCTTCCATAGAATCTGAAAAAAATACCTGAGCACTTGATGATAGTATTCCCAAAGCAAATGCCAAATCATACATACTCCCAGTCTTTTTTATATCGGCAGGTGCTAAATTGATAGTTATTCTTTTTGGCGGAAAAAATCTGTCACTGTTATTTATTGCTGCTATTACTCTTTCTTTAGCCTCATTAACTGCTTGGTCTGGAAGTCCTACAACATCAAATTTAGGCAATCCTTCTGATATATTAACTTCTATTACAATAGGTATTCCTTCTATTCCGTAAAGAGCTTCTGAATATATTTTTGTATGCATATAAAAACTCCGTTATTTAATCATTATTATTTATATGCTTATAGTTAAACAAAGTTTTTTATCATTTTAAGCCTAGAATTTACATAAAATTGTAAAAAATTAATATTTTTTATTAGACTTGTTTTATTAATATTTATAAGTTTTTAATTTATTATTTTTAAATTATAGTTGTGGTTCGTTCTGCGTAGTAGCGAAAGATTATATTTTATATTGGAATGATTTTATTTTGTCAATTGGTGCATATTATATAGAATTATCAGCTTTTTTGCCGCATACACCTATACTTAATAGTATTTCCTTCGTTTGCAGTTGTGGCACGCAGAGTGTGGTGTATAGACGTCATAAAAGAACTGTATTATGACTGTGAAACCTTGCAAATATTTAAAATTAAAAAATTAATTTTTGACAAATTATAGTTGTTTAGGTATATACCGCATAAATAAAAAAGTTATAGCCCAATTTGGACTATAACTTTTAAATACAAATTTAATAAAAATTAATTAGCCAATTTTAAATTACATTCATGCTCTTCTTTTTTGTACATAGCCTGTCTTTTCATAAGAAGATCAAAATCAATCAAATGTCCGTCAAATTCAGGACCTTCAACACATGCAAATTTAGTTTGATCGCCAACTTTTACTCTGCAGCATCCACACATACCAGTACCATCTATCATAATAGGGTTCAAACTAACAACTGTAGGAAGATTATATTTTTTAGTAAGTATAGTTACAAATTTCATCATAATAGCAGGTCCGATAGCTATAACTTCAGATATTTTATCTCCTCTGTCATAGATTCTTTCTATCATATTTGTAACAACCCCTTTTTCTCCATAGCTTCCATTGTCAGTACAAATAAGTACTTCATCAGATATTTTTCTCATCATATCTTCCATAATGATAAGTGATTTATCTCTAGCACCTAATATAGAGATAACTTTATTTCCAGCTTTATGATGAGCTTCCATTATAGGATGTAAAGGTGCAATACCAACACCGCCTCCTACACCTAAAACTATACCGTCTTTTTTCTCGATATGAGTAGGCTGACCTAAAGGTCCTATAACGTCTAATATTTCATCACCTACTTTAAGCTGCATAAGTTTAGAAGTAGAATATCCTATACTTTGAGTTACTATAGTAATAGTTCCAGCTTCTGTATCAGCATCAGCTATAGTAAGCGGTATTCTTTCGCCTTTTTCATCTAATCTGAAAATGATGAAGTTACCTGCTTTACGATGCTTAGCTATATCAGGAGCTACAACTTTCATCATAAATACTTTTTCTGACCATTGTTCTTTGGCAACTATTTTATAACCCATAAAAATTCTCCTTAAAAAATAACAAAATTAAAAAACATTATTCTGCTTTTGAAGAATCGCTTTCTTCAGCTTTATTTTCTTCTGCAGTATTTTTAATCAAATCTGAATGTTTAGGAATTTTCACGCCTAATCTTTCTACTAAGCGTGCTTTTTTACCAACTTTCTTTCTTAAATAGTAGAGTTTAGCTCTTCTTACTTTAGCTTTACGTATAATATCAACATGATCTATTCTAGGAGAATTAAGAAGGAATATTCTCTCAACACCTACACCATAAGAGATTTTTCTTACTATAAAACTTTTATTAATTCCTTTACCGCGTATAGAAATAACAGTACCCTCATAGGCTTGTAATCTTTCTCTGTCGCCTTCTATAATTTTAACCCATACTTTTACTGTATCACCTATTTCAAAAGGCAAAATAGCTTCTTTTTTATATTTTGCTTCTACTAATCTTATCTTTTGCTCCATTTTATATCTCCTAATAAATTTATTAATATTATTTAATTTCTAATTTTGAAAAAGTAAACAGATATAACATCATATAATATATCTTAAATATATTATCACAATATGTTAATTTTATCAAGTGAAATTATCAAATAAATTTTTTATGCAAGCAGTAAGTGTAATGTATGAATATATAGTTGTCTAATAAAATTAAATACTTAAGTTCTCAAAAAATATCACTTTAGAATCAGATACTTTCCAATTATTAGTTATATGATTTTTATATATCATTTCAAACATCATTTTACCCGCATCATATCCTTCCATAAATACTTCTTCCATAATAGTAAATGATATTATACCAGATTTTATTAATGATTTTATACTTCCTGCCATACCATGTGTAACTATTTTTTTACCATTTAATATATTTTTGTCTATTATATCGTATATTTCCTGAGCGTATCTATTTATATAAATACCTTTAATATCATATTTAACACACATTTCTTTGATTGTGTAAATACTGTCTTCTATATTACCGCATAATATGGGACCTAATATACTTATATTTGTATGTTTTATTCTCTCTAAAAAACCTTCTAAATACATTCCAGAAGATATTTTATCATCACCATTATCTATTATAAGAAGTCCTTCATCATCTCTAAGCATATTAGAAACTATACCAGCTGCCATAGCACCTTGTTTTATATGATTAGGACCAACATGGGCAATCTTTTCAGAAAGTCTTGTTCCTATAGATATTATTTTTATCTTATTAAAATAAGGCTCTAAAATATCATAAATAACATCTCTATTTAATGGTGTTATTATAAGTCCGTCTATATCATCTTCTTTTAATATTTTTTTAAGTAGTTCTATTTGTTTATCTGGGGAATGTATTTCTGTAGCTGTTATTTTTAGATTATAATTGTATATTGAATACTCTTTCGATACAGTATTTAATCCGCGTATAATTTCGCTGGTATAAAACTCATTGAAAGAATATGCTACTAAACAATGAACAATCTTTTCTTTTTGATTTGCTAAAGAACTTCCTATATAATTTTTTTCATAATTGAGCTTTGAGGCTAATTCAAGTATTTTTGATTTTGTTTCTTCTTTAATAAACTCACTGCCGTTTATAGCCCTTGCAACAGTAGTTCTGCTTATTCCAAGTCTTTTTGCTATTTCTTTCTGAGTTACTCTTTTTAGATTTTTTAAATCTTCTATATTATTCATAAAGTTTGTATGTTTCCATATATTTGCTCTGCATCATGTTTATATTATAGTAAAACTTACATTTTTTGCAAATACAATAACATACAATAAATATTATTTTTTATATTTTATTAATAATTATTGAAACATATGTGCGGTTTGTGCTATAATATTAGTACCCGTTTCAAATCTTAAAAAAGGAAATTTTCCCATTATTCCAGCCACTATACTTGAAGGAGGAGTTGTAGTTAATTTGTTATATTCAGCAACATAATTGTTATAAAGTGAAATAGATTTTTTCTCATCTTCTATTATAGGACGCATTTCGCTTAATGCTGTTATATAATTCTGATTGGTTCTAAGAACTGGATAGTTTCTTGCTGTATAATTAATTTTATCAATATTTTCTGTTATTCTAGCCTGAAGATACTGATATTCCTGAAATGTTAATGGTTTTTCTATAAGTGTAGCATCGGCTTCTATAGTTTTTACCCTCTGTATATAATTACTTAATGAATGAAGCGTATATATATCTATTCTTGGTATAACAGATACTGCATTATAATAATTTTGAGATGCTATATTTTTTTATAATATATATCTATAATAGTGTTTAAAGATTCTCTTGATAATTTTTCCTCTGTTAATATAGAAGTTTTAATAGATGTTGTAGATACTATTAAAAATATACTTACTGCTATTATGTTTACTACTATAAATATTATTGCTACAGCAGAACCCCGCATTAATACTCCTGTTTTTTATAAATTGTTAGAATTATATATTATATAGTTTTTTTATACAAATTTATTTATTTTCTTTATATTTTAAACAGTTAATAATATATTTTGTTATATGATTAGTATTTTTATTTTTACCTTGACTTTTTTATATTATTATATAAAATTATTTGAAATAAAAAATTTTTACATATAGTATTTTTTAATTAATTCACACTATAATAATTTAGGAGAGCCCGCCATGTTTAAAAATAATCTTTTTAGAATAATTATAGCCATATCTATTATTTTAACCGTATTTATAGGCTGTCAGAAAAAAGAGGATAAAAATAAACTCTATGTAGGAACAAATGCTGAATTTGAACCTTTCGAATATAGAGAAGGTGATAATATTGTTGGTTTTGATATAGATTTGATAAATGAAATTGCAAAATTAATAGGAGCTGAAATTGAAGTTGTAGACATGCAGTTTGACGGACTTCTTCCAGCTTTAGAAGCTAAAAAAATAGACCTTATAGTAGCAGGTATGACTGCAACAGAAGAAAGAAAACAGTTTGTTAATTTCTCTGAACCTTATTATAATTCTAAACAGTCTATAGTCGTACTTTCAAATAATACTGATATATCATCTTTTGATAATTTTGCAGGCAAAAAAGTTGGGGTTGTATTAGGATATACTGGAGATATTTTGGTTAGTGAAATGACTAATGTAGAAGTTCAAAAATTCAATGCTACTTCTGAAACTATATTAGCATTAAAATCACAAAAAGTTGATGCTGTGGTTTTAGACTATGAACCTGCTAAAAATTATGTTGCTCAAAATAAAGAATTAAAATTAATAGAAACTGATTCTGCTACTGAAGAGTATTCTATAGCCATGAGAAAAGATGATACCGAACTTCTCACTAAAGTAAATGATGCTCTAAAAACTATTAATGAAAACGGAACTTATGAAACTTTACTCAATAAATATTTTGCAAATTAATTATAATTAAAATATATATATGTCTTCTCTTTATTTTTTAATTAATTTTGATAATATAAATTAAAATATTTATATATAAAAAACTTAAAGAGAAGATATATTTCTATAAAGGTTTGTTTATATGCTTGAATATTTGGAACTTCTTAAAGTAATATTCATATCCAATGGTAGATACATCTATATTATAAAAGGATTGATATTTTCTGTAGGAACAACTGCCCTTGCTACTATTATAGGTATTATACTAGGTATTTTTATAGCTTTGCTTCAGCTTTCAGAATTTTATCCATTCAAAAACTCGAAAAAATTTAGTAATTTTAATCCTCTTTCAAAAATAGCATTTTTATATGTCAATATTTTAAGAGGAACTCCAGTTGTTGTACAGCTTATGATATGGGCTAATGTGGTATTTGTTGATAGTTTAAGAGACACACCTATACTTATTATAGCAGCCATTGCTTTCGGTATTAACTCTGGAGCTTATGTTGCTGAAATTATAAGGGCTGGTATACAGAGTTTGGATAAAGGACAGATGGAAGCAGCCAGAGCTTTGGGTATGAATTACTCTCTTTCTATGAAGGAAATTATAATACCGCAGGCAATAAAAAAGATACTTCCTCCGCTTGTAAGTGAGTTTATAGCACTTCTTAAAGAAACTTCTGTTGTAGGGTTTATAGGAGGAGTTGACCTTCTTAGATCTGCTAATATCATTACAAGCCAAACCTACAGAGGAGTTGAACCTTTAATTGCTGTAGGGATAATATATTTTATACTAACTTCAATATTTGCTATGTTTATGAGAAAAGTTGAGGAGGGTTTGAGAGAAAGTGATTAAGATAAGAAATTTACATAAAAAATTCGGTAAACTGGAAGTTCTTAAAGGTATAGATGTTGATGTAAAAAAAGGTGAAATCATTGCTATAATAGGACCTTCTGGAAGCGGTAAATCAACATTCTTAAGATGCATTAATCGTCTTGAAGAGCCTTCGGAAGGAGACATTATCATAAACGGCAAAAATATTATGGACAAAGATACTGATATTAACCTTATGCGTCAGGAACTTGGAATGGTATTTCAGCATTTTAATTTGTTTCCTCATAAAACAGTTATGAAAAATATTACTTTAGCTCCTATGAAAGTAAAAAAGATTTCAAAAGAGAATGCAGAAAAAAAATCTATTGAATTGTTAGAAAAAGTAGGACTAGTAGATAAAAAAGATGTATACCCTAATAAACTTTCAGGCGGTCAAAAACAGAGAATAGCCATAGCAAGGGCATTGGCAATGGAACCAGACATTATGCTTTTTGATGAACCTACTTCAGCATTGGACCCTGAAATGATTAAAGAAGTTTTGGACGTTATGGTTGAGCTTGCAAGAGAAGGTATGACTATGCTTATAGTTACTCATGAAATGGGATTTGCAAAAAATGTTGCTACTAGAATACTTTTTATGAATGACGGAAAAATACTTGAAGATGAAGAGCCTAATGAGTTGTTCTCTAATCCTAAGCATGAAAGAGTTAAAGACTTCTTGTATAAAGTATTACATAAATAATTGTAATTACTATAAAAATATTTTAAAATAACAATATTTTGATGTCTAATATGTAATTTATACGATTTTATAGTTAATCTTGTCAAGTATTTAAAAAACAACTCTATTATTAATCATAATTCTTGACTTATAATTTTTTTTATTTATAATTATAAAAAATAGCTTGTAATTTTGATTCTTATTTATTGCTATAAATATTAAAATAATTTGTCACAAGATAAATTTTTTAAAACGTTTGTTTCATGCTGTATATTTTGAGAGCATGAAAGCAAACGTTTTTTTATTATTGAATACTTATGCATTTTACGGAGTATTACTTATGAATATATTTAATTTATTTATAAAATATGTATCTTTAAATATACTTGGAATGATATGGCTTTCATGTTATATACTTGCGGATACTTTTTTTGTAGCTAGGGGAATCGGTGCCGATGGGCTTACTGCTTTAAATATAGCTATACCTATTTTTAACTTTATAAACGGATTGGGTTTGATGATTGGTATGGGTTCTGCTACAAAGTATGCTATATTAAAAACTCAAAGTAAAGATAATGAAGCAAATACTGTTTTTACCAATGCTTTGATATATGTATTTGCAGCTTATTTATTTTTTATTATTATAGCTTTATTTTTTACAAAAGATATTGCATATATTCTTGGGGCTAGAGATGAAATACTTGCCATGACAGACATATATATAAAAGTGATATTTATATTTTCAGCTATGTTTATGCTTAATAATGTTTTATTAGGCTTTGTAAGAAATGACAATCACCCAAAACTTGCAATGCTTGCTATGGTGATGGGGAGTTTATTTAATATTATTTTTGATTATATATTTATATTTCCTCTAAAAATGGGTATATTCGGGGCTGTTCTTGCCACAGGTTTTTCTCCTATTGTAAGTATTATTATATTATCAAGTATATTTTTTAAAAAGCAAAATACTTTTTTTATAGTAAAACCTAATATAAACTTAAAAAATATTTTTGAAATATCTTTATTAGGTATTTCTTTTTTAATTACAGAAGTGTCATCAGGTTTTGTTATGATAGCCTTTAATATAGTAATACTTAATATAGCTGGAAATGTTGGGGTAGCAGCATATGGAATAATAGCTAATATAGCATTGGTGATTATAGCAATATTTACGGGTATAGGTCAGGGTATACAGCCTATAATAAGCATTAATTACGGCAATATCAATAATATAAACAAAATATATAAATACGCTTTGATTTTATCATCTTTAGTTTCTATTATAGTGTATATTTTTACTTTCATATTTGCAGACAGTATAACTTCTATTTTTAACAAAGATAACAATGTAACTCTTCAGAATATATCAGTTAATGGACTTCGTATGTATTTTACAGCTTTTATATTTGCAGGATATAATATTATAACTTGTGTATATTTCAGTGCTATGGATAATGCCAAGCCTTCATTTATAATATCAATTTTAAGAGGATTTATATTTATAATGCCATTAATATTTATTTTATCATATATTTTTGATATGACTGGGGTATGGCTTTCTTTTCCTATGTCAGAGATTTTAAGCAGTTTATTTTCTTTACTCTATTTTATAAAAAATAATAAAAAAGATTTGCCTCTTAATTTCTATACTTAATCATTACTATTTTTC
Organism: Brachyspira sp. G79; assembly: GCF_002379365.1. Lineage (GTDB taxonomy): Bacteria > Spirochaetota > Brachyspiria > Brachyspirales > Brachyspiraceae > Brachyspira. The sequence continues at coordinate 256,894 of NZ_JQIU01000007.1, read as the reverse complement.
TTCCATTATCTTCAAAGTAAAAATCATCTGTATATAGAGAAATTAAGAATATACCTCTTCCGCTGTCTTTATAAATATTTTCCTGTGATTCTGTAAGGTTTATCATAGCCGTAAAATAATCAAATCCTTCACCCTCATCTTCTATTATAATTTCTATTTTTTCATTATCTATATTGATATTGAAATATACATTTTTATTATAATTGTTTTTGTTTCCATGTATTATGGCATTGGTAAGTGCTTCTTCAAATGCTATTTGCAGAGCATCACATTGTTCTATACCGTTTGAATGGAGCATATCCAAAAAGTCTTTAGAAATTTTTGGTATTAATAATTTATCACTGGGTATTTTTTTCATAAATAATATTTTTTCTGTTCGCTTGGGACAATCCTTAACATACATATTCATAATCAATTTCCGCTTGTTCTTATTAAATTATCAGTACATTATAGTATAGTAAAATAAAACGTGTATTTCAAGAATTATTACTCTGTATTTTTAAAATATTACTATTAATAATATTTTTTTTAATAAATCTATTGACAATAATTATAATTTGAATACAATTTATATAAATTTTAATTTCAATTTATTTATATAAATAAAGGATTTTTTATGAAATATATGAATCTTTACAGGGGATATGAAAAAAGAAAAGAAGCAATCGATAAAAAAATATTTTCTATTATAGAGAGAAGTCAGTTTGTATTTGGTGAAGAATTAGAAACATTAGAAAAAGAATTGGCAAATTATACAGGGGCAAAATATGCGGTAGGTGTTTCATCTGGACATGTTGGTTTGGTTCTTGCACTTTTGGCATTAGGCTTTAATGCTGGTGAGGATCATTCTAATAAAGAGGTTATAGTACCAGCTATGACATTTTTTTCTACTGCTGAAGCTCCTTCATTTTTAGGTATGAAAGTGAGAGTATGCGATATTGATGAATATTTCAATATGGACGTAAAAAAACTTGAAAGTTTAATAAACAAAAATACAGCAGCTATTATACCTGTAAATTTATTCGGTCAATGTGCTAATTTTGATGTTATACTTGATATCGCTAGAAAAAACAATATTTTTGTAATAGAAGATGCCTGCCAATCATTTGGGGCAAGCTACAAAAATATAAAATCATGCTCTGGAAAATTGGGAGATATTGCTGTTACATCATTTTTTCCAGCAAAACCTTTGGGCTGTTTCGGAGACGGTGGAATGGTATTTACAGATAATGAAGAGTTCTATAAAAATCTCAAACAATTACGTCATCATGGTGATGAAGGCGGTATGAATCATGTAAAATTGGGTACTACTGGAAGACTAGATAATATGCAGGCTGGTATTTTGCTTGAGAAGTTTAAAGGTTTTGAAGAGGATATGGCATATAGAAGAAATGCCGCTAAATATTATAATGAACAGTTAAAAGGCATTGTGAAAGTACCAGAAATAGCAGAATATACTCAAAGTGTTCATGCACAATATGTTATACAGGTAGAAAATAATAGAGATGAAATAAGGGCAAAATTAGCTGAATTAGGAGTTCCTACAGCACTTTATTATCCTCATCCTATACATTTAGCTCCTATTTTAGTAAAAAAATTGGGCTACAAAGAAGGAGATATGCCAGTATCTGAGTATGCTTCAAAACATAATATAGCTTTGCCTATAGATAATGATATTCTTAAAGAAGAGCAGGATATTGTTATAGAAGCAATAAAAAAAGTTGTAAAAGGATAATGTTTACATAAAATACAAAATGAAAGTGTTTGATGCTTTCATTTTGTATTTTATCATAACCAAAAATCAATAAATTATTTCTATATTTTACATGATTTAAACAAATTAATTTATTATACTATAAGTGTATAAGATATATAAATTCGTCTTTTATACATAATAAATTTGACAAATAGAGTGATATTTTATATGATATGAAACAGAGGTGAAAAAAATGAACAGTATAAGTAAATTAATCGATCATACCATTCTTAAACCAGAGGCAACACTAGATGATATAAGGAAGTTATGTATAGAAGCAAAAGAATATGGATTTTATTCTGTATGCGTTAACTCCGCTTATGTAAATGTTGCTTATAATTTTCTTCTGCATTCTGATGTAAAAGTTTGTTCAGTTGTAGGTTTCCCATTGGGAGCTATGATGAAAGAGGCTAAGGCTTATGAGGCTAAATTTGCTATTGACAGTGGTGCAGATGAAATAGATATGGTTATAAATATCGGTTTTCTAAAAAGCAGAAAAATAGACCTTTTTGAACGTGATATAAAAAAGGTGCGTGATGCTTGTTCTGCAAGCGTATTAAAAGTTATTATAGAAACTTGTCTTTTAACAGATGAAGAGAAGGTTTTGGCATGCAAAATAGCTAAAGAATGCGGGGCTGATTTTGTAAAGACTTCTACAGGATTTTCTTCAGCAGGAGCTACTGAGCATGATGTAAAACTTATGCGTGAGGCTGTAGGAAATGAAATGGGTGTAAAGGCGTCAGGCGGAATAAAAACATATGAAGATGCTATAAAAATGATAAATGCTGGAGCAAACAGACTTGGTACAAGCAGCGGTATTGCTATAGTAAATGCAGAAAAAAAATAAAATATTTCTCTAATAAAAATGGAGTATAAATTATGGAATCAGCAAAAGAAATAAAGGCTTTTTATGATGAAGAGGCCAATAAACAGGGACTTCTTCAGTATCATATAAAATTAAAAAAAGGTGATGCTGCTAAATATGTACTTCTTCCAGGCGACCCTAAAAGAGTAGGCTATATTGCTAAGTTTTTAGATGATGCAGTTCTTAAAGCTGATAACAGAGAATACGTTACTGTAACAGGCAAATATAAAGGTATAGGCGTTTCTGTAACTTCTACAGGGATTGGAGGACCTTCTGCGTCAATAGCTATGGAAGAGCTTATAAATATAGGTGCGGATACTTTTATAAGAGTAGGTACAGCTGGAGGACTTAGTCTTAAGGTAAAGCCTAATGATTTAGCTATAGCTCAGGCTGCAATCAAAGATGAAGGCACTACAAGAGAATATATACCTTTTGAATATCCTGCTATTGCTGATACTGATGTTATGTTTGCTTTAAGAGACGCTGCTAAAAAAATAAATGCTAATTATCATATAGGTGTTGTTCATAGTAAGGATTGCTTTTACGGAGAATTGGAGCCTGAGAATTCTTTTTTCAGAGAGAAATTTGAAAATAATCTTAAATACTATACATTATGCGGGGCAATAGCTTCAGAGATGGAATGTGCTGCCCTTTTTGCATGTGCTTCTTTAAGAAAAGTGCGTGCAGGAGGAATAATGCATATAGTAGAAAATACCATGATAGAGAGAATGGGTACTCATCTTGAATATAGCGATAATATAGAAAATATGATATTAACTGCATTAGAAGCTATAGTTTTATTAGATGAGAAAGATAAAAGAGGTAATTAAATATGTTTCCTAAAGCCTATTATGAAGAAAATGAAAATCTAGTTCATCATTTAAAATTAAAAAAGGGGGATGTAGGCAGATATATTATAATGCCTGGAGACCCTAAAAGATGTGCCAAAATAGCTAAAAGATTTGATAATGCAAAATTAATAGCTGATTATAGAGAATATGCCACTTATACAGGATATATAAACGGAGTTAAAGTTTCTGCAGTGTCTCATGGTATAGGAGGACCTTCTACTGCAATAGCATTAGAGGAGCTTATAAAGATTGGAGCTGATACTTTTTTACGTGTAGGTACTTGCGGCGGTATGAATATTGGAGTTTTACCTGGGGATGTCGTAATAGTTAATGGTGCTGTTAAAGGCGGCGGAACTATGGATAATTATATACCTAAAGAGTTTCCTTGTGTGCCTAATATTGATGTGCTTGAAGCTATGATTGAAGGTTCTAAAAAAATAAAAACAAAAAGTCATGTAGGTGTTGTACAATGTAAAGATGCTTTTTATGCTCAGCATGCTCCAGAGAGTATGGCTGTTGATAAAGAGCTTTTATATAAATGGGATAGTTATATTAAAGCAGGCTGTTTGGCTTCTGAAATGGAATCTGCTACGCTTTTTGCTGTTGGAGCTTCCAAAAATGTACGTACTGGTGCTGCTATGCTTGTTCTTCACAATCAGGAGAGGGTGAAAAATAATATTAATGATTCAAAAGATTATACAGGAGAAGAAGCAATAGATTTGATTATAGAATCTATTAAAATTTTAATAGAAAAAGATAAGAAAAGATAAGAAATAGAACAAAAGATAAGAAATAAAAAACAAATAATAGTTTAGGATAGGATTATGTATAAAAAAATATTATTATTAGCAGTATCTTTGTTTTTATTTTCATGCGGCAAAGAAGAAAAAAATAATACCACAAATAGTTTTGAAATAGCTGTTTTAATAGATTTGGGCAGTGTTGATGATAAATCGTTTAATCAAGGCTCTTGGGAGGGGGTAAAGGATTATGCTCAGACTTATAGTATAACTCATAAATATTATAAAGTTCCAGATAAAGATATAGATTCATATTTAAATACTATAGAGCTTGCTGTAAAAGGAGGTGCTAAATTAATAGTAACTCCGGGGTATCAGTTTGAACCTGCTATATATAAAGCTCAGGATATTTATACAAATGTAAACTTTATATTAATAGATGGAGAGCCTCAGGACGGTACTTATACTGATTATAGAACAGAAGATAATACAATAGCTATACTTTATGCTGAAGAAGAGGCTGGTTTTTTAGCAGGATATGCTATAGTTAAAGAAGGATATACCAATTTAGGTGTTATAGGAGGAGTTGCTCACCCTGCAGTTGTAAGATTTGGCTATGGTTTTCTACAGGGTGCTGATTATGCTGCAAATGAATTAGAACTTAAAAAAGGTGATATTAATATAAAATATACTTATGTAGGTAATTATGATACTACTCCTGAAAATCAGACTCTTGCGGCTTCTTGGTATCAAAGCGGTACACAGGTAATATTTGCCCCTGCAGGAGGAGCTGCTTATTCTGTTATGAGTGCAGCTGAAAATAATAATGGCTTGGTAATAGGAGTTGATGTAGATCAGAGTTTTGAATCGCCTACTGTTATAACTTCAGCTATGAAAATGATAAGAGAGTCAGTTTATAATGCTGTTGCTTCATACTATAATAAAACATTTGACGGCGGAAAGACTGTAATATTAGATGCAAGAGTTAATGGAATAGGACTTCCTATGACAACTTCAAAGTTTAATGTATTTACTAAGGATAATTATGATTATATATATAAACTTCTTGTAAATAAAAATATTAAAGTATTAAAAGATACAGATGCAAAAAGTGTTAAGGATTTACCTTTAAATATAGTAAACGTAGATTATATAAAGTAAATATTAATTTAGGCTTTAATAAAAATTGAGCAATAAATAATAAAAAATAGGAGACAGAAATATGAAAAAGTTTCTCACTTCAATAATTATAGTTACAGCTTTTATAGTAACTGTTTCATGCGGAGGCGGAAAAAAATCTGGAGGATATGAACTAGCATTGATAACAGATGTTGGTACTATAGATGACAGATCCTTTAACCAAGGTGCTTGGGAAGGTTTGACACAGTATGCTCAGGAAAAAGGAATATCTCATAAATATTATCAGCCTACTCAAAAAACAACTGACGCATATGTTGATGCTATAGATTTGGCAGTAGCAGCAGGTGCAAAACTAGTTGTAACACCCGGATTTTTATTTGAACCTGCAGTATACAGAGCTCAGGATACTCACCCTAATGTTGCTTTTGTACTTTTAGATGGTACTCCTCAGGACGGAACATATACTGATTTTAGAATAGAAACTAATGTTTATTCTGTGCTTTATGCTGAAGAGCAGGCTGGATTTTTAGCTGGATATGCTATAGTAAAGGAAGGATATACTAATTTGGGAGTTATGGCTGGTATGGCTGTGCCTGCTGTTATAAGATTTGGATACGGATTTGTACAAGGTGCTAATTATGCAGCTAAAGAAATGTCTTCTGGAAGTGTGAAAATTAATTATACATATATAGGAAACTTTAATGCTACTCCTGAAAATCAGACTCTTGCTACTTCTTGGTATCAAAGCGGAGTGCAGGTAATATTTGCACCTGCAGGAGGAGCTGGAAACTCTGTTATGAGTGCTGCTGAACAAAATAATGCTTTGGTTATAGGTGTTGATATAGATCAAAGTGCTGAATCTGATACAGTTATTACTTCTGCTATGAAAATGCTAGGTGAATCTGTGTATAATGCTATAGATGATTTTTATAATGGTAAATTCCCGGGCGGAAAATCTGTTGTACTTGACGCTAAAGTTAATGGTATAGGGCTTCCTATGAAAACTTCAAGATTTAAAAAATTTACACAAGCTGATTATGATGCTATATATCAAAGAATGGTAGTGGGAGAAATAAAAGTTCTTACGGACAAAGATGCTAAAGACATTAATCAATTGCCTTTAGATACAGTAAAAGTTAATTTTATACAATAATTGAGATTAGTTAATTTTAGGAGATACTGACATTTTATATTGTTGGTATCTCTTTTATGATTTTTTTTAATAGTTAATAGTAAGATAGGTATAAAAGATATGGAAAATTCAGAATATGTAGTTGAAATGCTTAATATTACAAAACGTTTTAAGGGAATAGTGGCTAATGATAATATTACTATACAGTTAAAACGAGGTGAAATACATGCTTTGCTTGGAGAAAATGGAGCTGGAAAATCCACTTTAATGAGCGTATTATTTGGACTTTATAAGCAGGAAGAGGGCATTATTAAAGTTAATGGAAAAGAGGTAAATATTTATAATCCTAATACGGCAAATGAATTAGGTATTGGTATGGTACATCAGCATTTCAAATTAGTACATAATTTTACTGCTTTGGAAAATATTATGCTTGGAGTTGAAACCGTGAAGCATGGAATACTTCAGGTTGATGATGCTAGAAAAAAAGTAATGGAATTAAGCAAAACTTATGGGCTTGAAATTTATCCAGACTCTCTTATAAGCGATTTAACTGTAGGTATGCAGCAGAGGGTAGAAATATTAAAAATGCTATACAGAAATAATAATATACTTATTTTTGATGAGCCTACTGCTGTACTTACTCCAAATGAAATTGAAGAGCTTATGAAAATAATGAAGTCATTGGTAAAAGAAGGTAAATCTATACTATTTATTACTCATAAATTAAACGAAATTAAAGAGGTTGCTGATAGATGTTCTGTTCTTCGTAAGGGTAAATATATAGGAACTATTGATGTAAAAAGCACTACTAAAGAAGAGATGTCAGAAATGATGGTAGGACGAAAGGTATCTTTAGTAGTGGAAAAAACTGAAGCTAAGCCTAAAGATATAATACTTTCTGTAAAAAATTTAAATGTTAAATCTCTTAATAATAAAAGCGAAAAAAATCTAGTAAAAAATGTTTCTTTTGATGTACATTCTGGAGAGATAGTATGCATTGCTGGTATTGACGGAAATGGGCAAAGCGAGCTTATATATGCTCTTACTGGTCTTATGGAGATGTCAAGCGGAACTGTTACATTAAATGGTAAAGATATTACTAATTTATCTATAAGAAAAAAAACATTAAGCGGTATAGGGCATATTCCAGAGGACAGGCATAAACATGGACTTGTTCTTGATTATACTCTTGCAGAAAATACTATACTTCAAACATATTTTACAGATAGTTTTCAAAAAAACGGATTTTTAAAGTTTAAAGAAATAAATAATTATGCTGATGAACTAATAAAAAGGTTTGATATAAGAAGTGCGGAAGGCTCTAAAACTATAGCAAGGAGCATGTCTGGAGGAAATCAGCAGAAAATAATTATAGCAAGAGAGATAGACAGAAATCCAGACTTACTTATAGCAGTTCAGCCTACAAGGGGCCTTGATGTTGGTGCTATAGAGTATATACATAAAGAATTAATTTTTCAAAGAGATAATGGAAAGGCTATTTTACTTGTTTCATTAGAGCTTGATGAGGTAATGAATTTAAGCGATAGGATATTAGTTATATATGAGGGCGAGATAGTAGCTAATGTTCTTAATAAGGATTTAACTATTAATGAACTTGGTCTTTATATGGCAGGCTCTAAGAGGAGTGCATAATATTTAATTTTATATTATTTTTGGTTTATTTTTTATGAGAAGCATAAATAGAATGAATGATTATTTCGTACGTTATCTTTTAGGTTCTGTTGGTAATGAAGACATACTTGAAAATATAGTTAATTGTGTACTTAGAGATTCAGGGTTTGAAGAAGTTTATAATTTAGAAATAATCAATCCTCATAATCTGCCTGAAAATATTAATCTTAAAGAGTCTGTTTTAGATGTCAAAGCAATTACTAAAGATAATAAAAAAATTATTATAGAGATACAGCTTTCTGGAAATATAGATTTTGTAAAGAGAATATATTATTATATAGCAAAAAATATAGTAAGCGAACTTAATGAGAATGAATCTTATGATATTATTAGTCAGGTTATAAGCATTAATTTTGTAAATTTTAATATGGATTTTTATGATGAAGGTAAAGCTCATAGATGTTTTAAGTTTATAGATACTCAAAATCATAATGTGTCATTGGATATTATTCAAATGCATATTATAGAAATACCAAGATTTATAAAAATATTATATAATTCAAATACAGATGATATTAAGAAAAATAAAATATTATCTTGGATAGAGTTTTTTACTGTAAAAGATTTGGAAGAAGTAAAAGATAAATTGAAGGAGGTTAATAGTATTATGCCTAAAGTAATAGATAAATATGAGAGATTTATATCAAGTAAAGAAGAGATGGAAGTTTATAATGCCAGAGATGCTTTTTTATACGGACAGACTATAATGCTTAAAAGAGAAAGAGAGGAAGGTATAAAAGAGGGTATAGAAAAGGAAAAATATTCATTGGCTATCAATATGAAAAATAAAAATATGGATATTAATCTTATTAGCGAATTAACAGGCTTGAGTATAGAAGAAGTAAAAAACTTGTGAGTTCCTGACATTCGTTAGAATGCCATAAGCTTATTAACGAACAAGTTTCATAAATATTAATAATGTATTGTTATAAAAGGAGTACTTAATGGATTTCAAAAACAAATTGGCTAGTATTTTGGAGAAAGAAGGATTTATTAATATATTCTCTTCTTTTCTTGCTATTATTATAGGGTTGCTTCTGGGGCTTATAATACTTTTAGTAAGTAATGTTTATGATGCTTTTCCAGCCTTTATGACAATACTTTCGGGTGGTTTTTCTGGAGGAAGCAGAGGAATGGGGCAAGTTATATATACTGCTACACCTTTAATACTCACAGGACTTTCTGTAGGATTTGCTTTTAAAAATGGTCTTTTTAATATAGGAGCTCCTGGTCAATTTATAGTTGGTGCTTATGCTGCGGTACTTGTTGCTATTAAATGTACATTTATTCCTCCTGCTTTACATTGGGTTATTGCTTTGCTTGTTTCTTTTATAGCTGGAGGGCTTTGGGCTTATTTACCCGGTTTTTTGAAAGCTCATTTCAATGTTAATGAAGTTATTTCAAGCATTATGATGAATTATATTGGTATGTATTTGGTTAATTACCTTGTTACACTTACAGTTTATGATATGCTTAAAAATCAGTCTCAGAATATTCCGCCTTCTGCAACAATGCCTACTATGGGACTTAATGTGATATTTAAAGGTTCAAGTGCTAATGGTGGTTTTTTCATTGCTGTGATAGTTGTAATAATAGTATATATAATACTTTCAAAAACTACATTTGGTTTTGAGCTTAAAGCATGCGGATTTAATAAAGATGCCAGTAAATATGCTGGTATTAACGAAAAAAGAAATATAATTCTTTCTATGGTTATAGCTGGTGCTTTGGCAGGATTAGGAGGAGGACTTTTATATCTTTCTGGTGTAGGTAAGCATATAGAGGTTATTGATGTACTTGCTGAAGAAGGATTTATGGGTATACCTATTGCTTTGCTTGGACTTTCTCACCCTATAGGTATATTAATAGCGGGGATTTTTATTGCTCATATTACTGTGGGAGGATTTTATATGCAGATATATAATTTTACCCCAGAGATTATAGAGATGATTATTGCTTCTATTATATATTTTAGTGCTTTTGCTTTGCTTTTTAAATCCATTGTTGGGTTTATATCTAAAAAGCTAAATAAAAAAGAGAAAAATGCTAATGAGTAAATATTTAAAGCTACTTTAGATAAAAGGAGATTTTCAATGGATACAATTTATTTTTTAGTTCAGCAGACAATGTTTTTTTCTATTCCGCTTTTACTTGTAGCTTTGGGGGGGATGTTTTCTGAGAGAAGCGGTGTTGTTAATATTGCTCTTGAAGGAATAATGATAATAGGAGCTTTTGCGGGTATATTTTTTATAAGCAGATTAGGGGCTAATTTTCCTCCTGCTATTACATTATTTCTTGCTATGATTATATCTGCTTTAGCTGGTATAATATTTTCTCTTCTTCATGCATATGCTGCTATTAGTATGAGTGCCGACCAAGTTATAAGCGGTACTGCTTTAAATATATTTGCTCCTGCTTTTGCTATATATGTAACAAGAGCTATTCAAACAGTTCAGCAGATAAGTTTTGTTAATAATTTTAGAATAGAGTCTGTACCTATACTTGGAAGCATTCCTATAATAGGTGGATTATTTTTTAAAAATACATATATAACAACATATATAGGTTTTATAATATTGGCATTATCTTGGTTTTTGCTTTATAAAACTAGATTTGGTCTTAGACTAAGAAGCTGCGGAGAGCATCCTCAGGCAGCAGATTCTGTAGGTATTAATGTTTATAAAATGCGTTATATAGGTGTTGCCATATCAGGAGCTTTGGGTGGTTTAGGAGGATTAGTATTTGTTATACCTACTTCTACAAACTTTAATGCCACTGTAGCAGGATATGGTTTCTTGGCTTTGGCAGTATTAATATTTGGACAATGGAAACCTATGAAGATATTATATGCTGCATTTTTCTTTGGACTTATGAAAACTTTAGCTTCTGCTTATTCTGGAATACCTATACTTGCAAATCTTCCTATATCGAATAATATATATAAAATGATACCTTATATAACAACTATAATAGTGCTTGCATTTACTTCTAAAAATTCACAGGCACCAAAAGCATCAGGAGTTCCTTATGATAAAGGGGCTAGGTAAGAATATTTAATAATGTGTAAAAGATTTAATAAAAAGCTGGGAATCCCAGCTTTTATAATATACTTGTTTTTAAACTACTTATATTCTTTTAATTAAAATATAAGTATGTATTATTTTTTACTAATTAAAAAAATAGCTCACTCTTTATAAAAATACTATAGTATAAATATTTATTTGTTTTTCAGCAAGTTATTATTTTATCTCATTTATAGCAATAACAAAATTTTCTGCTCCATATTTATTTATTATATTATAAAATTCTGTTACTGCCTTGACACTCTGTTCTATTGTTCCATTATCATTATTTACAGCCCCGAGAAGTATACACCCTAAAGTATCTTGAGGATAATTTCCTACATGTATTAATATTCTTCTATTCCTAAAAGAAGGAAGTACATCATCGCATGTGATAAGAAGTGCTTTATTATTATATTCTTTTGGTACAACACCATTAAGCGATGTAACAGTCCATTCTAATTTATAATTTCTAGCAATAATTCTTCTATCTTTTTCTTTTTCATCGGTGGAAGGACCTATATTTTCTAAAGTAAAACAGTTGAAAATATTGTTGCATTTTTCATCTAATATATACAAAATTCCAACGGTAGAACCTTCAGGTTTTTTATCGGACTTAGGTTTAGAAACATTTTGATATTCTTTTTCTCTCTGAATAATAATTTTAAACATAAATAATACACCTCATAATTATTTTGTAGTAATAATCTTTTTTAGTATTCGGAAGTAAAAAAATATAATATAATATTTTTTTGAATTGTCAGTTGGTATTTTGTATTTATTTTCTACTTTTTATTTTACTATAATTATTATAGATGTAAAATATGAAACTATATAATATTATTTCAAAGGCATATTATCTAATAATCTAGTAGATCCGCAGTAGCAGGATATTAATATAATAGAGTTTTTTGCGGCAGTTTCTACGCTAGTTAAAGTATCTTTATCAACAATATCAATATATTCTAATTTTAACATTTTATGAGAACGTAGATTATTTTTTATTATATCCATTAAGTAAGATGATTTTGTACTTGCTTTTTTAAACTCTTCTCTTGCTTCTTTTAATAATTTGTATATTACTGATGCTTCTTCTTTTTCTCTTTCACTTAATAGGCTATTTAAACTGCTTAAAGCGAGCATGTTTTCATTTCTTACTATAGGTATAGTTTTTACTGATATATTATATCCAAAATCTTTTATCATTTTTTTTATTAAAAATATTTTTTGATAATCATGCTCTATAAAATAAGCATGTGTGGGATAGAATATATTAAAAAGTTTGGCTGTTATTGTAACTGCTCCTTTATAATATAGCGGTCTTTTTATTGAAGATATATTATCCATATTTATATATGTGCTATAATTATCAGGTATCATTTCTTCTACTGACGGCAAAAATAGTGCATTAACTTCTAATTCTTCTAAAGTTTGCTTATCTTTATTTATATCTTCTGGATATTTTTCTATATCTTCTACTTTTGTAAACTGAAGCGGATTAATAAATATACTTACTATTACTACATCACATTCTTTTTTCGCTTTTTTTATTAATGAAACATGCCCTTCATGCAAAGCTCCCATAGTCGGTATTAATGCAATTGAAGAAATGGAAGAAGAGTTTTTATTTTCATTGATAAATTTATAAGCACTTTTTATGCTTTTTAATATATTTAAAGGCATAAGTTTAATCCATTTTTTTTACTATTTTATCCTGATTTGTAGCAGGCTCATAAAAATATAATGCCAGTATCGTTTGAATAGGAAACATTATAACCGCTTCAATAAACATACTAAATCGTCTTATAGTAAATATGATATCTTTTTTTAATACAAATACATTTAATATATAAAGTATCTTAGTAACAGCAAATACTAAAAATAGAACTATTATTAAAAAATAAGGCAGTGTATTTGGGGCTGGAAGTATAGTAATATATTTAGGTATTTCATTATTATTGGCATTAACAATAAAAAGATATATTCCAAAAAGATATACAAAAGTAAAAAAAATGTCTAACACAATTGTAACTATTGCTGCATTTTTATATGATATTTCAGGATAAAGTAATGTACCGCATGAACGGCATTGTTTTGCATATTTATCATTTACAGTTTTACAAGATTTGCATTTAATAGTCTTAGCCATAATTTTATTGAGCTCCTTCATTTAATCAGCTTCAAAGTATATTAATTTTTTGTTAATAATAATATTTATAAATAGAAAAATTGTCAACTATCATAAATAAATAATAATTAAACTTTATATGAAAATTATAATCCCTGATATTTATTAAAATATCAGGGATTAATTAATAATTATTTTTTATAAGAATTAAATTAATTTGCCGTAGTTGTTATAGTAGTGGTAATCTCATCTGAAGGATTTTTAGTAGGAGGAATTTTTATTAATTTCAAGTCGAACATAATCATAAACATACAAGGTAAGAATATGAGTGTAAGAAGTGAAGCAAATAAAAGCCCATAAGCTAATGCCATAACTATAGGAATAATAATGTCGGCTCTGCCGCCTATACCATATACAGTAGGTAAAAGCCCTACAACAGTAGTAACTGTAGTTAAAAATACAGGACGAAGACGCTGTTTAGTACCATCAACAATAGCTTTGGCAACCCCTTTTTTACCTCCTTCTACCCCTTCATCTATGATTTTGTTAATGAGGTCAACAAGTATAATACCATTGTTTACTACAACACCCGCCAAACCAATAATACCTACTACGCCCATAAATGATAAAGGCATTCTGTGTATAGCAAAACCTAATAATACCCCAATTAAACCAAATGGAATAATTATCATTATCATAATAGGCTGTATAAACCTGTTTAACTGTAAAAGCAATACAATATATACGAATATAAATGCCATAGCAAAACTGAAAGCTAACTGTTTTAACGCTTTAACAGTTTCTTTAGCTTCACCACCGAACTCTAGCTTTAATCCTCTGTATTGTTTTGAGAAGTCTTTATATTTTTCTCTAACAGCATTCATAACCTGCTGAGATGTATTTTGTCCATATTCAATATCAGCTGTAATAGTTATTGTTCTCTGTCCATTATAGTGCATTAATGTTGCAAGACCGTCTGCGGGTTCTATAGTTGCTAAATTATGAAGATAAAGAAGTCTTCCGCTTGTGTTAGGTATTAGAAGATTAGTAAGATATTGTGTATCATAAGTATATTTGTCATCAAATACTACTCTGAAGTTTAATTTATTTTCAAGCTCCTGTATGTAAGTAGCTTCGGTACCATAATAGGCAGTTCTAGCTTCATTAGCTACAGTAGCTACATTAACGCCAAGTTCTGCTATTTTATCATAATCAAGCATAATTCTTAATTCTTCTTTACCGACTTTGTCATCATCATCAATGTTAATAACTCCAGGAACAGTAGCTAAAAATGCTTTTATATCTTCTTTAGCTTTTTTAGCAAGCTCAGTATCGTTTCCTACTATTTTTATATCTACAGGATCTCCTGGGTCAATACTTCCTTTTGTATTCATACTAAATATAGGGACAGTCTGTCTTATATCAGTTTTATCTATTTCATCGTTAATTAAAGCAACAAGCTCATCAGCAGTTCTGTTTCTTTCAGCAGCAGGTACTAAATAAACCATAATACCAGCCAAACTTCCTTTTTCTTCGGAAACAACCTCTTGGTCAACCTGTTTTCCTACAAGTGAATATAAAGCAACAAGCTCTTCTGGTTTTACTACATTTAAAACAGCATCTTCTATTTTTGCAATCTCTTTTGTTGTAACTTCTTTAGTAGTACCAGTAGGCATTTCTATATTGATAACTATAGTATCAGCACTTGTGTCGTATATAAGTACAAAATTTTTGAAACTACTTTGTGCCAAAAATATTGAAGCTATAAGAAGGGCAACAAAGAAACCTATTACAATATATCTTATATGAATTAATTTTTCTAATGCTACACCAAAAGGTATTTTCATTTTATCAAATAGTGCATCTTTGTCAAAATCGAGAGGGTTTTTAAATTTACTTTTCTTTTTAGGCTTATATGATTTATATTTATCTTCTTTGTCCTGCAATTGATTAGGCAAAAGCAAAGTAGCCTGAAGCATACTTACAACAAGAGTAAATATAACTATTTTAGGGAAAAGATTTAATATTTTACCCATCATACCGCTTATTGTAAGCATAGGGAAGAATGCTGCAACTGTTGTAAGAGTAGAAGCTACCATAGGCATAACAACATCGCTTACAGCAAGCCTTGTTGCTTCAAGTCCTTTATATCCAGCCTGTTTGAAGTTGAATATATTTTCTGATACTACTATTGAGTTATCTACTATCATACCAAGTACGGTAATAATAGCTGCTAATGACATAGTATTAAATGTTATTCCTGCTATTTGCATATATATAAAACAAGAAAACATAGTAATAATCATACCCAAACTTGTAAACATAGCACTTTTAAAGTCTAAGAATATTATTAATGTTATAAATATGATTATAAATCCTTGAATAAGGTTTGAAGTTACAATACTTAAAAGAGATTTTATAGTTCTTGAATTATCTCCCATAACAGATACCTGAATATTATCTGGTATTAAGTCAGCATTATCTTTTAAGTATTGGTTTACCACATTAATAGTTTTAAGAATGTCCGCATTTTCATTTTTTACTACTGATAAAGAATAACCAGGAGATTTGTTTACTCTCATATAAACGGTTTTATCTTCAAATCCTTCTTCAACATGTCCTATATCACTAACTCTTACTCTTTGACCATTAAAAGTAGAACGTATAACAGCATTGCTTGCTTCTAATGGATTTTGGAACTCTCCGTAAGTTACAACAGTTTGTTCTTTTCCTCCAGATTCCATATCACCGCCTGTAGCTCTTACATTTCTTACACTAAGAGCATTTACAACATCACTTAAAGCTATATAGTTCTGCCTCATTTTTATTGGGTCTACATAAACTTTAATTTCAGGGTCAGTTCTTCCGTCTATTCTTATTTCGCCTACACCTTCAAGCCTTACAAGCTCATTTTCAAGCCACTGGCTTACATCAAATAATTCTCTCTCATCACCTTCCATACCCTCTTTAAAGTGTACAGCTAATGTATATATAGACATTTTATTAGGGTTTAAGTCATAAGTTGTAACCTCTTCAACATCTTCTGACAAGTCTGGAACGTTCTGCATTTGTCTGAATATTTCATCTTTAACAGGCTGTCTGTCTGGAAGAGTTTCATCTAATGTTACTAATATTATAGCAACATTTTCAATAATTGTAGTTTCATATTCATCTATACCAGCTATAGCCTGAAGTTCTTCTTCTATAGGTATAACAGCGTTCTGCTCTACATCAAGAGGAGTAGCTCCGGGGTATGTTACAGCCACAAGCATTTTGTCTAAATCAGTTGAAGGTATTGATTCTTTTTGTAAGTTAAAATAGTAATAACCTCCAACGAATAATATAGCTAATACTATTATATTTACAAGCATAGTTTTTTTGGCAAAAAATACTATAATTTTTTCCATATATTACTGCACTCCTATTTTTTATTTTATTTATTAAATTAAAAATTTAAAAGATTTTGTCATCTGGAGGCTAATGATTTAATTAACCTCCAGATGATTTTTTATTTTATTCCTCTAAATCCTTATGAAAATTGCTAAAAAGTTTTTTTATTCATAATCAATTGCAAGCAGAGCCCTATAATCAAATATAGTTGTTATAAACTCGTACTGAAGATTTAAAAGTTCTGTTTGCGTAGCAACTAAGTCTAATCTTGATGTAAGCAAATCATCAATTTCCAAACGTCCCTGATCTAATTTTTGAAGCTGAGTTGCTATTCTAGAATTAATAGCCCTTATTTGCATTTGCTTGCTTGCTATTAAATTTTTGTAGGCATTAAATCTTGAAATATATGTTTGTAATTGAGTATTAAAATCTTTTTCTAATTGATCATACTGAGCTATAATTCCGTATAAAGAGTTTTCAGCCATTTGATACTGAGCTTTATTTGCTCTGTTTCCTATAGGGTATGAGAACTGAACTCCTGCAAAGAAGTCAACATTTGTCATACTTCCAAAAGACTGAAAATATCCGTCGCTGTTTGGGCTAAGTCCATTTAAACTAACACTTCCTACTAAGTCTAAATTAGGTAAAGTTCCATTTTTCATAGCCTCAAGTGTATATTCTGCTCTTATTTTTGACTGATATGCAATTTGTCCGTTTACACTGTCTGCAAAAGGTACGCTTTCCATCTGCATATTGCTTCCCAAATCTAAATAAGCATCCCAAGTGGTATGATCTGGTTTTATATTAGTTACTGGCATAAAGAAACTCACAGTTGCTAAAAGACTTTCTAAATAAACCTGATTCTGAGCATAATAATCACTGTATACCATAGTTTGAGTTCTTGCATTCTGATATGAGTCATTATCTATAAGTCCGTTGTTATATCTGTCTCTCATCTGATTTTCAAATCTTTTTGCAGTGATATACATACTTCTGTAGTATGCGAGTAGTTTTTCATACATTATCCATTGATAATAAATTTTCTGATATGATACTATAACACTTGCATCATCTAATTTTCTTTGAAGTTTTGCTATGGCAAGAGCATATTCTGCATCTTTAATTGGATATCTATCTAATTTACCGAAAAAATTTCTCAAAAGAGGCTGGGTAACTTCTATTGTTAGAGAAGGCAGATAATTATTAAAATCTACAGAATTAACACCGTCTGGGTATAATTTCCCACCCAAAAAAGAGCTATGAGTTAAATTAACAGACCAAGTAGTTCCGCTATATGGTATTAATGATCCTACACCGATTCCAGCCTGTATTCCAGCCGCTTCTACAGTAGGACCTGCTGTTGTTGAAGCAGTACTTCCGCTTGATAAACTTCCGTATTTTCCTACAGCACCAAGCTGAGCAGATAAATTAACATCTCCTGAACTTTTAGCACTAAGAAGATTCATTTCAGCATTAGTTTCAGTAACAGCATTTATTTTTAATTCTGGAATCTGATCCCTTATAGTTTCCATATATGCAGCATAAGTTAATGTATTGGTCTGAGAATATAAAATATTCACAGTAAAAAACATTAATAAAAATATTGTAAGTTCTATCTTAATTTTCATTAGCACTCCTTATCTAAATATACGTAAGTTACTCTTCTGTTTTTTTTAAATTCTCAAAACTGTATTTGCTTCCAAGTAAATATAATACAGTTTTACACAAATTATCAATTAAATTGTTCAAATTAATCTCTAAATTTCTATTTTGTTCCATGTTATCTCTATAATAATAGAGTTTTCTATCAAAATCATAATATTTAGTTAATATTAATTCAGTTCCTATACCTGCTATAGTTACTATAATCTGCATATAAATATCATTATGTTCAGCTATTGGCACAAAATATTTCTCTTCTATCTTTTTATCTATAAATAAAAATAATTCAGTAAGCCAAAAATATAAATTAACATCTTTATTTATGCTTTTTTTAAGTTTTTCAAATCTTTTTTTATCATTAAAAAAGATTGGCTGAAGTTCAAACATTATTTTACCAAATTCGCTTGCCGTAATGAAAAAAAACTTCTTAAAGTATTCAAATAATTCAAATATAACTTTTTCAGGTTCATTATTATATTTTTCTATGATATCTTTAGGATTTATATTAGTTTTTTTGCTATTTAAAAGTGAAACAACAATATCATCTATATTTGAATAATATTTATAAACCCCTCCTTGACTTAACTCTGCTTCTTTAATAATATCCTTCATTGTAACACTATAAGCAGGTTTTTTTAGAAAAACTTTCATAGCTGCTTCTAATATTATCTTTCTTTTGTTTTCAAAATACTCTTGATTTACTTTAGGCATTGTATTATTTTGGCGTTCACCTCTTAATTTTAAATTTAATATGAAAAATAAAAATGATACTAGTGTCATTTTTATTTTAGAATCAATATTATTACAATTAGTTTTTATTGTCAATAGATATTGTATGATAAATTTTACAAAATTTTTGTATAAATTGATATCATACTATTTATACGTACGAATAATTATACATTTTATACATATTAAAAATATTTTGAATTAACTATTGTAAAAAATATTATTTAGGTTAATATTAACATATAAGAAGTTTAAGAGAATTAAATGGAGTTTTTTATGGAAGTTTCTGTTAAAGAACTTGAAAATAACACTGCTATACTAAAATTAGATGGAGATATAGATGTATATACTTCATCAGATTTAAAAGATGTTATTTTTTCCCAAATAGAGCTTGGTGCCAAGAAAATAATAATAGATATGGAAGATGTTTATTATATAGACAGCAGCGGAATAGGAGTATTTATTTCGGCACTTGGTACTTTTAAGAAGGTAAATGGTAAAATATGTTTTGTAAAAGTTACAGAACCTGTAAAAAAGGTGTTTGAGCTTACAAAAATAACAAGTTTTTTCCCAATATTTACAAGTGAAACTGAAGCTATGGATAAATTTTGATTTTTTTATTTTGATTAAAAAATAAAAATAGGTAATAATAGTTGATTTTTTATTTAATAGTTATACAATTATTTGAAATTATTTTTATTTTTTAATTGAATCAAAGAAATTTTCTTAAGTTTAAGGGTAGTAATTGTTTATTATGATTAAAGAAGTAATTTTTTTAAGGAAAATTTTTGTATTAACATTTATTGTTGCGGCTATATTTACATCTGATATAGTATATGGGGCTGAAAGTATTAATGATTATATAATGGAAGAGATAACAGATAATACATCTGATCCGTTTTATACTATTCCTATAAGATTAGGTCATTATATTAATTTTGATTTCAAGATAACAAAGCATATTATATTAATAACTTTAGCAGGTATTTTATCTGTTTTAAGTATGAAATATTTAGCTCATAAGTTAAAAAGACCTTTCAGAAGACCTACCTATTTACAAAGTATATTAGAAGGTTTAATAGACTATATGAATAAAGATGTAATAGGGGCTACACTGGGAGAAGAGGGCAAAAAATATGTGCCTTTTTGTCTGACAGTGTTTTTATTTGTATTATTTTCAAATATATTGGGGCTTATACCAGCATCTGTAAAGTTTCCTACAGAAAATGGAGGTCATTCATATATAGCAGGCGGTCTTGGTGCAAATATAGGGTTTACGGCTTCTATAGCAGTAATTGTATTTATAGTTTATATTTTTGCAGGTATTAGAAAGAAAGGTATAATAAGATATTGGACTTCGTTAGTACCTAAAGGGCTTCCTATACCGCTTATACCTATAATATGGGTATTAGAGGTTATTACATTATTTAACAGGGCTTTTGCTCTTGCTATACGTCTTTTTGCAAACATTACAGGCGGACACATAATGATGATAGTAATACCATACTTGATTATTATGTCTGGAACTTTACTTGTTTCACCTTTTGCCGTATTATTTTTGGCATTTATATATGTACTTGAGATGTTTGTAGCGGTTTTACAAGCTTATATATTCTCATTATTATCAGCAGTTTATATTGGAATTGCTATTAGTGATGAGCATTAATAATAAATAATTTTAATTTAAATAATTATAATTTTATGATAAAAAGGAGAATAAAAAAATGGAACTTTCTATATTAGGAGCAGCAATTGGAGCAGGACTTGCAGCTATAGGAGTAGGATTAGGAATAGGATTTATAGGTTCTAGAGCAGTTGAGGGCATAGCAAGACAGCCTGAAGTTTCTGGAAAAATACAGACAGCAATGCTTATAGCGGCAGCTTTGATAGAAGGTGTAGGTTTATTTGCTTTAGTTATTTGTATTCTTGCATTATTCACAAAATAATTAAATAAAAATATTTGGAGGTATATGTATGGCACTTTTAAAAATAGATCCCGGTATTATTATTTGGACTTGGATCACATTTTTACTAGTTCTTGCTATATTAGGTGCTTCTACTTGGAAAATAATTTTGAAAGGCTTGAATGCCCGTGCTGATAAAATACAGGAAGATTTGGAAGAAGCAGAAAAAACTAGAGAAAATGCTAAAAAATCTTTGGCAGCATACAGAGAGCAGATTGATAATGCTAAAGCTGAAGCCAGTGCTATTATAGAAAATGCAAGAGTGGAGGCTAATAGAATTAGAGATAAAATTATTAATAATGCTAGAGAAGAAGCAGAAGTTAATAAAAACAAAATTATGTCTGAAATAGACAGGTCTAAAGAAGAGGCTATGAATAGTGTTAAAAAACAGGCACTTGATATTGCTGTTGTTATGGCGGAGACTATTCTTAAAAGAAATATCAATAAGGAAGATAATCAGGCTATAATTAATGAGTTTATTAATAATGCAGGAAAAGATAACAATAAATAATAAACTTATAAAAAGCATAAGTGTTTAGGAAGTGTATCATGAGAGAAAGTGAAAAATTAGAAATACTAAAGCCCACAGCTAATGCCATATTTGACATAGCCAGAGAGCTTGGAATGATAAGAGAAATATATAATGAACTTAGTGAATGCTCTAAATTATTTCAGGATATTGATATAAGGAATTATTTTTTTGATAAATTTATTTCTAAGAAAGATAAAAAAGAATTAATAGATAAAAGATTAAAACCTTTGCTTTCTAAAGAAACTTATGCTTTTGTTTCTATATTGGCAGAACATGACAGCATAGATGTACTGCCTGATATAGTTAATTTATACAAAGATATAGTAGACGATTATAATAATATAGTGAGAGTACGTATTATTACAGCTTATTCTATTGATGATAAAACAATAGAAGATATTATTAATACAGTGAAATGTTTTTCCAGTAATGAAATATCTTATGAAACAGAGATTGATGAGAGTATTATAGGCGGCATAATAGTATATATTGGTTCTACAGTTTATGATTATAGTATAAAAAATCAGATAGATTTATTGCAAAGTAAATTTACACGCGGTAATTAATTAATCTTAAATATTGTAGGAGATTATGCTTATGGAGTCCATTGCTGATAGCATTCTAAAAGATTTAAAAAAAGAGGTGATGAAAGAGAGCACCAAAGAAAAGGTTAGCAGATTCACACGTATAACAAAAAATGAATCCAGTGCTAAAAATTATGCTAAGGCAATGTTTGATGTAGCTTCTGATGCTGGAAAAATAGAAGTAATTAAAAGCGATTTGGATATTGTTTATTCTTCTTTGCTTGTTGATAAAGATGTATATGATTTTTTTAAATCTAGTTTTATAGACGGCAATTTGAGAATGCGTATTTTAAAAAAGGTATATGCAGATAAAATATCAGAAGAGACTTTTAATCTTATTGCTATATTAATAGAAAGAGATTTAATTCATACTTTATTTGCTGTAATAGTAGAGTATGAAAACTTATGCAATGAATACTATAATATAGCAGTGGCTAGAATTACAATGGCATCTGATATAAATAATATAGATGATATAGAAAAATTAAAAGAATGTATTAGAAATATGATTAAGGACAGAGATGTTCATTTTATATTTCATACAGATGAAAATATTATAGGCGGTATTGTAATAGAGATAGAAGATATTGTTTATGATTACAGTATAAGAAGAGTACTTAGAGAATTAAAAACTTCTATTTCTAATGATAATTGATTATATTTTACATTTGGGGAATTGATTATGAATATAAAAGCTAGTGAAATTGCAGCAGTTCTTAAAGAAGAGATTAAGAATTATAAAGCTGATTTTACTCCGAATGAAGTAGGGGTAGTTGTAGAAGTAGGAGACGGTATTGCAAGAGTAATTGGACTTCCGCATGTTATGGCTAATGAGATGATACTTTTTGAAAGCGGTGCGGTAGGACTTGCTTTTAACTTGGAAGAAGAAACTATCGGTGCTATAGTTTTGGGCGATTATTACGGCATTAAAGAGGGAAGTAAAGTTAGCAGACTTAAAAGAATATTAGAAGTTCCAGTAGGGGAAGCTCTTTTAGGAAGAGTTGTTAATCCTTTGGGGGTACCTATAGACGGACATGGTGAAGTTACTACCGATAAAAGAAGAGTGATAGAGTTTCCAGCTCCTGGTATTGCTGATAGGCAGGCGGTAAAACAGCCGCTTCAGACAGGTATTAAAGCTATTGACTCTATGACTCCTGTAGGAAGAGGTCAAAGACAGCTTATTATTGGTGACAGAGGTACTGGTAAAACTTCCATTGCTCTTGATGCGATAATTAATCAAAAAGGTACTGGGGTAATATGTGTATATGTAGCTATCGGACAAAAGGCTTCCACTGTTGCAGGTGTTGTTGATACATTAAGACAGCATGGGGCATTGGATTATACTATAGTAGTTGCAGCTACTGCAGCTGATTCTGCTCCGCTTCTTTATATAGCTCCGTATGCAGGATGTGCTATGGCTGAATATTTTATGTATGAGCAGAAAAAAGATACTTTAATAATATATGATGACTTAACTAAACAAGCTAATGCTTATAGGCAGATATCATTACTTCTTAGGAGACCTCCCGGAAGAGAGGCTTTTCCCGGAGACGTTTTCTATTTGCATTCAAGACTTCTTGAAAGAGCAGCTAAACTTAGTGATGAATTAGGAGGAGGTTCTTTAACAGCACTTCCTATCATAGAAACTCAGGATAATGAGGTATCAGCTTATATTCCTACTAACGTTATTTCTATTACTGACGGACAAATATATTTGCTTACCAGTTTGTTTATGAGCGGTGTGCGTCCTGCCATAGATGTTGGTATATCCGTTTCTCGTGTAGGCGGTAATGCTCAGACTAAAGCTATGAAAAAGGTTGCTGGTACTTTAAGGCTTGACCTTGCTTCTTACAGATCTTTGGAGGCTTTCTCTCAGCTTGGTATTGGGCTTGATAAGGCTACTTTGGCACAATTAGACAGAGGTGCTAAAATGGTTGAATTATTAAAACAGAAACAATACAGTCCTATACCTTTTGAAGAACAGGTTGTTGTTATATTTGCAGCTACTAAAGGTTTCTTGGATAATATTGAAGTTGACAGAGTTCATGAGTTTGAATGGAGATTATTACAATACATTAAAGCTGATAAGCCTAGTGTACTTGATAATATTAGAGAGAAAAAAGATATAGAAGATATGGACGGCCTTTATAAGGTTATAGAAGAGTTTAAATCTAAGTTTTAATTTATGAGTAAAATTTGTATTTTAATATCGGCACATAAAAATCAAAGTCAATTATTAAGATTAATTAATCATCTTAAAAAAGATTTTGATATTTATGTGCATATTGATAAAAAGTCAAAATTAAATATAAAAAGTTTTGATAATGTAAAAATATATAAAAAATATAAATTATATTATGCTGATTTTTCATCAATAAAAGTGACTTTATTTTTGATGAAAGAAGCTCTAAAAAATGATTATGACAGATATATTTTTATAAGTGGTCAGGATGTGCCTCTTAAAAGTAACTATGATATCATAAAGTTTTTTGATGGTAATAATAACGAATATTTGGATTATGCAAAAATAAAAGATAATGATGGAAATATATATTCACATCAGTTTTTTGTAGATAGAGTTGAAAATTATTATTTTAGTGATATTGTAAGAAAATTGATAAATAAAAGAATATTGGATATTTTTGCACTTTTAACAAAAAATATATTTAGATATAAATTTGCTAATGGTATATATTATGGTTCTCAGTGGTGGAATTTAACTAAAAATGCTGCCGAATATATAATAAATTATATTAAATTAAATCCAAAGTTTGTAAGAAGATTTTATTTTACAATTTTTGCTGATGAAAGTTTTTTCCAGAGTTTGCTTCTTAATACTGATTTTCAAAATAAAATAATAAGTGATAAACTTAGATATATAAACTGGTCTCGTCCAAATACAGGCGGGTTTTCACCAAGAACTTTTACTATAGAAGATTATGAAGAATTAAAGAATAATATTAATGATAATTTATTTGCACGCAAGTTTGATGAAAATATTGATAATGATATAATAGATAAACTATATAAAGATTTAGAAAATTCTAATTAATTTGGAGTTTTGATTATGGCAGAGAAACTTAATGTATTAAAAGCAAGAATTAAAGCTGTAACAAGCACACATAAAATCACAAAGACTATGGATATGATAGCACGTTCAAGAACTGCTAAAATACTTACAGTAGAGCAGGGTATGCGTCCTTTTACTCAAAAACTCAACAGAATAGTAGAAGACCTTTCGCATTCTGATATGGATCATGTGCATCCGCTTCTTGCTCCGAAAAAGAAAATAAAAAATATTATACTTTTTGTTGTAACTTCAAGTAGAGGTTTGTGCGGTTCTTATAATACTAAAATTTTTGATGAGGCTATGGAGAGGATAAGACATCATCACAGACATGGAAGAGAGGTTCAGCTTCATGTGCTTGGTAAAAAGGGGGAGGCATATTTTGAAAAGCAAGGTATACCAATAGCTAGAAAATATCCCCGTATAGATGAAGAATCTACTTTTGATGACTGTGCTACAGTAGTTCAGCGTTTCATGCATGAATATGCTGTGGATAATGCTTCGAGAGTTGAAGTAATATATACTAGGTATTATACAAGGGTGGTTCATATACCTAAAATAAAAAGTTTAATACCTATGATACCTGATGAAGAGGATATAGAAGGTCATAAAATTAAGAAAAAACTTGATTATGTGATAGAGCCTAATATAGAAGATGTATTAAAAGAGATTGTGCCTATGGCTATAAAAACATATTTCTATTTTATGCTTACAAGTTCATTTTTATCAGAGAATGCTGAACGCTCTATTGCTATGAGAAATGCTACTGATAATGCTGAAAGATTAATTACTGATTTGAAAAATAAAGCGAACAGAGCAAGACAGGAACATATTACTAATGAGCTTCTTGATATTATAGGCGGTTCTGAGGCTATATAATTTATTTTTGATAATAGAAAATTAATGCCATTCATTTTATGAGTGGTATTTTTTTATTTTTAATTCTTTAATCATTATGCTATAATATCTCAAATTATATTAATTACTATATTGCGGTGTTTATGAAAAGAATAAAAGTGTTAAAAACTATATTATTGATTTCTTTATTATTATCAATTATTTTTATTACATCATGCGAGAAAAAAGAAGAGGCTAGTATAAGCAATAATTCTGTGTATGTAAGCAGTCCAGATAATATTTATCATAAAACTTACACTAATGTTGTAAAGATTCAAGGTAAATTTATTAATATTAACTCTGCTTTCTATTATGCCAACAGGGAGGAAGGAGAATACAGCGAAGTCTATGATATATTTGAAGCTATAGAAAATCATAGCTTAAAAAGAGTAATGGAATTAATAGGAGAAGGTGAAGATATAAATCAAACTTATAGCGGTGAGAGAAAATATAGCGATTTTTTCAATGATTATTATTATCTTGACGGAGCTACTCCTTTAATGTTTGCTATATTTTATAGAGATTTGGGTATAATGAAATATTTGCTTGATAAAGGTGCTGATCCTTATACTAAAGATGATTACCCTTACAATTGGAAAGCCTTTTTATGGGCTTGCGCTGTTGGAAATGTTGATGTAATAAAAATGATTGTAAAGTTTTATCCTGATTTAGTTAATTCTAAACATGTCTATGATGAAAACGGACTTCATATGGCTGCTTTAAATAATAATACAGAGGTATTTGAATATTTAGTTAGGGATTTAGGTTTTGATATAAACAGTACAGATGAGGATGGAGACGGAGTTTTAGATTATGCTGAAAAAGACGAGGCAATAAAAAAATTAAAAGAACTTGGTGCCAAATAATATAAATTGTGTAATACATTAATATATACTGAAAATTTTTAAGTTTGTCAAAATTTAGATTTTTAATTTTATTGTTTGTGGTGGCTTTGCCCCCACACCCCTAGTTCTTTTTGTGACCAAAAGAACCAAAAAGACTGCATTTTTAACCTAAATTTCAGGTATTACTATACATTTAATACGTATTGTAATAATATAAGGTTGTAGTATTTGCGTTTTCGCGAAGCGTGCCTGTGGCAGCAACTTTTTTGTGCGTCAAAAAAGTTGATAATTCTATATAAAGAGCATCAGTTGACAAAGTTAAAAATTTTTAGTATATAAAAAAATCGAGCGTCTAGCAATGTCTATTGCTAGAGCCTTGAAGCGAGATTTTTTAATTTTTTAATTAGGCAATTTTTATTAATAATTAATAAAAAATAGTTCGCGTTTCAAGATAAATATATTAAAAAATCAAGCGTCTAGCAATGTCTATTGCTAGAGCCTTGAAGCGAGATTTTTTAATTTTTTATAGAAAATAATTTGTTTTTATTGTATAATACTTCACAAATTATTAATTACTATACGGCGGTGTTTATGAAAAGAATAAAAGTTTTAAAAAATATATTGTTAATTTCTTTATTATCAATTATTTTTATTATATCATGCAAGAAAAAAGAAGAGGTTAGTGTAAGTATAAGCAATAATTCTGTGTATGTAAGTAATCCAGATAATATTTATCATAAAACTTATACTAATGTTGTAAAGATACAGGGCAAATTTGTTAATATGAACTCTGCCTTATCCTATGCCAACAGAGAGGAAGGGGAATACAGCGAAGACTATGATATATTTGAGGCTATAGAAAATCATAGTTTAAAGAGAGTAATGGAATTGATAGAAGAAGGTGAAGATATTGATGAGTCTTATTATGGCGATGATAGTATATACAGCGATTTTATGAATGATAGTTATGCTGCTAATGGTGCTACGCCTTTGATATTTGCCGTATTCTACAGAGATTTAGGTATAATGAAATATTTGCTTGACAATGGAGCAGACCCTTACGTAAAAGATGATGACGGCTGGAATGCCTTTTTATGGGCTTGCGGTACTGGAAATGTTGATGTAATAAAAATGCTTGTGCAGGCTGATCCTGATGTTGTAAACTCTAAAAACATGTATGATGCAAACGGTCTTCATATGGCTGCTTTGAATAATAATACAGAAGTATTTGAATATTTAGTTAGAGATTTAGGTTTTGATATAAATAGTACAGATGAGGACGGAGACGGAGTTTTATATTATGCTGATGAAGATGAGGCAATAGAAAAACTTAAAGAATTGGGTGCAGAAGAATAATTTTTACTATTTAAAGTTAATAATTAAATAAGTCAGAATATTCTTTTTTAGTATTTTCCTAAAAAAGGATATTCTTAAAATTTTTAAGTTTGTCAAAAGCGAGCTTTCCTTCATCTTCATTCGTGACGCTTTGCAGGCAGCTTTTCTCACAGCACTGTTTATTCTTATAAAATGTCAACGCTACCGAACGAAGTGAGGAAGTATCTGAAGTGATATGCGGCTGATTAACTATTATTATACGAAATAAGATAACTATTATATATTTAAAACATATTTTGTTTATTAATAAAAATATATAATATGGTAATTACATTCATAGATAACTAAAATTTGCCAAATTATAGTTATCTAGGTATATAAAAATTCTTTTTAAGAAGTCTTTATAATAATTATTCATGCTCTAATAATCTTTTATAAAAAAACTCTATTGCAAAAGATCCTAAAGGGGCAGTTATAAGTATTGCAAGTACTGCTATAGTGAGTATGATTTCTCCTGAAGCAAAACCTAAAGATAAAGGAATTGAGCCTATTGCAGCCTGTACAGTTGCTTTCGGACAGTAGGCAATCATGCTGAATATTCTCTCTTTTTTATTTAAATTAGTTTTTATTAGAGAAATCAAAACCCCAAGCATTCTAAAAATTAATACAGCGAATATGAGTAAAATACCAGTAAAGCCAGTATTGAGAGCATATTTTATATTTACAGCAGCACCAACAAGTACAAAAAGCATAATTTCAGCAGCTACCCAAAGTTTGGAATATTTTAAAGAAAGCCTTTTTGATAATTCTGATCTTTTAGCTTTTAAAGATGCTCCTACACTCATAACAGCAAGAAGACCAGAAAATCCTATAATACCATTAAAAAATTTTGAGATTGAGTTCTCTATTGTTACAAGTATAAATGATATACTTAATATTATAACAACTTTGGCACTGTCTCTTATATGAAAGCGTGAGAAAAATTTTGTGAGTATTAATGCTATTATAACACCTATTAAAAGCCCAAATATTATAGAAGTAGGTATTTTCAAAAAATCAAGTGCTGAAATACTTCCGCCTTTAACTAAGGAAGTAAAAGAAGCAAATAACACTATTACAAATATATCATCAACAGAAGCACCTGCCATAAGTAATTGAGGTATACTTTTATTAGTACCATATCTTTCATCAATAAGTTTGAGCATTTTAGGAACAAGTACAGCAGGAGAAACAGCAGCTACAACCGAACCCATTAAAGCTGCTTCAAATAAAGTAATATTAAAAAATTTTGGAGCTATTAAAACCATTCCTATTATCTCAAAACTTGCAGGGAGAAAACACATTAGTATTGCAGGACGTCCTACTTTTTTTAAGTCATCTATATCAAGATTAAGACCCGCACGCGTAAGAATTATAATAAGAGCCAATTCTCTTAAATCTGCTGATATTGAAAGTATTGAACTGTCTAATAAATTCAAACAATATGGACCTAATATAATTCCAGTTATAATAAGCCCTAAAAGAGAAGGAAGTTTTAATAGAGAAAATATTTTTCCTAAAAGCATTCCGCATAAAAATATTAATGCCAAACTAAGAAGCATAAGATTAAATCCTTTTTAATAGTATTTGATTTTTTATTATGAATTTAAGATTTTAGAAAATATAAAACTGCTGTCTGCAAATACATAAAAAAATCATAAATTTGCAGAAGTCATCAGCTTTTATATTTTATCTGGAAATAAATATTAAGCGGTTTGATTATTTGATAATGTAAATAATCTAAGGAGACCTCATTCCTTATTTTTATGAAATATTTTATCATAATTACTTTTTATTTCAAGTTTTTATAATTATTGTTTTTATAAAAAATTAATTATTATAAAAAAATTAATTAAAGTAAAATTTTATGTATAAATTTTTTATTGTACTTGATATTTATTTATTATCTAATATACTTATTATTGATAATTTATAAAATTGGAGTATCAGAAGTGAAACGTATTAAATTCTTAGCTATATTCTTAACTTTTAGTTATTCTATATTCGCATTAACAACCAATGAAACTAGCTTGTTTAATGCTATTAATGAAAAAAACGCAGATAATGTATCAAATATATTATCTAGCTCTCCAGATATAGATATAAATGTATTGGACGGAGAAGGGTATACTCCTTTACATAGAGCAATTTATAATAAAGACTTAAACACTGTAAATACTTTGCTTAAAGATGAAAATATAAATATTAATTCCAAACTAGATATGAAGGTAAGTATAGACGGCTGGTATTTAGGCGGAGCAAGTCCTTTGATTTTAGCTTCATATATAGGCGATGCAAATATAGTTAAAGCTTTGCTTGATAATAACGCCGATATTAAAGCCAGAGATGATGTTGACGGAAGTATGGCTATACATATGGCATCAGCTAACGGAAACAATGAAGTAGTATCAATACTTTTAGAGAAAGACCCTACTACAATAAATGATACAGATAATAGAGGAAATACTCCTTTGCATTGGGCTGCTATGAAAGATAAGCCAGATACAGTTAAATTATTAATGGAAAATGGTGCAGATATAGAAGCAAAAGATGCAGATGGCTGGACTGCTCTTCATTATGCTGCTGCTTTCTCTTCACTTCAGACCGTTCAGGCTCTTGTTGATTTGGGTGCTGATAAAGAGAGTTTAACTAAAGATGGAAATAATCCTGTATATTATGCAAGACGTGATGATGTTAGAAATTATTTAACTGGAAATATAGCAAGAGAGGACGCTGAAGAAGTAACTGATGATGAAACATCTGTTGCTGATAATAATACAGAAGAAAATGTGGAAGAAGAAACTTTAGAAGGAGATACAATTGCTCAGGCAGAGGAGAGAGAAGCTATAGATGAAAATATGCAAGGTGAAATAGCTGAAGAATCTGTTCCAGAACAGCCCGCTACTGCTGGATATGATACACAAAATAATGAACAAAAGCCTCTTGATGTTAAACAGCTTGAACTTTTAGTTGCTGTAAAAAATAATGATATAATAGCTATAAATACTTTAATAAAAGAGGGTGTTAATCCTAACTTCGTAGATGAAAACGGATATTCTCCTTTGCATTTAGCTGTTATTAATAATAGCCTAGATTCTGTAGAGGCTTTGCTTTCTTATAAAGATATTAATAAAGAAGTAAAACTTCCTTATGAGGCTACTTTTGATAATTGGTATTTGGGAGGAGCTACTCCTTTAATAACTGCTTCATATATAGGAAATGCTGATATAATATATACTCTTATAGAGGCTGGATGTAATATAAGAGCAAGAGATGATGTAGACGGAGCTATGCCTATACATGTAGCTTCAGCTAATGGAAATGATGATGCGGTTATATTATTATTAGAAAAAGATAAAACATTAGTTAATGAAACAGATAATAATGGAAATGATACTCCTTTGCATTGGGCTTCTATGAAAGATAATCCTTCTACAGTTACTGTACTTTTAAAATATGGTGCTGATACAAAAATACAAAACTCTGACGGAAATACTGCACTTCATTATGCTGCAATGTATGCTTCTTCTGATGTTATAAAAAATATAGTTTCTTCTGATAAATCAAGCGTTAATATAGCTAACAATGAAAGTATGTACCCTATACATTATGCTGCTTTGGAAGATAATTCTGATGCTTTAGTGTCTTTGGTTCAGGATGGAGGAGCTGATGTTAATATAAAAGATTCTACTGGGGATACTGCTTTGCATTATTCAGCTGCCTATGGTAATATGGACAGTGTTATGGCATTGGTAGAAAAATGTAATGCTGATAAAAATATAAAAGACACAGACGGTTATACAGCTGCTGATTTGGCTTATGATAATGGATATGAAAATATAGCTTCTTATTTGAGAGGTGATTCTAGGTATATACCTGAAAATAATAACAATACTACTACTAATGATGATAAAAAAGAATTAGTTCTTCCAGAATATATAAGAAAACCAGATTTAAATAAAAAATGGTGGTAATTATCATTATATTATAATTGTGTACTAAATAGGCTTGAAGTTGTTATAAATTTCAGGCCTATTTTTTGTATTAATAAAAATTGTTATATAGCCTATAAAATATAGCTATTGACAAATTTATACATTTACTTTACTTTTATTTATAATTATTAATTTGATGAGGATTTAGAATATAATGTATATAGAAAGCGATATTATACGAGGTCATATAGATGCTGTAGTTTTGCATTTTTTTAAAAGATAATGATTCTTACGGTTATGAGCTTTCTAAATTGATAACTGATAAAACTAATGGAGAATATGAGATTAATGGTCAGACTTTGTACAGTGCTATAAGAAGGCTTGAAAGTAAAAAGATGATAGAAGGCTACTGGGGAGATGAAAGTCAGGGCGGAAGAAGAAAATATTACAAGATTACAGAAGAAGGTAAAAAGTTTTTGAAAGAAGAAAGAGATATATGGCTTTTTACCAAAAAGATAATAGATAAACTTCTTGATATTGAATAGATATCGTATATCTTGTATAAAAGAGAAAATATTATGATAGATGATTTTTGTAATGAATTAAAAAATAAATATCCTAATACCCAAAAAGTTAGTGATCAGATTGAAGAGCTTAGAAATTATTTATATATGAAAACTGAAGAATATATTAATAATGGAAAAGATGAAAAAGAAGCTTTTAACAATGCCATTAAATCTTTTGGTGATATTGATACTCTTCTTGAAGAATTATCAAAGGATGCAAAAACAATTAATAAATATAGACTATATCTATTTTCAGGTATTGTTGATATTTTTATTATAGCTTTTTTAAGTTTATTATTATG
>NZ_JQIU01000007.1:197232-221201 GCF_002379365.1 Brachyspira sp. G79 | reverse complement strand
TGTTATTTCTGTTGTATGTACTTTTATAGCTGTGATGATTTCTTATTTTATTTATATGAAGATAAAAGACAAACCTTTTTTTGCTAATACGAATAATTTGAATAATAATGTTCAAAATGATAATGTGTAGTTTTTATAGTATCTTTTTTAAGGAGGATTTAATATGATAAAAAATTTTTAACAATTTTATTTTTATCTTTTGTTTTGACTCTTTCAGCTTTTTCATACAGCAAAGAATTTAATGAACTTTATAATCTTTATTATATGATTAATACAAATAAAGAAGGGGATTTAAATGCTGTTATAGAAAAAATAAAAAATGGTAATTATGGAAATATAGAAAAACAAACTTATGAAAATCTTATTTTGCTTATGGATATATATATGAATCCTAAAAGTAAAAGAGAGGCTTATAAATTATTAAATGATAATATTAATAAAAATACTCCTCTTTTATCTGAAAAAGATGCTGATTATATGTCTTCTGTTGCTGATGTGATGAGCGGTGCTATTAATTATTCTTCATTTAATGATGTTATAAAACTTTCAGCAAAAGCTGGGGAGATATATGATAATGCTTTAAAAGTAAATGCCAATCATTTTCCTTCACTTTTGGGTAAGGCAATACTCACAGCATATAGTCCAGAGTTTGTAGGAGGAGGAATAGATAAAGCACTTCCAATATTTAAAAAGGCTGAAAGCAATGCTAAAGAGAAATGGGAAAAACATATAGTTTATTTATGGACTTCTCAGGCTTATTTTAAAAATAATGATAAAGCCAATTATGATAAGTACATGAAAATGTCAAAAGATATATTTCCAGAGGGGGCTTTTATAAAAAATGTTATTGATATGAATAATAAAGGAAAAGGAATGTTTAATTAAGATATGGTTAAATATATTAAAAATTTTTAAGTTTATCAATTTTTTGTTGTTCTTTTTCCCGCCACACGCGGACTTCGTCAAAGAACCATACGAAGTACGCCTACGGCGAAAGTGCAAGTTTTTTAACTTTATATGTTTGGGATATTATAAATAGTACCAATATTTTATATATAAATGTAGTACTTTTGCTTCTCGCCTGCAGCGAGGCGGCAATACCACAAGCACTTACTATGGTCGCAAAATAAGTAGGGGAGCGGCTTCGCAGGACTAGTCCCCGAAATAAAAATTAATTTTTGACAAAACTCAATTTTTTAGTATATAAAATTATTGCAATAAATAAAGGAAATTAAAATGTTTAGAGTGATTGTTTTGATTTTTATTAGTTCTTTCTTAGGATTATACGCTGAGATTTCAAGCGAAGCTAATAATATATTAAAAGAAATAGATAATAAAAATAATGAATATCATTCAGGTGAGAGACTTGTTAGAACGAGCGAAGCTAAAGATATTTTAAATAGAATAAAAAACAGTAATTTAAGCGAAGAAGAGAAAATGTATTTAAGTATAGAATGCTATACTCTATGGGCTAATGTATCTATTGCAAGCGGAACTTTTGAAGAGGATTATAAAATATTAGGGGATATATATAAAAATCTTAAAAAAGATAAAGTTTTTAAAAAAGGCTCTTCTGATATCTACGGAGCTTATGCCAATTTTGCTAACTCTTTCACATCACTTGCTTTTTTTAATAAAAAATATCCTTACAGCGTGATTGTTGATATGTATACTTATTCCCGTTTGGCTCTATTAAAGAATAAAAATAATATAAGAGCAAAGCAGGTTTATGGAATGTGGCAGATAGCTACTTTGAGTTTTTATAATAATGCGGCATACTATTCTGTGATGACGTCATTAAATGATACAAGTAATTTACCAGACTATATGATTTACAGAGCTTATATTTACAGGTCTATGGCATATATGAAAGTAAATGAAACAGATAAGGCATTTGAGGAATTGGATAATGCTTTGAAAATGTATCCTAAAGGTTTTTACGGGTATTTATTAAAAAGCTCTTATGATAAAGGTAATGACGGATTTTTAAGTGCGGAGGGGGCTGACTTTTAATTATGATAAGATGCAAAAATATATCAAAAATATATAAGACTAAAGATTATAATATAGCTGCAAATAAAAATATTAGTTTGGAGATAAAAGACGGAGAAATTGTTTGGGTGGCTGGAGTTTCAGGAGCTGGTAAAAGTACGCTTCTTCACATACTCTCAAGTATAGATATTCCTACAGAGGGAGCAGTTTATTGGAATGATAAAGAGGTTTCAAGATTGAGTGATAGAGAAAGAAGCAGTTTCAGACTTTTAAACATCGGGCTTATTTTACAGTCTCTTGAACTATTAAAAACTCAGAGTGTATTTGATAATGTGGCACTTCCTCTTAAATTTTTAAACGAAAGTTCTTATAATATAAATAAAAAAGTTAATCAAATATTAGAAAACTTAAAAATAGATAATTTAAAAAAGAAAAAACCAGAACAGCTTTCAGGAGGACAGAAACAGAGAGTAGCTATAGCTAGAGCATTAGTAAGCGAAGCCCCTTATATATTCGGTGATGAGATAAGTGCTAATTTAGATACTGACACGAGCAAATTTATTTATGAATATATAAGAAGCACTATAAAGAGAAGAAACGGCATAGGCTTTTTTATTTCGCATGATGAATTAATAGAGAATTATGCTGATACAAAATACATTATGAGGGAGGGCGTTATATATTCTCCGCACTGTATTGCTAAATATTATAGATAGTACGCTATAGAGAGCTGATTACATATTATTATACGAATAAGTGATTTATTATAATTAGTACTATTTAGTATTATTTTAACTTGCACTTTTTGCAACTTTTTGCGGCGGGAAAAAGTTGAATAAAAAATTGAGAAACTTAAAATTAAATTTATATTGTTAATACTATAACGGAATAGAAAAATGAATATAATAAAATTAGCTTTTGATAATCTTTGGTATAATAAAACCAGAACAATTTTAAATATGATACTTATTATAGTGTCTTTTGTATCTCTTATGATGATAAGCGGATATAATAACTTCACAAAAGAAGGCATTATTACAAGTATAAATACAAGCGGAGGCTCTCTTGTAATAGCTGATAAGTCATATTGGGATAAAAAAAGCGAAAAAATCAATATGCTTAAAGATAATGATTTTGAAGTAATTTATAAAAAACTTGAAACTATAAATGAAGTTAATGATTATCAGAAAAAACTTGATATAAGCGGACTTATAGGCAATGAAAGTAAAAGTAAATTCTTTTCAGGGTATGCTTATGAAAAACCTTCAAAAATCATGTCATCAGTATCGTTAAAATCTGGCACACCTATATTTGATGATGATATCAATACTATGGTGCTTGGTAAAGATTTGGGAGAGTTTTTTAATATCAATTATGATGAAGAGCCTTATTTAAATTTGATGACTGATTTTGGAGAGGGTATAAGTTTAGGTTCTTTAATGGCGGTTGGTTTGATATCATTAAATAATAGTGCTTCAGATGCTATTACTATTTACTGTCCTCTTAATGCTGTATATGAAGTATTTGGTCTTGAATATGGTGATGCTCATAATTTACTTATATATTTAAAAGATTATAAAAGGGCTGAAGAAATAAAAAACAATCTTAACAAATATTTTAATGAAAACAATTTAAATTATGAGGCTAAAGATTGGAAGGATTTGAATGCATTTTTACTTTCTGTTATTGACATGAATACTAATAATTATTTAATAGCTTTGGGAGTATTAAGCATATTAGTATTTGTTTCAGTTATGCAGATGCTTACTACAAATTTTTTAGAGCGTTTAAATGAGTTTGGCACTATGCGTGCATTAGGAATAAATATAAAAAATGTAACTTTGCTTTTATTTTTGGAAATTATAATAATGGCAGTATTAAGTTCAGTTATTTCAATAATTCTTTCTTACAGTGCTTCTGCAATACTTAATGCTTCAAACTTTATCATGAAATTTCCGGGGGCTACTGACGGATATTCTTTAAGTTTATTACTAACATTTAAAGATACTGTTTTAATATTTGCATGGGTATTATCTGTATCAATTTTAGCAGGTATTTATCCAATAATAAAGGTTATAAAAATGCCTATAATAGAGGTTATAAAATATGTTTAGAAAAATTTTGAAAGTTTTATTTATAATAAGTATTTTATCTTTTAATTTGTATAGTCAGAATATATTTGATGATTTTGTTAATATTTATAATAGAGGCGGCAAAAACTATAAATTATCAGGCACATTTACTGATATAAAAGATGGTAAAAAAACTGTTAATAATTTTGATATGATAGTAGGAAAAGATTATAAATTAATGTATTTAAAAGATAATAACACTTTATTTTTAGCTAATAATCAAGGATTTTTTGTTCAGGGAGAAAAGCAGGTTTCCCCTTTAAAAATTTCAGGCAGTTATGTTGTAACAGGTGCTGCCAATATGAATGACCTGATGTCAATAAATTTTACTGATGATTACAAAATTGAAAAAGAGATAAGCTCAGAAGAGATAAATTTAGTAAAGAAAAGTAGAAGTGTTCCCTATGCTAAGGCAGTATTAAAAAAAACTTCATACGGATATAGTATAGATTTTTTTGACAATAGCGGTAAGGCATTAAAAAGAGGAATATATAAAATTAGTAATAATGCTTTTGACAATATGGAGTTTTATAATTTGATTATTAATACTAATTTAAGCACAGTATGCACTATAGAAAGTGCAGTGCCTTCAAATTATTCAAGCTCATATTTTAGAAGTGAAAACATGAAAATGCTTTTTGGATTATTTAAAGATTAATTAAAGAAATGAAAAATATAAAAATATATCTTATTTTTTTTATAGTATCGTCTATAGCATTTGCTGATATAACTCCTAAGTTTGGAATAAAAAATAGTTTTAGCTATATAGATATGAAAGAGACGGCATTTATACCAAATTCTGTTTTAAGCAATGATACTTATTTTTATTTGGGGTTTGAATATCTTAATAATAATTTTTATTTTTCATTTAAGCCTGCATTAAGAATATACACTAAAGATAACAGAGATATTATTTATGATAACGGAAGTTTTATAAAACAGACAGACAATAAAGCATATGCTTCTTTTAATTTTGATGAACTTCAGTTTACATATATAAATGATATTTTAGGATTTTATATAGGTAAAAGAAAATTCCATTTCGGGGAAGGTTTTAATAGGCAGTATATGTTTGTAGGAGACAGCGTATTATATAATGATTTTGACGCTTTATATAATAGTGAGCTTAATTTTTATCAGAACAATATAACGCATTCTATAGGATTTATCACAGACACAAAGTCAATAGATTTATTAGAAGAGCCAAAGTATTACAGAGCTTGGTATTATTTAAAATATTCTTCTTCTCATTTGGGTTTAATGGCTATTACAAAATATACTTATGACTTAACACTAAAAAATAGTTTAATGCTTGGTTTTGAGGCTTCATATATATTTGATATAGGGCTTAAACTTTATGGAAATGTTACTTATAATATTTTAAGCAGTGATAATCTAGGAAAAAGTCTTGATGATATAAAAAGTTTATTGGGTATTAATTATACTTTTATTTATAATTATGATTTTATATTAAGTCCTTATGTAGAATATTTTTATGAGGATAGTCATTCATTTTATTCTATAGGTGTTTATTTATCTTTTCTTAATAATTTGTTTAATATAATAACTTATTTTTCTCATTCGCCTAATTATAAAATGGATTTAAATGCTAAACTGCTCATCAATTATAATAATTTTAGCTTTACTTTTAATTATTATACACCATTTAATTATGATAAGGTTTTGGGGCATGTATTTGAAATAGGTTTAGAGTATAATTATTAAATATGAAATTAATAAATTTATAATTAAAAAAATATGAAGGAACTTTACATGTTAAATAAAAAATATTAATAATTTTATTCTGTTTATTGGTTTTAAGTTTTTTATGTATAAGCTGCGGTAATAGTGTTACATATTATTCTGTTACAAATAAAGGCGGCGGTATAGCTTCTCAATATATGGGATTAACATATCTTGGTGAAGGATTAGAAAATAATAAAACAGCAATAAAAATAATGTTTACTATCAATACAGATGGTTCTGTAAGTATTGATTATGGGTATTATTTTTATTCACCATTTAATATAGAGTTTACAAAAGATGAAATATATGATAAAGGCAATGGCAGATATGAAGGTAAAAGAAGTTCAGGTATGGCTTTTATATTTCAATTTGACGCATCATCAGTAACAATCAGCACACAGGCGGATAATGGATATATTATTGTTGGTACTGTTTATAGATAACAAACTTATTACTGTATTATAAAATAATTAGTTTATATTCTGAAATTTAATTATGTACTGTAATTATTTGATGTAATTGTATAAAAAACAAATATGTAATTATGAAATTACACTATAATTATAAAAAAAATCGAAAATAAATCAAAAAAGTTTTATTATTTTTTTGATTTATTTGTTATATATTTATATAAAATTAAAAAAGGTTTATTATGTTAAAAAAGATATTAACAATTTTTATTAGTTTGTTAGTTTCAAGTTTTTTAGTTATAAGCTGCAGCAGTGATGATGTAACAGGAGCAACTGGCACAGGACTTCCTCAGCAGTACAGATTTCAAGTATATACAGGAGTTCTTAGTGACGGCAGTGTTAATTATAATACAACTATAAGAACGACAGATAAGGGTTCAGTTGAAATTGAAATAGGAAGCAATTCTCCATTTATTATTCCAGAAGGCTATATTTTTGATAAAGGAAATGGAGTGTATTCTGGAAGCTATGAAGGAGCATCTTTTAATTTTATATTTTCTGAACA
This sequence comes from Brachyspira sp. G79, assembly GCF_002379365.1. Classification (GTDB taxonomy): domain Bacteria; phylum Spirochaetota; class Brachyspiria; order Brachyspirales; family Brachyspiraceae; genus Brachyspira. Next base: position 214,356 of record NZ_JQIU01000007.1, on the reverse strand, counting down.
GTCGCTTGATATTGATTTTTCAAAAGATGGAAAGAGATATGTTGGAGTATTTTCTATTTAATGTGTAGTACCTGCATACTAAAAAATATTATAGTTTAGAATATAAAATTATATTAAAAAATAATGTTTTTTTATTGTAGTTTTGGTTTCAAAAAATAACTGACAATATAAAGAACATAGCAAATTAAAATGTTTATATTTACTTTATAAAAATATAATAAATAAAAAAATATTGAGAGGTTTTCATTATGATCAAAAAATTATTTTTATTTACTTTATTAGTTTCAAGCTTTTTAGTAATAAGCTGTAATAATAAGGATAAAACAGGTACAGGGGCATCCCCAGAAATAGAGACATATGCTGGAACTTATAATGGTAATATGTCATATACTGTTGATCCAAGTCAAAATTTTCAAACAACTCTTACAGTGAATGCAGACGGTTCAGTTGTACTTAATATCTCTTCTATTTTTGACACTCCTCTAACTATATCTAAATCAGAGTTACAAAATAATGGCGGAGGAAAATATACATGCTCAGGCACAGATGCAGGTTTTACTGGAACTATTACTTTTCAGTTTAACGGTTCATCAGTAGTTATTAGTATTGATATTAGTGATTCTAGCTCTGCTGAAATGCAAATGACTGGTACTCTTACTAAACAAACAACCGCACAGCAGTAATATAATTGTATAATACAAATTAAGGAAGCTTTTTTAAGCTCCTTTTATTATTAACTATTTTTATATTGACAATTAAACAAAAACATATATTTTTATTTTAAAATGTAAAAAAGGAGTAAACTATGATAAAAAAATTATTTTTATCTGCTTTGTTGGTTTCAAGTTTTTTAGTGATAAGCTGCGGAAATGACAGTACAAATCCTACTAATGATGGTTCAGGTACTACTCCTGCCGCCTCAGAATATAAAGCTAATGGAATAGCTGATAAATATGCTGCATACGGTTTTAAATTCTTTAGTATGGACGGAAATACTTATACAATATCCATTCAAAACGGAGGAATAACAGGATTACAGCAGAACACATTAAAAGCTGATCTTACAAAATCAGATATATACAGCATAAATGCCGAAGGTGATACAGTTACAGATATTATTACTGATAAATATAGAGTTTATTTAATATATAATAGTGAGTATGAAGGCTCTATTATATTTCCTGCTGATACAATTTATTATGGAAGCGTTAATATTGTAAAAAGTGACGGCAGTAAAATAGAAGGTATAATGTATACAGATTTACCAGCAGGATTAAAAATACCTGATGGATATAAAGGTACTTGGGAAGGTACTACTTCAGCAGGTATAAAAGAAACAGTAACTATTGATGATACATTCGTTAAAACATCATCTTCAGGAAATACTTCAAATATACATAGTATACCAAGTTCATTTTTTCTTTATGTAGATGCAAGTAAAAATTGTCAAGTATTGGGATTTCATTATTCAGGTACTAAAATGTCTTTAAATGATGACGGAAGTTTAAATTTTATTTTTAATAGAAGTCAAACAAAAATTAATCCTAGTATAGCAGATGGTAAAGTTGTAGGTTATAAAGATGCTTCATATAGAAGTTCAGATATTCAATTTACTGCACTTACTAAGGTGAAATAATTTTATGTATTTTTAAAAGAGGTTTAATGATGACAAAAAAAATATTTTTATTTACTTTATTAGTTTCAAGTTTTTTAGTAATAAGCTGCGGAAATGACAGTACAAATCCTGAAACAGAAAAACCTATAGGAACAGGTATAGATACCAAATATGTAGGTACTTATGAAAATAATGCTGCTGAAGGTAAAAATGGTACTATGCAGGTCATTTATGAAGTTACAACTGATGGCGGAATAAACACTACTATTAATTATTATTCTAATGGACAAACTTATACGGGTGCACTTTTGGCAAAAGAGATCGATAAATATTCAGATACAAAATATAAATCCTCATTCGGGGCAGGTGAAACTTTTGAATTTAGTGCTGATGGTTCTTCATTAACTATTACTTCTCCTAGTATTTCTGATAACCCTATTGTTCTTACAAAAAAGTAATAGAATAAAATAAAAATTATGGATAAAAGGGGATTTTTTAAGCCCTTTTTTTATTTGTATTATTATTTGTAAAAATTTTATTTATTATATCCAATTTTTTTTCTAATGTGTAGAAAGTAATTTATATATTGTTTACTAATATAAAACTCAATATAATATTTATATTATAGTTTTAAAAAAGGAGTATGAAATTATGGCAGACATTTATGTGAATAGTAGATTAAGGGAGTCTATGTCTCTTCCTGTTGGAATCATTACGGATATTAATACCATTAATAATATTAATAATATTGATATTAGTACTATTGATATTAGTAGGATTAATTTAACAGTTGTATATATAAGACCTGTTCAATCTATTTGTATTAATAATATTATTACTAATTCTGCTTATAGGGATGAGCATTTTGATCCGAATAACTTTGATCCAAATAACTTTATTATTGCAAACAGAAATGTTCCAAATAACTTAAGTATTGATGATTTGGATCTTAATTCTAATAATTCTATTTCTATTATTAGAAGAGCAATATCAGTAAACGATCCAAATTTATCATATAATCCAGCAAATATTGAATTTGTAACTGGTAATAATAATAATTTAAATTATGTAGAAATAAGAATTAATGGTGGAGCATTTGTTGGCATTTTAAGATATTATCCTCAAGATAATCATATAGTAATTGTGCATAATCGTAATACTAGAATATCATATGTGTCAATGTAATTTTTTATTTGCATTTAAAATTATGTTTACATAAAGCATTAAAAAATTATAAAAATTTTTATAGAGTATTGACATTATTGATATTTGTATTATATTAGTTTATTAATAATAATGATTTATGCAATAGCTCGAGTAATGGATATTCTTAAGTAAGTGTATCTGTTGACTAAGAAAGGCTTATTATTTCTATAATTAGCTAGAACGAAAAAAACCCTATGCGGGTAGCGATACGTTATATACACGTAAATTTTACGGAGGCTGTTGCAAATATACGCATAGGGGGTCATTTTATGGGCGATAATGTTATCGTGTCTTTAAAAAATATCAATGTTTCATACGATGAAAACTCCATTTTAGAAAATCTCAGTCTTGATATAAAAGATAAAGAATTTTTAACTCTTTTAGGTCCTTCAGGCTGCGGAAAAACTACCATATTAAGAACTATAGCAGGTTTTATAAAGCCAGATTCTGGAGAAGTTCTTTTTGACGGAAAAATTATTAATGATACCCCTCCATATAAAAGAGAGGTTAATACCGTATTTCAGAGATATGCATTATTTCCTCATCTTAATGTATTTGAAAATATAGCATTCGGACTTAATCTTAAAAAAGTTCCTAAATCAGAAATTAAAGAGCGAGTTTATCAAATGCTTAAAATGGTAAACTTAGAAAATTACGGAAACAGAAATATAGCAAGACTTTCAGGCGGTCAGCAGCAGAGAGTGGCTATTGCAAGGGCATTAATTAATAAGCCTAGAGTTTTGCTTCTTGATGAGCCTTTAGGGGCATTGGATTTAAAACTTAGAAAAGAAATGCAGATAGAGTTAAAAAAGATTCAGCAGTCATTAGAGATTACTTTTGTATATGTTACTCATGATCAAGAAGAGGCTCTCACTATGAGCGATACAGTAGCTGTTATGAAAGACGGAGAGATACTTCAGATTGGTACTCCTGAAGATATATATAATGAGCCTAAGAATGCATTTATAGCGGACTTTATAGGAGAGAGTAATATTATAGACGGTATTATGCATGATGACTATATTGTAGAGTTTGCAGGATATGTATTTGACTGTGTAGATAAGGGTTTTGAAAAGTTGGAAAAAGTTGATGTTGTTATACGCCCTGAAGATATAATAGTAGTGCCTCCTGAAAGTGCCAATATATCTGGTTTGGTGGAATCTGCTATATTTAAGGGTGTGCATTTTGAAATGATACTCGATGCACATGGTTATAAATGGATAATACATTCTACAGAAAAATGGGAGGCTGGTACTGAAATAGGAATTGATGTTGCAAAAGAAAATATCCATATAATGAAAAAAACAGTTGAAGAGGTTATGTTATGAAAACAAAAATACCTGCTGTGCCTTATTTGATTTGGACATTAATTTTTGTATTAGTTCCTCTTTTTCTAGTTATATATTTTGCTTTTACAAATCAGAAAGGAGATTTTACTCTTGATAATTTTGCTAGTGCTGCATCTTTTACTCCAGTGATAGTGCGTTCTGTTATACTTGCAGCTGTATCCACTTTAATATGTTTAATACTCGCCTATCCTTTATCATATTATATATCAAGGCAGGAGAAAACTATTCAGCATGCCCTTATAATGCTTGTAATGCTTCCTATGTGGATGAACTTTCTTCTTAGAACTTATGCTTGGATGACTATACTTGAAAATAACGGACTTATCAATAGAGCTTTGCTTTTTATGGGGCTTTCTCCAGTGAAACTTATCAATACTCAGGCAGCAGTTTTAATAGGTATGGTTTATAATTATCTGCCTTTTATGATACTTCCTCTTTATTCTGTTATGACAAAGATACATAGCAGTTTGATAGAGGCTTCGCAGGATTTGGGTGCTAATTCCTTTAATGTATTTACTAAAATAATTTTTCCTTTAAGTATTCCTGGTATGGCAGCAGGAGTTACAATGGTATTTGTGGCAGCTGTTAGTACATTTGTAATTTCGCGTATGCTTGGAGGAGGCTCTAATATACTTATAGGTGATTTGATAGAGATGCAGTTTTTGGGTATGTCTTATAATCCTAATTTAGGTTCGGCTATAAGTTTGGTATTAATAGTAATATCTTTATGTGCTATTGCTCTTATGCAGCAGATAGATGAAGATGATGATGGTATGTTTTTATAAGGATATGCTGTTATGATAAAGAAAATTCTTTCAAGAGGCTATATTGCTTTTATATTTTTATTTTTATATGCTCCTATAGCTATACTCATTTTCTTTTCATTTAATAAAGCTAGAGGAAGAGGTGTATTTACTGGATTTACTCTCAATTGGTATAAAGAGCTTTTTTCTAATGATTTGATATTAAGTTCATTTGTTAATACTTTAATAGTAGCTTCTATAGCTTCTATACTAGCTACTATACTTGGTACTATGGCGGCTATTGGAATAAACAGTTTTAATAAAAAAATGAAAAGTGCTGTTATGGGCATTACCTATATATCTATAATAAACCCAGAAATAGTAACTGGTATATCTTTAATGCTTTTATTTGTTATAATGAAATTAAAATTTGGTTTTACAACTTTGATACTTGCTCATATAACTTTTAATGTTCCTTATGTCATACTAAATGTACTTCCAAAATTAAGACAGCAGGATAACAGTTTGTATGAGGCGGCTTTAGATTTGGGCTGTACTCCTTCTCAGGCATTTTGGAAAGTGGTGATACCTGATATACTACCTGGTATACTTGCTGGTTTTTTAATGGCTTTAACTTATTCATTAGATGATTTTGTTGTAAGCTATTTTACTTCTGGAATTACTTCGCAGACTTTACCTATAACTATTTATTCTATGACTAGAAAACGTGTTAGTCCAGAGATTAATGCCATATCTACTGTTATATTTATAGTTGTGCTTGTGAGTTTGGTTGTCATGAATTTGAAAGAGATAAAAAAAGAAAAATATCTAATTCAGCTAAAAAGAAAAAGAAATAAATAATAAATAAAAAAGATAATAAAAAATTATATTTTGAAGGAGAAAATAAAAATGAAAGAAAAAGTTTTTGCTGTTTTAATGTTAATTGCTTTATCAGTAAATGCTCAGAGTGTTGACCTTAGCGTCTTTGATACTAATTATTATCATAAGTATAAAGGACAAAATCTATCGGTTAATGTTTATAACTGGGGAGAGTATATATCTGACGGTTCTGACGGCTCTCTTGATGTAAATAAAACTTTTGAGGAGCTTACTGGAATAAAAGTTAACTACTCCACTTTTGCCTCTAATGAAGAGCTGTATGTAAAATTAAAAGTAGGAGGTATTCAGTATGATGTTATTATACCTTCAGACTATATGATAGAAAGACTTATTAATGAAAAATTAATTCAGAAATTAAATTATAATAATATACCAGCTCATACTAATATAGCTAATAGATTTAAAAACCTTCCTTTTGATCCTACAGGTGAGTATTCTTTAGCTTATACTTGGGGAGTAACTGGAATAGTTTATAACAGACAAATGGTAACTGAAAATGAAGCTGATATAGATTGGGATATACTTTTTGATAAAAAATATAAAGGTCAGATACTTATGTATTATAACCCTAGAGATGCTTTTGCAATAGCTCAGGCTTATTTAGGTTATTCATTAAATACTACTAATGAAACAGAATTAAGAGAATGTGCAAGACTATTAAAAGAACAAAAACCTTTAGTTCAGTCTTATGTAATGGACGAAATATACGATAAAATGGAAGCAGGTGAGGCAGCTATTGGCGTTTATTATGCTGGCGATTCTCTTTCTATGATGGCAAGCAATCATGATTTAAATTTTATTATACCTAAAAAAGGTGCTAATTTATTTGTAGATTCTATATGCATACCTTCTAATTCAGGTTCTCCAGAATTGGCTGAAATGTATATTAATTTCCTATGTGAGCCTCAAATAGCTTTGGCTAATATAGAATATATTAATTATGCATCCCCTAATGACGGAGCTATTGCTATAATGAGCAGCGAAACTAAAAATAATAAAATAATATATCCAAATCAGGAAACTTTAGATAACTGCGAAGTTTATATAACATTGCCTGATGAAACTAATATATTAATGGAAGATTTATGGAATGAAATACTTTCTAACGATAATGCTTATAAAGGTTGAGTAATACCTGTTGCTTTGGGTGTTATAGTATTGCTTTGTGCTGTTATAATAATACTTCGTAAAATGAAAAAAAGAGAAAATTAAACAATTATAAAAAATAATTTTTATAAATCCAAGTATATTTTTATATATGCTTGGATTTTCTTATTTATGAAAAATTCAAATTAATTTTGTTTTTTTATATTGACAAAAAATAATAATTAATTAGAATATACTTAAGTTTAAAATGAATGAAGGTTATAAAAGTCTGATTTTTATTGGACTTTTATTTTTGAATCAAAATGAACATTGTTCATTTTTTGGGCTGTCTTGGGGGATTAATGAATAATATCGTAACTTCAAAAGAAGATATACTAAAAGCAAGCAGAGAACTAATAAAAAGAAAAGGACTTAATGCTATTAATATGCGTTCTGTTGCTGATGAGGCAAATATTGCTGTAGGCTCTATTTATAATTATTTTAAATCAAAAGAGGAGCTGACTATTGAGGTTATTGTAAGCGTATGGGCTGATATATTTCATTCTTCGGATATTTGTTTGGAGTCTGAAAGTTTTATTGACAGTATAGATTCTATTTTTAAAATTTTAGAAAAAGGAGAGAAAAAATATCCTAACTTTTTTGCCTTGCATTCTAATATAATGTTTGGAAAAAATAAGGATAAGGGTGTAAATGTTATGATGAATATGATAAAGCATATTAAAGATAATATGTACAAAACTATTATAAAAGATAAAAATGTAAGAGAAGATGCATTTAATGATAATCTTAGTGCTGAAAAATTTATAGATATAATATTTTCATTTATAATGGATTCTATGATTAACGGAAATTATGATAGTTCTTCTATAAAAGAGATCATTAAAAGAACTATTTATTAATATGTAAAAATAAAATAAAGGAAAAGTTTATGATTAATAAAAGGCTTATTGCTTTAATGGGAGATGCCAAAAGATATATAGCTTGGCATGTTATAATACAGCTTGTTAATCTGGCACTTAATATAACGGCCGTATTTTTTATGGCTGATATTATACAAAAGGCTTCTAATGGAAATATAATAAAAGAAGATATTATAAAGTTATGCATTGCTATTTTTGTAATAATAGTATTAAGATTCAGATTTACTGTTTTAATGTCAAAAATGTCATACTATGCTTCGGGCAGAGTTAAGCAGACTTTAAGAGAGAAAATATATTCAAAACTTCTAACACTTGGAAGCAGATATAAAGAAAAATTTTCTACAAGTGAAATAGTGCAGATATCTATGGAGGGAGTTGATCAGTTAGAAACTTATTTCGGAAGATATTTGCCTCAATTTTTTTACAGTATGATAGCTCCTTTAGTGCTTTTTGCAGTGCTTTCTACTATAAGTATAAAGTCGGCTGTTATACTTTTAATATGTGTTCCTCTAATACCTTTATCAATTATTGCTATAGTGAAAATTGCTAAAAGAATATTAAAAAAATATTGGGGAAGCTATAGCGATTTGGGAGAGATATTTTTAGAAGATGTACAAGGGCTTACCACTTTAAAAATATACAAAGCTGATGAAAAGAAAAATGAAGAGATGAATATAGAAGCTGAAAAATTTAGAATTGCTACTATGAATCTTTTATTTATGCAGCTTAACTCTACAACTATAATGGATATAATAGCATATGGAGGTGCTGCTTTGGGAGTGATAATTTCTGTACTTGAATATATGAAAGGAAATATTAATCTTGCAGGTACATTTACTATAATAATGCTTTCTGCCGAGTTTTTTATTCCATTAAGACTTTTAGGCTCATTCTTTCACATTGCTATGAATGGAATATCTGCAAGCGATAAGATGTTTGAAATACTTGATATGAAAGATGATGATAAAAGAGTAAATAAAATTAATAAAAATAATGAAGAGATTACTTTTAAAGATGTTAGTTTTTCATATAATGAAGATAAAACTATATTAAGAGATATTAACATGACTATAAAAGAAAAATCATTTGTTTCTATAGTAGGAGTATCAGGTTCTGGAAAAAGCACTATTGCTGGTATTATATCATTAAGAAATGAAAATTATAAAGGCTCTGTTAAGATTGGAGATATAGAAATTTCTACAATAGATAAAAACGATTTATATAAAAAAATAGTTGTAGTTGATCATAACAGTTATTTATTTGAAGGCACTGTGTATGATAATTTAAAAATGGCTGGAGATAATATAACAGAAAATCAGATGAATGAGGTATTAAAAAAAGTTGAGCTTTATGATTTTTTACAGTCTGAAAACGGACTTAATACAAAAATAATGGAGAAGGCTGCCAATTTATCTGGAGGGCAGAAACAGAGATTGGCATTAGCAAGGGCTATACTTCTTAAAGGGGACATATATATATTTGATGAAGCTACTTCTAATGTTGATGTTGAAAGTGAAGAGAGTATTATGAAAGTGATAAGAGATATCGCCAAAGAAAAAACTGTTATATTAATATCTCATAGACTTTATAACTCTATGCTTTCAGATAAAATATATTTCTTAAAAGACGGAGTTATAAAAGAAGAAGGTACTCATAATGAATTAATGAATATAAACGGAGAGTATGCTAAAGTTTTTAATGAGCAGACTAATTTAGAGAGCATAACAAAAGGAGATAGTTTAAGAATAGCTATATAAAATAAATATATACTAAAAATTTTTAAATTTGTAATTTTTTTATTGTTCTTTTTCCCGCCGCAAAAAGAACCAAAAAGTGCAAATCTAAAAATAATGCTAAATAGTACTAATTATGTTTTACATGTAGAATAAATTATTAAATTTAGCCTGAAATATAGCCTTTTTGCTTCTTTGTGGCAACAAAAGAAGTGGGGGTGTGGGGGCTATTCCCCACAAATATAAATAAAATTAATTTTTAAACAAGTCTAGTAATTATAAAAAGAAAAACAACTTTAAAATTTTATATAACAAAGGAGTTTATAAAATGAGAAGAAGCGGTATAAAAATTATGGCGGAATTAATAGGCTTAATAACTCCGCTTATACATGTTATGATACTTGCAATAACTACAGGAGTTCTAGGTTTTTTATGTGCCATATCAATAACTATATTCGGCGGATATGCCATATTAACGTATTTAGGATTAAATAATTTGTTTACTATAAAAACTATATTTATAATAGTTTTGGTGCTTGCTGTTTTAAGAGGGGTACTTCACTATATAGAACAGCTGAGCAATCACTTTATAGCTTTTAAATTACTTGCTTTAATAAGAGATAAAGTTTTTAAGGCTTTAAGAAAATTATCTCCTGCCAAACTTGAAGGAAGAGATAAAGGAAATTTAATAGCACTTATTACAAGCGATATTGAACTTCTTGAAGTGTTTTATGCACATACTATTTCACCTATAGCAATAGGAGTATTAACTTCAATTATTATGACAATTTTTATAGGAAGTTTTAATATTATATTAGGAGTTATAGCATTATTAGGATATATCACTATAGGTTTTATAATACCTTATTTTTCATCAAGGTTTGGGAAAAATGACGGAATGTCTTACAGAGATGATTTTGGTAAATTAAACAGTTATTTTCTTGATAGTTTATGGGGTATAAAAGAGGTACTGCAATTTGGATACGGAGATAAAAGAGCAAAAAATATAGAAACAAAGACTGACAGTTTAATGCATATCAATGAAAAGCTAAAAAAATATGAAGGCTTTATATCTGCAATTACAACTTCTGCTGTAACATTATTTACATTTGCTGTACTCGTTGTAAGTATTATACTTTCAAAAGATGTAAAAAATAATTTCGCTAATATTATAATACCTACAATAGCAATGGCTAGTTCATTCGGACCTGTTATAGCACTTAGCAATTTATCAAATAATTTGTTTATGACCTTAGCAAGCGGAGAGAGAGTATTAAACTTGCTTAAAGAAAAGCCTATTATTGAAGAAGTTTATAATGGAGAGAAAGATTTAGAGTTTAAAGGATTAGAATGTAAAGATATATATTTTGACTATGAAGGCGAAGAGATATTAAATGATTATAATTTGCAGATAGAGCCTAATAAAATAATAGGGATAAGCGGAAAAAGCGGAAGCGGAAAATCTACACTTTTAAAACTATTTATGCGTTTTTGGGATATAAAAAAAGGAAGCATCAAAATATCATCTAAAGATATAAAAGAAATAAATACAGATTCTCTTCGTGATATGGAAAGCTATGTAACACAGGAGACTTCTATTTTTAAAGACACTATAGAGAATAATATAAAAATAGCAAATCAAAATGCCTCAAGAGAAGATGTTATAGAAGCATGTAAAAAAGCCTCACTCCATGATTTTATTATGACTTTGCCTAAAGGATATGATACTAATGTAGGAGAGCTTGGAGATACTTTATCAGGAGGAGAGAAACAGCGTATAGGAATAGCCAGAAGTTTTTTACATAATGCTCCTTTTATACTTCTTGATGAGCCTACAAGTAATTTAGATAGTTTGAATGAAGCTGTTATATTAAAATCAATAAAAGAAAATAGTGTTAACAGAACAGTTGTTTTAGTTTCTCACAGGCTTTCTACACTTAATATAGCAGATAAAGTTTATAAGATGAAAGCAGACAGGGTTAGTTAGAAAATTATAGCTAATAATAAAAAATTATAATAAAAATACTGCAGCATTTTACTTAATACTGCAGTATTTATATTTTTTAATAAATCACATATTTAAATATTTTCTTTCTGTTTCATAGGCAAGTTTATACATTTTCTCTTCATCAATAGAAGTAAGGTTTCCTTTTTCTGAAACGACTTTTCCATTGACTATAGTATAATCAGCAGTATTTTTCCAGCCTATAGTACATAATATAGATTTAGGATCAAAATCAGCACCAACCATTTCCAAACGCCTCATATCTATCATAAATAAATCTCCAGCTTTTCCTATTTCTAAACTTCCTATATCATCTCGTCCTAAAACTTGAGCCCCTCCTTTTGTAGCTATTTTTAATATATCATAAGCACTAGGAGCATTACTGCTTGAATTAAGCCTGTGAAGAAGATAGCATACTCTCATCTCCTCAAGCATATTTGATCCATCATTGCTTGCACTGCCGTCAACAGCCAAACCTACAGGTACGCCTAATTTCAACATCTCTGGTATATTGCATACTCCAGAACTTAATTTCATGTTTGATATAGGACAATGTGCTATACCAGTTTTTGTATCTGCCAAAAATTTTAATTCTTTTTCATTAAAATGAATACCATGTGCATACCAAACATCATCACCCACCCAGCCTAAAGATTCCATATATTCTAAAGGACGCATATTAAATTTTTCTTTTACATATACTTCTTCATCTTTAGTTTCGCATAAATGAGTATGAAGCCTAACTTTCAAATCTCTTGCTAGAATTGCAGATTGTTTTAATAATTCTTCGCTTACATTAAAAGGAGCACAAGGAGCTAATGCTACCATATTCATAGAGTATCTTGAATTGTCATGATACTTTTCAACTACTCTTTGGCAGTCTTTTAAAATAACATCTAATGGCTGTACTACAGAGTCTGGAGGAAGCCCGCCGTCTTTTTTACTCAAATCCATACTTCCTCTTGAAGCATACATTCTTATACCCAAATCTTTAGCCGCTCTAAACTGAGAATCTATTATTCCTTCGGCGTTATTATTTGGAAATAAGTAATGATGGTCAAAACAAGTTGTGCATCCTGTTTTTAAAAGCTCTCCCATAGCAGTAATAGAACTGTAATATACTACTTCATTATTTAAATTTTTCCAAATTTCATACAGATTGGTAAGCCATTCAAATAATTCCATATTCTGAACCTGAGGCAGATTTCTGCTGAATATTTGAAATAAATGATGATGAGTATTAATAAGTCCAGGATATACAAAATACCCAGAAGCATCAATTACCCTATCTGCATTTTTTTCTTCTAATTCTTTTTCTCCTATATATGTTATAACTCCGTTTTCTATTAGTATATTTGCTGAGTTATAAACAGTATCATTTTCTGAACAGGTAACTATAGAAGAAGCATTTTTGATAAAAAGACTAGACATATATTATACCTCCGTTAATTACAAAATAAGGCAAAAAACTTATAGTCAATTATTGAGGTAATTGGTAGAAACGTTCAGCCTATTATGAACTTATATAAGTAAATAAATCGCCTAAAGAGAATTATAAAGTATTTTCATTTTATGTCAATTTATATAGAAGATATTATATATGTACCTAAACAAATACAATTTGTCAAAAATTAATTTTTTAATTTTAAATATTTTCAGGGATTTACAGTTGTGCCGCCCCCCATTTCTTTTATGACGCCTGTCCGCCTGTGGCGAAAGAACTGCATTTTTAGCTTAAATTTTTGGTATTATCATATATTTAATACATATTTTAAAGATATAAAGTTCTAGCAATTGCGTTTACGAAGGATAAAAACTTTTGGAGAAGCCCGCCTGTGGTGTATGCGGCAAAAAAGTTTATAATTCTGTATAAAGTGCATAAATTGACAAAATAAAATTATTCTAGTATATAATAAAAAATCATTGCCTATTTATAATTTTAAATAAGCAATGATTAAACTAATTATAGGAGAAATAAAACATTTTTTATATAATTATAGATTAATACTTCATTAAAAATAATATCTTCCGCCTACACTTATTCTCCCAAAACCAGCCTTATTTATTTTTTCTGGATATCCTAATTCCTTTCCATTATGCACCATATGAAGACCTCCTCCAAACTCTAAAACTATACCTACATGTTTGCTTACATTTATATTAAATCCAGCTCCTCCTCCTACCTCCCAATAGTACGGTTTGGCAAATAAAAACTTACCGCTTCTGTCAGCATCAAAAGATAAAAATCCAAAACTTGCAAAGGCAAAACCGTATCTTGCTATAGTAACCTTTCCTACATACTCATCATCATTCCCAAATGTAAATTTCTGCATAAGTCCTAATTCATACATGTGAGGACTTTCATCATATATTTTAGAGCCTGTTACAGAAGTATAGCTTTTTATCTGAAAATTATTATATTTCATTATCTTAAATCCAAACTCTATATTAACAGTTGTCTTTATAGAATCTGCACTGCTGAATATTCCTATAGAAAAAAATCTATTATCCAATACAGACTGAAATCCTTTTTTTTCTTCAGTGTTTTCTTCTGCTTTAAGTACAGAGAATGAAGATAAAAGTATTATATTTATAATAAAAATATATTTTAATATTTTCATTGACTTTCCTTTAATAAAATTATAACTGCTATTTTTAAGAATGTTATTTATTTGTTTGAGATTTAAAAATTATTCTATATTATCTAATTCTACTTTATTTATACTGTCTTCTTTTATAGTTTTTATCTGGGTAAAAAAGTATAAATATTTTGAAATAAAAAGTATTACAAGTGTTATTCTTGCATATATGTTATTTACAAAAATAAATGTTATTATAAGCATTGCACTTACTGGAAGAAGTATGCTTAGCTTAGATTTTAAAGTCATAGCTCTTGATTTTACAAAACTCTCTAAATGTTTTTTATATAGTTTTGTAGACATAAACCAATCATGAAACTTTTTAGAACCTTTTGCAAAAAAGAAAGAAGCAAGCAAAAGAAAAGGCGTAGTAGGCAAAATAGGAACAACTATTCCAACAGCACCAATACCTACAAAAATAAAACCTAAAACTATAAATAATACTCTCATATTATACCTTTAAAATTAATCTTTTTATTTTTATTAAAATTATGCTTTATCATAACAATAACATGTTTCAATGCTATTATAGGATTATAAAAAAGCATTCTCTTACCAGAGAAACGCATTATATTTTTTATTTTTTCTTTCATATCTTTATTATAGCACTGAGATTTACATGCACTGCAGAAAGTTTTTGTCTCCATAAACCTGCATTTATCAGTTCTTATGCTAGCATAATTATATATGTTTTCACATTCCTTGCAAATATTTTTACTGCCGAAAGTTTTATTATAAAACTTATGATATTCTTTGTGATTATCCCTGCAGTAAATTTCTATCATACAAAGCATAGTTTTTTTCTCGTTTTCTCTTTTTTTGTATATTTTGTATTCTTCATCGCTATAACATAAAAAATCACAATAATCTTTTATCATTTTTATAACCTCTATTTGTTCATATATTGGGCATCTTTTTTATAAAGACACCCAATAATATATTTTCCCAAAGATCTATAAATCAATAATTTAGCAAATTAAAATTTCCAAGTAATGCCAGTACTTCCATTGAAGGCAAGCGAACTGTTTGCACTATTTCCAATACCATCAACAGTAGTAGCACCTCCAATCTGAGCTTCAAAATACCATTCCAAATTAGGTTTAGGAGTGATATATAATTCTCCGTATAGCAAATATCCTACAGAGTAGAACAAAGGCGGTATTCTTATAGGTTTTGAACTGCTCGCATAAGTATTAACTCCTCCAGTAAGCATAGAGAATGAAATAGCAGGCTCTAAATAAACACTTATAAACTCGCTTTCAGCAGTAAATCCAACTGGCATAGATACACCTATAAACTGAGGTTTCGTAAGATAATATTCTGTTCCTCCTATTTCTATAGAAGCTCCTTCGCCTGTAAACATTATATTATGAGCTATAAAATCATAGTATGGTGCAGCTGGTATTGTACCAGAACTTCCCAATTCGAAAGCACCTATTGGATTTGAGGCGTCTATATTGTAAAGTCCAAATTTAGCTCCTCCTTCTTTAGCGTCCATGTTTGGAGGTGTTACTTTATATGAAGTTCCAGTAAAGTCAGCTATTGAACCTTGATATACTACTCTTACCTGAGGTTCTATCAATATAGGGTCAGTTGCCGCTATAAAATATCCTCTTACATCTATACCTATAGATTGCCCTATAGTATCTTCTATAAATCCGTATTGACCATTTTCTCCAACTGTACCCATATTCATAGGTAAATTTCCGCCGCCTGTTAAAGTACCGCTTCTGCTTGAATTGGCTTTTAATTTGTACATACCATATTTAAGATTAACCCTTATTCTGCTGAAAATATCATTTCCAGTGTAGTATTCTACTCTTATATCTGTTGAAACAGCTATGTCACCATCATTAACGCTTCCGCTTCCTACTCCTATTGTAACAGGTACATTAATTCTGAAATTATCGTTTAAAGCAGTAGCAGTTATTATAGGAGTATGTGCCTGCCAAGAACCTGACACATATTTAAATTGATAACCTAAACCTATACCGAAACTTTCTGTTTTATACCCAAATCCAGCTATAGCAGCAGGTCTGAAAGTACTTATCCCTCCTTCTGAACCACTATCCAAATTATCAAGCAATACTCCTGCCGTTTCTCCTTCAACACCTGCCATAAATCTTAAATTCTCTGTTCCTGCTAATATTCCTAATCTGTCAAGTCTTATAGTAAGCTGATTTTCATCGATTAAAAAATCATTAAAATCTTCTAAAATAGTATAACCAAATATACTATAAACATTTGTTATTAAAGCTGTTAAAATTAAACATAAACGTTTCATAATATTATCCTTGATTTTGTTTATAATTTTTAACAACTCTGTATTTTATTAACACAATATTTTTTATTATAAAACCCTATCACTATTAAATCTGTTTTTATTTTTTATTGTTATAATGGTTTGTTTTTGGTATTGTTTCTTTCTATTGCCTCCTTTAATAATTCCCCATTTTTATATATGCCTTTACTCATTTCAATGTACTTATTATAATTTTCATCATCTTTTACTTTGAAATAGTATTGAGAAAGCCATATATATGATAAATATTTTTGGTATTTTTCTTTTGCATTATCCAATGCCTTATTAAAATATTCAAAAGCCTTTTTATTGCTTCCACCTGCTATAGCTGGAGCATGCATATATCCTACAGCAGTACCAAGAAGTGCAAAAAAGTTGGAATTATCTTTATCTAAAATCTTTTTATATATTTTTTACTGCTTGAACCAAAAGAAATTTTTTCAGGTACTTTACAGTAATAAATTATATAACTTATAAGTTCTGATACGCTTATTAAATAATCAATATCATCTGACTTTATATAATCTGCATTTGCTTTAATTATTTCTTTTAAATAATCATACTTTTCTTTCTCATCTTTGATTGTTTTTGATTTTATAAGAGCA
>NZ_JQIU01000007.1:155801-196849 GCF_002379365.1 Brachyspira sp. G79 | reverse complement strand
AGCATATATATTTTGAAATGTTTTTGAATTATTATTTTCTATTTCTTTTATATTATAGCTTGAAGAGTAATAATTATTATAAAAATTATTAATTTCTTTTGAATTATAGGAGTATGCTTTATTTGTTATAATAGTTATTATAATTAAATATATTATAGTTTTTATTCTCATTAAAGAAATCCTGTTTTTAAAATTGTTAGTATAGTTATATAATTTGTTAGTATATTCTAACATTTAAAATAAAAAAATCAATATATAAAATATAATTTCGCTAATTTTTTTAATTAATTGAGTTTAAATATTAAAATTAAATGTAGAAAAAAAATAATAAAAAGTTAAAAAAATATACATATGATATGTATGATAATTGAAAAAAAAATTATATTAGTATATCATTACTGTAAATAAAAATTCATTGGAGGAAACATGGCTGTATCTAAAAAAAAGTCAGCAGAAAAAGCTTCGTCAAAATCTAGTAAGAAAACTGCAGCAGCTAAAAAAACTGCAGCTAGTAAAAAAGCAGTAAAAACAGCAGAGAAAAAAATACCTGCTCCAAAATATTATGTATCAGAAGTTCCATTAAAGACAGCTGATAGAGAGATATTTGCTGCAATGAAAAATGAGTATAAAAGGGAAGTTAATGGTTTTGAGTTAATAGCAAGTGAGAATATAGTTTCACGTGCTGTTATGGAAGCTCAGGGCTCAATATTTACAAATAAATATGCTGAAGGCTATCCGTCAAGAAGATATTATGGCGGATGCAGTGAAGTTGATATTGTTGAAAACTTAGCTAGAGAAAGAGCAAAAAAACTATTTAAAGCACCATTTATAAATGTGCAGCCTCATTCTGGCTCTCAGGCTAATATGGGCGTTTATATGGCTGTACTTCAGCCGGGTGATACTTGTTTAGGTTTATCTCTTGATGCAGGCGGACATTTAACTCATGGAAAAAATGTAAACTTTTCTGGTAAGATATATAATTTTGAACATTACAGTGTTAGAAAAGATACTATGCAGATTGACTATGATGAAGTAAGAGATATAGCCAAAAGAGTTAAGCCTAAATTAATAGTAGCAGGCGGAAGTGCTTATCCTAGAGTAATTGATTTTAAAAAGTTTAGAGAGATAGCAGATGAGGTTGGAGCTATGTTAATGGTAGACATGGCACATATTTCAGGACTAGTAGCAGCAGGACTTCACCCAAATCCTGTTAAACATGCCCATTTTGTTACTGGAACTACTCATAAAACTTTGAGAGGACCTAGGGGCGGATATATTATTTCTACTGAAGAAGATTTAGCTAAAAAAGTAGATAAAACAATATTTCCGGGTATACAAGGCGGACCTTTAATGCATGTTATAGCTGCTAAAGCTGTATGTTTTAAAGAGGCATTAGACCCTAAATTTGTTAAATATCAGGAACAGGTTTTAAAAAATGCTGAAGCTATGTCTAATATGTTTTTATCAAAAGGATATGAATTAGTTTCAGGCGGAACAGATACTCATTTAATATTAGTTGATGTAAAAAAATCTAAAGGTATAACAGGACAAGTTGCTGAAACAGTTTTAGATAAAGCACATATCACTACAAATAAAAACGGTATACCTTATGATACAGAATCTCCAATGGTTACAAGCGGTATAAGACTTGGTACTCCTGCTATAACTACAAGAGGTTTAAAAGAAAAAGATGTTATGGAATTAACTCAGTATATTGATGAGGTTTTAAGTAATAGTGATAATGAAAAAGTGATAAACTCTGTGGCAAAAAAAGTTGCTGCTTTATGTAAAAAATTCCCAATGTATAAATATATATCTGAGATGTAATTTTTTATATATTGTAGGTTTATTATTGTAAATAAAAGGGAGTGATTTTTTAATCCTCCCTTTATTTTTTATTAAATCGTTTTTATATAAGTTCTATATATTCTAGTACTTTATCTATTCTATCTACTGCAATATCAGCTCCATTTTTTAATAATTCTTCTTTGCTGTAGGTATTTGTAATTGCAGCCGTTTTTATACCAGTTTTTTTAGCTCCTATTACTCCTGCAATACTGTCTTCAAATATTATTACATCTTCTTTTTTTATATTATTGTTATATTTTTTTAAAAGTTCAAAAGCATTAAGAAATAAATCTGCTTCAGGTTTTGCTCTTAGTTTTTCATTATGACAGGAATAGTCTTTTATATATTTTGCTATAGATTTTTTTTCAGCCATTCTTTTTACATAATCTATATTACTGTTTGAAGCTATAACAATATCAATACTTTTTAATCTTTCCAATGTTTCAATAACACCATCAAATGTTTCCAAATCTGTTTCTATTATTTCATGAAAATAAACTTCTGCCTCTTTAAAAAAATTATCAGGTACATAGTATCCGTTATTTTTTAGAAAATTATATATATCATTAGTTTGATATCCAGCCAATGATTTGAAATCAAAGTCTTTAAGTGTATTCATTTCGGATGCAGTATGAATTAGTGCTTTTGTATATAAACTTTCGCTGTCAACTAAAGTACCGTCAAAATCAAATATAGCTCCTTTTATTTTTATAGTATTCATAGAATTTTCCTTAAGCGATTTTTGTTATCAAGAATTGTATATTTATTTATATCAAAATCAAGATAAAAAATTAATAAAAAATTTGTATTGTTTGATAATAAATTACATATGTGTTATAATTCTTTTAGTAGGCTATTTTATGAAAAATATGATAATCCAAATTTTTAAGGAGTATATATTATGGGTTTAAAATTAATTATTGCAAAAGATGCTAAAGGAGTAGGAAAAAAAACAGCCGCAGAAATCATTAATTTACTAAAGGTAAAAAAAGATGCAGTTTTAGGTCTTGCTACAGGAGGTACTGCTGAGGCTGTGTATCCTTATCTAATAAAAGCCTATGAGAAAAAAGAAATAGATTTTAAAAATGTTAAGTCTGTAAACTTAGATGAGTATAAAGGATTAGACCCAAAAAATGAACAAAGCTATAGATATTTTATGAATAAAAATTTATTTGACCATGTTAATATTGATAAGAAAAATACTTTTGTTCCAAGCGGTATAGGTGAAAAAGAAAAAATATTAGATGATTTCAATAAAAAAATAGAAAAATTTCCTAGAGATATACAATTATTAGGAGTAGGTCCTAATGGTCATATAGCATTTAATGAGCCTGATGAAGTTTTGCATGCAAATGCTTTGTGTGTCAAACTCAATGAAAAAACTATAAAAGCTAATTCAAGATTTTTTGCCTCAGAAAAAGATGTTCCTAAAGAAGCATTCAGTATGGGTATGGGAGGAATATTAAAAGCTAAAAAAATAGTTATAGCTGCTATCGGTAAAGGAAAGGCTTCCGCTATGAAAGAGCTTTTAACTAATGATAAAATTACTACTAAATGTCCTGTTACATTTTTAAAACTTCATAATGATGTAGTTGTTGTTATAGATCAGGAATTGGCTGACGCTATACCAGAACTTAAAGAGAAAAAAGCTAATAAAAAATAATTAAAAAAATAATACTTATAATTTAGGGCAGCTTATAATGCTGTCCTTTTTATATTATTCTTTGAAAATGGTTATATAGATATATAAATTTAAGTATAGGATTTTGTATATGAAAAAGAAAGCTGTTTTAATAGTGGTAGACAGCTGCGGAGTAGGTGCTTTGCCTGATGCAGCTCTATTTGGTGATGAAGGAGTTAATACACTTGCTCATTTAGCCGAAGCTGAAGGCGGAATAAGTCTTCCTAATATGGAGCAAATGGGACTTGGGAATATTATAGATATAAAGGGAGTTGCCAAAAATAATAATGCTTTAGGATATTATGGAAAGGCTATGGAAACTTCTAAGGCAAAGGATACTACTACAGGACATTGGGAAATAGCAGGACTTGTTTCGGAAAAGCCTTTTAATACATATCCTAATGGTTTTCCAGAAATTACTATAAAAAATATAGAAGAGTTTTCAAAAAGAAGGGTAGTATGTAATAAACCTTATTCTGGAACTGAAGTAATAGATGATTATGCAGACGAACAATTAAAAGACGGTGCTTTGATAGTATACACTTCTGCAGATTCTGTACTTCAAATTGCAGCTCATGAAGATATAATATCTATAGATGAATTATATAGTATATGCAAAAAAGCTCTTGAAATATGTAATGAATATTCACCTGTAGCAAGAGTTATAGCTCGTCCTTATATAGGAACTAAAGGCAGTTATAAAAGAACAGAAAGAAGACATGATTATTCTGTGCCTCCAAGCGGAGAAACTATGCTTGATAGATTAAAAAATCATAATCTTCCAGTTGTCGGAATAGGAAAAACAAGCGATATATTTGCAGGAGTGGGCATTACCGAAAACAGACTCACAAATAAAAATAATCTTGACGGCATAGAAAAAACTATAAAAGCTATTAAGGAAATTAATGAAGGATTAATATTTACCAATTTGGTTGATTTTGATATGCTTTATGGTCATAGAAGAGATACTAAAGGATATAAAAATGCTTTGGAAGAGTTTGATAAATATATACCAGAGATGACTGATAATTTGAATGATGATGATTTATTTATTATAACAGCAGACCATGGATGCGATCCTACATATAAAGGAAGTGATCATACAAGGGAGTATATTCCTATATTAGCATATGGAAAAAATTTAAAAAAGAATATTAATATAGGAGAGAAAGATTCATTTGTATCAATAGCCGCTTCAATAGAAAAACATCTTCTAGGGTGTACAAAATTAGAAGGCTGTTTCTTGTAATTGTCAATAGACTTGTTTCAAAACTAAATTAAGAAATATTTATACTGTTTTGATTTTTAGTATTTTTATAACTGGGGCTTTGCCCCAGACCACACTTCTTTTGCCGAATAGGCACCTACTCGGTGGTGCCCCAAAGAAGCAAAAATACTGCATATTTACATGCTAATATAATAATTTATATAACATGTAAAACATTATTTTTATGATTGATAAATTGTTAAATTTTTATATATAATCTTATCAAGTACTTTTGAAACAAGTTTAATATCATTTAATAACTGAGGAAAAACTATCTCCAGTTATTAATATTAATATATTTGTACTTTTGCATATTTGATAAAGTCTACATTAACTAGAAAGAGCAATAATAAACTATAAAACTTAAAAATTTTTATTATTATTACTTAATAACATATTTTGCTTCTTTATATAGATAAATACTATTATAATTATTCATATCTTTAAATCTAAACTCCCAAACTAAATATTCCTTATTTCTTTTTTCAAAAAATAATATGGCAAATTTTTATTTATATATTTATGTAAATTATTATATTAAAGTTCATATATGTTAAAACCTTACTTTTACAGAATTGGCATGTGCTTCTAAACTTTCATGCTCTGCAAAGTTAATTATATTGTCTTTCACTTTTTCTAATGCTTCTTTAGTGTAGTAGGTTATATAAGATTTTTTTATAAAGTCATCTACTGATAATGGAGATGCAAACTTAGCTGTTCCGCTTGTAGGTATTACATGATTAGCACCTGATAAATAATCTCCCAATGCTTCAGGAGTATAATCACCCAAAAATATTGACCCTGCATTTTTTATTTTGCTTAATACAGAGAAAGGATCTTTTATACTTATCTCCAAATGCTCTGGAGCTATTTCATTGCTTATATATACTGCTTCATCTATAGTTTCAGTTAATATTATTCTGCCGTTATTTTCTATAGATTCTATCGCTATATCCCTACGGCTTAATTTTTCTAATTGTTTATATAATTCTTCTTTTACTTTTTCTGATATATTTTTACTTGTTGTGATTAATATGCTTGAAGCTAATTTATCATGTTCAGCTTGTGCAAGCATATCAGAGGCTATATGTATTGGATTTGCAGTTTCATCTGCTATTATTAATACTTCACTTGGTCCTGCCACCATATCTATAGACACTTCTCCATATACAAGTCTTTTAGCCATAGCAACATATATATTTCCTGGTCCTACTATTTTATATACTTTTGGTATAGACTCTGTACCGTAACTTAAAGCCGCTATTGCCTGAGCTCCTCCTGTTTTAAATACTTTATTTACTCCAGCTATTTTTGCTGCAGCAAGTATATTATCATTAATTTTTCCTTCTTTGTTTGGAGGTGATACTAATATTATTTCGCTTACTCCAGCTACTTTTGCAGGTATAACATTCATAAGCACTGTTGAAGGATAAACTGCTGTGCCGCCCGGTATATAAACACCTACTTTTTCTATAGGGTTTACAATCTGACCCATAACAATGCCGTCTTCTTCATTGGTTATAAAACTGTTTTTTAATTGTTTTTTATGGAATTTTTCTATATTGTTATAAGCTAGTTTTAATGTTTCTTTAAACTTTTCATCAACTCTATTATATGCTTCTTCTATCTCTTTTTCTGTTACTTTTAAATTATCTATTTTAGCATTATCAAACATTTCAGCATACTTTTTTAAAGCATTATCTCCGTTTTGTTTAACATCTTCAAGTATTGCTTTTACCTTTTCATTAACATCATCATAGCTAAATTGACTTCTTAATAATATATCATCTAATGATTGGCATTCTTTATAATTAATTACTTTTATCATAATACTAATTCCTTATAAAACTTCTTCTATATTTTTTACTATTTTTTTTATTAAATCATTTTTAAACTTATAGCTTACTTTATTAACTATTAGCCTTGCACTTATATAATCAATAATATCTTTTATAACTACAAGGTTATTTTCTCTTAAAGTGCTTCCAGTCTCTACTATATCAACTATCACATCAGATAAATTGAGTATAGGGGCTAATTCAATAGAGCCGTTTAATTTTATTATCTCAACGTCTCTGTTTATAGAATTAAAATAATTTTTTGATATATTAACATACTTTGTAGCAACCCTTAATCTTCTCTCAATATCTTCTTTATATCCGTTGACAGAAGCCATACAAACCTTACATTTTCCAAATTTCAAATCAAGAAGCTCATATACATCATGATTATTTTCAAGAAGTATATCTTTTCCTACAATACCAATATCAGCAACTCCTTTCTCAACATATATTCCGACATCTGATGGCTTTACTATAAGGTATCTTACATTTTTATCCTTATTTTCAAATACTAATTTTCTGTTATCTTCCAATAGTTCTTTGTTTTCATATCCTATTTTTTCAAACAGAGTATACACTTTATTTACTAATCTTCCTTTAGGTAATGCTATATTAATCATATTCATATTCTTTTTTATATTATAAAATTATTTAAAAAATATTATAATGTATAAGGAACATTTTTTCAAATAGTAATAGAGTTGTTTCTAAACTATTTTAATAATTATTGGTTGGATTTATAAGAAACTTGTTACTAAAATCTTTATATTACAGTTGATTACAAGTGTAATGTTTTTTATTGGATTTTTTGTGGCGGAAATACTAATACAATAAAAAATTAATAGAACTGCTTGAGCAGTTTACTAATAATAATTTTAAATGTTAAATATAAAAAGAGATGCTTAAGAAAACATCTCTTTTTTTAGTATTTTTCATAAACCGCTATTCTTTCATAAACCTTGTTTTAATCGTCCCATTTTTGTCCCATTAACTGTCCATTAGCTGATACGAATAATTCCATCATATTATTAAGTTTTATTTTATAATTACCCCATTCTTTCTCTACATCTATCATTCTAGCCTGAGGATAAGATCTTCTTACTGTATTGGCAACTGCCTGAGGCAATACGCTCATAGGTACTCCGTTATATTCTCCGTCTATATTAAGCCAAGTTCCGTTAGCTGAAAAGTCTATAGAAGCTCCGTTTGATAATTTAACTTCAAATTTTCCTCCATCTCTCTCCACTTTCCATATTTGTGCCTGAGGATAAACTCTTTTTATAAATGTTCTTGCTCTTTGTGGAAGTGCAGAAGCAGGTACTACCCAATCAGCAAAAAGACTTGAAGTCGAAATTACTGTTAATGTTATTAATAAAGCAAATAATTTTTTAGTCATATTTAATCTCCTTAATTTCTATTAATACCCTGTAAATTATCTTTACAATTATAAGTATAGCAGAAAAGCTATTAATGTCAATAGAATTTACTTTATTTTTACAATTTTTTTACAGAATAATTATTTTTTTATTAATATACACTACATATCAAACATTATATAAAAATATATATTAAACTTTTATATATGCTAGTAAATATTCTTTACTTTATATAATTATACTTGTTTCAAAAATACTTGACAAGATTAAATATAAAATTACAAAATACTAAAAAATAAAATAGTATAATTTTTATTAATTAAGTTTTAAAACAAATCTATTTTATAAATAATGAGATTAAAAATATCATTTTTACAATCATTTTTAATAAGTGTTTTATTAAATAAAAAATGTACGGATTTATTTATGAAAAATAAGATTTATTTTGCTATACCTATAATAGCATTAGCATTAATAATAGCGATTTCTTTTTACAGAAGCAGAGATAAATACATAAGAACAACTCTAATAATAAGTGATACAATACTCAATATAACGGCACAAACTTCTGATAAAGTTATGAGTAAGTTAACACAGGATATTACAAATGAGATTAACAGAAT
Source organism: Brachyspira sp. G79 (assembly GCF_002379365.1). GTDB lineage: Bacteria > Spirochaetota > Brachyspiria > Brachyspirales > Brachyspiraceae > Brachyspira. The sequence continues at coordinate 188,213 of NZ_JQIU01000007.1, read as the reverse complement.
AGATAATATATTAAATCCATATAATGTTAATTCTGAAATAGCTAAAATAAATAAAGAAAGTTTAGGCGGTGAAACTAATATAGCAGTATCTGATGAGCTTGCACATATATTTGAAACAGGTTTGAGATATTCTAAATTAAGCTCTTCATTTGATATAAGTATAAGACCCTTAATAGAGCTTTGGGGATTTGGCGTTAAAGAAAATCAAACTGTTCCATTAAAAGAAGATATAGATAAGGCCTTGTCATACATAGATTATTCAGCTTTGAGTATAATAACAAATGATGATGGTAAAAAAATGTTAAAATTATCAAAGCCATTAACATTTGATTTCGGATCATATGGAAAAGGATATATAATAGAAAAATTAAAAGATGTATTTGCTAAAAATAATATAAAAAATTATTTAATAGATTATGGCGGAGATACATATGCTAACGGAATAAATAGTAAGGGCAATCCTTGGGTTATAGCGATAAGAAATCCTAGAAATGATGCTGACGGTTATTTAGGATTACTAGAAGCTACAAATTGTACTATAGTTACAAGCGGCGATTATGAAAGATATTTTACTCAGGACGGTACTAATTATCATCATATAATAGATGCTGAAATAGGGTACCCTACCTATAATAGTATATCTGCTACAATAGTACATACCAATGCTGAAGAGGCGGATGCATTATCTACTACTGCATTTTTGATGGGTACTAACTTTTTCACAAATGAAGCTTTTAAATATAAAGAGGCTTATATAGTAACTCCAGAAGGAGAGCTTTATATTGTAACTAATGAAAATTTTTAAGTTTATAAATTTTTTATTAAACTTTTGGAAGAGTTGCTTCCGACACTATACCTAATGGTACTTCCTTCGGTCGTAGTAAGACTTCGTCGGCACGCTTCGCGAAAGTGCAAGTATTAAAATGATTATCAAATTGTATTAATTATATTTGAGAATAAATTATAAAATTTAGACTAAAATATAACATTAGCATTTGCAGGTAAAGATAAGTTTTAAATTTGAAAATAATATATTTTAATCACTATAAATAATATAGAATAGTTTTGCAAAAAAGTCCGATTTTAATTGCTTATAAATTTCACTTTTTATATATAAGAGTTGTTTATATATAAAATTAAGTATAATTTTATAAGAGTAAGGTAAATTTACTTATGATTAAATATAATGTGAAGAAAAGTGTTTATATTTTTAATTAATATTCTATTATTTTATTTTCTAATAATGTTTGATAATGTGTTAAAAACTTGATAAAATAATATTTTTTCATATTTTCTTGACAATCATATTATTATTTATATACTTTTAAATAAAGGGGGGATTATATGCATAAAAAAGTAAAAAAATTAAATTTAAAAAAAACTAATAATATGTTAACCGAACATAAACTTGATGATGGAACAATAGTAAAACTTAATCCTACAGTTACAAGAATAGTATTGTTTGATAATAAAAATAAAGTTAATTAATAATTATACTAGAGTATTATTATCAAATATGTATTTTTGTTTATAATTATATTCAGTATTATATTCATCAGTATACATATCTGTTCTCACTTTCTTTCCTTCTCTTATAAAACTATGTACTTTATTCAATAATTCTTTTTCATCACCGCTTTTATATAGTATTAATATATCAAAGTCATACTCATTTTTTTCTGTATTTTTTTTGTATAATTTATCCATATAAACTGCAAAGCCTATTGCATTTTTTTTATTTTTATTTTGTGTATGAGCATTGAATTTGTCTAATAATTTATCGTATCTTCCTCCAGAAAGTACAGCATCATTATTTCCTTTTATATATCCTTTAAAAATTATACCATTATAATATCCTAATTTGCTTTCTATAGAAAAATCTAAGAGTATATTTTCAAAGTTATTATAGTTTTCAAATACCACTAATAGGCTTTTTAATTCATCATATGCCTGCTGCATTTTTCGTTTATTATTATATTTTCTATTTTTTCTAATACTTCTTTATAATTTCCAGACATATCTATTAATGATATAATATAGCTTTTTAATTTATCGTCTATATTATTTGATATTAATGTTTTTTCTAAATCATGTTTATTTTTGTTGTATATTAATTTAAGAATTTCTAATTTTTTATCTTCATCTAGGTTAAGCTCATCTATTAAAGCAGACATAAAATCTATGCTTGATATTTCGAGTATATATTCTTTATTGATTGATTTTAAACTATCTATTGCCATACTTATAATTTCTAAATTTGAATATTTAGTTAAAGTTCCTATTATTTCAACGCCTACTTGTTGTATTTCTTCATACTCATTTGAAACTTCATCTATTTTATAAATATCTTCTATGTAGTATAACTTTTTTGTGTATTTATCATTATCTTTTAGAACTTTTTTAACTATAGATAATGTAACATCTGGTCTTAATGACTGAAGATTTCCATTTAGATTCATAAATGTTAATATATGTTCTGTTTGAAGAAAATCTTTATAATTATTATATAAATTATAATCTTCAAATTTGCTTAATTTTATTTTTTTATATCCGTACTCTTCATATATTTTTGTTAATTTAGAAACTATAGTATTTTCATTCATGATATTTATTTCTTCTTTTTTTAAGATTATTTTGAAAAATATTATAATCTAAAAATAAAAAAATAACCATATACAGTAATTAAAAATATTTATTTAAATAAATTTTACAACAATAAAAATTAAGTGTTGACTTATTAATTTTTTTTAATATACTAAAATTTTATATATAAAAAAGAGATTATTTTATGAAGAAATATTTATTTATATTATCATTTATGTTTATAGTATTATTTTCAGAGCAGGAATGCAAAGGACCAGATGGCGACAGTAAACCAACTCCTTTTAGAAAAGAATCAGCTTTTATTGGCTACAAATATTATTTGGATGTTGAAGGGCTTTTTTACAGCATAATAATATTTTCAGGTATTGCTTTGCCTTTACTTTATATAGTTAATAAAAAAATAGACTGATAAAATATATTTTTTGGAGATAATTTATGATAAATATGGAAGATTTAGTTGATGTAGAAGATGCTAATATAAAAGAAGATGATTGGGAGTTGTATAAAGTATTTAAACCTATGAAAGTTTTTGGCAAACATTTGGAAACATTATTTGATATAGGTATACATAAAGTTTGGAAACTTGAAGATATTATTAATAATTTGAAATCTCATGTTAATATATTATCAGACTCAAGAGAGGAGCTTAAAAATGCCTATGGAGACTTTATGTTTAAAGATGTAGATGATGATTGGTATAATAATATAGATATATATAAAATACTGATAAAAATAAATGAAGACGGCAGTATAGAATCAAGAGTAGAATGCGGCGATGATGAAAATACATTCAATGTGTATTTTAGAAATAATGATATAGTAAATATTATGGAATCTAATATAAGATAGTATTTAAGCCCATATCATTAAAAGCAGTTTATAAAGAATAGGAAGAAGTACAACAGTTAAAGCTCCAGCAACTCCTATAGCAAGTCCAGACATAGCTCCTTCTGTTTCTCCTATTTCTATAGCCTTACTTGTTCCCACAGCATGCGAAGATGTTCCTATTGCAAGCCCTATAGCTAGAGGCGATTTTATTTTAAATATTTTGCATACAAATGGAGCGATTATAGCACCAACCACTCCTGAAATAATAACCGATAAAACAGTAATAGATCTCATTCCTCCCATATTTGCAGTAATATCTACAGCAATTGCAGTTGTAACTGATTTTGTTAATAGAGAAGGGAATAACTCTTCAGATATACCGAGTAATTTTGCTGATATAAATATACCAGTTATTCCTATAGAGCTTCCTATTGCTATGCTTATTAATATAACAGCTAGATTTGCTTTAAGTATAGGTAGGTTTCTATATATAGGGAGGGCTAAAACTACAGTTGCAGGTCCTACAAGAGCGTTTATAAATTTACCGCCGCTTTCATTGTATACATTATATGGTACTTTCATAAAGTATAGAGAAAAACCAACTAATATTACACTAGTTACTAGCGGGGTTAGTATAGGAAGTTTAGTTTTTATATATATTGTGTATGATATAATGTATGCTATTAGAGTCATTACTATTGGTATTATAGGATTTTGTATAAATAGTTCTTTCATAATTGATCTCCTGACTAATTTAGTATTATACTATTTTCTTAATTTTGATAATAATTTTTCGAGTATTTGTGCAGATAATCCAGTAGCCGCCATAATAACAACTACCATAAATACACATATGATTACAAAAGGTATAATTTCATCTTTTACATATTTGTATTCGTCCATTATAGCTAAAGTACCCGGTATAAAAAGCATTGACATGTTTGCTATTAATATATCGCTTGCTTCATCTATGTGATTTTCTTTTACTATTCCAAGCATAAGCAGTATAAATAGAAGTATCATTCCTATTACATTACCTGGTATTGGAAGTTTCAATGTTTTGCTTAAAATATCAGCGATAGAGTATATAGAAAAAATGATTGTAAATTGTTTAATGAGTTTCATATTTAATTTTCCGTTTTTAAAATAAAAAAATTTGCTATAAATTATATATATATCTTATCTGTTTTTCAATAGTTTAATACTATTAAAAATAATGTTTTTATAGTTTTATATAAAACATTATTTTTGTATTTAGTTATTGACATAAATTATTTTTAGGTATATAATAGGATACCTTGTAAATTATAGGTGATATAAATTTGAGGAGCTAACAATGGCAGGTGCTAAAGTAAAAACCGAACAAATACATCTTCAATGTACAGAATGTAAAAGAAAAAATTATATAACAACTAAAAATAAACAAAATGTACCAGAAAAATTAGAGCTAAAAAAATATTGTCCTCATGATAAAAAACATACAATTCATAAGGAATTAAAAGTATCAAGATAAATAATTCTTTTTAAAGAGGATATATTTATAAATTTTGGGTCAGTAGTTCAATTGGTAGAGCACCGGTCTCCAAAACCGGGTGTTGCAGGTTCGACTCCTGTCTGACCTGAATGATTCTTAATTATTAAAAAAAATAATTTAAGGTAAGCTTTATGGCAGATAAAAAGAAAAATAGTTTTTTGAATTCTATACAAGAAATTAAGAAAGAGCTTTTTGAAAGAAGTGTATGGCCTACTCGTCAAGATGTTATAAATCAAACAGTTGTGGTGATAATTTTGCTTATAGCAGCTTCTATTTTTTTGGGTGCTGCTGACTATGTTGTGACATTTGTGGTTAGGGCTTTGTTGGACGGTTCTATTTTAGGTGGTTTGATATCTTCAAAAATTACATTGGTGTTGGTATTGGCTGTAGTTGTTTTGTTTGTAATATATTTTGCTATTCGCTACATGAGAAAAAATAGATATAATAGGTGAAAAATATGTCTGAAGAAATGGCTGATATAAAAGATTATAAATGGTATATAGTTCATACTCAGCATGGTTATGAAAATAAAGTTCGTGAACGTATAGAGAAAAGGGCTAAAGAAAATGGCATGTCTGATTTAATAGTTGATATATATATACCTTCTGAAACTGTAACTTCTACAAAAAATGGAAAGAAAGTATCTAAAGAAGAATTTTTTTATCCGGGCTATGTTTTAGTAAAGATGGTTATGAATGATGCAACACAGTCTATGGTTAGACGTACTCCTGGTGTTGCAGGCTTTATAGGCAGTCATGCTACAACTAAGGAAGAAGGTAATATAATACCTACTCCTTTAAGTGAGGCAGATGTTGCTCGTATATTTGAAAATAGAGATGAGAAATCTAAAACAGAAATAAATGAAATTATAGGAATGGAATTTGATATAGGTGAAAAGGTTCAGGTAATAGACGGGCCTTTCAATGGTTTGAATGGAGTTATAGAGAATATTAATTCTGATAAGGGAAAAGTAACTGTGAAAATAGAAATATTTGGCAGAAGTACTCCTACAGAATTAGAGTTTAGTAAAGTAAAGAAATTATAAAAATAAATAAATCAAGAGGTAGTAAAAATGGCTAAAAGAGTAGTTGGTATTGTAAAGGTTCGCATACCGGGCGGAGAGGCAACACCTGCTCCACCATTAGGACCAGCATTGGGTCAGAAGCAGATACAAATAGCCGCTTTCGTTAAAGATTTTAATGCTAAAACTTCTAAAATGAAAGGGCAAATATTAAATACCTATATAACAGTGTATGAAGATAAAACCTATACATTTGTTACTAAAGGTACATCTACTTCTACTTTGATTAAGAAAAAATTGGGCATAGAAAAAGGTTCTGGGGAGCCTAATAAAACTAAGGTTGCTACGATCAATCAAAAGCAGCTTGAAGAAATAGCTCAGGAAAAAATGGCTTATATGTCAGCTAATGATATAGAAGCAGCTAAAAAGATAGTTGCGGGTACAGCTCGTGCTATGGGTATAAAAGTAGAATAATATTTTAATAGGCATACCATTTATTAATTTGGATAAATGGAAGTAGACGTTTGAAAGTAAAGGAAGAAAATAATTATGGCAACAAAAGAAAAGAAAATAGGTGGCAAACGTTACGACGCTATACGTAAGCAAGTAGAGAGATTAAAACTCTATTCAGTAGAAGAGGCTATTGATTTAGCTAAGAAAAACGCTACCTGTAAATTTGATGAAACTATTGAGGTAACAATAAACCTTAATATATTACCAAAACACTCAATAAGAGATACATTATCATTCCCAAATGCATTTGGTAAAGAAAAAAGAGTAGTAGTATTTGCTCAAGGTGAGAAAGCTGATGAGGCAAAAGCAGCAGGAGCTATGGAAGTTGGTTTTGAAGATTTAATAGATAAAGTTAAAGGCGGATATACTGACTTTGATGTTGCTATTTCTACACCAGATTTGATGAAAGAAGTAGGTAAATTAGGACAAATTCTCGGAAGAAAAGGTCTTATGCCTAACCCAAAAACAGGAACAGTTACACTTGATATAGCTCAGGCTGTAAAAAGTTTCAAAGCTGGAAGGATGGAATACAGAGCTGATAAAAATGGTATAGTGAGAATGGGTATTGGTAAGGCTTCTATGAATGCTTCTCAATTAAATGAAAATTTCAAAGCATTCTATGATGAGATTTTAAGAAAAAAACCTACAGATTTGAAAGGTGAATACATTAAAGCAGTAGGTGTAACATCTACAATGGGTGTAGGTATAAAAATAGATCATAAAAAAATCAAAATGTAATTAATTTAGCGATAAGCCTGTTTTGTTTTTAGCGAAGTCATATTTTGTGATCCCATTATATGAATAGTTAGAATGAAATGGTTTAATATAATAGAGGTGGTAGTATGCCTAATAAGAAAAACATTGAAACAGTATCATTTCTTAAAGAAAGTATTGGCGGCTGTGCAGGATTGGTGTTCTTCGATTACAGAGGAGTAACAGTATCTCAGCTCACAGATTTAAGACGTGAACTAGCTAAGACTTCTTCTTCAATGAAAATATGTAAAAACTCTTTAGTTGATATTGCTTTAAAAGAGTTAGGCAGAGAAGTAAAAGATGAAATGTTTGTCAATCCTACAGCAGTAGTATTTGCTAAGGAAGATGTACCAGGTGCAGCTAAAGTAATAAGCGAAGCATCTAAGAAAAATGACAAAATAAAAATTAAAGGCGGCTATATGGGTGAAGATTTACTTGACCCAGCACAAGTACAGGTTGTAGCAAATATTCCGCCAAGAGAAGTTTTGCTTTCTCATCTTGTTACAGCACTCGAGTCTCCTATATCAAGTTTTGCAAACAGTTTGCAAAGCATTATATCAGAGCTTGCTTATGTGCTTGACAGTGTTGAAGAAGAAAAGAAGAAATCAGCTTAATATGCTGAAAAATTATTAAAAACTAAAGAAAATTATTAAACAATATTTAAGGAGATAAACAATGGCTTTAAGTAAAGAAGAAATATTACAAGCAATAGAAGAAATGAAAGTTATCGAGCTTCATGAATTAGTAGAAGCTATTAAAGAAAAATTTAATGTAACAGCAGCTATGCCAGTTGCAGCAGTAGCAGCAGCTCCAGCAGGCGGTGCAGCAGCTCCAGCAGAAGAAGAAAAAAATGAATTTGATATCATTCTTACAGGTTTTGAAGCTGATAAAAAAATTGCTCTTATTAAAGAAGTTAGAGCAGTTAGTGGCTTAGGATTAAAAGAAGCTAAAGATGCAGTAGAAAAAGGCGGAGAAACTATTAAATCAGGTGTTTCTAAAGATGAAGCAGCAGCAATCAAAAAACAATTGGAAGCTGCAGGCGGTAAAGTTGAAGTTAAATAATTATTTTTGTAAATATATCATTAACATTTAATGATTTAAATATTAAGAAGGGTATGATACGCTTGTACCCTTCTTATTACTGTTTTTGTCAATTCAATTATAAAAAGCGTTTAATTGTGGAGATCTTTTAATATGGCCAATAACATTCAGATAGATAATAAAGTATATCCAGAACGAGGGGTAGAGTTCGCAAAGAAATATAGGATAGAAAATGGACGTGTAAACTTTTCACGTTCCGCTTCCGTAATAGAACCTCCTGATCTCCTCGCTATACAGAAAGAGTCATACGAGAGCTTCCTTCAAAAGGATGTACCTGAAAATAAAAGAAAAAATGAAGGATTGCAAGAAGTATTAACTTCTATATTTCCTATAGTGGCTTCCAATGAGAAAATGCAGATAGAATTCATCTCCTATTCTATAGGAGAGCCTAAAATTACAGAAAAAGAAGCTAGAAGAAGAGATAAAACTTACGCTTATCCTTTTAAAATAAAAGTTCAATTAACTGTAAGAGACCCAGAAAGAATTATAGAACAAGAAATTTTTGTAGGTGATATACCTGCTATGACAGATAGAGGCACATTTATAATTAATGGTGCTGAACGTGTTGTAGTTTCTCAAATTCACAGATCTCCTGGTGTTGTTTTCAATAGAAGCGACAGAGATGCTATGTTTGTAGCAAAAATCATTCCAGATAGAGGTACTTGGCTTGAATTTGAACTTGATACCAAAAAAGATATTATGTATGTCAGAATAGACAGAAAGAAAAAACTTCCTGTTACAGTATTTTTGAGAGCTATTGGTATCACAACTAATGAAGAAATTTTGAAATTATTTTATGAAGTAGATAATATATCGTTAGAAAAACTTTCAGATGATGAAAAGAAAGAAGCCCTAATAGGAAGACGTTCTTATTCTACAGTATTTGATACAGAAAACCCAGATGAAATTATATTAAACCCTGGTGAACTTATCAATACAAACCTTGCTGAAAGACTTTTAATGAGTGGAATTAAAGAAATATCAGTATTAAATATGGAAGCAATAAAAGATAATGTTACTATAATTAATACTTTAGATAAAGATACTACAAAAAATCAAGAAGAAGCATGTACAAAAATATACAATGTTATAAGACCAGGTGAACCTGCCTTAATAGAAAACGTTGTAAGAACTTGTAATGATTTGGTATTTGATCCTAAATTATATGCCTTGGGTGATGTAGGACGTTATAAAATCAATAAAAGATTAAACTTCCCTGAAAGCGAACAGGATAAAGTTTTAAGGCATAAAGATATAATAGAGACTATTCGTTTTTTAATAAAAGTATTTATTAATGAAGAACAGTTAGATGATATAGATCACTTAGGAAACAGACGTGTAAGAAGCGTAGGAGAATTGCTTGCTATACAAATAAAAGCTGGATTTACTAGAATGGAGCGTATAGCCAAAGAAAGAATGCAGATGCAGGATATGGAAGCAGTAACTCCTCAGTCTCTTGTAAGCATTAAACTTATACAGGCTGTAATAAAAGAGTTTTACGGTACAAGCCAATTATCTCAGTTCATGGATCAGAACAATCCATTATCAGAGATTACACATAAAAGAAGATTAAACGCATTAGGTCCGGGCGGTCTTACTAGAGACAGAGCAGGTTTTGAAGTAAGAGACGTACACCATACTCACTATGGTAAAATATGTCCTATTGAAACACCAGAAGGACCAAATATCGGACTTATAGTTTCACTTGCTACTTATGCTAAGATTAATAAACATGGATTTTTAGAAACTCCATACAGAAAAGTAATTGACGGAAAAGTAACAGATGAAATAGAATACTTAACAGCACATGATGAGGAGAGATACCATATTGCTGATGCTAATGCTCCTTTAAATGAAGATGGAACATTTAAAGAAAATCTTATATCAACAAGATACAGAAGTGAATTCCCATATTCTTCACCAGATCAGGTTCAGTATATGGACGTTTCACCTCAGCAAATAGTTTCTCTTTCAAGTTCATTAATACCATTCTTAGAGCATGACGATGCTAACAGAGCTTTGATGGGTTCAAACATGCAGCGTCAAAGTGTTCCTTTGCTTTATCCAGAAGCTCCTATAGTGGGAACAGGTGTAGAGGCAAAAATTTGTCAGCCTGGTACTGGAATAGCAGTTCATGCAAAAAGAGCAGGAAAGGTTATAAAAGTTGTACATGATGAAATCATAATTAAACCTACAAAACAAAACAGTGATGATGATTTTGATGTTTATGAATTGGTAAAATATCAAAGAACTAACCAAGATACTAATTATCACCAAAGACCTGTAGTAAATGTGGGAGATGTAGTTAAGGCTGGGGGACTTCTAGCTGACGGACCTGCAACTGACCATGGTGAGTTAGCACTTGGAAGAAATGTTTTAGCTGCTTTCATGATTTTTGAAGGATACAACTTTGAGGACGCTATACTTTTAAGCAGAAGATTAGTTCAGGAAGATGTATTTACTTCCATTCATATAGAAGAGTTTTCTGTAGAAGCACGCGAAACAAAATTAGATAAAGAAAACATTACTAGAGATATACCTAATGTATCAGATTCAGCTTTCAAAAACCTAGATGAAAGAGGTATTGTAAGAATAGGTGCTAAGGTAAAAGCAGGAGATATATTAGTAGGTAAAGTAACACCAAAAGGTGAAACTGAAATAACTCCAGAATACAGACTTCTTCACTCAATATTCGGTGAAAAAGCAAGAGATGTAAAAGATACTTCTTTAAGAGTTCCTCATGGTAAAGAGGGTACTGTTATAGATGTAAGAGTATACAGCAGAGAAAACGGAGATGAATTGAAGCCGGGAGTTGAGGAAGTAGTAAAAGTATTTTTAGCTAAAAAACGTATAATACAGGAAGGCGATAAAATGGCAGGTCGTCACGGTAACAAAGGGGTTGTTGCTAGAATTATGCCTATAGAGGATATGCCTTTCTTGGAAGACGGCACTCCAGTAGATATATGTCTTAACCCATTAGGTGTACCTTCACGTATGAATATAGGTCAGGTAATTGAGATGTTACTCGGTTGGTCTGGTCATAAAATGGGACTTAAATATGCTTGTCCAGTATTTGAAGGACCAAAAGAAGAGGCTTTGAGAGAAGCATTTGTTACAAGCGGTATGAATCCTAATGGAAAGGTTAGACTTTATGATGGAAGAACAGGAGAGCCTTTCAAAAATGAAGTAGCTGTAGGATATATGTACATGCTTAAACTTAACCACTTGGTTGAAGATAAAGTACATGCTAGAAGTACAGGTCCTTACTCACTTGTTACTCAGCAGCCTTTGGGAGGTAAATCTCAGTTTGGAGGTCAGCGTTTAGGAGAGATGGAAGTTTGGGCATTAGAGGCTTATGGAGCTGCAAATATGCTTCAAGAGTTCTTAACTGTTAAATCAGATGATATGACAGGACGTGCTAGAATATATGAATCTATTGTTAAAGGTGATGTTATATCTTCTCCGGGTATACCAGAAAGCTTTAATGTATTAGTTCAGGAGCTTAGAGGTTTGGGTCTTAATATTACTATTCATGATGAAGAGGGCAATCAGCTTCCTTCTACTGAAAAAGAGCTTAGACAAAAAACTAAAAAGAAAACACAGATTTTTAAATAATTAGGAGAAGTTTAAGTATATGCAATTTTCAAACTTTGACCAAATAAAAATTAGTATAGCAAGTCCTCAGGTTATGAGAGAATGGAGTTATGGTGAGGTAAAAAAACCTGAAACTATCAACTATAGAACTTTAAGACCTGAAAGAGACGGACTTTTTTGTGAAAAGATATTCGGAACTACTAAAGAATATGAATGTTACTGCGGTAAGTTTAAAAGTATTCGTTATAAAGGTGTAGTTTGCGATAAATGCGGTGTTGAAGTTACTCATTTTAAGGTAAGACGTGAGAGAATGGGGCATATAGAATTGGCTGCTCCTGTTGCTCATATTTGGTATTATAGAAACACACCTTCAAGAATAGGACTTCTTCTTAATATGAATATTGCTCATTTAAGAAGTGTACTTTATTTTGAAAGATACGTTGTTATTGATGCAGGCGATAGTGCATATTCAAAAGGCGATCTTTTAACTGAAGATGAATATAATGAGGCTTTAGATAGATACGGCGATAACATAAGAATAGGTATAGGTGCTGAGGGCATACGAGATATGCTTAAAGACCTTGATATGGACGAAGAGATTAGAAAGCTCAGAGAAGAGATGATTAAAAAAGGGGAGAAGAGCGACAGACGTTTAAGAAAGCGTCTTGAAATCTTTGAAGACTTTAAGGCTAGCGGAAATGATCCTACTTGGATGATACTTGATGTAGTGCCTGTAATTCCTCCAGATTTAAGACCTATGGTTCAGCTTGACGGCGGACGTTTCGCTACTTCAGACTTGAATGATCTATATAGAAGAGTTATTAATAGAAATATACGTTTAAGAAGATTATTAGTGTTAAGAGCACCTGATATTATCATAAGAAATGAAAAAAGAATGCTTCAGGAGGCTGTTGATGCTTTATTTGATAATAGCAGACGTAAAAAAGTAGTTAAGGGACCTGGTAACAGACCTTTAAAATCGCTTTCTGATATGCTTAAAGGTAAGCAGGGACGTTTCAGACAAAACCTTTTGGGTAAACGTGTTGACTATTCAGGTCGTTCTGTTATTGTTGCTGGTCCTAGACTTAAAATGCATCAATGCGGTCTTCCTAAAAAAATGGCTGTTGAATTATTCAAACCATTTATTATGAAAAAATTAGTTGAAATTAATTCAGCTCATAATATAAAATCGGCAAAAAGATTTGTAGAAGAGGGCAGAGAAGAAGTTTGGGGTGTATTAGAAGAAATAGCTAAAGAGCATCCTGTTCTATTAAACAGAGCACCTACACTTCACAGACTTGGTATTCAGGCATTTGAACCAGTACTTGTTGAAGGAAAGGCTATTCAGCTTCACCCATTAGTTTGTCATGCTTATAATGCTGACTTTGATGGCGACCAGATGGCAGTTCACACTCCGCTTTCTGCTGAGGCTCAGATTGAGGCTTGGACTTTGATGCTTGCTCCTCATAATATATTAAACCCTGCAAACGGAGAACCTATTGTTAACCCTACTCAGGATATAGTACTTGGTATTAGTTATTTAACTAAATTAAGAACTGGAATTAAAGGTGAGGGAAAAATATTCTCTTCTCCTAAAGATGCTCTTCTTGCCTATGACAATAATTTGGTTGAGCTTGAGGCTAGAATTAAAGTCTTGATGAAAAATAAAGATGGGGAGGAACAATTCCTTGAAACTTCTGTTGGAAGATTAAAATTTAATGAAGTTATTCCAGAAGATTTTAGATTTCAAAACAGAGATTTTAACAGTAAAGATTTAGCTAAATTTATTCATGAAGTATATTTAAAACATGGTACAGCTGTAACAGTTAATATGCTTGATGATATCAAAGAACTTGGATATAAAAGTGCTACTGTATTTGCTTCTACTATTTCTATAGCTGATATACTTATACCTCCAATGAAAAAGCATGAGATAGAAGAGGCTACTAAACAGGTAGAGTTTATTGAAAATCAATATCAAAATGGTGTTATTACTACAGATGAGAAAAAACAGAAAGTTATCGACCTTTGGACTACTGTTGAAGGTAAAATAACTGAAGCTATGATGGATAATTTAAGACAAGACCAAGACGGATTTAATCCAGTGTATATAATGGCAGACTCAGGAGCTAGAGGTTCTAAGCAGCAGATAAGACAGCTTGCTAGTATGAGAGGACTTATGGCTAAACCTTCTGGTGAAATTATTGAGCTTCCTATTATATCTAACTTTAAAGAAGGTCTTACTGTACAAGAATACTTTATTTCTACACACGGTGCTAGAAAAGGTCTTGCCGATACAGCATTAAAAACTTCTAATGCTGGTTATCTTACTAGAAGATTAGTAGATGTTGCTATTGGGGTTGTTGTTTCTGAGCATGACTGCGGTACTGTTAAAGGTATTGAAATAGAAGCTATAAAATCTGGGGATGAAATTATTGACCCTCTTAAAAACCGTATAGTTGGTTTCTTCAGTAATGAATATATTTATCATCCAGTTACTAAAGAGCTTATTTGCCCTGCTAATACTGAAATTACTGAAGAGATTGGGGATATTATAGAAAAAGCTGGCATAGAAAAAATAAGAATAAGACATCCTCTTACTTGTGAAAGTAGAATGGGTGTTTGTCAGAAATGTTATGGAAGAAGTTTATCTACTAATAATCTTGCTTCTATTGGAGAGGCCGTTGGTGTTGTTGCTGCTCAAAGTATTGGTCAGCCGGGTACTCAGCTTACAATGAGAACTTTCCACATCGGTGGTGTTGCTACTCAGATGGTTGAAGAAAATGAAGTTAAAGTTAATTATCCTATATATATAGAACAATTCTCAAATTATGTTGTTCAGCCTAATGGTGTAAAAATTACTGCTAGAAAGGGTGATTTGGTTATAAGACGTGTACTTGAAAAATTTGAGAAAAATACTATAAAAGAATTACTAGTTGAAAATAATTCTAAAGTTCTTATAGGAGACGTTATTGCCAATACTAAAGACGGAAATGAAATAAAAGCTACTCATAATGGTACTTTGATAGTTACTGATGATGATAAATATGTGATGATTACAGGAGTAAAACACTCTCTTGCTATTAAAGTGGGAAGTGAGTATAAAGTTGATGAACATGTATTCATAGAACCTAATACTGTTATAGCTAGCTTTGATACTTATAATGAACCTATTATCTCTGAAAAATCAGGTATTGTAAGATGGCAGGATATTATCCCTGGAAGAACTTTAGTTGAATCCATAGACGAACAGACTGGAAACGTAACCAATATCATTCAAGAGTTTAAAGATGCCAGTATGCAGCCTAAGATATTAATTACAGGCGAGGGTGATCCTTTTGAAACAGATATACCTAATGGTGCTCAGCTTATGGTTGAAAATAACCAAAAAGTTGAAATAGGGGAAGTTATAGCCAAAACTACTCGTATACAGCAAAAAAGTAGGGATATTACTGGAGGTCTTCCTAGAGTACAGGAATTACTTGAAGCTCAGAAACCTAAAGATACTGCTATTATTGCAGGTATTGACGGCGAGGTTGAAATAGGTGGTTCTCATAAGGGTAAAAAAGTAGTTAAAATCAGAAATGAATTTGATGAAACTAAACATTTAGTTCCTCATGGTAAAATGCTTCTTGTAAGAAACGGAGACTATGTAAAAACTGGTACTCAGTTATGTGCTGGTAAAATAAATCCTCATGACATATTAGAAACTCAGGGAGATTTGGCTTTACAGACTTATTTGCTTGAAGAGATTCAGGGTGTATATAAGCAGCAGGGTGTAGGCATTAATGATAAGCACTTTGCACTCATTATAAGACAGATGTTAAGAAGACTTGAAATTACCGATCCAGGCGATACCAAATATATTGTAGGTCAGTATGTAGATAAATATGAGTTTGAAGAAGAAAATAAACGCTATGAAGAAGCTGGCGGTTCTCCTGCAAGCGGTAAGCCAGTACTTTTAGGATTAACTAAGGCTGCTTTAAATACTGAAAGCTTTATATCTTCTGCTTCTTTCCAAGAAACTACTAAAGTTTTAACTAATGCTGCTATTAAAGGAAAAGTTGATAAACTTCTAGGGCTTAAAGAAAATGTTATTATAGGTCATTTGATACCTGCAGGTACTGGTGTTAAATTATATAATAAATTGCATGTCTATAACAAAAATAGCGGAGATTTAGATAAAAAAGATACTGTGGAAACTACCGATAAAGAAGAAGAGGTTATGCAAATAACCGTATAAATAATTTAATTAAAGAGGTTTTCATTATAATATGAGAACCTCTTTTTATAATGCTTAGTATATTCAAATAATAAAGTGTAATAAAATGATAAATAAAATTAATAAAATGCCTTTGGCTCTTACTGGTTTAGCACTTGGTATAGGAGGTATATTTAATGCTTGGACTATATTTACTGGCATTAAGTATTTTGCTTATATTGGTGCTGTAATTTCATCTATTTTAATACTTACAGTCATAACTAAAATATTTTCATCATTTGGTGATTTCCTAAATGATTTAGAACACCCAGTTGCAGGAAGCACTATTCCTACTCTTGATATGGCTGTTATGGTTATATCTTCTTCTGTGGTACAGTTTATAAGACCTCTTGGTATAGCTATGTGGTTTATTGCAATTGCTGTACATATAATATTTGCTTTTACATTTATAGCACACAGAATTAATTTAAAAGATTTACATCATATGGTGCCTAGCTGGTTTGTTCCTCCTGTTGGTATAGTTGTTGCTGCTGTTAGCGGTGCTAATATGGGTTTTCCTCAAGTGTCTCAAATAATAGTTTATATAGGAACTATTCTTTATATTGTAATATTTCCTTTTATATTTTACCGAATTATTTTTCATGAACCTTTACCTGATGACAGATTTCCTGCTTTTGCTGTAATGGGTGCTCCTGCTAATCTTTGTTTATGCGGCTATTTAGCAGCTTTTCAAACTTACAATACTGCCTTGCTTAATTTTCTTTTAGCTTTGGGATTATTTACCACATTTAAGGTTTATTTATCTCTTATAAGGGCTTTTAGAATTAAGTTTATACCTTTATTTGCAGCTTATACTTTCCCTTTGGCTGTTGGTGCTCAGGCTTTGCTTAAATATGCTAATTATTCAAAAAGTATTAATGGAGAATATTCAAATGTATGGGGTGCTATAGCTATATTTGAGCTTATAATAGCAAGTATGATGATACTTTATGTGTTTATTAATATGATGTTCTTTGTTCATAATAATGTTATAAAAGAAAATAAATAATACTATTATACTTGTTTCAAAAGTACTTGACAATATTAACTTTAAAATTATTTAATTTTGAAATTATGAAATATAATGTTTTATATATTGTGTAAGTTGTTATTTTAATACACAAATATGCAGTCTTTAGCGATTGCTTTATCGAAGGTTTGCTTTGCTAAGTCAAAAAGAAGTTGGTAGCGGTACGGTAGTGAAGCCCTGCAAATATCAAAATTTAAAAAATTAATTTTTTGACAAATTGTAATTGTCTAGGTATGTACTAAAATTTACATGCTTTAATTGTTCATAAAATTCAGTAGATAATATCATATTTTTATATTGACAATATTAAAATATATTGTATGCTATATGTGTTAATAAGGTAGGGCTTATATTAGTTCTTTAATATAAGATTTCCGATAAACTTCGATAATTTACTCTTTTATATTCAAAAACGAAGACTGGCAGCCTGTCCAGTAATAATCATTTTTATAAAAAGGAGAATTATATTTTATGAAAGTTATGGGAATAGTAGCTGGAAGACATAATGGCAATAGTGAAATTTTGGTGAAACAAGCTTTAACAGCTATCAAAGATGCAGGCGGTGAAGTAGTACTTATTAATCTGTTTGATTACAATATAAAACCATGCTCAGGATGTGAATCTTGTACTATAGCTATGGGTAAAATATTTAAAGAAGGTGGGGAGTATAAGGGTTGTATTTACAAAGAAAAAGATGATATGGATAAAATAGTAAATGTTATGAATGAATGTCAAGGTATAATAGTAGGTTGTCCTACATATGATCTCCTTCCTTCTTCTCTATATTTATCTTTTGCTCAGAGATTTTTGGCATACGAATTATCTTTTAGAATACAAATAGGGCAGGTAAAAGAGGACCCTCATACAGTTGCAGGTCTTATAGCTGTAGGCGGATCCAAACATGATTGGCAGACTATGAGTTTGGAAGGACTTGCTGCTACAATGTTTACTCAATCTATGACAGTTGTTGATATGTATTTGGCTACTAGTGTTGGAAGACCTGGTAATGTTTTAATACATAAAGACTATTTAGAAAGAGCTTATCAGATGGGTAAAAATATTGTTGATGCGATAAATACACCCGTTAATGAAAGAAAATGGCTTGGAGATACTGATTTGGGATTATGCCCTAGATGTCATTCTTCTTTAATATATCAAGGTGATGAGCATTGGGACGGAGTGAAATTTAATTTTGAATGTGCTGTATGCGGTGCGGGTGGCGATTTAGTAAAAGATGAAAATGGAAAATATAAATTTGTAATTGCTGAAAATGGACTTATAAGAGACAGAAATATCAATGAAGCAAGGGCTGTTCATTTGCAGGAAATACTTCATACAAGAGAAAATTTTATGTCGAAAAAAAGCGAAATAGAAGAAGAATATAAGAAATTCAGAGAAATGAAATTTGAAACTATAAAATAGCCGTTAATAAAACTTTTTCAATAAAATAAAAATAAGCACTATGATAATATTTAATTATTTATCATAGTGCTTTTTGCTTATGATATATATGTTGAAAATATATTAAGAGACAATTTTTGTAAGTCACATATTTTATGCTGAATTTAAACAACTATAACTTATCAAAAATAAATATAGTTTTTTGCAATTTTGTATATGTATGTAGGTATATACCTAAAAAATATAGTTTGTCAAAAAATTAATTTTTTAAATTTAAAATATTGAGGGCTTCACAGTCATGATGCTAGCAAGTTCGTTTGTACCCTGTCTGCACGCTCTGCGTACCGTAGATAGGTGTGCCACATACGAAGTACGCCTGTGTGGTTAGAAGCAGACACAGCCCGAAGTAGCAAAAGCCTGCATTTTTAGCCTAAATTTAAGTCATATCCTACAATTTAATACATATCTTTAAAATATAAAATTATAGCAATTGTTTTTTCGCGAAGTGTACCTCGGGCAAAAACAGCAGAGCTGTACGTCAAAAAGTATATAATTCTATATAAAGTGTGTCTGTTTACAAAATAAAATTGTTCCACTAAATATTTAAACTATTACTAATAATTATTAAAATAATTTTAGAACAAATAAAAGACTGATACTAATTCTAGCATCAGTCTTTAAATTTTTTTATTAATTTTTATTAAGCTTTATATGGAACTTTTACTATAGCTTTTTTAACATGAGTTTTTCCAGTTTTTGGAGGAAGTCCTACTCTATGTGCATCATAAGGAAGAAGTATCAAAATTTCTCCCTGAGATAAAGTTAAGCGTACAGTTCCTTCACCTTCCCAATCATGATAATCTGTTTTTTCATCATAAGTTTTAGGCTTTAAAGTAGAAGTATTTGCTATGATAAAATCTTCAGCCCCCTCAAATATAATCTGAATATCAACAAATTTTAAATGAGATTCCCAAGGCGGATTATCTTTGTTATCATATTCTGCAACATTGATAAAAGCACCCTCACAAATTTCTTTGTCTAGTAAATGTTTCCCGTTAGGAAGTTTTTTTAATTCATCATAATGATCTCTAATATAGTTTTTTGCTTTCCATATAGTATCATGAAAATCCTGATTAAATTCACTGTTTATTGGTTTTAATATCATAATAAATCCTTTAATAATTTTTTAATGCTGTTATGCACACGTGAACAATTATGTTTAATAAGCATAACATCAAAAAATAATACTTTTTTAATTATAGTTTAGATAAATATTTATCAAACATACTCTTTAATAAAGCTTTTTCAGTTTCACCAAGAGGTTTTGAACCCATAGGAGCTCTGCAGTAAGAAACAGCGGAAGGATCGTAGAAAGTAATACATTCTTTAAGAGCTGGATATATACCTACTTTTAATAAAGTTGATATTACATCATTCATATTATGCTGAATTTTTAAAGCTTCTTCCATATCTTTTTTTTCAACAGCTTCTATAACTTTTTTAGCCAATGGAGCTTGAATATTGTAAGTAGAACCAATACCAGATCTTAAACCATAAGAAGCATAAGCTATTAATAATTCATCAAAACCTGCCCACATCATTTTTGTAGGGAATTTTTGTTTTAATCTTTCAAGTAGGAACAAATCAGATGAAGTGTATTTTATACCCATTACTCTATCATTTTCAAATAATTTTCCAAAATCATCTAAAGATATACTGTTATTTGAAAGTGTAGGTAAGAAATATATAACAATAGGTGTTTTGCTTGTAGAGTTTAATATAGTATTATAATATTTGCTAATATCATCAAAAGAGAATGGATAATAGTATGGAGTAACAGCAGAAATAAGATCATAACCTAATTCTTCAGCTTTATTTGCCATTTCGCATGCTTCATTAAGATTTAAAGTACCTACATGAGCAATAAGAGGAATTTTACCAGCAACCTCTTCTTTTGTTATTTCAAAAACTGCCATTCTTTCTTCTTTAGACATAAGAAGTCCCTCTCCTGTAGAACCTCCTACATATAAACCATCTACTTTCATGCGGTCTATATTATGTCTTACATATTTTCTTAAAACATTTTCGTCCAATTTACCTTCTTTTGTAAATGGAGTCATTAGAGCTGATAATATACCTTCGCATCTATTCATATTACTTCTCCTTAAAAAAATTTATTAAGCGTTTATGTATGCTTAATATATCTATATTGTATAAAGTAAGTCCAATTTTTGCAATATCTATACTCTTTATTTTGCAAAAAATATTTGCAAACTATAATCTTTTTGTTATAATTCATTATTGTAATATAAAGTTTTGTATATGAAAATGAAAGATGAGCGTATTTTAATATTTTTAAAATTTATTTCTATAGTATTTCTAGTGCTGTTTATACTTCTTAATATAGCTTCTATTTCGTATTATGAAAATAAATTTATATTTATACTATTGTTTCTATTATTTTTATTATTTTTTGTTCCTTCATTTATACTTTACAAATATTTAACAAAAACGTATTTAATTAAAGAATATAAAGAAATAGAAGAAAAGATATTAGACGGTAAAATATACAGATTTTCAAAAATAAATAGTTCTGTAATAAATGATTATCAAAAGGCAATAATAGACTTAAAAGAGAAAAACAGCTATATTTTAGGAAGATATGATGTACTTGATAATATAAAAAAACAATATAAGAGAGATATGAAAAAAGCAAGAAAACTTCAGCAATACATGATTCCAAATAAAATGCCAAACAATAATTATATTACTTCAGCATCATTATATAAACCATTTGAAGTAATAGGCGGAGATTTTTTTGATTATGTAAATATAGATAATAACCGAATACTGTTTATTATGTCTGATATAAGCGGACATGGTGTAGAGGCGGCAATCATTACTGCTATGTTTAAAACAGCTTTTAGAAATTTGGCCTCTTCTTTCAAATCTGTAAGTTCTTTTTTGTATGATATAAATAACTACCTATTACAGATACTTCCAATTAACTATTATCTTACTATGATTATAGCAGAAATAGACTTAAAAAATAAAAAACTTACATATTCAAATGCCTCTCATACTCCAATGCTTTTAGTAAGAGAAAATAGTATAAATGAATTTACTAAGGGAGGTACTATAATAGGGCTTTTTCCAAAAGCAAAATATGAGGAAGAAACAATTGATATAAAAACAAATGACATATTATTTTTTTATACTGATGGAGTAACAGAAGCATCAAAATCAAAGAATAAGTACGATTTATATGGTATAGATAGATTAAAAAAAGTTCTTTATGATAATAGAAGTAATAAAATAGAAAAAGTAATGGAGAATATAGAAAAAGATTTTTATGAATATCTTTCATATATGGTACCTGATGATGATTTTACTATTGCAGCATTTAAATTAAAATAGATAATTTTTTATTAAATTATAAATTAATAGACTTATTTAAGAAATGCCAGACAAGATTATATATAAAATTTTATTAATTAATAAATTTAAAAAACAATGTTTTATATGTTGTATAAATTATCATTTTAGTATCAAATATGCAGTCTTTCGGCAGAGAGGATAACTGTGTATTTCTCAGGTCTAGTCCTTGCAATCATAAATGAAATTAGTTTTGAAACAAGTATAATATATATTTTGTGAAGAAAATTTATATAAAAGAAATGACCTATATAAAAAGCCATTTCTTTTATATAAATATTAAAATTTAAAACTATTAATTTGTTCAACCATATCTTCTATTTTTGTTCTTACTTCTTTTGTGGAACTAGCATTTGCCTCTGCTAAATTACTATTTTCACCTGTAATAGAATTAAGCTGTCTTACAGAAACATTAATTTGATTTATACTGTCAGCCTCTATAACTGCTCTCTCTGAGATAGAGCTTAATTTAGTAAGCATATCCTGTGCTAAAGATTCTATATCCTCAAGTATTTTTGAAGAGTTTTCAACGGCTTTATTTCCAGCCTCTACTTTTGCTAAAGCATCATTAATAGTATTAGTAATATTTTTAGCCGTTTCATCAACATTCTGGGCTAAAGAACGTATCTCGCTTGCTACTACAGCAAAACCTTTACCTTGCTCCCCAGCTCTTGCAGCCTCAACTGCTGCATTTAATGCAAGTATATTTGTCTGAAAAGCAATAGACTGTATAAGTTTTGTCATTTCTGATATTTTTTTACTAGATTCAGATATCTCACTCATACTGCTTATAATTTCTGAAGAGGATTCAACCCCTATTTTAGTAGCATCTGCCACTTTTACACTCATATCCTTAGCATCATTAGACTGAATATTTGTTTCATCAAGTGATGATGATAAAGATTCTATTAAGCTAGATAATTCCTCAAGTGAAGAAGCCTGAGTATTAGTTCTGTCAGATAAATTTGTACTTCCATCAGAAACTGTATCTATTTCATTATTAATAAAATTTAAAGATTCTTGTAGAGAATGTATAGAGTTTCCAAGAGATTTCTGCATATTCTGTATAGAATTTACTAAAACACCTGTTTGGTCAGACTTTTTTAATAACTTATCTTCAAATACAGCATTGAAATGTTTATCTGTCATATTTTTTATAACATCTATAGCTCTATCTAAAGTTTGAGATAATGGTGTAACATTTAACATAACAAGTACAAACTGAATTAATAAAAATCCTATAGCAACAACAACCATTATAATAGAAAGTGTGATTATTTTATTATTAAGATAAGATGAACTTCCATTTCCAACTAAAAGCCAAGGAGTATTAGGTATATCATACACGGCTGTCCATTTGGATTTACCAATACTAGAAGTATAATCTGTTCCATTGAGTTTAGGAGCATTAAGTTCTGTATATATAGTTCTTTGTTTATTAAAAATTAAAGTATTGTCCGAATGAGTAATAAATAGCCCATCTTCTAATGCTATATAATATTTACTGTCGCTATTGCTAAGCAAAAGCTCAGATATTTTTTTAAAAGATATATCTATACCAATTACACCTATAAAACTTCCATTTAATGTTACGCCTTTGGATATAGTAATAACTGTTTCCTTACTTTCTGCATCTATATATGGAGAGCTTATAAATATGTTGGAAGGATTTTTTTTAGCTTCTATATACCATTCTCTAGTAGTTTGGTCAAATCCTTCAATATTATCTCCGTATACTATTACCAATAATCCTCCGTCTTTATATGATACTGTTCCGCTGAAATGTATATTTTTAATCTCTTCTTTTATGCTTTCTAATTCCTTAAAAGAATCAAGCATTTGAGTATAATCTGTTTCATATTTACAATATGCTGCTAAAACTTCTATTTGTGAATAATAATAATTAAGCCAAGTAGTAACTGATGTTTCATTCTTATACATATTAGACTCTATCTCTAAGGCAAATTCTCTTTCGTACCTAGGTATAAAATATAACATCAACGCTGCAACTATAACTATTATAAACCCAGCAAATGGAAGTAAAAATTTAAGCATTAATATATACTTCTTTTTGTTATCATTCATAAATAATTCTCCAAATCTTTTAATTAATAAATTAACATTTTTCGGTAATATTATCAAATATTATTAATTAATAATCAAAAAAATTATATTGATAATATAATAATAAAATAGAAAAAATGCAATAAAAAAATAAAATAAAAAAATAGGAGAGCTAAATTAATAACTCTCCTATTTTTATATTATTTGTTTTTTACTTTTTATTTTTTTATATCAAGCAAATCGTCACCTATATTTACAGAAGAAGCACTTATAACATTAACTTCAGAATAATCATCAGAATTTGTTACTATAACAGGAGTAAGTGTAGGATATCCTTCTCCCCTTATTTTTTCAATATTAAATTCCAATAATAAATCACCTTTTTTAATTTTTTGTCCTTCTTCTATATGTGAAATAAAGTGAGCACCGCCCAATTTTACAGTATCCATACCAACATGGATAAGAAGTTCAACTCCATTATCAGAAGTTAATCCTATAGCATGTTTTGTAGGGAAAGCAGTCTCTATTATACCGTCAAAAGGAGCATATACTTTACCTTCTTTAGGTTCTATAGCTATACCTTTACCCATAGCACCGCTTGAGAATGCTTCATCTTTAACACTTTCTAATTTTACTATATTACCTTTTATAGGAGCATATACTTTATCTACCAAAGAAGTAGTTTCTTTATTCTCTTCTTTTTTATCTGCAGAAGGCTCTTCTTTCTTTTCTTCCTGTTTTACTGTTTCTGACGCAGTATTTGCAGTATTAACAGATACTTCTTCATCACTTATAGGATCATGCAAATAATCTTCAAGTCTTGATTTTATTACAGTAACTTTAGGTCCGTATATTACCTGTATACCATTTCCTTTTTTGATAATACCAGCAGCACCGCTTTGTTTTAATAGAGCATCATCAACTTTAGAGGCATCAAATACTGTTATACGAAGTCTTGTAGCACAGCAGTCCACATCGCTTATGTTTTTCTTTCCGCCAAGCCCTGATGTTATTAAAGGAGCTTCTTCATATTTAGATGCTGGAGATGATTCACCTTCTTTTCCTGCATTTTTAGCAGCTTCAACATCAGATCTTCTATATAGTTTAGGCTCTTCTGTATCTGGTTCTCTTCCAGGTGTTTTCCAATCGAATTTTTTAATTAAGGCAGAGAATAGGAAATAGTAAACAAAGAAATAAACAACACCAACTATTACTATCCATACCCAATTAGTTTTAGCATTGCCTTGTATTATACCGAATAACAACAAGTCTATAAAACCGCCAGAGAATGTCATACCTACTGTAACATGAAGTATATGCATAAGCATGAAAGATATACCTGCAAGTACACAGTGAATAGCATAAAATATAGGAGCTACGAATATAAATGTAAACTCTATAGGCTCAGTAATACCAGTAAGCATAGCTGTTAGGGCAGCAGAGAAAAGCAAAGCACCTACTACCTGTCTTTTTTCTGGTCTTGAAGTTTTATACATAGCCAAAGCAGCACCAGGTAAACCGAATATCATAAATGGGAATTTACCAGTCATAAAACGAGTAGCTTCAACACTGAAAGCAGTTGTAGTAGGGGAGCCTAACTGAGCAAAGAATATGTTTTGAGCACCTTCTACCAAATTGCCGTCTATCATCATAGTACCGCCAAGTGAAGTCTGCCATAATGGAGTATAGAATACATGGTGAAGTCCGAAAGGTATTAATGCTCTCTCTATTATACCATAGAATAAAGTACCTATATAACCAGAACCAGCTATTAAGTCTCCTAATTTATTCATGACAACCTGTACTGGAGGCCATACATAATACATCAATATACCAACTACTAAAAATACTATAGAAGATATTATAGGAACAAATCTTGTACCGCCGAAAAATGACAATACTTGAGGAAGCTCTATATTATAATATTTATTATGCAAAGCAGCTACTCCAAGACCTACTATAATACCACCGAATACACCCATTTGAAGTGATAATATACCTACAACATTTGTAGTAGATCCAGCCAAAAGTTTTTCAGCTCCGCCCATAACTTGTATCATTTTACCTATAGAAGCATGCATTACAAAAAATGCTATAGCTCCAGATAAAGCAGCAACCTCTTTCTCTTTTTTTGCCATACCTATAGCTACACTCATAGCAAATATAATGGGAAGGTTTCCAAATATGATATTACCAGCCTCACTTAATACTGATAATATATCATAAGCAATAGTACCCGGCCCCAAGATACCCATTAAATTATAGGTTTCAAGCATTGTGGTATTAGTTAATGAACTTCCTATACCTAAAAACAAACCTGCAACAGGAAGTACGGCTATAGGAAGCATAAATGATCTTCCTACCCTTTGCAGTACACCGAAAATTTTATCCTTCATATAAAGAACTCCAGATTATTAAAATATATTTTTGATAAGAATATGAGAGACATGATAAAATAAAGTATTATGTATACTAATATCACATATAAACATCAATTCTTACTATAAGTATAATAAATTTTTTTATAATTGTATATATTTTTATCAACAATTTTTATAAATTGGCTTTTATATTGAATTATTATAATTAATTTATTATGTTCATAAAAAAGACTGCCCGCAAAAAGCAGACAGCCTTTTTTGAAAATAATGATTGAAATTAATCAAGCCAAGTTTGAGAAGTAGTCAATTGTTATACCAGTTGAAGTATCAAACACTGTATCACTGAATATATAACTATCTACTTTTGATAAATTATTAATAACTGCAGCATTATCATATATATTCATACTTAAATCCAATACGTATTATGCAGAATAATCTTTAACCAATTTTACATACAAATCAATATCTTCTAAAACTGAACCATTCATACTATAGTTTACAGTTAAAGTAACTTTATAAACTTGAGATGAATCTTTAGCTATGTTCTGATCATTTATTATATTTTGAACTGCATAAGACTGTATCTCCAATACTGCCGAACTATTATATTGATTAAAAAGTTGATTACCAACTAAACCCCAGCTGTCAGTTATTGAATCAGCCTGTTTTAATGATGATACGCTTATATTATATGCCTGTTGGGCATTTTCAGGATATTTTATTGTATAAGAAACTTGAGTATT
Organism: Brachyspira sp. G79; assembly: GCF_002379365.1. Classification (GTDB taxonomy): domain Bacteria; phylum Spirochaetota; class Brachyspiria; order Brachyspirales; family Brachyspiraceae; genus Brachyspira. The sequence continues at coordinate 160,947 of NZ_JQIU01000007.1, read as the reverse complement.
TACAGTTCCGTCTCCCAAATTAACAGTTAAAGGATTTGAAGAACTTGAACCTGCACCTTCTATAGATATATTTAAAGGCCAGCTTGATGCAGCTTTAACTGTTATTGTAAAATTAGCATAGCCGCCATTATTTAACTCATCACTGAATGCATATCCTTCTGCTGCCTCTATGCTATATACATTTATAATGCCGTCTTTATTTCCTGTAGGGAATGTACTCCAGCTTAAATAATTTATACTATAATCATCAATAACTATTTTATCTTTAGAAAGTTTTTTCAAAGCCTCTTTAATGTTATTTAAAGCTGTATCTGGAGTAGTATCTGCTGATGCTGTAAGAGTAAGAGAAGCAGAGCCTACACTTTTGCTGAATCCGCTTACTTCAATAGTATTAAGCCAAGTATTAAACTCATCTAATGTTATATCAGGTAAGTCATCTCCTTTTCTAATTTTAAGAGTAACTTTTACATCTGTTTTATCATTATATCCGCTAGCTCTTGCTGTGAAAGTTATTTCAAATTCTGCAGTTTCTCCTGCTTTTAAAGTATTATGGGCATTTAATAGATCATTACCTTGCAATTGTATAGATGCAGCTCCATCTTCTTTATAATAAGAGGCAGAAATATAATCAATTTTTATTCCTGTTGAAGTTGTTTCTACTATTGATGTAGATTGAAAACCTATACTTTCTGCATCTGTAGAAATATTAAACTCAGCAGATTTATATTCACCTCTGTTGTCTGTAACTATTTCAGGTATGCTGTTAATAGTTATACTCAAATCTCTTTTAGCAAAGCTTAAATTTCCACTAAAGTTTACCTGAAGATTAACAGAATTATTTATTACTTTATTAGCAGATACCTGATTAAAACTAATATAGAAACTATTTTCACTACTAATAGATACATAAGATATTTCTAAATACTCTGTTTTTGATTTTGATATTTGTCCTTCTATAGCATTTACAAAGTTAAGTAAATCAATAGTATCAGTTTTGCCGTTAGCGTCTATAGTTAAGTTAGCAGTATATCTATATTGACTTTCTTTAGTTACATTTAAATCGCCAAAATTAACAGCAAAAGTATTTCCGCTTTTACCTGTTACATTTATAGTGCCTAATTGATTGATAGATTTTTTATAATCTTCTTCTGTAGCCTCAGGTGTAACTGCCCAATTTGCATTAGCTTCTATTTTTAATATAAAGCCGTCTTTAAAATTTGCATCAGTTACTGGGTTTCCAGTTTGTTTGTCATCAAAAGTTATTTTTGCTTCTAAAGGATTACTGTTTGCTTGCGAATTGGGTTCCGATCCGTCTGAGGCAGTACTGTCAGAAGTGATAAAGTTCACTTCATATTGAAAACTTTCTTCAATTTCATATATTTTTTCTCTTATATAATTTTCAAGCCCTCTTAAATATCCAGACTTATTATTATTCATAGGCTTTACTGTCAAAACATTTCCAGATTGACTAATAGTCGCAAAATTCCACTCCTGCTCTCCTGCCTTTACCATGCCTATATATTTTAATTTTTCTACAAATTCGCTAGGACTGGCAGGTGTGTTAATACCTCCTGATGGATTTGTTGGGCTTTTAGAACAGCTTACAGCAATAATGGTTACTAAAGCTGCTATAAAAAATTGTAAAAAAAACTTTTTCATAGTTTTACTCCTTAAATATTTTTATAAAAAGTCAAAAGGTATGACTTTGTTATCATAATAATTTTTTTGATATAAAATAATGATGTGTAATAAATAAAATAATATTATTATGCTTGATGCTTGATGCTTGATGCTTGATGCTTGATGCTTGATGCTTGATGCTTGATGCTTGATGCTTGATGCTTGATGCTTGATGCTTGATGCTTGATGCTTGATGCTTGATGCTTGATGCTTGATGCTTGATGCTTGATGCTTGTCATAATGTTCTCTTTAAGTAAATAGTTACTTGAAATTATACACTAATTAATTAAATATGTCAATTTATTTATATATATTAATTTATTATATATTTTAAAACCATATATTTATTTTAAATAATATTAATAATACTATGTAATTATATATATAGTGTTATAATATTAATAAAAAAATTTATATAAAATTTATTTATAATATAAAAATATTAATTATATTTAAAAGTATAAAAAAAATATATATTGGTTGTTTCAAAGTAATTGACAAAGAATTTTTTAAGTTTGTTATTTTATGATGAATTACGTAATATTAATTGTAAAATAATACTAATAAAAAATGAATTTATATTGATTTAATATATTATGATGTAAAATTAAAATAAACTAGGCTCTTCTTCCAGCACTTTATTCTTGTATCTATTATAAACACTATCTTCTGTATTGAGTTCTTCTTTAGTTTTATATGTAATATTATATTTTTCTTCTAGTGCTTCTATTTTTGAGTATAGTTTTTCTTTATATTCATCTTTTAAAAGCCCATCGCTTCCGTAAATATACAAATATTTTTTATAATGTTCTGGAAATGTACGCCTAACAAAGTTTAAATATATCTTTCTACATTCTCCTCTTAATTTGAGAACATCTGTTGCACAATAGTCTATATTATACTCTTTCACTTTTTTAAAAATATTTTCAATTTCATTTTCTGTAATAAAAGGCATTACTGGCATAGTATGAACTGCTGTTACAGCTTTTGTCTTTTTAAACTCTTTTAATATATTTAATCTTCTCTCTGGGATTATTACATTAGGCTCTATTAATGAAGATAATTTTTCATCTAATGCCGTTATTGTTGTTGCTATTCTTACAGGTACTATACTTGAAAGCTCATCTATCAAGTCAAAATCTCTTAATATCAAATCGCTTTTTGTGGATATACACATTGGAGTTTTATATCTTATTAATAGTTTCAAAACATCTCTCATAAGTTTATAATCTTTTTCTGCTTCCTGATAATTGTCTGTAACACTTCCTAGATTAATAATATCTCTTTTCCAATTTCTTGATGCTAATTCTTTTTCTAAAACTTCTGCAATATTCTTTTTTACAAATATTTCACCAAAAAAATCTTTTGAATTAATATATTTATGAGAATATACAGCAAAACAGTAATAGCATTTATGGATACATCCTCTGTAAATATTTAAATCATAGCAAAATCCATATTCATTATCTATTTTATTTAAAGCTGATTTGCAGTTAATTTCTCTGTATTTAATCATATATTTATCTCTTTAATAATATATTAAAACATTATATTTATATATAATACTGTATATTAATATTTTTATCAAGTATGGTTGTAAAAATCAAAACAAAAAATTTAAAAAAATATTACACATAAACATCTATAATATAAAAATATTGATTTAGAAAAAATTGATAAAACAAAAATATATTTATTATATTAAACTTATAAAAAATACTTGCAAATTAGAAATATAAAATGGATAATAATATTATCTAGTGAACATCTTAATAAATCTTTCTCTATATTTATAAGTTAATAATTTTTTATTGTATAGTTCTGATAAAGTTTTAATTTCGGTATTATCCATATTTTCTGTTTCTATGGCATATATATAACTATCTTCTTTAAAACCCTTTATCATAATATGAACATAATTACTAAATTTGTTAGTAAGGAAAATCTTAAAGAATATTATTGAGCAAGTTAATATTAAAGAGTTTACTATTACGTATATTAGTATAAACATATAATAAGGATATGTAAAATCTTTTCCGCTTCCTATAAATAAGAATCCATTTCCCTGCATAATAGCTGCTTCAAAAAGCAAATGTCTGCTTTCGAAATCTTCCCAATTATTAGTTCTGTATTTAAGTTCATTTTCATAATAAATTGCCGCCATATTATAGCTTTTAGCAAATCCTTCATACTCTAATTTATCATTATCAGCATTTTGAGAAAAAGCAAGTTCTGCTTCATATACAATTTCATTTTTTGTGTTTTCATAAGATGTAATGATTTTATTGTCAAATACCCAGTTTATTACTCCGTATAATACTATAAATATTATAGCCATAATGATAGAAATAGTTATTATAAAATATGATGATATAAGAGAATAAAAGCTGGTTTTATTTTCAGCACTAAACAAATAAAAGAAATATATTATATGTGATATATAAAATATAAATAATACATGATATCCTCTTGTAAGGAAAGAGGCTGCAATATTTTCTCTTAAAAATACTCTGTTTAGAGAGAAAAAGTTAGTTATATAAAAAAGACCTAATATTGATAATACAAATGGTACTAAATATACAATAAGATAGAAGAAAAGTTCTATTCTTGAGTATCTGTTCATCTTATAGAAGAAAACACATACAAAATAAAAAGAGCATAAAAACTCTATAAACATTAATACTCTCATAATATAAGTATGCATATTCACTATCATGTATGCACACATCGATATTATAGTTAAAGATGATACAGCAGCTACTATAAAAGTGATATTATATTTTGCTAGTTTTTCCACTTTATTTCTCCTGTTTTTGCTTTATCATATATTACCCTAACCATTTTATAATCCAGTCCCAAAAAAGAAGCGTTGTTTACCAAGTTATACAAAGCACTTGAAAATATAGGCTGAGTGTTTTCTATAATTTTATCAGTATAAGGATATGAAGCCATTATTCTTGACAAATTAAAAAGTATTGCTATTAATTTAGAAGAACTTGAAAGCTCATCATTTGTTATAGAATATGGTAAAACACTTTTAGCTGCTATTGCTATAAATATGGGATTAATATGCTCTAGTGTTGATATATTTGATATAGAATGCTCTATCATTTCTCTGGCTTTATCTATAAACTCTTTTGGTTCATACTTGTATTCATAGTATATAGGAAGAGAGGCTATATAGCTTGTATGCATTATATCTCTTAATACCAAGAGTATAGATATGTAATTTATAAGCTCATTATTATTAAGTTCAAATTTATCATCATTAATAATTCTATCCTCAATACCATTGCCTTTAATCCAAGAGATGGAGATTATCTGTCTTATTATGTCATTTTCTAGTATAGTATATGTATATGATATATAGTCCAAAAAAGCTTCATTGCTGTTTGATCTTCTTATTAAATTGATAATAGATTCTCTTTGAACTTCTAATTTATCATCTGAACCAGGTATATGAGAA
>NZ_JQIU01000007.1:135174-155152 GCF_002379365.1 Brachyspira sp. G79 | reverse complement strand
GTATATTAAAACATATAATACGAATATATTTTTAGTAAAATATAAAGAATTTATAAATAGTTGATTTATTTGTATTTTATGATATTTTATTATGGTAGTTAAAAGTTGGACTTCTTTTATGGATAAAGAAAAAAATAGCGAATCTAAATTAATAAAAAAAAGAAGAAATAAAAAAATAAAAAAAATTCTAAAAAAAAGAAGAAAACAGAAAAGAATTAATTATATAAACAGCCTTCCTTTAATAAAATTTATGTCGAAAGTAGATGATAAGTTGTTTTTAAAGATTTTTAAAGATAATAGAAAAGGTCCTGTAAAAACATTTATGAAGTTTATGAGCAGAATGGGGGACGGATATATATGGGTTTTGATTTATCTTTTATTTTATATGTTTAGAATAAAATATGCAGCTTTATATTTTTCAAGGGCGGTAGCAGCTGTATTTTTATGTATATTTTTATTTTTATATATAAAAAGTTTTTTCAGCAGAATGCGTCCGTATAAAAAGCATGATAAAGTGCCTATAATGTATCCTCCAGATAAGCATTCATTTCCATCAGGACATACTATGGTAGCTTTTGCAATATCTTTTTGTATGGGAAGCTATAGCACATATTCTGCATTATTATTCTATCCAATAGCTTTTTTAATAGCATTTAGCAGAGTATATGTAGGTCTTCATTATCCTTTTGATGTAGTATTTGGTATAATATTCGGTACTATAATAGGTTTCTTATCAAATGCCGCTTTTTATTATATAACGGGTCTTCCTATATTTGGTCATTTATGATTATTTTTATTTGCCTTTTTTAATCTCTTTTTTATTTTATTTGATGGTATATTATTACGTTTTTCTGATATAAATATATAGTATCCATTTTTTTCTATTATCTTTACTCCGCCGAAAATGGATGTTAATTTGTTTTTATACCAATCAAGCCTTTTAGTAACCATAACAAATCTTCCGTTTAATATTAATTTGTAAAAACCTTCTTCTATAAAGTGTTTTGCTGTAGAAAAATCGCTGTGATACGGAGGATTTGAAAGTATTATAGAAAAATCTTTATAATTTATATTTTTAAGCCCATCGCTTTTTATAATGCTTATATTTTCAAAGCCGTTTAATAAGGCATTTTCTTTCGATATATTTACAGCATTATCATCTATATCGCACATTACAACTTTATCTTCTCCGATAATCTTTGCTGCAAGTATTCCTACTATTCCATATCCGCAGCCTAAATCCAGAACTCTGCTTTCTAAACTAAAATCAATTTCTTCAAGCATAGATAATGTACCAGTATCTATTTTTTTGGGAGAGAAAAGTTTATCATCAGTTATAAATTGAAGTTTTATATTTTTTATTTCTACATTAATCATTATTATAATTTTATATTGTTTGTATAAATTGTCAATTTTTATATACAGTATAAATTAACTAAAATACTTTTCCGATAATCGTAGTATGTTTAAAGTAGATATTATATTAAAAGGAAGAGTTCAAGGCGTAGGTTTCAGATACTATGCAAAACAGATAGCTGATGAGATGAAAGTCAGCGGAAAAGTATGGAACAATTATGATGGTTCTGTTGAAGTAGTGGGATATTTAGAAAGTAAAAAGGATATTGATGAGTTTGTGGAAAAGATAAAAATAGGTCCTCAAATGTCAAGTGTTAAAGAATCTACAGTTACTATTACTCCTTCTGACCCGCTTGTAGACGAAGTTTTTGAAATTGCAAATTAATAACCTTTACTTGAACTAATAAAATTATGAAAAATGTTTTTAAATATGCATCTATTATAGGATGCACATTCTTTAGTATTAGCTTTGGGGCTAATTATATAGATTATAAAGTAAAAAACGGCGATACTCTCTACGGTATAGCATTCGCTCATGACATGAGTGCAAGTGAGTTTTTAAAATTAAATAATATCAAAGACCCTAATGAATATAAATTAAAAGTAGGTGAAACTCTAAAAGTAAAAGAGGCTGGATACAGTTTAGTATATGATTCTGAAAATAAAGTATATGGTTTGAAAGGAGAAGAGAACAAATCATATAAAGACTATAAAGTAAAAAATGGAGATTCTTTATACGGCATAGCATTCTCCCATGGTATGACTGCAAATGAGTTTTTAGCTATTAATAATATTAAAGACCCAAACAAATACAATTTAAAAATTGGAGAGATTCTAAAAGTAGCAAATAATACTTCATCTGCTTCTAATAACTCATCTAATTTATCTCCTTCTAAAGATAATATTTCTGACTATGATACATATAAAGTAAAAAGCGGCGATACTTTATATGGTATAGCATTCGCTCATGGTATGACTGCAAGTGAATTTTTGAAAATAAATAATATAGATGACCCTAATAAATATAAGCTCTACGTAGGAAAAACTATGTACGTAGCAAAATCAGAAAGAGTTGAAAAAGAAAATAATAATAATTCAGTTTCTAATACGCAAAAAGAAATAGAATACTATACTGTAAAGAGCGGAGATACTCTATACGGCATAGCTTTTCAAAATGATATAAGTGTTAATGAATTTTTAAAAATAAATAATATTGATGATCCTCTTAAATATAAATTAAGAACTGGTGAAAAATTAAAAATATATGCAAAAAGCTCTTCAAATGCACAAAGTAAAACTATAAAAACATATAAAGTAAAATACGGAGATACTTTAGGTGAAATAGCAGCAAAAAACTCTATGTCATTAAATGATTTACTCGCATTAAACGGATTAAAAAGTAATTATGTTCTTAAAGTAGGTGATACTCTAAAATTATATGATAATGTTAATATAAATACATCGTCAAAACCTTCACAGTACAGAACTTTAGAAAATTATAAAGTAAAAAGTGGAGATACTTTAAGCGAAATAGCATTAGCCAGAGGAATGGATTTGGTAGAACTTTATTCTTTAAATAATCTAAATGATAAATATATATTAAAAATAGGTGATACATTAAAAGTATATGCCAATTCTCCAAAAACATCTACACTAGTTACATCTATATATAAGGTAAAAAGCGGAGATACTTTATATTCTATAGCTAAAAGTCATAAAATGGATTTAAGAAGTCTTATGCAGCTTAATAATATAAAAAATGCCAATGAATATAAACTTTATATAGGAGCCAGCATAAAAGTGCAGACTGTAAAAATGATATCATATTCACTTAATGATGACAGCATATTGCCTGAAAGTTCTTTTATATGGCCTTATAAAGGTATAATAGTTTCTGGATATGGTGTAACATCGGATAAACTTGCAAACAGAGGCATTAATATTTTGGGAGATGTGGGAGATAAGGTTGTAGCCTCAGATGACGGAATAGTTGAATATGTTGATAATGTACGAGGATTTGGCACAGTTATTATATTAAAGCATAAAAATGGATACAATACTTCCTATGCTCATTTGTCAAAAGTTAATGTTAAACTTGGAGATATTGTAAGTAAAGGGGAGTATATAGGAGATATAGGAGATACTGGTATGATAGACAGAAGCGAGCTTTATTTCAAAATATCATATCAGGGAAGAGCAATAGATCCTACAAAATTACTTCCTAGAGGATAGTATAAGTTATAGTTTTTTAGATAAATGTTTTAATTTAAATATTTATTAATTTTGTTTTAAGAATAAGTCTAGTTATCTTCAAGCATTTTTATGATATTAGAATTTCCAGCGTATAAAGCATAATCTAATGCCGTAAAACCAGATATATCTTTTATAGCTGTATCAGCATTATATTTTAATAATATATTTACTATTTCTTCATATCCTTTTTGAGAGGCTCTTATTAAAGCAGTTCGTCCGTCGTAACTTTTAACATTTATATCAGCATTATGTTCTAATAACATATTAACTATTTCAGTGTATCCGCTTACCGCGGCTTCTATCAAAGCAGTACGGTCATTATCACATTTTATATTTACATCAGCATTATAATTTAATAACATATTAACTATTTCAGTATGTCCTTTTGATGAAGCAAGCATTAAGGCAGTTCGTCCATCATAATTTTGAATATTGACATCAGCATTATGCTGTAATAATGTATTTACTATTTTTGTATAACCTTTTGATGAGGCTTTCATTAAAGCAGTATAACCGTATTCATCATCTTTCATATTAATATCTGTATTGCATTTCAATAATATATTTACTATTTTTTCATTTCCTTTTTCTGAAGAAATAATTAAAGCATATGATATTATTTCTTTATAAGAAAAACTATTGCATGATATAAATAATAATGTTAATAACATTAATAGTATATTTTTCATAATAGAAACTCTTTTTTATAAAAAACATTATACTAACAAATTAAATAATATTACGATAAATAAAATTAACTGTTTTTAGTTCTATTAAATTAGAAATAATTAAATCTATTATATATTAGTAAAGGAAAATGAACAATGGAAATTATAAATATTTTTGATAGAGCTATAATAGAGTTTGCTCATAATCTTCATATCAATTATAAAATATTTGACTTTTTCTTTTCTTTGGTAACCAATATAGGAGAGGGACTTACTTTAATAATTTTATCTGCTGTATTAATTATTATAAAAAAGACTAGGATTTGCGGCATAAATATGGCTATTAGTTTGTTTATTGCTGTATTGATAGGTGCTGTAATACTAAAACCTTTAATAGCAAGAGAGCGTCCGTTTACTGAACCTATTTATTATGAGTATTGGATAGAAGTTGGAAAACATTTAGAAACATCTTTTTCATGTCCTTCATCGCATACTACCGCATCATTTGCTGCTTTTTTTCCTATATTTTTATATTTTAATAAAAAGTATAGTTTTATTGCTTTATTAATAGCTTTAATTATAGGTTTTTCAAGAGTTTATTTGATGGTTCATTATCCAAGCGATGTTGTATTTGGTGCATTTATTGGAATAGCTGTTTCTTCTACCATATATATTGTTTTAAATAAAACTAATATTAAATTAATAAAAAAATTCATATAATAAATAAAAAAAGCCCTCATCTTAATAATAAGGGCTTATAATCATTCATTATTAACATCTAAAAAGTAAAATAATATAAATAATCATCAGAAGTATCTTCTTCCTCTTCTATCTCTGAAGTTAGTATAAACTCTATGGTTATTCCCTTTTCTTTTGCTGTTTCAGTATTTAATGCCAAATTTGCTCTTCCTATCACTTTGGCAGGAGCATCTGTTATAACTATTAATAATTTTTTCTCATTAACATAATTAAACTTTTCTAATGCTTCCTGTATAGCCTCATACATAGGTTCAGCTTTATCACCTCCGCCTGCAGCATAAAAATAATTAACTTCTCTGTTTATAGTATTAATGCTGTCTGTGAAGTCTATTCTCTTTGTAAAATATGTATCTTTAACATCTCTGTAAAGCAAAAAACCTATTCTTGACCCCTTATGATTATCAAATAAATCTCTAACTATACCTCTTATATCTCTTTTTACAGCCTTTAAATACGGATGCATACTTTCAGTTGTATCAAGCACTATAACTAAATCAATACTGCCTTCATCTTTGTATCTGTCTATAACATTTTTTATACTCTTGGTAAGTTCATCTGTATCATCGGCATAGTTATTAGGAGTATTAAATGCTTTGCTTGCATTAATTAATGTCTCCATAGCTTCGCCGTCATAATAATGATTTTTTTTATCACTATTATTTATTTGCTCTTTTTTTGCATCTTCTTTTTCAATAATAGGTGCGGAAGATAGTATTTTTATATCTTCATCATTATTTACAAGTACATCTCTTTTTACTATCATTGTATTTGTAGACTGTTCTATGACTCTATTGCTATTATCAACAGGTCTTATTTGTACAGGACCTTCTTTTCCTCCGCTAGGCATTTGAGGAGGTAAAGTTTCTTTTTTTACATTTGTAGTTTCTAAACAATAGTCTATAGGATAAGTAAAACTTTCTCCTTTAGTATTAAATACATTAAAAGATAAGTACCTATCTTCAGGCAGCTGTCTAAAATATGCTTTAATATAAAGTTTTTTTCCTAATTCTCTATTGAAAGTATCTTCTAATACTATAGCACTATTATCATCATTAACTGTGCTTCCAAAAGAAGTATTTATCAATTTGTAGGAATTATTAGTTTTACCTTCTCTTACATAAAAAGCATATTTTCCATTATCGCCGCCTGAATAGTAAAGATAAAATGCATATAAATCGCCTTCTTTCTCTACATTTCTTAATGTAATAGTAGGCGGAGATTGATTTTCATTATTTATTCTTAATACTATTTCACTATCCAATAATTTACTATTATTAGCATCATAAGACTCTAATATGATGTTAATATTATCTCTCAAAGTAAACACAGAATTGGCGTTTCTTCTGTCTAAATAAACTGTTTCTGGTATGAATGCCTGAAATGCTTCTCCAAGTGTATTATGAAAATCTGTATTTCTTATATTAATTACAGCATTACTGCTTCCAGTATTATTAATATAAAGATAAGAACTTTCCCCATTTGGAAGTCTCAAAAGAAGCCTATATCCTGCTACACTAGGTTTCTTTTTTATATAGATTTGATAGCCGTTTATTAAATGTGTTACATCAACATCATTTTCTGTAACACGTACAGCATAAGTGTTTACTGTACTTTGACTATATAAATTTTCTAAAGTAGTAATGAATACTACCGATAAAATAACAAATAAATATTTATATCTTATGTTTCTCATAGTTGATACCCTCTACAAATGATTATCGGTTATGGATATCATAAACCTGCATTGTTATGTTAATTGAGTTAAAATATTTTTACTTTAAGTTTACATAACATGTGTATTAATTGCAATATAAAAATATTATTAACTTCTTTTAGTAATGATATAAACTTTAAACTCATCATTTTTATCAGAAATAATAATTAATCGCTATAATATTTTGATATGAGTTTACATAATATATAGATATGGTTTTTAATATATTTATTTTGTAACGATTTCAAAATTATGACCAAGAAAAGTTTTCCAAGCGGGATCATTAATATCTGAAGCATTTGGAATTTTTAAAGTTTTTAATAGAGTACTTGAAAAAATTTTTCCATCAAAAGTTATGTTATTAGGAGATGTTCCTAAATATGTAACAAGTTCTAATTTAGAACCGCTTGAACCTGAAAATGCACTGCTTTTTATAACCTTAACAGAAGCTGGTATTGTTAGTTCTTTCAATTCGCTGGAATAGTGAAATGCATTTTTTCCTATAGTGTGAATATTATTTCCTAATGTCAGTTTTTCCAATGAATAGTTTAAGGAAAATGCATTATCATTTATAGTTATAACGGAATCAGGTATTTTTACTTCTATCAAATTTTTATGAAGCCCGTTGAAAGCGAAATCTTCTATAGTTGTTATAGTATTTTCTGGAAATACAAAATTAAGTATTATATTTTCAGATGGTTTTCCCATAAACATAGAGCTATTTATAATACCATTTTGAAACTCAATATTTTTTATATCCATAGTTATATCATATACGCCAATTTTCTCTGCCTCATCAAGTACCAAACAGGATATAGAATTTTTCTGAGAATATTCTGTCTTAGGTATACCTATAAATATGAGTTTATAATATCCATTATCTTTATAATATTCCTGTAATCTCTCTCTTATCTGACTGCTTATAACAGAATCTTCAAGCCCTACATCTATACCATATTTCATTACCTCTTTATCAAGAATCTCTAGCGGAGAATGAAAGTCAGCACATGAAGCCATCAGTATTAATGGAAGTATTGTTATTATAATTTTTTTAAGCATATTATATCCTTATTTTAAGATGATATCATTATCATAGAAAAATCAACAAATAAGTTTTATATAATAAAAACTTTATAAAAAACTTTTGACTTTAATTAATAAAATAAATAAAAAATAAAGCCAAAAGTTACTATTATAAAATTACATATTACTGTTTTATTACAGTTGTAAAAGTTCCCCCTAAAAAAGTTTTCCAAGCATTATCATCAGGATTATCAGCATTTGGTATTATTAGAGTAGTGAGTTTGGTACAACCTTCAAATATTCTGCTTCCTGCAGATGTTATATTATTAGGAGTTTTTCCCAAATATATAACTGTTGTCAATTCAGGAGATGCATAAAATGCCATATCGCCTATTGATGTTACTGAAGCTGGTATAGTTATTTTAGTAAGATTAATTGAGCTTGCAAATGCCGCAATACCTATTGATATTACAGAATTTGGTATAGTTAATTCTGTTAATCCTGTATTAACTAGAGCCATATCTTCTATATAAATTAAAGTGTTTGGTAATACTAATTCTTTTAATTTTTCCGCCTACGGGAATGAACTAGCCCATATAGTGGTTATTCCTTCTTCAAATACCAATTTTTCTAATTGAGAGCAATAAGAAAATGCACTGTCTTCTATCATTGTAACTGATGAAGGTATAGTTATCTCTTTTAATGAAGAAAGCATATTAAATGCCAATGTTTTTATAGTTGTTATAGTATTTTCTGGAAATATAAAATTAAGTACAAATGGGGCTTGAGAATCAAGACCTTCTGCAAACATATAACTTTCTATAGCTCCGTCTTTAAAATCAATATTTCTTATATCTACATCAACTTTATCTGCAGCAGCTTTTTTAGCGGCTTCATAAACTAAAGAAGAAAGAGATTCCGCTCCTCCCATATAATCTTTAGGAATACCTGTAAATATTACTCTATAAGTCCCCATCTCTTCATAATAGGCTTTTAAATTTTCTTCTATCTTTTGGCTTATTTCTGTATCTTCAAGCCCTATATCTATGGCATATTTTGCTATTAATTCTTCTTCTGTTGGTAAAGTGCCGCCTCCAGACTGGTCATTTCCTTCGCTTTCTATAGAAGAATTTCCGCTTGGTGATATGATTTTTGCTGAACATGATACAAATACTAATGCCGACAACAATATAAATAAAATCTTTTTAATCAATCTCTATCCTCAACTTATAATGTAAATTAATAATCATCTTATAATGATAACAAAAATTAGAAAAAAGATAACTTTATTTAAAAAAATAAAAAAATATAAATTATTATATTATAGACATTTTTATATAATTTATTTTTTTGTATTATAAAAAATTACATAAAATATTGCGGTATATGTTTTTGAATAAACTTTATATTTTATTTGAAAGAAAATTATGATTATTGAAAAAGAAATTATGAAAATTAATAGACAATAAAAAACTTATACTGCCTTATTTAATTAAAACAGTATAAGTTCTTTATATTTTTTGTAATATTATAATTATAATATATCTTTTATTTCCACAACTCTAACTTCATCTATAAAGAGATTCATCGTTACTAATTTAATGCTTTTTGTTTTATTTTCTAAACTTTCAGCTTCAGCAATATAATAATAATTACAGCCATGATATATTTGATGACCTAAATAAAGTTCAGCTTCATATTCAAGACCTAAAACATTATACATACCTTTTGAGAATAATTTAAGCAGATTATTAGCCTCTGTAGAATTAATTATTCTTATAGGAGCTTCATCTTCTCTGGAACATATTATACCTCCGATTTCAGATTCTGAAGCTTTTAATATAGTTTCTCTTCTTACAATACAAACTTTTCCTGTCTCATTAACATTTATTATTATTAATTCATAATAAGGTCTAGGATTAAGAGTGGCAGGTACACATCTAGCTATATATGCGTAATTTATACCATGAACTATTTGTTTTCCCAAATAAAGCATTAATTCTCTATGGACTCCTATTAAATGAGTTCCTTTCTCAAAAATATCTTCAATATTTTCAGGTATGTCATTTTTTTGTTTTATATTTATTTCAAAATTTCCTACTATCATAAAAAACTCCTTAAAATTTATTATTGATTTTTATATTATATATAGTCGGTATTAAAATAAAATATACAGCCAATACCATTTAAATAATTAATATAATTATATGAATGGGAGTTTTATATTATAAATAAAAAACTTATGCTATTTAATACACTTAAACAGCATAAGTTCAATATTTTTAGATAATAATTATAATATATCTTCTATTCCTGAAATTTCAATTTCTTCCATAAAAGAATATATTACTATTAATTTAATACTATTTTTTCCTTTTTTATCTTTTGCTTCTGCAAGATAATAATATTTACAGCCTTTAACTATTTTATGACCCAAATAAAGATCAGCTTTGTAATCAAAATCTGAAATGTGAGAAACACCTTTATCAAATAAATCAAGTAAATGCTTAGACTCAGCAGATTTGTTTTCTTGTATAGCAGCTTCATATGAACTAGAACAAATTATTCCTCCTACAGTACCAATTTGAGAACTTTCAATTATAGTCTCCCTTCTTGCAATAGAAGCTTTTCCTTCAGTATCAATATTTATTACCATTAATTCATAATAAGGTATAGGATTAAGAGTAGCAGGTGTACATCTTGTTATATAGGCATAATTTGTTCCATTAACCAATTGTTTTCCTAAATAAAGCATTAATTCTCTACTAGCTCCGTAGAATCCTTTAATTCCTCTTTGAAAAATACCTATTAATTCATCAGATATTTCATTTTTTTGTTTTACATTTATTTCAAAATTTCCTACAATCATAAAAAACTCCTTAAATTTATTATTAATTGATGTTTGATATTATAAAGAGTTTATATGTTATGTAAACTATATATAGTTGGTATTTAAAGAAAATATACAATATATAACGCAATATGTTTGATTTATATAAATTTATTTGCTAAATATCAAACTAAAAGTACTTAGTAAATTATAAAAATTAATAATTTCTTTCTATTACTTCACTTATCATATCATTAGTATAAGGCAGACCAAAGAAATCAACTACTTCAGAGGTTATATTATCATATACTATTATATTAATGCCATTGGTAGTTTTTCTTAAATTGCTCCTGCTTATCATTATTCTGTTTCCGCTGTCAACTACTAAATCATTGTATTTATTAAGCTCTTTATGGTAAAGATAATTAGTTTTACCCATTGAAGAAAATACTAATTTGTTTTTATCTATAACATAAGAAATATTATTGGTATACATTTCATTAGTGATATTAAAATTAGAATAAAGCCTTTTTACTACGCTGTCATTAGTGTTGTATTCTCCAAGCATATTTATTACTATAGTATAGTCATTAAGATTAGTTATTTTAGTTATATAATTATGAATATTATCTATATCCCTTAAAGACATATCATAAACTCTATTGTATTCGTATAAAGCATTTCTTTCCCAAGTGATATAATTAGTATCTCCTCTTCTATCTGGCAAATCAAAATTATCTTTTAAATATTGTCCTAAAAAAGAAGTATATTTTTCTACACCTTTATAATTCAAATGCCCAGCATCATTATAATCAGTCCAAAAATCTAAATCATAATCATCATAATAATGATTAAAATTCATAAAAGGGACATCATATTCTTTTGCAATCTCACCTACCATATTAAAGTGCCTAGCCTCATCATCAGTCATAGGAAAAGGAGAGGCTATAACTACTATAGGTATATTATTAGTTTTGGCAAGCTCTAATATTTTTCTATAATAAGTTTCCTGTTGTTCCAATAGAGGCAGAGTATCTTTGATATTTTTTATATTAGGCTCTTTAACAGGGAATGTTTTATTATGAAAAGAATAGCCTTTGAAATATTTATAATGATTATAATTATTAGCATAAGGGATAAAATCTTCATCTTTTAAATCTTTGTATCTATTATGATATCTGTACATGGGATTAATAAACTCATCAAATCTATCAGCAGCAGTAACTTTTAAAGAGTTTATTCTATTTTGAGACCATCTTAATGCATAAGTAGCGGCTACTATCTGATAATCTACAACATTAGTTCTGCTGGCTGCTATAATATAGGACTCTAATGCAATCAATTTTGGCTTTTGATATTTTAATGCTTCAACTAAATAATGATAAGTGCTCCATATAGGCTGACTTCCAGATGTAAAGTTATAAGCGGCAATTCCGTATTTATTATATAAAGAAGCTGGATTAATATTATAATGTACATGACTGCTTCCAAGAATAAGTAAATCTATACTGTTAGTTTTCTGTTCATAAAAACTGTCGCCCTGATATATACCATTCTCATTTTTAAATCTTAATACTCTGCTGGAAGTCCAGAGTAATGTAATAAATACCGCTATAAAGCAAATAATTTTTAATGTGTTTTTTATCATATTATAAACAGCCTATTATTTTTTATATTCAAACTCAATATATATATAAACAAAGATAGTTTATCAAAAATAAAATCATATTTTGTTTTTAATATATGGGGCTTTGCCCCAAACCCCAGTTCTTTTATGACGCCTGTCCGCCTGTGGCGTGGTATAAAAGAATCAAAAGAACTGCATTTTTAGTCTCAATTTTGGTATAATAATATATTTAGTACATATATTTAAAATATAAAGTTCTAGTAATTATATTTTTTGAAGCTTTTTTGTGCGGAAAAAAAGTTTATAATTACATATAAAGTGTATAAGTTGACAAAATAAAATAGTTACAGTATATACTAAAAATATTTAAGTTTATAAATATATCCTTATTTTTTACTCAACTTCATCTCAAAATACAATTAACAAATTTCTATATAAATAATTAATAAAACTCTTATACTATATATAATGCCTCCTAAAACTGAAAATATATAAACTGCTTAGGATCAAAGCCTGCACCATATTTGCCGTATATAATTATAAAAAATAACAAGAAAAATATTACAGCCCATCTGAAATACAAGCATTGATTTTTTAAAAACTCATAAATAGTTTCTTTCTTTATATATTTTATAATATCTACCAAAAATAACACTATCAAAGATATTATAAGTATATTCATTTCAAAACTGTCCAATCCCAATTTATATAAAGAGCCGTCAAATAAACGCCATAAATCTATTTTAGTAAACATTCTCTCTATATAATAAAAAGCATCATGTATAGTTTCTGCCCTAAAAAATATCCAAGCCAAATCTACTATTATAAATGTAATAATTACTTCAAGAAGTTTAAAGCTGAGACTTTTTACCTTTACACCAAATTTATTTAAAACATTATTTCTAAACTTTGAAGTAATATCTTCTATTAAATAGCATATACCATGAATAGCACCCCAAGCTATAAATGTAAAATTAGCTCCATGCCATAAACCGCTTACCAAAAACGTTACTAATATATTAAAACTTCTTCTTAATTTTGAACATCTGTTTCCGCCCAAAGGTATATATAGATAATCTCTAAACCAAGTAGATAATGATATATGCCATCTTCCCCAAAACTCTTTTATGCTTCTAGCAAAATACGGAGTGTTAAAATTCTCCATTAAGTCTATTCCCATAATTTTGGCAGTACCTATTGCTATAAGTGAGTAGCTTGCAAAATCACAGTATATCTGCACTGCAAAAAGTAATGCTGATAATAATAATTCTGATGAGTTATATATATAATATCTATTAAAAACTGTATCTACTAATATAGAAGCTCTATCTGCTATTACCATCTTCTGAAAATAACCGAAAAGCATTAAAATAAGACCTTCCGTTATTCTTTGATAATCGAATCTTTTTATTTTATCCATATTCTGAATTTGTCCAAGCAAATGCTTTGAACGCTCTATTGGACCTGCTACTAACTGCGGAAAAAATGATACAAACAATGCATACCTTATAATATTTTTTTCTGACTTTATCTCTCCTCTGTAAACATCTATAGTATAGCTTAATGCCTGAAATGTATAAAACGATATCCCAACAGGAAGTATTACATCAAAGGGCTTTTCTATCAGCTCTATATTAAATGCTGATAAAAGCATATTTATATTTAATAGTAAAAAGTCAAAATACTTAAAAAATACTAGTATTGCAATATTTATTATAAAGCTGAAAGCTACAACTATTCTTTTATATTTTAATTTCTCTATTAATATGCCGCTTAAAAAAGTTACTACAGTAGAAGTACCCATAAGTAATGCATATTTAGGATTCCAAAACATATAAAATATATAACTAGCTATAAAAAGATATATATATCTTAATTTTTTTGGAAATATCCAATATAAAATAAGCGTTATAGGAAAAAATATCAAAAAATCAGTAGAATTAAAAAGCATTTATATAACTCATAATGATATAAATAAAATATAAATTTATAACTTATAAAAACTGCCTATTGTAATATAATTTAGATAAAAAACTGATTCTAATTTGGTATTTTGTATAAATAAATTAGTATTATCTTTATAATTAAGATTTCTAATATAATTATTGATTATTTATTTTGTACAGTTATTGTAAACAATAATATTAAAATATTTTGCAATGAGTCTATTTTTTATATTTTGTATTAAAGTAAAAAATAATTATTATGTTTTATTTAATGCTTGTTTTTGTTATATTTTATGATAGTATATTTTTATGAAAAATTTAGAGAAAATAAAATTAATAGCAACAGATTTGGATGGTACATTTTTAAATAGTGAAAGTGAGATAAGTGATTATAATAAAAAAGTTCTTCAGTATTTGATGAATGAGGGTGTTGAAATTATACTTTCTACTGGAAGACCTTTTAACGGTATGCAGCGTTATAAAGATATGATTAATAATGATAATTACTCTATAGTTTTTAACGGTGCAATAATTGCTGATACTAACGGTAAATTTGTATATAATAGGGTAATAGATGAGGCTTCTTCAAGGGCAGTAGCAGATTTAGTTAATAAATATAAAGTATATCTTCATGTATATAGCGGAAATAAATATATAGTATCTGAACCTGATTTTTACTATGAAAGATATATAGAAAAAGAGAATATTACAGATACGATAATAGGGTTGGATAATGTTGATGATTTTGAGTTTAGCAAAATGGTATTTATAGGTGAAAGAGAAGAACTTTTAAGACTTCAGTCATATATAATGTCAAATTTTAATGTTCATACATCATTTTCACATACCAATTTTTTAGAAGTATTGGCTAATGGTATAAATAAAGGCAGTGCTTTAAAATGGCTTTGTGATAAAAAAGGTATTAAAAGAGAAGAGATAATAGCTTTTGGCGATAATTATAATGATATAGAGATGATTGAATATGCAGGTGTAGGAGTAGCAATGGATAATGCCGAAGAAGATGTAAAGAAAAAGGCAGATTATGTATGTTTAAGCAATGATGAAAACGGGGTAGGAGAGTTTTTGAATAAGTTTTTGAATTTGAAAATAATTATTTAGAATTTTATATATATGGTGTTGACATTTTTTTGTTTTATGTTATAGTATTGTCAATGTCTATGCGGGAATAACTCAGTTGGTAGAGTTTCTGCTTGCCATGCAGACTGTCGCGGGTTCGAGTCCCGTTTCCCGCTCATCTTATACCCCAGTAGATGACTTTTCTATTGGGGTTATTTTTTTATTATAATTTTTTTAATTAAAGTTTAATAAAGGTATTATTAAAAATGGATATTAAAGATTTGAATTTTGAAACTTCAACCAATGAAAAAGATTTAGTTACACTTAAACTCGTTGTATCAAAAGATGCTTATAATAAAGAGTTAGAAAAACAAATAGAATATTATAAGCCTAGAGTTAATGTTAAAGGTTTTAGAGTAGGTCATGCCCCTAATAATATTATACTTTCAAGATACAGAGAGGCTTTGGAAGGTGCTGCTAATGAGGTTTTAATAGAAGATGCTTGGAATACTTATCATGATGAGAAAAATGTTAAAGCTATGGGTACTCCTAAACTTTTAAACTTAGAAAATAAAGATGACGGACTTCATCTTACCTATGAGTATTATCCTATACCAGAATTTGATTTGCCTGATTTATCTTCTATAAGTGTAGAAAAAAATAAATATACGGTCGATGACAGTGTAGTTGAAGAAGCATATAAACTATCCCTTCAAAGATTTGCACATTTTGATGAAAGCGAGTTGAAATCAGAAATAGGCGACAGAGTATATGTAAAAATAGAATTTGATGATGATGAAAATAAAAAATACAATAAAGAATTAACTGTTGTAGCAAGCGATGATGAAAATGACAGTATATTTGCAAGAAATGCTGTAGGCGTAAAGAAAGATGATAAAAAACTTCTCAAAACTTATGTTGACGGCAGAGAAGCTACATTGATAATGAATATTGTAAAAGTAGAAAAGCCTGATATGAAAGATGATTCTAAAGAGGAAGATAGACAAAAAGTAAAAGAATCTTTAAAAGATCATTTAATAAAAAGAGCAGAAGACAGAGCAAATAGTGAGCTTGTAAATGATACTTTATTTAATAAATTAATAGAATTAGTAAATATGACTCTTCCAAAAGGCTATTATGAAGAACAATTAGAAACTTCATTAAATGAATTTGAAAGATCTATGTCAAGCAGAGGAATGAGTAAAACTGATTTCTTAATTTCTGTAGCTAAAACAGATGATGATATTAGAAAAGAATATGAAGAAAATGTAAGAAAACAAATAACTTTTGATATGATTATGGCAAAATTAGCTGATACTTATAAAGATTCTATTACAGTTAATGAAGATAAAGCCAAAGAATATGCTAATAGAATGTATCAATATCAAAGCTATATGGGACTTGCTAAACTTCCTAAAGAAGAACAGCAGAATATTATCAATTATATAATGCGTGATGCTCAAACTAGAGCCACTTCTGAGGCTATATTAGATTATGTAAAAGAACATGTACAGGTATCAGAAAAAGATGCAGGTAAATTTAAACCTGAAGAAAGTGATGTTTGGGGCGGATATTAATTTTTAAAAGGATAAATATGGATTTGGAGAGAAATTATATGACTATACCTTATGTAATAGAGCAAACCAGCAGAGGAGAGCGTTCTTACGATATATATTCAAGACTTTTAAAAGATAGGATTATATTTTTGGGCGGAGAAATTAATGATGATGTTGCTAATATAGTTATAGCACAGCTTTTGTTTTTGGAATCGGCAGACCCAGAAAAAGATATTTCTTTATATATAAATAGTCCAGGAGGGGTTGTTACAGCTGCTTTGGGTATGTATGATACTATGCAGTATGTAAAACCAGATGTTGCTACTTTATGTGTAGGACAGGCTGCTTCAGCAGGTGCTTTGCTTCTTGCAGGAGGAGCTAAAGGTAAAAGATTTGCCACTGCTAACTCAAGAATAATGATTCACCAGCCTTCAGGCGGTTCAAGAGGTATGGTTACTGATATGGAAATACAATTAAAAGAAACTATACGCTTGAAAAGCATACTTAATAATATTATGGCTAATCATACAGGTCAGGATATTAAAAAACTTGAGGCTGATATGGATAGAGATTATTTTATGAGTGCTGATGAGGCTAAAGAATATGGTATAATAGATAAGGTTTTCTCTAGCAGAGAATAATAATATTTGAATATATTAACATTAAAAAATAAGATAATATTGAAGTTTATGATAAGGGGCATATTTAAGCCCCTTATTTTGAATATAAGTTTATTAATTTTTTATTGCAATAGTTTTGTTTTAATATAGAATATATAAACTTAATTATTGATTAATATGATAATATATTTTTTAATATATAAATTGGAGAGATATGTCTAAAAAAGGTAATGATAAAAAAGAAGTTTGTTCTCTATGCGGAAGAGAATTAAAAGAATTAAGCCGATATATTGAAGGCAATGAAGGATATTTATGTTCTGATTGTTCTGCTATAGCAAATGACTATTTTAACATGAATGTTCAAAAGAAAAAATCTAAAGAAAAAGATTATGAAATAAAAATACTTCCTCCAAAGCAGATAAAATCTTTGCTTGATGAATATGTTATAGGTCAAAATTATGCTAAAAAAGTTTTATCTGTTGCAGTTTATAATCATTATAAAAGAATAACTCAAAGTGCAGAAGATAAAAATGATGTAGAAATAGAGAAGTCTAATGTACTTTTAATAGGTCCTACAGGAAGCGGTAAAACTTTACTTGCTCGTACTTTAGCTAAGGCTTTGAATGTGCCTTTTGCTATTGCGGATGCTACTACTGTAACAGAGGCTGGATATGTGGGTGATGATGTTGAAAATATTTTACTCAGACTTATACAGAATGCTGACGGTGATATAAAATTGGCAGAAAAAGGTATAATATATATTGATGAGATAGACAAAATATCACGCAAGAGTGAATCACGTTCAATCACAAGAGATGTATCAGGCGAAGGTGTACAGCAGGCATTATTAAAAATTGTAGAAGGTACTGTTGCTACTGTTCCTCCTCATGGCGGAAGAAAACATCCTCATCAGGATAATCTTCATATAGATACTTCTAATATACTTTTTATATGCGGAGGGGCTTTTATAGATATAGAAAAATCTATTGCTGAACGTACTTCTAAAAAAGGTTTGGGTTTTGCTGCTGAAGTTAATTCTATGGATAATCTTAATTATGATGAGATCATGAAAAATATTTCTACAGAAGATTTGGTTAAATACGGACTTATACCAGAACTTATAGGAAGACTTCCAGTAATAGCTACTTTAGAAGAGTTAAAAGAAGAAGAGCTTTTGCAGATACTCAAAGAACCTAAAAATGCTTTAACTAAACAGTATCAAAAATTATTTTCTTATGACAATATAGAATTAAAAATAGATGATGAGGCATTAAAAGTTATAGTGAAAAAAACTATGGAAGAGCATACAGGAGCAAGAGGATTAAGAGCTTTATTTGAGCGTGTTATGCTTGATGCTATGTATGATATGCCTACTGATGATAAAGAAAAGAAAGTTTTTGAGCTTAATAAAGAATATGTTGAAAGCAGATTGGGTACTGTAAATGAATAATTTTATATATTTGATTATAATTACAAATTAAAAAATAAAAAATAATTTTTTAGGGAGTTTTAATGTTACCAGTAAATGATTTAAGAAAAGGCGATGCTATAATTTTAGACGGAGAAACTTATTTAGTTGTAGATGCTCACTTTCACAGAGCTCAGCAGAGAAAAGCAAATGTAAAAACTAAATTAAAAAATATGCTTAAAGGCAATATGATAGAAAAAACTTTTTCATCTACAGAAAGTGTTGAAGAGGCTGATTTATCATATAAAAAAGCTCAGTATCTTTATGAAGAAGGCGACAGTTATGTATTTATGATATTAGATAATTATGAGCAGGTTCATGTAAGTGCTGATATATTAGGTGAGAGTAAATATTATTTATTAGATAACAGCGAAGTAGATTTACAGTATATTAATGATGAAGTTACAGCAGTACGTTTTCCTATACATGTGGTATTGGAAGTTACTTATACAGAACCTGGTTTCAAAGGCGATACTACAGGTACTACATTAAAGCCTGCTAAACTTGAAACTGGTATTGAGATTAATGTACCTTTATTCATAAATATAGGTGATAAAATTAAAGTTGATACAAGAGATGACAGCTATGTTGAACGTGTAAATAAATAATGCTTTATATATTTACTATTATCTTAGCTTTATTTATATTAATAACTATATTTTTTATAAAAGTTAATTTCTTAATATATATTTTAGCAGCTCTTTTTATAGCTCATATAATATTTACAAGGTCTTTTTATAAAACTATAAAAAAGCTGCTTTATTTAATTCCTTATTTTCTTGCTATATTTATTATTCAGGCATTAAACTCAAGAGGTGAG
Source organism: Brachyspira sp. G79 (assembly GCF_002379365.1). Classification (GTDB taxonomy): domain Bacteria; phylum Spirochaetota; class Brachyspiria; order Brachyspirales; family Brachyspiraceae; genus Brachyspira. The sequence goes on along the minus strand of NZ_JQIU01000007.1, from coordinate 135,435 downwards.
TACTATACTATTTTGGGTATTTATCTTGATAAAGTTGGTGTAGATTTCACTATTATTTATTTTATTAGAATAGTATCTGTTCTTTATTTTTTATCTATTTTCTTTATCATAATAAAAAAATTAAAAGTTCCAAACGGACAATTTTTTGATGAAATGATAAGAATAAGTATTTTTATGAAGGTAGTAAGAAAATCATTTTTTCTTGAGCTTAATAAGATAAGAGATAAAAATAAAAGTTTTAAAGATAAACTAAATTTAGTA
>NZ_JQIU01000007.1:99363-134643 GCF_002379365.1 Brachyspira sp. G79 | reverse complement strand
GAGAATGTTTATAATGATTCTTTTAGGCTTTATCCTTATGATAATTTAGTTTCTTATTACAGAGAGTTAAATAAGTAATATATGCAAAATTGTTTTAGTTTATTTATTTTATGGTATTATTTAAGTAATAAAAAATATAATACATATAGTTAAAAATCTATAAAGTTAAAAATTTTTCTGTATACTAAAAAAGAGAAGATATTATGAATCTCCTCTTTTTTTCTATTTTTTTATTAAATTTAATTAAAAATAAAATATGAAAATTATTTCTCTAAATATGAATAATGAAATCTGTATTTAGCTAAAGGATCTAATTTATAGTCTTTAAGTTTTTTATCAACCATTAAAACATTGGATCTATAATGTATAGGTATTATAGGCATATCATACATAAGTATAGCCTCAGCATCATGAAGGACTTTCATTCTCTCCTCTGGATTAACTATATATTTTGAGCTTTCTATAAGTTTGTCATATTCTGGATTATTGTATCCTGGGTTGCTCGGAGCATAGCTTAAATATAGTTCAAGCATAGTCATAGGATCATTATAATCACCAGTCCAGCCGCTTAAAACCATTTGATAGCTTAAATCTCTAAAACTTTGAAGTATAACAGACCATTCTCTAGGTACTATAACAGCATCAACTCCGATATTCTTCCACATTTGCTGTATAGCTTCTACCATAACAACATTTCCGTCATTGGCAACTAAAACTTCTATTACTGGATAATTTTCACCATTTGGGTATCCTGCTTCAGCCATTAATTTTTTAGCCTCTTCTATATTTTTCTGGTATTCATTTGTATTAACACTTATATAATCACCTCCGTTTGCTCTGAACTCTCCTTTATAATCGCTTATTAGTGGAGGTACAAAAGCTCCAGCAGGTATTTGTCCAGCTTTATTTACTGATTCTGTTATATAGTTTCTGTCTATAGCAAGTGCTAATGCTCTTCTTACTCTCGAATCACTAAATGCTTCATTAGTGAGATTTATTTCAAAGAATGTAGTACCATATGCCTGATTCATTACTATTAAACCTTCTTTTTGAAGATTTTCTATTTCCTGATTAGGCACTAGTGTAGAGAAATGTATTTGTCCGTTTCTTAAAGCAGCTAATGCTGTATTTTTATCGGCTACCATAGAAACAGTAATATTTTTTGCAACTAATTTATCTTTATCATAGTAGTTTGTATTAATTTCCATTACTATTTTATCATCTCTCACTCTTTCCGTCATTTTATAAGGACCATTTCCTATATAGCTTTCTGGTGTCTGAACCCAAGTGTCTCCGTATTCTTCTATAATATCTTTTCTCACAGGTACAAACATGTCAGCAAGCTCTAAAAAATATGCAGTAGGATTTTCTAATGTTATCTCTAAAGTATAATCATCTATTTTTTTTATTCCTAATTCCTCTGTACTCATTTCTCCTTTAGCTATTTTTAATGCATTTTTTACAGGGGCCATAAGAGAGGCATAAGGAGCTGCAGTTTTAGGGTCTACAAATCTTCTGTAGCTGTATACAAAATCATCAGCTGTTACTGGTTTTCCGTCAGACCATTTAGCATTTGTTCTTAGATAAAATATATAACTAAGTCCGTCTTCGCTCATTTTATAGTCTTCTGCCATTCCTCCAACCAAATTGCTGTCTTTATCCTTTTTCATAAGCCCTTCAAAGAAATGTCTTATATAAACAGTACCAGCACTTGCAGTATTAAGATGTGGGTCTATAGTGGCAACTTCTCCTCCTAATGATATAACTATAGAATTATTTTCATTAGAAGAGGATTTTGAAGAACAAGATAATGCCATAAATGAAAGCATTATGATAATAAATATATTTTTTTTAATCATGAAATTATCCTTAAATTATAGTGTATTATTATTTTAGTATAAAATAATAAAAACTACAAATTTTTTATAGAATAATAAATAGTATTAATGTTTATAGAAAAAATAAAAATAAATTAATTAGTCTGCTCCAAATAGCAATAATTAAATCTATGTCTTCCTAAAGGATTTAATACCAAATCTCTCAAATATGGATATACTATAAAAGAATCTGATCTATAATATAAAGGTATAATAGGCATTTCATCTAAAAGTATAGCTTCAGCCTCTCTCATATTTTTCATTCTTAGATTATTATCATATGATAATTTAGCCTCAGATATTAAACTGTCATATTTAGCATTTGAAAAACCAGAATGATTAACTCCTCCATAGCTTATCATAACATCAAGCATAGTCATAGGGTCATAATAATCACCAGTCCAGCCCATTCTTGCGATTTGATATTTTTTCTTTGTGAGTGCCAATAATGTAGCTGGGAACTCTTCCTCCTGTAAATCAGTATTTATATTTAAATTGTCTTTCCACATTTTTTTAATAGCCTCTCCAACTTCATAAAACATTCCAGGAGATACTTTTACCTGCAAAACAGGATAATTTTCTCCATTAGGATATCCAGCCTGAGCCATTAATTCTTTGGCTTTCATAATATTTTTTTCGTAGCTGTCTGTATCTATGTAATTAGATGACTCATCTCTAAAAGAATATCTAATACCTTTTACAGCAGGCGGTACAAAAGCTCCTGCAGGAGTTTGAGATCCTTTTATTATGTTATTAACTATATATTTTCTATCTATAGCAAGTGATAATGCCTGTCTTACTAGTTTATTTGTTAATGCTTCATTTGTTATATTTAATTCAAGATATATAGTTCCTATTGCATTATTTGGAACAATATATCCTTCATTTTTAAGATATTCTAGCTCATAAGCAGGGGCTTCTAATGCTGAAAAATGTATTTGTCCATTAGTAATTTGTTCAATAATATTTATTACATCAGAATTTGATACAAAAGTTATTCTTTTAGCTATTATTTCATTTTTATCATAGTAGTATGGATTTTCTTCAAATACTATTTTCTCATTTTCAATTATTTCTCTTAATTTATATTGTCCATTACAGATATATGTCTCAGGTTTTAGCGTCCATTCATCCCCGTATTTTTCTATAATATCCTCTCTCAAAGGCACAAATATTCCAGTAGAAGCCAAAAAGTCTATGAAGTACATAGATGGAGTTTCAAGTACTACTTTTAATGTATAATCATCTACAGCTTCAGCGGCTAAATTTGTTACACTCATAAGTCCCATTCTTATATCTTTTGCATTTTTTATAATTTCCATCATGTATGAGTATGAGGCATTAATATTAGGGTCTACAGCTCTTCTCCAACTGTATTGAAAATCATAAGCTGTTACTGGTTTTCCGTCAGACCATTTTGCATTTGTTCTTAGATGAAATATATATGTTAAACCATCTTTTGATATATCCCAGCTTTCTGCCATTCCAGCTTTTATATTATTATTAAGGTCTGTTTTTGTTAAACCTTCAAATGCATGCAATATGTATGTACTGACTACACCTATAGAGTTTAGTGTAGGATCTATTGTAGCAGGATTACTTCCCATATTAATTATTATATCTCTGGTTGGATCAATTTTTTGATTTTGATTATTGCAGGAAACGGTTACAATAATGATTATTAAATATAAAAAAATATTTTTCATTTTTTACGGGACTCCGAAATAAAAAATCATTAATTATATATTTAATTATTATATTAGATATTGGTATAAAGTCAATATTAATATATATATATTTTTGTGATTTAGTATAGTTATAATTATTATATAATTTCACAAAAATGTTTTTCTATGTATATGTTAAATATGATTAGTAAGTTTATAAGAAAATATTAATTTGCCCTGTGTAAAAATACAAAAAAAATATGTTCAATAATTAAAATTTAATTGACAATCAAATTTAAATTTACTATACTAGAGTTTATTAAAAAACGATTAATTTTATTCAAAAATATAAGTGGGGAGTTTTTTATGGATTTTAAAAAGATTTATCAAGAAAAGTTAACTACAGCAGAAGAAGCAGTTAAAGTTGTAAAATCAGGTGATTGGGTTGATTATGGCTGGGTAGTTGCTACTCCAATAGAATTGGATAAAGCTCTAGCTAAGAGACTTCCAGAATTAAAAGACCTTAATTTCAGAGGCGGTATATTGTTTTGGGAACCTGAAATATTCAAAGTTCCAGATGCTGCTAAGTATATGACTTGGAACTCATGGCATATGTCTGGATTGGAAAGAAAAGCAATAGATAAAGGTTTTTGTTTCTATGATCCTATACGTTATTCAGAAATGCCAAGATATTATAGAGATTTACCAAGAGGTATAGATGTAGCAATGTTCCAGGTATCAGAAATGGATGAAAACGGATATTTCAGTTTTGGACCTAATGCTTCACATATGCAGGCTATGCTTGAAAGAGCTAAATGTGTAATAGTAGAAGTTAATAAAAATATGCCAAGATGCTTAGGTGCTGCTAATATAGGGGGAGAATCGGTTCATATTAATCAGGTTAATATGATAGTTGAAGGTAATAATCCTCCTATAGTAGAAATGGGTGGTGGCGGAGCAGCTACAGAAGTTGATAAAACAGTAGCTAAACTTATAGTAGAAGAGATACCAAATGGAGCTTGTTTACAGTTAGGTATAGGCGGTATGCCTAATGCTGTAGGATCATTAATAGCACAATCTGATTTAAAAGATTTAGGTGTTCATACAGAAATGTATGTTGATGCATTTGTTGACATATCTTTAGCTGGAAAAATAACAGGTTCTAAAAAGAATATAGATAAAGGCAGACAAACTTATGCATTCGGTGCTGGTACTAAAAAACTTTATGATTATATACATAATAACCCTGAATGTTTATCAGCTCCAGTAGATTACACTAATGATGTAAGAGTGATATCTTCTATAGATAACTTTATGTCAATAAACAATGCTGTTGAAGTAGATTTATTTGGACAAGTTAGTGCTGAATCAACAGGATTTAAGCATATAAGCGGAGCAGGCGGACAATTAGACTTTGTATTAGGTGCTTATTTATCTAAAGGCGGTAAGAGCTTTATATGTTTGTCTTCAACAGTAAAAGGTAAAGACGGACAATTGCAATCAAGAATAGTTCCTAGTTTTGCTAATGGTACTATCGTAACAGATACTAGAGCTAATACTCATTATGTAGTAACAGAATATGGAAAAGTTAATTTGAAAGGATTAACTACTTGGCAAAGAGCAGAGGCTTTAATATCTATAGCTCATCCTGATTTTAGAGAAGGATTGATAAAAGATGCAGAAAAAGCTAAAATTTGGAGAAAAAGCAATAAATAAATTTGAATATTGATTATCATTTTTATATACTATTATTAAATAATATTGTTATAAGGAGAAAAAAATGTTTAAAACTACTGAACAACATGAAGCGTTCCGTGCTAAGGTCAGAGCTTGGGCAGAAGAGGTTGTTAAACCTATAGCAGTAGAGCTAGACCTTGATAACAAATTCCCAGATGCAGCTGTAGCTGAAATGGGTGAAAAAAAATTAAATATCATGGGTTTGCCTTATGATAAAAAATATGGCGGTGCAGGACTTGATGTATTAAGTTATGCAATAGCTGTAGAAGAACTTTCAAGAGTAGATGGCGGTGTAGGTGTTATATTATCAGCCCACACTTCTTTAGGTTCTTATCCTATTGATGCTTTCGGTACAGAAGAACAAAAGAAAAAATACTTAACTCCTCTTGCTAAAGGAGAAAAAATAGGTGCTTTCGGTTTAACTGAACCAGAAGCTGGTTCTGATGCAGGCGGTACAGAAACTACTGCTGTATTAAATGGTGATCATTATATTTTGAATGGTGAAAAAATCTTCATTACTAATGCTCCTAAAGCAGATACTTATGTAGTATTTGCTGTTACTACTCCTGGTATTGGTACTAGAGGAATCAGTGCTTTCATCGTAGAAAAAGGTTGGGAAGGTTTTGAATTTGGAGAACATTATAACAAATTAGGTATTCGTTCATCAGCTACTGCTCAATTACTTTTCAATGATGTTAAAGTTCCTAAAGAAAACTTACTTGGTAAAGAAGGTCAAGGATTTAAAATTGCTATGATGACTCTTGACGGCGGTCGTATTGGTATTGCTGCTCAAGCATTAGGTATAGCACAAGGAGCTTATGAAGCTGCTGTAGAATATGCTAAAGAAAGAATACAGTTTGGACGTCCTATTGCTCAGCAGCAAGCTATTGCTTTCAAACTTTCTGATATGGCTACTAAATTACGTGCTGCTAGATTCTTGGTTTACAGTGCTGCTGAATTAAAACAAGCTCATGAACCTTATGGTATGGAAGCTGCTATGGCTAAACAATATGCTTCTGATATAGGTTTGGAAGTAGTTAATGATGCACTTCAAATCCATGGCGGTAACGGTTATATTAAAGGTGCTTACATGGTTGAAAGAGCTTACCGTGATGCTAAGATCTGTACAATTTATGAAGGTACTAACGAAATTCAAAGAGTTGTTATTTCTGCTGCTATACTTGGTAAAATGCCTAAAGCTCCTGCAGGTGCTGTTGCTGGTCCTATGGCTAAAAAAGGTCCTATCACAGGTGAAAGAAGAAATATCATCTTCAAAGATGGTTCAGCTCAAGAAAAAGTTGATGCTTTGGTAGCTGCACTTAAAAAAGATGGAATTGATTTCTCTGTTGGTATAGATATTAATACTCCTATAGTTGATGCTGAAAGAGTAGTAAGTGCTGGTAAAGGTATTGGTGCTAAAGAAAACATGAAACTTGTTGAAGATTTAGCTAAAGCTGCTGGTGCTGCTATAGGTTGTTCTCGTCCTGTTGCTGAAGAATTAAGATACTTACCTATCAACAGATATGTTGGTATGTCTGGTCAAAAATTCAATGGTAACTTATATATAGCCTGCGGTATTTCTGGTGCTAACCAACACTTGAAAGGTATCAAAAATGCTGCTATTATTGTTGCTATCAATACTAGAGGAAATGCTAAAATATTCAAAAATGCTGACTATGGTATTGTTGGTGATGTTAAAGAAATTTTGCCTTTGTTAACTAAAGCATTAGGCGGTACTGCTGCTAAAAAACCTGCAGAAGTTCCATACAAAAAAATGAAAAAAATTGCTCCTAAGAAAACAATTGAAATACCTAAAATTTATGTATGCAGCGGTTGCGGTTATGAGTATAATCCATTCATTGGTGATCCTGAAGCAGAAATAGCTCCAGGTACAGACTTTACAGCTCTTCCTGAAGAATGGGTATGTCCTGAATGTAGTGAAGAAAAAGCTAACTTCATTAAGGCTTAAATATTAAAATTAAATAATAATAATTAGGAGGAAAATAATGCATTGCGTTAGAAAAGTTACTGAAGATTTATATTGGGTTGGAGCTAATGAACACCGCTTGGCTCTATTTGAAAACGTACACCCTTTAACTAAAGGTGTTTCTTATAACTCTTATGTTCTTTTAGATGAAAAAACAGTTCTTTTTGATACAGTTGACTGGGCTGTTTGCAGACAATTCTTAGATAACTTAGAATATGTTTTAAACGGTAAAAAACTTGACTACATGGTTATCAACCACATGGAACCAGACCATGCTGCTTCTATAGACGAAGTTTTAATAAGACATCCTGAAACTAAAGTTATTGCTACTGAAAAAGCATTTATGTTTATGGATCAGTTCGGATTTACTATTCCAGATGATAAAAAAATACAAGTAAAAGAAGGCGATACTCAAAAATTTGGTAAACACGAAATACTTTTCGTTGCTGCTCAAATGGTACACTGGCCTGAAGCTATGGTTAGCTTTGATACTACTAATGGTGTATTATTCTCTGCTGACGCTTTCGGTTCTTTCATTGCTTTAGACGGAAAACTATTCAATGATGAAGTTAACTTCGACAGAGATTGGTTAGATGAAGCTAGAAGATATTATACTAACATTGTTGGTAAATATGGTCCTCATGTACAAAACTTGCTCAAAAAAGCTGGTGGAATTATTGATAAAATTAAAATGTTCTGTCCTTTACATGGACCTGTTTGGAGAAACAATCTTGGATATATCCTCGATAAATACAATAAATGGAGTACATATGAACCTGAAGAAAAAGGTGTATTAATTGTATATGCTTCTATGTATGGTAATACTGAAAATATGGTTGGCGTTTTAGCTTGTAAATTAGCTGAAAAAGGTATTACAAACATCGTTATGCATGATGTATCAAGCACTGATGTTTCTTACTTGATTTCTGATACTTTCAAATTGAGCCATGTTGTATTAGCTTCTGTTACTTATAACCTAAATATTTATCCGCCTATGCATAACTATTTAGATGATATGAGAGCTCTTAATGTTCAAAAACGTAAATTTGCTATCATTGAAAATGGTTCTTGGGCTCCTAAATCTGGTGCTTTAATGCAGGAATTCATTGAAAATAATTTGAAACAATGTGAGATTTTAGATGCTCAAGTTTCTATTACTTCTTCTATGAAAGCTGCTAACGTTGGAGAAATGGATGCTTTAGTTGATGCTATAGTTGAATCTATGAAAAAATAATAATATAAAATAATATATTATTGAATAAAGGCCGATTCATGTTTTTATACTTGGATCGGCTTTTTTATATAAATGATTTTTGAATTTTGACGAAAATAATAGACAGTAAATATTGGGTGATAATAAGGAAATAGTTTTTTATGGTGAGTATTAAAAGACAAAGACAGATTAAATTATTTTTTATATTATCTATTATATTAATCATACTAATAATTTTATTTTTTACATTTGGATATTTTCCTTATGGGCTTCATAAAAAAAATATGTCTGAGCTAAAAATACCAAAAGATAGTATCGCATATATTAGTGTGAAAAGCCTTGACAAAAGCATACTTAAATTTTCTGATTCTATATATGCATATAGAATATCTCATGACGAATCTATGTATGATTTTTCTATTCTTGTTAGAAGTGTAGATGCATTCGCAAACAGATTAAAAACAAATGATAATTTTTTTGTAAAAATGGTTTCCGATTCAATATTAAAAAGAAATGCCGCTTTACTCTTTTGGGGATATAATGGAACATTAGAAAACTCTGAAATTTTTTATTTATTTGATGTTGGAAGATTAAATTCTTTTTTATTAAATGCTTTTTTCAATTCTGAAACTCTTACAATTGGAAATGATACTTATAATTTAAAAAAAATTAATTATGATGGTAATAGAATATATGCTTTAGATAATGGAAGTCCTTATTTCTTTTTTAGTTTTTATAAAGGTATTTTAATATCTGCTAAAAATTATAATCATATTAAGAAATTTATAGACTTTTTAAACTCAAAACCTTCTGATTTAAAGGATATAGCTTTGCTTGATAAAGTAAAAATTGAATATAATCCAGATATTTCTTTTTATGTTAATAAGAATTTATTTGATTATAATAAATGCGAAGGTTCTCTTTTATTTGCTCCTTTAAAATATTTTGATAATGTTTATACTATATATGGAAATATCAAGCTTAATGACGATAACGGACTTTGTGACATTTTTGCTGATTATGAGTACGGAGGTTCTGACAGATATTCTCTTTACGGATTAAATGGAAATATAGATATACAAAATTATCTCTCAAAGGATAGTACTATTATGTATTTTGGACTTAAATCGTATTTGGCTGGTCTTTATCCCATAATATATAATGATTTGAAACTTAAACATAATAATGAGCTTTCTTCTGAAATATTTAATCTATTTACAAAGATGAATGATGTATATTCATTTGGAAGTATAATTAATGATCTTTATGGGGAAATAGCTGTTGCTTATATAGAATCTAAAAGATCTGAACTTATTTATCCTGTTATTATATTTAATATAGAAAATGATAATTCTCTTTTGCCTAAATTAGAAATAGCACTTTTAAATAAATATCCTACTCTCAATAAAGGTGAAAGAAGTTATAATAATAATTTTATATATTCTTATGATAATGGTTCTAATGTGCTTTATTATACATTTGTAGACAGTATATATTTTGCAAGCGAAGATGAAAAGGCAATAGAAACAGTAATTGATAACAGCTACTCTTCAGATACTTTGGAATCATATATAAAATCTCAAACTTCCAAAGATATGAATGCTGATTATATATTTACAATACAGCTTTCTAAATCTCAGGATATATTAAGAAATTTTGATATACCTCTTAGAACTTGGAGCTATCCTAATAGTATTATAGTGGGTTCTACTATTGGCTCAAATTATACTCATATTAATATTGACTTTAAGGCTAATTTTAATAGTGTAACTAAATAGTTATTATCATTATTAATGGTTGATAAATATAATTATTCATATATAATAGTCATTATTTTGGGAGAGAAATTTATTTTATGTCTATAATTGATAAACTTTCTTTAGTAGAAAATACATATGAAGATATAGTGCAGAAACTTAATGATGCAAATATAAAAGATAATAGAGTTATTCAGGATTTAATGAAAAAAAAATCTGAGATAGAAGATATTGTTGAAGAGTACAGAAAATTAAAGTCAGTATTAAAAGAAATAGATGAATCAAATGAGATGGTTAATAATCCAGAAACTGATAAAGACCTTAAAGAGATGGCATTGGCAGAAATAGAAGAACTTAATCAAAAAAAAGAAGATATAATAAATTCTCTTAGACTTCTGCTTCTTCCAAAAGATAAAAATGATGGAAAAAATATCATAGTAGAAATAAGAGTGGGTACTGGAGGCGATGAATCCGCTTTATTTGTTGGAGATTTGTTTAGAATGTATAGCCGTTTTATAGAGAGAGCCAATTTAAAAATGGAGATAATAGATACAAGTCCTACAGAACTAGGAGGCTATAAAGAGGTTATATTTTCTGTTTCTGGAAAAAATGCCTATAGAGCATTAAAATTTGAAAGCGGTACGCATAGAGTGCAGAGAATACCAGCTACAGAATCTGGAGGACGTATTCATACTTCGGCTTCTACTGTTGCTGTTATGCCTGAGGCTATGGAAAGTGATGTTGTTATTAAAGATGAAGATATAAGAGTTGATATATTCCGTTCAAGTGGTCCTGGAGGACAGTCTGTTAATACTACTGACAGTGCTGTTAGGATTACACATTTGCCTACAGGATTGGTAGTTCAGTGTCAGGACGAAAAGAGCCAGCATAAAAATAAGGCTAAGGCTTTAAAGGTACTTCGTGCTAGGATATATGAAAAAGAAGAGGCCGAAAGAAAGGCAAAAGAGGCAAAAGAAAGAAGAGAACAGATTGGTTCTGGTGATAGGAGTGAGAGAATAAGGACCTATAACTTCCCTCAAAACAGAGTTACTGATCATAGAATAAATCTTACTCTTTATAAACTTGACAGATTTATGGACGGTGAAATAACTGAGATAACTGATGCATTATTTAAAAAAGAGCAAGAAGATATGCTTGCATCATATTCTGATTAGTATTTTTTATTGTTGACGGATTATTTATGAAAGATGTAGAAAACATATTCGGCGAAGAAAAAATTATTCATAATATATATAATAATGAAGATACTATAATTGATTATATAAAAAGTTTTGATAATGTTTTATACTGTGATTATTCTTATGGCAGTGATGATGATTATTTGATGGGATTATTTGCTTATCATAAAAATGATAAATATATTTTTGGAGAGTTTGGATCTTTTAAAGAGAATAGAGATGAATTAAAACTTGTAGTAAGCGATTATCCAGAAATTATAACTATAGACAGCTATGAACTTACTAATGATAAGTTTATAGATTTGCTTAATTTATATAATATTTCTATGTGTCAGATGTATTCTTTACTTGGAGAAAGTAAAATAAAAAATATAAAATCAAATGCTTTAAAAAGAATTAATTTAAATGAATATAAAGAAATTTTCCCGCATAGATATATAAATAACAGAATAAAAATGTATAAAAGAAATAAATATGAAAGAACTGCTGTATACAATATATTAGATGATTTGGCATACAGATGTCCTTATTGCGGAGCTACTTCTCTTTTAAAAATAATAGATAATAAAACTAATAATTTTAAAGATGTGCTTATAAATGAACTTTATAATGAGCATATGGAGGATAGTTTATATGTATGCCGTATTTGTAATTTAATATCCAGAACTCCTGATGATATTATGGATTATATTTAATAATTTAAAGAGGTTATAAAAAATGAGTTTTTTAATATTGATTGATAAATCTTTTGATAATGAGTTTTCTAAAGAGTTTGATGATATTTTTTATAATAAAGCTAAAATTTTAAAAATAATTTAGATTGTGATATTAAATATATAGAAAATAATGATCTTGAGAATATAGAAAATTATTTAAATAATATTTATAAAGAAAGTGAGAATTATGATAATATAATTTATATACCAAGTGACATGCCTCTTTTCAATATTGAAGAGACTATTAAACTTACAAAAATTCATGAAGAAAATATAGCTTATTTCAGTTATGGAGAGAATTATCCTTCTGGTATTGTTCCTTTTATAATAAGAAGAACAGCATTTGAGAAATTATTTAATATTATAAAGACAAAAAATATAAAACCTTCTGAAAATGCTGTGAGCAATATAGTATTTGTTGACCCTAATTTTTTTGAGATAGAAATACTTATATCCGAATATGACATGAGATATTACAGGCTTTATCTATTTGCTGATAGTAAAAGAAATGCCATTCTTATAAAAAGGCTTATTAATAATGAAAGCTATAAAGAAATGACCGACTTAATAAAAAATAATCCAAGCATAAGAAGAACTCTGCCTTCATATATAGAAATAGATATTAATAACAGACAAAATGTTATAAACAGATATTTATTGAAAAATCAAACCATAAAAACAGAACTTAACAAAGAGGAAAAAAATATAACTTTAGAAGAGTTTAAAACTATTTATAATAAAATATTAAGTTTCTGCGGTGATTTTCATATGTCTATAGGCAGCTATTATGAGCCTCTTTTAAATAGCGAATTGTTTGACATATTGTACTTTGCTATTCAAAATAAGAATGTTAATATATATTTAGAGACTAATGCTTTGCTTCTTGACAGCGAAAAAGCTAAAAGATTAATAAATATGCAGTCAGAAAATTCTAATTTGCATGTCATTATTCATTTAGATACCATAGATGAAAATGTTTATAATAAAATATATGAAAGCGGTGATATAAAAACTATTATGTCAAATATAGATTATTACTTGCTTAGAGAACCCAAAAATACATATATGCAGATAGTAAAGCAGAAAGATAATTTTGATTGTTTAGCTTCATATTATAAATATTTTGATAAATATAAAATAGATATTATAATGCAGAAATATTATACTTACAGAGGTATTATAGATGATAACAGAGTAGGGGATATGGCTCCTCTTATTAATACTGGCTGCTGGCATTTGGCACGTGATTTATTTATAGATTCTTACGGAGATGTTTATATTTGTAGGTTTGATATTAATAAAGAAAAGAAAATATCTTCCATATATGATACTTCTTTAGAGGATATATGGACTTCATTAGATAAATATTATGCTTTAAAAGATTTGGATTTTTGTAATAAATGCGATGAATGGTATTTATATAATTTTTAATTGATAATTATGGAACATATAGTAGTAAGATATTTAGAGTTTGTTTTAGCTTGTTATGTTGTCAGATTTTTATCTATAAGGCTTGTATTAGAATTTCAGTTTGTTAAGAAATTTTATTATATGAGAGAGATACTTCCTGGTGTGCGTAATTGGAATAACAGGCTTAAACTTGTTTATTATTTTGAGCTTTTTTCTTTTATTCAAAGTTTATTTATAGCATTATTTTTTATTGTTTTTTTGAGTTTGTACCTTTAAATGATCATATAAAATTAATTATTGGATTTTTAATGTACTCTTCTCTTATAATAGCAGATAAAGCAAGATTTTCTATCATACATACAAATTATCCTTATTCTCTTTTTATAATGGATACTGCTATATTTTTATTTATTAGTCTTTTGCAGTTTATAGTAATGGCATTTATGAATGCTGCTTTATAAAATAGATTATTAGGGAAAAAATTGTTTTAGTATTTAAAATCAATATAAAGTTATATTGTCAAAATAATTTATATGTAATAACCATTTTTGTATTAATTTTGCTCTATTGTGATAGAAGCCCCTATATCCATAGAATGAGTTTTGCCTTTATAGCTGGCTTTTTCTGATATTATAGAATTATCCATAAAAGCATTTGATATATTTACATCTTCAAATATAATACAGTTTTTTAATATAGAGTTTTCTATTTTTGAGTTTTTTCCTATATGTACATAAGGTCCTATTACAGAACTTTCTATTTTTACATCTTTATCTATAAATACAGGCGGTATTATAGCGGTATCTTTTATTCCTTTACTTAATATTTCATGTTGTATGATAGTTTTATTGGTTTCTATCATAGTAGATTTCTCACCGCAGTCATACCAGCCATCTAATTTGAATGTTTTAAATATGATGCCTTCTTTTATCATATGTTCTAGTGCATCTGTAAGCTGATATTCATTTTTAGTTTTTATATCATTGTTTATTATGTATTCTATGGCAGAAAATAATTCTTTAGAGTTTACTATATTGTACATTCCTGTAAGAGCCAAATTACTTATAGGTTCTTTAGGTTTTTCTACTAATTTTGTTATAACTCCATTATCATCTAATATAGCAACTCCAAATCTGCTTGGATTATCTACTTCGCATACACCTAAAGAGTTTTCATTTTTGCTTACTATATTTGATAAATTTAACTTAAATATAGTATCTCCCAATATTATAAATATTTTATCATCATCTTTTATATATTCTTTTGTGAGATAAATGGCATGTGCTAAGCCTTTATATTCCTTTTGTTCTACAAATGTTAATTTTATATTTTTGTATTTATTTGTTAAGTATTCGATCATCTGATCTTTTAAATATCCAACTATAAAAATTACCTCTTCTAAATTATCTATAGAAGAAATCTCAGTCATAATAAAATCTATAATAGTAGAACCTGCTATAGGAAGTATTGGTTTTGGTTTTGTAATAGTATGAGGTCTTAATCTTGTACCTTCACCTGCTGCTGGTATAATAACTTTCAATTTTCAATCCTTAAAAAAATCTTTTATATATAATAATATATATAAAAGATTTAATAAAATCAATATAAATTTTGTTATTTTATTAAATTAACTAATAAAGCATTAGCTAATTCCTCATTAGATCCAGTTAAATATTTTACTAATTCCAAAGCAAAAAATACGGTAGTAGCAGGACCTTTAGAAGTAATAACATTATCATTGCATACAACAATATCTTTCTCTACATATTCTCCGCCTTTAACAGAGCTTTCACAGCTAGGATAGCAAGTGTATTTTCCTTTAATAACTCCAGCCTCGCCAAGCACTATAGGAGAAGCACATATTGCAGCTACTAATTTTTTATCTTCATACATTGTTCTGATTTTTTCAATAACTCTCATATCTGCTTTAAGATTGTTCATTCCGCCGTAGCCTCCAGCAAGTGCTATAGCATCAAAATCGTAATTCATTATTTTTTCTAAAGAAGCATCAGCTTTTATAACTATATTATGAGCTCCTTTTACTTCCAAATTATCAGTTAATGATGCTGTAATAACTTCTAATCCTCCTCTTCTTAAAACATCAATGATTGTTACAGCTTCTACTTCTTCAACACCTTCAGCTAATGGTACTAAAACTTTTTTTGACATAATCATATGCTCCTTTTCATTATAATATATTAGTAATATGATAATATTATATTACTAATATTGCAAGTAATTATATTATTATTTAATTTTATTAATTTCATTTAATGCTTTTTCATATCCTAAATCAGCAGATTTTTTTAAGTATTTATTAGATTTATTTATGTACTTTTCTTTTATTTCTTCATCTTTTTCATGTTTAGAGAGTATATTATAAAGTTTATATAAATCATAATATGCTATATAGTCTTCATTATTAAACTCTAATGTAAGTTTTAAATATTTAATTGCCTTTTTATATTTTTTCTTTTTTCTGTATGATACTGACATTAGATAGTAGGCATCAGAATATGCCTGATTTTTTATTATTACTTTTTCTAAATCTTCAATAGCTTTATCATAATCTTCATTATCAATATAAACTTCAGCTCTGTAATAGTAGGCATCACTGTCATGAGGATATATTTCTATAGATTTATTATAAGTTTCTATAGCTTTTTCATAGTTTTCTATTTCATAATAAACTCTTGCTAAATTATGATATGCATCTAAATTATTACCATCAAGCTCTATAACTTTTACTAAATCACTAATGGCTTCATCGTATTTTTTATTTTGTATATTGTTTAAAGCACTATAAAAATATTTATTTTTTTCATCAATCATTATGAATAGTCCTGTTTTTAATATAATTATTTTTATATTATATAATAAAAACTATAATATTGAAATTGTTAAAAATAACACCTATTTATTTAATTCTTTTATCAGTTTAGAAGCCTCTTCAAATCTTTTTTTTATTTCTTTCCAATTTTTCTCTTCCATTAAGTTTCTAGGGCAAAGCCAAGATCCTCCGCAGGCAAATACATGCTTGTTTTCTAGGTATTCTTTTATATTATCAATGTTTACTCCTCCCAAAGGCATAAACTTAACACCAGTATGCTGATAAACAGGAGCTATGTTTTTTATCCAATTAATTCCTCCAAATAAACCTGCATGGAAAAATTTTATATATTTATGTCCGTAAGATAAACACTGCTCAAGCTCAGAAGGTGTTGCAGCTCCAGGTATATAATTATATTTTTTAGTTTTAGCATATTCAAGCATAATAGGCTGAAAACCAGGGCTTATTATTATATCAGTTCCCAAATCAAGTATTTTATCAACTTGCTCTATGCTTAAAACAGTAGCTGCAGCCCTTGGAAGAGTAGGGTAGTCTTTTGCTAATATTTCTAAAGCCTTATATCCATATTCTGTTCTCAGTGTCAATTCTATAGAAGGCAGAAACTCCAAACAAAGTTCGGCTATATTTCTTATCTCTTCTTCATTTTCTACAACCACTACTGGTATAATCTTATTTTGTATATATTTTTCAAACATAAAAACTCCATAAAAAATAATAGGTTATTTTAATTTATCATAATTAACTGTTAAAGTAAATATTATTAGAATTATATTAACAATGATTATGTAATTTATATTATAAAATTTGAAAAGTGAATGTATAATATCATTAATATAAAAAATAATAAAAAAATAAGAGAGTTTAAATATTAAAAATACTTAAACTCTCTTAAATAGATAATATTTTTGTTTTTTATTATATATTTTCTTTTAATAAACTTATTATCTCTTCTTTACTTAATACCTTTCCATATGAAAGCACTTTGTCATCTAAAACTAAAGCAGGTGTCGACATTACACCGTAAGAAGCTATTTCAGCCATATCCTCTACATACTGAACTATCAAATCTAGTTTAGTTTCTTCAATAGCGGCTATTACATTTTCTTCTAATTTTTGACAGTTAGAACATCCAGTTCCAAGTATTTTTACTCTGGCTTCTACTGGAGACTCTTTATTTGTTTCCTCTTCACCGAAGAGATTGATTGAAGGTCCTCAGCCGCAGTTTCCACCGAAAAAAAGATCTTTTAATGACATATGTTTCTCCTTTTTATATATTAAAAATTATTCGCTTAAAGGCTCTTACAGAGGCTCATAATTTTTAATTTGTTTTATATATTAAAAATTATTCGCTTAAAGGCTCTTTACAGAGGCTCATAATTTTTATTTGTTTTATTTATTAAAAAATACTATATTTAAATCTATTATCAAAATTTATATATTTTTATAATTTTTCTTTTATAATATTTATTATTGTTTCTTTACTTAGTACCTCACCATACGATACAAGCTCATCATTAACGACAAGTGCAGGCAATGTCATAACTCCATAATACGACATACTTCCCTTACTATCTGTAAATTTTATAGATAAATCCAAATCCAAATCTAATATAGCATTTCTAAGATTGCTAAGCATATTTAATGAAGCATCATCATCATTGCCGCCTAATAATAATATTTTTTCTATTTCTCTTTCCTCATCTTCTAGAGGATCAGGTAAACAGCCTCATCCGAATTCTATATTTTTTTTAATCATAATTTTTTAAATACCCTTTAATTCATAATTTCTAAATACATAATATAGGTATATTAAAATAATTGCAAATTTAAAATTAAAAAAATAATATAAAAAAAGCTTAGATACAATATATATCTAAGCCTTAAATACAATTAAGAAATATGCTTATTTTACTTTATCTTTTAATAAAGCAATGATTTCATCTTTTGTAAGCACTTTTCCGTATGATAATACTTTTTCATCAAGCACCAAAGCAGGAGTTGACATTACACCATAAGAAGCTATTTGTGCCATATCCTGTACATGTCCTACACTTAAATCAATTCCCATTTCTTTTACAGCTTCTAAGGCATTTTTCTCAAGTTTTTGGCAGTTTGAACATCCGCTTCCTAATATTTTAATTCTAGCATTTGATGATTCTCCACTGCATGAACCTCCGCAGCAGCAATTTTTTTCTGATGACATAGTTTTTTATCTCCTTTTTTTGTTTTATTTTTTTATTATATATTATTTATGCAAATAGAAAATAAAAATTATTAAATAAATATCCAATAATAATTATTCCTAAAGTTACTATACCTACAAAAAGAACAAGAAGCTGTATTTTTACAACCTTTTTTATCATAATAATTGACGGAAGTGATAAAGCAGTAACCGCCATCATAAAAGATAAAATAGTTCCTATTCCAGCACCTTTATAAAATAAACTTTCAGCCACTGGAAGAGTACCGAATATATCTGCATACATTGGTATACCTACTAAAGTTGCCAAAGGTACAGAATACCAATTATTTTTTCCTAGTACAGTATTTATCCATGCTTCTGGTATGACATTATGTATAAAAGCTCCTATTGCAACCCCTATAAAAATATATAAATAAACTTTTTTTATAGTCTGCATTACCTGATCTTTTGAATATATAATTCTATCTTTTTTTGTCATAGACTCTATTTCTACATCTGCATTTGATTTTATATTTTTAACAAAATCTTCTAAATATCTTTCCATTTTTAACTTACCTATTAAAGTACCTCCTACAACAGCAAGTACAAGTCCTACAATAACATAAGCTATTGCTATTTTCATTCCAAACACACTTGATAGAAGTATTAAAGAAGCCAAATCTACAAGAGGTGAAGATATTAAAAAAGAAAATGTCATAGAAATAGGTATTCCTGCAGAAGTAAATCCTATAAACAAAGGTATTGAAGAGCATGAACAAAATGGAGTAACCGTTCCAAAAAGTGCTGCTAATATATTGGCTGATATTCCGTTAAATCTGCTTAATATTTTTTTAGTTCTCTCTGGAGGAAAGTAGCTTTGAATATATGATATACAAAATATAAGTACAGATAAAAGAACAAATATTTTTATAACATCATAAATAAAAAACTGTATTACTCCTTTCATTGTTTCTGATAGAGCAAAATTATTTAATATATTACCTATCAATGTATTTAGCCATTTCATAGATATTATTTGATCCTGTATAAAAACAAATATTGATTTTATAACTGACATTTTTATAACTCCTAATTTTTATAATTATCATATTTATTTAAATTTATTTTTTGTTGCATTTGCTATTTTTACAAGTGTAAGCATTACAGGTACTTCTACCAAAACCCCTACAATAGTAGCAAGAGCAGCTCCAGAATTAACTCCAAATAATGATACAGCAACAGCAACGGCAAGCTCGAAGAAGTTGGAAGCCCCTATCATAGCAGCAGGAGATGCTATATTATGCGGAAGTTTTAATAAATAAGCTGCAATATAAGCTATGAAAAATATTAAAAAAGTTTGTAATATCAAAGGTATTGCTATTAAAATTATATGAAAAGGATTTGATAATATAATGTTTCCCTGAAAGCTGAATAATAATATTAATGTTAATAATAATCCTATTACTGTTATATTATCAAATTTATGTACAAAAATATTATTAAAATAGTCTGTTCCCTTTTTAGTGCATACATAAACCCTTGTGGCAATGCCTGCTATTAACGGTATGAGTACAAATAATACCACAGATAAAAATAATGTATCCCAAGGTACTGTAACATTTGATATGCCTAGTAAAAATTTTACTATAGGAACAAATGCTATGAGTATTATTAAATCATTAGTTGCTACCTGAACAACAGTATACGATGGATTTCCTTTTGTTAAAGCACTCCATACAAATACCATTGCTGTACAAGGAGCAGCTCCTAAAAGTACAGCACCTGTCAAATATTCTTTTGCTAAATCTTTAGGTATTATATTATTTAATATAGTATAGAAAAATAAAGATGATATAAAAAACATAGTAAAAGGTTTTATAAGCCAATTTACAACCCAAGTTAAAAAAATACCATTTGGATTTTTAGTAACGTTTTTTATGCTTTGAAAATCTACACTCATCATCATAGGGTATATCATAAGCCATATTAATACTGCTATTGGTATAGAAACATTTGCATATTCAAATTTATTTAATGTGTTTGGTATTATGGGCAAAAATTTTGATATTAACACACCTATAATCATACATATAAATACCCACAATGTTAAATATTTCTGAAAAAAACTTATATTTTCTTTTTTTTCACTATCCATTATTTTATCCTTAAAAATTTATTTTTCGCATTTACATTTTGCTGTACCTTCAGCATTTTTATCTGATACTATAGTTGTATAGTAACTTAATAACTTTTCTGCATTTTTAATTCCTTCTTCATTAAAACTATAATAAGTCCATTTACCTTCTTTTCTTCCTACTACTATATTTGAATCGCAAAGTATTTTCATATGATGTGATAATGTAGACTGTACTATATGCAATTCTTCCAAAAGTTTGCATGCACATATTTCACCATCTTTAATCATTTCTAATATTTTTAATCTATTCTCATCGCATAGGGCTTTGAATACTATTGAATTACTCTTATAATCCTGCATTTAATCTCCTGTTATTCTTTTTTCATTTTTTATCTATATATCGAAATATATCGATATATAGTATAACAAACATATCGATAATTGTCAATGTGTTTTCTTTATTTTTTATTATTTTATTGAAAAAATGATATATAATGATATAATTTAGTATTACTATATAAAATACGGAGCTTATAATATGCAGGCTAAGAATTTTGGAAATGGTTACCTTTTGTATGAATTAAAAAATAAAAATGATATGATATTAAAACTAACAGATATAGGTGCTTCTATAACTGGGGTATTTTTTAAGGATAAGAATGGAAATGAAGTACAGGTATCATTTGGAAGTGATGATTATTCATTTTATTTAAAGCCTCATGATTATATAGGGGCTTCTGTTGGAAGGGTGGCTAATAGAACTATAAATGCAGAGTTTACTCTTGATGGGCAAATATATAAATTAGCAAAAAATGATAATAATAAACATCATCTGCATGGCGGTATAGAAGGTATTTCATTTAAGAAATTTGATTCTAAAGTATTGGGTAGTAATTCTGTATCATTTACATATTTTTCAAAGAATGGTGAAGAAGGATATCCTGCCAATGTTAATATTGAAATAATATATACTTTAACAGATAATAATGAAATATTAATAAATTATTTGGCAAATGCTGATGCTCCTACGCCTTTGAACTTAACTAATCATGCATATTGGAATCTTAACGGAGAAGGTACTATATATGAACATGATTTATTTATAGATTCTTTGTTTTACCTTCCAGTAACTGATGAATGCGTATCAAGCGGGGAAATATTAAAAACAGAAAATACTCCTTTTGATTTTACTAAAATAAAAAAAATAGGTGCTGATATAGAAAAAGCAAATGGTTATGATAATTGTTTTATTTTTAATGAAAAAAATATATTATCCTATACAAATGAAAGTAACAATTTTAATAAATTAAGAGCTTCATGCTATAGTGAAAAAACGGGAATATGTTTAGAACTTTATACAACAAAGCCTGCTATGCATTTTTATTCTGGAAATATGCTTGATAACAGAGAGGTGAGAAATACTGTTTTAAATAGGCATAATGCTTTTTGTTTTGAGACAGAGTTTTTACCTGCTGCTATGAACTTTCCTCATTTTCCTAGCATAATATTTGATTCTAATAAAAATTATAATCATAAAACTATATATAAATTATTATTAAAATAAAAAATATAAAAATATTTTCGGGATTATTTATGAACGATAAAAAATCAATTATAATAGAACATTACATTGAAAGGGTAAAAGATTTTAATATACCAGAATATCAGGTTTTGGACTGGGAATCACAAGATGCACAGGAGGCTAGATTTAAAACTTTACTTGAGCATTTTAATATAAAAGGCTCTGTTTTGCTTGATGTAGGTTGCGGACTTGGGCATTTGGCTGAGTATATAGATAGAAAAAATATTGATACATATTATATTGGTATAGATATAATGCCAGAGATGATTGAAAGGGCAAAAAAGAAAGTTTTTAAAAATATTAATCCTCAGTTTATGACTATTGATTTTTTTAAGACTTCTGATATTGAGGATGATTTTGATTATATATATTCTTCTGGGATATTTAATCTTAATCTTGGGAACAATGAAGAGTTTTTGAAAAATGCTTTAACGAATTTTTTGATTGCTGCTAGAAAAGGAGTATGTTTTAATCTACTTGACATTTCTTGCAAAGAAAAATATGGAGATAAATATTATTACTATAAAAAAGATGAAGTATTTAATATGGTATGTGATATAGTAAAAGATTTGGATTTAAAATGCAAGATAAAAATATCTGATGAGTATTTATCAAATGATTTTTCTGTGTTTATAGATATGCTTTGAAAAGAACTGTATTTTTATGGTTTAAATAAATTGGGAATTGTTAAGTTTATAATTTTTTATTCAACTTTTGGCAAAGCCTGCAGCAGATCATACTTAACAGTACTTCTTTCCATTGCAGGCGGACAGCGTCACAAAATAAGTGTGGAATAAATCCAAGATATTAAAGAGAAAATATAATTTTATTTTTCGGCAAACTATATTTGTTCAGGTATAAAATATAGATTTTTTGTACTATCCTAATGGTACTTCATTTGGTCGCGTACAAAATAACTTGAGAGGTACTTAGTATGCAGAGAGGTCACTCTGTCTATTTTGTAATGGCAAAGCCAAAATTATTAAAATTATAAATACTAATTTTAAATTATTATATAATAATATCACTATACACAAAATGGCAACATGGCTAATAAAAAAAGCACTATGATAATATTTCTTTCTTAATCATAGTGCTTTTTTGTTTATAATCTTTAGATATTATTTTGTATATTTTTCATCAGCTTTATATTCTGTATGCAAGAAATGATGAGCTCTCTCTCCAAGAGGTTTTCCAAGAAAATCATCATAAAGTTTTTTAAGATTTTCATTTTCATGAGAGCATCTATGTTTTACAGTATTTTTATCTTCATTGTATAATCCCTTAGCTCTATCTGTTCTAGTTTGATTTGTAGTTCCATAAGGCTGACCGCCACCGCCTACACAGCCTCCCTGACAAGCCATAACTTCTATAAAGTTATAAGGAGGATTTTTCCCTTTTTGTTTTGCTTCTCTCATCTCCTGCATTACAGGATCAACATTATGAAGTCCATTAACAACAGCTATTTTTACATCTTTATCAAGCACTTTAACAGTAGCTCTTTTAACACCTTCAAGACCTCTAACCTCTTCAAAATCAACATTATCAAGATTAGTTCCAGATATAATATTATAAGCAGTTCTTAAAGCGGCCTCCATAACTCCTCCAGTGGCACCAAATATGGTACCAGCTCCAGAGTATTCCCCTAATATACTGTCGGCTTCTTCAGGTTCTATTCCAGCTACATCTATACCATAATGTTTTATCATTCTTGCAAACTCTCTAGTAGTAAGTACAACATCAACATCTTTGTATCCGCTTGAATACATAGTTTCATTTTTTCTTATTTCATTTTTCTTAGCAGTACAAGGCATTATAGATACATTAAAAATAGTAAATGGGTCCACATTTGCTTTTTCAGAATAATATGTTTTTGTCATAGGTGCTAACATCATATGAGGCGATTTTGCACTTGAAACATTCTCAAGTAAGTCTGGATAATATTCTTCTGCATATTTTACCCAAGCAGGACAGCATGATGTAGTCATAGCAGATGTTCCGTTACTTTCTGTAAACCTTTTAACAAATTCATGAGCTTCTTCCATAATAGTCATATCAGCCCCGAAATTAGTATCGAATATAGCATTAAATCCCATCAAACGCATAGCAGCATATATTTTTCCAGTAATATTTTCACCAGCCTTAAGCCCGAAATATTCTCCTAAGGCAACCCTTACAGAAGGAGCCATTTGAACTGTAACATAAGTATTAGGATCATCAATAGCAGCTTCAACTTCTTTAGTTTGGTCTTTTTCATATATTGCAGCTACAGGGCAGTGAGCAGCACATTGTCCGCAGTCTACACAAGGCGAATCTTTTAATGAAACAGCACTAGGAGCAAAATAAGTATCAAATCCTCTATTAACAAAACCCAAAGCATGAACTCTCTGCATTTCCTGACAAACTACAACGCATCTTCCGCATTTAATACATTTTTCTGGATTAAGTACAATACTTCCAGCAGATTCATCTCTAGGGTGATTTTGTTTTATATTATCGTATTTGGAGTTTCTAACCCCAAAGTCAGCAGCTGCAGTTTGAAGTTCGCATTCACCGTTTCTTATGCAGTTTAGACAATCATTAGGGTGGGCAGATAATACTAATTCAAGTACGCCTTTTCTTACAGTATTAATTTCTGCATCATGTGTGATAATATCCATTCCTTCTTCTACAATCATAGAACATGATCTTACATATTTATTTCCCTGATTTGCCAATTTTACAACACATATTCCGCATGCTGAAGTAGGTGGTATATCAGGGTGATAGCATAATGATGGAATTTTTATTCCCAATTTTTTAGCAGCCTTTAATATAGTAAGACCTTCTTCTACCTCTATTTGTTTTCCGTTTATTTTTATTTTAACCATAATTTTATACTCCTTCAATTTACTCTCATTAATTCTTTTTAGGAACAGGTGGAGTAAATATGCCAGCTCTGTACTCATCTTCAAAATGCTTAAGTGTAGACATTACAGGATTAGCTGCAGTAGAACCTAATGCACATAGTGAAGCTTTTCTCATAGTTAAAGCAATATCTTTTAATTTTTGTATATCATCTTCTTTTGCTCTTTTTTTAGTGAACTTTTCTAATATTTTAAGCATCTGCATTCCTCCTACTCGGCAAGGCACGCATTTTCCGCAGCTTTCATCAACACAGAAACCAAGATAGAATTTTGCAAAATCAACCATATTGCTGTCTTCATCAATTACAATCATACCGCCTGAACCCATCATAGAACCTAATTCTACTAAATTATCAAAATCTATATGAGTTCCGAATAATGATTCTGGGAGTATTCCTCCAGAAGGTCCTCCAGTCTGTACCCCTTTAACAAATTTGTCATTAGGTATTCCGCCTCCTATATCAAATACTATCTCTCTGATAGTAGTACCCATAGGAACCTCTACGAGCCCAGACACATTAACGTTGCCTGTTAAAGCAAATACTTTAGTTCCTTTAGAGTTTTCTGTACCAATAGATGCAAACCAGTTTCCACCGTTATTTATTATAGCTGTAACATTAGCAAATGTTTCTACATTATTAATTACTGTAGGATATTCAAACAAACCTTTTATAGCAGGGAAAGGAGGTCTTGGTCTTGGAGTTCCCCTGTTTCCTTCTATAGAGGCAAGAAGTGCTGTTTCTTCTCCGCATACAAAAGCTCCTGCTCCTAGTCTTATATCCAAATCAAATGAGAAATTGCTTCCTAGTATATTTTGTCCTAATAATCCGTAATTATAAGCCTGTTCTAATGCTATTTTTACTCTATCTACAGCAAGCCCGTATTCTGCCCTTATATATAGATATCCTTTGCTTGCTCCTACGGTATATCCTGCTATAGTCATAGCTTCTATTACAGAATGAGGGTCTCCTTCAAGTATACTCCTGTCCATATAAGCACCTGGGTCTCCTTCATCGGCATTGCATACTATATATTTCTGCTCTGCTTCTACACCTTTAGTAAAGCTCCATTTCTTCCAAGTTGGAAATCCAGCTCCTCCGCGTCCTCTAAGTCCTGAAATCTGCATTTCATTTAGAACTTCATCAGGAGTCATTTCAAATAATGCTTTAGATAATGCTTTATAACCGTCATTGCCTATATATTCATCTATATTTTCTGGGTCTATCATACCGCAGTTTTTTAATACTATTCTCCTTTGTTTTTGATAGAAGTTAATCTCTTTTGAAAAATCTCTATGTTCTCTTTGTTCTTTATAAAGTATTCTTAAGAGGAGCTCTCCTTTCATTATATGTTTTTCTATAATATCTTTTGCATGTGAAGGCTCTACATGTGTATAAAAAACTCTGCCAGGCATTATTTTTACAACAGGTCCCTGACTGCAGAAACCAAAGCATCCTGTTTTTACAACTAATACATCATTTTCTATACCATTTTTTTCTGCATACTCTTTTAATAGTCTTACTATTTCATCGCTTTTATTGGACTCGCATGCAGTACCTCCGCATACAAGTATATGATATTTATGAGATTCAGATGATTCTGTACCTTTTCTTAAAGCTATTTCTTTAGCCTTGTTAATTCTATGTTCTTCTAGTTTTTTTCTATCTAATTTTTCTGTCATTTTTTTCTCCATTAATCTTTTTTATCTTCTATAAACTTTGATATATCATCAACAACTACTCTTCCAGATACATCTCCATTAAATGTAATAACTGGAGCCAAACCGCAGCAGCCTATACATCTAACTTCTTCTAATTTGTATTTTCTATCAGCTGAGTATTTTTGATCGCCTTTAAGATTTAATTTTCTTTTGATTTCTTCTACTAATTGTCCGCCTCCTTTTAAATAGCATGCTGTACCCATACATACTGCTATATTATTTTCAGCAGGCGGTTCCATTGTAAAGTAGTTATAAAATGTAAGAATTTCATAGATTCTCGCTAGCGGAATATTTATTTGTTCAGATACATATTTAGCAACATTTCTAGGAACATAGCCGTAATGTTTTTGAATGCCATGACAAATCATTATAAGATTACCTTCAGCATCTTTCCATTTTTCAACTAACACCTTTATTTCATCAGCAATGGTTTCTTCGGTCAACAAAGATACATCTTCACTCATTATATTATACCTCCATTATACAATATAAATGTAATTTAAAACTATACTTAAATAGTATAGGAAAAAATAATTTCAAATTCAATAAAATTATTTCCTATAGAATATTTTTTTCGTTTTTTTAGTATATTAATGACGTTTTTAGTATGATTTATTGACTATTTTATATTAAATACTATGCTTTTGTGGTTTTTATAATTGTAATAATATTAAATAATAATGTGTTAATTGATAATATTGTACTAATAAGTATTTAGTATAGAAAATTATCTTTTTCCAGAGGCATATTCCAAAGTATTGATATCCAAAATTTCTCTATGAGGTTTAAGCAAAGATTTTTCATATTGGCATTTCCATTGTACGTTTTCAAATATGCTTTGTATGGTATCGCCGCTTTTTATAATATCGCCTTTATCAAATATATAGGCTGCTATATTTAAAGCATGAGATATAACTTCATTTACATTTAAATCATGGAAATGATACTGTATGTCTGGGAGCCCTATAGCGTACATCCCTAAAGTATCAATTATAATATCATTAGAGTTTTGTACATTAAAAAGCCTTATATTAACACCTGAAAGTAAAAATCTAAATTCTTTAGGATAGTTATTATTGAGTATTTGTTTGGGTAAAAGAAGTTTTCCGCTTTGTTCATTATATACAGCTATGCATTTATCAAAAAGCTGTAATGAGGCATAAAGCCAATTATTTAAAAGTGATGTTCTCTCTTTATAATCAAGACCAGCCGCCAAAAAATCACTAAGCATTATTTCGTAATTGCAGTTTTTTATTAATTCTTGAGGCTCTTTTATATCCCACATCTGACTATAATAATAGTCGCTTATTGAAGTATAATCAAATTCAAAAGCACTAGGCATCAATATTTGTGCTGGAACTTCTTTATCATCTTTATATTTTACTTTCAAATCATTTATTGATATACTATAAATACCATTATCAGATGATACAACATCAATGTCTTCATAATATTTTCTTATTTTTTGTTTTACAAATTCTATATTAGGAAGGCTAGGTTTATCCTCAAATAAAAGTTTATAAAAATACACATGCGAAAAACTAGCTTCATCATGGTTTATGCTTTTATGACTAGTATTAGGATTAACTTCTTTTTTATCTTTCATATATGCAATAACTCCTATTAATATATTACTATATTTTTTAATAAAAGCAATTTATTATTTTTTTACTGGTACAAGATAGGTGAAGTCAAATTTAAGTGTTTGGTCATATCTTATTCCTATTTCATTTTTTTCATTAAGGAATAGTCCATTAACAAAACCAAGTCCCAAAACTATACCATTATCAAATACAAAATCTTTTCTTATATTAAGACCAAAATAGAAAGGAACTCTATAAAAAGGATCTCCTTCTACACTTATAAACTTATGATTTTTATTTATATACCAGCCTGAAACAAATATTATAGGTTCTATTTCAAACCAAGTTTTTACAGGTATTGTTCCTCTTAAAAAAAGCCCATGCCCAAATACCCCTGGCTCATTATCTCTGTCAGCTAAATTATAAGAAGCCATATAAAGTACAGATACATAATAACTGTTAATACCTATAGCTCCTACATAGTTTTCAGTAATAGCAGGACTTCCGGGAACAAACGCATATTCATGTCCTCCATTATGCCAATAATGTATACCTATATAAGGAGTTGCTATATCATGAGCAAAATCCATAGCATAAGTAAGTCCTACATCAAATCTTTCTCTATGTTTGGCATTATGCTGTATTTGCCAATTCATATATATTTCACCTTTACCGCCTTTAAACCATTCAAAAGAGGCTCCATATTCATAATAACCATGTGTAAAAGGTTCATTATATTTATACTCTTCTGGTCCTTTTGCTATTAATGTATTATCTGGTGTAGAACGCACTACTGGCGTCATATCCATTAAAGGATCTCTTATAGGTGCAGGAAGGTTATGTCCGCCTGTCATAGTTCCTATTCTAAGAGAAATATATTCATTAGATAACTGGGTAGTAACTATTGGAAAAACTCTTATACCCTGAGGAAATTCAAATGTAAATGGAAAAAATATTGAAGCTCCTACTCTTAAGCTAATAAAATCATTAAACTTTATATCAAAAGCTCCTTCTGTGAAATTTTCAAAATAAGTTAATGTTGTTCTTGTATCCTGCCATAAGGTGTTTTCAGCATTATATGCATATGAACTTGTAAATAATCTGAAATCTACAGTTGTTTCTGCGTATATATTAAAAAATATCATCATAAAAGATATAATACCAAAATAAATAAAACGTTTCATAAGCTGCCTCTAATTTTTCATAAATAATAAGGAATAATTATATCATAGTTAACATAAAAATACAATTATGATAACTTAATCTTACTTAGGTTCTACTATAAAAAAAATTTTTAATTTATTTTTTTATTATAAATTGATGTTTTACATGTTGTATAAATTATTTAGATAATACAATTAAATTAATTTATAATAAAAAATTATTGTGCCTGAATTATGTTTAATTGAACAATCATGAATAAAACTAATTATAAATTTAATGTACATTAAAAAAAATTACTCTTTACAATAACGCATTTTGTATTATAATGTATTATTATTTTTATTTTTCAAAATAATAAAAATTATTAAAAAACTATTATTAGGAGTTGCTGCAATGATTAAAAGAGCATTGATATCCGTATTTTATAAAGACGGAATATTAGAGTTCGCTAAGTTTTTAGCTTCAAAAAATGTGGAAATAGTTTCCACAGGGGGAACTTATAAATATTTAAAAGAGAATGGTATAAATGTTATAGAGGTTGCTGAAGTTACTGGTGCTAAAGAAATGCTTGACGGAAGAGTAAAAACTTTAGACCCTAAAATACATGGGGCAATACTCGCTATAAGAGATAATCCTACTCATATGCAAACTATTAAAGAGAGAGGAATAACTCCTATTGATATGGTGATAGTTAATCTTTATCCTTTCTTTGAAAAGGTACAAGATGACAGTTTGAAGTTTGAGGAAAAAATAGAGTTTATAGATATAGGCGGACCTACAATGCTTCGTTCTGCTGCTAAATCTTTTAAAGATGTTGTTGTTATAAGCGATGTTAAAGATTATGATTTAGTTAAAAATGAGATGGAAAAAGGGGAAGTTAGTTTTGAAACAAAAAAATATTTAGCTTCTAAAGTATTTAATTTAACTTCTGCTTATGATGCTGCAGTGTCTGAGTTTATGTTTAATTCATTGGAAAATAAGGAAGATAAAAAACTTAATTATCTAAATATGTCTTATGCCTTAAAGGAGAAATTAAGATACGGAGAAAATCCTCATCAGGGGGCAAGCTATTATGTATCTACTACAGATAATGGCTCTATGAAAGATTTTGAACAGTTAAACGGAAAAGAGCTTTCATTTAATAATATTAGAGATATGGATATAGCTTTAAAAATAGTTCTTGAATTTGATGAGGCTAAAAATGAATATGCTTGTTCTGCAATAAAACACTCTACGCCTTGCGGTGCTGCTTTGGGTAGTAATGTACTTGAGGCTTATACTAGAACTTATAATTGCGATCCTACTTCTATATTCGGAGGAATAGTTGCCTTTAATAGTACAGTAGATGAGGAAACAGCGAAAGAGCTTGTTAAAATATTTTTAGAAATTGTTATTGCTAAAGACTTTACTAAAGAGGCTTTGGAAGTATTAAAAACAAAAAATAATTTGAGAGTTATAAAATATAAAACTAATACAAGCGATAAAATTAATCTTGTAAAAGTGGACGGAGGACTACTTATTCAAGATGAGGATAGTGTTTTAGTAGAAGATTATAAAGTTGTAACTGAGAAAAAACCTACTGAAGAAGAGATGAAAAATTTAATATTCGGAATGAAGGTTGTAAAATATGCTAAATCAAATGCTATAGTGGTAATAAAAGACTTCATGGCTAAAGGTATAGGAAGCGGACAGACTAACAGAATATGGGCTTGCGAAGATGCTTTAGAACGTGCAGGAGATGGAGTTGTAATGGCATCTGATGCATTTTTCCCATTCAGAGACGTTATTGATGCTTGTGCTAAATACAATATTAAGGCTATAATTCAGCCGGGCGGATCTATTAGAGATAAAGAATCAATAGAAGCATGCAATGAACATGGTATTGCTATGGTATTTACTGGAATAAGACATTTTAAACATTAATTAATTTTATAATGTTAATTTGATTATAAAAAAATAAAAGTGAAGTTAATTTTTTTAATTAGCTTCACTTCTTTATATCATAGGAATTTATTATAAAAATAAAGATGTATTATTTTTTTATCATATTTTGTTTTTAATTATTTTAAAACTGATGAAAGCTGAAAATATCCAGCCCCTCTAAGATTATTAATATTGGTAAAACCCAATTTATACATACGCATAGAAGCCATACCTGAGCGGCTGCCGCTTGCACAGTATACTATATATTCTTTATTTTTATCAAGTTTAGACATTTTTTCATTAAATTTGCTGTCGTCTAATGGTATATTTACACTGTTTTTTATATATCCGCTTTGCTGTACCTCTGCGTAGCTTCTTACATCTATTAGACCTATGTTTTTGTTATTTTTGTATAATGATGCTGCTTCATTTATACTGATATTTTTAAACTTACCCTTGCTCATTATATTAAATATAATTTTTCTCACAAAGCTTAATACTATAAATGTTATTATTAATCCTATTATTAAAGTTAAAGTATTATTCATTATATACCCCCTGTATGTATAAGTTAATTATATCATACAGGGAAGTAAATTTCAATTAGTTAATTTAATTTATTTAAATAAATTTCACACATTATAAAAATCATCTAAATTATAAGCGTCATTCCAAAATCTATACTCCCAAACAAAGGCTATATCAAAAGCAATTATCATTTTTTCTTTAACATAATCAGAAGCATTATTATATAAATCATCAATAATTTTAATCATATTTTCTGTTGATTTTGAAAACTCTTCATCAGCATAAGCATCAATCCAGTTTTTGTATGGATTATTTTCAATTTTTGCATTTTCTTTTATATATTTTCCTATTTCATTATATATCCAAAAGCATGGAAGTATAGAAGCAGCAGAAGCCTCAAAAGCCTCAGTATGAGCTGTATTAATTAAAAAACTTGTATAACCTAAATTGGCAGTTGTAATTTTATTTGTATTTTTTAATTGAAAAGTATCTCTAAAATATTTATGTACGATTTCTTCTTCTACTATATAGGCATTCATAGATGATTTTAAAAAGAAAAAAGCATAATCTGCATTATTATTTATTTTTGAAGATATTGTTGCCAATACTTTAGAATAGTATTTTAAATACAGGCTGTCTTGTTCTATATAATAGGCAAATTTTTCTTTATTTAAAGTGCCTTCCATAAGCTCTTTGTTAAATGGCATATCAATTATTTTTTTATATAGCTCCTCATTTTTTTTCCATACCATTTCTGAAAATTTCATTTTATTCTCCTTTTTATTTTATTTGACTATTAATTATTAGATTTTTATGTTTTTATTTTATTAAGTATTATTTTCTTATTATGCTATTCTTCTATATATGCATAGTTAAACTTATATCTGCCCAAAGGCTCATCAATATAATTTTTTAATTTTGGGTTAACTACCAAAAAGTCAGTTCTATATATAAAAGGTATAATAGGGACTTCTTCAAAAAGTATAGATTCTGCTTCTTTTAATGTATCCATTCTCTCTTTAGCATTTGTGGCAGTAATAGCAAAATCTATTAAAGAATCGTATCTTTCATTAGAAAAGCCTCCGTAATTTATATCGCTATCGCTTGTCATAATCTGAAGCATAGTAAGAGGATCATTATAATCTCCTGTCCAGCTTGTTCTTGCCATTTGATAATTTCCAGATTCTCTAAAAGGCAAAGTTATTTTTGATTCTTCTGTTCTTACAGCTACCTCTATATTAAGTGCTTCTTTCCACATTTGCTGAACTGCTTCCATAACTGTAGTATAAAAACCTGATGATACTTTTAACTCTAAAATAGGAAAATTTTCTCCGTTTGGGTATCCTGCCTCAGCTAATAATTTTCTTGCCTCTTCAACATTTTTATTATAATTATTTGCTATTATATAATTACTGCTTTCTTCTCTGAATGATTTTTCAAGTCCTTTTACTGCAGGAGGTACGAAAGCCTCTGCTGCAATTAATTTTCCGTATCCTATATTTGATACTATATAGTTTCTGTCTATTGCTAATGATAATGCTTTTCTTACTCTTTTATCAGATAGTGTTTTATCTCTAGTATTTAAGTCTATATAATAAGTTCCTATAATATCACTTACTGCCATTATATTTTCTTTTATAAGATTTTCTATCTCTCCAATAGGCGGAGCATTTATAGAAAAATCGATATCACCTGTTCTTACAGCATTAAGTGAAATATATTCATCGGCTATCAAAACAAAATTTATTTTTTTAGCAATTTGATTTGTATAATTCCAATAATTAGTATTAATTTCAAAAACTA
Source organism: Brachyspira sp. G79 (assembly GCF_002379365.1). Lineage (GTDB taxonomy): Bacteria > Spirochaetota > Brachyspiria > Brachyspirales > Brachyspiraceae > Brachyspira. The sequence goes on along the minus strand of NZ_JQIU01000007.1, from coordinate 100,701 downwards.
GAATCTCATCTGGTTTTCTTTCTGTCATTTTATAAGCACCATTTCCTATATAGGTATTAGGATTCCAAGTCCAATCATCTCCGTATTTTTCTATTATATCTTTTCTTACAGGCATATATACGCCTCCTGATGCAAGTAAATCCGTAAAATATATCGTAGGCTCTTCAAGTTCTATCACTAATATATTTTCATCTATTGCTTTAACTCCTAGGTTTTCTACACTTTGTTTGCCTCTTATTATGTCTTTGGCATTTTTTATATATTCCATTAAATAACTTAACGGGGAAGCTGTTTTTGGGTCTGCTGCTCTTCTATAAGAATATACAAAATCATCAGCTTTAACTTTTTTACCATCGCTCCATTTAGCATTATCTCTTAAATGGAATGTGTATATTAGTTTATCATCGCTTATATCGAAACTTTCAGCAACACCTCCTACAATATTGCCGTTTATATCTTTATTAAGAAGTCCCTCAAAGGCATGATTAATATAAATATATCCGTAAGTTTCATCATTTAAGGCTGGGTCTATAGTATTGAGTTCATAGCCCAAATTTACAGTGATTTCATCTTTGATATTTTTTGTTTGTTTTTTACAAGATATGAACGATATAAATAAAAATAATATAACGATAAATCTTTGTTTTGAAGTCATAAAAAGCTCCTTTAGATTATAAATAAAAATAGAGATTTTTATAACGCCGTTTGTTTTGTTTTATTGAAATTTTTAGTCTTGCTTGATATTTTTTAATAAAACAAGACCAACTTTAGAAAAGGTCTCATTTTATTATATTTATAATATTTGAAAAGTAATAAAAGAGATAATTCCCTACGCTGGCATTACCCAAACAGGTTATAAGGGTCGAAGATATTTTATTTTTTATAATAAAATAAACTTCCTCTCAGCCTTTTCAAGCTCCCCAGTTTTATACTAAAAATGATATAGTATTTTTAGTTTTTTATCAAGACATTTTGATTTTTTATTTTGCATAGGAGTCAGAGATATTATATTTAAGTATTACTTAATTTCTTGAATAATGACACAGGAGTGCTATAATTTAAAGCAGAGTGTATGAGTTTATAGTTCCAAGAAATTATTATATTTTCTTAATTTTTAATTAGCTTTTTCTAAAGTTAATTCTTAATGACAAAATACATAAAATTATTTTTTGGTTATAGTTATGTGTATTTCAACTACAGCACTGTAGCAATTACTATCTACCAATATGTCTCTTCGTAGCTGGACTATAAACTCTTTTTATAAAATTTATATTTCTTGTTAATTTCTATTACTTTATTAATAATTTTTTCTTTTTAACTTTATTAGTACTATTTTTA
>NZ_JQIU01000007.1:85222-95776 GCF_002379365.1 Brachyspira sp. G79 | reverse complement strand
ATACCTATGTTAGTTATTCTGACCCCCATATCAATTTTCTGATTATGATAATAAAAAATTTAATACAGCTAAAGATATAGCAAGTGAATATAATGTTCCTTTTATTAATTTTAATTTAAACTATGATGACTATAATTTGGATTTTTCTAAAGACTTTAATGATCCAAATCATTTAAATTATAAAGGTTCTGCTAAATTTACAAGGTATCTAGGAAAATATTTAAAAGAAAATTATGATTTGCCAGACAGAAGAGGCGACCCTAAATATTATTCTTGGGAGATGAATGCTAAATATGAATATAAAAATGTGTATAACTTTGAATTAAAGCAATATACAAATTTAAATGAGTACATAGAAAAAGTAAAAATGCTGATGATTATGTTATAGGTATTACTATGCTTGGAAATTATCAAAATAATGATGCTATTGTTAAAAGTGTAGCTACAAATTTTAATATTAATAACATATATTTACAAAATGCTTCTTATATTATAGATAATAACAAACTTATATACTCTTCTAAAGGATCTAATCAGTATTTATTTCACAAAGAGATAGGAAATTACACTGATTTAGTTGTTCAAAATGGGCAAAAGCTATCTATTAATAGAGTGAATTATATCAGAACTCAAAATGGTATAAACATGATAATTTATGATAAGTTTACAGAAGAAATAGTTGATAATATATATTTGGAATATATAGGCAATGCTATTAATCCTACAATTAAAAGATAATAATTTATTTAAATAAAAATCAGTCAAAGTTATTATTATAAATGAGTATTAGTATATTTAGAAACAAAGTTTTATGTATAAAAAACGGAGCCATTAAAAAATAACAGCTCCATTAAGTGTATTTTATTTTTTATTCCCATTCTATTGTTGCAGGCGGTTTTGAGGATATATCATAAACAACTCGGTTAATACCTTTTACCTCATTTATTATTCTGTTTGATATTATACCTAATACATTATAATCAATTTTAGCCCAGTCAGCAGTCATGGCATCAACACTTTCTACTGCTCTAACTGCACAAACCTGTTCATATGTTCTGCCGTCTCCCATAACTCCAACACTTTTTACTGGAAGAAGAACTGCAAATGACTGCCATAATTTTCTGTAAAGCCCTGCTTTTTTTATTTCATCTACTACTATATCATCAGCCTCCTGAAGTATTTTAACTCGCTCTTCTGTAATGTCTCCAAGTATTCTAACGGCAAGACCAGGTCCGGGAAAAGGCTGTCTGTATACAATATCTTCTGGTAATTTTAATTCTAAGCCAATCTCTCTAACTTCATCTTTAAATAATTCTCTGAAAGGCTCTAAAAGTTTAAATTTCATATCTTTTGGAAGTCCGCCTACATTATGATGGCTTTTTATAACAGCAGAACTTCCCCTTAATGATACACTCTCTATTACATCAGGATAAAGAGTCCCTTGTGCTAAAAATCCTACATTCTCTATTTTTTTAGCTTCATCATTAAATACATTTACAAATTCATGACCTATTATTTTTCTTTTTTTCTCTGGGTCTGTAATACCTGCTAATTTATCCAAAAATCTCTTTGAAGCATCAACATATATTAAATCAATATTAAAATTGTCTCTGAATACTTCTACTACTTTTTTGTCCTCATCTTTCCTTAAAAGTCCGTTATTGACAAATATGCATTTTAACTGTTTTCCTATAGCTTTTTCTATTAATACAGCAGCCACTGAAGAATCAACTCCTCCAGAAAGACCAAGTATTACGTTTTTATTTCCTACTTTTTCTTTTATTCTCTTTATCTCATACTCTATAAAAGATTCCATATTCCAATTTTTTTCGCATTTACAAATATTAAAAAGGAAATTTTCTATAATTTTTATACCGTTTTCTGTATGAACAACCTCTGGGTGAAACTGTATAGCATAAATATTTTTTTGTTTATTTTCTATAGCAGCTAATTCTGTATTCGGTGTATTTGCTATAAGTTCAAAACCTTCTGGTATAGATTTTATACTGTCTCCATGACTCATCCATACAATATTCTTTTTGTCAAATGATTTGAATATACTTTCATGATTAGTTATTTCAATTTCTGCTTTTCCATATTCGCGTTTTTCTGCACTTTCAACCTTTCCTCCCATAGAATATACTATTATCTGCATACCATAACATATACCAAGTATAGGAATACCTAGTTCAAATAAGGTTTTATCAACTTTCGGGGCATCTTCTTCATATACACTTGAAGGACCTCCAGAAAGTATTATCGCTTTTGGATTAAATTCTTTTATAAAATCTATTGAAACATGAAAGGGGTGAATCTCTGAATAAACATTTAATTCCCTTATTCTTCTTGTAATAAGCTGAGTAAACTGTGAGCCGAAATCTAGTATTAAAACTTTATCTATATTGTTTTGCATATATTTCCTCTTTATTATTTGAATACATTAATGATTAATTGAATAATATTATATCAAAATAATAAAATTTCAATTAATAGTTATCATAATATTCAATAATTACTCAATGTAAATTGTTTTTTGTATAATTAAAATTCTTAATGATTCTATAATATCATAAAAATATAGTTTTTGTATAAATCATCGTTATTTCTCTGCTATATTAATAATTATTAAAAAATAAAAATTTCATAATGGCGGTCTTTATTTTTTATTAATATTTATTATACAAAATCATTTTTATTTGTTTATAGTACGCATATCTATTACATATCTGAATTTTACTTTTCCATCTATAACTTTTTTGTATGCTTCTTTTATAGTTTGAGCGTCTGCTTTTATTATTTCTACACTAGGGTAAATATTGTTTTCTATAGAATAGTTAAGCATTTCCTGAGTTTCTTTTATTCCACCTATTAAAGATCCGAATAATTTTTTACTGCCATGAGTTCCTATCATAGCTGTAAGAGTAGGCATTTTGGAAGTTCTAGGAAGTCCTAATAAACACATAGTACCCCCTCTTTTAAGCATACGCATATACATGTTTACGTCATAGTATGCTGGTATGGTACTTATTATATAATTAAGAGTATTATTAATATTTTTTAAGTCTTCTGCATTATTTACATTAACATATTTTACTGCTCCCATATTTAAAGCATCGTCTCTTTTATCTTCTGTAATGTCAAAAACTGTTACTTCAGCACCTAGTTTTACAGCATATTTTACAGCCATAGATCCAAGCCCTCCAAATCCTGCAATACCTATTTTATCACCTTTTTTTACATTCATAGCTTTTATAGGCGAATAAGTAGTAATACCTGCACAAAGAAGAGGAGCAACCTTATCAAGTTCGGCATTATCTGGTATAAGTATTGCGAATTGTTCAGACACCACTATATTATCAGAGTATCCGCCTTGAGTTATCTCATTGCCATGAAATCTATCTCTTGAACCGTAAGTATAAACTGCTCTATTTAAACAATACTGTTCTAAATTATCCAAGCAGCTCTCACATTGTCCGCATGAGTTTACCATGCATCCTACACCTGCAAAATCACCCACCTTAAACTTTGTTACTTTACTTCCTACTTGTATGACTCTGCCTGCTATTTCATGTCCTACTACAATCGGAGTACTGCTTGATTTTCCTTCAACTACGTGTATATCACTATGGCATATTCCAGCATAAAGTATTTCTATTAGCACATCATTCTCTCCTACAGCATGCCTTGTAAACTCATGATATTTAAAATCCATATTGGATGAAACTGCTGCAAATCCTCTTGATTTTACCCTTCCGTTTGCATTGGTTTGTATATTAATAGGGGATTTTTTAAGATTTTGATTATACATTGCATTTGAAGAGTTATTTTGATTATTATTATTTTGTGAAGTTGTTTGGGCACTAGATGAATTATTGCATGACAGTACATACAATATTGATAGTATAGTTATTAATATAGCTTTTTTCATTTTATAATCTCCTTAAATAATAGATTTCTATAATTATATTATATCATTGAAGTAAACTCCAGAGTCAATATTTTTTCTATTAATTTTTTAATAAAATTTTATTTTAACTCCCTCCCATTTTATATTATAGTTTTATTTATTATTATTGTTATATTATTATTTATAAACTTTTACTGTTGTTAATAACTCCCACCCTAGCTTTATTTAAATTTACAGTTTTCACAACGCACGTTAAGTAAAATTCTAAATATAAACTAATTATAAATTCTAATTTTTATTATATATTAGATTCAGCTAACCGTGCGTAGAGAAAGATTTTTAAATTTAATAAACACTTGGGTGGGTGCCTTAATTTGTAATCAGACTATAAAAATAATAAAAATTAGAATGTGAAAATAAAACAATAAAATATAAAGGGTGGGGATGTAAATAAAATTTTAAAATATAAAAAATTATTTATGTTATAATTATATATATTTTATCTTCATCATATAGTAGCTAGCAATGTCAATTTTTAGCTATTTTTTTAAAAAAGAGTATAGACAAATCTAAGTACTTCGCATACTAAATCCTAACTATAAATTGAAAATACTATATATTAAATTGCTATAATAAATATTCATTAAAATAGTTTTGAAAAAAGTATATTATTATATATAAAAACTTACAATCTGTATAAAAATAAGAAATTGAAATATATAATTTATTTGTAAAAAAATTAAAATAATAAACTTATTTCAAGTCCCACTTTAGTTTCATAGCCAAAATAACTTGAAGCCCCTCTAGGCTTACCATAACCTACTTTCAAAGCTACTGCATATCTGTAAAACTCTATACCAAGCCCGAAGTTAACTGCTGCATGCCACGGATCTTTTATAAGTCCTAATTTATCTTTTTTATCCAAAATGGCGGCTATATTTATTCCAGTTATTAAACTGATTTGATCTTTATATAAAGGAAATCTATAATCAAGACCAGTATGTATTCTAAATAATTGAGGACTGTTTCCTACAGCATTATAAGAAATTTCAGAGCCTAAATATATACTGAAATTTTTGATATAATAATAAACTGCTATAGAACCAAATTCATAACTGCTGCCGCTTTTTATTGAAGTATCTCCTTTAAAACCGTCTACCAAATGTGTTGACTGATGATACATTGGTATAAATCTTATTTTCATATTAATACCAACAAGATTCTGAAGCCAAAGATCAGCAAATACCATAAACTGCCCAGAAAAATCATATACATCAAATAATCCGCTGTTTCTTCCAAGTATAGATATTTCCATAGCTCCGCCCATACCTACAGAAAAATATTTATTTCTGTAAAACATTATCTCACTTGCAAGACGACCCTCTACATATACGGATATTGATTTAAAATCCCAATTAGCATCTGGGGCTATAAGTGATAAATTCTTTTCTACATTAAAGTTTTTTCCAAATAATATACGACCTATAAAAGCTCTAGGATCCTGCCAGCCCATATAGTATTTATCAACACTATATATACGAAAAGGATTAGTGAAAGTATAATCATCTGATAAATAATTTATTTCATTATTATTGTTTAATTCATTTTCCTGAGTATATAAAAGTAATGATGATATAAATAATAGCATTAATGATAAAATAATCGGTTTCATTTTTATTTCTCTATTTATTATTATTTTTATTATTTTGAATTGATATATAATAATATAATAAATACTTTTTGACAATATATATTATGCAAATAAAAAGGCAATGATAAAAAATTATCACTGCCTTATATAATACTATTAATTCAATTTTTTAGGTATTCTAACATTCTTCAAAGCCTCTAATCTTTGAACTATAGCCTTTTCTACCTCAAAATTACTAGGTTCTACATTATCAAAACTATATTTACTTGCAAGCGTCAAAGTCTCTTTTTCCTGAACATAATTACGCATTCTTCTGTAAATTAGAGACATTCTAAAAAGAGACAATTTCTGTCTATATCCGTTAAGATAGGACTGTCTGTAATAATCAATTGCAGCTGTACCTCTGTTTCTATTTCCGTAATGTTCTGCCAATCTGAAATATATTCTTCCTTTTTCTTTAGTTACATAAGTATTTTCAGCCATAGCAATAATTTCTTTTTCTATATTAGCATAATTATTTTCATCGATTAACTTTTCATAAATATATAGAAGACTAAAATAAGCATCTAATTTATAAGCAGGTATTGTAAGATTAGTAGCTAAATTAATAGCTTTTCTGTACTCTTCTATAGCCAAACGATAAGAAGCAGCACCGCCTTGCTCAGCAGGACTTCCTCCCTCTTTTTCATATATTAAGCCCAAAAAATAATGAGCGTCAGCATTATTAGGATAATACATAACAGTTTTATTCATAATATATAAAGCATAGGGAATATCACCATTATATATGGCTCTCTTAGCCTCACCTATATATACCCAAGCTGGCTCCAATTTTCCGTTAAATAATGAACTGTACATATTTGTATCTATTGTAACAGTTCTTGCTGTATCAGCTGTTCTATTTGGAACATTAAGAGACTGTCCCTGTGCATATACATATAAAGTGCTGAGTACCAATATATTAAATATTAAAAATATACGTTTCATAAATAAGCTACATCAAAATAAATATATTATATAAATACTTATCGGTATAATATAATTTTTACATTATATAATTTTTGCCTTAAATGTATTAACTATTCATATACTTTTTTACTATCTCATCATCTTCTAAAGCTGTTAGTATTTCCACTCCGTCTTCTTTTACAGCGACTGTATGTTCATAATGAGCTGATAATGATCCGTCTCTAGTGATAATAGTCCAATCATCATCTTCTATAAGTATGGCATGATGCCCCATATTAACCATAGGCTCTATTGCTATAACCATATTAGTTTTAAGTATAGGTCCAGTACCTTGTTTTCCTCTGTTAGGTACTGCTGGCTCTTCATGCAAATTAGCACCTACTCCATGACCTTGAAATTCTCTTACTAAAGAATAACCTGCATCCTCTGCAGTTTTTTGTATAGCATAAGAGACATCACCCAAATGAACACCATTTTTAATTTGTTTAATGCCATTAAAAAATGACTCCATAGTTTTATCAATAAGCCTTGAAGCCTCTTCCGATACATTACCTACTTTAAAAGTAAATGCTCTGTCTGAATGATAGCCTTTATAATATACGCCTATATCAAGACCTATTATGTCACCATCTTTTAATATCTTCTTTTTGCTTGGTATTCCATGTATTACTTCATTATTAATAGAAGAACATATAGAACCTGGAAAAGGAGGGTTACCATATCCTTTAAATGAAGGTTTGGCGTTATGCTTTCTTATATAATCGTATACAAATTTATCTATCTCTTTTGTTGAAATACCAGGCTGAACAATCTTTTCTACTTCTTTAAATACATTAGCTAATATATGACCGCTTTCACGCATTAAATTAATTTCTGCTGGAGTTTTTATTTTTATAGCCATTTTTATATACCTTTATTAATTAAAAAATACTGCTGCTGTTTTGAGAATTGCTGTCAAAACTATTATTCTCTGCAGATGATGTATTATTTTCTATATTATTATTATTTTCTAAATTAACAGATGTAGAATTATTAGCATTATCAAAAGAGTTATCCTCCATTTTTACACCAGTAAATGATTCCTCAACAACTTTTGAAATATCTTTTTTCTGACCGCCTGTAATAGTCATTTCGCCCTGTATAACAGCACCTTCGCCTACATCTATTTTAGGAGCTTCTATATTTCCTAAAACTCTTCCTGTTTCTATTAGTATTACCTCTCTTCTGGCATCAATATTTCCAATCAAAGTACCTGCTATTGTGATACTTTCTGTAATAATTGTACTAGTTTTTACTTTACCATTAGGCCCTATAACTAAATGTCCGTCTATTTTTAATTCGCCTTCAAATTTCCCGTCTATTTGAAAAGAACCTTTAACAATAAAAGTACCTTTAAATGATGAGCCGTCTCCTATAACACTGTTTATCATATCTCTTTTTGCCATAAATTTAATCTCCTAAATATATAGTTTGATTTTATAAGATACTTATAAAAAGTCAATATCATCGATTAGTAAACTGCTACTACAATATTATAACATATTTTTATTATTTTTTCTATTTTCTAGGTTTGCAAAAAAGCACTGTCTCACCGCCCCAAGGAGAAAATGTCCTTATATAATACTCATAATTTTCTGTTATTTTCTTTATAAATACTGGAACTTTATAAAAATCCTCCATAAAAAGTTCGCCTCCATGATAAATAGCAATGGCGAGAGAAGGTCTTAAACTTTTAATAGTATTTACTGATCCTTTAAGTATATCCATCTCAGCTCCTTCAACGTCCATCTTTAAATAGTCTATTCTTTCTACATTATTATTTGTTACAAATTCATCTATTGTAATAGCATTCATCTTAACAGAAGGCGTATCAGGAGTCATAGATACAAAATCAACCGTTTCGCTTTTAATAGAAAAAAGAATATTCTCAAGTATAACATTATTTAATTTATATTTTTCTTTTATCAACTTTAAAGTATCAAATGCGTCTTTATCAGGCTCAAAAGCATATATTTTGGCATTATCATTGCATCTTTTGGAAAAGAAATAAGCCGTATCTCCCTTCCAAGCTCCTATATCAAATACTATGCTGTCATCTTTTACTTCAAAAATATTTTCTACATTATACTGTTTAAGCCCAAATATATAAAAAAGAAGAAAGTTCTCTATTTCGCTTGGATATTTATATTTTTGTAAGGCAAATAATAGTCTCTTGAATCCCCAAGAAAATATATTAATAGAACCGTACTTCATACTTAATTTTATTTTTTCTTTATTGTTATTAAAAGCACCTTTATAAAATGATAGCATATATCTGTATTTTACTATTTTTTTAAATAATATTTTTGAATAATTTTCATTAAGCATATTATAAAAAATATTAAAATTATCTTCTTCAATCATAGCTTTTATGAAATTATCATTCTTTTCTATTTGCTCTATTTCTTCTTTAGTGAATTTATTTTTTACCGTATTTCTGCACTCTTTTAATAATTCTATTACATCTTTCATAAAAAAATATACCTACAAAATAATATAATTAATTTTTTGCAATATTTATTATATTTTTTAAATCTATTTTACCTTCATATATAGCTTTACCAACTATAGCCCCATTAACATTCATGTCTTTCAATTTTATAATCTCTTCTTCAAAAGTAACTCCGCCTGAAGCTATAATATTGCAGGAAAGTTTTTCTCTTAACTCTTTATATATCTCTAAATTAGTACCAGATAATTTACCATCTTTTGAAATATCAGTATATATGATAGTATCAATACCCATTTTATCAAGTTTAATACAAAACTCTACAGAATCCAGTCTTTTAATCTCTTTCCAGCCTTTTACTGCTATCATTCTTTCTCTTGAATCTATAGAAACTGCTATATTCTCTTTATATTTATTAATCATACTTTCTGTAAAATCTATATTTTCAACAGCGGCAGTACCCAATATAGTTCTTTTTACACCTATATCTAAATATTTTTTTATAGTATCCTCGTTTCTTATGCCGCCGCCTACTTCTACAAATAAACTGCATCTTTTTATTATTTTTTCTATAGTCTTAAAATTAATAGTCTCTCCGTTGCTTGCACCGTCCAAATCAACGATATGAAGATACTCACTTCCGCTTTCTATAAAAAAATCAAGAACTTCTAAAGGGTCTTTGAAATAAGTTGTTTTATTATTATAATCGCCTTCTACAAGTCTTACTACTTCTCCGTTTTTTAAATCTATTGCTGGCAGTATGTTCATATTTATAAATCCCTAATTATTATTTCCTTTTATTATGATAACATTATAACATATTATATAAAAATAAAAATCATTTTACAGTTTTAATAGACAATTATATTATTAATAATAAAATCAATAATATCAAAATTCATTTTATTTTCAAAAACTCCGATATAAATACAAAATAATTTAAAGTTTGCAGGTTCTATCATGATTAAAGATTTATATATAAGAAATTTCAGAGGTTTCAACTCTATTAAAATAGATAATATGAAAAAAATAAACTTTTTGGTTGGAAAAAATAATTCTGGAAAAACTACTGTACTTGAAGCAATAATGCTTATACTCTCAGAATCACGCATTAATATTATAGAAAATATAAAAAATATAAGCAGAATTAAAGAAAATAAAGCTGAAATTAAAACACTCTTTTATAATTTTGACTACAATAACAGTATAAATTTTAATTATAACAAATATGATAATACAAACTATGATATAAATATTAACCCAATACTAAAAGACGGTAAGATACTTAATGATGATAATATAGAACTAAATTACAGCGTTATTATTACAAATGAAGATTCTGATTCTATAGAAGAAAAAAAATGACAATCCCAAATATAAATAATACTATATATATGATGAACAGGAAAAATGAAAATATAGATAATAAAAAAGAAGTATATATACCAAATATTATAGAATATCAGTCAATTAGTAATTACTTAATAGAAATTAATAAAAAATAAAAATGAGCAGCAATTAATAGAAATGATTTCATTT
>NZ_JQIU01000007.1:63576-84705 GCF_002379365.1 Brachyspira sp. G79 | reverse complement strand
CGTTAAACGAAATTTTAAATATAGATTAATTATGAATTCTAATTTTGATTATATATAAGATCAAGCTAACCGTGCGTTAAATGAATCTATAAATTTAATAAGCACTTGGGTGGGTGCTATAATTTGTAATTAGATTATAAAAAATAATAAAAATTAAAATTTTTAAATAAGACAATAAAATATAAAGGGTGGGCAGTTTATAATAAATTATTAAATTTATTATATTGTTGCAGTAAAAACTTTAAGAGAGTTAATTATAAAAATCATAAAAAATAAATAGTGTAGTGTGCAATAAATTTAAAATAATATTATCACTTGAAAAATATACCATTTTGCAATATAATTTTTGTCATAAAAATATGTAAATAATAAATTAATTTTTTATTAATAAATAGTATCAAACTACGGAGTGTTAATTATGGAATATAATTTTACTACCATTGAAAAGAAATGGCAGAAATTCTGGAAAGATAATAATTCTTTCAAAACAGTATCTAAACCTACAAACAAAAAATATTATGTACTTGAAATGTTTCCTTATCCCTCTGGTAAAATGCATATGGGACATGTTTCTAACTATACTATAGCCGACTCTATAGCTAGATACTATAGGCTTTTAGGATATGATATTTTGCATCCAATGGGCTGGGACGCTTTTGGTATGCCTGCAGAAAATGCTGCTATAGAACATAAAACTCACCCTGCAGAATGGACTTTAAAAAATATAGCTAATATGAAAGAGCAGCTAAACTTACTCGGATACTCTTATGATTGGGATAGAGAAGTTACAACTTGTTTGCCTGACTACTATAAATGGGGACAATGGTTTATATTAAAAATGTATGAGAAAGGACTTTTATATAGAAAAGGCGGCGATGTTAACTGGTGCGATCATTGTAATACAGTACTTGCCAATGAGCAGGTTACACCTGAAGGTACTTGCTGGAGATGCGATGGAGAAGTTACTAAAAAGAAACTCGAACAATGGTATATAAAAGTTACCGATTATGCAGAACAATTAGATGCAGATTTAAAATTACTTGAAGGATACTGGCCTGATAATGTTATAGCTATGCAGAAAAACTGGATAGGAAGAAGTGTTGGTGCTTATGTTAATTTTACTTTAGATGATGGTAAAGATTTTCCTATATTTACAACCCGTCCAGACACTATTTATGGTGTTACTTATATGGCTATAGCTTGGAACTATGATGGACTTTTAGATATGTGTACAGCTGAGCAAAAAAATGCTGTAGAAGAGTTCATAAAAAAATCTGCTAAAATAGACCAAAAAACTGATTATGAGAAAGAGGGTGTATTTACTGGAAGATATGTTATTAATCCTTTTAATAAAGAAAAAGCTCCTTTGTATGCTGCTAATTTTGTTTTAGCTGAATACGGAAGCGGTGCTGTAATGGCTGTTCCTGCTCATGACCAAAGGGATTTCGAATTTGCCAAAAAATATAATATTCCTGTAAAAGTAGTTATACAGAATGCTGATAATTCTTTGAAAGCAGAAAATATGACAGAAGCATACACTGAAGACGGCGTGGTTGTTAATTCGGATATTTTAAACGGACTTTCTACAAGAGATGCTATTAAAAAAGCTATAAGTTATGCATCAGAAAAAGGTTTCGGCAGCGAGAAAGTACAATATAAACTTAGAGATTGGCTTATATCAAGACAAAGATATTGGGGCAATCCTCTTCCTTTTGTACATTGTGAAAAATGCGGTATTGTACCAGTGCCTGAAAGCGAACTTCCTATAACTCTTCCTATGGATATTGAGTTTACAGTTGGAGATAACCCTCTTAAAAAATCTGAGTCATTTGTTAATACAACTTGTCCTAAATGTGGAGGCAAAGCTAAAAGAGAAACTGACACTATGGATACATTTACATGCAGTTCTTGGTATTATGCAAGATACACTGACGCTCATAATGATAAAATGCCTTTTGACCCTGCTATTGCCAATGCTTGGCTTGGAGTTGACCAATATATAGGAGGTATTGAGCATGCCTGTATGCACCTTTTATATTCAAGATTCTGGTATAAGTTTATGAGAGATATTGGGCTTATCAAAGGAGATGAGCCTTTTAATAAACTTCTTACTCAAGGTATGGTTTTAGCAAACAGCTATGAATCAAGAGAGTTAAAAAAATTCTATACTCAAGAAGAGATGAATAATAAAGCATATGAAAAAGACGGTATAAAAAAAGAAGATATAATAGTAAAAATGGAAAAGATGTCTAAATCAAAAGCTAATGGAGTTGATCCTGCTGAGATTATAGAGCTTTTCGGTGCTGATGCTGTTAGAATATTTGTTATGTTTGTTGCTCCGCCTGAAAAAGATAAAGAATGGTCTGATGAAGGTGTTAAAGGTTCTGCAAGATTTTTAAACAGAATTTGGAACTTATTTCTAAAATACAAAGATGAAGAAGCGTTCAAAAATAATAAATCATTTGATTATAATAACTTATCAAAAGAAGCTAAAAATCTTTACAAAAAATATCATAAGACTATAAAAAAAGTTACAATAGATATTAAAGACAGATTCCATTTTAACACAGCAATTGCTGCCTTAATGGAACTTTTAAATGATATGTCATCAATAAAATTAAACGGCGATGATGAATATGCTATGTTTAAAGAAGTTATAAGAGGATATTTAATACTTCTTAATCCTATAGCTCCTCATATAACAGAAGAGATTTATCAGATATTAAACTTTGGTAAAATGATACTTGAAGAAAGCTGGGTTGAACATAATGAAGAGTACTGCAAAGACGATGTATTTGAATTGGTATTTCAAGTAAATGGAAAAATAAGAGATAGGGTAGAAGCTGATGTTAATATAAGCGAAGATGATGCTAAAACTCAGGCACTATCAAGTGAAAAAGTAAAACAGTTTACAGACGGTAAAAACATTGTTAAAGTAGTTTATGTTAAAGGTAAACTTGTAAACATAGTAGTAAAATAAAATATAATCACTAAAAAGAATATTAAAGAGTATGGACTTAAAAAATCTGTACTCTTTTTATTTGGCTTAATTACATCCCCGCCCTTTATATTTTATTGTTTTATTTTCACATTTTAATTTTTATTATTTTTTATAGTCTAATTACAAATTAAGGCACCCACCCAAGCGTATATTAAATAAAAAATATTCCTCTACGCACGGTAAGCTGAATTTTATATATAATCAGAATTATAATTCATAACTAGCTTATATTTAGAATTTCGTTTAACGTGCGTTGTAAAGATTGTAAACAAAAATAAAGCTAGGGCGGGCGTTATAATAACAGTAAAAGTTCATAAATAATAATATGGCAATAATGACAAATAAAAACTATAAAATAAAATGGGCGGGAGTTAGAATAAAGTTCAAAATATAAAAGCCCCATTAAATAATGAGGCTTTTTTTATTTATTTAATTTATATAAATAAAATTATTCTTTAATAAACTTTTTAAAATTAGCTACTTTTTCTTTGGCTATATTAAGTCTTTTATCTTTGCTTTCTTTTACGCAAACCTCAAAATAGAATTTTATTTTAGGCTCAGTACCAGAAGGTCTTATAGTAATTTTTGTCTTATCTGCGAGTATGTATTGAAGTACATTAGATTTTGGAAGAGTTATGTCTTTTATTTTTTTACCTGTATTATCATAAATTTCTTTTTTCTCATAGTCACTTATAGTTTCTACTTGAACACCTGAAATTTCTTTAGGTAAATTATTTCTGTAATAAGTCATCAAATCAGCTATAGCCTTAGCTCCGTCAGCACCTTTTTTAGTAATAGATATAGTCTCTTCATAGAAGTATCCATATTTTTCATAAATACTTTCTAAATAATCAGCTAAAGTAATGTTATTATCTTTGCAGTAAGCAAGTACTTCAGCAAGCATCAAACAAGAACTAACTCCGTCTTTATCGCGCACATTTGAATTAATACAATATCCAAAACTTTCTTCAAATCCAAATAAATATGTTCTTTCTTTTTCTCTTTCTATAACATCAGCAATCCATTTAAAACCAGTAAGCACATCGTAAATCTTAACATTATTAGCATCAGCAATAGCCCTAGCAAGTTCAGTTGTTACTATTGTTTTTACTATATATGGATTTTTAATATTTTTTTTGTTTGTAATTAGGTAGTATGCCATTATGGATCCTATCTGATTACCAGTAAGATACATATAACTTCCGTCTTTAGTAAGCAGAGCACATCCCATTCTGTCGCAGTCTGGATCAGTACCCATAACAAGTTCAGCACCTATTTCTTTTGCTTTATTAACAGCTATCTGCAATGCTTCAGGATTTTCTGGGTTAGGAGATTCTACAGTAGGAAAATTTCCATCAGGAGGCTGAGCACCTTCTAATGTTGTTAAATTGGTGAAACCTGCTTTTCTTAATGCCATAGGAACCATTTTATATCCAGAACCATGAATAGGTGTATAAACTATTTTTATGTCATGATGTTTTTTAATTATATCTGGATTTACCAAATAAGACATTAAATCATTCATATATTTATCTTCAATATCTTTTCCTATAAATGTTATTCTAGAATTATCGCCCATTTTAACTTCTTCAGGCTTAACTTTTAATACCTCATCAATAATATTTTTATCATGAGGCGGTATAACCTGAGCACCGTCAGTCCAATAAACTTTATATCCATTATATTCTTTAGGGTTATGACTTGCAGTAACAACTATTCCAGCAATACAGCCCAAACTTCTTACTGCATAAGAGAGAAGTGAAATAGGGTGAATATCATCATATAAATAAACTTTTATACCATTTGAAGAAAGTATTTCAGCAGCAGCCTTTGAAAATACATCAGAATTATTTCTTGAATCATAGCCTATAGCAACTTTATAATCACTTCCTCCTTGTTTTAATATATAGTTAGCAAGCCCCTGAGTAGCAACTCCTACAGTATATTTATTCATTCTGTTAGTACCAACTCCCATTATTCCCCTAAGTCCGCCTGTACCAAACTCTAAATCTCTATAGAAAGCGTCAGTTAATTCTTTTTCATTTCCAGCATCTAACAATACTTTAATTTCTTTCTTTGTTTCTTCATCATAAGGACCATTAAGCCATGAATCAATTCTTGCTTTTACTTCTTGTTCCATTATACACACCTCTAATTTTTTAAAATTCTATATATAAATTATAGTATACAACAACTATATAATCAAGTTAAAACTATTATGTTTTTATTCAATCAGATTTTTGATACAATGCTTTTTATTCATAGAAATTTTATATGCCTGCTTAGTTTAAAAATAATTTCAAGTTTTTAGAATAATACTATCAGCATATGTTTTGTAATATACTAAAAATAACTATCAGAATTTAGAAATTATCCACATTATTAAAGAAAGTACTATACTTGCTATAATACTTGTCATAAGAGGAAAAGCAAAAGTAAAATTTTCTTTTTTTATTATTATATCACCAGAAAGTTTACCGAAAGGAATCTTTATATTAAGCAAAAAAAGTATGCCTATAACTATAAATATTATTCCTATAACTATAAAAATCTTAGCAAACTGAGTATTCATTATTATTCAGACATCTTTTTATTCATTTTTTCTATATCTTTATCATGACCTGCAATAATTAATATATCTCCTTCTACCATAGGCTCATCAGGGTCTGGAGTACAGTCCACAACAACCTTTTTTTCTCCCAATATACCAACTGTCTCTTTTTTTATTGCTACAACATTAATTTTATATTTCTTTCTAAGATCAAGCTCTTTAAAATTCTTACCTGCCAAACCTCCATGTACAGGAAACTCTACTATAGAATGATATTCTGTTAAATCATAAAGCAAAACAGTATCGCCTACTTCAAGCTGCTCTGCTATATGTATACCCATAGATTCTTCAGGGCTTACCAAATGTGTTATGCCTATCATACTTAGTATTGCTTTATGCTTTTCATTTGAGTATCTGGCTATAATATTTTTAACATTAAGCTCTTTTAAAAGTAAAGCCGTTAATATGCTTGTCATCATATCTTCGCCTATTGTAAGTATAACAGCATCAAATTTATTAATTTCAATAGCCTCTAATGCCTCTTTCTGAGTTGAATCAAGTCTCATAGCTTGAGTTACATTATTTTTTATAGCTTCTATTTCATTAATATCATTATCTATAGCAAATACTTCAATAGAAGGTTTTGTCATAAGCCTGTTAATCAAAGCCTTACCTAAAGTACCTACACCTATAACGGCATACTGCAGCATTTTAATACCCCTATATATTATTTAATTGATTTTATTATAGAATAATATAAAAAATTGTCAAAAAATATTTATTATAATTATCATAAAAACTATAAATAAATCTTATATATTTTTATAATTTTGCATCTATATAGAATTATCAATATTATATCAGAACAAATCACATTATTATGTAATTATAATTTACTATAAATACTATGTGTATAAAAAAATTTAAAAAATATATAAAAAATAAATTTTTTTACGTTTTTATTTAAAATTATGTTATACTTATATTAAAAATAATAATAAAATGAGGTCATAATATTTATGAAAAAAATTATATTAATATTAAGTATTTTATCTGCGTTAGTAGTTTCTTGTAACAGCAACAATAACCCAACAAACCCTGCTTTATCAGGAGATAAACCATTAACAACTATTGTACCAAGCGATGATAAAACGGTGAAAGAAGGTACTTTATTAAATAATTGGGATGGAAACACTCAGTCTTTAGCTATAAACGCATCTGTTAAAGCAAATAATACATCTGACAATAACACATCTTCAGCAAATGATAATGCATCTCAA
Source organism: Brachyspira sp. G79 (assembly GCF_002379365.1). Taxonomy (GTDB): domain Bacteria; phylum Spirochaetota; class Brachyspiria; order Brachyspirales; family Brachyspiraceae; genus Brachyspira. The sequence continues at coordinate 77,873 of NZ_JQIU01000007.1, read as the reverse complement.
GGAAATACTCAAACTCCTACAGGATATAATTTATTACAAAGACTATATTCTACTACTTGGTATCAGTCTGAAGAAGATTATGATGATGGAAGATTAGAAACTGAAGAGTTATTCGTATTCTTTAATGAAAACTCAGAAATGGTTCAAAGAGAATACGAAAACGGTAGAATAGATGAAAGAGATGAATATTCTACATTAGAATGGATTAGAGATGTTACTATACCTAATGCTCAAGCTAATAAAGATAGAAATGCCTGCATAGTAAGAAATACAGAACAAGACAGATATGAAACTGATACAGAGTATGAAGGCTACTATCTAGTAGATAGAAATACTTTATATATAGTTGATGGTGATAGTGAAAAAGAAGTAATGGAGGCATTAACAGATATAATAAGCGGAAATACTCAAAGATACACAGAAGATAAATTCGTACTTTCTACTAAATCATTAAATTAATTTATAAATAAATCCAAAATAATATATAAAAACAGGGAGGCAAAAAAACTCCTTGTTTTTTTATATGAATAGAGTTTTACTGTAATCATTTAAATTAACAATAAAAACTCTATTAAAATACAAAATAACTATTAATCATCATTATTAGCTTGATAATTTAATTTTACTAAATAGTCTATTTTATCAACAACTTTAGTAAATGGTTTTTCTACACTAATCAATGCCCTTTCAACATCATTGCCATCTTCATCTTCAATATATATATCATAATATAGCTCTTTATGATCATATTCATTTTCAAAAGTAAGCCTTATAAATATAAAGTTGTTAATATTAATTCTATCCATCTTAGGCTCATATTCCAAGCGTTTGATTTCAGTATTTAACAATTCTTTTCCCAAATTCTCTACTATAATAGTATAAATTGATTCTAACTCTTTTCTTATATAATGAACATTGTTGTCAAACATTATAAAAACTCCGTAATATTATAAATTTATTATATTTACTTATATGTAATAAATATACCAAAATAAACCAAATTGTCAAAAATATTTAATATTTATCCAATATAGAAGCTACCTCTTCATCTCCTAACTCTCTTGCAATACCTGCAAGTTCTTTAGCTTTTTTATTAGCCAAATTAGGATTGGCATTATTATTAAGAAGAAGCAAAGCCGCCTCAAAATTACTATTTTCTATAGCAGTAGAAAGAGCAGTTTCTCCATCTTTATCTATTTTATTAACATCAGCCCCATTTTCAAGTAAAATACTAATAGCTTCTATTGATATTTCACGTCCCGAAAAAGCTATTAACGGAGTTACACCTGATTCATTAGCTTTATTTATATTAGTAGTTTTAGATAATATTCTTACACTTTCTACATCATTAGCTATTAAAAGAGGCGTTATTCCCTCATCAGATATCAAATTAATATTAGCCCCATTATCTGCCAAAAATGTTACTATATCAGAATTAGAATTGTCAGCAGCAAAAAATAAAGGACTCCATCCATAATTATTAACAGCATCAACATCAGCATTATTCATTACTAAAAGCTCAACGACATTATAATTACTGTCATATATTCCAATACCCTGTCTTGCCCATATATCTGTAGCATATAAAAGTGCCGTATAATTTCTTTTATTTTTTAAATTCACATCGGCATTATTTTGTATAAGAGCATTTACTAAATCAGCATATCCATAATAAGAAGCTATCATTAATGCTGTAGTACCCTCATCAAAAGTAACGCTAAGATCATATTCAGTATCTTCTGTATTTACTATATTTGTAGTTTCTGTAAGAGTATTATTAATATTACCTGAAGAAAGCAAATTTTTTATTATATCAATACAAGGGCTTTCTTCATATTCAGCTAAAGCCTCTTCCAATGGCATATCATGAACTATATTATCATCTATAATAGAATTTTCATTAGTTTGTGTATTTTGATCAGTATTAATATTAGATCCTTGAGAACATGATGCTATAAACATCAAAAATAAGAGTATGATTACTTTCATAATAATCTCCGTACAACTTATTATATATTAATATATTAACATAACTTATACATTATATCAAGAAATTATATTATACTTGTTTCAAAACTTAATTTTTTAATATTTATATTTTTTAGTTTATAGTTTGGGCTTCACAGTCGTACCTACTTCTTTTTCAGCCGATATGCATGCCTTTTGCAGAGAAGAAATAAATATTTATATTACTATAAATAATATATTATACAACATATAAAACATTGTATTTATAATTTAAATAATTTCATAGTCAATCTTTCAATCCGTTTTCAAACTATTTAATAATTATTAAAACAGTTTTAAAACAAGTATATTTTTCAATAATAAAAAAGGCTTGCAAAATACTGCAAGCCATATAAAAATATTTATAAATATTATTTATTATTTATTTATTCTTCCCAAAAGTTTTTCAGCAATAGCACGTCCTGTAGGAGTATTTGCAAGTCCTCCTTTAGCGGTTTCTTTAAATCTTTCATCCATACCATCAGCAACTTCTTTCATAGCAAGTACAACTTCATCAGGCGGTATCACACTCTTAAATCCAGCACAAGCAAGTTCCGCCGAAACAATAGCATGAACAGCAGACATAATATTCTTACCCATACAAGGCACCTCAACAAAACCTGCAACAGGATCGCATATAAGTCCAAGTACGGCTGATAATGATAAAGCAAAAGCATGAGCACATTCTTCTGGAGTACCACCCATAATCTCAGCACATGCTGAAGAAGCCATAGCAGCAGCACTTCCGCATTCAGCCATACATCCTCCGCCAGCACCTGCAAATGTAGCTATCTGAGCTATAATATCAGCAAGACCAGCTGCAGTAAACATTGATTTTACTATATCCTCTTTTTTGTATCCTCTATTTTCACATACTGTAAGTACTGCAGGCATTATACCGCAGCTTCCTGCTGTAGGGGCTGCTATAATTTTACCCATACAAGCATTATATCCGCTAACTGCCATTGCAGCAGTTACAACCTCACCTACAGTTTCACCTAATATACTTTTTTTAGATTTATAAAATTTTTCTACTATATCAACGCATTCATTTTGCAAACCTGTTACAAAATTAAATTTATCTTTTTTACCGTTTTCAACAGACTCTTTCATTATCTCATAATAAGATGTCATTTTATCTATTATTACCTGCCTGTCTGTTTTCTCAGCTTTAGCTTCTATATCTATTACTATATCACTTATTTTTTTATTTTGTTCATTAGCCATAGCTACCAATGATTCTATAGATTTTATATCCATACTTATATTATTCTCCGTTATATATTTTTTTATTATCTATATCTAAACACTCTTTAATACAATTTATCCAAAAATACAAAATCCCTTATATTTTTTATATTTCTTATTTTTTCTTCTATCTCTTTAGATATAACATTTGTCATACCTATAACAATAATAGCATATCCCTTATTAGGTCCTTCAAACTGAGGTGTTACATTCATATTTTCAATATTTATATCATTTTCAAATATAATAGAAGTAACCTTAGCAATAATACCTGGTACATCTTTGTTAACTATAGCAATAGTTGGAAAATCGCCCTTATAATGAACCTCTATACCATTTACCTTATCTAATACTATTAAACCTCCTCCAATAGATGAAGCCAGAATATTAATCTCATTATTTTCTCCTTTAGCTTCAATATAAACACTATTAGGATGAAAAGCATCTCTTAAAGTTGTAGGTATAAATTCATATTTGAGATTAGCCTTTTCAGCAAGACTGTAACTATCTCTAAGTCTAGGATCATCTGTTTCAAAGCCTAAAAGCCCTGCTAAAATAGCCTTATCAGTACCATGACCCTTCCAAGTTAAAGCAAAAGAACCATGCAAATAAATTTTTGCTTCTTTTACATCCTCACCCAAAATTTTTTTGGCAAGTTTTCCTATACGGCAAGCTCCAGCTGTATGAGAACTTGAAGGACCTATCATTATAGGACCTATTATATCAAATAATGTAGCCATAATTTTCCTCCATTTATTTAACTATAATTTAACATATATAAACGATTTTTGTAACACATTATTTATTTTATTAACTAAAAAAATTAGAAAATAATAAAATTTTTTAAATAAATTATAATTATTAATTTTAAATATTATTTACTTTATATAGTATTTTTTGTAATATTTATTATAGCTATAATATACTTATGAATTACAAGTAAAAATAGAATTGTTTCAAATTTAATTTTATAATTTTTTATTTTATAAGTTGGGATTTATTATCTCCCTGCGTCTTCATAATAGCATAGTTTTTATTGTATATGTTACCCTTGAGGCAAAAATAAGGTATAGCCTTCAGTTGCGAAGGAATACATTTTTGGTTAAAATACAGGTATTATCATACATTTAAAACTTGTTTTATTAATAATTAATAATACTTTATAGTATTTATAACTTATCATTATGTTTATAAATGGTTCAAAATTACAAACTATATTTGTTTATGTATATATTAAAAAAGGAGACATAAAAAATGCCTCCTTTTTAAAATAAAATTCTTAATTTATATAATTTAGACATTAAGAGTCAAGAAAATCTTTTAACTCTTTTTTCTTTGACTGAGCTCTTAAACGTCTTATAGCCTTAGCCTCTATCTGACGTATACGCTCTCTTGTAACTTTAAATACATATCCTACCTCTTCAAGAGTATGAGAATATCCGTCAACAAGCCCGAAACGCATTCTTATCACTTTCTGTTCTCTATCTGGAAGGCTATCTAATATGGAGTCAATTTGCTTTCTTAAGATTTTGAAAGTAGTAATATTCTGAGGGCTTTCAAATTCTTTATCTTCTATAAGCTCACCTAATATGGTATCTTCTTCATCACCTATAGGAGCATTTAAAGATACTGGGTCTTTAGCTACATTTCTTACACTTTTTACTCTGCTTTCAGGCCAGCCTAATGCTTTTGCTATCTCTTGAATAGAAGGCTCTCTTCCATGCTGCTGCATATACTGTCTTAATACTCTTTGAACTTTATTAATCTGTTCTATCATATGAACAGGTACTCTTATAGTTCTAGCCTGATCGCTTATAGAACGCGTAATAGCCTGACGTATCCACCAAGTAGCATATGTAGAAAATTTATATCCTTTTTTATATTCAAATTTATCTACAGCTTTTATAAGACCAATATTTCCTTCCTGAACCAAATCAAAGAAATGAAGACCTCTGTTAACGTATTTTTTAGCTATAGCAATAACAAGTCTTAAATTAGCTTTAACTATATGATCTTTAGCCTGAGCTATTTTTCTTCTTGATGAATCTATTTTACGTACCCATTCTACCAAAGTTTCTTTATCAATACGTACTTCATCATAAATATCTGCCATACGTACCTGAGCCTTATGGAAACTAGTTATAACAGCTTCTATAGCTTCAGGAGTAATATTAAACTCATCTACAAGTCTTATATATATATCCTTATTTCCAGATTCTATTTCTTTATAGTAGTTTTCAAAGTCGGATATTTCTTTGTAGTATCTTTTTTTGAGTTTTTCAAAATATTCTTCTATTTGATTTATTCTATGAAGATAGAACTTCAGCTTTTCTGCTATTCTGTCTATTTCCATTCTGTTTAATCTTACTTTTGTTAGAAGTTTGACAATATTTTCTTTAACTTCTTCCTGTTCTTTGGTAAGGGCTTTAATAGTTTTCTGAGTAGTAATTTTTTTAATTCTCTTATCCAAAGCAAGATACTTTTCAGCTAAAGCAGTATAGTCTTTTTCAAAGTTTTTATATTTTCTTTCTAATTTTCTTTTTTCCTGAGTAGAAACATTGTAAATTCTAGGTGGCTCTAATATTTCATGTATAGAAACCCTTCCATTTTGAACATTCTTAATAGTATTAAGCACCTCTCCTACAACAAGATGAGTATTAAGTATAATATTTTCAATTTCAGATTCTCCAGACTCAATTTTTTTGGAGTAATCTACTTCATCATCATGAGTAAGAAGGCTAACCTTTCCTATTTCTTTAAGATAAAGCCTTATAGGATCATCATTATTACCCACTTTATCTTCTACATGTATAAACTTAGCAGTATCGTCAATTTTATTCTGATTTTTGGAAAGGCTTTCAAATTCCCTTTTGTCTTCAACAATTACAATCTTTCTTGCATTTAATAATTGAAAAAGTATATCCATTACATCAGTATCCATATTATCTATGGCACCATTAATCTCTTTGAAGGTAAGATATTTGTTGGCATTACCTTTTTCAAGTAATTTTCTAATCTTTTCATTATTTTTAATCAAAAGATCGCAATCTTCTTCTGTCATCATAAATCACTTCCTTGATGTAATTTTTCTTTTTGCTTATTAAGTAAATGTATTTCGCGAGCCTTTTCACAAATAGCCTCAAAACCATCGTTTAATGAATGATTATTTATTATTTCCATTCTTTTAGAGTCTATGTCGCCGCTTTTAATTTTAATAATAAGCTCCTCCAATTTTTCATATATGTTTTCGCTGTATAATTTCTTCTTGCTTAAAATCTGATTGGCTATATGCTCATTCCCAAGTATATTAAGAGCATCTTCAATGCTTGCTTCTTTATTAAGGGTTAAGAGTCTTATATAAAATTCCCTTGTTATATCTTTCTTAATAAGATCTACACTAATTTCTCTTTCAGCCTCTTTAATTAAAGAAGGATTCAAAGCAAGTAAGTATATCAAACTATTTTCATAGTAAAATTTATTATCTGTATTATTTTTTGTTATTTTTATGTTATTATAGGAAATATTCTGATTTGTTTTCTGTGTACGTAAATAATCCTTGTTAAAAGCCTCCCTATCTATAGAAAGTTTAGAAGCAACATGCGAAATTATCATCTGCTTCTCTGTTTCGCTTTTTACAACGTCCAAATACCTATAAAAACTGTTAATAATCATCAACTTTTCTTCTATAGAAAGAGAAGAAATTTCCTTTTTTACTTCTGTTTCTATAATATAATCATACCAGTGCAATCTATTATTATATAGTATATCAAACCGCTTTTTGTCATAAACTGTAAAAAATTCATCTAAATCTTTGGTTTCTTTTATAGAAAGTATAGTCAATTTTAAATCAAACTTCAATAGTATAAGTATAGCCGCTTTGGCAGCCTTTATACCAGCCTCATCACTGTCTAAAGCTAATACAACATTACTAGTATACCTTTTTATTTCTTTAGCATGCTCTTCTGTTATAGCCGTTCCAAGAGTTCCTACTACATTTTTTATACCCATTTTGTGGCATGCTATGGTATCCATATATCCCTCTACAAGCATAATTTCGTCCTGTTTCATTATATAGGATTTTGCTATATTTATACCATAAAGAGTAGATTTCTTTTTGAATATTAAACTTTCTTTTGAGTTTAGGTATTTTGGTTCTTTTCCGTCTATACTTCTTGCCCCAAAACCTATTACCTCTTCTCTTTCATTAATAATAGGAAACATTATTCTATTAACAAATGTATCATAATAGTGATTAGGGTTATTCTTACTTACACTTGCAAGACCTAATATATGCATGTTGTTAATAGTAATCTTATTTTCGGATAATGCATCGATAAGTGCATTCCAACTTGGAGGAGCATATCCTATTTTAAACTCTTTTATAATGCTGAATGGTATTTTTCTTTTTTTAAGATATTTTTCAGCTTCTTTATAGAAATAATTGCCGTTTTTATCTTTCAAAAATAGAGTTTTACCAAAGAAATTGCATGCTATTCTGTTAATTCTTCTGCTTTCTAAATATATTTTCTCCTTTTTGGAGGATTTAGCCGAGAAGAAATCGGTAACATCTACAGAGAATCTCTTTCCCAGATATTCTATAGCCTCCTTAAAAGACATATTTTCTTTTTCTTTTAGATATGTTATAACATTGCCCTTAGCCCCGCAGGTGAAACATTTATACACACCTTTATCATCATCAACAGACATGGAAGGATTAGTTTCCTGTCCGTCTTTATGAAAAGGACATTGAACTGTATATTTGTTTCCACCTCTTGAAACTACTTTATATTTATCTCTCAAAATGTCAATAAGAGATACCCTAGACAATAGATTATTTAATTTTCCTATAAATAAATTATCCACAGCACATAAACTCAAAATATTATCTATATATTAATCGGATATAGATATTAAAAAATACATGTTATACCCATAAATAAATATAGACAAATATAAAAATATTTTAAAAAAAGTCAAGCAATTATGGTTTAAAAAAATAAAAAAAATGTAATTACAATTCAATTTATTTTACATATTTATTGCTTGACAAAATTATTTTTTTTATTATTATAATGAGAACATCTTTTTTGGGGAAATATTGTGATTAATTATTTTGAAAAGAGCGAGAGAAGAAGAAGGATCTTAAACAATATAAAATCAAAGAGGATTATTATAGATAAATTTCATATACCTCTTGGCATAGTTCCAAGTGAATATGCTTACCCCATGGAAGGGACAAGAATAGAATTAAAAAATACTAATAACGGAGATATCTATACATATAGAATATCAGTATCAGCAGAAAAAATATATCCGCTTTACTTAAAGCTTCTAAAACTATTTCCATCATACGGAACTATTGTTATAGAGCGTATTAGTGAGGATATAAATAGAAGTTTTGATGTTCTTATGAGCGATCCTGATGTTTCATTAAATGAGATAAGAAAAGTATTTAAAAAATATAATGAACTGTGGGTTGAATGCGGTTTTGTAGGATTTGGTGTAATAGATGAGCTTACCGAATTTGAAATTTTTATAAATTTGGATAAAGAAATAGAGATTAATACCACATACAAGAATATTAGAAAAATTAATCGTATACTTGATTCTTATAAACTCCTTAATGATGATGTTTCATTTATGAGTGATTATGAACATCTTCATTATTCATTATCTTCAATAGCTGCAGATTACGGCTGTTCTGAAACTTATGAGTATATATTTGATTATTATGATATTATAAATAATCTTAAATCAATATATGGCTTTACAACTATTAACTTAAATGAAAATGACAAGATAATTAAAGCTCCTAAATGGTGGAATGTTACTGTTAAAGGACTTGGTAAATGTCAGAAAAGGACTTTTATATCTACTTATTATATAGTTGCAGATACCATAGAAGAGATGGAAACTTTAATAGATGAAAAGATGAAAGATATGAATGTGGATTATTATTATATTTATGATTTTTATAATGTTGATCCGAATAATTATAATTATGAAAGTGTAAATGTTTCTAATATACATAATATATCTTTTGAAAAAGCACCATTTGGCATATGGGCTCAGTCTGATGTATTCATATGTAAGACTAAGAATATAGCTTCATATTATATTAATAAGAATTATGCAAGAACATATTGATAATAATTTTCAAAAAGCGTTAAAATTAAAAGAACATATTAAATATCAATTTAAGTATTGCCCTTACTGTGGAGCAAAAGATTCTTTTATTTTTAATGATATAAAGATTTTTAAATGCTCAAAATGCCAAAGAACATATTTTGTTAATCCTGCTTCGGCTGTAGGGGTAATAATAGAAACTCCAATAGGAATAGTATTTGTTGAAAGGGGAATTAACCCTAAAAAAGGATATATAGATATGCCTGGAGGGTTCTGCGAGCCTTATGAAAGAGTGGAAGATACTGCTATTAGAGAAATATTTGAAGAGACTAGTATTAAATTGGATAATATACATTTTCTTATAAGCGGTTCAAATGAGTATATATATGAAGGTATTATGTATGTTACATCTGATTTGTTTTTTTATTCAAAATTAGATTATGTGCCTGATGTAAAAGCTGATGATGATGCTGTTAATGTTATATTTATCAAGAGAGAAGATATTGATATAGAAAATATAGCTTTTGAATCGGCTAAAGAGGCTTTACTCTATTATATAAAAAATTATTAAATTTATTAAGGTAATATTATATATTTAGCTAAAAATAGTTTTAATTATAATATATTGAAATTATTTTTTTATATAAAGTTTTTTGATTATAAGAATTAATGAATATTATAAAAATATGATAAATAAGAAACAGATTTTAGAATTGATACTCGCTTCGTTTACAGCTGTTTTTCTTGCAGCATTTATTAGAATATTTTTTTTCGATACTTATATAGTTACAAATAAATCTATGGAGCCTACTTTTTTTGAAGGGGATCAGATACTGCTTTTAAAAAAGAATTTTATATTTAATAAAGTAAAAAATTTTGATGTTGTGGTATTCAATTATAATGATACAAATCTTGTAAAAAGAGTTATAGGAATAGAAGGTGATAAAGTGGAAATAAGAGATGGAGGACTTTATTTAAATGACAATCTTATAGAACATGAATATTATATATTTTCAAATGAAGATAATGGTGTTTATATTGTAGGAAGTAATCAGTATTTTGTTTTGGGCGATAATATAAGTTTAAGCGAAGACAGCAGATATTTTGGTCTTATAGATGAAAAGGATATAAAAGGTCAGGTTATATTAATATTTAGTCCTAAAAGCAGATTTCAATTATTCAGTAATATATTTCATAAATATAATGAGTGATACTATAATATTTATATAATAAAGTTATTATGTAATAACTTTATACTTTTGGTAATTATACAAATATTACCTGTACCAAAAACATATAAATTATAGTGCCTGCTACTATGCTTATCAGTACATTTCTTTTTATTATATGTAAAATTATTATAATTGCTATAGATATTAATTCTGGTAAGGCATACGGAAACTTTATTATATCAATATCCTTAAGGCAGTATATAACTAGAAGTGCTATCATAGAGTAGGGCAGCATTTTTCCTAAGAACTTTATATATTTACTTTCGGATAATGATTTATTTATTATAATAAAAGGAAGAAACCTTAAAAATAGAGTTCCTATCACAATCATCAAAGCTGTTATAAATATTTCTTTACTATTCATATATTTTTCCGTCTTCATTATATTTATAAATAATACTTATAGCGAGAAATATTAATATCATAGCAAGTATTATAAATATATTAGTTTTAAATATTAAAATAGGTATAGAGCATAAAAGTCCAATCAAAGCACCTCTATGATCTTTGCTTTCAAGCCATTGTTCTGTAAATATAACAACAAATAAAGCGGTTAAAACAAAATCAAGTCCCTTGGTATTAAAAGTTATAAATGATCCTATCAAACAGCCAAGCAATGTTCCTATATTCCAATAGCAGTAATTCATAAATGATACAAAAAAGTAAAATGCTTTTTTATTGATATTTTCTGGTATATTATGTGAGCATACTATAGAAAAAGTTTCATCGCTTAATGAAAATATTAGAAATGGCTTTAATATTCCTATAGATTTATATTTAGAAGCCATAGATATTCCATAAAATGCCACTCTTGAATTGACCATTAATGTTAATACTAATGCATATAATGGATTAAATGGTGCTAAAAATAAATAATTAATAGCCGTATACTGCATACTTCCGCAATAGGCAAACAGGCTTAAAAATACAGCAAGAGAAGTATCAAGCCCTTTAGCTTTCATAAGTATTCCATAAGCCATACCTAAAAATATATACCCTATAAGAACAGGTATTGTTATTGGAAATGCATATTTTAATGCTGAAATTAAATCATGTTTTTTGGTATTCATATTATAACTTTTTATCATTTAATTTTATATCTATCAGTAATGTGTGTTTATTAAAAATACCCTAAGTAGCAGCATTTTGCATTTTCATATCCATGCCTTAAAATCATATCAAAATTCTCTTCATTAGGGCTTGATAATGTTGTTTTATAATTTTTTACTTTTTGACAATTTTCTTCTGTATCATAATTTTTTATAATTTCTTCTTTTTTATTTTTATCAAGTGATGACATATTCAATATTTTTGAAGCATGATTTCCTATTTTTACGTATATTCCATTTTTATTTCTTGATATAAAATCGAAATAACTTCTAGTTCTTAAAGCATCTACCTGACTCATAGAAATATCTAAAAGCCTCTTAATATCCATTTTTCCTACAGCATATTTATCATTAAAACTTGAAGCATTGGCAACAACAGCAAAATTAATATTATCTTTAAACTCTCCTCCATTATTCATTTTATATATAGCTTCAAGTCCTAAATTATCATAAACTCCTCCGTCCCATAGATGTATATATTTAGGAATATTTTTTATTTCTTTGCCGTCATTATCTATCCATTTCCTATTTTCTGTACTAAATTTCTGCATTCCTACTAATATTGGGAAAGCAGCTGAAAAAGCAGCAGCCATAGATATATCATAGTTTAGATCTTCAGTATATCCTAATTTATAATCACCTATATGTTTTTGTGAGAAAGAAAATCTTTTTCCTGTTTCTACAGTTGTTGTATTTATAGACCATCTAGGAGTTTTTACCAGATCTGAAATTTTACCGTTCATATTCCAATATTTTTTCATATTATCTGAAATTATTTCTGGTCTTTTAAATATTTTTGATGGGTGGAAAATCAAAGAAAAAATAGATGTTTTTTCTATATCTTTTTTCATAACAGCATTTTTTATTTTTTGCAGTACTTCATTATATTCTTTACTGCTTGGGAATTTATTATTATTAAAAGAATATACTAAAGCTATTGATATGCTAGCACCAGATACAGTTGATATATGCTCTATATTCTCTAAAGCATTTTCTTCTGCGAGCCATCTTAATACTCCCAAATGAAATATAGCCGCTCTTATTCCTCCGCCTGATAAGGCTAAACCTATTTTTTTATCATTTAAAGCCATAAAATTACACCTAAATTATTATATTTTTGATTTTATATTTTTTACCTTTTCTTCATCAGTATATTTTACACTAAACTCTGAAGCTCTTAAAGCTACCCCCATAAATACATTTTCATTCCTATACTGCATAATACTTTCAACCGTTTTATTTGCTGTCATATGATATTCATTAGCTTTTAGAGTGTCTTTTATATATTCAATATTTCTTTCATTTATTCCACTTCCTGGCATTATTATTATTTTATCATTATATTTTGAAATTAATTCTTTTAATTTGATTATACCGCTCATAACATTAGCCTCTCCTCCAGAAGTGAGTATTCTCTCAAAACCAATGGATATTATATCCTCACAGGATTTATTTAAATCACAGCTTACATCTATTGCCCTATGAAAAGTAGCTTTACTGCTTCCCCATAAATCTAGTAATGTAGAGCACCTTTCTTTATCAATTTTTCCTTCTTTTGTGAGTATGCCGAATACTATGCCGTCAATTTTTAATTCTTTTATGAGTTTTATTTCTCTTTTCATTATTTCAAACTCTGTATCATCATAGCAGAAATCTCCGCCTCTAGGACGCACCATTGCATATATTGGTATATTTACTTTTTCTCTTGCTAATTCCAAAACACCATAACTAGGAGTTGTGCCTCCTTCAAACATATTTACGCAAAGCTCAAGTCTATTAGCCCCTCCTTTTTCAGCATTTATACATGACTCTACAGAATCAACGCATATTTCTATTTTGGTATTCATAATAATGCTCTTTATAAATTAATTAAAACATATAGATTATACTAGAAATTTGCTAATTGTCAAAATATATTATATAATACCCCACATCTATTTTATAATAAGGATTAGGTTTATGAAAAAAATATTTTTAATGTTACTTTTAAATATAATACATATATCTGCTTTTGCTGATACTACCGATGTAACAAAGCATTTATTTTTTACCTTTGAAGGAAATATTGATAAATACCCTATTACAATAAACATACATATTACAAATCCTGATAATATTACAGAAAATAAAAAGTCTTATATAGACGGATATTATAAATACAATAATGTTAATACTCCAATACCTATAAGCGGAGAAATGGATAAGAATACTATTAAATTGACCGCCTTTGATTATTATAATTCTGATAAAAAAGAAGAATTCAGCTTTAAAATAAATAGTAGTCAGTTAAATAATATTATTAATTTAGGAAACGGCAAAAAGAATATTAATTTAAAAGGAAGCTGGCAAAATAACAATAAAAAATTAAGCTGTAATATAGAAACTGTAAAACCTTTAGGAGATAAAATACATACTGTTTATGATATATCTGTTTCTAAAGAATTTAAAGATAATACTTATGGTTTATCTGCACTTTATATAGAAAATTTAAAATCATCTATATATGAAGGTAAAATCAATAAACCAAAATAAACCAATACCAATGAAATGAATAAAAAAACTTAATGATGATATT
>NZ_JQIU01000007.1:58994-62556 GCF_002379365.1 Brachyspira sp. G79 | reverse complement strand
TGTTACAGTTAATAATTTAAATAGAATTAATGATTATTTTATACGCTATTTGTTTTCACATGTGGGTAATGAAAATATAGCTTTGAACTTTATTAATGCAGTATTTAAAGATTTAAACTTTGAAACTTTTAATAAAATAGAAATATTAAATCCTTTTAATATTGCAGAAAACTATGATGAAAAAGAAAGTATTGTCGATATAAAAGCAATAACAGAAACAGGAATAACTGTTTTGATAGAAATACAGTCAAGAGGAAATGAAGATTTTATAAAAAGGGCTTTATATTATTGGGCTTATAATTACAGCTCTAGTTTAAATAGAGGCTCTTTTTATGATGAATTAAAGCCAACTGTAAGTATAAATATTACAAATTTTATATTAACTGATGAAGATAATGTTCATAGCTGCTATGTATTAAAAGAGTTAAATAATAATAATAAGATTCTAACTGATCATTGTCAATTACATTTCTTAGAGCTTCCAAAATTTAATTCAAAAAATATTAATGATATAGAAGGCTTTCATAAAGAGTTTATTTCTTGGGTAAAATTTTTTAAGGGGGAAAACATGTCTATTCTAATGAAAGAAAATACAATATTTGAAGAAGTAGAAAAAAAATGCCAAACTTTTGTTAATGATAGTCCAGTAATGGATAAATACAAAAAACGCGAAGTAGATACTTATTTTTTAATAAGAGTATAGAATTAGACATGAAGAAGGCTAAAGAAGAAGGTATAAAAGAAGGTATAGAACAAGGTATAGAACAAGGTATAGAACAAGGTATAGAACAAGGTAAAAGGCAGCAGCAAATATCTATAGCTAAAAGCTTCAAAAATGCAGGCATAGATATTAAAATTATAAGTGAAAATACAGGATTAAGTATAGAAGAAATAAAAAATTTGTGAACATCTGGCAAGTTTACTTGTCAGATACTTTTAGTGAACAAATTTTTTATATATAAAATAAAGAAATAAAAAATTTGTGAACATCTGGCAAGCTTACTTGTCAGATACTTTTAGTGAACAAATTTTTTATATATAAATAAAGAAATAAAAAATTTGTGAACATCTGGCAAGCTTACTTGTCAGATACTTTTAGTGAACAAATTTTTTATATATAAATAAAGAAATAGAAAAACGATAATAAATATAGATCTGAATTTATTAAAAAAATAAAAAGAGCTTCTATATACAACAATATATAAAAGCTCTTAATTTTTATTTATTATTTTTTCAATAACTCGCCTACTATCTCATCAAGCTCTTCAGGCTTTACTCTAGGATCATAGCGTCCAACAATATTTCCTTTTCTGTCTATTAAGAACTTACCGAAGTTCCATCTTATTTTTTCAACTCCTTCTTCAGTTGGTTTTTCAGTTCTTAAATAAGTAAATAAAGGATCAGCATTTTTACTATTAACTTTTACTTTGTCAAATAGTTTGAATGTTATGCCGTATTTTTCTTTTCTAAACTCGGCAATCTCTTCTATAGGTTCTTTTGCCTGACCTCCGAATTGATTGCATGGGAAGTCTAATATTTCAAAACCTTCTTTTTGATATTTAGTGTATAAATTCTGCAACTCAGAATATTGTTTTGTAAATCCTCATTTAGTTGCAGTATTAACTATTAGTAAGACTTTGCCTTCATACTCTTTTAGGTTTATATCTTTACCTTCAGCATCTTTTACTGTGTAATCATAAATGCTCATAATTTCCTCCATTATTAATTATATATTATAAAAATTATAAATTAGTTTTCCTATATTGCAAATAAAAAGGCATACCCTATATAAGAATATGCCTTGAAATTACTCTAATTATAAATTATAAAAGAGCTTTAGCAGCATTTAAAGCAGATTCATAATCTGGTTCATTAGTGATTTCTGGAACATATTGTACATATTTAACAACATTGTCTTTATCAAGAACAAATACAGCACGAGTTAAAAGCTGTAATTCTTTTAATAAAGTACCGAATTTTCTTCCGAAATCTTTTTGATTGTAGTCAGAAGCTACGATATGAGAAGAAACATTAGCAGCACCGCACCATCTAGCCTGAGCAAATGGTAAGTCAACAGAAATTGTTACAACTGTTACTCCTTTAAGATTAGCAGCTTCTTTGTTAAATCTTCTAGTTTGTACATCGCATACTGGGGTATCTAAAGATGGTACAGATGAAATGATTTTTACTGTATCACCAGCATCTTTTAAAGACCATGGGCTTAAATCTGTTTTTAATACTGTAAAGTCTAATGCTTTAGCTCCAACTGATAACTGAGCACCTTCTAAAGTTTGTGTAGCACCTTGAAATGTAACTGTCATTTTTTACTCCTTCTATTATTAATTTATCTTTGATAATAAAAATCAAATATAATCTTTTATTATTTAAGAAAATATATAATTATTAAAAAAAAGTCAATAATAAAAATGAATAATTTTATTTTTTAGGTATTTCTAGAAGTTTTAGCCTAATTAAAAACTCTTTATTATATTTTATATTTATTTTAATATCTTTTTTTGTGATAGGGTGAACAAAATTAATCTCTTTTGCTATCAATGCAAAGCCTTTCATCTTATAAATACCTGCATTTTTTGAGTATATTTTATCTCCTATTATTGGATGTCCTATATAAGAAAGATGTACACGTATCTGATGAGTTCTGCCTGTTACTGGTTTAAGCTCAAGTAAAGTATGTTCATTAAGTTTTTTTAATACTTTATAATAAGTGACGGCAGTTTCTCCGCCTTCTTTTACTGATAGCGGTATTCTTTTGTTAGGATTTTTTTTGTCAATTCCTATTGATATATCTATTACTCCGCTATTATTTTTTAAATATCCTTCTGCTATGGCATGATAAACTTTATTAATAGTTTTGTTTTTAAAAGATTCTTCAAAATATTTTTTTGTATTTTCATCTCTTGCTAGTATCACTATTCCAGAAGTGAACTTATCTATTCTATGAACTAAATACAGATTATTAATATGATTATGTTTTTCTTTTATTTTTTTTATTAAATTATCGTCAACTTCTATTCCAGCCTCTTTATTGACAGCAATAAAATAATCATCTTCATAAATAATATTCATATTTGTTTCGCTTATAGTTTGTTTATTATTAATGATATTCTAGTAAAGAAGTAATTAACATTTCTCAAACTCTCCATAAGAAGAAATATTAATTTTTCTTTTTTTCCCTTTCGCCTCTTTCACACATTATAATAGTAGTGGATAATATAGTTTTTAATATACTTGCCTTATTTTGATATTCTTTTATTGTATTTATAGTTTTTTCATATATACTGTCTATATTTTCTAAATTTAGATTATTGTATGTATCTGTGAGAATATTTCTAAACTCTTCTAATGTGTTTTTTAATCTTTCATATGCTTTTTTTATATTTTCATTATCATCTTTTTTATAGATATTATAAGCTATATTCAATGCTTTTTGTCTTATATTATCTTCGTAAAAATCAGCTATATTTCCTTCTTCTATAGATTCTATTTTTACTGCTTCTTTAGTTATTCTTTTTATTTTCATTTTTTTTATATTTTATTTTTG
>NZ_JQIU01000007.1:45465-58645 GCF_002379365.1 Brachyspira sp. G79 | reverse complement strand
TATTCTATTTGGCTTTCAAATACAAACTCAGTTGGAGGATAATTATCTATATTGGTATTATTTTTTATAGCATTAAAATAATATGATTCATAAGTTTTTAATTTATTTGTTTTATTTACCATATATTCATAAGATAAAGCATGTTTAATATGTCTTTCATAAAAAGGATAGCTATTATCAAAACCTATTAAAAGCACTTCATCTAAACCTATATAATATGCAAAATCTATCATGGCAGTAGCTACAGTATTTGAAGCCTTAAGAGATGATAGTTTAATAAAGTTTTGTATATATTCAATAAGTCCTAAATTTTCTATAGAAGTAAATCTTATAAGATTAGTTTTGCAGTGTGTATTTTTAGGTATAATTTTATTGCAAGACATATCCATAACTAAATATGGAAAATGTGATTTTTCATAAACAAAATCAAGAGAATTAAAAAAACCTCCGTCAACAGTAATAACAAAATCAGGTATTATACCATGTTTGCATAACACACTATAGCTAGTATCAACACATATTATAAATAGATTTTCTCTATTTATCTTTATGTATTGTATGCTATATTTTAATGTGGGACCTGGACATATTAATAATGCTTTTAATCCTTTAAATGAATCTTTAAAAATTGAAATGTCTGCAGAATCTTTTATATATTCGCTATTGAATATAATATTTTTTGTCCATATATTTTCAAAATACATGTTGGTAAATATATTAGATACTTCTTTTTCCATTATATTAAGTATTTGAGTATATAGGGTATTAGCATTATCTTTTTCTTCTTTTGTTAGAGAAGGTAGAATTACAAGATTAACACCATTTATACTTTTATAGTCTATAAGTTCATTAATATAATTTATAGAATCATCTTTGTGAATAAAAAATATATTTTCATTTTCAGGGCTGTATATGTTGTAGTATGAATATTTAAATAATACAGTATCTTCAACTACTGCAATAATTTTCAGAGTTTTGATAGTATTTTTATTGAAGTAGTTATCAATATTTTCCATTAAATATTTTAATATATATCCCAAGCCGTAACCGTACATTATGAGAAGGTTTTTATTTTTATTTATATTTTCTAAAGCTCTTTTACATTCATTATTAATATTATATTTACTGTGCACTGCTCTTGAATTTTTTGATGCTGTTATAATACCATCTTTATTTTTTTCTATTTTGTATGAAGCGTCTGGTTCGCCTGACAAATATTTTATTAAAGCATGTAATTTTAAAGATATTTTCATTTATCTATGATAACAAAAAAAATATAAAAATCAAATACATAATAATTTTTTTCTTTTTTTACAAAAAATTATTGACATTATTGATAATTTTTATAAATTTACAATTATTAAATATTTAGGGGTATATAATTATGAGTAGTTCACCATTAGGGATTAATACTAAAACAGGCAAGTCTTATAAAGTTATGGTTATAGATGATTCCAGCACAATACGTATAGCAGAAAAGAAAATTTTATTATCAGAACAGTTTGAGGTAACAATGGAATCAGACGGTGCAATGGATGCATTAAATAAATTGAGGGATGCTGTAGAAAAACCAGATATAATAATGATAGATTTTGAAATGCCTCAGATGAATGGAATAGATTTGCTTAAAAGAATAAGAGCTTTGAATATAGATTCCAAAATAATTGTAGTAACATCCTATTCAAATAAGGGTGTATTGATGGAATTTTTAAAGCTCAAAGTAGATGGATATGTAGTAAAGCCTATACAGCGTCAGACAGTTATTGAGCATTTAGCTAAAGTACTAGGAAGAGAAGATTATATAAAATAATTTATTTTTATAATACATTTTAGACTAATTTTTCTATAATTTAATAATTTTCTTCTATTATTTATTGTTTGATTTTTATGTATTAAAATGTTATAATATATGATATTTTTTTAAGGATAGTAATATATGGCAGTAAAAAAAAATAAACCTGATAATTCTGAAGAAAGACAATATTCCACACTGACAAAAGATATATTAAAAAGAGTAGATCATATTTCAATAGAAAATGAATTAAGAGAATCCTATTTAACTTATGCCATGAGTGTTATAGTATCAAGGGCTTTACCTGATGTTAGGGACGGATTAAAACCTGTTCATAGGAGAATACTATATGCTATGTATGATGCTAATCTTACTCATGACAAACCATATAAGAAGTCGGCAGCCACAGTAGGTGAAGTTTTGGCACGCTATCACCCGCACGGAGATGCTGCAGTTTACGGCACTATGGTAAGAATGGCACAGGATTTTTCTATGCGTTATTTACTTGTAGACGGACAGGGTAACTTCGGTTCTATAGATGATGACCCGCCTGCCGCTATGCGTTATACTGAAGCAAGAATGACTCGTTTTGCAGAAGAAATGCTCAATGATATAGAAAAAGAAACTGTTAAATTTGTTCCGAACTTTGATGATTCCAGAACTGAGCCTTCTGTACTTCCAGCTACAGTTCCTCAGCTCCTTGTAAACGGAAGTATGGGTATAGCTATTGGTATGGCTACAAATATGCCTACTCATAATTTAAGAGAAGTAGTTAATGCTGTTGTTTATTATATAGATCATCAGGACGCTGAAATTAAAGACCTTATGCGTTATATACAAGGTCCAGACTTCCCTACTGCTGGTATTATATACGGTAAAGAGGGTATTAAAGAGGCCTATACTACTGGTAAGGGAAGAATTAAATTAAGAGCAAGACTTGAAATAGAAGAGACTAAAAAAGATAGAGAGGCTATAGTAGTAAAAGAACTTCCTTACGGAGTTGTAAAAACTACTCTTCACGAAAAAATAGCTGAGTTAGTAAAACAAGGTAAAATTGAAGGTGTAGCAGATATTAGAGATGAATCAAGCAACAGAGCAGGTATTCGTCTTATAATAGAGCTTAAAAAAGGCGTTGCTACTCAGATAGTATTAAATCAATTATTTAAGCATACTGATTTGGAAACTACTTTCGGTATAATAAATCTTGCTTTAGTTAATGGTGAGCCTAAAGTATTAAATTTAAAAGAACTTATAAAATATTTTGTTGACCATAGAGTTGAAGTTATCACTAAAAGAACAGAATATGATTTGAATCAGGCTAGGGCTAAAGCTCATATATTAGAAGGTTTGCTCATAGCACAGGCTAATATTGAAGAGGTTATAAGAATAATAAGAGAAAGCGAAAATACTGATTCTGCAAGAACAACTCTTATGAACAGATTTAAACTTTCAGAAAAACAGGCTCAAGCTATACTTGATATGCCGCTTAAAAGATTAACAGCCTTAGAAAAATTAAAAATAGAACAGGAATTGCAGCAATTAAGAGAGTTTATAGCTTATTGTGAAGACTTACTTGCACACCCAGAAAAGATACTTGCTGTTATTAAAGATGAGCTTAAAAAAATAGCAGAAAAATATGGCGATGACAGAAGAAGCGAAATAATAGGAAAAACTAATGATACAGAGATAGATGAAGAAGATTTGATACATGATGAAGATGTTGCAGTATCTATCACTACTCAGGGATTTATTAAGAGAGTGCCTGCTTCAAGTTATCGTACGCAGGGCAGAGGAGGAGTAGGTGTTCAGGGCGGAAAATCACAGGGTGAGCATTATATAGAGCATTTATTTGTTGCTTCTACTAAAGATTATTTATTTATATTTACAGACAGAGGTAAGGCTTTCTGGATGAAAGTTCATGAAATACCTGCCTTGACTAAAACTTCTCAAGGAAAAAGTATTAAATTTATTCTTAATTTAGCACCTGAAGAGAAAATAACAAGTTATTTTACAGTGTCTGAGTTTGACCCTAAACAGTCTATTATTATGGTTACAAAAATGGGTACTATAAAGAAAATGGAGTTAAAACATCTTGAAAATGCTAAAAAAAGAGGGATACTTGCTTTAACATTGGAAAATAATGATGAGCTTGTGGCTGTTTCTGCTGTTCAGACTGGAGATGACTTTATTATGACTACAGCTACTGGTCTTGCTTTGAGAATAACTGAAGAGAAAATAAGAAAGATGGGAAGAGCTGCTGCTGGTGTTAAAGGTATTTCTTTAGATGATGATGACATTTGTGTATCTGGAAATGCTATACATAAGGGTGAATCATTAATAGTTATTACAGAAAATGGTATAGGTAAAAGACTTTCTTCTAAACAGTTTAATGTTAAAGGAAGAGGCGGTAAGGGACAGATTTATATTAAACCAGATAATAAAACTGGTAAGGTTGTAAGCGTAAAAACAGTAGGCGATAAAGATGAGATAATGGTTGTTACTACTGATGATATGACAATAAAGATAAAGGCTGATTCTATACCAGAGCTTGGAAGAAATGCTAAGGGTGTAAAAATCGTTAATATTTCTGACGGAGCTAAGGTTAGCGATTTAGCTGTTGTACCTTGTGATAATGAGGAGAAAAAGTAAGTAAAATAAAGCCCATATTTTGATAAAGAATATGGGCTTTTTTATTAAAAAAATTAATTATTTTTTATGAAGTTTTGTTATATTAAACATATAAAATATATATTGTTTAGAAATATTTGAAATAAGAGTTGTTTTATTTTTTAATCTTCAATTTTATTATTATATTTTTTCTGTATATTAGCAGAAAAATTACTTATTAAAAACATAAAAATATAGATAATGTAATATAATATTAGAGGTTGTATTATGGATAGAAAATTAGAATTACCTTATAAGGCGGAAATATTTATAAAGAGTAAATTTCTTAAAGCAGAAATAGTAGAATTAGAAAAAACTGATAATATTTTTAAAGTAGAACTGGATAATGAAATCTTTATTACATTTGATGAAAATGGTAATTGGCTTTCTATAAACAGTGAAAAAAGACTTCCAGAGCATATTATTCCAGAAGTTGTAAAAGAAAAAATTGATAAATTAAAAAGATTAGAAATAGAGTATAAAAATGAAAATTTAGATATTAATGAAATAAGAAGAATCATTAATTCATACAGGGTAATACTAGATCATTATTTAGAGATGCATATATACAGCAGATAATCTTATTTTAAGCATCTTACAATTTTACCATTAGACATTTCATAAACATTATTTGCATAAGCCGCAATATTATGAGCATGAGTAACCATAATGATGCTTGTTCCCTGTTTGTTTATTGTTGTAAGTATTTCCATTAATGTTTTTGTAGTAGCAGGATCTAAGTCGCTTGTAGGCTCATCGGCTATTAGACATTTACACCCATAAGCTAATGCTCTTAATATAGCAACCTTTTTCATTTCGCCGCCTGATAAATTAGCAGCTTTAGAGTTCATCTTATCTTTGAGAGAAAATAGTTCTATATTTTCTTTTGTCTGATTAATTTTCTCTTCAGTAATTTTATGTTTAAAAGCTAAAGGCATTAATATATTATCTATAACACTTATAGTTGGTATAATAACAGGATATTGAAATATATATGAAAAATATTCTCTTCTAAAGCTGGCAAGCACATCTTCAGAAGCACCATTTAATTTGAAAGAGTCATAATATATAGTTCCGCTTGTAGGTTTGAGTATAGCACCTATAATGCTTAGTAATGTACTTTTGCCGCTTCCAGTATGTCCTACAAAGCTGATAAAATCCCCCTGATTGATATCTAAACTAATATCTTCGCATGCATTAAATTGAGTAACCCCCAAAGGAAAAACTTTTGATATACTGATTATTTTTATGTTCATAGTGTTCCTCTTAAATCCTCATAAGGATCTTTATGCAAAAGTATTGAATTTGATATAAATGCCCCTATCATAAAGGCTATTATTAAAACGGCATTGGCTAAAAGCATCATATAGGCTCCGTTAATAACATCAGCAAATTCTATTAAAGTTAATATATAAGAACTGTATCTTAAATATAAAATTCCTACTTCTATTATACATATGCCAAATGAAATAATAGGATATAAAAAACTTATAAGCATTGCTAATTTTTTTATGGCTAATTTAGTAGCTCCGAATATACGCAAAGTAGAAAACATTCTGCTATTTTTTGAGAATATATAAGAACTTGTTATTGACGAATAAAGCACTCCTACAATAAATATTCCTATAAATAATGAGTATATAGAAAATTCTCTAAAAAAAGGTATATTCTCATTTAATAAAATTTCATATTTCCATACCAAACTAAATATTGAAGTTATAGTCATAATCTGTGATAATGAAATAAATATCACTATAGAAAAAACCATACTTCCTTTAATAAGTTTGGAAGCGTATCCAATAGTAGAATTATACACGGCAAACCTTCTATTTATAATAATATTATTTAAACTATTTACAAATATCTTTGTAAAATATTATACACTATGCTATATATAGTATCGATATTATTATATATTACTTAAATAATAATTTTTTATTATTTATATCAATATTTTATAAATTTAAGTATGTATATTATTCTTTTTAGAATAAGTGATATTGAATTTTGTGAATGAATACATTTTTGCAGTTGTTTTTAAAGTATATATATAATATTTATATTTTATAAATTACATTTTTAATACAGCGGCATTCTTTTACTTAGTATGATTTTTTGGGCAAAAGACTGAAAACAGACTGGTATTATATAATGACTTTTGATGCTAGTTATTTCAAAGATATGCAAATATTTTTTATTAAAAAATTCATTTTTGACAAATTATAATTTTTTTGCTATATATACTGAAAATTTTTAAGTTTGTCAACAGTGAGCTCCCCCCTCATCTTCGTTCGGGACGCTTCGCGTGCACCTTCCCGCACGGTATTCTTTATTCTTATCAAATGTCAACGCGACTGTGTGATTCGCAGGGCTAGTCCCCGAAAATAATAAAAATATAAAAACTAATTTTGACAAATTGTAGTTGTTTAGGTATATTAATATATAATTGTATCAAGTTTTTTAAGGAACCGTAAAAATGTATAAACAAAAAATTATAGAAGCTGATAAGAAAGCTAAAAAAATATTATTCAATTATTTCTGGAAAGACGGCTGGATTGATGATAGAAAACAAAAAATAAATGATGATGATTTTTTATACGCTAAAGAAAAAGGGTTGATGTTTGATTTTTCTGATGAAATTATTAAACATGATGACATTATAAAAAATATACCAGATCTGTTAAAATAAATAGATTTTAATAATACAGTTAAAGCATTTTTATGCAGTTTATCATCTAGAGCATTGCATTTTAGAAGTTTTATATCAAGCTATTATTTAGCTGAAAAAATAATTGAACATCATTTTATAGCTGAAAACGCATACTGTGATGAATGCTTTAAATATTATATTTTAGGAGATGATTTTTATTTGAAATATAGCAATGTGTATAACTTTGAAAAGTTTAAATGGGGCGGAGTAAGACTCTCAAATCTATCATATATCTACTTCGATCTATTAGAGTTTAGTAAAATTAACTTTGATAAATACAATTTAAATCCTTCAAAAGAGGATATAGAAATTTTTAATAATATATTAAAACAAATTGATTCATATAATAATAAAAATGATTCTGCAAATAAAATGGAAAAAACATTAAAAGATATATTTCCTTCATCAAAAGATCAAAGAATAATACTTCTTGAAATATTATCATATTTAGATATTTTAGAGGCTAAAGAAGAGAGAGAATATAGGAATACAGAATTATCAGATAAATTGATGCATTGGAGAGGAGGGGATTCTTATAATAAAGAGAATGCTTTGAAGATTTTTAAAGAATATATTTTTATTTAGATTTATAAAATGAATATTTAAATAAAAAATAGCTGTCTCCAATTTTTATATTATAATTTTTATATATTGAAAACAGCTATTTTCGTAATTCAGTATTTATGAATATTTATTAGAACAATCCGCTTATTTTTCCATTTTCATCTATATCTATATTGCATGCGGCTGGTATTTTAGGAAGACCAGGCATATCTATAATACCTCCAGCCATAGCAATAATAAATCCTGCACCTGAAGCAAGTTTTACTTCATCAATGTTTAGAGTATATCCTTTAGGAGCATTAAGAAGTGCTGGGTTATCGGATATTGATTTTTGAGTTTTTGACATACATATAGGCAAATTTCCAAAACCTATACTTTCTATTTTTTTTATCATCTTATTTGCTTTTGCTGAGAATTTCACATTGCCTGCTCCGTATATTTCTTTGCATATAAGTTCAATTTTTTCTTTTATGCCTTTTTCTAAATCATATAAAGGTTTATAATTAGATTCTTCAGAAGTGGCTTTTACAACTTTTTGAGCTAAATCTTTTCCGCCTTCTCCTCCTTTTTCCCATACTTCGCATAATGATATTTGAGCACCAATATCTTTACAGTGTTCTGTTATGCATTCTATTTCTTTTTGAGTATCAGAAGAGAATTTATTAATAGCAACAACAACTGGAACATTGTACTTTCTCATGTTTTCTATATGCTTATCCAAATTCTCAAAACCTTTATTTAAAGCATTCAAATCTTCTTTATTAAGCTCCAAAGCTCCTCCATGATGCTTTAATGCCCTTATAGTGGCAACCAAAACTATGCAGTTTGGCTTTAAATCAGCAGCACGGCATTTAATATCAAGAAACTTTTCAGCTCCCAAATCAGCAGCAAATCCAGCCTCTGTGATAGTATAATCAGAAAGTTTTAAAGCTAATTTTGTAGCAAGTATAGAATTACATCCATGGGCAATATTAGCAAAAGGTCCTCCATGAACTATAGCAGGAGTGTTTTCTAATGTCTGTACCAAATTAGGTTTTATAGCATCTTTAAGCAAAGCACAAGCAGCACCCTCTACTTTCAAATCTTTTACTTTTAAAGGATTATCATTAATATCATAGGCAAATACAATATTTCCTATTCTCTCTTTCAAATCTATTAAAGAGTTTGAAAGACAAAGTATAGCCATAATTTCAGAAGCAACAGTTATTTGAAATGATGACTGTCTAGTAACTCCGTTCTCACTTCCTCCTAGACCTATAACTATATCGCGTAATGCTCTGTCATTCATATCAACAACTCTTTTGAACACTATTTTATTTGTATCTATTTTTAATTCATTTCCTTGTTTTATATGATTATCAATACATGCTGATATTAGATTATGAGCAGAACCTATAGCATGAAAGTCTCCGTTGAAGTGTAAATTAATATCTTCCATAGGAACTATTTGAGCATATCCTCCTCCGCATGCTCCGCCTTTTATTCCAAATACAGGTCCCAAAGACGGTTCTCTTAAAGCAGCTACTGCATTTTTACCTATTTTATTTAGGCCCTGTGTTAATCCTATTGTAACAGTAGATTTTCCTTCTCCTGCTGGTGTTGGAGTGATAGCTGTTACCAAAACTAATTTTCCATTTTTTTTGTCTTTTAATTTATTTAGTAATGATAATTCTATTTTAGCCTTATACTTACCGTATGCTTCATAATCATCATCTGTGAGATTAAGCATTTTAGCTATTTCTTCTATTTTTTTTAATTTACATTCTTGTGCTATTTCTATATCTGTTTTCATAATGTCTCCAATAATTATTTGTAATATTTTATGATTTTATTAGTGATTTTAATAAAATAAATATACAGCATTTTTTAATTATTTGATAGTATTTTTTTCATTAATTGCTTTAAAAAATACTATTGAATTTTGTATAATTATTATTATAATTCTATAAAAGAGGTTTAGATATATTTATAAAATTACTTTTTCAATATATTAATTTAAAATAAAGGATTTGTTTAATGGATAAAGTTAATATTAGTCTTATAGGTGTAGGAAGAATGGGGCAGTTTCATCTAAATGTTATAAGCCAAATAAATCATATAAATTTGTCTGGAATATATGATGCCGATGAGAATCATCTTAATGAGATATCTCAAAAGTATAATATAAAAAAATTTAATACTATCGACGAAGCCATAGATAATGCAGATGCTGTAATAATAGCAAGCCCTACAACTTTTCATTTTGAAATAGCTAAAAAAGCCGTAGAAAAAGGAAAACATGTTTTGGTAGAAAAGCCTATGACAGAAACTTATGCACAGGCTTTGGAATTGGAAGAGATTGTAAAACAAAAAAATGTTATACTTCAGGTAGGACATGTAGAAAGATTTAACGGTGCCGTTCAGGAACTTCATCATATAATAGAAAAACCTTATTTAATAGAAGCTAGAAGATTAGCTCCTTTTACTCCGCGTATTACAGATGTAGGTGTTGTATTTGATATAATGATTCATGATTTAGATATTGTAACTTCATTAGTAAAAAAGCCTGTTATAAAATTTTCTGCAAGCGGAAAGAGAATAAGAACAAAAAATGAAGATATAGCAAGTGCATTATTAGAGTTTGAAGATGAGACTATAGCTACAATAAGTGCAAGCAGAGTAACCCAAGAAAAAATTAGAACATTGGCTATAAGTACAGAAGAAGCATACTTTTTATTAGATTATGCTACTCAGGATATAACAATACATAGACAGGCAGCAAGTCAGAGCAATATAAAAACTTCTATAGGTATAAACTATAAACAGGAATCTATTATAGAAAGAGTATTTATTCATAGAGATAATCCTTTAAAATTGGAAGATGAACATTTTGCAAATTGTATATTAGGCAAGGATAAAAGATTTGTTTCTATAGAAGATGATGTTAATACTATAAAATTGACAGAATCTATTTTAAAAGAGATAAAAAAGACTTGGTAATTATTTTTTGTTTATGATAGCGGGGAGTGTTATATGTTTATTTAATATTCCCGCTTTTTTATAAACTTCAATTTTTGAAACTAATTTATTATACAATACAATTTCTATTGTGCTTTCATTAAGTAAATATTATAGTTATTATCAACTTTTCCTACGTAAAAAGCATCAAAAGCACAATTAGATTTGTTTCAAAAGTGCTTGACAGATTATATATGAAATCTTGGTAATTTATCAATTATAAAAATAATATTTTACAAGTTAAAA
This sequence comes from Brachyspira sp. G79, assembly GCF_002379365.1. Taxonomy (GTDB): domain Bacteria; phylum Spirochaetota; class Brachyspiria; order Brachyspirales; family Brachyspiraceae; genus Brachyspira. The sequence continues at coordinate 47,669 of NZ_JQIU01000007.1, read as the reverse complement.
CTATCATTTTAGTATATAGCTAAACAACTATAATTTGTCAAAAAGTAAATTTTTAAATTTAATTATTTGTGGTTGATAGTACTATCTAAAATTAGTTTTTGAAACGAGTCTATTATAAAATAAGATTATCTTCTCTTTTTTTATATGAGAAATTTGATTTTATAGGCTCAAATGAATATCTATGCATATCACTTGCACCATACATTTCAATAGCTTTCATATGCTCTTTAGTTCCATAGCCTTTATTTTTAGCAACTTTATACTTATGATAAACTTCAGGAAGATCATTCATCATTCTATCTCTTTCTACCTTAGCAACTATACTTGCACAGCCTATACAGTAGGATTTAAAATCTCCTTTTGTTATAGAGCATTGCTTTATATCAATATCTAGTTTTACAGCATCTATAAGAAGTACATCAGGTTTTATATTCAATCCCCTAACAGCATTAACCATAGCAAGTTTTGTAGCATTATAAATATTAATCTCATCTATAGTTTTGGCATCTACCGAATATACACTGTAACATAATGCTTTATTAATAATTTTATCATAAAGCTCTTCTCTTTTTTTAGCAGATATTTTTTTAGAGTCATCAACCTCTTCTATAATATTTTCTCTTACCACTTCAATATCATTATTAAGTTCTAAAGGCATTATAACAGCAGCAACTGTAACAGGTCCGAATAAACAGCCTCGTCCTACTTCATCAATACCACATATATATTTATAGCCTAATGATAAGTACTCTTTTTCATAGGCAAATTTGTCTATGACGGAGGAATTATATTTAGAGTCAAACATATCCATAAAAATTAATCCCTCCTTAAAATATTATAATAGTTGATAAGCTAAAAATACTATTATTATAACAGCAAATAAAGAAATAGATACTATAGCAACATTACCTATTTTTTTATTCATTTCTTTAATTTCTTTATTATTCTTTGTCTGATTATCCTCTATTTTTTTAATTCTCCTATTATTTTTATAACTCTCTTCATTAAATCTATTTTCTATATAATTAACGAGTTTTTCATTTTGAGTATTATTATAATTTACTCTGTTTAATCCTTTGCTGTAATTTTGCACTTTATTAGATTCTAATTTTGTATTTACAGTATTTGCAAGCTCTTCATATTTTAAATAATTATTTTCTAATATTTCATTAATATTTTTAATGAATGCATCGTATCTTCCTTCAGCATTTTGATTTTCTTCATCAAAATATTTTTTCTGCTCTTCAATACTGATATTAAATTGATTATTCAAATCATCAGCAAGCTCTTCATATTTTATATTATTTTTTCTAATATATCATTTATAGTTTTGATAAATGCATCATATTTATTATTCTGCTCTTCCATATGGGTATTAATTTTATTATTTATATCTTCATAAGTTTGATGCATTTCTTCTTCAAGGTCTTTATGTACTTTTCTTAAAGATGAAATATCTTTAAAAGTTTTTAGGTTCTGTTCCAGCATTACATTATTATAGTTAGAATTATTATTATCTATTTTTTCTGTAATGCTTTCATCTAATTCTTCTTTTAATTTAGATATATTATTGTTTTGCTCTTCGAAGAATTTTGTATTATCTTCTTTAACATTTTCTATTTGGCTAGATAAATCTTCCAGCTTGTTTTGTTATATTCTTTTGTTCCTCTAACTTACTGTTTATATTATTAATGAACTCATCATATTTCCTGTTATTTTCTTCAATAGTTTCTTTTATGGTTTCATTCAAATTATTATTTATATTATTAGAAATATAATCTTCTAAATCTTTTTGATTTTTTCTTAAAGCAGAAAGTTCTTTAAAAGTTTTTAAATTATGCTCAAGAATTATGCTGTTATTAGTTGTATTATTTTTTTCTATTTTCTCTTCAATACTTTCATCTAATTCTTTTTTTAATTTAGATATATTATCGTTTTGCTCTTCAAAGAATTTTTTCTGTTCTTTTTTAGAATCTTCTATTTGGTTTAATAAATTATCTAATCTATTTTGATTATATACAATTTGTTCTTTTAAATTAGAGTTTAGAGTATCTAATTCTTTTTTATTGCTGCCAAACTTACTATCTAGATCATTAATTAATTCATTATACTTATTGTTATTTTCTGTTAATGTATTATTAATAGTATATTCTAAATCTTTTTGACTTTTTCTTAAAGATGATATTTCTTTAAAAGTTTTTAGA
>NZ_JQIU01000007.1:36693-42065 GCF_002379365.1 Brachyspira sp. G79 | reverse complement strand
GATTGTTCTTCTTTAGCATTTTCTATTTGACTAGATAAATCTTCTAATTTGTTATTACTATATTCTTTTTGTTCTTCTAGTTTAGAGCTTAAATTATCTAATTCTTTTTTAGCCTCTTCTGAATGACTATCAAACTTACTGCCTAAATTATTTATTAACTCATCATATTTACTGTTATTTTCTTTTATAGAACTTTCTAAATCTTTTTGAATTTTTCTTAAGCTTGAAAATTCTTTAAAAGTTTTGAGGTTCTGTTCCAGCATTACATTATTATAGTTGGCATTGTTACTGTCTATTTTCTCTGTAATGCTTTCTTGTAGCTCTTCTTTTAATTTTGAAATATTTTCTTTTTCTTCTTCAAAGAATTTCGATTGTTCTTCTTTACTGTTTTCTATTTGACTAGATAAATAATTTAATTTGTTTTGATTATACTCTTTTTGTTCTTCTAATTTATTTTCTATATTATTAATAAGCTCATTATATTTAATATTATTTTCTTTAATAGCTTCATTTATATTATCAGAAATGGAATCTTCTAAATCTCTCTGATTTTTTCTTAAACCAGATATTTCTTTGAAAGTTTTTAAATTCTGTTCTAGCATTATACTGTTATATACAGAATTATTTTTATTTATCTTTTCTTCAATACTTTCTAATAGTTCATCTTGAAGTTTGGAAATACTCTCTTTTTCTTCTAAATTTTCAGATATCTCATTTAAAGATTTACCCTCATTATTTTCTTGGTTTAGACTGTCTTTTTCATTTATCATATCATTATTTGAAGCCATTAAAAATTCCTTGTTCTTAATTGTGTACTTATTTATAATATACTAAAAAATAAAAAAATTAAACACTACAATAAAATATCGTCATTGTAATACATATAATTTATTTTAACAAAAAAAATATTGTTGATATAATTTTATTTATGATTTATATATTATAATCAATAATCTAATCAGAGGTTTTAATATTGGCTAAAGTACTTGGACAAACAACACCTTTAAAAATAATGGCTGGAATATATAAAAGCGGAAGACTTCATCATGCTTATCTTTTTTATGGAGATGAGGGAGTTGGCAAATTTGAAAGTGCTTTGAATTATGCTAAAGCTATACTATGTGAGAGAGGAAATGGAACATACTGCGATGAATGTAAATCCTGCAAGATGATAGATCAATATAAGCACCCAGACGTTATAGTAGCAGCTACAGATGAGAGATTTAGAAATGCTGAAATATATTTTAATCAATATTTAGAATATAAATTACCTCATTTATTTAATAATTTTTACTCAGCCTGCAGGTCTATACTTTATAAAGTAGAAACTATGCTTTTTGATAGTTACGATAATTACCCATCAAGCGAACCAAAAGAATATATGCTTGGAAGTAAAAAAGAAAGTTCAAGATATGCCTTGATAGAACCTTATTATTTAGCTGTAAATTATACATTAAATGAACTAAATGCTGATAACGCTGATTTTATAGATTCAATATTCAGAAATAAATCAAAAGAAGCCTTAAATATAGCTAAAAATAAAGGCGGAAAGAAAAAGTTATCAATAGAAGGCGATTTTTTCGATGCTTTAAAAAAAATATATTATAATATTATTCATACGGTAATACCGCTTGATACAGTAAGAAATATTATAGAGATAACTTACAGAAAGCCGAGAATATCAAGTAAAAGAATTGTTATCATAGAAGGTATAGAACTAATGGATAAGAGGGCTCCTAATATATTTTTACGCACATTAGAAGAGCCTTCAGACAATAATATATTTATTCTAATAACTTCTGATGCTAATAAACTAGTTCAGGATGGTATGAAACCTCTAAGATCCCGTATGATGGAATTAAAATTTTCTTCTTTATCAGAAAATACTTTAAGATCTATATTAATGAAGAGATTAAGGCTAAATGAGGAAAAAACAGCCCTTGCACTGGAAAATTCTTACGGAAGTGTAGCCAAAGCTATAAAATATGTACTTGACAAAAAATCAAATACAAGCGATAATATATACAAAGTATTGTTATCTTTTATGGACGCTTCTCTAAATAATAGTCCTGCTCAAATAGCCTCACTAACAACTATGCTAAGCGACGGCGATTATGAGATAGCTGATGCCTTTAGAGAAATGATTAATATACTGAAAAAATCCTTAGAAGATAAATATCTTGAAATAGAAGATAGAAATTATATATTTCCAAGTTCTGTTTCAGATGAAAGTATTGTATGGACTATTGATGAATTAGATTCTACAATCAATACTCTAATTAATACAAATACTCAACCTAAAATGCTGCTCTATAAAACTTTAAGCAGTATTTATACTTGGTTACACAATTATAATAAAAACATATAGGAGTTATACATGAAAAAACTATTTCTTGTATTAAGCGTAATGATTCTAGCGTTAAGCCCAGTATACGCTCAGGATGAAACTACAGCAGAAACTACAGATGCTGCTGCAACAGAACAAACTACTGAAACTACTGCTGAAGAAAATCAAGAATCATCAGAAGTTAATACAGTAGAAGAAATAACACCTTTTGCACCTTCTTTTACTGATTTGAGAAATACTGATGATGCTACTCTTGATAAAGAATATAATCTTCTTCAAACTAATCTTACTAAAATAAGAGAAGATTATCTTTTTAGAGTACTTTACAAAGCTAATAAAATATTAGAGCGTTATACTAATGTTAATTTCACTGATACTAATGAAATGTTCTATAATGCTGTATATTATTATGATTTAGTTGCTAACCCTATAGCTAATGATAATAATGTTGATTTGGCTCTTTCTGAATTAGATAAATCTTTCAGACTTTATAATGAAATTAAACCTATCTATGAAATACTTGGAAAAACTAATGAATTAATACAGGCAGATTATGAATTAAACCTTTATGCTGGTATTTTCAATCTATTTAAAGGAAGTGCAGGATATTACGCTAAAAGCAGATATCATTTAATGAATGCTTTACATAATGAAAGTTCTTCTAAAAATGATACTACTAACTTGATTATGTTAAATACTTATTTGGCTGGGGTTAATTACAATTTAGCTACTATCAATCAAAATAGTGATGTAAGTAAAGTTTATTTCTTAAATGAAATGTTTAATAATCTTTGGGACTTAACTACTTTAAAAACAGCTGATGAAAACATAAAAACAGCTAAATATAAATTATTAATTACTAAATACCACAAAGTATTATATACTACTTCAGACAGATTTAGAACTATATATTCTAAATACTATGATGAATTAGGATTTACTTATGGTCAAACTGAAGATGAAATATTAAGCAGAGATGTTAGACCAGTTTACAGAGATTATGAGAATGAAGCTGCTCCAAATACTTCTGCTGAAACAACAGATGATACTGCTGCTGCTGAAACAACAGAAACAGCTAATTAATTTTTAATTTAGATGAATATAAAAGGCATGCCATTAAATTGGTATGCCTTTATTTTATTAATAGTAATAAATATTAATAAGATATAAATATTATTTAATAAATACTTGACATTAATTTAAAATAGGTTTATTATTATATTAATAAAAAATGAAGGAGTAAAAATATATGTTTGAATTAATGAAATTACCTTATGCTAAAGAAGACTTAGCACCATATATGTCTTCAAATACATTGGATTTCCACCATGGAAAACATTTAAATACTTATGTAACAACTCTTAATGATTTAGTATCTAAAGATTCTTCATTACAAGGAAAAAGCATTGAAGAATTAATCACTCTATCATACAACAATGCTGACAAACAAGCAGTATTTAATAATGCAGGTCAGGTTTATAACCATGAAGAATTTTTCAAGATGCTTAAAAAAGACGTATCAATACCTGCTGAAGTAAAATCAAAAATAGAGTCAGATTTTGGTTCTTTTGATGCTTTTAAAGAAGCATTTACTACAGGTGGAAAAACTCAATTCGGTTCTGGATGGGTTTGGCTTGTTATTAATAATGGTAAATTAGAAGTTAGAAAATATGCTAATGCTATGAACCCAGTTGCTGATAAAGTACATGGTGTTTTAACTTGCGATGTTTGGGAACATGCTTATTATCTTGATTATCAAAACAGAAGACCAGATTTCTTAACAGCTTTTGTTGATCATTTGGTAAATTGGGATTATGTAGCAGAAAGAATTAAATCAGCTAAATAATTTTATTAATTTTATATAATTAATTTTGTTTAATTAAAAAAGGAGAATTAAAATGAATTTAAAAGGTACAAAAACAGAAAAAAACTTAAATGAAGCTTTTGCAGGCGAATCTATGGCTAGAAACAAATATACTTATTTCGCTAGCGTAGCAAGAAACGAAGGTTATGAACAAATTGCTGCTATTTTCCTTGAAACAGCTGAAAATGAAAGAGAACATGCTAAAATACATTTCAAATATCTTAATGGTATAGGCGATACTCTTCAAAACTTACAAGCTGCTTGGGAAGGTGAAAACGAAGAATACGAAAATATGTACCCAAGAATGGCTAAAGAAGCTACTGAAGAAGGTTTTGATGAAATAGCTCGTTCTATGAAATTAATCGGCGATGTTGAAAAAGAACACAGAGAAAGATATGCTAAATTAAGAGAAGCTGTAAAAAATGGAAGCGTTTTCAAAAAAGCTACTAAAGTTCAATGGAAATGCAGAAACTGCGGTTTCATAGTTGAAAGCGAAGAAGCTCCAGAACTTTGCCCAGTTTGTAAACATGCTAAGAAATTCTTTGAAGTACGTGTTGAAAACTTTTAATTAATGGACTTTTAAGATTACTAGGGGGCGTAAAAACCCCCTTTTTTATATATTAGTATCAATAACAAAAGAAGAAAATATATCAAATACTATAGGATCAATTTTCACTTCTTTTTCTAAATAATTATCTTTCATATATATTAAAACATCATTATAACTTGAACAATTACTATTTGAATAGAATATATTATCAAATAAATTAACTATTTCCAAAATTTTTGAAGGAAAATATGATAAAGAACTTAATTTCAAACTATCAGTATAATCAAAACTAACAATATAATAAGGTTTAAAGAATGGTTTTGTATTTATTATAGTATTATAATAGTTCAAAAATATACCATCTCCATATCCGTAGTATTCATTATGAAGCCCTACTATCAATGAAACATCATCATTATACTTTAGAAAATGTTTTAAATATGAATAACATCTCATAGAATTATATTCATCTGATACATTTAAATTTAATATATCATGCCAAAACGCAGCTAAAGAAATATTAATCATCTCATTGAATAAAATCTCTCTTAAACCGTATTTATAAACATGTTCTAATTTTGATATATTTTTATTAATATGAAATATTTTTA
>NZ_JQIU01000007.1:28306-36217 GCF_002379365.1 Brachyspira sp. G79 | reverse complement strand
ATATTTTACTTCGTTTATTGTTTTAGAAAGTATATCATTTAAAGAATGATTATCATCTTTTAAATAATCATCATATATAGAAAATAAATCATTATTTTTAGCTGTTGCAGTCATTTCACACCTCCATAAAAGGCTTAGTAAATTTTCTTTACACTTATAATATAATATATTTTCACCTTTTTGTAAATATATTTTACTTAAAAAATAAAACATATAAATATTTTTTACAAAATTATATATAGTAATTAAACATTTACTACATTATTAAAGCATAATAAAAATATTTATTAATATTAGATAAAAAATAATTGCAATTAAAGCATTTTTGCTATAGAATAGTTTATTAAAATATCTATTTATTCAAATTCATATCTAAAATAATTGAAGAGGAAAAACTTATGTCCATAAAGATGAGAGAAGCATTAACATTTGACGATGTATTATTAGTACCGCAAGAATCTGATATCTTACCTAAAGATGTTTCATTGAGAAGAAAACTAACAAAAAAAATAACATTGAATACCCCGCTAATAAGTTCGCCTATGGATACAGTAACAGAATCAAAAATGGCAATAGCAATGGCATTATGCGGAGCATTAGGTGTTATACATAAAAATATGCCTCTTGAACAGCAGGCAAAAGAAGTAGAAATTGTTAAAAATTTCAAAGATATAGAAGATAAAGAAAAAGCAAGTCTTTCTTCTGATGGTTCTTTGATAGCTGCTGCTGCTATTGGTATATCCGAAGACAGATATGAGAGAATAGAAAAACTTATAGAGGCTAAGGTTGATTTAATAGTTATAGATACAGCACATGGACATTCAAAAAATGTTTTGACTGCTATAAAAGAAATAAAAGATAAATACAAACAAGTAGAAGTAATAGCAGGTAATATTGCTACAGCAGATGGAGCTAAAGCATTAATTGATGCTGGAGTAGACGCCATAAAAATAGGTATAGGAGCAGGATCAATATGTACTACAAGAATAATAGCAGGTGTGGGTGTTCCTCAGCTTACAGCTATATATGACGCTTCTGAAGTTGCTAAAAAAAATAATGTAGGCTCTATTGCAGACGGCGGAATCAAATACTCTGGTGATATAGTAAAAGCATTTGCTATAGGTGCTGATGCTGTTATGGCTGGCGGGTTATTTTCATCTACTTATGAAGCACCAGGTGACGTTATTATCATAGACGGTAAAAAATATAAGCCTTATAGAGGAATGGGCTCTGTAGGTGCTATGATACATGGAAGTAAAGACAGATATTTTCAAAGCGAAGTAGTTAGTAAATCAAAATTTGTACCAGAAGGAATTGAAGGTGTTACTGAATATAAGGGGCATGTTGCTGATGTTATATATCAAATAGTAGGAGGAATACGCTCTGGAATGGGATATATTGGTGCTAAAGATATAAAAGCACTTCAAGAAAAAGCTGAGTTTATAAGAATCACCAATCAAGGTTTGGCAGAAAGCCATGTTCATGATGTAAAAATTACTTCTAAAGCTCCTAACTATTAAAATTAATTATTATTTAATATATAAAAAAATCAATAATATCTTTTTTGGTATTGTTGATTTTTTTATATATTTTTTTAATTATGGTATTGACAAAATATATAAAAATGTTAGAATATACTAACAAAATTTAGAGAACTTAAAAATACAGTAGTCAGCAACTTTGTATCCCTTAATTGATACATTATATTTTATAACCTTCATTTAATTAAACTGTTGCCCCCATTATTATAATGGGGGTATTATTATACTAATAAACTTTTCTCAAAACTAAATTTTTAATTTAATATTTTTAAATTATAATTGTGGCTTTGCCCCACACATACATTCCTAGTTCTTTTATTGTTAGAAATAAGGGAAAGAACTATATCTTTACACATTAAAACAGTATTTTATACAACATGTAAAACATTGTTTTTATAATTTATAAATTAGGAAATTTTTATATAAAATCTTGTCAAGTACTTTAGAAACAAGTATAATATACTTATTTCTAAAACATCTGACAATATTGACTAAGATTAATGCAGGTTATTTTTATATATAATATTGAATCTTTTACTTCGCAAAAATAACTGATAGTTATTACAACAATTATAAATAAAATAATTCGCTATTTTTTTTAAAATATAAAAAATTAAACTAGAAAATAATTTTTTTTATTTATAATATTTTATCAATAAAAAACATTTTACATAATGTAAACGGAGGATAAAAAATCATTATGAAAGCTCTAACTACTATATTACTTCTTATTATGTCAAATACATTTATGACATTTGCTTGGTACGGACATTTAAAATTCAGTCAAATAAAAGGATTTGAAAAACTATCACTTCCTATCATAATATTAATAAGCTGGGGTATAGCATTATTTGAATACTGTTTTCAGGTTCCTGCAAATAGAATAGGATTTTCTGGAAATGGTGGACCTTTCTCACTTATGCAGTTAAAAGTAATGCAGGAAGTTATAACTTTAACAATATTCACAATATTTACAGTAGTATTTTTCAAAACAGAAACTTTAAGATTAAATCATTTTATAGGATTTTTATGTTTAATATTAGCAGTATTTTTTATATTCAAAAAGTAGTTATAAAACTATAATAATTTTTTACAAAATAAAAGAGGACTTTTTAAGCCCTCTTTTTTATATTAAATAGTAAAATTTTATCTTATATTATGTTTTTTTACTCTGGCTTTTGCTATATGCTCATTTTCCCACTCTATTTGAATATTATTAATTCTCTGTCTTTTAATAGCATTCATATTAGTAGAATTTAAAGTATATGATGAAGTAATCATATTAGGTTTTTCTTCAGATATTAATCTAATTACAGCAACTCCGTTATCAAGTCTTACAACATCACTTATAGAATTGGTTTGAAGAGAAAATACATGATTATAAAAACTTTCTGTAGAAGAATCTGGAATAATAGTACCGTCAGCTGTACTAAGTCTTCCCTGATTATAAGAAAAAGGCTTAGAAGGTCTGTAATATCTTATATATCCGTTTCCATTTAATGTCTGAAGATTATTAATGTTAGCAGCTGCTGCTTTTAATACTTCTGCCTGTTTAGTTTTTTCAGCTTCTAAAAGAGTGTTGATATTAGCATTTAAATACTCATTTTTTAATACATTTTGATTAATATCTGTATATTTTTCAGGTATTCTTACATCATTAACTAAAACAATATAATAATACCCATTTGCATATATAGGCTCAAGTAATTTTTGTCCTTTATTATCAGAGAATATTTTATTTGCCAAATCTTCTGAAGGCATCTGCATTTTTGTAACATAACCTAATTTATAATTATTAGTATTAAGACCTTTTTCTAAAGCACTTTTATCAAATAATGTAATATCATCTTTTAAAGTTTTGTATAAGTTATCAGCCACACCGCCGCTTTCTAATATTATCCAAGATATATCAGCCTGAACAAAATTAGTTTTATTATCTGTAAAATATTTTTCCAAATCATTAGATGCTATTTCATTTGCCTGTACTATCGCAGCAGCATCTATATAAAGCATTTCTATATCTCTTTTAGTAAACTCTTTTTTATACTCTTTTTGAATATCAAGAGAGTTTATTTTAATACTTGTAAAAAGCTCAGAAGAAATTGTTTGTGATAATATACTCTCTCTTAAATCTTTTTCTATTCTTAATTTATCAGCCTGAGTAGAGTTTTTTATAAATGATTCATAAGCCATTTCATTATAAACTCCATTTGTATCTATGAACTCACTTTTCATAGCCTCAACTATAAAATTATCGCTCACATTAATATTTTTTCTAGCAACATCATTTAAAAGTATAGTAGAAACAGCACGTCTAAATGCTAAATCTTCTATATATTGATACATTTCATTATTAATCTGTATTCCTAAACTCTGATAATAAGCCTCTATCTGCTTAAAAGCTCTGCCATATGGACTTGTACTTGTGTAATATATAGGCGTTCCATTTACTGAGCCTATAGTAGGAGTTCTTTGGCTTCCTCTAGTATCTACAACTAAAAAATACACTATCAAAAGTATTGAAACGGCTGATACTCCAAGCCATTGCAAAGTTTTTATTACTGGGCTTTTCTTTTTTGGTACAAATTTCTTGCTAGATGACATTATCTTTTATCCTTAATTTTTATATTTATTTTAATTAAAAACTATTATAAAGTATTAATTATATAAGAAGAGTTTAAAAAATTCAAGTTTTTATGAAATTAAATTTTGCTTAAGAGCTATATATATTCTTTTTAGTTTAAAAAATCAGCTATTCCTTATAATTTAAATTGCCTCAATCAAACTAAGATGAATACCTGTGAAACAACATAATGCAAATCGGAAAAAATATAGTATTAATTATTAATAAAGCTAAAAAAGGCAGGCTCTAAAATTTAATATTAGAATTTATTATTACTGGAAGGAGAAATTCGAATAAACATGGATATATAGAATAAAAGCAGGAAACAAAAAAATAGTCCTAATAAGGCAAAAAGAAAAAGGTTATTAATAAAGTAATCTAAGTTCTTAATAAATATAAATTATGGAAAACTAAAAATAAAAAGACTTTTTAGAAAAAATATCAAAATAGGTACTACATTCATTGAGACTATATTAAAAGAACATCATTTATATCAAAATAGAAAGAATAAAAAAAGAAAAAAATATAGAGTAAACCATGCTTTTTATATTAAATAAATTTGTATGTGTATGCATAAGGTAGTGAAAATGTGTAAATTGATGATTTTGTAGTATGTTTTTTATGGTGAAATACGCTATTATAGGATAACAGCTGTTGATTTGGCTACAAGAATAACTTTTATGTATTTGACGCCAGATAGTACAATAGATTTTATCAAAAGAATGATAGGCTATTTTACTTTTAGAGTTCATTGTATACAGACTGATAATAGTACAGAATTTACCTATCGTAAGCATTTCTTTGAAACAGAGCATACGCTAGATAATTTTTGTAAAAATAAACACATCAAAAGAGTTTATAGCCCAGTTGCTAGTCCTTGGTACAATGGTTTTGTAGAAAGTACACATAACCGAGATCAAAAAGAATTTTATGATTATTGTACGATAGAATTAACTTTAGAGAAATCTAATCAAAAATTAAAAAAATATAATAACTTTTGGAATTATAAACGTATACATATGATACACCTATGCTATACTTTAATAAATCAAGAAATACTTAAATACAATATGGCAGTATACAATGTAAATAAGAATATTTTTTTAATACTATATAAATTATAATTAACATTAAAAATATAGTAAAATTAAATTATATAGTAAAAAATTATTCATCTTTGACTATTCTTGATTTTAGATAATTAGCCTTTAATATGAATGCTTCATTTTCTTTATAAAAAGTTTCTTTTGAGTTTTCATCTTTAAGTAAAGAACGCATTTCATCTTTAGCCTTACGCATTATCTCTTTATCTTTTATAATGTTTCCAAGTTTGAAGTCTGGAAGTCCGCTTTGTTTATCGCCTAAAAACTCTCCAGCCCCTCTTAATTCCAAATCTTTTTCAGATATTTTGAATCCGTCAGTGGTTTTGCATATTATATTAATTCTTTCTTTTATAATATCATTAAGCTCGCTGTGAAGTATAAGATAGCAGTAGCCTAATTTATCTCCTCTTCCCACTCGTCCGCGTAACTGATGAAGCTGTGATAAGCCAAAACGCTCAGCTCCTTCAATCAATATAGTTGTTGCATTTGGGTTGTCAATACCTACTTCTATTACAGTAGTTGAAAATAGTACTTTTATTTCTCCGCTTGCAAATCTGTTCATTATATATTCTTTCTCTTCATCTTTCATTTTACCATGTATTATTTCTATTTGAGTATCCGAAAAGTAGGTTTCTTTAGCCCTCTGAAACTCACTTGAAAGAGTGATAAAACTAGAATCATTATTTTCTATTAGAGGAAAAACAACATATCCCTGTTCTCCTTTTGATATTCTATTTTTTAAGAATTTATAGCAATGATCTCTTTCATAAAGCTCCTTATATTTTGTAAGCACTCCTTTTCTTGAACTAGGAAGAGTTTTTATAATAGATAAATCTAATTCACCAAATAATGTTAATGCCAATGACTGTGGAATTGGAGTAGCAGTCATAAGAAGATAATCAACATTTTTTCCTTTTGATAATAATTTGTTTCTTTGAGCAACCCCAAATCTCTGCTGCTCATCTACTATTGCATAAGAAAGATTTTTAAATACTACTTCATCATATATAATGGAATGTGTACCAACTAATATATTACTTTTTCCTTCTCTAAGTCTTTTTAATAAATATCCTCTTTCATTTTGACTTACAGAAGAGGTGAGTATATCTATTTTTATAGTATCTTCAAGTCCTGCTGATTTAATAATTTTTTTGAAAGTGTTATAATGTTGTAATGCCAGTATTTCAGTAGGAGCCAAAAATGCCGTTTGAAATCCAGACTCTGTTGGTATTAATGCCGTTAAAAATGCAACTATAGTTTTACCAGCTCCAACATCTCCCTGTAATAACCTGAACATTTGCTTTTTTGAAAATAAATCGTTTTTTATTTCTTCTATAGCATTTAATTGGTCTTCAGTAAGTTCAAAAGTAAGAGTAGATTTTACTTTTTTTAGTAAATTTAAAGAATTATATCTTTCTTCTTTTATTAAAATATTAGGTCTTCTCTCGCTTAAATGTATATACTGAAAAGTTAAAAACTCCTCAAAAATTAAACTCACTCTAGCTTCATCAAGTGCTTCAAATGATGTAGGAAAATGCATCTCCATAATAGAGGAAACAAAACTTTTAAGTCTATATTTTTTTTTAATGACAGTTGGTATATCATATTTCATATTTTTTTCAAATACTTCAAGCTCATCTACAATTAAAGTTCTTAACTTTTTTTGAGAAAGTCCTTCGGTAAGAGGGTATATTGGTACTATTTTTCCATAGGATAATGCATTTGAAGAAGGTTTTTCTATTTCTGTCATTCTACATTGAAGTTTTCCTCTGTTTCCCCTTATAAACTTTCCAGTTAAATATAGTTTAGCACCTTTGGAAACTCCAGAGGGAAGCCTTCCTCCGTAAATAGGCACTTCACATATTGCTGTTCCGTCAGTAACTATAATTAGAGGCTTATTTTTATACTGGAAATTAAAAGATGATATATCTAAAACTTCTACATATACCACACTTGTTTTTTCTTTATTTTCTAATGCCTCATAAAGTTTTAGAGTTTTTCTTCTGTCATCATATGTTCTAGGAAAAAAAGCTATTAAATCATATAGTGTTATTATTCCTTTTTTTGATAATATTTCTGCGTATTTAGGACCTACACCTTTTGAATATTTAATACTTTTAGTAAAAATTTCTTTGCTATAATCGTTTTTTTGCAAGACTTTGTTTTCCTATTGTATTTTGTTTTCATTATCATCAAGTATTTTATATTCTGCTTCATTAATATTTTCATCTGATTTATTTTCTTCATTTTTTGATGTATCAACAACATCTTCTCCATATTTCCAAGTTCTGTATCTATTTAAATCATCAGAAAAATATTTTAAACATAGTCCTATTATAAAAGCATCATCAATTAATCCTGCTATAGGTATGATATCAGGTATTGCATCTATAGGTATTATAATATATAGCAAAGCTCCTGCTATTGAAGCTATAGTTTTCCAAGGTATATTTTTATAATTTCCATTAATATAATCTCCTATCATATCTATCATTAATTGTATTTTATCTAAAAACTTAGAAAGATGTGCTGATGAAGATAAATTTAATATTTCTTTTGATTTATTCAATATAGATTTAAGCTTTTCTGATGTAATATTTGATGAAAACTTATCCCATAATTCTTTTGCTTTATTTTTCATATC
>NZ_JQIU01000007.1:10498-27872 GCF_002379365.1 Brachyspira sp. G79 | reverse complement strand
TATTGAAAATATTGCATAAATAATAAATTATGTTATACTTAAAAGTAAGTATTGACAGGAGTTTAATAAAATGGATAAAGAACAAGCAAAAGGTGTTATCATAGAAAATGACCCTTCTATATTAAATAAATATAAATCAGCTTTTAATGATAAAATCAGTATAAGTAGTTTTACAGATACTAATTCATCTTTAGCATATATTATAGAAAATAATTTAAATATATACTTTTATATAATTAGATATAATGAATCAGAAAAGGATAGTATTAAATTTTTTACCGATAAAATAAGAAAGATAAATCCGCAAATAAGATTAGTACTTACTGATATATCTGATGAGTTTAATGCTGAAAACTATCCTAATGCCTTGACTTTCCCTAAAAATACTGATATAAGCACAATAGTACATGCTATTACTACTGAAATATCTAATAATGCGGAAGATACTTCAAAAAGAAGAAGGCAGTATTCAAGAGTAAATTGGCCTTTAAATGTTATTATAGCTTATAAAGATAAAATTAGAGGTACAATAGATAGAAATATACTTTCTATAAGTGGGAATGGTGCTTATATATCTTCTGATACTAATATACCAGATAAGGGGGATATGCTTGGTCTTACAATATCTTTCAAAGATTTTAAGCTCTTTACTGAAGCTAAAGTAGTTTGGATTAATAATGATAATCAAAAACCTGATTTACCTAAAGGTTTCGCTGTACAGTTTATTGATATAGGTATGGCTTCGCAAAAAATTATTGACCAAATTATCCGCGACAAACTATTACAGGAAATATTAGTAGAATTTAAAGATGAGAACTTCTCTTCATAATGATTCTGATATAAAAGAAGCTAAACAATTAATAAGAACTTCTTTTAAACTTATTAGAAATAATTTAGATGAACATTTTATAGAAGCTAAAAGTAATATTATATATAAAAAATTTAAAAATATAGTTAATATTAGTAAGTTTACTTCTATATGCGTATATATTGACTTTAATCATGAAGTACAAACTCAAAAAATTATTCAGTATGCAATGGATAATAATATTAAAGTTTCTGTTCCATTTTTAATAGATGATCACAATATGAAATTAAAATACATTAGTGATTATAATAAGGATATTAATAGAAATACTAGATTTGGAAACGGGGAACCTTATGAATACTGTAAAGACTGTGGTATTAATGAAGTTTCTATGTTTATTATTCCAGCATTAGTATTTGATGAGAAATGCAATAGGTTAGGATTTGGAAAGGGATACTATGATAATATTTTAAAACTAAATAGAAATGCCCTTAGAATAGGCTTAGCTTATGATTATCAAATACTTCCAGCTATACCCAAAGATGATAATGATGAAATATTGGATATTATTATAAGCGAAAGTAAAGTAATAACAGCTATTTTTTAATTATTATCAGATTCATTAGAATCATCATCTTCATCGGTGGTGAATAATTTTTCCAAATCAAGTACAACTAACAATTTGTCCTCTAATTTACCTACACCTTTAATATATTTCTGACCTATACCAGAAAGCATAGGAGGAGGAGGCTGAATATCAGAATTTGAAATGGATACTACTTTAGATATGGAGTCAATAATAATACCCATATCAACATCTTCTATTTTTACAATGATGATACCAGTATTTTTATCGCCTTCAGTCTCTTCTAAATGAAATCTTTTTTTCAAGTCTATGATAGGTATAATATTTCCACGTAAATTTATTACACCTTCTACAAAATCTGGGGCATTAGGTATAAGAGTAATCTTTTCCATTTTAATTATCTCTTTAGCCTGCATGATATCTATAGCATATTCGCCGCTGCCTAGTCTAAAAGTAACAAGGTTGGTACTATCTTCAACATCAGCTCTGCTTTCTGTACTTTCTGCAGTTTGTTGCTCTAGCTGTTCTGCCATTTAAAATGCCTCCATTTATATTTACAAGTTAGTTTATTATCGGAAATAATTTTTTAATATTTTATAATATAACAAAATATTTGCAATTAAAAAAATCAAATTTGGTATTAATTAATAATACTATTTTATGTTATTTTTACCTAAAAGTCAATAATTTTTAATATTAAGATAGTATACTTATAAAAATATATACTGTATTTTATATTATTTTTATATAAAAAAATAATATTGACATAGCTTAATAATTGATGTAACATTATTAATTACAATAATATCTATTATTTTATATTTTAAGGATTAGTTTATGAACATAAAAAAGATTAATACATTTTGGAAGTTATTTCCATTGTTATTTATACTAGTTTCTGTTTTGATATTTACTGTTAAATACTGTGTTCCTATAGAGTTTCTGCTTACTATAGGTACATTAATATCATGTATAATAGCATATTTTGCAGGCTATAAATGGGAGGATATGGAGAATGCCTTCATAAAAAAAGTTGTTGATACTTGGATAGGTGTATTAATTTTTATATTGATAGGTATTGTAGTAGGGTCTTGGATGTATTCAGGTACTGTTCCTATGCTTATATATTATGGTATTAAACTTATTCATCCTTCATTTATACCGCTAATGGCTTTTATTGTAACTTCATTTCTTTCTGTATTTACAGGTACGTCTTGGGGGTCTGCTTCTACTGCAGGTGTAGCGTTTATAGGTATTGCTCAGGCTACAAATACTCCTCTTCCTTTGGTGGCAGGTGCTGTTATAAGCGGGGCTTATCTTGGGGATAAAAACTCTCCTATATCAGACACTACTGTTTTGGCTGCTATGGGTGCTGGAACTACTCTTTCAAATCATATAAAAACTATGCTTGTAAATACTATACCTTCTGCTTTTCTTGCTGCCATTGTATTTACAGTATTAGGATTTAATGCATCGACTATTAATGCAGATATATCAAATCTTAAAGATGCAAGAGAGATATTAAATTCATTAGATGCTATATTCAATTTTAATATATTCCTATTGATTCCGCCTATATTTGTACTTATTGCAAGTGTTAAAGGGGTTAATCCAGTTATAACAATGTTTATAGGAAGTTTAATAGCTATAATATTAGGTAGTATAATTCAGGATTTTGGATTTATCAATGCTATGAAATCATTTGTAACAGGTTTTAATATATCAATGTCTTCTACAGTAAACCCTGATTATGTACCATCAAATTTACACTCATTGTTAAATAGGGGAGGAATGATGAGCACAATGCCTAGTGTTCTTTTTTTAATATTGGCACTTACTTATGGAGCTATGCTTCAGCTTATAGGCACTTTAAATACTCTTATAGAGCTATTAGTAAAAGTAGTAAAAGGAGCAAGGAGTTTGATATTTATAACTTGGTTTACAACATTTACTATTAATTCTGCATTAAGCAGTCTTCAGTTTACATTTTTGACATTAGGTTCAGTACTTAAAGATGTATATGAAAAATATAATGTTAATAAAGGAGTATTATCAAGAACTATGGAAGAAGGGGGGACTCTTACAGAGGTTCTTCTTCCTTGGACTGTTACTGGAGTTTATATGACTTCTATACTTGGTGTTCATACTCTTGAATATATGCCTTATTCTTTTTTTAATTTGATAAGTATAGGAATATCTTTTATTTATATGATAACTCTACCAAAATTTGCTGTAGGCAATGGAAATAATTAAATAATCATATATTTAGTATATATCTAAAAAAAATATAGTTTGTAAATTTCTATATTTTTGTAAATGTATTGTCAACTTTTTTGATGTGACTTCATCAAAGTTTTATCCTTCGGATACGCTTTGTTAAAGTGTAAGTATGAAATTAGTGCTAAATCATACTAAAATTATCTTATATATAATATAATTTATTAAATTTAAGAATAGGATATAACGCAAAGCTATATGATTTTATAAAATGCAGTTTTTTACAATTACATATATACACATAACAATAAACTATAATTAAAACATTAACTATAATGCAAATAAAAAAGAGTAAGAATATTAAATTTTTATTCTTGCTATTTTAAGGTTTTATATATGGTTTTATTATTTAATTTCTTTATATAAGATAACATCTTTGCCGCTTTCAGTTAATTGAGCAAGTTTAGGAACTATTGATTTGAAGTGTTCAGTATTATTGTGATTTTCTATAGCTTTCTCATCTTTCCATTCTTCTATAAAAGTTAAATATCTGCCATCTAAACTTTCATATAAACTATACGATATACAACCATCTTCTTTTCTGCTTTTTTCTATAAGTTCTTTTGCCGTTTCAATAAATTCTTTTTTATTTTCTTCTTTAACAGGATTTTTTGATACTATCTTTATCATGTTTTTATTAACCTTAGATTTATTAGAACTATCTTTGTTATTGATTTTTTTA
Organism: Brachyspira sp. G79; assembly: GCF_002379365.1. Classification (GTDB taxonomy): domain Bacteria; phylum Spirochaetota; class Brachyspiria; order Brachyspirales; family Brachyspiraceae; genus Brachyspira. The sequence goes on along the minus strand of NZ_JQIU01000007.1, from coordinate 23,519 downwards.
TTATATTTATTTTGGGCTATTATAGGAGATTCAAATAATGCTGTTTTAACCGCCTCTATAACATTATCAGCAATGACAGTATTTAATTCTTCCATTTCTTTTTTACTAAAATTTGAAAGGACATAATCATTAACTTTTCTACCAGCACTAGGTCTTCCTATACCTATTCTAATCCTAGTAAAATCATCACTATGAAGCTGAGAAATTAAACTCTTTATTCCATTATGTCCGCCAGAACTTCCGCCTTTTTTTATCTTAAAAGTTCCGAAAGGTATATCCATATCATCATATATCACTATTATATCATCAAGTTTTACATTAAAAAATTTTGATATATAAAGAGCTGCTTCTCCAGAAAGATTCATAAATGTTTGAGGTTTAAGAAGTATATATTCTATATCCTTAGACTTTCCTCTTGTATATAAAGATTTCTTTTTATTGGTATCGAAATTTAGAGCTAAATTTTCTGCTATTTTGTCAATAAGAATAAAACCAACATTATGTCTGTTATTCTTATACTCATCACCTGGATTTCCAAGTCCTATAATTAATTTAGTAATCATGAATATTTCTTTTTTGCCGCCTGAGGAGAATCAAACAATGCTATACAAGTAGCATCTACAACATTATCGGATATATCTCTAATTTTTTTTCTTTCATCTTTGGAGAAAGGTGCTAAAAGGAAATCAGCTTTTTCCTCATTTTCAGGACAAGCTCCTATTCCAACTCCAATTTTAGTAAAATTATAGCTTTTTAAAGATTCCTTTATACTTTTTATACCATTATGATCTATTGTATATTCTTCTACTTCTTCCTCAGAACCATCAGTTTTTGAAGGTATAACTCTAAATTCCCCTATTGGAACACTAGTATCATCATAAATTACTATAATATTTTCAACAGTAATTTTCATAAAACTAGCCATATAAAGAGCTGCTTCTCCAGAAAGATTCATAAAAGTAAGAGGCTTTAAAAGTAAATACTCCATTTTACCATGTTTGCCTCTACCAAAAACAGTTTTCTTTTTCTTAATATCTAACTCAACATTAAGTTTTTTAGCAACTCTATCTAAAATCATATAACCGACATTATGCCTATGATTTTTATATTGTTCTCCTGGGTTACCAAGTCCCATTACTAATTTCATCATCAAATAGCAATCCTAGATGTAATTATGCTTCAGCACCTTTATTAGCAGCTTCATCATCTTGAGTAGTAACAACTGTAACAACAGCTTTAGAACCATCACCAACAGGATCAACACCTTCAGGAAATTTGATATCGCTAATGTGTAAACTATCCCCTACTTTTAATTCACTTACATCAATGATTAGTTCTCTAGGTATAGATCCAGGTAAAGCTCTGATAGGCAAACCATATTCTACTTGTTCAAGAGTACCGCCGCCTAAACGTACACCTTCTGGTACACCTTCTATATGAATAGGAACATAAGTTTTGATTTTTTTATTTCTGTCTATTTCATAAAAATCTATATGTCTAATATTTCTTTTTATACCATCTATTTGATAATCTTTTACTAAAACTTCTCTAGCCTTATCATTTTCTATATCCAAAGTAATTATATCATGCTGACCTGCCAAAGAGAAAACTTTAACAAATTCTTTTAATTCTACAGCTATAGAATATTGATTTTCCCTTCCATAAAGAGTGGCTAATGCATAACCTTCATTTCTCAATTTGCGTCCAACGCTTTTAAATTTTGTATCTCTTTGTAAAGCTTTAATAGTATAATTCTCGCTCATATTTCTTTCCTTATTATATTTTACTTATCAAATAGAACACTTATAGAAAGTTCCATATGTATATGTCTAATAGCATCAGCAATTACAGGGGCGACTGAAAGAACTTCTATTTTGCTTCCTAATCTGTCTTTCATAACTTTCAAACTATCTGTGATATAAAGTTTTTCTATATCGCTTGCATTAATTCTCTCATAAACATCGCCTGAGCATACTGCATGAGTTATAAACACATATATTTTTCTCATACCTGCTTTTTTAAGGGCCTGCATACTTTTTATAAGAGTACCGCCTGTATCTATTATATCATCTATAATAATGGCATCTTTACCATTGACATCACCTATAATGTTCATAACTTCGCATTCATTAGCTCTGTCTCTTCTTTTATCTATTATAGCAATATCAAGATTAAGTTGTTTAGCTATAGCTCTAGCTCTTCCTACTCCGCCTATATCAGGGGAAACTATAATAGAATTAGACATATCAAGGTCTTTTTTTATTTTATCCAAGAACACATTTTTTGAAAGCATATGGTCAACTGGTATATCAAAAAAACCTTGTATTTGTGCTGCATGCAAATCGAGAGCTAAAACCCTATGAGCTCCAGCTTCCGATAATAAATTAGCAACCAATTTAGCAGTTATAGGTACTCTAGGTTCATTTTTTCTATCCTGTCTAGAATAACCATAATATGGTATAACAGCCGTAATACGTTTAGCACTAGCTCTTTTTAAAGCATCTATAATACAATAGAGTTCCATCCAGTTTTCACTGCTTGATGGACGCCCTGTAGGCTGTATTACATAAGTATCTTTATTTCTAACAGTTTCCTCTATCTGTACAAATGTCTCCCCATCGGCAAATTTACGTATTTCCATATTACCTAACTTGAGACCAAGATTTTTAACAACATCTTCTGATAGCTGAGGATTTGCTGTGCCGCTTAATATCAATATTTCGTCTTCTATACCCATTTAAATACCATTAAAAAGTAGAAAAGTTGGGGTGGAAGGATTCGAACCCTCGAATAATTGGACCAAAACCAATTGTCTTACCGCTTGACGACACCCCAGTATCAAATAAATTTAATTTATTAAATCTATGAGTGTCGTTATTTTACTACATTACAAAAAATTGTCAACACTTTTTTTATAATATTTTGATTTTTTTATTTGTAAAATAAAATAGAAAATAGTATACAAAAAAGTTGATAAAAAAACAAAATAGTTTATGATAGTTATCATAATACTTATAGAGTTACGGTTTTTATGAATATTAACTTAGATAAATATGTTTTAGTAGATTTAGATTTTATAAAAAATAATAAGGATATTATCAAATTTCATGCCACAGAAATAATATGCACTAATGAAGATAATATATCTTTTTCTGTACCAAATTATAAAATTGATCTATTATTTAATAAAAATTATGTTAATATCGATGTCTTTAATAAATTCTATATCACTAAATCATCTAAATATATATTAGATTTAGTAGTTGAACCACAAAATAAAAAAAATTATAAGCAAATTAAAAATATAGATCAATTCCTAAAAGTTTATAAAGACTGCCTGCCAGATAATGAAAAAACTAAAAGACTTGAATATGATATATTAGAACTAATACTAAAAAAAACGCCTAAAGAGAGAACTATATCATTAAAAAATTCTTTAGATATATTAAATCAATACTACAATGAAAAGTTATATAAAGAATCTTCTGAATATATATTGGATATTATGACAGAGCTTGCATTTATAGAAAGAGTAAATTTAATACATTTAGTAAATGCAGCAAAAGACAGCATAAATCAAATATATTTTGATAATGTAGAATCATATGATACACAATTTATAGCTAACAATATAATACTATTAGTTGTAAAATTATTGGATAAAATATATCCGAATATTAAACTATTTTATGAATACGATACTTTTAACTGCAGAAATGTTATAGGACATGGAAACAGAGTATTTATAATATTTATAGAGTTTTTATTATATTACAATAAACAAATAAAAAATAAATTTTCATTAAAAACTATAACAAATTTCAACAAGAAATTTAAAAAATATTATGAAAAAGTTTTTAAACATTATAATGTAGAAAAAGAAGATATAAAATTTGAAGATATATTTAAAAACGGACTAAAAAAAATATCTCTTCAAAACTTAGCAACATTTGCAGCAGGGGCATTCTGGCATGATGTTGTAAAAATTAAACAATTAGATTATTTAAATGTAAATAGATCCAAAGAGTATAAATTACAGTCAACATCGCATGCTATTAAAGGTTTTCAATTTTTAAAATTTTTTAGAAATTATAATGATGATATAGCATTAATTGTGGGAACTCATCATGAATACTATGGTTATGGTTACAGTATTTTAAAAGGTTTAATACATAAAAATATCAAAGAAAATAAGCCTATAAATCCTTCATGGCTTATATCAAATAATTCAGCTGATATCGAAACTCTTGACTCCTTAGCATTCTTTCCATCCAAAGTTTTAGAAATAATAGATTTGTATGATACAATAGTAACACCACAGAAAAACTATGAAAGAAATGGAATAACCGCTAAAGAAGCTGTAGAACTCATATTTAATAATTACATAAAAGAGGAAACTCAAATAGATCCAATTATATTTGAATTATTTATTAATTTCCTATCCGACATAATGAAAGAAGATGTTTCAAATCCGTTTGATTAACAGTGAAAATTAGCATACTTTATTTAAAACTATTAATATTTATAATAGATTTGTTTCAAAACTCAATTTTGTTAATATATAGTTTTTTGATTTAATATTTTTATTTTACAATCTCTTTTATTATTCTATGAAAATTTTTATACTCTATTTTTTCTATTTCTTCATTATTAAATCCTGCTTCCTTTAATTTTATTATAATATCATATGATTTAGAAGCATTTTCTAAGCCTTTTACAGAAGGAGGTGTAATTTCATCTTCAAAATATTCATTATAATCAAAACCAAGTCCTATATGGTCTATTCCTATTTTGTCTGCTATGTATTTTATATGATCTAAAGCTCTTTCAATAGTTTGCTTATCCTTATTTTCATCAATAAATCCCTTATAAGAATTAAGTCCTACAACTCCTTTAGTATCTCTTATGGCTTTTAATTGTTCATCTGTAAGATTTCTTAAACTGCTGCATAATACCCTTGAATTTGAATGCGAAGCTATAATCGGAGCTGAAGTTATATCTATTACATCAAAGAAAGATTTATCATTAAGATGCGATACATCAACTATCATTCCTTTATCCTGCATCTTTTTAATAGCCTTTTTACCCAAATCAGTTAATCCTTTATTAAAATCTCCTTTTACTCCAGATGCTAGTTTATTTTCCTCATTCCAAGTAAGAGAAGCATGTCTTGCTCCATATTCATAGTATTCATCTATCAAATCGATATTATCATCGATAGATATAAGTCCCTCAAATCCTATAAATACATATATTTTATTTTCTTTTTTTGCTTTAATAATATCATCATAGTTTTTTGCTATAAGTATTATATCTTTAATATATTCTAATTCTTTTTTTATACATTCCTGTATTTCTATCACTCTTTCTAAAGCTCTGTGATAATTTTTAGGTTCTGTCCATATAACAAATATAGAACCTTCTATTTTTCCTTTTACTAGATTATCATAATGGTATTTTTTTATTATATTATTTTCACCCTTAAGAGTTTTCACGGCAACGTCAGTCCATATATCAGAATGAGCATCAAATATCATCTTTATTTTCCTCTTTTTTATTATTTAATTTTATATACTTCTGAAAGAATATTATTTTTTTTATCATTAGATATACAATAATACATGATAGTACTTTATCAAATATATTTGCAATCAGTCTAGCTATGAATGATGCCTCAGTAATATTTAATCCACATTCAATCATTGATTTTATGAAACCGTCTATAGTTCCTCCGCTTAATCCTTCTGTTAATATTACAGATATAGGTACTCCTATTGAGGCTGACATTATACCTATAATAATACCAGTTACAACAGCAGATAATAGTCTGAATTTAAACTTTCTGGCTATAAGTCCTGTTATTAAACCTATCAATGCATTTATGATAGTGAAATATAAATGAGAGTAGCTCAAAAATAATGATAATAATAGATTAGTTAAAATACCTACTATTGCTCCATATATAGGACCAAGTATTGCAGCAGTTAGTATTGTACCTGCCGAATCTAAAAATAAGAATGGTATATTAAAAAACAAAACTATAAATGTTAAAGAGAAATTAATTGCCATGCTTATCAATACAATTATTAAACTGTATTTTAAATTATCTTTCATACTAATTTACCAATATTAACAGCTTTAGCATATGTAAAATATACAAAAATAAAATTTATTTTCAATAACTTTTTATTAATTCTATTTATTAATTCTGAAAAAATAGACCTTTTTTATTGCTATTGTAACCAATAAACATGATACTATTTTATCTATAAGAGCAGCTGATAATGTTCCTATAGTTGTTGATACCACAAGGCTTTTTCCGCTATTAATTAATGCCTTAATATAAGTATCTACTGTACCAGTAGTTACTCCATTAGCAAGCACTATAGAAATGGGGGACGATATTATTCCAGAAACTACTGCTATAATAATACCGCTTATAAAAGATACAGATATTTTTGTAAAATCATATCTTTTAGCTATTAATCCAGCCATTAATCCTATTATAGCATTTACAACGGCAAAATGAAGATTTATATAATCTATGGTTATGGATGTAATAATATTTGTTATTATACCTACAAGAGCTCCGTATGTAGGACCAAGTATAACAGCAGTAAGTATTGTGCCTATAGAATCCATAAAAAGAAAAGGAACTTTTAATAATAATACTAAAAATGTCAAAGCAAAATTAGCTATTATTCCAATAAATATGATTAATATATTGTATTTTAATTTACTCTCCATTTTGTTCAAATCCCGCTATTATAATTTTTTAATTATTATAAAATACTATATAAGATATTGTTCCCTATAATAACCTAAAATAAATTTATTTTCAATAAAAAAATTACTTTATATTAAATGGTATTATTTTATGATATTTTTATTTATAAAAAAACCCTAGTAAATTTTTAACTTACTAGGGTTATATTATTAATTAATATATTGTTTTTTAATTATTATTTAGCAGTATAAGCAACCATAGTCATCCAAGATAATGGTTTGTTATAGTGAGGTAAGAAGAAGAAGTCAGATAATGCAAACTGATCAACAGTCATACCATTTTGTATAGCAAGAGAGAATGCATGTATAGCCTCAGCATGATTATGATTAGAAGCAATTTGAGCACCTACCATGCGTCTAGTGTCTTCTTCATATATGATTTTTACTAATACATCTTCATAAGAAGGCATAAATTCAGGTCTTTCAGCATCTTTAAAGAAGTTAGATTTAACTTTTAATCCTTTTTTCTTAGCAGTCTCTTCAGACCAACCAGTAGAAGCCATATTGTATCCGAATACGCAGATAGCATTAGAACCTTGAGTACCGCAGTATTCAACATGTTTTCCTAAAGCATTGTTAGCAGCAACAATACCCATTCTTACAGCATTAGTAGCTAAAGCAATATACTCTTCTTTTCCAGAAGCTCTTGAATATACAGTAGCACAGTCTCCTATAGCAAATACATTAGGATCTTTTGTAGTTTTCATAGTAGTGTCTACTTTTATAGCACCATTAGGTAAAGTTTCTAAATAATCCTTATAAAGTTCGCTATTAGGTCTGAAACCAACAGACATAACTACCATATCTACATCATAAGAACCTTTGTCAGTAATAACTTTTTTAACTCTGTCATCACCTTCAAATTTTTTAACAGTTTCACCCAAATGCATTTCTATGCCTGCTTCTTTAATTCTTTTTTCAGCTTCATCAGTAATTTCTTTGTCAAAATAGTTAGCCATAACTCTAGGCATAGCTTCCATTAAGATAACTTCTTTACCATGGTTTTTGAATGCTTCTATAAGTTCTACACCTATGTAACCAGCACCAACTACCATAACTTTTTTTACTTCTGGTTTAGCTATTTCATCAATAATTTCCTGACCTTGTTGGAATAATTTAGAGAAGAAAATACCTTTTTTAAGTCCGTATTCAGTACCTTCCTGCATTAAACCTTCTATAGGAGGAGTTACAGGCCAAGAACCAGTAGCAAGAATAAGTTTATCATAATTATCATCAAACTCTTTACCTGTTTTTAATTCTTTTACATGTAATTTTTTGTTAGCCCAGTCTATTTTTGTTACATCATGTCCCATGTAAACATCAATGCCTTCAGCTTTTAAACTTTCAGGACTAGCATAGAATAAACCTTTAGGATCTTTTACTACACCGCCAACCCAAAGTGCGATACCGCAAGCTAAGAAAGATATATTATCATTTCTATCATAAGTTACAACTTGACAATTAGGATCTGTAGCTTTTAATGTTTTTGCTGCCCATGTACCAGCATGGTTACAGCCTATTACTATAACTTTCATAATAATTTAACCCCTTATATAAAAATAATTTAATTCTAAATTTAGGCATTATTATAGTACAAAATAGGTACTTAGTCAAGGTATATTATGTTTATAATGAAGTTTTTTAATATTTTTTATACTAATTTTATATAATAATTTCACTAATTATTATATATTTTCTCAAGATTATTATAACATATTACTGTAAATATCTATATAAATTACTTAATCATACTAGTTTCTTTAATATAACTATTTATATAAATATATATTACAGAGTATTTTTTGTATTTTGTAATAAAATTAATTATTTTTGTTACATAACTAATATTTTAAAATTTTAAAAATAAAAAATATTGTGTATATACTATATTTGTATGATATGATTATTGATATTTATACTTTTTATGCTATATTTATAATTATCAATTTTATTTATGGATTTTATTTTATGGTTAGATTTAACGAATATTTTCTTATGGAAGAAAAAGATGTATTACTTTATGTTAAAAATAAATTAAAATATTTCAAGCAGAATGATAATATAACCTGCAAGGAAATAGGAGATGGAAATATAAATTATGTTTATAGAATAAGTAACGGAAAAGATTCTATAATATTAAAACAAGCGGGAGTTCATACCAGAAGTAATTCTTCTGGAAGGATACTTGATATGAATAGAAATGCCAGAGAGGCTCAAGTTTTATCATATTATGGAGATATACTTCCAGACTTGGCACCTAAGATAATATGTATAGATAAAGTGATGAATTTGTTTGTTATGGAAGATTTGAAGAATTATACAGTACTTAGAGATGCTTTAATTAAGGGACAGATATATCATCATTTGCAGGAACAGTTAACTGATTTTATTGTTGAAACTACTTTATCTACTGCTGATTTTTTTGCCAATGCTTTTACTAAAAAGGAAAATGTTGCTAAATATATTAATAAAGAACTTTGTAAAATAAGTGAAGAGCTTGTTTTTAGAGAGCCTTTTTTTAACTTACTCAATGAAAATTCTTTTTCAGAATCACTAAATAAATTTGTTGAAGAAAAATTATATAAGAATAAAACTTTACATCTTGAGGCTGCTAAATTAAAATATGAGTTTATGAATAATGCTCAGGCTTTGATACATGGTGATTTGCATACTGGGTCTATATTTGTTAATGAGGATTATATAAAGGTTATGGATTGTGAATTTGCTTTTTATGGACCTATAGGATATGACTTGGGTACTATAATAGCTAATTTTATATTTGCTTATGTTTATCACTTTAATGTTACTAATGATAAGAATTATACTTCATTTCTTTTTGTTGTTATAGATGATATTATAAGACTTTTCAAAAATAAATTTATTACTAAATTTATACATGAAACTAATGATATTTCTGTAAAAAATAATGAGGATTTTATAGAGTTTTATTTGCTTGAAGTATTAAAAACTGCTTTTGGTATATGCGGACTTGAAATATTAAGGAGAACTACAGGTTGTGCTAAGGTAAAAGAAATAGAGTCTGTAAATGATAAGGAAACTAGAAGAAATATAGAATATATACTTCTAAATATAGGTATTGAATGTATTATGTATAGAGATAAATTAGCTGAAGAAGAGAAATTCATGAAATTTATAGATAATATAATTCAAAAAATTGATTTTGATAATATATAAATAACTTATTTTGGAGAACTTTTATGTCTGATAAACTTAATAGAATAGATAAAGAACTTGCCTTTATGCTTCAGTTTGAAAATATTGCTTGGTATGATGACGGATGTGTAAAGATATTAGACAGAAGAGTGTATCCGAATAAAGTACATTTTGTTGAATGTAAAACTCATAAAGAAGTATCAAAAGCTATAGCAGATATGGTAACTCAAAGTGCTGGTCCATACCTTGCTGTAGCTATGGGTATGGCTTTAGCAGGTTATGAGTCAAAACATTTAGAAGGAAATGACAGAATAGATTTTTTAACTCATGCCTGCAATACTTTGGCTAATTCAAGACCTACAACAAGTGCTAGAATGATGTCTATAACAAAATCATGTTTAGAAGCTGGTACTGAGGCGATAAAATCGGGCAAAGATCCAATAGAGGCTATGTTTAATAGGGGAATAGAACTTTCTACAAAAAGATATTCTAAAATAAAAAAAATAGCAGAAAATCTTGTATCAATGTTTCCAGATAAAGGTACTATACTTACTCAATGCTTCGGAGAATCTGTTGTAGGATTTATGATACAGGAGTTTCAGAAAAAGAATAAGGATATAAAGGTTGTATGTGCAGAAACAAGACCATATTTTCAAGGGGCAAGGCTCACAGCAACAGTTGCCTATGATCAGGGTGCTGATGTAACAGTTATAACTGACAATATGGTGGCATATACTATGCAGGAGAAGAAAATTGATGTATTTACTTCGGCTGCTGACTTAATATGTTTAAATGGGGCAGTAGTAAATAAAATAGGTACTTTTCAAATAGCAATAGTAGCTAAATATTTGGGTATTCCTTATTTTGTAACAGGAGCTCCTGATAAAGGCTATCATGGATTTGATGACATACATTTTGAGTTTAGAGATGAAAAACTTGTAACTGAGGCTATGGGGGTAAAAACTTCCAAAGAGGGAGTTAAAGGGTTTTATCCTGCTTTTGACTATACTCCGCCACATTTGGTAAGTGCTGTTGTAACGGATTTGGGTATTTACAGTCCTTATGATGTGTTTAAATATTATATAGGCAATGATGAAGGTGAATATTAGTTTTGAAAAAAGTCTTATATATAGATACTAAATAAATACTAATACATAAACATAGCATCACCGTATGAAAAAAATCTATAATTATTATCTACAGCTGTTTTATAAGCATTCATTATATTATCATAACCAGCAAAGGCACTAACCATAGCAAGCAAAGTTGAATGCGGTGTGTGAAAATTAGTTATAAGAGCGTCTACACATTTAAACTTATAAGGAGGATAAATAAATATATTTGTAGAGCCTTCAACTCTTTTGAAATCATAATTATCATATTCACTTTCTAAAACTCTTGATACCGTAGTTCCGCATGATACTATTCTCCTGCCGTTTTTTTTGGCATTGATTATAATATTACAGCTATCTTTTGGTATGATAAACTTCTCTTCATGCATAACATGATTGAGCAAATTATCTTCTTTTAAAGGATTAAATGTAGAAAAACCTACATGCAAAGTAACATAGCATACTGTAACACCAATAGACTTTATTTTATCTAAAAGCTCATTAGTAAAATGAAGACCTGAAGTAGGAGAAGCAATACTTCCTTCATTTTTAGCATATACATTTTGATAAAACTCTTTATCATTACTATTGTATTCTTCTTCACCTTTTCTTTTCCTACTTTGAATTATATACGGAGGAAGAGGAATTTTTCCTATTGTGTCTAAAATATCATTTGTTAATGGTTTTGAAAACTTTATTAATTTAGTTGATATATTATCTTTTTCTATCAATGCCTCAATATTTCCTACATTGTCTAAATGAGCATAATCTAAATAAAGTGTATCAGACTCTTTAATATTTTTACCCTTTATCAAACATTCCCAAGTGCTTTCATCATCATTAGCTCTATTAAGAAGGAGTATTTCAGCATTACCGCCTGTAGACTTTTTTGCGTATATTCTTGCTGGTATTACTTTACTGTCATTTAAAACTAATACATCATCTTTATTTAAATAATTAATAATATCTGCAAATATTTTATGTTCTAGTTTTCCAGTATTTTTATTTAAGGTCATTAATCTGCAATGATCTCTTTCATAATTAGGTTCTGTTGCTATTAAATTTTCAGGTAAATAAAAATTGTATGTTTCTTTATTTAAATAGTCTATCATAATTTTTCATCGCTTATTTTTATTTAGAATGTTACTATTATCTTTCTCTGTCTTAAAAATTTTGTAAGATTTTTTTTAGTAGTAGAAGATGATTTTACAATAGCATATTCATCGCTTATTTTTTTTATAATAATTCCTTTTCTTTTTGCCTCATAGATAATCTCTTCCAACTTGTTAGCATCTTTAATTATAACAAGTGTAACATTATCATACACACAAGATATTATTCCTCTGTCATACCATCTTTTTATGCTTGTTTCCACATGCTTAGGCATTTCTACATTACTATCAAGAAGTATATTTCTTAATACAGCTAAAAACTTATCAAAAGAATATTCTGATGCTTCATCACTGATTATAGTTTTTCCTTTTAATACGCTTTCTTCTGTCATTGTATATGTGTAAACAGTCTCCTGCTTATCGAGTTCAAAATATAAATTGCACATATATATAAAATTATTAGAAAATAAATAATGATTAATTAAAGTAAGTTCAAAATTACCGTTTATAAAGCATTTTTTATTATTATCATCAATTATAGGTTTTCTAATAGCTAAAATAGCATTCTCATAAAAAGAAACTTCTGCAAGCCCTAACACAAACATAGAATAAATTATATTATTATACATTTCCATAGAAAGCGAAATATTATGTTCTTTTAATTTAACATACAGTGTGGATTTTGAAATACTTCCTTCTTCTAATAATATATACAATATCTTTTTATAATAATCATAATAGTTTTTATAAATAGTTTTTAATATAAGTTCTTTTCTATCATCTATAGAATTTGACAAATAATTTTTTATATTATCATATTCCAAAGCTATAAAGCCT
>NZ_JQIU01000007.1:0-9943 GCF_002379365.1 Brachyspira sp. G79 | reverse complement strand
ATATTAGCAGTGTATGTACAATCTATATAATTAGTAATTTTAATACTTTCTTTTAGTATAATACTTTCTATTATAGGCTTAACATTAGGAAGAAAGTACAAAGTATCATCATGAGAGTTTAATCTTCTTCTTTTTATTTTTAAATATAGAAGTCCTGATTTTTTTATTTCATCTATATAATTGAAGAAAGCAGGTATTTGTTTTTGAGTATATTTAAGAGAATATGCTATATCTATAGAGTTTAGTTCTTTGCTTTCATTTTTCAGTACATAAAGCACAATATCTTTAGCTTCTTTGGATAAAGCATAAAATTTAAAAGAGACAATAAAAACATTAGAAGATTTTGTTTGTAAATCCTCTGTATTTTTTGCTTTCCAAATTTTACATAATTCTTTTAAAGTATCTTGAGAAATTTGATCATACATATTGCTATTCTTATTTAATTATAAAGTATTTAAAGAAGCCTTGTTCAACATCATCAGGTCTTTTAGACTGTATCCAAGCAATCATAGGCTGACCTTTTATATGTCTGTAAGGAACTAATCCCCACATTCTGCTGTCGCAGCTTTGGTCTCTGTTATCTCCCATTACAAAGAAATAATCTTCTGGGACATTGTATATATATTCATCTGGTCTGTCTTTGGCATTAGGAACATATATATTCATCCAATACCATAATTTTATATCATCGCTTACTATCTCATCATTTATATAAACTTCAAAAGAACTGTAATCATTATAATAATCTGTTTTATCAACTATCTTTTTAAATATCATAACATCACCTTTTTTAGGAACATAAATAGGTCCATATATATCTATACGAGGAACAAACTCTCTATCATTTCCATAAAAGAAATAACCCCATTTATCTTCTATTTCATTTCCATTTATAATTATTTTTTTATTTCTAATTTCAACAGTTTCTCCAGCTGTAGCTATGACACGCTTAACAAATTCTTTTCTAGGATCCAAATCCACAGTTTTAAGTCCCAAAAATAAATTAGCAGGTGCTAAATGCGTACCCCCAGTAAGTTTTTCTCCTATATAGTCTGCAAGCAAAAATCTAGGGTCCCAAGTAAAAGGAGTAAGAGCAAATACCATAACTGGAAGTTTTAAAAATTGAACTAATGGAGAAGGCTCATAATAAGGCATGGCTGATTCGCATCCGAAAGAAGCAGAAGGAGGTGCTCTGAATACTACCAAATCCCCCCTTTGAGGCGATTTTATCTTCGGAAGTCTGTATCCTAAAAGCCCGTCTGTAAAAGGCAATTTTACTCCGTAAACAAATCTATTTGCAAAAAGTCTGTCTCCGGGCATTATAACAGGAATCATAGAGCCTGTTGGAATTTGATAATTCTGTATTAAAAATGTATTTATAAGAAGCACAATAATTATTGCGTATAATATTTCTTTTAAAGTATGTTTAAAATTACGGCATTCGCCTATGATTGTTTCTGTTATATTTTTTATAGGATTCTCCATTAATTTAACCCCTTGCAATAATAAATATTGATGTAAAAGTATATAATAAAACTGTTAAAATAGCAATTGTATAATAACTATTATTATAAAAATAGTTGTAATGAAAAATAGTAAAAATTATAATGTTATAAAAATATAGATATTGTACTTTTTATTACCGCTTTTATGAAATAGTATAAAGTTATGGGTATTAAGTTATGTTAAGTATCACTACGGCAGCATGCAAACTTGAAATACTATATTTTTAGATTAAATTTAATATTTATATTAAAACATAATTATTATAATTTTATATTTGTATTTTTGTTTAAGTATATCTTATATGTTCTTTGAAAAAGTATATAAAAAGTTAATAATACACTATAAAAATTAACAAAATAAAATTGTTCCAGTATATACTATTTAATTTTGGCTATTATATGATAAGGAAGAGCTATTAAAAATACACCGCCTATAATATTGCCTATTGTAACAAATAATAAATTGTAAAAATATCCGTATATAGTAATATTAGGTTCAGAGTTTGTTAATAATCCTACAGCCATAATAGTCATGTTTGCTATGCTGTGTTCATATCCGCTTGTTATAAATGCAAATAAACACCAAAATATCATTATTAGTTTTCCGCTATCAGATTTGCATCTAAAACTGCACCAAACTGCAAGACATACCAAAGTATTGCATAATATTCCTCTAAATAATAATGCCTTTGGACTTAAAGTCATTTTTGTTAAAGAAGTATTCGCTATAAAACTTCCTATATCTCCGCTTGCAAGACCAGTTAAATAAAATAAAACAGATACTAATACAGCACCTATTAAATTGCCTATATAACTTACAATCCAAACTTTAATAAGATTAGTAAATGATATCTTTTTATTTAAAACTCCTACAGTCATAATCAGGTTATTACCAGTAAATAATTCAGCACCAGCAATTATTACTGAACTTAAAGCTATACCGAAAGATACTCCCATTATTATTTTAGTACCTTTAAAATCGCCAAGTAAACCGCCTATAGAAAATATAAGAAGTATTCCAAGACCTACATATATCCCAGCAAGCATTGAAGATACAAAATATCCTAAAATATTATTATTAATCAAATTTGATTTTGATATTGAAGCATTGCATACAGCATTTAATTCATCTTTATACATAGAATACTCCTGATAATATTCTTAAAAAATGTCATTAATCAAATTTTTACTTTATAGTTTCGTCAAGAGCATTAAAAATTTTTATAAGTAAAATGAATTATTTTTATTTATTTTATTAAGCAGCTCTTTATTATCAAATAATATAAAGTAATTTTTATTTATTTATAAGTTTTATTAATTTATAATATGTAGTATAATTTTCATAAAAAATTGGAGTGTATAGTAATGAAAGAAAGAGAAAAACTAGGAAGCAGATTCGGCTTTATACTGGTATCTGCAGGCTGTGCTGTAGGAATGGGCAATGTTTGGAGATTTCCATATATTACAGGACAATACGGAGGAGGAGCTTTCGTAGTACTATACATTATATCTATAATTATTTTGGGTGTTGCTCCTATGGTAATGGAATTTGCTGTTGGAAGAGCTGGCGGGCATGATATAGCAACATCATTCGAAAAATTAGAAAAGAAAGGGCATAATTGGCATAAAATAGGATATATACAGATACTTGGCAACGTCATACTTATGCTATTTTATACTACTATATGCGGCTGGTGTTTATCATATTTTTATTTTATGCTTTCTGGAAAATTTGAAAATCTTAATTCTAATGAAGTAGGAAATTTTTTTAACAGTGTTTTAGCAAGTGCTCCTACTTTAACATTATGGATGGGTATTAGCCTTCTTATAGGTATTATTATATGTTCTTTCGGATTGGAGAAAGGAGTTGAGAGAGCGAGTAAATTTATGATGATATCTCTATTTGGGCTTTTAATACTTCTTATAATACGTTCACTCACTTTAAAAGGTGCTATTGAAGGTTTAAAATTTTATTTAGTTCCAGATTTAAATAAATTATTTGGAAACGGTTTAACAGGTTTTATAGGAATTTTTTACGCAGCTATAGGTCAGGCATTTTTTTCTTTAAGTGTAGGACAGGGAGGAATGGCAATATTTGGAAGCTATATAGATAAAAAACAGTCCCTTACAGGAGAGGCATTAATAATAATTGCATTAGATACAATAGTAGCTTTATTTGCAGGACTGGTAGTTTTTCCAGCCTGTTTTGCCTTTAATGTAAATCCGGGGGAAGGTGCGGGGCTTGCTTTTGTTACACTTCCTAATATATTTAACTCTATGCCTTTGGGAAGATTATGGGGAGCTTTATTTTTCTTATTCTTAGCTATGGCAGCACTTACTACTATAATAGGGGTATTAGAAAATATATATTCTTTTATTATGGATAAATTTAAGTTTACAAGAAAAAAAACTTCTGTTATTTTATTTATATCATTATTTATATTAAGTCTTCCCACAACATTAGGATTCAACATATTATCAAATATACATCCTTTAGGAGAAAATACTGTTATAATGGATTTGCTTGATTTTATAGTAAGCAATAATATTCTTCCTTTAGGTGCTTTGGTAACATTATTTTTCTGCACAAGAGATTTCGGCTGGGGTTTTGAAAATTTTATAAAAGAAGCAAATACTGGAGAAGGTATTAAATTCCCTCGTCAGTTAAGATTTTATATAAGCTATATACTTCCTTTTATAGTACTTGCAATATTTTTATATGAATATATTAATAGGTTTTTCTTAAAATAATAAATATTAATTTAAAATTATTTTATAAAAAATTATATATTGTTGCTATGGCAACTGATTTTTATAGATAAATGTTAGATAATATAAACAAAACTAAATAAGAATTTTATTAAGGAGAATAAATGCAAAAATTTATTGATAATATAGATTATAAAAAAGTTACAGCATTAAAAGACTTAGTAGAAATAAAACCTAATTCTATATCAGCATTATCATTAGTTGATAGAAAAAGCTTAATAATAAAAATAATATCTGCGGATAAAGCATCAGAAATACCTACACACTCAAGCACAGGTGATGTTTTAGTTACTGTACTTGAAGGTAAAGCAGAAATAACAATTGACGGAGAAAAATTTGAAGTTGCAGCTGAAAAGTCAATAACAATTCCAGCCAATGCTCCGCATTCTTTAAAGGCTGTAGAAGCATTTAAAGTATTAGTTATGCAGATAAAATCCGAATAACCCTAAATAAATTCATAATTGCGGCATGGGATACTTTTTCTCATGCCGTTATTTTTTATACTGTAAAATAAAACAATAAAAAATATTTATTAAATACTGTAAAGACTGTTTAAATTTAATAAAAATAATATATTATTAGGATATTATTATTTTTATAGGAATGAAATTATGGGAAAAATAAAAAATGTTTTCACAATGGCAATCTTGCATCTTATCAATAGTTTAACAAACTTCTCTTTGAGAGTTCTGCCTGTTTTTATAATAATTCTTGTATTATTAAAACTATCAAAAGTATTGATTGATTTAAATTGGTATGCAGTACTAAGTATAGTATTATTAGAGGTAATACTTATAATATTTTCTATTTCTTTTAATGCTGTATTTTTCAAAAAACAGAAAGATAATAAAAATGAAAGTACTGAAAATCAAAATAATGAAAATAATGAAAGTAGTGAAATAGCAGTAAAAGAAAATAAATTTCCTATATTAAATGTTGCCGCTGCTTTTTTTGCTTTTTTAGGAATAATATTTGTTATATTAAAATTATTTAAAGCGGTTGCTTGGAATTGGGTATGGGTGTTATCTCCATTATGGCTTTCAACTGCATTAGTAATATTAATATTAATTATATGTATTATAGTGTTTATTGTATCAGCTTTAAGCAAAAAAAATAAAATAGATAATATTGATAATAGCTCATCAGAAACATCAGAAAATAATAATAATACAGAAGATAAAGTTAATAATAGTGAAGAAAAAACAGATAATAAAATAAATAATAACAAAGTTAATGAAGAGAATGAAGATAATAAATAAAAAGAATAGGGATTAATTTATGGAAAATATTTTATTAAACATAGTTTTTACAGTTGCTGGTATATTATTATTATATCTGGGCGGAACATATATTGTAGACGGTAGTGTTATGGTAGCAAACAGATTAAAAATACCGCCTATAGTTATAGGACTTACAGTGGTTGCTATGGGTACATCTATGCCAGAGCTTTTTGTAAGTTTATTTGGTGCTTTGAGGGGAGAAAGTGCTATTGCTGTTGGTAATGTTATAGGAAGTAATATATTTAATGTGGTATTTGTACTTGGAGTTTCCGCTTTATTTATGAATATGTCTGCTGGAAAAAAGTCATATTATGTTTCTATGATTTCTATGTTTATAATGTATATAGCTTTAGGGTTAATGCTTTTTAATATAGAGACAAAAAGATTAAGCGGAGATAAAATATCTATAATAGAAGGTATTATACTATTAATTTTATTATGTATATACGTTTATTATCTATATAGTGTAATATCAAAAGATAAAGATGAATTAGCAGCTTTTGAAAAAGAGGTTTCATCATCAACTAAAACACATTCTATATCGAGGGCTATATTTAAAATAATAGTTGCAATATTGGCACTTGCATTTGGATCTGATGTATTTATTAAAGGAGTTACTGGAATATTTAGAAATTTCTTAAGTGAGCATATAATAGGATTTATAGTTGTAGCTGTAGGAACTAGTATACCAGAACTTGTTACAAGTGTTATAGCTGCTATTAAAAAAGAGGCTGATATATCTATAGGAAATATAGTAGGAAGCAATATATTTAATGTAGGAGGAGTTTTAGGTATATCATCTATAGCATCGCTAAAATTCGGCGGTATAATATTAAGTAACACTCAGGATTATTTAATGGACTTCTCTATTATGGTATTTGCTGGGCTTTTGCTTCTTATATTTACACTTAAAAGAAGAAGTTTAGGAAAAGTTAAAGGAATAATATTTTTAATTATATATATAGTATATGTAGCATATTTGCTTAAAACTACATCTGTATCTTAATAATAATTAAAAAGTATTATTTACTTTTATAATTTTTAATTGTTTTATTATTAAAAATTATTTTAAGGAAACATAATGAATAAATTATACATGATAATACTGTGTTTTATTATGCTTGTATCATGCTCTGACAATAAAATAAATTGGGAAAATGATTTTGATAAAGCAATAGAAAAATCAAAATCTGAAAACAAACCAATAATGATGGATATTTATACCGATTGGTGCGGTGCATGCAAGGAAATGGATAAAACTACATTTAAAAATAAAGAAGTATCAGATTACACTACAAATTTTATAGCATTAAAATTTAATCCAGAAAAATCAAGCAATGGAGATACTTTATTAAAAAAGTACAATATACCAGGATTTCCTACAATGCTTTTTATGAACAGCGACGGATTTGTTATAAAAAGAATAATAGGATATATAGAAAGCGATGAATTAATCAATGAAATGAGAGGCATAAAACAAAAAGAAGAAAATATAAAAAATGCTTTTAAAGATGATGCACCCAGTATAGAAAAACTTGATATATATATAGATTCAGGATATGCTAAAGAGGCTTCAGATATGTATGATATACTGATTAAAGAAAATAAAATACCTGAAAATAATATAACTAAATATATGTCAAAAATTGCTGTTATGCTTTTAGATAATGATGATTATGAAAACGGCATGAGATATTTTAATGAAATCATTGATAAATATGATAATCAAAAGGAAGTTTATATAGCACATTACTATAAAGCACTTGATATGATAGTTAATAATGGACAAACTAATGAAGGAATAAAATACATAGAAAATCTTACTAATGAAGTGCCTGAAGATATAAAAGAACAATATATAAATTTAATAGATTATTTTAATTTAAGTGAATAATATTATTTAAAAAAATATTTTATAATAAAATTAATAAATGGAGTCTAATTATGAATAAA
Source organism: Brachyspira sp. G79 (assembly GCF_002379365.1). Lineage (GTDB taxonomy): Bacteria > Spirochaetota > Brachyspiria > Brachyspirales > Brachyspiraceae > Brachyspira. The sequence continues at coordinate 2,436 of NZ_JQIU01000007.1, read as the reverse complement.
AAAATATTAATTGTATTAATAACTGTATTGTCTATTATAGCATGCAATAAAGCTAGTGCTGAAATAAAATGGGAAAAAGATTTGGCTTCAGCAATGAAAAAAGCAAAAGAAAAAAATCTTCCTATAATGATAGATGTTTATACTGATTGGTGTACTTGGTGTAAGGAGCTTGATAAAAATACTTATGCCAATAAAGAAGTTATAGATATGGCAAAAAAAATGGTATCTGTAAAATTAAATCCTGAAACTTCAAAGGAAGGTGCTGAAATAGCTCAGAGATACGGAGTTCAAGGATTTCCTACTATATTATTTATAAGTGCTGACGGATTTGTATTAGAAAATATAGGCGGGTATGTTGAAGGAGAAAAATTTGTACCTTATATGAAAAATGCTATAGAAAAGCTAAATAAAATTAATGTAGTTTTAGCAAGTAAAGAGCCTAGTTTGGAAAAACTCGATTTGTATTTAGAATCTGGAAATGAAGAAGAGGCAAAAAAAATATATGATATATTAATGGATAAAAAAGCTATATCTAATGAAGCTATGGCTAAATATTTGCTTGGTTTCGGACTTATAAAGGCACAGAAAAGAGATTATGAAAATGCAAATGAATATTTTGATAATATAATAAAAAACTATCCTAAATCAGAAGAAGTTTATGTTGCTCATTATTATAAAGTTGTAATCATGGCATTAGCTGGAGAAAAAGATGAACCCAAAAAATATTTAGAAAAATTACTTGATGATCCTAAAGTTCCTGCTAATATGAAAGCTCAATATGAGAGTCTGCTTTCTTATATTAACGAAAAAAATTAATTGATTGTTTGATTTTTAATATTTTTTAATAGAGATGTTTTTTATAAAGCATCTCTTTTTTATATAAGAATTATACTTTAGAATTTTTAAATTAGTTAAGTAAACTTTGACAATTTATTCTTATTTTAGTATAATATATTTATGAAAAAGAAATTAAATACTAAACAAATAAAATATTTCAATCCTTTGAATGATTATTTTATAAGATACTTATTTACTGATAAAGGAAGCAGTGAGGCTATACTTTTAGATTTTATCAATTCTATAATGATTAATGCCGATATGAAGACTTTTCGTTCTGTGGAGATACTAACACCTTTTAACTTTAAGAAGAACAAGAATTTGAAAGAAACCATTGTAGATGTCAAGTGTATTACTCAAAATGGATCTGTTGTTATAATAGAAATTCAGCTTCAAGGCAATTCGCGATTTCCAGAACGCATACTTTATTATTGGGCTGCTAATTACAGTAAATTATTAAAACATGGTGAAAGATACGATGAATTAACTCCTGTAATAAGTATTAATCTTCTCAATTTCAATTTAGATAAAACGAAAAATATACATTCCTGTTATATGCTTTATGAGATGAATAATAAAAAACTTCTAACTGATCATTTGCAAATACATATAATAGAGTTAAAAAAGTTCAGGAAAAATGTTTTATCTAAAGATTTAAATTATTGGCTCAAAATATTTACAAGTAAAAATTTGGAGGCATCTATGTCTGAAATAGTAAAAGAAAAACCCATAATGGAAGAAGTGCAGAAAAAATATAATAATTTTGTAAAAAGCAGATTGATGATGATGGAATATGAAAAAAAGGAAGCTTATTTATATGGTAATCAAATAATGCTTGATGAGGAGAGAAGATTAGGAAAAGAAGAAGGTATAAAAGAAGGTATAGAACAGGGTATAGAACAGGGTATAGAACAGGGTATAGAACAGGGTATAGAAAAAGGCGAAATTAATAAGGCAAAAAGCATAGCATTAAAACTAAAAAATATGAATATGGATAATAAAGAAATAGCAAAAATAACTGGATTGAGTTTAGAGGATATAGAAAAGATTTAAAATATGGTTAGCATAATAATACCTATTTATAATGTTTCAAATTATTTGAGAACTTGTTTGGAAAGTATTATTAATCAAACTTATAAAGATTTGGAAATAATATGTATTAATGATGGCTCTGCTGACAATTCGCTTGAAATATTAAAAGAATATGCTTCTAAAGACAAAAGAATAATAATAATAGATAAAAAAAATGCAGGAGTATCTGCTGCTAGAAATGATGGTATAGAAAGAGCAAATGGTGAATATATATTTTGTATGGATAGTGATGACTATATAGATAATGATTTTATTGAAGTTTTTTATAATAATGCTGAAAAAAATAACAGCGATTTAGTGGTATTAAGTACTTTTTGGAACTTGGATAAAAGAGTTAATAAAGATTATCATTCAGCACTTCCTACTTGGTCAATGTTTATAAAAAGATCAATATTAGACAATTATAAATATTTAAGATATCCTATTAATCTTCATCCAGGGGAAGACGGTATATTTTCACATGAACTCTTAATGTATACAAAAAATGTTAGTTTTGAATATAATACC
>NZ_JQIU01000006.1 GCF_002379365.1 Brachyspira sp. G79 | reverse complement strand
TATGAAAGAAGATAATATAGGGGCGTTAAAAATATATTCATATCATTTTAATGGTGCTATACTATCAAATAATATAAAACTTATAAAATATTTTGGAGAATATATATTAAAGACTTACAGCAGATTATGTTCAAGAAAATCAAATGAGTATTTATTTGATATTACAAATGATATTTTGGATATAATATCATATTATAAAAATAATGATATAAGCATTATAGATAGGATAAGAAAGAGAATAATTTACAATATAACGCATTCTAATATTTCTGAAATTAACAAAAATAAATTATTACTCAGACTTGAAAAATAATAAAAAAATATTATATTTAACACTGTATTTATAAATAATAGAAAATTGTAGAAGTAGAATATATTATGTTTAAGATTATGATTAAAGCTTTATTTATTCTTTATTTTTGTTCTCTGACAGTTTTGTATTCAGAGTCTAATTATGAAGCTGAAGCAATATTAGGTGCATTGAATGAAGTTAGAGAAAATGAAGGTTTGTACTTATTTGAACTTAACGATGAACTTAATAAAGTGGCAGAGATTAGAGCGAAAGAGCTTTCAATCAATTTTTCTCATATAAGACCAAATAATACTCGGTATGATGAACTTCTATATGAGAATCGGATAAGGGTTTTTTCTTCTGATGAGAATATAGCATATAGATTTAAGAATGCTGAAACGGTTGTAAGTTATTGGATGAACTCTTCACAGTATAAGATTAATATATTAAGCGATAAATTTACACATGTAGGCGTCTCGCATTATGCTATTAATGGCGAGGATTTTTGGGTTGTTATATTTGCTCAGCTGAGAAGAATGAATTAATTATTATATTTCCTTTCTTAATTCCAATATATTATCAAGTATTTTCTTTCTAAGCGTTTCTATATTAATATTATTTTTAGCACTTATAAATATTGAATCATCATAAGAAGTAGATATTTTATTTTTCTGCACATCATCTATATTATCAATTTTATTAAATACAACTATTCTTTTTATATGTGATGCATCTATTTCTTTTATAATACTTTCTACCTGAATGAGTTTATCATTAATATTTTCATCAGAAGCGTCAATTAAATGCAGTAATAAATCAGCTTCTACAACTTCGGAAAGTGTGGACTTAAATGATGCTACCAATGTATGCGGAAGTCTATCTATAAATCCTACTGTATCGCTTATTATAACTTCTACAGGTGTATCATCTCCAAGATATAGTTTTCTAGTATGCGTATCTAAAGTTGCAAATAATTTGTCTTCTACATAAACACTTTCTTTGCATAGCAGATTAAATAATGTGCTTTTTCCAGCATTAGTATATCCTACTATAGCAACTCTGAAAGCATTTCCCCTTGATTTTCTCCCTGTGCTTGCTGATTTTTCTACTTTACTTAATTGAGTTTTTAATTTATGTATTCTCTCTCTTGCTCTTCTTCTGTCATATTCCAACTGTTTTTCTCCAGCACCTCCTCTTAATCCAATACCTCCTTTTATTTGACTTAGATTTGTTCTTTTACCTTTTAATCTTGGATATTCAAATTCTAAAAATGCTAATTCCACCTGCATTTTTGCAGTCATAGTTTTAGCACGCATTGCAAATATTTCAAGTATTATTTCTGTTCTTGTAAGTGCCTTTATATTAGAGCCTTCTTCTATAGCATTAACCTGCGAACCGCTCAGCTCATTATCAAATACAAAATATTCAACATTATCAATTAAAGCACTTTCTTTCAAACTTTCTAATTTACCAGTACCTATATAAGTGCCTGCAGTTATTTTCTGCTGAATAAATGAATATCTTTCTGATACTTCATATCCTGCTGTATCGCATAGCATTGAAAGTTCATCTAGTATATTATCTATATTAATTTTGCTGTTTCTGTATTGTTTGCTGTCTGCAACGAATATTATATATGCTTTTTTTATATTATTTGCTTTGATATCCATAAAAACTGTTCCCAATTTAAGTATTTAAAAGTTTATAAAATTATTATTTTATTATTATTGCTAATAAAAATTGTTCGCTAAAAATATATAGCAAATGAATTTGCTATATTCTCACAATTTTTATATTTGGCTTTCTAATATTTAAAAATTATTATTTTATTATTAT
>NZ_JQIU01000005.1 GCF_002379365.1 Brachyspira sp. G79 | reverse complement strand
TATATGCTATGGAAAATGTTATAAAAACTATTTATGAAGATTCTATAAACTCTGATGCCAATGTCATAAGTATTTATGCTCATAATAATATGTATAGGGATATAGCTATTACTTTTTTTACCAATAATGTATGGAAACAAAATGATAATTCAACTAATATATATTTTGTATTTGATAGAGTTGTAGGTTTATCAAAAAATAATGATGTAATATCTAATTATATGCTATATTTTAATAATAATTCTAAACTGTTATATAGTAATAGTGCTTTATTAGTATATAAATATAATAGTGATAAACCTTTTGATGGAATATAATTTAGGATATAATAATGCAATTAAGAAATTTTTTATTTTTGCTAATAATTTTATCATTAGTTTTTTGTGTTTCAATTTCATTTTATGCTATAGATAAAAGATTTATAGGTAAGGATCAGGAATCTCATTTTTATGATATGAAAAAATATTATGGAAATAAAGAGTTTCCAACAATGGGGGCTAGATTTGTAAGTACAGATGCTGAAACCAGTCCAAAAGTTCCCGGAGGATTTTACTATATACTATATATTTTATTCTATAGTATTGGCGGTGAAAATTTATTTAATGCCAAAATTATTAATCTAATTTTTAATTTGATAATATTATTTATATTTATGTTTTGGATTTATAAAAGGTTTGGACTTTTTATAGCTTCTCTTATGAGTCCTATTATAATGATTAATGGATATTTAATAATGGCTATGACTGATTTTTGGAATCCTAATGTTACTTTAATGTTTAGCTTGCCATTATTTATTTTTTTATACGAATATTTAAATAAAAATAATAATGAAAGAATCATAAAAATATCCGCTGTTATGATATTTCCAGTACTTGCATTAATGGCTCAGGGGCATATGGTTGTTTTTTTCTCTATGGTACCTACATTAATACTATATTTAATAATTAGATTTAAAAGAACTAAAAAATATATATTATTTTGGGCTTTAGGAGTTTTCATATCTTTTCTATTGTACTTACCATACCTTTTACATGAAATAAAAACAGGTTTTTTAAATGTTCAATATGCTATGAATATGAGGGGAGAACTTTCATCTATACCTTTTCCTCAAGTTTATGCTTTAATATTATTTCCTACAAATGAATTATCTGCTTTATTTGGTACTAGAACGGGTTCTATTATTTATTATTGGTTTACTAAACCTGTATATTTTTATGGGTTAATTTTTTTAGCTGTAAGCATTATTTTTTCAGCTTTTGCTTTTATACGATCTTTTGTTTTTTTATTAAAAAGAAAAAATATTTCCAATTACAAAGAAGAAATATTAAAAGAATTAATTTTTATATTGTTTTTATTTATTCCAGTTACAATTATTAGTTTTATAGTATTTAGATCAAAATCTGGAACATTTCATTATTTATATTCTGCTTATTCTATTTCATTTACACCTATTTTATTATTTTTTGTACAAAATGAAAATAGATTAAAAAATAGCAGAAAATATTTTAATATAACAGCTATTTTATTGGTATTAAATTTATTTGCTATGTCTGGAGAATTGATTAGATATTGGAAATTATTTGAAGAACCTAGAAATTATAAAAGTTTTGCTGCTTTGCTTGATATTATTGAAAATGATTCAAATGGTGAAAATATAAAAATTTATGATTCTTTTTCAGGCATACTTGAAGGACAGCATAAAGATATTTTTGATACTTATTTTCCTAATAATAGACTTAAATATTCAGACAATGCAAAAGTAACATATATAATTAAAGATAATATTGTTGAGAAAAATTGGGATTCAAATAGAAATGCAAATGATATGAAATATATTATTGATAATAATGCTGATATCGTTACTAGTACAAAAGGTTTTACTATATACAAATTTTATAATAAATAAAAAAGGATATTACTAAATGGAAAAGAAAAGTAAAATTATTTTATTATCATTAATTATATTATCTATTATTATAAGTGTAATATCAAATTTTTATTTTCAGAGAAATTCTTTTTTATCTAATGATAATGAACAGCATTTTTATGAGATGAAAACAGCTCATGATAATAAACAAATTCCGCATACTGGAGCAAGACTAGTTACAAGCGGGCTTTTAGTTGATGATATAGCTAGAGTTCCCGGAGCAGGATTTTATTCTAAATTTTTATTATTATTTAATTTGGGCGGGGAAAATTATTATACAGCTAGAATTATTGATGTTAGTTTATATTTATTAGTTTTATTTATATTTTTAATATGGATTTATATTAGATTTGGAATAGTGTCTGCTGCTATTATGACTTCTTTTATGGCAGTTAACTGTATTATATTTGAAGTTACTACTTCTTTTACTAATCCTAATCCTGTTGTAATGTTTTCATTTTTGTTTTGCATGTTTTTTGTAGAGTATTTAAGAGATGAAAAATATTCAAAAGTTTTTGCGGCACTTTTATTTCCTGTTTTAGCTATTATGGGACAATTTCATTTTGCTGTATATTATGGTATAGTTCCTACACTTTTAGTTTATTTAATAATTAAAAGGGATTATTCTAAGAAATATTTTAAATATTTAGCTTTAGGTGTATTCATATCATTTTTATTGTATTTACCGTATTTAATAGCGGAGATTCAAAATGGATTTAATAACTCTTTGAAGATGATTAATTTATCAAAAGGTTATACTGTACCATTTTATAAACGCTTCCCTCAAATATATGCACAAATAATATTTCCTACTTTTACATTAAATAAATTTGATGTGAAAACCGCATTAACTTATTGGGGTATATTTAGTCCCATAGTAATAATTACAATAATAATTTCTCATGTTATAGTAATTGCTTCTTTTGTATATTCTATTATGTTTTTATGCAAGAAGGATTTATTTAAAGGTCAAAGATTTAAAAATGATGCTTTATTAAAAGAGGTGTTATTCTTTTATTTTTTGTATATACCTGTGGCTATACTTTGTCCTATGATTTTAAATGGTAAAGGAGGCGGATATGTTTATCATTTTTCTATGTTTGCATTATCTTTCTTTACTATTTTGTTATTTACAAATTATTTATATTATGAAAAGACTAAATTATTTAACTTGTTAATAATATTTATGTTTATTCATATTTTTGCAGTTCCTTGGCATTATTATAAACAAAATGACTATTTTCTTTAATAGGAAAAAAACAAAGGCTTACTTATGATATTGTAAAAAATATGGC
>NZ_JQIU01000004.1 GCF_002379365.1 Brachyspira sp. G79 | reverse complement strand
ATGTTAAATTAGAGATTATATTGCATACATAAATAAACTTATATATGAAATAATCAATAAATTACTCCTTGCGGTCTTTTCCAAAATATGATATTCTACTTAATTATTTTTAATTAATTATTTTTATTGGAAACATAAATATGAAAAATATAAATGAGGCTTTGGATTATATATATTCCTTTATGGGAAAAAAGACTCTTCATAAAAACAATCTTAATCATATAAACAATGTAAAAGAAATATTAAAATTATTGGGATATAAACAGGTATTTAAAGTAATACATATAACAGGTACAAAGGGTAAAGGTTCAACTACATTAACATTGTCAAAGATGCTTTCTTCCCTAGGATATAAAACTGGAGCATTTACTTCCCCTCATATAGTTAATGAGAGAGAGAGAATATCTATAAATGAAAATTGGATTAGTGAAGAAGATTTTATAAATATTACACTAAAGATAAAAAATATTATAGATAGTTATGAAATATATAATAATATAACAGTATTTGAAATTTTTACCATAATGGGACTATATTATTTTTATATAAATGCTGTTGATTATGCCTGCATAGAAGTAGGAATAGGAGGAAAATTAGACTGTACCAATATAGTAGACTCATCTGTAAGTATTTTAACTTCTATATCATATGATCATATGGAGATATTAGGATACACCATAGAAGAGATAACAGCTCAAAAGTCTGGAATAATAAAACCAAACACTTCAGTTGTATCAGCATTTCAGGAAGAAGATTCTATAAAAATAATAAGAAATATATCGAGAGAAAATAATTGTAATTTATATGTTTTTAAAGAAGATTTTTCTGCAGATATTACATTAAACAGCAATGAAAAACTTGAGTTTATTTATAGAGAAAAAGATAAAGAGTATAATTTTTCAACTACATTGCTTGGAGAACATCAGGCAGAAAATATATCACTTTCTTTTAAGGCATTGAATATACTTCTCAAGGCAGATAATAAATATAACGAAAAAAATATTAATAAAGCAATTATTTCATTAAAGGATTTTTATATAAATGCACGCCTTACATTTATGCATAGAAATCCTGATATAATAGTAGACGGTGCTCATAATGCTAAATCATTAGAAAGAGTATTAAATACAATATATAAATGGTATGATGATATAATAATACTATTTGCTCCTTTAAGTCAAAAAGATATAAAAAATATGTCTGATATATTAAAAAGATATAATTCAGAAATAATATTAAGCTCTCCAGACAATATAGCATATAAAGAAACTGACAGTTCTAAAACCTATCAATATTTAAAGGATAAACCGAATGTAAAGCATATATCAAATTTTTATGATGCCATTGATAATATAAAATCAATTAATAACAATAATAAACCAGTACTTGTAATAGGTTCATTATACGCAGCAAGCGAATTTATTAATTTATATAAAAATACTGATATACCTAAACAACTATAATTTTTAAAAAAATAAATTTTTAAAATTTAGATATTTTCATGGCTTTACATTCTTTCCGATACAACTTCTTTTCTTGCGGGTAGGTATGTCGTAAGTAACGCTGTATGGAAAACTCTATTTTATACTAAATTTTACAATTTATTTTATATAAAACATAATTATGTAATTTGATAATAATTTTAATACCTGCACTTTTGCGAAGTGTGCCCATTGCCCATAGTAAAAACTTTGACTAAATCTTGACAAAAAAGTTGATAATTCTATATAAAGTGTATCAGTTTATAAAATAAAATTGTTTCAGTATAACTCATAAATATTAGTGCCTTCATAAGCTATTAATCTATAAAACGCACGGTGAGCGAAATTTTTTATATAGTTCGTATGTTATTATTAATCTATTTTATATATTTAATTTGATTCTACGTGCGGTTTAGATATTGTAAATCTTAATAAAATTTAGGGTGGGTGCTGTAATTACAGAAAAGATTATAAAAAATATAATAGTTATTATTTTAAATAGAATGCTGAATATATTGGGCGGGATTTAAAATAAGGCAAAAA
>NZ_JQIU01000003.1 GCF_002379365.1 Brachyspira sp. G79 | reverse complement strand
GTGTAGAATCCAAAGTAGTAAACACTCTTATAATTTCAAATAATCTGAAAAATATATAATATAAAATACCAATCACTATTGAATAAATAGGAGAATATAAAAATGCTGGAAGTATAAAAAATACACTAAATATAGTAGTACAAAATATTGCAATTAAACTTAATACTTCTGAATTAAAAGGTATTAAATAAAATGATAAACTCAATGCTGTATAAAAGATTAAGCATAAAAAAGAAAATATAATTTTATTTTTAACATTCACCATAATAATAAACTCCAAAATATTAAAACACTATAGTGCTTATTATTAAATTCATAACCAAACTTTTATTATTATCAACACCGAAAGTTAATTGTAAAGGTGTTGTACCATAAAGGTTATACCCTATTCCTCCTCCTACTACATACAATAAATTTCCTTTATCAATGCTAGTTTCAAAATATTTTCCGTATCCCACATTCCCAAAAGCAACTAAGTATATATCATTAAAACCAGACGGAAGAAATCTCATAAAAAATTTATATTCAAAATGAACAAATGTAAGAAAATCCATATTTTTAAGATGGGCTTCTAAATTACTTAAAGGCATCATCATAAGAGAGTATAAATATTTAAACCCTATAGAATATTTTTTACTGCTTTTATCAAAATAAGCACTGTATCCTATATAAGGCATAATACCAAGCTCGCCCCAATAATGAAAAAATGAATAAGGCATACTAGCTGAAACATTATATGAATACTGATTTTCATTAGGTATAATGCTCGCACCTATGCCTGCATTAAATTTAAGTTTATTAACACCGTCATCAACAAATGTAGAACTTAAACCAACACTTTGATTAATCTTAAAAATAGAGCTTAATCTGTAAACCTCTCTCTCAGAAGAAAGTATCTTTCCTATATTCATACCATAAGAAATCATTACATTATCAAAAGAATATCCTAATTTTAATTGTCCGTAATATTCTAAATCTTTATAATTAAATGTAGAAAAAGGAGGCGTTATTCCTTGTTTGTAATTTAAATCTATAAAAAATCTTCTATATCTGTACTCCATTCCAATATTAGCAAATATTCCAAATGATGACTCAGAGCCGTAATCAAAACTTATTCCTACACGAGGTACATATACAAAATGTGAATTCTTTTTATATGCATATCCTAAATCAACAGAAAAAGGAAATCCAAAATAGTTATAACTATAATGAAAACCAGATTTTACAAAATCATTCTGAGCAAAAAGAAAACTTGACAATATAAAAAATACTAATAATATTTTCTTCAAAGCATCACACCTACTATTTATCTTATAGTACTATTATAACATAAGTATTATGTCTGTCAATATACTTTGTATAAAATATTATAAATTTATTTTTTATATTCAAATATTTTACTTCTAAATAAATAATAATCTGCAATTATAGAAATAGTCCAATTTAATATTCCCATAAAAGCCCAAACAAACCATAAATAATTATTATATTTAATAGTAACAATATTTATAATAAGCATTACTGCTGAATAAATTATAACCGCAATAATAGAGTTTTTTAAATTAATTTTATAAATATCATAACCATACTTTCTTATTTTAGGTTTTATATTATCAGAGAAATTCCAAAGAGAATAAACAACTATATAAATAAATAACATCAAATAAAAATAGGGCATAGTAAGTTTATATCCAATTTTAGTAGTTTCATTAAAAAAACTTAAATTATCTATGATTAAACCAAAAATAAAAGCCAACAAAGATGTAGAAAAAGAGGATATTAAAGCTGTTAATATTTTTATATAAACATTATAAACGATTTTAGCATCTTTACTTATATCTTCAAAAACTTCATCGATATTTCCAAGATTTTCTATAGCTTTACTGCATGCTTCTTCATATTTCATTCCATTTTTTACATAATCTTTAACTTCAGAATTAAGCATATCTTTTATTTCATCTAACTGTTCAAGTACTTCTTTAGTATTTGGATATTTTCTTTTAACATTTTTATAAAATTCATTAATATTCATAATCATTTCCCATTTAAATTTTTAAAAAAACTATAAAAGAAAAATACAGTCAAAGGCCAAGATGAAGCATATATAATAACAAATAAAAACCAAAAATGATGCGGGCTAAAAAACATATTAAATATAAATACAGCTAATGATATAATTAAAAAACCTATTATAGAATATTTTAAGTTGATTTTATAATCGTTATAAGTATATTCAACTGCCTCATATATACTACGCATATTAATAAATGGTATAACCGTAGTTAATAAAATAGCAATTATTCCAGAAATAATAAAAAATATACTTGGAACTAATGAATTATTTATATAAGAAAAGAACAATATATTATTATTTTTCAAAGAAATAAAGCATAATAA
>NZ_JQIU01000002.1 GCF_002379365.1 Brachyspira sp. G79 | reverse complement strand
TAAAGAAAAAATACTAAAATATGCAAGTAATATTATTGATTTGAATAATATTGATTATAAAGCAGAGTTAAAAGAAGATGATAAAAAAGAAGATATGATTAAATATGCATTTGCAAAAATATTTCATTATACAAGAGAAATTAAAAAACAGATAGAAGACCCAAAAAATAATGAAAATTATAAAAATATTAAAAATCAATTATACAGCTATTTATTTGAAAACATAAAATACATAATAAAGCATGAAGCATTCTTTGAAGAACAGGAACTTAGAATGCTTGTGACAAATGATTATAAGTCTGATGAAATATTAATTGACAATTATAATAAAAAGCTCTATATTGATTATATAAAACTTTTTGATGAAAATAGTAATTATATAAAAGAAATAATAATAGGCTCAAAAGTAGAAAACAATGAAGCAGTTGCCGAATATATAAGAAAGGCACTTCACTTAAAAAATACTGAAGCTAATAAATTAGATGATATAAAGGTAAGTATATCAGAAGCCCCTTTAAGATAATTTTTATTGTGAAATAAAATACCTAATATATATTATTTATTTGGAGTAAAGATGAAAGAAGAATTAAATAATGAACAGTTAGAAAAAATATATGATGTAATGGAGCAAATATATAATGGTGAAATTAAAAGAACAGAAGGAATTAATGAGTGTTTGAAAATAGATGTTAAAGGAATATACAAATATAGTTCATTTAATTTTTTATACGGAATATATAGGTGCATGAGAAAAGGTGTAGGATTTAAAAGAAGTTTTAAATTAAATGTACTGCAATTTATCATTAAAAAAATAGGAAAACTACATGGTATTAAAGAACTAGAAAAATCATTAATTTCAACAAAAGAATATATAAAATATCATTACCCATTTAATAAAGATAGATCTGACAATTTAGTAAAAGTATGTAAAGAAATAATTGAAAAAAATAATATTAAAGATATATCATTTGATAATTTGTTTGAAGATGAAAAAACTGACGATGAGGAAAATCAATACGAACAAACTAATGATAAATCGGATAATTCATATAGTAAAGAAAATTTCCTTAATGAAGTTTTTATATCTGAAGAAAAGTACGATACTATTTATAATTTATTAAAAAGAAAAAAGAATATTATTTTTCAAGGCTCACCCGGAGTAGGCAAAACTTTTCTTGCCAAAAAACTCGCTTACTCAATCATTGGAGAAGCCGATGACAGTAAAATAAAAATGGTGCAGTTTCATGAAAGCTATTCTTATGAAGATTTTATTATAGGTTATAAGCCTACGGATAAAAACTTCGAATTAAAAAACGGTGTGTTTTATGATTTTTGTCAGAAAGCCTCTTCCGATATGGATAATGATTATTTTTTTATAATAGATGAGATTAACCGAGGAAATATATCTAAAATATTCGGCGAGCTTTTAATGCTTATAGAGGCTGACAATAGAGATGCTGAAATTATACTTCCTTACAATAATGAAAGTTTCAGCGTGCCTAATAATTTGTATATTATAGGTATGATGAATACTGCTGATAGAAGCATTGCCTTTATTGATTATGCACTACGCAGAAGATTCTGCTTTGTAGATATTGAGCCTGCTTTCGGAAATGAAAAGTTTATAAACTATTTGAAAGAAAAGAATATAAATGATAATCTTATAAATAAAATAAATACAAAGTTTAGTAATTTGAATGATATTATAAAAAATGATAAAACTCTAGGCAGAGGCTGTACTATAGGGCATAGTTATTTTTGCGATAAAATAGATGAGGCCGAATACAAAAATATTATAGAATATGAAATAGCTCCTACATTAAGAGAATATTGGTTTGATAATGAAGAGAGAGCAGAGAAGGAAATAAAAAAGTTATTGGATAAATAATATAATTTTTATAAAATGAATAACAATATAAAAATACCTATTAAAAATATATACTACATGCTCTCTTATGCTTGGAATATTTGGAATACTATTGATGAAGATAATAATAAAAAAGAAATCTTTGGTGATGAAAAGTTTGATAATATTTATAATGTTATGGGATATATTCTTAATATCTTTTTAGAAAAATTAATTAAAAGAGGTTTTTATAGAGGCTATATCACTTTGGAAGAAGATTTATCAGTATTAAAGGGAAAAATTAACTTCTCAGAATCTATAAAAAGAAATACTCTTAATTATAAAAAGCTGGTATGCAGTTAT
>NZ_JQIU01000001.1 GCF_002379365.1 Brachyspira sp. G79 | reverse complement strand
AAAAGTATAATTATTTTTGACTTTGTTAATATTATCTATATATTATAAAGTATATGTTTTTATTTTGTATAAAGGATTTTATTATGAAAAATAGATTAATGCTTAAATTCTTAGCTCCTTTTATAATATTTTTATTATTATTATTTATCATAATTTGTTTTGTTTACAGACCTTTATATAAATCAAGATTTTTAAGAGAAAAGCATCTTCAAACTTTAGAAGCTAAAACAAGAACTGAAGGCTATGTTGAAGAGCTTAAAAATACTATATATGTTATGGCGGCATATTTAGAATCTAATCCTAGCTGGGTGGAATTTGGAAATTTTATTACAAATGTTCAGAAACTTAATACTGGATATTTAAATGTTTATTTTGGAGGAAGTGCTCCTTATCCAGATGGAGGAGTCTTTATGAATACTTTGGAAGTTTATCCTTTAACTTATGATCAAACTTCTAGGGACTGGTATAAGGATTCTGTTTCTGCTAATGATATAATGATTAGCGATCCTTATATTGATTTTGCTGTTAATAAACTTACGGTAACATTTGGTAAGGCTGTTTATACTAATGGAGCTCTTAAGGGTGTATGTGCCATAGATTTTGCTAATATTAATGCTATTACAGAGAGCCTTAAAAAGAATTTTACAGAAGATGTTTATATAGTTTCTGAAGAAGGTATTTTTATGACTCATGAAAATAGTGACTATATTTTGAATGAAACTAATAATTTATTTACTTATGAAATATTTTCTGATTTTAAAAATAATTTATCATCTCATATTGGGGATTTGAATATTATAAAAGATGAATGGTATTCTATTCAAAAAACTGATAATGCTCCTTGGATATTGGTATTTAAAGGAAGTGCTGAACCTTTTTATTCTCAGTTCAGATTTATGATGATAAGTTTGTTTTTATGCATAATACTGCTTATAGTGCTTGAGTTTATTTTAGTAGCAAAAATAGTGATACCTTTATCCAATAATTTATATCATGCTATTACTATAATGACTTTGATGCAGGACGGAAGATTTGACAGTCAGTTTGATGAAAAAGAATTAAAAAGAAAAGATGTAACAGGTGTTTTGGCTAATTCTATTAATGATATGCAGCATATAATGCATACTATAGTATCAGAATTAAAGACTAACATATCTATCATTAATACTTCTTCAGAAAAGATATCTGGAGGGATAGATAATTTATCAAATCGTACTTCATCTCAGGCAGCAGCTGTTGAAGAGATTACAAGCTCTATAGAGAATCTTTTTTCTGCTATATCAAATACTTCAAAAAATTCATATAATGCCAAAAATATGAGTGCTAAAGTTACAGAGTCTACTCAAGATGGAGTTTCTGCTGTAAGTGAAATATCAAATAATATGATAGAAATTTCAGAGTCCAGCAAAGAAATATCCAATATTACAAAATTGATACAGTCTATAGCTTTTCAAACGAATATATTGGCACTTAATGCTGCAGTTGAAGCAGCACGTGCTGGAGAGCAGGGCAGAGGATTTGCTGTTGTTGCTTCTGAGATTAGAGCTTTAGCACAGAATGTTAATGAGGCTGCTGGAAATATAACAGGTATAATAGAAAAAACTGTTACTAAAATAGAAGTAGGAGATGAATCTGTAAAACGTTCTCTAGATATACTTGTTGAAATAGAAAAATCTGCTAAAGATGTATTTGATATACTTTCTCAAATATATGAATCTGCTTCTGAAGAAGAAGAGAGTGTAAAACAAATTAATACTGCTATGAATGAGCTTAATAATATTACACAGGAAAATGCAGAACTTGTTAATGAAAGTTCTATACTTGGAAAAGAAGTAGTACAGGGCACTAGCAATTTATCATCTGAACTAGAATATTTTAAACTTAATTCTGATTTTAAATAATTATAGATGATACAGATTTGTATTTTTTATACGGCTTATATTAAAATATACACTATAATTTTTTATTTATAGTAATTTTTATATATTGTTTTTGTTTTAAATGTAATAAAATAATATGTAAAAATGCAATACTGCATTTCGGGATTGCCACTTAGCAGCAAAACACTGCAAATATACAAATTAAAAAAATCATTATTTGGCAAATTGTAGTTGTTTATGTATATATAAAATAAAAGCCTTACCAAAAAGT